>CAVUDX010000005.1:0-453989 GCA_963740385.1 uncultured Acidobacteriota bacterium
ACTAGGTGGATGGGCTGCCATGGACGCGCGGTATCCCGATCTCAAGAAATGGTCCTCTATTCAACAGCTGGAATTTTTGTCGCGATAATTGCGCACGAGATCATTCCTGATTCAAGACGCGCCCCGATCCAGTCGCGGATCGATGGTGCCAGCACGACCCCTAGACGCATTGCTGCCACCCGGCAGCACGAGGCGGCGCTATGTCTCATTGAGACTTCCCACCTCCAAACCAATCTACCAGGAGAAATCACATGAATAAGCTCACCAAGAACCAGATCAACATCAAGGACCAGCTAGCACGCAGGATGGACCAGGCTGAACAGGACGTGCGGGAGGCAATTCGGGTTCATAACCAGCGCCAGGAGGAAATCTTGGTGGTGGTAGTGAATGCGATGAATGACCAGAACGAATTGGCAGACGAAGTGAATGCCTTCATACATGAGATCCACGACGCCCAGGAGGAATACCAAGGTGAACGGTCCGACACATGGCAGAACAGTGAGGGCGGTTGCGCCCACCAGGGGTGGGCAGCGGAGTGGACGCTAAGTCTTGAACACATCCAAATCGAACCCCCCGAACCCATCGAGGAACCCGACATGGACGCTGCCGAGGCGCTAAGAGAACTGCCTGACCGTCCATAGACGAAACCTGCAATCCCCGACCGCCTGGGCAACCTTCGGGTCCCGGGCGGAATCTTGCACATACATCAGATTTCAATTGGTCCGGCTTACCTGGACCATTCTGACAAAGCCAAGACGGATTCAGACCACACCTTCCTCATAGACGGCAAGCAATCCTCCAACGGATTTATTCCAACCCTTCAAACAGCGAGACACCGCCGCCACGGACATACCAAGAAACGTCGCCGCCTCGGTCACAGACCGAAATCGCCCAACTTCGCTCCCGGAGCGTTCTCGAATGATGACCCCGCGTTTTCGCTTTTCGGAACGCTGCCGTATACAATCCTCGGTGTGTTTCTTGGGCAGTTTCCTCACGGGAGGATCGAGGTATTCAGCTCCCCATCCTGACCGGGAAACCCGAGGGGTCCGCGCCCACATGGAAATCGATGCGTATGAGACGCCCAGGACAGCGGCGGCAACATTGACGCTTGGATAGACAGCGGACTCCTGGGGGGAATCGACATGCCACACTCGAACCCTTCGCCCCACGCTTGCGGGAGATTGTCGCAACCCTTCCAGTTGACGCTCGTTCGCCTTCTTACCCCGCGCTGCATCTGCTAATTTCTGTAGAGTTTCGGCACTGCGTTGGTACCCCCGAAGACCGTCGCCACCAGCGGTCATGTTATATCCATGGGGAGTGAGGGTTCTTCGTTGGTCAACAAAGTGCTGTTCGAGGGTGAACATTTCAATTTCGGTGCACGCCACCGCTAGCTGGTCCATATCGAAGGCAGTTGCGCCGTGTTTACGGATTGACAGCGAGAGTGCTCGCGTTGTACTTCCGGGTTTCTTTGCCGAATGAACATGCTCATGGAATCGCTCTTCGATACTGAGTGTCGTTACCCCAACGTATTCTTTGCCTGTTATGCGGTTGGTCAGAAGATACACGATGAACGCCATTAGGCACCTTCACCCACACGCATGCATTACTTCGTCTAAATTTGGGCACAGCCATTATCTGTAATCAATATCGCAAGCAGTGGTTGATTTCAATATTAACAAAGCAGTGGTTATAAGACCCTAAGATTGACGGCGGTCGCTCCTGCGAATGTAAACCCCACATGTAATGACACGCGAACTCCTAAGACCAATGAATTCCAAACGGGGGCATCAACATCGTTCTTATGTACAAAAATCCAATCGGCAGATCCATCTAACTGGACAGTGGCGTTGGTGAAATCTAAACGCGAGATTGACCCATAGAACAGTTTAGGGTTCCCATGTTCTGAGGCAATGTCCTGAACTTTCCTGCGAACCTCATCAGTGACCGGAGCGGAGCGAAGAGACTTGAACAACTCCTTACTCTCCTTATGGTCTCTGAGGTCAGCGCTCTCGAAGAGATACCTTGCGTACCAGAATTGAGCCTCGAAATTACTATCACCCTTAGTAAAGGCTCTCTTGAAGTGGTACAGAAACGTGGTTAGCTCAACATCACCGTGCCTGCGGAGTGCCTGGGCATATTGGAAGTTGAGGTTCTGGTCACCCCGATGAGCCTGTAAGGCGTCGTGAAGAATGGTTCTTGCCTCTGCAAATTCACCCCGACCTTCACACACCTTCGCAAGGCGGCTAGCGATGAAAGTGTCCCGTCTATTGGTCTCAAAAGCCTTGCGCAACGCTTTATATGTCCGCTCGTCATCGTTGAGCAGCCTTCCGTAGTCGGCTTCAGCAACCAGCAAAAATGAATCCCCAGGGAATCTCTGGAGACTATGCTGAATTATCTCTTCCACTTTCCGAATACCGTTGTCGATTTCCCGCTCATTCGACGATTGGTCAGTTAGGACATCCCGAAGGTCATCAATTGCCAGTTTAAGCATGGTGACATTCGCGTATCGATCGTTTGGCGTGTCAGACATCATCGTTCGTAGAAGAGCCCGAGATTCATTTCTAAACTTTTCTCGCTCGAGCCGATGCTTCGCATTTTCCGCCTGAGTCCGCTTCACCTCTGCCAAGGTGTGGAGCAAGGATGAATCTCTCGGGTCTAGGGTTTGAGCAAGTTGAAGCAAGCGGATTGCGTTTGGTAAATTCCCATCTGGTCGGATACGTTCATAGTTCGCGAGCTGCTGGTAGATGTAGGACTCCCTTGGACCGACCTGAATCGCTGCATCAAAGAGAGCTTTTACTTCCTCGTAGTTTGGAAACAATTCATGAAGGGACTTCGCCCTTAGAAGCCCGCGCAATGCATCCCGGTCAGTGTTATACGCCAAGTTCAGGCTGGAGATGACCCGGATGTATTCGGAGAACCGATCCCGACTTGATTTCAATACCCGTTCAAATACGATCTGTGCGATTTCCGGATGCCGTGCAGTGTAGAGGTAGTCGCCAGTGCCAGGATGAACTTGAGTCCTTACAACGTGCTCAAGAGGTTTGAAAAAATGTTCCGTGAATTCCTCAAATTGCACCCCATGAACTCGTGCGATCAATCCTGCTCGGACTGGAACACCAAGACGATTTAGAACGCACACGGTCAGATAAAGCTGCTGCGCCGCCCGAGGTTCGATTTCAACGTACTCATCGATCAGAATCTGCTCAAACGGTACACCCATCGTCGCTTCGTGGAGCGCTACGAGTATTTGCCGACCCGCCTGTTCATTGAATTGCTGGATACATTCCTGATGAGTTTTTTTGCTTAGGTAGTTGCCTAATGAATCATGCTTCCTGAGAAGGTTGACAAGGGTTTCGATCTCTTCCTGGTTCATGTATCGAAGCTGGAAACTGGTCGTGACCAAAGGATCAAGACGGTCGGCACTGACATTCCATGCGTTTGCCCTCTCTGCCGTGAAAACCGTTATCGGCAGCTGATCACGGCGGGCGCGAGTTATGGTTTCCCTGAGGGGCGTGGCATGGTCAAGCGCACCATCTACGAAGACAAACACACGCCGTTGTGCCACACGATAAAGCTCTTTTAACCCTTCGTAGCGAAGTGTCCCAAATTCACGAACAAACACACAGATACAATCGGCTTGCGTGGCTGCCTCCCACGCCAACCTACGAAGAAGAACACTCTTGCCTGCCCCTGCTTCTGCCTTGATGACGTAGAACTCCGCGACCGTTGGGCGGTCCTCTTCTGCTTGAATAACCACGTCATACATTAGCGTGTCGCATAGTCGCCGTGGGACGTCTAGCCCGTTTGTAATCGGGTACCATCCAAGGTCGAATCCCCTGTAGAAGGCTCCTGCTGTTCCATCCCCCACCGCAAGCGAGGAATGGACGTATTCGACATCATTCGTGAGGAAAGCCTGTAACTGGGATCCTATATCTTCTTCCACGACAAAGTGGCGCTTGATTGGATGTTCCAAATCAACGGCTGAAAGAATCGGGCGCATTTCCTTGGGGATACTGATTTCAAGACCGCTTATGAATTGCTCGAACGTCCCATCCAGTGCTGTGATGCGCTTCGTTTCCCACAGCCTTGTCTCAGGCGCGGTAATGCCTGGCTTGAGGAAGTAATGCCTTGGGCGCATTCCCTCATCCCGAGACGCCTCTGTAAGCAGGGCTCGAAGATCGGAGTCCTGACCAGAACTCCCAACGAACACGACTGGGTACTGATACGCCAAGGATTCCAACGTATCAAACAAGTACTTTCGACGACTCCGATGGGAAATGTAATGTTCCACTGTGAGAATCAGCGGGAGTTCGGGCTCATGCGTCCTTGAAATGCAACCGTGAAGTTTAAGGTACGCTAGTCCACCAGCCTGGAGCTTTTCATCAATTTGGTCGCGGTCAGAGATGAACGGGACAAGTAATTGAATTCGGTTTGCACAGGCTGAGTATGCCGTTTCCATTACGAGGTCATAGTTTGTGGTAGCGATGCCACGCCAGCGGAAGGTCGGTATCACCTTATGAAATGGAGCTGGGCGTAAATGTCGCAGCAAATCAGCAATGAATTCCTGAACAACAACGAGGCTTGTCTCATTGATGGCAAGTTCTGCAACCCATGAGAGAGATTCGCTCTTATATGCTCCGCCAAGGAATCTATCTGAGAGCAGATCTCGCAATACTATGCCATTCGGGGGTCCCTGCCCCTTATCGTCGATGGCGCCAATTGACGCTCCTGCCCCTAATACAAGCACTACCCTGCCTCGCTGAACCTCCTCGATCAAGGCGTGCGGTATCTCTAGCATTCGGTACTCTCCCTGATGCCGAAATGGAAATGCTGCGGGCTTCGATTAGGAGTTCAAGCTTCAATATTTGCAGCATTCTAGGGACTGACTCAAGTAATCATCAGGCGCCCCCCTATTCCAGGAGCACCAGATCAGCTTCCTGACACATCAAGCCTTCTGGAACAGACCAGGTAACGAAGTGGCTTTGTAGGGGGCTTGGATAGGGGCACGCTTCTCCAGGAAGGCTTCAATCTCATCCACCCATGCCTCAGAGGGATGGTGAACCCCTCGCAGGAGCCGCAGAGCCTCCTCTAGGTCATTCAGAGTCTGCGTCGTGATGGTCTGGTGAATAGAAGCCGTCATGCGCCGGTCTCGCAGGTAGCTCCTAAGGGCTTGGCGGGACTCCGGGGTGGTATGAGCTTGGACTTCCATGGGCACCTCCTGGAGTATTCAGGATAGCGAATAAAAAGCGAATATCAAGCCGCTCTGGAAAGGCTGAGATGACTATTCCTGCTTACTGATCCCTAGACACGGCAAGCGTCACTCCACAACGCCGACCGGGGTTTTCAATCACTCTTGGATTGCCAAGGGACTTCGCTGGATGCCCCTAGAGGCGGTCCAGGAACTCAGGCAGGTCAGAACCCCACCCGACTCCAATAGGGCGTGTAAGGCGCTTAAACGGCGGTGACGGCGGCGCTCGGCTGTGCTGAAAGTCCTAGCCGTTGACTCAACGTGTCCTGCGCGATGCGACGCGATTCCAAATTCTGCTCAATATAGAGCATCGTCGTCGTCACGTTCTTATGACCCATCAATCCCTGGATCGCGGGGAGGGGAGTTCCAGCTTCTGCATGGAGCGTTGCGAAGGTCGCCCTCAGACGATGTTGGGTGACATTGCCAAGTCCCATCTTCGTACAGACTCGGTTGAGCACCTTCTTGCAGTACTGCGAGCGGTGCGGTCTCCCATCCTTCGCCGGGAATACCCACTCACTCAGGGCGGGTTTGGGCATGGCGTTCAATACGCTCCACAACCAGTCCGGCATGGGCAGGACTCGTGCCTCCTTCCCCTTTGCCTTGCCCACGGTATAAGTCCGGTTCTCCGGGTTCATCCAATTCCAGCGCATCCCCAGGACCTCTCCTTCACGCATCCCGAGTCCAATCATTACCCTGAGGATCACCCGAACATGGGGGGTGCGTGCTTCTTGGTCGATGGCAGCGAAGAATGCCGAAACGCTTAGAGCGGGAACGGTCACACGAGGTTTCTTCTGGATGCGAAGGAACTTCACCACAAAGGGGAGCTGCTCCAGGTGCCCGCACTTGATGGCATACCGCACGAGGGTCCGGATCAGTTCCAGGGTGTTGTTTGCGTAGCGCGGCGAACGTCCCGCCTCAAGCTGGCGAACCCGCACCCCTGCCACGGCATCCGACTGGATGCGGTCAACCCTGGTCACTCCGAGTTCCGGTTTGATCCACAGACGGTACCTGCACTCCGCAGATACGAGGTAACTCTGACTGAATGCCGTCTGGTGCGCCTTCCACCATGCCTCCCATACCTGATTCAGAGTCGGGGGGATCTTCTTGTTGAGGTTGAGTTGGTCATGCAGTAGCGCACGCCGCTTCTCCTCCAGCACCCGCCGCGCCGTCGTGAGGTCAATTGCCTTGGTTGAGCCGTGGGCACGCTGCCCGTTGACCTGAATCGAGTATTGCCAGAAGGAACCGACCTTCTTTAGTCCAGGGATGCTTGCCATCGCCTTGCCTCCGGGGGTGGGGGCAAGGGCAGTCGGGAAATCACTGAATCGTGTTCGCTGCACACTGGCTGCACACGACCGCAGATCAGGGGAGTTGAGCGAATCGCACCGTGCTTCTAAGTGGTGTTATTGCTACACTCAACCTCCTACCGCGGGGTGGAGCAGTCCGGTAGCTCGTTGGGCTCATAACCCAAAGGTCGTAGGTTCAAATCCTACCCCCGCTACCAAACAAACGGGCCGACTTCATGTCGGCCCTTTTGATGTATGTAAAGAAAACTTGCCAGCTCG
Source organism: uncultured Acidobacteriota bacterium (assembly GCA_963740385.1). GTDB lineage: Bacteria > Acidobacteriota > Holophagae > Holophagales > Holophagaceae > Geothrix. The sequence goes on from CAVUDX010000005.1 coordinate 6,811, forward strand.
CGGCCTGAGACCCGCCCAAACAGGCGTTGACCAGCGGCCATTGCGGGATGGGTGGGCCTTGGGTTTTTGGTGGAACCTGAGACCCCAGTGCTTCATTGATCATTTGGCGTGCCAGAAGGAACCTTGGCCAGAGAATCCGAGCGTGCGTGCACGGATGGCGCCCACTTGGGCGCGACATCCTTCCGGGTCGACGTCCACGCAAGCGCACTCCACCCGGCGATCCAGGAAGGTGCCAGGAAGGCTGGGGGAAACCCTGGCCTGCTAGGGCTTCACGCCACTGGGGATGGTGGTGAGCTGGAAGAGCCGCGGGCGCTGCCCGCCTTCGAGGAAGAAGGCGGGGACGGCCTTGGCGGCGCGCTCGGCTTCGGCCCGGGTGGCGTAGTGGCCCAGGAACAGCTGGTAGGCCACCTTGCCGCCGCGGATCCGGAGGGGGGCCACGAAGAGGTCTGGCTTGCTGCCGGGGAAGGCGCCCACCGCGTTCCGGAGGGTGGAAGGCAGGCTGGCCACTTCGAGCCGAAGGGTCCAGTGCTGCGCGGGCAACGTGGCCAGGTACTTCCGGCCCAGAGCCAGCGACTGATCCGTGTCTTCCTTCCGCAGCGCCTCCAGCCGGGCTTCGACGGAAGTGGCTTCCGGACGGGGTGCCGGGGCTGGTGCAGCGATGGCGGGAGCCGGTTGGGCGGGTGCGGGCCGCAGGGCCGGCGGTGGCAGGGCGGGAGGGGGCGGAGGCGGCGGCGGCGGCAGGGGTTCGGGCTTGGCTGCCATGGGTACGGGCGTGACCATTGGAGCCGCCACGGGGGGCTTGGCCGGAGCCGGCGCTGGGACCGGGGCGGGCTCCGGCGCCGCCACGACCGGCGGCGCGGGGGGCGGAACCGGCGGGGAGGGTGGTTCCACCCTGGCGGGTGGCGGTTCTGCGGCAGCGGGCCGCCGAGGTGAACCCCCGCCCCAGGTGAAGCCGAGCATGGCCGTGCCCTGGTAGACATTCAGGCCCACCCCGGAAAGCGTGACCTGGTATCGGCCCTCGACGCCCCAGATGATGCCCCGCAGGGGACGATGCACCAGGCCGAAGGAGGCGTGGAGGGCGCTGGCCATGCTGGTTTCCAGGTCCGTGCCGGAGGGCGTCGGTTTGGCCACGGTGGTGCTCCCCAGGCCCACGCCGAAATAGGGCCAGAACCCGCCCGGGGAGCCACTCAGCAGGCCGGTGAGCCAGGTCGCGGACACCTGGGAGTGGGCTGGCTTCTTCCCGGGGAAGAGCTGGCTCTGGGGGCTCGAGGTGGCGGCTTCCAGGCTGAACCCATAGCGCTGCTCGTCGAAGACCATGCCGAACTGCCCGCCGAGCGAAGTCGCCGCCTTCATCTGCTCATGGGGATCGAAGGAGATGGTTCCCGCCCGTAGGCCCAGCCACTTGAAACCGGGGCTGGTGTCCTGGGCGAAAAGGCTGGTGGCGAGAGCGGTACAGACGGCCAACTGTCTGATGCGCATGGCGTACTCCTGGGCGGGAAGTTAACCGAGGGTAACGCGGGATTTTGGGGACCTGGAACGATAATTCTCGATTCTCGCGACAATCCTACCTGCCGGTTTTTCACCTCATCCCTTCGGACTAGGTTCGAGTGGAACGGATGGGGGACAATGCCCAGGTGCCTATCGCCGAGCCTCTCTTCCGCCCCCCCAGCGAGGCGGACTCCTTCATCCTTCAGGCCACCCTCGGGTGTTCGTGGAACGCCTGTACCTACTGCGCCATGTACCGGGGGAAGACCTTCCGGGTGCGGCCCCTGGACGAATTGCTGAGGGAGGTCGCCGAGGCCGGTGCCCGCTGGGGCGGCGAGGTCCGCCATGCCTTCGTGGCCGATGGCGATCCGCTGGCCATGTCCGTTGACCACTGGGAGCCTCTGTTGCGGGCCCTGGCCGCCGCCTTCCCGCGGCTGCGCCGGGTGAGCACCTATGCCACCGCCCGGAACCTGCTGGAGAAAGCCCCCGGCGAGCTGGCGCGCCTGCGGGCCTTGGGCCTCGCTCTCCTCTACCTGGGGCCGGAATCGGGGGACGACCCCACCCTGCACCGCATCGCCAAGGGTGCGGACGCGGCCGAGCACGTCGAGGCCGCCCGCAAGGCCCGCGCTGCGGGCATGGAGCAGTCCCTCATGTTCTTGCTGGGGGCGGGCGGAACGGAACGCAGCGAGGCCCACGCGCGGGCGTCGGGCCGCCTGGCCACCGCCATGGATCCGCGGTTCCTCTCCACGCTTACCCTGACGGTGATCCCAGGCACCCCGCTCGCCCGGCTGGCCGCCCAGGGTCGCTTCCAGCTGCCGGACGTGCAGGGCCTGTTGCAGGAGCTGCGCTGGTTCGTGGAGGAAGCCCGACCCTCCCAGGCCATCTTCCGCGCCAACCACGCCTCGAATTACCTGCCCATCGGGGGCCGCCTGCCCAGGGACCACGCGGCGATCCTCGCCACCATCGATCAGGCCCTGGCCGGTGCGCTGCCCCTGCGGCCGGAGTGGGCGCGGGGCCTCTAGGGTCTGTTTCGAACGCGAATGCGAGCCACGAAGCCGCCCAGCCGGGCTCAGCCCTGGATGAACCAGACCCGCAGGATCTTCCCGTCGACGACTTGATAGATGGCGGTCACGGTCATGGGTGCCGACCCCATGCCCTCGGCCTGCTCCTGGTCGATGATGAAGGACCCCTGGCAGATGCGGTTGAGGACCTTCACCTTCAGCGCCGGGTGCTGCTTGAAGAGGTCGGCATAGGCCTTCCGGAGGGCCGCCGTTCCCTTGTCGGGGCCGACGCCCCCGTCCAGCGTGCGGAACTCGATGGCCGGGTCGTAGCAGGCCACGAAGGCCTCCAGGTCGTGGGCGTTGTAGGCCTCCACCTGCTTCTGGACCAGGGCTTCCGCCGGACCAGTGGGTGGTGGTACCGCGCCCCACAACCCCAGGGTCAGAGCAAAGACCAGTGCGTGCCTCATGGGATGCCTCCTGGTGGATCGCACCCTGATTGGAACACATCCAGGAGGCCAGGTCCCTGCGGGGTTATGCTGGCCGCATGTGCGGACGGTTCAGCCTCACGGCCACTTCCAGGGAGCTTGCGGACGGCACCCTGTGCGAGCGCTTGGCGGGCTTCCGGGAGGAGCGGCGCTACAACATCGCCCCGGGCCAGTGGGTCATCGTGGTGCGTCCGGAACGGGGCGAGCGCGTGCCCGAGTTGGCCCTGTGGGGCTTCGTGCCCAGCTGGGCCAAGGACGTCCGCAGCGGACCCCGCCCCATCAATGCCCGCGCCGAAGGCGCCGCCACCAACCCCGCGTTCCGCGGCGCCTTCCGCCACGGCCGCTGCCTCATCCCGGCCAGCGGCTTCTACGAATGGCAGACACGGGGCAAGGGCAAGCAGCCCTTCTTCATCCGACATGCGCAGGAACAGAGTCTGCTGGTCTTCGCGGGACTCTTCTCCCTGTGGGAGGGCCCCGAAGGCCCCCTGCCCACCTGCACCATCCTCACCACCACCCCCAACGAACGGATGGCCCCCCTCCATGACCGCATGCCCGTGATCCTGGCCCCGGAAGACCAGGCCGCCTGGCTGGATCCGGCGAACCCCGCCGCCGCCGACCTCCTGCGGCCCTGCCCGGCGGAATGGCTGACGCTGCACCCCGTGGGTCCCGCTGTGGGCAACCCCAGGAACGATGGCCCGGAGCTGCAGGCCCCGCTGCCGGAGCCGTTCCTCCCCTAGGAGGCCTCAGCGCAGCAGGTGGACGATCGGGTTGAAGAGCTGCTCGAGGAAGCCGCCGAAGGAGGGGTTGAGGGTGCCCAGCAGCAGGAGCAGGGGCACGAAAACAAAGCGCACTCCATTCTCCAGCAGGCCCAGGCTGAACTGGACGGTGCCCGGCTTGGAGCCCTCCATGAGGCAGAGCAGCGGGTCCCGTTCCATGGTGAGGATCACCAGCGATACCCAGCTCGAGACGGCCAGCAGGGCCCCGCTCAGCACCAGCAGGGTGTTGCCCTTGGGCTGGAAGTCGAAGGTGGCCACCGCCAGGACCAGCAGCAGGAGGGTGCCCACCGACCCGATGAGCAGCTGGCGCAGCACGATGAAGGCCTGGCGGATGAACTGGATGGCCCGTTGGGCCTGGAAGAGGTCCACCTCGGCCTGGTGGCTGGCGGCCTCGGCGGGCGCCAGGGCACAGGCCTCGGTCAGGGCATCTCCGCAGGCGGTGATCTCCCGGGCCGTGGCCAGGCGGAGCCGCCACTTCCCGTAGCCGCCCAGCCGGTTCCGGCCACTGGATGCCTGGGCATCCAGCCGATCCAGGGCGTCGAGGTGCGCGGAATAGCCGGGCACCACGTGGCTGGCCCAGCCCTTCTGGGCTACCAGCACTTCCCGGCCCCGGAGGCTGGAACGCCGCGTGGTGAGGCCACGCCCAAGGGCCACCATGGTCCGCCATTCGATGAGCTGGCCGGCCTCAGCGAAGGAGGCGCGGTAGGCGCAGAAATCGAGGACCTCCAGCACGTGCTTGAGTTCCTTCCAGCCCCGGTGGAACTGCCAGAAGAGGAAGCAGGCCCCGGTGAACAGCCCGGTACCAACAGCGACGACACCGAGGGTCAGCCCCCGCCCTTCCATCAGCGGCTGGATCCAGCCTCCGGGCAGGAGGAACTGGAAGCCCGTCAGGGCCCCCACGATGAGCAGCGTCCAGGGCTGGAAGTGCAGGCCCCGGAGGTGGCGGAGCACCAGGAACCTGGTCTCCTGAAGCCCATGGGGCGCAGGCCAGAACACATCGTGATCCTGACGGCGGATCTCGAACCAGGTCCGCAGCAGGAGCGCCACGCCGGCTGCCAGCAGCAGCAGCGTGGGCAGCAGCGACACCCCCCGGCCCGGAGAAGTGAAGCGGAGGTAGGACGGCATGAAGTCCAGGAAGTGGCCCGCACGCCGGGTGAGCGGGCCGAAGCCGCCGTTGCACCAGACCCAGAGAAGGGCCGCGGGGATCTGGGCCAGCAGCAGCAGTGGGAGGGACGGACCCCATCCCAGGGCCCCGGCCAGCGCCCGGCTGCTCAGGAGCAGCACCCCCAGCCAGGCCAGCAGCCCCATCCAGAAGAAGGGCTCCCGCCACGGCGTACCATCGAGGAAATGCAGCGGAAGCAGGTACCCGGTGGCGAGGAGGCTGACCGTAGCCACCACCAGCAGGGCCCCTGCCGCCAGGTTCCAGTAGGGCCTCAACCCCGGTTCCGTGCGCGCCACATCGACGAGTTCCGCCAGCGGGCGGAGGAAGTACAGCCAGGACGCCACCCCGAGCACCACCAGGAGGAGAACAAGCTGGTGCAGCCGGGCCTGGGTATAGCGCATCAGGTCGGAGCTGCCCTGCACGGCGGCCTCGTAGTCGGCCTCCACTTCCGTCCGCCAGGCCATTCCACCCGCCGGGCCTGCCCTGGGCTCCAGGAGCCCACCGTGGCGCAGCGGCCAGATGCTGCCCCCCTTGACGATGGAGACGAAGCCCTGCCGCCCCCAGAGGGCATGGCCGGGATCGGCCTCGGTGGCGGCCCGGTCCAGCAGCTGCCGGGTGGCGTAATAGGTGGCGTACTCCCCCTCCGAGGAAAACCGAACTGGCGACTCCAGATCCCCCTTCACCAATGAGATCGCCCGCATGGGATCGGTCAGCGGATAGCCCCCGAAGAGGATCATCCCGTCCATGCCCTGGCTGTAGTTGGTGTGGGCGAACAGCGCGTGGGTGCCGCTGGTGGTGAACAGGGTGCAGCTCGGGTGGTAGGCGCGGATCCGCTCCGCCAGGAAGATCAGGTCCTGGGGGTCGCTGGCGGCGATGCCGATGTGGGTGTAGCCGCCACGGGCCAGGCCCCGGATGGTGGCAGCCAGGTCCAGTTCCGTGTTGCGCACCGAGTCCGCTGAATACTGTGGCACGGTGTCGAGCACCCGCAGGGATTCGTCCTGGGCGGGCCCCAGCAGGGTGGAGGGCAAACGCAGGTCCGGTACCAGGCCCCCTTTGCGGGTGCGTTCCAGGGCCTGGCGCTCGAAGCGGAGCCGAGACAGCCCCATGGGAAAAAATACCTGGGTGGGGGCAGCGGAGGGCCTGGGTCTGCCCGGCTCGCCCTGGGGCGCCGGTCCCCCGCCGTAGACCGTGTTCGATTCCGTGAAGATGGCGATCTTGGGTGTGGTGTGCAGCCAGCCCGACTGGTCCATGAACCAGTCCAGGAGCTGCTGCTTCGAGGCGCCGGACAGGTTGCAGGACCAGCCCACGATCTGGAGCCTGCCAGGTGGCAGGGGCCGGAACGCCTGACGCAGGGAGGCGATGGCGGCGGCGTCCATGGTGGTGGTGCCCTGGACCTGCACATCCGGTGCGGCCGGATCCCTGAAATGGTCCTGCAGGGCGGCGGCGAGCGAGGTCCGGCTGCCCGAGAACTGCGGCCCCAGGATCGAGATCCGGAAGGACCCCGTGGCGGGCCGCAGGCGCGAAGCCAGGGCCAGGGCCTCCCGCAGGGCCACGCGGTTGATCCCAAGGGCCTGGCTCTCCCCCACAATCAGCAGGGCGTGGTAGGCGGGGGTCGGCAGGTCCCGGGCCAACCAGAGGAGCCCCGGCCCGGACTCCGCGAAGCGCCCGGACATTCCGCCACCGGCCTCCTCCTTGCCCTTGGTGTCCCAGGGCAGGTAGAAGTGGCGCACCAGGAACCCGTGGTCCTTGAACGCCCGCTGGACGGCGTAGAGGCGGAGGTCGAACCAGAGGGCCATGCTGGTCCGTTGGGGATCCGGCAGGGTGAGGATGGTCACCTCCGTGGGTGCTGCCACGCCCCGCGGCCGTTCCTTCAGGCACTGGTCGAGCAGGGTCGAGACGGCTTCGACCTTCTGATCCAGCTTCGGCGTTGTGTCGGCCTTGGCCGAGGAAGCCTTCTCGGTGGCCGAGCTGGTCGGGGTTACGCCCGGGGCCAGGGCCAGCAGGGCCGTGAGGCCGATGCCCAGGGTCATTGGGGAGAAGGCCCGGCTCATGGCTGGCGCCACCGTGCTTCAGGCCTGGAGCAGGCCCTTCCGGTCCCTGCCCTCCGAGCCAGCACCCGGTTTCCCCCCCAGAGGCGGTGGACAGGCATGGGACAAGTTGGCATGGGACCCTGCACGAGGCTCCTCGCAGGACGGGATCGGAGTTGGCATGGATCGATAGGGCAATATAGTCCCAATTCATTGACTGGAAAAAACAAATCAATGCCGCTTTATTGGTGTTTCATTCCTGAAAGAACTTGAACTTGGCGGCCTGGTTGCCTGTGAAGCACCCCCTTTGTGGTGAGTCGCTGAACCGGGCCAGGCGGCTAGGCATCGAACGGACAGCGGACCCATAGATCGTAAAAAAACAGCATTTAGACGAAATTACAAACCAATGGTATGGTGGCGGATCTCCATTGCATCCTCCATCGAGGCATTCATGAAACTGGCCGTTCCCCGCGAAGTCAGGGCGCAGGAAACCCGTGTCGCCCTCGACCCGGAATCCTGCAAGAAACTGGTGGCACTCGGCATCTCCATCGCCGTGGAGGCGGGCGCGGGTGCGCTGGCCCACTTCCCGGATGAGGCCTACACCCAGGCGGGTGCCACCGTGGTGGCGCATCCGGCGGACCTGTTTGGCGCCGCCGACTTCGTGCTCAAGGTGAACGCCCCCCAGGCGCGACCCGATGGCACCCACGAGGTGGACCTCATTCCCGCCGGGGCCATGCTGCTGGCCTCCCTCTTCCCCACCCGCAACTTGGACTCCGTGAAGCGCATGGCCGCCCGCAACCTCACGGCCTTTTCCACCGACTGCATCCCCCGCACCACCCGGGCCCAGGCCATGGACACGCTCTCGAGCCAGGCCAACATCGTGGGGTACAAGGGGGTGCTGCTGGGCGCGCTGACGCTGCCCAAGTACTACCCCATGTTCATGACAGCGGCAGGCACCACCCTGCCGGCCAAGGTGTTCGTCATCGGCGCCGGAGTGGCGGGCCTCCAGGCCATCGCCACGGCCAAACGCCTGGGCGCCAGCGTGACCGCCACCGATGTTCGCCCCGAGGTGAAGGAGCAGATCGAGTCGGTGGGTGGGAAATACGTGGGCATCGACCTCGCGCAGGGCGCCTCCGCCGGCGGCGGCTACGCGACGGAACTCTCCGCCGAGGACAAGGCCCTGCAGGCCAAGATGCTGGCGGAGCACTGCGCCACGGTGGACGTGGTCATCACCACGGCGCTCATCGGCGGCGTGTTCGCACCCAAGCTGCTGGACGAGGCCATCGTTCGTTCCATGAAGGCAGGCGCGGTGATCGTGGACCTGGGCGCCGACGGCGGCGGCAACTGCACGCTGTCTAAACTGGGTGAAACGGTATCTGTCCATGGCGTGACGGTGGTCGCGCCCCTGAACCTGCCGGCCACCGTGCCCACCCACGCCAGCATGCTATTCGCACGCAACCTGCTGAACTTCATGACGGCCTTCTGGGACAAGGAAGGTCAGCGCTTCAACCTCGACTGGGCCGACGACATCCTCAAGGGCTGCGCCGTCACCCACGAGGGACAGGTGGTGCACGGGCCCACCCTGAAGGCGCTGCAGGGCTGATGCGGGACCGTTCCAGGCACGAGGGAGGAAGGACGTGATGATTCTCTTCACACTCACCGAGGTCCCCGCCCACGCGGCGGCAGGGGGCGGGCACGGGCAACTCGACCTCATGGGGGCGCTGTTCGTCTTCATGCTGGCGACCTTCATCGGGTTCATGGTCATCCAGCGGGTGTCGCGCCTGCTGCACACGCCGCTCATGAGCCTCACCAACGCCATCTCCGCCATCGCCGTGGTGGGCGCCCTCATCGTCTCCGCCGGCAAGGACTATCCCGGGTACATCACGGCCCTGGGCCTCATCGCCATCTTCTGCTCCACCACCAACATCGTCAGCGGCTTCATCATCACCGACCGCATGCTGAAGATGTTCAAGAAGCAGGGCGGAGGTGCGAAGTGAGCGCCGATACGATCGTCCAGCTGCTCTACCTCGTCTCCACCGCCTTGTTCATCATGTCCCTGCGGTGGATGAGTGATCCGGAAACCGCCCGCAAGGGTGTGTTCTCGGGCGTCGCCGCCATGGTGCTCGCGGTGGCGGGCACCCTGGCCGGGGTGGCCGCCACGGGGGGCACCCACTACTGGTGGATCCTCGGCGCCTTCGCGGCTGGCGCGGCCGTGGGGTACCCGCTTGCCATGGTGCCGCTCACGGCGGTGCCCCAGCGGACGGCCTTGTCCCACGCCTTCGGCGGCCTGGCCGCCGGGCTCGTGGGCACGGCCAAGTTCTTCCTCTACTACGGGCAGCAGAACAGCGAGGCCCTGACGCCATTCATCGTCGTGGCACTGGTGGCCGAGGTGCTCCTGGGCTTCCTCACCTTCACCGGCTCACTCCTGGCGGCGGGTAAGCTGCAGGAAGTCACCTGGATTCCCCAGCGTCCCGTCACCTACCCCGGCCAGAACCTGAGCAACCTCTCGCTCTTCGTCCTGGCCCTGGGCCTGGGCGTGGCCCTGGTGCTGCACCCCCTGGCCCCCTGGGCCCCCTACGCCTTCGGTGCCGTGGTGGTGCTGTCGCTCGCCTTCGGCGTGCTGTTGATCATTCCCATCGGCGGCGCCGACATGCCGACGGTCATCTCCATCCTCAACTCCTACGCGGGCCTGTCTGCGGTGGCCATGGGCTTCGTGCTCAACAACAAGCTGCTCATCACCGCGGGCGCCCTGGATGGCAGCTCGGGTCTCATCCTCTCCGTCATCATGTGCAAGGCCATGAACCGCTCCTTCTTCAACGTACTGTTCGGTGCCTTCGGCCAGACGAGCAGCGCGAGCGTGGAGGGCGAGCAGAAGGCCTACAAGTCGGACACCGTGGAGAGCGCCGCCCAGGTCATGGAACAGGCCAGCCTCGTGGTCATCGTGCCGGGCTACGGCATGGCGGTGGCCCAGGCCCAGCACAAGGTGCGCGAGGTTTACGACCTGCTGAAGAAGAAGGGCGTCACCGTGAAGTTCGCCATCCACCCGGTGGCGGGCCGCATGCCCGGCCACATGAACGTGCTGCTGGCGGAGGCTGAGATCCCCTACGACGACCTGCTGGAGATGGACGAGATCAACGGCGACATGCCCCAGGCCGATGTGGTGCTGGTGATCGGCGCCAACGACGTGGTGAACCCCGCCGCCCGGTCGGACAAGGCCAGCCCCATCTACGGCATGCCCATCATCGACGCGGACAAGGCCCGGACGGTCTACGCCATCAAGCGCTCGAAAGCCCCTGGCTTCGCGGGCATCGACAACGAGCTCTACTTCCTCGACAAGACCTTCATGCTGTTCGGCGACGCCAAGGCTGTCATGGGCGAGCTGGCGCGGAAGCTGGCGGGAGAGGGCGGGCACTAGGAGCGTGTCCAGCTACCATTCCGGGAAGGGGGTGGTGATGCTCCAAGGCCTCGCGGTACTGCTGCTGTTCCAATTCGCAGGTGAGCTGGTGGCCCGGCTCGCGAACCTGCCTGTCCCCGGGCCGGTGATCGGCATGGTCTTGCTGCTGGTGGCGCTGGAGCTGGGCCTGCCCCGAAGGGAGGGACTGGAAACCGCCTCCAGCGGCATCCTGGCCCACCTGTCCCTGCTGTTCGTGCCAGCAGGGGTGGGCATCCTGCAGCACCTGCCCCGCCTGCGGGCCGAGTGGCCGGCCCTGGCCGCCTCGCTGCTGGTAAGCACCCTTGCCACCGTGGCAGTGACGGGCTGGCTGGCCCAGCGTCTCACCGCCTGGGAAACCGGCCGCGGGAGGAAGGCATGAACACGCGGCTCGGCGACACCTGGGTCTACCTCGCCCACACCCCTCTGCTATGGCTGACCGTCACCCTGGTGGCCTATGTCCTGGCCGAGTCCATGTACCGGCGGCTGGGACGCGCCCCCTACGCCCACCCGGTGCTCACGTCCGTCACCCTCCTGGTGGGTGTTCTGATGGTGAGCGGCACCCCCTACCCGCGCTACTTCGAGGGGGCGCAGTTCGTCCACTTCCTGCTGGGCCCTGCCATCGTGGCCCTTGCCCTGCCCCTGCACCGCGCCCTTCGGCGGGAGCGGGGTCGGGCCCTACCCCTCACCCTCGCCCTGCTGGCGGGCTCCCTCACCGCCGTGGTGAGCGCGGTGGGCGTCGGCCGGCTGGCGGGGGCCTCTCGGGAGACGCTGGTCTCGCTTGCCCCCAAGTCCGTGACCGCCCCGGTGGCCATGGGCATCACCGAGAAACTTGGGGGCATCCCCTCCCTCACGGCCGCCCTGGTGATCCTCACGGGACTCACCGGCGCCGTGCTGGGGCCCGGCCTGCTCCGGCGGCTGAACATCCAGGATCAGCCCTCAGCGGGCTTCGCCCTGGGCGTGGCCTCCCATGGCCTGGGGACGGCTCGCGCCTTCGAATTGGGCGAGGCCGCGGGCGCGTTCTCGGGCTTGGGCATGGGCCTGAACGCTGTTGCCACCTCGGTGCTGGTGCCCCTGTTGGCGCGGTGGCTCCTAGGCTGACCGGCACGCCACACTGGGGATCCGCTCTACTCGAACTGGTAATCCTCAGGCACCACGACGATGCCCCGCTCGGAGAGGGTGAACCGGCGGGCATCCTCCGCCGGATCGATCCCGATGGTCGCCCCGGGGGGGATGTTCACATGCTTGTCGACGATGCAGCGGCGGAGCCGGGCCCCCTGCCCCACGGTCACATGGTCGAAGAGGATGGCATCCTCTACCACCGCCCCCTCGTGGATGTGGACCCGGGAGGCCAGCACGGAGTGCCGCACGATGCCACCGATGATGACCGTCCCGGCGCCCAGGATGGAGTTGGTCATCTGGCCATCCTTGCCATTGCCCCCCGGCACCATGCGCGCCGGAGGGTTCTGTCCGTGGTAGGTGCGGATGGCCCAGTCGTTCTGGTACAGGTCGAGCGGCGGCACCGGCTGCAGCAGGTCCATGTTGGCCTCGTAGTAGGCGTCCAGGCTGCCCACATCCCGCCAGTAGCGGTCCGGTGTGACCCGCCCCCGGGTACCACCGAATTCGTAGGCCACCACCCGGTGGGAGCCGATCATGCGGGGCAGAAGGTCCTTGCCGAAGTCGTGGCTGGAGCCTCCCTGCTGGCTGTCGGCCCTCAGTTCCTCCATGAGCCGATCCTTGGTGAACACGTAGATGCCCATAGACACCAGCGCCGTGCTGGGATCCCCGGGCATGCACTTGGGGTGCTCGGGCTTCTCCTGGAATTCCACCACCCTGCCGTTGGAGTCGATGGCCATGACGCCGAAGGCCGTGGCTTCGGCCAGGGGCACCTTCATGCAGGCAACCGTGAGGTCGGCGCCGGTCTCCTTGTGGGCCTGAATGAGCGCCGCGTAGTCCATGCGGTAGATGTGGTCGGCCGCGAGAATGAGCACCGTCTCCGCCTCGTTCCGCTCCAGGAGAAAGAGGTTCTGGTGGATGGCGTCTGCCGTGCCCGCATACCACGAGGCGCCCGTGCGCATCTGGGGCGGCACCACCGTGATGTACTCCCCGCACTCGGGGTTGAAGATGGACCAGCCGTCCCGCAGGTGCTTGTGCAGGGAATGGGACTTGTACTGCGTGAGCACGAGGATCCGCCGAAGGCCCGAGTGCAGGCAGTTGGAGAGGGTGAAGTCGATGACCCGGTACTTGCCGCCAAAGGGCACCGCGGGCTTGGCCCGGTCGGACGTGAGGGGCTGAAGCCGAGAACCACTGCCTCCTGCCAGGAGGATGGTCAAGGTCTGGTCTTCCATCACGGCACCCGCCTTCCTGAACCGAAGCCCAGGCAGGGCGTTCCGATCATTGCAGGCACGAACGGTCCCGATGGGCTTGGCTCTGGCTCACCATGAAACAAGTCGGCGGGCAGATCAATTGGAAATGCTGGTGGTGCCCGCGCGGTATACGTGAATCATCCCCTGCGCCCGTGGGCGCCACGTGGCAGGGTCTGGGGGCACGCCAGTGCCCCCAGTGGGGTGACTGCCATGGCGGGCCTGCGCGCCATGGCGCCAGAGGGGCCATGCCCCGATGACCCTAGATCCCAACCGACGCATGCGTTGGTTGGGGGATGTGCACCTCGCCAGCACGCCTGGGTCCAGGTCTTTCAGGCGAGGTGCACTAGCGGCGGTAGGTGCTCCCCACGAGGGGTGGGGCATCGGTCTGGGCCACATGACAGGACACGCATACGTAGCGGGCGCCTGCCACCTGCTTGCCGGGCTTTCCGGGGGCCCGGCGCAGGTCCACATAGTGGCTGGCCGGAATCGGGGTTGCCTCCCCCTGCTTCTTCGGCCCCGGCACCGCGTGGCAATCCATGCAGAGGTTCGAGCTTGTGGTAATGGGCAGGCAGTCGCCGATCCCATGGGGAATCACCGGGGGGTACTCCTGGTTGATGCGCTTCGGCAGGGCCTTCTCCCCTGGCGAGGTGGTGTCTTCGTGGAACACCGGAGGCGAGGGGACCTCGAAGACCGAGGTGTGGGACAGCCCCAGGGACCGGTCCGAGATGGGAGCGGGCTTCGTCGGCGGAGGCGCGGCCGCCAGTGACACGAGGCAGAGCGCCAGGGAGAACGCGGATCGGCTCATGGTGGACCTCCTAGACGGCCTTGCTGACGCGGACAGCGCACTTCTTGAAGTCGGTCTCCTTGGAGATCGGGCAGGTGGCATCCAAGGTGAGCTTGTTGATGAACACGCCCTCGTCGAACCAGGGCACATAGACCAGGCCCTTGGGCACCTTGTTGCGTCCCCCAAGCGTGACCCGGGCCTGAATGCGGCCCCGCCGCGACTCGATCCAGGCCAGGTCTCCGGCCTTCAGGCCACGGCTCTCGGCATCCTTGGCGTGCAGGAAGAGCAACGCCTCGGGCACGGCAGCGTGGAGCTGGGGCACGCGCCGGGTCATGGAGCCTGAGTGCCAATGTTCCAGCACCCGACCGGTGCAGAGCCACAGGTCATAGGTGGCGTCGGGTGATTCAGGGGGTTCCTGCCAGGGGCGGAAGAAGATCTTGGCCTTGCCGGGCAGGGCCTTCGGATCTCCGGGCTTGGGGCCGTCCAGGTCCCCCACCGGCAGCTTCTTCAGGGCCTTGCCATAGAAGTCGATGCCGGATCCCTTTTGCGCGTAGGGATCGTACTGGTCGTTGAAGCGCCAGGGCGTTTCCTTGCCTTCCACCACGGGCCATCGAAGCCCAGAGACATCCCGCTTGAAGTAGACATCAAAGGGCGCCAGGTCGTGGCCATGGCCCAGGCCGAAGCGCCGGTACTCTTCGAAGAGCGCCTTCTCGGGGAACCAGTCGATGCCCGCGTGGACCACCGTGGAGTTCGGCTGGCGGAAGGCCACCGGATCGGGCCAGGCGAAAGCCTTGGCGGTCGGTGTGGCGAAGAGCACTTCATAGAGCGTGGTGTCGGGCTTGTACCCCAGCGCCTCGGCAGACGGAAGCACCGCAGGCAGCTTCCCCTTCTCGAAGCCCTCGGCTTCCAGACCAGGGACCTTCTGCTCGCCCCAGACTTCGGACAATTTGAAGCGCTTCGAGAACTCCATCATCTGCCAGAGGTCGCTGCGAGCCTCGCCCGGAGGCAGCACAACCTGGCGCCAGAGCTGGGTGCGGCGCTCGGCGTTCCCGTAGCCCCCCCACTTCTCGTAGATCATGGCGGAAGGGAGAATGAGGTCTGCCACCTTGGCGGACAGGGTGGGGTAGACATCGGAGACCACGATGAAGTTGTCCAGCTTGCGGGCAGCTTCGATCCAGTGGTTGGCATTGGCCGAGGACTGGAAGGGGTTTGTGACCTGTACCCACAACCAGCGGATCTTGCCGTCCTCCAGGTCCCGCATCATCTGCACAATGTGGCTGCCGACCTTGGGATTGAGCGTGTTGTGCGGAAGGTTCCAGATCTCCTCCGAATGGGTGCGGTGGGCCGCATCGTCCACATTCATGTCAGCGGGAAGCCGGTGGGCGAAGGTGCCCACTTCACGGGCTGTCCCGCAGGCCGAAGGCTGCCCCGTGAGGGAGAAGGCCCCAGCCCCGGGGCGGGCCTGTTTGCCCGTGAGGAGATGCAGCATGTAGGCCTGCTCGTTCACCCAGGTGCCGCGGGTGTGCTGGTTGAAGCCCATGGTCCAGAAGGAGACCTGCTTGCGGGCGGGGTTGGCGTATTCATCCGCGAGCTGCTTCAGCTTGGTCTTGAAGGCCTCCAGCGGCTCGTCGGGATCCCCCTTTGCCAGGGCGGCCACGAAGTCCAGCGTGTAGGGTTCCAGCCCCTTCTGGAAGTCCTCGAAGGAGATGAGCCAGTGCTTCTGGGGGCTGCCGGAGGCGCTCTGGGCACGCTCGTGGCGCGCCCCCGGATCCAGCCCGCGGGCGATGGCCTCGTCCTTGGTGAGCACCACCGTCCGTTGCCGGGCCTGGGTGTCCTGCTCGGCGGGGTAGGCCTTGAGGGAATCCTCCCGCAGGCCGAACCCGATGTCGGCTGGCCCCGTGGCAAAGACACAGTGCTTGGTGACGAAATTCTGGTCGACGGCGCCCCGCTTCACCACCTCCCGGGCCAGGTAGTTCCAGATGGCGAGGTCCGTATTTGGCTTGAAGACGAGCTCCAGGTCCGCGCCCTCGGAGGTGGCGTTGGCGTAGGTGGTGAGGTTGATGATGCGATACCCAGGCCGACGCAACCGCTCGTCGATGACCCGGGCCCAGAGCATGGGGTGCATCTCGGCCATGTTGGCGCCCCAGGTCACCACCGTGTCGGTCAGCTCGATGTCCTCGTAGCAGCCGGAGGGTTCGTCAATGCCAAAGGTCTGCATGAAGGCGGCCACCGCCGAGGCCATGCAGTGCCTGGCATTGGGGTCGAGGTTGTTGGAGCGCCACCCGGCCTTCACGAGCTTCACGGCGGCGTAGCCCTCCTGAATGGTGTACTGCCCGGAGCCCATGACGGCGACCCCTGTGGGTCCCAGGGCCCGGTGCGCCTTGGACCACTGGGCCTTCATCACATCGAAGGCCTCTTCCCAGGAGACTTCCTCGAAGTCGCCCTGCTTGTCGAACGCTCCGTTCTTCTTGCGCAACAGCGGCCGGGTCAGCCGGTCCTGGCCGTAGAGGATCTGGGCGCAGGCATACCCCTTGGCGCAGAGCAGCCCCTTGTTCACGGGGTTCTGGATGTCCCCCTTCACGGCGACCACCCGGCCATCCTTGGCGGCGACCCGGATGCCGCAGCCAGTGCCGCAGAACCGGCAGACGCTGCGCTCCCAGGTCCAGCCCTGGGTCTCGGCGGGGCCAGCCACCAGCGGGAGGCCCGTGGTACCAATGGCCGCAGTGGTGAACCCGGCCTTGAGAAAGGTGCGGCGGTTGAGCGTCACGGACATGGGGCCTCCGGAGTCGATATATCTAGGATAATCCACTCCGAAATACAAACTCAGATGACCTATTACGTCGTCAATTTTTATTGCTGTTTTAAAGCAGGTTAATCATCAAAATTTTTTGCCATAAAAATGCCCCTATGGTCATAAATGATGGGATCCGGGTCACCGGAGCCCCTTTTGGGCCTTGAATCCGGCCCAGTCCCGCTTCAGGGCCAGGAAGGCCTCTACATCGGGGCAAAGCAGGAAGGGGTTGGTGACCTTCTCCCACCCGATGGTCGAACTGGGCCGGGCGCCATAGTCGTGGCCCGGCCAGAGCGTGGTGGCGTCGGGCCAGTCCCGCAGCAGGCGCTGGAGGCTGTCCCACTCGGTGCGGCCATCGGCCTCGGACTGGGTGCCGCCCACCTTGCCCACGAAGAGCAGGTCGCCGGTGAAGGCCGCGTCCAGCCCCTCCACCAGGAAAGCCAGGTGGTCCGGGTGGTGGCCGGGGACGTGCCAGACCTTCAGGGCAAAGGCGCCGAAGGGAATGCGGTCACCCTCCCGCAGCGTGAGGTCCACGGGACCGGGATGCCCCGGGCCGCCGGCCACCGGGGCGCCGGTCAGCGCTTGAGCCGCCTCGTTCCCGTTGGTGTGGTCCGGATGGCCATGCGTGTTGAGGATGTGGGTGACCTGGAGGCCCTGGGCCTGGGCCCTTGCCACCAGATCCTCCGGGGCATAGGACGGATCGATGAGGACCCCCGTCCGGGCCTCGCGATCTCCCAGAAGGTAGCCGAAGTTCCGATCCCCCCCGACCCGGATCTGCTCGAAGATGAAACGCATCCCAGCCTCCGCAGCCTTCAGGATGACAGGTCGGCTCTGGCTCCTCTGCTCAGTGCTTGCGGGCGACCGGACACCCTCCGGTGCTGCACGAACCGCAGGAATCTCCCTCGGATTTGCCCGCCGAGGCCAGGTCCCGATAGGCCCCCCGGAGGAAGTGGAAGGCCGCCCAGCCGGCGGCTGCGGACGCCACCCAGGACTGGAAACTCATGCGAACCCCATGGCGCGGCCCAGGGCCACGGTCACCCAGGCCAGGCCCCACCCAAGCACCAGGCCGTAGCCCACGGTGAAGGCCGCCCAGCCCCAACTGCCGGCCTCGCGGCGGATCATGGCGATGGTGCCAAGGCACGGGGTGTAGATCAGGGTGAAGACCATGAAGGCCAGGGCCGTGAGGGGACTCAGGCCCGAGCCATCCCGCAGCGCCACCTGGAGGGGGCTCAGCAGCTCGCCCTCCTTAGGGTCCTCGCTGGCCTGGTGGATCACCGCCATGGTGGAGACGACGATCTCCTTGGCGACAAAGCCCGCCGTGAGGGCGATGACATCCTTCCACGCCTCGGGCCGCTTGTGGTCGGGATCGAGGATGGGCCGCAGCAGCGGCTCCACCTTCTGGCCCAGCTGCGCGGCCAGGCTGGTGTTGACGATTCGGCTCTCGTGCGCCAGCTGGAGGGCCTTGAGTCGCTCCTCGGTCTCGGGGGCCGACAGGTGCAGGGTGGCCACGGCCGCGCGCTGCTGCTGATACTCCAGGGTCCAGTCGCGGTTGGCGATGCCGGGGTAGCGGGACAGGAACCAGATGAGCGTGGCGCCCGCGAAGATGGTGGTACCGGCACGGGTGAGGAAGATGGAGCCCTTCTCCCACATGTGGATGAGGGTGGCCTTGAGAACCGGCAGGCGGTAGGGCGGCAGCTCCATGACGAAGGGGGAGCTGGGGCCGCTGAAGAGGGCGCTGCGCAGGATGCGGCCCATGATGACCGCCAGGGCGAGCCCCAGGAAGTGCATGGCGATGATGGCCAGTGCCGCGTAGAGCGGCGTGAAGAAGGTGCCCGCGATGACGATGTAGACCTGCAGGCGCGCCGAACAGCTAACCAGTGGCGTGACCAGGATCGTGATGAGGCGGTCCTGGGGGCTTTCAATGGTGCGGGCGGCCTGGATGGCGGGTACGTTGCATCCGCTGCCCATGATCAACGGGATGAAGCTCTTCCCATGGAGGCCCATGACATGCATGAGGCGGTCCATGATGAAGGCGGCCCGGGCCATGTACCCCGTATCCTCCAGGAAGGCGATGCAGCCCATGAGGATCATGATCACGGGTACGAAGACGATGACGGCGCTGACGCCGGGGATCACACCATCCACCAGGAGGCTGGTGAGCTCGCCGGCGGGCAGGCGGGCACCCGCAAAGGACGAGAGAGTCTTGAACCCGTTGGCGATCCAGTCCTGGGGGATCTTCCCGAGAACGAAGGACATGGAATACATGAGCATGAGTACGCCCAGGAAGATGGGCATGCCCAGTACGCGATGGGTGAGGATGGCGTCCAGCCTGGCCGTCGGGGTCTTGCGCTCGTCGGCGGCGGTGGCCACCTCCTTCACCAGGCCATGGGCGAAGCCGTAGCGGCGCTCCGCTACGAGGGTCGCACCATCGGCCCCGAGGTGCGGCTCCAGGAAGGCGAAGCTCCTGTCCAGCTGGTGCCGGATGGCCTCACTGGCATGGCTTGCGGCCACGATGCGCTTCGCCTCCGCATTGTTCTCCAGCAGCTGCAGGGCCAGCCATCGGGGCGGCATGGCGGCCTCCAGCCGCTCGTCCCGACAGATCTCAGTCTGCAGCTTGGCCAGCTCCCCCTCGATGTCATGGCCGTAATCCAACGTGATCCGGCGACACCGGGTGCACAGGCCATTGGACATGGCGGCCAGCAGGGACTTCAGCTCGGTGATGCCCTGCTCGCGGTTGCCCACGGTGGGAATGACGGGACCGCCCAGCAGCAACTCCAGGGCCGGCACGTCGATGCGAACACCGCGATTCTCCGCGTCATCCACCATGTTCAGCACGAAGGCCACGGGCTTGCCCAGCTCCAGCAGCTGGGTGCTCAGGTAGAGGTTGCGCTCGAGGTTCGAGGCATCCAGCACATTCAGGACGAGGTCCACCTCGGGGGAGGCCAGGAACTGCGAGGCTACGCGCTCATCCTCGCTGCGGGCCGAGAGGGAGTAGGTCCCGGGCAGGTCGACGACTTCCATGGAGGCGCCGTCGTGCTCGAAGGTCCCGCTGCGGCGTTCGACCGTCACGCCGGGCCAGTTGCCCACGTGATGCCGGGCCCCGGTGAGGGCATTGAACAGCGTGGTCTTCCCGCAGTTGGGGTTGCCCGCAAGGGCGATGGTGAGGGTCATCAAGCCACCGGCTGCACGAGGATGCAGGCGCTCTCATCCCGCCGAAGCGACAGGTGATACCCCTTGATCACCAGTTCCATGGGATCCCCCAGGGGTGCAAGCTTCTCGACCCGCAGCTGGGCGCCCCGGATGAACCCCATCTCCAGCAGCCGCTGCCGCACTTGTCCCTGGGCCTGAACCATGACAACTTCCCCCCGATCCCCAGGCTGGAGGAGACTTAAAGGAATCGGAAGATTTTGAGTCATAGTCTCAACTCCACCCACTAGTGTAACCCAGCCTTAGGGTGGAACAAGGTGGAGGTCTCTGGATGTGATCTCTGTCTAAACTGGACCCAATGAATCCTGATACCCCCCTGACCCTGCCCAATCTCCTGACCCTGTTGCGGATCCTGGCGATTCCCTTTTTCGCCATCGCGATCTGGTACGGCCACCACTGGCAGGCCTTCATGTTGTTCGCCGCGGCGGGCTTCACCGACCTCCTGGACGGCCTCATCGCCCGGACCTTCAACCAGCGCTCGGAGCTGGGCGCGATCCTGGATCCCGCCGCCGACAAGCTGCTGATGACCACTGCCTTTGTTCTCATGGCTTGGCGCACGGAAGGCATGACCGCCCCCATACCGGTCTGGGTGGCCATCCTGGCCATCATGCGGGACCTGGTGATCTCCTTCTACGCCTTCGCCTCGGTGGATCGCCTGAGCGACAGCAAGTTCCATCCGAGCCTGCTCGGCAAGGCCAGCACCGCCATGCAGCTGATGGCCCTCTCCCTGGGCCTGCTCTTCAACGCCCTCGGCCCCCGGCCCTGGATGACCCCCTTCGTGCCCGGCATGTATTGGCTGGTGGCCGCCTTTGTCCTCGCTTCCGGCATCCACTACTTCATGCGGGCCACTCAGTCCGCCGCAGCCTGATGACCGGGCGCGGGCGGCTCCCCCTCCGGTTCGCCCTGGTGGCCCTCGGGGCCCTGCTGGCCCTTTGGCTCCTCCGGCGCGCGCTCGCCCCCTTCTTCCTGGCCATGGTGCTGGCCTACCTGCTGGGTCCGCTGGTGGATCGCCTCTCCGGGCGACTGGGCCGCCCCTGGAGCGTGGCCGTGGTGCTGGTGGGCTTTGTCGCCACGAATCTGGGCCTGCTGCTGCTCCTGGGACCCTGGGTGGCGGATCAGATGGATCGGCTCATCAGCTCCCTGCCCGCCTGGCAGCAGGCCATGGCCGCCAGGGTCCTGCCCTGGCTCCACAGCCACCCCGCCTGGCAGGCCCGCGCCGAGCACCTGCTCGCCGGGCTCGATCCCTCCCTGCTGTTCCGGGGCCTCCAGGCCACCGGCGGCAGCGTGCTCGGCTGCTTCCTGGACCTGCTCGCCCTCATCCTTGTGCCGCTGATCCTCTACCACCTGCTGGTGGCGGGCCCCTCCATCACGGCCACCCTGAGGCACCTGGCGCCCCCCCGCTACCGGGAGCGTCTGGATCGGATGCTCGGCGGCATCCACCAGCGGCTGGGCGGCTACATCCGGGGCCAGGCGGCTGTGGCCCTGGCCATGAGCCTGCTGCAGGGGCTTGGCTTCATCGTCCTCGGGGTCCCCTACGGGTGGCTGCTGGGGCTGGTCGCGGGACTCTCCAATGTGGTGCCCTACGCACCCTACCTGACCGCCCTCCCCCCGGCCCTGATCCTCGCCTACCTGGGCGGCAGCCAGGGCGGGCACCTGCTGACCGTTGCCCTGGTGTTCATCGCCGTCCAGAAGGCCGAGGGCTTCTATTTCACGCCGGTCTGGGTGGGTCGCGCCAGCCACCTGCACCCCCTCGAGGTACTGCTCGCCCTCACGGCCTTCGGGTTTTGGTTCGGAGTGCTCGGACTCGTGTTCGCCGTACCCCTCGCGGTCGTGCTCAAGGTGCTGCTGGAAGAGGTGCTGGCGGACTACCGCGCCCATCCCTGGTTCGGAGAGGCTTCCTGATAGACTGTCCTTTCCGCGTCGGGAGACGCCGAAGGAGCTGCCATGAGAAAACCCGCCCCGAAGGGGTCGCGGCCCGCGCCCACTGCTGCCAGGACCCCCCAGCGGTCCACGTCCAGGCCCACCGAGCGCCCTGAGCGTCCCAAGGGCCCCAGCACCGGTCCTGCCCCGCGCCGCGCCGCCCCACGTCCCGCTGCCCCGCGCACCGCCGCCCCTCGTTCTGCCGCCCCTCGTTCTGCTGCACCTCGTTCTGCTGCACCCCGTTCCGCTAAACCCCGTTCCTCTGCCCCACGTTCCGCTGAACCCCGGTCCTCTGCCCCCGACCGCCGCCCCGCCGTTCCCCGCGCCAGGAAGGCCGGCCAGGATCGGCTCCAGAAGATCCTGGCTGCCGCCGGCATCGCCAGTCGCCGCGCCTGCGAGGAGATCATCCTCGAGGGCCGTGTCCAGGTGAACGGCAAGACCATCACCGAGCTGGGCACCCTCGCGGATCCGCGCCGCGACGCCATCACCGTGGACCTCCTCCCCATCGAGCGCGAGGCGCCGGTCTACATCCTCATGAACAAGCCCAAGGGCTACGTCACCACGGTCCGCGACGACCAGGGTCGCCCCACCGTGATGGCCCTCCTGAAGGGCGTCCCCGGGCGCCTCTATCCCGTGGGCCGCCTCGACTTCAATTCCGAGGGCCTGCTGCTCATGACCAACGACGGCGCCCTGGCCCAGGTGCTCATGGGACCCGAGCACGAGATCCCCAAGGTCTACCTCGTGAAGGTCCACCGCAATCCCCGTCCTGAGTTGCTCAGGGAATTCCAGGAAGGGTTCCTGCTCAGCGGCCGGCGCCTCAAGCCCTGCCACATCGAGATCGCCGAGAAGGGCGACAATCCCTGGCTCAAGGTGACCCTCACCGAGGGCAAGAACCAGCAGATCCGGCGCATGTTCGCCGCCGTCGGCCATCCGGTCAGCAAGCTGCGCCGGGTGCAGTTCGGTCCGCTGGCAGACCCGCTCCTGAAGCCCGGTGCCTGGCGCTACCTCAACCCCCAGGAAATCGCGGCCATCAAGAGCCTCTAGCCGCCGATCGAGCCAGTGCAGGTCAGATCAGTTCCAGGCTCCGCACCGCCTCCAGCACCTCGCGCAGGAACAGGAGCAGGGCCGCGACGAAGGCCGCCATGGCCAGGATGAACAGCAGGGCCACGGTAAGGGTGACATTGGCCTTGAGCACCGCCCCCAGGAACACGGTGGCTATGCTGATGCAGACCAGCAGCGCCGCCGTGGTTCCGGCGGTGATGGCCAGGTTCACCAGCCGGCGTCGGCGGGCCAGCGTGCCCATCTCCGCATGGATGACCGGCAACCGTTCGGGTCCCGCCGACTCGAGCCGATCGTTCAAGGCACGCGCGCGGTCCACGATGCGGGCCAGGCGCGTCGACAGCACGCCCAGGATGGTGCCGATGGCCGTCAGCAGGAAGACCGGCGCCACCGAGAGCTGGATGACATGGGCAATGTCGGTGATGGACTGGTCGGAGACGGGCGTGGGCATGTCAGAGGGCCTGGCAGGGGACGTTCACTGGACTCAGTGGAAGGGGCAAGTTCCTGGGCAGCGGCGGGCGGTGCTCAGAGCGCTTCTTCCTTGAAATCCAGCATGTGCCCGCTCTTCCGGGCCTTGGTCTTGAGGTAGCGCAAGTTGTGGGGATTGGAAGCCAGCTGGTGCCGCTCCCGCTCCACTTCGAACCCGGCGGATTCCAGCGCCCCGATCTTGCGGGGGTTGTTGGTGAGCAGCTTCACCTTGTTGATGCCGAAGAACTTGAGCATCTCCACCGCACAGTCGTAGGTGCGGAGGTCGTCAGGGAAACCCAGGGAGTGGTTCGCCTCGACGGTGTCGAGCCCCTGCTCCTGGAGGGCGTAGGCCTTCAGCTTGTTGAGCAGTCCGATGCCCCGGCCCTCCTGGCGGAGGTAGAGCACCATGCCGCCGTGCTGAGCCACGTGCCGAAGCCCCTCCTCCAACTGCTGCCGACAATCGCATTTCAAGCTGCCCAGCACATCGCCGGTCCAGCACTCGGAGTGCACCCGAACCGGGATGCGGCGGCGGGCATCGATTTCGCCAGCCACGATGGCGAGGTGTTCCTTGCCGGTGGCATGCTCCAGGAACCCGTACACGGTGAACTTGCCGAAGATGGACGGCACGTTGGCCTTGGCGATGAAGGGCACCTTCTCCGCCTGCAACTTGCAGAAAAGTTCAAGTTTCGGGGCGCTGCTGGGCTCTTTGGGCGACATGAGTATCCTGGGTGGGGTGGACACCTGGTTTCGATGCCACTCGTGACTAAGACGAGTCTGGGACCTGGAGATTCCCCTGGCAACCCGAAATCGTCTAATTTTAATTTTAGACAATGTCCAGATGCAGGCGCTCGACCACCGCGCCTTCGACTGCCGAGATGAACGCTTCCAAAGGCATGGCTGCCTTGGCCCCCGACGCCAGCCGGTGCCCGCCCCCACCAAACTGGCGGCAGACGGCGTTCACATCCACCCGCTCCCGGGACCGCAGGCTGACCTTGGCCCGGCCATCGGCCGCCTCCGAAAACAAGGCCGCCACCTCCACGCCTTTCAGTTTGCGGGGCTCCTCCACCAGCTCGTCCAGGTCCTCGTGGGTGGCGCCACAGGCGTCGAGGTCTGCCTGGGTGATGGCCACGAAGGCGAACCGGCCGCCGTCGCGCAGCTGCAAACCTTCCATGGCCTTGCCGAAGAGCTTCAGCTTGGCGGGGGTGGCCGTCTGGTAGAGGGCCGTATAGGTCCTGGCCGGGTGGACGCCCTGGGCGATGAGGTCCGCGGCGGCCAGGTGCACCTTGGGCGTGCTGTTGGAGTGCCGGAAGTTGCCGGTGTCGCTGACCAGCCCCGCATACAGCGCCTGGGCCATGATGGGCGGAAACGCGCCCTGGAGGCGGGGCCGCACCAAGTCATACACCAGCTCGGTGCTGGCACTGGCGGTGGCATCGGTGAACTCCGCCTCGAAGCCCCGTGGGGCATCCTTCAGGTGGTGGTCCAGGCAGGCGCGCTGGGCCTGGGTCCGCTCGAACACCGCGAACAGGGGCCCGAGGCGGTGGGGCTCCGAGGCGTCGATGAGCAGCCATGCCTCAGGCCAGAGGGCCAGCTCGGCATGGGCGCCGGTGGCATCGAAAGCCTCGATCCACCCTTCCGGATCCAGGAACCGGAGGTTTTCCGGCAAGGTCGGCGTGACGACAATTCGAACAACTTTGCCCAAGCCCTTCAGGTGGACCGCCAGGGCGATGGCCGCCCCGATGCCATCCCCATCGGGGTTCTCGTGGGTGCTGAGGAGGATCCGGCTGTGCCGATCCAGAAAAGCCGCGAAGCGCGCGAGCATCAGAGCTGCTCCTTGCGGCTCTCGAGGCTGCCGGGTTTGAAGGCCTTCAGCTCGTGAACCACCTCGGCCAGCAGGGCGCGCTTCAGGGCATAAGGCAGGAAGGCGCTCTTGAAGCCCATGATGATGACCTCCTTGATCTCCTCGAGGCTGAAGCCCAGCTCCTCGTGGATGACCTGGAACTCCCGGCTGACCGTGGTGTTGGTCACCATGCGGTTGTCGGTGTTCACCGTCACCCGCAGACCCAGGTCATAGAACAGGCGGATGGGGTGGTCGGCCATCTTCTTCACGGCCTTGGTCTGCACGTTGCTCGAAGGGCAGCACTCCAGGGGGATGCGGTGGTCGTTCACGTAGTTGAGCAGGTCGCCATCCTCGATGAGCCGCACCCCGTGGCCGATGCGGTGGGCCCCGCAGAGGTGGATGGCCTGGTGGATGCTCTCGGGGCCGTAGGCTTCTCCGGCATGGAGGGTGCAGTTGATGTTGTTCTGAAGCACGCGGCCAAAGGCATCCTTGTGGCGCTTGGCCGGGAAGTTCTCCTCCGCGCCCGCCAGATCGAAGCCCACCACGCCCTTGTTCTTGAAGGCCACGGTGAGGTCGGCCAGGCGCAGCGAGATGTCCGGGGAGATGTGGCGCATCCCGCAGAGGATGACGCCGGTCTTGATGTTGTACTGCCGCTCCGCCTGACCCAGCCCTTCAAGCACAGCCTGCACGATGGCGTGCAGGGTGAGCCCCTTCTGCTGGTGGAGGATGGGGCTGTACCGCACCTCCAGGTAGCGCACATTCTCCTGGGCGGCGTCCTCCGCCAGCTCGAAGGAGGTGCGCACCAGGCTCTCGTAGGTCTGCATCACCGAGAGCGTCACGTCGAAGGCCCGCAGATACTCCACCAGGGACTTGCAGTCGTCGCCCACTTCCACGAAGGGTCGGAGGCCCTCGATGGAATCCGCCGGGAGCTTCACCTTCTGCTGTTCCGCCAGGTCAAGGATGGTGGGAATGCGGAGGCTGCCGTCCAGATGGACATGCAGGTCGGTCTTGGGAAGGCGCTGGAGGTCTTGGATCGTCAGTTTGGCCATGGCCCAGACTACCCGCTTCGGCGGAGGGTCGGCCATGGGTCACTGTCGCCGGCCACCTGGCACGGGGAGTCTCCGCAGGGAAGCGATGGCGACTTTTGGTCCCGGTACCCCTCAGGTATTCAGCTGGCTCATGCGGTGGGCGAGGACGGAATCATCCGTCTCCTTGCCCTGGCAGGCCTTGCACAGGCCGAAGATCTGGTGGCTGTGATGCATGGGCTTGAACGCGTACTCCACGCAGATCTGGTCCTGCAGGGCCTCAAGGTCGGGCCGGTAGAACTCGATGATGGCATCGCAGTTCAGGCAGATGAGGTGGTCGTGGTGCTCGTCGCTGTGGACGGCTTCGTAGTGGGCGTGCTGGTCGCCGAAGCTGCTCTTGCGCACCAGGCCGCACTGGACCAGCAGATCCAGCGTCCGGTAGACCGTCGCCCGGCTAATGGGCTTGCCCTTCTGCTTCAAGGCCATGTGGAGTTGATCCGCGTCGAAATGGTGGGCCTGGCCGAAGACCTCCTCCACCAGCTCCAACCGCTCTCCCGTCAACTTCAGCTGACGCGACCGCAGGAAGGATTCGAAACGCTGCTGCTCCTCCGGCCGCTCAATCTTTGGCTTGCGCATGGGGGACCTCAGGGGAAGTCTAACCGAACTGCGTCGCATTCCGCCTTTTACAATCTTTGAAAGCGGGATAATATGAAGATTCCGTATACATAATGGAGCACGCATGGCTGTCGTCATTATTGAAACCCCGAGTCTCACCGCCGAGCAGAAATCCAGAATCGGGGAACGGGTCATCACCGCGCTCCAGCATGAAGGCATGTCGCCCGGCTCCGTGGTGGTCCTTTTCCAGCCCGAGCGGGGCGACATCTACCTCGACGGTCTGCTGGTGCAGGCCCAAGCCCCGGCGTCTCTGAGCACCGCCAGTCCGGTGTCCCCAACCCCCAAAGCAGTCGCCCCCGCAGCTGCCCCAGAGCCATCTCCAGCCTTCAAGACCAAGGCCAGGCGTTCGAAGCCAGAGCTGGAGGATCTAAAAGCCAAGCTGATGAAGAGCCTGCAGGACCGGGGCTCCCTCAGCAGCTTCGAAGCCCAGGTCGCCCTGGACCTCAAGGACTGCGACTGGGCTCCCGCCACCCTGCGCCGCCTCTTCACCGACCTGGAGGACGCCCAGCTGATCGTCAAGAACGGACAAAAGCGCGGCACCCGGTATGTCTGGAAAGGGATCGCCAACGCGCCCCAGGCCGCCCCAGCCGTGAAGCTGGTCAAGGCGGAGACAGAGGAAGGCTCGTAGTCCCTCCGACCCATGGGCTCTGCCACACTCGGGCCATGGATTGGTTCGTGAAGGATTTCGACCACCCGGCCTATTTCACCATTTACGCCGACAAGGCCATGGATGCGGCCCAGGAAGGCCCGGCGCTGGTGGGCCTGCTGGACCTTCCGCCCGGCAGCCTGGTCCTCGACCTACCCTGCGGCTGGGGGCGGCTCCACCCCCACTTGCGCGCCCGGGGACTGGAGGTGGTTGGGGGTGACCTGAGCCCCCTGAACCTGGCCCGGCACCAGGGCGAACACCCTGCCCCCCTGGCCCGCCTGGATGTCCGGGCCCTGCCCTTTCGTACGGGTTCGGCCGATGGTGTGTTCTGCGCGTTCACCAGCTGGGGCTACTTCGCCTCTGAAGCTGAAAACCTGCGGCAGTTGGAGGAGTTCGCCCGGGTGCTGCGGCCTGGCGGCATCCTGCTCCTGGATCTGGCTGGGCGTTCCTTCCTCCAGTCGGCCCTACGGGACGTGGAAGGGGACTGGCTGGCCTTCGAGGCGGAAGGCTACGAGGAGTGCGCCCGTTGGAGCGCCGATGGTCGCCGCATTCGGACCGAGCGCGTGTGCCAGGGGGCCATCTTCTGCCACGACATCTGGATTCCGACCGATGCGGAGGTCCGAACCAGGCTGGAACAGGCCGGCTTCCAGGTGGCGCAGGCATATGGCGGCCTGGATGGCCGCCCCTGGAACGAGGGCGCGGAGCGCTGGATCTACCGGGCCGCCAGGCGAAAGTGGTGAGGCATCCTACGCTGTGAACCGCCGCGCGGGCCACAGGTAGGCGCCGAATCCAAGGCCGCAGACAGCCAGGGCCAGGGGAAGGCCGACCCCCTGCACAAGGGCACTGCCCACCAGGGGGCCGACCATGAGCCCCACCGAATACGAGAGATTCAGGATGGAGAAGGCGGAGGCGAAGCTCTGGCTCCCCTGCCGTTCCACCTGGTCCGCCACCGCCGGGCTGCAGGGGCTCATGATGAAGCTGGCGGTGGCTCCGATGCCCATCATCGCGAGCACCACCATCCAGGGCCTCGGCAGGAGTGCCGGCAGGGGGATCAGCACCACGGCCAACACCAGCCCGATGCGCAGGACCTTCACCCGGCCGATGCGGTCCGAGAGGCGCCCCATCAGCGGGGAGGTGAAGGTATGGGCCAGGGCCGCCGCCGCGAAGCAGAGGCCGATCCGGGAAGGGGACAGGTGCAGCCGACCATCCAGGTCCAGCGGCAGGGTGGACTCCAGCAGCGCCCAGAGGCAGGAGCCCAGCGCCATGGCACCTGCGAAGAGACGGATGACCGGATCCGCCAGGAGCTGCCGGAACGGCAGGCGCGGTCCCCGGTCGGGTTCCACCTCCGGCAGGAGGAACACCCTGCCGACAGCATCCAGTGCCACGAGCCCGGCCCCGAGCAGGAAGGGGGAGGACGGACCCGCGTGCTGGGCCAGGAAGCCCGACAGCGGTGGGCCGATGAGCACGCCGAGGTTGGCGGCCGCGAAGGCCGTGCCCATGGCCTTGCCCCGTGACTCGGCTGGGAAGTGATCGGCCAGCAGCGCCATGCCCGGCAGCCAGGTGGCGGCACCCGCAATGCCCTGGAGGAAACGGGCCAGCACCAGCAGCCAGTACTGCCGCGACACCGCGAAGACCAGGGTGGTCACCGCCAGACCGCCAAGCCCCCAAAGCATGGGCGCCTTGCGGCCGTACCGGTCGGTCAGCATGGCCACCGGGAAGGTGGCGAGCAGCAGGGCCACGGCATAGCTGCCGAACAGGATGCCCACTTCCATCTGGTTGAGGTGCAGATCCCGCGCATACCCAGGCAGCAGCGGCACCAGCAGGTAGTAGAGCAGCATGTCCACGTGGAAGGCCAGGGCCGTCACCAGGAGTGCAGCAGTGGAGGGTGCGGGACGGTGCATCCCCCACTATCGCATCACGACCTTTACCCCCGGGCCATCTCGAACTTGGGATAGGCGACCCGGAAGCCGCAGGCCTCATAGGACCGCTGGCTGGGGGTCCCAGGGGCCGTCGAGGCACAGGCCACGTCGCAGCCCATCTGGTGGGCGAAGGCCAGCCGCGCAAGAATCAGGGCCTTCTGCAGCCCCCTTCCCCGGTGCCCCGGAAGGACGCCATCCCCGGACAGCAGGGCCACCCCGTCCACGATGCCCAGCATGCCCCCGCCGGCCGGCACGTCTCCCGCGAAGGCCAGGAACCCCCAGGCATCCGGCACCTCCAGGGAGACCCGGAAGGGGGGCTCCAGATCCTGCCAGTCATCCTGCTCGAGGAAAGCGGCGCCGGTGAGGCGGCTGTAGCGTTCGGCTTCGTCGGGCCTTGCCACCCGTATGTCCGCCTTCTGAACCGGCTCCCCAGCAGGCGACAGCGGACGGACCCACAGCTGCTGGAACTGGTGCACGCGATAGCCCCGCGCGGCCAACAGCGGCCAGAGGGAGGCCTCAGCCCCAGGGCTCAGCTCCAGCACCGTGGGGGCGCCCAGAAAGGCTTCCACCGCTTCGAGGTCGTGATGGCTGAGGGGCTCGATCAGGCCCAGGGCCTGGTTGAGGGGGTGGCCCACGCCGCGGAAGTGCGCGAAACCGCCGCCTACGGGCAGGCTTTGGCCACCGGAGGCCTGGTTGAAGCGTTCGTTTTGAAGGGCCTGCGCCCGCTCAAGGCGGCGGGCCAGGTGGTGCAGGTTGGGAAAGGACACGGGTCACTCCGAGTGAAGGGTGAGTACGTCAGTCGCAACAGGGCGACTGGACACCATGCGCCCTCAGGTCAGCCGAGGCGCAGGGCCCTGACGCCCGGTCCAGGCGTGTCACACAAGGGCTGTCGGCTGCTGCTCAGAGGCCTACTCGGGAAGCCCCAAGGTTAACCCCAGTCGAAACCCGGCGAGGCGGAAATCCCACCGGGACCGGACGAAGCATGGCCCCCTTGCAAAGGCCATGATGGGAGGCTCACCCGGGAGTGGGCGATAGGCGGGAGGGCAAGCCGGAGGCTTGCCGAGGCAGCGCGGCCCCCTTGCGGGGGCCGTGGTGGATCGGTAAGCCGGGTTCTGTCGTGGAGCGTCATTCCTCTGGGATGACTGTCGCCAGCCACCTCATGCGACCTACCCGCCGGCTCGGTCGGGTCAACCCTCGCCGCTTGCGCGGTGCGCCGGCCTATTTGGTCTTGCTCCCTGGGGGGTTTGCCGTGCCCGTCCTGTTGCCAGTCCGGCGGTGGGCTCTTACCCCACCGTTTCACCCTTGCCTGTGATCCGGAGATCCATCGGCGGTCTGTTCTCTGTTGCACTTTCCGTCGGGTCGCCCCGCCCTGGTGTTACCAGGCCCAGCACCCTGCGGAGCCCGGACTTTCCTCTGCCCTTGCGAGCAGCGACGCCCTGATCCACGAGGCCTAAGGTAGCACGGGCCCGGGGCCTCCTGTCGCCGCAACCACCCGCAACGGTGCCTCGGGCCGCAGCCCCTTCACCTGGTCCAGCACATCGGTGACCCGGCTGAGGGGCAGGTCCGGCGAGACGCTCAGGATGACGGGGCCCGTGGAGGCTCGCACCAGGGCTGACCATGCCCCCGGTGGCACCAGGGCCCCGGCCAGAGCCACCCGACCGTCCGCGAGAAGGGAGAGCCGGAGGGCCGGGCCACCCTGCCCGGGCCCGTCGGGCGTGGGCAGGGTGGTGGCCAGGGCATGGGGGACCACTGGCACCAGGACGATGAAGACGATCAGGAGGACCAGCACGATGTCCACCAGTGGGGTCACGTTGATGTCGCTGCGCAGGCGTGCCATGGCTACCTCACCGCAACCGGAAGTTGAGGGTGAGCTTGAAGGTCGCGGTGACGGGACGGCCGTCCACCTGGGCGGGTTCGAAGCGCCACTGCCGCGCGGCCTGCAGGGCCGCCTGGTGGAAGGCGGGGTGACCTTCCAATACTTCCACCAAGGTAGGCTGACCTTGCGTGTCCACGGTCAACCTGAGGACCACGGGCCCCTGGATCCGTGCATGACGGGCGAAGTCCGGGTAGACGGGCTCAACCTGATGGAGGATCGCCAAACCCGTCGCCCCGAAGTCGCGCGGCGTCGTGCTTGTCTCGCCTGGGCCCCCAGGGGCCTCCATCCCGGGCCGGCCAGGGCGACCCGGCTGGGAGGCCGTCGCGGGACGATCGCCCGCATGGTTCTCCGTGGGCAGGGCCGCGGGCGCCTCGTTGGGTGGGGCGGCTGTCTGGGGAGGTGCGGGGGCTGCTGGGTTCGCCTCCAGCGGTCCGCTGCGGCTCGGAGGGGTGGACCTGACTTCGGGCAGCCGCACCCGTGGTGGGCCTGGGATTTCAATGGGGAATGGCCTGGTGGTAGTGGGGGGCGGAACGGGTACCACCTGCTGCACAGCCGATCCGGCGAGCACCAGACCAGCGCCCAGGAGGAGGTAGACCAGGGAGGTGAGCAGGGCCGCCCGGGCATGCTCGGGGCGGGGCGCGGCCAAGGCGACGGCACCGGGTTGCAGGGTGGGCGGCAGGTCCGGGAAGGCAGGGCCCTGGCCGCGCGGGAACGCGACATGGAACATGGATTCTCCTGTGGTTGGCGCCGATGGCTCCCTGCAGCTGCCGCCACCACCGACGTGGGGGCTGGCTGGTGGCGGTCCCGGGCCCTGGATCACACACCGTCTGAAGGGGGTCCAAAGATCGCTTGAACCAGGTATCGGCGCACCCATCCACCTGTCAAGTCCGTTGATCAAATTAACTTCAACGGAATGTCACAGATATCTCACGCAATGGTCAGCGGCAGCACCCAACCCTCGCGCTGCAGATCCTCCAGCAGCGACCAGGCGGCCTGGTAGGGATCGCCTGTACCGGCCAGGACCTCCTCGCGCAACCGCATCTGGTAGGGCACCAGATCTGGATGGAAGGCTCCCGCGAGCTCAGTGTCCGCCTGGAACAAGCGGAGCAGCAGGGCTTCCGGGTGGGGATGGGTGATGGGCACAGCACAGAAGACCGCGCCGTCCGTCCCCTCCGTGGCGCCGGCCTCCAGCAACCGCTGATGGAAGGAACGCAGGCCACTGGCATCGCTGCCAAAAGCCGCGCATCGGGCGGCCAACGGGATCTCCAGCCGCTCCGGGACCTCGCCATCGCCAAGCCATGGACAAGGTGGGCGGTGGCCCTGATAGGGCAGGGATGGCAGGAAGTACTCGTGGTGATGGTCATCTCCCACCCATTCGTGCACGAGTCGGATGCACTGGTTCTGCACGCCCCCGCCTTGCCCGGGCCCTAGCCAGAGGAGGCCTTGGCGCTCCCGATAGAGGGGCTTGAGGGCACGGAAGCCCTGGCCCCACTGGTCGGATTCCAGGGGAAGTTCCAAGCCTAGACCGGCCAGGAACGCCGGCAGTCCTGGGTACGGGTGAGGCAGCCTGAGCTGGGCGCCATTGGGTGTGATGCGCAGCTCCATGCCCGGGAAACAACCCGCCACAGGACTCTCCTTCAGCAGGGAAAGGAGGGTGAGCCGGTGGCTTTCGGTCCTAAGGGATTCAAGGAGACTGAGCTCCCAGATCTGCCCAGTCGTGTCACAGGACCAGGCTTCCAGCGCCGAAGGTTCCGGCTGGTAGAGGGCATCCTGGCCAAGGAGACGAAGGTGGATCGCACCCCCGTCGTCGAGGTACCCGTAGGGAAGGTAGGCGCTCCGCCCATCGCCGAAGAGCAGGCTCCGCCGATGGGACCGGGCCCAGGCGATGCCATTCCAGGCGGCCTTGGCCCCCGCGGGTTCATCCATGATCTGCGGCAACCCCATGCCCGTGACCTGGCGATAGGCGTCGGTCTTCCGGACTTCCTGATGCCGGGCAAGGATCTCCCAGATCTCGTCGATGTTCTGCTGGCTGATGTGAGCCAGCCCGTCCCCGACTTCTGCCAGGCGCATTCCCATCCGGGCAAGCCGTTCTCGCTCGGGAGCGAGCTTGGCCTCGACGCCCCATTGCCGACCGTGGGCTGCTTCCAGGGCCATGGCCCGGGCCCCGACTTCCTGGAGGGAAAGCTCGGCGCGTTCCGAGGCCTGCCTGAGCTCGTCCGCCATGCCCAGGTGCGTCTCCAGCGCCCGCTCCAGGTCATGTCCCTGTCGGTCCAGCTGTCCAGACGTTCTCAACAGTTCATGGATGTCCGCGAGGAGGTTCTGGGCCACTTCCTGGAGATCCCAGAGTCCAGCAGTCTCCCGCTCCAGCCCCTGCTGATAGGCCTCCAGGGTGCGCCCCATGGCTGCGGTGCCTTCGGAGGTCTGATCCGCCAGCAGGCGGAGCCGCGCGCCGATTTCAGCCATGCCGGCCGACCCGCCATCCCGCTGGGCGAGGATGGCGGCATTCACCGCCAGCAGGCCGGTCTGCTGGGCCACATGGTCCAGTTCCTTCAGTCCGCCCATGGCGCCGCCGAAGGCTCGGATCCTGGCCTGCGCCTCTTCCCGGAATCCTTCCATCCGCCGCGCCAGTGCTTCCGTGCGGTCCCGCGCACCATCGGCGACCAGGCGAAGCCGCCGCAGCCACTCGGTCCGCGCCTGGGTCTCGTCCACCAGCCGGGGGGTGTGCGCCACCAGGCCCTTCACGGACAGCGACAGCCGGGCGCCCTGGCGCATGCCTGCATCGGCCAGCCGGCCCAGGGCATCCTCCTCCCGGCGCAGCCGTGGGAAGGAATCCTTCAACTCCTCCAGGAGGTTCTCGAACTGGTCGAGCCCAGCCCTCACCTGGTCCAATGTGCTCCGGAAGGCTTGCCCCTGCAGCCGAAACTGATCCGCCCGCAGTCGGTAGTTGAGCTCAATCTGATCCAGTCGCAGAGTGTCCTCAATGGCTGTCTTCAAATCCCGGCCAAGGGTCTCCAATTGGGCTTTGCCGGCAAGACGTCCCGCCTGATCCTTGGCGCGATGTTCCTGAATGGACGCCAGCAAGGTATCAAAATGGCGCCAGTCCCGGGCGTGGGCCCGCCGAAGGTCGGCCAACTCCTCGCGCTCTTCCTGAAGGTCGAGGAGGACGGCATTCAAGGCCTCGGCCACCTGTCTGACCTGGTGCTGCTTCGGCAGCTGTCGGTCCAGGGCCTGCAGGGGCTGGCGTTCTCCCTGGAGAATGCGCTGCACCCAATCCAGCAGGGGACCGTCCTTGAGCAGGCGCTGGTGCCAGCCCCACCAGTGGAGGCCCGCCCGCAGGAAGCCGGCGGTGGCCACCACCAGGAGGGCCCCTTCAAGGGGGCGGAGGGCCGCCGCATGCCGGAAGAGCAGGTAGGCTACCGCCCCGAGAAACGGGAGCCCTGCCAGGTCCAGAGGCAGCTTAGAGCCCCTCGCCCAGCTCCAGATGGACCGATACAGTCCCTTGTTCAGTTCCACGACCATGGGACCTCCATCGGCCGGTCCCCCCGGGGAGGCAAGAATCAGACGGTTCGCCAAAGCACGTCGTAGCTTTTGAGGCTCCCCCCCAGCTCCTGGAGCAGCCGTTCCCGCAGCAGCGCCGTCACCGCCCTCTGGGCCTCGTCCCCGGGGGCGGCCCTGGGCGCCTGGTCCGCCTTGACGGTCCGCAGACGGTTCAGGTAGTGACGAACCCCCCCTGGGAGGGCCTCCGCTGGATCCACTGGGGTGCAGGTCGAGCAGCACCAGCCCGCTTCGGGGTCCAGGCGTACCAGGCCGGCGTCGGCACTCCCGCAGCGCCCACAGACCCTGGCCGGGGGCAGCAGGCCCAGGCAGTGGAGCAGCCAGTGCTCCGCATAGGCCAGGATGCCCAAAGCGTTGTCTGGATCAGCCTTCAGCGCCCTGCCGCAGGCGTTCAGCAGCCGGAACAGCCGCTCGTCCTCGACCCCCTCCCGGGCCACGCGGTCGAACAGATCCGCAAGGCAGGCCATGACCAGGCTGGATTCCAGATGCCCCAGGGTGAGCGGGCTGAAACTCAACTCGCAGCGGGTGACCCGCCGGAGGTCTGCGTGTTCCTTCCCGAAAAAGGTCACCTGCACCAGGCCCAGGGGTTCGAAGGAGCCCACCCACTTTGCAGTGGGCTTCCGCACCCCCTTGGCCACTCCGGACAGCCGCTCCCCATGTTCGGAGAGGAAGGACACGACTGCACCGCCCTCGGCATGGGGAACGGACTTAAGAACGATGGCGGCAAGGGTCCGGAGCACCCCTCCAGTCTGCCCGGATTCAACCCCGGGCCCGGGCCCGGGTCTCAAGGAGGGCCAGGATCCAGCCACCTCACCCCGGAGCCCCCATGAAATCGCCCTCCTTTTCTGCCTTCCTGCTCGCCTGGGCGGTCCTTCCCATCTGGGGTCAATCCAATGCGGCCCCCCAGGCCCGTGCCGAGCAGGTCGCCCAGTGCCTGGGCCTTTCAAAAGACCAGAGGGCCCACATCCAGGAGCTCCGGGAGCAGCATCGTCCCGAGGTTCGCCTGAAGCGGGAGGCGGCTCGG
Organism: uncultured Acidobacteriota bacterium; assembly: GCA_963740385.1. GTDB lineage: Bacteria > Acidobacteriota > Holophagae > Holophagales > Holophagaceae > Geothrix. The sequence continues at coordinate 42,329 of CAVUDX010000005.1, forward strand.
AAGACCGCCCAGGCCCTGCGGGTCGGCCTGCAGGATCCAGCCTTGCCTGAATCGCAGGTACGGGTCCTGTATGAATCGGCCTCGGCCGCGCGCCTCGACCTGATGCTGGCCTGCCGCTCGGTGCGCCTGGCGGTGCAGACGATCCTCACCCCCGAACAGCGCGCCCAGGCCCTTGCCTGGAGGCAGCTGGCCCGGGCCGCCCGGGGCGAGCGGATCAGGGACCGGCGACTGGCCGCAGGCCTGGCGGACTGACAGCCGTCCGAGGCCGATAGACTGGGGCGATGCGCGCCTTCTCCCTGGTCATCCTGCTCTTTACGGCCCTCAGCCTCCGGGGACAGGTCCCGAACCGCCAGGTGTTCAGTCAGTGGCTGGACGGCCTGGAAATCGGGGGCTCCACCCAGGAGATGCGCGTCCTGGCCGATGGCCAGGAGTGCCGGACCCACGAATGGATGGTGCTGTCCCGGCTGGGCCAGGAATTGCGCCAGGATGTGGAACAGAGCGCCCGAAAAGGGCCTGACGGGGGGCTGACCTTCACCTGGCGCCTCCAGCTTTCGGCGGAACCCTTCCAGGGCCGGGCCCGGTGGTCACCCCAGGACCCCGGGGTCCTCACCCTGGAACCCGACCGGGGTCCGGCCCTTCGGAAGGAGGTCCCCGCCACCACCCTGCTGTGGCCCGAGGCCTTCGACTCCCGCATGAAGGAGGCCGCGAAACGTCGCCTCCCGATCCAGGCCGTGACCTTCTCCTTCCCTTTCCAACAATGGAACCGCCTGGACCTGGTGCCCCAGGGCCCGGCACCCCTGCCCGGCTTCCCGGATGCGGTCCGGTTCACCGGAGAGGAGCGCGAAGGCCCCCTCACGGCCCCGGTGGAAGTCTGGATCTCCCCGGAACAGGGCTGGCTGCGCCATCGGACCGAGTTGGGTGGCCAGGAGCTCATCACCCAGCGGGCAGAGCTGCCACCTCCCACCAAAGGCAAGACATCTGGTGCCGGGTTCTTCGAACGCACCCTTCAGCCCCTGCCTCCCGACCCCTTCCGCCTCTGGCGCCAGGACGTGACCCTCCGGGTCGAGGGTGGGCCCCTGCCCCCGCTGGTGGCAGATGGGCAGCAGCAGCGACTGCCGGACGGCGCCTGGCGCCTTCGACAGGCCACCCCGCCGACCACCGCGGAGGCCACCCAGCCTCCGGTCTCCGGCCCCCCCGGAGCCGGAGAGGCCCCCTACCTGGCCCCCAGTCCCTTGGTACCCTTCCGGGATCCCGCCTTCGAGGGACTGCTCCGCCGCATGGCCCTGCCGCCCGGCCTCTCCCGCTGGGACCTGACCCGCCGTGTCACGTCCTTCGTCTTCGACTGGATCACCGAGAAGGACTTCTCGGTGGGCTTTGCCTCAGCCCTGGAGGTCTGCCACCACCCACGGGGCGACTGCACCGAACACGGGGTGCTGGCGGTGGCACTCCTGCGGCGGCTCGGGGTGCCTGCCCGGGGGGTCACGGGCTGGGTGGGTCTCGGAGACTGGCTTGGCCTTCATTTCTGGGTGGAGGTGCGGCTGGGGAATCGCTGGGTCCCCGTGGATCCCACCTTCGACCAGGCACCCGCTTCCGCCTTCCGGATCAAGCTGGGCGACACCGACCTCGCCGACATGGGCAGTGTCGCCTGGGAAGGCGCGGCTTCAGACCTGGCCCGGGCGCGATGGCTGCCCACTGGCATCCCACCCCTGCTCGTTCAGGGCGATCAGGTCGTGGTGCCCGGCGGCCTGCGGTTGCGCCTGCCTGGCGCGAGTTGGAAGGAGACCGCCGGGACGCTGAACCTCCGTTCCAGGACTGGGGGCTCTTGGCGGATCCAAGCCTCGGTGCGGCCTGGGGAGGACCAGACCCGCAGCGCCCAGAAACTGGCCGGGCCGCGCACGCTCCGCACCGGGTGGTGGCAGGCTGGGTCCCGCCGACTCTGGATGGACCTGGGCCAGGGGCACTGGCTCCAGGTCGAGGACATTTCCGAGGTGGAGGCCTACGCGCTCCTGGATCAGCTGCTGGCGCCGACCAGCTCCTCCTGAATGCCTTCCTGGTGTGCACAGTGGTCCCGGAGGCGCTCCAGCCGGTCGGCCATGGCCAGACATTCCGATTCGTCACAGCAGCTGGTCAGGCGCGTCGCCATCTGCTGCACGGGCTCGTCGAGCCGCTCCATGAGCCGACGCCCCTTGGGGGTGATCACCACGCGGCTGACCCGGCGGTCCTTCGGGTCGGCCACCCGCTTGAGCAGCCCCTGCACCTCCAGTCGATCCACCAGGCGCGTCACATTGGCGAAACGGTAGATCATGCGCCGCTCGATCTCGTAGATGGGGTGGCCCTTGGTGGGGCCCCCACGCACGATGCGCAGCACGTTGTACTGCTGGATGGTCAGGCCATGGGCCTCGAACAGCTTCTCCTGCACGCGCACGACGGCCTCCCGGGTGAGCATGAGCTGGAGCATCAGCTGCACACCCGGAGCGGGGAGCTTGGACATCTGGAGTTCTTCTTGGAGCGACATGGGCACCTCAGCTGACTTTCGGGGCAAGCATCGACCCTTCCATGGGATTCTGGAAGGTCCGAGGAGCCATTCTTGCCATCCATCGCCCTGAGTTTGATCAATGTCACGAAACGATATGGCGCGACAGCCATTCTGGATGGACTGAGTTTCGGTCTCTTCCAGGGCGAGAAGGTGGGCCTCATCGGCCGCAACGGTGCAGGCAAGAGCACGCTGTTCCGGCTCCTTTCAGGGGATGAAGTACCGGATGCCGGTGAGGTGGTGATCACGCAAGGGCTGCGCATCGCCCGCCTCAGCCAGGAGCCGCACTTTGCCCCGGGAGCGACGGTCCGGCAGGCCCTCGAGGCAGCCCTGGCGGACCATGCGGCCCTCCTCGCCCGGCATCAGGCCATCCACGACAGTCTCCACGGTGCGGCCCCCGGAATCGAATCCCGCCTGCTTGACGAACTGCAAACCGTCGAGCACCGACTGGAACATTGGGGCTGGGACCTCACCCCCCGACTGAAGGCCGCTGCCACCACCTGGGGTCTCAGCGACCTCGACCTGGAAGTGGAAGCCCTCTCCGGCGGCTGGCGAAAGCGCGTGGCCCTGGCCCAGGCCTGGCTCAAGGAGCCCGATGTCCTCGTTCTGGACGAGCCCACCAACCACCTGGACCCGGAGCAGGTCGAGCGCCTGGAGGCCTGGCTCCAGGGGTTTGAAGGTGCCCTGCTGCTGATCACCCATGACCGCCACCTGCTGGATGCCGTGGCCACCCGGATGCTCGAACTGGAGGAGGGCGGCCTGCGCAGCTACGACGGCGGCTACAGCGACTACCTGCTGGAGAAGGCCGACCGGGACTTCCGCGAGTCGCGGCTGACCGAGCACATGCAGAACCGGCTGCGCCGGGAAATGGCTTGGTTGCGCCGAGGTGCCAAGGCCCGCACCCGCAAGTCCAAGCTGCGTATCCAGGATGTGCTTGACCTCAAGGATTCCGTAGAGGACCGCACGCGCCTTGAAGTAAGGCAGGCCCTGGGTTTCGCCACCGGGGGCAACCGGAGCGACGCCCTGATCCGGGCCGAGGGCATCTGCTTCGCCTACCCGGAGGGCGAGGAATTGCTTGGAGGCCTCGAGCTGAGCCTCCAGCGCGGCATGCGCATCGCCCTCCTCGGCCCCAACGGCTGTGGGAAATCCACACTCCTGAAGATCCTTTTGGGGGAGCTCACGCCCACCCAGGGCACCCTCACCTGCCACCCCAAGCTGGCGGTCACGGCGATCTCCCAGGGGCGCGGCGAGCTGGATGGCCGACGCACCATCCTGGACAACCTGGCGGACCGGGCCGCCGTGGTGGACACCGGCCACGGCACCATGCTGGCCCATGTCTACCTTACCCGCTTCGGCTTTCCGGTGGACCAGCAAGCCCGCGCCGCGGCCACCCTCAGTGGCGGTGAGCGGAACCGGCTGCTGCTGGCCAAGGCCATGCTCAGTCCGTCGGATCTGCTGATCCTCGACGAGCCCACCAACGACCTGGACATCCCCACCCTGCAGAACCTGGAGGAAGCCCTCTCCGAATTTGGGGGCACGCTGGTGTTGGTAAGCCACGATCGGTTTTTCCTGGACCAGGTGGCCAGCCACACCTTGGCCTGGAATCCCTCTGGGACGCCAAGATGGGAATTCTACGAAGGCGCGCCCTCGACGGTTCGCAGCCTCCGGGAAGCGCGGGCCGCCGAACAGGCCCAGCCGCCCGAGGGGGCACTCCGACCCCCCTCCAAACCCGGGAGCGTCAAGCCCAGGAAACCCGGACTCACCCAGAAGGAGCAGCGGCGCCTCTCGGAGGTGGAGCAGGCCTTGGCGGACCTGCAGACCCGGCTGGGACAAGCCGATACCGTGTTGGCGGCACCAGCCGCCTTCCTCCGGCCGGAAAGTCCCGGGCATGCGGCATTGCTGGAACGGAATTCCCTGCACGCTGAACTGGAAGTCCTGGAACTGGAGTGGCTGGAACTCGAAGAAAAGCGTGGCAGCGACTGATCCCGTCACAAATTCGCCCGGAACAACACGTCACCGGACCCTTTTCGCTACCCTGGAACCTTCACCTTTCTGGAGTGCCCATGCGCCCGATGCTTCTCCTGCTCGCACCTGCTGTCGCCCTGGTCGCCCAGGCTCCTGCCAACCTCGACCTGGCCAAGCGGTTCAACGACGAGCTGCCCGGCATCAACCAAATGCTCAAGGAGCTCAAATTCCCCGAGGCGCTCACCAAGGCCCAGGGCCTCCTGCCGACGGAGCGGCCCCGCTTTGATGCTTCAAACCCCAGGGCCATCATGCAGAGCCTGGACAATGCGCAGGGGCTGATGCAGCTCTACCGCCTGTACGCCAATGTCGCCGCCGAGAATGGCCAGTGGGAAAAGGCCATGGAGATCCAGGAGCAGCGTGTCCAGGCCGCCCGCGCGAACCTGGCCGACCTGGACAAGGCGCAGGCGCCCCTCGCCGAGCAGTGGAAGAAGGTCGCGAAGGACTCGGGTGACTATGTCGCCAAGAACGAGCCCAGGCAGAAGGAGCTGGATGCCAAGATCAAGGCCTTCAACGCCGAACGGGAGGCCCTCACCGCCGACGTGAAGGCGGGCAAGAAGAAGCTGACCAAGCAGGAAGTGGACGCCTTCAACGCCCGTGGCACCCAGATCCAGCAGGATGACCAGGAACTGGCCCAGATCAACGCCGCCCTGCCCGTGCACAAGCAGAACCTCGTCAATGCCCCCAAGGTCGCCAAGCTGCTCGCCGACAACCACAAGGAAGTCGATGGCATGGTGAAGGCCGCCGAGGAAGCCCTGGCCAAGGCGAAGAAGACACTGGCGGACCAGAATGACGAGCTCACCCAGTTCAACACCCAGCAGGTTCTGAAAAAGGTGAAGATCGTGGGTCGAAAGACCTGGGTGGATGCGGTCCTGCGGGCCCCCGAGAACGTCACCAAGCAGGGCACCCCCCAGGCCCAGGCCGCCTTCCTCAATCGCTTGCTGGTGCTGGATCCCGGCAATGCAGGCGCCCAGAAGGCCCTCGACAACCTGAAGGCCGGCAAGGAGGCATTTGCCAAGGAAGCCAAGCCTGCCCGCAAGGCCGGCAAGAAGAAGTAGCTCTCCAACCCCGCGCCCGATTGAAGAGGAGCGACCATGAATCGCTTGGGAATCCTATTCGCCTGCCTCCTGGTGTCCAACCTTGGGGCCCAGAGCCTGACGGATCGGTTCAAGGAAGTGCGCGGCCCCTGGGAAATGCAGCTGGAACGAGGCGAGGCGGGCACAGTCCGCAAGGGGGTGGAAGCCCTCCTGGGCCGGGAAGGAATGGCCGTCAATCCCTCGGATTACAACGATATGCATGCCCTCGTGGCCCTGCGGGGTCTGGCCGCCCGGGCCTGCCTGGCCGAAGGAAGCTGGGAGGCTGCCGTTGTCCATTTCCAAAAGGCGAAGCTGGCGGCCGAGGAAAACCTCGCCACCGCGGAGCCCTTCCTGGCCAAGACCCGCCTGGAACACGAAGCCAGGCTCAAGGAGTTCCGTGAGACCTTGGCCAAGCAGGCCCCGCGCATGAAGGAACTCGATGAGGCCCCCGGCCTGACCCAGGATCAGATCAAGCTCAGGCAGCAGTTGAAGCTGTCCATGGACGAGCAGCAGGCCGCCATCGCGCACAGTGAGCGGGCCCTGGCTGACATCGACGCCATCCTGGGACGGCTGCGCCAGGCCAAGGACACCACGGCCAGGACGGCTGAGGCTTGGGAGGCTTTTCTGGCCTCCGAGAAGGCCGAACTCGCGGAAGCCGGGGGCACCGCTGCCTACGTGGCCGCCAAGGTCGAGCAGGTGAAGGCCGACGACACGCGGCCCAAGCAGGAGCGCCTTACCTACGCCCGCCGCCTGGAGAAGCTTGACCCCGCCAACAAGGCTGTGAGCCGATTGGTCAATGCCCTGCTGGGCAAGGACGAGGCGCCGGAGGCCCCCAAGCCACGCCGGAAAAAGAGCAGCGCCAAGAAGAAGTGAGGCGAGGCTGGTAATGATTGGAAACGGCCCCGCCTGAGGCCGTTTCCAATCGGATGCCGGCCCGCTAGTGGTGCCCACGCGAAATAGCCGGATCATCCGCCACGCCCCTGGGCACCACGTGGCGGGGGTCTGGGGGCACGCCAGTGCCCCCAGAGGGGTGACAGCCCTGGCGCGTCTGCGCGCAAGGGAACCAGAGGGGCCAGGCCCCGATGGAAGTGCACCTCGCCATCACCCCATTGATCCAGCTATTTCAGGCGAGGTGCGCTAGAACACGAACCCGAACCCCAGCTTGACGAAGTCGGTGCTGGGTGGGTCGCCAGCTTCCACGTCATGGGCAGTCAGGGTCTTGTGGAAGGTGGCTTCCATGGTGAATCGCATGCCCGCGTCATAGCCGAAGCTGTGGCCAATGCCGAGGGAGCCGCCCAGGCGGCTCTTGCGGGTGGTGTCGGTGTAGTCGTACTGGGGATCACCGAAGGACCGGTCGAACTGCTCGAAATCTGCCGAGAGCCCCGTCACGAAGTAGAGGCCGCGATGCCGATAGGCCGTGCCCTGGGGGAAGATCTGCAGGTCGCCCCCCAGGTTGAACTGGGAGTGCCGGAGGTTGATGGTGGTCTCGCCCGGGGCCCGGTTGGTGCCGTTCTCGGCAGACCCACTGAGGTTCAGGCGGATGGCGAGGGTCCGGTCCACGGGGAAGCTGACGGTGAAGCTGCCACCGAGACCCACGTCGTAGGTCTCCTTCTGGGCCGGGATGTCACGGCCCGCGCTGACGCTGTAGTACCCGGGATAGGTGGTGCTGGCAAAGGCCCCGGTCGGGAACAGCAGGTTCAGGCTGAAGCCGACATGAGGGCTCTGGGCCTTCAGGGCGGAACCGGAAACCAGGATCAGCGGCAAGGTGAGCAGGGCGGCAAGCGGGCGCATGTGGCCTCCAGGAGGGTTCACCAGGCTACGAGCGAAGGCTGTGCCAGGTTACGCCGAGTGGCGTCAAACCTTGGATGCCCGCCGGCTGGAATCGGTTGAAGCGCAGGCATGCTCGCGGCGTTTTGCCTCCTTTGCGTGCGGGATTGCAACGGCAGGCTTTGGAGCGGGCAGGCGATGGCCTACTCTGGTCTGAGCAAGGATGGTTCATGGCCTGGAAACAAGATCTGGCAAAACTCAAGCAGCAGCTGCCCCCGGAGCCGACCCCGGCCCCACCCAAGCCCCCACCGCGGCCGAGTCCCTTGCCGGGCGGCCCCCCCCGCTTGGATGACGAGGATGCCGTGTTCCTGTCGGCCATGGGGCTGAAACCGGCCCGTGCGCCCCGCCCCGCCTTGCCCGAGGCGCAGGATTCGAAGACACAGGGCGCCCCGCCGCCGCAGCCCCCCCCCGAGACCTTTGAAGCCGCGCTGAAAGATCTGAAGGGCCTCAAGCCACTGGCGCAGGCCCTGCCGGGCTTGGCACCCTCCACGGCCGTCCCGCCCCCGCCCCCACCAGCTCTGCCAACTCCACCGGAGGCGCCCCCGCTCCCGGTGGCGGAAGCTCCGGCCTTGGAGGCCCTCCCGGAACCGGCGCCTCCCGTCCCACAAGCCCCGATCCGCTTTCAGCTGGCCGCTGGCATGGCCATCGAGGTCGATGGCAGCCTGGACCTCCGGGGTCACACCCTTCTGGATGCGACGGAACGCCTCAAGGACCGGCTGGGGGATGGCCTCTTCCTCGGTTGGCGGAGCCTGCAGGTGATCCTGGGGACCGATCCCTTGCTTCACGAGGGCCTGCTGGTCCTCCTGTCCTCGGGAGACCTCCCGATGGTGTCCAGGTATGCGCAGGCCCCCATCCCCATGGGTGGTGCCCAAGCCTGGCTGCTCTACCTCACCCCTCCTTCGCCCCAGCCCCCCCCAGGAGCCTGAACCATGAGTCTGCTTGTTGTCGGAAGCGTGGCCTTCGATGATCTGGAAACCCCCTTTGGCCGAAAAGATCACGCCCTGGGCGGGTCTGCCACCTACTTCTCGCTGAGTGCCAGCCGCTTTCATCCCGTGCGGATCGTGGCAGTGGTGGGTGAGGACTTCGGGCCTGAGCAGATGCAGGCCTTCGATCGCCGCCCCATCGACCTGACGGGGTTGGCCCGGGTGAAGGGCCTCAGCTTCCACTGGAAGGGGTCCTACGGCTATGACCTCAACGAGGCCAAGACCCTCGCGACCGACCTGAACGTGTTCGCCGATTTCCGTCCGGACCTGCCCCCTGCCTACCGCGAGTCCCAGTACCTTTTCCTGGGGAACATCGATCCGGTCCTCCAGCTGGATGTGGTGCGGCAGATGGCCGCCCGCCCCAAGTGGATAGCCCTCGACACAATGAACTACTGGATTCGGGGGGCCCGCCCAGCCCTGGAGGCCGTGCTCAAGGAAGTCGACATCCTCCTGGTCAACGATGCCGAGGTGCGGGAACTCACCCAGGAGCACAGCCTGATCAAGGCTTACCGACGGATCCAGGCGCTTGGCCCCCGCATCCTGGTGGTCAAGCGGGGGGAGTATGGCGTGGCCCTGTTCACCCCCGAGGGCATTTTCGCGGCGCCAGCCTACCCCCTGGAAAACGTGTTCGATCCCACGGGGGCCGGCGATACCTTTGCGGGGGGGTTCCTCGGGTATCTGGCCTGGATCGAGCGGACCGATGTCACGGCCCTTAAGCACGCCACCCTGGTGGGCTCCGTCATGGCCAGTTTTACGGTTGAAGCCTTCTCGACGGAACGGCTCGAGCAGATCAGCCAGGACGAAGTTCGCAACCGCTTGTCATTATTTTCAGATATGATCCGCGTCGAAGACCTATAATCAGCGCTGTCCAATCATGACTGGGGGTCCCTGATGCACCAGCCCACTCGCCTGCCCATCGGCCGGTTTCGATCCCGAATGGTCGCGCCGGGCCTGCTTGCCCTTCTCGCGCTTGCCGCACCGGGCCTGAGGGCCCAGGAGCCGCTTTCTTCCAATGCCGTGCAGGTCGAGGCCCATGCCTCCAAGTGGGACTATCCCAAGGAACTGAAGGTTCCCGAAGGCTCTCGGACCCACCTCGTCCAGAAGGGCGACACGCTCTGGGACCTCGCAGGCAAATACCTTGGCAACCCCTATGCATGGCCGCAGATCTGGGAGCTGAACCAGTGGGTCAAGGATCCCCATTGGATCTATCCCGGCGACCCTCTGATCATCGACCTGGCCCGCGGAGTGGCCACGGCGGAGGGCGTCCCGGAAGAGGTGACTGGATTGCAGCCCGACCAGCGCAGGGCTGATCCCTCGGCCGTGCGCCGACCGGAGTTGGGGTTCTCGTTCCAGGACTTCATCCAACTGCCCTACCTGGCCCCCGAGGGGGCCGAGGCCCACTACAAGGGCCAGGGTGCCTTCACCATCACCTCCAACAAGCGTGAAGACCGCCAGTTCCTGTCCCAGGGCGAAGTGGTCTATGTCAATGGCGGAGTGGACCAGGGCGTCAAGGTGGGCGACCGGTTCCTGATCCTCAAAACCGTGGCCCGGGACCTGATGCACCCCACCCACCCCAAGCAGAAGCTGGGCGATGTCATCCAGCAGGTCGGTGTGGTGCGGGTCATCACGGCCCAGAGCCGCGGCTCTGTGGCGGTGATCGAGCGCTGCCTGGACAGCGTGGAGGTCGGCGATCACCTGGTGAAGTTCACCGAGCCCGCCAACATCCCGCTGCAGCTGCGGACCGATACCAGTGAACCCGTGAAGGTTGCCGCCAACGCTGGCCTGGTGGTCTACATCAGGGATGCCAAGCTGCATTCAGCGGCGGGCGACATGATCATCATCGACAAGGGCAGCAATGACGGGCTCAAAGTCGGCGATGTGCTGCTCGCTGTCCGGGTGAAGACCTTCCCGGTGGGCTCTGACGGGGCGAAAAACCCCCCGACCGAAACCACCACCTATTACCTGGGGCAGGCCCTCGTGGTCCGGGCCGACGCCCGGTCCGCAACCTGCCGCGTCCTCCGCTCCGCCGAGGAAATTGAATCCGGCGATTCCATTACGCCCTGACCGTGCGCTTCACCACCCCAAAGAAGCCCCCGTCAGGGGGCTTCTTTCTGTCGCGGATCCGAGGTCCTGCGCAATTCCAGCACGACGCGCTGGCCTCTGGTGGGCAGCGAGTAGGGGTGGGCGCTGGCGGTCCACCCGGCAGGTAGGCCTTCCTCCTCCCAATCGGGACCCTTCAGCGCGAAGAAGGGTGCTCCCATCCGGCCATGCCGGGACCACCAGCCTGTGAGCTGCTCCAGGGAGCCAAGGGCCTTCGCGGTACCCCAGTCGGCCTCCAGGCTAGACAGCTCCTCGAGGCGCCCATGCAGCGCCCTGAGGTTTGGCACGGGGAGTTCCATGGCCACCTGTCTCAGGAAGGCCAACTTCTTCATGGAAGCATCGATACCCACCACCTCCAGGTCGGGCCGGGCAAGGGCCAGGACCACGGCGGGAGACCCCATGCCCGTGCCCAGGTCAGCCACCCGGGCCCCAGGAGGTGCCTGCTCAAGAAAGGGCAGGAGGGCTGCGGCATCCTGCAGCAACTCCTCCCGGCGCACCCCTGGGGGCAGTGCGGTGAGGGCGTGGGTCCGATTCCAGCGGTCGAGCAGGACCAGGAACCGACCCAGGGGTGCGGCGAGGTTGGGGGGAAGGCGTGGCTCCATCCGCCCAGGATGGCAGCACACCTGAAAATTCAAAAGTTGAATCGACTTGCTTATTTCTCCTTTTAATGCAACCTTTCGATGAATTGCTTGAACCATTTAAAGACCACTCAAGTCTGGCATTGCTTTCAGCAACACCGATTCAATTCCTACCGCTAGAATATTCCGATTGACCAACCACTCAATTGGACGCATGATGAGTGCCCTTTGATTGATCTTGCTGAAGGAATCGGCCATGACCCAGCCCCGCCCCCCCTTCCAGATTGATTGGTCAAGCCGAAGCAAAATGCGGGGACCAGGTGAGCAGTCCCTCGGCAAACTGCTTCATGACCTCAGGGATCGGCTCGCTCCGGATGCACAGGGCATTTCTCTTACCTATGTCGATGATCGTGGCATGAGAAAACTCAACCGTGAACATCGTGGGAAAAACATGACCACCGATGTGCTGAGCTTCCCGTCGAGTGCGGAGAAAGGGGCCTTTCCCCACCTTGGAGACATCGTAATCAGCCTTCCCACCGCGGAAAAAATGGCCAAGAAATTCGGGGTGAGCCGACGACGCGAAGTCGAGACCCTGGTTATCCACGGCTTCCTGCATCTCTGTGGTCACGATCACGAAGTGGATCGCGGCGAAATGATGACACTACAGGCGGAACTCGAACGCGAATTGCTCGATCAGGAACCCCTGTCCATGACCCTCAAGCGGGGGCGAAAGCCGGGCAGCAAGGTCAAGAAACTCAAGGATGGCAGCCGGGTCGTGGTTACCGGCCGGGCTGCGGCAGCCCTGGTACGGCGGGAACGGGTCAAGAAGGAGAAGAAAGAGAAGGTCCGCAAGGCGGTCAAGCCCAAGGACCCCGGTCCCAAGCGGGGTCCGGGCCGGCCCAGGAAGGAGATGGCGGCGGTCGCCCCCAAGCGCATCCTGCGGCGACGAAAGCCCAGCCCTTCCCGCAGCGGGGTCATTGCCTAGATCGGCGAACCTCCGCATGGTCAACGGGCCCGAAGGCCGATAAAATGGCCCTTTGGCCCGGACTCGGGCCGTGCCATCCGGAGCCTTCGTGATCAACCTCCTGCTCGGCCTGGGCGCCGCCCTTGCCGTGATCCTGCTCTCCACCTTGCTGCGCATCAGTCTGTGGATCAGCATCCCAATCGGCTTCCTCGCCGGGGCCGGCCTGTTCATCTGGCTGGGACGCAAAGTTCAACAGGAACTCGAGAAGGTGTTCACCCGGGCCGGCGATCAGCTGAAAAAACAGCAGTTCGAGAAGGCCGTTGAAGTCATGAAGGAAGGGTACAAGTTCTCCTCCCGGCAGTTCCTGGTAAAGGGCAGCATTGACGGCCAGATCGGGGTCGTGCAATACCTCCGCAAGAAGAACGATGAGGCCGAACCCCTGCTCGCTTCTGCATCCATGCAACACTACATCGCCAAGGCCATGCTGGGCATCCTCCAGTGGAAGCGCGGTGAGAAGAGGAAGGCCAAGGAGACCTTCAACCTGGCCCTCAAGACCGGGAAGAAGGAGAGCCTGCTCTACGCCGTGTATGCCTACGTCCTGATGGAGATGGGCGAGCGGGACCACGCCATCGAAATCCTCAACAAGGGACTTGGCATCTGCAAGGGGGATGAGCGGCTCATCACCAACCGCAACCTGCTGCAGAACGGCAAGGCCCTCAAGATGAAGGTCTACGGTGAGCAGTGGTACCAGTTCCTCCTCGAGCGCCCCATGATGCGCCAGGAGGCCCCGCCCTTCGCCCGGATCTCCCGCCGGGCCCTGCGCGGCTGATTCCTTCCCGAACCCCATACCCGCGATTCTCTGGAGTACACCATGTCAGGCCACAGCAAATGGTCCACCATCAAGCACAAGAAGGGCGCGGCGGACGCCAAGCGCGGCAAGGTCTTCACGAAGATCCTGAAGGAGATCACCGTGGCGGCCCGCCTGGGGGGCGGCGATGTCGCCAGCAACCCGCGCCTGCGCCTCGCGGTTGACCAGGCCAAGGGCAGCAACATGCCCAAGGACAACTGGGAGCGGGCCATCAAGAAGGGCACGGGCGAACTCGAAGGCGTGACCTACGAGGAAGTCATTTACGAGGCCTACGGCCCCGGCGGTGTGGCCATCCTGGTCGAGGCCATGACCGACAACAAGAACCGCACCACCCCGGAGGTCCGGAGCTACTTCACCAAGTTCGGCGGGGAACTTGGGGCCATGGGTTCGGTGGCCTACCTATTCAGCAAGCAGGGGCAGATCGTGGTCGAGCCTGAGGTTTCCGAGGACCAGATAATGGAAGTGGCCCTGGAGGCTGGCGCTGACGATGTGGTCAACGAAGGCGAAGCCTGGGTCATCAAAACCAGCCCAGAGTCCTACCAGGCAGTGAAGGACGCCGTTGACGCCGCCAAGCTCCCCGTCATTGAGGCCAAGCTCATCATGGACCCCAGCACCAGCACGGCCCTCGACGGCCCCAAGCTCGCCAGCTTCCTGAAGCTCGTGGACCTGCTGGAAGACAACGATGATGTGCAGAATGTTTGGCACAACGGCGACTACGAGGAACCCGAGGACTGAGGTTCCGTGCCACACACCCTGCGGGTGGACGCTGAGCGGCCGGGATTCCCGGCCCCACGCGTCTCTGGCTGCCCTATTCCTGCGTCCAGGGTAGGGACGTGGGGCTCGCCTGGATGGGCTGTGCGTCGCCCCGGCCCACGGCCAGGATCGGGAACCGGGGCGGTTCCCCCCACATGCCGTCGCCGCGAATCAGGGCGCTGTGGAAGAACCCCCAGAAGGCCAGGCCATCGGTGCTGCGGGGATCCAGCAGGTAGAAGGCCAGCCGGCCCAGCGGCTGGTTCAGGGGGATGTAGAGGGCCTCATCGAGGTCTGCGGGGGCCCAGACCGCCTGCAGCCGCTTGGGGGTGAACGTGGCTGTCCAGGCGCCCTGCAACTCGAGGGTGAACACGCCCTGGTAGGCAGAGGCCGACACCTTGCGGCCGGTCTCCTGGAAGTACAGCAGCGGAAGCTCCCGCGGCCGGGTGGAACCCGGCTGGACCTTCAATCCGTGGGCCTGGAGGACCGGCAGCACCTCGCTCCGGAACGCCGGGTCCACCAGGTAGCCTGCCGGTACCGCCACCAGGTCCTGGCCCTCGAAGCCCACGAAGCTCGGCAGCACAAGATGGGTGCGACCCTTCTCCCCCACCACCCGGCCCTGGGCGTCACGGATGACCTCCACCCAGTCGAAGGGTGCGCGTTCTACCTCCTTCAGCTTGGCCGAGAGGGGCAGGGCCACGGAGCCATTGCGCCAAGCGCTGACCCAGCGCTCCTGCGCCTGCTGCACCTGGAGGCGCACCTCATCACGGTGCTCGGCCAGCCAGGTCAGGCAGGCCAGGACGAATCGCCGCGTGTCGGCGATCCGGTCGGGCCAGCTGCGGTAGACGTAGCTCTCGGACAGCACCGCGAGGCGGTTGCGGAGCGCCGGATAGTTGGTGAGCAGCCGGGGATGGGCATCGTAGGTCTCCCAGGCCGTGGGCGGTTTCTCCGCCGTCGGCTTGTAGGGAATGAAATTGCCGTAGTCGTAGGTGGGCATGCCCTCGGCCTTCAGCTGCTCGCGCACGGCCACCAGCATCTGCCGGTTGAAGGCCAGCAGGCCCTCGTCCGCCCCCAGGGTGCAGGCCGGGCCATGGGTCAGGTGGAAGCCGTGGGTGCTGCCGTTGGTCGTGTGGAGGTCCATGACCACAGCGGGATCGAAGGCGTTGAGCATGGCCAGCAGCCACCGGGTGTTGGGCGCGGCCGCCTTCATGAGGTCCCGGTTGAGATCGAGCCCGAGGGCATTTTCTCGCCGCCCCACGCCGGACTCCGTGGGATTGGGCTGCCAAGGCCGGATGGCGGGATCCAAGGCATCGGTCCCATCCACGTTGTAGGCAGGCATCACCACCAGGTCCAGGTGCCGCCGCAGCAGCGGGTGCCGCCCCTGCAGCAACTCGCGCACCACCTGTTGGATGGCCTCCTTGCCCTCCACCTCTCCGGCGTGGATGTTGGCATTGACGTAGACCCGCAGCGGGGCCGGGGCGGTTCCCTTCAGGCGCCACGCCAGCAGCGGCTTCCCGGTCTCCGTGGCCGTGGGGGCGCCCTGGGGGTGGTAGGGCTCCAGCCCGTGCCCCGCTTGGCTCAGGGCACTCATGAACGACCGGACTTCGGCCACGGTCGAGGTGCGGCGGAACTGGGTGCGCTCCGGCGTGGTCTGGGGCCAGCCGGCCAGTAGCGCTGAGGCCGTCAGCGCCAGCAGCAGGGCACGCATGGGCTAGCGGGCGGGGACGATGGCCGTCGCCGTCACCGGCACGTCCAAGCCCGCCTTGGGGGCTTCTTTCCGGAACAGCCCCTTGTTGAAGACGGTGAAGGAGGCGGCGAGGAACAGCACCAGCACCAGGAGGGCCGACCCCCGCTTCCCTGCGGCCAGGGCCTTGGGGGTCATCTCCGACAGGCCGACCAGGATGAACACCAGGGTCAGCTTGATGTGGAAATAGATCCCGGCCTTGAAGGGGTTCTGACCGCCCTGGATCATCAGCACCAGCAGGACGATCCCGGCCACCAGGGCCAGGCGGAAGGACCAGGCCACCACCTTGGACCAGACCGTGGCGGCCAGACCGCGGAGGTCCTCCCGGCCGTCCTCGAAGCCTGACAGGAGGAGGGTCACCACGGCGGCGCCCCCACCCACCGTCAGGGTGACGAAGTGCAGCCATCGGACCAGGTTCAGGGCGTCGAGCTTCAAGTTCATGGTGACCTCGGGAGTGAAGGCTACAGGGTATCAGCCCTGATAGGCTGGGTCGGTCGGGAGGACATCATGTCGAAGCTTCGGGTCGCGGTGGTCGGTGTAGGACATCTGGGGCAGCATCACGCCCGGATCGCCGCCTCCGCGCCAGATGCCGTCCTCACGGCGGTGGTGGACCCCGATCCCGTGCGCGGACCCGAGATCGCCGCCAAGTTCGGGGCCCCCTGGGCCGCCACATTGGAGCAGGTGCTGGCGGACGTGGATGCCGTGCAGATCGCCGCGCCCACGGGCTTCCACCACGCCCTGGGCGTCCAGGCCCTGAAGGCCTCCAAACATGTGCTCATGGAAAAACCCCTGGCCGCCACCCTGGAGGAAGGTGTTGCGCTCCTCAAGGCTTTGGCCGAGGCCCAGGCGGCTCGGCCCGGCCTGGTGGCCCAGGTGGGCCACCTGGAACGCTTCAACCCGGCGGTCACCGCCCTGCGGGAGCGCGGGTTCAAGCCCCGGTTCCTCGAGGCCGTGCGGGTGTCCCCCTTCCCGGCCCGCAGCCTTGAGGTGGATGTGGTCATGGATGTGATGATCCATGACCTCGACCTGCTGCGGGCCCTGGTGGGGCGACCGGTCATCGACGTCGAGGCCGTGGGCGTGCCCGTGCTCACCCCGTACGCCGACCTGGTGAACGCCCGCCTGAAGTTCGAAGGGGGCGCCTTCGCCACGGTCACCGCGAGCCGGGTGGCCCGGAAGAAGGAGCGCACCCTGCGCGCCTTCGGCGACAAGGAATACGCCAGCCTCGACTTCGCTGCCCAGAAGCTGGAACTGCTGCGCCTGGTCATGGGCCCGGACGGTCCCGAAGTCCGGCCCGAGACCGCCGACATCGAGGAAGGCGAGCCCCTGCGGCTGGAGATCGAGGCCTTCCATGCCGCCTGCCTGGGCCGGGGGATTGAGGGTGTCACTTGGGACGAGGGCCAGGAGGCCATGCGCGTGGCCGACCAGGTACAGAAGGCCGTGGCCAGGAGCCTGGCGGAGATCAACCGGGGGTGACCGTCTTCTACGACCTCGCCTCCCTCGCCAAGCCCCTGGTGACTGCGCCGCTGGCGCTGGCCTTCCTCGACCTGGCAGCGGATCGGCGCTGGGTCCTGGGCTTCCACGACCGCGACACGCCGCTGACGGTGCGTCAGCTGCTCTCCCACACCTCGGGCCTGCCTCCCTGGCGGCCCTACACCGGCGCATCGGTGGCCGCCCAGCTGCGCAGCCCCATGAGGGAATCCCACGCCCTGCTGCGGCCGGCCACACCGGGACTCGCGACCTACTCGGACCTCAACTACCGCCTGCTGGCCGAGCTGCTCGAAGCAGAGACAGGCGTACCCTTCCGCCTCCTGGGGGAAGCCACCGGGCTGAGCCCCTGGCCCTGGAGAACCTGCCCGGTGGAGGTGCCGGAGGGTCCCGATGCCAAGGCGTGGCCCTTGGCCACGGCACAGTCCCTCCCGGCCCGCCTGCCCGACCAGCCCCACGACTGCAACGCCCGGGCGGGCATGCAGGGACATGCGGGGTTCGGCACCACCCCGGCACAGTGCAAGCGGGTCCTGGAACGCTGGGTGGCGGCGGGCTGGCCCGCGCGCATGGCGCTGGACCCGGTTCCGGGGGAGGATGGCACCTCCTGGGGCCTGGGATTGCAGGTGGCGCACACCGGACCTGGCCGCTTCGGGCACCTGCTGGCCAGTCTGCCGCTGGGCCTCGGCCTCCACATCCTCGAATCGAGCGACGAGGCCGCAGCCCCGGCGGCCCCGCCGCTGAACCCAGCCCCGGGGGTTCCTTCCGGCTGGTGGTACCACCTGGGCTACACCGGCCCGGCCCTTTTCTACCGGCCCGCGGACCAGAGCGCCCTGGTCCTGCTGCTGCACCGGCGGGGGCCTGCCGGCGAGCTGCTGGATGCGGAAGCGCTGCGGGCGCGGCGTTGGCGAGCGCTCGTGGGATTCGTGGGACAATTCAGCGGATGAAGCCCTTCCGCCTTGCCGCCCTCGTCCTTTCTGCCCTTCCCGTCTTCACTGCGCAACCCCCGCTGAGGATCGGCCTGGACACCCAGGCCATCGAGTGGATCGTCGCCCTGGAGGGCGGCGGCCAGGTCTGCGACCGCGCCGGAATTCCCCTGATGAAGGTCGCTCCTGAGGAGAAGCTCCGGATCTGGTGGGACAGCCGGGGGCTCTCCGATCCCACTTCGGAGTACCGCATCCAGGTGGGGCGCCCCCACAGCAGCGCCGAAGCCCTAAGCCTCATGAAGCGCCTGAAGGACCTGGGCGAGATGCCCGACCGGGTGAAGGTGCCCGATGCCGACACCTGGCGGGTGCTCACGGGCCACTTTCTCGAGGCCTCCGCGGCGGAGCCGGTCCTGCAGAAGCTCCAGGACCTGGGCTTCGATGAGCTCTGGGTCGCCTCGGAATCGCGCCCCAGCCAGCCCAGGAAGGGGCGGGCGCTCTATGCGGTCACCGAGCGCTTCGAACGCCGCGCCCTGCCCCTGGGGGGCATTTGGCTGAAGCCCGTGGGTGAGCTCACCACCCTGGTTGGCAAGGGGCGCTACAGGGGCAAGGTCGAGATCTTCCCCAACGCCCTCGGGCGGTTGACCGTCGTGAACACGCTGGACCTGGAGACCTACCTTCGGGGCGTGGTGCCCAAGGAGATGGGTGCCTGGGAGTTCCCTTCCCTCGAAGCGCTCAAGGCCCAGGCTGTGGCCGCCCGCACCTATGCCGTGGCGAACCGGGGCAAACGCTCCGCCGACGGCTTCGACATGGGCGACACCGTGGCCGATCAGGTCTATGGCGGCCGCGATGGCGAACAGTCCCTCACGGACCGCGCCATCCAGGAGACCGAGGGCCTCTTCGCCACCTTCGGCGGCCAGCCCATCCAGGCCCTGTTCATGGCCAACTGCGGCGGCCACACGACTGACGTCAGCCAGGTGTTCGGCGGCAATGCGCCCTACCTCAAGGCCGCCACCTGCTATCCAGTGAAACCCCTCACCCTGCCCTTTGCCTCCGGTGCCCCTGTCACCAGCGAACCCCTGCAGCCCTGGCTGAGCTGGGAGCTGCTGCGGCTGGCCTCCTTCGCCATTCCCACCGACTGGCTGTCCGGCCCCCGCCTCGCCAAGCCCGCCACCCGCGAGGATCTGGCCCAGCCCGTGCGCCTCCTGCAGCAGCGGCTCTCCCTGGAGACCTTGCCCCTGGCCCGGGACGGCCGCCTCGTCCTGGCCCTGGCCCGGGCCTTCGGCTTCCAGACTCTGGTCGATGGCCAGGAACGTCCCCAGGACGCGGCCTACTTCCTGCCGGATTCCATGCCGGAGGACCGCCTCCTGGCGGCCTTCCTCACCCGACGGGGCGTGGTTGCCGCCTCCGACTGGGCAGCCTCCGGCCCCCCGACCCTCCACCAGGCCCTCCAGGTCCTCGGGAAGCTCTGGCAGGAGCTGGAACCCTCCACACCCGGAGAAGGGTCCCTGCTCCTGGATCGGCAGGTGCGCCGCAAGCGCGGCGGACCCGAACCCCTGTCCCTCGCACCGACCCTCCTGCTCGCAGAAGAGGGCCCGGACGGTTCCCTCCGGCTGCTGGCCAAGGCCGATGTCCAGGTGGGGGACCGCCTGAAGTGGATCCCCGGGGAAGGTGCCCCCGCTCAAGTGCTGGTGCGGCGCCTCGATCCTGACGGAGCGGCCTGGGACCGGTACAACCCCACCGCCCACTGGCGGGTGGAATACACCGAGGCCGAGCTGCTGGCCTTGGTGCGGAAGCGCATCCGGGTGCCGGGCATCCGCGAGCTGAAGGCCGACACCAACGAGCAGGGGCGCGTCGAGCTGCTGACCCTGGTCGACACCAAGGGCGCCGCCCACCGGGTGCGTGGCATGCACATCCGTGGGCTCCTGGGCCTCAAGGACAACGTGTTCCGCTGGCTCACCGTGGGCCGGAACGCGAGCCGCCGCTGGATCTTCTACGGCCGTGGCTGGGGCCACGGCCTGGGCATGTGCCAGACCGGGGCCTATGGCATGGCCCTGGAAGGCGCCACCTTCCAGCAGATCCTGAGCCACTACTACCCGGGCACAAGCCTCCAGCGGGTGGAGTGATCCTTTTGGAACAATCCCCCTGGAGGGATTGACGGGCCTGCCCGGCCGACCCAGGTTGGCCTTCTATACGGGAGGCAGGGCATGGCCTTGGACGCTTGGATCCTCAGCGCGCCGCTGAAAGTGCTGCGGCAGGAGGACCATCCCTACCACGAGGCCACCCTGGCCACCCTGGGCCGCCACGAGCTGGGCCTCTGCCGCTGTGAGACGGCACTGGGGCTCGGCTGCGAAGTATTCCTGGATGGCCACTCCGTCTTCCGGGCCGGTGCCACGGCCCCGGCCCGGGCCTGGTTCGACCTGTGCCGTGAGCTGGGCTATGAACCCGCCCGGCACTGGGACTGGGATCCCACCCTCATCCTCTTCCACCAGGTCATCCCGGCCCTGGCGGCGGACTGGCACGAGCCACCCCTGGACCTGGATGCCAAAGGCCTGCCGGAGGGCGTGTTGAGCCTGGCGGGGCTGCGTCAGGTCTTTGCCGATGCCGTGGCCAGCCTGCGCCAGGAACTCCACGGCCCCGTCGCCGCGAAGGTGGCGGAGACCTTCGAGTGGCTGCCCCTGAGGGCGGTGGTGTTCCATGACGACGCCCAGCTGCCCCTGGATTTCGAAGGAACCGGCCCCTGCGGGCGCGTGTCGCTCTGGCTGGGCGTCCACCGAGAGCGGCCCATGGTGCTCGAGGGCCAGTCACCCGCTCCGGCAGTTCGCCGCTGGGAGAGCCGGACCCAAGGGGAGTATTCCGCCGCCGAGTCGTTCCTTCTGGCCGCGGGCCTGGAACCCGAACCCCCCAAGGGCTTTGAAGGGGCGCTGCAGGCAGCCCTGGGACGCCTGTGCCAGTGGATGGAAAGCCCCCTGGACGCCTACCGCCGCACCTATCCCGTGGGCATTTCCTGGCACCGGGGCCAGCGAGAGCGGCTGGTGGGGCGAACCATCGTCGACGTGCGCGCAGGTCGCGGGGACCGGCCCCGGCTCGTGCTCGACGATGGCACCGAGATCCCCCTCGACCTGGAGCCCTCTTCCACCTGGGAACACGGAGGCATCTGAGCCTGCGGGTTCACCCCAGGCGGAGGTGCTCCCAGCGCACGGCGAAGTGGTCCAGGATGCCCTGCCGCTCCGTCCGCTCTTGCTCTGCGATGCTGGTGTAGGGATGGCTGAAGACCACGCGGCGCACACCGCGGCGCACCAGAGCCCGGCAGCAGGTGAGGCAGGGCTCGTGGGTGACATAGGCCGTGGCCACGGGCCCGTCGCAGAACCCCAAGGCGTTTTCTTCAGCATGGCTGGTGTGCAGGCAGCGCTGACCGGGCTTGCAGGTCTCTGGCGTGCAGTGGGGCATGCCCGGCAGGGCCCCATTGAACCCAGCGGCCGCCACGCCGCCATCCGCGCGCAGCAGGACGGCGCCCACCTGCAAGCGACAGCAAGTCCCCAGCCGGCTGAGTTCCAGCGCCATGTTCATGAACACTTCGTCCTTGAGCTGCGATCTCGACATGGCGACTCCGGGGTGTCCCTCCATCATCGCAAGAATCGGGCGAAGCGTGTAACTCAATGGATAGCCAGGTCTTCGGTCTGATTCGTGCGCTGGATCACAGCCCTTGGTATTCAACCGGACAGTTCAATGGGCATAATAAAATATAGGCAGGTGATGAATGAACCCACGCTTCCTGATCGCCCTCTTCATCCTGAGTACGGCCCTCGCGGCACCCCTCCAAGCCCAAGTCTGGGATCCCAACCACCAGGCGGCGGGCTGGGCTTTCCAGGAGGTAGATGGGTCCATGATCTTCTTCGATCCGACCGCCCGTTCCCTCCGCACCTGGATCAAGGGCGGTGGCCTGCTGGGTACCCTTCCCGTGGCCTTGCCTGAGCCGAAAAAAGCGGCTGCGCCCAAGGCCCCGCCCCGTCCAAGGGCCCAGGCAAGCACCGAATACGATGCGGCCGGTGCGCTGCTCTATGGCATCTCCCGCCACCCCCGCACACCCGATCCCGTCGCACAGGAGCCAACCGAGGCCTCCGCTGCCTGCGACGCCGTGCCCGAACGCTGGGTGCAGGATTGCTACAACCGCATCTGGCTCGTGTGTGGAGACCGTCTGGCACTCCTGGGCAAGGACGGCAAGCCGGACAGCCTGTTCACGCTCCCAGGCTCCGTGGAGGACCTGGCCGCCGGCCAGGACGGCATCTTCATCCTCTACCGCACCCTGCGGCCCTACCTCGAAAAGCGGGACCTCAAGACCGGCGAGGTGCTCTGGGCATTCGGCGACAAGGCCCAGGTGGAAGAGACCCGAGCCCACCCGCTGCGGGTGCCCCTCAACCGCATGGCCCTCAGCGTGGACGGGACCGTCTACCTCGCCGAAGGCGCGAGCCTGGCGTTCACGGTCTTGGATCCCGACCATGGCCCCAAGGCGCCCGGCCAGACCTTCTTCACCTGCCAGGACGCCATTCCACCCCGCGCCGTGCTGGGGCCCACCGGTCGCGGCCCCGTCCTGACCTGGCCAGGCCGTGGGGTGGTCTTCGGCGTGTTCGCCCCGAGCCAGGTGAAGACCTGCGGTGCCCCAGACTCCAAAGGTCTCCTCCTCGCGCGCTTCGACCTGCTGAAGGGAACCCTCGACTGGCTGCCCACGCCGCTGGCCGAGGGGCATCGCCTGGTGGGCCTGCTGGATTCCGAAGCAGTCTTCGTGGCCCCCGGCGGCGGCTTGGCGTACGCACCCATTCGCTGAGCGCCATGGCAGCGCTCGAGGACGGGGCGGGGATCGCCGTCCCGCTTCGCCACGCATAGAACGGGATGACGCTAGAATGGGTCCTGCCGACCGTGGGTCCCGTAGCTCAGCGGATAGAGCGACCGCCTCCTAAGCGGTAGGTCGTGGGTTCAATTCCCGCCGGGACCACCAGCCTTGCCCTCCTTCTGACCATGCGCCTCCACTTCGATGCCCACTGCCATCTCTCGGAGGCGCCACCGACGCCTCCGGAGGGCCTTCGGGTGGTCTGCGGAACGCGGGAGGCCGACTGGAATGCCATCCTGGCCCATGCCAACGGCATCCCGGGCGTCCTCCCCATGGTGGGGCTGCATCCCTGGTTTGTGGCCGAGGCCTCTCAGGACTGGGCCGCCCGGCTGGACGCATTGCTGCAGGCCCACCGCGTGGGGGTGGGCGAGTGCGGACTGGACTTCGCCCGGGCGACTGCGGACCGCCCAAGCCAGGAGGCGGCGTTCCGGCTCCAGCTCCGTCTGGCCCACGACCATCAGCGTCCGGTGGCCATCCATGCCGTGCGCGCCTGGGGACGCCTGCTGGACCTCCTGCGCGAGGAGGGGGTCCCCCCGGCGGGGGCCCTGGTCCACGCCTATTCGGGGAGCGTGGAGACAGCCGCCGAGCTGCAGGCCCTCGGGGTGTTCCTGTCCTTCTCAGGAGCGCTCTTGCGCCCTGGCGCAGGCGCGGTCCAGGCGGCCCTCCGGTCGGTCCCCTCCTCCCACCTGCTGCTGGAGACCGACGGGAAGGGCGACCTGGACGCAGTGCTGAAGGTGGCCGCCGCCCTGCGCGGCGTGGCCATGGAAGACCTGGCCGTGCGCACCTGGAAGAATGGCCAGCGGTGCTTCAAGGCGCTGCTGCCATGAGGTGGTTCTCGCGCAGCGAGCTGCTGCTCGGCGAGGGGGCGCTGGACCGGCTCCGAGGGTCCCGGGTGACCATCTTCGGCCTGGGGGGCGTGGGCTCCTTCGCGGTGGAGGCCCTGGCCCGGGCGGGCGTCGGCCATCTGCGCCTGGTGGATCACGACGTGGTGGGCCCCAGCAACCTCAACCGCCAGCTCTTCGCCCTGCGCTCGACCCTCGGCCAGCCCAAGGCGGAGGTGGCCGCCGCCCGGGTGCGGGACATCAACCCCGAGTGCGCCGTGGAGGCCTGCGTCACCTTCATCCACACCGATACCCTGCCGGGCCTGCTGCTCCCGCGGCCCGATGCACTGATCGATGCCATCGACTCCATGACCTGCAAGGTGGCCCTCATGCGCACCGCCCATGACCAGGGCCTGCCCATCATCTCTGCCATGGGTGCAGGGGGCCGCACCGACAGCCGTCAGCTGCGCGTGGGGGATCTCAGCGAGACGCGCCTCTGCCCGCTGGCGGCCCGGGTGCGCAAGGAGCTGCGCAAGGTGGGCATCGCCAAGGGCATTCGCTGCGTCTATTCCCTGGAACCTGCCGACAACAAGCGCCCCGCCAACCCCGTGGACATCGAGCCCCACCGTGGCCCCGGCCGCCAGCGCCGCCCCGTGGGTACGATCTCCTACATGCCCGCCATGGTGGGGATGATGGTGGCGGAGGAAGTGCTGCGGCTGCTTCTTCAAAACGAAAACGGCTGAACCGGTTTTGCTTCACCGCCCGGTGGGCGCGCCGTACTCCGCGTAGGTGCCCTGGAAGTCCTCGATCCCGTCGTCCGTGAGGTGCCAGATGCGGGTGGCCACTTCGTCGATGATGTCTTCGTCGTGGGTCACGAAGAGGATGGTGCCCTCGTAGCGCTGCAGCGCGTCGTTGAGGGCGATGACAGCCTCCAGGTCCAGGTGGTTGGTAGGTTCGTCCAGCACCAGGATGTTGGGCTTCTGCAGCATCAGCTTGCAGAACAGCAGGCGGCAGGACTCGCCGCCGCTCAGCACGTCCGTCATCTTGTTGCCTTCCTCGCCCCGGAAGAGCATCTGGCCCATGATGCCGCGGATCTGCTCCTTGGTGGCCTCGGGGTCGAACTGATGCAGCCAGGTCACCAGCTCGTAGCCCTTGGGGATGCTCTCGGCGAAATCCTGGGAGAAGTACCCGACATTGGCCTCGTGGCCCCACTTCACCTCGCCGCCATCCAGCTTCAGCCCCAGCTCGGTCACCTGCGGCGCGTTGGCCAGCAGGGCGTTCAGCAGGGTGGTCTTGCCGATGCCGTTGCGACCCATGAGGGCCACCTTTTCCCCCCGCTGCACCATGGCCGAGAAGCCCTTGATGACCTCGTGGCGACCGCCCGAGCCGTCCTTGTCGGTGTCGTAGCCCTTCTTCACGCCCTCGAACTCCAGGGCGTAGCGGCCACCGGGCTTGCCGATGTTGAACTTGATGAAGGGGCGCTGGATGTTGCTGCGGGCCAGGTCGCTGGGCTGCAGGCGCTCCACTTCCTTGCGGCGGCTGTTCACCTGGCTGCTACGGGTGCCCGCGGCGAAGCGCTGGATGAACTCGTTGAGCTGGGCGATCTTCTTCTCGCGCTGGGCGTTGTCGGATTCGATGCGGCTCCGCACCTGGATCTTGGCCATCACCATGTCGTCGTAGCCGCCGGTGTACTGGATGATGGTCTGGTAGTCGATGTCGGCGATGTGGGTGCAGACGTTGTTCAGAAAGTGGCGGTCGTGGGAGATCACCACCACCGTACCCTTGAAGCGGTCGAGGAACGCCTCCAGCCAGTGGATGGAGTCCAGGTCCAGGTGGTTGGTGGGCTCGTCCAGCAGCAGCGCCTCGGGGTTGCCGAAGAGCGCCTGGGACAGCAGCACCCGCACCTTCTGACCTCCCTGCAGCTCGCCCATCTTGCGGTCGTGCAGGGCCTCGGGGATGCCCAGGCCATCCAGCAGCACTGCCGCGTCGCTCTCGGCGGTATAGCCGTCCTCGTCGGCGACAATCCCTTCCAGCTCGGCCACCCGCATGCCGTCCGCATCGGTCATCTCGGCCTTCTCGTAGATGGCGTCCCGCTCCTGCAGTGCCTTCCAGAGCCCTGCATTGCCCATGATCACCGTGTCGATGACCCGGAACTGGTCGAAGGCGAACTGATCCTGGCGCAGGATGCCCATCTTGCGGGGCCGGATCACATTCCCCATCTGCTGCTCCAGCTCACCCGCCAGGATCTTCATGAACGTGGACTTGCCCGACCCGTTGGGCCCCGTCAGGCCGTAGCGCCGGCCCGGGTTGAAGGTCGTGGTCACATCCTCGAACAGGATTTTCGCGCCGTAGCGCATGGTGACATTCTGCACAGCAAGCATGGAGACTCCCGAACCGGCTATTGTAGCGCGGCGGCGCTGTTTCGCCGAGGGGCATTCCTGCCCAGGCGGCCTCTGTGCTTGGCCTGAAGCATTTAAGTGCGCTCGCCTTGCCCCTGCCTTCTGCCCATGAAAACGGCGCCAGAGGCGCCGTTTTCATGGGAGGCCGGTCTGCCCCTCTGGCTCCTTCCTAGAACGGAATGTCGTCATCCGGGAAGCCGCCACCGCCCGCCGGGCTGGGGGCACCGTGGTCCTCGAAGTCCTGACCACCGCCGGAGCTCTTGCTGCCGTAGCTGCTGGAATCGCGGCTGCCGCCGCCGTCCTCCATGCGGCCCAGCATGACGAAGTTGTCGCAGCGGATGTCGCAGGCGGTCTTCTTCACGCCGTCCTGGGTGGTGTACTCGCGGTACTGGATGCGGCCTTCGACCATGATCTGCTTGCCCTTGCGCAGATACTTCTCGGCGATCTCGGCCTGCTTGCCCCACACCACGATGTTGTGCCACTCGGTCTTGCTCTGCTTCTCGCCGCTCTGGTTCTTCCAGGTCTCCGTGGTGGCCACGGAGAAGCGGGCGACGCTCTGGCCCGAGGGCGTGGACTTCAGCTCGGGGTCGCGCCCGAGGTTGCCGATGAGCAGAACTTTGTTCAAGGAACCGGACATGATGTCCTCCTATGTATCGGCGGAGCTCTCCGCCTCACCGTCGTCTCAGACCATCTGAGGGGGTGGTAGGGTGAGAAGGTTTGCGCTGGGGAATGGACATGTCAAGCGGCAACTCAACCCTCCTGCTGAGCTGTAAATCCAAGTCGGGTGCCGAGAAGCATTACCTTCCGGCCTTGGCGGCGGCCGGCTGGTCCGGCCCCACCCTGCTGGTGGCCCCCGGAGACCCCCCGCCGGACCTGGACCGGGTGGCTGGGCTGCTGCTCACGGGCGGGTTCGACATCCATCCCTGCCATTGGGACGCCGCCGAGCCCGTGCACGCCACGGCCGAACTGGATGAGGGGCGGGATGCCCTGGAGCTGCCCCTCATCCGGGACGCCTGGCACCGACGCCTGCCCATCCTGGCCATCTGCCGCGGCGAGCAGATCCTCAACGTGGCCCTGGGCGGCAGCTTGATCCAGCACGTGCCCGAGCACTTCGCCTGCGAGCCCGCCCGCCACCAGCACGGCACGGCGGATGTGCCGGACATGCACCACCGGGTGCAGCTGGCGCCGGGCTCCCGGCTGCGGGCCCTGCTGGGCGAGGATGTCTTCCTGGTGAACAGCCGCCACCACCAGGCCGTCAAGCGTGTGGCGTCGCCCCTGGTGGCCGTTGGCTGGCACCTGGACACGGTGCACCCGGACAGCGGTCCGATCATCGAGGCCGTCGAAGCGGTGGATCCTTCGCGTTGGGTCTTCGGCGTCCAGTGGCATCCCGAGAACCTGGTGGCCCTGAAGGGACCGGCAGGGGACGCCGCGCGTGACCTGTTCTCTGCGTTTGTCCAGCAGCTCCTGTCTGCTTCGGGCGGCTGAATCACCCCTTCCCCTGCCACCAAGGGCGCCTCCAGCGCACCTCTGTTCCTGGAGGCCAGGATGGAGCTGATGGATGTGGATGGTTTCAGCAAGGTGCCCGAGGTGACCCTGGCCTTCTGGGTCATCAAGATCCTGGCGACGACCCTGGGCGAGACCGGTGGGGACGCACTGTCCATGTCCATGGGCTTCGGCTACCTCGTGGGCACTGGGATTTTCGCTGCGGTGTTTCTCGTTGCAGTGCTCGCCCAGGTGTCCGCCAAGCGGTTCCAACCCTGGCTCTACTGGGCCACCATCATCGCCACCACCACCGTGGGCACCACCCTGGCGGACTTCCTCGACCGCTCGCTGCACATCGGCTACGCGGGCGGAACCACCATCCTGATCCTCTGTCTGCTGGGGTCGCTGCTCCTCTGGCAGCGCACCTTGGGTTCCATTTCCGTCGATACGGTCGCCGCACCAAAGGCCGAGGCCTTCTACTGGGTGACCATCCTGTTCTCCCAGACCCTGGGCACCGCCCTTGGGGATTGGACGGCGGATTCAGCCGGCCTGGGCTACCGCCTGGGAGCCCTGGTCTTCACGGCCATGCTGGCGATCCTGGCTGTTCTGTACTACCGCACAAAGGCCTCCCGTACCTGGTTGTTCTGGGGGGCCTTCGTCCTGACTCGGCCCCTGGGCGCCGTCGTGGGCGACTTTCTCGACAAGCCACTGGCCAAGGGCGGGCTGGCGCTGAGTCGCTACTCGGCTTCGGCGGCGCTGCTGGGGCTGATCGTTCTGCTCCTCTACGCCTACCCGCCGCAGGCCGCAAAACAGGCACACTGAGCCCGCTTCCTGCCCGCTCGGGGGTGGGCCGAGGGCCGGGCCAAGGCCTGCCGAGGGCCTGGTGGCCCGGAAGGACCCTGCATCCGGCACGACGCGGGGCCCGGCTTCGGAACGGCTGGGGGCCCTCGAAATGACCCGCAGCTGCTTCATTCTGATCGGTCCTGCCCCGCTCCCAACAGAAAGGATGCGTACAACTATCATCAATTATTTGTTTAACCTTTGGATCAAGACTTGCTCGGTTAAGTCTGTCTAAAGGAGACAGGCCATGAGAATTTCAAGCCCCCCCGTTCGACCCTTGCTGTTGCTGTCCGCCCTCGCCGCCCTGGTGGGTACGCAGGTGGGATGCCAGGACCTGATGTTCTGGCGCTCGAAACCCCAGGCAATGCATTCCGGCGAGGAGGTCCCTGCCAGCGAGGGGACGGTCCGCGTCTCGGAAGGAGACAACGGAAACTCCAAGGTCTCCATCCGCGTCAAGCACCTGGCTTCCCCATCCAGGATCGCCTCGGATTCGACGGTCTACGTGGTCTGGATCCAGCCCATGGATGGCGACCGGCAGAACGTCGGCGCCCTGACCCTGAACAAGGACCTTGAAGGCAGCCTCGACACCCTCACCCCGCATCGGCGCTTCAAGCTCTCCGTCACCCCGGAGCCCAGCAGGGAGGTCGCGGAGCCTTCCCACGAGCCGGTCTTCACCTACAACGTGGAAGGCCACTCCTAGGCGATTATCCTCGACCCCGGGCAACATGAAGGACCCCGCGCCCCACCCTTCGGAGCCTTCATGCCATCCCCCGTTCTCTTCGAGGTCCGCGACCGCATCGCCACACTGACGCTCAACCGCCCCGACCGGCTGAACGCGCTGGTGCCGGAGATGAAGGCTGGCTTCGAGGCCGCGCTGGCAGAGGCGGCAAGCCCCGAGGTGAAGGCCCTCATCGTGCGCGGGTCGGGTCGGGCCTTCTGCGCCGGGGGCGACATCGGCTGGCTGGCGGAGGCGCAGGCGGCGGGCCGCTGGGAGGAGCTGGAGGCGCTGCTGGACCTGGGCGTCGCCGTCGCCCATGGCCTGGCGACACTGCCCAAGCCCGTGGTGGCCGTGATCCAGGGCCCCGCCGCCGGGGCGGGCATGAGCCTGGCCCTGGGGGCGGACCTGCGGCTGGCGACCCCGGAGGCCCTGTTCAGCATGGCCTTCGTGAAGCTGGGCCTGCACCCGGACTGGGGCGGCAGCGTGGGGCTCTGCCGCCTGGTGAATCCGGCCGTGGCCGCCGAGCTGATGCTGCTGGGCGACCCGATCGACGCCACCCGCGCCCAGGCCCTGGGCCTGGTGAACCAGGTGGTGCCCGCGGAGCGGCTGGAGGCGGCGGTGGCGGCCTGGGCTGAGCGCCTCGCCGCCGGACCCGCCGAGACCTACGCCCGGATCAAAGCCA
The DNA here is from genome assembly GCA_963740385.1 of uncultured Acidobacteriota bacterium. Lineage (GTDB taxonomy): Bacteria > Acidobacteriota > Holophagae > Holophagales > Holophagaceae > Geothrix. Next base: position 72,009 of record CAVUDX010000005.1, read on the forward strand.
CCCTGCTCCGCAACCAGGGACTGGATGCCGACAGCCTCCGCGCCCACCTGGAGGCCGAAGGCGACCAGATGAAGGCCGCCATGCGCCACCCGGATGCCCGGGAGGGGCTGGCCGCCTTCCTGCAGAAACGGGCGCCCCGGTTCACCTGACCTGGGGGAGTTGGCATCGGAACCATGAAAAAAGAATCTAATAATGTAAAATTGAATTCTATGGCCCATGTCCTGACTGTCTGCGTCGATTGCGAGCGCCACGCCCTCCGGCATCCCAAGCGGGGGAAGGCCATGACCGAGGCGCTGGCCTGTCTGACCCGCCTGCTCCTTCAGCGCAAGCGCCTTCGGGGACTGCAGGTCGTCAAGGAATCCTGCCTGCAGAACTGCCCCATGGGACGCATCTGCGTGGCCCTGACTCGAGGCGACCAGGTGGTTCGCCACCACCTCGCTCCGGAGGATGACCTTAAGGCCGTGGCGGCGAAGCTGGCGGGGACGGCCCGGAGCTGATCAGGGACGGGAAGCCTCTGCCTGGAACCGGGCCCGGGTCGCCGCCAACTCCAGGCGCAGCTCGGGCGCCTGCCGCCGCGGGTCGGCCTGCGCCAGGTCCAGTTCCGTCAGCGCCTCGGCCTCCCGCCCTGAAGCGACGGCCAACCAGGCACGGGCCCGGTGGAAATAGGGTGAATCCTTGAGAATGCCTGCCAGCCCCTCGAGACGCCGCTGGGCGTCCTTCAGGTCAGGACGGGGCTGGCGCAGCTGGCACTCGATGAGACCAGCCTGAGCCTGGCCGCGCACCTCGGGAGTGACGCCCTCGGGCAGCAGGTCCAGCACCCGCTGGTAACCGTTCCGGGCGGGGAGGAAGCGCTGGTTCCGGCGGTCGAGCTCCGCAAGATAGAACTGACACTCCGCCTCGATGGTCTTGAGACCGGCTTCTTCGGCCAACCGCCGCGCGCGGTCATGGAAGGCCCGTGCTTCCGGGTCCTGGCCCTTCATCGAAGCGAGGATGCCCAGGTTGCGGAGGCAGGTGACCTGACCGGCGCGATCGCCCAGAGACTCCCGGATTGCCAGGGCCGGGGTGAGTCGCGCCTCGGCCGCCGCCAGGTCCTGGCTCATGAGGGCGACGACCCCAAGGTTGTTCAGCGCCAGGGCCTCGCCCCAGTGGTTGCCAAGCCTCCTCTGCAGGTCCAGGTTGGTGCGGTAGAGGGCTTCGGCTTCGCCGAGGCGGCCCTGCTTGAGGGCCAGGTTGGCCAGGTTGTTCTGGGCGAGGGACTGGTAGAAGCGGTCCCCCGTTTGGGTACTGAGGCGCAGCGACTGTTCGTAGAAGGCTTTGGCCTCGTCCTCCCGGCCCCGCTCCGCGGCGATGAGGCCCAGGTGGTTGCTGGCGATGGTCTCGCCATCCCGGTCGCCGATCAGCCGGGCGAGGGACAAGGAGTCCTCCCGGAGGCGCTGAGCCTCATCCAGGTGCCCCTGGTCCTTGGCCAGGTAGGCCTTCAACCCCAGGGCCCGGCACTCCGCCCAGCGATCCCCCGTGGCCTTGGCGGACATGAGGGACCAGTTGGCCACCAGGGGGGCCTGGTCCCGCCCGAGCCGTCGGAGGCAGGCAGCGTAGGCGGACACGGCGCTGGAGAAGGCTGGCGCCTGGAGGGCGGCCTCCGCGAGCAGGGGTTCGCTCCCCTTGAAATCGCCCATCTGGAAGAGGGCCTTCCCCCGTGCGTAGGTGGCGAATACCTTGGGCGGCAAGGGCCTGCTGAGGGTGGACCCGGTTCGCAACGGGTCCACCTTGTGAAGCAGGTCATGGGCAGCGGGATCCACCAGTGGGTAGGGCACGAAGGGAGCCTGCCTCTGGGCCTGGATGGTGCCGGTCGCCCGGGTGCGCCCCTGGCCATCCAGCAGCTGGTAGGAGAACTCGAGAAAAGCGGCACCCGGCTGCCCCTTCAGGCTTCCGCGCAAGTACAGCGGGGCACCCAACGCATGCGCGATGCGAGCTTCGCCCACCGGCGCCCGGCTCTCGGCCTCGGACAGGTGCAGGTTGGTGATCACCCGGTTCACGGACTCCGGCTCCACCACGGTGAGGCTGGGGGAGCCCTGGAGGGCCGTGGCCAGCAACTCGGTCATGCCCACCGAGACCATGGCATCGAGGCTGGAATCGCCGGTCTCGTTGCGGAGCGGCAGCACCACCAGGCGGGGCGGCTGGGCCTTCACCAGGTCGGCGATGATGCTGCGCCCGACCATCAGGTACCCCATCCCCAGGGCCCCCAGCAGGAGCGCCACGCCGCCCAGCCACCAGGCCAACGGGGTGCGGGCCAGTTCGCGGGACAGGGCTTCCGCCACCTCCCGGCTGGTGGGCCGCCGGTGGGGCCGGCTCTGCAACATGCTGCGCAGCAGCCCCTGCAGGCGACGCGAAAGCCCCCGGCGCGGCATGGGATTCAGCTGCCCGTGGACCGTGGCCGACATCCGGGCCTTCCCTTCACCGGCGAAGGGCGCCTCCCCCAGCAGCAGCTCCCAGGCCACCACCCCCAAAGAGAACACATCGCTGGACGGGTCGGCGGCCTGACCGCGCATCTGCTCCGGGGAAGCATAGTCGGGGCTGCCCATGAACTGTCCGGCCTGGGTCACGTCCGATCGTTCCGAAGCCGCGCTGCCACTCGACCGCCCCACCCACGTCCCGCCAGCGGGGTCCGCAGCGGGGGGTGCCATGGTCAGGTCATTCCCATCCCCTGGCAGAGCGACCGGCAGGGCTGGCTGATCCCCGGTGGACTCGAGGTCCCGGGCCTGGACTGGGTCGGCGAGGCGGGCGAGCCCGAAGTCGAGCACCTTGACCTGGCCACTGGAATCCACCATGACGTTGCTGGGTTTCAGGTCCCGGTGGACGATCCCCTTGGCATGGGCGGCCTCCAGGGCCTGGGCAATGGCCCGCAGGGCACGCAGCTTCTGGTTGAACTCCATGGTGGGAGCCCGCGCCGCGAGCGTGTCCCCCTCGATGAACTCCATGGCGATGTAGGCGCTCCCCCGGGCTTCGACCCAGTCGTGCACCTGGCAGACGTGGCGGTGGTTGAGCTGGGCCAGGGCCATGGCTTCGCGGCGGAACCGCTCCAGACTGGCGGTCTTTCCGTCTCCCACCAGGCGGATGGCCTTGAGGGCCACCTTGCGCTCCAGCACGGGGTCCCAGGCCTGGTAGACGGCCCCCATGCCGCCCATGCCCAGCAGCGCCTGGACCTGGAAGCGGTCGATGCGCGTCCCGGGCGCAAGCACGCCGGGTTGGCTGGTCTGGGCTGGATCTGGTGGGTTGGGATTGGACGATGTGGGCCGCATGCTCATGCCTGGGGAGTCATACCAGGGACCACTCACAGCCCGTGCGCGACAGCCTGGACCAGAGACGAGGCCTTCCCCCCACCGTCCCGGCCATGGGCAACCTCACCCCAGGCTCCGGCTCTGGGCCGCCTCGATGAGCTCCTTGATGCGGCGCGCATCGGCCTTGTGGTGGCCGTGGCTCGCCAGGGGGTCACTGCCACCTGTGCTCTCGATGAGGATGTCGGCCCAGAACATGCCGGTGTCGATGCGGACGCTGGCCACCTTCGAGAGGTGGATGCTCAGCTCATTCACCGTGAGCCAGGCACGCTTGCGGCGCACCACGGCGGTACTTGTGATCTCGATGACCGTGGGGAACAGCCGGTTCCCCGTGGTCCAGCGGCTGGCCGGGAAGGATTCGCTCATGCCAGGGCCTCTTTCGCGGCGGCAGCCACCGCCTGGGGCGTGACCCCATAGGCCGCCAACAGCTTCTCGGGCTTGCCGCTCTGGCCGAATTGATCCTGAACACCCACGCGCCGCACCGGCATTGGGTGGGCCTCGGAAAGAATTTCGGCGACGATGCCACCCAGCCCCCCGTGGGCCTGGTGCTCCTCGCAGGTGACGACGGCCTGGTGTCGCTTTGCCTGGGAAATCAGCGTCTCCCGGTCGAAGGGCTTGATGGTGGGGGTGTGCAGCACCGTCGCCTCGACGCCTTCTGCGGCCAGCAGCTCGGCCGCCTCCAGGCAGATCGAGGTGCCGAGCCCGCATCCCACCAGCAGCACGGCGCTGCCTTCGCGCATCACGACGGCCTTGCCCATCTCAAAGCGGTAGTCCTCGGCGTGGATGCGGGGGAACTTGTCCCGGGTGAGGCGGACATAGACCGGCCCCTGGTGCGCATAGGCGAAGCGGATGGCCTGCTTCGTCTCGATGGCGTCGGCGGGGGAGATGATGGTCATGCCCGGGATCATCCGCATGAGGGCCAGATCCTCCAGGCACTGGTGGGTGCCCCCGTCCTCGCCCACGGTGAGGCCCGCGTGGGTGGCGACGATCTTGACGTTCTGGTGGCCCACGCCCACGGCCTGCCGCACGAACTCGTAGGCGCGGCCCGTGGCAAACATGGCGAACGTGCTGACGAAGGGCACCACGCCGGTGGTGGCGGCCCCGGCAGCGGCGGCCACCATGCCCTGCTCAGCGGCACCCATGTTGAAGAAGCGCTCGGGGAAGGCCTTGGCGAACTTGCCGGTGCGGGTAGAACCCGCCAGGTCCGCATCGAAGACGATCAGGTTGGCGCCCTCGTTCCCCAGTTCCACCAGGGTGTCCCCGTAGGCATCCCTCAGGCTGTCCATGACCCCGCCCACCTTGCCGCCCACGCCTGCCGTGTCCATCCCTGCCATGCCCGCTCCCGGTGAAGGATCCATTCTACGCGAGCGGGCCGGGTTCCCAAGCCGCTCAGCGGCCGGGGCACACCAGCGGGCGGCAAGGCACCCCGACCAGGCCCGCCCGGCCCTAGGCTGGTGGGGTGCCCACGCTGACCGCCCATGTGACCACCTGGATCCCCGCCGCCCTGTTGGGGCTGGTGGCGCTGCGCCTGCCTTGGCTGGTTCGAGACACCCGTCGAGGTACCCTCCCGGCCACCCGGCTGCTCCTGCCCTGCCTGGTGCTCACCGAGGGCCTGGGACTGCTTCTCCCTGGGGCTGGCACCTGGATCCTGCGCCTTCGTCTGGGGGTGGCCCTGGGCCTGGAGGGCCTGCTGCTGGTCCTGGCCATCCGGACCCTTCGCCAGCCCCACCATGGCTCATGGCCCGAGGATCGGCTGGCCGAAGCCTTCACCGCCTTCCTGCCACCTCGGGTTGCGCGCCTGATGGCTCTGGAGCTGGTGATGCTGGGCGCCGCCTTCGCGTTTCTGGCGGGGGGGTTTCGCAAGGAGCCGCCGCCGGGGTTCAGCCACCACCAGGAGGCGTCCCTGCGGGCCATTCTCCCCGCCCTGCCCCTGCTCATCCCGGGAGATGTGCTGTTCCTCCACGCTCTGGCGCCCCGCCTGGCGCCCTGGCTGCGGTGGGTCCTGCATGGCTCCACGGTCTATGCGGTGCTCTGGCTCCTGGGCTTCTATGCCACGCTCAAGGCCCGCCCCCATGAGATTCGCGACGGCCAGCTGAGATTGCACTTGGGTCTGGTGAGATCCGTGGCCTTCCCGGTCAGCCAGGTGGTGGCCCTCGCCCCCCTGCCGGACTTCGATGACGATTGGATCCGCCACGCCCACCTGAAGGGCGTGGGAAGGCTGGTGGCCAAGGGCGCACCCACCCTGGAACTGACCCTGGCCGAGCCGGTGCAGGTGCATGGATTTCTGGGGCTTGGCCGCCCCACCCAGCGACTCGTGGTATCCGTGGACGATCCCGTGGCTTTTGCCTCGGCCCTGAAGGCCCCGTGACCCAACCCCTGCCCATCGATCCCCTGCTGCCTCGGCTGCTGGAGAACCTGCGACAACAGCCGAACCTTGTGCTGCAGGCCGACCCCGGCGCGGGGAAGACCACCCGCGTGCCTCCCGCCTTGCTGGCTTCGGGCCTGCTCGGCGATGGAACGTGCTGGATCCTGGAACCCCGCCGACTCGCCGCCCGCCTGGCCGCCACCCGTGTGGCGGACGAACTGGGTGAGGCCCTGGGCCAGCGAGCGGGGTACGCCGTGCGCTTCGAGCAGAAGGTGTCGAAGGCCACCCGCCTGCGCTTTGTCACCGAGGGTCTGCTGCTGCGGCGCCTGCACGGAGATCCGCTGCTGAAGGGCATCTCGGCGGTGGTGCTGGACGAGTTCCATGAGCGCCACCTCCACACCGACCTCGCGATCACCCTGCTGCGCCGCCTCCAGCGGGGCCAACGCCCGGACCTGAAGCTGCTCGTCATGTCGGCCACCCTGGACCCCGGACCGGTGGCGACCTACCTGGACGCCCCGGTGCTGAAGAGCGAGGGCCGGGTGTTTCCCGTCGCCACCGAGTTCCTGGCCCGACCCGACGACCGGCCCCTTGAGCAGCAGGTGGCCGAGGCGTTGGATCGCCTCTATGGCGAAGGCCTGCAGGGCCACACCCTGGTCTTCCTGCCCGGCGCCGCGGAGATCCGGGCCTGTCTCAAGGGCTGCGAAGCGGTGGCCCTGCGCCGGGGCCTGAGCCTGCGCCCACTGCATGGCGAGCTGCCCCCCGACGCCCAGGCCCACGCCCTGGAAGTCACCGCCACCCCCAAGGTCATCCTCAGCACCAATGTGGCGGAGAGCTCGGTCACGCTGGACGGCATCGGCGCCGTGGTGGACTCGGGCCTGGGCCGCGAAGCCTCCCACTCCCCGTGGTCGGGGATCTCGGGCCTGCGCACCGTGCGCATCAGCCAGGCCCGCTGCGTGCAGCGTACCGGCCGGGCCGGGCGCACGGGGCCCGGTCGCTGCCTGCGCCTCTACACGGAAGCCGAGTTCGGCGCCCGGCCCGCTTTCGACGTGCCCGAGCTGCAGCGGGCGGATCTGGCGGAGCCCCTGCTGGCGCTCCACGGCATGGGCATTGGCGACCCTGGCTCCCTCGCCTGGTTCGAGGCGCCGCCCGAGCCCGCCCTGGCAGCGGGGGAGGCCTTGCTGACGCGCCTTGGGGCCCTCCAGGACGGAGCCCTCACGCCCATCGGCCAGCGCATGGCGGACCTGCCCCTGCATCCCCGGCTCGCCCGTCTGGCCGTGGCGGGTGCAGACCTCGGCATCCCGCAGTTGGCCCTGCGGGCGGCGGCCCTGCTGGAGACCGGGAACCTGGCGGCACGCCAGGGACTGGCCCTCCGGCCGGGCCACCGGTCCACACCGCTACCTGCCGGGCATGGGGCCGACTCCGACCTGCTGCTGCGCCTGGACCAGTTCGAGGAGGCGGAGGCGGCTGGCTTCGGCGCCGGGGCCTGCCGGGCCGCGGGCCTGGATGGCTCGGCCATCCAGCGGGCCCGCCGGGCGGTGCAGTCCCTCGCCCGCCTGCTGCCGGCCCCACTGGAACCTGCTGATGCAGAGCCGCGCCTCCTCCAGGCCCTCCTGCTGAGTTATCCCGACCGCGTCGGCCACCTTTCGGCGAACGGCACCTGCGCCTTCGCAGGGGGTGGGGGCGCCCGCCTGGACACGGCCAGCCGCGTGCGTCGGCCGGGCCTCATCCTGGCCCTTGAGGCCGAGGCCGTGAAGCAGGGCACCGGCGGCCACACCCTCATCCGCCAGGCTTCCCGCTGCGAGGCGGACTGGCTGCTGGAGGCCTTCCCCGAGGCCCTGGAGGAAGTGGACGAGTTGACCTTCCATGCCGCCGCCGGACGGGTGGAACGACGCACCGAGCTTCGCTACGACGGCCTTGCCATCGACACAAGCCGGGGCCCCGCGGACCCCGCCGATCCCCGGGTGGCCAAGCTGCTGGCCGAGGCCCTGCGGGACCGCCCATTGGACGAGCTGCCAAGCCGGTATCTGGCCCGCCTGGCCTTCCTGCGGAAGCACCGACCAGACCTGGACCTGCCCGAGGATCTACTGGGCCCCCTGCTGGCCGGGGCCTGCGCGGGGCGCGCGACCCTGCGGGAGGTTCAGGACGTCGACTGGCCGTCGGCCCTGCGCCAGGCCTTCCCCACTGAGGTGCTGCGCCTGCTGGATGCCTGGGCGCCAGAGGCGGTGCAGCTGCCCAAGGGCCGCCCCATGAAGGTGCACTACGAGGACGATCCCCCCTGGATCGCCTCCCGCCTGCAGGATTTCTGGGGCCTCAAGAAGACCCCCACCGTGGCGGGCGGTGCGGTGCCTCTGGTGCTGCACCTGCTGGCCCCGAACATGCGGGCGGTGCAGGTGACCACGGACCTCGCAGGGTTCTGGCAGCGGGCCTACAAGGAGCTGCGGCCCGGCCTCTCGCGGCGCTATCCCAAGCACCACTGGCCAGAATAGGCCTCGTTCACCCTTGGAACGCCGCCAGCAGCGCCCTGGCACCAGCTTCCAGCAGGGTGCTGTCCAGGCCCGCCGCCAGCAGGGTGAACCCCTCCGCTTCGTGGGCCCGCACCTCGGCAGCCGTCATGCGGAAGATGCCGAGGGGTGTGTTCGCCTCCCGGCAGGCCCCGGCGATGGCGGCCACCGCCGCAAGGAAGGCCGGGTGGTCGAACTGTTCGGGGATCCCCAGGCTGGCGCTCAGGTCATAGGGGCCGACGAAGACCGCGTCCAGCCCAGGGACTCGGGCGATGGCCTGGATGTCGGCCACGGCGGCGCCCGATTCCGCCTGCACGACCACCAGGCCCCGGCCCCGCACCGCAGATACGGCGGCCTCCGCCTGCGCGGCGGAGTCCACGTGGGGCACGATGAGGCCCGCAGGCCCGCAGCAAACCGCGTCCGCCAGGACCGCGGGATCCTGGGAAGGTACCCGCAGGAGGCAGGGCACGGACCCGGCCAGGGCCGCCAGGGCCCGCGAGGTCTCCGCGGGGCCGAACCCGCCGTGCTCGCCATCCAGGAACAGCCAGTCGAAGCCCTGCCGCGCCAGGGCCAGGGCCACCTCGGGTCGGGGAATCTGCACCAGGGTGCCCAGCAGGCGCTCGCCTGCTCGGAGCCGGGTTCGGAATGGGTCATGGGCCATGGGTGCCTCCCCCGCCCGAGGAACGGGCTGGCTCCCAGGATGCCGCGAATGGGGTACCGTGATCCCATGTGGACCTTTCGCCCCATCGAATCCGGCGACGATCATGTCATCGCGGCCGTCATCCGCCAGGTGATGCCGGAGTTCGGCGCTGACGGCCCAGGCTTTGCCCTCCACGATCCCGAGGTGGATCACATGAGCCGGGCCTACGCAGCACCCGGCGCCGCCTACTTCGTGGTACAGGACGGCACCGGCCGGGTGCTGGGTGGCGCAGGAGTCGCGGCCCTGGAGGGTGGGGAGCCGGGGGTCTGCGAGCTGCGCAAGATGTACTTCCTGCCCGAGGCCCGAGGCCAGGGCACCGGCGAGGCCCTGCTGCGCCACTGCCTGGCCGTGGCAGCCCAGCTGGGCTACCGCACCTGCTACCTGGAGACGCTCACTGGCATGGACCAGGCCATGAAGCTCTACCGCCGGCTCGGCTTCCAGCCTCTCTGTGCGCCCCTGGGCAGAACCGGGCACGGGGGCTGCGACCGGTGGTTCGCGCGGGCGCTGCCATGATCGTCGGGATGGGAACGGACCTCCCGACCGCCGGGTGACAGAGCCAAGTCCGGGGGACTCTGCGGAGTCGGGACCCGGCGAAGAGGGAATCAAACAGCGGAGGAGACACCATGATCGTCGAACTGGGAACGGACCTCCCGACCGCCGGGTGACAGAGCAGAGTCCGGGGGATTCTGCGGAGTCGGGACCCGGCGAAGAGGGAATCAAGCAGCGGAGGATGCACCATGATTGTCGGACTGGGAACGGACCTCCCGACCGCCGGGTGACAGAGCAGAGTCCGGGGGATTCTGCGGAGTCGGGACCCGGCGAAGAGGGAATCAAGCAGCGGAGGATGCACCATGATTGTCGGACTGGGAACGGACCTCCCGACCGCCGGGTGACAGAGCAGAGTCCGGGGGACTCTGCGGAGTCGGGACCCGGCGAAGAGGGAATCAAGCAGCGGAGGATGCACCATGATTGTCGGACTGGGAACGGACCTGTGTCCTCCGAGCCGCTGGCGCCACCTGGTGGACCGCTTCGGAGCCGAGAAGTGCGCCGGGCGCATCCTCCATCCCGAGGAGGCCGCCTACCTGCTGGCGGGGAACCGGCAACGGTTGCCGGAGCGCCTGGCGGGCCGCTGGGCCCTGCGGGAAGCCTTCGGCAAGGCCATGGGCACGGGCCTGGACGGCTGGTCCTGGAAGGATCTCCGCTACGTGAATGGCCGCCTCTGGGCAGTGGGGGCCCTGGCCAACCTCCTGGCCTCCAAGGACATCCAAGTGCTCCACGGCAGCGTGAGCCACGATGGCGACTTGGCCCTGGCGGTGGTCATCCTTGAGCGGTGACCCGGCGGAAACTCAAGCCGGGGAAAACGGGGCCGATCCCGGGGGAAGGACGACCCGATGGATCCCCTCCAGGCCAAGCAACAGATGACCCTCACCGAGTTCCGGAGCCTCCGGGACTTCATCTATGCCAAGTCGGGCATTTTCTTCAGTGAATCGAAGCAGTATTTCCTGGAGAACCGCCTCAGCAAGCGCATCACCGACCTGAAGCTGCGGTCCTACGGCGACTACCTCGCCCTGCTCCAGGGGCTCCAGGGGCCGGGGGAATTGAAGCGGCTGTTCGTCGAGGTCACCACCAACGAGACCAGCTTCTGGCGGAACCCGCCCCAGATCGAGGCATTCCAGAACATCGTCCTGCCGGATGCAGCCAAGCAGGCCCGGGAACGGGGGCAGAACCGCCTCCGCATCTGGTCCGCCGCCTGCTCCAGCGGGGAGGAGCCCTACACCCTGGCCATGATCTGCCACGAGCTGAAGGATACGGTCCTGAAGGGCTTCACCGTGGAGATCCTGGGCACCGACATCAGCGACAAAGTGCTGGCCCAGGCCCAGGATGGCATCTACAACAGCTACACCCTTCGCAACCTCACCCCGGAACAGCTGAAACGGCATTTCCTTCCCCTGGGCAAGGATCTGTTCCAGGTGAAGCCGGAACTGCAGCGCCTGACCACCCTGCGGAACTTCAACCTGGTGGACTACCCGGGCTACCGGCAGCTGGCCTCCTTTGACATCATCCTCTGCAGGAACGTGCTCATCTACTTCGACGAAACCGTGAAGGCCCAGGTACTGAAGGGCTTCCACGGGCAGCTTCACCCCAAGGCATACCTGCTGGTGGGACACAGCGAGAGCATCCACGCGTTCAACACCGGCTTCGAGCTGCTGCATTTCAGCAAAGCCATGGGCTACCGGAAACGGACGTAGAGTACCAAACCAAACCCCGACGAGGTCGCGATGAAACCAGGCTGGATGCACCGCAAGGAAGGGCCCGCAGGGCAACGTGGTTGGTTGCCCAAGGGCCCTGACGACGCGGGGCGCCAGCCTGGCTTCATCCCTCCGGGCGAGGGGTGGCGGACGTCGCGATGCCGCGTCACGCTCCTCGCGCGTAGTGCCCGCTACGCCTCGACTCGCGTTCCTCGCCTCGCTTGCCCGGCGACCCTCGAGCGACCCCGTTGGGGTTTGGTTAGGTACTCTTAGGAGCGGACCATGCCCATCACCCCCCAAGAACTCATCGCGAACCTCGGAGACCTGCCGCCCCTTCCCCAGGTGGCCTCCCAGGTGCTGCGGGTGTCTGCGGATCCCGACGCCAACGCGGAAGACCTCCGCAAGGTCATCGCCATGGATCAGGCCCTCACCAGCCAGATTCTGAAGATCTCCAACTCCGCCATGTTCGGCATGGTGCGCGAGGTCAACACGCTCACCCAGGCGATCATGACCCTCGGCTTCTCCACCATCAAGAGCGTGGTCATCGCCAGCTCCGCCAAGAACCTCTACCACCGCGGCACCGTGGGGCTGCAGGAGCGACTGATCTGGGAACATGCCCTGGTGTCGGCCATCGCCAGCCGGGCCTTCGCGAAGAGCCTGCGCTTCCCCCGCATGGAGGAGGCCTTCATCGGCGGCCTGCTGCACGACATCGGGAAGTCGGTGTTGGGTGTCAAGTTCCCCGAGCGGTACGGCACCCTCCTCCGCACCGTTTACAACGAAGCGGGCGTCTGCCTGGATCTGGAACTGGAGACCTTCGGCTTCGACCACGCCATGGTGGGTGAGGCCCTGGTCAGCAAGTGGAACCTGGCGCCGAGCCTCCAGGCCGCCACCCGCTGGCACCATGACCCCATCCATGCCCCGATCGACCATCAGGACCTCACGGCCATCGTGGCCCTCGCCAACCACATGGCCCTGGAAGAGAAGATCGGCATCGGCGCCCCCCACCACCTGGAGGGCGCCTCGACCCAGGCCATGGAGATCCTCAAGCTCGGCCCGGAAGCCCTGGCCGGCCTCAAGGAGGGTGTGCGGACCGCCATCGAGCAGGACAAGACGATGATTGCGGAGTTCTAGATGAGTGTGGAGCGTTGACATGATCACCCGGGAGCAGTTCACCTCGCGCCTGAAAGCCAAGACCCTTCCGAGCCTCCCCCTGACGGTGGTGGCCCTGGGTGAGGCCGTTCAGGACGAGCGCTGCACCGTCGATCGCATCCTCGCCATTCTCAGCAAGGATCCGCCCCTGTCCGCCACCCTGCTCCGCCTGGCCAACTCGGCCCTCTACGGGGGCGAAGACTCGGTGATGGACCTGCGTACGGCCATCCTGCGCCTGGGGTTCGACGCCGTCTCGAACCTGGGCACCGGCGCCGCCGTCATCCGCACCCTCCGAGGCGGCTCGCACCTGGATGCCACCCGCCTCTGGCAACACAGCGTGGCTGTAGGCCTGACCGCGAAGGGCGTCTGCATTCTGGCCCGCCGCCATGGCCAGGCCGAGTCGGCCTTCCTGACCGGCCTGCTCCATGACATCGGCAAGATCGCGCTCGACACCTGTTACCCCGAGGCCTACGCCCAGGTGCTGCAGAAGGTGGCCGAGGGCGCTTACTTTGTGGACGCTGAGCAGGAAGTGCTCGGCATGAGCCACGCCGAGGCAGGAGCCCTGCTGGCCGAGGACTGGTCCTTCCCCGAGGCCATCGTCGATGTCATCCGCGATCACCATGACCCCAAACCCGACGACTTCCTGCCCAACCTGATCCACCTTGCCGACCTGCTGGTGCGGACGCGGATCCCCATGGGCCCCGCCGACGAGCGGCTGATGATCTCCCTGGACGACCTCCCGGCCTTCAAGGCGGTGCTGGCAGGAGCCCTGCACAAGGACCTGGACGTGGAGCGCCTGACTTTCTCCATCGACGACGAAGTGGACCATGCCCTCGCGTTTGTCCAGCTGGCCTTCCAGGCCAAGGAGGAGCGTTCATGACCATTCGCATCCTGGTGGTGGACGACAGTCCCTTCATGCGGAAATCCCTCCAGAAGATGCTGGAGGATGCTCCGGATCTGCGGGTGGTGGGCACCGCCCGGGACGGCATCGATGCCCTGGAGAAGCTCCAGGAGCTCAAGCCCGACATTGTCACCCTCGACATCGAAATGCCCCGCATGGATGGCCTCACCTGCCTCAAGCGGATCATGGCCGAGTGTCCCCTGCCGGTCCTGATGGTCTCCAGCCTCACCCAGGAAGGGGCCCAGGCCACCCTGGACGCCTTGTCCCTGGGGGCCCTCGACTTCATCCCCAAGGAGAGTGGGTTTGCCAGCATGAGCATCCTGCAGATCCAGCAGGACCTTCAGGAGAAGGTGCGACGCCTGGCCACGAGCCCCCGATACCACAAACCTGCGGCTGGGACCCCGCCCCATCATCCCACCACACCCACGGCCGCCCCGGCGCGATCCCAGGCCGCAGCGAAGCCTGCCTCCACGGGTGGCTTGGGTCTGAGCACTTCGCCCCAGGCGGAGCTCCTGCTGATCGGCAGCTCCACGGGCGGGCCCAAGGCCCTGCAGGACATCCTTCCCACCCTGCCAGCCAACCTGCCGGTGCCCTGCCTCATCGTCCAGCACATGCCCAGCACCTTTACCAAGCCCTTTGCCGATCGCCTGGACGGCCTCTGCCAGGTGCACGTCAAGGAGGCGGAGCAGGGGGAACCCCTGAAGGCTGGCACCGTCTACATCGCCCCCGGCGGCATCCACATGACCTACAGTGCCCGGGGCCCCAAGGGCTGCGTGGATCTCAATCCTGAGCCGGTTTCCTCTCTCCATCGTCCCAGCGTCGACGTGCTCTTCCTGAGTGTGGCCGAGCTCTTCCATGGCCAGGTGCTGGCCGGAATCCTCACGGGCATGGGTGCCGATGGGGCCAAGGGCATGGAGCAGCTCAAGCGCAAGGGTGCCCACACCCTGGCGGAGGCCGAGGCCTCCTGTGTGGTCTACGGCATGCCCCGCGCCGCAGTGGAGCGCGGGTGCGTGGACCTGGTCGCCCCCCTACCGGACATCCCAGGACACCTGCGTCGGCACTTCAAGGTCTGATGCAGACCCCGCTGATCCTCGGGTCCCTGCGCCTCCCTGCCTCGGCGGAGGCCGCCGCGCCAGCCCTGTTCAAGGCCACGGCAGGACAGATGGTGGAGGTCACCCTGGAAGCGACCCTGCCAGATGGTCTGGCGCTGCGCCTCCCGGATGGTCGCCTCCTCCAGGCCAAGGGCAGCCTGCCCTTCCCTCTGGGCAGCCTGCTCACCCTGAAGGCGCTGCCCCTCCCGGAGGGAGCGGGCCTTCGGCTGCAGGTCATGGGGGCCACCCCGCCCCCGGGACCCGCCATTCTCGCCCCCCTCATCCAGGGCGAAGCGGCCCAGTTGCTGGCCCGGCTAAGCACGGGCGATCCCCACGCTGGGCTGGCCTCGCTGGTCCGCCAGCTTGTCCAGGGGGGCGCGGCCACACCGGATGCGCCAGAAAGCTGGGCCCGCTGGCTGAAGGAGGCCATGACCACCCTGGCGGATCCGCAGGCTTCCCCCGTGGAATCCAACTTCCACCGCCTTCAGGCCAAGGAAGGCACGGGCTGGTTCGAGCTGCCTCTGCCCTGGGCCCCGGGGGCCGAACCCCTGCGCATCTGGATCGAAGGCGACCACGCGTCGAGCTCCCCGGAAGGCGATCCCATCCACCGGGTCTTTCTCAGCGTTCCCTTCAGCACCCTGGGGGAGGTCCGCCTGGGCCTGGAGCAACGCCCGGCGGGCCTGAAGGTCCGCCTTTGGCTGCAAGATCCCGCTGCCTTTGAAATCCACCGGGCCGAGCTCACCAAGGAGCTGGCCACCTTCGGCCGTCCCGTGGACCTCCAGGTGTTGCGCCTGCCTGAGGGAGCCCAGGACCTGCGGTCCCTGGCCGGGGCGCCACCCGTCCAGGCCCTGGGGTGACGCCATGAACCAACCCAGCCCACCCCCACTTCCCGCCGGGCACCGGGACACCCACCCTCACCCGCCCAGCCTTCGCATGGTCCTGGTGGGGTACGGGCTTTTGTTCATGCTGCTGCAGCTGGCGGCGAGGGGCCTCGCCGCAGCCGACGGCACCCTCTACTGGTACTATCCCTCCGCCCTCAGCCTCGCCCTGCTGATGGTGCGGGGACCCCGGCTCTGGCCCGTGGTGGCCCTGGCCCCCCTGCCCCTGGGGCTCCTGTTCCGGTCCCCCGAACTGCCTGCGTGGCTGCTGGTGGCCACCGCTGTGGCCTATGCCGGGGGCCACGCCTTGGCGGTGATGGGCTTCCGCAGGATGGGGCTTTCCGCCCGGCTGCAGCGGGGCAAGGATGTGGCCGGCTTCCTCCTCCTCGCTTTCCTGGGCCCCTGCCTGGCCTCCCTCCCACTGCTCGGCCTCTGGAAGGCCTCGGTCCTGCCTCAGGGCATCCACGCTGCGGAGTACCTGCGGGTCTTCCTGATGAGCGATGCCCTGGGCGTGCTGACCCTGGGCCCCGTCCTCCTGCTCTGGGGGCGCCCGCTGCTCACCCTCGGCTGGACCCGTTTGCGTCGCAAGCAGCCTCCGGGTCGGTTGAGCCTCCTGCCGCTCCAGGGCCTGGCGCTGCTGGCCACCTGCATGGTCGTGGTGGCCTACAGCCAGCCCGGGACGCTCCACCTCAAGTATCTGCTCTTCCTGCCCATGACCTGGGTGGCCTTCCAAGGGGGCCTGCTGGGGGCCAGCCTGGCCTTCCCGGCCCTGAGCCTGATGCTGACGGTTCTGGTGCGGCGTGCGGACCTGCCACCGGATGCCCTGCTTGGCACCCAGTCGTTCCTTACTGTCCTCTTCGGCATGGCCCTCTTCCTGGGCGCCAGCCGGGATGGACAGACGGCGGCCCAGGGGGTGAAGGACCGTCGGCGCCGCAACCTCCACCACTTGATGGAATCCACGGGTGCCATCCCCTGGGAGCTGGACCTGAACACCGGCCGCTGCCGCTACCTCGGCCCCAAGGCCGAGGCCACCTTCGGCTGGCCCCTGGCCCGTTGGCATGCCCAGCCGTACTGGGGGGAGGTCGTCCACCCCGACGACAGGGCGGGACTCCTCCGATTCCTGTCCGACATGGACCGGGCCGGAAGCAGTGCCCAGATGGAGTTCCGGCTGCTGTCGCCCACGGGTGGCGAGCACTGGGTCCGGGTGGCGGGGGGCCTGGAGGCGCGCCATGGCCAGGGTCATGTGGGGGGCTTCCTGTTCGACATCCAGGCCCACAAACGGGCCGAAGAGAATGCCCTGCTGGCAACCCTCAAGGAGAAGGACCTCCTCCTGCGCGAGATCCACCACCGGGTGAAGAACAACCTTCAGGTGGTGTCGAGCCTGCTGCGCTTGCAGGCTGCATCCCAGAGCGACCCGGCGGTGCACCTGGCCCTCCAGGAGGCCCAGGAGCGGGTGCAGGCCATCGCCCTGATCCACCAGAAGCTAAAGCATGCGCCCGACCTGTCCCAGCTCGACCTGCCGGGCTACGTACGTTCTCTGGCGGAGCGGCTGGTCCGCACCTATGCGAGCGTACCGACCCTCATCGACCTCCAGGTCCGGGTGGCGGACGTGGAGATGAACCCGGAGGCACCAGTGCCCCTGGGGCTGATCCTGAATGAGCTGGTGACCAATGCCCTGCAGCATGCCTTTCCGCCTGGGCAAGGCGGCGGCCTCGACATCGAGATCGGCCCCTATGCCGAGACCTGGATCTACCTGCGGGTGGCCGACACGGGCCAGGGCCTGCCCGACGGCGTGGACCTGAAGCAAGGGGGGTTGGGATTCCAGTTGGTGCTGGCCCTGGCCGATCAGTTGGGTGGACTCCTGGAACTGGAACGCCGTCGAGGGGCGTCCTTCCTGCTCACCTTTCCCTCCTTCCCCGCCCGCCCATGAACCCACCCAAGATTCTCATCGTCGAGGACGAGGCCATCGTGGCCATGGATCTCCGACTGCATCTGCAGGAGCTGGGGTACGGGGTGGCGGCCATGGCCTCCAGCGGCCAGGAAGCCATTGACCTGGCCGAGCGCATGATGCCTGACCTCGTGCTCATGGACATCTCCCTGGGCACAGGCATGGATGGCATCGAAGCGGCCCGGCATGTTCAGACCCTTGGCATCCCGGTGGTCTTCCTGACGGCCTTTGCCGACGAGGCCACCCTGACGCGGGCCAAGGAGAGCGGCCCCTATGGCTATCTGCTGAAGCCTTTCGAAGAGCGGACCCTTCACTCCACCATCGAGATGGCCCTCTACCGGCATCGGATGGAGCAGGAGCTCAAGGCCAGCGAGGGCCGCATGCGGGCCATCATCGAGCACGCCCTCGAGCTGGTGGTAATCCTGGATCGCGCGGGGAACGTTTCCTACTCCAGTCCCTCTGCGGCGAGAATCCTGGGCTATGCCCAGGGCGAGCACTTCGGGAAGGCCGCCATGGACCTGATCCACCCCGAAGACCAGGCCCGCTACCTCGCCACCCTGACGGAGCTCGGCGCGCAGCCTGGCCATTCCATCACCCTTGAGATTCGGGTGCTCCACAAGGACGGCCAGCCACGGCTGATGGAGACCGTGGCCCACAATGCCCTGGATGTGCCCGGGGTCCATGGCATCGTGATCAACGCCCGCGACATCACCGAGCGCCGCCAGGTGGAGCTCGATCGCCAGGTCATGGACGCCAAGGTCCAACAGGCCCAGAAGCTGGAAAGCCTGGGTGTGCTTGCGGGTGGCATTGCCCACGACTTCAACAACCTCCTCATGGGCATCATGGGCCACGCCGGGCTTGCCCTGCTGGACATGGGCGCCGATCACCCTCTGCGAAGGCGCCTCCACCAGATCGAGGTGGCCGCCACCCGGGCCGCCGAGCTGACCAACCAGCTGCTGGCCTATTCCGGGCGGGGCAAGTTCCAGGTGGAACCCCTGTCGCTGCCCCGCATGATCGATGAGATGGAGAGCCTGCTGGAGACGGTGATCTCCAAGAAGGCCGTGCTGGAACATCACTACGAGCGGGACCTGCCCCTGATTGATGGCGATGCCACCCAGATCCGGCAGGTGATCATGAACCTCATCACCAACGCCTCCGACGCCCTGGAGAATCACACCGGGAGCGTCACCATTCGCATCGGTGTCATGGAGACCGGTGTCCTCACCCCCTGCACCGCAGGGACGGCGCCGGAGGGCCGGTCCGTTTTCCTGGAAGTCACGGACACCGGGGCCGGCATGGATGGGGACACCCTGGGCCGCATCTTCGATCCCTTCTTCACCACGAAATTCACCGGGCGCGGCCTGGGTCTCGCGGCCGTCCTCGGCATCATGCGTGGCCACCACGGGGCCATCCAGGTCCTCAGCCAGCCAGGCAAGGGCACCTCCTTCCGCCTCCTTTTCCCCCCCTCCGCCCACACCACGGGACGGGAGCTCTGGGAGGACCGCCCCGCCGAGGCCTACCGCAGCCACGGCATCATCCTCGTGGTGGATGACGAGGAAACCGTGCGCAGCGTGGCGGAATCCACCCTTCAGCGCTGCGGCTTCACGGTCCACACCGCCACCAATGGCCGCGAAGGCCTGCGGGCCTACCGGGAACGGGACAACCTCATCAGGGCGGTGGTGCTGGACCTGACCATGCCCGTCATGGGCGGCAACGAAGTACTGGCGGAGCTCAGGTCCGGGCAGGGCCCTGGGGCCGAGGTGCCCATCCTCCTCTCCACCGGTTACAGCAGCGCCGACGTGGCCGGGAATCTGCAGCGCTACGGGCCGATCCAGTTCCTGCAGAAGCCTTACAGCCCCAGCGAACTCATCCAGAAGATCCGGAGCTGCCTCGGCGAGTGATCAGCCCTTGCGCAGCTGCTTCATCAACCGCGGCAGGCGGTTGAGGGCCGCCTGCGCCTCCGTCCACTCGCGATGGGGCCGGGCCGGGAAGCCCGTAACGAAGCTGCCCTCGGGCAGGCTCTTGGCCACCACGCTGTTGCCCCCCACCACGCTGCGGCTGCCGATCTCGATGTGGCCCACGACGCCGACCTTGCCCGCCAGGGTGACGTAGTCGCCCAGCTTCGTGGAGCCGCTGATGCCCGTCTGGCTCACCAGCAGGCAGTGGCGCCCTACCTGAACGTTGTGGCCCACCTGCACCTGGTTGTCGATCTTGGTGCCCGTGCCGATGCGGGTGGGGCCCAGCACGCCCCGGTCGATGGTGACGCAGGCGCCGATCTCCACGTCGTCGCCCACCTCCACCCAGCCCACCTGGGGGATCTTCGCGTGGCGGCCCTCCACCAGCACGTAGCCGTAGCCGTCGCTGCCCACCACCGAGTTGGCATGCACCGCCACCCGTTGGCCCAGCCGGGTGCGGCGGTAGAGCACGGCCCCGGGAAACAGCTCACAGCCGTCCCCCAGCACGCAGTCGTCCCCCACGTGCGCCCCGGTGTGCAGCACGCACCCTCGGCCCAGCACCGTGCGGGCCCCCACGGTGGCGCCGGGGGCGATGCGGGTGCCTGACCCCACCTGGGCCGAAGGATGCACGGGCGTCTGCCCCCACTCCGGGGCGGGCTCCGGGTGCAGCCAGCCGATGGCCTGGGCGAAGGCCCAATAGGGATGCGGCACCCGCAGGATGGGTCGATCGCCCATGTCCACGGTGGCATCCACGAAGATCAGCCCGGCGGAACTCTCCCTGGCCTTGGCGGCATATTTCGGATTGGCGAGGAAGGACACAGAGGCCGCTCCGGCTTCTTCCAGGGGCTTCACTTCGGAAATCAGACAATCCGGGGGACAATGCTCCAGGGTGCCGCCCAGCCGTTCAGCCAGATCCTGCGCAGTCATGGTCGGCATGGGGGCTCCTCGGTCGGTCCACCCCCAGTCTCCAGCCTCCTGCCTCCCGCCTCAACCCTTGGATTCCCATGCACCCTGTCCTCTTCGAACTCGGCTCCTTCCCCCTGGGCACCTATGGCCTCCTGCTGGCCCTCGCCTTTTTCGCCGGGACCGCCCTGGCCCGGCGCCAGGGGACCCTGGACGGCCTGAACCCCGCCGCGATCACCGACCTGGCCATCGCCATGCTCATCTCGGCCATCGTCGGCTCCAAGCTCCTGATGGTCATCGTGGACCTCATCAACGGGGCTCCCTTCCGCGAGGTCTTCTCCCTGGGCACCCTGCGGGCCGGTGGCGCCATCCACGGCGGCATCATCGCCGCCACGGCGGTGTTCTTCTGGAAGCTCCGCAAGGGCCAGGGGCTGCCGCTGCGCATCACCGGCGACGCGCTGGTGCCCGGCGTGGCCCTGGGCCAGGCCATTGGCCGCCTGGGCTGCTTCTCGGCAGGCTGCTGCTACGGCACGGAATCCCACGCTCCCTGGGCCATCACGTTCACGGATCCCATCGCCCACCTCTTCAGTGGCACGCCCCTGGGCATCCCCCTCCACCCGGTGCAGCTCTACAACACCCTCGCCAACCTCACCGTGATGGGCATCCTGCTGCTGGCCCGCCCCAAACGCACCTTCCAGGGCCAGATCTTTGCCCTCTACTTCCTGGTGGAGGGCCTGGGCCGCGTCATCACCGAGACCTGGCGGGGCGATGTGGATCGCGGCACCGGCTGGCTGGGCTGGGCCTGGCTGAGCACCGGGCGGCTCACGGGGCTTGCCTTCATGCTGCTGGGCCTGGGGCTTTGGCTCTTCTGGAACCGCCGCAAGGGGGCGAAGTGATCCGGCTGGTCGCCGAGGACGGCGCCCCCCGCCTGGACCGCTACCTGGCCGACCAGTTTCCCGATGTGCCCCGCGCCCGCTGGGACGCCCATGTGCGGCTCGGCGCCATCCGGGTGAACGGCACCTCCGTCACCAAGGGCGGGGTGCGGCTCCGTCCTGGGGATGTGGTGGAAACCGAGCTGCCCCTGGTCCAGCCGCCCGCCGCGCACCTGGAGGCCGAGGCCATTGACCTGCCCTCGCTCTACGAGGACGCCCACCTGTGGATCGTCGACAAGCCCGGTGGCATGGTGGTGCATCCCGGTCCGGGCCATGCCGGCGGCACCATCGTCAACGCCCTGCTGCACCGCCTCCAGACGCCCCTGTCGCTCCCCGCCACCGAAGAGGACGTGGAGGATGCCGAGGAGCTTGCCGCCGGCTGGCCTGGGCTGGTGCATCGCCTCGACCGCTACACCACCGGCTGCCTCTGCCTCGCCAAGACTGCCGAGGCCCAGCGGGCCATCCAGGAGCAGTTCAAGGCCCGCACGGTCGACAAGCGCTACCTGGCCCTGGTGCGCCACTCTCCCAAGCTGCCCGAGGTGGGCAGCCTGCTGGTGGATGCGCCCATCGCCCGCCACAAGCGGGACCGCCTGCGCATGGTGGTGGCGGAGGGAGGTCGCTCAGCCCAGACCCGCGTCCGGGTGCTGGCCCGCACCACAAGCGCCGCGCTGGTGGAGTGCGAGCTGCTTACGGGCCGGACCCACCAGATCCGGGTGCACCTCGCCCACCTGCGCGCCCCCCTCATGGGCGACCCCCTCTACGGGGGCCCCGGTCGCTGGAAGGATGTGGATGGCGGTGCCCTGCTGCTGCCCCACCCCGCCCTGCACGCCTGGAAGCTCTCGGTGGATCATCCGGTCACAGGGGCGCGGATCGAGGCCGTGGCACCCCTCCCGGAGGCCTTCCTGGCCCTGGCTGCCGCCCTGGGCTTGCGGGCGACCTGAGCCCGGGCCATCATCCCGGCTAGACATCTGCTGATCGCGCCTGGGGGATTCATGCTCGCCACCCACCTTTCACCCACGCCGCTGGAAGCCTGGCTGAAGGCCAACCCCTCCGCCCCGGGTGCCCTCCTGGCGGGCGTCTGCCTGTTCATCCTTCTCTTCGTGGTCTGGCCCCGGTTCAGGTCCTGGCGGCGCGGCAAGGGCCGGCCCGTCCTGGACCCGGTTCAAGTAGATGAGCTGCTGCTGGGCCCGGGCGCCCTGGTCGTGGACCTGCGGGAGCCCGCGGCCTTCCGGGCCGGGCACATCCGGGGCAGCCTGCATGTGCCCTTCCCCGACCTGGCCACCCGCTTCCCCCGGCCGGACCCCACGGCCCGACGGGCCATGGTTCTGGTGGATGAGACCGATGCCCTCTCCCACCAGGCCTACGACCTGCTGGTGGGACGGGGCTTCGACTGGCTCTACGTGATGCAGGGCGGCATGAAGGCCTGGCGACGGGCCAACCGTCCCCTGGCGAAATAGGTTAGTGGTGCCCACGCGAAATAGCCGGATCATCCGCCACGCCCCTGGGCACCACGTGGCGGGGGTCTGGGGGCACGCCAGTGCCCCCAGCGGGGTGACAGCCCTGGCGCGTCTGCGCGCAAGGGCGCCAGAGGGGCCAGGCCCCGATGGAAGTGCACCTCGCCATCGACCCCTTGATTCAGCTAGTTCAGGCGAGGTGCACTAGGGCTTCTTCCCCTCGGGCTTTGGCACGTCGGGCTTCGGCGCATCCTGCGTGGGCGCCTCCTTGGCCTGCGCGGCCAACATGGCATCCAGCGCCGCCGTGGGCGCGCTCTGGAACTGCAGGTGGGTGATCCACCAGCGCTTGCCGTCGAAGGCGCACTGCAGGGCGTTCACGCCTGTGTAGAGCACCGGACCGTCGGCCACCAGGCGAATCTCATAGGGTGACCAGACCTGGGCCAGGCCCTCGTAGGCCTGGATGGTGGGCGCGGCGGTGCCCTTCTCGTAGAACCCGGTCCGCTTCCACTGGGGCAGGGCGAAGGCCAGGAAGGCCTCCAGCTCCAGGGGGCGGAGGAAGGTGCCCTTCTCCGGGTGCTTGGCGGTCACCATGATCCGGGACTGGAGGTGGAACAGGGCCCGGATCTTCTCCAGGTCCCGCGCCTCATCCTTGGGCCCCGAGATGAAGGCATACAGCGTGTTCAACAGCGCCTGGGGCGAGCCCGTCTCCTCGGCGCTGAGGTCCGCCCGGACCAGCTCCTTCACCGGGCTGGAGGTCATGGGCGGCAGCTTGAGGGTCTCCGGGGAGGGCTTGGCGGGGGGCGGCCCCTGGGCGATGAGGGTCGCGGCGGTCAGGCAGAGCAGCGAGCGGATCACGGATCCTCCAGAAGAGACGACTGTGTCATGACTCGCCGGGTTCCGGGAGCCCCCAGCGATCATAAAGCAGCAGGAGCAGCAGGCCGGGGATGGCAGCCGCGGCGCACACCGGGAAGTAGAGCTTCCAGCCATACCAGTCGGCCATGAAGCCCGTGAGCCCGGCAAAGAGGGTCCGTGGCAAAGCCATGAGGGCGCTGAACAGGGCGTACTGGGTGCCGGTGTAGGTCCGGTTGCAGCTGCCCATGAGCAGGGCGGCGAAGGCGCTGCCACCCATGCCGTAGGCCAGGTTCTCGAGGGTGTTCGCGCCCACCAGCAGCATCAGGCGCGGCCCCAGCAGCGAGATCACCCAGAAGCCCAGGATGCTGCCCGCCTGCACGAACCCGCAGATCCACAGGACCGTCACCAGCTTCATGCGGGTGAGCATCCAGCCGCCGATGAGGCCCCCCAGGATGATGGCCACCATGGCGGTGGTCTTCTGCACGGTGCCGATCTCCATCTTGCTGAAGCCCATGCCCCGCAGCAGGAAGGGGATGGTCATGGATTCCGCCAGCCAGTCGCCCAGCTTGTAGAAGACGGCAAAGGCCAGCAGGTAGCCGATGCCCTTGCGCTGGAGCAGGTCCTGCAGGGGCCCGACGATGGCCTCCCGGAGGCTGCGGGGCGCCCGGGCCACCGCGTCGGTGTTCTCCGCCAGCCAGGTCCCCACCATGCCCAGCACCGTCAGCCCCGCCATGACCAGGTAGGTGGTGCGCCAGCTGAAGGCCTGGGCCAGGATCAGTGCGAGTCCGCCGCTGACCAGCATGGCCACGCGATAGGCGGCGATGTGGATGCTGTTGCCCAGGCCTAGCAGCTTCTGGTCCAGGGCCTCGGCCCGCCAAGCGTCCACGGCAATGTCGAAGGTGGCGCTGGCCACCGCCACCGCCAAGGCAAGGCCCACCACCCGCAGCACGTCCAGGTGGGGCTGGGTGCGGGCCAGGAACACCAGGGCCAGGGCCATGGCCCCCTGCATGACCAGCAGCCAGCCTCGCCGGCGGCCCAGCAGGGGCAAGGCGAAGCGGTCCAGCAGGGGCGCCCAGAACACCTTTAGGCTGTAGGGAAGGGTCACGAAGCTGAACAGCCCGATGGTGGCGAGGCTGAGCCCCTCGTCCGTCATCCAGGCCTTCAGCGTTGAGCCCGTCAGGAAGAGCGGCAGCCCCGAGGCGAAGCCCAGGAGGATCAGGACCAGAAGGCGGCGTGGCGGCATGGGTGATGGTAGCGGAACCACCGCTCTGGCAGCGGTCCCCTGGAGGAGCACCTTGCCCGGCCCCCCGCCACGCCTGGGTGGCGGGGGATCCCCCGGGAAGCGGTCAATCCGCCAGGGTGCTCAGGTCGCCCGGATCCTGCCCCAGGGCCCAGGCCTTGAGCGCCCGGCGCACGATCTTGCCGGAGCGGGTCTTGGGGAGGCTGTCGCGGATCTCGATGTCGCTGGGCATGGCGATGCCACCCAGATCCTCACGCACGTGGTCCTTGAGGCTGGCGATGAGGCCGGGACCCGTGGCCACCCCCGCCCGCACTACCACATAGGCCTTGATGCTCTCGCCCTTGATGGGGTCGGGGATGCCAACCACGGCGCTTTCGGCCACGGCGGGATGGCGGATGAGGGAGCCCTCGATGTCGGCGGTGCCGATGCGGTGCCCCGCGACGTTGAGCACGTCATCGGCCCGGCCCAGCACGGCGATGTAGCCATCGGCGTCGCGCACCGCCACGTCGCCGGCGCTGTAGCAGCCGGGGATGTCGCGCCAGTAGTCCTCGTAGCGCTGAGGATCGTTCCAGACCGTGCGCAGCATGTAGGGCAGCGGGAACTTCACCACCAGCAGGCCGCCCTGGCCATCCGGAACCGGGCTGCCATCGCGGTTCACCACCGCCAGCTGGGCGCCGGGCATGGGTTTGCCGGCCTTGCCGGGCCGCGCCTCGAAGGTGGGCAGGGTGCCGATCACGGGGCCGGCGATCTCCGTCTGCCACCAGTTATCCACCACCTGGCCATTGCCCTGGCCCACGAGGTGCTGCTGGGCCCACCGGTGGGCCTCGGGATTCAGCGGCTCCCCGGCGCAAGCCAGGAGGCGCAGGCGCTTCAGGTCGAACTTGCCGGGGGCCTCCGCGCCATGGCTCATCCACATGCGCACCGCCGTCGGGGCGGTGAACATGACGTTCACACCGAAGCGCTCGCAGAGCTCCCAGGTCACGTCGGGGCTCGGGTAGTCCGGCGCGCCCTCGCGGCACAGCACCGTGGCGCCGATGCTCAGGGGCCCGTAAACGATGAAGCTGTGGCCCACGATCCAGCCGATGTCGGAGGTGCTCCAGTAGATGTCGCGCTCCTGGATCTGGTAGAAGGCCTTGCTCAGATAGTTCACTCCCACCAGGTAGCCGCCGGTGGAATGGACCACCCCCTTGGGCTTCCCCGTGGTGCCGCTGGTGTAGAGGATGAAGAGCGGGTGTTCGGCATCCACCATTTCCGGGTCGCAGTGGATCTCCCGGCCCTGCTGGATGTCGTAGAAGTCCTTCTCGCGCTCGCTGGCGAAGGTGACGGGGGCGTCGCCTGGCCGGGAACCCCGCCGGTGGACGATGATGTGATTCACGGAGCTGAGGTCGCGCACCGCCTCGTCCACGATGGGCTTGAGGGCGATGGCCTTGCCCCGTCGGTAGGTGAAGTCGGAGCAGACCACGACCTTGGCACCGGCATCCTCGATGCGGGTGCGCAGCGCCAGGGCGCCCATGCCCGCGTAGACCACGCTGTGGATGGCGCCGATGCGGGCGCAGGCCAGCATGGAGATGATGCCCTCGGGCGTCAGGGGCAGGTAGAGGATGACGCGGTCCCCCTTCTTCACGCCCAGGCGCTTCAGTGTGTTGGCGAAGCGGTTCATCTCGCGGTAGAGGCGGTTGTAGGTGTAGGTGCGCTCGTCACCATCCTCTCCCACCCAGATCAGCGCCGCCTTGTTGCGGCGGTCACTGTGCACGTGCCGATCGATGCAGTTCGCGGTGGCATTGAGCTTGCCGCCCAGGAACCAGGCGTGATTCGGGGCCTTGAACTGGAAGACCTCCTTCCAGGGCTCCGCCCAGTCCAGGGCCTTGGCCTTCTCGCCCCAGAAGGCCGCGGGATCCTCCGTGGCCAAAGCCGCTTCCACCTCGTAGTTGATAGCCGCCTGCTTGGCCAGCCACCCCCGCATGGGAATGGGGGCTTCCCCCTTCTGCAGCGCCTGGATGGTCTTCTGCTGGGTGAGGCTGATTTCCACGTCACTCATGGCGGACTCCGGGGTACGGGGTGAGGGTGGATTGAACTGAGGTAGGTTGGGAGGGAAGGTAGCATGGGTGGCGCCCGATCGGACCCATGACAGGGGTCACACCTGCCCCCCCCTCTGCGGAGCTACCATGCCCAAGCAGGCACAAGACCAGCGCTCCTACGACCTTCACCCCAGCGTGGCCTATGTCCAGGCGGTCCTGGCGAACCTGGAAGCCCGGACGGGGCGAGACCTCGCCGCCTGGGTGGCCCTGGCCCGCCGGGAGGCACCCCAGGGCGCCAACGGTACCGTGGCCTGGTTGAAACAGCAGGGCCTGGGCGGCACCCAGGCGGGGTTGGTGGCCCGCCGGGTGGACGCGAGGCCAGGCCACGCGTTTGACGACAGCCCAGAAGGCTACCTTGCTGCCGCAGCGGACTATGTGAAGGCCCAGTACAATGGCCGCAGGGCCGCCTTCCGTCCCCTGTTCGAGCGCCTGGTCAACCTGGCCCGAAGCCTTGGCCCCGACGTGAAGGTTTGCCCCTGCGAGACCCTCGTCCCTTTCTACCGGGTCCATATCTTCGCCGAGGTGAAGCCGCTTGCCTCGCGGCTGGACCTGGGCCTCGCCCTCGGCGATCCCGCGAAGGTGGCGGATCCAGCCGGGCACCTGAAAGACACGGGCGGGTTCCGGAAAAAGGACCGCATCACCCACAGGCTGGAGCTAACGACCGAGGGTGACCTGGACCGCGCCCGGCCCTGGCTGGCGCGGGCCTACGCGCGGGACGGCGCGGGCTGAGCCGGGCTTGCGGGCAGTCCCGCCCGCACATCCACCCGGTTGTCGTAGAAGGTGCTGCCGCCCCCCCGGTCCGTGAGCCGCTGGGAGGTGAGGGCATTCACGGTGCGATCCCCCGGCGCGTGACGCAGCCACCACACCCCCTCGGCCACGGCCACACCACCTGGGACCTTGTCCGTCACCTTCAGGACGAAGGCAACCTCCCCGCGCTCGTTGAAGACCGTCACCGGATCGCCGTCGCGCAGCCCCCGCGCTTCCGCCTCCCGGGGGTTTAGTTGAACCGCCATGGCCCCCATGCGCCGGCGCAAGTCCTCGCGCTCGTGGAAGGTCGAGTTGAGCCCCTGGAGCGCGGGCGCCGTGATGAGCTGCAGGGGATGCGGATCGGCGTCGCTGTGGGGCGGGAGGTAGCGCGGCAGGGGCTCCGGATCCAGGAGGTTCAGAATCTCGATGCGCCCGCTGGGCGTCTCGAGACGAAGGTCCGGGCCCAGCCCGGGGTCCAGTTCCACGGCCCGCCCCTGGTCCAGGGCCTCAGTCGAGAGGCCCGCCCGCCAGGGATGGGGCTCGGCGAGCAAGGCCTCGATGAGGTCGTCGGCCGAGGCGGAGAAGACGGGCTCGGTGAACCCCATGCGCTTCGCCAACGCCTGGAACACCACCCAGTTCGACCGGCTGTCCCCCACGGGCGGCACCACCGCCCGGGCCCGCTGGATGCAGTAGCTGCCGAAGGCGCGGTAGAGGTCGCTGTGCTCCAGGGAGGAGGTGGCCGGCAAAACCAGGTCGGCGTACCGGGCCGTGTCCGTCAGGAACCGTTCGTGCACCACCGTGAACAGATCCTCCCGCGCCAGGCCGCGCAGCACGGCGTTCTGGTCCGGGGTCACGGCGGCGGGATTGGCATTGTAGACATAGAGCGAGGCCACTTTGGGGTCGTCCAGTTCCGTGAGGGCCCAGCCCAGGCGGTTCATGTTGATCGTACGCACCGGCCCTGGCAGCAGGTCCTCACGGGTGATGACTTCCATGGGGAAGGCTCCGCCCGTGCTGGTGGAGGCGAAGGCCCCGCCGCCAGGTTTCCCGTAGGCGCCCACAAAGGCCGGCAGGCAGGCCAGGATGCGCAGCGTCATGGCGCCATTGCCGTAGCGGGAGAGGCCATTGCCCAGGCGGATGTGGGGATCCCGCGCCCGGCCGTAGGCCTCGGCCAGGTCGCGAAGGGTGGCCATGGGCACGCCCGTGAGCGCCGCCACCCGCTCCGGCGGGTAGTCGGGCAGGATGCTCGCCCGCAGCTCTGTGTGCCCCTGGACATGGCGGTCGAGGAAGGCCTCATCTGCCAGACCCATGGCATCCAGCAGATGCAGCAGCCCCAGGGCCAAGGCCCCGTCGGAACCAGGTTTCACCATCACCACGCGGTCACAAAGGGGAGCCGTGGCGTTCGCATAGGTGTCGATGAGCCACACCTGCGCCCCGTTCCGCTTGGCCTCCCGCACTGCGTGCAGCCCATGCACGTTGGTGGCGGCGGCGTTCATCCCCCAGATCAGGATGAGGTCGCTGACCCGGTAGGCATCGGGATGGACCGCCGGCGTGGTGCCCAGCACCAGGGACCAGCCCGCCGCCTTGGCCGGGGAGCAGATGGTGCGATCCAGGCGGGATGCCCCCAGGCGGTGGAAGAAGGCATGCCCGGCGTTGCGCTGGACCAGGCCCATGGTGCCCGCATAGGAGTAGGGCAGGATGGCTTCGGCGCCCTGCTCGGCGACGATGCCCCGCCAGCGCCCGGTGATCCGGTCAAGGGCCTCATCCCAGCCGATGGGCGCGAACGCCCCCGAGCCCTTGGGCCCCACCCTCAGGAGGGGCGTGGTCAGGCGCTCCGGATGGTGCACCGTGTCCTGGTAGTGGTTCATCTTCGGGCAGAGGGCGCCCCGGGTGAAGGGGTGCTCGGGATCCCCGGACACCGCCACTGCGCGATCCCCTTCCACCTGGACCACCAGCCCGCAGGCATCCGGACAGTCGTAGGGGCAGACGGAACGATGGAGGGTCACGGCCATGGGCACCCCGCAAGACTCCCATCATCCCGTAACGGAGGCAGAACGGAAGCCCCGGCCACCCGGGGACCGCCGGGTCAGGCCAGGGCCACGGTGACGCGGCGCAACCCCAGCACCCGTTCGAGATCCTGCGGTGCGAGCCCCACCAGGAAGCCCCGGCTGCCGCCGTTGAGGTAGATGCGGTCCAGGTCGAAGATCGTAGCCTCGGCGTAGATGGCCATGGGCTTCTTCGTGCCCAGGGGGCTGGTGCCGCCCACCAGGTAGCCGCTGTGCCGGTGGGCCACTTCGGGCTTGCAGGGCTGCACGGACTTCACGCCGATCTGGCGGGCCAGCTCCTTGGTGCTCACCTCTCGATCGCCATGCATGAGGATGATGAGGGGGGCGCCCTGGTCGTCTTCCATCACCAGGGTCTTGATGACGGCATGTTCCGGCACGCCCAGCTCCCGGGCGCTCACCGCCGTGCCGCCGTGGTCCTCGTAGCGGTAGAGGTGCTCGGTGAAGGGAATGCCCGCCTGTTTCAGGAGGCGCGTGGCGTTGGTGGAGGGGGCTTTGGACATGGGCGGTTCCCTGGGATCATGATCCCATGGTCCGACATGTCCTGATCGCGGGTGGCACGGGTGAAGTGGGCCAGCAACTGGTGGCCCTGATGGCCGAGCGTCCGGACCTGCAGGTGCGCGCCCTGGTGCGCCGGTCCGGCGCCCTGCCCTCCGCCGCGAATCTGATGGAAGTCCCCTTCGACTACGAGGACGCGGCCGCCTATGGTCCCGTCTTCGCCCTGCCCTGCGACTTGCTGCTCATCGCCCTCGGCACCACCCGCGCCAAGGCGGGCAGCGACGACGCCTTCCTGAGGGTGGACCGGGACTATCCACTGCGCCTGATCGCGGCCCTGGCGGCCGCCCATCCCGGGGCCACGGTGGGTCTGGTGAGCAGCGTCGGTGCCGACGGGGGCAAGGGACTCTACCTGGGCGCCAAGGCGGCGGTGGAGGCGGGCCTGCAGGCCAGCGGCCTCGGCCACGTCATCGCACGTCCCTCCTTCCTGCGCAGCGACCGCCGCGAAGTCCGCCCCCTGGAGCTCGCCGTGGACTGGCTGGCCGCGCCCCTGGCCCTGGCCCTCGGCCGGGCCTGGTTCCCGCGCAGCCGCGCCTGGTGGCGCTGGGCGCCCGTGCATGTGCGGGAGGTGGCCGTCAGCCTCCTGGCCGCCTGCCTGGACTTGCCACCCGGCGGTCGGCAGGTGCTCGAGGGGCTGGACCTGCACCATGGCCCGGTGGCCACCTGGGGCCGGCCATGACCCGGCGCGTGGCTCTGGTCACTGGTGCCAGCCGTGGCCTGGGGCGGACGGTGGCCCTGCGCCTGGCCGCCGAGGGCTATGCCGTGCTGGCGGGCATGCGCAACCCGGTGCCTCTCGACGGGGTCGAGGTGATTCGGCTGGATGTGACCGACGAGATCAGCGTCCTGGCGGTGGCGGATGCCCTGAAGGTCCGCGGCCTCCGCCTCGATGTCCTGGTGAACAATGCCGGCATTCTGCTGGACGGGGCTACGGACCTGCTGAGCCTGGACCCCCAGATCCTGCGCCGCACCCTCGAGACGAACACCTTCGGCCCCCTGCGGATGGCCCAGGCCTTGGCACCGTTCATGCCGAAGGGTGGCCGCATCGTGAACGTCAGCAGCGGCGGCGGACAGCTCAGCGTGCCCTCCACCTGGGCGCCGGCCTACTGCCTCTCCAAGACCGCCCTGAACGCCCTCACCGTCCAGCTGGCCGAGGTGCTCAAGCCCAAGGGTATCGCCGTGAACGCCGTGTGTCCCGGCTGGGTGCGCACGGACATGGGCGGGCCCAGTGCCCCCCGCAGCCTGCAGGAAGGCGCCGACAGCATCCTGTGGCTGATCCTCCAGGCCCCGGCCGACCTCACCGGGGGCTTCTGGCGGGATGGTTCGCGGATCGCCTGGTAGGCGACGCTGTTCCCGCTTGCTGCTGACCCGAGGAGTGCCTTTCCATGCCGCCCCCGTCTCCTGAGCCCCCCATCCCACCGGTCATCACCGGATCGAAGACCTGTCCGGACTGCGGCACGGTGCAGGAGGACTGGGCCCGGGTCTGCCCCCACTGCCAGCACCTCTGGCCCGATCCTTCGGGGAGCGCGGAAGGCACCCAGGCCCGCCTCTCGCAGTTCCAGAGCCAGCTGGCCCGAACGGTCTCCACACCCTGGCTGACCCTGGGGATCATCGGCGTCAACGTCGCGATCTACCTGGGCATGCTGGCGGCGGGCATCTCGCCCATGGAGCCCACCATTCCCGAGCTGTTGAAGTGGGGCGCGAACCTGGGCTCCCTCACCACCTCCGGCCAGTGGTGGCGCCTGCTCACCTGTACGTTCCTGCACATCGGGCTGTTCCACATCCTGTTCAACATGTGGGTGCTCTGGGACATCGGACGCTTCCTGGAGCGGCTGCTCGGCCGCTCAGCCTTCGCCATCCTCTACCTGCTGAGCGGCCTGGCCGGAAGCATCGCGTCCCTGTGGTGGAACCCCTACATCGTCTCCGCCGGCGCCTCCGGGGCGATCTTCGGCCTCTATGGCGGGCTGCTCGGCTGCCTGGTGGCGGGCCTGGGCACCATCCCCGGAGACGTGGCAAAGGGGCTCCAGAAGAACGCCCTGCTCTTCCTCGGATACAACCTCGTCTGGGGCCTGATGCACCAAGGCATCGACATGGCCGGTCACCTGGGGGGCCTGGTGGGTGGCCTGGCCATTGGATTTGCCTTCACCAAGGGCCGGGCCGTCCGTGGGGGTCCCGCCGGAGCGGGCGCCAAGCTGCAGGTTCTGGTGGTCGGCCTGGGAATCCTCGCCCTGGCCGCAGGCCTCCGGCCCCGGACCGTGGACTTCCAAGGGGAATTGGCCCGGTTTTCCGAGACTGAACAGCAGGTCCAGGCCCGCTACAACGAGGCCATTGCGCAGGCCAAGGCGGGTCGCCTGCCCGATGCCGACTTCGCACGGCTCATGGAAGCCGAGGTCATCGCCCCCTGGCGTGGAGCCCGCCTGCGGCTCGAAGCCCTCCACGGGCTGCCTCCCGCCCAGGCCCAGCTGCTGGGCCGCATCGAGCGCTACACCGAGACGCGGGAGCGAGCGTGGTCGGTCTTTGCCGACGCCCTGCGGCGGCAGGACCCGAAGGGGATTCAGGCGGCGGCGGCCCTGCATGCCGAGGCCGAAACGCAGCTCAAGGAACTCACCCCATAGGCCCCTCTACCCTTCCAGCGCGCGGAAGCGGGCCCCCTCCGGGACGTCGATGCCGAAGGTCTCCCGGAGCAGCGGCAGCAGCTCGGCGTCAGCCACCTCGCGGCCCTCCACCACCTCCCCCCGCAGCTCCGCATAGGCGCGGTTGCGGAGGATGCGGCGCACGTCGGGTCCGGGCAGCTGGGCGGTGAGGGTCTTCAGGAAGCGGGACTCCGGATGGGTGCTGGTGTAGTGGTTGGCCATCTCGAAATCGATGGGGAACCGCGGCTCGGGGACGAAGGCGTAGAGGTCCTCCCAGGCGCCGCCATGGAAGGACTGGAGCACCCGCTGGCCCTCCGCGGCCACCACCCGGTAGGTGTTCAGGAACTGGGCATGGGGTTCGCCGTCCATGAGCACCGGGTGAAGCAGGCCTTCTCCCCCGAAGCCCACATCGGCCAGCCAGTCGGCGCCCTCCAGCCGAACCTGCAGCAGCATGTGGGTGCGGGGCAGCAGCACCGGGGCCCCCAGCCGCACCCGGGCTTCGCAGGCCATCACCTCGAACCCCAGGGCCCCCAGCACGGTCTGGAACAGCGTGTTGTGCTCGAAGCAGTAGCCACCCCGCCGACGCTGGACCAGCTTGCCCTGGAGGGAGGCCAGGTCGAGCCGGAGGGGCAGGCCCATCTGGATGTCCAGATTCTCGAACGGAATGGTGGTGGCGTGTGCGAAGTGCACGGTCCGCAAGCCCGCCAGGTCGGCCTTCGGCGGGTCTTCCAGATTCAGACGGCGCAGGTAGGCGCCCAGGTTCAGCTCACTGGACATACTGGGCCACCCCGCCGCCGAAGGACCAGTCCGCCAGGTCGTTCTCCAGCAGGCAGATCAGCACATCCTCGGGCCGCAGGCCCGGGGCCGCCGCAAGGTTGGCCACGATGCGCCGGTAGAGCGCCTGCTTCATCGCCACGGTGCGGCCCTTCCGCAGGGTGATCTGGATGGCCACCCAGTCGGGCGACCGCTCAATGCCCAGGTAGTGCGCATCGAAGATGAGCCCGGCGGCATGCTCCGTGACGATGTGGAAGCGGTCGTTCACCGGCACGTTCACCGTCTGCTCCATGGCCTCCTGGACCCCGTCGGACAGGGCCTGCCGGTAGGCCTCGCTGACACCGGCGCGGTGGGAGATGCGGACGAGCGGCATGGATCCTCCTGCATGGGGAAGGGCTCAGCGGCGTTGCCAGGCGGCCAGGTTGCGACGAATCTGGGCGGCATGGACCTCCAGGTGCTCGCCGTAGCTTCGCAGCCAGTCGTCGGTGCCGTAGGGTCCGCTGTGGGTATGGCGGCCCATGCGCCCCCAGGCATCGTCCGGCAGGCCCGCCAGCATGGCGGAGGTGTGCGACCGCACCGCCTCGATCACCCGGAGCGCCAACTCCGGATCCGCCGCGTGGTAGTCGAAGCGGCGGGCCCAGATGCCCTCGTCGTAGCCCACGATGAGGGGCTCTGCCTCGGCCAGCAGCAGGCGGATGCGGGTGGCGGCATAGGTCTCGGAATCCGCGCAGTGGACCACCACTTCGTGGGCGCTCCATGTCCCCTCCGCGGGTCGCCAGGCCCGGGCGAGGTCAGGGACTTCGGCCCAGGCCGCGCGCAGCAGGCCCGATCCCTGGCGGTAGCGCAGCAGGTAGGACTCCCGGGTGGGGAGGTCAAAGGACATGGGGCACCTCGTTTCCAGGATGGTCCAGTCCGCTGAAAAATGAACCCTCACCCTGTGAGGTCCCCATGGTTTCATGGGGGGCATCTCCGGGGACCACCATGCGTAACCTGCCCGTTTCCCTTGTCCTGGGTCTGGCGGCCCTCACCCTTCACGGCGGCGATCGCGTGACGGGCCGAGCCTTTGCGACCCGCTCCGAAGTGGCGGCCCAGCACGGCATGGCCTGCACCAGCCAGCCCCTGGTCACCCAGATCGCCCTGGACATCCTCAAGCAGGGGGGATCGGCGGTGGATGCCGCCATCGCAGCCGACGCGGCGCTGGGCCTCATGGAGCCCACCGGCAGCGGCATGGGGGGCGATCTCTTCGCCCTCGTGTGGGATGCGAAGGGCCGGAAGCTCCATGGCCTCAACGGCAGCGGTCGCTCGCCCAGGGGCCTCACCCTTGCGCACTTCCAGAAGCTCGGCCTGAAGCACATCCCGCCCCACGGCCCCTTGCCCGTGAGCGTGCCGGGTTGCGTGGACGGCTGGTTCGAGCTGCACCGCAAGTTCGGCAAGCTGCCCATGGCGCAGGTGCTGGCGCCGGCCATCCGCTATGCCCGGGAGGGCTTTCCTGTCAGCGAGCTGGTGGCCTTCTACTGGGAGCGCAGCGTACCTGCCCTGGGCCGATATCCGGGCTTCCTGGAGACCTTCACCGTGGATGGGAAGCGGGGCCCCCGCAGCGGCGAAGTGTTCCGCAACCCGCGTCTGGCGGCCACCCTCGAAGCGGTGGCCAATGGCGGCCGCGACGCCTTCTACAAAGGGGAGATCGCGCGGAAGATCGACGCCTACATGAAGGCCCAGGGTGGCTTCCTGAGCTACGACGACCTGGCCGCCCACCACTCGGACTGGGTGCAGCCCGTGAGTGTGAATTACCGCGGCTACGACGTCTGGGAGCTGCCGCCCAATGGCCAGGGCATCGCCGCCCTCCAGATGCTGAACGTCCTCGAAGCCTACGACTTCTCGAAGATCCCCTTCGGCAGCCCGAGGCACGTGCACCTGTTCGCCGAGGCGAAGAAGCTGGCCTTCGAGGACCGGGCCAAGTTCTACGCGGACCCCGACTTCATGAAGGTGCCCCTGGCCTGGCTGCTGTCCAAGGATTACGCGGCCCAGCGGCGGGCCCTCATCAGCGACACGCGGGCTGCCCGCCGCCTGGAGGCCGGTCATCCGCCCCTGAAGGAGGGCGACACCATCTACCTCACCACGGCCGATGGCGAGGGCAACCTGGTGAGCCTCATCCAGAGCAACTACCGGGGCATGGGCAGCGGCATGACACCGGGCGACCTGGGCTTCTGCCTGCAGGACCGCGGCGAGCTGTTCAACCTTCAGGAGGGCAATGCCAACACCTACGCCCCAGGCAAGCGGCCCTTCCACACCATCATCCCTGGCTTCATCACCAAGGACGGTGAGCCCTTCCTCAGCTACGGCGTCATGGGCGGCGAATTCCAACCCCTGGGGCATGTCCAGATCGTGATGAACCTGATCGACTTCGGCATGAACGCCCAGGAGGCGGGCGACGCCCCGCGCATGAGCCATGACGGCAGCCCTGAACCCACGGGCGAAAAGGGCCAGCTGCCGGGCACCATCCAGCTGGAGAGCGGCTTCCCCTATGAGACGGTCCGCGAACTCATGGCCATGGGCCACGGCGTGGGCTGGTTGTTCGGTGGCTACGGCGGCTACCAGGGCATCCGCGTCGACCCCAGGCAAAAGGTCTACTTCGGGGCGTCGGAGTCCCGGAAGGATGGTCAGGCGGCGGGCTACTGACCCCGCCGCTTCCGGTCAGAGGTAGGCCATGGGATCCAGCTTCCAGGTGGCCGGATCCTCAAAGGACTCGATGCTCACGTGGCTGACCGCCTGCAGGTTCAGCTCCCTGGGGAGCACCTTGCAGGACCGATTGGTATCGAAGATCACCCGGACCGCGGGTCGCAGCAGATCCTCCTGCTGCTCCACCACCACCGCAAGCTTGCCATCGGTGAGGCGCACCAGGCTGCCCACGGGATAAATGCCCAGGGCTCGTATGAACCGCTGGACGAGGTCTCCGTCCAGATGGTCGCCGCTCCACTCCAGGAGCTTCTTCAAGGCATCAGAGGGCTCCATGCCCTTGTGGTAGACGCGGTTGGAGGTGAGGGCATCGTAGACATCCACGATGGCGGCCATGCGCCCCGCTTGGGAGATCTGGTCGCCCCGCAGTCCGAGGGGGTAGCCGCAGCCGCCCATCTTCTCGTGGTGTTCCGAGGCGATGCGGATGACCGTCTCGGAGATGCCGGCGGTGGCCTGCAGCAAGTCACGGCTGTGCGCCGCGTGGGATTTCATGATGGTGAACTCATCCTCCGTGAGCCGCCCCGGCTTGTTCAGCACCTCGTTGGGGATCCTCATTTTCCCCATGTCGTGGAGCAGGCCGCCCAGGCCCGCCTCCCGGACCGCCTCCGCATCCAGCCCCAGGGCATGGGCGAAGCTGACCATCAAGGCGCAGACGCTTACACAATGCTGGAAGGTGTAGGTATCGGCCTGTTTGATGCGCCCCAGGCTGAGCAGGGCCCCGGGGTTCCGCAGCACCGAGGCGTTGATCTCGTCCACCATGGGCAGGGCCAGGGCGGGATTCACCTGCTTGCCCAGCCGCACATCCTGCATCATGTCCTTCACGATGCCCTGGGCTTCCCCCAGGATGAGCCGGGCGCGGGTGGCCTCCTGCTTCTGGGGCACGCGGGCCCCCGGCAGGGCGGCCCCCTGGGCCCCCGAGGCCACGAGCCGCCCCTGGAGGGATTGCTTCACTTCCGCCTCGGTGGGCGCCCCGGCGAGATCGGCCCCCTTGCCGGTGTCGATGTAGACATCGTGCATGCCCTGGTGCTGCATCTTCTCGATCTGGTCCAGGGATTTCAGCAGGAACTGCTTCCGCAGGAAGCCGTGCTGCAGCCAGCCGCAGTTGAGGTCGTGGATGAACATCCCGGGTGTGAGCTGGTCAATCCGCACCCGCTTGATGGCCATCGAGACGCTCCCCTTGCCCCTAGGATCGGCCAGATGCCTGGGAGGTTGAATCGGGATCAGGCAATCCCATGCCAGGGGATTGCCCCCCCGGTCCCACGGGACCGGGATGTAGAATGAAGGTTCGGAACGCGCCCAGCGGCGCACTCAAGGGGGTCGACCGTGCTGCAAGCCTATCGCCAACAAGAAGCCGAACGCACCGCCCTGGGGATCCCCCCGCTGCCCCTGACCGAAGCCCAAACCTTGGCCCTCACGGACCTGCTGGCCCACCCCCCGGCGGGTGAAGAAGCCTTTCTGCTCGACCTGCTCACCCACCGCGTGCCGGCGGGGGTGGATGATGCCGCCCGGGTGAAGGCGGCCTTCCTGGCCAGCGTGGCCAAAGGCAAGGAAAAGGTGGCCCTGCTCTCCCGTGAAAGGGCGACGGAACTGCTGGGCACCATGCTGGGCGGCTTCAACGTGAAGCCCCTGATCGAACTGCTGGAGGAAGCTGAATTCGGCGCACCGGTGGCTACCCTCGCCGCCGAGGGCCTGAAGAAGACGCTGCTGGTCTTCGACGCCTTCGCCGAGGTCAAGGCGAAGGCCGATGCCGGGAACGCCCATGCCAAAGGCGTGCTCAGGTCCTGGGCCGAGGCGGAGTGGTTCACCAGCCGACCTGAGGTGCCCCAGAGCCTGACGGTGACGGTGTTCAAGGTGACGGGCGAGACCAACACCGATGACCTCTCCCCCGCCCCGGATGCCTGGAGCCGCCCCGACATCCCTCTGCATGCCCTGGCCATGCTGAAGAATCCCCGCCCCGGCATCGAGCCCGATGAGCCGGGCAAGGTGGGCCCGCTGACCTTCCTGGAGTCCCTCAAAGCCAAGGGCCACCTGGTGGCCTACGTGGGCGATGTGGTAGGCACCGGCTCCTCGCGGAAGTCGGCCACCAACTCCGTGCTCTGGTTCACGGGCGAGGACATCCCCTACGTGCCCAACAAGCGCTTTGGTGGCGTGTGCCTCGGCTCGAAGATCGCCCCCATCTTCTTCAACACCATGGAGGACTCCGGCGCCCTGCCCATCGAGCTGGATGCCTCGAAGATGGACATGGGCGACGTGGTCGAGCTGCGCCCCTACGAGGGCAAGGCCCTCAAGAACGGTCAGGTCATCGCCGAGTTCAAGGTGAAATCGGACGTGATCTTCGATGAGGTCCGCGCCGGCGGTCGCATCCCACTCATCATCGGACGCGGACTCACCGCCCGGGCCCGGAAGGCCCTGGGGCTGGCCCCCTCCACCGTGTTCCGTCAGCCCGCCACCCCGCCGGACACCGGCAAGGGCTTTTCCCTGGCCCAAAAGATGGTGGGCCGGGCCTGCGGCCTGCCCGAGGGCAAGGGCGTCCGGCCCGGTACCTACTGCGAGCCGCACATGACCACGGTGGGCTCCCAGGACACCACGGGTCCCATGACCCGCGATGAGCTGAAGGATCTCGCCTGCCTGCAGTTCTCCGCCGACATGGTGATGCAGTCCTTCTGCCACACGGCACCCTACCCCAAGCCCGTGGATGTGAAGACCCACCGCGAGCTGCCGCCCTTCATCACCAACCGCGGCGGCGTGTCCCTGAAGGTGGGCGACGGCGTGATTCACTCCTGGCTGAACCGCCTGCTGTTGCCCGACACCGTGGGCACCGGCGGAGACTCCCACACCCGCTTCCCCATCGGCATCTCCTTCCCCGCGGGTTCCGGCCTGGTGGCCTTCGCCGCCGCCGCCGGGGTCATGCCCCTGGACATGCCGGAGTCCGTGCTGGTGCGGTTCAAGGGCGAACTGCAGCCTGGTGTCACGCTGCGGGACCTGGTGAACGCCATTCCCTACTACGCCATCCAGCAGGGCCTCCTGACGGTCGAGAAGAAGGGCAAGAAGAACATCTTCAGCGGTCGCATCCTTGAGATCGAAGGACTGCCCAAGCTGAAGGTGGAGCAGGCATTCGAGCTCTCCGACGCCTCCGCCGAGCGCTCGGCCGCGGGGTGCACCGTGCACCTCGACAAGGAACCGATCATCGAATACATGACGTCCAACATCACGCTGATGAAGTGGATGATTGCCAACGGCTATGAGCACCGGGAGACCCTGGAGCACCGCATCAAGGCCATGCAGGCCTGGATCGCCAAGCCGGAGCTCCTGGCCCCTGATGCGGACGCCGACTACGCCGCCGTCATCGAGATCGACCTGGCGGACGTGAAGGAACCCCTGGTGGCCTGCCCCAACGACCCGGACGACATCAAGCCCCTGTCGGCCGTCGCGGGACGCACCATCGACGAAGTGTTCATCGGCTCCTGCATGACCAACATCGGCCACTTCCGGGCGGCCGGAAAGCTGCTGGACGGCCAGACCGACGTGCCCACCCGCCTGTGGATTGCCCCGCCCACCAAGATGGACGAGTACGTGCTGACCCAGGAGGGCTACTACGGCATCCTCGGGCGCACGGGCGCCCGCCTGGAGATGCCCGGCTGCTCGCTGTGCATGGGCAACCAGGCCCAGATCCGCAAGGGCAGCACCGCCATGTCCACCTCCACCCGCAACTTCCCCAACCGGCTGGGCATCGATACCGATGTCTTCCTCGGTTCCGCCGAGCTGGCCGCCATCTGCGCCCTGCTGGGGAGAATCCCCACCGTGGCCGAGTACATGGCCCACATCGATGTAGTCAGAACCAAGGCCAAGGACATCTACCGCTACATGAACTTCGACCAGATCGCCGACTTTCGCGAGGTCGCAGACACCGTCCAGGTCTAGCAAATTCGCCACAGATGAACACGGATGAACACAGATGACCTGGAATCCGGGTTCAGCTGTGTTCATCCGTGGCAATAAACATCTTTTGTGATAGCCTCGTTAGTTCTTACACCACCTTTCGGGGGGTTCCCATGGGGATCTTTGAGGGCCACATCCGCGTGCACGAGGGCGACCGCTTCGCCCTGGTGGCTTCGCGTTGGAACGACTTCATCGTCGAACGCCTCATCGAGGGCGCGAAGGACTGCATCCTCCGCCACGGCGGGCGGGAGGAGCAGATGGACCTCATTCGAGTCCCCGGCAGCTTCGAGTTGCCCCAGGCGGCCAAGCTCGCCGCCAAGAGCGGCAGCTACGCCGGCGTCATCGTGCTCGGGTCGGTGATCCGCGGCGGCACACCCCACTTCGACATGATCGCCGCCGAGGTCACCAAGGGTGCGGCCCAGGTGGCCCTGGACACAGGCCTCCCCCTGGCCTTCGGCGTGCTCACCACAGACAGCGTGGAGCAGGCCATCGACCGAGCGGGCGCCAAGATGGGCAACAAGGGCTGGGAGGCCGCCCAGAGCGTCCTCGAGATGGTGGACCTCGCCCACACCCTCGGCGGAAAGAAGGGAAAGAAGTAGATGGGAGTTCGTCGTCGCGGGCGTGAATACGCCCTGCAAATGCTGTACGCCATGGACCTGACCGGCTACCAGCCAGACCAGGTGTTCGCCGGGTTCTATGCCATCCAGGACTTGAACCGGGATGCCTTCTACTACGCGCGCCGCCTGGTGGACGGGGTGCATGGCCAGCTTGAGGAAATCGACGGCGTCCTTACCAAATACGCCGAACACTGGAAGATCCACCGCATGGCCGCCGTGGATCGGAACCTCCTCCGCCTGGGCCTCTACGAGCTGATGTACGTAAAGGAAGTGCCCTTCCCCATCGTCATCAATGAGGCCCTGGAGATCGTGAAGGAATTCAGCGACCAGGAAGGCACGCAATTCCTCAATGGCATCTTGGATGCGGCCCGCAAAGAATTCCGCCCGGAAGAAACCGGCCCCCGCGCCAAAAAGAAGGCCTCCCTGGTAGAGCCTGCTGAAGAATCGTGACCTGACCGGGCTGGACTGGTTTGGTATGCTCGATCCCTTCCCCAGCCTGATCTGTTCGTTGGAGCCCTGATGAGCACCTCCCGCAAGACGTCCGCTGCCGCGAAGAAGGCTTCGGCCCCCCGCTCCCCCCGGCCCGGTCCCCAGGCTCCCAAGGCCCAGGCCGCACCGGCCAAGGCACCCACCCAGGCCATCGGCCTGGAGGAGATCAAAACCCTCATCGCCTTGGTAGGTCGTGAGCCCTTTCAGGAGTTTGAATTCGAAGCCGGTGACATGCGGTTCCGCATCCGCAAGGATGGCCCGGCCCCGGTGATTCAGGCCCATGCTCCTGCGCCCATGATGACCATGTCGGCACCCCAGGGTCATCTGCAGCCTGCCACCGCCATGCCCCAGCCCCAGACCGTGCCGGTGGAAGATCCCAACCTGCACTATGTCACCAGCCCCATCGTGGGGACTTTCTATCGAGCTTCCAATCCAAGCGCGACCCCCTTCGTGTCCCCCGGGGAGTTCGTCAAACCCGGCCAGACCCTCTGCATCATCGAAGCCATGAAGCTCATGAACGAGATCGAGAGCGATGTGGCGGGCGAGGTCGTCAAGGTCCTCGTGGAGAACGGGACGCCGGTCGAGTACGGCGAGCGCCTCTTCGCGGTCCGGATCGGTTAGCCATGGGCGCTGCCATCAAGCGGAAGACGAGCCGCGCCTCGGCGGTGGCCCTCGACACGCCCCCCTTCAAGAAGGTGCTGATCGCCAACCGGGGGGAGATCGCCCTGCGGGTCATCCTGGCCTGCAAGGAGATGGGCATCCAGACTGTGGCGGTCTACTCCGAAGCGGACCGAAATGCCCTCCATGTGCGCTTCGCCGACGAGGAGGTCTGCATCGGGCCGCCCCCCTCCGGGAAGTCCTACCTGAACATCCCCCAGGTGATCGCCGCAGCTGAAGTGACCGGCGCCGAAGCCATCCACCCCGGCTACGGCTTCCTCAGCGAGAACGCGCACTTCGTGGAGGTCTGCCTGGCCTGTGGCATCACCTTCATCGGCCCCAGCGCCGAAATCATCCGCAAGATGGGTAACAAGGCCCAGGCCAAGGCCACCATGCTGGAAGCGGGCGTCCCCCTGATGCCCGGCAGCGACGGCCTCGTCGAGACGGTGGAAGAAGCCCTGGTGGTCGCCGAACAGATCGGCTACCCCGTCATCGTCAAGGCCAGCGCCGGCGGCGGCGGACGCGGCATGCGCATCTGCAACAACGCCGAGGAGCTGCCCGACCTCTACAACACCGCTCGTAGCGAGGCCAAGGGCGCCTTCGGCGACGACAGCGTCTACATGGAGAAGTATCTCCTGGAGCCCCGCCACATCGAAGTTCAGATCATGGGCGACCTCTTCGGCAATGTGGTGCACATGGGCGAGCGGGAGTGCTCCATCCAGCGCCGCCACCAGAAGCTCATCGAGGAAAGTCCCAGCGCCGCCCTCTCCCCCGAGTTGCGCCAGCGCATCTGCGACACCGCCGTGCGCGCCGCCAAGGCCGTCGGCTACTACAACGCCGGCACCATCGAGTTCCTGCTCGACAAGCGGGGCGACTTCTTCTTCATGGAGATGAATACCCGGGTGCAGGTGGAGCATCCCGTCACCGAGCTCGTCACGGGCATCGACATCGTCAAGGAGCAGCTGCGCATCGCCGCTGGTCAGAAGCTGAGCTTCCGCCAGGAGGACGTGGTCCAGAAGGGCCACGCCATCGAGTGCCGCATCAATGCCGAGGACCCCTTCAAGTTCACCCCGAGTCCCGGGCGCATCACCGCCCTCCACTTTCCTGGTGGCCCCGGCATCCGGGTGGATACCGCCATGCACCAGGACGCGGTGATCCCCCCCCACTACGACTCCATGGTCGCCAAGCTCATCGCCTACGGCGCCGATCGCAATGAAGCCATCGCCCGCATGCGCCGGGCCCTGGACACCCTCGTGATTGAAGGCATCAAGACCACCGCCCCCCTCCACCGCCGCATCATGGACCACCCTGATTTCATCTCCGGCGGTTTCTCCACCAAGTGGATGGAGACCTTCATGGAAGAGCTGAAGCGGAACCCAGTGGGGGATCCGAGATAGCGGGTGGCGAGGGACGCTGCAGTGCAGCGTTCCGAGCCGGGCACCCGCTCTCGGATCCATAACAACCAGGTTGGCCACAGTCTCAAGCGGGTTGAAGGCGCTGCCCAGAACGGGGACCCGTTCGCGGATCCATAACCACCAGGTTGGCCCGACAACCCGACATCAGCGGGTGGCGAGGGACGCTGCAGTGCAGCGTTCCGAGCCGGGCACCCGCTCTCGGATCCATAACAACCAGGTTGGCCACAGTCTCAAGCGGGTTGAAGGCGCTGCCCAGAACGGGGACCCGTTCGCGGATCCATAACCACCAGGTTGGCCCGACAGCCCGACATCAGCGGGTGGCGAGGGACGCTGCAGTGCAGCGTTCCGAGCCGGGCACCCGCTCTCGGATCCATAACAACCAGGTTGGCCCGACAGGGGCCGGCCTGATTTATGAATCCCAGAGATTCAGTTAGACTGGAACCCGTGCCGCTATAGCTCAGTTGGTAGAGCGCCCGCCTTGTAAGCGGATGGTCGCTGGTTCAATTCCGGCTAGCGGCTCCAATCTCCCGGGTCACCTTTGGGTGGCGATGCAGGGAGTGCGCTCGGGCAGCACGCTGGCAAGGGCACGGGCTCCGGGTCCACACGATGCTCACCTGGGCGGGGACCCGCTCTCAGGCCTGTGCGGCAGACCTGAAC
This sequence comes from uncultured Acidobacteriota bacterium, assembly GCA_963740385.1. Lineage (GTDB taxonomy): Bacteria > Acidobacteriota > Holophagae > Holophagales > Holophagaceae > Geothrix. Next base: position 115,816 of record CAVUDX010000005.1, read on the forward strand.
CGCGACCCGCGGGCAAGGTCTCGGGCCCCGCTTCCAGGTGATGCTCACCCGTGCGGGGCCCCACTCGGGACAGCGTCCATACGCTGTCCACTCGTGACCCGCATCGGATTCGCCCATTCCGGCTAGCGGCTCCAATCTCCCGGGTCACCTTTGGGTGGCGATGCAGGGAGTGCGCTCGGGCAGCACGCTGGCAAGGGCACGGGCTCCGGGTCCACACGATGCTCACCTGGGCGGGGACCCGCTCTCAGGCCTGCGCGGCAGACCTGAACCGCGACCCGCTGGCAAGGTCTCGGGCCCCGCTTCCAGGTGATGCTCACCCGTGCGGGGCCCCACTCGGGACAGCGTCCATACGCTGTCCACTCGTGACCCGCATCGGATTCGCCCATTCCGGCTAGCGGCTCCAATCTCCCGGGTCACCTTTGGGTGGCGATGCAGGGAGTGCGCTCGGGCAGCACGCTGGCAAGGGCACGGGCTCCGGGTCCACACGATGCTCACCCGTGCGGGGACCCGCTCTCAGGCCTGCGCGGCAGACCTGAACCGCGACCCGCTGGCAAGGTCTCGGGCCCCGCTTCCAGGTGATGCTCACCCGTGCGGGGCCCCACTCGAGACAGCGTCCATACGCTGTCCACTCGTGACCCGCATCGGATTCGCCCATTCCGGCTAGCGGCTCCAATCTCCCGGGTCACCTTTGGGTGGCGATGCAGGGAGTGCGCTCGGGCAGCACGCTGGCAAGGGCACGGGCTCCGGGTCCACACGATGCTCACCTGGGCGGGGCGATGCTCATGGGTGCGAGGGAGCCCGTCCCCCTTCGTTGGCCCCCTTCGCCCGAGTGGGCGGCCCTGGCTGTGCCTGCTGCCGCCAGCAGACGAACAGCATGTCCTCCCCCTCGAAATGGTAGATGAAGCTCTCCTTGAGGTGCTGGAGGAACACAGGCAAAGCCATGGAGCCGTCCGCCACCTTCCGAAGGGCTTCAATGAAGGCCTTTCGCATGGCCGCATGGATGTCACCATGCTCGGCTCGCCGGGGGTAGCCTTCGTCCGCCATGACCCGTTCCTCGTGCGCGAAGTGCTCGAAGGTGTATTCCAGTAGCTGGTCCAGCAAGTTGTTGAGGTCGTCCAGGTCGGACTCCCGGCGATGGGTGGCCAGCTGGTCCAACAGCTTGAACAGGGTTCGGTGATCCTTGTCGATGCGCGCCTCCATGGATCGGAAGGTCGGCTTCCAGTACCTGCTCATGGGCCACCTCCTCCCTTCAGAGACACGTCACCAGACTAGTCCCAACCCTGGATGACTCCACCCAGAGATGCTGCGCCCTGGGGGTTAATTCCTCGATTTCGGAGGCAGGTTTCGAGGCGCGAATCACGTTTTGCAAGTGTTGTTATTAATATTATTTAATGCAGCTTTATTCGTGCCTGGTCCGATCTGGACACGGACGACCACCAAAGGCAGAACCTGTCCGCAGGCTGAAGCGGGCCGACTGGAGTGGGCAATCCGTGCAGAAGCCATCACATGCCGCCCTGACGGCCCCGAACGCCCCGGCTATGCTCACATCATGCTGTTGCCCCTCTACCTCGGCGTGCTGCACGCGGTGGAACCCGACCATGTGGCCGTGGTGACGGGGGTATCCCTGTCTGGGGACCGACGCGGGGCCTGGAAGGTCGGGCTCGCCTTCGGCCTCTCGCACATGCTCGCGGTGGCCCTCCTGGCGGTGGGCGCCACCTTCCTGGGACGGACCTTCCTGGGGGATGCCTTCTTCCTGTGGATGGACCGGTTGGCCTGGACCCTGGTGCTCCTGGTGGGGTTGTGGAATCTGGCGGCCGCCCTGGGGCTCCGGACCGTGGCCACGCATAGCCATGCCCATCGCCATGGCCCCCTCGAGCACGCCCATCCGCATCCCCATGTACATGGGGCACGGGCCCTGCGCGCCCAGTGGAAGCCGCGTGTCCGCCCCGCCCAGGTGCCTCCCCGCCGATCGGCCACCGCTGCCACCCAGCCCAGCGTGAGGCGCCCCCCCAGGCATCACGCTCCGGGCGCATCCGCCCACGCCTTCCACCACACCGCCGCCTGGATGGGTGCCTTCTTCGGGCTGGGCGGGGTGCGGGGCTTTACTACGCTCATGCGCAACACGGGCATCTCCGGCCAGCTGCAGTTCCTGGAAGCCCTGCTGCTCTTCGGCCTCGGCATCACCGCCATGTTCACCCTGCTCAGCGCGCTTTCGGGCTGGCTGGCGGTGCGCCTCGGCACCCAGCTCCGCTTCCGCCGCACCCTCTACGCCGTGTCGGGGGTGGGCAATGTGGCGGTGGGACTCTACCTTTTGCTTCGCCCATGAGGCCCCGGGCATGACCGAAGCCCCCCGCCCGCCGAGCCTGCTGCGTTCCGCCGCCGTGGTGTCGCTGATGACCCTGCTGAGCCGGTTCACGGGCCTGGCCCAGACCTTCTTCCTCAGTCACGTGCTGGGCGCAGGCGCCGCGGCAGATGCCTACGCCGTGGCCTTCCGCCTGCCCAACCTGCTGCGCCGCTTCACGGCGGAAGGCACCATGACCGCGGCCTTCCTGCCCACGCTGGCGGAGGCCGAGGCCGCCGAGGGCGAGGCGGCCATGAAGGCCGTGGCGGCCCGCTTCCTGGGTACCCTCCTGGCCATTCTTCTGCTGGGCGTCGCCCTGGTGCTGCTCTTCATGGGCCCCCTGGCGAGCCTGCTCACCCTGGGCCGCCCCGAGGTGCAGGGCGAACTGACCGCCCGGCTGGGTCGGTTGATGTTCCCCTACCTGGCCCTGGTGAGTCTCACCGCCGGCTTTGCGGGCCTGCTGAACCTGCGCCACCGCTTCGCCCTGGCGGCCTCAGTCTCCGTGTTCTGGAACCTCGCCTTCATCGGCTTCGGCTGGAGCACCCTGCGCCTGCTGGAGCGCAAGGCGCCACTGCCGCTGGAATCCGTCGCCGTCGTCTGCGCCCTGGCCGTGCTGGCCGGAGGGGTGCTCCAGTTGCTGGTGGTGCTGCCCGCGGTGCGTCGCGAGGGCTTCGGCTTATCCTTCGGCCTCCACTTCCGCGATGCTTGGGTGCGACGCATCCTGCGCCGCATGGGACCCGGCCTGCTGGCGGCGGGGATCTACCCCATCAACGCCCTCATCAGCACCGTGCTGGCTTCCAAGCTTCAGAACGGGGCACAGATGATTCTTCTCAACAGCGGCATGATGGGTGAGATGGTGCTGGGCCTCTTCGCCATGAGCCTCGCCACTGCCGGGTTGCCCACCCTGTCGCGCCAAGCGGAGGCCCGCGACTGGCCAGGGTTGAATCAGAGCCTCACCCAGTCCATGTCGGCTTCGGCCCTGCTGGTGCTGCCGGCCTCTGTGGGCCTGGCAGTGCTGGCCCGCCCCGTCTGTGCCCTGCTCTTCCGCACCGGTGCCTACACCCCTGCCGCCGCCGACTGGACCGCCTACACCTTGATCTTCCAGGCCGTGGGCCTGGTGTTCGTCGCGACCCAGCGGCTGGGTAACCAGGCGTTGTACGCACTGAAGGACTACCGGGGCCCCGCGGCCCTGGCGGGCGCCACGCTGGTGCTGAACGTGGTCCTCAGCTTGCTGCTGTTGAAGCCCCTCGGCACCGGCGGCCTGGCTTTGGCCAATGGTCTGTCCAGCCTGGCGGGGCTGGTGGGCGTCCTGCTGCGGCTGAAGCCCCGCCTGCCCGGCATGAACCTGCGTCCGCTGGCGCTGGCCACGGCCAAGGCCCTGGGGGCCGCGACCGCCATGGGCGGCCTGGCCTGGTTCGGGGCCCGCCTGCTGGCCGTGGACGCCCCCCATGCCTTCAGCCGAATGGGCCTGGCCCTGCGCCTGCTGCCCTTGGTGACCGTGAGTGCCTTGGCCTATGGTCTCCTGGCTGCGGGGGCAGGGCATCCTGAAGCGCGTGAACTGGCCCGCAAGCTGGGGAGAAACCTCTAACGGCCAGGCAAACCTTCGCCAAGCTGTGCTGACCTGCCCCTGTCTGCCTAGGTGGTGAGATGAAACCGGCCACCCTGGGAGGTGGCCGGTCCGCTGACACTGGTTCGTTCAGAACACGATCTGGAAGGGACGCATCATGTCGTTCTCCTCGTGCTCGAGGATGTGGCAGTGATAGACCCAGTCGCCGAAGTTCCGCTTCCGGAAGTTGATATCCAGGATCGCCGTCCAAGGCAGTTCGAACTTGGCGCGAATGCGGGTAACGTAGCCGGGATAGGCCTTCACCGTATCCTTGCCACCCATCTCTTCCGCGTCTGGGGGAAGCAGCGGGCCCTCTACGAAATCCTGGAGCACGGGTTTCAGCGCAGGGTCCCGTCCGGCCGCCAGATAGGCCTCCCAGGCTGCCGTATAGAGTGGTTCGCCGGTGACCGGATCCATCTTCAAGGCCTGGCGGTTCAGCACCTGGAAGGACACCAGGTGCACGTGCATCGGATGGGCATCCCCGGTGAGGTTGATCCATTCCCAGGTCTCGGTGGTGCCCGCCTTCACGAAGTCCGTGGTGGGATCCATGAACCCATACCCGTTGAACTTGACCTCGATGGGCGTGTCCGTGGCCATGTCCATGGTCTCCTTGCCCACCACCTCCCTTGAAGGGATGCCCCGGGTGGGCACCAGACGGGGAATCGCCGGCAGCCTGAGGTCCGCTGCGGGAAGGCTGAGGTCGGGATCCGCGGTCGGGACCGCCTGGCTGATGCGGATCTGCATCAATTCGGGCATGTCAGTGGAACCTGTGCCATCTGAATAAGGCGCCTCGGCTGAGTTCGTCATGAGGATGTTGGTCCCGAGCGGCAACCCCGTGAAGTCCACGATGACGTCCCAGCGTTCGCCAGGCGCGATAAGCAGGTGGTCCTTCCGCACCGGTGCCGGGAGCAGCCCCTGCTCGGAGCCGATGACGTGGAACGGCAGGCGCGCGCCGTTCAGCTCGAAGGCCACGTCGTAGAACCGGGCCTGCGCCCCGTTGAGGTACCGAAGGCGGTATCGGCGGGGCTGGGCGTCCAGGTAGGGGTAGGCCTTGCCGTTGATGACGGGGGTATCCCCGAAAAATTCAGGCACCCAGATCTTTCGCACCGAGTTGTTCCCCTGGGTGGGGTAGAAGAGGGACCCATCCGGGTTGAACGTCTTGTCCTGAAGCACGATCGGCAGGTGGTAGTTGCCCGAGGGCACCTTCTGGCCGTTGATGGTCGTGCCGGTGTCCACCTTGTCCAGCAGCAGGTAGGCTGCGGCAAGGCCAAGGTACGGATTGAAGCGGGTCGCGCCCATGGCATGGTCGTGATACCAGAGCAGGGTGGCGGGCTGCTCGTTGGTGTAGGTAAAGGTGTCTGACTTGAAGGCCATGCCCTTCTGGCCATCCGCGGTCCACCACTGGTCGGGCGTGCCGTCAAAACGGGCAGCGGTCTTCCCGCCGTGCAGATGCGGAATGGCGCGCCCCGTCGGCAGATCCCAGCCCATGATGGTGGGATCGATGGAGTCCTTCAGTGGGAAGGTATTTGGGTCGTTGGGCAGCTGGTTGAAATACTTCACGACCACCGGTCGGTTCGTGTGCGCCACGATGGTGGGCCCCAGGTAGATGCCCGGCTGGTCTTTCATGCCGTAGGTCCAGACCGTAGCGGGCCCCAGCTCCGAGTGGAACTGGTGGGTGTGCTGAGTCATGGCGATTTCGTAGTAGTCCGCCCAGCTGGAGATGCCAGGCTTTACCTTGGGGATGGCAGCCGGGGGGATGGGCAGTGGGTCCATCCATTTGGTCAGGGGAGGGCTCACCCCCAGGGCCTGGGCCTGCCCCAAGGGGCCCGCCACCAGCAGGGCCGCCACCACGCCGACCTGCAGCAGGGAACGATGGAAGGAAAGGGTCACGGACAGTCTCCTTTACAAGCGCCTGGCGCGGGACCAGGCAAGGTTTTGGCGAGCCCTTGCACACAAACGCGACCCCGCCGGGGGGGGGGGGTAGGCAGAGGGCCGGTGTGTCGAGGGGTTGAGGTGATCCAGCTTTAATTACTTATTGGTAATTTAACATCCCCCCCTGAACCTGCCATGGGGAATTTCCCCCATTCCACCTGTGGAAAGGCGGTAAATATCGGCCCAAAGGACCCAGGTCACCTTGATACCAAGTCTTAATTTAAAGATGCTTACCGGCGCCTGCCCCTTGGGCCTTGGGCTCCCTCGAGTGGAGATGGCTTCAGCCTTCCAAGGCCGAGGCGGCCCGCAGTTCCCGCCGCAGGGCCTTGCCCACCGCATTCTTGGGGATCTCCGTGAGGAAGCTGAAGCTGGTGGGCACCTTGTAGCTGGCCAGCAGGGTGCGGCAGTGGGCGCGGATCTCATCCACGCTGAGGTCCTTCCGGGACACGACGAAGGCCCGCACGGCTTCCCCGGTCGCCTCGCTGGGGATGCCCACCACTGCCACGTCCGCCACGTCCGGATGCAAGGCGATGCAGGCCTCCACTTCGTTTGGGAACACGTTGAACCCGCTGACAATGATCATGTCCTTCTTGCGGTCGGTGATCTGCAGGTAGCCGGCCTCGTCCAGGCACCCGATGTCGCCGGTCCGGAGCCACCCGTCCTGGAGGGCCCGGGCGCTCTCGCCGGGCTGGCTCCAGTAGCCCCGCATGACCTGGGGGCCCTTCACGAGGATCTCGCCATGTTGGCCCGTGGCCACGGGATGGTCATCCTCGTCCACGAGCCGGACTTCCGTCCCGGGCAGGGGCAGGCCCACCCCGCCCACCTGGGTCATGGTCCGGCGCAGCCGGTCCCCGTCGCGGACCGCGACATTGTAGGTGACCAGGGGGCTGGTCTCACTGAGGCCATAGCCTTCGATCACCAGGCACCCGGTCAGGGCCTCCCAACGCTGGAGCACCGCCGGATGGGTCTGCATGCCCCCGGCGAACACGCCCAGCAGCTTGCGGGTCAGCGACGGCTGGAACCAGGGCTCGTCCGGCAGGGCCTTGAGCAGGGTGTTGACCGCCGTCATCCAGGAGATGTCGTGCTTGCGGAAGGCTGGCTGGAGGTTCTTCAGGGGTCGGGGATTGGGCACCAGGATGCTGTGGCTGCCGCTGTGGAAGCCGAAGAGCAGATTGATGGTGAAGGCGATGACATGGTACATGGGCAGCACCGTGAGCACCGTCTCCTCGCCGTAGGTGAGGTAGACCTTGGTGATCTCGGCGATCTGCTCCAGGTTGGCCAGCAGGTTGCCGTGGGTCAGCATGGCGCCCTTGCTGGTGCCAGTGGTTCCGCCCGTGTACTGCAGCAGGGCGAGGCTGTCCCGCGTGGGGGACGCCACCAAATCCTGCGGGGTACGGTGCCCTTCACCGAGGCGCAGGGCCTGAGGCAGGCGAGTACACGGCACGGTCAACCTGGGCACCGCGCGACTGAGCTTAAGCTTGGCCTGGATCAGCAGGCGGGCCGGCAGGGGAAAGAAATCCGCGATGCCCGTCACCACCAGGGTGGTCACCTGGGTGCGGGGCAGCACCTCGGCCACCTTGTCGCCGAAGTGGTCGAGCACCACCAGGACCTCGGCCCCGCTGTCCTTCAGCTGCAGCTCGAGTTCCCGGGCGGTGTAGAGGGGGTTGGTGTTGACGACGACGCACCCGGCCTTCAGGGCGCCGAAGGCGCAGACGGGATAGGCCAGGGCATTGGGCAGGAGAATGGCAACCCGGGTGCCGGGCGCCAGGCGCAGGTCGTGCTGGAGGTAGGCGGCGAAGGCATCGGAGAGCAGGTCGATCTCTGAGAAGGTGAGCGAGGCCTCCATGCCGTTGGGCAGGACCAACGTCTCAGCCTTGCGGTCGCCGAAGCGCTTGGCGGCGGCCCGTATCAGGTCGCCCAGGTTGGCGAAGGGAAGGGGCTGGGCCACTCGGCCCACGCCTTCCGGATAGCTTGCGAACCACACACCCTCACTGCCCACGCCACCGCCTTCAGCCTTGGATTTCGACACGGGCCCATCGCCCAGCCCCCGCACCTGCGCAAGGGATTTCTTTGATGGTAATGGCACTGGACCACCCGGATGGCTCCCGATCGGCCCGAGGCACAAAAAACAGCCGGGGCGAGCCCCGGCCGTTTCCTGATGCGGTGCAGATCAGTTCTGCAGCTCCATGGTGATGACCGCTCCGCCCATCTTCGGCAGGGTCGCCACAGTCTTCAGAACCTTGCGGGTGGGGACATCCACCCACACCAGAGTGCTCCCTGGGTCCCCCTCGGCAGAGGAGAGCTCAAGCTTCCAGGCTTTGAACGACCCGGCCGGTACGGTGAGGGCTTCCTGGCCCACCACTTTGGTCTGCTTGAGGGTGACTTTCTGGCTCTGCAGGTCCACGTTCCGGTAGGTCACGCTGTAACCCTCAGCCAGGGGTAGGCAGGCCAGGGCATCCTGGGAACCCGAGCCATCCGCAAAGACGCCCCCGCCCAATTCGATGCTGAACGGCTTGGGTGCGCCGCCCATGGCCATGGTCCCCGTGGCCTTGTCGCCTTCGAAGGCCATCTCGATGGTGACCGGGCCCTGCTTCACCAGGCGCTTGAGCGGCACCAGGGAATCCTTCGCCATGGTGGTGGTGTCCACAGCCTCCCCCATGGGCAGCTTGGCGGTGTCCGTCACCACCCAGGTCCCGCCCTCTTCCTTCACGGTGCGGATCATGCTGAGGGCCATGCTCTGGGGCCCCATGGCCATGGTGCCGGCATAGGTGTAGGTGCCGGCCGTGGGCTGAGCCACCGGCTTGGGAACCGTGATGGAGGAGGCGTCGGCCTTCTTGGCCAGCACCACGGTCTTGGGATCCACGGTGATGTCCTTCAGGCGCTGCATCACCTCTGGAGTGCCTCCCTCCTGGTAGCGGCCCTTCAGATACTTGGCCAGGAAGACCTCGGCTGCAGCGAACATCGCCTGGTTGTTGACCGGGCGCCGGAAGCCGTGTCCTTCGTCGGGCGCGCAAAGGTACTCCACGGGGAAGTGGCGATCCCGCAGGGCGATGACAATTTGGTCACTCTCCGCCTTCTTTACGCGCGGGTCATTGGCGCCCTGGACGATGAGGAGGGGCGTCTTGATCTTGTCCGCCGAGTTCAGCGGGGACTGTCGCTCCAGCTGCTTCTTGCCCTCGGGGGTGTTGGGGTTGCCCATGCGCTCGTGGAAAATGATGCGACCCGCTTCCCAGTAGGGCGGGATGGTCTCGAGCAGCGTCAGCAAATTGGATGGCCCCACGATGGGCACAGCCGCAGCGTAGAGGTCGGGGGTGAAGGCCACGCCGGCCAGGGAGGCATAGCCACCGTAGGACCCGCCCATGATGCCCACCCGCTTGGGATCGGCGATGCCTTCGGCCACTAGGTGCTTCACGCCCCAGGTGATGTCGTCCTGCATCAGGTCGCCCCACTGCTTGTTGCCGGCATTCAGGAACGCCTTGCCGTAGCCCGTCGAGCCTCGGAAGTTTGGCTGCAGCACCGCATAGCCGCGGTTGGCCAGGAACTGGGCGAAGCTGTCGAAGCCCCAGGTGTCGCGATACCAGGGGCCGCCGTGGGGCACCACCACCAGCGGCAGGTGCTTGGCGGGAATCCCCTTCGGCAGGCTGAGAAAGGCCGGAATCTCCAGCCCGTCGCTGGACTTGTAGCGGATGGACCGCATGGCCACCAGGGGCTCCCGGGGCAGGTCCTGGCGCGAGACATATTCCAGCGTCAGCTTCTTGGTGCGGCGATCGAAGAGGTAGTTGGTCCCCGGATCGCGGTCGCTGGAGCCGTTGACGATCAACAGGTGCTCGTCGGCGGTCATGGAGCCGAGGCCGATCTCATGGCCGGGCAGCTTCTTCTGCAGGAGCTTGTAGTCCGCCTCCCACGCCTTGTCCTTCCAGTAGATTCGGGTGCGCTCATCCTCGTAGGTAGTGGCGAGGAGCTGGTCGGTCAAGTCGGAGAAGATCGCCGAGCCGAAATCCACCCGACCCTTGGGATCGGATTCGAGCTTCACCTCCTTGCCCGTGGCGGGGTCGAAGAGCACCAGCTCCGTCAGGTTCCGGGCCCCCTTGTTGGTTTCCAGGTAGACGCGCTTGCCGTCCTTGTGGAAGGCCACCGGGCCGACAGTCTCGAAGACGTTGCATTCATAGACCTTGGTGAAGCCCTCGGGATCCACCCGCAGGAGCTCGGTGTCCCCCTTCTCCGTGGTACGGACGGCCAGTCGCAGGTTCGCCTGCTTGTCGAACACCCAGCCGGCGATGCGCTCTGTGTTCTTGCGCACGAGGGTGCGCTCCCCCGTGGAGATCTTCACCTTGTAGACATCGTGCCAGGCGGCATCCCGGTCGTTCAGGCCCACATAGATGGTGTCGGGATCGCCCTTCGGAACCGAAAGGATCTGGGCCCGCGCCCCCTTGGCGGCGGTGAGGTTGCGTGCCTCCGGAGCATCCTTGCCCGGGGCGGGTGACGCGGAGGGATCGACGGCATAGACGTTGAAGTTCTCGTCCCCGTCCTTGTCCTGGACGAACAGGATCTGCTTGCCGTCCCGGCTCCAGAAGAAGCCGGGGATGGGCCGCTTGGGGTCCGCCGTGACCAGCCGGCCCTTGCTGTAGGGCTCGCCGACCTTCTTCACCCAGACATTCCGCGTGTCCTTGAAAGGCTTGAGGAAGGCGATCCACTTGCCGTCCGGCGAGAGCTGGGCGCCCGCGATCTCCGGGTTGCCGAAGAACTTCTCGCGGTCGATGAGGGGCGGCAGGCCGCTTTTCTGGGCCGAGGCCACAGGCGCCTTGGCCGGTCCAGCCCCCAGGGGCAGCGCCAGCGCCAGGACCAGGCCCGACTTGAACAGGCCGGTGAGGATGGAGCGAATCATCATCAGGGGACTCCTTGGAAAATGTAGCGGGAAAACCCAGTCTACGCCGATGGGTACCTGGCGTTGAGCCCAAAGGGTCCAACGGGGCATACCCGGGGCCGAGCGGCCCGCCACGCGGGGTGTTCGGCGGCCTGACGGGTACCTGTCTGACGCCCTCAGCGCCGAGCGATCCCTGCCAGGACCTGCCGCAGACGGTCCAACGTGTAGGGCTTCTGGATGAACCCCGCCAGGCCTTCCCCAAGGAAGTCCTTGACCGACTCCTGCTCGCTGTACCCGCTGCTGAGCAGCACCGGCAGGTCCGGACGGAGGACCCTCAGCACGTGGAAGCACTCCCGGCCGTTCATCCTCGGCATGGTCAGGTCCACGAGCGCGAGGCTGTAGGCCTCGGGGCGCCGGGAGAACCGGTCCACCGCCTCCAGCCCATCCACGGCGGTCTCCACCTCAAAGCCCAAGCGCTGCAGGGCCTGCCTGCCCACGTCCAGGATGGCCTCCTCGTCGTCCACCAGGAGCACCAGCCCCGAGAAGGACTGGGTGGGACCCTCCACCGGGACCTCTTGCGCTACGGCCGTCCCCTGGGCCGAGGGGAAGTAGAACCGGAACCGGCTGCCCACGCCCGGCTCGGAGGCGACCTCCAGACCCGCGTGATGCCCCTGGAGGATGCCGAGAATGGCGGACAGGCCCAGACCATGTCCTTTCACCTTGGTGGTGAAGAAGGGATCGAAGATCCGCGAGCGGATCTCGGGCGTCATGCCGCTGCCCGTATCCGAGACTTCCAGTGCCACGTAGAGGCCCGGATGAAGGCCCTGATTCGCCAGAGGCCCGGCCAGGCTGGCCTCGTCCAGCTGCATCGACGTGGTGGCAATCCGGATGTCTCCTTGTTGGCTGCCGATGGCATCCGAGGCGTTGGTCACCAGGTTGAGGATGACCTGCTGGATCTGGACTTCGTCGGCTTCCATCAGGGGCAGCTCGGCCTCGAGGGAGAAGGACATGCGGACGTTCTTGCCAATGGAGGCCTGCAGGAGGTCCGCCAGCTCGCGCACGACCGCATTGAGGTCGTGGGTCCGCACCACGAACCGGCCCTTGCCCGAATAGGCGAGCATCTGCCGGGTGAGCTCCGCCGCCTTGAGCGTGGCCTTCTCCGCTGAGAGCAGCTGGCGCCGGGCCGAACTGTCCTCGGCCAGCTGGTCCTCTGCCAGGTTGAGGTTGGCCAGGATGGCCGTAAGCAGGTTGTTGAAGTCGTGGGCAATCCCTCCCGCCAGCACCCCGAGGCTTTCCAGCTTCTGGGCATGGAGCATCTGGCGTTCCATGCTGAGGCGATCCTCTTCCGCCTGCTTCCGGTCGGTGATGTCCCGCCACGAGGTGAACAGCACGTCCTTCCCCCCAAGGGGAATGGGGATGAGGGTCACCTCCACCGGGAAGTCCTCCCCATTCAACCGACGGTGCATCCATTCGAACCGATGGGAACCCGTGGCATGGGCCGTGGCCATCATCTCGAGGGCCTTCTCCCGGCTGTCGCGCCCGTCTGGTTGGATCGGGGGTGACAGCTCCCAGGGGTGCAGCTGTCTGAATTCCGCAGCCGAGCAGTGAAGCATGTCCAGCACCGCCTGGTTGCAGTCCGTGAAGCGGTCCCCATCGAGCAGCAGGAGTCCCTCCACGCTCCGCTCGAAGAGCAGGCGGAACTTCCGCTCGCTATCCAGGAGGTGCTGCTCCCTGGCCAACCGGGGCCGCAGGTCCACCAGGCTGCCTCGGATGAGGATCCCCGCCGAGGTCGGCAAGCGCAGGAGGCGCACGTCGCAGGGGATGAGCTCCCCATCCACGGTTTCGTGGACCCATTCGAAGGCGGCCGTCCCCTCCGCCAGGGTCTGCTGGATGTAGAGCCTGGCCGCCTCGGCACTGGGTCGGCCATCCGGCTGCAGGGCCGGGCTCAGGGAGATGGGGCCCTGCGCCAGCAGCACCTCGCGGTCAGCTTTGAACAGGGCCTCGGCCCCTGCGTTCACCTCGATGAAGCGCTCCGATTCGACGTCCAACATCACGATGGCGTCGGGTGCATGTTCCACCAGGGACCGGAACCGCAACTCCGACAGGCGGAGGCGCTCCCGTTCCTCGGCCAGGTCGGTGATGTCCCGACCTTCCGGCACCAGCCCGACCACGCGGCCTTCCCCATCCCGGATGGGCCGGAGGCTGAAGCTCACCACCAGCAGGCGACCCTCCGCCGTGGTGTGGGTGGTCTCCATCTGGAAGTCCGCCCCCTGGGCCGCCTGCCGGATGCCCTCACGGAGCCGCGCCTGCTGGGCGGGGTCATGGGTCCACCAGGGCGTTTCCCAGAAGGGCCGACCCTGCACATCACCGAGCGAGAGTCCCACCGCCGCGAGGGACGTGGCGTTGGCGTCCAGGAGAATGCCATCGAGGGACAGCAGCCCGATGAAGTGGTTGCTGGCGTCGAAGACGGATCTGAGATCGGGAAGCGGGGATTCCTTCATGCCTTCCCCTTATCGGCCTGGGAGGTTGCGAGCTGACTTTAGGTAGCGAGCCAGGCGCCACGCCCTCCACCACCAAAACCTGCCCCGGGGTCTTCAATCGCTACCTCCAGCGGGGCAATTCATCCCGCCACTGACGGGCCGGGTCGGCTCTGGCAGAGTCGAAAGAGGAGGCGCCATGAAAGCCGTCATCCAGCGTGTGACAAGGGCCTCGGTACAGGCGGGGGACCAGCAGGCCACCATCGGGCCGGGGCTCCTGGTGCTCGTGGGTCTGGAGGCAGGTGACACGGAGGCCACCTGTGCCTGGGCCGCCGCGAAGATCACCTCCTTGCGAATCTTCGGAGACGCGGAAGGCCGGATGAACCTCAGCCTGGCGGAGGTGGGCGGCGAGATCCTCGCCGTGAGCCAGTTCACGCTGGCCGGAAGCCTGGCCCGTGGCCGCCGGCCCTCCTTCGACCAGGCCATGGCGCCAGAGGCCGCCCGAGTGCTGTTCGAAACCTTCGTCGACCTGCTGAGAGCCCAGAACCCCAGCGTGCAGACCGGGTTCTTCCAGGCCCACATGAAGGTCGAACTCGTGAACGACGGCCCTGTGACCTTCGTGCTGGAGCGCTGATGGGACAGCTCTGGCAGGGGGCGAAATCCCTTGCCGGATCTCGCCCCGCGCAGTGAGGATGGATGGGAGACATCTCGAAGCACCTCGCGATGCATCCCGCTTGAGGCCGCCTTGCCCAATCCATCCGAAGCCCAGTCCTTGATCGAAGCGGAAGGACGCCTTCGCCAGTCATTGAAACGCACACCGGATGATCCCATGGGCTGGAACCAACTCGGGGACCTCTGGCTGCGCATGGATCGCGCCTCGGCTGCCATCCGGGCCTTCCGGCGGGCCGGAGAGGGCTTCCTGCAGCGGGAACAGCATGCCCGGGCCCTCGCCGTCCTGAAGAAGGCGAGCCGCCTTGCCCCCCTGGATACGGCCCTGGTGGAGCAACTGGTCTACGCCAGCCGGCTAAGCAACCGCCCCCAGGTGGCCGCCGAGGCCTACTTCGTCCAGTCACGGCTCTATGCCGCCCAGGGCGACGAGCTGGCGGCCCTTCGGATGTTCGCCAGAGGCGTGGCCGAGAACCCCCTCAGCCTCAAGCCGAGGCTCCGGCTGGTGCAGTGGTGCAAGAGCCTGGGCCGACGGGACCAGGCCGCCGACCTTCTGCTGGAAGTGGCCGAGCTCATGGGCCAGCGGCAGGACCTGGATCGCGCCTACCGGTTCCTGGCCCGGGCCCGCGAGCTCCGCAATGGCCCCAAGTCGATCCTGGTTGAGGTCAAGATTCTGAAAGGATCCGGTCGCCATGAAGCCGCTGCGCAACTCTTCCACGCGGCTCGCACCCGGTTCCCCAATCATCCGGGGTTCGCGACGCCTGGCCCGGAAGGTTCGGCCCACCCTGGACCCTTGGATCAGGACTGGATGCCCACCACCGGGCTCCTCCTTGAGCTCCGGCAACAACTGCTGCAGGCCGAGACTTGGCGTGCCAATGGCTATGATGCGCGGGCCCTGTCGCTCCTGCAGCGGATGCTCATCAAGGATCCCGGCTTCCAGCCAGCCCTCTCGATGGCCGAGGATATCCACCAGGCCTCGGGCAAGGCATCCAGGTTCCACACCCTCTGCCTGACCTGCGCCGAACGCCTGGCCGCGCAGGAGCGCCGGTCAGAGGCTGCAGCCTGCCTGGATCGGGCCGAGCAGATCTTTCCCGGTTCCTCCCGCGCCTACCGGCACCGGTTCGGCCTGGATGGATTCTCGTCTTGAGTCAATCCCGCATCTGGTAGGCGCCCGCCAGGCTGTAGACCTGGGCTTCCAGCACCCGCTGGCCGCGGGCCGCATCCACGCGGGGTTTTCGGATCAACCCCAGACAGTGGGCCATCTGCGCCTCCGTGGTGGAGGGCTTGCTGTGCAGCTGCAGGGCGTAGCGGGAGAGGTCCCGCACCATGACATCGAAGATCTGGTCCACCAGGTCGTCGTCGAGCCCCAGCAGGTTGGCGTTTTCCAGGATCAGCTGGCCGTAGACCACCAGCGTGAAGATCTCGCCCACCGCCAGCAGGAAGTCGATGTCCTTCTGCTGGGCCGCATCGGGAGTGGCCTTCAACAGGAAGTCGCGGAACCCCTTGATCTGCTCGGTGAAGATCTGCACGTTCGGCAGAGCCCGGCTGGCGTAGGCCTTGCGATAGTCGTGGAACTGGATCTTCCCGAGGCCCCTGGCGGGCCCCTGGTCGAAGAGGAAGCTGTCGTTCGCAGCCTCCAGGCGCCGCGGCACATCGGGATACTCCGCGGGGTTGAAGAAATAGTTCTGCATGAACTTCACGATCAGCGCGATGTTCACGTGCACCGTGCCTTCGAGCTTCGGCAGGGCCCGGATGTCCCGGGTGGCGGTCTCGAAGTACATGTCCTTTTCGAACCCCTTGGCGGCGATCACATCCCACAACAGGTCGATCACCTGCTCGCCCTGGGTGGTCACCTTCATCTTCACAACGGGGTTGTAGAGCAGGTACCGCCGGTCCTGGGGTGAGGCGGAGCGCAGGTAGTCCGAGGCCCGCAGCGCGAAGAGCTTCATGGCAACCAGCCGCACATAGGCATCCAGGAACATCTGCTTCACGTGGGGGAAGTCCGTCACGCTCTGGCCATAGAGGCGGCGCCCCGAGGCGTGGTTCAGCGCCTCGTAGAAGGCATGGGTGCAGATGCCGATGGTGGCCCAGCCGAGGTTGTACTTGCCGATGTTCACGGTGTTGAGCGCGGCGTTCCAGGCCTCGTCCCCCCGCGACAGTACCTCCGCCTCGGTGATCGGATAGTCCTTCAGGTTGAACGCCGCCACATAGGACTGGGTGGCAGTGATGTTCTTTTCCAGTTCGAAGGCGGGGTGCTGGCTGTCCACGGTGAAGAACACGTACTCGCCTGTCTCGGGCAGGCGCCCGAAGGTGGACACCATGGCCGCCTCGTTGGCATTGCCGATGTAGTACTTGTCGCCCCGGGCCAGGTACCCGCCCCCGGGTTGCGGCACCAGCAGCATGTCCGTGGCGTAGATGTCCGCGCCGTGCTCCTTCTCCGAGAGGCCGAAGGCGAAGATGGCGCCTTCGTCGAGCAGCCTGGCCGCCTTTTGTTTGAGGGGTTCGTTGGCGCTCATCCAGATGGGACCTAGCCCCAGGATGCTCACCTGCCAGGTGTACCAGTAGCAGAGGCCGTAGAACCCCAGTACCTCGTTGAATGCGCAGAGCCACGAGGTGTCCCAGCGGCTGTCGGCTACCCCTTGGCCTTGGGGCGTCAGCAGGGTGGCGAAGACCTTCTCACGGGCCACGAACGCCAGGAAATCCGAGTACCACACCCGGTTCCGGTCATCCTCCTTGAGCCGGGCCTTGCCCTTGGCTTCGAAGAAGGCGATGGTCTTCGCCAGGATCTCAGCCACCTTGGGATCGGGGTGCACCCCGGCTGGCTGACTGGGGTTGAAGAGGATCATGGTGGACTCCCTGGGACGCAGGATAGGGGCACGGGCATGGGGTGGGCATCCCCAGCATCCCACAGCCCCTGGCGCCGATCATCTTGTCCCTGGGTAGCCAACGCGACGGTGGCTTAGACCCTCGGTGCCTCCAGGCCGAACTCGGCCCAACCCTCCTTGGTGGGTCCGTAGGTACTGGGCACGTGCAGCCCCGCCTGGCGCATGAGGACCGTCATCTGGCCCCGGTGGTGGGTCTGGTGGGAGACCAGGACGTACAGGGCGAAGGCGCCGGTCCAGCTCTCGCCGTAGAGGGTGAAGGCGCGGCCCAGCTCCGTGTTGCTCCAGCTGCCCAGGTGGTCGAGAAAAGAATCGCTCACGGCCCGGTAGGTGTCGGCGATCTCGGCCATGGTGGGCGGCGGCGGGGTGGCGATGAACCCATCGGGGCCCAGGCCCACCGGCCCCTTCACCTTCAGGCCGAGGTTCTGGGGCAGTTCCAGCACCGTCTCCACCAGGTGCCAGGCCAGGCGACGCAGGTCGCGGTGGTGCTCGTCCACCGCCTGGTGGGCGGCAGCATCGGGAATGGCCGCGAAGACCGCCAGGGTCTTGTCGGCCTCCTGCTGCCAGATGGTCTTGACGTCCTCGACGCGACGAAACATGCCTGCCTCCCGGAAAGCTGCCGGGAAGCATACCGCACCCGCCCCGGCCCCGCTCAGACGGGGGTGACGCTCCGGCGTTTGGCGGGCCACACCTCCCGGCGGCGGGCCCGCGCCAGGCGTGCGCTGAGATCCTGGCGCAGCTGGTCGGGATTCACGATGGCATCCACATGGAGGTTCGCCCCCAGCTTCTTGAGGTCGATGTCCTCGTTGTATTCGTCCCGGAGCTGCTGCACATAGGCCGCGCGCTCGGATTCGGGCTTGTCGGCGATTTTGTTGGCGAAGACCGCATTCACCGCCGCCTCTGCCCCCATGACGGCAATGCTGGCGGTGGGCAGAGCGAGCGTGGCATCGGGATCAAAGCCCGGCCCGCTCATGGCATAGAGGCCCGCGCCGTAGGCCTTGCGCACGATCACGCAGAACCGCGGCGTGCTGCAGCCGGCCATGGCGCTGATCATCTTGGCGCCGTGGCGGATGATGCCCTGCTTCTCCACGGCGCTGCCGATCATGAAACCCGGCACGTCGCTGAGGAACACCAGGGGGATGCCGAAGGCGTCGCAGAGGGTCATGAAGCGGGTGGCCTTGTCGGCGCTGTCCACGAAGAGCACACCCCCCTTCACCCGGGGCTGGTTGGCCAGGATGCCCACGGGCCGGCCGTCAAGGCGGGCCAGGCCGGTGATGATCTCGCCTGCGAAGAGCTTCTTCACTTCCAGGAAGCTGCCCTCATCCACCAGCCCCTCGATGAAATCCTTCATCTGGAAGGGAGCCATGATGTCGTGGGGGACGATGGCGCCAAGGGGCTTCGCCTTGACCGCCACGGGTTTCGACTCGCACAGGGGCAGCGCGTCCTCGCAGTGCTGGGGGAAGAAGGCCAGGTAGCGCTGGCAGAGGGCGATGGCCTCCGTCTCGGTCTTGCAGAGGAAGTCCCCGCAGCCGCTCACGGAGCAATGCATCTTCGCGCCGCCGAGATCCTCCAGGCTGATCTTCTCGCCAATGACCATCTCGGCCATGCGGGGCGAGCCCAGGTACATGCTGGCGTTGCCCTCCACCATGATGACGACGTCGCAGAAGGCGGGGATGTAGGCGCCTCCTGCGGCGGAAGGCCCGAAGAGCAGGCAGATCTGGGGCACCAGCCCGGAGAGGGCCACCTCCATGTGGAAGATGGTGCCGGCGTGGCGGCGGCCCGGGAACATGTCCAGCTGGTCGGTGATGCGGGCCCCTGCGCTGTCCACCAGGTAGAGCATGGGCACCTTCATGCGCATCGCCACTTCCTGGATGCGGATGATCTTCTCCACCGTGCGGGCGCCCCAGCTGCCGGCTTTGATGGTGCTGTCGTTGGCCATGAGTGCCACGGGACGCCCGGCCACCGTGGCCGTGCCCGTGATGACACCATCGGCGGGCAGGTCCTTGTGCAGGGCATTGGCGAAGAGGCCATCCTCCACGAAGCTGCCCTCATCGACCAGCAACCGGATGCGCTCCCGGGCGAAGAGCTTGCCTGCCTCGGTGTTCTTTTCGTGAGCCTTGGCGGAGCCGCCTTTCTGAATGCGATCGACTTCCGAATGGAACAGCTCTGACTGCATGGGAACCTCGGGAGGAATCTTCCAGCATATGCGATCCTGGAGCGATGGCGGACGGGGAGGAATCGAAGCGCGGCGGGTTCCTCACGGCGCCCTTCCTCCTGCTCTGCGCGTTCTACTTCCTGGTCTTCGCTGCGGGCTACCAGCTGTTTCCGGTGGTGCCCCTGCGACTGCGGGACCTGGGTGCCAGCCTGGCGGAAAGCGGCCGGTTCCAGACCGCCTTCATGCTGGGCTCGGGGTTCGGGTCCCTGTTCACTGGGCCCATGGGGGACCGCATCGGCCAGCGGCGGGTGCTGCGGGTGGCCTCCCTGGCCCTGGTGGGCATCCTCGCCACCTACGCCTTCCTTAGCACCCGCTGGCTGTTCTACCTGCTGGCCCCGCTGCACGGCCTGCTCTGGTCGGCCTTGCGCACGGCCTCCATCGCCAAGGTGGGCGCCATCCTGCCCGCCGAGCATCGCGCGCAGGGCCTCTCCTTCTTTGGCCTCACCGGCCCTGGCGGGGTGGCCGTGGGCCCGCTGGTGGGCCTCTGGCTCATGCCCCACCTGGGCTTCACCTGGATGCTGCTCCTCCTCGCCGGGGTCTTCGCCGTGCTGCACGGCCTCATCGGCGCCCTGCCCCGCGAGGCCCCTCGGGAGATCGAGCCTTCAGCGCGGTTCCAGTGGCCCGACCGGGCCGTGTGGAGCCCGGTGGCCGTCATGCTGCTGGTTGGCCTGGGCTTCGGCCCCATGCCGCCCTACAGCGCCCAGGAGGCCAAGGCCCTGGGCATGGCCTGGCCCGCCACGTTTCTCACCTGCTTCGCCCTGGGCATGATGGCCATCCGGGGCCTGCTGTCCCTCACCGGCATGGGCCGACGCCCCGTGGCCCTGCTGCCGCTCATGATCGCCCTGGCCACGTTGGGCTACGCCCTGCTGGCCTTCCTGCCGGGGGCCATGGCGCGGCACCTCCTCTCGGGCCTGATCTACGGCGCGGGCTACGGCATGGTGCACACCCTCCTGTTCATGCACATCTTCAGCACCACTCCGGCCGAGCGCAGCGGCGCAGCGGTGGGGGCCCTGTTCTTCGCCTTCGACGTGGCCACGGCCTTCGGCGCCCTGGGCCTCGGCTGGGTCATGGAACACGGCTCGTTCCGATGGGGCTGGGGGATCGGAGCCGCCCTCATGGCCTGCTCCCTTCCCGTGGCCCGTCGCATCGTCCGAAAGGCCGTACAGGGCGCGCCAACGCCCGTCGCCTCTGCCATCCTGGAGGCATGAGCATGCAGCAGGAGCAGAGGCTCCATGTCCACAAGCAGGAGCGAGTGGGAGGACAACGCCATGCGTTGTCCGATACATGGAGTGCCACTTTGGCGCAGCCGAAGCCCGCCGGGTGCGGCACAGGATGTGCCGCATGAGGGATCTTTCCAGCCCTGAGACCCGGCTCGTCACACCGCAATTCGCCCTGGTATGGGCCCTGACCTTCATCACGTTCTTTGCGGCCTTCCAGCTTTTCCCGACGGTGCCGCTGCGCCTGAGGGACCTCGGCGCCAGCCTGGCGGAAAGCGGCCGCTTCATGAGCTTCTTCACCGCCGGGAGCGCTCTCGGAGCCCTGTTTACTGGGCCCCTGGGTGATCGCCTGGGCCACCGCCGCCTGGTGGTGACCTGTGCCCTGCTCTACGCGGGCTTCCTGCTGGCCTATTCGGTGATGCCCACCCGCTGGGGCTTCTACGCGCTGGCCTTCCCCCATGGCATTGTCTGGTCGGGGCTCCTCACGGCCACCATGGCGTCCCTGGCCCATGTGCTGCCGGAGGATCGCCGGGCCGACGGACTCAGCCTCTACGGCCTGGCCAGCCCCGGGGGCGTCATCTTCGGCCCCATCCTGGGGCTGTGGATCCAGCAGCGATGGGGCTTCGCGCCCATCGGCTGGTACCTGGCCCTGCTGTTCATCCTGCTGGGCATCCTGGGTACCACCCTGCCCAAGGACCAGCCCCACGGCCGCGCCCAGGGCTTCAAGTGGCCCACGGCGGCAGTGCTGGGTCCCTGCCTGGTGCTCTTCGCCACGGCCCTGGGCTATGGCGCCCTGGGCTCGTACACCGCTCAGGAAGCCCTGGCGCTAGGCCTGCCCATGCCCTCGGCCTTCCTCTCCTTCATGGCCGTGGGGATGGTGGTCATGCGACTCGCCATGCTGCGGCGGGGCTTCGGGAAGCGCCCCATCCGCAAGCTGCCAGGGATGCTCGGCGGCGCCGTGCTGGGCATGGTGTTCCTGGCGGTGCTGCCGGGCGGGATGACCCGCCATGTGGTCTCGGCTCTGCTCTATGGGGCGGGCTACAGCATGGTCCACACCCTGCTCAATGCCAAGCTGCTGGAGTCGGTGGAGCCCACCCGGCGTGGCTCCGCCTTCGGGGCCCTGCTCTTCGCCTTCGACTCCGGCATCGGCCTTGGCAGCTTCGGCCTGGGTTGGGTCATCGGCCACCACGGCTACCGCGCCGGCTGGGCCCTGGGGGCCCTGGCCATGGCGGCGGTGGTGCCGGTGGCGATGCGGCTGGGTCGGGACTGATTAGGCCCGCCGGTGCAGCTTGTGCACGGCCGCCTGGTCAAGGCACTTCACGAGGATCTCGTCGATGTTGACGTGGTCAGGCAGCATGAGGCACCAGCGCACATCGAAACGGAGGCGGGTCGCTCGTCAGGCGACTTGATGTCGCCTGACGAGCGGGGTCCCCGCCCCGTTGAGACTCACACCCAGGTCGGCCCCCCAGTTTCAGTGACCGAAGACGCCGGACTGATCAGACCCGCCGGTGCAGCTTGTGCACGGCCGCCTGGTCAAGGCACTTCACCAGGATCTCGTCGATGTTCACGTGGTCCGGCAGCATGAGGCACCAGCGCACGCACTCGGCCACATCCATGGCGGTGAGGGGCTTCACCCCCTGGTAGACAGCCTGGGCCTTGGCATCATCCTTCAGCCGCACGTTGGAAAACTCGGTCTCGGCCATGCCTGGGTCCACGGAGGTCACCCGGATGGGCTCGCCGCAGAGCTCGAGCCGCAGGCTCTGAGCCATGGCCTTCACGCCGAACTTCGACGCGCAGTAGACGCTGCCCCCCTCGTAGGGCTGATGGCCCGCCGTGGAGCCGATGAAGAAGACATGGCCCCAGCCCGCCTGGCGGACATGGGGCAAGGCGGCGCGAATGGTCTTCACCACCCCTTCGACGTTGGTACGCATCATGGCTTCCAGATCCGCATCCGGCGTCTCCCACAGCTTGTAGGTGCCGCTGGCGAGGCCCGCATTGGCCACGATGACGTGAAGTCCACCTAGCGCCTTGGCAGCAGCGGCCACGAAGCCATCCACGCTGACGGTCTCGCGGGTGTCCACGGCCCCGGCAAAAGCCTGGATGCCATGGGCTTTCGCCAGCTCGTCCGCCAGGGCCTGCACCCGCTCCACGCGGCGGGCACCCAGCGCCAGGTGGCAGCCCTGGGCGGCCAGCAGCCGGGCCATGGCTTCGCCGAAGCCGCTGGAGGCCCCTGTGATGAGGACGATGGGATGCTCGGGGCGCATGAGATCTCCTGGTGGGTTCAGCGGTAGGTGTGATGGAACTCGGCCAGCGCCGACACCACCTGCTGCATCTTCTCAGTCGGCGGCAGGATGGTGGTGCGGAAATGGGCGGTGCCGGGGGCCTGCCCGAAGCCTGAACCGGGCACGACGCAGATGCCCGTCTGCTCGAGCAAGGCCAGGGCGTAGTCGAAGTCCGTCCGCCCGGGCGGCAGGGTGATGCTGGGGAAGGCGTACATGGCCCCGGCGATGACGTTGCAGGTGATGCCTTCGATGCGGTTGAGACCTTCCGCCAGGAGAATCGCCCGCTGCTTCAGAGTGTCGAGAACGGCGCTCCGCTCGGCGGCGTACAGGGCGTAGGAGGGCATGCCCGGTTTCGGGGGACGCACCATGGCATATGTGGCGGCCTGGCCCGCCAGATTGGCGCAGAGGCTCACGCTCTGAAGCTTGAGGATCTGGGCGGCCACGTCTTCCGGCACATTGCGGAACTCGAAGTACCCGCCCCGCACCCCGCACTCCCCCAGGAAGCCCTTGGAGCAGGAGTGGAAGCTGAACAGCGAGACATCCTTCACGTCCAGGTCGTGCAGCACCTTTGCGAAGGACACGAAGGCATCGCCTGGCAGGTAGATGTTCTCCTGGTAGACCTCGTCCGCCAGGATGGACAGCCCGTGGTCCTTGGCGAAGCCGATGATCATCTCGATGTTGGCCTCGTCCAGCACCGCGCCCGTGGGATTGCCGGGGTTGATCACGCAAATGGCCTTCACATCCGTGCCTGCAACCTTCGCCTCGGCCAGCGAGGTCTCCAGCATGGTACGGCTCAGCTTCCAGCCATTGGCCTCGTCCAGGTAGTAGGGCACCATCCGCCCTTCGTAGAGGGTGATGGTGGCGGAATACAGCGGGTACTGGGGGATGGGCACCATGATGCCGTCGGTGGGTTTGCCGATGAGCAGGCGCAGGATGGTCTGCACACCCTTGCTGGCACCGTCCGTGAGGAAGATGGCATCAGGGTCCACGCCGATGTGGTCACGCTCCAGGATGAACTCGGCCACCGCCTCGCGGATGAAGCGCACGCCCCGGCTCTCGCTGTAGGCGCCGAGGCCGTGCTTGGTGCCGGCCAGGATGGCCTTGGCGGTCTCCACGGCGTCCGCCGGGAAGGCCCCGGGGGCGGCCTCCATGAGCGCCGGATGCTGGCAGAGCGCCAGGATCTGCCGGTTCCAGGTGAGGGGTTTCTGGCCCAGGGACTGGGGGTTACCGATGTTGCAGTAGATGATCTCGTGCCCCTGCTTCTCCAGCTCGGCGGCGCGGGCCACGATGGGCCCCCGTACCGCGTACTCGGTCTCGAGCACGGCCTTGCCCAGGTCAGACAGTCGAATGGTCATGGACACTCCAGCCATTCAGTTTAACGCCGGGGCCGGGTGTGATCAGCGTCATCCTACTCCGCGTCAAGGTGTCCGGCCTTTGGGGTCCCAGGTCGGGACGATAGACTGGCAGTTCGGATCCATCCTTACCCCGCCACCTTTCCTTTCCAGACGAGGCATGCATGCTCGGTTTCTCCCTTTCCCCGGAACAAATGGCCGAAAAAGCACGGGCCCACACCTTCGCCGAGAAGATCATGCGGCCCGTGGCCCGCAAGTACGATGAGACCGGCGAGTGGGCCGTGGATGTCTACAAGGCCGCCTGGGACCAGGGCTACCTGCAGGCGCTGGTGCCCGAGGACTGCGGCGGCCCCGGCGCCAGCCAGATGGACGAAGCCATCGTCTGCGAAGAACTGGCCTGGGGCTGCGCGGGCCTCTACACCTCCATCATGGCCAACGGCCTGGCCATGACCCCCGTGCTGGTGGCAGGCAGTCCCGAGCAGAAGAAGAAGTGGCTGGGCATGCTCGCGGAGGAGCCCAAGTTCGCGGCCTTCTCCCTGTCTGAACCCAATGCGGGTTCCGATGCTGGCGGCATGACCTGCCGCGCCGAGAAGAAGGGCGATAAATACATTGTCAACGGCACCAAGTGCTACTGCACCAACGGCGGCTATGCCGACTGGTATGCCCTCTTTGCCAGCACCGACCCCACCAAGGGGGCCCGCGGCACCAGCTGCATGATCGTCCCCCGCGACACGCCGGGCCTGGTGGTGGGCAAGGCCATGGACAAGATGGGCCAGCGCGCCAGCAACCAGGTGGAGCTCTACTTCAATGACGCCGAGGTACCCGCCGAGAACATCCTGGGCAAGGAGGGCATGGGGTTCATCATCGCCATGAAGACGCTCGACCAGACCCGCGCGGCGGTGGCGGCGGGCGGTGTGGGTGTGGCGCGGGCGGCCTTCGAGATCGCCCTGGACTACGCCAAGACCCGCATCCAGTTCGGCCAGCCCATCTTCGCCAACCAGGCCATCAGCTTCATGCTGGCGGACATGGCCAAGAAGATCGAGGCCAGCCGCCTCCTTACCTGGCAGGCTGCCTGGATGACCGACAACGGCATCAAGAACTCCAAGCAGAGCGCCATCGCCAAGACCTTCGCCACCGACACCGCCATGGAAGTCAGCACCGATGCCGTGCAGATCCTCGGGGGCAATGGCTACAGCCGGGACTACCTGGTGGAGAAGTGCATGCGCGACGCCAAGCTCCTGCAGATCTATGAAGGGACGAACCAGATCCAGCGGCTGGTCATCGCCAAGGAAATCCAGCAGGGCAACTAGCCGCTGGATCGTCCGGGTCGCTCGGGACAGCGCACAGGCGCTGTCACGGGCGGGGCCCCGGCGTTCGTCCATAACCAGATCCAGCGGCTGGTCATCGCCAAGGAAATCCAGCAGGGCAACTAGCCGCTGGATCGTCCGGGTCGCTCGGGACAGCGCACAGGCGCTGTCACGGGCGGGGCCCCGGTGTTCGTCCATAACCAGATCCAGCGGCTGGTCATCGCCAACGAGATTCAGCAGGGAAATTAGACCCAATCGGAACGACGCACATCAGCGGGTCTCGAGCCCGAAGGGCTGCATGCCCTCCACCGAATGAGGCACCCCCTTTGGCTGGTTCAACCTGCGAGGATTGGCCCCATCCACTCCAACAACCAAACGGCCGCTCCACCGCCGGACCAGCCCAGTTTCCGAAGGTGCGCTGACCGGCTCATACTCGACCCATGGTGGTGTTTCGGCGAACGGTGACGAGGAGGATCGCCCTGGCGGCTGGCCTGGCTGTGGCCACCCTCGGGGGCCTTGCGCTGCTGGTCTCCCCGGCGAGTGGTTTGCCCCTGGGTCAGGCCCTGGGCTTGGTGATTGGCACCAACCTCGTGGGCCTATGGCTGGGGCTGGCCGCCCGCCGGCGCTGGGTGGATCAGCCCCGGTTCCTCCGGGCCGAATCGCTCTGGGCTTCGGGAGAACCCGCCTCGACGGTCCTCGAAGTGCTGGGCGAGCCTGCCTGGCCCCAGGGGGAGCTCGGCTACCGGGTTCTGGTCCTGAGAAGCACCCTGCACCTGGCCCTGGGCTTTCGAGACCGCGCCTGGCTTGATGGCCTGGAAGCGCAGCTCGCGCGGCTGCCACTGTGGAAGCGCCTCGCCGTGGCCAGGGCCTTCACCCGGGTCCCCGGGGCTCCGAGTGCCCGCCGCTTGGCCTGGGGGGCCCGCCTGCTCAAGCTGGCACCCCACATGGGCCGCCTTCGGCACCTGCAGGGGATCCTGCTGCTGCGGGTTCCTCAGGCGGAGGCCCTCCTGTTGGCCTGGGAACACTTCCACGCCGCCCTTCCCCTTGCGTGGGAAGATCCGCTGCTCCTCGAAGATCTGTTGCTGGCCGGGCTGCAACACGGGCGGGAGGATCTGGCGGAGCAGGCCCTGGCGGTCCTCAGCCGGCGGTACAGCGACCCCCGGCTGCCGTGGGACCGTGGGGCGGCTGCCATGCACCTCCTCCGAACCCGCCGTTATCCCGAGGCCCTTGCCCTGGTGCAGCACCTCCCGCCGGAACGCCGAACCCAACCCGTGCTCTGGCTCGCCGAGTCCGTGGCCCGGCGGCAACTGGGGGACCGCACGGGGGCTTGGCGCACCATTGAAACGGCCCTGGAGGGGCTTCCTGACGCCTTCCGTCTCTGGATGGAGCGGTTCCAGATCGCCCTGGAGCTGCACCTGCCCGAGGAGGCGCTGAGGTCCCTTGATCAGGCCGCCTGTTGCATTCCGCCGGATGAGGATGGCACTGCCCTGCGCCAGGAATGGCACCTTCGAAGGGCTGAGTTCGCCTTCTGGTGGGAGGGTGATCCTGGCCAGGCTCGGAAGCTGCTCAATCAGATTGCGCCTGAAGAACAGGGGGACCACCACCCGCCCCTCCGGCTGCAGATCCAGGTCGCCGAGGGGGATTTCGAGCACGCCTATCGGGACATCCTTACCCTCCTGGACCGGTATCCGGGCGATGTCGACCTGCTGCTGCTGCAAGGGGAATGTCTGGCGGGCATGGATGCCTGGGAGGCCCTCCTGCCCTACCTTGAGGGCCTCGGCGAGACCTGCCGGGAGCGCGCCGCCTACTGGCACCTGCTGGGCCTGAGCCGCGTCCACCTCAAGGACCCCCTCGGGGCCCGCATGGACCTGGAGCGGGCGGTGCGCATGGATCCAAGCGAGGTGGCCTACCTGCTGGACGCGGGCCACGCCTGCGCTGACCTCGGAGACTGGGATCGTGCCGAGAGCCACTGGCGTCAGGTGCTCCAATTGGACGCCCGCCACGAAGAGGCCCTGGTGCACCTGGCGGAGGCCCGTCGCGCCCTGGAAGATGTGGAAGGCGCGCGCCGGTATCTGCGCGAGTGCCTCCTCCACCATCCTGAGAGTGAGGAAGCCCAGACACGGCTCGCGGAACTCGAGGCCAACTGAATCAGCTGGGAACGTCACCCCTGAGCAGCGCCAGCTTGGTGTCGTACCGCTCCTGCATGTCCGGCAGGGCCCACTTGCGGGCCTTTTCCAGGGCCCTGATGGCATCCTTGCGCTGCCCCTGGGCGAGGCTGATGCGGGCCTGGATCAGGTAGAATTCCGGTTCCTGTGGCAGCAGCTTGATGGCCTGGTGGATGCGTTTCTCCGCCTCCTCCCAGTGGTTGTCGCCCAACGCCTCCTCTGCGAGGAAAGCGTTGAAGAAGGGATCGTGTTTGCGTACTTCCATGCCGCGTTCACGATAGACCTGGGCCTCGGCCTCACGCCCCTGGGCCCGGAGCAGGTTTTCCAGGTTGCCGCAGGGGGCCCCATCCTTGGGGTCGGCCTCAAGCGCCTTCCGGAACGACTGCTCGGCCTCCCCCTCCAGCCCCTGATTGCGCTGGACGACACCCAGAATGTTCCACCCCACGCCCAGGCCAGGGTCCATTTCAATGGACTGGTGGGCCGAGGTGAGGGCCTGGTCGAATTGAGAGGCGGCGAGCAGTTCGACGGCCCGATTGCTGTAGTAGAGGGCCATGACCCGCTTGGGATCGAGCAGGGCGATCAACTGGGTCTCACGCCGGACCTCGGGCAGGAAGTCGGCTACGAGTTCCTGCCCGATGTTCCCGGCAGCCACCACGGCCACGACGTGCCGCTCATAGCGAACGGTGGACCCCACCCGGCGCCAGCGGCTGATGCGCAGGGACTCGCCGTACTTGGCCTCGAGCCCGATGGACTTGCAGGCCGCCACATAGAGGGCAGTGAGGGTCAGGCAGTTGGCCTTCCGGTCCCGCAAGGCCTCGGCGGGGGTGCGGGTGTAGGCATTGTCATAGGTGATGCCCAGCCCACCCTCCTCAGGGGGGGCAAAAAACGCCTTCACCAGGGCCGCGACCTTGCTTCCCACCCCACGCTGCCCCAAGGTGTGCTGTCGGGCAAAGGCCTGCAGGTCCGGAGGTGCTTCGAAGGGATCTTCCCCGGCAGCCAGCAGGGTTGCGGCGAACAGGAGGGGCAGGAAGCGGAGGCGCATGGAAGGCTCCGCACCAACATAGATCCCCTGACAGGCATTTCAATGCCTGTTGGGGCCAAAGGGGGGAATCCGGGGACAAACCGTGTCCCTTCGTTGTGCGATCCTGATGCGGGAGGACCGGGCATGAGCAGGCCGACAGCGGTGGTGTGCGCCTATTCGAGTGTGGGAACGGCGGCCCTGGAGGGCCTCCTCGAGGCCGGTGTCGAGGTTCGTGCCCTCTATACCTATCCCCAGGGACCCGACGAGCAGTGGTTCACCCCACCGGCGGCCGTGGCCCAGGCCCAGGGCATTCCCGTCCACCACGCCCCCCAGTTCAACGACGATGGGGTCTACCAGGCCATCCGGGCCCACCATCCCGACTTCCTCTTCAGCTTCTATTTCCGGGAAATGATCCAGGCCCGGGTGCTTGAGCTCCCGAGGCTGGGTGCCTACAACCTGCACGGAAGCCTGCTGCCCAGGTACCGGGGACGGGCCCCCATCAACTGGGTGCTGGTGAAGGGCGAAACCGAGACGGGAGTGACCCTCCACGCCATGACCCCCAAGCCCGATGATGGCCACATCCTCGCCCAGGCCCGGCTGCCCATCGACTGGGACGAGACGGCCCTGAGCCTCACCTGCAAGGCGGCTACAGCCGGAAGGGACCTTGTCCGCGAGTCCCTCCCAGGGCTGGTGGATGGGTCCCTTCCCCGCATCGACCAGAAGACCCTGGGCCCCTCAACCTACTTCGGCGGGCGCAAGCCCGCGGATTCCCGCCTGGACTTCACCATGACCGCCCAGGAGGCCTTCAACCAGATCCGGGCCGTGGCGGATCCCTGGCCCAATGCCAGCCTCGAGACGGACCTCGGGTCGGTCAAATGCGCCTGGGCCCTGCCCAGCCCCGAGCCCTGCCCCCCAGGCGCCTTCCGGAGCACCCCGGAAGGGGTCCTGCTGGGCTTCCAGGGCGGCAGCCTCCGCCTGCACACCCTGAAAGCCGAGGGCCTAAGGCTGGTGCGCCCGACCGAGCAGGCGGACTGCCTGCGCCGCCTTGGGCTTCCCGAGGCCTGACCCCCGGAAGGGTTCGGTCACCTGGGCTTGGTCTGCTTCGCCCGGCCCCGCTTCGAGGGGGCCTTGGGTTTGGCCGCCGGAGCCTCCACGGGGCCAGTCTCCGTGTGGGTCTTCACCACGGACAGGGGGGTCTTCACATCGATCTCGACGCGCCGGTTGAGGCTTTGGCCTTCCTTGGTCCGGTTGTCGGCGATGGGCTGATCCGGCCCGAAGCCCTCTGTGGTGACCTGGGCGGTGGGAATGCCCGCCTCGACGAGCACCGCCGCCACGGCCTTGGCCCGGCGCAGGGAGAGGGCCTTGTTGTGGGCCTTGCTGCCCAGGCTCGAGGTGTGGCCACCCACCAGGAGGGTGTACTCACCTGGGAAGGCCTTCAGCTGCTGGGCCACGGCCTGGATGGCCTGGATGGCCTCGGGGCTCAACGCGTCGCCATTGTTCCGGAAATGAAGCACTGCATCCCCGAGGACGATCTTGGCCGGCGGCGGGGCCGGTGCCGGTGTCAACGTGGGCGGTGGGGGGGGGTGGCGGGGGCAGCACCGGCGCCGGGGCGGGCTGGGGCACAGGGGGCGCCACCGGCGCTGGCTCGGGGGTGGGGGGCGTGGGCTGGGGGGCCGGCTCGGGCATGGGGGCGGGACCACTGACCGCCAGCGGGGCCGGGGCGCCCCAGCGGAAGCCGAAACCCACCAGTGCCGCGAATTCCTGTCGGCGGGCGGAGGTCTCGACGGTGGTCGAGCGCAGCTCAAGGCTGCCCATGCTGCGGGCACCCAGGACGACCTGCGTACCGACCCCAACCATCAGGTTCATGCGGGTGGTGGTGCTACCGCTGAGGGAGAGCGGGTTTTCCAGACGGGACACCCCGGCGCCGAGGCGGACGAAGGGAATCCATCGGCCCGTGTCCAGGAAGGGCCGGAAGAGCGCCGAACCATCCAAGTGGTCCTCGTTGGCCTTCCAAAGCCCCCCTTCCCGCTCCAGGCGGCTGTGCAGGAACGTGGCCTCCCAGGCCCAGCGAGGCCGGAACCAGTGGCCAAGGCCCAGACCGAAGCCGAGGGAATCCTTCACACAGGCGGAATTCTCCTGCGAGAGGAAGGCCAGCTGACCCTGGGCCCAGTGAAAGTCGGCCGTGGCGTCCGGAGGAGCGACCGCCAGGGCGGGGAGGGTCAACAGGCAGGAAAGGGCAACAAGGGTGCGCATGGGGGGTCCTGGAAGAAGTCGAAAGGCTGAGGAAGATCAGTTGCAGTTCACGCCGTCGAGGTAGGCGTAGCCACCGTGACCACCCTGGGTACAGTCGGCAGCCACCACGCGGATGCGAAGCTGGTGGCCCTTGCGGGCGGAGAGGTCCGTCAGGTTCACCTGCTGCCAGTTGATGCCCTTCCACAAGCCGGTACCGGAGATCCAGCCGGGATAGCTGGGGTCGTTGGCATAGAAGTGCTTGTAGTAGACCCTCTCGTTGGCGTTGGTCACGTCCTCCACGATGATGTCAACGAAGGGCTGCTCCGGGGGCGTGTGGCCCGGGTCCTGCATGACCGCCGCCCACACAAAGCTCAGCTTGGGGATGTTCACGTCGCTGGGGATGGTGATGACCTGCTGAACCCGGCTGATGTGGGAGCCGGTGGCGGGGTTGTTCACCCGGAAGGCCCAGCTGCCGTCATACACCTGCGAAATGGCGGGCACGTTCACATCGTTGCCCACGTTGACGAGGGCGCTGTCGATGCTGCCGCCCACCCAGGTGATGTTGAAATTGGAGATCTCCCCCGTGCTGCTGTTCCAGGTGGGGGTGGTCGGGTACCAGTGGGTGGTCCCGCTGTTCGACCCCTGATCCAGGGTCCAGGGCGTGATGGCCCCGGATTCGAAGCAGATGTTGGGGAACCAGGGCGTCTTGCCCAGGACCTTCGCCGTGAACTCCGTGTAGCCGGTGGAGCTGAAGGTGGGGTCGCAGGGATTGCCCGTCGTCTCGATGGCGATGCGGGTGCCATAATGATCCGCCAGGGTCGGCACCGTGAAGGAGAAGCTGCCGCTCACCAGGGGCACGGGGGTCTTGGTCCCGCCGTTCTGGCTCCAGAAGACGTGCGAAGCGGTGGCATCCCCATTGATGACGGCGCCGGCCACGCTGACCGAGCTGGCGCTCGGCACCGTGGCAACCCCGCTCACAGGGCTGCCCGTGGTGGCCACGTCCGTGACGGCGACACTGGCGAACGGTGGATTGGCCCAGCCGCCATTGGCCCCATCGAAGACGCGCTCATAATCGGACAGGCGGTGGATGCTGGTCTGGCCTTCCAGCGCGTACTGGCTGAAGGTGGGGACGTAGCCTGCGGCCCGGTCGTAGGCTGTGAAAGCCCCAGTGCCGCTGTTCCAGGTGATGGTGAGGGGCATGCCTGGATAGTTGGGATCCAGCACGCTGAACTTGCCCGCGGCCAGGTTGTAGCCCGTCACCAGGGTCGCCATGGCGCCGGACACCGCCGGGCGGGCCTCCCCCATCAGGAAGATCTGGGGTTGGCTGGACACCCGAAGGCCGGTAATGAGGGCAAGACCGGTTTGCAGACTGGAGAGCTGGTAGGCGCCCTGGGTCCAGAGCTGGTTCCAGCTGTCCAGGGTCCCGTTGCCTAGGCGGCTGATGAGGGCACGCGCGTTGACATCGTCAGCTGCGGAGACGGGGCTGCCTTGGAGCAGCTGGGAATAGAGGCCCGCATTGTTGTTGGCGGCCTTCTTGAACCCGAAATACCAGGCCGAGAAGGAACTCATGCCGAGTCCAGCCCCGCCAGGCGTGTCGTAGGATCCCTGGTTGGGCTGGAACCAGCTGTCCGTTCCGCTGGCGAAGCCCAGGTCCTGGGTGGTCAGGGTCGAGGCCAGGCCGGGGATGGCGAGCACGGCGTACTGCCCGGGCAGCAGGGTGGTGAAGGTCACCCGGTGGTTGGTGGCATCGATGGCCTTCAACCCCACGGTGATCCATTTCCCGTAGGCGGGATCCCAGTAGAAGGGCACGGGCACATCGGCGGCGGAGAGCGACGCCCCGTCGTAGGGGAGGGTCACCGTCATCGGTGCCCGGAAGGGATAGCCGACGGTGCTGCTCAAGGTCCAGGGATCCGAGACGGCCACCACGCCGGTGCCCAGCGTTCCGGGCAGGGGGGAGCCCACCTGGCGAACCACGGTGAGCACGGTGTCCGCGCACACCGCAGCGCCCTGGCTCGGCACCACCACGGACAACCCATCCAAGGGGCTGCCGGGACTGTTGACCGTACTGGTCACTCCGCCCGTGGGCACGCTGATGGAAATGGCATTCGGCGGCAGGGCCACCACCGTGACCGTGGCTGTACTCGTCACGCTGGCCCCGGCGGTGTTGGAGACCGTCAAGGAATAGGTGTAGGTTCCGGGCGTTGAATAGACAGGGGTGGACAGGGTGGTGCCGGTGAGCACCGCACCGAAGCCTTGGTCCACCGAGCCGGTGCCCCCGGAAAGCAGGGCCGTGAGGGTGGTGGCCTGGCCGACGGTCACCAGGGAGGGGTTGGCGGTGAGAGAGGCCGTGATGGGTGCGAGCACCGTGATGGTGAGCGGCTGGGTGACGCCCCCTGCGGCATTGGTCCCCGAGATGGTGACGGAGAAGGAGCCTGCCGCCGTCGGGGTGCCACTGATCACGCCGGTGGACGGATTCAGGCTGAGCCCCGGTGGCAGGGCTCCGCTGCTGATGGCATAGGTGGTGGGCGTGCCTCCCGCCGGATTGGGGTTGTTGTTGGCGATGGCGACCCCGGAGGTGTAGACAGTGGGTGTGGCATAGTTCAGCGAGGTGGGTACCACCGCATTGACCGTATAATTGACGTTGGCCGTCGCCGTGCGCGTGCCATTGGTGGCGGTGACGGTGAAGGCCGTGACGCCAGGCGTGGTGGGTGTGCCGGTGATGGTGCCATCCGCATTGAGCGTCAGGCCTGCGGGCAGGGTGCCGCTGGTGACCGCGTAGGTGGTGGTGACGCCGGGGGTGGCATTGGCCACCGTGGGCGACTGGGTGGCGATGGCACTGCCGGCGGTGAAGGTCTGGGGCGTCGGGTAGCTGGCGGTGAGGGCCGCAGCGGGAGTGACCGTGTAGCTGACATTGGCCGTCGCCGTGCGGGTGCCATTGGTGGCGGTGATGGTGAAGGCCGTGACGCCGGGCGTGGTGGGTGTGCCGGTGATGGTGCCATCCGCATTGAGCGTCAGGCCCGCGGGCAGGCTGCCGGTGGTGACCGCGTAGGTCGTCGTCACGCCGGGGGTGGCATTGGTAACAGTTGGGCTCTGGGTAGCGATGGCGGTCCCGGCCGTAAAGGTCTGGGGCATCGGGTAACTGGCGGTGAGGGCCGCGGCCGGGGTGACCGTGTAGCTGGCGTTGGCCGTGGCCGTGCGGGTGCCATTGGTGGCGGTGATGGTGAAGGCCGTGACGCCGGGCGTGGTGGGTGTGCCGGTGATGGTGCCATCCGCGTTGAGCGTCAGGCCTGCGGGCAGGCTGCCAGCGGTGACGGCGTAGGTGGTGGTGACGCCGGGGGTGGCGTTGGCCACCGTGGGCGACTGGGTGGTGATGGCCGTCCCGGCCGTAAAGGTCTGGGGCGTCGAGTAGCTGGCGGTGAGGGCCGCCGCGGGGGTGACCGTGTAGCTGACATTGGCCGTCGCCGTGCGGGTGCCATTGGTGGCGGTGACGGTGAAGGCGGTGACGCCTGGCGTGGTGGGCGTGCCGGTGATGGTGCCGTCCGCATTGAGCGTCAGGCCTGCGGGCAGGCTGCCAGCGGTGACGGCGTAGGTGGTGGTCACACCAGGGGTGGCATTGGTAACGGTCGGGCTCTGGGTGCTGATGGCTGTCCCGGCGGTGAAGGTCGCAGGCGTCGGGTAGCTGGCGGTGAGGGCCGCGGCCGGGGTCACGGTGTAGCTGACATTGGCCGTGGCGGTGCGCGTGCCATTGGTGGCGGTGACGGTGAAGGCCGTGACGCCAGGCGTGGTGGGCGTGCCGGTGATGGTACCGTCCGCGTTCGGTTCTCCGCGAGGCGCGTCAATCGCTTTCTCCACGAGCAAAAGGAAGTGAAAAAGACGCACCCCCACCTCGCACGCGGCCTGGATTTGTTACCCTTCGGACAGTCCCCAGTGACCCGTGACCTGCCCTGCTTTCAGCGGCTTTTTCTTTCATCCAAAGCGACACAAGGTGCCCCCCGTGGTTGCAGACCAGGATCAGACGCTGGGCCCGAAGCCCGCAGCCCCGACCAAGGCCATCCGGGTCGTGGCCTGCGAAGACCAGCCCCTGATGCGCGAGTACCTGGTCTCGGGGCTCACGCGCTTGGGCATCCAGGTGGTGGGCGTTCCGGATGGACCGAGCTTGAATGCCCACCTGGCCGAAGAGCCGGCGGACATGGTTCTGCTGGATGTCGGCCTGCCGGGCGAGGACGGCTATTCCATCGCGTCGCGGCTCCGCATGGATCGACCAGGGCTCGGCATCATCATGTTGACCGCCCGGGATCGCACGGACGACAAGGTGCTGGGTCTGGACAGCGGGGCCGACCTCTACTTCGCCAAGCCCGTGGACCTGAGGGAACTGGCCTCGGCCATCGGCAGCCTGCACCGCCGGCTCTCGACGCTCCAGCCTGAGGTGGCGGTACCCCGCTGGCGCCTGGATGTCCTCCATTCCGCGCTCATCACGCCCCAAGGGGTGGCCGTGAGCCTCACCGACAACGAGCTGCGGTTCCTGACCCCCCTCTTTGAGCACCCCGGCGAGGTCGTCGACCGGGACCTCCTGTCCGCAGCGCTGGAGCAGATTCCCGACATCTATGCCATGCGGCGGATGGAGACCATGCTCAGCCGCCTCCGATCGAAGGTCCAGCGCAGCAGCCCAGATGAGGCCCTGCCGGTGCGGGCCCGGCACGGCCGGGGCTACGCCTTTCTTAGTGAAACAGAGGATCTACGTGGCACTGCGGACGGATCCGAAAGTCGGTGAGAATGGGGACAGGCTTCCCCGATCGGTTCCGCCCCATGCCAGACCTCCTCGTGCACATCCCAGGCCGCGCTGCCTTGCGCCTGTCCTCGGCATCCCCCGTACTGAGCATCGGGCGGGCTGCGGACCAGTCCATTGTGCTGGAGGATGGTGCGGTGTCGCGGAACCATGCCCGGCTCTCACTGGACGGAGCGGATGCGTTCGTGGAGGACCTTGGTTCCCGCCATGGCACCCTGCTGAACGGCACCCGGATCGAGGCCCGCACGAAGGTTGCAGCCGGTGATGTCCTCCGCCTCGGGCAACT
Organism: uncultured Acidobacteriota bacterium; assembly: GCA_963740385.1. GTDB lineage: Bacteria > Acidobacteriota > Holophagae > Holophagales > Holophagaceae > Geothrix. Next base: position 151,447 of record CAVUDX010000005.1, read on the forward strand.
GGAACTGCGCCTGGAGGTAGCCAACGTCCCGCAGGTGGTGCCCCACCCCCCTCGGCGCCGGAAGGGGGAGACCCAGTCCCTGCCCGTGGCCGATCTCCACGGCTGGCACGGGGCGTTCCAGGTTGGCCTCTCGGAGCCGCGCTGGGCCGAGGCTCTGGATCTCTTCCACGCCTGCAGCCTGCTGGTCCTGAGTGACCAGACCGTGGAAAGGCTGCTGGAGACCATGCTCCAGCGGCTGTCGGCCCTGCTGAAGGCCCACCATGGGGCCATTCTGCTGCGGGATCCGGCTGGTGGCTTCGCCCCCATCGCCTCCGCAGGCCGCGCCTTGTCCGAGGAAACCCTGATGCGCATGTCTCCGGCGACCGTCTCGGCGGCCATCGAGCGGCGCGAGGCGCTGATCCTCAGGGAGGATCCCGATTCGGAGCCTGAGGCCCCCGTCACCGGCACCTTGCCCAATCCCCTCACCTCCCGCGCCATGGCGGTGCCCCTGGAGCGGTCAGGCGAAGTGATGGGCCTCTTCTACTTCGACACGGGCGGGACCCGTCCCCCCTTCACCGAGGACGAGCTGCGGGTGGTGGCCTCCCTGGGCAATCTCGCTGCGGCCCGGATCATCCAGCAGCGCCTCGCCCAGGAGGTAGAAGGGAAGCGGGACCTCGAGCGGAACCTCCATGCAGCGGCGACGGCGGCCCAAGCCAAGGATGATTTCCTCGCCCACATGAGCCACGAGATGCGCACGCCCCTCAATGCCCTGATGGGCTTCCTGCACCTCGCCCAGGAGGAGGCCAAGGGCCCTACGCTGCAGGACTACCTGGGGAAGGTCGACCATGCAGGCCAGTCGCTGCTGGACCTGCTCAACGATGTGCTCGACCTTTCGAAAATCGAGGCGGGCCGGCTGGAACTCGAGTCCATCTCCTTCCGGCCGCAAGACGTACTTGACCAGGTGCAGGGCCTGCTGGAACGCACCGCCATGGAAAAACAGCTGGCCTTGACCGTGACGATGGACCCGGGCACTCCCGAGGTCGTGGTGGGGGATCCCCTCCGGTTTCGGCAGGTACTCATCAACCTGGTGGGGAACGCCGTCAAGTTCACCGCCGCGGGGCACGTGGCCATCCGACTCAGCCTTGACGCCACCGAGGCGGGCGTCTGCCACCTGCGGGTCACGGTGGAGGACACGGGCATTGGTCTCAGTGCCGACCAGATCAGCCGCCTGTTCACCCCCTATACCCAGGCTGAGACCGACACGGGGCGCCAGTTCGGAGGCACCGGGCTTGGCCTGTCGATCTGCCGCCGCCTGGTGGAGCTCATGGGCGGACGCATCTGGGCCGAGGGCGAACCGGGGGTCGGCAGCCGCTTCCACTTCACGGCCAGGTTCCCCCTGGCCTCCCTGCCGGTCAGGGCCTTGCCTCCGCCCCCACCCCCAGTTCGATTGGGCAAGGATCCGCGCCTCGCGGGCTACCGTGTCCTGGTGGCGGATGACCACGCCATCAACCGGGAGCTGGCTTCCATCCTGCTGACCCGGATGGGCCTCCAGGCTGACCTCGCGGTGGATGGCAGTGAAGCGCTGGCCCTGGCGGAACGGACTGCCTACGACGCCATCCTCCTGGACCTGGAGATGCCGGGCCTGGATGGCCTGGAGGTCACCCGCCGCATCCGCGCGGGGGGGCGCAACCCCCGGGTCCCCATCCTCGCCCTGACCGCCCACGCCCTATCCACCCATCGGCGCCGGTGCCTCGACGGGGGAATGGACGACTGCCTGACCAAGCCCATTGCCCCGGCCGACCTCCACGCGGCCCTCAGGCATTGGCTTCCGGTCCGGGATGACCAGGCGCCCCCCAGCCAGGAGGTTGTAGGAGGGGTCCCTGGCGCGGGTTCGGAACCGGACCTCGCGTGCCTTGCGGAAGTGGTGGATCTGCCCCTGGCCCTGGGGCGGTTGGACGGCCAGGTGGACCTGCTGCGCCGGTTCCTGCGGTCCTTTGACGAGGATGGCTGCGACATGGATGCCATTCGGGCGGACCTGGCCGAGGGGCGCGGTGCGGCGGCTGCGGGGAGGATCCATGACCTCAAAGGCGTCGCGGCGACCCTGGCCATCACCCAGGTGGAACAGGGGGCTCGGGCCCTTGAGGCCTGCCTTGCCACCCCACCCTCCACCGGGTGGGAGGCGGCCTGCGATGACCTCCAGACGGCCCTCGACGCCTTCCGGTCGCAGATGCGACTGGTGCGATAGCCCACCGGAGGCGCGGGAGGAATGGACCAAGCCTTACTCCGGGTATGCTGGCCTCATCCCCTCGAAAGGCCCTCCATGCGAAGCGTCATCACCGGATCCGGAATCGGCGTGCCTCCCCATGTGGTGGGGAACGAAGCCCTGTCCCGGCTCATGGATACGTCGGACGAGTGGATCCGGGTGCGGAGCGGCATCCAGGAGCGCCGTTACGCGGAGCCCGGCCAGGGGTCCACCGACCTGGGGGTGATCGCCGCCACCCAGGCCCTGGCGGATGCAGGCCTGGGGCCCCATGACATCGACGCGGTCCTCTTTGCCACCATGACTCCCGACCACGTGCTGCCAGGCAACGGCCCCCTGCTGCAGACCGCCATGGGGCTGCGGGACATCCCCACCTTCGACATCCGGCAGCAGTGCAGCGGCTTCCTCTACGGCCTGGAACTGGCGGATCTTCTCCTCCAGAGTCGCCGCTACCGGCGGGTGCTCCTGGTGGGCGCCGAAGTCCACTCGGCATTCATGCCCTGGCACCTGGGCTGGGACACCCTCATCGGCCGGGAGACCCGCGCCATCACCGAGGCCGAGCGGGCCGAGAACACCCTCAGCCGCGACCGGACGGTGCTGTTCGGGGATGGTGCCGGCGCCGTGGTCATCGAGGCCCGGGAAGGGGCCGAGGGCCTGGGCCCGATCCGGCTCCACACGGACGGATCCAGCGCCGGAGTGCTGACCATGATGGGGGCCAGCTTCAAGCGCCGACCCTTCGTCAGCCACGCGCAAATCGACAGCGGGGACACCCTGCCCATCATGCTGGGGAAGGAGGTGTTCCGGTCCGCCGTGACCCTCATGCCCCAGGCGGTGCGGGAGGTCTGCGAGGCCGGGGGCGTGGCGGTGGAGGACCTCGACCTGGTGCTCGTCCACCAGGCCAACCTCCGCATCATCGAGGGCGTGCAGAAGGCCCTGGGCCTGCCTCCCGAGCGGGTGCCCCACAACATCGAGCGCTACGGCAACACCACCGCCGCCACCCTGCCCATCCTGTTCCACGAATGCCGGGCCGCTGGCACCATCCGGCCCGGGATGAACCTGGTGTTCACGGCGCTGGGATCCGGCCTGCACTGGGGTGCGGCCCTCTACCGGAGCTGATCCTCCACCAAGCAGGCCCCCTTCCCATGGAGCCACCATGACCTTCATCCAGCCCGACGACACCTGGTCGCTCTGGACCTTCCTCTTCGCCTGGGCGGCGGTGAGCATCCACCTGGAGCAGCGGTACCGCTGGGCCTCAGCGGTTTCGGGTTGCATCCTGGCCCTGGGGGGCGGGCTCCTGTTCGCCAACCTGAAGGTGGTGCCCTCGGCCAGCCCCGTCTACGACCATGTGTGGACCTATGTGGTGCCCTTGGCCGTGCCCCTGCTGCTCTACACGGCAGACATCCGCAAGATCTGGCGCGAGAGCGGCCGGGCCTTCGGGGCGTTCCACCTCTCGGCCCTGGGCACCGTGCTCGGCACCATCATCGCCACCGCCTGGCTGGGCCCCCGGATCCCGGAGCTGAGCGGGGTCGCCGCCATGTTCTCAGGCAGCTACATCGGCGGCAGCGTGAACTACGTGGCCATGTCCGAGGCCTTCCGGGTCTCGCCGGGCGTCATCAACGCGGGCCTCGTTGCCGACAACCTGCTGATGGCCCTCTTTTTCGGGCTGCTCACGGCCCTGCCCTCCCTTGCCTTTATCCGGCGCCGCTTCCCCACCCCCCTGGTGGACCGGGAAGAGGGCCGCCGGGCCGCGGGCGACGCCAATCCCGTGGCCAGCCACTGGGGCCGGGGGGAGGTCTCCCTGAAGGACCTCTCCGCCGCGTTGGCCTGCGCCCTGGTGATCGTCACGGTCAGCATCAAGCTCGCCGACCTCATCAATGCCAGTGCCCTGCCACCCCTCCTCAAGGGCCTCATCGGACAGAAATACCTCCTGATCACGGCCCTGACCGTGGGCCTGGCCTCCCTGTTCCCGCGGTTCCTTTCCGAGATCAAAGGCGCGCGCGAACTGGGCACCCTCCTGATCTATCTGTTCTTCGTGGTCATCGGCGTTCCCGCCTCCATCTCCAGCGTGCTGCGGGACAGCCCCATCCTGCTGGCCTACGCGGCCATCATCCTCGCCGTGAACCTGGTGGTCACCTTGGGGCTCGGCAAGCTCACGGGCCATGACCTGGAAACCTTGCTCGTCGCCGCCAACGCCAATGTGGGCGGTCCCACCACGGCGACGGCCATGGCCATCGGCAAGGGCTGGAGCGAGCTGGTGCTGCCGGCAATCCTCATCGGGGTCTGGGGCTATGTCATCGCCAGCTACATCGGCTACTACATCGGCATGAACGTGCGCCTCCTCCTCTGGTGACGGGTTGTTCCTGATCGACCCCCAGGTCTAGAATGCAGACACATCCTGGAGCTTTCATGCGCGTCCGCCTCCTCACCCTCGGGCTCGGCCTCTGTCTGGCCCCCGTCCTGGCCCTCTCCGCCAGCACCCCCCGCACCCACAAGCGCACCAGCGGCCTGGTGCGCAACGCAGCCGATGCGAAAGCCATCGCGGAGCGCGAGACCGGCGGCAGGGCGGTGTCCGCCCGGCGGATTCCCCTGAATGGCGCCTCCGGCGGCTGGGAGGTGGACGTCCGCATGCCCCATGAGCCCAAGGGCTGGCGGTGCGTCATCGACTCGGACACGCGGATGGTCCATACCAAGACCCGCATCGACCAGCCCGGGGGCAAGGGAACGGCCGAAGGGCCCGTTCGCATCGTCAAGGGCACCCGCTAGACGCCACTACCCGATCCCCGCCGACGGTTCACCGGTTTTTCCCACCGCAGGCCCTGATCTGCTTGACAGGGAAGCCTAGAATCGTACCTGTGGCCAGTGCCACTGGGAGATACACACATGGGTCTGATGGACTGGGGCAAAGCCCAATTCCTCGACATCCTCGAATGGCTGGATGATTCCAACGACACGCTGGCCTGGCGCTTCCCCATGCGGGGCCAGGAAATCCAGACCGGCGGCAAGCTGGTGGTGCGGGAAAGCCAGGAAGCGGTCTTCGTGAACGAGGGCCAGCTGGCGGACGTGTTCAAGCCGGGCACCCACAACCTCACCACCCAGAACCTGCCCATCCTCGCCACCCTCAAGGGCTGGAAGTACGGCTTCGAGAGCCCCTTCAAGAGCGATGTCTACTTCATCTCCACCAAGCTCTACAACGACCTCAAGTGGGGCACCTCGAACCCCATCATGCTGCGCGATGCCGACTTCGGCATGCTCCGCATCCGCGCCTTCGGCATCTATTCCCTCAAGGTGGTGGACAGCGGCACCTTCCTCAAGCAGCTGGTGGGCACCAACGGCGTCTACACCGTGCCCGACATCTCCGAGCAGCTGCGCAAGACCATCATGAGTCGCTTCACGGACATCCTCGGTGAGGCCAAGATCCCCGCCCTGGACCTGGCCGCAAAGTACGACGAGATTTCCGACCTGGTCCGCCAGAAGCTGCAGGACGAGTTCAAGACCATGGGCCTGGAGCTCTCCAAGTTCTTCGTTGAGAACATCAGCCTCCCCGAGGAAGTGGAAGCCATGATGGACAAGCGCACCAGCGTGGGCATGATGGCCCCCGTCATGGGCGCCTACACCCAGATGCAGGTGGCCGATGCCATCCCCCTCGCCGCCGAGAACCCGGGTGGCATCGCGGGCATGGGCATGGGCGTGGGCCTCGGCTTCGGCATGGGCAACATGATGGGCCAGCAGATGACTGGCGCCGCCCAGCAGATGGGCCAGCAGACCTTCCCCGCCGGCGCAGCCGCCGCCCCTGCCGCACCCGCCAAGTCCCTGAAGGAGGAGCTCACCGAACTGAAGGACCTCTTCGACAGCCAACTCATCAACCAGGCCGAGTTCGATGCGCAGCGCACGGCCATCATGAAGAAGCACGGCATGGGCAGCTGAAGCCCACCCGTCGGCGACAAGGGGCCCCACTCGGGGCCCCTTGTTGATTTGGCGCGGAAGGCTAGAAGCTCTTTCCCAGCCCGATCCAGACATTGGCGCCAGTGGAGTCGGTGTCGGCCTTGACGGTGGGGCCGGGCGCGAGCAGGCCGCTGGCGGACGCATCGCGCTTGAGCCTGGCCCAGGAGTAGCTCAGTCCCACCTGGACAAACCAGTTCCGACGGTCGGAGAGATAGGCGTCCAGGCCAAGGCCCGCCGTCAGCATGGGGAACCAGCCGCGGTTGTCCACCCGCAGCAGTTCATAGTCCCCTGCGCCGGCGCTGCTGGAGAATCCCAAACGGGTGGCATCCTGCTCGTAGGCGAGGCCCGCCCCGCCCGAGAGGAACGGCACCCAGCGCCCGCCTTCGCCGAGGGGGCGGTACTGGGCCATGACCAGCAGATCAGCGTAGATGCTGTACTTCTGCTCGAAGGACACCGACCCGGGGCCCAGGCCGTAGCCGGAGAGGTCCACCGCTTCCTGGCCGTGGAGCCTGCCCCGGGAGTAGTCCAGTTCCAGGCCCACCTTCCAGCCCGGGCCCAAGCGCCTCAGGCCGATGAAGCCCACGTTGAGGTTGGCGACATCGTCCCAGGCCTGGAAATGGGTGCCGAGCCCGCCGTTGATGTCTTCCTTGATCTGGCGGTTGGTCTCGGTCTGCTTGGGCCAGCTCTGCTGGAGGTAGCCGGTGACCGACCAGGAGGGCTCGGCCCCCTGCCCCGAAAGGGATACGGTGGCCAGGAGAATCCCCGGGAGGCTGACACGAAAACAACGGAGCATGGTCATGGAGGGCCCTGGGTTTCCCCATGGATAGCCCCCGGGGAACCCTGTTGTCAACGCCTTGGGCCACCGTCACGCCGAACGGGCTCAGCTTTTCGGAGGCGGGTGGCCATGGTCCCCACAGCTTTCATGCGTGGCTTCACTGCCATCGTGCTGGTGGAGGAACCGGTGGTGATGGCGGTCGGCCATCCCCTGCGTCTCGAAATGGAGCGTGAGGTGGCGGACCCCATGCCGCTCATGGAGCAGGTGCTCGGCGCGGGCCTGGATGGCCTCCGTGTCCTCCAGGCGGTCGGTGTCCACGATGATGTGGGCCGAGGCGATGGTGAGGTGGCTGCACATCTTCCAGCTGCGGAAGTCCTCCACGCCGAGGATGCCCGGCAGTTCCAGCAACTCGGCCCGCACCACCTCGTGCTCGAAGGCGGCCCGGTGCATGAGGATGCCCACCGCGTCCCGGAGCAGGAGCACCGCGCCCCGGAGGATCACCCCAAGGATCACCAGGGCGATGGCCGGGTCCACCCAACGCCAGCCCGTGAGCCGGATCAGGACCATGCTGGCGACCAGTGAGACGCTGGTGAGGCTGTCAGCGAAGGCGTGCAGGTAGGCCGTGCGAAGGTTGGCGTCGCGCGCAAGCTGGCTGCGATCCTTCGGGACCAGCACCAGGGTGGCGGAGATGTTCAGGACCAGGCCGATACCCGAGAACACCAGCACCCACCCGGTCTGGATCGATACCGGGTGGCGGAACCGGGCCAGGGCTTCCCAGCCCACCGCTCCTGCCAAAAACAACAGGAAGCCCACGCCGATCAGGCTGTTGAACACCTCCAGGCGGTGCCAGCCAAAGGTCCACCGGTTGTCAGGATCCCGGCGATTGGCGAGCCAGAGGCTGAGGATTCCGAGGCTGTTCACCAGCACGTCGTTGAGGTTCTCCAGGCTGTCGCTCACCAACCCGATGGACCCCGTCCACAACCCGCCGAGGCCCTGAAGGACGAAGCTGGCGAAGAAGATGACGGCGCTCCAGGCCAGGCGGCCCGTGGTGCTGGGCCCATGGTGGTGATGGTTGGCCATCACTCGCCCCGGTACTGAGGCTTGCGCTTCTCACGGAAGGCGGCAAGCCCTTCCAGGCGATCCTTGGTGGGAATCACCTCCGCGTAGCAGGCCTGCTCCAGGGCGAGTCCAGCATCACGGTCGAGGTCGAGACCCCGGCTGATGGCCCGCTTGGCCATGCGCAGGGCCACCGGGCCGTTGGGAAGGATCTCGCGGGCCAGCGTCAGTGCGGCGGAGAGGGCCGACCCCGCAGCCACCACCTGGTTCACGAGGCCCAGTTCGACGGCTCGCTGGGCGTCGATCTTCCGGGCCGTGAAGATCAATTCCTTGGCCCTGGCGGCCCCCACCAGCCTGGGCAACCGCTGGGTGCCACCGGCACCGGGGATGATGGCCAGAGCCGTCTCCACGAGCCCCATGCGGGCCTCGGCGCCGGCCACCCTCAGGTCCGCCGCCAGGGCCAGCTCCAGGCCGCCACCGAAAGCAGCGCCTTCGAGGACGGCGATCACCGGCATGGGCAGGTCCTCCAGCTCGGTGAAGGCACTGCGAAGCCCCTCGACAAAGGCGCTCGCCTCGGCCTGGGACATGCCCGCCCGCTCCTTTAGGTCCGCGCCTGCGCAGAATACGCCCGGCACCAGGCTGTGCAGCACCACGACCCGGGCTGTGGCGTCGCTGTGGAGGCCGGCCAGTGCCTTGCGGAACTCGGCCATGAGCTGGCGGCCAAGGGCGTTCTTGGCTACAGGGCGGTCCAGCCCCAGCAGGACGATGCCCTCATCGTCCCCTGATAGCCGCTCTATCCGCAGTTCCATCAGCCCAACTCAACGATGGGATCCCCTTCGTTGAGGAATTGGTCGGGGACCACGAAGACCTTGGCAACCGTTCCCTCCTCGGGGCTGCCCACGGGAATCTGCATCCTCTCGGCATTCCCTGCGGGCATGCGCGAGACCTCAACACCCTTCATGTCACGCACGGTCGACCTCACGAAAGTTCAACGATGGGATCCCCTTCGTTCAGGAATTGGTCGGGGACCACGAAGACCTTGGCAACCGTTCCTTCCTCGGGGCTGCCCACGGGAATCTGCATCTTCATGCTCTCGATGATGACGAGGTCCTGGTCCTCTCCCACGGCATCGCCTTCGGCGACGCAGACTTCCAGCACCTTCCCTGCCATTTCGGCGCGAACCACAGCCATCCATCACCTCTTCGAGTCGAATGATGGCTCCAGTCTAGCCAGGCACGGGGTTATTCGTCCTTGTCGGAGTCTCCGATCACCACCAGGTCATCATCTTCGTAGGCGAAATCGCCTTCCTCAATGAGGATTTCCCGGACCTTCCCGCCTTCGGGGGCGTCGATATAGAAGGATGAGCGGGAGGAATCCGTGCCCTCGAGGATTAGCAGGTGCTCGTCCTCTTCTACCTCCTGGCCGGGGCGGACAAGGACGTCCACCACGTAACCCGGCCATTCCGCCCGCACGATCATGCTGCCCCCCTTCGGTTTCCTGTGACCTTGGCGGGGAGAGTATGGCGTTGGGGGGCTTCGCGCAAGGGCCGGAAGCCTTTCTTTTCGTCACAAGTCTTGTCTGGGATACTGGAGGGCTTGGAGGATGGAATGGCTGTCGCCTGTGGCATCGTGGGTCTGCCCAATGTGGGGAAATCCACCCTTTTCAACGCTCTCACCCGTGCGGGCGCGGCTTCGGCCAACTACCCCTTCTGCACCATTGAGCCCAATACCGGCGTGGTGGACGTCCCGGACCCCCGCCTGGCCCCCCTGGCGAAGATCGTGAACCCTCAGCGCATCCTTCCGGCGGCTCAGGAGTTCGTGGACATCGCCGGCCTCGTGCGGGGCGCCAGCAAAGGCGAAGGCCTCGGCAATGCCTTCCTGGGCCACATAAGGGAGACCGACGCCATCGTCCAGGTGGTGCGGTGCTTCGAAGACAGCAACGTCACCCATGTTGAGGGCGGGGTGCACCCCGAGCGGGACGTCTCCATCATCGAGACGGAGCTGGTCATCAAGGACCTGGATGCCGTCGAGAAGGGCCTGGAACGCCATCGCAAGGTCGCCAAGACCGGCAACAAGGAGTCCCTCGCCATGGTGGCGGTATTGGAACGCCTCTACGCCGCCCTCAATGACGGCAAATGGGCGCGCACCGTGGGACTGGCCGCCGAGGACAAGGCCCTGGTGAAGTCCTATGGCCTGCTGACCCTCAAACCCACCCTGTTCGTGGGCAACATCGGCGAGGAGGACATCCGGAATCCCGAGGGCAACCCCCACTACGTAAAGCTCCAGGCTCTGGCCGCCGAGCGCCAGGCCCCCTGCATCCCCATCTGCTCCAAGCTTGAAGCCGAGATCCAGGACCTGCCGGAGGAGGACCGGCCCATGTTCCTGGAGGAGGCGGGCCTGGCCGAGCCGGGCCTGAATGTCCTCATCCATGCCAGCTATGACCTGCTGGGCCTGCAGACCTACTTCACCGCTGGCGTGAAGGAGGTTCGCGCCTGGACCATCCACAAGGGCGACACGGCCCCCCAGGCCGCTGGGGTCATCCACACGGACTTCGAGAAGGGCTTTATCCGGGCCCAGGTCATCGCCTACGAGGACTTCATCCAGTACGGTGGCGAGCAGGGCGCCAAGGATGCGGGGAAGATGCGCACCGAGGGGAAGGACTACGTGGTGAAGGACGGCGACCTGATGAACTTCCTCTTCAACGTCTGAGGCCCCCTCTGTCCTGCACAAGGCCATGGATCCATGTCTGGCGCCCATAGGGTCCAGGATTCAAACCCCGGCTCCCTGCGGCCGATCCAGTGGCCAGGCGGTGCCATGGACCTTGGGAAATCCAGCGGGTGGACAGGACGGGGGGCCCCCCTGGAGGATCCGCTCCAGATCCGGCAGGTGATGCAGGACCTGCTGGATCAGGAGGTCGAGTTCCCCATCAAGGTCGCTGGCGCCCAGACCCTGCCCTACAGTGCCCGGGTCCAGGTCCTGGACCAGGCCAAGGGCCTGCTCCACCTCAAGCTCATCCGGCCCCTGCCCCACGAGCTGCTGACGGGCGCTGCGTTCGAGATGCTGTTCACGGCTGGGGACCAGCGCTTCGAGGCGCCCAGCACCTTCCAGGGTCGGCAGGACTACCTGCTCTACCGGTTCACCCTCCCCACCCGGATGCAACCCTGCGACCGCCGGCGCCATAAGCGCTATCCCTTCCGGCCCCGTGAAAAGGCCTATGTGGTGGCCCAGGATGCCGGGGTGCCAGGGTATGGGGTGTCGGGCCCCTTGGTGAACCTGTCCGTCGGGGGCTTGGCTTTCCGGGTGGACCGGGTGCTTCAGCTGGACGAGCACCTCCGCGTTACCCCTGGGCTGGGTTTCTTCGAACGGGGGAAGTCCCTCCCGATGCTCAAGATCCGGGACCTTCCCAACCTTCCACTCTTCGAGGCCAGGGGGATCATCGCCAATGCCTGGGAACGGGATGGCGAGATCATCGTCAATGTCCAGTTCGGCCAACTCCGGGAGGCGGAAGTCAAGGACCTGGAGGGCGTGCTGACCATCCGCGAGCGCAAGCAGCGCGGCGCCCAGACCCTCTCCGCGGAGGGGGCACGGGAGGCTGGCCCCCGCGCCCCTGGGGACGCCGCCAAGGGACCCGCGGCTCGGGTCGCTCCCGCTGGCAAGCAGACGCCGGACGCCCTGCTCCGGTTGGGCCGACGCTCTACCCGGGTGGTGCTGGCCATGGCCTCCGGGTCCGAACGTGACCTGGTCACGGAGGCCCTCGGGAGTGCCGGGTTCCTCCGGGTCACCGCCCTGGACAGCCTGCAAGCGGCACTCACCCATCTGCAGGACGACCGCAACTCGGCCTTCCCGGTCCTGGTGCTGGAAACCCAGCCCGGCGCGCCTGAACCGCTGAAGGACCTCCAGGCGCTGCAGCGGGCCCTGGGCCCCACGCGGGATCTGTCCGTCGGGCTGATCACCCGGGAAGGCGCCGCTCCCGAACCCAGCGACCCTCTGTGGCGCCCGCTGCCCTGGCCGCAGGCCGCAGACCTGACCTGGCTGCCGGTCCTGGATGAACTGGCGGGGCTGACTGAAACCCCCTAGACAGGCGCCACCCGCACGAGGTTGCCCCCGCCATCCACCCGGTGAAAGCCGTCTTCGATGCGGTTGCCGCCCCGGAACACGGGATCGGCTGCTTCCCGCGCGAGGAGGATCCCGCCTCGCGCGTTCCGGTGGACCACGCACTCCTCCAGGGTCACCTGGGAGTCCTCCAGCAGCAGCAGGCCCGTATCCCGCCCTTCCTGCAGCGTGCAACGGACCAGCAGGAGGCTGCCCCCCGGTTCGACCTGCACGCCGGCGCTTGCGTTTCCCGAGATCTCGCACGTGTCCAGCACGCCCTGCCCGCCCTCGGAGCAGTTGACGCCCAGGGAGTGGCCCTCTGAGAACGAGCAGGTGCGCGCCTGCACCGTCGCCCCATGGTGGATCATCAGGCCGGCGCCCCCGTTGCCCTGCACCAGGCAGCCCTCCATGGTGGCAAGGCCCCGATCCATGATCGACAGGCCGAACCCCCCGTTCCCCACCAGGCGGCACTGGCGCAGCACGACGTTGGCGCCGGCCAGCACGTGCACCCCTGCGCAGGCATGGTTCCCGATGTCACAGGCATCCAGAGTCACCTGGCTGTGCTCCATGGCCAGCAGGCCCGCGTACCGGCTGTCCAGGAGACGGCATCCCCGGAGCTCCAGGCGACCGTGGGCGTCCACCTCCACCGACCCGGCTTCCCCGGCGACCGTGCAGCCTTCCAGACTGGCCTGGCCGCGCGGGGCCACGCGCAGCCCCACCCCCGTTCCACCGCCGACCACCACGTCCTTCAGCGTCACCTGGGCGCCTGGCTCAAGGCTCACTCCCGCCGTCGTGAATCCAAGGAGGGTGCCACCCTGCAGCTGGGCCTGAGCCCCGGTGCCCACCCGAACGCCGATCGACCCCTCGCACTGGAAGGCGCAATCCCGGAAGATGGCTTGGGTGGACGTCCCCTCCAGGTCGGCGCAGCACACCTCTGAGTGAAGGGTGCACGCCTCCACGAGGGGGGCCCCGCTCAGGATGCGCAGGGCGGGAGTCAGCCCCGCCTGCAGCGTGAGTCCCTTCAAGTGGATCGCGCTGGACTGCAGCACCAGGGCCGGGCCGGAGACCCCGAGCAGGGTCACCTCCCCGGGCGCTCCCTCGGCCAGGATGGTCACGTCCTTGTCCACCACCACCGTCTCGCGGTAGGTACCCGGCAAGAGGAGGATCTCCGTACCGGCCTGGGCCTGGCGAAGGGCGACCTTGAGGCTCAGGCAATCCCCATTCCCGCCACGGCCGACCCGGATGCGCCGGCCCGTGGGATCCTTCCCCGCACGGGGGGATGGAGGCTCGGCGGGGCGCGGACTCGGTTCCTTGAGGGCCTCCCGGATGGCGGCGCCTAGGGACTCCGCATCCGGAAACCGCTCGGCGGGCCGCTTGGCCAGGGCGCGTTCCACCACCGCCCCCAGCCGCGGCGGCATGCCCTTGAGATCCAGGGGTCGAAGGGGTTCCGGAGGGTGCAGGAGGATGCGGTTCAGCACTGTCGTCGTGGTATCTCCAAGGAACGGCTTGCGCCCCTTGGTGAGCACTTCGTAGAGGATCACCCCCAGGGCGAAGATGTCCGAGCTGGCGGAGGAGGTTCCGGTGTCGAGGTATTCGGGGGCCATGTAGCTGATCGTCCCCATCCAGGTGCCCGCCTCCGTGAGGCCCGAAGGCCCCATCTGGGCCACGCCGAAGTCCATGAGCTTGGCCCGGGATCGCTTCCCCGCGCGGGTTACGAGGATGTTGGCCGGCTTGATGTCACGGTGGATGACGCCGTGCTCATGGGCGTAACCCAGCCCCTCGCAGACCTGGGCCAGCAGGTCCAGCAGCTCCGCCTTGGACGTGCTGCCGTCGCGGATGAGGGTCTCGAACTCCCCGCCCCGGACGTATTCCATGGCCAGGTAATGAAGGCCGCTGTCCTCACCGAACTCGAAGACCGTCACGATGTTGGGGTGGTTGAGGAGGGCTGCGGCGCGGGCCTCCCGCTCGAAGCGCGCATGGGCCTCCTCGCCCACCACGGAACCCGCGGTGATGACCTTAAGGGCCACTTCCCGGCCCAGGACCGGGTCGCGCCCGAGGTAGACCTCGCCCATGGCCCCCTTGCCCAGGAGCCGGATGACCTCGAATTTCCCGAGCTTCTCCCGCATGCCCCCCTATCGGCCCAGGGCCGATGCGGGTTCAATCCGGGCTACCTGGCCTCGATGGGCATGCGCCGCAGGCGCTCCACCCGCACTTCCATGGGCGGATGCGTGGAGAACAGGCTCTTGATCCCGCCGCCGCTCAGGGGGTTCACGATCATCATGTGGGCGGTCGCCGGCTGGGCGGAAGCCATGGGGAGTTGCTGGTTGTAGCTCTGCAGCCGCTCCAGGGCCGAGGCCAGCATGTCGGGCCGGCCCGTCAGGTGGGCACTGTATTCATCCGCCAGGTACTCCCGGGATCTGCTCACGGCCATCTGCAGCATGAAGGCCGCCAGCGGGCCGAGGATCATGATGGCGATGCCGGCGATGGGGTTGGAGCGCCCCTCCTCGTCCCGGGCGCCGAAGTACCCCGCGAACCGCGAGAGGAACATGATGGCCTGGGCGAGGACCGCCGCCAGGCTGCCGATGAGGATGTCGCGGTGCTTCACGTGGCCCAGTTCGTGGCCAATGACGGCTTCCAGCTCGGGGCGGCTGAGGACGCGCATGATGCCTTCGGTGACCGCCACCACGGCATGCTCCGGGTTGCGCCCGGTGGCGAAGGCGTTGGGCGTGTCCTCGGGGATGATGGCGATGCGGGGCATGGGGAGGCCCGCCCGCTGGGCGAGGTTGGCCACGATGGCATACAGCTCCGGCGCCTCGGCCTGGGTCACGGGCTGGGCGCCATAGCTGGCCAGCACGATCTTGTCTGAGAAGAAGTAGCTGACGCCATTCATCACCAGCCCGATGGCCAGGGCCAGCACCATGCCCGACTGCCCTCCCAGCATCCCGCCGATCCACACCAGCAGGCCGGTCATGGCCACGATGATGAGCAGGGTTTTGGTCTGGTTCATGGAAGGGCCTCCGGTACCAGGATACGAACGCCCACAAGGGGGGTTCAGTTCATCCGTTTGATGACCACCAGCGTCACATCATCGCGGAACCGCCCGTTCCCAAGATGTTGGAAGGTTTCCACCAGCAGCGCTTCGAAGAGGTCGTCGGCCCGCGCCTCGGGTCGACGCAGTACCACATCGGCCAGGGGGCCATCCCCCAGTTCCTCGCCGGCCGCGTTCTCGGCTTCCACGACGCCATCCGTGAAGATCACCAGGACATCCCCGGGATCCATGCGGGCCCGCCCTTCGCGGAAGGTGACCCCCGGCAGCAACCCGACCATGGGACCGGTGGGAGACAGGCGGATCACTTCGCCACTGGCCCGGACCAGGAGGGGCGGGTTGTGTCCCCCGTTGACGTACCGGAGGTCCCCATTCTGGGGGTTGAGGCTGCCGGCGAACAGGGTGGTGTACCGATTGCCATCCCGGATGTCGTTCATCCGCACGTTGACCCGCTCCGCCAGGCGACCCCAGTCCTCCACCCGCCGATCCGCCGTGGCTCTGAGAAAGGCCGAAAGCTGGGTCATCATCAGGGACGCGGGCAGCCCCTTGCCGGAGATGTCGCCCACCGCCAGGTGCAGGCGGACTCCCTTGCCCTGATCGGGCGTCATCCAGAGGTCGTACAGGTCTCCGCCGACCGCCTGGTAGGGGAGATTGGCGGCCGCGCATTCCCAGCCGTCTGGGGCGGGCAGGGTCTTGGGCAGGATGCTCCGCTGGATGTTGCGGGCCAGGTCCAGATCCTTCTCCATGCGGATGGACTGGATGCGGGACTCCCGGAGCTCGAGGCTCGACAGCTGGGAGGAGGTGAGGTTCAGCAGGGTTCTCAGGAAGACAAGGTCGTCCTCGGACAGCTGGCCCACGGCGGGGTCAGCGGCATAGGCGAATCCATGGCTGTGGGACTGGTCCATCAGCTCCACGGCGTGGACCAGCCCCCGGTCCTGGACCAGCTCATGCAGTTCCTCCCCTTCCAGACGCTCCGGCAGGGACCCCAGGCCCTTGCCGTGGAGCACCTGGCCCTCGGGATCCACCACCAGGATCCGCATGATGCGGAACTCGCCCATGAGCGTGTTGGCCATGAGCCGGACCAGGTCGTTGCGGGTCTCCACCACACCCAGGTTCCGGGTCAGCTCGAAGACGGTATTAAGGCGCGACAGCTGCAGGGCCAGGGCCTGGTTCTGGGTGCTCCGCACCACCTCGGCCCGCCGCCAGGCCAGCAGCGGGGCGCTGATCGAGAGCAGCAGGGGAACCGCATCCGGCAGGCACTCCGTGTGAAGGACCAGGTGCCCGTAGACCTCGTCGCCGTACTGCCAGGGACGCACCTGCCAGCCATCGCCGGGATGGGTGGGAAAGGCTGGGGCGGCGCCACGCAGGAAGAGCCACTTGGCTCCGTTCCAGATCCCGCCTTGGCGGGCTTTGGCGATGCCCATGGCGGTGATGCCCACCAGGTGGATCAGGTCCTCTTCGCTGCTCTGGTCCGGAAAGGTCTCCAGGAAGTCGATGAGGGGGAGCAGCTCCTGAGCCCCTTCGGGGATCTTCATCGCCAGCTGACGGAGGCGGTCGAATGGATTGGTCGGCATGATGGCGGAACCGGAGACGGTCAGCTGATCTTCTTGATGAGGCAGCACTCGTTCCGTCCTGACACCTCGTCCGCCGTGAACTGCACCTCATCCATGAAGCGGCTCATGAGCAGCAGGCCTAGACCACCCTTCCGGGGATGCTTGATGTATTCCTTGGGATCGGGCAGGACCAGCTGGTCCCCCCGGATGCCCAGGCCCGCGTGCAGGATGTGGATCTCCAGCGCCTCTTCGGTGAAGCGCAGTTCCAACTCCACACTGTGCTCGCCTTCACCACCATAGGCATGGAGGATCACATTGGTGACCGCCTCATCCACGGCGATGCTCACTTTGGCGGCGGTGGCATCATCCAGCCCGGCCACCAGCGAGGCGCGCTTCGCCAGGCCCGTCACCAGGTTGAGGTAGCGCGTCTGACTCGGAATGATGAGTCGGAACTGGGCATGGTCCATCCTGCTGGCCACCCGCTAGCCCTTCCGGTCCGACGCTGCGGCTGCCAGCGCCTGATCCTCGTCGGTGAAGACGCGGTAGAGCTGGGTGAACCCCAGGGTGTCGAAGATCGCGAAGACGTTCTCCTGCAGGTTCGACAGGAGGATGTCGCCGCCCTGCTCCCGCACGGTTTCAATCAGCCCCATGATCGCGCCCAGGCCTGCCGAGCTTATATAGTTGAGTTCCTTGCAGTTGATTAGGATCGTATAGCGCCCATCCTGCACCAGCGCCTCCAAGCCCTCCTCGAACTCCCGGACGGTGTGGGCATTGATGAAGCCGGCGGGAAGCAGCACCGCCACCTCACCGACCTGCCTGACCGCAATGGAAAGATCCGCCATTCGACGACTCCTGGAACCTGCGCCATCCTAACGGCTATCCGGCCCAATTGCCAGCAGGCGGGTATCTGGATGGGGAATGGGATACCCTTGAGCTCAACCTTCTCCGAGCCCCTGATGAGCGACCGCGGCCCCACGGATCAGACCCAGAGCGACGCCATCAAGGCGCGGCTGGAGACCTGGCTGAACCACCAGAACCAGGCCCTCCTCGAGGAGGTGATGGCCACCTGGCAGAACGCGCTGAGGCGGTTCGAGCCCGATGGCACCCTGCTTGCCCAGTTGCGCGAGGCCGTTGAGCCGGGCGAGCCGATCCTCTCGGGCGGGGCCCAGGAACGGGATCTGGGCACCGCCCTGGACCTCCTCGAGGGTGCCACCAGCCAGAGCGACCTGCTGCGACGACTCCTGGATGCCCTGGCGCCCATGGTGGAACGAAGCGCCCTGTTCATCCTCAAGCAGGGGTTGGTCTCTCTCTATGCCCACCGCGGTTTCGATGCGGAAGGTCCCGGCAAGGCCGGCGCCGTGGTGCCGCCCGCCGAGTTGGAGGCACTGATCCAGGGCTCGGCCCGAGTCATCCGACGCCAGGGCGAGGGTTATGCCGCCCTGCTCGCCCCCATCAGCTCGTTCCAGGCTCCCGACCTGGCCATCTTCCCGCTCCGCCACCGGCGGAAGCCGGTGGCGCTGGTGCTGGTGGACAGCGGCTTACGGCAGCGCTTGGATGCCCCTGAGCAAGTGCGGGCCCTGGTGCTGGTGGCTTCGGCCATGCTGGCCTCCCTGGCGGCCGGCCGGGAGGAGGATGCCCACCCTCCCGCACCCATCGAGCCCCATGCCAGCGCCCCCACCCAGGTCATTCCGGAACCCGTCGAACCTCCGCCCTCGGTCGAACTCGACCCCCGCACCCGGGCCGCTGCCGAGCGCCTGGCAAGGGTGCTGGTCGGGGACGTGGAGCTGTACTTCCCGGCCAAGGTCACCCTGGCAAAGGCCCAGGGCAACCTCTACGGCCAGTTGCGGGACGAGCTCGAACGCAGCCGGGGCACCTTCGTGGAGCGGTTTGGCGAGGCCGTGGAGGTCAAACATCGAATTTTCACCAGCACGATCATCCAGCTGCTGTGCGATGGCGACCCTTCCAAGCTGGGGCCAGCCCCCTGGGCCTGAGGACTTCTGAACTTCCTGTGACAACTGGGCCCGAATCTGGTAGAACCTTGTTCCTTTGGGTTTGGAAGAGGACGGGCAATGGCAGATCTTGGCAAGAAGTTCACTTGTTTCCAGTGCTCGGCGAAGTTCTATGACTTCGGCAAGCCGGAGGCCCTCTGTCCGAAGTGCGGGGCGAACCAGAAGGCAGCCCCCACCAAAGCCAAGGCTGTGAAGAAGGAGAAGACCGTCCACGTGATCGAGGACGACGCCAGCGATGAGCCTGAGGCGGAGAACCTCGAGGAGACCTTCACCGAGAGCGGTGTGGCCATCGAACGCGGCCGAGGCGAAGGGTTCGATCCCGGCGACCTCCGCATGGACGACTACGACGAGTAGCGAACCCCGCCGGGTCGTCACGCAGGCTGCAAAGGCAGCCTGCGCGGCGAGGGTGAGCATAATGGTCGGGTGATACTGCCCACTCCACCCCTGATTGACCGGCATACCCATCTCGAAGGGGCGCTGGATCCGGTCTATGTGCGTGGGGAGGCGGCTGGCCGAGGGAAAACCCTTCCCGAACCCCTCCTGAGGCTCTGGTCCGGAGCAGCGGTTCCCTTTGAGGGGTTCATCGAGGCGTTTCTGTTCGGCGCCGCACTGCTGGACAGCAAGGAAGCGGTGGCCGAAGGGGTGCGGGCCGTCGGCCGCCGGACCCTGGCGGCGGGAGGCCAGGGCTTTGACCTCTGGGCCTCCCCCCATTTCCTGGTGGTCCATCGGAAGCAGCTGTCGCTGGACGCTTTCTGGTCGGGCCTCGAGCTGGGGCTGGCCGAGGCGCAGACGCAGGGTCTGCGGGCCTGCGTGGTGATCGATGCGGTGAACCACTTCGGTCCTGCCCATGGCCACGCGGTACTCGACCTGGTGCTCCCCGACTTGCCCACGTTCGTGAGGGGATTTTCTACGGGAGGCCTCGAGGGCTGCCCGTTCCGGGACTGGGCCCCGGTCTTCGACCGGGCCCGGGCCGCCGGCCTTCGCATCGCAGCCCACGCAGGGGAGAACGGGCCGGGAACCAACGTCCGGGCCGCCCTTCTGGAGGGCGGCGTCTCCCGCATCGTCCATGGGATCCGGGCCGATCAGGCCACCTTCGACCTGCTGGCAGAGCGGCGCATCCCGGTGGACATCTGCCCCAGTTCGAACCGGGCCCTGGCGGGAGACGTCGCACCCCATCCCCTGCCCCGAATGCTGGCAGCGGGCGTGCGCTGCGCCCTGGGCACCGATGATCCAGGAGTCATTCCCTGCGACCTCGCCACAGAGGCGAAACTCGCGCAGGCCATGGGGCTGTCCGAAGCAGACCTGGCCGCCCTTTGGCGGCACGGTGCCGAAGATGCCTGGTGCCTCCAGCCCTGAGCCCGGCGAGCGGGAGGACGCGCCTGGTGGCGCGTCCGATAGGCCACGGGCGAAGCTGGATAGAGCCTTCGGTAATTGGCGCTCTATCCAGCCAAGCGAGGACTCGATGCAGAGGGGTCTTCCAGGTAGACTAGGGGATTCGGTGCGCGCCCGGCTCCGGCCTCCGCGAGCCCGGCGAGCGGGAGGACGCGCCTGGTGGCGCGTCCGATAGGCCACGGGCGAAGCTGGATAGAGCCTTCGGTAATTGGCGCTCTATCCAGCCAAGCGAGGACTCGATGCAGAGGGGTCTTCCAGGTAGACTAGGGGATTCGGTGCGCGCCCGGCTCCGGCCTCCGCGAGCCCGGCGAGCGGGAGGACGCGCCTGGTGGCGCGTCCGATAGGCCACGGGCGAAGCTGGATAGAGCCTTCGGTAATTGGCGCTCTATCCAGCCAAGCGAGGACTCGATGCAGAGGGGTCTTCCAGGTAGACTAGGGGATTCGGTGCGCGCCCATAGCTCAGCTGGATAGAGCATCAGGCTTCGAACCTGAGGGTCGGGCGTTCGAGTCGCTCTGGGCGCACCACCGGTTTGACAATTCGGCTTTTTGCGAGCGTGGCGGAACTGGTAGACGCACTGGATTTAGGTTCCAGCGGTTCACACCGTGTCGGTTCGAGTCCGACCGTTCGCACCATTTGTCAGGGAGGCACCCCATGGCCCCCCCCGGTGACCTGGCACCGCCTTCAATCCCCAAGCCGAACGATTCCACAGAGACACCCCGCATCACTCGGAGCTTCCATGTCCGCCACCCTGCACCACCAGTCCCCCACCCGGAAAGCGGTCGAAGTCACCGTGCCCGCCTCCGAGGTGAGCGCCGCCTTCAACGAGGTGCTGGCCAAGATCGCCCCGCAGGTGCGCATCCCGGGCTTCCGCCCAGGCAAGGCCCCCCGCCCCGTCCTCATGCAGAAATACGCGCGGGAGATTCAGTCGGACGTGGCGAAACAGCTGATCGAGCGCCATTTCTGGAAGGCCGCCCAGGAAGCCGGTACCCAGCCCATCTCCCAGCCCTCGCTGGAGAAGCTGGACCTGAAGGAAGGCACCGATGCGGTCTTCCGGGCCCAGTTCGACGTGGCGCCCGAGGTGGTCCTGCCCGACTACAAGGGCATGGTCCTCAACAAGAAGAAGCGGATCATCGACGAGGAGGCCCTGCTCGAGAACCTCGAAGGCCTCCGCAAGCGGGCCACCCGGTTCCTGCCGGTCGAGGACGGCGAGGTGGCCTCCGGCCTCATCGCCACCTGCGACATCCGCGTGAAGCCCCAGGGCCTCAAGGCCCAGACCTATGCGGACCAAGTGCTGGAGATCGACGGGAGCAGGCCCTTCGACGCCGAGTTGCTGGGCCTGAAGATCGACGACAAGAAGGCCTTCACCCTCACCCACCCCGTGGACGATGCCAACACCGTCCTCGCCGGGAAGACCCTGGCTTACGAGGTCGTGATCAAGGACCTCCGGCGCAAGGAAGTGCCTGAATTCGGTGACGAGTTCGCCAAGGACATGGGCAGCTTCGAGAACTTCGAGGCCCTGAAAGCCGTTGTGCAGAAGGACCTTGAGGAAGCGGCCGACCGCGATGCCGTGTCACGGCTCCACGCGACCATGCTGGATACCCTGCTCGAGGCCGCCCCCTTCGAGGTACCCCGCTCCATGGTGGCGCTGCAGCTCGACGACTACTGCGAGGAGTTCGCGCAGCATGTCGCCAAGCAGGGCATGGATCCCAAGAAGGTGAACTGGCAGGCCTACCGGCAGTACCGCCTGAACGACGCTGAGCGGGCCGTGCGCAGTGGCTACCTGCTCCAGGCCATCGGCAATGCGGAGGCCATTGAAGTTCCCGAAGAGGACATCGATGCGGAAATTCGCAGCTTCATGGCCGAGAACAACGTGCAGCAGCCCTTCGATGCGTTCAAGGCCGAGCTGGATCGCCGGGGCAACACGACGGAGATCAAGGGGCGGCTCCGCACCGACCGCATCTTCGACCACCTGCTCACCACCGCCAAGGTCAAGGAGGAGCTGCTGGACAAGGCGGCCTTCGAAGCCCTGGTCGAGCTGGAGCGGAAGCGCGAGGCGGGTCTCCCCGTGAACCGGTTCGACGCCGGCGGCCTGGAAGGGGGCGACCTCGAAGGCCAGGAAGGCGGCGAGCCCGCCGCTGTCGCGCCGGTGGGCCATGTCCATGGCCCAGACTGTGACCACGATCACGGCGACGAGGCCGAGGCGAAGCCAGCCAAGAAGGCTGCTGCAAAAGCCAAGCCTGAGCCCGAGGCGGAGGACGGGGCCCCTGCGAAGGGCGCCGTGAAGAAGGCTGCCCCCAAGGCTGAGGCTGACCCCACGGAGAAGCCCAAAAAGGCCCCCAAGGCCAAGGAAACCGAGGAACTGCCCAAGGCCAAGAAGCCGACCGCCAAGAAGTAGGCGTCTGCGTGATTCCATGCGGAAGGCGCCCTGGGGCGCCTTCTTGCTTTATCCTGAAGCTTCCCGCCGGAGGGCCCATGCCCAGCAGCTACTATCCCCCCATCGTCATCGAACAGACCCCCCGGGGCGAGCGCAGCTACGACATCTACTCGCGCCTGCTGAAGGACAACATCATCTTCCTGGGCACTGCCATCGACGACAGCGTGGCCAACGCCATCGTGGCCCAGATGCTGTTCCTGGAGAGCGAGGACCCGGACAAGGACATCCAGATCTACATCAACAGCCCCGGCGGCAGCGTCACGGCGGGCCTGGCCATCTACGACACCATGCAGTTCGTGAAGAACGACATCGTCACCTACTGCATCGGCCAGTGCGCCTCCATGGGTGCCCACCTGCTGGCCGCCGGCACCAAGGGCAAGCGCTTCGCCCTCCCCAATGCCCGCATCATGATCCACCAGCCCTCCGGTGGGGCCCAGGGCCAGGCCACGGAGATCGAGATCACCTTCAAGGAGATCCAGCGCCTGAAGGACAACCTGTCGGCAACGTTCGCCAAGCACACGGGCCAGCCCCTCAAGAAGGTCGTGAAGGACATGGACCGCGATTTCTTCATGAGCGCCGAAGAGGCCCTGGAATACGGCATCGTGGACAAGGTCCTCTCCGAGCGGCCCGCCTGATGAGCGTGAGCCTCTCCAGCCTCCCCGGGTTCGAGCAGCTGTCGCGCATCCCGCTCTACGTGCCGGGCAAGCCCATCCAGGAAGTCCAGCGGGAGCTGGGCTTGGCCAAGATCGTCAAGCTGGCCTCCAACGAGAACCCCTGGGGACCCACCGAGGCGGTCAAGGCCCGGGTGGCCGCAGTGATCGCCGGTTCGGAATTCGAAGGCCTGGGCCTCTACCCGGTCAGCGATGGCTACTACCTCCGCAAGCATATTGCGGACCGCAAGGGCCTCACGGTGGAGCGCGTGGTATTGGGCAATGGCAGCAGCGAGATTCTGGAGATGATCGCCAAGGCGGCCTTCCTGGATGGCGGCAGCGCGGTGATTCCCAAGCACAGCTTTGCCATCTACGGCATCGCCACCCAGACGGCCGGTGGGCGCGTCATCGAATCAAGGGCCACGGCCACCGAACTGGATGTGGATGACCTGTTGCGGGCCGTCCAGCCGGATACCCGCCTCGTCTACCTCGGCCACCCCAACAACCCCACGGGCATCCGCCTGGAGGGCTCGGCGCTGCAGCATCTGGTGCGGAACCTGCGGGAGGACATCGTCCTGGTCGTGGATCAGGCCTACGCGGAATACGAAGATCCCGCCGTCTACCCGGATGCCGCGGCATTCCTGGATGAACGAGCGAACCTGATGGTGCTCCACACCTTCTCGAAGATCCACGCGCTTGCCGCCATGCGCATCGGGTACGGCCTGGGTTCCAGGGAGCTCATGGCCTGCCTGGAACGGGTCCGCAGCCCCTTCAACACCAACCACCTGGCCCAGGCGGCGGCGGAGGTCTCCGTGCAAGACCTGGCCTTCGAGGCCTTCTCCCGCCAGAAGAATGGGGAGGCCCGAGAGGCGTTCCTGCGCGAAGCCACCAACCACCGGTGCCAGCTCAGCGGTACTTGCGGCAACTTCATCCTGATGGAAACCACCCACCCGGCCCAGGATCTCTTCAAGGAATTACTGCAGCGGGGCGTGATTGTCCGCCCCATGCACGGCTACGGCCTCCCGAATCACATCCGGATCACCTTCGGCAAGCCCGAGGAGATGCAGGCCTTCTGGGACGCCGCAGCCCCCCTGCTGGACGGCGGCTGCTGAGTGACCCTGGTTTCAGCCGAGATCGAGCGACTGCGCGCCCTCCTGGCCGAGGGTGCGTCGGCCTTCTGCCGCCAGGGACTGGAAGCCCTCCGGGCCCGCTATCGCACCGATCCGGCCGCCTTTGATCCGACTTCCATCGCAGCTCTGAAAAGCCTCGCCTCAGACCTGGATACCGCTGTCCAGTTGGAAGGCCACCCCGACCTGGAAGCCGCCCTCAAGGCCACCTTCGGCTACGACAGCTTTCGTCCTGGGCAGCTTTCCATCATCGAGGCCGTGCTGGCGGGTCGGGATGTGGTGGGCATCATGCCCACGGGAGCAGGGAAGTCCCTCACCTATCAGCTGCCCGCCCGCCTCCTGGGCGGTGTGACCCTGGTGGTGTCGCCGCTGATCGCGCTCATGAAGGATCAGGTCGACGCCCTGACGGAGACCGGGCTGCGCGCCACCTTCCTGAACTCTAGCCTCGATGCCGAAACCCGTCGGGACCGCATCCGGGGGCTGAAGGAGGGGGCCTGGGAGCTGATCTACGCGGCTCCCGAAGGCCTCGAACTGTACCTGGCCGACCTGCTCCGCGGCGTGGACCTGCGCCTGATCGCCGTGGACGAGGCTCACTGCATCAGCCACTGGGGACACGATTTCCGCCCAGCCTACCGCACCCTCGCCGGCCTCAAGCAGCGGTTTCCGGCGGTACCGGTGCTGGCCCTCACAGCCACCGCGACGCCCGAAGTGCGCCAGGACATCGCAGGCCAGCTGGGCATGCGGAACCCGCTGGAGGTGCAGGGGTCCTTCTTCCGGTCCAACCTGCGGGTGAGCACTTACCGCAAGGGCGCCGAAGGCCTCCCGCCCGTGCGGGAGGCCCTGCTGCGCCTGGTCCTGGCGCGGCGTGGGGAGAGCGGCATCATCTACTGCCTGTCGCGGAAATCCGTGGAAGGCACGGCCGCGTTTCTGGCGGGCGAGGGCCTGCGGGCCGTGGCCTACCATGCGGGCATGGAGCCCGCGGCGCGCTCGGCGGCCCAGGAGGCATTCCAGCGGGACGATGTCGATGTCATCGTGGCCACCGTCGCCTTCGGCATGGGCATCGACAAGAGCAACATCCGCTACGTCATCCACCGGGACATGCCGAAGAGCGTCGAAGGCTGGTATCAGGAGATCGGCCGGGCGGGCCGCGACGGGGCGGCAGCCGACTGCGTGATGTTCTACGGCTGGGGCGACGTGCTCAGCTACGACCGCTTCACGGATGGCCTGGACGATGCCCTTGCCCAGGCCCAGCAGCGCCAGACCCGGGACCTCTTCCGGCTCGCCGACTCAACCCGCTGCCGCCACCAGGCCCTGCTGGCCCACTTCGGGGAGGACATGGCCCCCTGCGGCCAGGCCTGCGATGTCTGCGCGGGTCTGGATCCGCTGGGCTCATCCCCGGTTCCCGGCAAGGCCCGAAAGGGCTCGCCCCGGGCCTCCCGGCCCCCCAGGGAGGCCCCGGTGCTGGAGGGAGAGGAGGGCCTCTACCTCGCCTTGAAGGCCCTCCGCAAGCGGCTGGCGGATGCCAAGGGCGTTCCCGCCTATGTGATCTTCAGCGACGCCACCCTGCAGCAGATGGCGCAGTTCAGGCCCGCGGAGCCTGTCGAATTCTTAGCCCTGAGCGGAGTGGGACCGAAAAAGCTTCAGCAGTACGGTGCGGCCTTCCTCGCCCTCCTGAACGGCTGGACCCCCTGAGGGGCGTCCCCCGGGGACATCTGTCACAACCCGGAATGCCCCTGTTTGAAAACAATGGGTTTGCCTCAGCACCGAGGGCTGGACGGGCTTGTCGGTGGTGTGGGAAGAAATTAGGGTAATCAAAAGACATTTCACACTTGAATGTCCGTTGTATCGCCACCTGTTTGATGGAGGTAGGTTCATGAGTTTCGGCTTACGTGTCAGGGACCTGACTCGCCTGGCATTCCAGCTGGGCAACAACTGGCTCACGCTGGCGGGCGCCGCGCTGACCACTAGCTCGGCCTTCGTGCTGGTCTGGTTCTGGTTCATGGAACTCACCAGTCCCCGGTCCATCCATCCCTACATGGGCATCATCCTCTTCATCGTCCTGCCTGCATTCTTCCTGGTGGGTCTGGTGCTCATCCCCCTGGGCATCTTCCGCGTGCGGCGGCAGCGTCGCCTGGCCGGGGAAGCCCCGGTTCCACTGAAGGCGGTCGACTTCAAGCAGCCCGGCGTCCGCCGCCTGCTGACCCTCATCGGCATCCTCACGTTCATCAACGTCTCCATCCTCGGCACCGCGGGCCTGAAGGGCGTGGAGTACATGGACTCGAACCAGTTCTGCGGCCTCACCTGCCACACGGTGATGAGCCCGGAGTACACCGCCTTCCTCGACTCCGCGCACTCCCGTGTGGGCTGCGCCCAGTGTCACATCGGCCACGGCGCTCCGGCCCTCGTGCGTGCCAAGATCTCCGGCACGCGCCAGCTCTTCGCAGTCGCCTTCGGTACCTACTCCCGGCCCATTCCCAGCCCGGTCGAGCACCTGCGCCCGGCCCGCGAGACCTGTGAGCAGTGCCACTGGCCCCAGAAGTTCACCAACGACAAGCTGATCGTGCGCACGAAGTACGCCGAGGACGAGGCGAACACGCCCTCCACCACGGTCCTCCTGCTGAAAATCGGCGGTCACACCCCCAACGGCACCACCGGCATCCACGGCCGCCACCTCGACGCCATGGAACGCATCAGCTACGTCACCACCGACCGCCGCCGCCAGGAGATCCCCAAGGTCATCTACCGCGAGGACAACGGCACCTTGGTGGAATACGTCTCCGACGATTACAAGACGCTCTCCAAGGAGAAGCTGGCCGAGGCCACCACCCGCAACATGGACTGCATCGACTGCCACAACCGGCCCACCCACGCCTTCCAGTTGCCCGATCGCGCTCTGGACAAGGCCATGTCCGAGCATCGCATGAGCACGGACCTGCCCTTCCTCAAGAAGAAGGCGCTGGAGTTGCTCAAGGTGGAATACCCCGATCAGAAGACCGCCGCCGCCAAGATCCCCGTGGACCTGGCGGAGTACTACCGCACCACCTACCCCGACCTCTACAAGCAGAAACGCGCCCAGGTCGACCAGGCCGGTGAGGTGGTCAAGGCGATCTACCTGCGCAACGTGTTCCCCGAGATGAAGCTCACCTGGGGCACCCACCCCAACAACATCGGCCATGAGGAAGCGGTCGGCTGCTTCCGCTGCCATGATGGCGGCCATACCGCCGCCGATGGCCGCGTCATCAAGGGCGACTGCGATACCTGCCACACCCTCCTGGCCCAGGACGAGAAGGATCCCAAGATCCTCGCGGAACTCGGCATGAAGTGATGGAACCCGGGCACCCGGAGCTCCAGAATGGGACCATGTCTGACTCCGCCTTGCCCCTGATCGCGATCGACGGCCCTTCGGGTGTGGGGAAATCCACCACCGCCCGAAGGGTCGCAGCGCGCCTGGGCTGGCAGTACCTGGACACCGGGGCCATGTACCGCGCGGCCGCCCTGGCCCTCCACCGGGCCGGGGTCTCCCTGGAGGACCGCCCCGCCCTGGTCCGGACCTTGGCCAGACTGGCGCTTTCCCAGCACGAGGGCCGGACCTTCCTGGCGGGGGAGGATGTCAGCGAGGCCATCCGCAGCCCCGAGGTCACCCGTCTGGTGACGCCGGTGAGCGCAGACGCCACGGTGCGGGAGGTACTGGTGGATCAGCAGCGGCGCATTGGCGCCAGTGGCCGGTGGGTCGTGGATGGCCGGGACATCGGCACGGTGGTGTTCACGCAGGCCTGCTGCAAGGTGTTCCTCACCGCCAGTCCCCAGGCCCGCGCCCAGCGCCGGTTTCAGGAACTCCAGGCCAAGGGCCAGACCCCGGATTTTGATGCGATCTTTGCCGATCTCCAGCGCCGCGATCACGCGGACAGCACCCGCGCGGTCGCCCCGCTGGTGCGGGCCGCGGATGCGGCCGAGCTCGATTCCAGCACCATGACCCTGGAGGCGGTGGTGGACTGGATCGTCGCCCGCCACCTCGCCCACCCATGACACCCCTGCTCGAGCCACTCCTCGATGCCTGGGAGGGTGACTGGGAGCCGGTCTCCACAGGGTCCCTGGTGGGCGTGTCAGCTGGCTTCGCGCTGCTGGTGATTGTGGCGCTCGTGGCCGAACCCGGCTGGATCCCACTGCTCGATGGCGTGAACCTGCTGTTCCATGAAGCCGGCCACCCCCTGTTCGGCCTCTTCCACTGGGAGACCCTTACGGTTCTCGGCGGCACCCTCATGCAGCTGCTGGTGCCCCTCCTGGTGCTGGGATCCTTCTGGTTCCGACGCCAGGCCCACGGAGTGGCGGCCGCTGGCATCTGGGCCTTCGAGAACCTCCTGAACATCGCCCGCTACGTCGCCGACGCGCGGGAACAGGTGCTGCCCTTGGTGGGCGGCGGCGAACACGACTGGACCACCCTCCTGGGGCAGTGGGGCCTGCTCGCCCAGGACAGCCTCATCGGCCGGTGGCTGCGCGTGGTGGGCTGGCTGGGCATGCTGGCCTGCTGGGCGTGGCTGGTCTGGCGCTGGCACACCACGCGCCGGGGCTGATCGGACTCACCCTTCGACCTTGCCCCGCCGAAGAAACGGGCATCTCCCCTTGCGAGGGTCCATGCCCGCTGCCACCTGGAACAGCCAGCTCGAGACCGGGATCGACCTCATCGATGCCCAGCACAAGGCCCTCTTCGAGGCCATTAACCAGTTCGCGGTCGCCGTGGAAGGGGGGCGGACGGAACAGGGCATCGCCGAGAGCCTGGATTTCCTGGCCACCTATACCCTCGACCATTTCGAGGCGGAAGAGCGGTTCATGGAGAACATGGGCTTCCCGGGACTGGCGCCCCACCGGGCCGAGCACCAGCGGCTGCTGATCCGGGTTCGGGTCCTGCAGGGCCGACTGGCGCAGCATATCCCAGTGGCACGAGAGGTAGCCGCCCTCCTGGCCGGATGGCTGAAGCACCACATCAGTGAGATGGACATGGCCTATGTGGCCTTCACAAAAGAACGCGCCCGGGGCCTGTGAAGCCCCGGGAGACGCCTCCCTGATTCAGCGCGGCAGCCTTCAGTACCCCTCGCCTTCGGCGGCGGCCTTCACCTTCCCCCGATGGAAGCGGAACAGGAAGGTCAGATACCCGATGGCGATGGGGAACCCGATGAGCCACCACACCAGCCCGGTGCGCAGGCCGTGCCCCCCAACGCTGGCGTTTAGGGCCGTGAGGTCGAAGGCGGGATCCAGGGTGGACTTGAGCATCACGGGATAGACGCAGGCGGCACTGGCCGCCAGGAGCCCAAGGATGAAGGCACCAGAGCCCAGGAAGGCCATGAGGAAACGCTGCCGCCGAACGCCGTAGAAGACCACGGCCAAGCCCGCCAGCAGGATGAGGGTGGCCAACCAACCCAGGGGTGCGCTGGGAAGGTTATGGAAGATCCCGGGGTTCACCACCGAGGTGGCGTAGCTCGCCACGATCCAGAGCACCAGCACCAGGCCCCAGAGGATGGACGTCAGGGCCTTCGAACGGTCATGCACAGGACCGTCTGTCTTCCAGGCGAGGAAGAGGGAACCGTGCGCCGCGACCGTCACCAGCGCGAAGACACCGATGAGCACCGTATACCAGTCGAGAACCCCTGGCTGGGGGCCGAGCCTGAAGTTGGTCCAGAGGGGCATGGAGAAGTATCCGGTCGCATCAAGGGGCACGCCCCGGAGCACATTGCCCAGGGCCGCGCCGAAGAGCACCGGCAGTAGGATGCTGGAGACGGCGAAGGTGGCATCCCAGAAGTGGCGCCAGAGGCCGTCCAACACGTGGGAGCGGAACTCAATGGAGATGCCGCGCAGCATCAGGCACCAGACCACCAGCCACATGGCGAGGTAGAAGCCGGAGAAGCCGGAGGCGAGCACCTGGGGGAAGGCGAGAAAGAGCGAACCTCCACCCGCCAATAGCCAAACTTCGTTGCCGTCCCACAAGGGACCAATGGCCCCGAGAATCTGCCGGCGCTCCTCATTCGTCTTGGCCACCACCAAATGCAGGATGCCCGCACCGAAGTCGAAGCCGTCCATCACCACGTAGATCGCGACCATCACGCTTACGAGCCAGAACCAGAGCATTTCCATCGCGGCCTCCTAGGCTTGGTGGGTGGCGGGGCCGTGGGCGATCTCGCGGCCGATCAGGAAGAGCCAGAGGATGCTAAGCACCACGAAGATGCCGGCGAACCCAAGGGTGGTGAAGGCGGTGAGGCCCGCATTCACCGTGGGCGAGCCACCCTGCGCGGTTCGGAATACCCCATAGATGAGCCAAGGCTGGCGACCGAACTCGGCCACGGCCCAACCGGCGGTGGTGGCGATGTAAGGGAACGGGAACGCCAGCATGATCACCCAGAGCATGGCCCGGTTCCCCTCCAGGCGGCCCCGCCAAAGCAGCAGAAGCGCCACCCCCATGATCGCGATCATGATCGTGCCCAGCCCGGCCATGATGTGGAAGCTGTAGTAGAGCAGCTCGATGTTCTGGGGCCACTGCTCCTCGGGAAATTCGAGGAGGCCCTTCACGTTGCTGGAGAAGGTGCCGTAGGCGATGAAGCTCAGCACTGCAGGCAACTGGATCGGATTATCGATCTGCCGCTTGGCCACATTGGGCTGGCCGATAAGCGTGAGGTTTGCTCTTGGGCCGCTCTCGAACCGGCCTTCCATGGCTGCAAGGGTCACCGGCTGATGCCTGGCCACAAGCTTGCCCTGCAGGTCTCCTGTGGGGAAGGCCACCAGGAGGCTGAAGATGAACCCAAGTATGGTGCCGGTCTTGAGGTTGAGCCTGCCCTGCTCGGGATGGATGCCCTTGAGCGTCCAGTAGGCACCGATGGCCGCCACCACGAAGGAACCCGTGACCACCGCAGCCATCATGTTGTGGGCGTACTGTCCCAGCGCCCAGGGGTTGAGGAGGAACGCCCAGAAACTGTCCAGCTGCAAGGTGCCGTCCAAAGCCCGGACGTAGCCGACGGGGTGCTGCATGAAGGCATTGGTGGCGATGATGAAATACCCCGACAGCCAGCTCCCGATCCAGAGTGCCAGGGCGGCTCCGAAGTGTCCCTTCGGAGAAAGCTTCTTCTCGCCCCAGATGAGCATGCCGAGGAAGCTGCTCTCCAGGAAGAAGGCGAACATGCCCTCCATCCCAAGGGTCTGCCCGATGATGCCCCCGGAGACATGCGAGAACTTCGCCCAGTTCGTGCCGAACTGGAACTCAAGGGGAATTCCCGTGACAACCCCGATTGCGAAGTTGATGCCGAAGATCCGGATCCAGAACCGCGCGGCATCGTTGTACCGCGCTTCGCCCGTCTTCAGGCCCATGGCCTTGAGCACCACGATGACGAACGCGAGCCCCATGGTGAGCTGGGGGAACAGGTAGTGGTAGGTGGCCGTAAAGCCGAACTGCAACCTGTGCCAGAAAAGCGGATCGCCCATGGTACCTCCCACTTCATTGCCCGCAGCTGCGGGCCAGGGGTCATTATTCCACGCGGGACCGGAAAACCCGATCCTCCGTGACCAATCAAATTAGTAGGTGCATGCCCCGATGGTGACAGCAAGGCCAGGGGCTGAGCGTGGTGCAGGGGCTTCCGGCAACTCGCCAAACCTGGACACGGTAATGGAGTCAGAAGGTTTCCTCCATCCGACTTGAGGTGCCGTGTGGGAGCACCTCTCCGCTCGGAGCCCTCAAGGTGTGGGCCAGGTCAAATGACCTCCTGAGGTGTCATCCATGGCTCTTCCTGATCACCCGAACCATCTTGAGGTTGATGACGACGAAGCGGATCGCCTGCCAGAGCACGCTGGTGCGGAGCGCCTTGGTGAAAGCCGTCGGCTGGGTGGCCAACAGCACCTGCGCCCGTCGTCCCTGCTCGAAGGAAGTCTGTTCGGTGGCCATGGACTACTCCGGAATGAGGGACCAGAAGGCGCGCATCTTCGCCTTGTAGAGAAACAGGTGATGCAGGAGGATCTTGATCCAGTGTCCCGCCAGCCCGATCTCGCCGAAGGTGTGGTTCAGGTCCCGTCCGTATTCCGGATAGCGCTCGAAGTCCGGGATGATCGGGAAGACGGTGATCGAGGCGGCTGTTCCGCGGAAGGGGTTGGCTCCGGCAGAGGCCACGCAGGCCGCGCCCATTTCCGCCATGGAGGCTGTGTGGGTTGGCGCCTCCGCGCCCCAGATCATGTCGTAGATGCTGCGCGCCACGGCCTTGCCGATCATCGCACTGGGCATGCCAGTCCTGGGAGGCGCTGGGGTGATGGCCGTCCCCTTTGGGCTCTGCCTGGGCCGCGAGATAGGATGGGGCGGGGCGAAGGCGATGCCCGCCGCGAAGAGGTTGGGATAGGCAGGTGACTGATAGGTCCGCGGCCAATCGGCGGCCCGCCAGGCCTCGAAGGGCTTGGCCTGGTAATCGGCGTCCACCTTCATGAAGCCGGATGGGGCGAAGAGGCGGTCCGTGATGTCCACCCCCCTCCGGTCCACGGCCTTCAGGCCCACCCCCTTGAAGGGGGGAAGCAGCATGGCCAGGTCGAATAGCTCTTCTCCTTCCGTCCCGTTGAGAAACTCCAGGGCGGCTCGGCCGGGCTCCAGGCCCTGGACATGGGCCTGGGTCACCCAGCGCAGGCCCCGCTCGGCGAACAGCGACTCCGTAAAAATGTTGCTCGGCGTGATGTAGCCACCCCGACGGATGTGGATGCCCCCCATGCCGAAGTCACCAAGCTCGTATTCGTTGGTCAGGTAGGTGATGTCGGCTTTGTCACGAACACCCCGGGCCCGCAGCTCGAACTCAAGGTTGACGATGTATTCGAAGGCCGCCCCCTGGCAGGTACAACTCCCATGCCCCGTGCCGACGAGGAAGCGCTGCCGCTCCCCCTTTCGCATCCGCGCCACCGACTCATCCAGGGCCTGGGAGGCCGCCTGCGCATGGGGGGCCGTGCAGACCGAGAGGCTGTGGCCACTGGGGCCTAGCCCTGGGGTGGCCTCAAAGGAGAGCTTCGGACCGGTGGCATTGATCAGATAGTCGTAGGGGATGCGGAGCCGCTGCCCGGTCTGTCCTTCGAGGGTCGACTCCACCTCCACGAATGGCGTCGGGTCCTCGTTCAACCCTTCGGGATACAACACCGTCGCCTTGGCCTGATGGAAAGTGATGTCCTTGCGTGCGTAAACCGGCGCCACAGGAAAGGTCACCTGGGAAGGTTTCAACAGCCCGACTCCCACCCAGATGTTCGACGGAATCCAGTTGTAGTCGGGACGGGGCGCCACCACGATGACATCGGCCTCCCGGCCGAGCCACTTCTTCAGGAAGGCGGCTGCCGTGTGGCCGGCCACCCCAGCTCCGAGGATGAGGACGCGAGGTCGGGCCATGCTGCCTCCGTGGAATCGGTTGGTTGGTATTCTTAATAATTATATTCCTTTTTAGTTGAACGCAATAAAATCTTTTCATCCTTCCTTTGAAGAGGCCCTGGTCCACCCGCCTACCCCTGCTCCGTCCACGAGGAGCCGCAGTTCAGGACATCAGATCTCGTTCAGCGCCTGGTCCAGGTCCGCGAGGATGTCAGCCACATCCTCGATGCCCACCGAGAGGCGCACGAGGCCATCGCTGATGCCCGCAGCCAGGCGGTCGGGCCGGGCCATCCCGGCATGGGTCATGGACGCCGGGTGGCTGATGAGGGTCTCGACGCCACCGAGGGACACGGCAAGCCCGGCCAGATGGACGTGGTCCATGACCGTGCGTCCCGCCGTCAGCCCCCCCTTCAGCTCGAAGGCGATCATCGACCCGAAGCCGGTCATCTGGCGGGCGGCCAGGTCATGCTGGGGGTGGCTGGGCAGGCCGATGTACCGGACCCAGGCCACCTTGGGGTGGGCCTCCAGCCAGATCGCGACCTGCCGGGCATTCTGCTCGGCACGCTCCACCCGGAGGGCCAGGGTCTTCAGACCGCGGCTCACCAGGAAGGCCTGGTGGGGATCCATGTTGGCGCCCAGGTTCACGAGCATGGCTCGCAGCTGCTTGTGCAGCGCCTCGGTCTTCGCCACCACGATGCCTCCGACGATGTCCGCGTGGCCATTGATGAACTTGGTTACCGAGTGCAGCACCACGTCGGCCCCGAGGTCCAGGGGTTTCTGTAGGTGGGGGCTGGCGAAGGTGTTGTCCACCACCACCAGGGCCCCGGCCGCATGGGCGATCTCGGCGGCACCGCGAATGTCCGTCACGGACATGGCCGGGTTCGATGGGGATTCGAGGTACACCAGCCGGGTTTCGGGCCGCATCGCCTGCCGGAGGTTCTCCAGATCGGAGGTATCCACATAGGTGGAGGCCACCCCGAAGCGGCTCATGTGCTTTTCCATGAGTCCCCGGCTGGGACCATAGACCGAGTCGGTGCTGACGATGTGGTCCCCCGCGCTGAGCAGCGCCAGATAGACCGTGCTGACCGCCCCCATGCCGCTGGCCATGGCCGTGGCACCGAACCCGTTCTCCAGCTGGGCGACATTCTCTTCCAGGGCCGACGTGGTGGGATTCCCGATGCGGGTGTAGATGTAGCCGTCCTCCGTGCCGGCGAACCGGTTCGCCCCTTGCTGGGCGTCGCGAAAGGCGAAGGTAGAGGTCTGGTAGATGGGCGTCACCACGCTTCCGTAGGCATCATGCGGGATGCCGGCGTGAACCAGCTTCGTGTTGAATCCAAGGTTTCGGGTATCCATGGAACAGCTCCGGGGAGGCGGTGGTGGCACCCCGCACTCAGATGCGGGAGCTCCGCAGGCGAGGGAAGGGTGGGTTTTGGGGTTGTATCAAATGACTATTTAATTATATTCTTGTTATCTGGACTTCAACCTGCAGGCCAGGATCGGTGGTTCAGGGGTAGGGGAGGCGGGCCCGGGGTGGGCCCGCCTTTTTTCTTTCCGTCGGAGCACCTTCGACCCGAGGCTCTCAGACCTTGCTGGTCACATCCCGAACCCAGGTGAAGGCCGCCACCGTGGCGGGCATGCCCATGGTACCGGCTGCCAACGCCACCACCTGCTCCAGTTCCTCTACGCTGATGCCCATGTCCAGGGCCTTGCGCGCGCTGGCATGGACCGCACCCTCCCGCAATCCGCCAATGGCCACAGCCAGCTTCACGAGCCGCTGGGTCTTGGCATCCAGGGGGCCTGCGGCGCCTGCTTCATGCATGGCATCCCACGCCTCGGCCAGCTTGGGATAGCGCGCCACGAAATCCTGGTACTTCTTCGGGGGGTCGGTCTTCATGCGGGTCACAGTGGCTCCTTGAATGTACAGTTTACGGGAACCCAGCCCAGGTTAGTGCTACCGGGTCAGGTCCTCGATGATCGGGGCGGCCGCGTCCAGCACACCCACGGCGATGAGATGCCGGGCGATGCGGACGGCGTCCATCACTTCTTCGGCCGTGGCCCCCGCCTGACGGGCCATGAGGGCCTGGGAGCGGGCGCAGGCGGGCTGCCGCCGACCCAACGCGGCCGACACCGCCATGAGGTGGCGGTACTTCAATGGGATGGTGCTTTCAGGCCGCTGCACGCTGCCGTGAGAGAGCATGGCCGTGGACAGGAGGAGGTCCGGCGCGAGGTCCTTCAGCTGGCCGGGCCAAGCGGGAAGGGTCTCGCCCATTTTGTCCTGCATCATGGCGAGGACCTGGTCGGGGGAGGGCATGGTGGCTGGGTTCATGGTGTTCTCCTGGGGGATGTCAGGGAATGAGGGTCTGGATGCGCCGCCAGGAGCCGAGGTTGGCCACTTCGGTGAAGCCCGCGCGCTTCAGCACGGACACCCCGAACCCGCTGCGGCTGCCGGTCTCGCAGCAGACCAGGACCGGGCGGTTGCGATCCAGCTCCTTGGCGCGGGCCTCCAGCTGATCCAGGGGGATGTGGATGGCCTTGGGGTGGGCACTCCCCTTGAACTCGCCCTTGGTGCGCACGTCCACAATCTGGGCGCCGCGCTCGAGCAGGGCCTTCACGTCGGTGGTGGAGGCGGAGCGGCGACTCCACCAGAGATAGCCCACCGCCGCCAGGGGAATGAGGTAGATCCAGTGTTCCAGCATCAGGCGCCGGCCTGCTGGAGGGCGCTCACCAGCGTGTGCACGGGCTGGAGGCCCACCATGCGCTGGTGGATGCGACCGTCCTTCAGCACCACGAGGGTGGGGATGCTCTGCACCCCGAACTGGGCGGCGAGCTGTCCCTCCTCGTCCACATTGACCTTGGCGACGATGGCCTTGGGGCCGATGGCCTTCGCCACTTCGTCGAGGATGGGGCCCTGCATGCGGCAAGGCCCGCACCAGGGCGCCCAGAAATCGATGAGCACCGGGGCAGCCTGCGCGGTGACCTTGTCGAACGCGCCGGAAGTGAGGTGGATGACGTCGGACATGGGAATCCTTTCAGTGCAGGTCAGGATGGAGGGACCAGGGACCAAGGTTGTGGGCGTCGAAGCCAAGCTGATGAAGGTAGTGCATCGCCATTGCGCTGCGCGCTCCGCTCTCGCAGCAGAGCAGCAGCGGGCGATCGGTCGGGAGTTGATGCTTGGCGGCGTGGGGCAGCAGGTGCATGGGCAGGTTCAGGCTGCCCGGGATGTGACCATAGGCCAGCTCGCTGGGAGATCGGACATCAACCACCAGACCGCCCCGGCCGATGAGGATTCGAGCCTCCTCCGGAGATACCCACGCCGACACGCCTACCTCGCCAGGGCCCAGAGGAGCCCCATGAAGGCGCCATAGCTGATGCCGCGCAAGGGAGTGGCCGTCAGGGGGCAGGTGCCCGTGCTGCAACCCACCAGCCGGTGCCAGCCGTAGCCCAGGGCCCCACCAATGACGAGGCCGAGACCTACACGGACAAGGGTGGCCTTCACCGCGAGCACCCGACGGCGGCCCCTTCGGCCACGCCCAGCTTGCGGAGGATGGTGGTCATGAGGCACCAGTTGGTGAGGCCGCTCTGGAGCAGGTTCGCCCCGACGAAGGCGGTGAACCAGTACCAGTTCGGGCTGTGCACGTGGGCGAGCCAGAGGCTGACCAGGATGAAGGTGCCGGCGACGGTGTGGACGATGCGATCGACGTTCATGGGGAGCTCCTAGGCTTCGGGATCAAGGGTGGAGGCCTGGCGCTGCAGCTCGGCAGCGCGGCCCCGACGGGCGACCAGGTAATAGAGGACGGGAATGGAGGGCACCGACAGCAGGGTGGCTGCCACCGAGCCCGCCATGAGGCTGATGGCGAGGCCCTGGAAGATGGGATCCGCCAGCATCACCAGCGAGCCCACGATCACGGCGGCTGCCGTCAGCAGGATGGGCCTGAACCGCACCACACCGGCCTCTTCCACCGCCAGGGCCAGGGGCATGCCCTCGCGCAGCTTCAGCTCGATGAAATCCACCAGGATGATGCTGTTGCGAACGATGATGCCGGCCCCGGCGATGAAGCCGATCATGCTGGTAGCCGTGAAGAAGGCGCCCAGCAGCCCATGGGCGGGAATGATACCGATGAGGGAGAGGGGGATCGGCACCAGGATGACCCAGGGGACCTCGAAGCTCTCGAACCAACCCACCACCAATACGAAGATGAGCACCAGCACGGCGGCGAAGGCCAGGCCCAGGTCGCGGAAGACCTCGAGGGTGATGTGCCACTCGCCGTCCCACTTCATGATCAGGTTTTCGGTGTTCTCCGGGTGGGCCAGCCCCAAGCGCACCACTTCAGCACCACCGGTACCTTTGAGCGTATCGATCTTCTTGTTGAGGGCGGCCAGGGCGTAGACCGGGCTTTCGATGGCGCCGGCCAGGTCCGAGAAGACATATTCGAGGGGCATCAGGTTCTTGTGGAAGATGACCGGCGCTTCATGCCCTTCCTCCACGCGTACCAGCTCCCGGACCGGGATCATGCCCTTGGGACCGGGCACCGTGAGCTGCAGGAGCTGCGCCAGGCGCCGACGCTTTTCCGGAGCCAGCTGCACGATCACCGGCACCTGGCTGGAGCCGCGCAGCACGTGGAAGGTGCCCGCTTCGTGGCCATAGCCCGCCATGTAGAGGGTCTGGATGACATGGGCGGGGGCCACGCCGTAGAGGGCTGCCTTCTCCCGGTCCAGCACGAGGCTGATCTTGGGGCTGGTGGCATTGAGGGTGGAATCCACGTCCACGATGCCGTCGATGCCCTTGAAGGCCTGCAGGACCTCTCCGGCCAGCCGGGCCCGTTCCGCTTCGGTGGGCCCGTAGATCTCCGCGACGATGGTGTCCATGACCGGCGGTCCCGGGGGAATCTCCACCAGCTTCATGCGCGCCCCGGCGGGCTTCGAGATCTTCTCCAGCTCGGGCCGCAGGCGCACCACGATCTCGTGGCTCTGCTCCTTGCGGTCGCCCTTCGGTACCAGGTTGACCTGGACGTCCACCATGTCCGCCTCCTGGCGGAGGAAGCTGTGGCGGACCATCCCCACGAACGTGAAGGGGGCGGCCTCGCCGGCATAGACCTGCACGTTCTTGACGGTGGGTTCCTTCAGCAGCCGTCGCGCGACATCCTGGCCCACGGCGAGGGCGTCCTCCTTGGGGGTTCCGGCCGGCAGGTCCAGCTGCACCATGAACTCCGACTTGTTGTCGAAGGGCAGCATCTTGACCTTCACCACGCCAAACCCCACCAGGGACATGGCGCCGATGAGCAGCACCACGACACCCCCGAAGAAGCTCCAGCGGACCACAGGCTGGAACAGCAGCGCGCGGATGACCTTCCGGTAGAGGGCGGCGAATTTCGTGTCGGGCGCCACTTCCGGGTTCTTGTCGGGCCAGTCGTGGATGGGCTCTGGCGATGCAGTCTCCGGCGTCGCCGGGTGGAGGCCCGATTCATCCGTCTCCGGCAGGTGGGCCTCCTTCTTGAAGACGTTCAGGCTGGCCCAGGGGCTGATGACGAAGGCGATGATCAGGCTGAAGATCATGGCCACGCTGGCGCCCACGGGGATGGGTCGCATGTAGGGCCCCATGAGTCCGCGCACGAAGGCCATGGGCAGGATCGCCGCGATGACCGCGAAGGTGGCGAGAATGGTCGGATTGCCCACCTCGTCCACGGCCTCCACCACCACGGTGGCGAAGGGCTTGCGATGACCCGGCAGGTGCATGTGCCGGTGGATGTTCTCCACCACCACGATGGCATCGTCCACCAGGATGCCGATGGAGAAGATCAGCGCGAACAGCGTCACGCGGTTCAGGGTGTAGCCGAACAGGTAGGTGATGAGCAGCGTGAGGGCCAGGGTAACGGGAACCGCAACTCCCACCACGACCGCACTGCGCCAGCCCATGGCGAGGAAGATGAGGGCGATGACGCTGAGGGTGGCGATGAGCAGGTGCTCGATGAGCTCGTTGGATTTGTCGCCGGCGGTCTCGCCGTAGTTGCGGGTGACCGTGACCTTCAGGTCCCGCGGGATGAGGCTGCCACGCAGGGCGTCCACCTTGGCCAGCACCTGCTCCGCCAGCGCGGTGGCGTTAGTGCCCGCCCGCTTGGAGAGGGTGACGCTCACCGCAGGTTCGAAGCCGGTGTGGCCTGAATCGGCGAAGAGCACCATGGGCGGTTCCGGATCCGGGGCATCGACCACCCGGGCCACATCGGCCAGGTAGACAGCCTTCTGATTCCGCACCCCCACCACCAGGCGCCGCAGCTCGGCGGCCTGGAGGACGAAGCCGGTGGCCTCGACCTCGGTGCGGGTCCCGTGGTCGACCAGGGCGCCTGCGGGCAGCTGGGCTTCCGCCGCCTGCAGGGCGGGCTGCAGTTCGCCGATGGACATGTTGAGGGCCCGGAGGCGATCGGGATCGGGCTCGATGCGCACCATGCGGCGCGCCCCGCCAATCACCTTCACCTGGGCCGTGCTGGGCACCTCGGACAGCTCGCGGGCGAGCACATCGCCCACCTTCCGCAGCTGGCCCGGGGTCTGGGCCGAACCCGGCTCCCCGTGCAGGGTGAGCACGAGGAAGGGCACGTCATCGATGGTCTGCAGCTTGATGATGGGCTTCATGGCCCCGGGTGGCAGCAGCTGCGGATTCGCCGCCAGCTCCTGGTAGATCTTCACCAGGCTGGGCTCCTGCGGCTCGTTCACCTTGAAACGCACGGTGATGAGCGCCATGCCCGGCCGGCTCATGCTGTAGAGGTACTCGACGCCGGGAATGCCCCACATGCGGCGTTCCAGGGGCGCGGTCACCTGGCTCTCCACCTCCTTGGGGCTCGCGCCCGGGTAGGGCACGTAGAGGTCCACCATTGGCACGATGATCTGCGGCTCCTCCTCGCGCGGGGTCAGCACCACCGCGAGGATGCCCAGCATGAGCGACGCCAGGACGATGAGGGGGGTCAGCTTGCTGCGCAGGAAGCCCTTGGCGAGCTTGCCGGCGAGGCCCAGCTTGAGGTCACTTGCCATGGTTCACTCCACCGGAGAGCTCGATGGGCTGGCCGTCCTGGAGGGCGCCGGGGTGGTCGATGACCTTCTCGCCGTCCTTGAGGCCGGAGCGCACGGGGAGGAAGCTGCCCGTGCCTTCGCCGAGGGAAATCCAGCGCAGCTCCGCCTGGCCATCCTTGGCCACGAACACGCCCGTGAGCTCACCCCGCTGCACGAGGGCGCTCTGCGGCACCGACAGGCTCTGGGGCACGGCAAGACCAGGCACCCGGATGCGAGCGAAGGAACCCTGCCGCAGGTCCTTCGGCTTGAGCACCTTGGCGCGCAGGGTCCCCTTGTGGCTGTAGGGGTCCCCGCCGGGGGCCAGGGCCGTGATCTGGGCTTCGCCTTCCACCCCATCCGCCTCGAAGGCGACCTTGGTGCCCAGCTTCAGGCCACGGACCTCCGCTTCCGAGAGGGTGGCCACCAGCTCCTGCTCGCCGGTGCCCACGAGTTCGAGCAGGGGCATGCCGGGGCCGACGAAGTCGCCCTCGCTGACCTTGCGGGACTGAACGACGCCGGAGAAGGGCGCGCGAATCTGCGTGTAGGCGATGTTCGCCTTGAGGGCGGTGACACCGGCCTGGGCCTGGGCCACCTGGGCCTCGACCTGCTCCAGCTCGGCGATGGTGCTGGCCTTCTGGGCCTGGAGCGCCTGGATGCGCCGATGGTGGGCCTCGATGGTGGCGAGGCCCGTCTGGGCAGCCTTCAGCTGGCCCTGGAGGTCCTCATCGCCCAGGGCGATGAGGAGCGTCCCGGCCGACACGCGCTGGCCTTCTTCGACCAGGACGCGCCGCACCTGGGCGGCCATGCGCGTGGCCATCATGGCCGTGCGGGTGGACTGGAGGGTGGCGGCCACCCAGGCGCCCCCATCGGGGGAACCCTGGGCGACGAGGGACACCGCCACCTTGGGCAGGGCCTTGGCCTCGGGACGAACCTCCTTGTGGCCGCACGCCAGGGTCCCAAGCAGGGACCCGGTCAGGGCCAGGGACGAGAGGATGCGCTTCATGGATTCACTCCTTCAATGGGCTGACCCGTGGCCAGGGCCAGGCCGGCATGGCTGACTCGCAGTTCATAGAGGCTTTGGAGGATCAGGTTGCGGGCGCCCTGCACGGCGGCCTCCGCATCGAGGACTTCGATCAGGGGGGCCAGTCCCTCCCGGTGCCGGGCCTCCCGCAGACGCTTCGATTCCAGGGCGGCCACCAGGGAGGCCTTGGCGGCGATGACCCGGCTCTCGGCGGCGAGGATGCCCTCCTTCGCCACACACACCTCGTGGTCGGCCTGCTGCTGTTTGAAGGTGCGCATATCCACCGCGGCCCGCTCCTGGGCCTGGGCTGCCCGGGCCTTGGCGCGATCGGGGGCGGAGAACACCTTCCACTTCAGCCCCACGGCCGCCCAGGTCCAGTTGCCCTTCTCCGACCAGGAATGGTGCAGGGTGCCCGCCCCCAGCTCAAGGCCCACTTCCGGCAGCAGGCTGCCATTGGCGGCCTTGGCGCCCTGATGGGCGGCCTTGGCCTGGAGGTCCGCTGCCACCAGGTCGCCCCGGAAGGCGCTGGAGGCTGGCGTCGCTTGCGGTTCGGGCGCCCCTTCGGTGGTCGACGGTTCCAGCGGGGTCCCCAGCGGGCCCTCGATGGGGCCCGTTCCCAGCAAGAGCCCCAGGCCCGAGCGGGCCGAGTGCACCTGCTTGAGGACCTCGGCCCGATTGGCGTCGGCCTGGGCGTGGAACGCCTTCAGCCGCTGCAGCTCGGATTCGAGCATGAGGCCCTGGGCCACCCGGGCGCCCACGAAGTCCTCCATGCCCTGGATCCAGGCGCGGGTGTCATCCACCCAGGTGAGGGCCTGCTCGGCCACCTGGGTGCCGAAGTAGGCCTGCACCACCATCTGGGCGGTCTCCTGCTTCCGGCGCTCCTGGCTGGCCTGCTCCGCCTGGGCCATGAACTCGCCCGCCCGCCGCGCCGCTGTGATGCGGCCGCCGGTGTAGAGGGGCTGTTGGAGCACCGCGCTGCCGCCGTAGGCGCCGACGGCGTCCGGATGGTTGAGGGTCAGGGGGTTGAAATCCGCCATGCCGATGCGCGCCTGGTTCAGCTTGATGCCGAAGGCCATCATGGGTTCATCGGTGCGGATGCCGTGGGCGTTCAGGGTGAGGGTGGGGAGCCGCAGGTCCCGATAGCCCTCCGCCTCGGCTTGGCGGGATTCCACCATGGCCTGCCCGGCCTTGAGCCCCGACTGGTCGGTCCAGGCCTTCTGAATGGCCCCGGCGACCGTGAGGGGTTCCTGAGCGGCCAGTGCCACCCCTGCAGCGAGCAGGAGCACCAGGGCAGGCTTGTTGTAAATAATCATAAAGGAATACTCCTAGCCAAAAAAACCCGGGGGATAACGCCCCGGTTATTTTAGGGCCTTATAGGTAATGCGGGCCCGATCACTGACGTGGCCGCAAACAAGGTCGCACAGCTCACCCACGAGGGGCATGACCGGGGTGAAGTAGACGGCGTTGCCTTCGGGATCCCGGCTGACCAGCCCCACCCGCACCAGGCAGGCGAGGTGCTTCGAGGCATTGGCCTGGGACAGGCCGGCGGATTCGGCCACGGCGCCCTGGCTGAGGGGCCCCTTGGAATCCAGGAGGGCGCGGAGGATCTTCAGGCGGGAGGCGTCTCCCAGGGCGCTGAAGAGCCCGCTCACTTCATCGATCATCGGGTTGCTGAGCTGGTGATTCATGGAATCAACTCCATGCGACTATGATCATTCAGTTTTTTACCCTGTCAAGGGGGAAACCGCTCAACACCCAAAAACTGTATACCCATCGGGTCATCGAATGCGTC
The DNA here is from genome assembly GCA_963740385.1 of uncultured Acidobacteriota bacterium. Lineage (GTDB taxonomy): Bacteria > Acidobacteriota > Holophagae > Holophagales > Holophagaceae > Geothrix. The sequence goes on from CAVUDX010000005.1 coordinate 194,977, forward strand.
AACATTCCACCCCTCTGTCGCTTTTCCGGGCATTCGTGACCAGGATCATGGCGGCAGGCCTTGGTAGGCTGGGACCTGGAGATGCCCGTGGACGACCTGGACCAGCGCGCCGCCAAGATCCGCCTGCTCTGCACCGACATCGACGGGGTGCTCACCACCGGCCTCCTCTTCTACGGGGCCGAACCCGGGCACACCAAGGCCTTCCACGTGCGGGATGGCGCGGCCATCAAGTGGCTGCAGCGGTCGGGGATCACCGTCGCCTTCATTTCGGGGCTCGATGCGTCCGCCACCCTGAACCGGGCCCGGGACCTGGGCGTGGAGGACTGCTTCGCCGGACATCTCGACAAGCTGCCGGTGCTCCAGCAGCTCTGCGCCAAGTACGGCCTGGCCCTCGACCAGGTGGCCCACCTGGGCGACGACCTTCCGGACCTGCCCCTCCTGCGCCGGGTGGGCCTGGCCTGCTGCCCCAGCGACGCGGTGCCGGAAGTCCAGGCCGCCTGCCACTGGGTGACCGACATCCCCGGCGGCCACGGCGTGCTGCGGCGTGTCGCCGAGCGGATCCTCAAGGCCCAGGGACGCTGGGCCGACACCGTGAACAAGTACGGGGTCTGACCATGAGATGCGCCGCCTTCCTGCTCGCCGCCGCAGCCCTGTCGCTGCCTGCCCAGGAGGCCTTCATCGGCGCCCGGGTGCATGGCCTCCTGCCCATGGGCGACCTCCGCGACCTCACCGACAGCCAGATCGGCCTGGGCGCGGCCGTCTTTGTCAGCATCCCCGTGAGCGGCGGCCTGGTGCTGCGCCCCCTGGTGGGCGCCCAGCTGCTGCCCAAGGGCGACACCCTGGGGGTAGCGGGTACCAAGACCTCCGTCACCTCCGTGGACCTCATGCTCGATGCGCTCTGGTTTCCCGACCAGGACCCCGAGCGCGGCGCCTACCTGGTGGGCTCCCTTGGCGCCCAGCAGTGGCGGGTGAGCGCCGTGGGATCCTCCCCCTCCACCCTCTCGGCCACCCGACTCGGCGCGAGTGGCGGCCTGGGTTTCCAGTTCACCCCCCGCCTCGGCATCGAGGCCCGGGGCTTCTGGAGTCCCATCGACAAGTCCATCACCGCCACGGGCCTCATGGTCGCAGCGACGATGCGGTTCTAGTTACGACACCAGCTAGCGCAGGCCGCGCTTCTTGAGCAGCGGCTCCACCTTCGGGTCGCGGCCCCGGAAGCGGCGGTAGAGCAATGCGGGATCCTCGGTCCCGCCCTTGGAGAGCACTTCGGCGCGGAACTTTGCGGCCGTGGCCGCGTCGAACAGATCCCCCTTCTCCTTGAAGGCCTGGAAGGCGTCGCTGTCCAGAACGGCGCTCCAGATGTAGCTGTAGTAGCCCGCCGCGTAGCCGCCCATGATGTGGGCGAAGTAGGGGCTGCGGTAGCGGGGTGGGATCTCGGCGATGAGCCCCCACTTGGCCAGGGAGGCCTTCTCGAAGGCGCCGGTGTCCTGGGGCTTGGGGGTGGTGAGCGTGTGCCAGTCCATGTCCAGCAGGGAGGCGGCCATGTACTCCACCGTGGCGAAGCCCTGGCCGAAGGTGGCGGCCTTCTTCATCTTGGCCACGAGGGCATCGGGGATGACCGCGCCGGTCTGGTAGTGCTTCGCGTAGAGCTTCAGCACCTCTGGCTCCATGGCCCAGTTCTCCATGACCTGGCTGGGCAGCTCCACGAAGTCTCGCGGGGTGCCTGCGGTGCCCCGGTACCGGCCGGCATAGAACAGGCCGTGCAGGCCATGGCCGAACTCATGGAAGAGGGTCTGCACTTCATCGGAGGTCAGCAGCGCCGGCCGGTCCCCCGCCGGTGCCGTGAAGTTGCAGACGTTCACCACGACGGTGTCCACCGGCTGGCCATCCTTGATCCAGGCCTGCCGGTAGTTGCTCATCCAGGCGCCGCCCCGCTTGCCCGGGCGCGGATGGTAGTCCAGGTAGATCAGCCCCAGGTGGTGGCCATCCTTCTCCTTCACCTCGAAGCAGCGGACATCCGGCTGGTACACCGGCATGCCCTTCAGCTCGGTGAAGGTGATGCCGTAGAGCCTGCCGGCCACGGCGAAAGCGCCCTGACGCACGGCATCGATCTGGAAGTAGGGTTTCACGGCTTCTTCGTCGAAGTCGTACTTGGCCCGCTTCACCTTCTCGGCGTAGTAGCGCCAGTCCCAGGGCTCCAGCTTCTGGCCGGGCAGGTCCTTGGCCATCATGGCCTGCAGCTCGGCCCGCTCCTGCTTCGCGATTTCCAGCGCGGGTTTCCAGATCTGGTCCAGCAGGCCGTAGACCCCCTTGGGATCCTTCGCCATGTTCTCTTCCAGCACGAAATCGGCCCAGGTCTTGTAACCCAGCAGCTGGGCCTTCTCCACGCGCAGCGCCGCCACCTTCGCGACGATGGCGTTGGTGTCGGTGTCGCCACCCTGGTTGCAGCGCTCCAGGTAGCCCGTGAGGAGCCGCTTCCGCAGCTCGCGGTTCTGGGCAGACTTCAGGAAGGGCCAGATGCTGGGGCCATCGAGGGTGAAGCGCCACTTGCCCTCCAGCCCGGCCTTCTTCGCGGCGGCGGCGGCGGCCATGCGCGCGCCCTCGGGCAGGCCCGCGAGATCAGCGGGATCCTCCACCACCAGCTGGAAGGCCTTGGTGGCCTTGAGCAGCCGGTCGCCGAAGTCCACGCCCAGCTTCGACAGCTCCGCGTTGATGGCGCGCATGCGGGTCTGCTGCTCTGCTGTGAGGGCCGCCCCGGCGCGGACAAAGCCCTTGTAGGTGCGCTCCAGGAGGCGGGCCTGATCCGGCGCGAGCTTCAGGTCGGTCCGTCCCTCCCACACGGTCTTGACGCGCTGGAAGAGCTTGGCGTTCAGCTGGAGGTCGTCGCGGTGGGCCGCCATGAGGGGCATGACCTCCCGGTTCACGGCCTGGAGCTTCGGCGTGGTCTCCGCCCCCGTGAGGTTGAAGAACACCGAGCCCACGCGGTCCAGGAACTGGCCCGACAGCTCCAGGGCCAGAATGGTGTTGTCGAAGGTGGGCGCGTCCGGGCGGTCGGCGATGGCCGCCACCTCCGCCCTCTGCCGGGCCATGCCCTCCTGGAAGGCGGGAAGGAAATGGACCTCATGGATGTCCGCGAAGGGCGGCACCGCAAAGGGGGTCTTCCATTCGGTGAAGAAGGGATTCACCGCCGGGGCCGGATCCGTGGCGAGGACCGGCAGGGTCATGAGGGCAGCCAACAGGGAGGCAGGGCGCATGGAATCTCCTGGAGCATCATTCAGCACCCTAGCATCATCTTACGAGGGAACCAACCCGGAACCCCTTCACGCCCCTTTGTGGGCGTGGGCCCGACGCAGCATGGCGGCGTCCGCCTTGGCGCCGTGGCACTTCCGGCAGAACTCCAGCGTGGGCACCACCAGGCCCGCCGCCTTCGCAGCGGCCGGGTTCTTCATCACGGACATGGCCTTGTAGTCCGCGCCGTTGCCATGGCAGGCCTCGCAGTCCAGGCCCTTCTTCGCGTGGGCCGTGGCCGACCAGGAATCGTGCTGAAGGCGGTGGCACATGCGGCACTTGTCGGCGCCAATGGCGGCATGGCCATTGGCGGCAAGGGTGACGGGGCCCGTGGGGGCGGAGGCAGGTGCGGCCACCGGGCTGGGTGCCGCAACGGAGGTTGGAGCCTGGGCAGGCGGGGGTGAGGGGACGGCCTGGGCGGCCGGCAAGGATGGGCCCGCAGCGGGCTGCGCCGGACTGGGTGACACGACCGGCGCGGGAGCAGAAGCACTTGGCCTGGACGCGGATGCGGCCTTGGGGGTGGCCTCCGCCGGCGCTGTCGGGGCCTGTGCCGCAGGGGATGAGGCCGTCGTGGCTCCCGTGGCCGGCTGGGCGGCGGGTGCCTGGGTGGGCGTGACGGGGGCCGGCTGGTCCTGGCAGCCGAGCAGCAGGAAGGCGAGCAGGAGCACAGAGCTGGCAACGTGGCGCACAGGGACCTCCAGAGGGTGACCCGATGGTAGCCCCTTCCAGGTCAGGGTGATCCCTCGCACACCACCCCTTCCACACGCGCATTGACTGAGCGTCTGAATAAATAAACGAAAGTAATTCATTGATTCAATTTCAATGCGCCCAGGATGAGACAGGGTCTGAATCCAAATGAAACGGGGACCCACAAAGAGGACCTATGTCCAACGACAAAAAACCCAAGAAAGCAAAGCCCCCCGTCGTGCACGGCGCCACTTCGAGGGGAGCAGGCCTCGCGGGCACTTTGGCTGAGACCGTGAAAAAAGCCCCCCTCGCCCCGGCGAAAAAGAAGAAGTAGGACCAGCCTACTTCTTCTCCCCGAAGGCCAGGTTGCGCACCATGTCCTCGGTCTTCCAGGGGGCGGCGCCGCCGCCCAGGTATTTCTGGAACCACTCGAGGTGGGCGTTGTAGTACACGGGCATGGACTTCAGGTTGTCCGGCCAGTGGCCATCGTTCTTGAAGACGATGAGGCGGCTCGGGACACCCATCTCCTGCAGGTCCGTGAAGAACTGCAGGCTCAGGGTGTAGGGCACGCGGTAGTCGCGCTCGCCGGTGATGACGAGGCAGGGGGTCTTGAAGGCCGCCACATGGCTGGAGGGGTTCATGCGCTCGTACGCCGCCGCCTTCTCCCAGGGCGTGCCCGTGAGGTCATGCTCGGGGAACCACAGCTCTTCCGTGGCGCCGTGCATGGAGCGCAGGTCGTACACGCCCATCATGGCGGCCAGGGCCTTGAAGCGGGTGGTGTGCCCCTCCAGCCACATCATGGCGTAGCCGCCCCAGCTCCAGCCCATGGCGCCCATGCGGTCCTTGTCCACGTAGGGCAGCGCCGCCAGGTGATCGGCCACCTTCGAGATGTCGGTCTGCACCTTGCCGTCCCAGTCGCCGCTGATGGCATCGGTGAAGGCCTGGCCGTAGCCCGTGGAGCCATGTGGATTGGGAAAGGCCACGATGTAGCCCGCCCCGGGATACACCTGCCAGTCGCCCCGCAGGGTGTCGGACCACATCATCTGCGGACCGCCGTGCACGTTGAGGATGAGTGGGTACTTCTTCGCGGGATCGAAGCCGTGGGGCTTCACCAGGAAGACCTGGATGTCCTTGCCGTCGGCGCCCTTCACCCACTGCTCTTCCGCCGGGCGGATGTCCACTTCGTCGGCCACAGCCTGGTTGAAGGCGGTGAGGCGCTTCAATTCCATGGTGGCGAAGGCGTAGCGCCAGACTTCCACCGGCTCGCCCACCCGGGTCTTGGTGAGGTAGACGGCTTTCTGGTCGGGGGCCACCACGAACTCCCGGATGCTCTGCCCCTCCAGCATGCGGGTGAACACGCCGGTGGCCACGTCCACCCGGAACAGCGGCCAGCGGCCCTTCTCCTGCACCGTGAACCAGATCGCCTTGCCATCCTCCGACCACTGGAAGCCGTCCACCCAGTTGTCGATGGCTTCCGTCAGCACCTTGCGGGTGCGGGTCTGCCGGTCGTAGACCGCCAGGCGGAAGCGGTCCGACTCATGGCCCGGCTTCACCTGGAACCTGTAGGCGATGTAGCGGCCGTCGGGCGAATACTTTGGATCCTGGTCGGCGGCGGGATTGTCCTTCGTGATGCAGCGGGGGGTGCGGTCGCCCTCCAGGGAGATGAGGAAGAGGTCCTGGTTGGTGCTGCGGGCGGGCACCGCGTCCGCATTGGTGGTGACGCACACCTCCTTGCCGTCGGGGCTCAGGTCCCAGGTCTGCCAGAAGGCGGGGAAGTCCAGGTTTCCGGTGGTGAGGGCCTCGACCTTGCCGTTGAAGGGCGCGGTGAAGAGGTGGCTGACCTGGAAGTCCTTCCACTCGGTCCAGTGCCGGTAGAGCAGGCTGTCCGCCAGGTGGGCCTGCACGGGGCCGCTCTCCAGCTTGTCCGCCAGCTCCTTCTGCTTCGCCCCATCAGCCATGGCCTCCGGGAACACCGACGCCTCGAACACCACCCGCTCCTGGCCCGGCACCAGCTTGGGTGCGCCCACGCCCGCCTCGAAGGCGGTCACCTTGCGGGCCTCACCACCTGCTACCGGCAGGGCCCAGAGCTGGCTGCCCCCTTCCCGGCTCGACAGGAAGACCAAAGTCTTTCCGTCCTTCGACCACTGGGGCGCCGTGTCGGCCTTGCCTGAGTGGGTGAGCTGCTGCGTCGCGCCGGTGGCCGTGTCCAGCACCCAGAGCTGCGTCTGCCGCTTGGCGGCCTTCAAGTCCTGGCTGGACACCTCGAAGGCCAGCTTGGAGCCGTCGGGGCTCAGGGCCAGGTGCTGAACCCCCTTGAGGCGGTAGAGGTCCTCGATCTGAAAGGCCCGCTTTTCCGCCGCTGAACAGGGGAGCAGCAGACAAAGAACTGGAAGGATCCATTGCTGGCGCAGGGTCATGACACCTCCATTAACGCCCCTCAGGATCGCATGAAGCAGGCCCTCCACCTTGTGATCGGCGTTGGTACCTCCGGACCTACCATGGGGCCAACTCCCCCTGCCAAGTCCCATTACACCTGGAGGCCGCCATGCTGATCGCCCTGCTTTCCACAGCCGTGATGCAGGTCGCTTCTCCGCCGCCACCTGCGGCGCTAACCCTGCGCCCCGCCCTTCTCACCCTCTGCGCCAAGGCGCCTGGAAAGCCCTAGTACGGCCTCCATTTCACGTCCCCACTGGGGCAGTTCGTCTTCACCAACCTGAGCTACTCACCGGCCACGCCCAAGGGCAGTGCCGCGCTTCCCCGCGCCACCTGAGGGCCACCCTCCCCGTGGCGCCAGAGCACCGGGTGGTGCTGGTTCTCGAAGCCTCCCTACTCCTGAATTTGCTCAGGGAGCCTTGACGATCAGATCCGCGATCACTGGGCGATGATCGGAAGCCTCGCCATTGCCGGTCCAACAGCGCAGGGTGCGGAGCCTCGGACTCGGCATGATGTGGTCGATCCGCATTGACGAGAGGCTGGGCAACCAAGTCATCCGGCCTCGGAGCAGGTTGTGGCCGTAGGTGTATCCATACCCCCTGCCTCCTTCCGCGAAGGCATCGTGGAGGCCCGCATCCCGAAGCATCCTGCACGCCAGGGAACCGTCGGGCGAGTTCAAGTCGCCCGCCACTAGGACCGGGCCAGGTTCCTGGCGAACGTAGTCTGCCAACGCCCGCGCCTGGAGTAGGCGATGGTCCACATTGTCCTGGAGGTCCTCGACCGCCTCGGGAAATCGCCCGGGGTGGCTTCTGGCGACCCGCATGGCCTTGAGCCCATCCCTGGGCGTCAGGAGGTGGACGTCATACAGGGTGATCGGAGTGCTTCCGAACTGCAGAACCGTGCGTAAGAAATAGATTGGTTGATCTGGAAGGGACATCGGGAGCCCCTCGGCCTTTTCAAGTGGCCATCGACTCGCGATGACGTATTGTCCGGACGAGCATATATTCCAGTCGAGAAAATGGGTGCCAAGGGGGCCCTGCATCACGTGGTCCACATCCTGAAGGAACACGACATCAGGGGCATAGCGAATGAGGTCCCTGATCAGGGGTGAAACATCGCGGTGACCGTACTTGATGTTGCAGGTCATCACTCGAAGCGACGGACCCACTCCTGCCGAATCAGGCGGTGAATTCATTCGCCAGCGAAACCCCATGATGGGTCCACACACCCAGACGCCGTAGATGGCCAGGACCCAGATCCAGCGCCTGGCCCCCCGGCGGGCGGCCAGCGCCAGCAAGATCACGGGCACCAACCACAGGGACTGAGGCAGGTATAGATTGAAGGCGCTCGGTCCCCACCGGTCCGCACCGAACCCGTTCAGGGCCGTCAGCAGGGCCAGGAATGCGCCATACGAGATGATGAGCCCCGCAAGCCAAGCGTGGCGCTTCCCGGGAAGTTGGATGTTCATCCTTGAGATCACCAGAACGGCACCCGCCGAAGGATTGGGGAATGAAGCTTCAGCCTATCCGATGCATCGAGCAGGGAACATGGCGACCTTCATCCTGCCTGATAGGCGTTCGGGGCGCGGTCTTCACTTCCACACCGAGAACCGGCCCTTCCATCTTGCTATCCTGAACCATGCCTAATCATGTGAATTCCGAGGTCCCTCACGGCCGTGGCATCTTCTGCAACCGGACGCTCAACATGCGGTCGGTGCGGGCCATCGGGTACGACATGGATTACACCCTGGTGGACTACCGGGTGGACGCTTTCGAGCACATGGTCTATGCCCAGGCCCGGGCGCGGCTGGCCTCCGAAGGCTGGCGCATGGAAGGGCTCGCGTTCGACGGCTCCATGGTGACCCGTGGCCTCGTGATCGACACGGAGCTGGGCAATCTGGTGAAGGCCAACCGCTTCGGGTTCGTGAAGCGGGCCATGCATGGCACCCGCATGCTGGCGTTCGGGGAGCAGCGCGACGCCTACGCCCAGACCCTGGTGGACCTCAATGACAATCGCTGGGTGTTCCTCAACACCCTGTTCTCCCTGTCGGAAGGCTGCCTGTTCGCCCAGGCGGTGGACCTGCTGGACGCGGGCGCCCTGCCCCCCGCCTTCGGCTATGCGAGCCTCTACCGCCACGTGCGGGCCGGGGTGGATGCCCAGCACATGGAAGGGCACCTGAAGGCTGCCATCGCCGAGGATCCCGATCGCTTCGTGGTGCAGGATCCCGAGGCCGCCCTGGCCCTGCTGGATCAGAAGGCCGCCGGCAAGAAGCTGCTGCTCATCACCAACTCCGAGTGGAGCTTTACGTCGAAGATGATGGCCCACGCCTACGACCGGCACCTGCCAGGCGGGATGACCTGGCGTGACCTGTTCGACCTGGTGATCGTCGCCGCCCGCAAGCCCGCCTTTTTTACCGAGCACGGGCCCTTTTTCGAGGTGGTGGACGAGGCGGGATTGCTGCGCCCCCTGGTAGGGCCGCTGCGGAGTGGCGGAATCTACCTGGGTGGCTCGGCGGGCCAGGTGGAGCGGGACTTGGGGATCTCAGGGGATGAGCTGCTCTATGTGGGCGATCACATGTTTGGCGATGTGCACGTGAGCAAGCGGACCCTCAGCTGGCGCACGGCCCTGGTGCTGCGGGAACTGGAGGCGGAAGTGGCGGCCCTGGCAGCCTACCGGCCCACGGAGCTGCAGCTGATGACCCTCATGCGGGAGAAAGAGCACCTGGAAGTCCGGCTCTCCCAGGCCCGCCTGGCGCTGCAGCGGCAGCACACGGGCTATGGACCCGACTCGGGCCAGGACACGGGTGCCCTGGAAGCGCGGGTCCACGACCTCCGAGGGCAGCTGCTGGCCCTGGATGCGGAGATCGGCCCTCTGGCCAAGGCCGGCACCGAGCTGACGAACGCCCGCTGGGGCCTGCTGACCCGGGCTGGGAACGACAAGAGCCACCTCACTCGCCAGATCGAGCGCTACGCGGACATCTACACCAGCCGGGTCTCGAACTTCCTCCACGCCACGCCCTTCGCCTACTTCCGCTCCCCCCGGGGCAGCCTGCCCCACGATCCCGTGGCCCCCGGTGCCTGAGCCCATGTCCACCAGCGCTCTCCCGGGAGTCTTCGCGCAGACCATCACCGTTCCAACCTCGGCCATCGATGTGAACGGCCACGCCAACAACCTGGAATACCTCCGCTGGATGCAGGAGGTGGCCACCGCACATTCAGATGCCGCGGGCTGGACCCTGGCACGGTACCAGGAGGCACGCAGCACCTGGGTGATCCGCTCCCACGCCATCGAGTACCTGCGGCCCGCCTACGCCGGGGAGACGCTCCTGCTGCTCACCTGGATCGGCGGCTTCGAGGACCAGACCTCCCCCCGCCACTGCCTATTCTGGCGGGAGCGAGATCGCAAGGTGCTTGCCCGGGCCCTGACGCTCTGGGTGTTCATCGATGCGGACACGGGCCGGGCCCAGCCCATTCCGGAAGCCTTTCGCGCGGCCTTCCCCGTGGTGCCCGAGGAGAAGGCCGTGCTGCACGCCCTGAAACAGTCCCTCACTTGGCCCGATAGACCGTGATGCCGTAATGCTCTGCATCTGTTGGGGCAGCGCTGTTCCAGTCACCGTAGGCATGGCTGTCATCGGTCTGGACATGCAGGGTGTAGGCCCCCTTGGGCAAGGTCACCACTTCGTCGGCGACGCGGTTCTTGCCGGCGCCCCCGGCATGGTGGGTGCGCGCATATGCCATCCCCCACACCCGTCGTCCTGAGGCGTCCTCAATCCACGCCTCATCGGCCATCTCGTCGCCTGTGCCCTCGCCCAGGGCATAGACCCGCACCGATTGGGCCGTGGGGAGGGTGAAGGGCGTGCTGCGGGTCTGGCTGTTGCCCACCCGCACCAGCTCGGCCACCACCGTCCAGTCCAGGGGCTTGGACTGGGAGAAGGCGGCCAGCTCACCGTCTGCCGGAATGGACAGGGTCAGCCCGTACAGCCCGGGGTCGCAGGGCGGCGCGGCATTCCAGTCCGCAGGGGAGTGGGAATCATCCGTGACGAAGCTGGCTTCGTAGTCGCCTGCGGGCAATTGCAGGGTCTCCACCTGGCGGCGGTTCTTGCGGGCTCCGCCGGCATACTGGGACTTGTCCATGCTCATCTCCCACACCCGGGCGCGGGTGCGGGTGTTGATGATCCAGCCGTAATCCACCATGCGCCGGCCGCTGCCCTCGCCCTCGGCATAGAGGTGGAGGGTCACGGGCCGCTGCAGGCGGAAGGTCTGCTGCCAGTGGCCGCCATCCCGGTCGGCCGATAGGGTGACCACCTGGTTCTTCCAGTGCAGGGGCGCGGGGAAGGTGTTCAGCTGCTCGGGCGCGGCTCCGGGCAGGTAGATCTCCATGCCGTAGTTCCCCACCTGCTCCCGCCAGTGGCGCAGCAGGCTGGCATCGTCCACCCCGAAGGCCGCCAGGAACCCATGGGCATGGTCGGCGGCTTCGGTCTGGAGGGACCGCCGGTCGATGTTGCGGGTCCACTGGGCGAAGAGCACGCTCTGGCCGAACCCATGGTTGGCGAACACCGCTTCATAGCTGCCCCCGGGCAGCTGCAGGTACCGGTCGGCCACCACATAGTCCCAGTCCCGCTTGGTGTTCGTGCCATCCATCTGCCAGACCACCTCGCGGGTGGTGGCGTTCAGGATCCAGCCATACGCGAAGAACGGGTTGTCCAGGGAGCGGTTTACCAGCTTGCGCTGGGCGCCGCCCCGGGCATAGACGTGGATGGTCATGGCCTGGGGGAGGGTGAACCCCTGTGCCACCACTTCCTGCCGCTCCAAGCCGTGCAGCGCCATCAGGCGGGGCTCCTGGGCGGACCCACCGGCATGCAGGGCCGTCGGGGCGAGGCAGGCCAGCAGCAGGAGCAGGGTCGCCGCGAGGACGGTGCGGACCAGGGCGGTGGCTTCGGTGATGAGAAAGGGCAGCATGGGAACCCCCAGGGATGCTCCCAGGCTAGCCCCGGCGCCGCCCCTGCCCAGCAGGGATCGGCGAACGGCGGATGGTCACCGGTGAACGGGCGGGTCGCCGCTACCACTGCTCCAGGAAGGCCTGGGCCTCGGCCTCGGCCTTCCGTGACAGGTGGGCGAAGCGCATCAGGCGGTCGTTGAACTCGAAGTGCAGCTCCCGGTTCTCCTCCAGGAGCAGCTCCAGCTGGTCCCGGTGGATGGCCTCGTCCGTCAGGAACCGCCAGTAGATGGCCTCCGCCACCTCCTTCAGCCCCGCGACGCGGGCCTCCCAGTAGGTGCGGAGCAGCGTCCGCCAGGCGACCTTCTTCATGGCGCTCTCAGGCGCCATGGCTTCCTGCCAGACCGGCCCACCCCAGGCCTGGACCAGCTCCACGGCCCGCGCCTCGTCCTGGCCCCCCAGGCTCAGGGTCAACTCGCCAAGGTCGTAGACCACCGTCTCGAAGGCGAAGGACAGCCCCGCATGGGCAGCCATGCGGGCGTAGTGCAGCAGGTGCTGAACGGTGGCATGCATGCGTTCGGGATCGGGATGGAAGGCCTCGATGAGCAGGCGGTAGTGGTAGGAGAGGTTCTGAAACCGCCGCAGATCACGGTCCTCGATGCTCTCCCGCAGGAGGGTGTTGAAGGTCATGACGTGCAGCTCGATGGCGGCCTGGGCGCCCTGCTCGAAGGCCCTCCCGGCGGTTTCCACCAGCTGCCCCGCCAGCTCAGACATGAGCTCGTGCTGCCGCTTGGTGGCCACCTCGGCCACCTTGAGGGTCTGGGCAAGGACATAGGCCTCGGGCCAGACGCCTTCCCGGACGAGGAAGGCCTGGCCCTCCTCCGCAAGGCCCGGCACGAACCAGGGCCGCGAGTGGCGCCAGGCCGCTGCCTCGCGCCGACCGCAACCGATGATGCCCGAGAGCAACACATGCAAGGACTTCAGGGCCAGGAGCACCAGCTGCCGGTCGCCACGGGCAAGTCCCGTCAGCGCGACATTGGTCACCACGTCGATGGTCTCGAAGAGGTTGTCCTTGTGGGCCTCCGTGCGCCTCCCCTTCCCGAGTTCCTGGAGGCTGCGCAGGCCCTTGCGCGTGAGCATCGGCATGAAGTAGCTGGGCCGGAGGAACCGGCTGATGCCGAACAGGTAGGGCAGGATGCCGGCGAGCACCACCAGGTAGATGAGGGCGATGGCCCAGCTGCCGAACCGGACATAGGGATGCCCCGCGGGGAAAAAATGGAGCGACATCAGCAGCAGGTTGCCGAGGATGAGCACCAGCAGGCCCCCGGCGATCATCGGGTGGGCGACATAGAGCTTCACCAGCCGAGGGGTGTAGAGGTTCGCCGTGAGCGGCAGGATGAGCGCGATGCTCGTCATCGTCACGGACAGCACGGCATTCAGCGTGCGGCTGGCCGTGGCGATGCCCAGGGGCTCGAAGAAGGAGATGCTGCCGTAGTGAAGGGTGAGCAGCCCCATCGCCACCGCTGCCAGGAGGCAGGCGGCGGCCACCATCGCCGGGCGGTGGCCACGCCAGGAACCTTCGGTGCGCTCGGGTACCATGCCTGCCTTTCGGCTGGAGGGTGGCCCCGGCTGAATCCCCGCAGGCTTGCCCCGGCCCGGCGCCACTGGGATCCTGGAACCCAGCCCTTCCCTCCCCGGCCCACCCTGGGTTGCCTGTCGTTCCAAGCCGTGTCCGGAGCCTCCATGCGTCCCCTTCGTCTCCCCCTGTCCGCCCTGCTCCTCCTGGCCCTCGCCCCGCCGGCCCCTGCGGGCGAGCCCCCCCGGTCGATGGCCAAGGTTTCCGAGGCGACCCAGGCCTATGACCAGGCCTATGCCGAGTTGCAGAAGAAGGCCTACGCCTCGGCCCTGCCCCTGTACGAAAAGGCCCTGGCCCTGGCTCCAGCCCGGGCCGAAATCTGGAACGAGTACGCCATCTGCCTGCGGGGGCTGCGACGCTTTCCCGCTGCGGTCCGGGCCGGATGGCGGGCCATCCAGCTGGATGCCGGCCACACCATGCAGCCCTGGAATGCCCAGGCCAACACCCTGATGGAGTCCCGGGAATGGCAGGCTGCCACAGCCTGCCTGGAGCAGGTGGAGCGCCTCCACAAGGACCGCCCCTTCGTGGCGCATGCCTGGCTGAACCTGGCCTTCCGGAGGCTGGCGGCCGGGGAGGCGGAGGGCGTGGTCGAGCTCTGCCGCCGCGCCTGCCGGCTGGCCCCCGACGAGTCGCTGGCTTGGATCGACCTGGGGCAGGCCCTGGCCTGCGCCGGCGCCGACCCCAAGGAGGCGGCCGCCGCCCTGGAGAAGGGCCTGGCCTTGGCCCAGACCCGCAAGGACGCCGCCCGGGTGACCTATGCCCAGCAGCTGCTGGACAAGGTGCAGGCCAAGGCCTCGGTCTGGCCGCCTTCCGCTGCGGGCCAGTCCTGGCAGGTCCTGCCCGCGGCCTTGCGGGAGCGCCCCGAGGAGGACGCCAGCCAGGTGCCCCTGCCGGCCCTCGTGGAGCATCGCTTCACCCTGGCCGAGGGCGGCTCCCTGGGTGTGTCGGTGCCGGAACCCTGGGCCGAATCGTTCGAAGCCCCCCGCGGTGAGAACCAGTTCACTGCGGTGTTCACGCCACCCAGCCCCGTGTCCTTCAAGGTCTACCTGAGTCCCCTGCGGAAGCCCCATCCCGAGGGCCTCCAAGCCACCGCCGAGCGACTGGCCAAGCTGCTCCTGCCAGGTTCCGTCGAGACAACCCTCGATCCCAAGGACCTCGGCTCGACGACGGTGAAGGGCTGCTGGTTGCTCTCCACGAACCGCATCTTTAAGGACAAGGTCCCGGTACAGGGAGGCTACCGGCAGCTGCTCAGCGTGATCGCGGCGGTGGATGGCCTGGAATGCGTGGGGACAGTGCTCACCAACGATGCCTCCCCGGCCCTTCGCGACACCTGCCTTGGGATGTTCCGCACCCTGCAGAAAACGGGCCCCACCCTCAGGCGGTGAGCCCCGCCCACGCCGCCAGCACCCGCTGGGCCTGGAGGATGGGACCGTCCTCCGTGCCGAGCAGGGGCAGGCGCACGGCGCCGTCGGGGCTAAGGCTGGCGCCCTTGGTCTGGCCGATCCAGGCCATCAGCTTGGTGGGATCCACGGGCGTCTGAGGGCTCAGCCGCAGCTTGAGCATGCCCTTGTCCACGGCCACCTCGGACACCGCCACCGCCTGCGCCCGCAGCTTCACCTTCAGCACTTCGAAGAACCGGAGGGTGTCCGGGTCATCCTCGGAAATGCGCCCGAAGCGGTCCTCCAGGTCCAGCTTGTACAGCTCCAGGTCGCGCTCCTCCCGCAGCCGCGAGAGGCGCTTGTAGGCCACGAGGCGCTCGCTGGCCTGGTCGATCCAGCGGCGGCTGAGCTGGGCACCGGGGGCGAGGCCGTCGAGCTTCACGTCGAAGGTGCCGCTGGGCTGGCCCTGGAGCTCCGCCAGGGTCTCCTCCAGCAGCTTGACGTAGAGCTCGAAGCCGATGTCGTGGATGTGGCCCGACTGCTCGCCACCCAGCAGGTTGCCCGCACCCCGCAGCTCCAGGTCCATGGCCGCCACCCGGAAGCCCGAGCCCAGCTCCGAGAAGTCCTCCAGGGCCTGCAGGCGGCGACGGGCGTCCTCGCTCACCTCGTGCTTGGGGGGGATGAGCAGGTAGGCGTAGGCGGGCACGTCCGAGCGGCCCACCCGGCCCCGGAGCTGGTAGAGCTGGCTGAGGCCGAACATGTCGGCGCGGTGCACGATGAGCGTGTTGGCATTGGGCACATCGAGGCCGTTCTCTACGATGGTGGTGGCCACCAGCACGTCGATGCGTCCTTCCATGAAACCAAGCATCACCTGCTCCAACCCCTCGTCGGTGAGCTGGCCGTGGCCCACGCCCACGCGTGCATCGGGCACCAGCTCCCGCACGCGTGCGGCGATGCTGACGATGGACTCCACCCGGTTGTGCACCAGGTAGACCTGCCCCCCGCGCCGCAGCTCGAACTGGATGGCCGTCTGCACCAGCTCGTCGCTCCAGGGCGCCACCACCGTCTCAATGGCCAGGCGATCCTTCGGTGGCGTCTCGATGAGGCTGATCTCCCGCAGACCCGTGAGGCTCATGTGCAGGGTGCGGGGGATGGGCGTGGCGCTGAGGGCCAGCTGGTCCACGTTGAGCCGCAGCCGCTTGAGCTTCTCCTTGTGGCCCACGCCGAAGCGCTGTTCCTCGTCGATCACCACCAGACCCAGGTCGCCAAACTTCACCTTGGCGCCCAGCATCTGGTGCGTGCCGATGACGATCTCGATCTTGCCGTCGCCCAGCTCCTGCAGGATGCGCTTCTGCTCGGCGGGATCCACAAAGCGGTTGAGCATCTCGATGCGGATGGGGAAGCCCGCGAAGCGCTCCCGGAAGGTCCTGAAGTGCTGGAAACAGAGCACGGTGGTGGGGCACAGCACGGCCACCTGGCGGCCCTCCAGGGCCACCTTTGCCGCGGCCCGCATGGCCACTTCCGTCTTGCCAAAGCCCACGTCGCCCACCAGCAGGCGGTCCATGGGGCGGGGCGACTCCAGGTCCGCCTTCACCGCCTCGGTGGCCTCGATCTGGTCGGGCGTGGGGGTGAAGGGGAAGCTCGCCTCGAAGGCCGCCATGTCCGGGCCGTCCGGCGGGTAGGCGTGGCCCTTCTCCAGCTTGCGCTGGGCGTAGAGCTTCAACAGTTCGTCGGCCATGTCGCGGATGGCCTTCTTGGCCCGGCGCTTGACCTTGGCCCAGCTGGAGCCGCCCAGCTTGTCGAGCGGCGGCAGGTGGCCCTCGGCGCCGGTGTAGCGCTGGACGAGATCGGCCCGCTCGAGGCTGACGTTCAGCTGGCCGCCATCGGCGTAGCGCAGCTGCAGCACCTCCTGTTCCTCTCCCCCCACGGTGAGCGTCGCGAAGCCCACGAACTCGCCGATGCCGTGGTCCAGGTGCACCACGCGGTCGCCCTTCTTGAGGTCCCGCAGGTCCGAGAGGAATGCCGCGCTGCGGGACTTCTTGGGTGCCGTCTGAGCCACCTTGCGCCCGAAGACCTCGCGCTCCGTGAGCACCACCAGCCCGGGTTCCTTGAGCTGGAACCCCGCGCTGAGGGGCAGGTGCAGGGCGCGGCAGCCCACCTCGGTGCCGTAGGCCTGGGGCAGCTCGTGCTCCCGCAGGAAGCCCTGGAAGCGGTCGCGCATGCCGGGGGTGGACCCCGCCAGGAACACCCGGTGGCCGGTGAGGGCCAGGTCCTGCAGGTGCTCGGCGAGCTCCGGCAGGCGGCCCTGGAACTCCCGCACAGGCTGGGCCGCCAGGGGCACCGTGGCCTCGCTCTGCCACTCGGTGAGGTGGAGGGTGGGCCGGCTGGGATCCCCGGCCTGGAAGCGGTCGTCGAAGTCCGGGCACACCACCCCACCCCGGCGCAGCATGGCGAGGCCCTCGGCGATCCGGGCCTGTTCGGCCTCCCGGAGGGCCTCCTCCCAGGCGGCGTCCAGGCGCACCCGCAGGCAGGGGGGCATCCAGTGCACCAGCTGACCCTTGGGCTGACCCAGCAGCGGGTGGAACAGTTCCTCCCCGGGGAAGTGGCCGTGGGTGGCCAGCCGGGCGCGGCGGAAGGCCAGGTCGTCCTCCGGCTCCTGGGTGCGATCCGCCCGGGAGGCCACAGCCGCCAGCAGGGCCTGGGGGTCGCCCCGGTCCCCCTCGAAGCGGGGATAGAGGGTGAGGGACTCCAGGCTCTCGCCCGTGCGGCGTTGGGTGTCGGGATCAAAGGGGCTGAGCCGTTCCAGCTCGTCGCCGAAGGTCTCCAGCCGGAGGGGCTGGTCCAGGTGATCCGGCCACAGGTCCACCACCATGCCGCGGGAGCTGAACTCGCCGGGGCCCGAAGCCAGCTCCGTGCGCCGGTAGCCCAGGGCCACCAGGGTCTCCAGCAGCAGTTCCCTGGGTACCTCGGCCCCTTTGTGCAGTTCCAGCTTCTGCTTCTGGAACCAGGTGGGGTGGGGCAGCTTCTCGCAGGCGGTGAGAGGCCCCGTGACCAGCACCTGCACCCGCCGCTCCAACAACCCCACCAAGGCCGAGAGCCGCTCCCGGAGCACCATGCCCGGCGGGCTGCTCTCGCCGCCCGCATAGGCCGCGAAGCCCGGAAAGTGCGCCACCCCCACCCCCGGCAGCAGGGCCTGGAGGTCGGCGGCCAGGGTGCGGGCCTCGGCCTCACTGGGGGCGTCCACCCACAGAGACTGGAGGCGCCCCTCGCGGGTGGCCCAGCGCGCCAGCACCAGGGCCAAGGCGGGTGGGGAGGTCCAGCGGAGCCGGGCGCCCTCGGCGGTGAAGCCTTCCGCCGGAGCCTCCGCCAGGCGCAGCAGGTCTCTGAGATCGGCGGGGACAGGTTCCATGGACCTTTCAGGGTGCCGCAACCTGCCGGGAAGGACGAGCGGGAATGACGGGGCCATGGCCGACGGGGGCCCGTGGCGCAGCCCCTCACCCCACGATTAGGGTCCCGGGTCCATCCGGAGGTCCCCATCATTTATGAAAAATCGGCATTGGTGCCAAGAAAAAGTAAGAATGCGATTTCGGAAAGTGCCTTGTGATTCAGGCGGAAACCCATAGGATCTTGTCAAAACGTTCTTTTCCCATAACCCGGCATCTCTTCCAGCTCCCCCACCCACGGAACGGCGGGGGTGTTGCCCGGGCAACCCCTTTTCTCCCACCCCCCACCCCAACCCCCTGGAGGACAGCCATGAAGCTGCTCGCCGCCCTGGCCCTGACCGTCGCCACCGTGCTGCCGGCCCAGACCATCGCCATCATCAACAGCACCAAGAACGTCTCCGACGCCACGCTCCAGAGCGTGACCAACGCGGTGGCGGTGCAGGTGCATAACGAGTACAAGGCGAAGTGGGGCTACGACGCCACCCTCGTCTTCGTCGGCAAGGGCAAGGCCATCCCCTCGGGCGCCTGGAAGTGCTACATCGGCCAGACCAAGGGCGACTACCACACCGTGAGCCGGAACCTCCCCATCGCCTACTGCCACGTGAACGGGGTGAGCGTGGACTACTGGACCAACACCATCTCCCACGAGGTTCTGGAGATGCGCACGGATCCCTTCGTGAACACCACCTACACCCGCCCCGATGGCACCACGGGCTACGTGGAAGTCTGCGACGCCTGTGAGACCAACGACCAGGGCTACCGCATCAGCACCATCCTCATGAGCGACTTCGTCTACCCCAGCTGGTTCCAGAAGAACGGCAGCGGCCCCTACGACTACCGCGGCCTGATCAGTGCCCCCTTCCAGGTGCTCGCCGGCGGCTACCTGCCCTGACCTGATTCCCTCCACACCCCTCGTCACTGCCTGGTCCACGGGTCCGCCCTGGCCAGGCAGTTGGCTTGCTGCCACCGTGATGGCCCATGAAACCCTTCGCACCGTGCCTCTTCCTCGCTGCCTCCCTCCTGTGTGGGCAAACCGCCGTGCTGCGGGTCCTCCTGGCCCGGGACGCGCTGGACAGCCCCACCCCGGCCAGGCTTGTGGTGCTGGAAGCTGGAGACGACCGCTCCTTGTCCAAAGGATTCGACGCCCTGCTGCAGCAGGAGGACCTGAACGTCCTGCAGGTGCCTCTCCGGACCTGCCCACTGGAGAGTGAGGAGGGACGGAGGCTGGCCTCGCGCTTTCAACTCGCGGGCACGTCCTACTGGATCCTCGTCACTCAGGGCGACCAGGTGCTGACCAAGGGCACATCTGTCCCCTCCCACGCCGGACTTCTCCAGGTTCTGCTGGGCGCCGGTTTCCATGACCGCGTGAAGGAACTCCGGTCCTTCCTCAGGCAGCACCCCGAATCCCTGGAGGCGCAGGAACGGCTCATCGCCCTGCTGCGGCAGCGGGGCGAGACCGCGGCCCAGCGGTTCATGGGCCTCGCGGTGGCCAGCCCCGAAGCGCCTCTGGAGAAGGGCGACCTGGCGGGCTATCTCCGGGCTGCGGATGCCCTGCCCCAGGCGGACCTGCGTGAGGCCACTCCCCTGACGCCCCTGCAGGATCTCGAGGCTTGGGGCGGCTTCGCCCAGGCGCTGGATCAGGCCTTTCGCAGTGGGTCCTGGCGGGAGTTGGATCTGGCCTTCACCCGGGAGGGGCGGCCAGTGGATGCCGCCAGCCCCACCCTGCTGGCCCTGTACCAGCGGGTGCAGCCGGAGGTGGAGGCCGCGCTGCAGCAGGACCCTGGGTCCGAGCCCCTGTGGGACCTCTGGATCTGGATGGCCCAGGCCCGGGGCGGGGGCGGGCTGCGCGCCCTGCTGGCCACGCTGGTCCCGTCCCCGCTGACTTCAAAGGCGGACTGGCCCCCGGAACGGGCCCTGCGGCTGCTCTTCGCCACGGCCCACACCCTCCAGGAGTGGCGGGCCCTGCGGGATCACCTCCAGGACCGCTGGGAGGCCACCCCGCACCTGCTCCAGCACCGGATGCCAGTGGGACCCGCCGCCCTGCCCGGCGCCCAGGCTTCGAATGCCGCGCTCCTGGAGCGGGAGTGGGCCAGCAGCCTGGAGCCCCTGCTGGAGAGCAGCCTGCGCTGCGGCGAGATGGCCCAGGCGGACGCGCTGGTCCGGGAGACCCTGGACGCCTCCTACTGGCCAGCCCTCCCAGCCAAGGCCGCAGCGGTCGCCCGCCGCTGTGCCCTCAACCCCCTCGCCGCCCGCTGGGCGGCCCTCCGCCCCGGGGGCCTGCCATGAAGGTCCTGGCTCTGCTTCTCCTGGCCACGCCCCTGGCGGGGCAGACCTACGTGGTGGCTGGCGACACCACCCTCACCCTCACCCAGTTGCTGCAGGGTCACCCGGAAGGCATGGTGCTCACGCTGCCCAGCGCCACGGGCCAGAGCCTGGGCCCCGCCTTCACGAAGCTGCTGAGCCAGGAGCCCGCCCTTGAACTCCAGTTGGGCACCCAGGAGGTGGATCGCCGGCAGCCCCTGGGCCGCACGCTGGTCGCGCTCCGCGGGTGGGACGCCGAAAAGCCCCACTGGGCATTGCTGGGCGCCGACCACCAGGTGCTCGCCGAGGGCACCGAGGCACCCTCCCCCGCTCAGTTCGCGGAGCGCTACCACCGGAGCCCTCTCCGCACCCGGGCGGAGCGGCTGCGCGAGTTCCTCAAGCTGAACCCCGGCCACGCAGAGGCCCTGGCCCTGCTGGTGCTGGACCTCCGCAGCCTCGGTGAACTCCGCGCCGAACAGGCCCTGGCCGCCGCACACCCCCAGGCTCCCAGTGGTCCCCCAGCGGCGCCCCTATCTCCGCCTCCCACGGCAGAGGGCGAGGCTCCCGCCCTCGGTCAGCGCGGCGCGACGGAGGGGCCGCCACCGACAAAGCTGCCGGGAGCTGATCCCACCGCGCCACCGGCCCCCGGGAGCCGGGAGAAGGCCCCGCTGACCGAGGCCGAGGATGCCCGAATCTGGGGTGAATACGGCGATCGCTACCGACAGTTCATGGCGACCAACCTCTGGCCCGGCCCTCTGCCCTCGGAGTCCAGCCCCCTCGCCCTGGCGGCCCAGCTGACCGCCTTTGCCGAGCACAGCCCGCGCCTGCGCGAACTCGCGAACCACCTGATGCCCGAAGTCGAGGCGCGGTTGCAGGCGCGACCCACGGACGACCGGCGGTGGAAGGTGTGGCTCTCGCTCCGGGAGGCGGGCGCCGGGGGGCGCCCCACGGAGCTGATGGCCGGCATGGCGCCCCCGCCGGGGAGTCGCCAGTGGCCACCCTCCGCTGCCCTCGAGGCGTTTGTGGAGGACGCCCAGGCGCGCGACGACTGGCACGATGCCGAACCGGTCCTGCAGGCTGCCTATGACCGCAACCAGGACCTACTGGAAACCCTGGATGCGGCCGCCCGGGAGGATGCGAATGGCAGGTCCGCCGTCCACCTGGGCACCTACTTCGGCTTTGGAATGTGGAACGGGGAGACCGCCCTGCTCGCCGAAGCCAAACTGCATCTGGGAAAGCGCCAGGAAGCCGACCGCATCTTCCGGGAGGCCTTCGCCCGGGCGCCCCGCCCCGAGATCGCCCGGGAAGCCGCCGCCCTCGCACGTCGCTGCGGCGCAGAGGCGCTGGCGGAGGCCTGGGAGGCGTTGGGGGCCGAACCGCGCTGAATCGTGCTCGAAGGGTCAGATCTCCCGCACCACCCAGTCCCGGGGCATCAGCACCCGGTCCCACCACACGCCCTTGTCGCTGCGCTTGCCCACCGCCAGGAACATGTTCACCTCGGCGCCCCGGGGCAGGTCCAGCAGGGCCTTGGCCCGCCAGGGATCGAAGCCCTCCATGGGGCAGCTGTCGTAGCCTTCGGCGCGGAGCGCCAGCATGAAGGTGGCCGCGGCAAGGGCCGTGCTCTTGTGGGCCATGATGCGGATATCGCCACGGGACATGAGGTTGGGCGTTGCCTTGAAGAGGGAGGCAATCCGGCTGAAGGCCCGCTTGAAGGGGCCCAGCAGGCCGAATGGTCCCGTCGTGTAGATGACGGGGATGATCTTGCGGTAGTAGGCCGCCTGGCTGGGGCGCAGCGGCCCGCGGCCTTCGAAGACCCGCAGGATCTCGTTGCGGTTCCGCTTCCAGGTGTCGCGGTGCGTGACCAGGGCGAGCAGCAGCGGGGCGGTCTTGGCGGGCAGCTGGTCCAGGCAGGCGGCATTGGCGGCCTGGCGCACCTGGGGGTCGCGGAGGATGACGAACTCCCAGGGCTGGAGGTTGCTGGAGCTGGGTGCCAGCCGGGCCGCATCGAGGCAGCGATCCAGCACCTCCTGGGGCACGGGATCCGGCAGAAAGTCCCGCACCGTTCGGCGGCTTTCGACGGCATCGAAGAACAAGGGCTCAGGCATCGGGGGTCTCCATCAGGGGTGTCTGCGGTTCGGATTCAGGGAGGGGGCGTCCCACCCGCTGGCGCAGCCAGGCCCAGGTCTTGGCCAGGCTGAAGTCCTCGAGGATCTCGAAGAACACCGGCACCACGATGAGCGTGAGCAGGGTGGAGGTGATGAGACCGCCCACCACGGCGCGGGCCATGGGGGCGCGCATCTCCGCCCCGGCGCCCAGGGCCAGGAACAGGGGCAGCATGCCGCCGATCATGGCGAAGCTGGTCATGAGGATGGGCCGCAGCCGCACCGTGCCCGCCCGGATGATGGCCTGGCGCCGCGAAATGCCCTCTTCGCGCTCCAGGTGCAGGGCGTGATCCACCAGCAGGATGGCGTTCTTGGTCACCAGGCCCATGAGCAGGATCATGCCGATGCTCGTCATCATGGACATGGTGTCCCCCGTCACCAGGAGCATCATGACCATGCCCACCATGGAGAGCGGCAGGCTGAGCATGATCGTGATGGGCAGCTTGAAGCTTTCGAATTGGCTGGCCAGCACGAAGTAGATGAAGAACACGGCCAGGAGCAGGGACTGCCCCATGTACCCCGCGGTTTCCTTGCTGTCCCGGGTCTGGCCCAGGAACTCCACGCGCAAGCCCTCCGGCAGCTTCCCGCTGGCCTTGAGCGCTTCGACCTTCTTGGCGGCCTCGGCACTCACTTCGCCGAGGGTGGCCCCCTCGAAGTTGGCATCGATCTCCACCTCTTCCATGAGGTCGTGTCGCTGCAGTTTGGCGGGGGCGATGCCTTCCTCGAAACGGGCCACCTGGTTGAGCCGGATGAGGGGGTGCTTGCCCCCGCCGATGTCCTTGGTGCTCTCCATGGTCATGTTGGCCAACTGGGTCGAAAGACGCCGCTCCTGATCGGAGAGGCGCACGCGGACGTCCCGCTGTTCACCGGTCTCATCCTCATACTTGGCCACCTTCTCGCCATCGACGAGGGGACGCACCACCCGGGCCACTGCAGATGGGCTAACGCCCAGATCTGAGGCCGCCTTGCGATCCACCACCAACCTCAACTCGGGCTTGCCGCTGTCCAGGCTGGTGGTGATGTCCACGGCGCCGGGCACGGAGCGCAGGGCCTCCCTCACCAGGGGCACGGCGCGGATCACGGCTTCCCGATCCGGGGCCTGCACGGCGATCATGATGGGTGACTGCTGACCGAAGTCATTCACCGTGCCCACGGTGGTTTCAACACCAGGGACTGAGCGGAAGGCCTCGCGCAGTTGCCGCCGGATCTGGACGTGGTGGGGCCTTCGCCCCTCCTTCAACTTCACATAGATGTTGCCGGAGTTGATGCTGCCGTTGAGTCCCGTGCCGATGGTGGTGTAGGCCAGTTCCACGCCCGGCGTCGCCTTGATGATGGACTCGATGGCCTCGGCCTTCTGACGAGTGGCTTGCAGGCTGGAGCCGGGTTCGGCCTTGAAGGAAACGGCGAGGTCGCCACGGTCATAGTCGGGCATGAAGTTGTTGCCAAGCAGGCCGATGAGCGACATGGCCAGCACCCAGCTGCCGAAGCCCAGGGCCATGACGGTCTTGCGGTGGTTCAGGGCCCACTCGATGGCGGTCTTGTAGAAGACCTCCCACCGGTCCAGCATGCGGCTGAAGGCCTCCACACTGCGCAGGACTGGGTTCCGCCCCTTGTAGTGGACATGCCCATCAGCGCTCTTCTCGTGTTCGGGATCGGGCCAGACGGCGCTGAGCATGGGATCCAGGGTGAAGCTGACGAACAGCGACACCGCGACGGCGAAAGCCACCACGATGCCAAAGGGGAAGAAGAACTTGCCGACAATGCCGCCCATGAAGGCCACAGGCACGAATACTGCGAGGATGGACAGGGTGGTGGCGATGACGGCAGGGCCAATCTCGGCCGTGCCCTCGCGGGCTGCGGTGACATGGTCCTTGCCCATCTCGGCGTGCCGGGTGATGTTCTCCCGCACCACGATGGCATCATCGATGAGGATGCCGATGGCCAGACTGAGGCCCATCAAGGTCATGGTGTTCAGGGTGAAATTCAGTGCCTTCATGATGATGAAGGTCGAGATCACGGACACGGGCAGCGTGAGGCTGGTGATGAGGGTGGAACGCCAGCTCTTCAGGAAGTAGAAGACGATGATGATGGTGAGCAGGCCGCCCAGGTAGATGGACACCTTCACGTCGTCCACGCTGTCGGAAATGAACCGTGCGTTGTCGCGGGCAGTCACGACCTCCACACCCTGTTTTTCCAGGTCGGGCTTCAGGTTGTCGAGGGCCTTTCGTACCGCGGACACCATGGCCACGGTGTTGCCGCCCGTCTGTCGCTGCAGCTCCAGAGCCACCACATCGCGCCCGTCCAGGCGCGCCAGGCTGCGGCGTTCCTTCACGCCGTCCACCACCGTGGCCACTTCCTGCAGTTCGATGGGGCGACCCAGCTTGTTGCCCACCACCACATGGCGAAAATCGTCCACGGATTTTGCCTTGGCATCCACCTTCACGGACACTTCCCGGCGGCCCTGGAGCAGACTCCCGCTGGGGATGGCCCTGGTGTCATTGCCCAGGGCAGCCATGATGGCAGGCAGGGAGAGGCCACGGGATTCCAGCGCCTGGGGGTCCACTTGCACCAGGATTTCCCGGGTGCTTCCACCGGCCAGCTCCACCTTGCCCACGCCGTTCACATTCTCGAGGCGCCGTTTCAGGAAGTCCTCACCGATGCGGGTCAGTTCCCGATCGTTCATGCCCGTGTGTTTGGCATCCGGCTTCAGCACCAGTGACAGCACGGGAAGCTGGGCCGGATCGAACTTGGAGATGACGGGTTCTTCGATGGTGTTCGGCAGGTCGCGACGGATCTGGCCGATCTTGGTGCGCACGTCGTCCAGGGCCTTGTCTATGTTTCGGCCCAGCTGGAACTGGATCAGCAGCGTCCCCAGGCTCTCCTGGCTGGTGGAACTGATCTCCTTGATCGCCTCCAGGGGATTGACCGCTTCTTCCACCTTCTTGACCACGTCCTGTTTGACGGACTCGGGGCTGGCGCCGGGATAGATGATGGAGACCGTGATGATGGGGAGGTCGGTGTTGGGGAATTGCTCGATGCCCAGGCCCTTCACCGAGAAGAGGCCCAGCACCACCAGCGCCAGCATGATGCAGACGGTGAAGACGGGCCGGCGGATGGAGAAATCGGAAAGGAACATGTCACTTCCCCCCTGCATCCGTGCCGCTGACGACCTGCAGGCGCGTCCCTTCGCCCACCAGGTCCTTGCCGCCATCGATGACCATGTCGTTCAGGGCCAGCCCCTGGACAGGGCGGTAGCCATTCTGCTCGACCCCCAGGGACACCTTGCGGCGATGGGCCGCGCCGTCCTGAGCCACGAAGAGTTCGGCATCCCTGCCCTCCGCTTTAAGGAGGGTGGCGGGCAAGGAGGGCTGCTTTACCTCGCCCTCGCCAAGGATGACGCCCTCGACGAACAGGCCGCCCTTCAGCAGGCCGTCTGGGTTGGGCACTTCAATGCGAACGCGAAGCGTCCGGCCATCCGCGGACAGGGAGGGACTCACCTGCGTGAGGATTCCCTTCACGGCGTGATCAATTCCCGCGGTACGGAACGTGACGGCCAAGCCAGGCTTCACGAGGCCCATCACCTCGGCGGAGAGGTTGGCCTGGATCTCCAGTTTCCGGTTGTCGACCACCTCGAAGGCGGGTTGCCCAGGGTTCAACATTTCGCCAGGCTGCACCAGGCGCCGGGCCACCTGCCCTGCGAACGGCGCCACAATGCGGGCCTTTTTGAAGCGGAGGCGGGCCAGGCCCAGGTTGCTTTCAGCGGCCTGAACGGCGGCCCGGGTCGCGTTGTAGGCGGTCTCGGCCTGCTGGGCGGACTGCTTGGTGATGCTGCGCTTCTCCAACAGGGTGATGGATCGATCATTGTCGCGCTGCGCTTGCAGCGCCTGTGCTTTGGCCTGGGCCACCTGCGCCTCGGCGGCCCGCACGCCCAGCAGATAGTCGTCCTCATCCTGGGCGCCCAGCAAGGCACCCGCGGCGACCGTGTCTCCTTCCTGCACGGCCACGCGGGTCATGCGGCCAGTGACCTCGCCCTTGAGTTCGGCGCGGTTCACGGCCAGCAGGTTGCCCGTGAAGGGCACCGCAGGACGGAAGGTACGTTCCTCCACGGGCACCAGCGTCACGGCGAGGAGGCCCTCCGACTTGACCTTGGCCTGGTGATTCAGCTCGGCATTGCGCTGGCTGCGGTGGTAGGTGGCTGCCCCGGCGATGATGACCACCGGCACGGCGAGGTAGAACAGGGACTTGCGGTTCATGATCGGCTCCAGAGAGATCGGCGGATTCAGAGAGGGGGGAGGCCCAGGGACCGGCGCTGGTCGAAGCGGGCGGCCCAGAGGCCCAGCTCGGCGCGGCGCCGCTGACTCTCGGCCTGGCGCTCGGACCGCTCGGCCTGCAGCAGGTCGAGGGAGGTGATCAGGCCCTGGTCGAAGGCTTCGCGGCTGACACGCAGGGCTTCGGCCGCGGCATCATGCGCCTTGGCAGCCGCCTCGTTCAGCGCGATCGCCTTCTCGAGTTCGCGGTCAGCACTGCGCTGCTCGATGGCGACGGTGCGCTCACGGTCCACCCGGACCTGCTTCACCTGCTCCAGCTGGGCCCGGTTCTGGGCCCGCTTCCCGGAGCTGCGCAGCCCGTCGAAGATCGGGAACTTCATGGTGACGCTCACCCGCCAGGTGTCGTAGGGCTCCTTGAAGAGGTTGTCCGACTGGCCCGCCTGGTAGCCGTAGCTGGCGCTCAGGTCGAACTTCGGACGCAGATCCGAGGTGATGATCTTCTCGTTGGCGCGGTACATGGCCTCCTGCTGCTTGAGCTGGAGCACTTCGCTGCGGGCGGTGCCCGTGGGCCGGGTGCCGGGTTCGGGGAGGCCCATGGCCTTGAGCGCCAGGGGTGTCTTGGGGTCGAGGCCCAGCTGTCCGTTCAGCACTTCCATGGCCCGCTTCACGTTGGCATCGGCCTGGAGGGCCTCCGGCAGCACCGCCAACAGTTCGCTCTCGGCGCGCAGGCGGTCGAGCTCGGTGGCGGATTGCGCCTCCAGCCGGGCCTTCACGTCCGACACGAACTGCTCCGCAGTCTGGCGACGGCTCTCGATGACCTCCTGCTCCGCCTGGGCGGACAGCACCGCCAGGTAGGCCCTGGCCACGCCGTGCAGCACATCCAGCTCGGTGGTGGTGTAGCCCAGGGCGGCTTCCTGCTCGCCCATCATGGCGATGTCGACGGCCGTGCCCAGCTTGCCCCAGTAGAACAGCGGCTGAGTCAGGTTGGCCTGGGTGGTGTAGATGCTGCGGGCGCCCACCAGGGAGCTGGGGGTGATGCCGAAGGCCGCGGCGCTGTCGGCGAAGCCGCTGTTGAGGATGGAGACATCCCGCACCCGGGTGAAGTCGCCCATGAGGGTCAGCTGCGGCAGGGCGTCGGCCCGGGTGCTGGTGATCAGCCCGCGGCGCTCGTCCACCCGGGCCTGCGCGGCGCGGAGCATGGGGTTCTCCTGACGGGCCCGGGCCAGGGCATCCCTCAGCGAAAGGGAGAGGCTTGCCTGGGCCGGTGGCGTCTGGATTGGGGGCGCGGGCGCCTGCAGGGCGGGTGGGGCGAAGGGCAGCATGGTCAGGTCCTCGGCTCGGGGAAGGCCTCGGGGACGCCAAGTCCCCGGAGGCTGAAATCGATGTAGTGGCGAATCATCCGGTCCAGGTCTTCCGGGTAGGCCGGGTTGCCCCGGATGAGGCGGATGATCCCCAGGGAGTTGCGGAAGTGGAGCATCTGGCCCTGGATGCTCACCCCCATGGCGAAGAGGTCCTCTTCGTTCAGGTCGGGGCGCAGCACCTGCAGGCAGTTCATGAGGTGGCTCACGTAGGGCTTCACATGCTCCAGGAGCAGGGGGACCGAGGCGGGTCGGGGGGCTTGCATCTCTCGGGCCATGAGCACCATGGCCGCCTCGTCCACAGGATCCGAGCCACTGCAGGACATCAACTCGTTGATGAAGGCCCGGATGTAGTCCTGGAGCCCCTGGAGGGCAGCCTGGCGGGCGCCGGGACTTCCCGCAGGAGGGACCTCGGCCAGCAGGGAAACGGGGGACACCTTCCGGGAGAAGATCGCCTTCAGGGCCTCCAGGTAGAGCCCCTCCTTCCCGCAGAAGTGGTAGGTCACCAGGGCCGAGTTGGCCTGCGCACCTTTGGCGATCTCCCGGATGCCGGTGCCATCGAACCCCTTGGCAGCGAATTGGAGGATGGCGGATTCGATGAGCCGCGTGCGGGTGTCCTGGGGCATTTCAAGAGGGGCCATGGAAGCCTCGATGGAATGAATCAATCGAATGATTAACTCAAGATTCCAAGATTAATCAATCGATTGAACATGTCAAGGTCCAAATGTGCGCCTTGAATCTGGCCGCCCCGGGTCGCTTGTGAGATCCTGGGGCCCCCCCAGGAGTTTCCCATGACCTTCCTGATCTTCTATTTCACCCTCTTCGTGGTCCTGATCTTCCAGGGCACCCACATTGCCGCCGAGGTCAAGACGCCCCTGGGCACCCTGCCGGAGGAGGTAGGCCAGAACCCCGTGGCGGCCGCCCGCTGGGGAATTCTGCTCATCACCGTCGGTTTTCTCGGTGCCATCCTGGGCCTCCTGGGCTTCGGCTCCCCTGCCCTCGCCGCTGGCCGCCCCGCTTTCCTGGCGATCGGACTGGGCATCCTGGCCCTCTATGGCCTCTGGGTCATCGTCCTCGGTCGGAAGCCCCAGTTCATGGGCAAGCCCGCCGTGACGGACGGGCACGGACACCACTGAAGGCCCTGCCACTTCGTACGCGAAAAGGCGGCCCGGTGGGCCGCCTTTTCTTCGGAACGGTAGGGAGAACTAGACCTTCTGGACGTTGGTGGCCTGGGGGCCCTTCTGGCCCTGGGCGACTTCGAAGCTGACGCGCTGGTTCTCGTCGAGGGTGCGGAAGCCGCCGCCCTGAATCGCGGTGTGGTGGACGAAGAGGTCTGCGCCGCCTTCGTCGGGGGTGATGAAGCCGAAGCCCTTCTCAGCGTTGAACCACTTGACGGTACCTTGAGCCATGACTGTTTCCTGCAAGATGTCTGGTGATGGTGTAGCGATGACTTTCCCCAGACAAGGCCGTCATTGCATAGGCGTGAGGTCCGCCCTTGGCGGGTCACGCG
The DNA here is from genome assembly GCA_963740385.1 of uncultured Acidobacteriota bacterium. GTDB lineage: Bacteria > Acidobacteriota > Holophagae > Holophagales > Holophagaceae > Geothrix. The sequence continues at coordinate 224,374 of CAVUDX010000005.1, forward strand.
AACAGCATGACAGGATTGCCGAAGTCCATTCCTAATTTTTGCCAGCAAATTTTTCCGGCCGGCCCTTCCCGGCTGGGCCCCGGTCAGAACCGGATCACCAGCCCCACCCCCGTGACCCGGCGATCGGCGTGGATATCCAGGTCCTGCTGGAGTGAGCCCCGGGGGATGCGCAGCCGGCTGTCCTCGTAAAAAGCTCGCAGGCCGAAGCTCGGGTAGAGGTAGGCCCTGCCGTCGAAGCCGTAGCGGGTGAGGGACGCGCCCTTGTAGGCGAGATAGCGGACATAGACACGGGATTCCAGCAGGCCCCCGGCGCCGGAGGACCAGCCGGTGAGGCCGATCTGCGGGAGGAGGATCGAGGGGCTGGCGGCCTGGGGGCCGGCCGGGGACTGGGCGGAAAGGTCGGTCTGCAGCAGCTGGGCACCCAGATCGAGGCCGATGTAGGCATCCGCGCGCCGGACCCACTTGTAGGTCCACATGCCTTCCATGACCTTCAGCTTCGCGGAGGTCTGGAGCGGGGTGCCCGCGGCGTAGGCCACGCCGTCCAGGCTGATGTCGCGGCTGAGCACCCGGTCGCCGGTGTAGGTGGCCGAGTCGTAGCTGAAGGCGAAGGTCTGGGAGTCTCCCTGGTACTCGGTGAACAGGCCGAGGGGGGTGCCGTGGCGGCCCAGGCCGAGGTCGGCGTCCGAGTCCACCTGGGAGGTCCGGCCGTCCTTGACGCCCGCGACGCTGATGGAGAAGGAGGGCTGCACCTTTGCGAAACCGAAGGTCCATCGGGGCTGGGGGGCCGTCTGGTAGTAGTCGGTGCGGCCCAGCTGGGCGAAGGCCAGGGTTGAGGTCAGGGCGAGCAGCAGGGGAACCATGCGCATGGGCGCCTCCAAGGTCATCCTAACCTTCTAAGCGATCAGACCCCAGCCAGCTTCCGGTAGGCCTCCAGGAAATCCTTGGGCTGCGGGAGGATCGCGTCCTCCAACGCGGGGTAGTAGGCCACCCAGGTGTCCTTGGCGGCCACGCGCCGCACCGGCGCGTCCAGGTGGAAGAACAGCTCGTCGGCTATGCGCGCGACGATCTCGGCGCCGTAGCCCCAGCTAAGCGTGTCCTCATGGGCCACGATCACGCGGTGGGTCTTCTTCACCGTGCGCTCAATGGCGGCCCAGTCGTAGGGGTTCAGGGTGCGGAGATCGATGATCTCGACGGAGATTCCCTCCTTCTCCGCTTCGCGGGCCGCCTGCACGGCGCGGTGCACGGTGCACCCATAGGTGATGACCGAGAGCGTGGTGCCCTCCCGCACGGTGCGGGCCTTGCCGAAGGGGATCATGAAGTCGGGGCCGGGGTCGTTGCCCTTGTTGTGGGTCTGCCGGTAGAGGTGCTTGGGCTCCAGGAACAGCACCGGGTCCTCGCAGCGGATGGCGGTCCGCAGGAGGCCGGCCGCGTCCAGTGCCGTGCTGGGGTAGACCACCCGCAGGCCGGGAATGTGGGTGAAGGTGCTCTCGCCGCACTGGCTGTGGTAGGTGGCCCCACCCATGAGGTAGCCCGCGATGGGCACCCGCACCACCACCGGGTTACTGAACGCGCCGTTCGAGCGCCAGCGGGTGGTGGCCAATTCGTCCCGCAACTGTTGCATGGCGGGCCAGATGTAGTCGAAGAACTGGATCTCCACCACCGGCTTGAAGCCCCGGGCGGCCAGGCCGATGGCCCGGCCCACGATGGTGGCCTCGGCCAGGGGCGTGTTGAACACGCGATGGGAGCCGAACTGCTTCTGCAGGCCATGGGTGGTCTTGAACACCCCGCCCTTCCCCTTCACCTCGTCGAGGATCTCCTCCCGGCTGGCGTCGGCCACATCCTCGCCGAAGACGAGGATGCGGGGGTCCCGCGCCATCTCGTGCTTGAGGGTCGCGTTGAGCAGATCGAGCATGGTCTTGGCGCCCACGGCCTGGTCGCCCGCGGCGTGCTCGGTGTCGAAGGCGGCGGAGGTGGGATCCACCTCCTCGCTGTAGAGGTGCTGGTAGATGCTGCTGGTCTCGGGCTTGGGGGCCGCGTCGGCCTCGTCCCAGGCGGCGTCGACCTCCGCCTGCACTTCCTCCTTCAGCATCTGCAGCTGGGACTCGGTGAGGTCCCCCGAGGCGATGAGCTGGCTGGCGTAGCGCACCACGGGGTCGAGCAGGGCCTCCTCCGCCCGCTGCGCCTTGGACTTGTAGAGCTGCTCGTCGTCGGACAGGGAGTGGCTGTAGGGGCGGATCACCTTGGCCCGCACCAGCGCGGGTCCCTTGCGGGCACGGGCGTGATCCGCCGCCGCCTTGAGGGCCTCGTAGCTGGCGATGGGATCGCAGCCGTCCACCTCGTCGAGGATGAGCAGGCCGTGGGGCTCGTAGCCCTTCAGCAGCGCCGCCACATTGGCCCCGGGGTACTGCACTTCGCTGGGGGTGCTGATGGCGTAGCCGTTGTCCTCCACCAGGAAGACCACCGGCGCGCAGAGGTTCACCGCGTTGCTGATGGCCTCCCAGAACTCGCCCTGGCTGCAGGTGCCGTCGCCGGTGGTGACGAGGGCGACCTCGTCCGAGTGGATGCCCAGGTCCTCCAGCAGCCCGCCCTGCTCGGCGCGGAGCACCGCCTCAGCCGCCCCCACAGCCTGGAGGAACTGGCTGCCCGTGGGGCTGGACGTGGTGAAGATATTCAATGCCTTGTGGCCCCAGTGGCTGGGCATCTGGCGGCCCCCGCTGGCCGGGTCGTCCACCGCCCCCACGGACCCCAGGAACATCTCCTTGGCGGTGTAGCCAAGGCCGTAGGCCAGGGCCCGGTCCCGGTAGTAGAAGAAGAACCAGTCGTGGCCCGGGCGGAACACCATGGCCGCCGCCGCCTGCACCGCCTCATGGCCCACCCCGTTGATCTGGAAGTAGACCTTGTTCTGGCGCTTGCCCATGATTTCCTTGTCATCGATGCGACGGGCCGCATAGATGGTTCGGAACAACCTGACCCGCTGTTCCCGGGTCAGGGTGGTGGCTGACGCAGTCTGGACGGAGCCATGGGCCACAGGAACTCCTCTCGCCAGGGGGCGGTGCAAGGGCCCAATCTAGCACGCAGACCGGGGAGACCGGTTTACCCCCGGTCCATTCCGCAGACCATCGCCCTCCCGGGCCAGAATCGAGGCCATGGCACAGACCGCCGCAGATCAATTCTTGACGAAAAGGTCTAGAAAGTGGCCCCCAGGCTGAGGGTGCCGGAAACCCCGGTGCGGAAGCCTTTGCCCTGGGCATCCAGCAGGTCGTGGTTGAGGCGGTCCTGGCGCACTTCAACCCGCGCGAAGGCCCGGTCGTACTTCTGCGTCGCACCGACACTCCAGGATTGGGCCACCAGGCCCGCATTCACCCGGCCCGTGTAGGCGGCCGCCCCGTTCAGGCCGAGGCCCTCCCGGATGGAGGCATCCAGGGCCAGCCGGACCCCGGTGTCATCGGCCAGACGCTCCCCCCGGGCGAAGAGCTCCAACCCCCGGCCCAGGTCCACCTTTGCGATGAGCCCGAGGCCACGCCAGGTGGCTGTCACGGGCGTGGTGGCCCCGAGGATGTCGCCAGCGGCGAAGGTCTCGCGGCCCAAGGACAGCTCGCCCTGGAGCGTGGCCCGGCCCCAGACCCACTGGCCCATGAGGCAGAGCCGCTCCCGCTGCCGCCCTTCGGCACCGGTGTTCGCACTGGCGCCCAGCCCGGCCTGCTCGGGGCCGCGGTAGGCCTGCAGCGACAGGTAGTCGTCCGCCGAGCCGCGGTGGTTGTAGGTGAGGCCCAGCCCCGCCGTCTTGCCGTGGTTGTTGTCCTGCAGGCGGTCCTCACCATTGAACAGCCAGAGGTCCGAGCTCCAGCTGGTACTGAAGGCGTGGTGCCAGTTCACGCCCACCTGGCCGAAGGGATCGGCATAGGTGAACAGCAGGCCCCGACTGGCCGTGACGTTCTGGGTGCCGTCCAGGAACTCCATGCCGATGAAGGTCATCATCCGGCCCAGGCGGAGGGTGTCTCGCTGCCCGGTCCACACCAGCATCGCCTCCACCGGGGCGGCCGTTCCCGTGTCACCCGTGGAAGCCTGGATCACCTTCCCGAGGTGCCCCGCCAGCAGGGTGGCCCTGGCGGACCAGCCGTGGGTGAGGCCCGCATCCACGCCAAGCAGCATGCCGTCCAGGGTGAACTGCCCTTGCCCCTGCTCCAGGGCCCGGAAGGCGAGCGAGCCGTCCGTCGTGTCGCGGTCCTGGGCCACCGCCGAGGCCCACAGGGCGCCGCGCCAGGTGAGGGTTGGGACGCCCGCAGCGGGCGACGCCTGGGCCGAAAGCCCGGCACACAGGCCGAGGGCAAGGATGGATCGTCGTGCCATGCGCATGGACACCTCCATGAAACCGGGCGGGACCGCCTGCTGGGGCTGTCCCGCCCGGAAAAGCTTCAGCTGACTCTGGATCAGAGGCCCTGGGGGTAGGCCTCCTCACCCTGCAGTTCGGCGTCCAGACCCTTTTCCTCGGCCATGAGCGTCACCCGGACGGGGGTGATGCGGTCGATGATCCAGAGCATGCCGTAGGTGAACCCGAACGCCCAGACGGAGGAGATCGCCACGGCGGCGCATTGTTTGAAGAAGAAGGTCGGATTTCCCATGAGCAGTCCGTCGGTCCCGCCGGGGTTCCAGGCCTTGGATGCGAAGATGCCGAGGAAGATGACGCCGATGAAGCCGCCCACCCCGTGGACGCCCCAGACATCGAGGGCGTCGTCCCAGCCGAGGCGATTCTTCAGGGCCACTGCGTAGTAGCAGATGACGCCCGCGAGCACGCCGATGAGGGCGCTGGTGGCGGGCGAGACGTAGCCGGCTGCCGGGGTGATGGTGGCCAGGCCCGCCACGGCCCCGGTGAGCAGCCCGACGAACTTGGGCTGCCGGGCGTTCATCCACTCCACGAAAAGCCAGGTGGCCGCGGCGAAGGAGGCGGCGATGTCGGTGTTCAGGAAGGCCGAGGCCGTGACGCTGTCCACCCGGAACTCGGAGCCAGCGTTGAAGCCGTACCAGCCGAACCAGAGCAGGCCGGTGCCCAGGGCGATGAGGGGCACGCTGTGGGGAACGTTTTCCACCACCTTCCGCTTGCCGATGTAGAGGATGGAGGCGAGGGCGGCCATGCCGGCGGTATTGTGCACCACGATGCCGCCCGCAAAGTCGAGGACGCCCCACTTGGCCAGCAGACCATCGGGATGCCAGATCATGTGGCAGAAGGGGAAGTAGACGAAGATCAGCCAGCCCGTGAGGAAGATCATGTAGGCCTTGAAGGTCACGCGGTTGGCGAAGGCGCCGGTGATCAGGGCGGGCGTGATGATGGCGAACATCATCTGGTAGGCGATGTGCACGATGAGGGGAATGCCAGCATCGTTGCCGCCAAGGGTGAACATGGCGCCCAGGTCCACATGCTTCAGGAAGGCGTAGTGGCCGGGATGCCCGATGATGCCGTGCCAGCTGGGGCCGAAGCACATGGAGTAGCCGAAGGCGAACCACAGGACGGTGGTCCAGCCCAGGCTCACGAAGCTCTGGATCATGATGGCCAGGGTGTTCTTGCGCCCGACCAGGCCCCCGTAGAAGAAGGCGAGCCCCGGCGTCATGAGCATGACGAGGCTGCAGCAGATCAGCATGAAGGCCGTGTTTCCCGTGTTCAGCGGCATGGGCGTCATAAAAAGTAACCTCCTCGTCCGAAATAATCTGGACCGGCGCAAGTATGCAGAGGTCCGCCTGTGATCCGGGTGCGGACGGCGCAGTTTTTACGTCCTTTTTATGCGCCCCCCTCGTCTACCCTTGACCTCCATGGAAGCCCCACCCCGGCCCATCCTCGTGGCCCTCGGATCCGAGGTGCGCGCCCTCCGCTTGATCCAGGCCGGCCTTCGCCTGGCCCGGGAGCGCAGCGCACCCTGGATCGCCGTGCACGTGGACACCGGCGGCGCGGCGCTGGCGGAGGATGTGGAGCAGGCCCAGGTCTGGCTGCAGGAGGCCCAGCGGCTGGGCGCGGACATCCGGGTGGTCCAGGCCCCGACCCTGGCCCAGGGCCTGGTCGAGACCACCCGCAGCACCCAGGCGCAGGTCCTGCTGCTGGGCCGCTCCCGGGATCGGTGGCCCTGGGCCCGGGTGGGCCACTCCACCGCGAACGAGCTCCTGCGCCGGGGCCTGGATGCCCACATCGAAGTCATGGATGACCGCCAGGGATCGGCCAGCTCTGTGCTTCCCGCCGTCAGCCTCGGTGCCATGGTGGGCGCCCTCTCTGTCCTCGCCGCCAGCTCCGGCCTGGCCTGGCTGGTACCCCGGGAAGGCAACATCGCCCTGGTGTTGCCGGTCTACCTGGCCGCCGTCACCTTCATCGCCCACCGCTGGGGGCAGCGGCTCGCGGTGCTGGCCTCGGTGCTGAGCGCGCTGACCTACAACTTCCTCCTGGAGACCCCCCGTTTCAGCACCAGCTCCGCCGATTGGCCGAACCGGCTGTTTTTCCTCGTCATGCTGATCGCCGCGCAGGCAGTGGTGGGCCTGCTCCACCGCCTGCGCCAGCAGGCGCGGGAGGTGCATCGCCGCGAGGTGCATACCGCCTCGCTGTACCTCCTGGGCCGGGCCCTGGCCCGGGGCCGCACCACGGAAGAGATCGTCGAGACGGCGGCCCAGCACATCCGCCGCGTCTTCAAAGCCGAAGCCGCCTTGCTGCTACCAGATGGTCAGGGCTGGCGCTGCCTGCCCTGCCCCCTGGCTGGCGCCGAGCTGCCACCTCCCGGGGACCTGTTGCCCATGCTTGGTGTGGGGGAACGCCTGGGGGATCCCCTGGAGCCCCTGTTCTTCGGTGAAGTGTGCTGCCTCGGTCTGACAGGTACGGATCGCAGCGAAGGGGTCCTGCAGGTGCACCCCCAGAATGGCATCGGGCTGCCCCCGGGCACCTGGGAGTTGCTGAAGGCCTTCGCGGTGCAGATCGCCCTGGCCCTTGAGCGGCTTCGCTGGCTGGCGGAGGCCCGGAAGGCCCAGGTGGAGACCGAGACGGAGCGCATGCGCAGCACCCTGTTGGGCGCCATCGGCCACGACCTGCGCACGCCCCTGGCGGCCATCCACGGGGCCGCGGGCAGCCTGCTCCTGCCGGGACAGGTGAGCGAGGCCACCCGGCGCGACCTGCTCACCATGATCCAGGAGGAGAGCGAGCGCCTGGCCCATCTGCTCGGCAACCTGCTGGACCTCACCCGGCTGGAAGGCGGCGGCCTCCAGGCGCAGAAGGAGTGGCAGCCCCTCGAGGAGGTGGTGGGCTCGGCTCTGGGCCGGATGGAGCGTCGCCAGGGCACCCTGCCCGTGCGCGTGGACCTGCCCGAGTCCCTGCCCCTGGTGCCCCTCGATGCGGCGCTCTTCGAGCAGGTGCTGATCAACCTCCTGAGCAATGCCCAGCAGCATGCTCCGGGCCTCGCCATGGACCTGCGCGCCTGGGCGGAACCGGGCTGGGTACACCTGGAAGTGGCGGACCGGGGACCGGGGATTCCCGCCGAGCTGCAGGAGCGGATCTTCGACAAGTTCTTCCGACTGCCCGGCGCCGGTGAAGGCGGGGCTGGCCTCGGCCTGGCCATCAGCCGGGCCATCGTCCGTGCCCACGGCGGATCCATCCACGTGGAGGATCGACCCGGCGGAGGGTCCTGCTTCCGGGTGGCCCTGCCCCTCGATGGACAGCCGCCTTCCGCCCCAGCAGACTTCCCATGAACCATCCGCTCATCCTCCTCATCGAAGACGAGGCGGCCCTCCGCCGCTTCCTCCTGCCCACCCTTGCGGGCCAGCAGTACCAAGTGCTGAGCGCCGCCACCGGCACCGAGGGCCTGGCCCTGGCCCGCAGCCACAATCCCGACCTGATCCTGCTGGACCTGGGCCTGCCGGACCTGGATGGCATGGCCGTGCTGACGCAGCTACGGACCTGGAGTCGCAAGCCCGTGGTGATCCTCAGCGCCCGCAACCAGGAACGGGACAAGGTGCGGGCCCTCGACCAGGGGGCCGACGACTACCTGGCCAAGCCCTTTGGCGCGGGCGAGCTACTGGCTCGAATCCGGGTGGCCCTCCGCCGGACCATTCAGGCAGGAGGAACCGAGCCCGTGGTCTGCAGCGGCGGCCTCCGGGTGGACCTCGGGCAGCGGGAGGTGAGCCTGCGAGGCTTGCCGGTGAAGCTGACCCCCCTCGAGTACCGCCTCCTGGAGGCCCTGGTGCGCCGACAGGGCAAGGTCGCCACCCACGGGCAGCTGTTGACGGAAGTCTGGGGGCCTGGTGGCGAAGGCAACACCCACTACCTGCGCATCTACATGGCCATGCTGAGAAAGAAGCTGGAGGCGGACCCCACCCGGCCCCGGTGCTTCATCACCGAGCCGAATGTGGGCTATCGGCTGAATCTGGATGCGCCCGAGGATTGATCCCGATCTCAGGTACAATTGATCTCTTTGCGAGTGGATCATGTCCCTGCCTGCCGCCGACATCCGTGCCATCCACGACCTGCCCGTCCCGGAGCTCCTCTACCGGGCGGCCACGGCCCACCGGCAGCACTGGAACGCCGAGGAGATCCAGTTCTGCACGCTGGATTCCATCAAGACCGGGGCCTGCCCCGAGGACTGCGCCTACTGCCCCCAGAGTGCCCGCTACAACACAGCCCTGAAGGTGGAACCCCTGAAGGACGTGGCGAAAGTGCTGGCCGGTGCCGCCGAGGCCAAGGCCAACGGCAGCACCCGCTACTGCATGGGCGCCGCCTGGCGCGAGGTGAAGGACGATGCCAATTTCGATGCGGTGCTGGACATGGTGCGCGGCGTGTCGGGCATGGGCATGGAGGTCTGCGTCACGCTGGGCATGCTTAACGAGTCCCAGGCAAGGCGCTTGAAAGAGGCGGGCTGCCAGGTCTACAACCACAACATCGACAGCAGCCGCGATTTCTACGAGACCATCATCCACACCCGCAAGTTCGACGAGCGCCTGGAGACCATCGCGGCCGTGCGGGCCGCCGGGCTTGAGGTCTGCTCCGGTGGCATCGTGGGCATGGGCGAGACCATCGACCAGCGCATCCACTTCCTTCAGGAGCTCACGGAGCTGAAGCCCGCGCCGGAGAGCATCCCCATCAACCAGTTCGTGGCCGTGGACGGCACGCCCCTGGCCGACGTCGAGCCCTTGCCCCCGCTGGAGCTGGTGCGCATGATCGCCACGGCCCGCATCCTCTTCCCCAAGAGCCGCATCCGCCTCAGCGCCGGGCGCACGGAGATGAGCGACGAGCTGCAGGCCCTCTGCTTCTTCGCGGGCGCCAACAGCATCTTCACGGGTGAGAAGCTGCTCACCACCCCCAACCCCGGCGGTAACCACGACCACTGGCTGCTGAACGCCCTGGGCATGCGGGTGGAGGGCACCCCGGTGCAGGCCTAGCGGCCATGCAGCTCATCGACGACCTCCGCGCGGAACACGTGCTCATCGAGCAGGTGGCGGGCTCGCTCCGCGCCTTCGTCACCGCCCGCCTGGCGGGCCAGGGGAACCCCGCAGATGGTCAGCGCTTCCTGGCCTTCTTCCGGCGCTATGCGGGGGACTTCCACCATGACAAGGAGGAGGTTGTGCTCTTCAGGGCCCTGGCGGAGCGCGCCGAGCTGCCCGCCGACCGCGGGCCCCTCGCGGCGCTGACCGGAGAGCATGCCCGCATGGCGCGCCTGCTGGATGGCATGGAAGATCTCCTGGGCGCCGCCCTCGTCAACGATGCGGAACGCACGGTCCTCCAGGGGCTGGTCGTGGACTACAGCCGCTCCCTATGGCGCCATATCGACGCGGAGAACTCGGTCCTCTTCCCCGAAGGCCAGGAGCGGCTGCGCCGGTTCCATGTGCGCGAGCTGCCCTCCAGGCCCATGACCGACGCGGAGGCTGCCGCCCACCAGGCGGGCCTCGACCTGCTGGCCGCCTATCCCCCAGAGCACGATCCCGACGCCCACCGTGGCGATGGCTGCGTGGCCTGCCCCTCCCATGGCACCACCTGCCAAGGTCTCGAGCGCGAGTGGTGGACCGAGCTGGAGTGGGAGGACATGTGGGACCGCATGTCCAGCGACTGACGGCCTCTGTTCAGGCCTTCCCCCCACGAAGACTCCCAAGGCATCAGGATTCAACTCCGGCTTCCCCGACTCCGATGGCGTGAATAGGCGCCAGGCGTTTGGGATGAGTACGTCCAGCCGGGCCGCTTGGTCCTGGTCCAGCCCCATCACGGGAATCCACACCAGGCCGTCGGGGGGAGGCGTTCCATGGGATGGTTCAAGGCGATCTACCAGCTGGTGGAGCGGTCCCTGTTCAATTCGTTCCTCCGCAAGCTGCTGGGCTGCATGCTGCCCATCTTCGCCCTCCTGGTGGTACTGAGTCTCCAGACCCTGCAGCTGGTCCGGGCGCTCCGTGCCGACCTGGCCACCCTGCCCGTGCCCCCATCCACCGCCACCCTGGCGCTGCTGCAGCGGGCCGAGACCCTGTCGGTGGCTCTGCCGGTCCTGGCCCTGTTGCTGGGCCTGGCGGCGTTCGTCACCTTCCACCTCTCGGTGTCGGGCCCCCTGCACACCCTCACCGCCACCCTGGAGGGTGGGGATTTCTCCAAGGACATCACCCTGGAGACCCACGATGAGATCCGGCGGCTGGCCGATGCCTACAACCGGTTCGCGGGGCAGATCCGGGACATCCTCGGCACCTCGAAACAGCTGGGCCTCTCCATTGCCGTCGGCTCCACCCGCACCACCAAGCTGGCGACGGATGCCTCCAGCGATGCCACCCACCAGGGCGAGCTGTCCACCCGCATCACCACCACCAGCCAGGATGTGGCCGAGGCCGTCGGGCAGGTCGCCCAGGTCACCCAGCACCTCTCGGCCACCACCCAGGAAAACCTCTCCGCCGCCCGCCTGACCCACCAGGAGCTGGCGGAGGCCGATGCGGGCATGGCTGCCACCAACCAGCGCCTGACCGACTTCTCGGGCCTGGTGCTCCGCCTGGCGGAACGGTCCGAGCGCATCAGTGATGTGGTGCAGCTCATCGAGGGCGTGGCAGGGCAGACCAAGCTGCTTGCCCTCAACGCCTCCATCGAGGCCGCCCATGCGGGTGAGGCGGGCAAGGGCTTCGCGGTGGTGGCCGACGAGGTCCGGAAGCTCTCGGAAGATGTGGGCGAGGCCGCCGAAGAGATTGCCCAGAACCTGGGTGGCATGCTCCAGGATGTGGCGCACACTTCAGCAGGCATCCAGGCCATCACGGAGGATTTCCGAGGCACTTCCACCACCCTGGGTCGGGCCTCCGAACACTTCACCAAGCTGGTGGGCGATTTTGAAGGAAACACCATCCAGCTCACCGAGGCCTCCCGCGCCGTCGAGAACATCTCCGTCACCAGTCGGGAAATCCATGTCCAGGCCCAGGACATCCGGGGGCTGAGCGCCGAAGCCAGCCAGCGCCTCCAGGAATCCACCCGCACCTCCATGGAGATGAACCGGGCCACCGAAAAGCTCCTCGAACTGGTCTCCCGGTTCCGCACCGGCACCGGCGAGCTGGAGGCGGTGATCCAGCGGGCGACCCGGTGGCGGGATGCCATGCAGGCCCGCATCGAGGGCCTGGCCGCGGGGGGCCTCGATGTCTTCGATCACACCTACCGGCCCGTGCCCCACACCCACCCCGAAAAATTCCTCACCACCTATGCGGAGGCCTTCGGCCGGGCCCTCCAGCCGGTGTTCGACGAGGCCCGCAAGGACCTGGGCTCCATCTACGCCGTCGCCCTGGATGTCAACGGCTACCTGGCCATCCACCACGCCGGGTTCTCCGAGCCCTTGACCGGCGATCCCCAGGTGGATGTGGTGAAGAGCCGCCACCAGCGCATCTACTTCACCGTGGAGACGGAGAAGCGCCGCTCCCGGAATACCGAGGCCTTCCTCTTCCAGACCTACATGCGGGACACGGGAGAGATCCTTAACGACCTCTCCATGCCCATCCAGGTGCAGGGCCGGCACTGGGGGGCCATGGTCACCGGCTTCAACCCCGAGCGGTTTCTTCAGGGCTGAGGCACTGGACCCAGCGTGACCTCAGCCCGGAGGCCGGAGCGGATCCGGCCCTCGGGATTCGGCACCGTCACCTGGATCCGGACCTGCCCGGACGCATCGGCACAGGGATCCACCAGGCTCACCTCCCCGTCGGCCGTGTCAGGGTCGAGCGCCTGGTGAAAATGAATGCCGACCTTCCGGCCCACCGGCAGCTGGGACAGCAGCTTGGGCGCCACGGCCACCTGCACCCGCACCCGGCTGAGGTCGAGGATGCGGAAGAGGGGCTGGGTCGTCGACACCGTCTCGCCCACATCGTGGCTGCGCAGGACCACGACTCCATCCAGGGGCGCCAGGATGGTCCGCAGGCGCACCTGCTCAACGGCGGTCTCGTATCGGAGGCGCGCCAACTCCAGATCGATCCGCGTTTCCAGGGCTTTGGACTCAGGGATGATGCGGTTCTCGTAGAGGCGTTTCGCCCCCTTGGCCTCGAACTCACTGCGCTCCAGCAGGGCCTTGGCCCGCTGCATCTCCAGCTCCTCGAGCCGACCGTCCAGCACCGCCAGCGCCTGGCCGGCCTTCACCTGGTCGCCCTCCTTGACCTTCATCTCCACGATCCGGCAGGACACGGGGGCGCTGACCTCCACCTGCCGCCAGGGCAGCACCAGCCCCTCCAAGGGGGCGGCCACCAGCAGGGAGGCCGACACCGGAAGTAGCATCACCAGGGACAGGCTGCGCAGGGACATGGGCACACTCACACGTGACCCCCCATGCTGTCACAAGGACGGTCTCACTTGATCTTGAAGGTGAACTTCCCCTCGTGGCACTCCAGGCACTTCACCACCGGAGGCTTGTGCTGGCGATGGCACTCGGTGCAGGGAATGGGATCGTGGGGCGAGCCGTGCGGATTGGGCTTTGCGTCCTTCGTCAGGGCCTTCATGGCCGGGTAGTCCCCATGGCACACCATGCAGGCCTCGTCGGGCACCGCCGCGGTGGTGGGCTTCTCCTTCTGGTGGCAGTCGTGGCAGATCAGCTTGGCCTTCACGTGGGGCCCCGGCAGCGGCCGCTCCTGGGCCAGGGCGGACCCGGTCAAGAGCAGCGCGGCCAGCCCGAATCGCCAGATCCACCCAGCCTGCATGTGCCCTCCCCGTGTTCACCGACTCGAACAATCTTGACCATGGTATCGCATTGGTTCCAGCCCCACAGGGCGTGATCCCCGTCACCGGCTGGATGCGGGCCGGTCCCACCGGTAGACTGGTCCATTCGGCGCCAGGGGTGATCCGGCGGTCCCGATCCCGCGCCCAATCCCATGCTTCGGATCGGCGCAGCTGATCCGGAGCCTGGGTGACCCTCAAGCGACCCAGCAAGGATCCCCATGCGCGAAATGGACAAGGCTTTCGATTTCAGGACCGCCCAGACGCGGTGGTACGAAGTGTGGGAATCCGCAAGGGCCTTCGAAGCCGCCCCGCAGAGTGGGAAGGAGCCCTGGTCCATCGTGATTCCCCCACCCAACATCACGGGCAACCTGCACATGGGCCACGCGTTGGTGAACACGCTCCACGACGTGCTGACGCGGTTCAAGCGGGCCCAGGGCTTCGACGCCCTCTGGGTGCCGGGCACGGACCACGCGGGCATCGCCACCCAGATGATGGTGGAGCGCCAGCTGAAGGCCGAGGGCACCGATCGCCATCAGCTGGGCCGTGACGCCTTCGAGCAGCGCATCTGGGACTGGAAAGAGAAGAACCAGGGCGCCATCGAGCACCAGCTGAAGCGCCTGGGCTGCTCCGTGGACTGGACCCGCAACCGCTTCACCCTCGACCCCGCCCTCAACAAGGCCGTGCGCAAGGTCTTCGTGGAAAGCTACAAGGCCGGCCGCATCTACCGCGGGCCCCGCATGATCCAGTGGGATCCCGCCCTCCAGACCGCCCTTAGCGATCTGGAAGTGAAATACGAGGAGCGCCGCGGCAAGCTCTGGCACCTGCGCTACCCCCTGGCCGATGGCAGCGGCGACGTGGTGGTGGCCACCACCCGGCCCGAGACCATGCTCGGCGACACGGCCGTGGCCGTGCATCCCGACGACGAGCGGTACCAGGGCATGATCGGCAAGCTCATGGACCACCCGCTCACGGGGCGCCAGATCCCCGTGGTGGCCGACAGCTTCGTGGATCCCGCCTTCGGCACCGGCTGCGTGAAGGTGACCCCGGCCCACGATGCCAACGACTTCGCGGCGGGTCAGCGGCTGGGCCTGCCCGCCATCACCATCATCGGCTTCGACGCCAAGATGACCGCCGCCGCCGGCGCCTATGCCGGACTGGACCGCTTCGAGGCCCGCAAGCGCGTGGTGGCCGACCTGGAGGAGCAGGGCTTCCTGGTGAAGGTGGAGGACTACACGAACAAGATCAGCCTCAGCGACCGCAGCGGCGCCGTGCTGGAGCCGCTGGTGAGCGAGCAGTGGTTCATGGATGTGAAGGACGCCGCCGCCAAGGCGCTGGAGGCTGTCAACTCGGGTGCCATCCAGTTCACGCCCGAGCACCACACCGCTGTCTGGAACCACTGGCTCTCCAACATCCAGGACTGGTGCATCAGCCGCCAGCTGGTCTGGGGCCACCGCATCCCCGCCTGGACCTGTACCGCCTGCGGCACGCTGCATGTGGAACTAGAGGCCCCTGCGGCCTGCACCTGCGGCGCCACCCAGCTCATCCAGGATCCCGACACCCTGGACACCTGGTTCAGCTCGGCCCTCTGGCCCTTCAGCGTCTTCGGCTGGCCGGATGAGACGGAAGATCTGAAGCGCTACTACCCCACCAGCGTGCTCATCACCGGCTACGACATCCTCTTCTTCTGGGTGGCCCGCATGGCCATGGCGGGCCTCACCTGGATGGGCGAGGTGCCCTTCCACAAGGTCTACTTCAACAGCCTGGTGCGGGACGCCAGCGGCCAGAAGATGAGCAAGACCAAGGGCAATGTCATCGATCCCCTGGAGGTGATGGAGGAGTACGGCACGGATGCGCTGCGGTTCTCCCTGGCCATCATGGCCGCGCCGGGCACGGACATCGCCATGAGCACCGCCCGCCTGGAAGCCAGCCGCAACTTCTGCAACAAGCTCTGGAATGCCTCCCGCTTCGTGCAGATGAACCTCGACGCCAGCATCACCCTGGCCACGGAGCCCACCTTCGGCGAGGCCGAATACTGGATGATCGGCCGCATGCGGGACAGCCTCACGGCCGTCACCAGGGCCCTGGAGGAGTTCCGCTTCCACGAGGCGTCCGACCTGCTCTACCACCTGGTCTGGGATGACTTCTGCGCCACCTACATCGAGCTGGCCAAGGTGCAGCTGGTCAGCGGCACGCCGGGCCAGAAGGCCGCCATCCTGCACTTCCTCGACATCCTCCTGCGGGCCCTGCATCCCTTCGTCCCCTTCCTCACGGAGGAGATCCACGAAGCCATGATGGATGGCCGCCTCCCGGCGGGAGAGCCCACCCTGCTGGCCCAGCGGAGCTGGCCCCTGGACGCGCCGCTGCTCCGGGTCACGGGCGGCGATGCCACCCTCATCCCCCGCTTCCAGGAGGCCCTCTCGGCCCTGCTGCGCCTCAAGGCCGAGCAGGGCGTCGACCCGGCCAAGCGCGTGCCCGCCTTCTGTTCCCTGCTGGAGCTGGAGCCCTTTGCCGAGGCCCTGAAGGCCATTGCCCGACTGGATTCCGTGACCTTCGCGAAAGCCGACCTCGCGGCGCCCACCCGCACCGTGGCCGTGGTGGCGGGAGGGGCCGTGGCCCTGGAGCTGGCGGGCCTCAAGGACCCCGTGGCTGAAAAGGCCAAGCTGGAGAAGGAGCTGGCCAAGCTGGAGAAGGAGCTGGAGCCCCTGCGGGCCCGGCTCGCCGACGACAGCTTCGTCACCAAGGCCCCCGAAGCCGCCGTGGCCAAGCTGCGGGGCCAGGCCGAAGAGAAGGAGCAGCGCCTCCAGCAAGTGAAGGCGCTGCTGGGCTGATGACCTACTGAATCGTGCCGGTGGTGACGATGGCGTTGGGGGCAGTCGCCCCCGCGAGCGCAATGGGCGATCCCGTCACGGTGGTCAAGAGTCCCGTGGCTGGATCCAGGCGATAGACCGACACACTGTTGCCCCCGTAGTTGGCGACAAAAGCGAAGGTTCCGGCCGTATCAATCGTCAGGGCACGAGGCGTCGCGCCGGTGGCGATGGAGCCCAGGGACGTGATGGCCCCCGTGGCGGCATCGATCCCATAGGTGAGCACCTGATTGAAGCCACCGTCCTTGATGAAGTAGGCAAAGCGTCCGGTGGGCTCGATGGCCACGGTCAGGACGCGACCCAGGCTGAAGTTCTGGATCCCGGCCGTGGCCGAATCCGCATCCAGGGGGGTGAGGGCGCCGGTGGCAGGGTTGATCGCATACACCGATACGGTGCCGTCGCCGGAGTTCGCCACATAGACGAAGCGCCCGCCGGGATCCACGGCCACGGAGTTGGGGAAAGACCCCGCCGTGAAGTCCTGCACACCCACGGTCCCTGGATCCGCATCCAGACGGGTCAAGGCACCCGTGATGGCACTGATGGTGTAGGCCGAGACGCTGTTGCCGTAACTGTTGGCCACATAGGCGAAGCGCCCGGCGGGATCCACGGCGATGGCAGCGGGTCCGTTGCCCGCGAGAAAGGGCGATCCCGACAGCGCAACCAGGTGGCCATCCAATGGGTCAAGCCGGAAGGCCGAGACACTCCCCGCTCCCCCGTTGTTGTAGTTGGCGAAGTAGGCAAACCGACAGGAGGGATCCACCACTGAGGCCCAGGCGGAATGGCCTGTGGGCGCCAGGAAGGGCGAACCGGCCATGGTGGTCAGGCTGCCCGTGGCAGTGATGGCAAACCCCGTCAGGGTCGGATTGTAATTGGCCACATACAGGAAGGGTCCATAGGCTGGGTAGGGACTGCGGGTCCACGCCAGACCCTGGGTGTTCCACCCGCTCGGGAACGGCGACCCGCCCAGGGCGGTGAGGCTGCCGCTACCCGGATCCATGCTGAACGCCGACACACTGCCAGTGGTGTTACCCCCGTTGGAGTTCGATACATAGACCGCCTTGGGGGCATAGGCCACGGGGGCCGGGCCATTCGCCAGGGCCATGGAGGCTCCGCCGAAGCGGGTCGCGGCCTTGGAGGTGGCCGTGAGGGCGCCGCTGCCCGGGTTGATGGCAAACGTCGAGACGTCGCTGGAGCTGCTGCAGGCCACATGAAGGAAGGAACCGGTGGGGTCAATGCTGAGGGACGCAGGCCCCGTCCCCGCTGCAACGGCCCCCAGGCTGGTCAAGGCGCCCGTGGCGGCGTTGATGGCGAAAACCGACACATTGTTCGAGTTCAGGTTCGCCACGTAGACAAACCGGCCCGTGGGCTCCACGGCCACGGAGATGGGGAAGGTCCCCGCCAGGAAGGGGCTCCCCGCCACATTGGACAAGTACCCACTCACGGGATTGACGGTATAGGCCGAGAGGCTGCCCGAAGCATTGGCCACATAGACAAACTTGCCCAAGGGGTCCATGGCCACCGAGCGGCCGTTGCTGGCACCGGGTGTTGCATGGGGGTTGCCCGCCAAGGCCGTCAGGACACCGGTCGACCTCTGGATGCTGTAGGCGTAGAGGGTCGAGTCATTGCACGACACATAGGCAAATTGGCCCGAGGGATCCACCGTGACCGAGAGGGGTTGGGCCCCCGTCCCCACGGTGCCCAAGGGCGTCAGCCAGCCATTGCTGGTGGTAATGGCATAGGCTGAGACATCGTTGGATCCAAAGTTCGCCACATAGAGGAACCGCCCCAGGGGATCGACGGTGAGGGCGTAGGGGTTGATCCCCGTGGCCAGGTTCTGCTCGAAGGTCAGGCGACCATCGCTTTCGATGTGGTAATAACTCACCACATTGGTTCCCGTCACCGCCACATACACATATTTCCCGGTGGGATCCACGGCCACCGCCTGGGGCGTACCGCCAACCCCGCTGTAGCCGTTGTGGCGCAGTTGCCCGGTGAGGGGGTTCACGGTGAACTGCGACACCGTGCTGTCGCCCGGATTTGCCACATAGGCGAATCGGGGGAGCGGATTCACCGTGAGCGTGAGGAGCGCTGTCGTACTGCCCCCCCCATTGAAGGCGGTGACGGTGTAGGAAGCCAGCGCGGCAGGTGCCGTGGGGGTGCCAGACAGGATGCCGGTACCGGGGTGAAGGCTGAGGCCTGAGGGCAGGCTCGGGCTGACGGTGTAGGCAACCACCGCGCCCCCGCCATGGGTGGGTGCATTGTCTGCAATGCCGGTGCCGACGGTGTAGATGGCCGGGTTGGTGGCGTAGGCGAGGCCGGAGGGGGCCAGGTCGTTCACGGTGAGCGTCAGGTTGGCGGTGGTGCTGCCGCCACTGTTGGTGGCCGTGACGGTGTAGGTGGCCGTGGCGGTGGGCCCCGAGGGGGTGCCGGAGATGACGCCCGTGATGGCATCCAGTGACAGTCCCTGAGGCAGGGGGGGTGTCACCGCATAGGCGAGCACCTCGCCACCGGTATGGCTGGGGGCATTGGACACGATGGCATTCCCCACGGTGTAGGTGGCCGTGGGTGTGGCATAGGCGAGGTTCGCCGGGGCCTGGTCGTTCACGGTGATCACCAGGGCCGCCGTCGCGCTGCCACCCGGGTTCGAGGCGGTGACGGTGTAGGTGGCCATGGGCGCGAGCACAGTGGGTGTGCCCGTGACAGCTCCGGTGCTGGGGTGCAGGGACAACCCGGCGGGCAGCGCGGGCGCCACCGCGTAGCCGACGACAACGCCCCCACCATGGCTTGACCCATTGGGGGCAATCGCCTCCCCCTTGGTGTAGACCGCGGGATTGGTGGCATAGGTCAGGGCTTGCGGAGGGGCCACGGGAGCGGGGTTTGATCCCCCACCCGAGCCGCAGGCGAGGGCACCGAGGAGGAGGAGGCCCGGGGCCAGCCGCGTGACGAACAACCGGGGAACACAACGTCGCATCAAACACCTCGAGGAGAGCTTTCAGGATGCGGATGGACGCCCTTTCCACCCAGATACGCTTTCCAGAAAGTCCCTGGGCCACCGGAAGGGCCGCTCACCCCTGGTCCTCAGGGAGCCCTGGTCGGCAACGAGACCAGGGCCCCCCACATTCAGTGTCATCGTGATGCTGAGCGACTAGGTGCGACCCCCCAGCTTCCCGGGGCGCTGGGTGAGGGGTCCAGCCACACCGGTAGGCAGAGGTCCCAGGAACAGGCCGGGAATGGTGACCGGCGAGGGCCGATCGGTGGCGGTGCCGTCGCCCAACCGACCATTGGCGTTGTAGCCCCAGGCCTTCACGGTCAAATCCGGCAGGACCGCGAAGGAGGACTGGGAACCCGAAGCCACCAGGAGGGCGTTGAGCCCGGCGATGCCCTGAGAGGTGGTGTACGACGTCGTCGTGGCCGCCCCCAGACCGAGCTGGCCGTACCAGTTGTAGCCAACGGAGGCCACGCTGCCCTGCGTCCCCAGGAACAGGGTGTGGTATTGGCCGGGTACCACATTCCGGAGGGTCGTCCCGGCGGGCAGGCCGCCCGAATTCATGGGCACCCAGGTGTAGCGTGTGGTCTGGCTGCCGTCGCCCAGCTGGCCGTAGACATTTTCTCCTGAGCCATAGGGCACGCCGTCCGTACCAAGCACGACTGAGTAGAGGGAGAAGGCCCGGACCGCCTTCACGCCACCGACGAGCAATGTGAGCACCAGGTGCTCGCCGCTGCTGGTGGGCAGGCCAAGCTGGCCATACCCGTTGTCGCCGAAGCCATAGAGGCTGTTGGACGTCAGCAGGATCAGGGTGTGCAGTTCCCCAAGTGCCACATCGGCAATCTGGGAGGATGCGAGAGGGATCGACACGGGGCTGAGGCGGTTCACCTTGTCCCCCTGGCTCAGCTGGCCATGGGAGTTGTAACCCCAGAGCCAGATGGACTGGTCCGACTTGGCCATCAGGTTGTGGTTATAGCCACAGGCGATGTAGGTGGCCGTGGTGACCCCTGGAAGGGCGCCGGGGGTGTTGCGCATGGTCGTGGTGCCATCTCCCAACTGGCCCGAGGCGTTGTTGCCCCAGGCGAACACCCGGCCATCGGCCAGCAACGCAAGGGAGTGGCCCCAGCCCGCCGCCACCTGCACCGCCGGCCCGGGCAGCGGCACCGCTGTGGGCGTGGTACGGGCCTGATAGTCCCCCAGGCCCAGCTGCCCGTTGCCACCCACCCCCCAGGCATAGACCTTGCCCTTGGTGGTGATCGCCAGGGTGTGATCGTGGCCGGCCACCACGGCTGGATCCGCATACAGCAGGTCCAGCAGGGCATCGGGGCTGGTGGTGCTGCCGCCGCTGGAGGCTGTGACCCGCACGCTGAAGTGGGCCTGATCATCCGCCACCTGCACCGACAACGGGTAGGTGGTCGCGGTGGCACCGGCAATGGCCGTCCCGTTGCGCAGCCACTGGTAGCTGTTGCCTGTCCCATCGGCCACCACGCGGAACGTAACCTGATCACCCAGGTAGCCCGCCTGGGCCACGGGTGGGCTGCTTAGGTGCGGCCCGCTCGGGGCGGGGGGCGTGCTACTGGCCCCGCCTCCCCCGCCGCCACAGGCGAGGAGGAAGGTCAGGGTGGCGGTGGCGAAGAGGGCCTGTGTGACCGGAAGGCGGTTCATGAGTGACTCCATGGGAGGGACCTGTGTAAACCAGGACCGAGGTTTGCCAGGGGGTGGGTGATCATTGGTAGCGGCTGACCCAGATTGTGTTGACCAAGGCGCTGGAGGGTCCCGTCACTTGAGCCCAGGTGGCCAAGGCATTCCCGTCAGTGTCGAAGGCGATGTGGGGGGCTCCGGGGGCCTGGAGGGTCGCAGGCCCCATTGCCCTCTGGGTGCCCCAGCCGATGCCCAGGGTGTAGCCCAAGCCCTGGATATCGCCCCCGGAGTCCAGCCAGAGGGCGAAGGCATTCCCCGCAGGATCGAAGGCCACCTCGGGGTACTGGGCCGGGTAGTTGTCGTTGGCGCGGAAATTTTCGAGCAGCGCCGCCGTGCCCCAACCGGAACCCAAGGTGAAGCGGTTTGACCAGATCTGGATTTTCCCGCTGACGACGGTCTGACTCCACACCGCGATCCCGTTCCCATTGGAATCTAGGGCAATTCGCGGGCCCGAGGAGGAGGATCCGAGTGCGTTGAGCGTGATGAGTTCTGCCGCGCCCCAACCGCCTGAGGGTGTGTAGTGATTGGAACGGATGTTCCATTGCCCGCTGGCGCTGTCAAACCGCTGCCATACCGCCACGGCGCGACCCGCCGGGTCCACGGCCACACTGGGGACGACGTCCCAGCCTCCCGTACTATCGTTTTCCAGGTGTGTGGCCGCACCCCAGCCGGTGGCCGTGCTGAAGGGGATCCCCCACATGCTGAAATCAATGGTACCGACCACATCTGCCGCACTCACCACCAGCATGCCGGCCCCGCTGGGGTTGAGGGCCAGGTCCAGCCACCCGGCATCGCCCATGACTTCCACCGCGGGGCTCCAGCCTGAACCGGACTGGTACTGAGCGGCGCGAAGCGGCGAGCTCACAGCTCCCAAATGGATCCAGGCCGCCACGCCATGTCCCGCCGCGTCCATGGCCACCCGCAGATCCGCCATGGAACCGAGGCCCCCGGAATCCAGCTGCGTGGCTGAACCCCAACCCGAACCCACCGTGTAGGCGCTGGCCCAGATGCCATAGTGGGTGCCATCCCGCTGCAACCACACCACCAACGCGTTGCCCGCAGCATCCATGGCGACCCTGGGGACCACGGCGGATTCCGTCGTGTTTGCCTCCAGACGCACGGCAGGTGCCCATCCAGTACCCGGCGTGAACCGGCGGGCCCAGATGCCTTCACCTGCGCCGTAGGTCTGCTCCCATACGGCCGTCGCGAGACCGCTGCCGCCGAAGGCGAGCTGGGGCGAAGAGGCGTCCCCAGGGTTATCCAGGGACAGGGTGGTGGCGGTGTACCAGGCCTTGCCAACCACGGCAGGATTCACGGTGATGGACACGCCACTGGTGGCGAACCCTGCGCCATTGGCCGCGGTGACGGTGTAGGTCGCCGTCGCGGCGGGGAGGGTGGGGGTCCCCGAAATCACCCCGCTGCTGGCGTTCAGATCCAGACCGGCCGGGAGGGCGGGGTTCACGCTGTAGGTGGCCACCTGGCCCCCGCCGTGGCTGGGGACG
Organism: uncultured Acidobacteriota bacterium; assembly: GCA_963740385.1. GTDB lineage: Bacteria > Acidobacteriota > Holophagae > Holophagales > Holophagaceae > Geothrix. The sequence continues at coordinate 246,592 of CAVUDX010000005.1, forward strand.
TTGTCGGCAATGGCCGTACCTACGGTGTAGGTGCTGGTTGGGAAGGCATACGAGAGGCCGGTCGGAGGGAGGTCGTTGACCGCCAGGGAGAGGGTCGCCGTCGTGGTGCCACCGGTATTGCCCACCGTCACGGTGTAGTTGGTCCGTGAGGTTGCGGTCGTGGGCGTTCCCGAGACGATGCCCGTGACCGAATCCAGCGTGAGCCCGGCCGGGAGGGCTGGGGTCACCCCGAAATAGACAGCGCCTCCCCCGTTAAAGGATGGGGCGTTTGGCGCAATGGATACGCCCACGGTGTAGGTGGCCGTAGGCGTGGCGTAGGTGAGGTTCGCGGGCGGAAGGTCGTTCACCGCCAGGGCGAGTTGCACGGAGGTGCTGCCCCCGGCATTGGTGGCGCGGACGGTGTAGACATAGGAGGGTGTGGCCACCGTGGGCGTCCCGGAGATGGCACCGGTCGTCCCGCTCATGGTCAGGCCCGCCGGGAGCACTGGCGTCACGGTGTAGGCATCCACCGTGCCCCCCCCATGGCTCGGGACATTGACAGAAATGGCCTGCCCCACCGTGTAGGTGGCGGGATTGGTGGCGTACACCAGGGCTGTGGGAGGCGCCACTGGCGCCGGCCCCTGGGATGCCCCGCTCCCATGCCCACTGCAGGCCGCGGTCAGCAGCAACAGGAAGCAGGCAGCGGTGGCCAGCAGCTTGGATTGCATGGTTCGACAGGTCATGGCACACCTCGGGGAGTGACCTCAGGCTGCGGCCCAGGCCCCCCCCGGACCTAGGCACGCCTTGGAAATAGGGGCTGGGCCACCCCTATGGGCGGGCCTTCAGGGCAGCCAGCTCCGCCTCGGCGGCCTCCAGCCGCCGCCGCAGTTTCTGGAGCTCGTTCAGCAGCATGGGCGCCAGCTGTTGGTAGGCCACGGTCTCCACCTGGCCGTCCTTCCCCCGCACCACCAGCTCGGGCATCACCGCGTCCACCTCCTCGGCGATGAGGCCGAATTGCAGCGGACCGTCGGGGTGGACCTTGTAGTGGAATGTCACGGGCCGCAGGTCGTAAAGCTGGTCCGTGACCGCCCCCATGTCCTGGATGTCCTGCTTGTACCTCCGCGAGGAAGCCGCCGTGCCCAGCTGGCCATTCTGATCCACCTGCACCAGCAGGGTGGTCCCGCTCCCCGTGGCACGGGCAAAGACACCGGCAATGAAGGCACGGGTCTGGTCCTTGCCGATGCGGGTGGTTCCGCTCTCATTGGCCGCCCCGGTGTGGGCCAGATAGATGTTGTCGCTGCCGGTCAGCAGCAGATTGCCCGCATAGGCGCCGAGGGCCAGATTGCGGTAGCCCGTGGTGAGGGTTCCCAGGCTGTGCCAGCCGAGAGCGCTGTTCGAACTGCCATCGCTGAAGGCCAGCAGCGTCTCCGCCCCCGCGCCAGTATTGCCGAAGGACCCCGCGTTCGCCCGCAGGGACTGAGTGCCGAACGCGGCGTTCAAGTACCCGGTGGTGTTACCCAGCAGGGACTCGAAGCCCAGCGCCGCATTGGCATCCCCCGTGGTGTTCTGCTGGAGGCTGTCCACACCCACCGCCGTGTTGGTGCGCCCGGTGGTGTTGTAGCGCAGGGCCACGGCGCCCACGGCGGTGTTGCGGTCGCCGTTGCTGGTGCTGGTGGGCTGGTTGGCAGAGAGGGCCTCGAAGCCCACGGCGGTGTTCCAGGCATCCCAGGCGAGCCCCCCGTTGTTGAAGGACTGGAGCTTCAAGGCTGAGGCGCCCACCGAGGTGTTTTTACCGGCAGTGGTGTTGGCCCAGAGGCTGGCGAACCCGGTGGCTGTGTTGAAGCTGCCCTGGGTGGTGCTGCGGAGGGTTTCTGCCCCCACGGCCGTGTTCTGGGCCCCGCTGTCCACCAGGGCCAGGGCGCGCGTGCCCAGGCCCGTGTTCCAGGATGAGAGCTGGTCGTTGGTCTGGGCCGCGGGTGCGGCATTGCCTGCCTCCAGGCCCAGGTACACGTTCTCGCCCATGGTGCCCTGGGCCCGGGTGCTGTGGAGGAAGCGGGCACCGGGGACCCCCACATTCAGGGTGCCGCCAGCCACCGTGACATCCCCCTGGATGTCCAGGCGGGTGGCCGGAGTAGAGGTGCCGATGCCCACATTGCCAGTGGTCAGCACGGCGTTCCCATTGACCAGACTGAAGGGGCTCGCCCCCGCCGGGCCGGGGAGTCCCTGGGGTCCCGCAGGCCCGGCGGGGCCCGAGGCGCCGGTGGCGCCGGTGGCGCCGGAAGGGCCGGAAGGCCCGGCGGGTCCCATGGGGCCTGTCGGCCCGGCGGGCCCAGGCGTGCCCGACACGGTGCCCGGCAGCCACTTGGTGCCGCTGTAGACCAGGCCCTGCCCCACGGTGGGGGGCGCGGTGGTGAGGTCCAGGGGAACGCCCTGCAGCTGCCGCAGGGTTATGGCGTGCTGGGTGCCCCCCACATCCCCGGCGAAGGCCCCGCTGACCTCGAAGGCGGAGCGGGACTGCAAGGCAGGGACGAGATCCACATCGGGGCTCATGGCCACACCCCCCACGCTGACCCGCAGCTTCAAGGCTGCGCGCCCCAGGACCGTGGTGGGGATGGCGGGCATGCCGCCTCCCCCAAGGACTGCGCTATAGAGGCCGGTGGTGACTGGCAGTGTCTGGGTCCCTGAGGTCCACAGCTCCGTGCCGGCGCCATCCAGCAGCGCGAACACGAAGTCCCGGTTGCCCGTCACGGGCAGGCCAGCTTCCACCAGTCGGCCCTGGTAGGCGATGACGGGTGGGGGCGGCGCTTCCGGGGCTTGGGCACAGAGGGCCGGCGTGGCGACGAGCAGCAGGGACAGGGCGGGAAAACGGCGCATGAGAGGCTCCTGGACAAGGCCGGAAAAAGGGGGTCAGGGTTGGACGGGTGTTCCCGATGGGAGGAAGCCGTGCCGGACCTTCACGCCCCCGGAGGGGCTGGCGGACCAGGTGGCCTGGAGGGGTTCCTGCACCACCGCAAGGTTGGCGGTGGTCCCGGCACCCTGGAGCCCGCCGGGGGCCTGAATGACGTCCGCGCTGAGCTGCGGGGGAGGCAGAGACGGCCCCACGATGAGGGTGAAGGGCGCGGTCTGCACGAGGCTGCCGCTCCGGCCCTCGATCTGCAGATTGGTGAAGGTGGCGGGGGCGACCGTGCCGCTGACGACGATGGGCAGCGGCAGCGAGGACGACCCAACAGGCACAACGCCCCTGGCGGAGCTACCGGCTGGGAGACCCAACCCCGTGAGGGTGATCGCCCCCGTGAAGCCATTGAGGCGAGCGATGCTGACCGTCACGTAGCCGCCGCCCCCCGCGGGGATCTGGAGGCTGCCTGGGCTCACCTGGATCACAAAGGTCGGGGTAGGCGCGGGGGTGGGGGTGGCTCCGCCCCCCCCGCCGCCGCAGGCGAGGGTGACCCCGAGCAGGGCCAGCGGCCACGTCTGACGGGGGTGGGTCAGGTATTGCATGGAGTGACTCCAGGGAAAGAGGTGGGGATCGAATGGAGGGTTGAGCCCAGCGTCCTTCCTCGGGATGGGGCAGCCCAGACACGCTTCTGAAAAAGCACCTGGGCCACAGGCGGCCTTACTTCCAGAGCGCCGTGCGGAGGAGGAGGGTTCGATTACCCACTTCCACCCATCCGACGGCGAGCCCACCCGGACCCGCCACTGCGGAGAGGCTCAGAATGGCCTTCCCGGTGGTGCCTGGAATGATCAAAGGCACCGTCCACCTCGCGCCATCCCACCGGGACCACCCGATGCCCTCGTAGACCCCCCCGGTGCCGCGCTGGATCCACACCAGGGTCGGTCGGCCGGTGGCATCCCGGGTGCCGACCATGACCTCGATCTGCGTGGTGGCCGGGAGCAGGCTGGTTGGGGTGCCCGGCGCCATCCCATTGAGGGGCGCAACCCAAAGGCCCTGGCTGCCGAGCCCTGCCAGCCATCCAGCGCCATTCACCTCGCGAAAAGCAGCCAGGGTGTGGGTTCGCAAAGGCAGGTCCACCTTGTCACCCACGGTCCAGGTACCCGTCACGGACCGGGTGCGGGGCCAGGCCTGCAAGTTTGGATCCCCCACACTGGCGTCCGGATAGACCATCCAGACATCCACCCGGCCCTGACCATCCAGGGCCAAGGCGGCCTGGTAGTTCGCCGGCAGCGCCACCTGGGAGGCGGGCATCCAGCCAGGGACGGTCGTCGATGCCTCCTGGCCCACGGGAAAGTCCAACAGCTGATTCTCGGACCAGGCATCGTCGCCTGTAGCAATGCTCAGCAAGTAGGTGCCACGGCCGTCTCCTTGCAGGCCATTCAGCCCTTGATGGGAGAATTGGTTCAACCAATGGTGGGCAGGCTGACTCCAGCCAGTCCCCACGCCGAACCGAGAGGATTGGATGGTCGGATAGTCGGTGACGAGGGCATTGGTGCGGAGGTAGAACCACGCCGCCAGGGCGCTGCCGTCGGAACCCACCGCCAGGTGGAGGTCCGAGAGGCCCCGGAGGTCAAGGGCCTGGGCCGTCGCACGGGTCCCGAAGGGAGCTGTCGCCTTCAGGTCCACCGGCACCGTACGCAGCGCGGTGAGGGTGCTCCGGGGGATGGCGCTGAACCAGGCCACATAGCCCTTGCCCTGGTCATCCAGCGCGGCCACTGGAGGCTGCAGGTCGTTGGTGCCGGTACTGACCTCCAGGCTCTTGGGGGCCTCCCAGGTGCCGTCGGGCCCCAGGCGCGCGGCCATCAGCTCCCAGTACGGGGTGCCTCCTCCATCGACCCCCGTGTGGGTCCAGGTGGCCATGACGCCGCCCTTTCCGTCCCCTGTGAGGAGGGCCCCCTGGTCGTAGCCGGAGGACACGAGGTCCACAGGTACCTGCCAGGTGGGTGCCGGTGGCAGGGGCGTGGGAGTTGTCGTCGCCGTGCCTCCTCCTCCCCCGCCGCAGGCAGAGATGGTAAGCAGGGCAACCAGGGGAAGGGCGAAGCGTGGCCGCATGGTCACCTCAGAGGTAGTAGCCGTGAAGGACGATGCGGGCCATGGACATCAGGCTCTGCGGGTAGAACTGCTGCACCCAGACCTTCACCTGCATGCCCTGGGGCACCATGAAGCCGCTGGTCCAGGTCTGCCGCTTCACCCCCATGGCGTTGGCGGGCACATCCTGGAAGGTGAACAGGGCCATGGAGCCCGAGTAGCCCGCCGAGGGATGCTCCAGCAGCAGTTCCAGCGAGGCGGGCGTGCCCGTGCCGGACTCGTGGAGCACCCAGGCCTGGGCATCCGTCACGACAAGGGTTCGGCCCTTGGGAACCTCGAAGCCCTTGGCGCCGCTCTGCCAGGCCCATACCCCGTTCTGGTAGGTGCCCACATCCGTCGTCACGGCACCGGTGCTGAGGTCGGCCCGGGTGCTGAGGTCGATGGTCACCAGGCTGGCGGCGGGCACGCCCAGGTGGGTCAACGGGACGGTGGTTCGAACCTGGGCCCAGGCCGACGAGGCGACCAGCAGGGTGGCGAGGGTGAGTGGCTTGAACATGACAACTCCAGAAAGAGGCGGCGTGTGCCGCGGGATTGGAAACAGAGAGGGGATGCCGTTCCCCGACCTAGGGGAAAACCGCGGCGAAAAATTCGTTGTTGCCCGTGTTGGCCAGGGGGATCATCCCCGTGCCATCCACGTTGACGATGTAGAGATCCGCGTTGCCGGCCTGCCGACGGAACAGCACCTTGCCACTGGGCGTGGTGCCGACAAAAAAGGCGTGCCCGCCCGAAGTCACCAGGGGCGTGGTGGCGTGGGTGCCGGGGTCGTAGGCATAGAGGGCGGTGATGCCAGAACCACCGGTCCGCTCGTAGATCACATGACCATCAGGCGTCATGCCCTTGTATTCCTCGTAGTCCGTGGAGGCCGCCACAGGCACGGTGCCAGTGCCGTCGGCATTCACCATGTAGAGGTCGTACTGATTGACGTTGACCTTGGCGTAGATCACGCGACCATCTGGCGTGAAGGCAGAGAAATAGTCATCGCCGGCGCTGTTGGAGAGCCGCGTGGTGTGGCTGCCGTCGGCATCAACGATATAGAGGTCGTACTTCGAACCGCCAACCAGCCTCTGGTAGATCACCTGTCCGGTGGCCGTGCTGGCCATATACCTTTCAGAATCGAGTGAGGTGGCCAGGGGCACCGTGCCATTGCCATAAAGATCGGACTGGCCCGCTACATTCCTGCTGACGATGACCTGCCCCGTGTGGGTGATGCCTGCGAAGGCATACTCGTAGGCCACGCTGTTCACTGCCAGGGGTGTGGCTGAGCCGCCTACCCCATCGAGGCTGTAGATGCCACCCGTGCCATAGCCGTTGTCCGTATCGATGACGAGTTTTCCTGCAGGGGTTTCGCCTCGAAAATTTTTGTAGTAGCCCGGTTCAGTGGCGAGCGCCAGATTGTTCGTGCCATTGGCGTTGATGATGTAAAGGTCATTGGCCTGGTAGTTCACGACGCTGTAGATGACCTTGCCGCTGGCGGTCATGCCGAGGAAGTCTTCATGTTTGGGCCCGATGGCCAAGGAGATGGAGGTGGGCGTGGTGCTGGTGGCATCCACGGCATACAGGTCTCGATTCCCCCCCGCCGAGTCGCTCCGATAAACCATCCAACCCGCAGGCGTGATGCCTGCAATCACTCCCTGTCCCTGGGTGCTGGCAAGCAGGAGGGTGCCGGTGCCATCGGCGTCGACGCGGTAGAAGCTGGAATTCCCACCTGAGAGCCGGTAGTAGATCACCCGCCCGCCCGGGGCGAGGGTGGCAAAGAATTCGTGGTCCGCCGAGTCGGCCAGCGCGACCTCACCGCTGCCGTCCTCCTTGATCAGGAACAGATCGCTGGGTGTGGATTGCAGACCGAATTGTCGTTCAAAAACGATGTTGGCCAGGGGTGAGGCCGATTGCACCGTCAGGACTGCGGCCTGACTCGTCGTGGTGCCCGCGCTGTTGCTCGCGACCGCCCGGACCTGCCAACCGTTGCTGGACAAGGCCACATTCGGGACGGTAAGGGTCGCGGCCGTTTCCCCGGCGATGTCACTCCAAATGACGCCACTCCCCGTGCTCAATTGCCATTGCAAGGAGGGAGCGGGCGTGCCGGTGGCGGCGACCGTGAACTGGGCACTCTGCCCTTCGGTGATGGTGACGTTGGCGGGCTGGGTGGTGAAGGCAGGGGCCGCAGTCGGGGCGCTGACCGTGAGCGTGGCGACCGCACTGGTGGCGACGCCCGAAGCGTTGGTGGCGATCACGCGGAACTGGTTGCCACTGTCCCCAGTGCTGGTGGCCGGCGTGGTGTAGGTGGTGCCGGTGCCTCCGGCGAGATTGGTGAAACTGCCCCCTCCGTTCGTGCTCACCTGCCACTGCAGCGTGGGAGTGGGGGTACCAGCCACGACGATGGTGAAGGTCGCGGGATTGGGGGCCACTACTGAACCATTGGTGGGTTGGGTGCTGAAGGTCGGGGCGCTGGAAGCCTGGTTGACCGTGAGCAACGCGGCGGTACTGGTGACGCTGCCGGCAGCATTGCTGACGGTCACGGTGTAGCTTCCTGCATCCGCTGTGGAGGTGGTTGCCAAGGAGAGGGTGGTCGCGTCCGGCCCCACATTCGTCGCATCCCGTTTCCACTGGTAGTGCAGGGGGCCGGTGCCACTGGCCACCACCGAGAAGGTGGCGGGCTGGGGTGCGGTCACAGTCAAGTTGGAAGGTTGGGAGGAAATGGCCGGGGCCAGAGGTGCCTGAGGCGGGGAGGTCGCCCCACCGGTGCACCCTGCCAGGAGGGCGAGACCCAGGAGGGCTCCCAGAAAGACCAATCGTCGAGCCATTGTGGGTAGTGGGGCTGCCGACACGGATACCTCCCGTTGGAGTGCAGGGTTGGTTGGTCCCCTACTTTCGGCAGCAGTCCATTCAAGGGGCAGGTGCGCTTCCGGGAAAGGCGTTGGGCCACCCCCCGGCAATCTGTCAGCCGGGGGTGGCCCACGTCCCTTCCGGAAAGCGGCCCCACCGTGACGACCCCAGGCAGGATAGGTTGGAACGCCACCCCACCTCTTTCGAGGCCTCTATGCGCATCGCCCTGACCCTATCCATCCCGGCCCTTCTCGTGGGCTTCACCATGCTGGGCTGTTCGACCACCCCCAAGCAGTCGGCGAACCAGGAGACGAAGCAGGACTCGAAACAGATGAGCGCCCAGGATGAGGCGGTCTACCGGGCCATGATCAAGCAATCGGGCGCCGATCCGGAAGCGGTGATGGCGGCCTCGAAGCAGATGGAGGCCTCCCGCCCGTGGACCGAGGCCAAAGGTGGCCTGGTCCATTACCGCATCGAGGGCGTCTTCGAAGGCAGGGTGAACGTGGTGGGGGGAAGCAGCTGGATCGGCTACGCGGACGTCACGGATCGAGTGGTCATCGAGCTGGATTGGAAGCTCGGCGAGTCGATGCTGGTGGGCACGCCCGTGATCCGGAACTATAAAGCCACCGCGCGGAACCTCCGCAACCCGGAGCCCACTTGCCTGCCCCCGATCCTCCGTGGAGACTACGAACACTTCGAGCTGCTGGGCGTCCAGAATGGCCTGGCTGGGGCGCTGGAGCTGCAGGTGCGGACCGACTACCCGGTGGTGGACGTGGCCCAGATGTGCACGGGCTCGCGTGTCAAGGTGCCCGCCAGCAGCCCCACGAGGCCCGAAGAGCTGGTGGTGCCCTCGCCCGTGTTGCTCACCGCCGGGGTGCCCGACTCGGACAACCTGAGCCTCTCGAAGGACCGGAAGTCCCTGATCCACAAGGAAGCTGGGTGGACCTGGACGTTTACGCCCAGCGTGAAGCCGTAGGTCGAAGCACCTCTACTCCCCCGTGGCGTCGGCCCGCACCTGCTTGTAGAACCAGCCCTTGGGAAAGAGGGAGCCTCCGTCAAACTTGCCGTCCCGCCCGGTCTCCCGCTCGGTCATGAGGATGAGGTTCCATTCCCGGATCCCCGATGAGTAGTGGTAGGTGAAGCCGTAGTTGGCTGTCTCCAGGGGGTTCGTCTGCCGGGAGAGCAGCTGACCGGGTTGGTCAGGCTGCCCCGCATTCTTGCTCCAGCACTCGGAGACGCTTTTCCGGGGCGTGAGGGTAAAGCCCTCCCCTTCCTGCCTGAAGGCCCCCGATTCCCGGCGGTAGTACATCCGGTCTCCGATCAAAGGCCAGGTCTTGCAGGACAGGGTGAAGGAGCCGTCGGCCTTGAATTCGTACAGCCAGCGGGTGTAGCCCTGGGAGTAAGACATGGAGGCTGAGTGGCCCTGGGTGCTGGCCGGTCCCCAGGCGGTGGTGCCTGAGGCGGTCCGCTGCCACTTGCCGAGGAGACTCGTGGGTTGGCCCTCAGCACTCCGGGTTGGGGGCATGGATGCTCCGGAGCCTGGCAGCCCGGCCGGCGCACTCATGCTCAGGCCGCCGATGACCTGGTTGAGCAGGTCGTCGAAGGGCTGATGGGTGTTCTCGAAGAGCAGGCTCATGTGCTGGCCGTGCCCCGTGAAGGTGTGCACGGACAGCAGCATCTCGGTGCCATCGACTCTGGCCATGGCGGTCTGCTGAATGAAGGCCCAGGCCGTGCCTGTGACAGGTGCGGTGCGGGTCTGGTGGTTGGATGCCCCCGGATAGCGGCGGGCGATGAGCGTGTCCCAGTCTGCCGCCGCATCCGCCTCCAGGCTTCCCCGACTGGGCGTCATCCGGTGCACGGTCAAACGGCAGAAGCCCCGGCCCGGTACCGCCCGGCTGAAGCCCTGGTAGCCCGGTCCGGACTCCGCTTGCCACGTCCCGATCGGCAGGGTGAACCCCATGAAATCAAGCTGTCGAGGGACTTGGTCGGGCCATCCTGCCCGCGCCGCCAGGGAAGTTGCGGCCAGGAGTGCGCCGCAGATGAGGGCTCGTCGGTAGATCACATCGCCGCGCATGGAGTCTCCTGACCTGGAGGGCCAGTCTAGGCCTGGGTGGGCCGGCAAGGGTGGGTGGCCCAACCAGTTTCAGGAAAGCGACCCCCTGGGCCGTGGACGGTGCGCCTTAGGTTGGAGCTACCGTTCCCCTGGAGGCCCCATGGCCGTGCCCGCGTTCCCCGCATCGTCCCAGTCCCTGCGCCGAGTCCTGGAGGCCACCCTGGCCTTTTCGCTGGTGGCGATTGCCCCCGGCTGCGGGGGTGGAGGAGGAGCCACTGCAGCGCCCAGCGTACCGGCGCCCACGGGCTTGGCCTACCCGACCAACCCTGCAGTGTATGTGAAGGACACCCCCATCCCGGCGAACACACCCGCCGTGAGTTCTGGAAGCGCCGTCACGTTCTCGGTGACGCCCGCCCTCCCCTCGGGCCTCACCCTGAACGCCACCACGGGCGCCATCACCGGCACCCCGACGGCGGTGAGCGCCACGGCGATGTTCGTTGTCCGGGCCACCAATGCCGGGGGCAGCGCCACGGCGAACCTCAGCGTCACGGTGAACGACCTGGCCCCGGCCTTCGCCTACAGCAGCACCTCCGTGCTCTTCGGCAAGGATGTGGCCATCACTTCCATGACGCCCACCAGCACGGGGGGAACCATCACCGGGTGGGCCGTGGCCCCTGCCCTGCCTGCGGGGCTGGCCTTCAGCACCTCTTCCGGGATGATCAGCGGCACGCCCACCGTGGGCGCGGCCTCCCAGGCCTACACGGTCACCGCCACGAACAGCGGTGGTTCCCTGGCCAAGGTCCTCACACTGGCCGTCGCCGCCGCAGCACCCACCATTGCGAGCTTCCAGGCCTCGCCGACCACCGTGCCCATGGGCAGTCCCACCACGCTGTCATGGACCCTTACCGGAGATCCCGCATCGGCGCTCAGCATTGACGGCGCCAGCGTCCTAGGAGGCTTGAACGCCAGCGTCACCCCCAATCGCCGCCAGACCTACACCCTCTTCGCCACCAACCTCAAAGGCACCAGCCAAGCCACTGCCACCGTGGCCGCCCGGGGGCTGGACCTCCTCGCGGGCAACGTGGACGGACCAGGCTGGGTGGACGGCATCGGCACCGCCGCCCGCTTCAACCGACCCCAGGGCCTGGTCGCGGATGGCGCGGGCAATCTCTACGTCTCCGACTTCAACAACCACACGATCCGGAAGATCACACCTGCGGGTGGAGTCACCACCCTGGCGGGTTACGTCGGCCAGAGCGGTACCTGGGATGGCACCCCGGGCGGCTTCAGAAACCCCGCCGGTCTGGCGATTGACGGTGCGGGAAATGTCTACGTGGCGGACCGGAGCAACCACAGCATCCGCAAGGTGACGCCCGCGGGCGTTGTCTCGACCCTGGCCGGGAGTTCAGGTTCCAGTGGGTCTGCCGATGGCACCGGTTCTGCAGCACGGTTCGCCGGCCCCTCCAGCCTAGCCCTCACGGCGGCGGGCGATCTCATCGTCGCCGACCTGGGCAACCACCTCCTCCGCAGGGTAACGGCAGCGGGCGTGGTGACAACCTTGGCCGGCAGTGCCGGCCTCAGTGGCAGTGCAGACGGCACCGGTAGTACCGCCCGGTTCAATTCTCCCGAGGGCGTGGTGGTGCATCCGAACGGCAACATCTACGTAACCGACCGTGGGAACCAGCTCCTGCGCCAGGTGACGCCTGCAGGCATGGTGACCACCCTGGCCGGGAGCCCGGGTCTCTCCGGAACACTGGATGGCACAGGATCGGCGGCCCGGTTCCTTAACCCCAGAAGCGTGACGGTGGATGCGGCCGGTGACCTGTGGGTCTCAGATGCCAGCCAGACGATTCGCAAGGTGACCACCGGTGGCACGGTAACCACCGTGGCGGGGACCGCTTCGGCCTATGGCTGGGTGGATGGTCCTTCGGCCTCGGCCCGATTCAACGGCCTGGCGGGTCTCGCCTTTCTCCCTTCTGGCCGGCTGGCCATCGCGGATGAATTCAATCATGCGGTGCGCCTCCTTGACATGACGCAGGGCCTGAGCACCTTCGCTGGCGCCCCTCCCCAGGCAGGGAATACGGATGGCTTCGCAACCAGCGCCCGCTTCTCCGGTCCCTCGGGGCTGGCGGTGGATGGCAATGGCAATGCCTTCGTGGCCGATTCGGGCAACAGCAGCATCCGCAAGGTCACCTCCACGGGCCAGACGACCACCTTGTCGGGCACCGCAGGCCTCTCCGCGCCAACCGGACTGGCGCGGGATGCGGCGGGCAACCTCTATGTCACCGACGCCACCAACCATACCCTCCTGCGGATCACACCCGCGGGCGTCATGTCCACCCTCGCCGGCCTGGCCGGTTCCGCCGGAAGCGCCGATGGCACGGGCGCCGCAGCCCGCTTCAATTCCCCGAACATGGTGGTCGCGGATGCTGCAGGGAACCTCTACCTGAGCGATACGGGCAACAACACCGTTCGGAAAATCACGCCGGCGGGCGTGGTGACGACGCTCGCGGGAACGCCGGGCGCGGCTGGACTGGCGGATGGGAATGGGCCCGCAGCACAATTCAACTTGCCCACCGGGGTCGCCGTGGACGGCAGCGGGAACCTGTTCGTGGGGGACATGAACAACAACAAGATCCGGAAAATCACTCCAGCCGGTGACGTGAGTACCCTGTCACTCAGTGCCTTCATCTACTGGCCGAGGGGCCTGGCCTTCGACCCTGCGGGCAACCTCCTTGTCGCAGCGGACCAGGGGCAGGCGGTCTACACCATCAATACGACGACCGGAACGGCTACGCTCCTCCTCGGCACACCAGACCTGGAGGGCGCCTCCCCGGGCCTTCTTCCGGCCGGCCTCAGCCGCCCCATGGGCCTGGCCTTCACGCCTCAGGGCGACCTCCTCATCACCACCGCCAATGGGGTGATGCTCGCCACGGCACCCTAGGGGGTCTTGGGGAAGGCGAGGTCCCTGAATCCCTTGTAATCGGCTAGGTCTGGGGCTCGTGGATTCAAGGCCACCGCGGTTTCCCAGGCCTCGCGCCCACCTTTCGGATTGCCCGCCATGGCCCTGAGGGCTGCCAGATCCATCCATGTCTGGACTTGGCGGGGGAACTTCACGACCAGTTTCTCGGCTGAGGCAAGCGCCGGTTGGGCCAACTGGTTGTAAGGGAGCTTCTTCCCCTGCCGCCAGCGCGCCTCGAGCACGGGCAGGTGGACTAGGTAGGAAGCGGACCAAGGGAACCCGGGGAACTTCCGCACCATCTCCTCCAGAATGGGCCTGGCGCGCAGGAAGGCCTTGGCCGGGTCCTTGCCCTGCCTCGCAAGGACCTCGCCCTCCAACACGGGCAGCAACGCCCGGGTCTGCCAGTGGACAATGGTGCTGCCGTAGGCCTTCCGGGTCTGCTCAAGCCGGGTGGTCATCTCGGCGAACACCGGTGCGGGATCCTCTCCGGCCTGGATGCGGCGCGAGGCCTCCACAGAAAGAATGGGCACCTTCGCGATGCTCAGGACCACGGCATCCGGGCGTGCCTTGATGGCCTCGTCGGAGGTGCTCCGGGCAAGCTCGAGCAGGGCCTTGGGATCACCGCCAAACTCCACCATGGCGTCGGCCACGTTCGTGACGACCTCGTTCCAGTTGAGGACAGCGTTCACCTGCCTCAGATCGAGGTGCCCCCGCATACGCCGCGCGGCTTCGGCGGCCAGGCTGATCTCCAGGCTGGGGTCCCCCCCCTTCCGGAACACGACCCGGCTCAATTGGGCGTGCAGGTAGGCCAAGTGGGAATCCAGTTGCAGGGCGTCCGGGCCCTCCGTGAGCTTGAGGGATTCGCACTTCTGGATGCCGCTCCGGTAGGCGGCCTCCGCATCCCCGCCCTCGTCATCCAGGGCCTCGCCTTCCCCCCGGTTGAGCTGCATCGCAACGAATCTGGAGCGGGCCATGTTCGGCCCCAGCCGTTCGCCCTCTTCGGCGGCCTTCAACCCGATTCGGAGGGGCTCATCACGGGGCTGACCCTGCATTCTCAGCAGCATGACCCAGGTCGCACAAAGATCAGCCAGGCTGTTCCGTATCTGCACGTCGCCGGGAGCAAGATCCGCGGCACGGCGGTAGGCTTCAGCCGCGCGCCGGTAGAGATCCGACATGAGGTCGCGATGCTTGTCCCCCATCGCGTTCGCACGCTCGTTGCAGACGTTGCCCATGGTGACGAGGGATCCGTAGCTTTCGCCCTCCAGAGCGCGGAGTTGCTGGACGATGCTTTCTTCCTGCGCGAGGAGGTCGGAGCCATCCTTCCCACCGAGGCGAAGGAAGACGGCCTGGAAATGGAGATTCCTGGCCTTCAACTTCAACATGGTGGGATCGCTACGGCCCCAGCGGAGGCCTTCATCCACGCGGTCACCCATCGCCTTGATCCGAGCTTGGATGCCCTCCAGTTTCCCCAACTGGAAGGCCGTGCTCAATTCCCGCTCATCGGCAATCGTCTGGAGCCTCAGCGCCTCGTAGCGGGACGGATCCTCCTGCAAGACCAGGGCAGCCTTGGCGCGGCTTTCGTCAAACCGGCCCTGGAGGTACAGCAGGTAGGCCTCGCGGTAGGCCCGCTTCCAACCAGAGCCTGTGGCCTGTTGGAGGAGGGCCGTCGCCGGCTGCAGGAAGGTGGCCTTGGCCTCCGCCTCTCGCCGCTCCCGTGCCGTGGCCGCAAGCGATTCACGCGCCCGGTCCATGGCCTTGAAGTACAGGCGGCCCAACAGGAACCCCAGGGATTCCGCCGTGTCCGGCGTCCGGAAGCCCCTGGCCCAGGCAGCTTCAAGGTAGGGCCGGGCACCCTCATCGTCCCCCAGGACCTCCAGCCCCTTCCCCACCACATAGAGGCCAGCCGGGGAGACTTTTCCCATTGGCTGAGATCGCAGTCGCTCCGCTTGACCCCGGATGCTGGCGAGGAGGGGCTGTTGGTTGAAGGCTGGAGAGAGGTAGGCCATGCGAAGGGAACTCTCCATCCCTGCGGCCATCGTGCCCATCCGGGCGGCTTCCAGCGATTGGGTCCGGGATCGCAGGGAGGTCCACAGGGCAAAGCCCAGTGCCACCAAGGCCAGCGCGGAGGCGCCACCAAGCAGGCGCGCGGAGGCAGGGTTGCGACGGGCCCACCGCAGGCTCCGCTCAAAGGGGTTCAGGGGCCTGGCCTGGATCGCCTCACCGCGCAGCACGCGGTCCAGATCGTCCCCCAGGGCCTCGGCGGTGGCATAGCGTTGGACAGGCTCCTTCTCCATGGCCTTGGCGACGACGATGGCCAGGTCCCTGGGCAGCCCCGGGGCCACAGCAACAAGGGATCGGGGCTCCTGTTCCAGCACCCGGCGCAGGAGATCGCCAGGATGCACGTCACCATCCGGGGTGGCGCCGTGGAGGTCGCGGGTGCTCTGGGCGTCGGCGGTAATCCCAGGGGTGTTGCGGAAGGGCGGGTGGCCCACCAGCACGGCATAGAGGGTGGCGCCGAGGCCGTAGATGTCGGCCCGAAAATCCACGGGCGCGGCACCGGTCACCTGCTCAGGGGCCATGAAATCCACCGTGCCCATCATCAGGCCCGAGCGGGTGAGGCCGCCTTCCTCGTCCCTGGCCAGACCGAAGTCCGACAACAGGGCCTGGGCGCCCTCGGCAGTGGTTTCCACCAGGATGTTGGCGGGCTTCACGTCCCGATGGACGAGGCCTTCGCGGTGGGCGGCGGCCAGGCCCCTGGCCGCCTGGGCCGCGAGGCTCACCTTTTCCTGCCAGCTGGTTTCGGTGTGCAGATCGGCGAAGGTGTCGCCCTCGACCAGCTGAAGGACGATGCAGGGACGACCCTCCAGCGTGCCGGTGTCATGAACTCGCACCACATTGGGGTGCTCCACCCGCGCCTGGAGCCGGGCTTCCAGCAACAGGCGATCCGCCTCCTTGGGATCGGCCCCCCGCACGAACTTGACGGCCACCGGCCGCTCCAATGCGGCGTCCCAGGCGCGATACACCTCGCCCATGCCGCCAATGCCCAGCACGCCCTTGAGGGTAAGGCGGCCATCCAGGACCGTCAGCAGCAGGCTCATCGGGGTTCCTCCAGGGCGAGGCGCAGGCGCCGGGCCACCTCCTCCAGCTCGGGCTCAGAGTAGTTGCTGAAGCCCAAGCGGAGGCCCTGCACGGCGCTGCCGTCGAAGGCGAACTGGCGGCCGGGGCGGAAAGCCACGCCACCCTCCAGGGCCCGCGCGGACCACCGATCCACATCGATGCCCTCAGCCACTTCGGCCCAGAGGGCCAAGCCCCCCTGGGGCACCTTGAAGGCCAGACGGTCGCCAAGGTGTCGCTGTAGGGCCTCGCAGAGCGCGTCCCGGCGCTTGCGGTAGGTGAGGTGCATGCGGTTGAGGTGGCGGTGGATCTCCCCGTCATCGATGAGCTCGGCAAAGGCCCGCTCCAGCACCATGTCGCCCTGCCGGTCGAGGGCCTGGCGCAGGGCCACCATGCGCTGCACCAGCGGCCTGGGGCCGTGCACGAAACCCAGCCGCAGGTTGGGACTGAAGATCTTGCTGAGGGTGCCCACATGCACCACCACGCCGGAGGGGTCCGCCGCCGCCAGGGGCGCCAGGGGCCGGCCATCGAAGTGGAACTCGGTGTCCTGGGCGCTTTCCAGCACCGCAAAGCGATGCTCCCGGGCCAGCTCCATGAGCCGGATCCGTCGCTCCTGGGCAAGGGGCACCAGGGTGGGGTAGTGGCGGTCCGGGGTGACGAACACCGCGCGGGTGGGTTCGGAGCGCAGCAGTTCCGCCAGGGCCTCCACCCGCAGGCCCTGCTCATCCACGGGGATGGGCAGGCAGCGGGCGCCCGCCTGGGCGAAGGCCTCCCAGGCGCCGCGGTGGCCCAGGGCTTCCACCACCACGCTGTCGCCGGGATTCAGCAGCGCCTGGGCGGCAAGGAAGAGGGCCATCTGGCTGCCACGGGTGACGATGATCTGGTCCGGCTGGGCGGGGATGCCGCGGGTGGAGGCCAGCATGCGCGCAAGGGCTTCCCGCAGCTTTGGATGGCCCTGGGGATCCTCGATCAGCAGGTTGGCTTGGGCATTCAGGGTCAGCGCCCGGCGGTAGGCCCGCGCCAACTCGGCCCCGGGCAGAAGCCGGGGGTCCGGCAGGCCGCTGGCTACCTTGAGCAGGCTTGCGGACGCCACCGGGGCCTCGGCCCCGCCGGCCTGCGGGAGGTCGAAGCCCATGGCGGGGGAGCCGGCTGCACCCTCGCCCGGCATTCGGGAGGGGGGGGTCGGCGCCACGACGCTGCCCTCCCCGGGGGTGGAGATCACCCAGCCCTCGTCCTGCAGCTCCCGGTAGGCGGCCATCACCGTGTTGCGACTGATGCCCAGCTGTTCGCCCAGGGTGCGGTAGCCCGGCAGCACATCGCCCGGGTTCAGCCGGCCACGGTTGATCTCCCGCATGAGGGCGTGGGCGATCTGGAGGTAGACCGGTTCGGTCGCGCCAGGATCAAGGTAGATGGTGGGTTTCCAGGTGCCCATCGCGTCACTCCAATCCCTTGGCCACGAGGAGGTCCGACTGCGTGACCCGCAGCAGGGAACAGGCGAAGATCCGTCCGTCGGGGCTCATACGCACGCGATCCACCCGAGCGGGAGCCCGGTTGTCCCGGAAGGCCAGTACCCGCAGGGTGCGCCGTGTTCCCGCGCCGGACTGCAGGCGCACAATCTCCAGGGGCCAATGCCCCGTCTCCATCACGAGCAGGTCCCGCCCGTCAGCAGTCCAGCCCAGCAGCTCCGTGCCGGTGCCGAGCGACCCCCACGGCCGGACCTGGTTCTGCTCGGGCTGCAGGATCAGGACCTCGCCCGAGGCCATGGCCAGGGCCACCGCATGGCCATCCGGAGCGGGTGCCTGCCCCATCACTTCCCCCCGGTAGAGGGAACGGACCCCCCCCGTGGCGAGGTCCAGGGACACCAGGCTGGTCTCCCCGCGGTTGCGCTGGGCGAGGACCAGCAGTTCCTGGTGCCCTGGCCGGAACCGGGCCGAGAGGGGCGTCCACCCCTGCAGGTCCAGATCCCGGGGCACGCCCTTACCCGTGGGGTAGAGGCGCAACCGGGGACTTCCCGCATCGACGAGGGTCAGTGCCCAGAGCCCGTCGGAGCTGAGATCCTGGGCGGTGCCGGGTCCCAGGCGCACCGGGGTGGGCTGGGCCAGGTCCCTCAGGTAGGCCACCGGGCGTTGCCCGACCGCCTCGAAAATCTCGGTGAACAGGACCCGGCTCCGGACCCCATCCAGCGCCGCCACCTGGCTGCCGTCCAGCCACGAGAGGTCCTGTTCCTGGTCTGGGCGCGGTCCCTGCCAGACGAGGTCCAACCGGAAGAACTCCCGCTCGAAGAGCACCTGTCCATCCGGGGCCACGTCGTGCACCAGGGCGCGGAGGGGGAACCGGGCCAAGGCGCGGGTCCGGCCCTCCCGGTCCACGGCAAGGAGGGGCGGCATCCAATCCGGCTGGGTATTCCCCGCCAGGAGCAGTTCCTTGCCGTCGGGAAGCCAGGCGATGAAGGGATCGCTGGCCTGGAGATGGTCCGCGAGGATGCGCACCTGGCCATCGCCTCCGGTGCAGAGGAAGAGGGTGAAGAGCGGCGCGGTTCCCATGAACGCCAGGTCCTTCCCGTCCGGGGAGAACCGGGGCGAGGCGATGGGCCGGGCGCTTCGGTAGAGTTCGCGACCGAGGGGGTATTCCAGGACGAAGGCGCCATCCGGCAGCCGGCGCGTCACTGCCAGTTCGCGGCCCGCATGGTCCCAGTCTGCCCCCGTCACCTCGTCCAACATGAGCCGGGGGGCGCCCTGGCCGGGGGTCACGAGGGCCAAGGTCCCCGAGCCGAACGTGGAGGTCTGGAAGCGGTCCTTCACCAGGACGGCCAGTTCCCCGGTCGGGCTGACGGAGAGGATATCGGCCCCAGGTATCCCGAGGTCACGGACTTCCCCATCCTCCAGGTTGATGCGGTAGAGGCCCGGGGTCTGGCCATCCAGCGCCGCGCCCGCCACCACGCTGGTGCCCCCGGGGCCGAACCGGGCCCGGAGGATGTTGCCCCGCTGGAAGGTGATGCGACGAAAGGACGGGGGTCCGAGCCGACGGGTGGTCAGCGCCCAGACGCCGACGCCCAGCCCCGCGCCCACGACCATGGCGCCGAGCGCCACCGGCACCATCCACCGGGGAAGCCGCCGGCGCGCCGGGATCCGCAGGCCGGGCACGGACAGGCCCTCCGCCTGGACACCCCGGAGCGCCTCCAGCAGGGTTGCAGCATCGGGGAAGCGCTGGGCCGGCTCCACCTGGAGGCAGCGGTGGAGGACTGCCTCGAGGCCCGGTGGATAGCCTGATCCCAGCGGACCCGGACCGTCCTTCATGAGGTGGATCTGCCGTTCCAGCGCCGTGCGGCCCCGGCCCGGGGGCAGGCCTGTGACCAGTTCCCACAGCACAAGTCCCAGGGCATAGAGGTCGGAGCGCCCGTCCACCGGGTGCCCGCCGATCTGTTCGGGGCTCAGGTAGCCCACCGTGCCCTGGAGGAGGCCGGCACTGGTGTGGAAGGCCTCTTCCAGCACCTTGCCATCGGAGGCGTCCAAGGCTTTGGCCAGTCCGAAATCCAGCACCTTGCAGCGACCGTCGGAGGTCAGGAAGAGGTTCTCGGGCTTGATGTCCCGGTGGATGATCCCTTTCCGGTGCACCGCCTCCAGGGCCGAGGCCACCTGCTGGGCCACCTCCAGCGCGGCGGCGGGCCGCAGGGCGCCCTCGGATAGCTGGGCCCGCAGGGTGCGCCCCTGCAGCAACTCGGTCACCAGGACCGGCTGGCCCTCCCAGCGGACCAGGTCGATGACCTGCAGGATGTTGGGATGGCTGAGCTGGGCCAGGACCCGGGCCTCCTGCTGGATGCGCGCCAACCGATCGGGATCCCCCAGGGCACCGGCCCCCAGGACTTTCAACGCCACCTCTCGGTGCAGGGTGGGATCCCAGGCCACCCACACCTGGGCGCTGCCCCCAGCGGAGAGGGGCCGGATCACCTGATAGGTTCCGACCAGGGAACCGGCTGGGAAGGTCTCGGGGGGCATGGGCAGAGGCCCATCTTAGCCGGGACCCCGCTCCACCACCATGCCCACGGGCGGCTGTCCGGGCTTCGTTCCAGGCCCTGAATCCTGGGGTCCGCCTGCTAGTCTCTAGGGCATGAGCACGAAGACGTACTATGCCGGCCAGGATGTGGACGCGCCCTGCGGGCGCTGTGGGGGGGAAACCCGCCACCAGATCCTCTCGGTCACCAACGGCACCCCCGAGAAGCTCATCTGCGGGAACTGCCGCTCGGTGCACAAGTTCCGTGCCGCAAAGCCCGAGCCCCTGCCCCGAACGCCCCGCATCCCGGCGGCGGCCAAGGCAGGCGGCCCCCGGCCCGGCTCCCTCGCCAGCCAGTTCCAGCAGGCGCTGGCCCAGGAACAAGGGGGCGCCCAGGCGCGTCGCTACAGCGTGGCCGAGGCCTGGGCCGAGGGGGCCTGGATGGACCATCCCAGCTTCGGACTGGGCCGCGTGCAGCGAAAGATGGGCAAGAAAGTGGACGTGCTGTTCAAGGACGGGCTCAAGACCCTGGTCAGCGCATGACCCAGGAGCCCCTCCTCGAAGCCTGCGCCCCTGCCCTGCGGGAGGTGCAGTTCGCGGTGCTGGACCTGGAGACCACCGGCGGCAGCCCCAAGGCCCGCTGGGGCAAGGATGGCCGGTTCCTTCAGCCCTCTGAAATCACTGAAGTCGGCCTGGTGCGGCTCAACGGCCTGGTGGTCGAGGAGCGCTGGTCCAGCCTGGCCGCCATCCAGGGCTTTCTGCCGGAGGAGATCCAGCGCCTCACGGGCATCAGCCTGCCCATGCTGGCTGGCGCGCCGCCCTGGGAGCAGGTGGCCCTGAAGCTCGCTCCCAAGCTGGAAGGCCGGGTCTGGGTGGCCCACCACGCCCCCTACGACGGCAGCTTCCTGAAGGCCTGGCTGCCGGAGGGCGTCTGGCGCCGCCACCGGCTCATCTGCACCCGCCTGCTGGCGAAGAAGCTCATCCCCGAGCTGCCCCGCCGCAGCCTGGCCGAGCTGTGCGCCTTCCTGGGCATCACCAACACCCGGGCCCACCGCGCCCTGCAGGATGCCGAGGCCACCGCCGAGGCGCTGCAGCACCTCATCCAGCGGGCCGAGGATCAGGGCCTGGACGGCGAGGCCTTCCTGTCGGCCGGGGAAGTGCCCTGGAGCAAGGTCTGACCCTGGTCGGAGACTCCCCGCTAAGCTGATCCCCATGGATCTCACCCGCTTCCTCGAGCTCGTTCGCACCCAGGGCTGGCAGGGCATGTCCTTGTGGGCGGTGCTGCTGGCCCAGGCCCTGCTCTGGGTAGGCCTCGTGCGCCTGCACGTCTCCCTGCAGCGGGAGGAGGCGCCCTGGGAGGAGTGCATCGGCAAGATCCGCTCCGCCTTCCTGCGGAAGGTGAACGGCGAGGAGGAAGTCCAGGAGCTGAAGGTCCACCGCTACGCCCCCCTGGTGGACCAGCTGCTGGTCCTGCACTTCGCCGAGGAGAAGACTGATCGGTTTGACCGCTGGCTGCTGCTGCGGTGGAAGGTCAAGGAGGGGCTGCGTCCCTACTGGATCCGCTGGGGCTACCTGCTCATCGCCTTCGGAGCCGTGGTCTGGTACCTCCAGGGCCTGCGCCTGGACATGAGCACCGACCTGCTCAAGCGCACCCCGGTGGACCCCCGCCTGCTCTGGGTCTGGCTGGGCTACGCCATGATCCTGGCCTGGAAGATCGTGCGCATCCACGGCAACCTCGAGCGCGTCCAGCGCAGCCTGCTGCTGCCGAGGCGGGACGAGTGAGTCTCATCTCAACTGCCTTTCTACCTTCTGTTGTGGACCTTGCCGAACCTTGCCCTCATTTCCTGGGAGGCCGATTGGAGAACGCGGCTGAATGACCTTTGGGAACACGGGGTCCCCTTGCCGGTTGAGGCTCCAGGTCACGCCTGATCGGGCGATTTCCTCGGTCATCAGCTCGGGCGCGCCCAGGGGAGGGAGCGTGCGGCTGGCCTTGCCGGATTTGGGATCTACCAGCCACCACCAAATATCCGGTCGATCGAGCCAGGACCAGCGGCTTCGTGCTTCCATCACCGGAAGTTGCTCGGGATTCCCGGCCTCGTCTAGAAGCGGCTCATCCTTCCTGGCAAAGAGGACGGCTCCGGCACTCCGCGTAGCCAATAAAAGCTGGCCCTCTGGCGTTGCGGCAAATCCAAGGATTGCCCGTTCATGCTGCCAATACACCTGAATACGGCATAGGTCTTCGTCCTTCCCCAGGTCGAACAGCTGCACCCGTCTCCGGAAGACGCCCTTCTCGTCGAAGACCCAGAGCAGCCCATAGTGCTGGTTGATCATCACCAGCTCGTCATCCGTGGCCACCAGGGGCAATCCACGCGCAAGGTGATCCAGGTTCATCGGCATGGAGTCAATGGTCATCAACCTGCGCTTCAGGTTGTAGGTATATTGTTTCCCATCATGTTCAATGGTGCTGCCACCCGACGCGTGTTGAAGCTGGGCCTCCCCAGCTGGAAGGTAGATGCCTGCTCCGAGATCCGTGAAGACAAGTGATTGGAGGCGGCACCCGCCTTCGGGCAGCCGTCTCATGATCGTCAGTGATTCATTCCGTCCCTCAAACCAGATGCCATTTTGCCATCGCACCAGCAACTCATCCGGCCCAACGGAAAACACGCTCAGGACTCTGTTCGGCCCCTGGTTCGAACGAGGAATGGTCACATCTGCCCAAATCTTCCAGGAGACAAGATCTTCTGAGTACTGGATGCGTTGGCGAATTCGGGGATAATCCGCCTTCGACTTGGCCGCCACGTCTGCCGGAGGTTCCCGTTCCAACAAGGGGGCTGCCACCGACCATGCAACACCACGACGAACCCCCATCCACACGGATCCCGTGGGCGCTCGCAAGGAATGTGGGGGGCTCTCGGAGACATCCTCCAATATCGCCACTTGGGCGGGAGAGACCAGGAAGCGACGTCCCTGGGACCAGATCGTTTGGTTGGATTCTGCGGGCTGGGGCCAGCCAAGAGCCCACCCCAACATGACCACGAAGGCGACTCGAGCCGAATTTAGGTGCGATAAGGGGATGGTCATCCATCTTGGAATCACGTGAATTCCTCGGTGATCACTTTTTGCAGAGAAGTGCACACTGAGCGTCGCCAGATGCCAACTCGCAGCCACCTCCTGTGGTCACATAGACTCGGCAGTAATGATACCCGGCTGGGTAGGCATAAATCACTTCGGCCGTTTCTCCCTGATGAACAATGTCGCAAACCTTGGCACCGCACTTCCCAGCTACCGTTTTGGGTTTCGATTCACCCGTATTTCCACCGTTGTCAACCACTGCCGGACCACAATGTACAATTGCGTTCGAATCGATCCACATATCAGGGCATGATCCATCTGAGAGGTTGATAATCTCGATGGTATCTTTTGAGGATTGTGCCCACACCGCCGTTTGACCTATAATTAATAAAAACAAGTACTTGAACCACCGACCGGAAGAAGTCATTT
This sequence comes from uncultured Acidobacteriota bacterium, assembly GCA_963740385.1. Classification (GTDB taxonomy): domain Bacteria; phylum Acidobacteriota; class Holophagae; order Holophagales; family Holophagaceae; genus Geothrix. The sequence continues at coordinate 270,055 of CAVUDX010000005.1, forward strand.
TTGTTGTCTCCGTAAAATTTGTCACACTTTACCCCCCCCCCACTAAAATTAGTCAAGACCTCGCCAGTAATTACTTCCCCCACGGGATGAGCCAATCATTCACCCAAACAAGCCGCGGCCATGCCGCCCGCCGCCTGGGCCTGCGCGCCGAGCGGTTGACGCTGTGGCTGCTGTGGGCCCGGGGCTGGGACCTGGTGGCCTGGCGCCAAAAGGTGGGGAGGTATGAGCTGGACCTGCTGCTCAGCCGGGGACCGGAGCTGCGCCTTCTGGAGGTGAAGGCCCGCCGAAGGGGCGCCTGGGTGGGCGCCGACACCGCCCTGGCCCCGGAGCAGCGGCTCCGCCTCCAGTGGGCCCTGCGGGCCTGGCTGGACCGGGTACCCTGGCCCGGGGAGGTCAGCTTCCAGCGGGTGAGCTGGGCCGGCTGGCGGTGCCAGTTCCACCCCCCCGAGCGCTGGGACGCCCTGAAGATCGCCAGGTAACCCCCCCAGGCGACCCCCCGGGTGGCTGGCACGGCCCTCGCCCCGGACCCTGCGGGTGTCGGTATGTTGACCTTTCTGGATCGTCTGCTTCCGTTGATGGGCCGCCTGGCCAGGCGGTCGGACCTCGCTGCGCCCATTTTCGTGATGATCGTGCTGGTGGTGATGGTGCTGCCTCTGCCGGCCTTCATGCTGGACCTGCTCATCGTCCTGAACATCACCCTGAGCCTGGTGATCCTGATGGTGGGCATGTATGTGCCCCGCCCCAAGGAGTTCAGCTCCTACCCGTCCGTGCTGCTGGTGGTGACGCTCTTCCGTCTCTCCATCAACGTGGCCACCACCCGCCGGATCCTGCTCTACGCCGGGGACCAGGGGGCCGACGCCGCCGGCCACATGGTGAAGGCCTTCGGCCAGTTCGTGGTGGGTGGCAGCTATGTCATCGGCCTGGTGGTCTTCCTGATCCTCCTGGCCATCCAGTTCCTGGTCATCAACCACGGCGCCGGCCGCATCGCCGAGGTGACTGCCCGCTTCACCCTGGACGCCTTGCCCGGCAAGCAGATGGCCATCGATGCCGACCTGAACGCCGGCTACATCGACGAGATCGAGGCCCGCCGCCGCCGCAAGGACCTGCAGGAAGAGGCCGGCTTCTACGGGGCCATGGACGGCGCCGTGAAGTTCACCCAGCGGGACGCCGTGGCGGCCCTGATCATCCTGGCGGTCAACCTTGTCGCGGGCATCATCCTGGGCGTGGTGCGGTACAACCTGCCCGTGACCCAGGCCATGGAGGTCTACTCTCTGCTGACGGTGGGTGACGGCCTGGTGACGGTGATCCCCAGCCTGCTCATCAGCGTGGGTGGCGCCATCCTGACCACCCGCAGCGGCAGCGACTCCACCGGGCTGGGCAGCCAGGTGCTTGGCCAGATGGGGGCCGACCCCCGCCCCCTGGCCATCGCCGCTTCGGTTCTCTTCTTCTTCGGCATCGTCCCCGGCCTGCCCCTCTTCCCCTTCTGGGTGATGGGGGCCATCTTCGGCATCATGGCCTACGCGGCCTGGAAGCTGCCCCAGGCCCCCACGGCCCTGGAGGAAGCCGCCGCAGCCGCCGAGCAGGCCAAGGCCACCACCCCGGAAGCAGCAGACCGGGTCGAGGGGCTGCTCAAAGTGGATCCCCTGGGCCTGGAGGTGGGCTACAGCCTCATCCCCCTGCTGGACGTAAACCAGGGGGGCACAGTCCTTGAACGCATCAAGGCCGTGCGCCGCCAGATGGCCCAGGAGCTGGGCATCGTGGTGCCACCGGTGCGCATCCGGGACAACCTGCAGCTCCCGCCCCACACCTACCGCCTGCTGCTCCGCGGCGAGGAGATCGCCCGGGCCGAGCTGCAGCCCACCCAGTTCATGGCCATGAACCCCGGGACGGCCACCGAGGACCTCGCCGGCACCCCCACCTCGGAGCCCGCCTTCGGCTTGCCCGCCTACTGGATTCCCGATGCCCTGCGGGACCGGGCCCAGATGCTGGGCTACACGGTGGTGGAGCCCGCCACGGTGCTGACCACCCACCTGGCCGAGCTCATCAAGCAGCATGCCCCCGAGCTGCTGGGCCGGACGGAGGTCCAGCACCTGCTGGACACCCTGAAGGACACCACGCCCCGCCTGGTGGACGACCTCATCCCCAACGTCATCAACGTGACCACCCTCCAGAAGGTGCTGCACAACCTCCTCCGGGAGCGGGTGCCGATCCGGGATCTGGCCCGCATCCTGGAAGCCAGCGCCGACGCCGCCGCCATGACCAAGGACACCGGCTTCATCACGGAATACGTGCGCCAGGCCCTGGGCCGGGTGCTCACCAGCCCCCACCTCTCCGAGGCGGGCGAGCTGGGGGTGCTGGTGCTGGACCCCCAGATCGAACAGGCCCTGCAGGGCGGCATCGAGCAGACGGACCGGGGCAGCTTCCTGGCCCTGGAGCCCAACCGCACTCAGGAACTGCTCGCCCGCATCGCCAACGGCATCGCGGCCCTGCTGCCCGGCGCCCAGCCGGTGCTGCTGACCAACCCCGTGGTCCGCCCCCACCTGCGCCGCCTCCTGGAGCGGGCCCTGCCCCACCTCGTGGTGCTCAGCCACAGCGAAGTGCCCATGGATATTCGTGTCGTGAATCTCGGGACCGTCTCATGAAGGATGACCCATGCGCGTGAAGACCTTTGAAGCGGGTTCGATGCAGGATGCCCTGGACGTGGTGAAGAAAGAGATGGGCGAGGAGGCCTTCATCCTCTCCACCCGCACCCGGCGCCGACCGGCCTCCCTGGGGCTGGCCGAGGAGGCCATCATCGAGGTGACCGCCGCCGTGGACGAGGCCCAGGCCGGCGTTCCCCCCGTGGCCGTCGGCAGCCCTTCCCTCACCTACGGGCTGCGGTCGGGCCTGGACAAACCCGCCGTGCGGGCCCCCCGGGAGGGCGCTCCGCCCCCGGCCCCCGCCATGGACCTGCAGCCGCTGCGGCGCGAGCTCCTGGAGATCAAGGGCGCCGTGGCGGCCCTCAAGGACAACGAGCTGCGCAACGCCTCCATCCTCAAGGAACTGGACCAGATGAAGGCGCTGCTCAGCCGCATCCAGCGCCAGGGCATGCCTCCGGCCCAGCTGCACCTGCCGCCGAGCCTGCTGGAGCTCTACGGCGACCTGGTGGCCAACGACGTGGAACCCCTCATCGCTCTGCGCCTCTGCGAGTACGCCCAGCGCGCGCTCACGGACCAGGATGGGGACTCCGTGAACGGCTCGGTGGATCCCGAACGGGCCCGGCTGTTCCTCCGCCGGGTCATTGCCGACTTCATCCCCGTCGCACCGCCCATCCAGTTGGACCCCGGCAAGACCCGGGTGGCGGCTCTCGTGGGGCCCACCGGTGTCGGCAAGACCACCACCCTGGCCAAGCTGGCGGCCTACGCCCAGCTGCACCTCAAGCAGAAGGTGGCCCTCATCACCCTGGACACCTACCGCATGGCGGCCGTGGACCAGCTCCAGCAGTACGCCCAGATCCTGCAGGTGCCCCTTCACGTGGCGCTGACGGTGGAGGACCTGCGCAGCGCCCTCCGCTTCTACCAGGACCGTGCCCTGGTGCTCATCGACACCCCCGGCCACAGCCCCAAGGACGCCGACACCCTGAACCAGCTGCGGGGCCTGCTTGACGAGCTGCCGGAGGTGGAGACCCACCTGGTGCTCTCGGCCACCACCAAGCCCCGCGACCTGACCGAGATCGCCGCCCGCTTCGAGCTCCTCAAGCCCACGCGCCTGTTGTTCACGAAGCTGGACGAGACCTCCACCTACGGTCCCATCCTCAGTACCCTGGCCCGGGTGAAGCGGCCTCTGAGCTACCTGGGCACCGGCCAGGAAGTGCCGGAGGCCCTTGAACTGGCCACCAGCCGCCGGGTGGCCGATCTCATCCTCCCCGTTCCCGTGAAGGAGGCCGAATGAGCAATGATCAGGCCGCCCGGCTCCGCAGCCTCGCCCAGGGACAACCCGCCGAGGCGCGTCTCTTCGCTGCCCGCGTGGTGGCCATCACCTCTGGCAAGGGGGGCGTCGGCAAGACCAACGTCGTGGCAGGGCTGGCCCTCGCCCTGGCCCAGCAGGGCCAGCGGGTGGTGGTCATGGATGCCGACTTCGGCCTCGCCAACCTGGATATCCTGTTGGGCCTGTCGCCCAAATTCACCCTCGAGCATGTGCTGCGGGGCGAGAAGGTCATCGAGGAGATCCTGCTCGACGGGCCCATGGGCATCCGCATCATCCCCGCCAGCAGCGGCATCCAGGAACTGACCCGCCTCGACACCATGAGCGAGCTGCGGCTTGTCCAGGGCCTCCAGCGCGTGGCGGAGACTGCCGACTGGCTGCTCATCGACACGGCAGCGGGCATTCACGACTCGGTGCTGAAGCTCCTCATGGCGGCGCAGGAAGTCATCCTCGTCACCACGCCCGAACCCACGAGCCTGGTGGATGCTTACGCCATGGTGAAGGTGCTGCATCTGCGCGAAGCCAGCAAGCCCCTCTGGTTGCTGGTCAACAACGGGCAGAGCATGGACGAGGCCCAGGAGACCATCGAGCAGCTGCAGGCCGCCACCGAGCGGTTCCTGGGCAAGCAGCTTAATGTGCTGGGCATGATCCCCAACGATCCCCACATCCTGCAGGCGGTGCGGCAGCAGCGCGGGGTGGTGGACCTGTTCCCCCGGAGTCCCTCCGCGCAGGCCTTCCAGATCCTCGCCAGGCAATTGCTGGGGCAGGTATCCTTGCAGCCCGATGGCTTTGCGTCATTCTGGAGGCAGCTTGCCTCCGATGACTCCAACTAGGATCCAGGATGCCCCCGACCCCGGACCAGCCCGCCGATCCCGCCCTGCCGCTCAGTGGCGAGGCGCTGCGCGTCGTGCAGGCCGCTCCGGCGGCCCTGCGGCCCTGGGCCGCCCTGGCCGCAGCCAAGGCCTACGGGCAGGGGCTCCCCCCCAGCGGCCACTTCCCCCCGATGGCAGCCACCGCTCCTCCAGAGGAGGCGGCTGAGGCCCCGGAGCCTTTCGACCGGAACAACCGCGAGCAGATCATCAAGGACTACGTGCCCCTGGTGAAGTTCGTGGCGCACCGCATCGCCTCCCGCCTGCCTTCCCATGTGGAGCTGGATGACCTCATCAACAGCGGCATCCTCGGCCTCATGGACGCCATCGAGAAGTTCGAGCCGGCCCGCAACATCAAGTTCAAGACCTACGCTGAACTGCGGGTGAAGGGCGCCATCCTCGACGGGCTCCGGGAGCTGGACTGGGTGCCCCGCAGCCTCCGGCGCAAGAAGAAGGACATCGAAGTTGCGTACCACTCGCTTGAGCAGCAGATGGGCCGGGCGGCCACTGACGAGGAGGTCGCCGCCCACCTGGGCGTCCCCCTCGAGGAGTTGCACAAGAACCTGGACGAACTGAAGGGTGTGACCCTCGGCACCTTCGTGGAAGTGGGCGAGGACGGCGAGGGGGAGAGCCTCATCAGCTTCGTGCCCGATCCCGATGCGGAGGACCCCCACCAGACTTTCCAGGCCTCGGAGATCAAGGAGATCCTCAAGGACGCCATGGAAGTACTGCCCAAGAAGGAGAAATTCGTGGTCCAGCTCTACTATTTTGACGAGCTGACCATGAAGGAAATCGGGACCCTCCTGAACATCACCGAGTCCCGGGTATCCCAATTGCATACCAAGGCCATGTTGCGACTCCGGGGCAAGCTCCTGGAGAAGCACATTGAAGGATGATCCATGGCCAAAATCCTAAGCCAAGAGGAAGTAGACGCTCTACTTAAGTCCCACACCAAGCCCGCCGGCAAGGCGTCGGCCAGCGGCGGGGGCGAGCGGGGTTCGGCCCCGCCCCAGGCAAAAAAAGCCCAGGTGCAGCGCAAGGTCACCCTCTATAACTTCCGCCGCCCCGACCGGGTGAGCCGGGAGCAGATGCGCTCCCTGCACTTCATGCACGACCGCTTCGCCCGAAACTTCTCCAGCTCCCTCAGCGCCTACCTGCGGACCATCACGGAAGTGAACCTGGTGAGCGTCGAGCAGCTCAGCTACCAGGAGTTCCTCCTCTCGGTGCCCGATCCCACCTGCTTCAATGCCATCTCCATCAAGCCCCTGGAAGGGGCGCTGGCCTTGGAGGTGAACCCCACCCTGGTGTTCCCCATCATCGACAAGATGCTGGGCGGCCCCGGCGAGCCCCTGAAAAACCTCCGCACCATGACCGACATCGAGCAGAGCATCTTCGACGGGGTGCTGAAGCTGGTGCTGGAAGACATGCGCGAAGCCTGGCGAGGCATCGTGGACCTGGACTTCCGCATTCAAGCCCGGGAGACCAGCCCTCAGCTCATCCAGATCGTGGCTCCCAACGAGGTGGTCCTGCTGGTGGTCTTCGAGGTGAAGATGGGACCGGTGGCCGGGATGATCAACCTGGCCATCCCGAGCATCATCCTCGAGCCCATCTCCAGCAAGTTCGACCAGGAGATGTTCACGGGCTACAAGAAGTCCTCGACCTTCGAGGAGGCGCGGCTCCTGATGACCAGCCTGAAGCGCTGCGGCATGGAGGCCGCCGCCGAGATCCGCGGCACCAACCTGAGCATGGAGGAGGTCCTGCAGCTCAAGACGGGGGACCTCATCCCGCTCTCCAAGCGATTCGACGCAGAACTGGATCTCTGTGTGGACGGGATTCCGCGGTACGTGGGCCTGGTGGCCCTGAATCCCAACGGAAAGCGCGTCTTCCAAGTGACCGGCAGCCGGTCGGAGGGGTGAACCATGGATGCCCGTGACACTGAATTCTTCCAGAAGGTAGGCAATGCGTTCGCCGAGAGCATGGCCTCGGTCTTCTCCATGCTCACCGGCCGCGAATTCCAGCTGAAGTCGTCGCCGGGGGATCTCCTGGAGGCCCCGGCGGTCGCCGCTCAGCAGGCGGCGCAGGCGATCCTGGTAAAGGCCAACTACCAGAAGGGCCTCAGCGGCACCCTCTGCTTCACCCTGCCCCTCAAGGAAGGCACCATGCTCGTCGACCTCATGCTGGGCGGCGAAGGGGCCCCGGCCGAGGAGCTGGTGGGCGACTCGAAGGATGCCTTGGCCGAGACCTTCAACCAGGTGATGGGCAGCGCGAACCAGACCCTGTCCGATCTGGCCGGTGAGACCTTCTCCATCACCAACGTGGAGATCATGGCCCTGGCACCAGAGGCCGCGGCCTTCACCGAGCAGATGGGCCAGGGCCCCTTCCAGGAGATCCAACTGCCCACCACCCAGGACGGCCTGGCCACCACGGTCCACCTGCTGGTGCCCGAGCTCCTGCTGCAGCAGCTCAAACGGAAGCTGGGACTGGGCGAGGTGCCCGCCCCCCCGCCGGAGCCGCCCCCCGCCTCGGTGGCCGCCACCCTGGCCGCGCCCCCGCGCCAGGCTCCCGTGGCCTCGGGTCCCCCGCACGAAGCCGGCAACCTGGACCTGCTGCTGGACATCCAGCTCCCGGTGGTGGTGCGCATGGGCCAGACCGAGATGCAGATGGGGGAGCTGCTCAAGCTCACACCCGGCTCCATCCTCGAGCTGAACCGCAGCGCCGACGCGCCCGTGGAGCTCCTGGTGAACGGCAAACTCATTGCCAAGGGGGAGGTGGTCGTGGTCGACGGCAACTTCGCCTTCCGCATCACCGAGATCGACACCCGCGCCGCGAGGATCCGCAGCCTGGCCTAGGGGAACCTTGGGGGAGCAGGTCAGGAGCTCCGAATGACGCGCGTGGCACTTTAATCGCGCGATGGAAGCTCTGGACCCAAGTGAGGTTCGACTTCCGAATGACTTGGGCCTTTCATTCGCGTCCTTCGGCGATTGCCTAGGATGCCCGCAAGGTCTGCCCGAACCATGGCCAGGTGAAACGAAGGGTCAGTGGGCTTCCAATACTGCCTTCTTCAGTTCAGGGCGAATGTTGATGCCCATCTTCTCGGCTTTGGCCAGGTCTTTCCGGGCGACCTCCAGGTCCTTGGCCCCCAGGCCAAGGGCAATGAGGTTGTTCCAGGCATTGGCGTGTCCAGCGTCCGCTTCCACGGTTTTTCGGTAAAGGCCGCGGGCCTCATCGCGTCGTCCCAGCCGCAGCAGCGCATTGCCGCGAAGGTACAGATAGTCTCCGGGAATCGCATAAGGGGTCTGCAGGCCTTCAACTGGTTTCTTTTCGGCCTCAGCGATTTTGACGTCCATGCTGAGGGAAGATAGCTGCGAAGCCGAGAACCCGGTCGGGTCAGACGTGTGGGAGGACGCGGCAGAGAGGTTGTCCCTGGCTGTCTGTTCATTGGCATCCCCCCTGGCCTTCATTTCCGCCACGTGGTCCCTGTAACTGCGATCCAGGGCTGCCAGTGTCCGTTCGGAGACATCTAGGTGGGCAAGCACGGACGCATAGTCTCGAGCCTCGTAATCCATCAGGGCAAGGAGGTAGTGGGCCTCGAAGTGGTCGGGCATAGCCTCCAGGCAGGGTTTCAGGATTGCCTTTGTTTCTTCGAACCGATGCGCCTTGAGCGCCTTGAAAGCCCGTTCGATGGTGGGATTCATTGCCTTGTACTGCCGGAATTCTGATGACCCAATAATCTGGGCGGTCAGGGGGCGGTACGCCAGGACACAGAAACCAATGGCACCCAGCACCCAAACGAGCTTGAGAAACGTAAATCGATGCATTGTTGACTCCGGGATCTTCACAAATGTTACGCGAATCCACCGAATGGAAATACCTCGTGCCGCCGGTTCGGCAGACAAAATTGGGCGCTGGGCGAGGGTGTTTCCCAACCAATTCGCTCCAGACCTCGCCGAACCCCCTGGATTCCCGCCGGGGCGGCGGAGGCCCAAACCAGGCTCAGGCAAGCGAGACCCTTCCGTCAGTCCACACCCGGCTGTGCCCCACATCATGCCCAGCGGCTCCTAGACTCCGGCCAGGGAGGCCCGCCCATGGGACACCACCTCGGCACCAAGGACAGCCTCGTTCCGCTGATCGACCGGCTGAACAATTACCCCATCGGCCTGGTGGACAGCGCGAAGCTGCGGGAGATCCTGGCCCTCCTGTTCAGCGAAGTGGAGGCCTTCGTGGCGTCGCGGTTTCCGTTGGAGGAGGCCACACTGCCCGAGTTGGTCCGCGCCACGGGGATGCAAGCCGCCGACCTCCAGCCGATCCTGGAGGCCATGGCTGACAAGGGCCTGGTCATGGACATGCCCTATGCCGGCACCACCTACTACCTGCTCATGCCGGGCCTCATCGGCTTCTTCGAGTTCACCTTCATGAAGCACCGCGCAGACCTCCCGGTGGAGCGGCTGGCCACCCTCATGCGGGAGTACCTGGAAGAAAGCCAGGCCAAGGAGTTTTTCGGCAGCCGGACTCAGCTCACTAGGACCCTACCCTATGAAGAGCATGTCCCCGTCACCTCCGAAATCGCCACTTACGAGCGGGCCAGGGAGATCATCCACGAGGCGGGCTTCGGGGCCGTGGGCCTCTGCTACTGCCGCCACAAGAAGGAGCACCAGGGCCAGACCTGCGCGAAGGGCGCTCCCATGGAGGGCATCTGCATTTCCCTGGGCAGTGCGGCGAGGTTCCTTTCGCGACGGGGCTTTGCGGAACCGAAGACCGAGGCCGAGCTGCTGGCAGTCATCGACCAGGCCCGGGACCTGCGCCTCACCCACGTCACCGACAACATCCGGGAGAAGCCTTCCTTCATCTGCAACTGCTGCCGCTGCTGCTGCGAGCTCATGGCAGGCGTCCAGATGGGCTTCCACGACGGCATCGCCAAGACCGGCTTCACGGCTGTCATCGACCCTGACCGCTGCGACTACTGCGGCACCTGCTTCAGCGCCTGCAACGTCAAGGCCATCGGGCTCGCCAAGGACCAGGCCTTCGCCACGCCGGCCGAGCGGTTCGCCGCCGTGCGGGAGCCGGTCTGCCTGGGCTGCGGGGCCTGCATCTCCGCCTGCGAGAAGGGGGCACTCCGCCTCGCCCCCGCCGCCAACCGGCGGGTGCCGCCCCTCAAGAAGCGCGACCTCTTCGTCCGCATCCTGCGCGAGAAGGGGCGCCTGGGCCCCTTCGTCACCAGCCGCCTGAAGAAGCAGCTGCGGCGGGCCCTGAGGCTTGGGCGCGGCTGATCCACCACAGAGTGGGTAGGCCGTGTCACCGCAGGCGAGGTGGGGTTCACCACATTGGCTCCGGCCCTGATTCCGCGCTACGTTGAGTCCATCGCGCGGGAGTGCTCCATGTGTGGCATCGTCGGGTACATCGGACAGCAGGGTGCCGCCGGCATCCTGGTGAATGGCCTTCGCAGCCTGGAATACCGGGGTTACGACAGCGCTGGCATCGCCCTCGCCTCGGGGTCGGGCCGGTTCACCATCATTCGCGCCTCCGGCAAGCTGGTGAACCTGGCCAACCGGGTGGATCTGACCGACCCCACGCCCCTGGGCATCGGGCACACCCGCTGGGCCACCCATGGCCGCCCCACGGAGGAGAACGCCCACCCCCATTGCAGCGCGGATGGGCGGGTGGTGGCGGTCCACAATGGCATCTTCGAGAACTTCCTGGAGCTGCGGGAGGAACTGACGGCGGCCGGGGAGACCTTCCAGTCCCAGACCGACACCGAGTGCTTCCCGGTGATGGTGTCCCACCTGATGAAGGGCGGCCTGCCCTTCATCGAGGCCTTCCGCGAGGCCGTCAGCCGCATGAAGGGCATCTACGCCCTGGCTTGCCTGGATGCCACCGACCCGGATCGCATCCTGGCGGCCCGCAGTGGCCCGCCGATGGTGCTGGGCCTGGGGGAGGGCGAGACCTTCCTGGCCTCGGACGTCGTGCCCCTCCTCCCCCACACCCGTCGTGTCGTGTTCCTGGAAGATGGCGACCTGGTGGAGCTCACCCGGTCCGGGGCGCGCATCTTCCGGTTGGATGGCAGCCCGGTGGAGCGCCCACCCGTCACCATTCCCTACGATCCGGTGGCGGCCGAGAAGGGCGGCTACAAGCACTTCATGCAGAAGGAGATCTTCGAGCAGCCCCAGGCCCTCTCCAATACCCTGCTGAATCGCTTGCCCCTGGACGGCGAGGCCATCCCACTCGACCTGCCCTTCACCGCCCAAGACCTCGCCGACCTGACGCGCATCCACATCGTGGCCTGCGGCACCAGCTGGCATGCGGGCCTCGTGGGTAAGTTCCTCATCGAGCAGCTGAGCCGCGTCGCCGTGGAAGTGGATTACGCCAGCGAGTACCGCTACCGGGAGCCGGTGATCCAGCCGGGTACCCTCATCATCGGCATCACCCAGAGCGGCGAGACCGCCGACACCTTGGCAGCCATGAAGGAGGCGGCCGCCCGGGGGGCCCGAACCCTGGCCATCTGCAATGTCATGGGCTCCACCGCCACTCGCCAGGCCGAGGCGACCATCCTCACCCATGCCGGCCCCGAGATCGGCGTGGCCTCCACCAAGGCCTTCACCACCCAGCTGGCCGTGCTCACCCTCCTGGCCCTCAAGCTTGGCGAGGCCAAGGGCACCGTCGACCCCGACCTCAAGGCGGAACTGCTGCAGGGCCTGCGCGAATTGCCCGCCCACCTGGAACGCCTGAACAGCCTGGAGCCGCAGATCACCCAGTGGGCGCACCGCTGGAAGGACGCCACGGACTTCCTCTACCTGGGCCGGGGCCCCTGCTATCCCATCGCCCTGGAGGGCGCCCTGAAGCTGAAGGAGATCTCCTACATCCATGCGGAGGGCTACCCCGCCGGCGAAATGAAGCACGGGCCCATCGCCCTCATCGACCAGTCCCTGCCCGTGGTGGCCCTCATGCCTCGGGATGCCCATCGCGACAAGACCCTCAGCAACCTCCAGGAAGCCGCCGCCCGAGACGGGCGCATCCTTGCCATGGTGACCGAGGGGGACACAGGTCTTGCCGGCATCGCCGAGGATGTGCTGGAGCTGCCCGCCATCCACCCCTGGCTGGCGCCCATCGTCTACGCCGTGCCTCTGCAGCTGCTCGCCTACCACATCGCGGTGCTGCGGGGCTGCGACGTGGACCAGCCCCGGAACCTGGCCAAGAGCGTGACCGTGGAGTAGGGCCAGAGGTTCCAGGAATGTCACGGCAGACCCGCCGCCCCAGCCCTACCTTCAAGGCGGCAAGGGTTGCATCTGCCTGGAGGCTGCCATGGCCGCTCATTCCCTCCACCCCCATGACCTGCCCCGTCCCACGCTGATGGAGTGGCTCCTTGTCCTGGCTGGCGCCCTGTTCGCCTGGCTGTTCTGGCCGGCCTCCCACCACTGACCCGCGGCCAGGCCGGCACGACGGCCCATTCGGACCCAGACTTGGGACGGACCCTGGTCCTTCGGTCTCGGAGGCTGCCATGACCGTTCACGTGCTCCAACCCCTCCGCCGCTATGCGGCCGAGCACCCCTACGCCGGCGACTGGGCCCTCGTCGTCGCTGGCACCCTGGCTGCCCTGCTCCTCTGGGCCTGGAACAGCTGAGGCTCGACACCCTGCCCTGTTCCGCTAGAATGGACCTTCGCGCTGGCGCGTAGCTCAGGGGTAGAGCACTACCTTGACACGGTAGGGGTCGGCGGTTCGAGACCGCCCGCGCCAACCAAAACCCAAGCAGAGCCAGGATTTACGGATCCTGGCTCTTTCGTGTACGCCCTCCACGTCAAAATGGCGTCAAAAACTCCTTCCCGGACACTGGCAGATTCGAGCATGCGAAACCGGACTTCAGGATGGGCTCCAATCCATAGAATCGAGGAAGAGGGCATGTCAGCCCCAGGAGGCGGACATGGATTCAGCCAACACACGCCCTCCTAACCGAGGTCCTCTGTCGCAGGAGCTCCCGCAGAGCACCTTATCTGGGCTCACACTCGATCGCGTCATCGAGGATAGGCTTCGGTGGCCCTTCCCAGGGTGGGCTTCCCCTGATGCGGCCAAGGTTCTTCGGGAAATTCTCAGCTGGTTGAAGCCCGAGGATAAGCATGTACTCGAAGTCGTCACTCAGGTTGTCAACATGGCCATTGCCTATAGAGCCATGCTCGATGATCAGCAAACCGCAGGGCATTGGAAGGAAGGCACCCAGCAACTCCAGAAGATTGCAAAACAAGCGGAATTGCTGGCCTCCAGACTCAGTACTTTGGGGAAGGGAGCGAGACTTATCTGGATGCATGCCGAGGCGAGGACTGGTGTCTTGGGGCCAGGGAACGGCCTGTTTCCAGCCCTTCACCTCGACCGAATGCCCAACCTATCCGATTTCAAAATCGATCAAGAGCAAGGTTGGGTATGCACCAAGCAAATGGATCTCCCCACAACAACCGGGCCTGAGGTTGATGTCCCAATTAAGGACCTAGCAGACCGATTGGCCCAAGTTATCGCATGGGCCAAGGATCACCGAGGGTCCATCGGGAAAAGGACCGTCTCTACGCTGGTGATGGGCTCGCCAGAGCTCGAGCTCTTCCGAGATACGAAAATCGGGTTATTGAAAATGGGCTTTGACCCGAGGAAATCGTACGAACTTGGCTGCCATATTCATCACTTTGTAACAGGTGAAAACCCTCCAAAGCATTGGGGGGATGACGCCAACAGGAAAATGGAACTCTGGTTTGCCAAGGTTGGGCTTTGGATTGGGCGTGAACACGAAGCACCCGAGACAATAAAATTTTTTGTTGCGAAAGGGACCCAACACCGGAGTACGACGCAAACGAATCAGGGAAAGGTAGATGGATCATCCTCTGGGGAAACCCCTCATGTAATTGGGGGACTGCTTCCCCGAGAAAAGAACACCTAAATTTCCTCATGACGCTCGAACGCACATGAGCACATGAGGAGATCCACATGCACAACGCAACCACACCCCCCGCAAAGGCCGCATACAGCATCGCGGAGTTCTGTGGACTCGTAAGCCTAGGCCGGTCGAGGGTCTTCGAAGAGATCCGCGAAAAGCGCCTTCGGATTGTAAAGGTCGGTCGCAGGACCTTGATTCCTGCTCCTGAGGTCACTGCATGGCTTGAGCGACTGGCTGGTGAGCCTGGTCAAGCCTGAGCGCTGGATCCTGAAAACGGGGGGCCGTGAGGCCCCCCTAGTCTTGACTAGGGCGCAACATTTTTCGCGCTGTCTCCATTAGATAGGGATGCTTGATGAATCAGAAATTCAATAATCAATCCATAGGAAGTCGCCCTCAACCACTGGAGATTGCTGAAGCTCTAGGTCTAAGCATCGACCAGCATCTTCAGGAGCGGGTGTTTGATCCTGAAAGCACTGTTGATCTCCTCGCCTTGGCCCGTTTTGGAAATCGATGGGGGTACTTCAAGGCAGCTGCCATGGATGGGAATCGACATAACCCACGAGCTTGCATCCCAATGAATGAGGTTGCGGAATGGATCCGCGAACACGTTAGTCCCTATCCAGATGTCTTCAGTGAGGTCGTTGAGGCATGTAAGGCTATCGAAAAACGCTTTCTCTTAGCCGATGTCAAACGCCTGCAAAGCTGCGGGACAATCTGGTGGTCGCAGCATATCGTGCGGGTATTCTGGAAAGACCGGTAAGGCCAGGTGCCAATCCTCAATCTTTCGGCGGGTGAGCTTGGCGACGGGGACGCTGCCAAGCACCGGCAAAATGTGCGCGTGGGCTGTCTGCTCGGTGATGAGGAGCCCCTTCATGCCCCGGCGCTTGGCGTCGTGCAGGTAGTCCTTCATGGCGTCCGCCACGCTGTAGGGACCTTCAGGAACCACTTCCCCCTCGGCGGCGAGGATGGCGAACCGGTTGCGGGTCTTGAACCAGAGCTCGGCCTTGTCGGTGGCCTGCTTGTAGCTGAGGACGCCGATCCCATCCGCCACCGCGAAGTCATCCGCGGTGCCCATGCGCTCCTGACGCTGCTTCCGGGTCTCCGGGTCGTACCACCGAACCAACCAGTTCCCCGCCGATCCATTGGTCGGACGCCGATAAAGCAGGTAGGACCCTGCCCGGATCTGTTCGAGGTGGAGATCGCCGGATGTGAGCTCCAACCGCTTGTTTCGGCTGTCGAGGGATACGCTTCGCTTAGTCCTGGCCATGGTTTGCACCTCGTACCGCGTCAAAATGGCGTCAAAAACTCCGTACAGACGAGTGTGGACCTCCACAACTCGAAATTCAACAAGTCCCTTTTTTATCAGTTTTTTATGGAGTTCGTCAAAATCCGGACACGTCCGCCAAGGTGCACGTAAGTGTTGCAAAACGCGTTTCTCAAAATTGACACGGTAGGGGTCGGCGGTTCGAGACCGCCCGCGCCAACCAGCCAGGCCGCCCATTGGGCGGCCTTTTCATGTACACCCACCGATCAGGCCCTGTGCCCAGCCGGACGCGTGCTGACTCGGGGCTCAGCCCCTCGCCCTCCGGGCGGCAATCCGCTTCGCGGATTCCGTCCTATCCTCCCGTTGGTCGGATGGTCGAGGGCGCCCGCGCGAGCAGCCATTCACCTGGGCTCGCGGCCGTGGAGCCTCCCCGGCGCTCGCGTGGCATAACCTCTGCCGCCGGGCCCCGACTTCGAACGCGCCACTGGCGCGTCCTCCGTCACCCGGTGGGGCTTCGGCCTCGCCGGGTCCCGGCTTCGCAGGCTGCCCCGCAGCCTGCTCCACTCCACTGGACGCAGGCCGCCCCTGCGGCCTGCTCCCGCTCGCAAGGCTCGCGGCTGTGGAGCCTCCCCGGCGGTCGCATGGCATAACCTCCTCGCCGGGTCCCGGCTTCGCAGGCTGCCCCGCAGCCTGCTCCACCACCCGGCGGTCGGTTAGAACTGGAATCCTGCGGAGATGAGGAGGCTCTTCAGCTGGCTTTCCCGCTCTTCGTCCGTGCGCGGCTGGCCCATGATGCGCTTCCAGTCGGCGGCGTATTCGAGCTTCAAGGGGAACCCCAGCTTGAGGATCAACCCAAGGCCCAGGGTGGTGCGGAGGGCCGGAAAGGGGGAAGGCTCGCCCGGCTTCGGGTTGAGGCTGCGGTAGACCTGGCCCGAGTCGACGAAGACCTCGGCCCAGACGCTCTGGCCGAAGAGGGGGAATCGGTACTCCAGGTTCACCACCGCGATGGCCTGGCCGCCGAGGGGGATGATCTGGGTGGTGGTACCATCCACCGACTGCACCTGCCCCAGCTTGCCCAGCATGTCCGGTTCCACGCCCCGCACCGTGAAGGGTCCGCCCCCAAAGAAGCGTTCCGACAGTGGCAAATCCTCGGCGGATTGCGCGGTGGGCCGGGCCAGGCCCACCCGGACACTGACCGTCGCCACGCCGTTTTCGGCCCGGAACCCCAGGGGCCAGTTCCACTGATGGCGGAGGTCCAGCTTCACGAAGCTGCTGTTGGCCGAAGTGCCGAAGACCTGGTTGGCGAGTTCCAGGCGGCCCAGGAAGTAGGTGCCCTGGGTGGGATCAAAGGGCCGGTCCCGCCGGTCCACCGACACCTGCAGATAGGGCGCCGAGATGATGCTGCGGTCCGGAGTCCGGGCGATGAGGAACAGCTGGTCGTTGTCCAGCTGCTGGCCGCTGCTGTTGCTGTTGGCGGCCACCTCCACCCGCTCGAAGCGGTAGCCCAGTTGCACCACCTGGTAGGGGCTCAGCTTCCACTCCAGGCTGGGAGTGAACCGCCGACGACGGGCGAAGAAGGCCGCCTGGGCCTCCTCGATGTAGGCGCCCTCCATGCGGAACCGGGTCCGGTTAGCGAGCAGGCTGTCCAGGGAGCCAGGCAGGAACCAGGGATCGGTATACCCGATGCTGTAGCTGTCCACCGAACGCTGAATATCCCCGGTGGGGAACGCCCGGCGGAGCCAGGGGCTGTTGAGGGTCTGGTCACCCGCCCGAAGGCCGAAATCCAGCACCCGCCCCATGCCGCCCACGTTCAGCCGCTGGGCGTTCAGGCCAAAGTGGTAGCCCTGGGTCTTGTCATAGCCGAAGGACTCGGTGAACACCCAGGGGTTGCGCTCCCGCAGGCGCAGCGCCAGGTCCCCTCGCTGCCAGGATTCCTGCTCCTGCCCCGGCAGATCCTTCAGGGTCAGCAGGTCCACCCGCTGGAAGGCTCCCAGGCCGCCCAAGTGCACCTGGCCTTCGTCGAGCTTGGCGGGATCCAGGGGCGTGCCGGGCGGGAGTTCCAGTTCCCGCAGCACGGCTTCGGCCCGGGTACGGTCGCTGCCCTGCACCACCAGCCGGCGGGCTTGGTCCAGGGGTTGCGGCGGCACCTGGATGCGCACCACCACCTGGGCACCCGAATCATCGAAGGCCAGCTTCACCTGGGGATTGGCCGACCCCAGGGAGGACAGCCGCTGCCGCAGATCCGCGACCACCAGGGCCAGGTCGTTCCGCACCAGCGGCAGGGCCGGCTGGAACCGCAGGCGCATGCCCTCCGGATCGGCCGCCAGGGTGCCCTTCACATCCAACAGGTACCGCCGGTCGGAGTGGTAGGTCCCGTCCGCCGCCTGCTTGGGCAGGTCTGAAAAAGCCAGCAGCAGGCTCCGGGAGAGGACTTCCCGGTTGAACCTGGGATCCTCCGGCAACTCCAAGACCAGCGCATCCAGGAAGCGGCGCGTGCCTTCGCGAATGAGCAAATGGACCTCGACGGAGCCGTCGGCCAGGGTCTCCACCCGGCGGCGCACCCGGACATCGGGAAAGCCGCGCTGCAGGTAGTGGGCCGTGAGGCGGTCCTCCAGGGCCTTCACCACCTCGGCCTTGGCGTGGGGGGGCAGAAACAGGAACCGCCGGGGCAGGGACACCGCCGACCGCAGCTCCTCTTCCGAGAGCTCCTTGTTGCCTTCGAACTGCACCGTCCCCAGGGTGCGGCGCACCCCCGGTTCGACGAAATAGGTGAGGGTCACCAGTTCTGGCTGCGCGGCCGTCCCTTCGGTGACCACCCGCTCGAACCGGGTGCGTGCCTCCGGGTAGCCCTGGTTGCGGAAGTAGGCGGTGATGCGGCCCGCGCCCTCCTCGAGCAGGCTGGGGGCGTACCGCTCGGCGCGGGCCAGGGGAACGAACTCCGCCAACCGAGGCTGGCCCCACAGGGGCGCGAACAGGCTCAGCCCCTTGGCCTTGAGCTTGACCCGGGGACCCGGGTGGACCTCCAGGAGCAGCACGCCCGGCTCGGGGGCCGGCTCCAAGCGAACGGTGCCCTCCAGGCGATCGTCCTTCACGAACCGCTGGCGCAGTCGGCGCTCGGCTTCCCGGACGGTGCCAGGCGTCCAGAGGGTCTTCCCGGGAGTCAGGTCCGCAACCTGGACCAGCCGTTCCCGCGTGTAGGGGGCGGCAGACCCCACCAGGCGGAGTTCGCGAATGACCGTGGGCGCCCCCAGCGTCAGGTGGAGCCGGAGCAGGCGCCCATCCTCCTCCAAGGCAGCCTCCACCCGGGCGAGGGGATACCCGAATTCGTGCAGCTGCTGCTCGGCCTGCGCCACCAGCCGGGTTCGCCGCTGGGGGCCCAGCCGCTGGCCCTTGCGGAGCCCCGGCAGCATGGTCTTCTGGAGTTCCTTCGGGATGGGGTCTCCCCCCCACTCCCAGCGTTCCATGGGCGGGAGGGGCTCCAGCAGCACCACCGCCTCCCCATCCGGCTGGAGGGTTCCCTGGACGGATCGAAACCGGTCCACCAGGCGGACCGCAACCAGGGCCTGCTGAAAGGCCGTCGGATCCATGGTCTGCCCCGGCTTGAAGCCGAAGGCGGCCAGGGCGAACCGGCGATCATCCTCGTCGCCCCCCACCACCCGCACCGACGTGACCACAGGAACAGGAACGGCCTCCTGGGCACCAGCGGTCGCCAGAGCCAGGAAGCCGATCAAGGTTGGGACGGCGCGGAGGCGCACCGGCCTAGAATCCAGCCAGGGCCTCGTCCTCGGTGTCCTTCACTTCAAAGACCGAGTGCAGGCTGGTCATCTTGATGAGGCTGAAGATCTTTCCGCTCATGCCACAGATGCGCAGCTCGCCGCCCTTGCCCTTGATGGAGGTGTAGCAGCCCACGAGTTCACCCACGCCCGAGGAATCCAGGTAGCTCACCTTGCTGAAGTTGATGAGGATCTTCCGCTCGCCGTTGGCAAGGGAGGTGCGAACCGCCTCCCCCAGTTCCTGGTCACCGTCACCCAGGGTGATCTTTCCTTCGGGGTAGAGGATCAGCACATCGTTGTGCTTGCGTGTGTTCAGGTTCATGGGGCCCTCGAAGTGAGCGGTCAGTGTAGCAAGGGTGCCAGGCCCAGGTGCAAGCCCGGGGGACACCGGATTCCGATGGGTCCCTTCCCTGGGCTCCCAACCCCAACCTCGGCATGCCCCCTGCATGGGATCCCTGGAAGCCGGGGCAACCCGGCCCATTCTGCAGGGTGTCCCATGTTCGACCTCACCAGCGGCAACGTGATGATCCAGTCCATGGATCGCAGCCTGTCCCTGGCTTCCCGGCGTCAGGCCCTCATCGCCTCCAACCTGGCCAACCTCGACACGCCGGGCTACCACACCCGGGACTTCAGCTTCGAGGGGGCCGTCAAGGCGGCCCTGGGTGGGCAATCTTCGCCCATGCCCCTGCGGGTCACCAACGCCATGCACCTCCAGGGCACCCCCAGCGCGGCGCTGCCCCCCACCACCGACCCTCTCCAGCCCAGCGCCGAGCGCAACGACGGCAACGACGTGAGCCTGGACCGGGAAAACATGCTGCTGGCCCGCACCCAGATCACCTACCAGACGGCCTCCACCCTCATGCAGGTCGAGCTTCGGAAGCTCTATTCCCTCATCCGAGAAGCGAGCGCGCACTGATGAGCATCGATCGCATTTTCGACATCGCGAGCACGGGCATGGCCGCCCAGCGGCTGCGGGTCCAGTTGATCGCGTCCAACATCGCCAACAGCGAGACCACCCGCACCAAGGACGGTGGACCCTATCGGCGCAAGGATGCCGTCTTCCAGAGCCAGGATTTGGGGTTCTCCGGCGCCCTGGCCAATGCCGGTGTCCGGGTGGCCGGCATTCAGACCAGCCAGGAGCCCTTCCTCACCCGCTACGAGCCAGGCCATCCCGATGCCAACGCCGACGGCGTGGTCAACTACCCCAACGTCAATCCCGTGGAGGAGATGGTCAACCTGACGGAAGCCAGCCGGGCCTACGAAGCGAACATCGCCGTGGTCCGCAGCGCCAAGGCCATGGCCACCTCCGCCCTCGAGATCCTCCGCGTCCAGTAGGCTGTCAGAATTTCGACTTGCCCCCTTTCCCCGCCCGACCGATTGTTTGATGGCCCCTTTCCCCCGAGTCGACCCCATGGACCCACTCCAGAACATCCCCTCGATGAGCCCCCTCAGCCCGGTGTCCGGATCCGCCAAGCCGGGCCAGGGCAGCGGCGCTCCGGGCGCCGACGGGGACCTGGCTTTCGGCGATCTCCTCAAACAGGCCCTCCAGGAAGTGAACCAGGCATCGACCCAGGCCGAGGATGAGGCACGGAACTTGATGATCGGGGAGGGTGCAGACATGCATTCGGCCATGCTGGCAGTCCAGAAGGCCGATCTTAGCTTCCAGATGATGATGGCCGTCCGATCCAAGCTGATCGATGCCTACCGCGAGGTCATGCGCATGCAGATGTAGCGCAGGCCGAGCTTCCCGGCGCGGCCTCACCCCTGACTGAGGAACGCCTATGGCCGGGGAAACGAACCTCGCGGAACAACTGACCAGCGCCTTCAAGGGCATGAGCGCCACCCAGCGCGTCATGGTGCTTGCCATTTCCATGACGGTGCTCCTGGCTCTGGGTGGCCTGGCCATCTGGGCCGGTCAGGAGACCAAGGGCGTCCTCGCCTCGAACATCTCCCCCGCCGAGGCCAGTTCCATCGTGGCCCAGCTGGACAAGCTGCAGGTTCCCTACGAACTGGGCGCCGACCAGCGCACCATCCTCGTGCCCGAGAGCAAGGTCGGCTCGCTCCGTCTCAAGTTCGCCGGCGATGGTCTGCTGTCTGGCGACAAGCTCGGCTTTGAGAAGCTTGAGAATGCCGGTCTCGGCACCACGGATTTCTCCCAGAAGGTCATCCACCGCCGGGCCATGGAAGCCACTCTGGCCAAGACCATCATGAGCCTCCAGCAGGTCTCCGAAGCGACCGTCCACATCACGCCATCTAATGACAGTCCCTTCATGACCGAGAAGGAGGACGCCAAGGCCAGTGTCCTGCTCAAGCTGCGGGGCTCCCGCATGCTGCCAGACGAGAACACCCAGGCCATCGTCAATTTGGTGGCTGCCAGCGTCGAGGGTCTGAAGCCCGATCAGGTGGTAATCATCGACCAGTACAGCCGCATCCTCTCCCGCACCGGGCGCGATCCCATGGTGGGGGCCAGCGATGCCCAGAAGAAGGTGGCCCGTGAGGAGGAGGACTACATGGTCCGCCGGGTCACGGAGCTGCTGGAGCCCGTGGTGGGCATCGGCAAGGTGCGGGCCACGGCCCATGTCGATCTGGATTTCGACAAGGTCAAGATCAACTCGGAGACTTTCGATCCCCAGGGCCAGGTGGAACGCAGCATCCAGCAGAAGGACGAGAAGATCCAGAAGCGGGATGCGGGGGCCGGCGTGCCCGGCACGGCCAGCAACGTGGCCCCGGCCACCGGCGGCGCCACGGCCAACCTCACCGAGTCCTCCGACAAGAAGGAAACCACCACCAACTATGAGATCAGCAAGACCACCCGCGCCGTCGACCAGGCCACGGGCTCGGTCAAGCGCATGACCCTGGCCGTCATCGTGGACAACGTCAGCACCTGGGAGAAGGATGCCAAGGGCGAGCCGGTCCTGAAGCAGACGGCCCGGACCCCGGATGAGCTCAAGAAGATCCGGGACCAGGTGGCCGCCGCCGTGGGCATCCAGCCCAAGCGCGGCGACGAGCTCACGGTGGAGAACATGGCCTTCGCCACGCTCCAGGTGAACCCCAAGGAAGAGGCCGAGGCCAAGAAGCAGTTCTGGGTCGACCTGGGCTTGAAGGCCCTGCCCTACGTGGCCTGGGGTGTGGTGGGCTTCCTGGTCTTCTTCATGCTCTTCCTGCCCATGCTGCGACGCATGTCCGCGGCCATCAACCGCCCGACGCCCATGCGCGTGGCCAGCGCCGATGGGGGCGAGGCGACCATGGCAGGTTCCGGTGGCGGTTCCACCCGGAAACCCGTCCAGGTGAAGTCCATGTCGGAAATCGAGGCCGAGATCGAGGCCGAGCTGAACGCCGACGCGGCCTTCAGCGCCCCGGAAGCCCGCCGACGCGAGCTCATCAAGAAGCGGCTGCAGGACAGCTCCCACGAGGACCCGGAGACCATGGCCTCCCTGGTCAGGTCCTGGCTGCTTGAGGAGGGACGGTAGCCATGGCGAAACTCACCGGCATGCAGAAGGCCGCGGTGCTCATGGTCACCCTGGGAGACGAGACCGCCGCCAGCATCTTCAAATACCTGGAAGAAGACGAAATCCAGACCATTTCTCGCGAGATCGCCATCACCAAGCACGTGCAGCCTGAAGTCGCGGAAGAAGTCATGGAAGAGTTCCACACCATGACCCAGGCCCGCAGCTACATCAGTCAGGGCGGCATCGAATACGCCAAGAAGCTGCTCATCAAGTCGGTGGGCCCTGAGGTGGCCCGCAAGATCATCGACCGCCTGGTGAAGGCTCTGGAATCCAGCGCTGGCTTCACCAGCCTGGAGCGCGCCAATCCCCAGCAGCTCTCCAAGTTCATCCAGAACGAGCACCCCCAGACCATCGCCCTCATCCTGGCCCACCTCAACGCCTCCCAGGCGGCCGAGCTCATCTCCAGCCTGCCCGAAGCCCTCCGCAGTGACGTGGCCATGCGCATGGCCAGCCTGCAGGAGATCAGCCCGGAAGTGGTGCGCCGCATCAGCCTCATCCTCGAGCAGAAGCTGGAGGCCCTGGGCTCCTTTGCCACGGAAGCCTACGGGGGCGTCCGTGCCGTGGCCGAGCTCTTCAACCGCATGGACCGCAACACCGGGCGCGCCGTGCTGGAGAAGATCGAGACCGAGAACCCCCAGCTGGCCGCCAGCATCCGGGACCTCATGTTCGTCTTCGACGACATCCTGCTCATCGACGACAACGGCATCACGGAGATCCTCAAGCGGGCGGACAAGAAGACCCTCACCATCGCCCTCAAGGGGACCAGCGAAGAACTGCAGAACCAGTTCTTCCGCAACATGTCCAGCCGCGCCGTGGAACTCATGAAGGAGGAGATGGAGTTCATGGGGCCGGTGAAGCTGAAGGACGTCGAGAAATCCCAGCATGAGGTCGTTGAAATCGTCCGCCAGCTGGAAGAGGAAGGCGTCATCAGCATCGGCGGCGGCGGCGGCGAGGACTATGTCACATGAACCGGGATCCGCAGATGGGCGCTAGGGGCTTCATCCGCTCCGAGGACCTCCAGGACACTCACCTGGAGGCCTTTCCCTATTTCCCGGTGGATGTGCTCACCGCGCGCCAGGCCCGGGAGGAGGGTGAAGCGTCTGTCGCCTCGGACCTCGGGGAGGGCGACGCCGCCCAGGTGCCCATCGAGCAGCGACTGGTGGACCGGCTCCAGGAAGCCGAGCGCCAGGCCCAAGAGATTGCCCGCCGGGCCTATGAGGAGGGCTTCGCCTCGGGCGAGGCGGAAGGCCGAGCCTTTGGGGAGAGCCAATACAAGGCCTACATGCAGAACCTCGAGGCCCACCTTCAGGAACTCGGGACCACCACCCTGCTGCTGAAGGAGGCGCTCAGCGAAGAGCTGGTGGCCCTTGCCATCGCCGTGGGCGAGCACCTCGCCGTTCAGCAGATCGAGCAGACCCCTGGGGCCGTCAAGGCCCTCATGGAACAGGTCCTGGAGGAGCTGCCCTTCCCCCTGCCCCGGGGGCGCCGGGAGGGTGAGCTGCCCGTGCATGTGGTCCTCAACCCCGCCGACCTGGAACAGCTCGGCGACAATTACGTGGGCCACGGCGGCCTGGCCCTGACCCCCGACGGCAGCCTCTCCCGGGGCAGCCTGCGCGTCGAGGCCCCCCAGGGCATCCTCAACGGCACCCTGGAACGGCGGCGCGAGCGCCTCCTCCAGCTCATCGCCCGGATGAAGGACGGCGGTGCACCGTGAGTGCCGGGCTTGACCTCACCCTGCTGGCGACCCGCCTGCGCGGGCTGCCGAAGGGTGACTGGATGGGCCGAGTCACCAAGGTGGTGGGCCTGGTGGTGGAATCCAGCGGACCTGACTGCTCCGTGGGTGAGCAGATGCTCATCCACAGCCTGGACAGCGCGGGCCATCCCCGGCTGGTGCATGCCGAAGTGGTGGGGTTCTCGGGCCAGCGGGTTCTGCTCATGCCCATCGAAGAGACCGAGGGCATCCGCCCCGGGCTTTGGGTGGAGGGCACCGGTCACCAGTCGGAGCTGCCCCTGTCCGAGGGTCTCCTGGGCCGGGTGATCGACCCCCTGGGCCGTCCCCTGGATGGCGGCCCCCCCATCGAAGCCACCGCCCACCTACCCCTGCAGGGCCCGCCCCCGAACCCCATGCGGAGGCGGCGCATCGACCAGGTGCTCTCCACCGGCGTGCGCGCCATCGACGGCCTCCTGACCCTGGGCAAGGGGCAGCGGGTGGGCATCTTCTCCGGCTCGGGCGTGGGCAAGTCCACCCTGCTGGGCATGATGGCCCGGTACACCTCCGCCGAGGTCAACGTCATCACCCTCGTGGGCGAGCGGGGCCGCGAGCTGCGCGAGTTCATCGAGAACGACCTGGGCGAGGAGGGCCTGAAGCGCAGCGTCGTCGTTGTGTCCACCAGCGACCAGAGCCCTCTGCTGCGCCTCCGGTGCGCCATGGCCGGCACCACCGTGGCCGAGTACTTCATGCGCCAGGGCCGGGATGTGCTGCTGATGATGGACAGCGTCACCCGCTTCGCCATGGCCCAGCGGGAGGTGGGCCTCAGCGCCGGCGAGCCTCCCAGCTCCCGCGGCTACACCCCCTCGGTCTTCGCGCTGCTGCCCCGGCTCATGGAGCGGGCCGGGAATTTCGAGGGCATGGGCTCCATCACCGGCATCTACACCGTGCTGGTGGAGGGCGATGACATGAACGAGCCCATCAGCGATGCCGTGCGCGGCATCCTGGACGGCCACGTGATCCTGTCGCGGAAGCTCGGCGCGAAAAACCATTTCCCCGCCATTGACGTGCTGGCGAGTCTCTCCCGCCTCTTCAGTGCCCTGGCGCCCCCCGAGCAGAAGCAGCTGGCCAGCAAGCTGCGCGACCTCATGGCCACCTACCAGGACGCCGAGGACCTCATCCAGATCGGGGCCTACACCAAGGGCTCCAGCACCGCCATCGACCAGGCCATCCAGTTCCAGCCCGCCATCCAGTCCTTCCTGCGCCAGGCCACGGCGGAGGGCTCTGACCATCACCAGGCCATGCTGGCCATGGGCCAGATTTTCGGCATCGACCTGGCGCCGTTCCTGAAGGATAGGGCCTGATGGCCGCCCGCTTCCGCTTCCGCCTCGAGCCGCTGCGCAAGCTCCGGGAGGCCTTCGAACGGGACGCCGAGCGTGCCCTGGCTCGGGCACTGCAGGCCGAACGGGACGTTCGGGCCCTCATCGCCGCGCTTGCCGCTGAGCGCGACGCCCTCTTCGAAGCCCGCCGGCTGGCCACCGGGCAACTCCTGGACCTGGACCACTGGCGGGCCTCCGAGCGCTACCTGGTGGTCCTTGAGCGCCGCCAGTTGCAAGCCTATGAGCAGCTGCGCATGGCCATCGCCGAGGTCACGGCCACCCGCGAGGCGCTCATCCTGGCCCACCGGAACCACCTGATGCTCGTTCGCCTCAAGGAACGCCGGGCCCTCCAGCACGCCCTGGAGCAGCAGCGCCGCGAGATCCTGGAGACCGACGAAATGACCATCCTGCGCCACCACCGGCCCACCGCCTGACGCCAAGGAGCCCCCATGAACGCCCGCTACCTGCTATGGATTTCAGCCCCTGTCGCCCTGTCCGCAGGGGTGCTCTGGCTCTCCGCCCAGGAACCCAAGGGCGAGGCCAAGGCGGCCCTCTCGGAGGGCGTGAAGGTCGCCGAGCTGGCCGTCCAGCTCCAGACCCGCGAGAAGGCGCTCACCCAGAAGGAGGGGGACCTCCGCCAGCTGGAGCAGCGGCTGTTCACCCTCCAGGCCACCCTCGACAAGGACCGCCTGGATCTCGCCGCCCGGGAGCGGGCCGTCCAGGAGGCCCTCACCAAGGTGGAGAACCTCAAGGTGCGGCCGGCCATCGATCCACAGATCATCCGCACCTACGAGGCCATGGATCCCACGGCCGGGGCCCAGGCCCTGAAGGAGCTGGCGAACCAGAACCTTGAGGTCGCGGTGGCGCTTCTGGCGGGCATGACCCCCAAGAAGGCGGGCAAGCTCATGGACCAGTTGGCCCCCTTGGACGCGAAGCTCGCCGGCCGCCTTTCCGAACGGGTCGGCCTCAGCAAGCCCAAGGAGCCGGTCGCCTGAACCTTTCTGCCCAATAGGCGCGGCACGATCCTGGCCCTGGAAGCCCATCCGAACCCTTCGGGTCTGAGGTTTCCATGGTGCCCACCAGCCCCACCGCCATCCTTGCTGTCCCCGAGCGCGCGCTGCCCGAACGCGCCGAGGCCAAGGGGGCGGAGGGTGCCGAGGTACCCTTCGCCGGCCTCATGGCCCAGTTCGTCCAGGCTCCAAACCCAACAGAGCCACCCAAGGGCCCCCAGGTCCCGCCACCCGAAGCCCAGACCCAGCCCCGCCGTCCCCTTCCCCAGGCAGAAGTCGCCCAGGTTCGAGGTGACACCCCCAGGTCTGAAGGGTCGGCCCCCGAAGGAAGGGTGTCCCGCCCCCGGCGAGCGCCGGAGCAGGCCGCCAAGGCCCAGGCTCCGACGGAGGAGGCCGCGTCCGGCCCCTCGAGCCAGGAGGCGTCAGCCACCGCGCCAGTGCCCGCCCCTCCACTGCTGGCCGCGCCAGTTTCAGCCGCGCCGGTCCCAGCCGCGCCAGTGCCCGCCGCTCCCGGCCCCCCGGTTCAGTCCCCTCTCCCGGTCGATGCCCTGGCGCAGGGGACCCTGGCGCAGGGGAAAGGGACCACCCCCGTCACCAGGACATCCAGTGGCGTTCCCCTGTTGCCATCTGCCGTGCCTCCGGGCCAGCCAGATGCAGCCCTTGCGACCACCCAGGTGCCTGGCGCCGCGCCGCAGCGCACGATGCCTTCAAAGGGTGAGCCCGCCGAGGCCGGGCGCACCGAGCCACCCCGCCCCGAAGGGTTGACCCCGGCCGCCGCGCAACCGACGGCGCCCGGCCTCCAGGTGCCGGGCGAGGCCATGCTGAAGGCCACCACCGACGGGCCCACCCCTCCTTCACTCGGCTCCACGGACACCCCCAGGGCCTCAGCTGCCAAGCCGCCGTCCCTGCCCACCGAAACCACTGTTCCCATCGTCCAGACCCCCCGCCCGGAGGCCGCCGGGCCAGCTCCGGCCGCCGTCAAGCCTGCCCCCCCAGGGGCTGCATTCGAGCCCACGGTGGTGACTAAAGCGGAAATCCCACTGGTACCGGCGCAGACCGTGCCCGCCGCTCAGGATCCGACCGCGGCTGTCGAGGCAGACACAAGGCCCAAAGGGATCCAGCCTTCGTCGCAGGGAGGGGTCAGCGCTTCAAGTGGCTGGGAACGAACCCCGCCAGAAATGCCTCACCTGCCCCCCTGGGCTGCCTCCAGCTTCAGCGTCCAGGCCGACGGCGAGCAGCAGGCCGCCCCCATTCGCGTTGACGGAAAGGGCTCGGTCGCAGTGGATGATGTCGAGGGGGCCACCTGGCTCCAAGGGGCAAAGCAGGCCCAGCCTCCCGTGGTGGAGGCACCGCCAGCCCTGGTACCGACCCCAGCCCTGGTTCCGGCCTCGGTACCGCAGCCATCCGAGGGCCCGGTGCCCGTGGAGCCCTGGGCCACCCCGTCGACCCCCGAGAACGCTCAGCCACCCGTCGACTCGGCGCCGGTTCCTGCGGCCCCGACCGCAGCAAAGCCCTTGGCACTGCCCGCAGGGTCGACCCTGTCGGACCAGGGGAGCACCCGCTCCCAGGTTCCAGCTGGGCAGGCCCCGCTCCCGACGGAGACGGTGCCACAGCGCACTTTGGAGGTACCGCTCCAGCCTGCCACGCCCGTCCCCCCCGCCGCCCCGGCAGTCCCCGCCAGCGGCCCCAGCCGCACGACGCCGAAGGCCACAACCCAGCCGCTGTTCGACCCGCGCTTAATCTCTGGGATCACCACCACCCCGACCCCTTCGGGGGGAGCGGGCATGCCGCAGCCGGGGCCCGAAGTGCCCTCGACGGCGTCGCAGGTGGCGGCCCCACCCGTCCCAGTCAGCCCCGATGGCGCACCGCGCCTCAGTGCCCTTCGAGCTGCGGCGGCTGAGCCGGCCGCGTCCCTGAAGGAGGCCCTGGCGCGCCAGTTCCCGGAGCCCGTCCGCACAGGGACTGCCTTCGACCTCCCGGTGCCAGCACCCGGGCCCGCATTCAGTTCCCCCTTGCCTGGGGCAGGTCCCACCCCGGTGGAGCGCTCCGCCTCGCGGCCATCGACCCCGGCCCCCACGCCCGCGTCGGATCGTCCCCAACTGGGGTCGGAAGCGCCGAACACAACGCCGGTGCCGCCGGAGCGCCCGGAAGCCCTGGCCACGAGCGCCGAAGGTGCCGTCCTCAAGACAGGCAGCAGTGTCCAGAGTGCGACCCTGCCGGGGCCCGATGGCTCCGCCATGGCCGCGTCCACGACCTCGCGGACCCAGGCACCCGCTTCTACGCAGGCCGCCATCCCCAGCCAGGCTCCCTCGCCCGCAGCCGCGACCCCCAACCCGCTCACGACCCAGGTCGAGGGGGGCGTGCGGTGGATGCTCAGGGGCGGCGCCCAGGAAGCCCGGCTGCAGCTGCACCCGGAATCGCTCGGCCAGGTGACCATCCACCTGCGGGTGGAAGGTGGCGAAGTGCATGCCCGGTTGTGGATCACGGAACCGGCCTCGGTGCAGGCGGTCCAGGAAGGGCGTCCACACCTGGAGCACTCGCTGCGCGAACAGGGCCTTCAGCTGGGCAGTTTTGATCTCCATCAGGGTCACCGCCCCTTCCAGGAGGCCCCCTCGGCCCCCGTGGTCCCCGAACGCCGACTGCCCGAGGTCGTTCCAGCCCGGCAAGAAGCACCCGCAGCGCCTGCGCTGTCCATCCTGAACCCGCACCACGTCGAGCTCTACGCGTGATCGGCACGCTTCCTGTTCTACCCCCCTCCAGGAGGTCCCCATGGAAACCGGTATGATCGGCGCCAGCACGCCCGTGACGACCAGCAGCCCCACCACCGCCAAGAACACCTTGGACAAGGATGGGTTTCTGAAGTTGCTGGTGGCTCAGCTGAAGAACCAGGATCCCACTGGGGCCGGGCAGGATCCGAACCAGATGGTGCAGCAGCTCACCAGCTTCTCCAGCCTGGAGCAGGCCCAGCAGACCAACGCTCTGCTGCAGGGGCTCCAGACCCAGACTTCCGGCCTATTCCAGGCCCAGACCGCCGGCCTGGTGGGCAAGAACGTCAAGGTGGACGGCTCGGGCTTCAACCTGAAATCCGGCGCTGCCGCCATGAACCTCGAGTTGTCGAACCCGGCCACGGTCACCATCACGGTCAAGGACGCCAACGGGAATGTGGTCGCCATTCTCCCCCAGGGCCACCTGAACCGAGGCCTCAACCCGCTCAACTGGGATGGCCGGGATACCACCGGCACCCCCATGACCGACGGGGCCTACAAGGTGGAGGTGACCGCCACCGGCGATGACGGCAAGCCAGTGCCCTTCCGCACGAGCCTCACCATGAAAGTCGATGCCGTCACCTTCAAGGACGGGGGCATCTACCTCGCGTCCGGCACCAACATCTTTTCCCTCGCCGATGTCCTCGAAATCACGTCCTGAACCCGCTCATTCCCACTCATAAGGAGCCCCCATGAGCCTCTACTCCGCGTTCTACTCCGGCCTCTCCGGACTCTCCACCAACGCCAATGCGCTGAATGTCATTGGCAACAACCTGTCGAACATCAACACGGTCGGGTTCAAGGGGTCGTCCACGACCTTCCGGGACATCTTCAGTGCGAGCCTCGGCGGCACCTCCACCCAGGGGAACGGCAATCCCATCCAGTTCGGTCTGGGCGTCCAGACCAACAGCGTGAGCCAGGACTTCTCCCAGTCCTCCTTCCAGAGCACCGGCAACGCCCTCGACATGGCCATCCAGGGCAACGGCTTCTTCACCCTCCAGACCACGGACGGCCGGCAGGTCTTCAGCCGTGCCGGGAACTTTACCCGCAACAACGCGGGCTACCTGGTGGCCAGCGATGGCGCCAACGTCATGGGCTGGAACCGCGACACCACCACCGGCACCGTCAACACCTCGGCCTCCCTGGCCCAGATCCGCATCGACGCGGGCGTCACCGCCAGCGCCTTCGCCACCCAGAACATCCGGACTGGCGTGAACCTGAATGCCTCCGCC
The DNA here is from genome assembly GCA_963740385.1 of uncultured Acidobacteriota bacterium. Classification (GTDB taxonomy): domain Bacteria; phylum Acidobacteriota; class Holophagae; order Holophagales; family Holophagaceae; genus Geothrix. The sequence goes on from CAVUDX010000005.1 coordinate 300,436, forward strand.
ACCACCGGCGCCACGTCGCTTCTCACCACCCCCATCCAGGTCTACGACAGCCAGGGCAACACCCAGACCCTCACGGCCACCTACACCAAGACCGGCACCAACACCTGGGACTACGCGGTCACCGGTCCGGCGGGCTCCACCATCAACGGCGCTGCCTCGGCCACGGGCAGCCTGGTGTTCTCCACCTCCGGCAGCCTCCAGTCCATCAACGGTGTGCCGGCGAGCAGTGCCGCCAACCCTGCCCTGGCCATCGTGTGGGGCAACGGCGCCTCGGCGAGCGCCATCAACTTCAACCTCGTGAACCTCGACGGCAGCTCCAACATCACCCAGTTCAGCGCCGCCAGCAGCACCAACAGCAGCTTCCAGGACGGCTACGCGGCGGGCTCCCTGCGGGACCTGACGGTGGACCAGAACGGCATCATCAGCGGCACCTTCACCAACGGCCAGGTCATTCAGCTCGCCCAGGTGGCCCTGTCCAGCTTCAACAACATGAACGGCCTGGTGCAGACCGGCAACAACCACTGGGGCCAGAGCCTGGCCTCCGGCTCGCCCACCATCGGCCTCGCCAACCAGGGCGGCCGCGGCGGCATCCTAGGCTCGAACCTCGAGCTGTCCAACGTGGATGTGGCTGGCGAGTTCACCAAGCTGATCCTCAGCCAGCGGGGCTACCAGGCGAACTCTCGCATCGTCACCACGACGGATGAGCTGCTCCAGGAAACCCTGAACCTGAAGCGGTAAACCCTCCGAACTTCCGCGCGCGGCCCCCCGGGGCCGCGCGCTCGCGTACCCGCCGACCCATAGGAGGTTAGACTGGGTTCTTTGACCGAGGCTCCATGTCCGAGCAGGAACCCCAGCCCCTTGCACCGCGCCGGAAGACCCGCCAGATCATGGTGGGCAAGGTGCCCGTCGGCGGGGACGCACCCATCTCCGTGCAGAGCATGACCAAGACCGACACGCGGGATGTGGAGGCCACGGTCAACCAGATCTATGCCTACGCCAATGCCGGCTGCGAGATCGTCCGGGTGAGCGTGCCCACCAAGAAGGCCGGCGAGGTCTTCCATCAAATCTGCGACCGCAGCCCCATCCCCGTCATCGCCGATATCCACTTCGACTACCGCCTGGCCCTGGTGGCCGCCGACGGCGGCGCCGCCTGCCTGCGCATCAATCCCGGCAACATCGGCGGCCAGGACCGGGTCAAGGCCGTCGTGGACAAGGCCGGGGAGAAGGGCATTCCCATCCGCATCGGCGTGAACGGCGGCAGCCTGGAGAAGGACCTGCTCGACCGGTTCGGCACCGCCACGCCCGAGGCCATGGTGGAAAGCGCCTTGCGTCACATCGAGGTCCTCGAGCGCGAGGGCTTCAAGGACATCAAGATCAGCCTCAAAGCCAGCGACGTCATCCGCACCGTGCAGGCCTACCGCCTGCTGGCCAAGCAGGTGGACTACCCCTTCCACCTGGGCATCACCGAGGCCGGCACCCCCTTCGGCGGTACCATCCGCTCCAGCGTGGGCTTGGGCATCCTGCTGGCCGAGGGCATCGGCGACACCATCCGGGTCTCCCTCACCGGCGAGGGCGAGGACGAGTGCCGGGTGGGCCATGAGCTGCTGCGCTCGCTGGCGCTGCGCTCCGGCGGCTTCCGCATGGTCAGCTGCCCCAGCTGCGGCCGGGTGCAGATCGACCTCAACCGCGTGGCCAACGAGATCGAGGAGGGCCTGAAGCTCATCAACCACGAGAACATCACCTACGCCGTCATGGGGTGCGTGGTGAACGGGCCCGGCGAGGCCAAGGACGCCGACCTCGGCGTGGCGGGCGGCGCCGGCGAAGGCCTGATCTACCGCAAGGGCGAGCTCATCCGGAAGGTAAAGGAAGAGGACCTGGTGCCGGCTTTCCTGGAGGAGGCCCGCAAGGTCAAGGCGGAGGCCGATGCCGCGGCCAAGGCCTAGGATGCTGACCTGGGTGCTGGCCCATCCCCTGGCGACCGTCGGGGTATACCTGGTGCTGGAGGCCTTCCTCCCCGTGCCCTTCCAGCCCACGGCCTGGGTCTGCCGAGGGGCCATCCGTGCCTACCAGGCGACCCTCTCTGGCCACCTGCCTACCCAGTGCAAGTTCACCCCCACCTGCAGCCACTACGGGCTGGGCTGCATCCAGAAATACGGCACCCTCCGGGGCGGCCTCCTCACCACCTGGCGGCTGATCCGCTGCTCGCCGCTGACCCATGGTGGCCTGGACCCCGTGCCCTGATATTGATGTTTGATTATTTTTAAGTTGTTTAATATTAGTTTTTAATTTTTAAGGAAAATATGACCTTTTTTGTATGGATTGTGATCCCGGCCACTGGCCAGCTGGACCATCCTGGGGGCTGGAAATCCTTCTGACGGGAGAGACCATGACCCCTGACCTCGACACCCACGTGGGCGATCTGATCCTCGCTTTGCCCCAGGCCATGCGCCACCTGGAGGCGCTCGGCATCGACTACTGCTGTGGCGGCCATCGGTCCCTCCGCGAGGCCTGTGCCCTGGCCGGGCTGGATGCCGAAGCGGTGCTCCGGGACCTGGCAGCCCTGGAGGTGGGTGGCGGCGATGCGGATTCCCCCCGGGCCTGGGCCTCAGCCCCACTCACCGACCTGCTGGCCCACATCGAAGCCACCCACCATGCCTACCTGAAGGCCGAGCTCCCCCGGCTGGCCACCCTGCTCGAGAAAGTGCTCGGTGCCCACGGCGAGCGCCATCCAGAGCTGGATGAGGTGTTCGACCTGCTCGAGGCACTCACCAGCGACATGTTGCCCCACCTCCAGAAGGAAGAGCAGATCCTGTTCCCCTTCATCCGCCGCATGGAGGCCGGCCAGCCCACCGAGGCCTGCTTCCCCAGCGTCCAGGCGCCGATCCGGGTCATGGAGGCGGAGCACGAGGTGGTGGGCGATCTGCTGGCGCGGCTGCGCGCCTGCACGAACGGCTACGTGGCCCCTGCGGATGGCTGCGCCAGTTTCAGGGCGCTCTATGACGGCCTGCGGGACCTGGAGGCGGACACCCATCGCCACATCTACCTGGAGAACCACCTCCTCCATCCCCGCGCCCGCAGGATGGAAGCCGCCCTTCAGGCTTGAGACCGGAGTTCAGTGCGCGTCCTGGAGGCTCCACCGGTCAGTGCAGCCGTGGCTCTCCACCACCTGGGAGGCCTTGTGCAAGCGCAGCGTGTGCTGCACGGTCTGCATGACCGTGAAGAGGGCCTCCCGGATGCCGAGGCGCCGCAGGTCCTCGACGGTGAACCACGTGATGCCTTCGGCACTCTTCCGGGCCCGATGGTCGGCCAGGATCTGCTCGGTGATGCCCACGGGAGACCTCCTTCGCTGCTAGCTTAGATAGCACGGGGAGGCGGCGTGGCCAACTGGCGGGACACCGGATTCGGTGGGGTGGTGATGACCCTCTGGGCACTGGTGACCGTGCCGCTGACGGTTCTCGGCATCCTGCTGGCCGTGCCGATCCTGGGCCCCCGCCAGGCCTTCTTCCGCATTGGCCCGCTGTTCGCGCGGGGCATGGCCTGGTTCTGCCACATCCCCTTCACCCTGCAGGGCTGGGAGCAGATGCCCGAGGCCATCCGGGAAGGCCGGCAGCCGGTCATCTTCATGTCGAACCACGAGAGCCAGATGGACCCACCGGTCCTGGTGGCGGCCCTCCCGCTGCCCGCCGTCTACATCGCCAAGAAGGAAGTGAAATACATGCCCTTCGTCGGTTGGGCCGCCATGGCCGCAGGGGTGATCTTCATCGATCGCCGCGACCGGGAGCGGGCCATCCGCAGCATCCAGGTGGCGGTCCAGCAGATCCGCGGCGGCAAGAACGTGGTGATCTTCCCCGAAGGCACCCGCAGCCGCAATGGCCGGATGCTGCCCTTCAAGAAGGGGGGCTTTGCGCTGGCCATGGACGCGGATGTCCCCATCATCCCCATGGCCACCGTGGGCGGGTTCCGGGTGCTGCCCGCCGGCAGCATCCGCCCCCGGCCCGGCCCCTACACCATCCGGATGGGCCCACCGGTGCTGCCTTCGGCCCATGCCGACCGCGAGGCCCTCATGGTCGCCGTACGGGGGCGCATCGAGGAGCTGATGGCCGACCTCCGCAATCCCGACCAGCTTCCTATCTGAAGGCCGGGTCCTGCTCCGCCACCAGGAGCTTGCCAGGATGGAAGCGGTCCGCCAGCGCCACCATGGTCTTCGCCTCGGCGCGCCCGCCCAGCCGGGCCACCATCCGGGCCATGAAGTAGAGGTTCACCGACACGACCCGCCGCTCGTTGTGCTTCTTCTGGGAAAGATCGACGGCGCTCAGCTCCCGCCGGTAGGCCTCGAACCGGGCCCTGGCACCGGCTTCGTCCCCCTCGATGGCCTGCTTGATGCCCGCCAGCAGCACGGTGTTGGAATGGTCCGGGGGCCAGACCCCCTCCAGTTCGCGCAGGTAGGTTTCGGCCGTGGCCCTGTCGTTCAGCTCCCAGGCCGCATAGGCCATGAGGCTGCGCAACACATTGGAGCCGGGAATCTCCCGCAGGCCCGCACGCAGCCGGGCTTCGGCCTCCTGGGCCCGGCCCATCCAGAGCAGGGCATCGGCGGCGGTGACGTAGGCGTACTCGGCGGCCGGGCGCAAGGCGATGGCGCGGTCGGCATGCTCCAGGGCCCCGCGCAGCTCGCCTTCATTCTGCAGCAGCACGCCCAGGCGGTGGTGGGCCTGCCACCCTTCCGGGAAAAGGCTAAGCGACTTCTCGAAGTACCGCCGGGAGGCCGCATGGTTGTCCTCGCCTTCCAGCCCGGCGAACACATCGGCCAGCACGTCGTAGGCCTTGTGGTCGGCCGGGTCCAGCCGCACCGCCTGCAGGGCCGCCCGGCTGGCGCCCTCCAGATCCCCCATGCGCAGCTTGATGGAGGCCAGGGCCCGGTAGGCCTGGGAGGCGCTGGGATCCAGGCTGATGGCCTTGGCCGCCGCCGCCTCGCCCTGGCGCAGGAGCGCCTGGGCTTCCTCATACCGGCCCTGGCTGAGGGCCGTGGTGGCGCCCAGCTCCGCCAGGGTCCAGGCGTACTCCGCCCGCGCCGGTGCGTAGTCGGGCTCCAGCTCGATGGCGGAGGCCAGCAGCGTGTTGGCCAGGCGGACGGAATCCTGGTTCCCATCGGTGATGACCTGCAGGGCCTTGGTATAGAGCTCCCGGGTCCTCGGCAGCTTGGCCTGCACCCGCAGGGAGGCCGGATCGCTGCCCAGCCCCATCTCCTGCGGCAGGCGCTGCTGCAGCTCATCCTCCAGCTTAAGCAGGTCGGCCGTGGGGCGATCCAGCTGGAACTGGTGCAAGGTGGCGCCCCGCAGGGCATCGAGCACGCGGACGCTCATCCGGACCTGGCCGCCCACCACCTGGTAGCTGCCCAGGACGAGCAACTCGGCCTTGAGCAGCCGCCCCAACTCCCCTACTGCCTTTGGCGCCTGGCCCGGCGTGTCACCCAGCTGGTGCATGGCCTCCACCACCCGCAGCCGGTCCACCACCGCCAGGTCCTCCCGGCGCACCAGCCCGAAGGCCATGGCATCGGCGAAGCTGTTGCTCAGCCAGGCGTGCTCCGCATCAGGCTGGAGCTGTTCCAAGGGCAGGATCGCCACCACCCGACGGCCCTTGGTGAAGTCCTCCAGTGAGGCCCGCCGGGCCTCCCCCAGGCCGGAGACGTCCCGGTGCCGGGTCAGGGCCACGCCCGTTGCGCCTGCGGTCAGCACCAGCCCTCCCACCGTGAGCCAGACCCAGCGTGGGGGGCGTCGGCCGGTGCGGGCCTGGAAGCCGGGCAGGTGCGGCACCGAGGCAGTGGTCGCGTTTTCGGCCAGCCCCGCCGCCAGGGTCTGCAGGTTGGGGAAGCGGTCCTTCGGCGCCTTCGCCAGCAGCCGGTGGATGGCGTCCTGGAGGGTGCGGGACAGATCCGGCCTCAGGTCCCCGATGGCCTTCGGCTCCTCCCGGGCCACGGCGTAGAGGGTGTCCACCAGGCTGCCCCGCAGGAAGGGATGCACCCCCGTGGCCAGCTCGTAGAGCACAACGCCCAGGCTGAACTGGTCCGATTGGCCGCTCACCGCCTGGCCGTTGGCCTGCTCGGGGCTCATGTAGGCCGGAGTGCCCTGGCTGTAACCGGGGGCCGTGCGCTCCACCAGGGTCAGGTGGTGGGAGGTGGGCCCCAGGGGGATGTCCCCGGCCCCGCGGCGGGCAATGCCGAAATCCAGGATCTTCAGCTGCCCGTCTTCCGTCAGAAGCAGGTTCTCCGGCTTGATGTCACGGTGGACGATGCCCTTCTGGTGGGCATGGGCCAGGGCCCCCGCCGCCTGCCGCGCCAGGTGCTGGAGGAATGGCTCTTCCGCGGGCTTCCCCACCAGGGCGCGGAGGGTGCCCCCCTCCACAAGCTCCATGGCGATGTAGGGGGTACCATCCACATCGCCGGCGTCGTAGATGTGGGCGATGTTGGGGTGGTTCAGTTGGCAGGCGAGCTTGGCCTCCCCGATGAGCGCTTTCCGCCGGAGGTCATCGGCATCCTTCAGGATCTTCAGCGCCACCTCGCGCTCAAGCCGGAGATCCAGCGCCCGCCAGACTTCGCCCATGGCCCCCTCCCCGAGCCGGGAAAGCAGTCGGTAGGAACCGAAGTGGGTGGCGTCGGGGGCCAAGCGCGTCCTTCGCAGGGTGGTTTCGAAGTATACCTTTCCTCAAGAGAAGGACGTGCTTCTCCCAGGGGCCTTGACCCGGCTCTCGAAATATCGAGAATTAAAATAGAGGTGCCTGTGTCGACTGCCGCGCTGGATGCCGCCCTGACGGGGGCCCGATTGGTGGAAGAGGCCGGGGCGCTGCTCACCCTGGGCCAGGAGCCGGAGCGCATGGTCGCCCACGCCTTCGAGCGGCTCGGCCAGCTGGTGCCCTTCGACCTGGCCACGGTCCTGCTGCGGGAGGGCGACGGCCTGCGGGTGGCCCACGCACTCGGGCCCCTGGCCACGCCCCAGCTGGCAGAGGCGCATATACCGGTGCGCGGCAACGTGCGGCTGCAGAACGCCCTGAAGGCGCGCTCCAAGCCGGCTACCTTCGAGGAGGAGGACCCCGGCGAGGACACCTTTCATGGCCTGCTGGACATGCCCCATGGCCACAGCTGCCTAGTGGCCCCCCTGCGCAGCCGTGGCGAGACCTTCGGACTGATGACGTTGGATGCCATGGTCTGCCGCCAATATCCCGCCAGTGTGCTGCACCACGTGGGCGTCTTTGCTTCGCTGCTGGCCCTGGGGCTGAAACAGGCCGAGCACCTGGGTCGCCTGGCGGAGCGGGAGCGCACGCTGGTGGAGGAGGTCAGCTACTTCCGGGAGGTCCAGCGCCGGGATGTGCTGCAGGAACCCCTGAGGGCCGAGAGCCCCGCCATGCGGCAGGTCCTCGACCAGCTCCGCCAGGTGGCCTCCACCGCCGCCACGGTGCTGATCACCGGCGAGACCGGCACCGGCAAGGAGAAGGTGGCCCAGACCCTGCACCACCTCTCGCCCCGGCGAGAGAAGCCCTTCATCAAGGTGAACTGCAGTGCCCTGCCCGCGACACTCATCGAGTCGGAGCTCTTCGGCCACGTGAAGGGCGCCTTCAGCGGAGCGGTCTCCGCCCGCAAGGGCCGCTTCGAGCTGGCGGACGGGGGCACCCTGTTCCTCGATGAGATCGGCGACCTGCCCCTGGACCTCCAGCCCAAGCTCCTCCGCGCCATCCAGGAAAAGGAAATCGACCCCCTGGGCAGCGAAAAGCCCCGCCGGGTGGATGTGCGCCTGGTGGCCGCCACCCATGCGGACCTGCGCGCCGCCGTCGCCGAGGGCCGGTTCCGCGAGGACCTCTTTTACCGGCTGAGCGTGTTCCCCATCCACCTGCCCCCGCTCCGGGAACGTCCCGGCGACATCTCGGCCCTGGCCGCCGGCTTTCTCGAGCGCTTCGCCCGGGAGAACCGGCGGGCCCCGATCCACCTGCCACCGTCCGTGCTGGCCCAGTTGGAGGCCTATGCCTGGCCCGGCAACGTGCGGGAGCTGCACAACGTGCTGGAGCGGTCCGCCATCCTCTCGACCGGTCGGGAGTTCAGCCTGCCCCCGGGGGCACTGCCGGACCAGGCCGAGCGCCTGGACTCCCTGCCCACCTGGGACAGTCAGGAACTCGCCTACCTCACCCAGCTGCTGGCCCACACCAAGGGGAAGATCGCCGGCGCCGATGGCGCGGCGGCCCTGGCGGGGCTGGCGCCCTCGACCCTGCTGTCCCGGCTGGAGAAGCGCGGGCTACATCCCAGGGCGTTCCGCGAAGCGTGATAGCGTACCCGGACATCCGGAGCGAACCATGAGCGAGATCACCGGCCCCAACGAGATCCCTTCTCCCGACCTGGGGCTGGCCCCACCGCCCCTGCTGCCCCCGCCCTTCGCCCCTGAGACGATGCCGGACCTGCGGCCCGTGCCCTTCGAGGACCTGGAAGCCTTTTCGGGCTTCTGGGCGCGGGTGGGCGGCATGTTCCGGATGGTGTTCAGCAACCCCATGGAGCTCTTCGACCGCGTCCCTCAGGGCGAAGGCCTGGGCGCCCCGTGGCGGTTCCTGCTCCTGTTCTCCATCCCGGTCTACCTGATCATGGCGCTGGTCTTCTTCGTGCTGGGCATGGCGACGGCGGCGACCGCACTGGAGCAGGCCGGCAGGGAAGGCAAGGCCGTGGTGGCCTTCCTACCCGTGATCTTCGGCGCGGTGCTGCTCCTCATGCCGCTCTTCAGCTTCCTGGGCATGGTCATCGGCGGGGCGCTCAACCACTTCTTCCTCTGGATGTGGGGCGGCTTGCGGCCAGGGGTGGGTGTCCAGCACAGCATCCGCGCGTACGGCTACGCCCACGCCTTCCTGCAGCTGGCCGGGTTCATCCCCATCCTCGGCGCCCTGATCCAGATCGCCGGATTCGTCGTGATCGGCATGGGACTCGCCCGGATGCACAAGACCGACACCTGGCGGGGCATCTGCGCCGTGCTCACGCCCCTGTTCCTGCTCTGCTGCTGTGGCATCGCGGCCGCCCTGACCATCCCGGCGCTGCTCGCCATGCGGCACTAGGGTCTGTTTTCAGAACAGACCCTAGCCTTCAAGCCAGCCAGCGACTTCGGCTTTCACTGCCGCAGCAGGCACCACCCGTTGCACAGCCCCGGCGGCCAGGGCCGCGGCCTCGTCCCAGGTCTCGAACTGGCGGAACAGCCGGTCGGCCCCGGCGGGCCCCAGCAGCTCCGGCAGGCGCACGGTGCCGCCAAAGCCGGTGAGGATGCCGTGCTTGGCCGCAGGATGGGCCAGCCGCAATCCCCCTCTGCCGGTGCCGGGATCTCCCGCCACCCCCCATCGCTCCTGCCCGTGCAGGGCGAGGTCGCAGCCGCCGCCCATGGCCACGCCAGAGATGAGCGTGAGCGTTCGCCAGCCGGGCCAGAGCAGGTGCTCCATCACCCGCTGCCCCCGCCGGGAGAAGGGCTCCGCCGTCACCGCATCGAGGGCACCCACTTCGTGGAGGTCGGCGCCGGCGGAGAAGTGGTGGCCACGGCCGGTCAGCCACCCCGCGCCGCTGAGGGCCACGCGCTGCACCCCCGCCCAGCGCAGCTCGATGAAGAGGTGGTCCAGGGCCACCAGCAGGTCGCTGTGCAGGCGGTTGAGCCCGTCGACGGAACCCAGACCGATCCAGGCGCCGTCCCCCCCGCGCTGCAGGTGCAGGGAGGTGCGCCCCTCCCACCACACGGGCGCCGTCATGGCAGGCCCAGCCGTTCCAGGGCCGTCGCCACCGGCTCCCCATCCGGATCCCAGGTGGGCGCCTCCGGCAGCTGGTTGCGGAACCAGGTGGCCTGGCGCTTGGCGTAGGCCTGGGTCTCCAGCACCACCCGAGCCTGGACCTGCGCGGGCGGCCCACCCTCCATCCATGCGGCGTAGCCCAGGGGGCGCAGGGCCCGCAGGTCCTCGGCATGGCCCGCCGCCACCAGGCCAGCCACCTCCTCCGCCCAGCCGGCGCACACCTGGGCCAACACCCGGGCCGCCACCCGCTCGCGCCGCCGCTCGCGGCCCGGCGTGACCACCAGCACCCGCCAGCCGGCCGGAATCCCGGTGCCCGGCCGGGTCAGCAGGCCCGAAGGCGCCCCGCCCGTGGCCAGGTGGAGCGCCAGGGCCCGCTGCACCCGGGCGCGGTCCCGGGGATGCAGCGCCTCGCCCCGCGCGGGATCCACCGCCGCCAGGTAGCGGTGCAGCACCTGGGGGTCCAGCCGGTCGCCCCAGCCGCGCACCCGCGCCACCAGGGCGGGGTCCACCTCGGGAAAGTCGCTGAGCTGCCCCCAGATTCCGCGCAGGTAGAGCCCGGAGCCCGTCACCAGCACCGCCTCCCGATCTCCCGCGAGCCACTGGCGCACCTGGGCGCCGAAGGCCTTGGGGTTGGGGCGGCTCGACAGCGGCAGCACGCCGTAGCCCACATGGGGTTGGCCGTCTTGCTCCGTGACGTCCGGCTGCCCGGTGCCGATGGGGAGCCCCTGGAGGGCCTGGTAGGGATCGCCATTGACCACCCTGGCCCCCAGGCGTCGCGCCACGGCTACCGCCACGGCAGACTTGCCGGAGGCCGTGGGTCCCAGGATCGCGATGGGCATCCGTCCACGCTATCAGGAGTGGCCCCAGGGGCGTCAGGGCGGCATGGGCGGCGGGAACCTAGCCCGGGCCCGGCTCATTTCATCCCCATGCGCACCCTGCTCCTGCTCTGCCTGGTGACCGGCCTGGGTGCCGGGGAGCCCCCCCAGCCTGGCCACGACACGGCCTTCCTGGGGCGGATCCTGGCGGACCCCGAACCCGGGGCCCCGCCCTGGCGGACCTTCCGCACGCCGGAAACCACCGCGTCCGCCGTGGTGGAGGTGGTGGGCGAGCTGACCCGGGAGGAGCTCCGCCAGGTGGCCTTCCAGGAGTTCCTCGTCTGGTTCCAGAAGGACCTCCGCCGGTTCTTCCATACCTACGGGGCCGTGATGCCCGCCAGCAGCCTCGCCTCGGCCACCCTGCCGGTGGACCGCTTCGGAGGCAATCCCGTGCCCCGGAATGTGCCCTTGGGGCGGGCCACCTTCTAGCCCAGTTGGGGCAGCAGCCGGGCCGCCTGGTCCCGGGCCAGCCGGGCTGCCTCCAGCGCATGGCGGGCCGCCTGTTCGGGGGTCTGGCTGGGCGTGAGCAGGGCCTCCAGCTGGCCCCGCAGACGGGCCGTCTCGCCCTCGGGGTCCTTCAGGTGCCGCTGGGCGGCGGTCTCGAAGGTGACCAGGAAGCACTGGATGGCATCGCAGGCCGCGCTCACGATGGCGGCGCTGTGGCGGTGATCCACCTCCAAGGCCAGGGCCGCCGCGAGGAAGCGCAGCCCATCCTCGAAGCGCGCCTGGGGGGAACCTGCGGGACCGGAGCCGGACATGCCTCCAGCTAACCATGGATGGGGGACTCGGCACTCAACCTGAAGCGTGGGTGCACCGTAGGTCTTCCATCTCGGAGTTTTTCATGCGCCACCTGCAGATCTGCTTCGCCTTGCTGCTTTGCAGTGCCCTGCTTCACGCGGACGGTCTGGCGGACCTGAAGGCCGCCATCAAGCGCCTGCCCGCCCCCGCCAAGGTTCGCATCCGGCTCGTGGAGCAGAGCACGGAGCGCGAGGAGGGGAAGGATCGCACGGAGCAGCGGACCGTGCTCCTGGAAGACGGGCCCAGTGGGACGGTAATCCTCCAGGACAGCCGGTCGGCCCCGGAGGCCCCCTCCAGGAAGGGAAAGGCCAAGACCCCGGGCCTGCGATCCACCACGGAGTTCGCCGATGCGTTGCGTCCCGCTGAGGGCCTGTTGAAGCAGTTGGAAACAGGGCGGCTGCTGGCGGAGCAGGCCGAGGTCTACGAAGGCCAGCCCGCCCGCCGGCTGCAACTCGCCCTGGACCTGGACCTGGACGCGGACGCCCGCAGCCACCTGAAGCAGGCCGACCACGAGGCCACCGTCTGGATCGGGCCAGATGGGCTGCCCCTGGCCATGCGCCAGCACCTCGAAGTCAAGGTGCGGGTGCTGCTGCTCGCTAGCGTGTGGACGAAGGTGGATATCCAGCGGCACCAGGGCCGTCTGCTGCTGCTCGACGAGCAGGCGGACGTGCAGGGCTCCGCCCTCGGCAACGCCTTCAGCTCGAAGGAATCCACCCACTGCACAATCGAGCCCTGAAGGTCATCCCTCGCTGGGCGCCACCGGGTAGTCGCCCGTGAAACAGGCGTAGCAGAAGCCGGTGCCATGATTCGGCCCGTCATCCCCCATGCAGCCTTCCAGGTCTTCCAGCTCCAGGTAGCCCAGGGTGTCGGCTTCCACGAAGGCGGTGATGTCCGCCAGGGGCATGTAGGAGGCGATGAGGTGCTGCCGCTTGGGGGTGTCGATGCCGTAGAAGCAGGAGTGGGTGGTGGGCGGACAGGCGATGCGCATGTGCACCTCCTTCGCCCCGGCCTCCCGCACCATCTGCACGATCTTCTTGCTGGTGGTGCCGCGCACGATGCTGTCATCCACGAGTACGACGCGCTTGCCCTCCAGCAGGTGGCGCACGGGGTTCAGCTTCACCTTCACCCCGAAGCTGCGGATGTTCTGCTTGGGCTCGATGAAGGTGCGGCCCACGTAGTGGTTGCGGATGATGCCGAAGTCGAAGGGGATCCCGGCCTGCTCGGAGTAGCCCAGCGCCGCGCTCACGCCGCTGTCGGGAACCGGCACCACCAGATCCGCCTCCACCGGGTGGCGCAGGGCCAGGCGCCGGCCCATCTCGCGTCGGGCCACCATCACGCTCTGGCCGAAGACCAGCGAATCGGGCCGCGCGAAGTAGATGTGCTCGAACACGCAGGGCTTCGCCTGCACCTTGGGCAGCGGGAACCGCGAGCGGGTCTCCCCTGCCGACCGGGGCACGATGATCATCTCGCCCGGGGCCACATCCCGCAGGTAGGTGGCGCCCACCAGGTCGAAGGCGCAGGTCTCCGAGCTGAAGGCCGTGGTGCCGTTCATGTGGCCCATGGCCAGGGGCCGGAAGCCCCGGGGGTCCCGGGCGGCGATGAGGGCCTCCTCGGAAAGGATGAGCAGCGAGTAGGCGCCCTCCGCCAGCTGCAGGGCGGCCACCACCGCATCCTCCAGGGTGTCGGCCTGCGCCCGGTTGATGAGGGCCAGCAGCACTTCGCTGTCGGAGGGGCTGGTGAAGGTGTGGCCCTCCTCGATGAGCCGGGCCCGCAGCGCCTCGGTGTTGGTGAGGTTGCCGTTGTGGCAGAGGGCCACCTGGCCGAAGCGGCCGTGGATCAGGAAGGGGTGCGCCGCCGAGGCCACGTTGCCCCCGGTGGTGGAGTAGCGGGTGTGCCCGATGGCCGATTCGCCCGGCAGCGCATCCAGGACGGCCTCGGTGAAGACATCCGCCACGTAGCCCTGGGCCTTGTGGAGGTGAAGGCCCTCCGCATCCGCCGAGCAGATGCCCGCGGCCTCCTGGCCCCGGTGCTGCAGCGCATAGAGCCCCAGGTAGGTCTGGCGGGACGCTTCCACCTGATGGCAGATGCCGAACACCCCACACTCATCCCTGAACGGCATGCATCCCCCGAGTCCTCCAGGATACCCGTCGGGCCCCGGAGTCCACAGCTTGCCTCTTAGGGGCAGGGCCTGCCGGCCTCGGGTCACTCCACCTGGATGCCCGCCGGGGGAGCCGCCTGGGCCTCCCGCAGCCAGGCCTGGAGGGTGCTCAGAAGGGCGGTGCCGGCCTCGGCGGGCACCATGTCCGCCGTGTGGTCCAGCCCTTCCAGGTGCAGTTCCACCCGCGCCACGTCCCCCTGCTCAAGCCGGGCGCTGAAGTCGCAGAGGGCCAGCAGCCGGGGCGCCACCTCCACCAGCACCGTCGAGGCGTTCAGCCCCCGGGGGATCTCCAGGCTCCACACCGGCAGACTGCGGGTGCCGAACCGCAGGGCGATGGGTTCCGCCCGGGTCTGGGGCGAGGGGCCCGCCAGGTAGAGCAGCCGCTCGGCGCGGCCCAGCAGCAGGGCCTGGGCGTAGGACGTGCCCTGGCCCCGGTCCGCCTCCAGCCGCCAGCCGCCCATGCGGGGCTTCTGCACCCGGTTGTGGGTGCGGGTGCCGGGGACCGAGCGCAGCCGGAACCGCGTCTCCAGTGGCTTTTCATCGCCCCGCATCCAGATCTGCATCCGGTAGCGGAGGCCTTCCTGCGCCTGCAGGGCCAAGGGCATGAACAGCAGCAATGCAACGACCCAACGACGCACGGGAACCTACCTTCCCTCCGAGCATGCCAGCCCATGCGATCCTGGACCAGATGGAGGCTCGCGGTGCCGATCTGCTTCGACCTGGATGGAACCCTCGGCCACTTCAGCTCAGGCTTTGTCCTGCTGCGGGAGGCCCTGGGCACCCTGTGGGGGTCGGCCCCCAGCGCCGCCGAGCTGGGCCGTTGCACCGGTTCCACGGACTGGGAGATCGTCGACGAGCTGCACCGCATGCGGTTCGGCCAGGGCCTGGACGAGGCGGGATACACGGCCTACGAAGCCGCCTGCGTGGCGCGGTTCCAGGCGGCTTTCCGCCCCGGTTCCCAGGCCGCCGTGGCCTACGCGGGTGTGCTGGAGGCCATGCACCGCCTGGCGGAGGCGCACCCAGTCTGGCTGGTCTCCGGCAACGCGCCGGAGCTGCTGGCCTTCAAGGCCGAGCGGCTGGGCATCCACCCGGCCATCCCCCGCCTGGGCTCCCTGCCCCGCCACGACCGCACCGACCTGCTCGTCCACGCCCGAACCACCGGCCCGGGCCCCCACCTCTACCTGGGGGACCGTCCCCACGACCTGGCGGCGGCCCAGGCGGCCGGCCTGCCCTTCCTGGGCATCGGTGAGGCCGTGCCCGGCGACCATGTCAGCCTGCCGGTGGATATCGCGCCGGAACCCCTGCTCGCCGCCATTCAGGCGGCGGTGGCCCGTGTGGGCTAGCGGCTAGCGGGTACGGATCTCCAGGTCATCCAGAAAGGCCTTGGTGCGGGGATCGCCCTCCCGCCGCACGATGGCCTGGGCGTGGTGCAGCCGACCCCGGCGCACCACCACGATGCCCTCGATGGCCCCCCCGTTCGGGGACTTGGCCAGGTAGCGGAACCCAGGCCCCCGGTCAGCGGACAGGTCCGTGGTCCGCAGCGGGCCGAACCGGTAGGTCAGGAAGCGCTGGAAGGTCGCCAGAATCTCCCGGGGCGTGGTGCCGCCCTTGTCCCCGGGCGGCAGGTTCCCCACGGCCACGCTGAAGGTCTCGTCGAGGCGCCCGGCGGGGCTCATGGCGATGTCGAACCACTCCACATCCCCGAAGGGGCCCGGATCCGTGTGGCGGTGCAGCTTGGTGGGCCCGGGAAAGGTCGCGGCGATGCCGAGGTTGTCGTTCTCGACGCGGCGCGGCTCCTCCCGGCAGCCCGCCAGGGCGAGCAGCAGCAACGGCGGCAACCATCGATTGGACGACATGGGGCTCCCCTTTGATGTCATCGGCTGGGCTGGTCAGGAAGTTGACCCGCGTCGCGCCGCCTCGGCCCAGCGGGCCGCTTCCCTGGGATCCCGCAGGACCCCGTGACCCGCGAGGTAAGCTTCCGCCATGGCCGCCATGGCCGCCGGGTGGCCCGCGTCTGCCGCCCGGCGGAACCACCGCACGGCCTCAAGGCCATCCTTGGGCAGGTGGTGGCTGCCCCGCTGGTGTTGCAGCCCGATGCGGTAGCAGGCCTCGGGATCCCCCCGCTCGGCGGCCTCCCGCAGGCGGTCCCGGCGCGTGGAGGGGCGCTCCCGCCAGAGCTGGAAGGCCTGCCAGCCCAGCATCACCATGGGCACCCCGAGGACGATCAGGGGCAGGTGGTAGAGCTTCGTCGAGGCCGACCAGAACAGGGTGCCCATGAAGAGGAACGCCCCACCGGCAAGCAGCGCCAGGAGGCCGAGCACCAGCCAGCGACCCGGGCGGTGGGCCACGACCCGGTCCATGCCCTGCTCCAGGCCGCGGCCCGCCTGCTGCCCCAGCCGGACGAGCGGATCCGGCGGCGCCGCGTCGTGGCGCAGGAGGTTCCGGGAGAGGGGGGGATGGGGGTGCAGCGCCGCCGCCACCTGGGTCCAGTGCTTTGCCAGGGCCTCATCCACGGGCACGCCATCCCCCGTGGCATGGGCCTGGGCCAGCCAGGCGGCGGCAGGGCCCAAGCCCTTCCCCGCCGACCGCTGGCACCAGACCAGGGCCTCCGCCGGCTCCGCCGTGGGCGAGCCGAGCCCCGTGCGCAGGGCCTCCGCCAGCCGGAAGGCCGCTTCGGCATGGCCCAGGGCCGCCGCCTTCCGGAACCGCGCCACCGCCGCGGCCTGCCCCCCGGGGCCGTAGCCGCCCTCCAGGAAGACCAGCCCCTCCTGGAACAGGGCCTCCGCACCCCCCAGGCGCACCGCGGCATCCAGGCACCGGTGGGCCGAGGCAGGGCGATGGGCCGCCCGCGCCCAGGCCAGCCAGAGCGCCTCCGGGTCGGGCGCGAACCATGCCACCCACCGCCGCAGGTGGCCCTCCAGCCAGGTCAATGCCGACTGCGGCGCCCCCGCCAGGCCCCCGACAACGGCGGCCATGACGAAAGCCCAGAGGGCCAGCAGCAGCAGCGAGCCCCAGGTGACCGCCACCGGGGCCAGGGGGGTGCGCACCAGCAGCAGCGGGCCGAGCAGCAGGGCCGCCAGCAGGAGCAGGGGCCGGCCCCAGACGGCCCAGCCCCGGGTGGGCGCGGAGCTGGCCATCAACGGCCCGCCAGCGCCGCCTCCAGGGCCCGGCGGGCCATGCCCTCCCCGTAGCCGGACCACCGCTGCACCAGCCGCCCCTGGCGGTCGATGATCAGCGTGGTGGGAATCCCGCGGATCTCGTCGAAGGGCGCCAGGGCCCCGGCGCCGTCCGGCAGGTAGGCGGTGAGCCCCAGCTGGGGGTTCTGCGCCAGGAAGGGCTGGACATCGCCCCACCCACCCTGGTCCACCGAGATGGGCAGCACGGCGTAGCGCTCGCCGCCCGCCCGCTGCAGCTCGGCCACCTCCGGCAGCGACTTGCGGCAGGGCGGGCACCAGGTGGCCCACACGTCCACCAGCACCACCTTGCCCTGGAACTCCGCCAGGGTGTGCCGCTGGCCGGCGGCATCGCGGAAGGCCACCTGGCGGACATCGGTGCCCTTGGCCGGGCCCTCACCGCCCCCGCCGAAGAAGCCGCGGGTCAGCGCCACCCCCGCCAGCAGGAGGCCCCCGCCCACCAGCACGGCCGCGGCAATCATCCGCCAGCGGGATTCGGGAACGTAGGCCTCGCCCATGGTCGACTCCGGGAACACCCTTGAGGGTACCGTGGCCCGGCTCCCTTCATACTGGGGGAATGCCGTTGATCACCGCCCCCGAGCTTGCCACCCGACTGGCCGACTTCCGCCTGCTGGATGCGCGCCAGGACTCCGCCGAGTACGCCGCCGGGCACCTGCCCGGCGCCCTCCACGCCGACCTCAACCGGGACCTGAGCACCGCCGGGGAACCCGGCCACGACCCCGCCCAGGGCGGTCGCCATCCCCTGCCGCCCCTGGCCCGCTTCGCCGCCCAGCTCGGGACCTGGGGCATCGCGCCGGCGACCCCGGTGGTGGTCTACGACGGCCAGGGGGGTGGCAACGCTGCCGCCCGCCTCTGGTGGATGCTGCGGGCCCTGGGGCATGGGCGGGTCTTCGTTCTGGATGGGGGGCTCCAGGCTGCGATTGAAGCCGGAATGACACTGACTGTCGAAGCGCCCACCGTGGCCCCGGTTCCCCCCTATCCGGCGGCGGCCTGGCAGCTGCCCATGGTCGATGCGGACACCGTGGACCAGCTTCGCCAGGACCCCAGCCGCCGGCTGCTGGATGTGCGCTCGGGGGAGCGCTGGCGCGGCGAGGTCGAGCCCTTCGACCCCGTGGCTGGTCACATCCCCGGCTCACTCAATCTGCCATGGACCGAGAACCTGGCGCCCGACGGGCGCTTCAAGGCGCCGGCGGTGTTGCGGGCACGGTACGAGGCCCTGCTGGGCGGCACCCCGCCGGAGCGCCTCGCGGTGCACTGCGGCAGCGGGGTTACCGCCTGCCACACGCTGCTGGCCCTGGAGGTGGCGGGCCTGGGGGGAGCGTCCCTCTATGTCGGCAGCTGGAGCGAGTGGTGCCGCAGCGGCCGTGAGCAGGCCACCCCATGAACCCCTGGCACGGGCTGCGGGGGCTGCCCCGCGAGGTGTGGCTGGTGTGTGCCAGCACGCTCATCAACCGCCTGGGCACCATGGCCCTCCCCTTCCTCGTGCTGTACCTCACGGAAGGCCGGCACTGGACGCCTGCCGAGGCGGGCACCGGCATGATGGTCTACGGCGCCGGGGCCCTGGCGGCGGGCCCCTTCTCGGGCCGCCTGGCGGACCGCCTGGGCCATGTGCGGGTGCTCAAAGCCAGCCTCTGGTCCTCCGGGGCCATGCTGCTGGTGCTGCCCTTCGCCGCCGCGAAGCCCCTGCTCTTCGGCCTCATCTTCCTCTGGGCGGGCCTCACGCAGGCCTTCTGGCCCAGCGCCATGGCGCTGCTCACGGGCCTCGCCAAGCCGGAGCAGCGCAAGGCGGTGTTCGCCCTGCACCGCCTCTCGGTGAACCTCGGCATGGCCGTGGGCCCGGCCATGGGGGGGTTCATCGCGCACCACAGCTACCGGTGGGTGTTCTGGACCGATGGCCTCAGCACCCTGGCGGGGGCGCTGGTGTTGACCCTCGTCCTGAAGGGCCCTGGCCTGCCCACCCCCGACCATGGCCACGCGCCCGGCGGCAGTCCCTGGCGCGACCGGCATCTGGCCTTCCTGCTCATCCCCTTCAGCCTGGTGCTCATGGTCTTCTTCCAGATCGAAGGCACCCTGCCCCTCTGGGTGGTGCGCGACCTGGGCCTGGGCAGCACCTTCTTCGGCCTGCTGTTCACGGTGAACACCCTGCTCATCGTGCTCCTGGAGGTGCCCCTCAACCTGGCCATGGCCCACTGGCCCCACGGCCGCCAGCTCCTCCTGGGAGCCCTCTGCATCGCCGTGGGCTTCGGCGGCACCGCCTGGGCCCGGGGCCACCTGTCCCTCATCGCCACCACCGTGGTCTGGACCTTCGGGGAGATGATCCTCTTCCCGGCCACGAGCGACGCGGTGGCCACCCTGGCGCCGCCGGACCGGCGCGGCGAATACATGGGCCTGCTGTCGCTGGCCTTCGCCTTCGCCCTGGCCCTGGGCCCCTGGCTGGGCGTGCTGACCTACGCCAAGGCCGGGCCGAGGGTGCTGTGGCTGTCCACCTTCGGGCTCGCGGGATTGGCAGGCCTCTGGCTCCTGCGGTTCAGAACACCGGAAGCCAGCGCGCCAGCGGCCCGATAGGACAAACCCCCGCTCAGCGGATGGCCCGGCGGGTAAGGGCGCCGATGGTAAGGCCCTGCACCAGGATGGAGAACACCACGACGCCGTAGGTCAGGGCCGCCAAGGTGTTGCGCTCGGGCCCCGCGGGCAGGGACAGGGCCAGGGCCACGGAGATGCCGCCGCGCAGGCCGCCCCAGGTGAGCACCTGCCAGGAGCCCTTGGGCAGCGGGAAGGCGCGGGGCAGCCAGCGCACCGGCAGGCCCACTGTGAGCAGCCGGGCCAGCAGCGTCACGCCCACGGCCAGGCCCACGGCCAGCAGCTCCCGGCCCGAGAACGCCACGATGAGCACCTCCATGCCCATGAGGACGAAGAGCGTAGCGTTGAGGATCTCGTCGATGAGCTCCCAGAACATGTCGAGGTAGCGCCGCGTGGTGTCGGACATGGCCAGGGCCCGGCCCTGGTTGCCGACGATGAGCCCCGAGACCACCATGGCCAGCGGCCCGGACACATGCAGGCTGCTGGCGAGGGCGTAACCGCCGGTGACCGACGCCAGGGTGAGCAGCACTTCGACCTTGTAGTTGTCCACGCTGCGCAGCAGGCGGAAGGTCAGGTAGCCCAGCGCCAGGCCGAAGAGCAGGCCGCCGCCCGCCTCGCGCAGCAGCAGGTGCAGGGCCTGGCTGGGCGTGGGGGTGAGGCCGCTGGCCTGCATGCCCAGCAGCAGCGAGAAGAGCACCACACCCACGCCGTCGTTGAAGAGGGACTCCCCGGCGATCACCAGCTCCAGGGTCTCGGGCGCCCCGGCGGACTTGAGGATGCCCATGACCGCGATGGGGTCCGTGGGCGAGATCAGCGCCCCGAACAGCAGGCAGGTCATGAGCGGCAGGGGCAGGCCGAGGAAGGGCAGCGCCAGCCACATGCCGGTCCCCACCACCAGGGTGGAGGCCAGGGTGCTCAGCACCGCCAGGCTCGCCACGGACCAGCGGTGGGCGCGCAGGGCGCTGAGGTCCACGTGCAGGGCCCCCGCGAAGAGCAGCAGCGACAGCATGCCCTGCATGAGGACATCGGAGAAGTCGATGGAGCGCAGCAGGGACTCTTCGTACTGCCGCAGGCCATGGGCGATGCCCAGCGCATCCAGGGCGATGAGGGCCAGCGAGATGGCCATGGCCGCCGCCATCACGCCAATGGTGGTGGGCACGCGGATGAAGCGGTGATTCAGGTAGGCCAGCAGCGCGGTGAGGACGAGGCAGGTGGCGATGATGTTCAGCATGGCGGAGGCCTTGATTCAGGGACAGGGCCTGAGCATACCCCGAAGCCCGCGGCAGGCCGAACCGCGAGCCCTCAGGCGGTGGCGGTGGGTGAGGGCGGCTGGTTCAGCAGGGCCCAGAACAGCCCCAGCTCTTGCACCGCGTTGAGGAACTCGTCGAACCGCACCGGCTTCACCACGTAGGCGTTGACCCCCAGCTCATAGCCGCGCATGAGGTCCTGCTCCTCCCGGGAGGAGGTGAGGATCACCACGGGCAGGTGCTTCATGGCGGGGGTCTGGCGGATCTCCTGCAGCACCTCCAGCCCGTTCCGCTTGGGCAGGTGGATGTCGAGGATCACCACGGAAGGGAGGCCGTTCGGCCGCTCGGCGTAGTCGCCCCGCTTGAACAGGTAGTCCAGGGCCTCCTCGCCGTCCTTCACCCAGTCCACCTGATTGGCCAGGTTGCGGGTGCCCAGGCCCTTCAGGGTGAGCTCGGCGTCGTTGGAGTCGTCCTCGACCATGAGGATGCGCTTGAGTTCGATGATCATGGGTGGGCCTCCTTGAGGGGCAGTGTGAACCAGAACGTCGCGCCGGCATCGGGCTGGCCTTCGGCCCAGACCCGCCCGCCATGGCGCTCGATGGTGCGCCGGACATTGGCGAGGCCGATGCCCGTCCCCTCGAACTGGCTGGCCTGGTGCAGGCGCTGGAAGACCGAGAAGAGCTTCTCGGCGTATTGCATGTCGAAGCCCACGCCGTTGTCCCGCACGAAGCAGCGCACCTCCCCCTCGGCGGCCTCGGTGCCGATCTCGATGCGTGCCGGCGCCCGGCTCCGGGTGAACTTCAGGGCATTGCCCACCAGGTTCTGCAGCACCAGCCGCAGCATCTGGGCATCCCCCGCCACCAGGGGCAGGGGCTGCACCGCCCAGACCACGTCGCGGTCCTTCATGTCCTCCGAGAGCAGCTCGATGACCTCCTTGGCCAGGGCATTCAGGTCCACGTCGCCCATGGCCAGCTTGGTGCGGCCCAGGCGTGAGTAGGCCAGCAGGTCGTCGATGAGCTGCCCCATCTTCTGGGCGGCCTGATGGATGACGTCCAGGTAGCGGCGCCCTTCCCCATCGAGGGAGCCCCCGAGGTGCTTTTCGAGCATGTCCGAGAAGCCCGCGATGTGACGCAAAGGGGCTCGCAGGTCATGGGAGACGGAGTAGCTGAAGGACTCCAGCTCGCGGTTCGAGGCCTCCAGCAGCAGCAGTTGGTCGCCGAGCCGCGCGTTCAGGTGCATCACCTGGGCCTCAGCCTTCCGGCGCTCCGCCACCTCTTCCTCCAGCCGGCTTGTGGCCTCCTGCAGCCGGTGGGCCATGGCGTCGAAGGCGTGGCCCAGGTCCGCCAGCTCGTCCCGCCCCTGCATGGCGATGCGATGGGCCAGGTCGCCCGCTGCCAGGTGCTGGATGCCGGCCTCCAGGCGGGCCACCCGCGCCTGGATGAGCCGGCGCACGAAGGCCAGGTTCAGGAGGGTGAGCACCAGGGCGCCGATGGCCAGCGTCACCGCGAGGGCCATGGTGCGGCGGTGGGTGGTGGCCAGCCGTTCGCTCGTGAGGTCATTGAGGCGCTTGGAGCTGGTGTAGAGCTGGTAACTGGCCAGGAGGGACTGGGTCGCCACCCGCTGGTGCAGGGCCTGCTCCACCTCATGCTCCTTGTCAGGGATGACCGCTTCGGCGTGCGTCAGGGTCTCAAAGAGGTCATTCGCGCGCGGAAAGTGCTTCTTCAGATCTTCCAGTTCCTCCTGCTCCTGGGTCCTGAGGCCCAGGCTGTCGGCCTGCGCCATCAGGGCCTGGATGGCCTTGGTCTGCCGCTGCCATTTGCGGAGGGTCGGCAGCTCCGGGTGCAGGAGGTAATCGTCCCGGACCAGGCTCCGCTCCCTCAGCTCCTGGTTCAAGGCCGAAGCCAGATTATCCACCTGGGCGGCCCGGCGGTTGGCCAGGGCGGCGCTGGCGAGGATGCCCCCCAAGGCAAGGATCGTCCCCAGAGAGACCAGGGTGAGCAGGCGGAAGCGGGTCTGGAGTCGCATGGGTGGCTACCGCATGAGCTCGATGGCGCGCGGGTCCACGGCCATCAGGGGCCGGGCGTCCAGCTGGTTGCTGAAGTCCGGAACCTCCCGCTGGGCCACGTGGCCCGTGCTGATCACCCACCGGGCCTCCTCGGCAAGCAGCACCACCAGCCGCTGGTCGAGCTGGAGCCGGAAGTCATAGTCGGCCCAGGTGCGTTCCAAGTCGGCCAAGGCCATGCCAAGCCTGGCCGCGAGCTCCTGGCGGGCCTCGCCGGGGTGATCCCGCATGAAGCGCTCAGCCTGCTTGAGCGCCCGGAGCACCGCCACCACCTCGGACTGGTGCGCCGCCACCCACTCCCGTCGACCCACCAGGACCATCGCCTCCAGAAACAGGTCATCGGCCATGAACATGGCCACCTGGTCGCCGAGCCGCTCCTCCACCCGAAGGCAGGAGATGCCGAAGGTTGAGACGGCGTCCACCTGCCTGGTGGCGAGGGCCTCCAGCATCTCCGCCGGGCGCAGCTCCACCCGGGTGATGGCCTCGTAGGGCAGGCGGTGGCGCAGCAGGAGGGTGTCCAGGTGGTACTCCCCGATGGTGCCGCAGGTCACGCCCACCCGCTTGCCCCGCAGGTCCTTCGCGGTGCGGATGCCCGCATCCCGCCGAGCGTAGACCCGAGCGTCCCGGGTGGTGGTGGCCAGGGTGCCCACCACCACCAGGTCCTCCTCCTTGAGCACGGCCATGACGAAGGGGGTGTCGGCACAGGTGGCCAGGTCCGCCTTGCCCTGCAGCACCATGTCCAGGGCCACCTTTCCGAAGGGCTGAGAACTGAGCGTGACCGCGAGGCCCTCCTTGGCAAAGCTGCCCTGGGCCCCGGCCAGGTGCACCAGGCTGACGTTGTGGTTCGGGGACACCGCCAGGGTGAGGTGGCCCTGAATAGGTGGCGAAGCGTGGCGGTTGCACCCCAGCAGCAGAAAGGCGGCCACCGCTCCAAGCATCCATCGCCGCATGACATACCTCCGTGGGGGCCGAACCATCAGTGAGACCGCACCTTGCTCTGTTCGGGTGGCGAGGCCGCTTTCGCAGCCGCATCCAGCACCTTGTGGATCACCAGCGCCACCATGTTGGGGGTGGAGGGCTTGCGGACCGTGGCCCGGATGCCGAGCTGCTCGACCCGCGCCGCATCCAGCCGTGCCGGCTGGCCGGTCATGATCAGCACCGGGAACCCGGGCCGGATCAGGCCCACTTCCTGGGCCAGGTCCAGACCCGTCATGTGGGGCATGGTGAGGTCGGTGAGCAGGAGGTCGAAGGCCATGGGTGTCTGGCGGAAGGCCTCCAGGGCCTGGGTGGGCTCCTCAAATCGCGTGACCTGGAAGCCCAGCCGGGCCAGGCCCGAGTCCAGGACATCCAGGATGGCCGGCTCGTCGTCCACCACCAGGAGCCGGGCATGACGGATGGACACGGGGCCGGGCGGGGGCAGAGTGCGCCGTTCCTGCTGCTCCGTGGCCGGCAGGTAGATACGGAACTCCGTGCCCTGCCCCACTGCGCTGGTGACCTGCAGGCCTCCGCCCATCTCCTGCACGAGCCCGTGGACGATGGAGAGGCCCAGTCCGGTGCCCTCGCCCTGCCGCTTCGTGGTGAAGAAGGGGAAGAAGATCTGATCCATGATCTCTGGCGGCATGCCGCAGCCGGTGTCGGCAATGGTCAGGCACTGGTACCGGCCCGGGGGCAGCAGGCCCCCCATGGCGCAGGGCAGATCCTCAACGGCCTCCAGGGCGCTCATCTCCACCCGCAGGGTGCCCGGCAGGCCATGCATGGCCTGGGCCGCATTGGTGCAGAGGTTCATCACCACCTGGTGCAGCTGGGTGGGGTCTGCCAGTACTTGTCCGCTCGCCCCCTCCACATGAACGTCGAAGAGGATGGTCGAGGGCACCGTGGCCCGCATGAGCTTGAGGGACTCCTTGAGCAGCAGGGCCAGGTCCACCGGGCGGGCGAGCACCTCCTGCTTCCGGCTGAAGGCGAGGATCTGCTGGATGAGGTCCGAAGCCCGGCCGGCGGATTTCTGGATGACCTCGAAGTGGTGCTGGATGCGCGGCAGGTCCTTGGACCGCTCCGCGCCCAGCTCCGCATTGCCCATGATGGGCATGAGGATGTTGTTGAAGTCGTGGGCGATGCCGCCGGTGAGCACGCCGATGGCCTCCAGGCGCTGGGCCTGCTCCAGCCGGGCCTGCAGCTCCCGCTCGTGGCTCACGTCGCGGGAGGTCAGCACGAAGTAGAGGGGCCGACCGCTGTCGTCGAGCACTGGCGCCACCACCGCCTGGCTCTCCCAGAACAGTCCATCCTTCCGCCGGTTCACGAAAGTGCCCCGCCAGACTTCCCCTCGCAGCAGCGACGCCCAGAGGTGTTCGTAGAACGCGGCCTCGTGGCGGCCGCTCTTGAAGATCCGAGGGGTCTCCCCCACCAGCTCATCCCGCGAATAGCCCGAAACCACCTCCATGCTGGGGTTCACATAGAGGATGGTGCCTTCCGGATCGGTGATCACCAGGGAGTCGGGCACCTGCCGCACGGCCAGCTGCAGGAGGCGCAGCTCATTCTGGTCGGCCCGTGCCCGCTGGCGGTTGGACGCATCCCGCAGCTCGCGCTCGATGATGGGCCCCAGCCGCCCCAGGTTCGATTTCAGCACGAAGTCGTTGGCGCCCCGGCGCATGGCCTCCACCGCCGAGGCTTCCGTCAGGATGCCGGAGACCAGGATGAAAGGCAGGTCGGGCTCCCGCTCCCGGAGGATGCCCAGGGCGGACATGCCATCGAAGCCCGACAGGTTGTAGTCCGAGATGACCAGGTCCCAGCGGGCTCCAGTCAGCGCCCCACGGAACTCGGCCTCGGTCTGGACCCGCCTCGTGTCGGGCTCGAGGCCCTGCTGGCGGAGGGAGGCCAGCAGCAGCTCGGCGTCGAGGTCCGAGTCTTCGAGGAGCAGGAGGTGCAAGGGAGCCTTCATGGGGCCAGCACTCCGGAATAGGGATCCGACACGTTGACGACCGTCTAGTAAATAATGGTGACAACCCCCTTTTCGGCCCCCTTCGTAAGGAAATAAATTTTGGCAACCCCGCCCTGGCAAGGCTTGGACTCACCCTGAAAAAAAAAGGTTCTTGGCTCCGAATTGCCAGGTTCCAACCACCCAGGGCCCTAGGCCAGGAGGACCCCTCCCACCTGCAGGTCGCCGTCGGTCAGGACCTCGGCCCGCAGCCCCCCACGGTGCACCAGTCCGGGGAGGACCTGGGCCTTGCCCGTGAGCTTCGCCAAATACTGGCAGGGCTCGCAGAGCTCGAAGCCCCGGAAGCGGGCCGAGCCCACCTGGAATTCGCGGCCCACCAGGTGGTTCAGCGCCACGCCCCGGGTGACGACGTTGCGGCGGGTCTCCCCGGCGGCCAGTTCCACCCCCAACTCCCGCGCCAGGGCCTCGATGGCTTCGGCCTCGATGAAGGTGATCTGCCGTCCTGGCTTCGGCTTGGCCGAGAAGGCCCCGGTCTGCGTGGCGTAGCGGTCCCCCTCGATGCCCACGCCGGCCCGCACCCTCACCCGCTCCCGCGCCTCCATGGGCGCCCCGGCCTGCGCGGTGACATGGATGGACACGATCTGGCCGTCGGACATGGAGCCCCCAAGCTGATGATAGACGTGCAAGCAGCACGCCCCCTGGAGCCGCGAAGGTCCAGGGGGCGTGAACTCCGGGAAGGCTAGGCCAGCACGGCCTCAAGCTGGTCCACGGCCCAGTCGATCTGCTCCTTGGTGATCACGAGGGGCGGCGCGAGGCGGATGATCTGCTCGTGGGTGTCCTTGCAGAGCATCCCCAGGTCCTTGAGTTTGTAGCAGTAGGGGCGGGCCTTGCCGGCGCTCTCCTTGAGCACCACGCCAGCCCAGAGGCCACGCACGCGCACCTGTTCAACCTTGTCAGACTTCATGCCCTTCAGGCGCGTCGCGAAGTGCTGGCCCAGTTCAGCGGTGCGCTCCACCAGCTTCTCGTCCACCAGCACGTCGAGGGCGGCGCTGGCCACGGCGCAGGCCAGCGGGTTGCCGCCGTAGGTGCTGCCGTGGATGCCGGGGGTGAAGACGTCCATCACCTCGTTGTTGGCCAGGAAGGCGCTGACGGGGTAGTAGCCGCCGCTGAGGGCCTTGCCGATGGTGATGCCGTCGGGGCGGATGCCCTCGTGCTCGAAGGCGAAGAGCTTGCCCGTGCGGCCCAGACCGGACTGGATCTCGTCCAGCACCAGCAGGCAGTTGTTGGCCGTGGCCACTTCGCGCAGGCCCTTGAGGAAACCGTCGGGCGGAATGAGCACGCCGCCCTCGCCCTGGATGGGCTCCATGAAGATGGCGCAGGTGTTCGGGTTGATGGCCTGCTTCACGGCCTCGAGGTCGCCGTAGGGCACGATGACGAAGCCGGGGGTGAAGGGACCGAAGCGGCTGGTGCTGTCCGGGTCCGTGCTGAAGCCCACGATGGTGGTGGTGCGGCCGTGGAAGTTGCCGTCGGCCACGATGATCTCGGCCTTGCCGTACTCGATGCCCTTCTTGTCGTAGCCCCACTTGCGCATGGCCTTCAATGCAGTTTCCACGGCCTCAGCCCCGCTGTTCATGAGCAGGGCCTTCTCGAAGCCGGTGAGCTTGCAGAGCTTCTCGAGGAGCGGGGGGAACTGGTCGTTGCGGAAGGCGCGGCTGGTGAGGGCCAGGGTCCTGATCTGCTTGATCATGGCCTCGCCGATCTTGGGGTGGTTGTGGCCCTGGTTCACGGCGGAGTAGGCCGCCAGGAAGTCCATGTACTTCTTGCCGTCCACGTCGGTGAGGAAGACGCCCTCACCCTTGGTGCAGACGACATCGAGGGGGTGGTAGTTGTGGGCGCCGAACTGGTTCTCCTGCGCGATGAGCGCTTCGGATGTGGCGGCGAGGGTGGCCATGGGACCTCCGGGAAAAGGGGATGGGGATGGACGGCAGCTCAGAAAGACCAAGTCTAGGCCCGGTGGCCATGGTTGTCAGTGTTATCAAGGTTTCCTTGACGAACTGTCATGCCCCATCCCCCGATTCCCAGGCCCCGCCCACCGGTGGATTCCCCCCGCTGGGCGGAGCGCTGCCACAATGGTTGGAACCCTTTCTATCGTGAATGACCAGGAGCCCCCATGAGCGAGCAGCCCACCTCCCTGTATGGCCACCAGCCCGAGGCACCGAAGGCCGAAGCCGTTGGCCTGATGGATCAGATCGCGGGCGTGTTCACCAGCCCCGTCGAGCTGTTCCAGCGCCTCAACAAGGCCCCCAGCTGGGCCTGGGCCCTGGGGCTGATCGTCCTCTTGTCCGTGGTCATCACGGTGATCTGGGGCCTGAAGGTGGATGTGGACGAGATGATCCGGCCCGTGCTGGAGCGCAATCCCCAGATCCAGTCCTCCCAGATCGACATGATCATCGAGATGCAGAAGAAATTCATCCTGCCCTTTGGCATCCTTTTCTCGGTCTTTGGTCTTCCCGCCGTGTTGGCGATTGTGGGTCTCTTCTATTGGTTGCTGGGCAAGGCCTTCGGCGAAGCCGGGGGGCCGTCCTATCCCCAGGCCCTCAGCGCCGCCGTGGTGCCCAGCCTGGTGAAGCTCCCCCAGATGCTGCTGCTCATCGTGATCTGCCTGCTGCGCCCCATCGGCGGGCTCACCCCCGACAAGATCGCCCCCACCTCGCTGGGCTACTTCCTGCACCCGGAGAGCCTGAAGCTGCAGGCCTTCTTCTACACCCTGGACCTCTTCCACCTGGCGGAAGCCGCCCTCACCTTCCTCGCCCTCCGCTACCTGCTCCGCATGAAATCCGTCGGCGCCTGGATCGGCGTCCTGGTGCCCCTGCTCCTCGGCATCGGCTTCCGGGTGCTCGGGGCGAAGTAGGGTGCAGCCATCTCTATTTTTCTAATGACCAACCGGTAGGAAATAATCCACACTGAAGGCCTTGATCCGCCTCAGGCTGCCGACATCCGCCCGGGGCCCTGCCTTGGGTGGCGCATGACGCGTAAGAACAAGTGGTGGCTGGCTGGAACCGTCCTTCTCCTCGCCGGCCTGGGTGGCTGGAAGGTGTTCGGGGGCAGCGGCTCGCCCGAGATCCTCTACACCGTGGAAGCCGTCAAACGCCTGGATCTGAAGGACGGTGTCACCGCCAACGGCGAAATCCAGGCCTTGAGCCGGGTCAACGTGGGCACCACCGTGACCGGCGAGATCAAGGCCATCCATGTGAAGGATGGCCAGACCGTGAAGGCGGGGGACCTGCTGGTCACGCTGGACCAGGAGCGCTTCAGGCAGGACCTCAACCGGGCCGAGCTGAGCCTGCGCATGGCCCGGCAGGACCAGGAGAACGCCGAGGCCACGTTCGGCAAGCAGCTGGGCACCTTTCAGCGCCAGCAGGCCCTCCACGACCAGGGGCTGATCTCCCTCGACCAATACCAGGATGTGAAGCTGGCCAAGGACAACGCCGACATCTCCCTGCAGCGGGCCAAGGTGGCGGTCCAGCAGGCCCAGTCCCAGGTGGCCCTGGCCCAGGACGCGCTGGAGAAGACCGAGCTGCGCGCACCCATGGCTGGGCGGGTGACGGGACTCAAGGCCGAAAAAGGCGAGACCGCCATCGCGGGGCAGACCAACATCGCCAGCGCGGTGCTGATGGTGATCTCCGACATGTCCGAGCTGCTGGCGGAATGCAAGATCAGTGAGCTCGAGGTGGCCAAGCTCAAGCCGGGCCAACCCGCGGAGGTGCAGGTGGACGCCATCCCCGGCATGGTCTTCCAGGGCCGGGTGGTCAACGTCGCCACGAGTTCCGACCGCTCCCCCACCCAAAGCATGAACAGCAACCAGGAAGCCCAGAACTACAAGGTGCGCGTGCAGCTTGCCGGTGCCGCCGAGGATCTGGCGCGCCTGCGGCCGGGCATGAGCGCCCGCGTGGCCGTGCTGGCCAACGAGGTGAAGCAGGTCGTCGCGGTGCCCCTCCAGGCGGTGCTGGAACGGGAGGACCGCAGCGGGGGGCTGGGCCTCATGGCCCGCAGCCGCAGCGTGGTCTACGTGCTCAAGGGCGATGTGGCCGAAGAGCGGGTCCTCCGGCTCGGTGTCAGCACCCGTCGGGCCGCCGAGGTGCTGGAAGGCATCAAGGAGGGCGAGCAGATCATCAGCGGCCCCCCCAAGGGCCTCGGGGCCCTGGCGCAGGGCAAGCACATCAAGCTAGCCGAGGCCGCCAACGGCTCCGGGGCGGCCAAGTGATCGCCTGGACCGGACCCGCGCGAGAGCAGTTCCACGCGGCCTTGACCAGCATCTGGGCCCATCGCATGCGGTCCGTGCTCACCACGCTGGGCATCATCATCGGCGTGGCCTCCGTCATCACGGTGGTCAACCTGACCAAGAGCCTCGAAGCCCGCATCATGGCCGATGTGAACAAGGAAGGCAGCCTCACCTTCTTCCTGAGCCCTGGCATGTCCCAGCAGGCCTGGCGCCAAGGCAAGCGCATCCGCCGCCAGCCCCTCAATGAAGAGACGATCCGTGACCTCCGGGAGATGGTTCCGGAATTGCGGGTGGCCTCCCCGGATGTCTACCTCTGGGGCCGGAACATGGCGAAGGCGGGGGACGTGAACCGGCGGATCTTCCTCCACGCCATCGGCGAGGAGGGCCTGGACCTGGCCAACCTGGAGCTGGCCGAAGGGCGGTCCTTCACCATCACGGATCGGACCACCCGTGCCCCGGTGGTGATCCTGGGCGCCAAGATCGCCACGGAGCTTGGGCTGGAGCATGGCCTCGATCGGACCTTCACCATCAACGGCCAGACCGCCGAGGTGATCGGCATCCTCAAGAAGCAGGGTGACATCCCCATGGTGCCCCAGGACGATGAGGCCATCTGGGGAACGGACAACGAAGTGTTCGTGCCCTTCGGCAGCTTCAAGGAGTTCATGCAGCCGTGGATCCTCGACAACATCAGCTACCGCCTCCAGATGGCCCCCACCCTCACGCTGCCGGAAGCGGAGGAGCTGCTGCGCACCAGCCTCCGCCGCTCCCGGGGCCTGCGCGGAGATGATCCCGACAACTTCGACCTGTCCACCAACAAGAAGCAGGTGGAGATGGTGGAGAAGCTGACGGGCAGTCTCATGCTTGCGGCCGGTGGCATGGTGTCCATCAGCCTGCTGGTGGGTGGCATCGGCGTGATGAACATCATGCTCGTGAGCGTCACCGAACGGACGCGGGAGATTGGCATTCGCAAGGCCCTGGGCGCCCGCCGTCGGAACATCCTCATGCAGTTCCTCATCGAAGCCATGGTGCTCTGCCTCGTGGGCGGCGTCATCGGGCTCGCCCTGGGCCTGAGCCTGGGGGGCATCCTCAGCCAGGCGCTCCTGAAGCACCTCGGCACCGTGCCTACCTGGGCCATCGCGGCGGCCTTCCTGGTACCAGCCGTGGTGGGCCTGACCTTCGGCCTCTACCCCGCCGCCAAGGCCAGCAAGATGGATCCCATCGAGGCGCTCCGCTACGAGTAGCGGTTCGCCTCTGGATCCCGCGGCTCCGCCGACCACCCCCAGATCGGACACGCCCCCGGCGTGTCCTCCCGCTCGGCAAGGGCCTCGCGGATGGGGCCCCGTCCCATCGAGGCGCTCCGCTACGAGTAGCGGTTCGCCTCTGGATCCCGCGGCTCCGCCGACCACCCCCAGATCGGACACGCCCCCGGCGTGTCCTCCGATTTGAGCGAGGGCTATGCCTTCGGTGCCTTCCCCGAGCCCTTCCCGGGGAAGAAGTGGGCGGCGCAGTCGGGGCAGATGCCGTGGGTGAAGGTGGCTTCGGAGTGCTCGGCCAGGTAGGCCTCGATCTGCTGCCAGTAGCCGCCGTCATCCCTGATTTTTTTGCAACTGCTGCAGATGGGCAGCAGGCCGCTGAGAGAGCGCACCTCTTCAACCGCTTCCTGTAGAGACCTGATCAGGCTTTCTCGCTCCTGCTCCTGCTGCCGGCGCTGGCTGATGTCCGAGACTACGGACAGGATCAGCTGGGTGCCGTCGGGATCTGTCACCAGGCTGCCATTCAGCACCACGGGGATGCGCCGCCCATCCTTGTGGATGTACTCCTTCTCGTAGGGTCCGTACACGCCCCTGGTCTTCAGCGATTCCACCTGAGCCGCTTCTTGGTCAGCATAGTCGCGGGGGGTGAGGTCCCAGTAGCTCAGGGCGTTCAGCTCGTCGATGGTGTGCCCCGTGATGGCGGCGAAGGTGGGGTTCACCTGCAGGAACCAGCCATCCGAGAGCCGATTCAGGGCATGGCCCACGGGAGCGTCCTGGAACAGGGTGCGGAAGCGCCGCTCGCTCTCCTTGAGGGCTTCCTGGGCCGCACGGCGCTGGGTGATGTCCCGCACGAAGACGAAGAGCCGGTTCCCCTGTTGCGGCCAGAAGGTGGCCAGCACCTCCACGGGCCAGGAAGTCCCGTCCTTGCGTCGGTGCAAGCTCTCGAACAGGTCGCTGCCGTGCGTCATGATCCGCTGGATGTGCTCGGCGGTCTCCCGGGGGGCCTCCGCCGCTTCCAGATCCGGCACAGCCATGGCGAGGATCTCCTCCCGGCGGTAGCCCGACATCCGGCAGTAGCTCTCGTTCACTTCGAGCATCCGTCCCTCGGCGTCGAGGACCCAGAACCCGTCTGGGGAAGAATCCACCACCGCGCGGTAGCGCACCTCATTGGCCCGCAGGGCCTCGTTGGCCGCCGCCAGTTCCCGGGTGCGGTCCTGCACCTGCTGCTCCAGGGAATGGGACAGGGCTGACAGCTCGCGGTTGCGCCGAGCCAGGACGCCATGAAGGCCCTGCAGGGCCTCGATGAGGAGGTCGGTGGGGCCTTCCGGGCTCTGGGTGGTGGCTTCGTAGGCGGCCGAGGCTGTGGCGCCGCCCCGGATGGCCTCCACCTGCCGGGCCATGAGCTGGTCGGTGCGAAGGATGTGGTAGACCAGCCAGCGGCTGAGAAAGGTGCAGAGCTCCTTGGTCCGGTCGAGGTCCCCCGGGCTGGCCTCCTGGCGCAGGCGTGCGACCTCCTGCATGAAGGCGGCGTGCTCCCCCCGGTGGGGCCCGGTGTGCCTGGCATCCAGACCCACCTCGGCCATGAGGGCCTGCTCCGCGGAGAAGTGGTAGTCGGTGTAGGCCTCCATCTCCTGGATGGCCTCGGCAAGGCGGCCTGCCGCCACGGGCTCGGGCCCCTGGACCAGGGTGGCCACCTCGTTCACCAGGGCCACCAGCCGCTGGTGGTGCGCATCCACCAGGGGGAGATCGGTGGCGAACTGGGCGTTCCAGGCAAACAGGTTCATGGGTCCGATTGTAGGCGCGATTCGAGCCCCGCCTTCCTGCCCCGGAGGCATACTGGCGGCATGACTCCCCGGCTCTGGTGGTGGACCTTCGCGGTGGCGGGCCTCGGCGTGCTGGCCTGGCTGGCCCGGAGCGCCCGGCGCTGGGTCCGCCGCTGGGCCTGGCGCCTGGCCCTGCGCACCCGCCGGGAGCTGGGCTTCCGCCTGAACCCCGTCACCGTCACGCGAAAGCAGACCCTCAAGGCCGAGCTGCTCACCGACCGCACGCTTCGCAGCCGACTGGAAACCCTCGCGCAGGAGACCGGCCGCGACGAGGCCAGCCTGCTGGCGGACGCCAGCCTCTACCTGGACGAGATCATCCCCAGCTTCAACCTCATCACCACCTACCGGTTCGGCAAGCGCCTGGCGGGCTGGCTGCTGCGCACCTGCTACCGGGTACGCATCGGCCGCAGCGCCGAAGCGGCCCTGAATCGCATCCCCCGGGACGCCTCGGTGGTCTACGTCATGAACCACCGCAGCAACGCCGACTACCTGCTGGTGGCCTTCCTGCTGGCCAACCGGGTCTCCATCTCCTACGCCGTGGGCGAGTGGGCGCGGGTGTGGCCCCTGGAGAAGCTGTTCCGCAGCTTCGGCTCCTTCTTCGTGCGCCGGAAGTTCCGCGATCCGCTCTACCACATGGTGCTGGAGCGTTACGTACAGCGGGCCGTGGCCCAGGGCACCACCCAGGGCATCTTCATCGAGGGCGGGCTCAGCCGGGATGGTCGCATGCAGCCCCCCAAGCTGGGCCTGCTGGACTACATGCTGCGGGCTGGGGCGAAGGAGTTGGTGTTCATCCCTGTGGGGCTCGCCTACGACCGCGTGATCGAGGACAGCAACCTGGTGCGGGAGGCCCAGGGGCAGCCCCGGCGAAGCCCCCTCGCCCTGGTAAGGCGCACCTCGCTGTGGCTGCTGGGCCTTGCCTGGCGCGGGGCCACCCGCCGCTTCCACCGGTTCGGCTACGCCGTGGCCAATTTCGGGGAACCCATCTACGCCCGCGTCGGCCTGGAGGGTGTGGACCTCACGGCCCTGGACTGGGAGGCGCGGCAGCCCCTGGTGCAGGCCTTCGCCGACACCCTGGTGCGGGCCGTGGGCGCGGAGGTGCCCATCACCCCGGTGGCCGCAGTGGCCTGGACCTTTCGCGAATTGGGTGAGGCCGCACCCGGACGGAGCCAGCTGCGGGACCGCTGCTTCGAGGTGCTGGGCCGGGCCCAGGAGCGGGGTCTCCCGCTCTACCTGCCCCGCGGCTCCTTCCAGCGGACCTTCGAGGTGGGTCTGCGGGTGCTGCTGCTCCGTCGCATCCTCACCCAGGACGAGGGACGCCTCGAGCTAGCCCCAGGCATGGCCCCCCTCCTCGACTACTATGCCCACGGCATTGGCCACCTGCTGGAGCGCACCCGCTAGACTGGACGATTCCCCCCTGGAGTCGCCATGTCCCGCATCGTCCGCATCGCCAACGGCCAAGGCTTCTGGGGGGACAGCATCGACGCCCCCGTGCGCCTGGTGGAGGCGGGCGGCATCGACTACCTCACGCTGGACTACCTGGCCGAGGTGACCCTCTCCATCATGCAGAAGCAGCGGCGCAAGAACCCCGACCTGGGCTACGCCACGGACTTCGTGGACCTCATGCGCCGCGTGCTCCCCCAGCTCAAGGCCAAGGGCATCCGGGTGGTGGCCAACGCCGGGGGCGTGAATCCCGAGGCCTGCCGGACGGCGGTGCTGGAGGTGGCCCGCAAGCTCGGGGTCACGGGCCTGAAGATCGCCACGGTCACCGGCGACGATGTGCTGGACCGGCTGCCGGAGTTCGAGAAGGCGGGCTTCCCGCTGGCCAACATGGACACCGGCGAGGGCCTCTTCGACGCCCCCCGGGCCATCCTCAGCGCGAACGTCTACCTGCAGACCCAGGCCATGGTGGAGGCGCTCGACACCGGCGCCGACATCGTGCTCACCGGGCGCTGCACCGACCCCGGCCTCACCCTGGCTCCCCTCCTCCACGAATTCAAGTGGGCCGCCGATGACTGGGACCGCCTGGCCGCCGGCACCGTGGCGGGCCACATCCTCGAGTGCGGCGCCCAGAGCACCGGCGGCAACTTCACCCGCTGGTGGGAGGTGCCCGAACTCTGGAACGTGGGCTATCCCATCGCCGAGTGCGCCGAGGATGGCACCTTCGTCATCACCAAGCACGCGGGCACCGGCGGCATGGTCACCGTGGACACCGTCAGCGAGCAGCTGGTCTACGAGATGGGCGACCCCCAGAACTACATCACCCCGGACGTGGTGGCGGACTTCACCTCCATCCGGCTGGACCAGGCCGGGCCCGACCGGGTGCGGGTCCACGGCATCAAGGGCAAGCCCCGCACCCCCTTCCTCAAGGTGAGCGGCGCCTACCTCAAGGGCTACAAGGCCACGGGCCAGCTGGTGCTCTGCGGACCCAAGGCCCTGGAGAAGGCCCGGCTCTGCGCCGACATCGTGTGGAAGCGCCTGAAGGCAGCCGGGTTCGAATACGAGCACACGGACGCCGAGTTCCTGGGGGCCAGCACGGTGCATGCGGGCATCGCCCCGGCACCGGTTGACCCGGCGGAGATCGTCCTGCGCCTCAGCGTCAAGGATTCCGACCGAAACAAGGTGGAGCGGTTCGGCCGGGAGCTGGCCCCCCTGGTGACAGCGGGACCTGCTGGCGTCACCGGCTTTGCCGGGGGGCGCCCCAAGGCCCAGGAGATCGTGGCCTACTGGCCGGCCCTCCTGCCCCGGGAGCAGGTCACCTGGACGGTCACCGTCCAGGAACTCTGAGCCTCAACCAAAGCCGCCGCTCCAAGGTCCAAGTTCCACCCCCTTGCGGGCGTCCAATTCCCTCCCCACCCTTGTTGAGACAGCACCACGGAGTCCCCCATGCCCACCCGCTCCCGCCTGCTTCTTGGTTCCCTCGGCATCCTTGCCCTGCTCGGCTGCTCGGGCTCGGACCACTACGACGGCCCCTCCTCCGGCTACCTGGTCAATGCCATCGCCGTGGCCGATATCGACGGCAACGGCCTGCCTGACATCCTCGGGGTGGTCTCCACCGAGGTCGGCGGCACGCCCACCCAGGGCTACGTGTCCACCCGCCTCCAGAGCGCCGCGGGCAGCTTCGTCCTGCCCACCCGCTTCGGCGTGGGGGTGGGCCCCGCCAACATCGTCATGGCCGACGTGGATGGCGACGGCCACCCGGACCTGGTGGTGGCGAATGCCGACGACCGCACCATCTCCGTCCGCCTGGCCGATCCCGCCCGACCGGGCTTCTTCTTCCCGGCCACCGTGCTGGCGACCCCGGGACGCATTCCGCTGGATGTGGCGGTCGGCGATGTGAACGGCGACGGCCTCATGGACGTGGTGGTGGCGGCAGGCTATGAGCCCGCACCTCCTGGCGTGCCGAGTCCCGTCCCCACGGTGCTGGTCTTCCACCAGGTCGTGCCCATCTCGCCCACCCCGGGCACCGCCTCCTTCGCGGCGGCGGTCACCTACACCGTGGGGGGCTCGCCCCAGGCCGTTGCCGTGGCCGACCTCGATGGGGATGGCCGGGCCGACATCGCCGTGGCCACGGCCGCGAGCACCGTATCCGTGCTGCTGCAGACCTCCCCGGGCGTCCTCGCCCCCGCCGTGGACTACGCCACGGGCGTCCAGCCCTTCGCCATCAAGGCCGTGGACCTCAACGGCGATGGCCGGGTGGACCTGCTCACGGCCAACTACGGGGCCTCCATCGCGCCCGGCACCCAGGGCCTCAGCGTGCTCCTCCAGTCCACCACCCCCGGCACCTTCGCCGCCCCGGTGCACTTCGATACGGGCTATCGCGCCGTCGCCCTGGCCGTGGGCGACCTCAACGGCGACGGCAGCCTGGACGTGGCCGTGGCCTGTGAAGGCCTGCCGGGCGATCCCGGGGCCGTGTCCGTCTTCCTGCAGCCCGCCCCCGGGTCCGGCTCGCCCCTCCTCCTCCAGAACGCCGTGAACTACCGGGGCGTCTACGGTCCCATGGGCGTGGCCATCGCGGACATGGATGGCGATGGCCACCCCGACCTGGTGCTGGCCGATGGCGACATCGTGGTGCGCCTCAACAACAGCGCAGCCCCAGGCACCTTCGGCTCGCCCAACTTCTTCTACAACTGAGGCGGGCGACCCACGGAAAAGGCCCGGCGGTGCCGGGCCTTTTCCGTTTCCCGTGCGTGGAGGCAGCGTCCCCGCCGCCAGCATCAGCCGAGGCTGACGTTGATCTTGCGGGGCCGCACCTCGGGACGCTTGGGCACCATCAGGGTGAGCACGCCGTTGCGGAGTTCGGCCACCACCTTCTCGCCCTCCACATCCTCGGGCAGGGTGAAGGTGCGGCTGAACCGCCCATGGCTGCGCTCAGCGAGGTGGCTTCGCTCCCCCTCCTTCACGGCCTCGTCCTCGCGCTTGCCCGCCACCGTCAGCCGGGTGCCCTCAAGGCTGATCTCGAGGTCCGCCTCGAGGATGCCGGGCAGGTCGGCCTTGAACTGGTAGGCATCCGGGGTCTCCTTCACGTCGAAGCTGGGCATGAAGGCCATGGGCGCGTTGAGGTTGTAGTCCAGGAGGGGGTCCCAGCGCAGCAGGTCGCGCATGAGGCGGAAGGGTTCCAGGGTCGCGGCGGTGGCCGGGGCGACCTGGGGGGTGCGGGTCCGAAGCATGCTCATAGAGCCTCCTTTGGAAAGGGGTCTGATGCATGGCCTTCAATTCAGGGAAGTTGAAGATCATGAATCAAACGACGAATAAAATTTTAGTGTCTTCAGATCATATGTCAAGCCCCCCCCCTTTTCCCTGTTCCAGCCATCCGGGCCCAAAAGTCAGGTCCATGGGCGGATGGACGATGAGAAATACAACATTTCGGTCATTCAGGGGGTCCCATGTCCAGCCCAAGCCGATTCCGGTTTCGCTCCCTTTCCAGCAAGGTCCTGGCCCTGAGCCTGCTCCCAGTGGTGCTGTTCCTGGTGTTCTTCGCGGCCTACGTGCTGCCCACCCTCCACAAGGCCGTCATGAAGGGCAAGCAGGACGGAGTGAAGCAGGTGGTGGACCTCGCCATCACCATGCTGGAACACCAGGATGCCGCCGTGAAAGCCGGCCAGCGCCCCCTGGAGGAAGCCCAGGCCCGGGCCAAGGAAGTCATCGGCCACCTCCGCTACGACAAGACCAACTACCTCTGGGTGCAGGGGCCCGGCCCCGTAATGATCATCCATGCCGTCCGCCGCGACTGGGACGGCAAGCCCACGGATGATCTGGGCTCGCCGGTGCTGGCCAAGCTGTTCCGGGACTTCGACCGCGTGGCGAAGGATCCCGCCGGCGGCTTCCACGCCTACGAGTTCGCCAAGCCCGGCCAGACGGGTCAGTTCCCCAAGATCAGCTACGTGCGCACCTTCGCCCCCTGGGGCTGGACCCTGGGCACGGGGGTCTACGTGGATGACGTGGACCGGGAGGTCCGTACCATCGCCTTCGTGATCCTGGCGGGCATGCTGGTGGTCTCAGCCCTCATCTTTTT
The DNA here is from genome assembly GCA_963740385.1 of uncultured Acidobacteriota bacterium. GTDB lineage: Bacteria > Acidobacteriota > Holophagae > Holophagales > Holophagaceae > Geothrix. The sequence continues at coordinate 338,944 of CAVUDX010000005.1, forward strand.
CCTGGCCCGGGCCCTGGCCCGGCGCATGGCCCGGCCCCTGCAGCAGCTGGTGGTGGGTCTGCGGGACAGCGACCTGTCCAAGCAGATCCCCGTCTCCGGCGAGGACGAGGTGGGCCAGGCGGCCCAGGCCTTCAACGACTACAACGGCGCCATGCGCAAGATCCTGCTCGACATCTCGGACCTGGCCGCCCGGGTGGCCTCGGGCAGCACCGAGCTGGCCGCCTCGGCGGACGAAATGACCAAGGCCGTGGGGGAGATCGCCCAGGTGAGCGAAGAGCTCAAGGTGGCCGGGGAGCAGGTCTCCACTTCCTTGGGCACCCTCGGCAGCAACGCCGGGCTGGTGGCGACCCGCACCCAGGAAGCCGAGTCCCGCGGCGAGGACGTGGTCCGCGAGACGGACCGCAGTGCCGAGGCGGGGCAGGTCACTGCCCAGGGCATGGCGGACATCCAGCGGGTGACCGGTGAGATCGTGAAGGCCGTGACCGTCATCCAGGACATCGCCCGCCAGACCAACCTCCTCTCGCTCAACGCCGCCATCGAGGCCGCCAAGGCGGGCCAGCAGGGCAAGGGCTTTGCCGTGGTGGCCGAAGAAGTCCGCAAGCTGGCCGAGCGCTCGGGCACTGCGGCCCGGGAGATCGGGGGGCTCATTTCGAGTACCCAGGAGGCCGTCGCCGGTGGCGTGCAGAGCGTGGACACCACCCTCGCCAGCCTGGAGGCCATCCGCGACCGCATCGGTGGCGTGGCCCGCCGCATCCAGGAGATCGGCAGCCTCTCCCGGGACCAGGCCAGCACGGGCCAGGCCGTGGCCGAGATGATGGGCCAGACCACCGGGCGGCTGGCCCAGAACGCCTCAGCCACCCACGAGCTGGCCTCCACCGTCCACGAGATCGCCAACACATCGGAGGAGCTGGCCCGGGTGGCCGAGGGGCTCCGCGCCGTGGTGGGCCGCTTCAAGCTCTGAGCCCCTCCCCAGCCGCCCCCTCCCGCGGGTACACTCGGCGCGCTGGGAGGACCCATGCGGAAGTCCGTGCTCATCCTTGGCCTCGTCGGTGCCGGCCTGCTGGTCGGCTGGTGTGGTCACGCCCTGGTGCCCGCGCCCATCCGACCCCGGCCCGTGGAGCCTCGGGGCGCCCTGCCCGAGTGGGAGCAGGTCTCCATCCGCCGCTTCAAGGAGGCCGCGCCCAGCGTGGTCTACATCACCACCACGGAGGAGCGCAGCCGCGACTTCTTCGGGATGGAGGTGGTGGAGGTGCCCGCCGGGTCTGGCACCGGCTTCATCTGGGACGCCGAGGGCCACGTGGTGACCAACTTCCACGTCATCCAGGGCGCGGCCCGGGCCTTCATCACCCTGGCGGACGGCAGCCGCCACGAGGCCGCCTACGTGGGGGGCGCGCCGGACAAGGACCTGGCCGTGCTGCTGCTGGCCAAGACGCCGCCGAAGCTGCGCCCCATCCCCCTTGGCACCAGCTCGGATCTGCAGGTGGGCCAATCGGTGCTGGCCATCGGCAACCCCTTCGGCCTCGACCAGACCCTCACCACCGGCGTGGTCTCCGCCCTGGGCCGGGAGATCCAGAGCGCGACCCGCCGCCGCATCAGCGGTGTCATCCAGACCGACGCGGCCATCAATCCCGGCAACAGCGGCGGCCCGCTCCTCGACAGTGCGGGGCGCCTCATCGGCGTCAACACGGCCATCCAGAGCCCCAGCGGCGCCAGCGCTGGCATCGGCTTCGCCGTGCCGGTGGATACCGTCAACCGGGTGGTGCCCCAGCTCATCGCCCGGGGTCGCCTGGAGCGCCCCGACCTGGGCTTCGACCCCGTGTCCCCCCGCCTGGTGGAGCGGGTCTTCGGCCCCCAGGAGGGCGTCATGGTCGGGAAGGTCTTCCGGAGCGGCGCCGCGGCCCGCGCCGGACTGCAGGGCGTCAGCGCCGAAGGGCGCCGGGTGTTCCCCGGTGACCTCGTCCAGGCGGTGAACGGCAGACCCGTCGCCGACTGGGACAGCCTGCTGGACGCCATCGAGGCCCTGCCGCTCGGCACCACGGTGCAGCTGGAGGTCCTGCGCGAAGGGCGGAAGCGACAGGTGCGGCTCCGGCTGGAGGCGGCGCGGGACTAGGAGGCCTGCCAAGGCACCGAATACCTTGTGGTTGGCTATCCCCTGACCTACCGTGGAGTCCTCACCTCGAGGGTTCCATGCGTGCCGCCTTGCTGCTCCTGCTCCTGGGCCCCGGAGGGCTCAGTCAGGCACCGTCCCTGCCAGATGAAGCCTTCTTCAAGGGGGATCCCCTCCAGGTCATGCAGACCTGCATGGATCGCGCGGTGGCCCTGGCACCCGGGAAAGCACGCGTGCTGGCCCAGGCGGGCCGGGTGCATCTGTTCGCCAAGGATCGCAAGGCTGCGGAAGCCTGTTTCGAGCGGGCCCTCCTGCTTCCTGATGTCGACGCCCGCCGGATCGTGGGTCAGGCCTGGCTGGAGACCGGCGCTGCCAAGGAAGGGGTGGCCATCCTGCTCGGAACCATCGACTTCGACAGGTCTGCGAAAAACCACCAACGGGACGCGGCGATCGTGCTGATGGATCAGGGCCACCCCAAGGAAGCGGAGGCCGTGATGACCAAGGCGTTCGAGAACGGTCCGCGGGACTGGAGCAATGTGGTGGAATTCAGCCGAGCCTGCCTGAGGCGCGGGCGCCAGGATCTCGCTGGGGTCTGGCTCGCAAAAGTGGCGGTGGACAACCGCAAGCAGGCTGATTTCTGGTGTGAAGTGGCCCTCGCCCTGGCCGAGAAGGGGGCCCCACGATGATCCCCATCAGCCTGAAGCGCGCGCTGTCGTGGAGCGCCCTGGCGGCCCTCACCCTTGGGGCACAGGTTCCCCCCCTGCCGGATGCGGCCTTCTTCTCCCAACCCCCCCGTTCCCTCATGCGCCTCTGCGGGGATGAGGCAGCCAGGCTTGCCCCCAGGGATGCACTCCTCCTGGCCGCCTATGGCGAGGTGTTGCTGGCCGCAGGCGATCGGGTTCGCGCGGAGGAGGTGTTCGCCATGGCCACCCAGCGCCGACCAGACGACTACCGGACGCTTCGACTGATCGGACGGGCTTGGTTGAGCCAGGGCTACTCGCGGGAAGGCCTTGCCATCTACACCCTCCTGCTCTCGGCAGATGGCGGGTATGTCTCGCGCAAGAACCGCCTCTGCAACGCGGCGGTCGACCTCGTCAGCTTCGGGGAGACGCGGGTCGCCGCCGAGTACATGGAACAGAGCTACCGGCTGGACAAAGGAGATGCCAACAACTTCCTGGAGTTTGGTCGCGCGGCACTCTTGAAGGGAGAGCGGGAACTCGCGGCCACCTACTTCTCACGGGCGACCAAGGCTGACCCGAAAGAAGCCGATACCTGGCTGGACATCGCCGATGCCTATGCCAGCCTGTGGCTCCGAACCCCGAGCGCTCGGCCCTGACGGCCGGCCATCCCCGCCCGGGCCGTCACCATGCGAAGCGAGGGTCGGGCCATGGTGGCCTAGCGCTCCAGCGCCTCGGCGATGCGTTTGGTGTGGAGGACGGAGCTTTCGATCAGGGCCGGCAGCTCCCGGGGATCGCGCTCCTCCTGGCACCCAGGTCGGACGCGCCAGTCCATGTGGAATACCAGGTCCACACCGCCGGGGGCGGGAACCAGGTGGTTGGTCACCGTGCCCTCGTAGGTGGGGTGGTCCATCAGAATGAAGGTGATGGTGCGGGCGTCCACATCGGCGATGATCCGCTCCCGGAAGTCCACGCCACCCGGAAGGGTCATGCGCCGGATGACGCCATCGGGGTGTCGCTCCAGGACCTCCGCATCCAGGGCATCCTCGATGTAGCGCTGGGGATGGTCCATCTTGTCGAGGAGCACGGCCCAGACCGTCTCGGCCGAGGCTTCCACAGGGCTGCTGAATCGATGGGTGGGCACGGGACTCCCTGGATGGACTCCAGGCTACGTCCGCAGAGGGAAACCCGCCAGCGTCAGCCCTGAATCCACACCGGCTCGAGCCCCAGCAGCTTCGTGACCGCGGCCCGGCCGCGCGGCCCGGGGTCCACCGTGAAGTCGTTCACCCAGGCGTTGACGTAGCGGCCGATCATCTCCCGATCCATGCCCCGGCCGAAGGACTGGCTGTAGTCCACGCTCTCCCAGTGGCGGGCCCGGGCCAGCTCGACACTCTTCCGCATGAGGACCGCGAACCGCTGCTTCACCTCGGCGGGCAGGTCCTTGCGGATGGCATTGCCGCCCATGGGCAGCGGCAGGTCGTAGGCGTGCTTCCACCAGGCGCCCAGGTCCACCACCAGGCGCAGGCCCAGGTCGTGGTACATGAGCTGGCTCTCGTGGATCAGCAGGCCCGCCTCGAAGCGCCCCTCCGCCACGGCGGGCAGGATCTGGTCGAAGGGCAGCAGGTCCACCGTGGGTTCGAAGCCGTGCTCCGCGCACCACTTCCGCATGGAAAGGTAGGCGCTGGTGCGCCGTCCCGGAATGGCGATGGTGAGGGCCTTCAGCGCATCCACTTCCAGCGGGACCCGGCTCACCACCAGAGGCCCCGTGCCCTCCTGGATGCTGCTCCCCGCTGTGAGCAGGTCGTAGCGGTCCTGCAGCTCGGGATAGGCGCCGAAGCTGATGGCGGTGACGTCGTAGCGGCCCTCCGTGGCTTCAGCGTTGAGCTGTTCGATGTCCTTGCGGACGAATTGGATGTCGAAGCCCTCGGAGTCCATCCACCCCAGCGCCAGGGGCGCCATCATGTAGGCGTCGTCGGAATCCGGGCTGTGGGCGATGGTGAACATCATGGCGGGCCTCTGCACCAGTTCAGCACAGAATTCACCTCGAAATGCTTCCGATGTGTCAACCCCGCCGGGATTCCGCACGAGTGGTCCCCTGGTTCGTCCTATCCTGCGTGAACACGCTGAAAGACTCATCAGGAGAAGCCATGTCGAAACTGGAACAGCTCATGAAGGTGACCCTGGGGACCGTGGCCCTCAGCCTGCCGGCGGCCCCCCCGGCGGCAGTGAAGGCGACCGCCCCCCTCACCCAGACCGGTCAGCCCACCTATGGCACCTTCGGCTTCGACACCGCCGGCATGGACCGGACCGTGGCCCCCGGCGACGACTTCGGCCGCTACGCCAACGGCACCTTCCTGAAAACCCTCGTCATCCCCGAGGACAAGTCCAACTACGGGATGTTCACCCGCTTGCGGGATCTCAGCCAGACCCGCACCCGGGCGATCATCGAGGCTGCTGCGGCCCGGAAGGGCGCCAAGCCGGGTTCCGAGGCTCAGAAGGTCGGGGACTTCTACGCGAGCTTCCTGGACGAGGCCGCCATCGAGGCCAAGGGCCTCACGCCCCTGAAGCCAGAGCTGACAGCCATCGCCGGCATCACGGATCGCGCCGGGCTGGCCCGGGTCCTCGGCCAGGCCAACCGGATGGGTGGCAACATGCCCATCGGCCTCGGCCCCCAGCAGGATCTGAAGAATCCTGACCTCTACACGGTCTATGTGGGCCAGGGCGGGCTCGGCCTGCCGGACCGCGACTACTACCTGGACGAGAAGAACCCGAAGTTCGCCGAGATCCGTGGCAAGTACCTCACCCACATTGCCGCCATGCTGAAGCTGGCGGGGCTGGACCAGCCCGAGGCCCGGGCCAAGGCCATCTTCGACCTGGAAACCCAGCTCGCCCGGGTCCACTGGTCCAAGGTGGAGGAACGCCAGATCGAGAAGCTCTACAACCCCATCCAGCGGACCGGCCTCGACGGCACCTACCCCGGCGTGGACTGGACGGCTCTGTTGACAGCCGCAGGCGTGCAGCAGCAGAAGGAACTGATCATTGCCCACCCCAGCGCCATCGCCGCTACCGGGAAGCTGCTGGCCGAAGCCCCGCTGGACACCTGGAAGGACTACCTGCGCTTCCATGCCCTGACGGCCGCCGCACCCTTCCTGCCCAAGGCCTTTGTGGAGGAGGACTTCGCGTTCAATGGCCGGGTGCTGTCAGGCCAACCCGAGAACCAGCCCCGCTGGAAGCGCGGGGTGGACATCACCACCGGCGCCCTCGGCGAGGCGGTCGGCAAGCTCTATGTGGCGAAGTACTTCCCGCCCGAAGCCAAGCAGCAGGCGGACCTGCTGGTGAAGCACATCATCACGGCCATGGACCAGCGCCTCGCGCACCTGACCTGGATGGATCCCAAGACCAAGGCCGAGGCCCGGGCCAAGCTCGCCCGGTTCACGCCGAAGATCGGCTATCCCAGCCACTGGCGCGACTACAGCAAGCTGCAGGTCAAGCGCGGCGACGCCCTGGGCAATGCCATGCGGGCGGCGGCCTTCGAGTACCAGCGTCAGCTGGACAAGATCGGCAAGCCCATCGACCGCACCGAGTGGGGCATGACCCCCATGACGGTCAACGCCTATGCCAACCCGCTCTGGAACGAAATCGTGTTCCCCGCGGCCATCCTGCAGCCGCCCTTCTTCGATCCGAAGGCCGACCCCGCCGTGAACTACGGCGGCATCGGCGTGGTCATCGGCCATGAGATCAGCCATCACTTCGACGACCAGGGCCGCAAGTTCGACAAGGAGGGCAAGCTGGCCGACTGGTGGACGCCGGAGGATGTGAAGCGCTTTACGGCCCTCACGGACCAGGTGGTGAAACAGTACGCCGCCTACGAGCCCCTGCCCGGCACCCACGTGAACGGCGAGCTGACCCTCGGCGAGAACATGGCTGACCTGGCCGGCGCCAACGTCTCCTTCGACGCCTACCACACCTCCCTGGGCGGCAAGCCCGCCAAGGTGCTGGACGGCTTCACGGGCGACCAGCGCTTCTTCCTCGGCTTCGCCCAGGTGTGGCGCCACAAGTACCGGGATGCCGCCCTGCTCCAGCAGATCACCACCAACGAGCACACCCCCGGCCACCTGCGGCCCAACGTGGTGCGCAACCTGGATGCCTGGTACACCGCCTTCGACGTGAAGCCCGGCCAGGCCCTCTACCTGGCCCCAGCCGAGCGCATCCGGGTCTGGTAGCCGGCAGCCTCCGCAGCTCGCGGCTCGAACGGAAAGAACCTGGAGGCCCGCCCTGGCCTCCAGGTTCGCTTGCTTAGCCCCTGCCGGCCGACAGGAGTCTGGGCGCAGGCAGGCCAGGCAGGGTGTGATCGAGGACATCCTCCTCCTCCACGCTGGCCTGGATGGCCTCGATGAGGCCGGGGAACAGGAAGCGGTGGAAGGGGCGCATGCCGTGCCAGTAGAGGTTGCCCAAGAGCCCATGGGGCTCGAAGAAGGCCGTCTGCTCCAGGTGGACCTGGCGCCCCTCGGGGCGCACCTCGAACTGCAGCCAGGCGCGGCCCGGCAGCTTCATCTCCGCCCGCAGGCGCAGCAGCCGGCCGGGCGCCAGGGCCTCCACCCGCCAGAAATCCACCGGGTCGCCCACCCGCAGGTCCACCGGATGGCGCCGGCCCCGGCGCATGCCCACGCCGCCCAGGACGCGATCCAGGGTCCCCCGCAGCTGCCAGAGCCAGTTGCCCGAGGGCCAGCCCTGCTCCCCGCCGAGGATGCAGATGGCGCGGAGGACGCGCTCCGGGGAGGCCCGCACCTTGCGCCAGTGCCGCTCCACCAGCAGGCCCTCCTGGTTGTCCAGCTGGCGGCCCGCCGACCGGCGCTCCACCAGGCTGGACAGGCTGGAGGCCCAGGTGGTCTCCACGTCATCGGCCGCCAGGCGGCCCAGGGCCCGCGCCACGGCTTCGGCGTAGCCCGTGGGCCGCACCGCGAAGGTGCGCAGGGCCCGGTCGTCCCGCACCACGACCTCGCTGCGGAGGCTCTCCATGAGCGGGGCGGCGATGCGATGGGGGATGGGCGTCAGCAGGTCCACCATCCGGCTGCTGAAGACCTGCGGGGGCAGGCTGACGGGCAGGACCACCCGCCGCAGGCCCTTCGCCTTGGCGTAGGCGAGCATCATGTCGCGGTAGGTGAGGACATCCGACCCGCCGATCTCGTAGATGCCCTGCGCCGTGGGGTGGGTGAGGGCCTCGGTGAGGTAGTCCAGCACGCTGCGGATGCCGATGGGCTGGCACCGGGTCTCCACCCACCGGGGGGCGAGGATCAGGGGCAGCCGGTCCGTGAGGTGGCGGATCATCTCGAAGCTGGCGGAGCCGGAACCGACGATCACCGCTGCGCGGAACTCCACCACCGGCACGCCGGACGCCGCCAACTGGGCCCCCACTTCCTGGCGGCTCAGTAGGTGCGGGCTGCGGATCTCCTTGGGATCGCCCAGTCCGCCGAGGTAGATGATGCGCCGGACCCCGACCCTTCGGGCCATATCGCCAAAGGCCCGCGCCATCTCCCGGTCCTGCTGGCGGAAGGCGCGGCCCCGGGCCATGGCATGCGCCAGGTAGTAGGCCGTGTCCATGCCCTCCAACGCGAAGGCCAGGTCCGCCGGATCGCCGATGTCACCCTGCACCACCTCAGCCCCAGGCCAGGGCCTGCCCTGCAGCTGCCGCGGATCCCGGGCCAGGCAGCGGACGGTGTGGCCCCCGGCCAGCAGGCGGGGCACCAGGCGCCCGCCTATGTATCCCGTGGCTCCCGTCACCAGCACCCGCATGCACGCCCCCTTCTGGAAACCGTGCCTGCATGGTTCGTAAAGTTCAATATAAAAAGACTTGTTCTATGCTTGTCCAGACATTAAGATCTACCCGGCTTCCGCCTTTCGGTCGAGTCAACCCGGGTCAGCGGATCGCTTCGGGGTTCTTCACCGCCAGTTTGCCCTTCACGCGGTCCACAGCCTTGGCCGCCAGGGCATAGCGGGGGTTCTCGTCCAGGGCGTGCCGGTAGTGCTCCAGGGCTTTCTCCAGGTCATCCTTGGCCTCGAAGACCCGGCCCAGGTTGAAGTGGGGGTAGCAGTAGCTCTCGTAGCGCTTGGCCTTCAGGGCCATGCGCAGCCAGGGAATGGCCTCGTCGGGGTCGCCCTGCTCGACGTAGTAGGCCCCGATGTCGTTGTAGGGGTTGCCGAACTCGGGGTCCAGGTCGATGGCGCGGTGGCAGTCCTCGATGGCCGAGGCGTAGTCCTTCTCGAAGGAGCGGGCCCAGCCCCGAAAGGTATAGGCCTCCGCCGTGGGGTGGATCTCGATGGACTTCGTGTAGAGGGCGATGGCCTGGTCCACCTCGCCCTTCATGTGGAGCTGGTAGGCCTTCCCCACCCACTCCATGGCTTCCTGCCGCTTGTCCTGCCGATCCTGCGCATCGCTCATGGGCCGTCCTCGCCGTCATCAGGATAAAACCTTCAGCGACCGAGGGCCACCATACCCCCTAAACTGGGGCCATGGCCAATGATGTCCCCGGTTCCTACTGCCAGAACTGCCTTTCCTGGAACCCCGGGGAGCGGGAGACCTGCCTCAAGTGCGGCACCCGCCTGCTCATCCTGGCCGGGGACCAGACCTGGGAGGACGAAGCCGACGACACCGATGGCGGCGAGGACCTCGAAGAGCACCTGCTGGAGCGCATCACAGGCCTGGAGGAGACGCTGCGCCGGGTGGAGACCTACCTGGAGACCGTCTCCGACCAGCTGGGCAAGCTGGAGCGCAGCGAGGTGATGCTGCGCAACGGCCTCATGGCCCTGGTGCAGGAGATGGAGCAGAACCGCCAGCTGGATGCCCATGCCTTCTCCGAGCGCTGGGAGCACCTGGTGGAGGAGAACCTGCACCTCATCGGCGCCCGGGAGCTCTTCACCCGCTACCGGGCCCGCATCCTGCCCATCGCCCGGCCCAAGTCCATGGCCCAGCTCAAGCGGGCCCTGCTGGAGACCACGGCCCTGCTGGAATCCGCCGACCTGCCCGGCGCAGCCCAGCGGCTGGGTCAGGCCCTGCCCCTGGATCCCAAGAACTACGAATTGATCTTCACCGCCGCCTCCCTCCACGAGGCGGCCCAGAACCTCGAGGAGGCCGAGGTGCTGGCCCGCAAGGTGGTGGGCCTGAGCCCCCGCCACTTTGAGGCCTGGATGCTGCTGGGCAAGCTGCTTCAGGAGCTGCCGGAGCAGGCCGACCAGGCCATCGAGGCCCTGCACCAGGCGGCGGACCTCCGCCCGGAGGATCCCGAGCCCCGCATGATGCTGGCGGAGCTCCTCCTGGACCAGGAGGACCTGCAGGGCGCGTTGGAAGCCGCCCAGGAGGCCGTGGCCCGACGCAAGGATGGCGAGACCCTGCTGCTGCTGGGCCAGGTGCACCTGGCCCGGGGCGAGAGCCTGCTGGCCGTGCCCATCCTCAAGGACGCCAGCGCCTACCTTCCGGGCGACCTGCACGTCCGCGAGGCCCTCGCCGAGGCCTACCTGCTGCAGGACGAGCGGCCCAAGGCCTTCGCCATTCTCAAGGAGCTGCTGCTGCAGAACCCGGGGGACCCTCAGTTGCTGCTCATGCTCGACGCCGAGACCCATCCCCAGCTGCGGGAGGCCCGGGACGGCAAGTCCGGTACCCAGCTGCTGCTGGACGAGGCCGAGACTCTGCTGGAGGAGGGGCAGACCGAAGGCGCCGAGGTACTCCTGAAGCGCGTGCGCCGCCGGGGGCGGAGCCAGCGTTCCGACTGGCTGGACCTGCGCCTGGCCTTCTCGAAGGACCCCGAGAAGCAGCTCAAGGCCGCCTTGGACTTCGCCTGCTCGGACCGCCACCCCCGGCTCTGCTTCCTGGCCCTGCGCCTGGTCCTGGAGCACCTCATGGAGCAGAAGCGGGAACCCGAGATCGCGCGGGCCCTCGACGCCTTCCTCACCCGCCACCCCAAGAGCACCGGGGCCTGGGAGTCGGCCCTCATGCGCCAGGCCTACCGGCTCATGAACGGCGAGATCACGGACCAGGATCTGGCCGAGGTGCGGCGGCTCCACGCCCATCCCCTGCCGGGACTCGAACCCCGCGCCCGGACCCTGCTGGGCCAGTACCTGCTGGCCCTGAAGCGCCACCAGGACGTGCTGGACCTGTTGGATCCCGTCCTCGAGAAGGAACCCACCCTCATCAACCACTTCCAGGTCGGGTCGGCCCTGGCGGGGCTGGGTGACAAGGTGGAAGCCCGGGCCCTGCTCGAGGCTGGCCTCAATGCCGACGCCGGGGACCTCAACGAGTCCCAGGCCAAGGGGGTCAAGGGCCAGATCCGCAGCCTGTTGAAGGAATTGGACGGCCCCAGTCAGGCGTGACCTGGGCCACAGCCTATTAAGTTGACAATTTTGGTCGAGATTCCAGAATGGAAGGCCAGGAGCGCGTCCATGAGCACCTCATTCACGGGGGTCACCAGCCAGGAGTACAAGTACGGCTTCGTGACGGACATCGAGGCGGATAGCGTCGCGCCCGGCCTGAACGAGGACGTGATCCGCTTCATCTCCGCCAAGAAGGGCGAGCCGGACTGGCTGCTGGCCTTCCGCCTCAAGGCCTACCGCCACTGGCTGACCATGGCCGAGCCGGACTGGGCCAAGGTGGCCTATCCCAAGCCCGACTTCCAGAAGATCGTCTACTACAGCGCCCCCAAGGCCAAGGCCCCCAAGTACGCCTCCATGGACGAGGTGGACCCCGAGCTGCTGCGCACCTTCGAGAAGCTGGGCGTGCCCATCAACGAGCAGGCCGCCCTCGCCGGCGTGGCCGTGGACGTGGTCTTCGACTCGGTGAGCGTCACCACCACCTACAAGGAGAAGCTGGCCACGGTCGGCATCATCTTCTGCAGCTTCAGCGAGGCGGTTCGGGAACACCCGGAGCTGATCCAGAAGTATCTGGGCAGCGTGGTGCCCGCCGCCGACAACTTCTACGCCGCCCTCAACAGCGCCGTGTTCACGGATGGCAGCTTCGTGTTCATCCCCAAGGGCGTGACCTGCCCCATGGACCTGAGCACCTACTTCCGCATCAACAACAAGGACTCGGGCCAGTTCGAGCGCACCCTCATCGTCGCCGAGGAGGGTGCCAGCGTGAGCTACCTGGAGGGCTGCACCGCTCCCCAGTTCGACACCAACCAGCTGCACGCGGCGGTGGTGGAGCTGGTGGCCCTGGACCACGCTTCCATCAAGTACAGCACCGTGCAGAACTGGTACGCGGGCGACAAGGACGGGGTGGGCGGCATCTTCAACTTCGTCACCAAGCGCGGGCTCTGCAAGGGCAAGGGCTCCCACATCAGCTGGACCCAGGTGGAGACCGGCAGCGCCATCACCTGGAAGTACCCCAGCTGCATCCTGCTCGGCGACGAAAGCATCGGCGAGTTCTACAGCGTGGCCCTCACCAACCACAAGCAGCAGGCGGATACCGGCACCAAAATGGTGCACATCGGCCGCAACACCAAGAGCACCATCATCAGCAAGGGCATCAGCGCCGGTGACAGCTCCAACAGCTACCGGGGCCTTGTGAAGGTGCTGCCGAAGGCCGAGGGTGCCCGGAACTTCAGCCAGTGCGATTCCATGCTCATCGGCCAGACCTGCAGCGCCAGCACCTTCCCCTACATCGAGGTGCAGAACCGCAGCGCCAAGGTGGAGCATGAAGCCACCACCAGCAAGATCGGCGAAGAGCAGCTCTTCTACTTCCAGCAGCGGGGCATCCCCGCCGAGGAAGCCATCAGCATGATCATCAACGGCTTCTGCAAGGACGTCTTCCGCGAGCTCCCCATGGAGTTCGCCGTCGAAGCCACCAAGCTGCTCTCCCTCAAGCTCGAAGGAAGTGTGGGCTAAAGAATGGAACCGCGAATGACGCGAATTCACGCGAATCAAAAAACAGGATGTCATTCGCGAACATTCGCGAAATTCGCGGTTTGTATTTTGTTTTCGGAGTCTTGAATGCTCTCGATTCGCAACCTCACTGCCTCGATCAATGGCACGCCGGTGCTCAAAGGGATTGACCTGGAGATCAAGGCGGGGGAGATCCACGCCATCATGGGCCCCAACGGCTCGGGCAAGTCCACGCTGGGCAAGGTGTTGGCTGGGCACCCGTCCTACGAGGTGACCGGGGGCGAGGTCCTCTATGAAGGCCAGAACCTCTTCGACCTGGAGCCCGATGCCCGGGCCCGGGCCGGCATCTTCATGGGCTTCCAGCATCCCATCGAGGTGCCCGGCGTGAGCAACGCCTCGTTCCTGCGTCTGGCCTACAACAAGAAGGCCGAGGCCGAGGGCCGCGACGAGCTCGATCCCCTGGAATTCGATGACTTCATCCACGAAAAAATCAAGGTCGTGGCCATGAAGGAGGAATTTCTGGACCGCAGCCTCAACGAGGGCTTCTCTGGCGGCGAGAAGAAGCGCAACGAGATCCTCCAGATGGCCGTGCTGGAACCCAAGCTCGCCATTCTGGACGAGCTGGACAGCGGCCTCGACATCGACGCCCTGCGGGTGCTGGGTGATGCCGTGAACACCCTGCAGCGGGCCGACCGGGCCCTGCTCATCATCACCCACTTCCCCCGGATCCTGGAGACCATCCAGCCGCAGTTCGTGCATGTGCTTTCCGGGGGCCGCATCCTCAAGAGCGCAGGCAAGGAGCTGGCCATCGAGCTGGAAGAGCGCGGCTACGACTGGGTGCTGGAAGAGGCCGCCGCCGGGGGCGCCCGATGACCCTGGCCGCCACCCGCAGCCTCCTGTCGGACCTGCTCGGGAACCCGCGACCTGCTGAGTGGCCGGCGCTGCGGGAAGCCGCCGAGGCTCGGCTGGCGAACCGGGAGCTGCCGACCGCCGCCGACGAGGACTGGAAGTACACCGACCTGAAGGCCCTGGAAGGCCTTTCCTTCGGCCATGCCCCCCATGCGCTGGTGGACATCAGCCATCACCTGCTGCCCGAGATGGTGGGGACCCGCCAGGTCTTCGTGAACGGGCACCACGCCCCCCACGCCAGCTGCGCCTCGGCGGTGCCCGCCGGAGTGCGGTTCCTGCCCCTGGCCACGGCCAGCGAGGCCTGCCACGCCCTAGGCAGCGTGCCGAATGGCGCGGAGCCGGGGATCTTCGAAGACCTGAACACGGCCCGTTTCGAGGATGGCGCCGTCATCCTCGTGCCCCGGAACCTCAAGGTGGCCCTGCCCCTGCACCTGCTGTTCATCACCCAGGCCGACGCTCCCATCGCCGTCTTCCCGCGCCTCCTGGTGGTGCTGGAGCGGGGGGCCGAGCTGGACCTGGTGGAGGAGCATCACGGCAGCGGCACCTACCTGACCTGTCCGGTGGTGGAGATCCACCTGGCCGAAGGCGCCATCCTCCGGCACGAGCGCGTGCAGCGCGACGACCTGTCCGCCTTCCACCTGGGCACCCTCAAGGCCGAGGTGGCCAAGGGCGGCCAGTACCACTCCCGCACCCTCACCTTCGGGGCCCGGCTCTCAAGACAGTCCCCCTGGGTGCGCCTGGCGGAAGGCGCTGAGGCCAGCCTTGACGGACTGGCCCTGCTCGACGGATCGCAGGTGGCCGACACCCACAGCTTCCTGCAACATGCCGAGCCGAACGCGGCCAGCCATCAGCTCCACAAGTGCATCGTGGACGGCAAGGCAAGGGCCATCTTCAACGGCCAGATCCGGGTGGCGCCCGGCGCCCAGGGCACGGATGCCAAGCAGCAGAGCCGCAACCTCCTGCTTTCCGAAGCGGCCCGGGTGGATACCAAGCCCCAGCTGGAGATCTACGCCGATGACGTGAAGTGCAGCCATGGCGCCACCGTGGGCCAGCTGGACCCCGAAGAGCTGTTCTACCTGCAGAGCCGGGGCCTGAACGCAGACGACGCCCGGAACCTCCTCACCTACGGGTTCGCCGCCGACGTGCTCACCCATGTGGCCGTCACCAGCCTCCGGCGCTCGCTACGCAAGCTCGTCATGGCCCGCACGCAGGCCATGGCTCTGGGGGACTTGTCATGACCACCTCGGTCCAGCCCCTCGATGTCCAGGCCCTCCGCCGGGACTTCCCGCTGCTCTCCCGCGTGCTGCACGGCAAGCCCGTGGTCTACCTCGACAGCGCCGTGAGCGGGCAGATGCCCCTTCCGGTGATCGAGCGCATGGCCCGCTACGAGCGGGAGGAACACACCAACGTCCACCGGGGCGTGAGCACCCTCAGCCAGGAGGCCACGGACTTCTTTGAGGCGGCCCGGGAGAAGGTCCGGAAGTTCCTCGGGGCCACCTCCAGCAAGGAGATCGTCTGGACGCGGGGCACCACCGAGGCCATCAACCTCGTGGCCCAGACCTTCGGCCGCATGACGGTGCAGGCGGGCGACGAGATCCTGCTGTCGGCCATGGAACACCACGCCAACATCGTGCCCTGGCAGATGCTGGCCCAGGAGAAGGGCGCCACCATCAAGGTCATCCCCATGACCGACGCGGGTGAGCTGATCCTCGGCGACCTGGATGGACTGCTGACGGAGCGCACCCGGATCGTGGGCGTGGTCCACGTCAGCAACGTGCTCGGCACCGTCAACCCCGTGAAGGAGATCATCGCCCGGGCCCACGCCAAGGGCGTCCCCGTGCTGGTGGATGGCGCCCAGGCGGTGCCCCACCTGGCGGTGGACGTGGTGGACCTGGATGCGGACTTCTACGTGTTCAGCGGCCACAAGCTCTCGGGCCCCACGGGCATCGGCGTGCTCTACGGCAAGCTGGCCCACCTGGAGGCCATGCCCCCCTGGCATGGCGGCGGCAGCATGATCCGTTCCGTCAGCTGGGAGAAGACCACCTACCTGCCAGCCCCCGGCAAGTTCGAAGCGGGCACGCCCCCCATCGCCGCCGCCATCGGCCTGGGCACGGCCCTCGACTATGTCACGGCGCTGGGGCTCGACCGCATCGCCGCCCACGAGCACGACCTGCTGGCCTATGCCACCGAGCGGCTCTCGGCCATGCCAGGCGTTCGCATTTTAGGTACCGCCCGGGCCAAGGCCAGCGTCCTCTCCTTCGTGGTGGCTGGCATCCATCCCCATGACGTGGGCAGCTTGCTGGATGGCGAAGGCATCGTGGTGCGCGCGGGCCACCACTGCGCCCAGCCGGTGATGACCCGTCTGAACGTCCCCGCCACCACCCGCGCCTCCTTCGCCTACTTCAACACCCGCGACGAGGTGGACGCCCTGGTCTCCGCCGTGGAGAAAGCCATCGAGTTGTTCAAATGAGCGACCCTCGCGAGCTCTACCAGCAGGTAATCCTGGAGCACAACAAGAAGCCCCGGAACTTCGGCACGCTGGAGCCCTGCACTCACCATGCGGAGGGGCACAACCCCCTGTGTGGCGATGAGCTGGACCTGACCTTGATCGTCGAGGACGGGCTCGTGCAGGACATCAAGTTCAAGGGCAGCGGCTGCGCCATCGACGTGGCCAGCGCCAGCCTCATGACTGGCGCGGTGAAGGGCAAGACCGTGGCCGAGGCTGAGGCCATGGCCGAGCAGTTCCGGGGCATGGTGCGGGGCGAGCTGGATCCCGCCACCCAGACCCCGCTGTTGGGCAAGCTCGTGCTCTTCAGTGGCGTGAAGGATCTCCCCAGCCGGGTGAAGTGCGCCGTCCTCCCCTGGGCCACCCTCCACGCCGCCCTCAAGGGTGAGGCAGAAGCCTCAACAGAATAGGAACCGCGAATGGCGCGAATAGACGCTAATGACAGCCAGAGCTCGACCCACGCCCATGCCGACAGGTGGTTTTCTGTTGCTTCATTCGCGCCCATTCGCGTCATTCGCGGTTAAGAGTCCCTCATGCCCAAAATCGCCGAGATCGAATACACCCCCAATCCCAACGCCGTAAAGTTCGTGCTGAAGGACGCGGTGGTCGTGGGCTTCCCGAAGTCCTTCCCCAATGCCGAGACCGCCGAGCACGACGACCTGGCCAAGCAGCTCTTCGCGGTGGGGAACGTCACCTCAGTCTTCATGCAGGACAAGTTCCTCACGGTCACCAAGACCGAAGACAAGGGCTGGCCCGAGATGCTGCCCCTGCTGGCCGCGCCCATCCGCGCCGCCGCTGGCCTGGGCGGCCAGACCGGCACTGCCGTGGCACCGCGGGTGTTCAGCAAAATTGAAGACGAGAACGACCCCCTCCTGCGGGACATTCGCATGGTGCTGGAGAGCGCCATCCTGCCTGCCCTGGCGGCGGACGGCGGCGGGCTCGAGCTCATCGGCCGCCACGAGAAGCAGGTCATGATCCGCTACGTGGGCGCCTGCGGCAGCTGCCCCGCCAGCCTGACCGGGACGCTGGTGGCCATCGAGGGCATGCTGCAGAAGGAAGTGGATCCCGAGCTGGTGGTGATCTCGGTCTGAGCGGGGTTCAACGCCGCTGGAAGCGGATCTCGGTGTGCCCTTCAGGCCCCTCCGGCCCGTGGCGCTCCTCCACCAGGGAGAGGGTCTCCCGACCCAGCCGGAGGATCGTCGAGGCGCGGGTGCCGTAGGTTGGCGTTCGGATGAAGGCCGGGGACAGGGCCCGTTCCCACTCGAGGGGCACGCCGGTCCTGGGCAGACGGTCATCGGGATGGGGCGCGGACTCCGCCAGCAGGGCCAGCAGGGCGGCGTCCTCGTCCGGGGCCGTGGCCAACCCCGCCCTGAGCGCCTCGACCTTGGGCCAGGGCGCATCGAAGGCCCCATTCGAAAGGGCGTGCAGGCCGGGGTTGAAGGACACCCTTCGATCGGCCTGGCTCTCGTAACCCAGCAGGTCGGTGCCGTCGAACAGCAGCAGGTTGAACGGGTTGTATTGGCTGCGTTCCCGCCGAAGGTCCGCCAGGAAGGCGCTGGCGGTCGCGGAGCCATCCAGGAACCGGACTGGGATCTGGCCCCGTGAGGCCCGGTCCGGTCGCGTCAGCCGGGGGTCCCGGTGGTTGGTGAGGGCCGCGAAGCGGCCACCCTCGCTCACCCCGAGCCAGGTGCCGCCCGCCTGCAGGTCGCGCCCCGCCAGGATGCGGCCCCCCTCCCACCAGGCGAGGGGCGCGGCGGGACGGGCATAGAACTCGTCGCGGTTGCCCGCAAGCCTCAGGAGCACCGGTCCCGCCGGTTGCCAGTCGAATCCGATCAGGCACATGGCTCTAGCTTAGGGTCTGTTTTCAAAGTGGATGCGAGCCGCGACGCCGTCCAGCCGCGCACATGGCAAGGCGCCGCCCGCAGAGCGATGCGGGACATCGTTCAAGGGCGGCAACGCCGCCAGGGGTGCGGCTGGGCGACGTCCCCCTCTCCCTATCGCAGGCTCCACAGGAGCCTGCTCCCACGAAGCTCTGCTTCGTGGAGGGCGGAGCCGGCAAGGGGCGGCGCCCGGCGCGATGCTGCGTCAAGCTCCTCGCCGATAGGGACCGCTATCGCCTTCGTCGCTTTCCTTGGCTCGCTTGGGTGGCGCCCCTTGCGCGGCCACACCCCACTTTGAAATCAGACCCTAGATGCCCCGTGATCCGCGCCAGCGGCAAACCATAGTAGGTTCTTCCCACACGTCCTCCTGTCTCAAGGAACCTGGCCCCCATGCTGGATGCCTCCACTTCTGATCGCGCCGGGCGGCTGATGCGTCAGCTGGAGGCCCGCTACACCTTCCTGGCCCTGCTGGGCCGGGGTGGATCCGGGGTGGTGTTCGAGGTGGAGAACCGGCAGCTGGGCCGCCGCGAGGCCCTGAAGCTCCTGGGCCAGAACCTGAATCGGGACGATGCGCCCCGCTTCGTCCATGAAGCCAAGATCATGGCGGCCCTGGACCATCCCCACATCGTCCCCATCTATGCCTTCGGCGAGACGGCCGGCTGCCTCTGGTACTCCATGAAGCTGGTGGAGGGCCCCACCCTGGGAAAGTTCCTGCAGGTGGTGCCCCGCTGCGGGGTGTCCGAGGCCTGCCGCCTGGCCATTCCGGTGCTGGAGGCCCTGGTGCTCAGCCACAGCCGGGGCATCATCCACCGCGACATCAAGCCTGCGAACATCCTGCTGGACGCCACGGCGGGTCCCCTCCTGACGGACTTCGGCATCGCCAAGACGGAAGGGGATCCGATGCGCACCGAGACCGGCCTGGTGCTGGGCACCCCAGCCTACGTGTCGCCCGAACAGAGCCTGGGACAGAAGCTGGATGGCCGCACCGACCTCTACGCCCTCGCCGTGAGCCTGTACCAGCTGCTGGCGGGCCGGCTGCCCTTCGAGGAGGGCAACTCCCTGGCCATCATGCTGCAGCGGTTCCAGGCCGATGCCGTGCCGCTGGCCACCCACCGGCCGGACCTGCCCCCGGCCCTGGCCCACCTGGTGGAACGGGGCATGGCCCGCCAGGCCGAAGACCGGTTCCGCAGCGCCCAGGAGATGCTCGAAGCCTTTCAGGCCCTGGCAAGCGCCTCGTACATCGACGCCCAGCAGCCCCTCAGCCTGCCCGAGGGGCTGGCTGTGCGTCGGGAGCCGTTGCCAGCCGAACTGACTTGGACCACGACCTCCGGTGCCGCCGGTGCCACCCCCACGGTCGGTCGCTTCGAGGCCAATGCGCCGACCCAGGCCCTGCCAGCCCGCGGGCCAACGCCACCACCCGGCGCCTCCCGCAGGCGTGGGCTCTGGGCAGGCTTCATCCTCATGCTCCTGGCCGTGTCCGGGTTCGGCCTCTGGAAGGTCAGTCAGACCCGCGACCCCGCGCCACCGCTTGCCACCCCCACCCAGGTCGCGCCCCCCCAGGCGAAGCCCGTTCCCGCCCTGGATCCGCCGGCGGCGGCCGACAAACGAACCGGGGCCGCCTTGCCGGCCCGTCCGGCCCCAGAACCGGCGCTGGTGCGGCGGCCCGTTACACCGCCCATGCTTTTGGAGACTCCGAAGGTGATCCTCCCCGAGGGCAGTCCCTGCGGCGGTCGCACGGTCCCCGTGGAAGTGCAGGTGAACGAGGCTGGAACCGTCTCCTCCGCGCGCCTATTATCGACGGTGCCCCCCGGCTGTTCCGAACCCATCCTGCAGGCCGCGCGGAGCTGCAGGTTCAAGCCGGCCCTCGCTGCGGATGGACAGCCCGTGGCCGCCTCCCTGGCCATCGCCCTTGCCCCCTGAGGTTCCCATGAAGCCCGCCCTCTCCCTCGCTGGCCTGCTGGTCTCCGGTCTCCTCATCCTGGGCTGCGGCACGCCCAAAGTCACCCCGGTCCCCTTCACCGTGCGCGCCGACTCCGACCCAGCTGAGGCGCTGCTCTCCTACCGGGGCAAGGACCTGGGGCGCACGCCCACCACCATCGTGCTGCCCGACGCGGAGGCGGTGCCCCTGGTGCGGGCCAGCCTCAACGGCCAGGCCCCCGTGGAGCAGCGGGTTCGGTTCCTGCCCGACGGCAAGGTCGAGCTGAGCTTCCTCTTCGGGGAGGGCCGCTCCGCCATGGCCAAGGCCCTGGGCCTGAACCGCGTGCTGGTCTTCGAATATGCCGCCGGCCTCACCTTCGAGGTGGATCAGGCGGCCCTCCGGCCCAGCACCCTGCCCCTCCTGGCGCGCCAGGCCACCCTGCTCAAGGGCGACTTCAAGGGCCTGACCGTCTTCGTCTGCGGCCACACCGACAGCACCGGGTCCCAGGACCACAACCTGGACCTCTCCGTGCGGCGGGCCCAGGCTGTGATGGACTACCTGGGCAGCCAGGGCGTGGCCAAGGAACTGCTCCGTCCCCAGGGCTTCGCCAGCGCCTACCCCCTGGCCAGCAACGCCACCGAGGAGGGCCGTGCCCTCAACCGCCGCACCGAGCTCGTGCTGGGTCAGTAACCCCTCTGCCGCGCCCCGCCGGGAGCCTCCATGGACCACCCGCCCCTTGCAGCCGCCCCCAACCCGACCCTCGACTGGGGGCTGCTGGTGGCCCTGGGCCTCGGGCTGGCCCTGGTGGCCCTTGGGCTGGGCCTCGGCCTGCGCGGCCTGTCCGCCGTGGGCCTCCTGGCCGCGGTGGCGGGGACCGCGGGCGTGGTCGTGCGGGGCCGGGTCCTGCTCCGGCAGGCCCGGGGACGGGAGCGCCTGCTGCAGGACCTGACCCGCAACCTGGATGACCAGGTGGGCCTCCGGACCCAGCGCCTCATGCGGACCATCGAGGACCTGGAGTCCTTCAACCGGATGGTGACCCATGACCTCAGCTCGCCGCTGAATGGCCTGCTGCTGGGGCTGGAGCGCCTCTCGGAGCGCCTCGCCGACGATCCGGATGACACCCGCCACACCCTGCTGCACGGCGTGTCCGACAGCGCCCACCGCATGCAGGAACTCATCCGCGACCTGCGGCAGCTGGCCCTCATCTCGGGCCGCATCACCACCATCCAGCTGGTGGATCTCTCCCAGCACGCGACCCTGGTCCTGCGCACCCTCCGGGAACGGGAGCCGGGGCGGGTGGTGGTCTGGGACATCGAACCCGGCATCACCGTGCCGGGCGATGCGAGCCTCCTGCGCATCGCCCTCGAGAACCTCCTGGGCAACGCCTGGAAGTTCACCGCCAAGAAGCATCCTGCCGTCATTAGGGTTCGTCGGGGCCCCGGGCCGGGGGCCGCCATCGAGATCAGCGACAACGGCTGCGGCTTTGAGGAGGCCGACACCGAGCGCCTCTTTGAGCCCTTCTTCCGGGCGAACACCGGTCAGGCCTATCCCGGCAGCGGCCTGGGCCTCTCCATTGTCCGGCGAGTCATGTCCAAGCATGGCGGCCAGGTCTCGGCCGCCAGCCAGCCCGGCCGGGGCGCCACCTTCCGCCTCAGCTTCCCCTTTGAGGACTCGGCCCAGCGCCAGCCCGCCTGAGGTCCACCCGGGCCCCGGGCCTTTTCTTCTGGCCGTGCCGGGCATTCCTGGATAACCTTTTCGTTCTGCCGGACTTCGTGTGCCGGGATTCCAGCCCACCGCCAGAGCGCGGGGGCAACCAAACGAGGTGGACTTACATGTCCAAGTTAGAATCAATCATCAAGGGCCTGGGCTCCAAACAGATGGGCCGGATCACCGTGCTCGACTCGGGGTACATCGAGGACGGCACCGACGAAGGCCAGGAGTTCATGGCCGCCCTCCAGGGTGAGACCCGGGGCCTCCGCGAGGAGGAAGTGGTTCGTGGCGTTGTCGTGGAAATCCGCGGCAAGGACGTCATCATCGACATCGGCTACAAGGGCTCGGGGACCGTCAATCTCGACGAGTTCAACAACCCCGACGGCACCCAAGGTGTTCAGGTGGGCGAGGTGGTCGAGGTGCTGCTCGAGATGCTCGAGGACGCCAACGGCAACGTGCGCCTCAGCCGTGAGCGCGCCGAGAAGATGAAGATCTGGGACGAGGTCGAGAAGGCCTTCCGCTCCAACATGACCGTGCACGGCACGGTGCTCGAGAAGGTCAAGGGCGGCCTGGCCGTGGACATCGGCATCCGCGCCTTCCTGCCCGGCAGCCAGGTGGACATGAAGCCCGTCCGCAACCTGGATCCCTTCCTCGGCAAGTCCTTCGACATGAAGGTCATCAAGGTCAACCGCCGTCGCGGCAACATCGTGCTGTCCCGCAAGCTGTTCCTGGAGACCATCAATGCCAGCCTGAAGGAAGAGACCCTCGCGGGCCTCGAGGAAGGCAAGCTGGTCGAGGGTGCCATCAAGAACATCACCGAGTACGGCGCCTTCGTGGACCTCGGCGGCGTGGATGGCCTGTTGCACATCACCGACATGTCCTGGGGCCGGCTCAACCACCCCTCCGAGATGTTCCAGGTGGGCGACAAGGTCGAAGTGGCCGTCCTCAAGTACGACAAGGAGACCGAGCGCGTCTCCTTGGGCTACAAACAGAAGTTCCCGGATCCCTGGCTCTCCGTCGAGGAGCGCTACCCCATCCAGGCCACCGTCAAGGGCAAGGTCGTCTCCATCACCGACTACGGCGCATTCGTGGAGCTGGAGCCCGGCATCGAGGGCCTCGTCCACGTCTCCGAGATGAGCTGGACCAAGAAGGTCAAGTCCGCCAAGGGCATGGTCAACCTGGGCGACCAGGTGGAAGCCATCATCCTTCAGGTGGACAGCGAGAACCGCCGCATCAGCCTCGGCATGAAGCAGATCACCCCCAACCCCTGGATGGCCATTGCCGAGAAGTACCAGCCCGGCATGATCGTCACGGGCACCGTGCGCAACATCACGGAGTTCGGCGCTTTCGTCGAGCTGGAAGAGGGCATCGACGGCCTCATCCACGTGTCCGACTTCAGCTGGACCAAGAAGATCAAGCACCCCGGCGAGATCGTGAAGAAGGGCGACGAAGTCACCGCCAAGGTCCTCAACCTGGACCCCCTGGCTCAGCGCATGAGCCTCGGCGTGAAGCAGATGGAGCCCAACGTCTGGGAGATCTTCTTCGAGAACCACAGCGTGGGCACCGTCATCACCGGCAAGATCGCCCGCCTGACCGATTTCGGCGCCTTCGTCGACCTCGGCGATGGCATCGAGGGCCTGGTGCACGTTTCCGAGCTGAGCCGCCGCCGCGTGGAGGACATCCAGAAGGAGTTCGCCGCCGGCCAGGAACTCACCATGAAGATCGTGAAGCTCGATCCCACCGAGCGCCGCATCGGCCTCTCCGTCAAGCAGCTGGAGCAGGACATGGAGCGCGGTGACCTGGAAGCCGCCAAGGCCCGCCAGCCCGACTTCAAAAAGGCCACCCTGGCTGACGCGTTCAACAAGGCCGAGCGCGAGGAATAGGCGTTTCGCAACCAAAGACACGGCCCCCGCAAGGGGGCCGTGTTCGTTCAGGATGCCCAAGTCCGAGGTGACCCAGCTCCTGCGGGAGCTAATGGAACGTGTAGCTCAGACCGAGGGAGATGATCTTCGCATCCGTGATGTCCATCTTCAGCACCTCGCCCTCGAGGCGGACGTTCCAGGCGCCCTTGAGCCGCCATTCCACCCCGCCACCCCAGAAGAAGCTGTTGCCGTTCTTGTCGAGCGTCCGCACCTGGGTGCCACCGGTGGAGAGGCGGAAGATGGTGTTGTAGGACAGCGTCCAGAACTGCACCCCGCCCCGCAGGAACAGCAGGGCGGGTCCAGCCTGCTGGGCGCCCTGGAAGGACAGGGTGCCGTTGGAGATGTCCACCTTCGTGGTGCCCGTCCCCGTCTCCGAGGGCGGCACGGCATAGTCGAAGGTGGCCTCGGCGTGGCCCAGGGAGGCGGCGCCGACCTCGAAGCCGAAGTGCTCGGTGATCCAGTAGCCGCCGTAGAACTTGATGCCAGCCTGGTCGGCGGAGGCATTCACCTGGGTGAACTGGATGCCCTCCATCTCCATGCTCCGGCCGGGGATTCGCAGGTTGGCGCGGCCCAGCTCGCCCCCGAGATACCAGCCACTGGGGCCGCCGGGTGCCTGAGCCTGGAGCCCGGCTCCAGCCAGGGCCAGCATCGTGGTGGTGAGGACCATTCGTGATGGAAGCAGTCGCATGTTCCGCCTCGCGAGCCCTGTCCTCGGGCCAGCTACGGCATAGACCCTTCACCCATGGGTCGTCAATGTATTTTCATAATCCAGATCGGTCTTTTATGGGCAACCTCCCGCCCCTGGTGGAGGCTACTCCCTGACCGCCCCGCTGTCCGTCCAGCGCAGGACATCTGCCGCCCCTTCGACCTGCCCATCCCGCACTAGGATCACCTGGGCACAGCCCTGCTTCGGCATCTCCTTCAGGACATGCCCCAGGGCCCGCAGCGCCTCCTTGGTGACGGGGGCGAGACTCCCCTCCACCTGAAGGCGATCGGGCAGCCACTGGTGGTGGAAGCGGGGCGCATCCACCGCGCCCTGGGCCGCCATGCCGAAGTCCACCACATTCAGCACCGTCTCGAGCACGGTGCTGGGGATGGTGCGGCCCCCGGGGCTGCCGCTCACCAGGACCACGGCCCCGTCCTTCAGCAGGATCACGGGACACATGCTGGACAGGGGGCGCTTGCCGGGTTGGGCCAGGTTCGGGGCCGTGCCGATGAGGCCCGTGGCATCCGTCAGACCCGGACCGGCATTGAAGTCCCCCAGCTCATTGTTGAGGAGAAACCCCGCGCCGGGGACGATGCGCTTGAGCCCATAGCTGTCCTCAAGGGTATAGGTGAGGCTCACGGCGTGCCCCTTCCGGTCGAGCACCGAGACATGGGTGGTGTCGGGCCGCTCCTCGGCCCAGGTGAAGCGATCCGGGGCGGAGGTCGAGGCGCGGTCCAGGCGGATGGAGGCCCGCAGCGCATCGGCGTGGTCCCTGGAGAGCAGCTGCGGCAGCGGCAGGTCAGGGTTGAAGCCCGGATCGCCCAGATACCGCGCCCGGTCGGCAAAGGCCCGGCGCAGGGCTTCGGCGGTGAGGTGGATCGCCCGCGGTGAACCGGGACCGGCCGCCCGGAGGTCGAAGCCTTCGAGCACGTTGAGGGCCTCGATGAGCACCTGGCCGCCAGAGCTGGGCGGCGGTGCGGCGAGGAGGACATGGCCACGGTAGGTGCCCCGCAGCGGCTCGCGCAGGATGGCGCGGTAGGTCCGCAGGTCCGCCGCCGTGATGAGGCCGCCATGGACCTTCATGTCGCGCACCAGCAGCCGCGCGGTCTCGCCCTGGTAGAAGTCCCGCCAGTCCCGGGCCAGCCGCGCGAGCGTCCGGGCCAGCTCCAGCTGCACGAGGCGCTCACCGGCCCGCAGGGGCTCCCCGCGCCGGGTGAACTGGGCGAGGGTCGGGCCGTGCTTCCGGAAGGCCGGCAGCTGGGCGGCCAGGCTCGCGGCCTGGTTCTCGGTGAGCACGAACCCCTCCCGCGCAAGGCGGAGGGCCGGGCGCAGCAGGCGCGGCCAAGGCAGGTGGCCCTCGCGCTGCCAGGCCAGCCGCAGACCCGCCACGGTGCCAGGCACGCCCACCGAGGCCATGCTGTCATGGTGGCGCTCGCGGTCGTAGACACCCTCCTTCAGCCACATGCGCGGCTGGGCGCGGCCGGGCGCCACCTCGCGGAAATCCACGAAGCTGGGCTGCCCCGAAGGTGGCCGCGACAAAAGAAAACCGCCACCGCCCAGGTTGCCCGCGGCGGGGTGCACCACGGCGAGGGCAAAGGCGGTGGCCACCGCCGCATCCACGGCGGATCCGCCCTCCCGAAGCACCTGCGCGCCCACGTCCGAGGCCAGCCGCTCCTGGCTCACAACCCACCCCCGGGGAGCCTCGGCCCCCAGCGCGAGGGCGAGGAAGCAGGCCAGGATGAGCATGCCGCGCATGGAACCTCCACAAGATCGGTCGCCTCGAGTCTGTCATCCTCGAAGGCATGGCGCGAACGGCATCCATCGGTGGCACCCCCCCGCAGACCCGGGGCGAGGAACTGGCCAACAGCCTCACCCACGGACTGGGGGTGGCGCTGGCCATCGCGGGGCTCGTGCTCATGGTGGTGGTGGCTGCGCGGCATGGCACGGCCCGCGACGTCGTCGGGGCGGCCATCTTCGGCTCAACCCTCATCCTGCTCTACCTCATGTCGACCCTGTACCACGCGTTCCGCGGACCCAAGGTGAAGCTGGTCTTCAAGGTCTTCGACCACTCGGCCATCTTCCTGCTGATCGCCGGCACCTACACGCCCTTCTGCCTCTCGGCCCTGGGCCGCGTCAGCCCGGCCTGGGGCTGGACCGTCTTCGGCCTGGTCTGGGGCCTGGCGGCGCTCGGCATCACCTTCAAGGGGGTGTTCTATGGCCGCATCGCCAAGGCTGCCCTGCAACCCCCACCGCTGGACCACCTCCACAGCCTCCCCGTGAAGCCGGTAGATCCCGCCTTCGTCCGGCGCATGGGCTGGATTTCCACGGGCATCTATCTGCTCATGGGCTGGATCATCGTCATCGCCGCAGCGCCTCTGGGTCGGTCGCTCTCGATGCCGGGCCTCTACTGGCTCTTCGGCGGCGGCCTGTTCTACAGCCTGGGCGCGGGCATCTACAGCCTGGAGAAGCTCCGCTATCACCATGCCCTCTGGCACCTCTTCGTGGTGGGGGGAAGCGCCTGCCACGTGTTCGCCGTGCTCTTCCACGTGCTCCCGGGGCGGTAGACGGTGCTCCCCCTGGCGCTCCTTCCGGGCTATGCCACTTGGGGTGCCCACCTGGAAGCAGTGCTGGCACGCCCCGAGGCCCTCTGGATCCATGGCCCCCTCGGCAGCGGCGTCTCCAGGGTGGCGGCGGAGCTGGCCCAGCGGCGCGGAGTGTCCTGGTTCGAGGCCGACAGCGCCGCCGCCGGCGAAGCCTGGCTGGCGGGCGAGCCCCGTGGGGTGGTGGCAGCGCGGACGCCCGCTCCAGCCGGCTTGGCCTGCCTCGCTTGCCGGCTGCCCGCCCTGGACGAGCATCCCGAAGCCGTGCCAGCCCTGTTGGCCGCCCTGGCCGAAGAGGAAGGCATCGCGGAGGCCCTGCCCCCGGCCCTGGCCACCCTGCCCTGTCCCGGCAACCTGCGCGAGCTGCGGAACCGGCTGCTGCGCTGGAAGCTGCTGGGCCAGTTGCCCGTGGTGGAGTCCACAGGTCCACTGGCCTTGGAGGCTGAAGATCTGGCCACCAACCTGCATGAGCTGGAGCGGTTCCTGCTGCACCGGGCCCTTCGCCGCGCCTACGGCAACCGGGTGGAAGCCGCCGAGCGTCTCGGGGTGAGTCGACGCCACCTGTACCTGCTCATCCGGCGCCACGGCGACCCGGTGCGGGGCGAAATGTCCACGGGCGAGCTGCCCCTGCGGGTCCGAAAGCGCCGCCCCGCGCAAAACTCCAGTCCCGATCCGGGGCTCCGATAACAAGGGAAGTGGCCACTGTGGCCACCTGGAAGCTCAGCTATGGCGACTCCCCTTCGGGTGCTGGTAGTGGACGATGATCCCGGAATGCGGGATGGCATGGCCATGAGCCTGAAGCGGGCGGGGTTCTTCGCTGAGCAGGCCCGCGGCGGCGAAGAGGCCCTGCGCATGGTGCGCCCCGGTGCCTACGACGCGGTGGTGACCGACCTGCGCATGCCCGGCATGGACGGCCTGCAGCTCACGGCGCGGCTCAAGGCCGTGGAGCCGGGCCTGCCCGTGCTGCTCATCACGGCTTTCGGCAGCCTCGACTCGGCCCGCGAGGCCATGCGCCTCGGCGCCTTCGACTACCTCTCCAAGCCCTTCAGCCCCGAGGAGCTCATCACGGCCCTGCGCAAGGCCCTGAAGGCCGATGGCCACCTCAAGGCCGAGGAGCCTTCGGAAGCGCCCGTTATCCTCACCCAGGATCCGGTGCTGGGGGAGACCCTGGCCCTGGCCCGCCGGGCCGCCGACAGCCGCGCCACCATCCTCATCCAGGCCGAGAGCGGCACCGGCAAGGAGCTGCTGGCGAAGCTCATCCACGGCTCCAGCCCCCGTCGCAACGGGGCTTTCGTGGCCATCAACTGCGCCGCCATCCCCGAGAATCTGCTGGAATCCGAGCTGTTCGGCTACGAGAAGGGCGCCTTCACCGGTGCCACGGGCATGAAGCAGGGCCGGTTCGAGCAGGCCGACGGCGGCACCCTGGTGTTGGACGAAGTGGGCGAGCTGCCCCTGGGCCTCCAGGGCAAGCTGCTGCGCGTGCTCCAGGAGCGCACGGTGGACCGCCTCGGCGGCACCCGGCCCATCCCGGTGGACGTGCGCCTCATCGCCCTCACCAACCGCGACCTCCAGGCCGAGGTGAAGGCCGGTCGCTTCCGGGAAGACCTCTACTACCGCCTGAACGTGATCCCCCTCGACCTGCCGCCCCTGCGCGACCGGCCCGGCGACCTGAGCCTGCTGGCCTCCCACTTCGCCGAGCGCTACGCCCGCGAGAACGACCGCCCCGTGCCTGAGCTGGTGCCGAGCTTCTTCGGTGCCCTCACCCGCCACCCCTGGGCGGGCAACATCCGGGAGCTGGAGAACGTCATCCAGCGCTGCGTGGTGCTGAGCCAGGGCCGTCGCCTCAGCCAGAAGGACCTCCGCTGGCTGCTGCCCGCCGAGGCCTTCGAGGACCTCCCCGAGGATCCCCCGGAAACCGCCGCCCGGATCGAGCCGTGGCAGCCTCCCAGCACCGCCCCGGCCCATCGGGAAGCCCCCTCGATACCATCCGGCGCCGTGGCAGGCGATCCCCAGAAGCCCCTCGTGGGCGTTCCCCTGGGCACCCCGGTGGTGCTGCCCCTGGGCCTGAGCCTGCCCGAACTCGAGCGGTTCTGGCTGCTCTCCACCCTGAGCGCCCTCAAGGGCAACCGCACCCACTGCGCCGAACAGCTCGACATCGCCCTCCGCACCGTGCGCAACAAGATCAACGAGTACAAGGACGACGGCTTCGACATCCCCGTCAGCCTGCGGGGTCGGGACGACGAGTAAGTGCGTTCCTGGGCTCCCGCCCGGCCGCCATTCACGCCATGATTTCTGGATGATGCAGGATGCCGTCCAGACTCCTCATGCCCCCGGGAAGGCCACGGGCCGGCTCGCCTTCGTGCCGGAGACCCGGTTCGGCTTGTGGTTCCTGTCCACCACGACGTGGCGCATCCATGTGCTCGGGGTGGCGCTGGATGACCTGCAGCGGCTGGCTCCCGACCTCCCGAAGGGCGGGGTCATCCTGGACCTCGGCACGGGCCAGGGCCACTCCCTGCTGGAGCTTGCGGCCCGCTTCGAGCCCACGCACCTCCACGCCGTGGATCCCGATCCCACCATCCGCACCCGCTGCGCGGCCTGCCTCGAGGCCTGCCCCGTGCCGGTCACCCTCCATCAAGCCCACGCCGAGGCACTGCCCCTGCCGGATGCGTCGGTGGACCTCGTGCTCTGCCACCAGACCCTGCACCACATCGTGGGCCAGGAGGCGGCGCTGGCGGAGCTCTTCCGCGTGCTGAAGCCCGGCGGCCACCTGCTGCTGGCGGAGAGCACCCGGGCCTACATCTACAACTGGATGATCCGCCTGCTGTTCCGCCATCCCATGCAGGTGCAGCGCACCGCGCCTCAGTACCTGGCGATGCTCCGCGCGGCGGGCTTCGAGGTGCGGGAGGACCGCATCAGCACCCCCTATCTGTGGTGGAGCCGCTGGGATGTGGGCGCCGTCGAGTGGTTCGGCTTCGGCGTCCCCACAGAGCGTGAGGAGACCCTGCTCAACACGGTGGTGCGGAAGCCTGCCTAGGGCCTGCCCGGATCCCCGGCCTTCACCCGCAGCCAGGGCGGCACGGTGGCGCCGGTGGTCTCGTGGCGGTAGAAGGCGGCGGTGATCTCGGCCCCCAGCAGCAGGATGGCGCAGCTGTAGTAGAGGAAGGTCAGCGCCGCCACGATGCCCAGCAGGGAGCCGTACATGATGCCCCAGGTCATGGTGTGGGCCAGGTAGATGCCGAAGCCCCACTTCGCCAGCCACCAGAGGGTCGTGGCGATGCCGGCGCCCAGGAAAGCGTGGCGGAACTTCACGTGCAGGCGGGGCAGGTGCTGCAGGACCACGGTCATCACCAGCAGCACCACCAGGGGCCCCAGGGCCGGCAGGAAGTCCGTCTGCTTGAAGGGCAGGTACCTCCGCACGGCACCGCCCACCAGCAGTGCCAGGAAGATGACCATGACGAGCAGGCCGCCCACCAGGAAGGCCACCTGGCGCAGCAGGTGGTTCTTGCGGGTCTGCCGGTGCTTCTTGATGCGCAGGCCGAAGACATGGGCCAGGCTCGTGTCCAGCTGGCTAATGCCCCAGTAGCTGCCGAAGAGCAGCACGATCCAGGAGAGCCCCATGCCGCCGATCTTCTGGCTGTTGGCCACGGCGTCCACCACGAACTCCCGGGGCAGGTAGGGCACGATCTCCTGCAGGGTCTTGAGGGTGGCGTAGCCGTAGGCCCGGCTGCCGAGGATGAGGCCCAGCAGCTTGAACAGCAGGGTGGACAGCGGCACCAGGCTGACGATGAGCCAGAAGCTGAGCCCCGCCGCGTAGCTGAGGCAGTCGTCCTTCTGGTACTTGCCGAGCACCTCGGCGGTGAACGCGCCGGCCCGTCCCAGCGGCGGCACGGCCCGGGCGATCTCATGCCAGAGGTCGGTGGCCAGGCGCTTCAGGGCCTCCCAGCCAGCCTTCACCGTTGCCCAGAGGCCGAGCACCTGTTCGACCACCGCGTCCCCCCAGGCTTAGAACCGGACCGGATGCCGAGGGAGGAGGTACATCAGCCAGGCCAGCGCCAGCCCGATGCCGATCAGCCCGGCCGCGTGCTTGAGGATCGAGGCCCGCGTCCGCTCCGGTTGGGTGGTGGGGTGCAGGAGGCCCAGCACCAGGGCGATGCCCAGTCCCATGACGACGAAGTGGATGACGTGGCTCGCGAGAAAGCGCATGGCCCTAGGTTAGCAGGGCCGGCGGGCCTACTGGGTCGCCGGGTTCTCGCGCGCGGGGGTGGCGTGAATCTGCCCCTCCGGACCCAGGGGCACGGGCATGCGGGTGAGGGCCAGCTGGATCACCTCGTCCATGTGGCTCACGAGGTGGATGCTGAGCTGCTCGCGGACCTCGGCGGGCACCTCCTCCAGGTGGCGGGCGTTCTCGCTGGGGATGAGCACCGCCTTGCGGCCCTGCCGGTGGGCGGCCAGCAGCTTCTCCTTGAGCCCGCCGATGGGCAGGATGCGGCCCCGCAGGGTCAGCTCGCCGGTCATGGCGAGGTCGGCCCGGGCCGGGATGCCCGTCAGGACGGAAATCAGGGCCGTGGCCAGGGTGATGCCGGCGCTCGGCCCGTCCTTGGGGATGCCCCCCTCGGGCACGTGGACATGCAGGTCCACCGTGTCCAGGAAGTCGCGCTTCAGGCCCAGGCGCTCGGCCCGGGCGCGCACATAGCTGAGGGCCAGGTTGGCGCTCTCCTGCATCACCTCGCCCAGCTTGCCCGTGAGCTTCAGGACGCCCTTGCCCGGCAGCACGGCGGCCTCGATGGTAAGCAGGTCGCCGCCCGTGGGGGTCCAGGCCAGGCCGTTCACCAGGCCCGGCGGGGCGGTGTCCTCGGCCCGCTGCTCCAGGATCTTCTCGGGACCCAGCAGCCTTGGCACCCGCTCGGCGGTGATGACCGGGTCGAAGGCCTCGCCTCGTTCGGGCTGAAGCGTGTGCCGGGCCAGCTTGCGAAGGATGTTCGCGATCTCCCGCTCGAACTGGCGCACACCCGCCTCCCGGGTGTAGGACTGGACCAGCTTCTCGAGGGCCGCAGGCTCGAAGGTCACCCCCATGTTCTTCATGCCGTGGCCTTCCAGGGCACGGGGCAGCAGGTGCTGCTCGGCGATGGCCAGCTTCTCCTTGGTGGTGTAGCCGCTGAGCTCCAGCACCTCAAGGCGGTCCTCCAGGGGCTCGGGGATCTGGTGGCGCACGTTGGCGGTGGCCAGGAAGAGCACCTGGCTGAGGTCGAAGCCCAGGTCCAGGTAGTGGTCCTGGAAGCTGGCGTTCTGCTCGGGGTCCAGCACCTCCAGGAGGGCGGAACTGGGATCACCGCGGAAGTCCGAGGCCATCTTGTCGATCTCGTCGAGCAGCATGAGCGGATTGCGCACCTTGGCCTTCTTCATCAGGGAGATGATGCGGCCGGGCATGGAGCCGATGTAGGTGCGCCGATGGCCCCGGATCTCGGCCTCGTCGCGCACGCCGCCCAGCGACAGACGCACAAAGGGCCGGTTGAGGGCGCGGGCAATGCTGCGGGCCAGGGAGGTCTTGCCGACGCCGGGCGGGCCCACGAGGCAGAGGATGGGGCCCCGCAGCGGGGCGCGACCATCGGCCTCGCCGGGCCTGGCGGGCTCGTTCCGCAGCCGCGCCATGACCGCCAGGTGCTCGAGGATGCGGGCCTTGATCTTCTCCAGGCCCGAGTGGTCTTCGTCCAGCACCCGCTCGGCCTCGGGGATGTCCAGCCGCTCTTCGGCCATGGCCTGCCAGGGCAGCGCCAGCAGCCAGTCCAGGTAGGTGCGGCTCACCGTGGCCTCGGCACTCTGGGGCGGCATGGCCTCCAGCCGCTCGAGCTCCTCCAGGGCCTTGGCCTTGGCCTCGACGCTCATGCCCGCGGCCTCGATCTGGTCCTTCAGGCGGGCGCCTTCGTCCTTTTCCTCCTTCTTGCCCAGTTCCTGCTGGATGACGCGCATCTTCTCGTTCAGCACGTACTGCTTGTGATCCTGATCCAGGCGCTGCCGGGTCTTCTCGTCGAGGGTGCGGTCCACCTCGGAGCGCGCGGCATCCAGCTCCAGCAGCCGCATCAGGGCCTCCAGGCGGGGGCCGATCTCCAGCTGCTCCAGGATGTCCTGCTTCTGTTTCACCTCGGCGGGCACCAGCCCCGCCACCGTGTCGATGGCCTTGCCCACGGACAGTTCGCGGATCTGGTCCATGCTCAGCAGCCGGGAGGCGTCGGAGTTGCGGCCCAGGAAGGCCTCCACGGCCTGGTGGAAGGGCTGGAGGGACTCGTGCCCGCTGGGGGAGGGCTCAGGCAGCAGGTAGGCCTCGCCCTGGATGACTTCGCCTGCATCGTCGTAGCGGCGCAGGTTCACCCGGGCGATGCCCTTCACGCCCACCTTGTAGTAGTCCTTGGGCAGGGCGATGACCGATTCCACCAGGGCCAGCGTCCCGATGGCGTAGAGGTCGTCCTGCCCCGGCGACTCCACCTTGGCGTCCTTCTGGGTGAGCATCAGCAGGTGGTCCCCGGCCTTGATGGCCAGCTCCAGGGTCTTCACCGAGGCCGACCGCCCCACCACGAAGGGCACCCGTGCCCCCGGGAACAGCACCATGTCCCGGATGGGAATGGCCGGGAGGGTGAGGGTCTTGGGCACGGCCATGGCGTCGGCCTAGCCTGCGGCGGAGATGGGCTGGGAGGGGAGCCTGAGCACTTCCTCCACCTTCTGGCGGGTGATGCGCAAGGTCTCGCGGGAGGTGCGCTTGTCCGAAGGCAGCTCGTACATGGGCTCGAGCAGGATCTGCTCCACCAGGCTGCGCAAGCCCCGGGCCCCCAGCTTGCGGGTGAGGGCCTGCTCGGCGATGGCGTCGATGGCGCCCTCCTCGAAGCTCAGGTCCACGTCATCCATGTCGAAGAGCTTCACGAACTGCTTGGTGATGGCATTCTTCGGCTGGGTGAGGATGGCCACCAGGGCCTCGCGGTCCAGGGGTGAGAGGCCGGCCACCACGGGCAGGCGCCCCACCAGCTCGGGGATGAGCCCGAACTTGATGATGTCCTCGGGCTCCACCAGGCGGAGCAGGTTCTCCTTGTCGTCCTTGGAGGAGGGCGTGGACCCGAAGCCCACGGCCTTGGCCCGGATGCGCTGCTTGATGATGTCGTCGATGCCCACGAAGGCGCCGCCGCAGATGAACAGGATGTTGCTGGTGTCCAGCTGGATGAACTCCTGGTGCGGATGCTTGCGGCCGCCCTGGGGCGGCACGTTGGCGACGGTGCCTTCCACCAGCTTCAGCAGGGCCTGCTGCACGCCCTCGCCGCTCACATCGCGGGTGATGCTGGGGTTCTCGCTCTTGCGGCCCACCTTGTCGATCTCGTCGATGAAGACGATGCCCCGCTGGGCCCGCTCCACATCGTAGTTGGCGGCCTGCAGCAGCTTGGTGAGGATGTTTTCCACGTCCTCGCCCACGTAGCCCGCTTCCGTCAGGGTGGTGGCGTCCGCCATGGCCAGGGGCACGTCCAGGAACCGCGCCAGGGTCTGGGCCAGCAGGGTCTTGCCGGTGCCCGTGGGGCCCAGCAGCAGGATGTTGCTCTTGGAGAGCTCCACCTCGGTGGCGCCCAGGGCCTTCCGGGGGGTCAGGATGCGCTTGTAGTGGTTGTAGACCGCCACGCTGAGCCGCTTCTTGGCGGCTTCTTGGCCGATGACGTAGTCGTCCAGGAAGGCCTTGATCTCCTTGGGCCGGCTCAGCCGGGCCTCGTGCTTGCCCAGGGGCTTGCCCTGGCGGCTCATGCGCAGCTGCAGCTGCCCCGCCTCCAGGCACTCGTTGCAGATGAAGGCCTCGGGCCCGGCGAGGAGCTGTTCCACCTCGTGGGGCTCCTTGCCGCAGAAGGAGCATTTCTGCTCGCGCTTGTATTTGTTCATCTGGAACTCCCCTCCTGGGGCCGGCCTTAGGCTACATCGTGAATGGTCTTGAGTTCCACAATCTCGAAGCGCCGGATGCCTGCGGGGATCTGGACGCGCACCTCGCTGCCCTCCTCCTGGCCCACCAGCGCCATGCCGATGGGGGAGCTGATGCTGAGGTGTCCGGGATGGCCATCCAGTTCCTCCGGAAGGACCAGGGTGTAGGTGAACTCCTCATCGGAGTCCAGGTCCAGGATGGTGACTTTGGAGCCGTAGGCGGCCCGGGTCTTGGGCAGCCGGCTGATGTCCAGGCTGGCGACCTCGGAAATGCGCTTCTCCAGGGTGACCAGCTTGTTCTGGAACATGTCCCGCTTGGCCAGGGCCTGCTCGTATTCGGCGTTTTCCGACAGGTCGCCCTGGCCGGCGGCCCGGGCGATCTCCTGGGGAATGTCCACCAGCAGCGCCTGCTTGATGTCCTTGAGTTCCTTCTCGAGCTTGACGAGTACGTGCTTGGGCATGGGGCGTTCCGGGGGAAGGGTCAAAAAAAGGCGGGCCGATGGGGCCCGGTCACACGTGGGAGGTTGACATCAATTCTACCCACTCCGGAGGCGGGAGTGGAGGCGGAAGGGGGTTCCCTTCGCCGGGGCGGGTCTTGAAGCGGCGGTGCATCCAGAACCACCAGCGGGGATCCTTGCGAATTTGGGCCTCGATGCAGGTCGTCATGAGCTGGGTGGCGACCCAGGCATCCTTCGCCGCATCGCCCGTGTCGGGTACCTCAAAGGGGGGCTCGAAGCGCACGGTGATCGTGCCATCGGGGTTGGGCCAGCTGAACACCGGCAGGATGGGCAGGCCGTACCGGGCTGCCAGGCTACCGGCAGTGCCGAAGGTGGAAGCCCACTGGCCCAGGAACCGGACCCACACGCCGCCCGTGAGGGCATCCTGGTCCAGCAGAAAGCCCACGCCGCGGCCCGCCTTCAGGGCGCGCAGCGTGTCCCGCATGGCACCGGCCTTGAGGATCACCCGGTTGCCGAACCGGGTGCGGAAACCCAGGGAAATGGGTTCCAACAGCGGGTTGTCCAGCTCCCGGCCGATGGCATCGATGGTGCGGCCGTGGCGGCTCTGGGCCAGGGCGACGGCCTCCCAGTTGCCATAGTGGCCCGTGAGCTGGATGAAGCCCTTCCCAGTGGCCTGGGCCGCATCGAAGTGCTCCAGCCCCTCCACCTTGATCCAGCGGTCCAGTTCCTCGGGCGTGGCCCGGCGCAGGCGCAGCAGGCCCACGAACAGGGCCCCGAAGTGCCGGAAGCAGGCCTTGGCCAGGGCCCGGGTCTCGGCTTCCGTCAGCCCCAGCTCCGCGAACCGCATGTTCTCCCGCACGATCCGCCGATGCCGGGGGTCCACCAGGTAGAACAGGCTGCCCGCCGCCTCGCCCAGGGCCTGCACGGTGGTCCAGGGCAGGCGGCCGATCACCCCATCCAGCAGACGGAACAGGCCGTACTCCAGGCGGTGCCGGAGGGAGGGCCTGGGGGTCTCGGGTGCAGTCATGGGGGCCGAAAAAAAGGGACGCCTCGGGGTTCGAGGCGCAGGGTCAAGTCTACCAGCAACCCAGATCAGGGTTCCTTAACCAGCATTTCCAGCACTTGCAGCACCCGTTCGGGGGTTACCCGGTGGGCGCTGGAGCCGTGGGTGGGGAAGTCGAAGGCCTGGTCGGGGTCGCAGTCCACGTCGGGGCCCCGCAGGGTTAGGGCCCGGGGGCCGATGGGGTTCACCCACACCTCGGGGCTGGGCCCGAAGATCGTCACCGTGGGCCGGCCGGTGGCCGCGGCGGTGTGGGCCAGACCGGTGTCGATGGCCACGTTGCCCCAGGCCCCGGCCTGCACGGCGCAGGCCTCGGGCAGGGTGGTCTTCCCGGCCAGGTTCAGGGCCCCGGGTACGGCAGTCGCCAGCTCCACACCCAGGGGGGCCTCGTCGGGCCCGCCCAGCAGCACTGGGCGGATGCCCCGGGCCTGGAGGAGGCGCATGAGCCCGGGCCAGGTGCGGTCTTCGGGGAACCAGCGCTTGCCGAAGCCCCGGGTGCCGAAGGCCAGGGTGGCGTAGGGCTCGCCCTGCCAGCCTTCGGCCCTGAGCTTGGCCACCCCCTGGTGGCCACCCAGCAGGCCGGGAGTCAGGGGCAGCCAGAGGGCCCGGTCATCGCCGGTGAGGGTCTGCAGCAGGGGCTGGATGCGGGTGGCGATGTGCAGGGGCAGGTCGCGGTAGCGGATGGGGTGGTGGTAGAGCATCCGCAGGTGGTTGTCGGCGATGCCGGCGCGGATGGGCACTCCGCTGAGCCAGGCCGCGAAGGGCAGCCGGGCGCTCTGGGAGAGGTTGAGGAAGCCCACCGGTGGGCGCTTCCGCCAGCCGCGCACCAGGGCCCAGGGATCCGGCTTGGCCGCCCCGCCGCCCTCGATGTGGGCTTCTGCAATGAAGGCGGGGTCGGCCTCCGATAGCAGGGCCGCCCCGATGTGGTGGCCCACGGCCACCCAGCGCAGCTGCTGGCCCCGGGCGGCCGCCACGGCATTCCAGTGGTGCTGGAGGGTGTGCAGGAAGGGAAACGTCATCACCACGTCGCCCAGCTGGCGCGGGAAGCGGATCCACACCTCGGGCGAAGCCCCGGTCGCCAGGGCCCGGTCCAGGTCCTGCAGCACGGGGTGGTCGGCCACGCGCCCGCCCGGAGCTGGGATCACGCGCCCGCCCGGGCCAGGGGCATGGTCATGCACCGGGGGCCGCCCCGGGCGCGGCTCAGCTCGCCGGCCTCGATCTGCACCAGGTACTTCTTCCCGTCCAGCAGGTCCAGGCTGGCGTTCTTCAGCACGTCCTGGGCGGTCACCACGTGGTAGCCCGCCTGGTCGAGGGCCTCCGCCGTGGCCACGTTGCGGCCATAGCTGGTGATGACGCCGGGGGCCAGGCAGAAGGCGTTGGCGCCGTCGGTCCACTGCTCCCGCTGCTGCATGATGGGATCCCTCCCGCCACAGTAGATGGGCTTCAGGTCGATGCCCAGCCTGCGAAGGGCCTTGAGCAGGCTCGGCTGGGTGCTCATGCGCAGCTCCTCGTGGCGCAGGTCGATGCTGGTCACGTTGAGCAGCTCCCGGCTGCCCTCGCAGAAGTAGGGCGGGTACACCAGGCACTCGTCCTCGCTGGTGCGGGTGAAGATCGTATCGAGGTGCATGGCGCTGCGCTTGTTGGGCATGAGCACCATGAGCAGGTGGTCGAAGCTGCTGGGATCTTCGGCATGGTGGGCCCGCAGGCTCTCGGCCAGCTGATGGATGGCGTCCGCCTGGCTGCGCTCACTGCAGCCCACCGCCAGCACCTTGCGGCTGAGCACGAGGATGTCCCCGCCTTCGAGGCTCACCGGCGCCTTGATCTCCCCCCGGATGAGGGGCGTCACCTGGTCGAACCACTTGTCGTGGTCCGTGTGATGCTCCAGGCGGGGGTGGTGGTTGAACACATAGCTGAGGATCAGGGGCTCCCGCTCCCGGGCCCAGGTGGCCATGGAGTTCACGCTGTAGCCATCCCCGATGACCGAGGCCGGATCCCGCATGAAGAGCAGGTTCGGAATGGGTCGCAGCCGGTAGTCGAACTCCTCCTCCCAGCGCGTGTGGCCCGGCATGTCGTCCCAGGGCAGACCGCCGATGACGCTCTGGGCCACCTCGGCGGGGCTCATGTCGCCCAGCAGGGCGATGGTGTCCTCCGGCAGGCCCACCAGGATGCGCAAATCGCGAAGGAAGGCTTCCTTCACCCCGGCCACCTGCAGGGACTCCGTGAAGAGGTCCTGGATGTCCAGCACCTCGTCCGCCACCTTGGCCAGCACCTGCCGGAACTGGCCGTGCTCGTAGCGGGCCAGGTCCCCGTAGAGGATGTCATCGAAGAGGAGCTTCTCCATCATGCCGGGGACCATGAGGTCCACCTCCGTCCCGGGGTTATGGACCACCACCTGCTTGAGGCGGGCGGTTTCGGAGAAGACGGAGAGCTGGATGGGTGGCATGGGGATCCTTGGCCTGGCTGGAACCTCGCAGATTAGCACGCACCCTGGCCCCAACTGCCTCCAGGAACACCAGTTGACCTGCCGGTTTCATATTCTTTACCGAATTAGTCGGATATTTTCCTTGAATCCTCGAAGCTGCCGTCATAGCCTGTTTATTCACACAAGCTTGCGCGGGGCAGTGCCCCCCATTGGAGGATTCATGACCGCATTCGTCACCCAGCCCGCCCCCGACTTCAAGACCGACGCCCTGGTCAACGGCGAGTTCAAGCAGGTCTCCCTGTCCGACTACAAGGGCAAGAAGGTCGTGCTGTTCTTCTACCCCCTCGACTTCACCTTTGTCTGCCCCACCGAGATCCTGGCCTTCGCCGACGCGCAGAAGGAGTTCGAGGCGCGCCACACCCAGGTGATTGGCGTCAGCGTCGACTCCAAGTTCAGCCACCACGCCTGGGTGAACACCCCCCGCAAGGACGGTGGCATTCAGGGCGTGACCTTCCCCCTGGTCTCCGACCTCAACAAGACCATTTCCGCCGACTATGGCGTGCTGCTGCCCGCGGGCATCGCCCTGCGCGGCCTGTTCATCATCAACAAGGACGGCATCCTGAAGCACATCACTGTGAACCACAACGACCTGGGCCGCAGCGTTGACGAGGTTCTGCGCGTCCTGGACGCCGTGGACTTCAGCGAGGAGCACGGCGAAGTCTGCCCCGCCAACTGGCACAAAGGCCAGAAGGCCATGAAGCCGACCTCGGATGGGCTGAAGGCTTACGTGGCCGCCAAGTAAAACCGTCGGAGCACGAACCCAGCGGGCGCCGAAAGGCGCCCGCTGCATGTACACCGAGGCGGAATGGCCTAATGGGCCATGAGCCCGCAGCAGGAGCGGAGGGCGACCGTCGCGCGCAGCGCGATGACCCGAAGGGTGAGGCCCAGGAAGGGCCGAGTCACCATCCGACCGTAGCAAAGCGCAGGGAGGATAGGGCCGCATCGGCGCAGCCGATGGCGGGGGCAGAGCCCCGAGGGCCGGAGGCCCGAGCCAGGCCGACCTCGGATGGGTTGAAGGCCTACGTCGCGGCTAAGTAGAACCGTTGGAGATCGAACGAAGCGGGCGCCGCAGGGCGCCCGCGTTGGTTTCGTCTGGACGGGCCGGGTACCCTGGTGGGCCACCCAACCCGCCTGACCCCCCCTTGCAAGGAAGCCCATGTCCCGGGATCTCCCCCAGCCCCCGCCCGCCCTCCACCAGCCCCGCGGCTGGGCCTGGCGGGCCATCGGCCGGATCTACCTGCGGGCGGGCGGCTGGCGCATCGAGGGGACCTTCCCGCAGGCCTCCCGGTTCGTCACCATCGTCGCACCCCACACCTCCAACTGGGACTTCCCGCTGGGCGTGGCGGTGGTGTTCGCCACGGAGCTGCGGGCGTCCTGGCTCGGCAAGCACTCCCTCTTCGAGACCCCCCTCAAGGGGTTCTTTCGGTGGCTGGGCGGCATCCCGGTGGACCGCCGGGCCAGCCACGGGGTGGTGGGGGACTGCGTGAAGGCCTTTGAGGCGGCGCCCGCCTTGCTCCTGGCCCTGGCGCCGGAGGGCACACGCAAGGGCGTGAGCCAGTGGAAGTCGGGGTTCTACCGCATCGCGGTCGCCGCCAGCGTGCCCATCCTGCCCGTGGCCTTCGACTACCGGGACCACACCATCCACCTCCTGCCCCTCTTCCACCCCACGGGCGATCTGGACGAGGACCTGCCCGCCATCCAGGCCCTGTTCGGGTCGATCCAAGGCCTCCGGACGCGGCCGGGAGACGTCATCGCCTAGCGGAGCCGTGCCACCCGGGCCGCTATGCTGGTCCCTGGGCCCGTAGGCCGGGAGGGGTGACATGACACGGGCCGGAGGCACCCTGAAGGCGGACGGCCTGCTGCTGCTCACGGCCCTCATCTGGGGCTTCGCCTTCGTGGCCCAGCGCAGCGGCATGAAGGACATCGGCCCCTTCGCCTTCAACGGGGTGCGCTTCGCCCTGGGCGCGGTCGTGCTGCTGCCCCTGCTGGTGCGGGCGCGGCGCGGGCTCCCGGCCCCGTCCGGCGGGGGGCCGAGCCTCCCCTGGCGCCTGGGTGGCGCTGCCCTGGCGGGGCTGGTGCTCTTTGCCGGCGCCAGCCTGCAGCAGGTGGGCCTCGTCACCACCACTGCCGGGAACGCGGGCTTCATCACCAGCCTCTACGTGATCCTCGTGCCCCTCATCGGGTTCTGCTTCGGGAAATCCTCGGGGCTGCGCATCTGGCTCGGCGCCGTCTTGGCGGTGGCAGGGCTCTACATCCTCAGCGTGGGGGCGGGCTTCACCATGGCGCCGGGGGACCTGCTCCAGCTGGTGGGGGCCTTCTTCTGGGCAGGCCACATCCTCCTCATCAACCACCTGGTGGCGCGGATGGACGCACTGGAGATCGCCGTGGGTCAGTTCGCCACCTGCGCCCTGCTGAGCCTGGCGGTGGCCCTGGTGCGCGAGCCCGCGCCCTTCGCGGGCCTGCAGGCCGCCGCCCTCCCCATCCTCTACGGCGGGCTGCTCTCCATCGGCGTGGCCTACACGCTGCAGATCGTGGCCCAGAAGACCGCCCACCCGGCCCACGCCTCCATCATCCTGTCCCTGGAGGCCCTCTTCGCCGCCCTCGGCGGCGTGCTGCTCCTGCAGGAGCCCCTGACCCTGCGCCTATTGCTCGGTGGCGCCCTCATGCTGGCGGGCATGGTGCTCTCCCAGCTGGCGCCCCGCGCCATCCAGGCCGGCGAGGACCACGACGGGCTGGCCTCGGCCCTGGTGGACGACGGCGGGCCGCCGCCTCCCGGCTGATCGGTGCCGCCCCTGGCCACAGCCTCCCCGCGCGTCCTCGTCCTCGGGGGCGGGCTCTCCGGCCTCCTGGCGGCCTGGCACCTGCGGCGGCGGGGGCAGGCCGTCGAGGTCTGGGAGGCCACTGGCGCCGTGGGCGGCTGGGCCCAGACCCTGCCTTGGCCGGGGCCCCATGGCGAGCCGGGCTGGCTGGAGCGGGGCCCCCAGGCCCTGCGGATGGGGCGGGAGGGTGCCCTGGCCCGCCTGCTGCAGGAGCTTGCCCTGCCCCTGGGTCGCCCCCAGCCCAGGGGCCCCCGCTGGCTCGGCCTGCGGGACGGGCGGTACCCCAGCCCCGCCACCTTCGCGGGCCTGCTGCGGGCCCCGGGAATGGGGCTGGGCGAACGGCTCCGCTTGCTGGCCGAGCCCTTCATCCCGGCCGGTTCCGATCCCGAGGAGTCCCTGCACGCCTTCATGGCCCGCCGCCTGGGCGTAGGCTTCGCCCGGGCCTGGCTGCCCGCCCTGGCGGGGAGCCTGCTGGCGGCGCCGCCGGACGCCCTCGGCCTGGCCGGGCTGCCCCGGCTCCGGCGCCTGGAGGCCCGGGGGGGCCTGCTGCTGGGCGGCCTGCGGCTGGGCCCGGAGCGCACCCGGTGGCCCGAAGGGGGCCTCGGCGCCCTCGCGGCCGCGCTGGCGGCGGGGCTGCCCGTGGCCCCGCGCCGTGCCGCCCGGAGCCTGGAGCCCCTGCCCGGCGGGCGCTGGCGGGTGGCAGGCGAAGGGTGCACGGCCGAAGCAGACACGCTGGTGCTGGCCCTGCCTTCCCAGCGCGCCGCCGACCTGCTGGGGGCCGTGGCCCCGGAGGCGGCCGTGGGCCTGGCCGCCATCCCCCGCCTGGACTTCCGGGTCTGGCACAGCCGCCATCCCTTGGTGGCCGGCTGGGAACGGGGCCTTGGGCTCCTGATCCATCCCCCCGATGGCCAGGGACTCCTGGGGGCTGTCTCCTTCGCGGCGGAGGATACCCGGGGCGTGCCGGGCCTGCTGCAGCTGCGCACCTACCTGGGGGGCGCCTACCCGGTGGACCCCGCCCTGGACACGTGGCCCGGGGTCTTCCGGGCCCTGCGCCGCTGGCTGCCGGAGCTGCCGGAGGCCGTGCAGGTCCGCGAGGAGCCCTGCCTTGGCGCCTTCCCCCTGCTGGGGCCCGGCCACGGGACGCGGCTGGACGCGCTGCTGGCGGCCCTGCCGCCCAGCCTGCACTGGCTGGGCGCGGCGCGCTTCGGACCAGGGATCCCTGATCTGGCTGAGGGCATCGAAGCCTGGGCGCTCAGCCTTCCGCAGCCAGGTCCTGGGCCAGCGCCTGGCGGGTGGCGGGGCTGAAGGCGAGCTCCAGGCCCAGGGCCGGGTGGGTCACCTGGAGGCCGATGGGCGCGCGGCCCCCCACGGGGAAGCGCAGGAACTGCACCGAGGACAGCCGCTCGTCGTCCATCTGGCTCTCGTCCCAGGTCGCGCCCACATGGCTGCCGTCCGCCAGCAGCAGCAGCACCGATCCCGGCAGGTCCCGCCAGGCCCGCAGCAGGCCGGGCCGGGCTTCCGCATCCTCGATCTCGATGAGCAGGGTGCAGCCCAGGTCGCCGGGCTCGCCCAGCAGGGCGTTGTAGGTGTCCAGTTCGTGGCGGATGTCCGCCTCCCGAACCAGCTGCTCAGCCCGCACCATCTCCAGCACCTGGTAGCGCACCGTCTCGGGGTTCTCGAGGAGGAAGGTGAGGTGCGGCCCCGCATGCACCCGACGCAGATCCTTGGCCTGCATGGCGGAGGCGCGGATGACCTCCCGCTGCTCACCATAGGTGACGTGGTCGAGGATCTGGTCGCGGGTGACGGGCTTCATGCCTCCTCCGGCTTCGACGGCACAGGCGTGGGGAACCCGTCCTTGCGGTAGGCCCGGGCCAGGATGGTCATGGGATGCAGGGCCTTGCGGCCCGCGTGCTGCTCGAACTGCAGACCCGCCAGGGGGCACTCCGTGGCCCAGATCTCCGCCCCTTCCTGGGCCTGCATGCCCTGGAAGGCCTTGGTGCCGATGCGGGCGCTGGCCTCGAAGGATTCGGTCCTCATGGCGTAGGTGCCATCGTGGCCGCAGCACTCCATGACCGTGCCGAGGGTCACCCCCGGGATCTTCTTCAGCAGGTCGCGGCCCTTGAAGCCGATGGCCTGGGCCCGCAGGTGACAGGGGGCGTGGTAGGCGATGGGGCCTGGGGTGGACTCGAAGCTCCAGTTGGCCCGGGGCTCGTTGCGGATGCTCCACAGGAACTCGCCCGTGTCGCGCACGGCCTCAGCCAGAACCTTGGCCCGCTCCCGGTCCTCGCCCTCCAGCAGCTCCGGATACTCCCGGCGCAGCATCATGGCGCAGGTGGGGTTGATGACCAGCACCTTGGCGCCGGCCGCCACCTGGGGCATGAGCACATCCAGGTTCTGCTTCGCCTGCCGGCGCAGGGTGTCCAGGTCGCCGTGCTCCCAGGCGGGCATGCCGCAGCAGACCAGCCCACGCACGCACTTGGCCTGGCAGCCGTTCGTCTCCAGCACCTCCAGCGTGTCCTTGCCGATCTGGGGCTCGTTGTGCTGCACGTAGCAGGTCTGGAAGAGCACCGCCTCGTGGCCGGTATCGGTGGTGAGCTTGCCGCTCTTGGCCGCCCAGCGCTCGAAGGTGGCGGAGGCGAAGTCCGGCAGGTGGGCCTCGGGGTGCACGCCCAGCACCTTGTCCATGAACCAACGATGGATGGACACCCGGTTCATCACATTGGCCATGCCGAAGCTGGCCCGGGCCATGGTGCCCGCCAGGTCGGGGTTCCCCAGTACCTTGTCGCGCAGGCTGAACCCCTCCCGCTTGGCGCGCACCGCCTGGTAGCGGTGCACGAGCTTGGGGAAGTCCAGGGCGAAGTCGTGACCCTCCCGGGGGGTGTAAGGACACTGCACCTCGCAGAGCTTGCACTGGAAGCAGTCGTCCATCACCTGGTCACGCTCGCCCGGGG
The DNA here is from genome assembly GCA_963740385.1 of uncultured Acidobacteriota bacterium. Lineage (GTDB taxonomy): Bacteria > Acidobacteriota > Holophagae > Holophagales > Holophagaceae > Geothrix. Next base: position 383,460 of record CAVUDX010000005.1, read on the forward strand.
TGAGGGCGCGCACATCGCCCTTGTGCAGGTCGTCCACCAGGCTGAAGAGCCCGGGGAAGCTGTCGCAGTACTTGAAGCACATGCGGCAGCCATGGCAGATCTCAAAGGCGCGCTCGACCTCGGTCTTCAGCAGACCCTCGTCCCAGTAGCCGGGGGCCGAGGGATCGTAGATGGTCCCCGGCCCCGCGTGGTAGCTGATGCGCTCGCCGGGCGTGGTGTCCGGCCGGGCGTGGTCGCCCACCTCGTAGTGGTCTGCCATGGCTGCTCCCTGTTCGGAGGATCAGGAGATGCTGTCGAGCATCTTCTGGAAGCGGCCCGCGTGGCTCTTCTCGGCCTTGGCCAGGGTCTCGAACCAATCGGCGATCTCCTTGAAGCCCTCCTCGCGGGCGGCCTTGGCCATCCCGGGGTACATGTCCGTGTACTCGTGGGTCTCACCGGCGATGGCCGCCTTGAGGTTGAGGGCCGTGTCGCCGATGGGCAGGTCTGTGGCGGGATCGCCCACGGCCTTCAGGTAGTCCAGGTGCCCATGGGCATGGCCGGTCTCACCGTCGGCGGTCTCCTTGAAGTTGCCGGCCACCTCGGGATAGCCCTCGATGTCGGCCACCTTGGCGAAGTAGAGGTAGCGGCGGTTAGCCTGGGACTCGCCGGAGAAGGCGTCTTTCAGGTTCTGGTGGGTGCGGGTTCCCTTGAGGTTCGGCATGGCGGCTCCTGTGGGTGAATGGAGGGGGTTCCTCCAGGAAAGGTAAGCCTCCAGAGCAGAAGACATGCCGATCTCTTAAATTACTTTATCCACAGGACTTGCAGAATGGACCTTTTCGCAAAATAACGCGATTTCGGTGTTTTTGAATCTCTTGGTCCCGATTCACCGAAATATGGGTTTACAGGGGAGACATTTGGACCCTCCTTGGCCTCAACGGAGAGGTTCGGCCCCACTTTGGCTGGACCTACCCCCGAATCGACGATATATCGGTGCATATGGACACCGCCCACCCCGACCTGGCCTCGGCCCTCCAGACCCTCGCCCAGGTGGCGGGGCGCCTGCCCCAGGGCCCCGACTTCCTGCCCTCGGCCCTGGATGCCCTGGCGGGGGTGGTGGCCTACGACCTAGCGGCGGTGCTACGCCTGGACCGGGGCCGCCTGCGGGTGGTCTGTGCCCGGGGGCCCCTGGCCGACGAGCGGGTGAAGACCCACAGCATCGCCCTCGCCAGCTTCCCCAGCGTGCGGGAGGCCCTGGACAGCGGCCACACCCGGGTGATGCTCGAGACCGACCATCGGGAGGGGGACGGCGATCCCTACGACGGTGTGCTGGACCTGCCCCACGGCCACAGCTGCATGGTGGTCCCCCTCCAGGGCGGCGGCCGGCCCCTGGGCGCCCTCACCTTCGACCGCAGCACCTGCGGCACCTTCGATCCCATCACCGTGACCCTGGCCACCCTCTATGGCCAGCTCATCGCCCTGGCCTGGATGGCCTCGGAGCACCAGGCCCAGCTGGAGCACCAGCGGGACCAGCTGGAGGCCGAGAACCGCTTCCTGCGCACGGAAGTGGTGGGCGCGGACGATGCGGGCGGGCTCATCGAGCGCACCCACAGCCCGGCCATGCAGCGGGCGGCCCGGCTCGCCCGGCAGGTGGCCCCCACGGACTCCGCCGTGCTCATCTCGGGCGAGACCGGCACCGGCAAGGAAGTGCTGGCCCGGGCCATCCACGAGTGGAGCCGCCGGGCCGACAAGCCCTTCCTCAAACTCAACTGCGCCGCCCTGCCCGAGCACCTGCTGGAGAGCGAGCTGTTCGGCCACACCAAAGGGGCCTTCACGGGCGCCGTGCAGCCCCGCCCCGGGCGCTTCCAGATGGCCCACGGCGGCACCCTGCTGCTGGACGAGATCGGCGACCTCCCCCTGGCGGCCCAGGCCAAGCTGCTGCGGGTGCTGCAGGAGGGCACCTTCGAACCCGTGGGCTCGGACCGCAGCCTCACCGTGGACGTCCGCATCCTCGCGGCCACCAACGTCAACCTGGAGCAGGCGGTGGCCGAGGGGCGCTTCCGTGCCGACCTCTACTACCGCCTGAACGTCTTTCCCCTGCACCTGCCCGCCCTCCGGGACCGCCGCGAGGACCTGCGCCTGCTGGCGGAGGACTTCCTCTACCGGCGGGCCAAGCGCACGGGCCTTGGACCGTGGCGCCTCTCGGAGCGCGGCGCCGCCCGGCTGGCGGCCCACCCCTGGACGGGCAACGTGCGGGAGCTCATCAATGTGCTGGAGCGGGCTACCATCCTCACGCCCCAGGGCGACCTGGACCTGCAGGACGTGCTGGCGGAGCGCCTCGGACCGTCGGCAGACCCACCGGCACCGCCGGGGGACACGCCCGCCCCGACGGGCGGCCTCAAGGCCATCGAACGCCAGGCGATCCTCCAGGCCCTGGCCGCCAGCAGCGGCAAGGTCTACGGGCCCGGCGGGGCCGCCGAGCGCCTGGGACTGAAGCCCACCACCCTGCAGAGCCGCATGAAGAAGCTGGCCATCAGCCGGGTGCAGGCCTTCCGCTGAGACCCTTCATTTCAGGCTGAAGGCCACCACGGCGCCCTTGGCCTGACCGCGCACCTGGAAGACCCGGGTGGGATCGGCCTTGCCGGTGTCGAGCAGCCAGGTCAGCACAGCCTTGGCCCGGGCATCCGCCAGTTGCGGAAGGGCAGCCGGGTCCACCGTCAGGCTACCCAGCAGGCGCTGCTCCTGCTCCGCGGGCGGGGGGGGCGGCACGGGCGGGGTGTCCTTGGCGGGCTTCGGCTCCGGGAAGGCCGCCTCGTAGGCCACCTTCAGCCAGCGCGGGCGCTCGGCGGGCGGCAGGGGGCTGGCCTCCGTCTGCTTGAGCGCGGCCGTCCGGGTCCGCTGCAGCAGCGCGTCCAGCTCCGCCTTGCGCAGGGCCGCCCCATCGCCATCGGCATCCACCGCGCCCTCGGCCTCGAGCCGCAGCTCGGGCCGCTCCACCAGCGCCTTGGCGAGGGCCTGCAGCTTGGCGGTGGCCGCCGCGTCCAGGGCACTGGACCCCGGCGCGAAAGCGAGGCTGCTGAGATCGCCGGCCCCGCCGCCGACCAGCTTTCCGATCAGGGTGAAGGGCGAGGTGGCGATCTTCCCCAGCAGGCCGAAGATGGCCTTCCACACCAACTTGCCGTATTTGATGTCAGGGTCGTCGAGGCTGCCCTGGATGGGCAGGTCGAAGGCGATGAGGCCTTTGCGGTCCCGCAGGATGGCCAGCCCCAGCCGCACGGGCAGCCCAGTGGCGTCGGGGCTCGCCACCTTGTCGCCCAGGTAGAACTGGTCCAGCTTCACGGCATTCTCGGCGTTCAGCTGGCGGTGGTCGATGCGCAGGCGGGAGGCCAGGTTGAGCTTCCCCTTCTGCACGGTGTAGCCCAGATACTTGCCCGTGTAGGGCGTGAAGTCCGTGAGGTCCGCTCCCTGAATCGTCAGCGTGACATCGGTGTCCAGATCGCTGCGCAGGGGCATGGCGCTGCCCGTGATGGTGACGGGCGCAAGGCCGCCGGCCCGACCCTTGAAGTCCACCTTGGAGGTGGCGTCCGGCTGGCTGGAGAGGCCCAGATAGCTGCCATCAAGGTCGCTCAGGATGAGGGCGGCGCTGGGCTGCACCGAGCGGTCGATGAAGCTGAGACGGCCGCCGGTGATGGCGAGCTTGGTGATGGTGAGGTCCGGCGCCGCTGGAGGCGTGGCGGGCAGGACCGCCGAGGGTACCGAAGCCGGCTTGCCCGCCGGCGCCAGACGCAGGGCCCGGGCCACATTGGTGCTGCCGTCGGGCTCCATCACCACCCGGCCCTCGGGGTCGGTCCAGGTGACGGCCTTGATGGCCACCGCCAGGGGGGCAGACCGGAGGGTCGCGCCCTCCACCCGCAGCTGCTTCCAGCGCATGAAGGTCTCGTTCTGGGCCTGGTCGCGCAGCTCCAGCTCCTGCACCACGGCGCCTCCCTGGTAAGTCGCGCCGTCGGCGGGCCGGCCCTTGAAAACGAACCTGAGGCGCCCCTCGGCTCCCACGCGGCCCGAGGCCACGCGGAGGTCCAGCGCCGCGTCGAAGTAGGGGTCGAAGGGGGCCAACTCCAGCCCCTCGGCCTTCACCCACAGGTTGCCCCGGCCCTTGAAGGGGGTCAGGGATCCCTCCAGGCTCAAGGTCCCCTTACCGAGCTCCATGCCCAGAGAGGCCTGGCAGCTGGCCCCTGGGTCCAGGGTGAAATCCTTCAGGTTCAGTCGCAGGTCGGTGGCCTCCACCTTCACCGGCCGGGCCGGGACCAGGTCCTCCCAACCCACCTGGAACCCCGACAGGGCCAGGTCGTGGACGCGCAGCTGAAAGGGCTTCTCGTCGGGCCGCTTGGGCTTCGGATTGCGCGGGGTGAAGAGGCGGGCCAAGTTGAGGCCCCCCTCCCGGCTGTTCTGGGCGCGCACCTGGCCATGCTCGGCCAGGATGGACCCCACCTCGACCGACGGGACCAGCAAGTCTGCCCGGCCATCCCGGATCTCCAGCCGAGGCAGTTCCAGGAGGGGCTCGCCCCCCCCGTGCTCGGCGACCTTCAGATCCTGGAGGGTCAGCCCGAGCGACGACAGCTCCAGCACGTGGCGCCCCTTCCCCCACTCGAACCGGTACTGGGTATGCACCGCCAGGGTGCCGCTGCGGATCTCGGAGGACACCTGGGCCTGCTCGTAGGGCCGGTACTTGGGCAGGGCGAGGTGCTCCAGCACCAGGCTGCCCTTCGAGGCGAGGGGCTGGAAGCCCAGGTCGCCCTTCCAGACCAGGTGCTCCCGGGCCTCGGTCCAGGCCTCCAGGGCCACGCCGCTGCGGTGGCCCACTTCCGTGCGCAGGTTCTCCAGGGTGAAGGCGATGGGCCCGATCTCCGTCTGGAAGGGCGCCGGTCCCGAGCGGTCCAGAAAGGCCACCCGGCCCTCCTGCAGGCGGAGGTGCCGGAGGTCGAGGATCCAGGTGGACGGGGCGGCGGCGGGTGTGGCCTCGGCCGTGTCCTCCCCCTCCAGCAGATCCTGGAAGTTCAGGCGGCCCTGGCCGTCCAGCGCCGCGCGGAAGGTCAGGCCTTCCACCTCCACGGCGGCCACCTGCACGGTATGGCGCAGCAGCTGCCACACATCGAGGTTAACGTAGAGCCGCCGCAGGGTGATCCAGTCGCCCCCGCCGCGCTCGGCCACCCGGAGCCCCTCCAGGCTGGCCCCGAAGGTGATGGGGTTGAAGCGCACCTTCGCCACGGTGACCGGCCGCTTCAGGGCCTCGGTGCCCGCCCGCTCGATGCGGGGCCGCGCCAGCGCCGGCAGCAGGAAGAAGCCGACCAGGAGCCAGACACCATAGAGCCCCCCGAGCACGAGGAGCAGGCGCCGCCAGCGGCGGAGAAAGGCCGAGAAAACAGCAGGCATGGGCATGGGAAAAGCATAGACCCAATTGGGGTTTGTGATCAGCGCCACATCGTCGTTCTCAATCGCCCCCCAACGGAGCTATCCTGCGGAGGTCGCGGATGGGCCAGGACTGCCACCACCGAGCGTGTCGGCCCTCCGCTGGACCGAAAGGCATAGTGTCATGGCGACACGGCGTGTGGTGATCCTGGGGGCCGCGGGACGCGACTTCCACAACTTCAATACCGTCTACCGGGACAATCCGGACTTCCACGTGGTGGCCTTCACCGCCACCCAGATCCCCGACATCGCGGGCCGCAAGTACCCCGCGGAGCTGGCCGGAAAGCTCTATCCCCAGGGCATCCCCATCTTCGACGAGTCCCAGCTGGCCGAGGTCATCCAGCGCGAGAAGCCGGATGTCGCCGTCTTCTCCTACTCCGATGTCACCCACGAGACCGTGATGCACCTGGCCAGCCAGTGCATCGCCCTGGGCGTGGACTTCGAGCTGCTGGGCGCGCACAAGACCATGATCAAAGCCAAGGTGCCGGTCATCGCCATCACCGCCGTGCGCACCGGCGCGGGCAAGAGCCAGACCACCCGCTACATCAGCAACATCCTCAAGAAGCTCGGCAAGAAGGTGGTGGCCATCCGCCATCCCATGCCCTACGGCGATCTCGCCAAGCAGGCCTGCCAGCGCTTCGCGGACTACTCCGACCTCGACCTGCACAAGTGCACCATCGAGGAGCGCGAGGAGTACGAGCCCCACATCGACAACGGCTTCGTCATCTACTCCGGCGTGGACTATGAGCAGATCATCCGCAACGCCGAGAAGGAGGCCGACGTCATCCTCTGGGACGGCGGCAACAACGACCTGCCCTTCTACGCCTGCGACCTGCACATCGTCATCGCCGATCCCCTGCGGCCCGGCCACGAGGCCCTCTATCACCCGGGCGAGGCCAACTTCCGCATGGCCGATGTCATCGTCATCAACAAGTGCGACTCCGCCAAGGAAGCCGACATCCAGTCCATCGAGGCGGCGGCCGCGAAGCTCAACCCCAAGGCCGTGGTCATCCGCGCCAACAGCCCCGTCACCTGCACCAAGCCCGAGATGGTGAAGGGCAAAAACGTCCTCATCATCGAGGACGGCCCGACCCTCACCCACGGCTCCATGACCTATGGCGCCGGCGTGGTGGCCGCGAAGAACTGCGGCGCGGCGAAGATCGTCGATCCCCTGCCCTTCGCCGTGGCGTCGATTGCCGCCACCTACAAGAAGTACCCCAACGCCCAGGGCATCCTGCCCGCCATGGGCTACGGCGATGCGCAGATCCGCGACCTGGAGGCCACCATCGAGGCCACCCCCTGCGACGTGGTGCTCTCCGCCACGCCCATCGACATCACCCGGGTGCTCAAGGTGAACAAGCCCATGCTGCGGGCCACCTACGACCTGGCGGAAGTGAAGGTGGGGCAGCTGAAGACGGAGGTCGAGAAGGCGCTCAAGGTGTTGACGCAGGTATAAGGGTCCCAAGGGGCTCCAGGCGCTGCACGCCCCGCCCCGGGAACGGCATTGCCCGCTGCATGATTCAGGAACGGCCCGGCGAACCTGCTGGGCCGTTTGCATGCCGGGTAACCTGGAACGGAAGGGAGCCCCCATGGCCCACCTGTTCCAGCCCCTCACCCTGCGCGGCCTCACCCTGCCCAACCGCATCGCGGTGTCGCCCATGTGCCAGTACCAAGCCCACGAAGGCCTGGCGACCGAGTGGCACCATGTGCACCTCGGCGGCTTGGCTCAGGGCGGCGCCGGACTGGTGTTCACGGAGGCGACCGCCGTGCTGCCCGAGGGCCGCATCAGCCCGGAGGATCTGGGCCTCTGGGACCTGGACCAGGCCGAGGCGCTGGCGCCCATCGTCAAGTTCATCAAGGGCCAGGGCGCCGTGCCGGGCATTCAGCTGGCCCACGCGGGGCGCAAGGCCTCCACCTACGCCCCCTGGCGGGGCAGCGGCCCCGTCACCCCTTCCGCCGGAGGCTGGACCCCCGTGGCTCCGAGCCCCCTGCCCTACGACCCGGCCTGGGCCCTGCCCACGGCCCTCGACGAGGCGGGCATCATCGGCGTGCTCGACGGCTTCATGGACGCGGCCCGACGGGCCCTGGCGGCGGGCTTCCAGGTCATCGAAGTGCACGCGGCCCATGGCTACCTGCTGCACGAGTTCCTGTCCCCCTCTCGAACCAGCGCACCGACAACTACGGCGGCAGCTTCGAGAACCGCACCCGCCTGCTGCGGGAGGTGGTGGGCGCCCTCCGGGCCATCCTGCCCGAGGACCTGCCGCTCTTCGTGCGCCTCTCTGCCACGGATTGGGTCGAAGGCGGTTGGGACCTGGACCAGTCCGTGGCCCTGGCCATCGAGCTGCGGGCCCTGGGGGTGGACCTGGTGGACTGCTCCTCCGGGGGCCTCTCACCCCAGCAGAAGCTCCACCTGGGCCCCGGCTACCAGGTACCCTTCGCGGCGCGCATCCGCACCGAGGCAGGCATCGCCACCGGCGCCGTGGGCCTCATCACCGAGCCGACTCAGGCGGAGCAGATCCTTGCCGAAGGCTCGGCCGACCTGGTGCTGCTGGGCCGCGAGCTGCTGCGGCATCCCCGCTGGCCCCTGCAGGCGGCCCAGGTCCTGGGCGCCGAGGTGCCCTGGCCCGCCGCCTACGCCCGGGCCGCCTCGGGGCCCGTGCCTGTGCGGTAGGTCGCCTCAGCCGGCGGTTTCAGCCCGCTGGCGCAGCAGGATGCTGAGGCCCACGGGCCCCATGACGGTGGTCAGCATCATGGCCACCACCACCGCCGCCTGCACCGGCCCGCTCAGGACGCCGAGCTGGGCGCCGGCGGCCACGAAGATCAGGCCCACCTCACCCCGGGGCATCATGCCCCAGCCGATGATGTGGGGATCCAGGCCCCGCCCCGCGACGAAGCCGGCCAGGTACTTGCCGAGGGCGCCCAGGAGGGTCAGGGAGAGGGCCAGCACCAGGATGGTGGGGTCCAGCAGGTTGCGGGGATCCACCCGGGCGCCCATGACCACGAAGAAGATGGGCGCGAGGGCCGTCACCAGCGGGTGCACCAGTGCCTCCAGGCTCTTGCGTTCCCGCTCCTGCAGGAACTCCACGTGGGCCGGCTCCAGGATCAGGCCCGCCGCATAGGCGCCCACGATGGGCGCCAGGCCCGCATGCCCCCCCAGCCAGGCCATGAAGAACCCGAAGGCCAGGGCCAGGGGCAGCAGCAGCTCCTCCACCCGGAACCGGTTCGCCATGCGGAAGAGGTGCGGGGTGGCCCAGCGGCCCAGGCTGAGGGCCAGGCCCAGGAAACCCACCGCCAGGGCCACGGTGGCGCCCACGGCGCCCCAGGGCGTGCCCACCCCAGTGCGGGCGGCCACGGCCATGCCGGACACCAGCACCAGCACCAGCAGGCCCAGCACGTCATCGATGACTGCGGCGCCGAGGATGATGCGGCCTTCCTGGCTGGTGCCGGCGCCACGCTCTGCCAGCACCCGGGCCGAGATGCCCACGGAGGTGGCGCAGAGGCAGGCGCCGATGAAGAGTGCCATCGCCAGGGGCACGGTGCCGGGAATCAGCAGGAACGCCGCCGCCAGGCCGAAGACCACGGGCATCACCACCCCGGCCGCGGCCACGCGGAGCGCCGGCAGCCCCACCTTCAGCATCTGGGGCACGGTGCTCTCGAGGCCCACACTGAACATGAGCAGCACCACGCCCACGGAGGCGAAGAGGTCGGCGGAGGGATCCAGCGCGGCATCGGGAAAGCTGCCCCAGGTGCGATGGCAGGCCGCCATCACCATGCCCGCGGCCAGCTCGCCCACCACCGTCGGAAGCTTGAGGCGCGTGGCCAGCTCGCCGCCGGTCTTGGCCGCCACCCACAGGGTGGCCAGCAGGAGCAGGGGCCCCAGGGAGGGATCGACATGGGCGGTGGCGAGGAGCATGGGACGGGTTCCGGGGGGACGCGAGATGGCGTTCAGAAGCGGAACAGCCCAGGGGGTGCGTCCGCGCTTCATTCATCATGGCCTGTCGAAGGCACGCAGGCCCAGCAGCAATCAGGTGGCCCGGAAGAGGGTGAGCACCCGCACCTCGGCGGCACCGCCCGCGCGGAGGGCCTGGGCGCAGCGGACGAGGGTGGTGCCGGTGGTCCAGACGTCATCCACCAGCAGCAGGGTCTCCGCCGGCACCGCGCCCCGGCGGAGGGTGATGTCCTTCCGGGGCAGGCGGCGGCGCTCGGCCTCGGTGCGGGCGGCCTGGGGCCCGCTAAGCCAGCGGCGGGTCAGCAGCGGCTGGTAGGGCTTGCCGAGGCGGACCCCGAGCAGGCGGCCCACCTCGGCGCCCAGGTCAAACCCCCGCAGCAGGCGCCTCGGCAGGGCGCTGGGGGCGGCGGTCACCGCAGACACCTCCCCGGCCCAGTCCGGCAGGGGAGCCTGCTCCAGCCGCCGCAGCAGGGCCTTCCGCCAGCCGGCTTCCCCCCGCTTGATGCCCGGCAGCAACAGGGACCCGAAGGGCGGCCGGCCACCGTGATAGTCCCAGAGGGCGTCGCCAAGCTCCCAGGCCACGGCCTCGGGACAGGCCGCCTCCGCGTGCACCAGGGCGCAGCGGCCACACCGGGCGCCATCCAGAGGCACGAGTCCTGCCCAGCAGCGGGCGCAAAGCCCGGCCTCGGCACCCGCCGAGATGGCGCCCAGGCAGCCCCGGCAGGGCACCAGCGCCGTGCGGGCCAGAGCCAAGGCGGACTGCAGCGCGCGGGGGAGCATCGCCCATGATAGCGAGCCGGGATCCCTGCTAGCATCGCCGGAAGCCCCCTGGCCCCATCTTCCTGGAAGCACCTTCCGGGTATCCCGTCCCGGACTGCAAGGAGTTGCGTTCATGTCGACTGAACCCCGCACCGAATCCCAGCTGTTCGCCCGGAAACCCCTGGCTTTGCTCCTCGCGGAAGCCAAGGGCGAGAACCGCCTCCGCCGGGTCCTCGGCCCCGTGCAGCTCACGGCCCTCGGCATCGGCGCCATCATCGGCGCCGGCATCTTCGTGGCCACCGGCGCCGCCGCCCACAACATCGCGGGCCCTTCCCTGATGCTGTCCTACGTCATCGCCGGCATCACCTGCATCTTTGCCGCGCTCTGCTACGCCGAGTTCGCCGCCATGGTGCCGGTGGCCGGGTCCGCCTACACCTACGCCTACGCCACCCTTGGCGAGCTGTTCGCCTGGATCATCGGCTGGGACCTCATCCTCGAGTACGGCGTCTCCAGCGCCGCCGTGGCCACGGGGTGGTCCGCCTACTTCCAGAGCGCCATCCGCAACATCGGCATCCACGTGCCCAAGGCGCTGAGCGAGTCGCCCTGGAAGTACGACCCCGCCACCGGCCACTTCGCCTCCACCGGCGCCTTCATGAACCTGCCCGCCCTCATCATCGTGGCCATCATCACCGCCATCCTGGTGAAGGGCATCCAGGAAAGCGCCACCTTCAACGGGGTCATGGTGCTCATCAAGGTGGCCGCCGTGCTCTTCGTCATCGCCGTGGGGGCCTTCTTCGTCAAGACCACCAACTGGCATCCCTTCGCCCCCTTCGGCTGGACGGGCATCAGCTTCTTCGGCCACCACGTGGCGGGCCAGGTGGACGGCGGGGGCGCTCCCATCGGCACCATGGCCGGGGCGGCCATCATCTTCTTCGCCTACATCGGCTTCGACTCTGTCTCCACCCACGCCGAGGAGGCCAAGAACCCCCAGCGGGATGTGCCCATCGGCATCATCGTCTCCCTGGTGGTCTGCACCTTCCTCTACATCGCCGTGGTGGCGGTGCTGACCGGCATGGTGAAGTTCGACCAGCTGGACATCAACGCGCCGGTGTCCATCGCCTTCCGCCAGAACGGCATGCCCTGGGCCGAGGGCATCATCGCCACCGCGGGCGTCTCGGGCATCACCTCCGTGCTGCTGGTGATGATGCTCAGCGGGCCCCGGGTGTTCCTGGCCATGGCCCGCGACGGCCTGCTCCCCAAGGCCACCTTCGGCGACGTGCACCCGAAGTTCCGCACCCCCTGGAAGTCCACCATGCTGGTGGGGCTCTTCGTCAGCATCCTCGCGGGCTTCCTGCCCATCGACGCCCTGCTGCACCTGGCCAACATCGGCACCCTGCTGGCCTTCGTGATCGTCTGCGCCGCCGTGCTCATCATGCGCAAAAAGCACCCCGAAGCCGAGCGGCCCTTCCGCTGCCCCTGGGTGCCCTTCGTGCCCGTCATGGGCGTGCTCACCTGCCTCATGCTCATGTTCTCCCTGCCCGTGGCCAACTGGTGGCGCCTCATCGCGTGGCTGGCCCTGGGCTTCGTCATCTACTTCGCCTACGGCAAGCACCACAGCGTCATGCGGCAGCAGAATTCCTAATACAATTCGATCCATTGAAAAACAACTGATCACCACCAAAGCACCAAGATCACCAAGAACTGCCACTGCAGCCCCTTTGCTTTCTTGGTGATCTTGGTGCCTTCTCGGTATGTCCTCCGTCCATACGCGAGACAAACTGACAATTGGTGGTGATCCTTTTCCTGTTCTTCTTTAGGGCCTCCCGATGTCGATCTGGACTGACCTGACCCCCTCGAAACGCTGCGACTGGATCGACCAGATCCGCGGCTGGGCGGTGATCGTCATGATCGAGGTGCACGTGGTGAACGTGTATCTCCACGCGGGGCTGCGCCCGGACTGGCTGAACTACCTCAACGGCCTGGTGGCGCCCAGCTTCACCCTGGCGGCGGGCTACAGCCTGGTGATCTCCACCTTCCGCACCGACAACACGCTGCGCCCCTTCTGGCCGCACACGGCGCGGCGCCTCGGCTTCGTGCTGCTCTGCGCCTACGCCCTGCACGCGCCGGGCATCACCTTCGCCGACTGGACTGTACTGGGCACCGTCCAGAAGGGCCGCGAGCTGTTCAAGATCGACGTACTGCAGTGCATCGTCTTCTCGCTGCTGGTCCTGCAGTTCCTGGCCCGGCTGGTGCGGAACCCCCGGGTCTTCACGGGCCTCGCCCTGATCATCGCCGTCTTCGTACCCCTGGTCTCCCCCAGCCTCTGGGCCACCGGCGTGGCCGACGGGCTGTGGCTGCCCATCCGGGGGCTGTTCAACGGCAACGTGGACCGCGGCGTCCAGGCCCTGTTTCCGCTGTTTCCCTGGCTGGCCTTCCCGGCCTTCGGGGCCTTCCTCGGGGGCCTCTACCGCCATTACCGGGTGGAAGACACCGAGGGCCGGGCCCGGTGGAGCGAGGGCCGGTTCCTCGCGGGCCTGGCCCTGCTGGGCTCGGCGCTGCTGGCCTGGGGCGGCGCCACCCAGCACGCCTGGCTCTGGGGCGGCCAGTGGATCCAGGAAAACGGCGTATGGCTGCTGCACAGCCGCTCCGGCGCCTTCACCTACAGCGAGCTGGGCGCCATCGCCAACACCACCCTGCCCAGCGTGGCGACCCGCCTGGGCTTCATCCTCCTGGGCGGCGCGGCCATGGGGGCCATCGAGCTGCTGCGCCCCCGGTGGCAGGGCTCCAACCCCATCAAGGCCGCCAGCAATGAGTCGCTGCTGCTCTACATGCTGCACCTCAACGTGATCTTCAGTGTGCTGCTCTCACCGCTCGTGGTGGGCCTGACGGGCCTGGGCTGGGGCAGCCTCGGGTGGACGGGCACGCTGCTGCTGACCGCCGCCATCATCGCCTTCAACCTCTGGGCGGGCGTGGCCTGGCAGAGGGTGCGGCAGACCCCGGACCGCATGAAGCGGCTGCAGCGCCGGGCCGTCGCCGCCCTGGGCGTGTGGTTCGTGCTGGGCGGCTGGTGGACCGTGCGCCACTTCCTGCAGAGCCCAGAGCTGGCGAAGGAGCCCTACCGGTTCCTCAACGCCGCCCGGGCCCGCAAGGGCCTGCCGCCCACGCCCGACGGCCTCTGCCGCGACCCGGAGGAATACCTCCGCGAAGCCGAGCGCCGCAAGCTGCACCTGAGCCCCGAGGCCAAGGCCGAGGCGACCCGACTGATCCTCGCCCGGCAGGAACCGCGCTAAGATCATCCAGATCATGGCAGATGCAGGCGGCAGCGCCCCCCCAACCTGGCTCCTCCTGGCCGCCCTGGCGGTCCTGATCTACCGTGCCGCCATGGCCATCCTGCTCTCGGCCTTCCATGCCATGCCCTCCCTGCAGCGACGGCGTCTGCTGGAGGAGGAGGCCATCACCGATCCCCGGCTTGCGGCGCTGCTGGAGCGACCGCGGGCCCTCGGCATGGGGCTGGAGTTCTGGACCCAGCTTCTGCTGCTTGCCCTGGCACTGCTGCTGTGGCCCTTCAGCCAGGTCCTGCCCGGCGGTGGTTGGGTGCTGGGGGTCTTTGCGCTGGCGGGCCTGTGGCTGCTGGACCTGCTGCTCCCGGCCCTGCTAGCCTCCCGGGCCCCCGCCCGCTGGCTGGCCCGGCTCTTCCCCCTCTACGCGCCGGTCCAGCTGCTGCTCAGCCCCCTGGTGGACCCCCTGGCCCGTATGATCGACCGCCGCCATGCCGCCGAGCGCTCCCGCGACGACGAGGACGAGGAGGCCACCGAGGAGGCCGTCACCGCGCTGCTGGAGGAAGGCGAGGCCGAAGGCATCCTCGAGGCCGACGACCGCGAGCTCATCCGCAACGTCGTCACCTTCGGCGACACCGTGGTGCGTGAGGTTATGACCCCCCGCACCCGCATCGTCGCCCTGCCGATCCAAGCCACCATCCAGGAGGCCTGGACCGCCTTCACCGAGAGCCGCCACTCGCGGGTGCCCGTCTACGAGGGCAGCATCGAGCGCGTGCGGGGCGTCCTGCTGGTCAAGGACCTCATGCAGCTGCCGGACGGAGCCCGCCCACCCCTGGCCAGCCTCCTGAAGCCCGCCCACTTCGTGCCCGAGAGCAAGCCTGTGGCCGAGTTGCTGCGCGACCTCCAGCGGGCCCGCACCCAGCTGGCCCTGGTGGTGGACGAGTTTGGTGGCGTCTCCGGCCTGGTCACCATGGAGGACCTGCTGGAAGAGGTCTTCGGCGAGATCCAGGACGAGCACGAAGCCCCCGCCGGCTTGCTGGAACAGGCCCCGGGGGTGTGGGTCGTCTCGGGTCAGGCCCACGTGGAGGACGTGGCCGAAGCCCTCCACCTCGCCTGGGAGCGGGATGGCTTCGACACCCTGGCCGGCCTGGTGATGGCCCGCCTGGGCCACGTGCCCGTGCCCCAGGAATCCGTGGCCGTGGAAGGCGCCCTGCTGACGGTGCTGCGCATGGAGGGGACGCGCATCGTGCAAGTGAAGGTCGAGCGCTGCTGAGGCGCGCCATCCTGGCCGCCCCCTTCCCCCGCCTGCCTGGAGCCTACCGATGAGCCAGTCCCACATCGCCAAGCACCGCCTGGAAGCCCTGGTGGATGGTGTGTTCGCCATCGCCATGACCATCCTGGTCCTGGAGATCAAGGTTCCGGGGCTGGCCGACCGCCGCTCAGCCCCCGAGCTGCTGGACAAGCTCCACCACGCCTGGCCCACCCTGGTGGCCTACTTCTTCAGCTTCTTCCTCCTGGGGCTGTTCTGGTACTGGCATCACCGGATCATCTCCAAAATCATCCGGGTCGACCTCCCGGTGCTGGCCCTCACCCTGCTCTTCCTGGCCCTGGTGGCGTTCTTTCCCTTCGCTGCCGCCCTCATGGGGCAGTACCCCGCCAATCCCGTGGCCCTCATGGTCTACCTGCCTACCCTGGGCCTCATCCTCACCACTCAGACGCTGAACTTCTCCCTGGCCTTGCGCCGGGGCTGCGTGGATCCCGACATCCCCGCCGTGGAGCTCCAGTCCGCCCTGCGCCGGAATCTGAGGGGGTGCGGCATCTTCTTCCTGGCCGCCACCCCCAGCGCGGCACGCATCGGCCTTTGGAGCCTGCTCCTCTGCCTCCTGGTCGCCGCAGCCTTCTTCTTCCTGATGTGGCGGGTCGGCAGACCCAGGGCCACCCCAAAAGCCTGACCCAGCGCGCAGCCCCTATCGGTTGCGTGAACAGCCTCCTAGGCTGGAGCCTGGAGCCCTGCATGATTCGTCGCCTCCTCACCCTGGTCGCCGCCCTGGCCCTGCCCCTCACCCTCGTCCTCGTGCGCCGCATGCAGCGCAAGGCCTTGGTGCCCCAGCCCCGGGGCTTCGTGCTGGGGCTCTATGCGGGCGTGCCGGACTACGACTACCGCGAGGAGCTGGACCGCATCGCCGCCACCGGCGCCACCTGTGTGAGCCTGCAGGCCATCTACCGGATGGACAAAGGAAACAGCACCGAGATCCGCCGCCACCCCACCTCCAGCCCCTCGGAGGCGGCCCTCCTCCGCACCTTCCACGAAGCCAAGGTGCGGGGCCTGCGCATGATGTTCTTCCCCACGATCAACATGCGGGACGAGGCCGAGAACGCCGACTGGTGGCGGGGCAACATCGCCCCCGACAACTGGGACCTCTGGTGGCGGAACTACACCGACTTCAACGTCCGGCTGGCGGCCCTGGCCCAGGCGGGGGGCGTGGAGTGGTACAGCCTCGGCACCGAGATGGCCTCCACCCACCCCTTCCCGGACCAGTGGCGGCACCTGGCGGCCGAGGTGCGCAAGGTCTTCAAGGGCAAGCTGGTCTACAGCGTGAACTTCGACAGCCACGACAGCTTCACCTTCGGCGACTGCCTCGACGTCATCGGCATCAACACCTACGACCCCATCGCCAAGTACGACGAATACCCTTCGCCTGAGCAGATTCGCGACGCCTGGTGGTGGGTGGTCTACAAGGCCCGCACCCTCACCGCCCGCTTCCACAAGCCCGTGATGATCACGGAGGTCGGCTATCCCTCCGTGGCCCATGCCCACGTGGGGCCCTGGGACTTCCGCACCGACAAGCCCCTCGACCTGGCCCTCCAGGACCTGCTGCTCAAGGGCGCCTTCGGCGTGCTGCGCAACTGGACGGACGGCGACGCGGTCTTCTACTACCTCTACGGCGAGCACCTCAACCGCAAGCCCGTGGGGGGACCCCTGGACCGCACCTATGCCGTGTGGGGCAAGCCCGCCGAAGGCACCCTGCGCCAGTATTTCCGGGAGCCGATCTGGGACCGGCACCTGCCGCCCAAGCCCCAGGACATCCACGAGGCCCTGGTGCAGTCCCTGGTGAGCTGGCACCGCAAGGTGCGGGACTACGAGGACGCGGAACTGCCGCCCTGGGTGGTGGCCTGGGAAGCGGAGCGACCCCAGGATGCCGCCGAGGCCCTGGCCATCCTCGGGAAAGAACCGGCCCCGGCCCGGCGGATTCCAAAAGGGGAGGAGCGCTGAGGACGCGCCGAAGGTATCCTCAGCGTTGCCCATGAGCCTCCCGCCCCGTCCGCGCCCCATGCCCCAGCCGGAAACCCCCACCAAGACCCTGCTGGTGGTGGAAGACGACCGCGCCACCCTGAGCCTCTACCGCGCCGGCCTGAAAGGGCTCCAGGACTTCAAGGTCATCATGGCCGAGAACGGCGGCATGGCCCTGCAGATGCTCCGCGAGGAGCCGGTGCACGTCCTGGTCACCGACCTCAACATGCCCGTCATGGACGGCTTCAACCTCATCGCGAAGGTCAGCCGGTTCTATCCCCAGGTGCCCATCATCGTCATGACGGGCCTCGACGAGAGCCAGCACCTCAACACCCCCCTGCAGCTGGGCGCCATCCGTATCCTCACCAAGCCGCCCCGCCTCAGCCTGCTGATGGACGCCATCCGTGCCGCCGCCCAGTTCGAGCCCGCGGGCATGGTGCGGGGCATCGGGCTGAACAGCATCCTCCAACTGCTCAACTGGGAGAAGAAGTCCTGCACCCTCACGGTCAAGTCCGAGGCGGGCATGGGCCTGCTCTACCTGAAGGACGGCGAGGTGGTCCACGCAGCCTACCGGGCCGACGAGGGCCTGGCCGCCGCCTACGAGATCCTCATCTGGGACAAGCCCGACATCGAGTTCGTGGAGACCTGCCGGGTTGAGCGGACCATGGACCTGCCCCTCACCGAGCTGCTCATGAACGCCGCCCTGATCACCGACCACCGCAACCCGGAGTTCGGCGAGGCCTGAAGAGCCTGAACCGCGAATGGGCGCGAAACAAGAAGGTGGATCCAGCCCTGGCTTGATTCGGAATACGCCCGGGATCCCTCTCCCCCATTCGCGCGCCCGAAGGGCGATTCGCGTCATTCGCGGTTTCGATGCCTTGCTTGTCGGCCCTGAGCCCATTCCCGGTCCGCCGGGTTGACCTGCCGGCTTGGCGTGACCCCATCAGCCGCCGGGTTGGCGGTTTGCGGACTTTTACAATCCGCCCTAAAAAGAGCCCTGGATTGGGACTTTCGTCAAAACCCTACCCGGGGTCGTCCGGAAGGGCACCCATGGGGGAATAATGGCGCCAGTGCCGCCCCGCCGGGGCCCCTTCGAAGGCAGGTGTCCATGTCCCAGCTGAAGCCCTTCCGCGCCTACCGGCCCCGACCTGAATTGGCCGCCCAGGTGGCGGCGGTCCCCTACGACGTGGTGAACACCCAGGAGGCCGCCGAGCTGGCCAAGGGGAACCCCCACTCCTTCCTCCACGTAGGGCGCCCCGAGATCGACCTGCCCGCCGGCCTCGACGTGCATGCCGACGAAGTCTACGCCCAGGGGGTGGCCAACCTGCGTGGCCTCATCGAGCGCGGCACCCTCTTCCACGAAAACACACCCTGCCTCTACGTCTACCAGCAGCGCATGGGCGATCACGTGCAGGCGGGCCTGGTGGGCCTCTGCTCGGTGGAGGAGTACGAGACGGGCCTCATCAAGCGCCACGAGTTCACCCGCAAGGACAAGGAGGACGACCGCACCCGCCACGTCACCGAGCAGGCCGCCAACGCCGAGCCCGTCTTCCTCACCTACAAGGCCGTGCCCTACATCGACCACATCGTCAACGACATCCGCAAGCAGGTGCCGGTCTACGACATCGTCACCCCCGATGGCATCGGCCACACCGTGTGGGTGGTCTCGGGCGAAACCGTGGTCTACGAGCTGGTGCACCTCTTCAACGGCGTCGAGGCCCTCTACATCGCCGACGGCCACCACCGCACCGCTGCCGCCATCCGCTACGGCCAGTACCGCCGCACCGAGGCCCAGCTCGCGGGCGAGGTCCTGGACGGCGATGAGCCCTGGGAGAGCTTCATGGCCGTGGTCTTCCCCCACGACCAGCTGAAGATCATGGACTACAACCGCGTGGTGAAGGACCTGAACGGACTCAGCCAGGAGGCCTTCCTGGCCAAGGTGAAGGACGCCTTCGAGGTGTCCAGCACCAGCCACCGCAGCCCCCAGGCACCCACCACCTTCGGGATGTACCTGGGCGGCACCTGGTACGAGCTGACGGCGAAGCCCGGCAGCTACCCTGCCGGCGACCCGGTGCGCGGCCTCGACGTGAGCATCCTGCAGGAGAACCTGCTGGGCCCCGTCCTCGGCATCGACGATCCCCGCACCAATACCCGCATCGACTTCGTGGGCGGCATCCGGGGCATGGACGAGTTGGAGCGCCGCGTGAAGGAGGGCTATGCCGTGGCCTTCTCGCTCTACCCCACCTCCCTCACCCAGCTCATGAGCGTGGCGGACGCCGGCGAGGTGATGCCGCCCAAGTCCACCTGGTTCGAGCCCAAGCTGCGCTCCGGGCTGCTCGTCCGGATGTACGAAGGCTGAAACCGCGAATGACGCAAATGAACGCGAAATCATGACCAAGCCAATTCGCGAATAGTCGCGCCATTAGCGGTCCCGCTCTTTTTCATTCAAGTCAATTCGCGGTTTTACCAGTTCGGGAGTCCCCATGCACATCCTCATCGCGGAGGCCTTTGACGCCAGCCTGCCGGGGCGCCTCGCGCCCTTTGGCACCGTCAGCAGCGACCTCGCCACCCTGGGAGAGGCCCACGTCCTCCTCGTCCGCTCCAAGACCAAGGTCGACGCCGACCTGCTGGCCCAGGCCCCGAAGCTGAAGCTGGTCATCCGGGGCGGCGTGGGCATGGACAACGTGGACAAGCAGCTCTGTGCCGAGAAGGGCATCAAGGCCATGAACACACCCAAGGCCAGCAGCGTGGCCGTGGCGGAGATGGCCATGGCCTTCATGGTGGCCATCCCCGCCCGCCTCATCGAAGCCCATGTCTCCATGAAGGAAGGCAAGTTTCTGAAGAAGGAGCTGAAGCGCACCGAGCTGTTCCAGAAGACCCTGGGCCTCATCGGCGCTGGCAACATCGCCACCGAAGTCGCCAGGCGCGCCCAGGCCTTCGGCATGGAGGTCATCGCCTACGACCCCTACCTGAAAGAACACGCCCTCGCTGAGCTGGTCAGCCTGGATGAGCTGGCCGCCAGGGCCGATGTCATCAGCATGCACCTGCCCCTCACGGACGAGACCCGGGGCATGGTCAACGCGGCCTTCCTGGCCAAGGCCAAGGAGGGCCTCATCCTCATCAACACCGGCCGCGGCAAGTGCATCGTCGACGCCGACGTGGCCGCGGCCCTGGCCAGCGGCAAGCTGCGCGCCTACGGCACCGACGTGTGGCCCAGCGACCCGCCCCCGGCAGACTGCCCCCTGCTCGGCGCCCCCAACGTCTTCATGGCCCCGCACCTCGGCGCCAGCAGCAAAGAGAACCTCGGCCGCATCGGCGACGAAGTCGTTCTGATCCTGCAGGATTTCAAGGCGTAAAATCTGACCGCCAAGACGCAAAGGGCGCCAAGAAAAACAAAAGCTCTTCCTTTCTTGCTTTCTTGCTTTCTTGGCGTCTTGGCGTCTTGGCGGTAAATCTTTCTTCTTTCAAGCCTCCGGAGGTTTCCATGACCCATCGCGTGATCAACTTCTACGCCGGCCCCGCCGGCCTGCCCCTGCCGGCCCTCGAGCGTGCCCAGGCGGAAATGCTCGACTTCGCCGGCACCGGCATGTCCGTCATGGAGATCAGCCACCGTGCCAAGGAGGACCATGCGGTACACGAGGAGGCCATCGCCCTCACCAAGGAGCTCATGGGCCTGCCGAGCAACTACAAGGTGCTGCTGCTCCAGGGCGGCGCGCACCTCAGCTTCGGCATGATCCCCCTCAACCTGCTGCGGGGCGGTCGCAAGGCCGACTACATCGTCACCGGCAACTGGGCTGAGAAGGCCACCAAGGAAGCCAAGCTGGTGGGCGGGGACAACGTCCGCGTGGCCGCCACCACCAAGGAGCAGAAGTTCGCCCGGCTGCCCTTCGAGAGCGAGCTCAAGGTCGGCGCCGACAGCAGCTTCGTGCACTTCACCTCCAACAACACCGTGGAGGGCACCCAGTGGCATGAGTTCCCCAAGGTCGGCGACGTGCCTTATGTCTGCGACATGAGCAGCGACTTCATGTGGCGGCCCTTCGATGTGAGCCCCTTCGGCCTGATCTACGGCGGCGCCCAGAAGAACCTCGGCCCCTCGGGCGTGACGCTCACCATCATCCGCGAGGACTTCCTCGAGATGTGCGAAGCCCAGGACCTGCCCAGCTACCTGCGCTACAAGCTCCACGCCGAGAAAAACAGCCTCTACAACACGCCGCCCACTTTTGGCATCTACATCCTGCGCAACGTGCTGGCCTACAACAAGAGCATCGGCGGCCTCGCGGCCATCGAGGCCAACAACCGCCAGAAGGGCGCGCTGCTCTACGGCTGCATCGACAAGCACGCCGGGTTCTACAAGGGCTTCGTCACCGAGAAGAGCCATCGCAGCCTCATGAACGTGGACTTCTTCCTGCCCACCCCCGAGCTGGACGACCAGTTCGTCAAGGAAGCCAAGAAGGCCGGCATGGTGGGCCTCAAGGGCTACCGCGACATCGGCGGCATCCGCGTCAGCACCTACAACGCCGTCACCGTCGACAACGTGAAGACCCTGGTGGATTTCATGGAGCACTTCGTCCAGACGAACGGCTAACTCGAACCTCGATGCACGCTGCGGACCTGGCCGACTGGCTGGGTCCGTCGCATTTTTGGCGCGCGAGGCAGAGACTCACGAAACCCCCTCCAACCGGCGAAGCCGCAGAGCAAGGACCGACTTCAGCCGGGGATGGACGGGGATTCCATGGGACGGAGCCACCGACTCGAGCAGGGGATTCACCCGGGGACACCACCGCCGGCAAGCCCATGCGTGGCACGCTTCCTTTTATCCCCGTCCATCCTCGGCAAAGGGCTTGTTCTACGCAGGCTTCCCGCCGCCCAGTCTCCATTCTTGGGCTTCCCGGCCCCCCGGCCGATGACGGGAAGCGCCTCGCCGCGCCTGCCTGGAGCCTGCCCCCACCCCATGACCGCCCCACCGACCTGGCTCGACCACCTCAAGCTGCTGGCCGCCGCCGAGTCGGTGAGCCTGGACGCGCTTGGCCCCGAGGCCCTGGCGGACCTGGTGGCCCGGGGGCTGGTCCAGAAGGACGAGCGGCCCAAGACAGGCCAGCCTGGAGCACCGCTACGAGACCCTGCAGGAATCCCATCGCCACCTGCTGGAGGCCCGCAGCTGCGCCGAGCGCCTGCATGCGGCGCATGGCGCCCCGGTCCCGCCTGGCGGGGCTGCTCTCCCCCGGCGCCCCGCCCCGCCCCGGCCCCGACGATCCCGACGTGCTGCAATTAATGGATCTGCTGGAGCAATTGAACATCCAGGTGCGGGGCGTGCGCGACCTCGACCAGGTGCCCGCCCACCTGGACCGCATCCAGGAATACCTGCAGGTGGAGGGCCGCGAATGCCTGGACCGGCTGGCCGACACCGACCGCGAGATCGACCTCCTCCAGAAGCAGGCCCCGCCGGGCACCCTGGTGGAGCCCGAGGGCTTCTTCACCCTCACCCGGGCCGGGGAGGCCGCCCTGCCGGAGGCGCCGGTGCTGGAGGCCTTCGAGGGGGCCCTGCAGGCGGCCTTCGGCCCCCTGACCCACCGCAGCGCCAGCTCCGGCCACTTCCGGGAGGACCCCGCCAGCCTGCTGATCCACCTGATGGAGGGCATGGCCCGGGGCGAGCGACCCTCCGCCGTGATCTCCGAATACGAGAACCTGCTGGAGGCCTACGAGCGCGTGGTGGCCTTCGCCGAGCTGCGCTCCCTGCGGGCCAAGATCGGCTTCCTGGTGCGCCTGCTGCGGGCCTCCCGCGACGAGCCCAAGCGGGCCTTCCTGTGGTGCAACCGCGAGCGCCTGCACGCCCTAGTGCAGCGCATGCGCGCCCTCATCCCCGGGTCCGTGGTGGCCGCGGGCTGGCACCTGCCCTATGCCGCCGACCTGCTGCTGGTGGATGGCGGCCTGCATGGCGACGAGGCCACGGCCGACCAGCGCACGCGGCTCTTCGAGGCCGTCCACCGCCTCCAGGGGGACCTGCTGCAGGACATCCGCATCGCCGACGGGCAGTTCGTGCGGCTGGGCCTGGTGGTCACCCAGGCGGCCCGGGTGCGGAACTTCACGCCGGGCATCCTCATGGACCGCTTCGTGCGCCAGGCCTTCGAGACCCTCATGGAAGCGGCCCAGACCGCACCCTACGACCTGGGCGACCGGGGCACCCGCCTGCTCTTCGGCACCCACCTCGCCCACGCCGCGGGGTTCACGAAGGCCAAGCTCCCCGAGGTGCTGGCGCGCTTCCGGGCCCTCCATGACCCCCTGCAGGAACCCGCCGGCGGTCTGCCGCCCCTGCCGGTGCAGATCCAGCTCCACATCTTCGCCACCCTCGACCGCTTGGAGCGCCTGGGTGCCCCCGTGGACCTCCCCACCTACCTCGGCCTCCTGGCCCGCCTGAGCAAGCACCTGAACCACCACAAGGTGGTCTCCCGGGCCTTCCACACCGAGCAGGCCCTGGCTGGGGATCAGGGCGCCCTGGTGGCCAACCTGGCCGCCCGGGCCTGCTTCCAGGGCCTCGCGGTCCCGCCGGACGCCCGCCACCACCCGGACGTGGGGCTGGCGGGCCTCTACGAAGCCCGGGAGGTGGGCCTCCCCCCGACCCTCGGCGGGCCTTTCGGCACCCTGATGCTCAGCTGATCCGGAAGTCGCCCAGGAGCGCCTCGATGTGGCGGTCCTTTTCCGTCCAGAGGTCGTGCACGTAGGCCTGCATGCGGGCCCGGAACACGGGGTCGCCTTCGTAGTCGCCCGCCAGCAGCTCCACCGGAATGGCCCGCTCCCGCACCCGCACCACCACGGCCCACAGCTTGCCCGAAAGCAGATCCCAGAACGTGGGCACGCCGTGGGGGTAGACGATGGTGACATCCAGCAGGGCGTCGAAGCGCTCGCCCATGGCGCTGAGGGCCGTGGCCAGCCCGCCCACCTTGGGCTTCAGCAGGTGGCGGTAGGGCGAGCCCTGGGCGTCGCGCTTGGCGGCGCTGAACCGGGTGCCCTCCAGGAAGTTCATCACCGAGGTGGGGATCTGGCGGAACTTCTCGCAGGCCTGCCGGGCGGTGGCCAGATCGCGGGTGCGGCTGCCGCTGCGGCGGCGCATGAAGGGGAAATCCAGGGCCCACCAGGCCAGCCCCATGACGGGCACGTAGAGCAGCTGCCGCTTCAGGAAGAACTTCAGGAAGGGCACCCGGCGGTGGAACACCTTCTGCAGCACCAGGATGTCCACCCAGCTCTGGTGGTTGCTGCTCACCAGGTACCAGCCCTTGCGGCGCAGCCCCTCCAGCCCCTGCGCCTGCAAAACCCTGATCTGGAACGGCCCGCTGGGTGCCTTCGAAATCGCCCCGTTCGACGCCGCCACCACCGCCGCGGCCCAGGTCGCCGCGCGCCTGACCCGCGAAGGCAAACTGGTGTCGGTCGCTGGCGGGGGTGACACCGTCTCGGCCCTGAACCATGCCGGGGCGGCAGATGATTTCACCTTCATCTCCACCGCCGGTGGCGCGTTTCTGGAATGGATGGAGGGCAAGGTGCTGCCCGGCGTCGCAGCCCTTGGCGGCTGACCATACAGGTTGGGCGTCCAAAGGGGCGCCCAACCCTTGCAACCCATTCTCAACGTCCTTTCATTCAGGTTAATGAAAAACGCCAAGATATTGATATAAAATGATAATACCAAGTGTCCGAACTTCGGACACTTGCCCCTACCACCGCCCCGAAACTGCCTGCCACAGCAGGCGGCCCCGCCGCGAAAACTCTGACAACCCCATCCGCCCCCCGGCCACCACTGTCGGATCGCGCCGCACCTGCTCCAGCAGGGCCGCACTTTGCCACCCCGCCAGCAACGCCGCCCGCCCGCCCCGTACGCCGCGCGCGGCCTCAATCCGCGCCAACCCCTCGGCGGCCAATTCCCGAACCGCCTCCGCCCGCCCATCCACCAACGGCACCCTGCCCCGCGCCTCCAGTTCCGGCACGGCCCGCAGATAATTCGCCAACCCCGTGGCCCAGCCCAGTGCCCGAACGCCAGCCTCATCCTGCGGCCCCGCCCCCACAGACAGCGCCGCCACCCACATCAACCCCGCCCCGGTATCCTCGATATAGGCATCAAAGGCCGCCCGGTCGGCAAAGGCATCGCGGTACACATCCCACCGCCGCGCCGCAACCAACCTGTCCAGCACCTCGACCGGCAAGCCTGCCGCACGGATCAACCCATGCAACGGCCCCGCCACCTCATGGCTGCGCGGGGCGGGTTCAGCCACCACATCCCGCCACCATTGCAGCCGCATCTCGGCAATCATCGCCTCCTTGGTGACCCAAGGGGCGCGGGCGACCTCCAGATTAAAGGCGTATAGCGGCCACAGCCGCCCCCGCATCGCCACCGGGGCCGCCATGACGGCGGCAAACCTGTCCGGATCGCCGCGTTCAACCAGGGCTGCGCAAGCCTCAAGGCTCATTTGGGCGCGGCCAAAGCGGCCAGCACATGGCCCATCAGCGCCGTCACCGCCGCATCCGGGCAATCGCTGACCACCCGTTCAAATCCTGCAATCGGCGGGCTGGCTTGCACGATATCGGCACCATAATCCATGCAAACCTCGGGCCCATGCTGAACCCGGGCCAGCGTATCGCCCCCCTCGGCCGCAATAACCGCCGCAGCCCTGGCATAGGCCCCTGGCACCGTCTTGCCCCTGCCTTTCTGGGTGTCGTCCAACCCCGACACCTGCGTGATCACCCAGTCATTGCCGTAGATCAGCGTCCGGGTTTGCCCCAACATCCCACCCGACGCGACCTCGATCACCTCCGGCACCAGGGGCGGCGGCACCTCGACCGGCACACAGGCTGCCAGACCCAGCATCAGACCCAGCAGCCTCATGCCTGTCCCCCGACATCACGCACCAGTTTCCACTGGATCGCCTCCAGCAGCGCCTCAAAGCTGGCATCCACGATATTCGCGCTGACCCCCACGGTCGACCAGCGGTGGCCCTGACTGTCCTCGCTGTCAATAATGACCCGCGTCACCGCCTCGGTTCCGCCTTGGGTGATCCTGACCTTGAAATCGACCAGATGCAGGTCATCAATCACCGCCTGATACGGCCCCAGATCCTTGGCCAGCGCCTTGGACAGCGCATTCACGGGCCCCCGGTCCGACCCCGCCTCATCCAGGCTGTCGCTGACAGAAAGCATGACCTGATCGCCGATCCGCACCTCGACCACCGCCTCCGACATCGACCTGCCTGCCCGCCGCTCCACCGTCACCCGGTACCGCGTCACCTCGAAAAACCGCGGCATCAGCCCCAGTTCCCGCCGCGCCAACAGCTCGAAACTGGCCTGCGCGCCGTCAAAGGCATAGCCTTGATCCTCGCGCAGCTTGACCGCGTCCAGTATCCGTCCCAGCCGCGCATCCCCCGCCGCAACCTCGATCCCCGCTGCAACCAGCCGCGCCCGCAGGTTCGACTGCCCCGCCTGATTTGACATCGGGATCACCCGCGCATTGCCCACGATGGCGGGATCGACATGTTCATAGGTGGTGGGGTCTTTCAGGATGGCCGATGCATGCAGCCCCGCCTTGTGGGCAAATGCCGAGGCTCCCACATAGGGCGCCGACCGCAGCGGCACCCGGTTCAAGATATCATCCAGCATCCGGCTGTCGCGCAGCAACCCGCGCAAAGCCTCCAGGCTGACCCCGGTGTCAAACTGGCTGGCAAAGGGTTCCTTCAACAGCAGCGTCGGGATCAGCGACGTCAGATTGGCATTGCCGCACCGCTCCCCCAGCCCGTTCAGCGTGCCCTGCACCTGCCGCACCCCCGCCTCAACCGCCGCCAGCGAGTTTGCCACCGCATTGCCGGTATCATCATGGCAATGGATGCCCAGCCGGTCGCCCGGAATGCCCGATGCAATCACCTCCCGCACCACGCGGGCAACCTCCCCCGGCAAAGTGCCACCATTGGTATCACACAGCACGATCCACCGCGCCCCCGCCTGATACGCGGCCTGCAGACACGACAGGGCATAGGCGGGGTTGGCGCGGTAGCCGTCAAAGAAATGCTCTGCATCAAACAGCGCCTCACGCCCCTGTGCGATGACATGGGCAAACGAGGCGGCAATCGCCTCGCGGTTTTCCTCCAGCGTCACCCCAAGGGCGGTGATGACGTGAAACTCATGGCTCTTGCCAACCAGACAAACCGCCGGTGTGCCCGCATTCAGAACGGCAGCCAGAACGTCGTCATTCTCGGCTGACCGCCCCACCCGTTTGGTCATGCCAAAAGCGGTCATGGTGGCGCGGGTTTGTGGCGGGGAGGCGAAGAACTCGCTGTCCGTCGGATTGGCCCCCGGCCAACCACCTTCGATATAGTCCAGCCCGAGGGCATCGAGCGCGAGGGCGATCTGGCGTTTCTCAGCCGTCGAGAATTGCACGCCCTGGGTCTGCTGCCCGTCCCGCAGGGTAGTGTCGAAGAGGTAAAGGCGGGTGCGGGTCATTTGAGTAAGTCCATCAAGGCGGGAAGATTCACATTGTCTTTGATGCTTGCACTTCCGCGCGTCGTGCCAATTGTCGACTTTCCTGCACGCAATTCCAAACCTGCGTCAGACACCTCAGTTTTAAAGCGATCGGCTTTATCCCAAGCGCCATCCCTACGAAACTTCAACCACCGATGAACGACAGCCATTGAAACATCCCGTAGTTCATCGGTGATGTGACCCCATCCGGTAACGCTGGTTGAGGGCATGAAATCTACCCCTTCAGTATAGGTTTCCCCGTCCGGGGCCTCAAATTTGAACGGCGTTCCCCACTCGCTATCGCGGATTGCGATCAAGTCAAATCCTAGCAAAACCGCCGATGCAGTCATCGCGGGACCATTACCTTCTGACCAAAGTCGCTCCAGAATTTTGATCGCTTCCGACGTGTTAAGGTCATTTGAGAGTGCCTCAACTACTCGACGATCAACCTGACCTGATTTCTCGAGATCGGCCATTTCAGACCACTTCCTCAGTGTAGCCTTTGCTTGTTCGGACTTCTCCGCCGTCCAGTCCATCGGCTTGGAATAATGCGTGCCCAGGTAGACCATCCTGATCACCTCGCCCGGCACGCCTTGGTCCAGCAAGTCACGCACGGTGAAGAAGTTGCCGAGGCTTTTGGACATCTTCTTGCCCTCGACCTGCAGCATCTCGTTGTGCATCCAGACCTTGGCAAAGCTGTCATGCGGGTGGGCGCAGGCGCTTTGGGCCAGTTCGTTTTCGTGGTGGGGGAATTGCAAGTCCAGGCCTCCGCCGTGGATATCGAAAGAGCCACCCAGCAGTTCATAGCTCATGGCCGAGCATTCGATGTGCCAGCCGGGGCGGCCTTTGCCCCAGGGGCTGTCCCAGCCCGGCAGGTCGGCGTCGGAGGGTTTCCACAGGACAAAGTCCATCGGATCCTCCTTGAACGGCGCCACTTCAACCCGGGCACCGGCAATCATGTCATCCACCGACCTGCCTGACAGGGCGCCATAGGCTGTATAAGACCGGACGCGGAACAGGACATGGCCCTGCTTTTCATAGGCGTGGTCGCCGGCGATCAGCGTCTGGATCATCGCAATCATCGCGCCGATGTACTCGGTGGCGCGGGGTTCGAAGGTGGGGCGCAGGGCCCCCAGGGCGTCCATGTCGGCATGATACCAGGCGATGGTTTCCTCGGTCCGTTCGCGGATCAGGGCCTCCAGCGGCCTTGCATCCCCCGACGCCTTGCGGGCCTGAGCGGTGGCGTTGATCTTGTCATCCACATCGGTGAAGTTGCGGGCATAGGTCACGTGATCCGGGCCATAGACATGCCGCAGCAGGCGGAACAGGATATCGAACACCACCACTGGCCGCCCGTTGCCCAGATGGGCGCGGTCATAGACGGTGGGGCCGCAGACATACATGCGGACATTCTGCGCATCAATCGGCGTGAACACCTCTTTGGTGCGGGTCTTGGTGTTGTGCAGGCGGATCGTGACCATCGTTCAGACCTTTTCAATGCGCAGCCGAATGCCGCGGCGGGTCTAACAACTTCGTTCATGGATGGGAACAGAAGAACGCCCGCGCGACCTCAAGTCAGCGGGTAATGCAGCAAATCAGCAGGGTTGCACCGTTTTTCATGGTGCCATCGTTACAGCGTTTCATCGTTGAAGCCAAGCGTTTTGACGTGTCCACATGTGGACACTTTTGAAAATTGAATGTTTCCAATGGCTTGGCATTTTCCCTTAACCTGATTTTAACCTCTTGCCCAACTCGGCCCCGATGCGGGAAACTGCGGGCATGACACGTGCTCTCGTCAATGCCCATGCGGCCAGCCTGCCCGGAGCAAGCCATTCCGACCCCTGGGGCGGGGGCCATGATGCGTGGAAGGTGGGGGGCAAGCTGTTTGCCGTGGTCGGCACGTCCGAGGAAAACGGCCTTTCGGTAAAATGCGCCGACATCCACACGGCACAGTTGTTGATCGACATGAATCACGCCCGCCCTGCCCCCTATTTCCACCGCAGTTGGGTGCGCATTCCCTGGGGGCTGGTTGACGACGCCGAGTTGTGCGAGCGGATCACCGCGTCCTATACAATCATCCGCGCCAGCCTGCCCAAGAAGATACAGGCCCTGCTAACCCCATCAATTAACGTAATTTTAACCAGTTTTTTCGCGTAAGCCCGGCATAAACTGCGGGTTAAACGCGTAGGTGTTCATGCCAATCTACCCGTCATCGACCCGAGGACCAATAGCCATGGCCAGCAAAACGAGGCGTCTGGCGGCATGACCTGTCGCATTGGGCGGCAGGCAAGCGAAAGACAAATGACATGCAAGCTGTTTTGAAATCGACCACCGCCGTCCTGATGTTCATGGGGGCGATGGCCCTGCTGACTGGCGCCGCCGAGGCCAGCACCCACAAACAAGCCGGAAAGAGCCATGCCGGCGAAGTTCACGCCACGATCAGCGGCAAAGACAAGGCCCATGGCAAAGCACATGGCCGCGGCGGCAAGAAAGAGATCCTGGGCACCACCGGCACCGACGACAGCAGCCTGGATGGCAGCGATTCCAGCGATGACATGATGGGGTCCGATGATTCCACCGACGATATGTCGGGCTATGATGACAGCAGCGATGACATGTCAGGTTCGGACGATTCCACGGACGTTTCCGGCGACGACATGTCGGGCGGGGACGATTCGAGCGATGACAGCGCAGACAGCGAAGGTTCGGACCACACCGGTTCCGATCACACCGGTTCGGACCACAGCGGTTCGGATCACAGCGGTTCGGATCACAGCGGTTCGGGCGACCACGGCTCGAAAAAGCACTGAGCACGCCTGACGCGCCAACAGCAAAGCCCCGCAACCGAAGGGTTGCGGGGCTTTGTCGACATGCGGGTTACGGCCCACAACCAGCCGTGACCCGGATTACAGGGGCCGCCAGATCAGAAGCGGTAGCCCAGTTTCATCAGCAGGCTGGTGTTGTTCAGATCAATCCCCGAACCCTTGAAGTCGTTGTATTTGCTGGCAATGACTTCACCGCCCAACGTCCATTTGTCGGTCAGCGCATAGTCCATGCCGATGCCCGCGAAATAGCCGTTTTCGGTGCCCTTGTTGCCGTCAATCTCGCCATTGGCGCGCGACACACCGCCCGCCACATAGGCCAGCGACCGGCCCAGATCGGCCCCCAGCATCATCTGCGCCGATACGGTGCTGTTGATCTGGTTGTCACCGCCCTTGAGGCCGATGTCGTTCTTGGAATAGCCCAACTCGCCCCCCAGAACCATCGTGCCAAAGTCGTGGCGGTAGCCCGCATGGACGCCAGCGATGCCTTGATTGCCATCCTTGGCACCCTGATTGGCGCGGAAGCGGCCAAAGCCCAGCGTCGCACCGGCATAGGCGCCGGTCCAGTTGCTGCCGGTCATCATGACCGGGGCGGCGGGCATGGCAACCATCGGTTCCACGATCGGTTGCACGGGGCCACCGGCCATGGCAGCCATCGGCAGGCTGCCTGCGATCAATGCGGCGATTGCGATATTTTTCATGAGAGTCTCCAGTTCCACTGACGGACCGCTGGCACGGATGTGCCGGTCCTTGCGCGTGAAATGGGGATTTCAGAGTGGATGCGCCAGCGGAAACGTCAATAATTCCCGTGGGTTGCCAAGGATAGGCCATTTGCCACCGAAACGGCGCAAACCGGCGGCGGAGCGCCGCCGATCACGCAGAATCGCGCTCGGCCAGTTGGAACCATTCTGCCTCGGCCTGCGTAAGTACCGCCTGCCTGTCAGCCATGCCCTCGGACGCCTTGCGGAATTTGGCGGGGTCGCGGGTGAAGAGTTCCGGCGTTTCCAGGTATTCGGCCAGCTTGTTGATTTCCGCCTCCAGCCGTTCGATCAGGCCGGGCAGTTCGGCCAGCCGTTTGCGTTCGGTGAAGGACAGGGCGGCGACGGGTTTGGGTTTGTCGGCCGGTTTGGGGTCGGGCGCGCGGCTGACATTGCGGCCCATGGGGGCGTCGCCGCCCTGCTGCGGGCGCTGCGCGACATAGTCCGACCAGCCGCCCGGATAGACGGTGGCATCGCCGTTGCCTTCCAGCGCGATCGTGGTGGTGGCGACACGGTCGATGAAATCGCGGTCGTGGCTGACCAGCAGCACGGTGCCGTCGAAATCGCCCACGATGTCCTGCAACAGGTCCAGCGTTTCGACATCCAGGTCGTTGGTCGGTTCGTCCAATATCAGCAGGTTCGAGGGTTTGGCCATCAGTTTGGCCAGCAAAAGCCGGGCCTTTTCGCCGCCTGACAGCGATTTGACCGGGGCACGCGCCTGACGTTCGTCGAACAGGAAATCCTTCAGGTAGGCCACCACATGCTTGGGCACGCCGCGCACCATGACCTGATCGGAATTGCCCGATACGGCCATGCCGGGGTCGCCTGTCAGGTTGTCCCACAGGGTCGCCTCGCCATCCAGTTGGGCGCGGGTCTGGTCGAAGGTGGCGATTTCCAGGTTGGTGCCCAGGGTGATGGTGCCCTGATCGGGCGGCACCTGCCCCAGCAGCATTTTCAGAAGCGTGGTCTTGCCCACGCCGTTCGGGCCGACAAAGGCCACCCGGTCGCCGCGCAGCACGCGCAGGTCGAAATCGCGGACGATGGATCTTGTCGCCAAAGGATTTGAACACGCCCTTGGCCTCGATCACGCGCTTGCCGGACGTGCCCGAGCCTTCCAGTTCCAGCGCGGCGGTGCCCTGACGGCGGATTTGCGAGGCAGCGTTCGTCGCGCAGGGCGTGCAAGGGCGCGGACGCGGCCCTGGTTGCGCTTGCGGCGGGCCGAGATGCCCTCGACCGCCCATTTCGCCTCGTGCTTGATCTTGCGGTCCAGCTTGTGGCGGGCGTCGTCTTCCTCGGCCCAGACGGTGTCGCGCCAATCCTCGAACCCGTCGAAGCCCGGATTCGCGGCGGCGCACCTGCGCCGCGGTCGATCCACAGGGTGGCGCGCGACAGGCGGCGCAGGAAGGCGCGGTCGTGGGAGATCATCACAAAGGCGGCGCGGGTGGATTGCAGTTCCGCCTCCAGCCAGAGGATGGCCTGAATGTCCAGGTGGTTGGTCGGTTCGTCCAGCAGCATCAGTTCCGGCGCCTCGGCCATCAGTTTGGCCAGGGCAGCGCGGCGGCGTTCGCCGCCGGAGGCGGTGGAGACGGGGGTGTCGGGGTTGAAGCGCAGCCCCTCGGCGGCCATGGCGACGCGGTACGCCTCATCCTCGGGCAGGCGGGAGGCGGCGTAATCGCCCAAGGTGGCAAAGCCCGACAGGTCGGGATCCTGTTCCATATAGCCGACCGTGACACCGGGCGAGACGACACGGGTGCCCTTGTCCGGCCTCGACAAGGCCCGCCATGACCTTCATCAGGGTGGATTTGCCCGAGCCGTTGCGGCCGACAAGCGCCACACGGTCGCCAGGCTGGACGTTCATGTCCAGCCCGTCGAACAGGGGATTGCCGCCGAAGGTCAGCGAGATTCGCGAAAGCTGGAGAAGGGGTGCGCGTGCCATGGCGGGCAGTTAAGGCGGCTGTGGCGCGGGGTCAACCGTCTGTCTGCGTGATGCCGTCACACGGACCGCAGTGCGCGGGCGCGGGCGGGGGGGATGGCGGCGATGTCGAGGGCGGTAAAGACGTGCAGCGTGTCCAGATCGTGGTCGAGCACGGCGTGGTCGGACACCCAACCGCCCATGGCCAGATAGCTGCGCAACAGGGGCGGCAGCGCTGGCGGGCGGTCGGGCATGGGCAGGCCTGACAGGGCCACGGCCTGCGGCGCGCGGCGCAGCGGGCGCAGGTGTTCGGGGCCAAGGTGGCGGTGGGCCAGATACGCCAGGGCAGGCAGGTGCGGCCGGGGGTCGGCGCCCGGAAAACTGGTGCAGCCGAACAGCAGCGCGCGCCCCTGCCGCATCGACGATGCCCGCAAGGCTGGCCCAGGCGAGGCGCAGGATATCGGGGTCGGAATGGGCGGGGTGCAGGCAAAAGCGGCCCAGCTCCACTTTGGTGCCGGGATGGGCCGCCAATGGGGCAAGGTCATAGGTTTGGGCGGTGTAACTGTCGCGCAACCCCGACGGAGTGGCAAAGATCTGCAGGCGGAAGGTGGCAACGAGACTGCCCGCAACCCGGTCTGTCACCAGCATGTGGTGGCAGGCGGCGTCAAAGGCGTCGGCATCACTGGGCGTGTCTGCCCCTGCACGAAAGCAGTGCTGGCGCAGCGCCAGACTGGCGGCCATATCCTGCGGACCCTGAGCCAGATGCGCGCTGTAGATGCCGCGGGTCAGGGGGTGCATATCATCTCTCTGTGTACGGGCTTGGCGGATGCGGGGTGACGGCTTAACTTTGGCGCATTCCGGGGCGTGGGTGCAAGCCTGCGCGCCACCCCAACCCAAACCCCAGCCCGAACCCCAGCCCGAACGAAGGAGGGACCATGGACAAAGTCGTGAAAACCGATGCCGAATGGCGCAAGCAACTGGACGATCTGACCTACAAGGTCACCCGCAACCACGGCACCGAGCGGGCCTTTACCCATGACAACTTTCCCAAGGCGCCGGGGCTGTACCGTTGTGTCTGCTGTGACGCGCCGCTGTTCGATCAGGCGACCAAGTTCGACAGCGGCACCGGCTGGCCCTCGTTCTATGCGCCGCTGGACGCCGAGATGGTGGGCGAAAAGATCGACCGCGGCTTTTTCATGAACCGCACCGAGGTGCATTGCAACCGCTGCGAGGCGCATCTGGGCCATGTCTTCCCGGATGGCCCGGCGCCCACGGGCCTGCGCTATTGCATCAACGGCGTGGCGTTGACCTTTCGAGCCCAAGGACTGACAGGGCGTGCATGGGGCAGGCGCCTGGAGGGTTTCACACCCTCCAGACCTCCCGCGGAGTATTTGGATCGAAATGAAGGACAGCGGCTACTGGAACAGCCCGAGTTACTGGAAAAGGTTGTCGGCGTTCAGGCGGCCCACATTGCTGAAAATCTGGGCCAGAACACCGCGACCACGGATGCTGGTCGTGGTTACGCGGCGCGACAGGGGAACGATGCGGCCCTGATCCAGACCGAAACGTTCGATGTTGTTCCACCTGACCTGCGGGGTTGAAGCTGACGGCCACGCACCTCACGCGCAATTTCGACCGGTTCGCCCGGGCCGATGGTGCGAAAGCGGCTTTGGACATAATACCACGCCTCGTCATTCAGCAAACCCTCGGCTGCGGGGCGACCGATGGTGGTGGCCACCGAATCGCGGGTGTCGACCCCGACCTGCAACAAGGCAAGGTCATCCTCGTTCGGCATGTAGCCGTGGTTGGTAAAGATCGGCTGGCAGGCGGCCAGACCCAATGTCACGGCCAGAAACAGGCCGGCAAACCCCGACAGCAGCCGTCCCAGACCCCGATCCACCCTAGTGCGCCCTGTCATTCCTGCCCCTGCCTCTGCCCTGCCCGGGTGCGGTCTGATCACCGCACCTTGCGTAGCGCCAGGCCCTTGTCGACGGGCCCTGAGCCATGAGTTACATAAAGCCGGGGCATGGTTCAAGAAAGGAACGCTTGACGACCATTTCCCGGCGGTACAAAGCCAGAGCCAAGGAGATATGTGATGACCAGCCCGACGCCCCCCGCTTTGCCGCCCTCTGGCCTGCCCCCCACTGCGCTGCCCAGCCTGCCCTTCAAGGTGGTCGCCATTGCCGGACGCAGCGCCACCCATGTGAAATTCGCCCCCAATGCCGCCGCGCGGGCCGCCATCGCCGCCGATCTGGGGTTGCTGGGCCTGCCACACATGTTGTTTGACGGCGAAATCCGCCCTTCGGGCAAGCGCGATCTGATCCTGACCGGGATTTTGACCGCCCATGCCGTGCAACCCTGTTCGGTGACGCTGGAGCCGGTTGCGACCAAAGTGTCCGAACCCGTCACCCGCAAATACCTGGCCGATTACGTGATGCCCGACGGCGAGGAAGTGGAGATCCCCGAGGATGACACCCAGGAGCCCTTGGGCGATGTGATCGACGCCGCCCATGTCGCCATCGAGGCGCTGGCGCTGGCGCTGCCCTTGTATCCGCGCGCACCCGGCGTGGAACTGGGCGAGGTGGTGGTGGCGCCGCCCGGTGCCGAACCGCTGCGCGAGGCCGATCTGAAGCCCTTTGCGGGGCTGGCGGCCCTGCTGGACAAGGGGGCAAAGGCCCCGGAGGACGAATGAGGGGGCCATTGTCACAAAGGGTCTTGCGCATGGCGGAAATTTGACTATGTTCCGCGCCTCATTCACAGGCTGAACATGGGCTTTCCCGTTAGGGATTCTACCCGGAAAAGCACAGGAAATCAGGGGCATGTCCCCGCAACTTTAGGTGAGACATGGCTGTCCCGCAGACAAAGACGACCTCTTCGCGCACCGGTATGCGCCGTTCGCATGATGCTTTGGTGGCTGCAAATCCGGGCGAATGCCCGAATTGCGGCGAACTGAAGCGCCCGCACCACGTGTGCGGTGCCTGTGGCCACTATGATGCCCGCGAAGTCGTGGCATCGGTCAAGGTGACGGATGACGAGGACGCGGCGTAAGCCGCGCCAGCGGCACAAGTCCAATGCCAGGTTACAACGCCAGCACGACTGACGTGGCCCACAAGGACAGTGCCCGGATTGTGATTTCGGTTGACGCCATGGGCGGCGACCGTGGACCGGCGGCAGTTGTCGCCGGTCTTGTCATTTGTGCCGCCAGCCTGCCGGATGTTGCCTTTGTGGTGCATGGCGACGAGGCGGCGCTGTCGCCGCTGATCGACCGGCAGACCGGCCTGACGGGCCGTGTGACCCTGCGCCATGCCGCACGCGTGGTGTCGATGGAGGACAAGCCCAGCCCAGGTGATGCGGCATGGTGCGGGCACCTCGATGTGGGCGGCGATCGAGTTCGGTTCGCGAGGGCGAGGCGGATGTCGCGGTCAGCTGCGGCAACACGGGTGCCCTGATGGCTGTGGCGATGATCCGGCTGCGCAAGCTGCCGGGGGTGAAGCGGCCCGCCATTGCCGTGCTGTGGCCCAGCCGCAATCCGGGCGGGTTCAACCTGATGCTGGACGGCGGCGCCGACATCAAGGCCGATTCCGACGACCTGACGCAATATGCGCTGATGGGCGCATCTTATGCCCGCAACGGCATGGCCCTGACGCGGCCCCGCGTCGGCCTGCTGAACGTGGGCACCGAGGAACACAAGGGCACACCCGAGTTGAAGCTGGCGCATGACCAGATCGCGGCAGCGGCGACGTTGGGGGATTATGAATTCGTGGGCTTTGTCGAGGGCGTCGATCTGCCCTCGGACCGGGTTGATGTGATTGTCACCGATGGCTTTACCGGCAATGTCGCGTTGAAAACCGCCGAAGGCACGGCGCGGCTGATTGGTGATTTCCTGCGCGAGGCGTTCAATGCCACCTGGGCCAGCAAGATCTCGGGTCTGCTGGCGTCGCGGGCACTCAGCCGGTTGCGCCACCGGATGGACCCGCGCCGGGCGAATGGCGGGGTGTTTCTGGGGCTGAACGGCATCGTGGTGAAATCGCATGGGTCGGCGGATGCCACCGGCGTGGCTTCGGCGGTATCCATGGCGCATCAACTGGCGAAATCGGGCTTTCGTGACAGGCTTGCGGCGCGGGTTGCATCCGCCACGGCCCCGGGGCAGAGTGCGACCTCAACAGGGACAGGGTCGGGACAACCTCAATGACATTGCGCGCCGTGGTCAGGGGCGTCGGGCATTATCTGCCCGACCGGATTGTTCCCAATGCCGAATTGTACGCCCTCGTCGATACGTCGGATGAATGGATTCGCAGCCGGTCTGGCATTGAGCGGCGGCATTTCGCAGCCGAAGGGCAGACGACATCGCAGTTGGCCACGCTGGCGGCGCAAGCGGCGCTGACCGATGCCGGCTTGGTGGCGGATGATATCGACGCCATCGTGCTGGCCACCTCGACCGCCGATCTGACCTTTCCTTCGGCGGCGACGATGGTGCAGGCCAACCTTGGCATGACGCGCGGCTTTGCGTTTGATCTGCAGGCGGTGTGTGCCGGCTTTGTCTATGCGCTGACCACGGCGAATGCGCTGATCGTGGCGGGGTCGGCGCGGCGGGTGCTGGTGATTGGTGCGGAAACCTTTTCACGGCTGATGGACTGGACCGACCGCAGCACCTGCGTGCTGTTTGGCGACGGGGCGGGTGCCCTGGTGCTGGAGGGGGTCGAGCAGGCGGGCACTTCCACCGACCGCGGGATTTTGGCGACCGATCTGCACAGCGATGGGCAGTTCAAGGATCTGCTTTATGTCGATGGCGGGCGTGTCCACCGGCACCACGGGCCATCTGCGGATGCAGGGGCGCGAGGTGTTCCGTCATGCCGTCGAAAAGCTGGCCGAAACCGCGCATACCGCGTTGGACAAGGCCGGGCTGACCGCCGACGATGTCGACTGGATCGTGCCGCATCAGGCCAATATCCGCATCATCGAGGGCACGGCCAAGCGGATGCAGGTGGCGATGGACCGCGTCGTGGTGACGGTGCAGGACCATGGCAACACATCCGCCGCGTCGATTCCCCTTGCCTTGTCCGTCGGGCGGGATCGGGGACAGATCAAACAGGGTGACCTTTTGGTGACCGAGGCGATTGGCGGCGGATTGGCCTGGGGATCGGTCGTTCTGCGCTGGTGAGGGAGTCGGGGCAGGCCCCGACCTACGTTTTGGGGTGCTGCAAGCCAATCTCACGCACAAAGAACGCTTTCCAAGCCCCTGTTATTGACTCGCAATTTTATCCCGCGCATGTTTGCCCAAAGTCCAAGGGGGAAACAATGAGTGAAAAGACTCTGACGCGCATGGACCTGAGCGAATCGGTGTTTCGCGAGGTTGGTCTGTCGCGCAACGAATCGGCCGAACTGGTCGAAAGCGTTCTGAAACATGTGTCGGACGCGCTGGCGGGCGGCGAGACTGTCAAGATTTCCTCGTTCGGTACCTTTTCGCTGCGGTCCAAGACCGCGCGGATCGGGCGCAACCCCAAGACCGGCGACGAAGTGCCGATCAGCCCGCGCCGCGTGCTGACCTTTCGCCCATCGCATCTGATGAAAGATCGCGTCGCGGCAGGCAAGAAGTAACGGGCGGCCCGGCGGATGGACAAGTCACCCGATGCCTTCCGCACCATATCCGAGGTGGCCGAGGCGCTGGAAACCCCTGCGCATGTGTTGCGGTTCTGGGAAAGCCGGTTTCCACAGATCAAGCCCGTGAAACGGGCGGGCGGCCGGCGCTATTACCGGCCCGCTGATGTGGCCCTGCTGGGCGGCATACGGCATCTGTTGCACGACGAAGGCATGACCATCCGCGGCGTGCAGAAGATCCTGCGCGAGCATGGCGTGCGGCATGTGGCGGCGATGGCCCCCGGTGGCGACATGGCCGCGTTCGACCTGACCGATGATGAGGATTTTGACCTTGGCCTGACTGTCAGCGGCGAAGAGCCGCTGTGGAAACGGCGCAGGTTCTGGCGATGGATGCCGCGCCGCGCCGCGACTATGCCCCGCCCGAAACCCCTGCCGAGGTGGTGCAACTGCGCAGCCCCTCCGTTGTGCCCGACCTGTCCGAAGGCTTTATCCTGCCCACCGCCAACCGCCGCCCGCTGCCGACGCTGGACCCCGAGCCGCCAATGGATGACGTGCCCGAGGCCGGCCATGTCTGGGTTGACGATGACCTGCCCGAGGAGGAGCCGCCAATTCCTTTGATGCCAGCCGAGGCGGGCCAAAGCGACCTGTACGATATGGCTGGCGATGCAGAGGCAGTCGAGGCTGAAACCCCGGCGACCAGCCCTGACCTGCCCGATCTGCCCGATCTGCCCGATCTGACGGCGCAGGCGGTGATGCAAGACCTGTTTGCTGATCTGGAGCCGCCACCCGCTGATGTGGCTTTGCCCGATCTGCCGGGCGTTGAGGAGGCACCTGAACTGGCCGATGCGATGGCCGACGCCGTGCCGGTCAGCCTGGCCGGCATTGCGGCACGGCTGCGCGCCCTGCCCCGCCCGCTGACGCCGCAGGCCATGGCAGAGCTGACCGAATTGCAGATGCCGGCTGGGTTTGCTGCACGCCCAGATGGTCGAAGCGCAACGTCCGCGCAGGTAGCCGGAAAAGATGCACTTCTGCCCTTGCCCCTGCCCGCAATACTCGTTATGTATCCGGCCATTCGTCGGGCCATAGCGCAGCCTGGTTAGCGCGTCCGTCTGGGGGGCGGGAGGTCGAGAGTTCGAAATCTCTCTGGCCCGACCAATACCAAACCGCCCGCATGGCCCCCGGCCATGCGGGCGGTTTCGTTTCATGCGACAGGAGTCTGATCATGCGCCCCGGCGTTCTGCCTGCACAAGCGTTGAGGGCAATGATTGCCGCCGGGTCCATCACGGGCGACATCCACGCTGATCAGGTGCAACCCGCCAGTCTGGACCTGCGGCTGGGGGCGGTGGCCTACCGGGTGCGGGCGTCGTTTCTGGCGGGTGCGGGGCGGTCGGTGGCGGACCGGTTGGCCGAATTCACCATGCACCGTGTCGATCTGACGGAGGGTGCGGTTCTGGAAAAGGGCTGCGTCTATCTGGTGCCGCTGATGGAGCGGCTGGCGTTGCCGCCTGGCATGACGGCGGTGGCCAATGCAAAATCTTCGACCGGCCGGCTGGACCTGCTGACCCGCACCATCACCGATGGCGGGGCGGAGTTTGACCGCATCCCCGACGGCTATCACGGCCCCCTGTGGGCCGAGGTGTGCCCGCGGTCGTTTTCGGTGCTGGTGCGGCGCGGGGCAAAGGTTGAACCAGATCCGGTTCCGGCAGGGTCAGGCGGTGCTGTCGGATGCCGAATTGGTGGCGCTGAACGCGGTGGAGCCGCTGGTTTCGGGGGCCGCGGTGATTTCGGAGGGGTTGGGGTTTTCGGTTGATCTGCGGCCAGCCACCGGAGATTTGCTGGGCTACCGGGCCAAGCCGCATACCGGGGTGGTGGATCTGGACCGCATCGGCCACTATCCCGCCCGCGATTTCTGGGAAGAGGTGCGGTCCGGCGATGGCCAGATCATTCTGGACCCCGGCGCGTTCTATATCCTCGTCAGCCGCGAGGCGGTGACCATTCCGCCCGATTATGCCGCCGAGATGGCCCCCTACCTCGCCATGGTGGGCGAGTTTCGGGTGCATTACGCGGGCTTTTTCGACCCCGGTTTTGGCTATGCTGCGGCGGGCGGGGCGGGTCACGCGGGGTGCTGGAGGTGCGCTGCCATGAGGCGCCCTTTGTGCTGGAGCATGGGCAGGTCGTGGGGCGGCTGGTCTATGAACGCATGGCCGAACGGCCGGAAACGCTGTATGGTGTGGGGATCACGTCGAACTATCAGGGTCAGGGTTTGAAATTGGCCAAGCAGTTCAAGCTGGGATAGCGGGATGTGGCGGCGGGGTAATCCTGTCGCTAATGTTGATGCCGCTGGCGGCGGCGGCCAATGTGCTGACCTTTGGCATATCTGCCCGACAGCAACCCGCAACCAGGCCTGTCCTGCCGGGTCGAGGTGTTGGGGGGTCAGGTCATCGCCGTGGAGGCGCAGGGCCATGGCAGGCCGCCGCGCCATGCGCTGCGCTGGCCTGCGGGCAAGGTGGAGCGGGCGGCCATGCTGCGGGGTCTGGCGGCGCTGGCCTCGGGCGATCTACCCTCGGTGGACCGCTATGCCTCGCGCGTGCCGACGCCGCCTTATGTGACGGTGATGTGGTCGACGCGGGTGGAT
This sequence comes from uncultured Acidobacteriota bacterium, assembly GCA_963740385.1. Lineage (GTDB taxonomy): Bacteria > Acidobacteriota > Holophagae > Holophagales > Holophagaceae > Geothrix. Next base: position 424,396 of record CAVUDX010000005.1, read on the forward strand.
GATGTGGCGGTGTCGGGGTTGTACATCCAGACTGGGCTGATGCTGCCTGCCGCGCTGTGGGGCGTGCTGGCAGCGGTGCTGCCGGGCAGCGCGTGTCTGGCGGCGGTAACGTCGTAAAGTGTCCGAAGTTCGGACACTGTGTTTTATCGTTTTATATCATATGGTTGGATATTTTTGTTAACCTGACCTTAACCTTTGTAGCAGGATCAGCGGCCCAGACGCCGGGCCAGATTGGCGGCCTGACGGGCCTTGCGGACGGCGTCCTGTTGGTGCGGGCCTGTTGCACCTCGTCTTGCGTCATTGCCGACCGGGGCTTGCCGCCGCCTGACAGACGGTCGATGCCGGTTTTGACACCACGGTTTATCACCTGCCGCAGGACGGCGTTGATGATCATCTGGATCAGTCTGTCCATCCATCAATCCTCGAATAGTTCGCTTTGGCCGCGTCTTGCGGAGTTCGTCACTCATCTGGGGATCGTCTTTCGTGCGCCGGGCAAGGGGCGGCTGTCCAAAAGTCCGGCGGCGCGCAATTCCTTCAGGCCGGGCAGATCGCGGGTGGTTTCCAGCCCGAAATGGTCGAGGAAATGATCGGTCACCACAAAGGTCACCGGGCGGCCCGGCGTCATGCGGCGGCGGCCAAAGCGGATCCAGTCCAGTTCGATCAACTGGTCGACCGTGCCGCGCGACACGGCGACACCGCGGATCTCCTCGATCTCGGCGCGGGTGACGGGCTGGTGATAGGCGACGATGGCCAGGGTTTCGATGGCGGCGCGGGACAGCTTGCGCGTCTCGACGCTTTCCTTGTGCATCAGGTGGCCAAGGTCGGGCGCGGTGCGGAAGGCATAGGCATCGCCCACCTTGCACGATGTTCACGCCCCGCCCCTCATAGCGGCGGCGCAGGGTGCACCAGCGCCTCGGCCGGGTCGCAGCCTTCGGGCAGGCGGGCGGTCAGTTCGGCCAGGGTGACGGGTTCGGCCGAGGCGAACAGCATCGCCTCGACCATGCGTTCCTGTTCGCCCATCGGCGGGGCCTCGAACAGGCTGGGTTCGGTGGGATCGTCGGTCATGGGCTCTCGGCGGCGGATTTCGAGCGGGGCGAAGGTGTCGGACTGGCGCAGGTAGACCTGGCCGCGCTTGGCCAGTTCCAGAACGGCGGCGAAATGTGCGGCGGTGGCCGACCGGCGGCGGGCGGGCGTGACGTCCCAGCCCTCGGGCAGGAAGGAGGTCAGGTCGGCCCAGTCGCCGGCATAGCCGATCAGCCCGCGCATCCGCTCCAGCGCCTGTTCCATGGTGAACACGTTCTCGCGGTCCAGCGCATAGGGGCGGAAATCGTCGCGGGTGCGGATGCGGGCATAGGCGCGCATCAGGTCCAGCAGGGTCGCCTCATAGGTGATGCTGCGCGACCGGGCGACCTGCTTCGGGCACGCCGCGCGCAAAGACGTCGCGGCCCAACTGGTCCAGCGCCATCAGCCGGCGCCGCCGCCTCGCGCATCGCCGCCAGACGTTCCAGTTGGAACGACAGGTGGGCGGCAAGATCTTCGGCGCTGGGCCCCAGGTCACCCGGTTCGGGCGGCAGCAGCAGGCGGGATTTCAGATAGGCGAGCCAGGCGGCCATCACCAGGTAATCGGCGGCCAGTTCGATGCGCAACTGATAGGCCTGCGACGACAAAGATCAGGTATTGTTCGGCCAGTTGCAGGACGGAGATCTTGCGCAGATCGACCTTTTGGCTGCGCGACAGCGATCAGCAGCAGGTCAAGCGGCCCTTCGTACCCATCGACATCGACGATCAGCGCCTCGGCCGCCATGCGGTCGGCGGGGTGGGTTGGGTTTGGTCCCAGGTATCTGCCCGGGCAGTGTCAGGTTCAGCCATAGGTCTGTTCCCGCCATCAGGACGGAAAGTTCGTCCTGCAGGGCGGCAATGTCAACCGGTTCGGGCGCTTGGCGTGCGGCAAGGGCGGCTGCGGCGCGCGTGCGGGCGGCGGGGGTCATGCTGCCTGCCGCCGCGGCGACCATCTGCATTTCGGCCAGATCGCCCTTGCAATGCAGGGCGAGTCGCAGCCGGCGGCCATGGAACGGGCGGTGCGGTCGGCCAGATCACCCGACAGGGCCTGCATGTTCAGATCATCGGTCATCAGCAGGCCGCCAAAGCCGATGTCGTCGCGGATCACGCGGATCATTTCGGGCGACTGGGTGGCGGGGCTGGTCGTCATAGGCGGAAAAGACCAGATGGCCGGTCATCGCCATGGGCAGGTCGCGCAGCGCGCGGAAGGGGGCAAAATCCTGCTGCAGTTGCGCAAGCGGTGGCGGTGACGGTGGGCAGGTCATGATGGGTGTCAACGGTGGTGCGGCCATGGCCCGGCATGTGTTTGACAACGGGCAGCACGCCCTCGGCCAGATGGCCGCGCGCGACGGCACGCGCAATGTCGGAAACCGTGGTGGGATCAGAGCCATAGCAGCGGTTCTTCAGAAACGGATGGGTGGTGTCGGTGATGAGGTCGCCCACCGGGGCACAGTTGGCGTCGATGCCGACGGCGCGCAGTTCACGCGCGATCAGGCCGATAGCGCAGTTCCATGGCGCGGGCGGCATGGGGGCCAGCGGCCTGCACAAAGTCCAGCGGCGGGGTCCATTCGCGCCAATGCGGGGCGCGCAGGCGCTGCACGCGGCCGCCTTCCTGATCGACCAGAATCGGCGCGTCGCGGCCCACGGCGGCGCGCAGGTCGCCGGTCAGGCGGCGCAGCTGGTCTGGGGCTTCCACGTTGCGGGCAAACAGGATGAAGCCAAGGGGCTGATATTCGGCAAAAAAGGCACGTTCATCGGCCAGCAGGACGGGTCCCGCACAGCCGAAGATCGCCGCCCCATGGCCAATCATCTGCCACCATCATCTTTGCGCGACCGGGATGCAGTCGGCGCTGATCCGCCTCCAGGACGGCGCAGAAGCGGCGCGCGTCGTCGTCGCCCTCGAACCCATGGGCGCGCAGGCGGTAGAAGGTGCGCCCGCCGGATTGCGCCGACTGGATCACCATGGCCTTGCCGGCCATCAACTCGGCCAAACTTGCCGACTGCAACTCGCCAAAGCGCAGGCGGGCCAGATCGGGCGTGTCAAAGGCGCCAAGTTGGGCCAGACGGGTGCCGACGGGCAGGCTGAGCGGGGTCAATCTCGGCCGCGGGGCGCGGAGGCCGACACGGTTTCGACATTGGTCGCGGTTTGGCCGGGGCCTTGGCGGCCATGGCACGCAGGCCGCGCGCGGGCGGGCGCAGGCTGGCTGCAACCGAGCGATACCTCGGGGTCGGCGTTGAACGGGTCGACGGCCAGCGCCGGTGGTCGGCGTCGATCACCTCGCCGCCCCCCTCGCCAATGGGCGCGGGGCCATCCGATTTCCAGCGGTGCCGGGTGCGGCGCTGCTGGTGATGGGCAGGCTGACCTGCACCACGTCCGATTGCACCTGGTCGCTGGCGGCCTCGGCCAGGCCAGTGGCATCGCCGGGTTCCAGGTCGATCGGGCGCGGGGCCAGGGTCAGTTGTTCGGCCACCGGGGCCGCGGTGCCGATCGCCGCGACGGCGTTGACCGACAGGCCCTGATTGCAGGCCTGATCGCCACCCGGATCGGCGGGCGCCACGCGCATCGGCCCGACAAGGGCGCGCATCACCGGCACCCCCGCCACATCGCGCACCGCAAGCTGATAGCCCCAGAGGCCAAGCCCCAGCACCAGCGCTACCGAACAGACGGCCCCGGCCATGTTGACCAGCCGCTTGGCCCTGTCCAGACGCACATCAGGCGGCCATAATTGGGCACGCCATAGTCGCCTTCGAAATCGTCGAATTCCAGATCCGCCATTGTCGCCTCACTGCAGGGGCGATACATGCCACCCCCGCTTTCATTGCCTGCTCGGGCCGGGCGTAGACGGAGCGGCTGTTGCTCAGCGCATTTCCTCGACCGGCGTTACGCCCAAGATACCCAATCCTGCCGAAATCACAACGCCCGTGGCACGGGCCAGCGCGATTTTTGCCGTGGATGTGGCGCATTGCCTTCCTGCAGGAAACGCAAGCGACGCGTCGTCGTTGCCCCGGTTCCACAGCCCGTGAAATTCCGACGCCAGTTCATAGAGGTAAAAGGCGATCCGGTGCGGTTCGTTGCCGCGCGCGGCAATCTCGACCTCGCGCGGCCATTCGGCGATTTGCTGGGCCATGTCAATCTCGGCCGGGTGGGACAGCTGGGTCAGGTCGGCCGCGGCCAGGGTGGCGTCGGTCGACATCGATCCCCGCCTCGCGCGCCTTGCGCAGGACCGAATTGATCCGGGCATTGGCGTATTGGACGTAGAAGACCGGGTTGTCCTTGGACTGTTCCAGCACCTTGGCAAAGTCGAAATCCAGCGCCACGTCGTTCTTGCGGGTCAGCATCATGAAGCGGGTCACATCGGCGCCCGCCTGTTCGACCACATCGCGCAGGGTGACAAAGGTGCCGGCCCGCTTGGACATCTTGAACGGCTCGCCGTTCTTGTACAGCTTGACCAGTTGGATCAGCTTGATGTCCAGCGGCACGCGGCCGTCCGACAGGGCCGAGACCGCCGCCTTCATCCGCTTGACATAGCCACCATGATCGGCACCGAAGATGTCGATCAGCGCGTCAAAGCCGCGCTGCACCTTGTCGTAGTGATAGGCGATGTCGGGCGCGAAATAGGTCCAGGACCCGTCCGATTTCATCACCGGGCCGGTCCACATCGTCGCCATGCGCGGTGGAGCGGAACAGGGTCTGCACGCGCGGTTCCCAATCTTCGGGCGTCTTGCCCTTGGGCGGTTCCAGCGTGCCTTCGTAGATCAGGCCCATGTCGCGCAAGGCCGTCGATCGCCGCCTCGATCTTGCCGGTGCCGTACAGCGCCTTTTCCGAGGAATAGACATCCATCTGCACGCCCAGCTGCGCCAGATCGTCGCGGATCATCTGCATCATCATGTGCGGTGGCGAAAGTCGCGCAGATCGGTCAGCCAGTACTGCTCGCGCTTGTCCAGCAGGGTGTCGCCGTATTTGGCCTTCAGCGCCTCGCCCACCGGGATCAGGTAGTCGCCGGGATACAGCCCCTCGCGGATTTCGGGCTCCAGCCCGCAGGCCTCGCGGTAGCGTTCATAGGCCGACCGCGCCAGCACATCGACCTGCGCGCCGCCGTCGTTGATGTAGTATTCGCGCGTCACGTCCCAGCCGGCAAAGGCCAGCAGGCGCGCCAGCGCGTCGCCCACCACGGCGCCGCGCACATGGCCCACATGCATCGGGCCGGTGGGGTTGGCCGAGACAAACTCGACGTTGACCCGCGCGCCCTGCCCCAGGGTCGAGCGGCCAAAGCCCGCGCCATCGGTCAGCGCGGCCTTGACCACGCCCTGCCAGACGACGTTGGACAGCCGCAGGTTCAGAAACCCGGGGCCAGCCACCTCGGCCGCCGCGATGCGCGGATCGCGCGCCAGACGGGCGGCCAGCGCCTCGGCAATGGCGCGCGGCGGCTGGCCTGCGGGTTTGGCCAGCACCATCGCGGCATTGGTCGCCATGTCGCCATGCGCCGCGTCGCGCGGCGGTTCGACCGCCACATTGCTGAGGTCAAGGCCCTGCGGCAGGGCACCCGCCGCCGCCATGGCGGTCAGTTCGGCCACCACCAGCGCGCGGATATCGGCAAAGAGGTTCATCTGATCAAATCCTGTCTACTGGGTCAGGGGATGCCAGAGCGGCGGGGATTGGTCAATCCACCGGCGGGTTTGCCGCGAAGTTTGCCGAATTTTCGCGTGTGGTAACGGTTTCTTGGCGTTTTGGCCGCCTGATATGCAGGGCAAACGCATGGAGAACCCGGACCAATGGCGCAGATCGAACAGGCCGTTGCACCTGATGGCACCGAAGAGGTGCCGTTTGGCATTGCCGAACTGTTCTATTCGCGCACCGATGCGCGCGGGGTCATTCAGGCGGGCAATGCGGTGTTTCAGCGGGTGTCGGGTTTCCCGTGGGCGCGGTTGATCGGCGCGCCGCACCGCATCGTGCGCCATCCCGCCACGCCGCGCGCCGTGTTCCGCATCTTGTGGCAGACGATCGAGAAAAAGGTGCCCGCCGTCGCCTATGTCTGCAACCGGGCGGCAGATGGGCGGCATTACTGGGTGCTGGCGACCATATTGCCGCAGGGCGGTGGCTATCTGTCGGTGCGCATCAAACCCACGTCACCGCTGTTTGCCACGGCGCGGGCGAACTATGCGGAAATAACCACCGCCGAACAGGGCGGCATGACGGTCGAAGCGGCGCGCGATCTGCTGCTGATGCGGCTGCAAGGGGCGGGGTTTGCCAGCTATGCCGCCTTCATGCGCGCCGCACTGGATCAGGAATATGCGGCGCGCCGGGCTGCCTTGGGGCGCGTGTCGGGCGAGCGTGACGCCGAGGTGGCGCGCCTGCGGGCGGCCCTGGTGTCGGTATCGTCAGAACAGGACGCGCTGCGCCACGATTTCGAGGGGATGCGCATCCTGCCCACCAACCTGCGCATCCTGGCCAGCCGGATCGAGCCGATGGGCGGGCCGTTGTCGGCAATTGCCGGCATCTATCTGTCCGTATCGGCCGAGATTTTTGCGCAGATCGAACAGTTTTTCATGGGGCAGGAAAGCCTGTGCCTGCAGATGTGGGACCGGTTTGAAAACGCCATGTTCCTGTCGCTGTGCGCGCAGTTGCAGGCCAAGGTTGCGGCCCAGGTGCCGGGCCCCGCCGTGCCGGGCATCGACCCCGCGGCGGAGGTGGAGCATTTGCATCACTTGCGCCAAAGCTATCAGGTGCACGCCGCCGCGGCGTTGCGTCAGGCCGAGGCGTTTGCGGGGCAGATTGCGGCGGCCAGTTCCACCCTGCGCCGGTCCATGCTCAGCCTGGAAACGGTAACAGTGATGGGCCGGGTGGAATGCGCCCGAATGGGCGAGGCCGGGTTGCGGATTGCCGCCAATATCGACCATTTGCATGGGCTGAATGCCCAGATCGCGGCCCTGCTGGACAAGATCACCAGCCTGACCGCGGCCATCGACACCGGCCTTGGCCGTATCCGCACGTTGGACGAAGCAGAACGCGCGCCCGTGCAGACGCGCGTTGCATGAAAGGTCAGGGTTTGCCGACGCGCAGGTAATGCGTTTCGCGCGCCCCAAAGAAGAAGGTGATCACGGCGCCCACAATCCACCACATGGGTTCCGGGATGGCCGACAGCGCCTGCATCCGCGCCTCGAACCAACCCGGATTGATGGCGGCAATGATGAAAAACGCCAGCGACAACAGCGCCATCATCGGGCGCGGCAGCCGGTTCATCGCGTCGATCAGGTGGTTGTAGCCCTGCTTGCCCTTGGGCGTGGCGGGTTGATACTGCGGCAGCGGCGTGCCGGCTTCGGCCTCGATCTGCTGCACGGCGGTGCCGAGGGTGTCGATGATCTGGGGCATGTCCATGTGTCTCTCCTAGGTCCAGTGCGAGGTGCGGGTGTGGTGTTGTGCATCGGTCAGGTGCAGCGCGGCCGGCAGAAAATCCTCGGCGCGGATGATCCAACCGCCTTTGCCGCCATCGCGGCGGCGGGCATATTTGCGGCTGGCCGGGCGGGCATCGGCCAGCGCGTAATAATAATCGCGCCGGGCCGCGCCGTAGGCATGGGCCAGTTGGCAGGGTGCAAGGGCGGCCATGGTGGCGGCGGCGGCAATCGTGGCAGGCCCGATCACACCATCGGCGGCACAAGGATAGCCGCGCGCCGCCAGCATCCGTTGCAGCACCTTGACGGCATTGGCCCCGGCATTGACATACATGTCAAACAGCGGCGGCTGGACTTCGGCAGGCAATGCGGCCAGCCCCGGACGTTCGAAATAGTGGCGGATGAAGATGTCGACCGCTTCTGCGCGGGTCAGGCCGCGCACATCGGCCTCGTTCACCACACCGTCGCCCGTGATGTCACGGCGCAGGGCGCGCAGGGTGCCGATGGTCACGCCGTGGTTGGTGGCCCCCCCCGGATCGGCGGGGTCGTTCACATAGCCACCCTCGCGGGCGACAATCTCTGCGGCAATCTGCCTGACGGTTTTCATGGGGCGGCCTCAATGGTTTGAGGCACCAAACTCGCTAAAATCCGTTAACGCGGGCGTAACCCGGCGCTCTCAGCTGCCCGCACCGTCCTTGTAGACGCCCTGTTCCTTCAAGGCCTCGATCACCTCTTTGGGCATGTAGGTTTCGTCATGCTTGGCAAGGATTTCGGTGGCGACAAAGCTGCCATCCTGCATCTGCCCCAGCGCGACCATGCCCGCACCTTCGGCGAAGAGGTCGGGCAGTATGCCCTGAAACCGCACCGGTACCGTGGTCTTGGTATCTGTCACCGCGAAGGTCACCGTGTCACCCTGCCCGCGCACCAGCGACCCCGTCTCGACCAGCCCGCCGATGCGGAACACCTCGCCCGCGCCGGGCGGTTCGGTGGTCACCTGGGTGGGGCTGCGGAAATAGTTGATGCCGTCTCGCATGGCATAGCCGATCAGCGCGGTGGACCCCGCCAGCGCCACAAAGGCCACGGCAATGATCTGGATACGCCGGGTTTTCTTAAGGTTTTTCAGGCCAGCCATGATGTCCTCGCTTGATTGGGTCTCACGGGAAGATCGGGGCCAGCATCAGGCCCATGGTCTCGGGCAGGCCCAGCATCAGGTTGGCATTCTGCAACGCCTGGCCCGACGAGCCCTTGTTCAGATTATCCAAGACCGCCACCACAACCGCCCGTCCCGGCACCCTGTCACCGATCACGCCGATATGGCAATAGTTCGACCCGGCAATGTCGCGGGTCGAGGGCAGCGTGCCAAAGGGCAGCACCACAAGGAACGGTTCGGCGGCATAGGCCTGCGCCAGCGTCTGGTGCACCACCGCAGGGTCGCCGCGCACATAAACCGTCGCGAGGATCCCCCGGTTCATCGGCAGCAGATGCGGGGTGAATTGCACCATGCACCGGGCGGCCCGCCAGCTTGGAAAACTCCTGGTCGAACTCGCCCAGATGGCGGTGTTTGCCACCGGCGGAATAGGTATGGGTGCCGCCCGAGAGTTCTGCGTGCAGCAGGTTTTCCTTGGCCGACCGGCCCGCGCCCGACACGCCAGCCTTCAGGTCGATCACGATCTGATCAAGGTCAATCACCCCCGCCGCAATCAGCGGGCGCAGCGCAAATTGCCCGGTGGCCGCGTTGCAGCCGGTGCCCGCAACCAGACGGGCACGCGCGATGTCGTCGCGGTAGAACTCGGTCAGGCCATACACCGCCTCGGCCTGCAAATCGGGGTGAACGTGCGGAGCGCCGTACCATTTTTCATAGGCCGCAGGGTCGCGCAGCCGAAAGCCTGCCGACAGATCGACCACCTTCAGATGGCGCGGCAGCTTTTCAATCACCTCTTGGCTGGTGCCATGCGGCAGGGCGCAAAAGCACAGGTCGATGGCGGCGAAATCGATGTCGTCAATCTTTTGCAACACCGGCAGGTCCAGGTGGCGCAGGAACGGAAAGACCTCGGCCATGGTCATGCCGGCCTTGCGGTCGGCAGACAGGGCGGCCACGCGCATCTGAGGATGGGTGGCGATCAGGCGCACCAGTTCGGCACCGGTATACCCCGAGGCCCCAAGTATGGCGATCTGATAGGTCATGGCGGCCCCTTTGGCTGGCGCTGTGCGCGCCCTCTATCGGCCCGCCCGCCCCTGTCTTGCAAGAGGAAATTGCGTCGCAGGGGCGGTATCGGGTCAGCTCACCAAGATGTCACCCACCAGGTCCGCCAACCGCACACCCTGCAACAACACCGTGTCGACGCCAAAGTCGAACAGCACATCCTGCCCCACCTGCCGGGCATGATCAAAGGCATCCGCAACCGTGGCAACCCCGGCATGATTGCGCAGCACCAGCACATCGCCCGCGCCAAAATCGGTGATCCGGTCATCGCCGCCATTGCCGCAGAACACAAATCGGTCGGCATCCGCGCCGCCCGACAGCATGTCATTCCCGGCCCAGCCGGTCAGCGTATCGCGCCCGGCACCGGCTGACAGCGTGTCATCGCCGGTGCCACCCGACAGCCAGTTGGCCAGACCATTGCCGGTGCCGCGAAAATCGCTGTCGCGGGCGGTGGGGCTGCCTTGAAAGCTCAGGTTTTCGACATTCGCCATCGTGGCCAGCGACATGGTGCGCTGCGTGGTCAACACTGTATCCACCCCGCCACCGGCAAATTCGCGCACCGTGTCGCGGGTTGTCTGCACCAGATACAGATCGTCCCCCTGCCCCCCGGCCAGCACATTGGCGTTTGCCCCGCCATCCAGCGTGTCACGTCCCGTACCGCCGAACAGATGGTCAATCCCCGTGCCGCCGATCAGCTTGTCGTCATCGGCCTGACCAAACAGAAAGTCATCGCCGCCCGTGGTGCGCAGCACATCGCGCCCCGTCCCGCCATACATGAAATCATGCGCCAGTTCGGACCCGGTCAGCGTGTCATTGCCGCCAAAGCCAAAGGCGGTGCCAACCTTGCGCAGTGCGTCCCACTTGCCCTCGCCTTGGGCAATCTCGTAATCCTCGTTGCGCAGGGCTGCGTCGAACAGCGTGGTGGTCATCACCTCGTTGCCGGCATGGGCCTTGCCAAGGGCGGTGGTGTCGCTCTCGCCCATGGAATAGCCGTTCATCGCATGGGCAAAGGAATGCTGGTGGCGCAGGGTCAGGCTGCCATTCTTTTCCACATACAACAGATGCGACTCGCCGGTTTGCAGCCCCGGAAACCAACCCAGACCAATGCCGTTTTGCGCAAACCATTCCAGCGACGAGGCGAAGAAGTCAACGTAATCAGGTGCCTGCGCCGGGTCATCAACCGCGCCTTTGATGTTCACCTCGGTCAGCAGCACATCGTCGCCCTGCAGCGCGCCAAAGATCGCGTTCAGCTTGGCAATCAACGCCTGCGGATCGGCCACCGTGCTGGTTCCCATCCAGCCCGGATACAGATGCGCCGACCAGACCAACGCATCGCCGACCGCGCCGCGCAGATAGTCCTGCACAGACCCCGCCCCCATGGCCGTGTTGGCCAGCGTCGCAAAATCGCCGTTGTATCCCCAGCCACCGACCAGAACTTTGCCCTCCGCCCGCGCCGCAATCGCGTCGGCCAGTGCGGCGCAGTGCTGGGCGTACAGCGTCACGAAATCGGCCTGATCATAGGCGGCGTCCGCGCCATTGGCCGCGATGGTGTGGCGATAGGCGGCGGGTTCGTTCATCAGATCCCAGCCATAAACGGCGGCGCGGATGGTGGGATGGTCGGCCATCCAATCCATCATCTTGTCCCAGGCACCCTCGATCTTGCCAAAGTTCTGCTCCAGCGCGGCATAGGCTTGGGTATTGGTCAGCGACGGATGGGCGGCATCGCCGATGCCGATATTCTGCGTGTCGCCGCTGCCATAGGAAATCGTCACTTCGAACCCTTGTGCCGCCGCTGCGGCCAAAAAGCGTTCAAATTGTGGATTCATGCTTCCGTCACTATTGAAGCTGTATTCATTGAACATGACACGCAGGTTGTTCACCAATGGTAATCCGGCCTTGATGGCGGCGACAAACCCCTCGGGGTTGCCGTTCATGCTCAGCGGAATCATTTGCGTGTCGTTCTGCCACATGCGGCCAGACCCGTCCGCCGCGGTGATCGCGATGTTGATCATGTGGATATCTGCAGTGGTCGATCCGATTGTCATGATTTCATGTCCTGATTGTATTACACCCAAACGCACAACCGACGCGTGAAAATTGACAAGGCCCCACCCCCGTCGCAGCCACACTGCGACAGCCATCCCTTTCAATTCCTTAAGGGCGGCCCCAATCAGAGGCAAAAGATGTAAGACTGGTTAACTTGAACGGCCCAAGACGGGCGTTCCTGCGGTACAGTTCAGCAAATGTTCACACGTCGTTCAGACCTAACTACTTCAATCATCATGCAAATTGCAGTTACCGTGTCGGACAGGGGCCGATTATCCATACGGACAGGATGAAAGCACAGGCCATGCGCCATCGCCCGCCGGGGCGGGTCGACAAGCGGACAGGTCGGGGCTCAGGCCAGCGCCAACTCGCCCGCCGCAATGGCAAAGGGCATGATGTTGCTGCGCGGCGGCAGGGGGCAGATGGCATGATCGGTAAAGGCGCAGGGCGGGTTGTGCGCCTTGTTGAAATCAAGGGTGATTTCGCCACCCGTCATATCTTCGCCCAGCAAAAAGCGGGATGCGGCATAGGTTTGCCGCCCCGAGGTCTGGTCGCGAACAACGAACATCGGCTGACCGGCCTTCCAATGCGTGGCCAGCAGGGTCACGGGCTGGCCAGCGTGTTCAAAATGCGCGCGGTGGGTCAGGCTGACCTTGGTGGCCCCTGCCCCCTTCTGGTCGATGCTGAACAATTCGGGGGTTTCCAGCGCCTCCCACCGGGCACGGATCACCCAGGCCGGGTCATGCGGGAACGTGCGCAGGTCCACCCCGCGCGGCAGGGTCAGGTCGCGCACCCGCAGCGCCGCCTCCCCCTCGACCGTGTGGATTTCCAACAGCAGGGGCGGCACGCGCAGCATGGGGTTGCCGTCACCCTGAAACTCCAGCAGCCCCAACGGGGTTTCCAACTGCCAGCCCGGATGCAGGGTGCCCAGGTGATCCGGCCCGACCGTCAGCACGATGTCATTGTCAGGCGCACGGCCCACCCGCTGCGGCCCCGGCCCGATGGCCACACGGTCGGTCAGGTTCAGCCAGCCATCCTCGGCGGTCAGGGCGGCCAGACGCGCGGCCTGCCACGCGGCAAAGGGCATCATGCGGCAATCCTTGCCTGCAGGTCAGCCAGATCGACCGTGGCGATATAGCGCGGGATATTGGCCCAGATCGGGTGAAAGCCGTATCCGCCATTGATCAGCTCGTTCACCGCCGCCTCGCGCGACCAACCCTGCGACAGGATGCGGTACAGCGCACAGATCAGCCCCGTTCTGTCGGCCCCGTGGTGGCAATGCACCAGTACCGGGCCGGTCTGCATCCCGTGCTGCAACAGGCGCATCACCTGCACGATCTTGTCGCCGCGCAATTCGGCCACGTGGCGCGATTTCATCGGCACCCTGTGCAGCACCAGCCGCGTGCCCGCCGCAAGCGGCGCATCATCCAGCGTTTGCCGCAAGGATATGACAGACCTCAGCCCCACCCCCTCGGCCTGCACGAACCCTGTGGCGTCCGGCTGTGCCGAACGGTACAGACCCTCGCTCACCCGGTGCAGGTTGGGCAATCCCGTCAGGGTCACCGGTGCGGCCCAGGCTGCGGGGCGCTGCGCCTGTGTCAAGCCGGGCGTCGGGAAGAATGAGGCCGGCAGGGCCGCCAGCAGTGTCCTGCGCGTCAGTTTGGCTGCGGTGCGGGTCAGGGCCATGGGGCACTCCATTTGGCTGCAACATGGGGCGAAATGCGCAAATCGGCAAGAGGGGGCTGTGTTGCCCCCCCACATCCTTGCCCCTGCCGCACCCATATTGCCCGCCAGAACAGCAAGGGGCCGGTGGTTGATAAACCCACCGGCCCCCTGAGCCGCCTTTACATCAACAGCACATCGCTGCCCGACAGGACGAAGTCGCCCGCCGCGAACACCCCCGTCAGCCGGACCGAGAAATCGGCCCCCGCCGTGCCATCCAGACCCAGATGCAGCGTGGTCACGCCGCCCGCCACGCTCAGGTCCATCTGGCCGCCCGGCAGCGTCGCGCCTGTGCCTGTATGCATGGTGCCGGTCAGACCGACGCCGTTCATCCGCAGGATATCGCCGGTATCCGCATCGGTGATCAGGTCAACCCCGGCATTCCAGATGTCGGAAAACACAAAGACATCCGCCCCGGTGCCGCCCGACAGCACATCCACCCCGGCGCCGCCATCGACAAAGTCGGCACCGCCGCCCCCGGCCAGCGTATCGGCTCCGCCAAAGCCGTTCACCCGGTCGCTGCGGTTGCTGCCCGTGATGTCAAAGGTCTCCACGCCAGCAAAGTCAAAGCGGTAATCCCCCCCGGTCGAGGCCGCGCGCCACCAGCCGCCCCCGATGTCGTACATCCGTATCCCGGTTGCCGCATCGGCAAAGCTGATCGTCAGGGCATCGACCCCGCCCCCCGCATTCAGCGATTCGTACCGGCCGCGACCCATGTTGATGATGTCGTCCCCGTCGCCGGTGCTGACCGTGTCATTGCCGCTGGCAGCCCCCAGATTGATGGTGTCCGCCCCGCTGCCGGTGGCGATGTTGACGTTTTCCACGGTGTTGACCGTGGTGCCAACGCCAAGCACCTTGCCTTTGCCCAGGTCGGACAGCGTAAAGGCCAGATTGACGCCAAGGTTGGAATAGTCGCCGATCCAGGTGTCGATCCCGACGCCGCCCTTGATTACATCACTGCCGCGGCCGCTGTTCAGCCAGTCATTGCCCGCACCACCCGTCAGCGAATCGCCCAAGGCACCCCCCGACAGCGTGTCATTGCCAAGCCCGCCCGTCAGATCAAAGCGTTCGACATTGATGTAATCGACCCGCGACGTGCCATCGACCATTTGCAGCCGTGTCCAGCCCCCCCCGATGTCGACCTGATTGATCCCCGAGATGGCCGTGGAATAGTCCGCCACCAGCACGTCGGTATCGGCGCCGCCATTGAACCAATCGGTGCCAAGGCCGGTGTTCACCGTATCATTGCCGCCCGCGGTGCTGACCCCGTCGTTGAAGCCGTACCCTGCGGTGCTGATGTTGTCCCTGCCATTGCCGGTCGTCAGGTCCAGCGCCTCGATCCCGGTGACGGACAGGCCGATATCGCCCAACTGCGCCACAGTCTGGCTGGCGGTGGCGCTGAACACGGCATTGCCATAGGCCGACAGGTCGGCCTGCCAACGGTCAGACCCCTCGCCGCCCGCGATGTTGCCAGCACCTGTGCCCGAATTCAGCAGGTCATCCCCGATGCCGCCCGCCAGCGTGTCGGCCCGCGCACCACCGTACAGCCGGTCATCGCCTGCCCCGCCGGTCAGCTTGAACACCTCGAATCCGTAATAGTCCAGCCGGTCGCCACTGCCGCTGCTGTAACGGTTCCAGCCGCCGCCGATATCGGCATGGCTGATGCCCTGCCGGATGTCGGTGATGCCGCTCCAGTCCATCACAAGCGTGTCGGTGCCGTCGACGTCACCGGCATTGGCACTGTCGACGCCCCGCCCGGTGGTGATGATGTCGCTGCCGGTGCCGGTGACAAAGCTGTCATTGAACACGCCGGCGCGCGCCGTGATGGTGTCGGTGCCATTGCCGCCAGTGAACTGGATCCGCTCGATCCCCGACAGGACAGCGCCGTAATTGGCAATCTGGGTTTCCAGGTTGATCGTGGTGTTGCCGGCCCGGGCACTGGTGTTGACGCGCCAGATGTCCTCCCCGGCACCACCACTGACCGTGTCATCGCCCGCGCCGCTGTCCAAGAGGTCATTGCCGCCGTTGCCGGTCAGGTTGTCATTCAACCCGCCGCCATACAGAACGTCTCCACCCGCCCCGCCGGTCAGCACGAACTTTTCATAGTTGACATAGTCCAGCCGGTCGCCGCTCGCCGCAGAATACCGACCCCAGCCCCCGCCAATATCAGACCAGGTGATATGGGCATTGGGGTCGGTCAGGCCGCTCCAGTCCATCACCATGGTGTCGATGTCGTCGCCGCCATTGCTGCTGTCGCTGCCAAGGCCCAAGGCCACGTTGTCATTGCCGGCCCCGGCATTGATCCAGTCATTGCCGGCAAACGCCGCCGTATTGATGCGGTCGGCCCCCGCCCCCGTGGTCAGCGTCAGCGCCTCGATCCCGGTGACCTGCGCGCCGCTGCCGCCCACCGTGGCGGTGCCGCTGGTCAGCAGGGTGACCGTGACCGCAACGCCAAACGTGCCGTAATCGGTCGACCAACGGTCCATACCGCCGCCGCCCGTGACAATGTCTGCCCCCAGGCCGCTGCTGATCAGGTCACTGCCCGCGCCGCCCACCAGCGTGTCGGCGTCATTGCGCCCGACCAGAACGTCATCGCCGCTGCCGCCGGTCAGGTTGAACTTTTCAAAGTTCACGAAATCGATCGAGGTGCGCGCGTCATCGGTATAGCGGTACCAACCGCCGCCGATGTCCTGATAGCGGATGTCACCGGCCAGACTGGCGTAATTCATGACCAACGTGTCAGTGCCCGTATCGGCATTGACCGAATAGCTTCCGGTCGGCGTGACCGTGACGACGTCGTTGCCGACTGTCGGTGTTCCGGTGATGGGCATCTCATCCTCCTGTGACTGCTACTGGAGAAATGATACAACCGGATAAGAGGGGCCCCCTTTGATTCATATCAAAACCTGAATATAAACCGGCTGCCGCGACAGTCGGTCGCAGCAGGGGCCAGTGTTCTGGTACAGTGGTCTGGTAGGTTTTTGGCGACGGTGCCGGCCCAGCCGTTATTGCACAAAGACATCCGCCGCAATCAGCACCGCCCCAATCGACAGGGTGGCAAACTGCTGCTGTGCGGCAGCACCGGTGCCATCGGGGTCGAAAAACACCGCCCCCGTCGTTGCGTCGTAAATGATGCGGTCGCGCGCCGAACTTGCCTGCGCGCCCGCCTCAAAGGCAAGGCCGGGCAGTTTGCCGCGCGCCAGACCGGTGAATATCCCGGCGTCCAGACGCAGCTGATCCAGCCCGGTTTGAAAATCGGTCACCCGGTCGACATTGCCTGCCCCAAGGGCCGTGGCAAACACAAACCTGTCTGCCCCAGCCCCGCCCGTCAGCACATCGCGCCCCAGATCGCCGTTCAGCATGTCGGCCCCGCCGCCCATGCTGATGGCATCATCCATCACCGACCCGCGCAGCCGTTCGGCATCGGTGTCGCCGGTGATCACAACGCGGTCATGTGCCGTGCCCGTGTCCCAATTGCGCCAGACCAGCCCAGCCAGGTTCAGCGCCGTCGCGGCCCCCATCTGAACCTCCAGCCGGTCGGCATCATCCGCCCGGCCCGTGATTGCCGCGGTTGCCGACAAGCCTGTGCCAAACTGCCCCGCCTCCAGCGTTGCGGACCGGCCCCCCCGCCCCGCAAAACCCAACCCCTCAACCGACGAAAGCACCGCCAGATCCAGCCGCGCATTGCCGGTCAGGATGATGCGGTCGCCGCCGCCATCGCCGGCAATCACTTCGCCCGTCCCGATGTTGCCGGCCCCCAGACGGAACTCGTCCCGGCCCAGCCCGCCATGCATGTCGTCGCCCGCACCGCGCCCGCCCGTCATGGTATCATTGCCGTCCCCGCCAAACATGTGGTCGCGCAGGGCGTCACCGGCCAATACATCATCCGCCCCGTCGCCGGTCTGCGTCCGCTCGGCCCCCAGCAGCCGTCCAAAGGCATCGGTGCCCGACGAGGTGTTGGTGGCGAAAAACGCGATCTGCCCGTTGTCCAGCCCCACCACCAGCGGCCCGGTCGAACTGGTCAGCGAAAGGCTGGAGATGGACAGCCGTGCCACGACTGTGTTCGTGGTCAGGTCAAACAGCGCCACCTTGCTGACCGGCGGCTCGGTGCGGGTGGCTGTGCTGCGCTGGGTATAACTGATGGCGACAAGGGTATCGGTCAGCATCGATGCCGTCGCGCTGGTCTCGTCAAACCCTTGGCTGGCAAAGGTGGGGTTGGAAATGTCAAAGGTGGCCAGTCGCTGGCCCGCGTCATTGAACAGTGCCAACACCACATCCAGCGAATTGGATTGTCCGTTGCTTTCATAGACCATGCCAAATCCGGCATTGGGCAGGTCGAAAACCGAAGGGTTGCGGTTTATCGTGCCACGGTCGTCCACCACCACCGGTGTCTGCGCCGCGTCCGCATCATGGGCCCACAGCGCCATCTTCACGATCGACTTGTCCAGAACTCCATAGGCAACCACCAGATCGCCCGCCCCTATCCCGATGACCGAAGGATCCTTGACGGTGGAATGTACGCCATCCGAACCGATGAACGAAAAACTGCCGACGCCGTCCACCACCCGCTTCAGGAAGATGTCCACTTTCCAACCCTGCTCGGTGCTGGCGGCGATGACGAAGTCATCCCCCCCCAGCGATGCCACGTCCACCTGGGCAAACACCTCTGGCGTGGCCACGATAACCTCGGGGCCAACCAGGCCACCCGTCAGACTGCGGATGACATGGCTTGCGACACCCGCCGCGTTGACCGTGCCGATCAACAGATTGCCATTGCCCAGTTGCACCACCGACGCGCCTGTACCGTCGACCGTTGTGAACCCACCCGTGTGCAGCGCTGACCCGTCAAACAGATCAACCGCCGTATGCCCGATGAAATTCCCCACACCGACAAACCCGCCGCCCGACAGCGCCGCAACATCCGTGGCAACGGTGCTGGGGCCCGCGGACAAATCCAGGCCAAGCAGCGACACCAAGGTATAGGAAATCGTCAGGGCCATTCCAATTCTCCCGCCAAGACCATGCAAGAAATCTGAAGTGCAGCTATGGCACTGACCCTACGTCACTTGGGCGGGCCGATCAAGCCATGTGGCCCCAACACTCATGCCGCCTCGAACACGATCCTGCGCCGCAGGAACTGCGTCGATTTGGACGATACCGACACCGGGTCGCCCGTGGTCAGGAACCGCGATACGGTGCCCGGCCCCAGAAACTCGGGCCGCCGTGCCAGATAGTCGGCCAGGACTTTCGGCCACCAGATTGGCCTGGCTGTACACCTTCACCTCCGGCCCCAGCGCATCCTGAAAGGCGGCGGCCATCAGGGGGTAATGCGTGCAGCCCAGCACCGCCGCCTGCGGATGCGGCATCCGCCGCTTCAGCGCCTCGACATGGGAGCGCACCAGCGCCTCGGCCAGAATCTCGTCGCCCTGTTCGATGGCGTCGACGACGCCACCGCAGGGCTGGGCCTCGACATCCACACCAATCGCGCGAAACGCCAGTTCGCGCTGAAAGGCGCGGCTGGCCACCGTGGCGGGGGTGGCAAACAGGGCCACATGCTTGACAGCGACCTCGCGCGGCGGGCTGTTGTCGCCCCATTGCCGTTCGGTCAACGCCTCGATCAGCGGCACGAACACGCCCAGCACCCGCTTGCCAGGCGGCAGCCACGTTTCCTGCATCCGCTTCAGCGCGGCAGCCGACGCGGTGTTGCAGGCCAGGATGACCAGATCGCACCCCTCGTCCCACAACCGTTCGACCGCCGCCGTGGTCAGGTTGAAGATGTCGTCATGCGTGCGCACGCCGTAGGGCGCATGGGCATTGTCGCCGAAATAGACGAACGGCACGTCGGGCAACCGCTTTTGCAGCGCGTCCAGCACCGTCAGCCCGCCAATTCCGCTGTCAAACACGCCAACTGCCATGATCCGCCCCTGTGTTTGCCCCGACAATAGGCAAAACCCCGACCAAGGGGAAGCGGGCCGTAGACAGCGGCCAAGCTTTCGGTGTTATACCACTGGGGCGACAGGGGGGTTGGACGATGGTTGATTGGGACAAGTTGCGCATTTTTCACGCCGTGGCCGACAAAGGGTCACTGACCCATGCCGGCGAGGTGCTGCACCTGTCGCAATCCGCCGTCAGCCGCCAGATCCGCGCGCTGGAGGAAAGCCTGTCGGTCACCCTGTTTCACCGCCACGCCCGCGGCCTGATCCTGACCGAACAGGGTGAGTTGCTGTTCGACGCCACATCCCAGATGAACCGCCGGCTAGAGGCCGCCGCTGCCCGCATCCGCGACAGCGAGGATGAGGTGTTTGGCGAGTTGCGCGTCACCACCACAACCGGCTTTGGCACCCTGTGGCTAGCCCCCCGCCTGGCCAAGCTCTACGCCAAATTCCCTGCCCTGAAAATCGACCTGATGCTGGAGGAACGCGTGCTGGACCTGCCCATGCGCGAGGCTGACGTGGCCATCCGCATGAAGGAACCGACGCAAGCCGACCTTATCCGCAAACGGCTGATGAACATTCACATGCGGCTTTATGCAACGCGCGAATACCTTGATGCGCATGGCACGCCCCAGAACATGGACGAATTTGCCCATCACCGCCTGATCAGTCAGCACGCGGGCACTGCACAAGTCGCCGCAGGGGCGCTGTTGGTCGCGGAATTGATGAGCCATGACATTCCGTCAACCCTGACGGTGAACAATTACTTTGGTGTGCTGCAAGGCGTGCTGAACCACCTCGGCATCGGCGTGCTGCCGCATTACATCACCGAAGACAGCCCAGACCTTGTGCGTGTCCTGCCTGATGTGGAATCAGGCGAAGTGCCTGTTTTCCTTGCATATCCCGAGGAATTGCGCCATTCTAAACGCGTTGCGGCATTTCGCGATTTCGTCATGGAAGAAATCATGGCTTATCGAAAGCGGCATCCCGATTGATCCGCCATGCGCCCGGCGCATAGCGGCAATGTTGCATTTGCAGCCCGCTTGCTGTTGCCGCTAACGGCCCCATTCCCTATGTTGATCTCGAAGCGGTAATCGAGTTCGCTCTTGCCGCTTCATACCTCCCTGTTGGACTTGGCCGAGCGAAAGCTCGGCCTTTTTTTTTGGCGATGCGCAAACCGCCGCAAAATGCTAAGGTGGTAAAATTCATCCCGCCTCCGGCAACCGGAATTTCACCATGGCAAATGAAATCATCAGCACCTTTACCACCACCCCCTATGTGCTGGACGTGAACGATACGCTGTACATCGTCGAAACCGGGCGCATCCTGACCAACCTCACCAATGCGCCCGGCCTCAGCAACCGCACGTCAACCGACAACAACCTGAACATCATGATTGACGGGTCGGTGATTTCGCTGTCCGGGTCGGGTATCAGCCTGACACGACCACTGGCCAGCGACAACGGGTCCAATACCCTGATCATCGGGCAATCGGGGCTGGTGCGCAGTCTGAACTCCAATGCCATCTACATGAATGGACGTGACAATTCCATTGTGACCAATGGCGAGATCGCATCGACCCTGAATGGCATCCGGATCGAAGGCAACTCCAGCGAGGTGTCCAACAGCGGCATCATTCAGGCCGGGCTTAACGGCATCGAGATGAATGGCGATTTCAACCGGCTGGTGAACACGGGCGACGTGACGGCCCCCGTTCCCATTTACATGCGCGGCAACAATCTGGCCATGACGAACAGCGGCACGCTGACCGGGCAATTGTTTGGCAATGTGGTCGGCACCGCCGCAGCCGCCGTTCTGGACGGCTATCTGACAGGCGAGTTTACCAACAGCGGTCAGATCATGGACCCGGATTCCATCGCTGTGTCTCTGGCCGGGGCATCCGGATCGAACCTGCGTTTTGACAATACCGGGACGATTTCGGGGCACGAAGCCGGGGTCAGGGTCACTGCGGCGGGCGACGGTTCGGCCAACCTTGTGAATGGCGGCCACATTTCCGGCGGGCTTTACGGGATGGTCCTGAGCCAGGGTGATTTCTTTGTGAACACGACCGCCACGGGCGCGATCACCTCGGCCGGGACGGCGGCGCTGCTGTGCGCGGCGCAGATCAACCTCACCAACAGCGGCATCATTGCCGCCTCGGGGCAAATGAACCGCCGTCTAGGAGCTTGGCTCGAAGCTCGCCAAACTGCAGGGCAACTTCCAGAAGATCGATATCTACGACATCGAGCAGGTCAATAAACTCTGTGACTGCGGTCGGAGCGCGCCTGTGATGCTTGACCTCGTTTAACCCAAGTCCACAACTCGCCGGCTGTTACGACTGAGATGCAGACACCTCCCGCGTACTGTGTGAAGCGTCCCCAGACCGTTTGGTTTCCTTTGAGATAGGCCGAGCAAATGTTGGTATCGAGCAGGAAATTCACTGGGGCAACTCCGGACGGTTGAGCTTGCGATGCTCGGCGTTCCAATTCAGAAACGCATCTAAATCCGTAGCGTCTTCCCGGCAACAACCAAATAACTCGCCAAGTCTGTGGGCTCGCACTTCGTCACTAAAGGGCCCCGACCTGACAACGATCTCGACACTTGCTCCGTCCGGAAGATTGAGAGGCTGTACAAGCTCAATCGAGTTGCCCCGGACGGTGCCGATGATGGGTTTAGAGTGAAGCATGATACCTCCTAATTGATTGGCCTTCCGCCTTTAGTGGTAGGCGCAGCGTGCCGACAGATGCGACCCATTCCTGGGGAGCCTCAATAGTCGTATTCACGTGGACCTCCTAACACCAATTCTACCACGACTAGGCTGATGACTTGAATACAGAATACTGTACATTGAAAATGTGCAACATTGCTGCTTCAGCGGGTCGCTTTTTCTGCACGGCAACCACAGTTCTATATGGTCAAAACTCTGGCCCGAGAAAATTGTACGCGCCAAGAAATACAGCTAATGAGATTGTGCTTTTTCAGTGGCAAATCAGTGGCAGGATTGCCCATTCAAGGCCGACTTGAGTACAATCCAAACTTAACGCGAGAATGCTGGTTTCCGTTTGAAAACAATGCAACTCACTCCTGATGCAATGCAAGTCAAATGCGGCCTTGGTGGATTCAGGTCCTAGTGCCCGTTAAGGGCGTGGAGGTTCAAATCCTCTCATCCGCACTGGTTTTTCTTGGGTTTTCTCAGTTTCGTGTTCCCATCGACCTAGCCAGACTCCGCCTGACTGGGAACAAAATGGGAACATTGTTGCTTCTGCATTGCTTTTGCGTCGCTGGCCTCTTCCGTATCCCACGGACAGAATCTGGTCATGGCCAGCCTCGAACAACGCGGCAATTCCTACCGCATCATTTTCCGTTTTGATGGACAGCGATACACTCGCTCGCTCGGCACCAGAGCGAACGCGTCGCCGTCGCCGCCGCTGCGCCGCGGCTGGAAGACAACTTGCAGCGGGCACAACTCGGCACTTTGCGCGTTCCAGAAGAAGTCGACCCGGCGGTTTTTCTGCTCTCGGATGGGATGACCCAAAGCGGGTGCAGAACGGCAAATCCAATGCCACCGAGACCGCCACGGCAATCCGAACTCTCAAGAAGTTACTCCATGCGTACCTCAGAGAGCATGCCGGAGTCGGCCATTGAACGAACGACTCGGAACGGCTTGGAGATTCATTTTCGGCATCTGAATCGAGAGTTGGGAGTCTTATTTCCGCTTAGGAACCTCGATTTGGAAGGGCTCCAGCGGTACGTAAACAAGCGGGCTAAGGCAACAGGCCGGCGTGGAAAGCCTCTGGCGCGACGACCATCAAAAAAGAGGTTTCATCGCTCAACACCGTTTGGTCGTGGGCTCTACGGCGTAAGTACGTGTCTCACCCACTGCCCATCCAAGACTTGCGATATCCCAAAACAACGCAGAAGTCACCTTTCCAGACAATGGAGGAAATTGAACGTAAGGTGCTTCTTGGCTGTTGGTTATCGAATTGGGAAATCGAGGAACTTTGGGACTCAGTGTTTCTTACCTTGCCGGAGATAGACGAGCTTCTCGCCGCGGTGCGAAAGCGAGCGCACTCGATCCCTTCATCTTCCCGATGTTCGCATTCGCCGCTCATACAGGCGCGCGTCGGAGCGAAATAGCCCGCTGCCAGATTCACGACGTTGACCTGGATGGCCGCCACCGGCATCGATTCGTGAAAAGAAGCGGGTTAGAGGTCAGCGTTCGATGCGCACGTTTCACTTTCATCGTATCTCGTTGATGTATTTCGAAGTTGGTTCAAGGAGCATCCTGGCAGCGTTTGCACCTTTCCAATTCAACCAAATATCGCGCAGTCGTGTAAGCAGCGGGCCACTCCGATGCAACTTACGCCGGACGAAGGCCACGCATCACTTTCAGCAAACACTAACTAACACGAAATGGCAGCGCATTCGCGGTTGGCACGTTTTCAGGCACTCGTTCTGCTCGAATTGTGCCTCTTCCGGAGTCGACCAGCGCTTGATAGACGCATGGGTGGGTCATCAAACTGAGGAAATGCGCCGCCGCTACCGACACCTGGTCCCGAGTACGCAACTGGATGCGATTCAATCCGTGTTCGGCAACAGTGCCTACGAGTGACTCAGCCGGGGCCTCGCGGACCCCATACGAGCTTGATACCAGCGCCATCGATCACGCGTGAGCCGTTGTCGCCGTCATCGGTCCGTCTAATTACTGAGAATCCGCTAGCGGTTCTGCCCCGCTTGCAACCAGCGTGATGAACGTTGCGTCCGAACAACAGGCTGAGAGCCCCACGTGGCGGCGGACGCGGTCGACCAAACCAATAGGCCGCGGCGATCAACGCCACCGGTGCAGCCACCACTGAAGTAGCGGCACTGCGAAATTGAAAAACCACCAGGCAAAAACTGGCTAGCCCAACGTACAACAAGCTACCGAAACGTGGCCAAGCGATGGACACCGCCCCCAATGCCAGAAACACGAGCATGAAGCTGAGTTATTGTCCCAGCATGAGTGTCAGGTTGGACCAGATCGACGGGAGGTGTCAGCCATCGTGGCAGTTTTCGATAATACCCCAGAAAGCCCCAAAGCGGGCAATGCACGTCGATAGCACAACGGCGACCAAGCCGAAGATGCGCGAAGTTCGTGTGCCGGTCTCTCACTCACAGTTTTTGAGTATAACGCGAATCCGCAAGCAGATTGCGTCCGCCGCTGGGTCAGGCCGAGATGCCATTGTAGGCGACGTTGTTTCCGACGTTGCCCGAATAACCCGAGCCGGGTGCGGAGAGAGCTTGCCGCACGCCGTGACATCTGGCGCTATCAAAAATTTCCCCATGCAGGATTTTGTGAGCGATCACGTCGGCGGTTCGGAAGACTTCGTCGGCGGGATTCACCGGACTCGACGAAGGATTGCCGATTTCCTGACGTTTCGCCGAAACACGGCGGAAGAAGAACGAAGCGCGCTACGAACGCCAACATCTCAGACCAAATGCAGCCCATGCCTGTCCCACGCATATCGCAAATGGCGTGTACCGCCTCGTGGACGATCGACGTGCGATGAAAAATCGTTCCCTTAGGTGTCGACGAAAACTTGAACGTGCCCGAGGTGGCGGTGCCGGGGTCGTATTCCAGTGCTCCCGTAATGGAGGGATCAATGATGACGCCGATGCGCCCCTCTTCGACCGCGTCAGCAACTTGGCGGAACTTGCCCGACTTAATGCGGACACCGTCAAATCGAAAACGAGAGCCCGTTGAGTAGTTTCGAGCCGGAGCGTTTCGACCAGCAGTTCCGTTGCCCATGGCGTCGGGCACATCAATCGGCAATTCCGGAAGAACACTCCACGGCTTCCCGAAAAGCATCGCATCGAGTCGAGAGATCGTCTGATTGCCAACGATGCCATCCTTGCCGGACAGTTTTTGGTCAACTTGAAAACGGTAAACCGTCGACTTGGTTTCATCGCCGTACATGCCGTCCGGTGTGCCATACTTCTTTAGCGTAACGGGCATCGGGTAGCCCACGTCCAGCAACGCTTGCTGGACCAACGCACTGGATGCCCCACTTCGCCTTTTTTCCCCATTAGCGGTGAATTCGTCTCCAGTTGACTGAGCCGCGGATCACCTTGGAATCGAATGGCGGAAAAGGGCATCTTGCTTTCAATCCTTACTTAGTCTGATGGGTACACGAACATGATCGAGCTACCCACAGGTTGGAGCGGCTGTTCTTGCATCAGAAAACTCTGTGGACAGAGAAGGATTGCCACCACGAAAGAAAAGCGGTCAATGAATGGAATCGGGATTTTCGGGCACGGAATTGCCGGCTCGCTCCATCGTCGTCCAGGCGACCGCGGAGCATCGCACCATAATATGGGTATCACTTCCCATGGCAGGGACCTCGGGATCCGCCGCATCGCACGATCGGTACGAATTACGATAATGATGGAGATGGGGCGTCATCCCCGACCCCAGCCATGTCGCGCCGCATGTGAAGGCTATGATTGAGCGCGTAGACGAGAGCGTTGGTGCAATCGTGGCAGAGTTAAGGAAGTGGCACCTCGATGGCGACACGCTAGTGATCTTTACTTCGGACAACGGCGGCTATCTCAACTATGGCGAAGCGTTCAAGCACATTTCCAGCGACTGGACAAATTTCGAGCTGTAGTGGTTGTGGCCGACATGCTGAGGTCATTTCAACCTCGACGCAAAACCGCATTTCCGCTACGGGCTGGTGTGGGACACATCGTGGACAAATTGCGAGGCGGCAACACGTCGAGAGAACCAGATAGCAGTCGCGCGAAGGTGAAAATCGCTTCCTCAACGCTTCGGCGGCTCAAAGGTCCTTTCCCGGCCATTGAGGCTCTGATTTTCAGTGCCGCAAGCTTGCGCACGAGGAAACGAGGAATGAAATTGCGGTTTGTTGGACCTCGAGTTGAGACAGAATGACAACCGACGCCCCTGCAAAGCAAATCGCGGCCGGGAGGGAAGATCTCTTCGATTCTAACCAACATTTGCCCAGCACGAAGAGGCCTAGAAGGGCGTGTCCTTACGCATTGCCGGAGACGGCCGAAGTGCGTAAGGACACGCCCACGACACGCCCACCTTATGCACTAAAATGCAGTCGGACAGGCTTGTCTTCGGCGATTCTGGACCATTATCAAATTGACTGCGCACCTGCAGAGGTCTACATCACCGCTTTCATTTGAGCAGGTGCTTTCGGCAGGGAGGTTTGTCTAACTTCAGCAAATCATCAAATCTCGTAACTTGCAGCGTTCTAGCATTAGGATGGCAGGGTCTTGATCGATTCGAATCCTGTCCACGTCGTTCACAACTACGGATGGCGATTGGTGACATCAAACTGTAGGCCGTCGAAGCCAAGAATGCCGACCTGGGAGAAAATGTCCGAGTCGAACAAAAGGGCGACTTGAAGAATATGCCTGGATCACTCCAAGCCGGGCCTTGTACTTAATCAGGATACCCCATCTGGCATTTGTCGCGACAGCATCATCGCTCTGCGGGACCCACGAGGATCGCATTATGCTTTTGAGGGGATCGAGAACTCGCCAGCACCGGAGTTGGATCCTGCGGATCCCCGGTTTTCACTGGGGTTTTTTCATGTTCCAATTTGGCGTCGTTCACAGTTTTTTGCCCATCTCTATTGTGGCCTTTAATAATGAAGATGAATCAATGAGACTTCTTCTAGTAATGCTGATTGGATTGGTCGGCTGCAGTACCACCGTGAGCGATATTGAGACATCAACCGATGTCCCGTCCGATGCGAATGCCCCGTTTCCGGCGGAAATTCAGTCATGGGCAAAGGAGTTGGGAGGTGATTACTCCGAGCCAGCCCTTGATCTCAGACTCAGCAACATTACTGACGATGGGTTGGAGCACATCAAGGGGCTAACGGCTTTGAGGAGGCTAAACCTCGAAAGCACCAAAATCACTGACGGTGGCCTGGAGCAACTGAAGGGAATGCATTTTTTGACGTGGCTAAACCTCTGTAGCACTGAGATCACGGACGCTGGGTTAGTGAACGTCGGTAGGCTGAGTGACATGCAGGAACTCGATCTTAGTATCACGAAGATTACCGACGAAGGCCTCCAGCACCTCCATGGACTGACCGAGTTGAATGACCTTTGGCTCATGAACACGGACGTCACCGACGCTGGCGTCGCCACACTCCAACAATCGCTTCCGAATTGCAAGGTTCACCGCTAGGCCTGTAGAACGAACGTGACCGAGGCGCAACACAAGACCTGATAGGTCCACGAAGTTGCATCAACCGCCTGCTTGAATGAAATGCCGCTTTCTGCAGGGGAGCAATCCTCCGACGGCAGGTCCCGATTGGCGCAACCGAAGTAAAACTGACTGCATTCAACGGTAAAGAAATGTCTTCGTTCGTGCACAAGGACGAACCGTCAGTGCCCGTCCTTGGGCACATAGCACTTCGCTGCTCAAGAGTCGCATTTCCTAGAACGTTCGTCTGCAACATGGGCATTGTCCGTCGAACCCCCGAGCGAGCGTCTTGAACGATGAAGGCTGCGGTAGGCTCAATATCGCCCGGAATGCCAGAGGAGCGCGATGTGCATAATGGCGGTAGGTAATTCCACCTGCCGAGTGACCCAGGATCTCGACCGATGATTCTGGCACATGCTCGTCATAGTAAGTCGCGCACGTTTTTCGGAGGTCTTTCAAGACCCAGAGACGCTCTTTGTCGCTCAGGACGGCCAAGGCCACGCCCACGTGTGCGCCATTCGAAACGTAAACGCCTATCGAGGCTGAAGAACCGAAGCGAGCCTTTCACGAATGATCGGTTCACAACCTGGCCCGACCCACCGCCAGTCATGATCAAATCGTTCTTCGAAGGCACGCTGAGTTGGGACATAACCTGTCCAGCATTCGCCATAGCCGATTGCCATGACGAACGAACCAGGGCGGATTGCTCGAGCCATAAGCTGATAGCCTACAAACGATTCCACCTGGCAAGATCACGATCTGCGCAATTCCCTAAGTCTAAACAGGGTAAGTCGATTGGCTGGCCACGTTCGATACGATTCAATGAGGCGAGCCCCATCGCCGCAAGGATACGGTCTCGAGTGCTCTCTTTATCGTTCTGCAAAACGGCGGCCATCGCCTCGCGTTTGAATTCCTCTCCGTCATGAAAGGGCAAGTCCAGAGCCTCGCAACGAAAATCAAAGCGATCGATTTTGTGTGTCTCTAACGCCCTAACCGCCCGAACCATGGCTTGATAAAGTCGATCAGTCAATACGCCACGAGAATGGGGTGAGCCATCGTTGTATTTGCCAGCAGTAATGTCCCCGGCACATCCCGTAGCGTAAAGTTGCATTACTTCGGGAGTGTCGAGCTGGCGACGCCGACGTGCCAAGCCAACAAAGTCCGCCGAAACTCCCCCTTGCCCGTAGTAGCTCATCGGATGCGTCGCGTACGAACTGAGTACTGCCAGCGTCTGATCACCAGAAAGAAAGTGAATCGATTTCAATTTCGGATCGATCTCTCCGCAGTCGGCCATCGCCTCAACGGAGTCTGGTGCAGTGCGGCTATACCGCCCATAACCGATCGCGCCGTCGGCCAGCACCACGCGTCGATTCGAGGCGATTTTCTCAACGACAGCTTGCCCGATAGCTACATGAGTGACCGGCTTGGCCGACGCTAGCGAACGCTCAACTGCCGACGCCACATCTCTCAGGCACGCCTGATGAAATGGTACATCGAACAGCTCACCGACTAACCCGACGGAATCGAGCAGCGACTGAGCCTCAGTATCGATCACGGGAGCATCGTGTTGGTGAAGCGAACAAACGAGTACTCGTTCACGCGAAGTCTTGGCGGCTTCCGCCAGCGTATCTCGCCATAGGTCGTAGGCACCATTGCGAACTTCGCACCAGTCCAGTGCTAAAAAAACAACGGGAGCATCGGGTCCGAGCAGGACAAACCCTCGCGCTCCAGGGGGTCGTCAATTCGCTGGGCCTTCGTGTCGAGTATGCCCATACAACGGTGCCCGATCGGAATCGTGACATCGGCAGAAAAAGTCGCCAACCTCAATGTCGTTTCCTGTGCAGTTGCCGTCACCGGCCACATCGATCCACATGCAAAAAACAATAGCAAATTGCGAAAAACCATTTTGAATCTCAATAGTGAAAATCCGACACCAGGTCGCCATTTCAACGTGGCGTAACTGCCTATTAGTTTTCGAGCTGGAAACGCGGGACAGCGCTTGTCTGTCCCCGCCGAGAT
>CAVUDX010000006.1:0-30989 GCA_963740385.1 uncultured Acidobacteriota bacterium
CCTCGAGGAGGACGACGTTGAACTCGGTCTGCTCCTCGACCGCGGCGGCCGGGGCAGCGCCACCGGCGGCGGGAGCGGCCATGGCAGCGGCGGACACGCCGAAGCGGTCCTCAAGGGCCTTGACCAGGT
This sequence comes from uncultured Acidobacteriota bacterium, assembly GCA_963740385.1. Classification (GTDB taxonomy): domain Bacteria; phylum Acidobacteriota; class Holophagae; order Holophagales; family Holophagaceae; genus Geothrix. The sequence goes on from CAVUDX010000006.1 coordinate 130, forward strand.
TAGCCAGGTCAAGGACGGTCATGGTTTCGATTTCAGCGATGAGCTGATCGGCAGTGAGAGCCATGATGGTCTCCTAAAATTCGAAAAGGGTTTTGGATTCGGGGTTCAGGTGCTACTCGCCGGCCTTCTGCTTGCGGACGCCCTCGAGGACGACTGCCAGACCGGAGATGGGATAGGTCATCAAGTACAGCAGCTTGGCGATCAGCACGTCGCGGCTGGGGAGGTCCGCAAGGACCTGCAGCTGCTTGGCGTCGAAGAGCTGGCCATCCATGACACCGGCCTTGAAGGTCGCAGCCGGGTTGTCCTTCAGGAAGCCGTTGACGGCCTTGGCCATGGCCACCACGTCGACATTGGTCGTCGCGATGGCACTGGCGCCCTTGAAGGATCCGCCCAGCACATCGAAGGAGGTGTCCTTCACGGCGAGACGGAGCAGGGTGTTCTTGCTGACACGATACTGGGCCTTGCTCTCGCGGATGGTCTTCCGGAACGCCGTATCCTTGCCCACCACGAGACCCTTGAACTCGATCACGACGGCGGAGGTGGCGGAGGAGAAGGTTTCCTTGAGCTCGGCGACTTCGGCGAATTTCTTGTTCTTTTCCATGGTCTGCCTCCTACTTCTCAACACTGGTGTTGAGGGTGACCGAGGGGCCCATGGTGGAGGCGATATACATCGTCTTCACATACTTGCCCTTGGCAGTGGCAGGCTTGGCCTTCTGGACGGCATCGATGAGCGCCTTGGCATTCTCTTCCAGCTTTTCTACGCCGAAGGAGAGCTTGCCAACGCCCGCATGGATGATGCCCGTCTTGTCGACCCGGTATTCCACCTTGCCGGCCTTGATCTCCTTGATGGCCTTGGCCACATCGAAGGTCACGGTGCCGGTCTTGGGGTTGGGCATCAGGCCTCGGGGACCGAGCACTTTGCCCAGGCGACCAACGCCCTTCATCATGTCGGGGGTCGCGACGAGGGCATCGAAGTCGAGGAAGCCGGCCGCGATCTTCTCGACCAGTTCATCCCCGCCCACGATCTCGGCGCCCGCTGCTTCCGCTTCCTTGATCTTCTCGCCGCCTGCGATCACCGCCACACGCATGGTCTTGCCCGTTCCGTGGGGCAGGACGATGGTGCCGCGGACCATCTGGTCCGCGTGGCGGGGATCCACTCCGAGCCGCATGTGCACTTCAACCGTCTCGTCGAACTTGGCGAAAGCCAGGTCCTTCACGACGGTGAGCGCATCCTTCAGCTCGTAGGGGCGATCTTCGATCTTGGCCGCGGCAGCCCGGTACTTCTTTCCAGGTTTTGCCATTGTGGCTCCATTCGAACAATCTCCCGCGATGACGGTCGCGGTGGCCGGGATCGCCGCACGGCGCGGCTTTCCAACAAAAAGCAAAAATCAAGAACGGTCAAAAACGTCGCGCGGGTTCGGGACCCGCGCGATGAAGGCTAGTCGACGACTTCGACGCCCATGGAGCGGGCGGAGCCGGCGATGGAACGGACGGCGGCTTCAAGGCTGCCGGCGGTGAGGTCGGGCATCTTCACCTTGGCGATCTCAGCAAGCTGGGCCTGGGTGATCTTGCCGACCTTCTGCTTGTTGGGGGTGGGACTGCCCTTGTCCAGGCCGAGCTTCTTCTTGATCAGCACGGCGGCGGGGGGCGTCTTCAGGATGAAGCTGAAGCTGCGGTCGGCGTAGACGGTGATGACGACAGGCAGCGTGGTGCCCTTCTCGACATTGCCCACGGACTTCGCGTTGAACTGCTTCACGAACTCCATGATGTTCACGCCGTGCTGGCCCAGCGCGGGGCCGACGGGAGGGGCCGGAGTGGCTTCGCCCGCGGGCAGCTGCAGCTTGATGTAACCAGTGATCTTCTTTGCCATGGGTGGGCTCCCGCGGAGGATTCCGGCGCATGCCGGCGACGTCCGCCTTGAGGGTGGCGCGTCCGATGGACTGCCGACCGGGGTTGAAAAGGTCCCGGTCGAGAGAGACCGGGACTGGAAAGTCTACCTGAAAACCCCTTGCAAGTCTTCAGGAAATGAAGAAATCCGACCTCAGCCCCAGGGGGCCCGAGGTCGGGGTTCCGCCTACCGTTTTTCGACCTGGATGAAGTCCAGCTCGACGGGGGTGGAGCGACCGAAGACCGTGACCATGACCTTGATGGTGGAACGCTCCTCGTGGATCTCCTCCACATCGCCTTCGAAGTTGGCGAAGGGGCCATCGATGATGCGCACCTTCTCGCCCTTTTCGAAGTGGTACTTCGGCTTGGGCTTCTCCTGGGTCTCTTCGGTGTGGTGCATGATCTGGCGGACTTCCTCGTCCGTCAGGGGCGTGGGCCGCTTCTTGTTGGCCCCGACGAAGCTGGTGACCTTGGGAGTGTTGCGCACCAGGTGCCAGTCGGCGTCGGCCATCTCGACGGACCCATCGGGCTTGCGCTCGACCTGGATCTGCACGAGCAGGTAGCCGGGGAAGGACTTGCGCTTCTTGACGACGCGCTCCTTCTTGCCGGACTTGGCGTCGACCTTCATCTCCTCGTAGGTCTCCTCCGGGATCTGGATGTCGCCGAAGCTCTCCTGGCGCTCTTCCATCTGGATGCGCTGGCGGAGGTGTTCCATCACCTTGGCTTCGTAGCCGGAATAGGTGTGGATGATGAACCACTTCAGCTCAGGACCCTGTGGCTGGGCCGGAGCGGGCTGGGGTTCCTGGGGCGTGCTTACGAGATCAGACATTCCTGCCTCCACGTCAACGCATCTTCAGGAAGAGGAGGTCGAAGCCCTTGGCGAACACGAGATCCACGGACCAGAGATAGACCCCAACGAACACCGAGATGACGATTACCGTCCCGGCCGAATCAAGCACCTTCTCGCGGCTGGGCCAGTCCACCCGATTGAGTTCGGTCGCAAGATCCTTGGCCTGTTGTTTGATGGCACCGATCACGATGAACCTCGCGGAAAGGACGTCGAGCAGAAAAACCTGGCCCCGAGCGGGACCGCCGGGGCCGGAGTGTGGCAGGGGAGACAGGGTTCGAACCCGCGACCTGCGGATTTGGAGTCCGCTGCTCTACCAGCTGAGCTACTCCCCTGTGGGAACCGCCCGGCCTCTGGTGGGGCCGGGCGGGTAACCCTTCGGGCCGAAAGCCTACTTCGACTCGCGGTGAATCTTGTAACCGCCACAGAAACGGCAGAACTTGTTGAATTCAAGCTTGCCCGTGGTGGTCTTCTTGTTCTTGGTGGTGCTGTAGTTCTTGCGCTTGCACTCTTGGCACTGCAGATGAACGATGTCGCGCATGGTGACCTCCTAAGTCGGTGGACGGGCCAGCCTAGGCCAGGATCTCGCCCACGTTGCCGGCGCCCACCGTGCGACCACCCTCGCGGATGGCGAACTTCAGACCCTTGACCATGGCAATGGGCTGGATCAGTTCGACGGTCAGGGTGACGTTGTCGCCAGGCATCACCATCTCACGGCCGGCTTCGAGTTCGATGGAGCCGGTCACGTCAGTGGTGCGGAAATAGAACTGGGGACGGTACTTGTTGAAGAAGGGGGTGTGGCGGCCGCCCTCTTCCTTGGTCAGCACGTACACCTGGGCATTGAACTTGGTGTGGGGGGTGATGCTGCCGGGCTTGGCAAGCACCTGGCCACGCTCCACATCCTTGCGCTCCACACCGCGGAGCAGGATGCCGGCGTTGTCACCGGCCTGGCCCTGATCCAGGGACTTGCGGAACATCTCGACGCCGGTCACGACCTTCTTGACGGTGTCCTTGAGGCCGATGATCTCGATTTCCTCACCGACGCGGACGATGCCAGCCTCGATGCGGCCGGTCACCACGGTGCCGCGGCCGGTGATGGTGAACACGTCTTCGACGGGCATGATGAAGGGCTTGTCGATGGCGCGGGTGGGGTCGGGAATGTAGGCATCAACGGCAGCCATGAGCTCCAGGATGCAGGCGCAGTCCGGATGGTCGGGCGTGTCAGCGTGATCCAGGGCCAGACGAGCGGAGCCCTTGATGATGGGGATATCGTCGCCGGGGTACTGGTAGGAGGACAGCAGGTCGCGGATTTCCATCTCGACCAGCTCGGTGAGCTCGGGGTCGGCGATGTCCACCTTGTTCATGAAGACCACGATGTAGGGCACGCCAACCTGGCGAGCCAGGAGGATGTGCTCACGGGTCTGGGGCATGGGGCCGTCGGTGGCGGCGACCACGAGGATCGCACCGTCCATCTGAGCCGCGCCGGTGATCATGTTCTTGATGTAGTCGGCGTGACCAGGGCAGTCCACGTGGGCGTAGTGACGCTTCTCGGTCTGGTACTCGACGTGGGCGGTGTTAATCGTGATCCCGCGGGCCTTCTCTTCGGGCGCGGAGTCGATCTGGTCGTAGGACTTGGTCTCGCCGCCAAACTTCTTGGCGAGGATGTAGGTAATCGCCGCGGTCAGCGTCGTTTTGCCGTGATCCACGTGGCCGATGGTGCCGATGTTGACGTGGGTCTTTGAGCGGTCAAATTTCTCTTTGGCCACGGGTGCCTCCTGAAGGGTGGGAGAGAAGAAGAGGGAACTGATGCAAACAACAAAGGGTGGAGCCCACAACCGGGCTTGAACCGGTGACCTCTTCCTTACCAAGGAAGTGCTCTACCACTGAGCTATGTGGGCTTTGAATCTTCCCGCCGCAGGGCGGGTTACCTGGCCATCAACCGGAAGATCCGGCCAACGGGGAGGGTGGAGCGGGAAACGGGGTTCGAACCCGCGACATTCAGCTTGGAAGGCTGACGCTCTACCAACTGAGCTATTCCCGCGGTGGAACTCCGTAAACGGGACCCAGTTTCCTGGGAAGCCCCAGGGGGACTGGTGCCGAGAGAAGGATTCGAACCTCCGTAACGCGTTGCGTGGCAGATTTACAGTCTGCTGCCATTAACCACTCGGCCATCTCGGCATGCTTGTCCGGTGCCCCTCCCGGGGCTTGTCAAACCGTCCCGGGTTGGCCCGGTCGGGCTTTCCGACGGAACCCCTGACGGGGCTCCGTGTCAGAGTCACTGCGAGGCAGGGCTTCCCTGACAAGGAACTCGAAAGGTATCACGGCGCCCAACCTGTCTCAAGGGGAAACTTCCGGACTGGCGGTCCTGCGACGGGCGACCACCTGGAAGAGCGTCACGGCCGCCGCGGCCGACACGTTGAGGCTTTCGATGCCCCCCGGCATGGCGATGTGGAGGAGGCCATCACAGCGCTCCCGGATCTTCAGGTGCAGACCTTCACCCTCCGCCCCCAGAACCAGCACCGTGGCGCGATCGAAGGGCTCTGCCAGGTAGTCCCGGCTGCCTGCTCCGGCGGCCAGTCCATAGATCCAGGCCCCGGCCGCCTTGAGGTCATCCAGGGCCCGGCCCAGGTTGACGACGCGGCAGATGGGCACCCGCCCCGCCGTGCCGGCGCTGGCCCGGATGACAGTCTCATTCACGGTCGCTGAGCGCCGCTCGGGCAGGAGGACGCCGTCCACGGCGGCGCCGGCTGCAGAACGCAGGATGGCACCGAGGTTGTGCGGGTCGGTGACGCCATCCAGTGCCAGCAACAGCGCGGCATCCCGCTTCTCCTGGAGGCGCACGAGCAGGTCCTCGAACTCGGTGTAGGCGAAGGCGGCACCTTCGCCCAGCACGCCCTGGTGGCGCTGGCCCTGGCTGCGCCGGTCCAGGCCCTCCATGGGCTCGCGATGCACGACCACGCCGGCCGTGCGGGCGAGCGCGATGAGCTTGGCCATGCGGCCCATGGCCGCGGGTGCGATCCAGAGGGTGTGCAACTCTCCCCGGGTCAGGGCCTCTTCGCAGGCATGGGGGCCTAGGTAGCGCACGGCTAGTGCACCTCGCCTGAAACAGCTGGATCAATGGGTGGATGGCGAGGTGCACTTCCATCGGGGCCTTGCCCCTCTGGCGCCCTTGCGCGCAGACGCGCCAGGGCTGTCACCCCGCTGGGGGCACTGGCGTGCCCCCAGACCCCCGCCACGTGGTGCCCAGGGGCGTGGCGGGTGATCCGGCCATTTCGCGCGGGCACCACTAGAAGGTTTTCCTGAAGCCGATGGCCATGAGGTGGCCCATGCCCTCCATGCGGACCTTGGTCCCCACGCTGCGGAACCCGGTCGAGCTCCAGACGCCATAGAGGTTCCGGGTGTCCTGGTCCTCGCTCTGGCGATATTGGTAGCCCAGGCTCACCTCACCCCCAAACACCCGGTACCCGGCGCCCAGGGAGAACGCGGAGGTCCGGCTGCCGCCCAGCATGGGCTCGGTGGCGCTTTCCTCCACGCTGCGCTGATCCAGGGCCAGACCGCCGCGGATGGTCCACAGCTTCCCGAGCTCCAATTCCACGGAGGAGCTGAAACCCAGGTGCCCCCGCCCCTGCGGCAGCTCCGAGGGCGCCGTGACCGTCCCGGAGGGTGTGGTCACCGAGGCGAAGGACGGCACCCGGAGGTTGCCGGAGGTCCAGCGCAGATCCGCTTCCCAGGTCAGGTTGGGGAGGAGGCGGTGCCGCACGCCCACGGTCGTCTGGGAGGGCAATTCCAGGGTGGCGCTTCCCTGCACCGCTCGCGAGAGGGAGAGCAGGGTTTCCGCCCGGGGCCCCAGGCCCACAGGACCACTGCCGAGCCCGTCGTTGAGGAGATAGCCTAGGCTCGCATCGCGGAACTCGGCGGTGAGAGGCAGATCACCCTTCAGGCCCGATTGGTGGGTGAAGCCGAAGGTCCAGCGGGGGCTCATGGCCCAGCGCACACCAAGGGAATAGCTGGGAACCACCTTGTTCCCACTCTGGCCCACCCGCTGTTCCACCAGGCCATTCACGGCATTGGTCGCGGAGGCTGGCTGGGTGGGATCATTGGGCACCCCCAACCGCACCACATTGCTGGATTCAAAGGAGAGGCGCGCGACCCCGAGGCCGATACCCACAGAGAGGTTGGGACTGAGGGCCCAGGCGGCCTGCCCTTCCAGGCGGCGGGCCGCCAGATCCAGGCCATCGCCCAGGTAGCGGCTGGGAGCATCGTCCAGAAGTTGCCCATGTCGCAGGAAGGGCTCGTCCAGCTTCAAGCCGAGCGTGAGTTGCGGAGAGAACCGGAGGGCCAGCCCGAAGGCACCCACGGTCCGATTGCGGTCGGTGCTGAAGTAGGACTTGGGTCCCGACTGCTGGTTGGATTCCAGGCTCTGCTGCGTGGCGGACATCTCCAGGCCCGCAGCAAGGTAGGCGCTGACAGATCCCTTCAGAGAGGACAGCAGGGCTGGGTTGAGGGCGGCGGCCTCCACGCTGTACCCGTAGGCCACCTGGGCGCCACTCCGGGCGATCCCCACGGGATCGACCGCCGGCAGGGCCATGCTCTGGGCCGCGAGTGGCAGGGCGCCAACACCCAACGACAGCCCCATTCCCAACACGCCACGAACCACTTGGACCATACCCAACGCCTCCCGAGACACGCTTCTTGTATGGCTCGAACCCCGGAAGGGTTCAAACCGAAGACTCCAGGATCGCCAAAACGGTCCGAATCACCAAGCGAAGTGTTCTGCTCAGCGCTCCGACTCGCCCATGAATCGGACCAGGAGGCGATCCACCAGCTCCCAGACCTCCAGCAGGGCCGCCAGGCACATGACCAGGCCGAACCCAAGGGCCAGGGCCCGGCCCCAGGGCCCCATGACGGCCCGACTGAACTCCGGCCAGCGCCAGAACGCCGTGGGCAGCTTCATGCGGCCGTAGAACGCCAGCGTCGACAACAGCATCCCGCCCCAGAGCAGGTAGAAGAAGCGCAGGGCTCGGAGGAGGACGTCCCAGGTGAAGGAACGGGGTCGAGGGGGAGGCATCGAGGGACCAGCATACCCTGGCTGCCCCCTCAACCCTCCTTGCGAAGCTCGATGAAGAAGCGCGTGCCTTCGGTCCAGCTGGTGGTAAAGCCGACCTTGCCTCCCAGCACCCCTTCCCCGAGCAGCTTCATCCCATAGGTGCCCAGGCCCCGCCCGGCGGCGGCCTTGGTGCTGAAGGAACGATGGAAGACCCGGTCCGTCACTTCTTCGGGCATACCCCCCGCATTGTGGACGCTGAACACCGTGGCCTCGGGTGTCTGCTCGTACCAGATGCGGGCCTGCCCACCCGTGGGCATGGCTTCCAGGGCGTTCACGACCATGTTGCCAAGGATGCGGCAGAGAATCGCCGCGTCCGTGCGGATGGGAGCCCCGGGTTCACCTGGCTTCGGGCGCACCAGGCGGTCGGCCAGGGGCCTGCCGAGGCTCGCTTCCAGCTCGTCCAGGATGCGGTCGGGTGAATGCTCCTGGAAATCCGCCACCAATTCCCCGTTCTCGGCCTGGAGCAGGCGCCGCTGGGATTCCACCTCTAGGGTCAGATGCTCGGCCAACCCCAGAATCCGCTCGGCGATGGTGGTGGGGCTGGAGCCTGCGGCCTGCAGGACTTCCGTCCAGCCCTGCAGCCCCTGCAGGGAGTTCATCAGGTCGTGGATGAAGATGCGCTCCAGGGCATCCCGGCGCTTGCGGGCGCTGATGTCCTGCAACGTGAGCAGAGTCAGGCGATGGCCCGCCACGAACAGGGGCAGGGACCGGACGGCGAACTCCCGGGCTTCCATGCGTCCATGGTGCTCCATGGTGAGGAGACATTCGCCCGTGGTGGCCTCCGTCGTGCCCTGGGCCGCAAGAATAGCCAGCAGGGCCCCGCAGCGCCGGCAGGCCTTGGCGGTTCCACACCCCGCAGGACCTTCGGGCACGTGGACGCATCCCAGTGCCTCGCCCAGTCGCAGTCCCTTGAAGGCGGCCGGATCCTCGCGCAACAGGGCCTCCAGCAGCACCGGATTGGCGGCGAGGATCTGGCGCTGGGCGTTCAGCACCACGGCGTAGCTGTCCACCGCCTCGAGGACGGCGTGCACGATGGGATCGTCCAGGCAGAGGGAGGCCTGCTCGCTCACCTCGGCCGGCGTGGCGCAGACCGGGGAAGCGCAGAAGGTTCCGTTCAGGGACGGAAGCGGTGCCTCTCGCATGGATGCCTCATCGGCAGAGTATGCAACCAAGGCGAGTGGGAGAAGAACTGCATTGTTTTCCCAGCCATCAATGTTTCAGGATTTGCCAGCTGAGTCGCAGTATCAGAGCGCCCACCACCAGGATGAAGACCCCGCGAACCCAGCGACTGCCTCGGCTGAGCGCCACGTGGGCGCCCAGGTAGCCCCCCGCTCCATTGGCCACCGCCATGCTGAGCGCGATGCCAGGGAGCCAGCTGCCCTGCCAGACGAACAGGCCCATGGCCGTGATGTTGGAGGCCCAGTTGACGCTCTTGGCCAGGGCCGAAGCGCGCAGGAAGTCGAAGCCGAGGATCGCCACGAACACGAAGATGAGCAGGGACCCCACGCCGGGTCCGAAGAAGCCGTCGTAAAAGCCCAGAACGAGGGCGATGAGGGCCGCCAGTCCCCGCTGGTGGGCCAGCCCATAGCGGGGGGCATGCAGGTGGCCGAGGTCCGGCTTCAGCAGCGTGAAGGCCAGCATGACCACCAGCAGGCCAAGCATGACGGGCCGCAGGAAATCGCCGTGGACCCGGTAGGTGAGCCACACCCCGCCGGCAGCTCCCGTGGCGGAGGCCAGCACGGGCACCACCATCTCGCGCCAGGCCAGCGTGCCGGCGCGCAGGAACTTGCCCGCCGCCATGGTGGCGCCGGTCACGGCAACCACTTTGTTCGTGCCTAACAGGGTGGGCAGGGCTGTCCCGGGCGGCAGGCCGATCATGAGGGCAGGCACCGTGATGAGCCCCCCCCCGCCCACCACCGCATCCACGAAGCCCGCCAGCAGCGCGGCGAGCATGAGCAGGGCAAGCACAGGCAGGGAAGGCATCGGACCTCGCAGGTGGCGGCAGGTCCGGTATCCCTTCGACTGCCCCCTGCATCCTAGCAAAGGGCGGTGAGTTCAGGCGCGGGTTGGGCGCCATCCGATGGACGGCGGCTCGCTTGGCCACTGGAGGGTTCGACAGGATGCTCACCGGTGCGGGGCCGCGTGTCCCCGCTGCCCTGCAGCGCGCTTCGCCACCCGGCGGGGTCAGACCTTGAGGATCTCGGCTTCCTTGTGCTTCATGGCGTCGTCGACGTCCTTGATGTGGGCGTCGGTGAGCTTCTGGATGTCCTCCAGGGCCTTCTTGGCCGTGTCCTCGGAGATGTGGGCGTCCTTGGCCTTCTCAAGCTTCTTCACGTCCTCATTGGCATCGCGGCGGATATTGCGGATGCCGGTCTTGATCTCCTCGCCCAGGCGATGCAGGACCTTCACCAGCTCCTTGCGCCGTTCCTCCGTCAGCATGGGAATGGGCAGGCGGATCACGTTGCCATCGTTGCCGGGGTTGATACCCAGCTCCGACTTGAGGATGGCCGTTTCGATGGCCTTGATGGCGCTCTTGTCGAAGGGCTGGATCACCAGCATCCCGGCCTCGGGCACTGACACGGTGGCCATCTGGTTCACGGGCACGCTGGAGCCGTAGTAGTCCACATGAACATTGTCCAGCAGGCTGGCGTTGGCCCGGCCGGTGCGGATGGTCGCCATCTCCTTCTTCAGGGCCTCCAGGGAGGCATCCATGCGGCGTTTCGTCTCTTGCAGGATGGCATCGGGGGTCTCGGCAGTCATGGGCACCTCTGGATGGACACCATTCCTTTATACAACACGGAACAGCCCCCCGCCGGGTTCCCGCTGCGTGCTAGAGTGTGGGCACTTCCCCGAGGTCCTCATGCGCACGCTCCGTCTGCTGGCCCCTTTGGCGTCCCTGGCCCTGCTGGCCGCCCCCGGCACCACCCCCACTTCGACGGAGATGGCGCTCACCAGCGCGGATGGGTTTGCCCTCAAGGGCACGCTGTCGCTGCCCGCCGCCAAGGGCAAGGTGCCCGTAGTGATCCTGGCGCACCAGTTCGGGGCCGACCACACCGGCTGGGCACCCCTGGCCGAGCGCCTCGCCGCCCGGGGCATCGGCACCCTGGCCCTCGACCTACGGGGCCATGGCGCCAGTACCCAGAAGGCCGGAACCACCGTCGCCGTCACGGCCGACTTCATGGCCTCCGCCCAGGCCGTGGGCTTTGATCAGATCCCCGCCGACCTCGCCCAGGCTGCGGCCTGGCTGCGGAAGCAGCCCGGGGTGGATGGCCGTCGGCTCGGCCTGGCCGGGGCCAGCGTCGGCGCCTTCGCGGCCATTCTGGCTGCCCCCGAGGTGAAGCCGGTCGCCGTCCTGAGCCTCAGCCCCGCGGGCACGGGCGCCTTCGGTCCCGACGCGCGGGAGCACCTCAAGGGCGCCATCCTTCGCGCCAAGGCCACAACCTTCGTCCTGGCCTCCACTGGCGACAAGGACGCCTTCGAGAATGCCACCTCTCTCAAGGGCCTGCCCGGCGTGGACGTGTCCTTCAAGGAAGGGGATGAGCACGGCTTCGCCTACTTCAAGGAGCGCGCCGACCTCATGGCCGTGTTCTTCGGGGAGTACCTGACCTACCACCGGACGGGTGAGACCTTCGCCGCCGGGACCGCCCCCAAGAAGCCCACCACCCCCTCGAACGTGATCAACGACCAGACCCTGGCCGAGAAGAAGGCCGCCGAAGCGCCCAAGTAGCGCGCCTTCTCCCAGACGTGGAGCGGGGCGACCCCCTTCTGGAGGGTCGCCCCGCATACCGATACGGCCTCTGGCCTAGTGGAACTGCTGGGCCTCGGTGGAGCCGGCCAGGGCCAGGGTGGAGGCCAGCCCGCCGCTGATGGCCTGGGCCACCTCGTCGAAGTAGCCGGTGCCCACCTCCCGCTGGTGCTTGGTGGCCGTGTAGCCCTTGGTCTCGGAGGCGAACTCCGCTTCCTGCAGGCGGGCGTAGGCGGTCATCTGCTCGGTGCGGTAGGCGTTGGCCAGCTCGAACATGCCGTGGTTGAGGCTGTGGAAGCCCGCCAGGGTGATGAACTGGAACTTGTAGCCCATGGCGTTCAGCTCGGTCTGGAAGGTGGCGATCTCCTCATCGCTGAGCTTCTTCTTCCAGTTGAAGGAAGGGGAGCAGTTGTAGGCCAGCAGCTTGCCGGGGAACTCGGCGTGGACGCCCTCGGCGAACTCCCGGGCCTCCTTCAGGTCGGGAGTGGAGGTCTCGCACCAGATCATGTCGCAATAGGGCGCGTAGGCCTTGGCACGGGCGATGGCCATCTGGACACCCCCGGTGATGCGGTGGAAGCCCTCGGGGGTGCGCTCCCCCGTCAGGAAGGGCTGGTCACGCTCGTCGATGTCCGACGTGATGAGGCGGGCCGAGTCGGCATCCGTGCGGGCGATGACGAGGGTGGACACGTCCATGACGTCCGCCGCCAGGCGGGCCGCCACGAGGGTGCGGATGAAGTGGCCCGTGGGGATGAGCACCTTGCCGCCGAGGTGGCCGCACTTCTTCTCGCTGGAGAGCTGGTCCTCGAAGTGCACGCCCGCGGCGCCCGCTTCGATCATGCCCTTCATGAGTTCGTAGGCGTTGAGGGGGCCGCCGAAGCCCGCCTCCGCATCGGCCACGATGGGCAGGAACCAGTCGCGGGTGACGCCACCCTCGCCGTGCTCCACCTGGTCGGTGCGCTGGAGGGCGTTGTTGAGGCGCTTCACCAGGGCGGGCACCGAGTTGGCGGGATAGAGGCTCTGGTCGGGGTAGGACTGGCCCGAGAGGTTGGCGTCGGCGGCCACCTGCCAGCCGGAGCAGTAGATGGCCTTCAGGCCCGCCCGGGCCATCTGCACGGCCTGGCCGCCGCTCAGGGCGCCCAGGGCGCGGGTGGGGGTGTCGTTCTGGAGCAGCTTCCAGAGCTTCCGCGCGCCCAGCTTGGCCAGCGTGTGCTCGATGCGGAGGCTGCCGCGGAGCTTCTTCACGGTCTCGGCGGTGTAGGGCCGGGTGACGCCCTCCCAGCGGGTGGCGGAGAAGTCATCCTCGATGGGGGGGATGGGGAACTTGGGGGTCATGGGTACCTCGGGAAAGGGGTTTGGGGGTGGCCGGAAAAGGATTGGTATGGCGCTATGTCAAAGATTGACCTATTCTGAATGAAGTCAACCAACGATAGATTTGATAGGGGTTGAGCTGAAAATTTTTGTAAATTGTGTTCATTAATTTTGTAAATTGATGTAAACGAGGTCCCATGCCATCCGCTGCCCCCACCAAGACCGCCGCGCGCCTCGGCGCCAAGATCCGCCTCCTTCGCCGCCAGGAGGGCCTGAGCCAGGTGCAGCTGGCCGAGGCCCTGGGCATCAGCCCCAGCTACCTCAACCTCATCGAAGGCAACAAGCGCCCCCTCACCGCCCCCTTGCTCATCCGTCTGGCCCAGCAGTTCAAGCTGGACCTGAAGGCCCTGGCCCCCGAGGAGGACCAGCGCCTCTCGGACGACCTCATGGAGGTCTTCGGGGACCCGCTCTTTGAGCCCCTGGGTCTCCAAGCCCAGGACGTGCGTGAGCTGGTCCAGAACAGCCCCGACCTGGCCCGCGGGGTCTTCGAACTGTACCGGGCCTTCCAGCACAGCCAGGAGAGCCTGGCCACGCTGTCCACCAAGCTGAGTGACGGTCAGGGCTTCGACCCCGAAGCCACCCGGCTGCCCTCGGAGGAGGTGGGCGACTTCATCCAGCAGGCCATGAACCACTTCCCGGAGCTGGAGGCCGCCGCAGAAGCCCTCTGGACAGAAGAGGCCATCGACGGAGACCACCCCTACCCCGGCCTGGTCTCGGTCTTCGAGGCACGGGGGATCACCGTTCGGATCCACCGGATGGCGGAGGGCCCTGGTCTGCTCCGCCGTTACGACCCGGACCGGCGCAGCCTCAGCCTCTCGGAACTCCTGCCTCAGCGCAGCCGCACTTTCCAGCTGGCCCACCAGCTGGCGCTGCTGGATCACAGTCAGCTCCTGGAGCAGCTGACGGACCATGTGCTGCTGAGGACCCCCGCCTCGCGCGCCCTGGCCAGGGTCGCGCTGGCCAACTACTTCGCCAGCGCCGTCCTCATGCCCTACGAGCGCTTCCTGAAGGCCGCCCGAGCCGAGCGCTACGACATCGACATCCTCGCCAAGCGCTTTCAGGCGAGCTTCGAGCAGGTCTGCCATCGCCTCACCACCCTGCGCCGCCCGGGCCTGGAGGGGGTGCCCTTCCACTTCCTGCGCATCGACATCGCCGGCAACATCTCGAAGAGCTTCTCTGCGTCGGGCATCCGGTTCGCGCGCTTCTCCGGCGCCTGCCCCCGCTGGAACGCCCATGCCGCCTTCCTCACCCCCGGCCTCATCCGCACCCAGATCAGCGAGTTCCCCGACGGCCGCCGCTACTTCTGCATCGCCCGCACCCTCCAGAAGGACACAGGCGGCTACCGGGGCCAGCACGCCATGCAGGCCCTGGGTCTGGGCTGCGAGATGGGCCACGCCAAGGAATTGGTCTACGCCGACGGCCTGCGCCTGGACCAGCCGCCGGTGCCCGTGGGTGTCACCTGCCGCCTCTGCGAGCGCACCGACTGCGAGCAGCGCGCCTTCCCGCCCCTGCAGCAGGCCTTCAAGGTGGAGGAGAACCTGCGCCGCACCAGCTTCTATGCGCGCATCGAGGGATCCTGATCAGCGCCGGGCCAACCGTCCGGCGGGCTCCTCGATCCAGCGGTGGACGACCGCCGCGGCGAGGATGGCCAGGCCCAGGGAGAGGGCGAAGCCCAGGCGGCCCTGCCAGTGAGGCGCCACCAGCTTCATGGTGAAGGGGTGGAGCAGGTAGAGGCCGAGGCTCCAGTCGCCCAGTCGGACCAGGGGTTTGCTGGCCCAGCCCGGCACGCCATCCCTTGCGAAGGCCGCCAGGGCGACGAGGACCGTAATCACCAACAGGTAGCGGTAGCGCAACCAGCCCGTCAGGGCCACCAGGTGGTCGAAGAACTGCGGTGAAGGCCGCAGGAGGATCCAGAGCAGGGGCAGGGAGAGCAGGAGCGCCACCTTTGGATCGAGGCGTTCCTCGGTCTTGGCGTGAAGGCCCGCCAGCAGGCCGCCCCAGGCCAGCAGGAAGACCTGGTTGGGGGCCAGGACGTAGGTGTGGAAGCGGTTCCACTGGGGCTGCTCCATGACGCCATGCAGGGTGGAGGGCAGACTCCAGAGCCACAGCCCCACCGCGAGGGCCAACAGGAACCCGAGCCCCCCCCGCTCGCGCAGCCAGGCCAGGGCGGGATAGGCCATGTAAAGCAGGGCCACCAGCCCCACGTACCAGCCCCCGGTCACCAAGGCATGGTTGGGGTGGATGGCACCGAAAGTGAGCGTGAGGTTCTCCAGGAGGAAGCGCGCCGAGGGCTCAGGCCCCATGCCCAGGTGGAAGGCGACATTCAGGGCCACGGCCAGATAGAAGACCGGGGCCAGGCGCAGGAAGCGCCGAAGCCAGAATCGCCGGAGCCCCTCCTTCCGGATGCGCGCCCAGGAGGTGGTGCGGAACAGCAGGAACCCGCTAAGTACGAAGAAGGCCGACACCCCGTAGTTGCCCAGCTTCGCCAGGGCCATGTTCTGGCCAGATCCCGACTGCGTCAGGTCGTACCACACACTGAGGTGGTAGACCGCCACGCACAGGGCGAGGATGCCCCGCAGCGGGTCGAGCAGGCCCAAGCGGGGAGCGGGGCTACCGGTAGCGGACAACGCCCGAACCCGTGGTCAGGCGCCCCAGCACCCAGGCGGGCTCCTCGGCGGCGTGGAGTTCCGCCAGCACCTCGTCGAGGCGGTTGGCCTTCGCCACCAGCACCATGCCCACCCCCAGGTTCAGGGCCTGGCGGGCGTCGTCGATGCCCAGGCCGCCCTTCTCCATGAGGAAGCGGAAGAGGGCCGGGATCTCCCAGCTGGCGGTGTCGATCTCGGCATCCAGCGTCGGGGGCAGCACGCGGGGAATGTTGTCCGTCAGCCCGCCCCCGGTGATGTGGGCCATGGCCACCAGCTTGCCGGCCTTGACGAGGGGCATGACGGGGGTCAGGTAGCTGCGGTGGACGGCCAGCAGGGCCTGGGCCACCGTCTGGGTGGTGCCGGGCAGGGTATCGGCCACGTCGAGCTTCTCCAGCTCGAAGCAGACTTTGCGGGCCAGGGAATAGCCGTTGGTGTGGAGACCCGAGCTGGGCAGGCCCACCAGCACATCCCCTTCGGCCATGTAGGAGAGCTTGGGCAGCAGGTCCGCCTCGTCCACCACGCCCACGATGGTGCCCGCCACATCCACTTCGCCTTCGGCGTAAACACCAGGCATCTCAGCCAGTTCACCGCCGATGAGGGCCGAGCCAGAGGCCAGGCAGGCCGTGGCCATGCCCTTGACGATCTGCTCGATGACTTCGGGCTCCAGCCGCTGGGCGGCGATGTAGTCCAGGAAGAACAGGGGCCGGGCGCCCTGCACCAGGATGTCGTTGATGCAGTGGTTGACCAGATCCTGCCCCACCGTGTCCCAGATCCCGGCCCGCCGGGCCACCTTCATCTTGGTGCCCACCCCATCCATGCTGCTGACCAGGATGGGTTTGGTCTCGGGGAACCGGGCGTCGAACAGCCCGCCGAAGAGGCCGATGTCGCTGCGCACCCCGGGGGTCTTCGTGGCCTTCACGTGGGGCTTGATGCGCTTCAGCGCCTCGTCCTGGCGGTTGATGTCGACGCCGCTGGACGCGTAACTGACCTTCTCACTCATGACCCCTCCCGAATCCCCCATGATCCCACAGGGATCTTTCCGCACCGATCTCAAACCTAGCCCCGGAAAAGGCCTATCCTGGAAAGAGCCATGGATCCTCTCTCGGTCAATGCCCTTGGACCGGCCTCCCTCAGCGGCTTGAGTGCCCTTCGTCCTGCCCAGCCCGTGGCGGTTCCGCCACCGTCGGCGGGCGGCAGTGCCGATGCCCTGGCGCTCACAACCCAGGATCTGGCCCAGGGTCTGTTCCAGCGGACCCTTCAGGCCGCCTCCCAGTTCCCCTGGCTCGGGGCCGGGGTGGGGGGTACGGGCCTCGCCCAGGACGCCGCAGCCACCCTGTTCAGCGCCCTGCAGGCACCCCAAGCCGCCGCCGACACCACGCCAGCCCCCGCCCAGGACAACCCCCGGGCCGTGGCTTCGGCCGGCGCCACCTCCACGGCTCCCACCGCCAACCCGGGCCTGGTGGCCCCCACGGCCCTGACGGCCTCCACCGACACCTTTGTGTCCAGCACCAGTCTCGAATTCGCCCTCCAGACGGCCCTCCGCTTCGGGGCGGGGGTTCAGGGGGCGGCCTTCGCCCCCTACCTGGTCACCGAGCCCGGGTCGACCCTCGTCCGGGATGCCACCGCCGTCAGCCGGGTGGGACCCCTCCAGCCCCGTGAGGGGGGACCGGGACCCGGCGACTACGCCCAGCCCCAGGGATCCGCCCAGCAGGTGCTCCGCTCCTACGGGGTCCTGGCCGCAGCCGCCCCTTCGGGCGCAGACCAGGTGGACTTCATGGCCTGAGGGCCAGCCCCCTCACCCTTTTTCCGCTCCCGACCGATGAGCCCTGAACAGGAAGGGGGCCCATGGATGTGAACGGCTTGGCCTCCCTGAGTTCCTATTCCTATCAGAGCGCTCTGACCCAGACCGGCAACGCCAGCCAGGCCCTGACCCAGGCCTTCTCGTCGAGCCAGGCCCAGGTGTCCGAGGCCACCTCCCTGCTGGCCAGTTCCGCCCCGCTGGAGCCCTTGTTCGGGGCGGGCGGCAGCACCGGCCTTGATTTCGCCCTCCTCGGGGGCTCTTCCCCCTCGGCCCTGCTCCCGACCAGCGACAGCCTGCCCAGTTCCACGGCCTACCTGACCCCCAGCACCACCGCCGCCCTGGTGCGCTACGCCTACGACCAGAACCAGGATCCCAGCACCGCGGTGCAGAACGCCCTGGCCTCCACCCAGGCCTCGATGTTCCAGGCGGGTCTGGACCTCCTGGCCTGAACCCGGGCCCCCGGGCGTAGACTGTCGGGACCATGATCGAACCCTCCGTCCGTCCCCTGGACCGGGTCGCCTCCGAGGCGGCCGTGCGTGCCCTCCTGCAAGCCCTCGGGCAGGACCCGGACGCCCCGGAGCTGAGGGACACCCCTGGGCGGGTGGCAGAGTTCTGGGCGGAGCGGTTGGCGGGGTACGCCGTGGACCTGGCCGCCGAGCTGAAGCCCCTGCCCGGTGACCTGGCCCCCGTCCCGGTAATCCTCGAGCGCATCCCCTTTGTCAGCACCTGCGAGCATCACTTGGCCCCCTTCGAGGGGTACGCCACCGTGGGCTACCTCCCGGCCAATCCCCCGGTGGGGGGTGGCACCGTGGGCCTCTCCAAGCTGGTGCGGGTGGTGCAGGCCTATGCCTGGCGCCTGCAGGTGCAGGAGCGCATGGCCCGGCAGATCGCCGATGCCCTGGTGCACCACCTTCACCCCGCCGCCTGGGGCGTCCAGCTGGTGGCCGTCCATACCTGCATGAGCCACCGGGGCGTGAAAACACCCGGCGTACCTGTGCGGACGACCCTGCTGGGCGGGGCCTGGGAGCACCAGCCCCCCGCCCCCTTCCGGGCCTGAGCCGTTTGGTTTGCCCATCCCCTGTCCATTCCGGCGGTCTATGCTGGCCCCATGCCCGTACCCACCCCGGAACTTAAGCTCGGCTATGAGCTCTTCTCCAAGCTGCTGAACTGGGCGGCGGGTAAGCGGCAGTCCAAGCGGCTGGAGGCCCTCAAGTCGGTGGCCTTCCAAGAGCTGCTGAAGGGGGATGGCGCGGACCTCGACCTGGTGGCCTCGGTGCTCAAGGAGATCCACAAAGCTTCGGACATCTCCGCCCAGGCCATCCGGCTGGCGAGCCTGTACGACACGGCCTCCAAGCCGGCCCCTGCCCCGCCCAAGAAACCGGAGCGCCGGAGCAAGCCTCCCAAAAAGGACGCCGGGACCAAGTGAGGCCCGCTGTCTGGCCACGCATGGCCTGGAATGGACCAGCGCCGAAGCGCTCACGCCTGGGCCCCCCGCGTCCGTGGTGCAATGAAGGTCACCCCCGGAGCCCCCATGTCCATGAAAGCCCTGCTCGGCCTGGCCCTCATCGCCCTAGGCGCCACCTCGCTGGCCTGGCCCGACCTGAACTACACCAAGCAGAGCCATGACGCGAAGCTCGGCCCCCTCGAGTTCACCCTCAAGGAGAAGGAATCCATCCACATTCCGGTCTGGGTGGGCCTGGTGGCCATTGGTGCGGGCACGGTGCTGGTGTGGCGGCGGAAGGGGTGATGTCCCTGCGCGTCCTCGCCCTTGCCGGCAGCCTTCGCGCCGGGTCCCTCAACACCCTGGTGCTGCAGGAGGCCGCCCGTCTGGCCCCGGTGGGAATGGACTTCGCATTCTGGAATGCCCTGGATGAGCTGCCGCACTTCAGCCCCGAGCGCGACACCGAGCCACTCCCTGCCCCCGTGGCTCAGATTCGGGAGCTCATCGCCGGGGCCGATGCACTGGTCATCTGCACGCCGGAATACATTCACACTCTGCCCGCCGCGCTGAAGAACCTTCTGGAGTGGGTGGTCTCCTCCGGCGTCTGTATGGGCAAGCCGACCGCCGCCTGGAGCGTCTCGCCCTCACCCGAGGGTGGAGCTAGGGCGCAGGCGTCCCTCGTGCACACCCTGGAGGTGATGTCTGCCTCTGTGGTGCCCGGCGCCTCCCTCTGCCTCACCCTCGCGCGCGCTGGGTTGGATGCAGAAGGGCACCTGCTCGATCCGGCACATTCCGAGCGCCTGCAGAAGGCCCTCGGGCATCTGGCTTCGGCGGTGCGGCCATGAGCGACCCGGCCCCTCCGGAGATCCGGATCTTTGTCGACGCCGATGCCTGCCCCGTAAAGGAGGAGGTGTTCCGGGTCGCGACGCGCTGTGGCCTGCGCGTGCTCCTGGTCGCCAATGCGCCCATGCGGGTACCGCGCAACCCCTTGTTCGAGTCCGTGGTGGTGGCGAGGGGCCAGTTTGACGGCGCGGACGACTGGATCGTTGAAGCCATCACCGCCTCCGACATCTGCGTGACCGCGGACATTCCTCTGGCTGCCCGCTGCCTCGAAAAGGGCGCCCGCGCCCTGGATGCCAAGGGCCGGGTCTATGCTCCGGATTCCATCGGCGACGCCCTGGCCAGCCGCGAGCTCATGGCCCACCTCCGCGCCATGGGCGAGCTGGGCACAGGGCCGCCGCCGTTCACCGCGAGGGATCGCTCCACCTTCCTGCAGCGGCTGGACGACCTCATCCAGGCACTGCGGCGTCGCTCGCGGTAGACTGCCCTTGAGGCAGGAGTGGATCCAACCTTCGTGATGATCGGACGTGCCATGGCCAGGAAACCCAACTACAACTTCGAGAAGCGGCAGAAGGACCTGGCCCGGCAGAAGAAGAAGGAAGAGAAGCTCCAAAAGAAGGCCCTGAAGAAGGACGCCCTGGGGAATGACATCCCTGAAGGCGAAGACGGCGAAGACACCGTTGTCGAGGGCGCGACCGGAGAGGCAGGCGAAGCCTGATCCATCCCCCTCGGGAGGCACCATGGACCCCGAATTTCGAGCCCTTCTGAAGCACCTGCTGGACCTGCCCGTGGCGGCCCTGGGCACCCTCCACCAGGGGGCGCCCTTTGTCTCCATGGTGCCGGTGGTGCCCGCCCCGGATGGCTCTGGAGTCCTCATCCACGTCAGCCGGTTGGCCCAGCACACCCGGGACCTCCTGGCGGACGGCCGCATGAGCCTGCTCTTCATGGCACCCCTGGTGGACCAGGAGCCCCTCGCCCTGCCCCGGGTCACCCTGACGGGCCAGGCCGAAGTTCTGGAAGATGCGGCTCGTGACGCCGCAGCGGAAGCCTACCTGACCCGGTTCCCCCAAGCGGAGATGACCCTCGGGCTCGGGGATTTCACCTTCTTCCGTCTCCGGCCCGAGTCCGGACGCCTGGTGGCGGGCTTCGGGCGGGCCCACAGCCTCACGGGCGCCGACATTCTCGCGGCCTGGCAGTAGGATCCGCCGCGACGCCCTTCCTCGCTCGCCTTGAGGAATGTCCCTGGTGGTGGGAGCATGGGCGCCTTCCCTGCCCCCTTCGAGGTGACCCGTATGGATCCAGGCAGCCGCATCTATGTGGCCGGACACCAAGGTCTGGTGGGCAGCGCCCTGATCCGCCGGCTCCAGCGGGCGGGCTACCGCAACCTCGTGACCCGGAGCCATGGCGACTGCGACCTGGAGAACCAGGGTGCGGTGCTGAAGCTCTTCCTCCAAGAGAAGCCCGACTACGTCTTCATGGCCGCTGCCAAGGTGGGCGGCATTCTCGCCAATAGCACCCTGCCGGTGGACTTCATCCGCTCGAATCTGATGGTACAAAACAACATCATCGATGCCAGCCACTACTGCGGCGTGCAGAAGCTGCTGTTCCTCGGCAGCTCCTGCATCTACCCAAAATTCGCCCCGCAGCCCATCAAGGAGGAGAGCCTCCTGGCCGGTGCGCTGGAGCCCACCAACGAGTGGTACGCCATCGCCAAGATCGCCGGCATCAAGCTCTGCCAGGCCTACCGCGCGCAGTACGGCCTCCGGGCCATCGCCCTCATGCCCACCAACCTCTACGGGCCCGGCGACAACTTCGACCTGACCTCTTCACACGTGCTGCCCGCCCTGCTGCGACGGTTCCATGAAGCGAAGCGCGCAGGCGCACCCAGCGTCGTGCTCTGGGGCACCGGCACCCCCCGCCGGGAGTTCCTGCATGTGGATGACCTGGCGGACGCCTGCCTGTATCTCATGCGGCACTATGATTCGCCGGACATTTTGAATGTCGGGACTGGGGAGGACCTCACCATCCGGGAGTTGGCCGAACAGGTAAAGGCCATCGTCGGCTACGAGGGCCAGATCGTGCAGGATCCCAGCAAGCCCGACGGCACCCCCCGCAAACTGCTGGATGTCACGCGGCTCCATGCCCAGGGCTGGCACCACTCCATTCCGCTGGAGGAGGGCATCCAGAGTACCTACCAGTGGTTCCTGGACCACCAAGATGAGGTGAGGGCATGAGGCCTCCCTCTCGACATGCCGTGAGTTCGGCTCTCGATGGGTCGAGGATCAGGCCAGGCCAGGGTTTCAAATTGCTACTGATTTTATCCAATGCTTTGACTTATTGCTTTGGCATGGAGATGGCACTAGGGTGAGAGCGCCCGTCGTGGCCCACTGGAGAGCCCATGTCCTTCCTCGATTCCAAGACCCACCAGAACCTCAAGGCCGCCTTTGCCGGCGAGAGCCAGGCGAACCGCCGCTACACCTGGATGTCCCAGGTGGCCGAGAAGGAGGGCCTGCCGGAGGTGGCGGCCCTCTTCAAGCACAGCGCCGATGGCGAGACCGGCCACGCCCTCAAGCACCTGATGTATCTCGCGGCGCAGGCGGGGGATCCCGCCACGGGCATGCCCCTAGGCAACACCCTCACCAACCTGAAATCGGCGGTGGCAGGGGAAACCTACGAATACACCGACATGTACCCCGAGTTTGCCCGCCTCGCCCGCGAGGAAGGCTACGTCGAGATCGCCGCCTGGTTCGAGACCCTGGCCAAGGTAGAGCGCTTCCACGCCGGGCGGTTCCAGGATGCGCTGACCCGCCTGGAATCAGGTACCATGGCCGCCCCGGATGCCGACATCGCCAAGCACGTCTGAGGTGCCCATGAACCTGGCCGCCAACCCCTTCGCCTTCGATCCCGCCACGGAGCACGCCCGGTACCTGGCCCGGCAGGCCTTCCTGGCCCGCCAGGCCGCCCTGCGCCTGGACCTGGCCCAGGGCATCACGTTCCAGCCGGAGACCCGGGAGAGCGTGGAGGACCAGGTCGTCGAGACCCTCTGGGCCGAAGGCAAGACCGTGGACTCGGTGCCTGCGGAGGAATTGGCGGAGGCCCAAGCCTCCTTCGCGGTGTTGGCCCCCCTCCAGGAGCCGGAGGGCCGCAGCATCGCCGCGACCCTGTTCCTGGGCTTCCCCGATGCCGTGCGGAACCGCCGCCTTGCCGCCCTGCAGCGGTTCCCTGACCAGCTGCAGCTGGCCCTGTCCGATGGCTCCCTGGTAAGCCCTGCGGTGGACCGTGGCACCGCGGGCCCGGACGACCGACTCCCTGCCGTGCTGGCCCTGCGCTACCTCATCCCGGACGGCTGCACCATCGCCGCCCTCCTCTCCACCCATGCCGAGGTCACCGGCCGCTGGCCCGCGCCTGCCGCCTGGGACGCCTGGCTTTCCTGAGGAGCTCCCATGGACATCAACATCGGCATCCCTGCCGAGGAACGGAAGGCCATCGCCGATGGCCTCTCGCGCCTGCTGGCCGACAGCTACACGCTCTACCTGAAGACCCACAACTACCACTGGAACGTGAAGGGTCCCATGTTCCAGACCCTGCACCTGCTCTTCGAGACGCAGTACAACGAGCTGGCCCTGGCCGTGGACCTGATCGCCGAGCGCATTCGCGCCCTGGGCTTCCCCGCGCCCGGCACCTACGCCGAGTTCGGCGCCCTCACCAGCATCAAGGAATCCGTGGGGGTTCCCAAGGCCAAGGAAATGATCGCCGATCTGGTCAGCGGCCAGGAAGCCGTGGCCCGCACCGCCCGCTCCATCTTCCCCCTGGTGGATAAAGCCTCCGACGAACCCACTGCCGACCTCCTCACCCAGCGCATGCAGCTACACGAGAAGAACGCCTGGATGCTACGCAGCCTCCTCGAAGAGTAGGCACCAGTGCGGTTGAAGAAACTTGACTTTTTTGGTAGACTATAGCCTCACCCAAGGAGACGTACATGGCCTATGAAGCGAAAAATTACGACCACCTCAAGGGCGGCAAGGTCAAGGGACTTAGCGATGCCCAGCTGGACCAGCACTTCACCCTCTACAAGGGCTACGTCACCAAGCACAACGAGATCACCGACCGCCTGGCCACGGTGGACAACAGCAAGCCCAACTACTCCTACAACGAGTACAGCGAGCTGAAGCGCCGCGAGGCCGTGGCCTTCAACGGCACCTTCCTGCATGAGTACTACTTCGAGAACCTGGGTGCCGACAGCGAGGTCAGCGCCGGCCTGAAGGCCGCCATGGACGCCCAGGGCGGCCAGGACAAGGTCATCGCCGATCTGAAGGCTGCCGCCATGGGTGGCCCCGGCTGGGCCCTGCTCACCCGCAACCGCCGCGACGGCAAGCTGCACACCTACTTCGTGGCCGAGCACCACCTGGGCCTGCCCGTGGACCAGGACATCCTCCTGGTGCTGGACAGCTGGGAGCACGCATTCATGGTCGACTACGGCATCGCCCGCGCGAAGTACCTCGATGTCTTCGTCGAGAACATCAAGTGGAGCGAAGTCAGCAAGCGCTTCGGCAAATAAGGGCGCGGGCGTTCAGCGCCTCTCAACGCGTGCTTGAGGATGGGCCCCCGGTTCGGGGGCCCGCCTGTGTCTCCCGCTCGCACACCTCCGCCCGACGCTCAGCGCCCCGTGCTGGGCTCCCACTCGCCCATCGGGCCCGCCGACCCTTATAAGCCGCTCAGCGGTTGGTCGCGGAGTGGAAATAGAACTCCAGCATCGCCTGAAGGGGGGCCGGATCTCGGCGCAATCGGCTGCGGAGGGCGGCGCCTTCCCAGCAATCCACCAGAAGCGCGGAGAGGGTTTGGGGATCCGCCTCCGAGGGAAGGTCTCCTCGTTGGCGGGCTTCCTCCAGACACCCAGCCATGCGCCCGGCGATGGCTGAGAAACAGGCTTCGATCTTTTGGCGAAACCGGTCGCTGACCCCGGAGAGTTCCTGCCCCAAACCTCCGAGCAGGCACCCCATGTAGCCTTCGGACTCGTAGTGCAGCTGCGTCATATCGAAAAAGCGGCGGACCCGCCCCAGGGGAGGCATTTCGGTCTCCCCGAGGCAGGCATCCAGTCCCGCATGCACGCCAATCATGTACTGGTCGATGACCTGGAGGGCGAAATCCTCCTTGTCCGCGAAGTGGTGATAAAAAGAGCCCTTGGGTACTCCCGCCGAATCGAGGAGAGCCTGTATGCCCAGGTCGTGGTAGCCGTGCCTGAGCAGCAGGACAAGGCCCTCATCGAGCAGTCGCTGTTTGGTGGTGTGCAGCATGGTGGTAGACCGCCCTCCAGAACCGGGACGTGGCAGACCCACGCTGGCATGACCCGGCCTCTCCTGGCAACCCGCTTAGGGCATACGGCTTATCACTTCCTTCATGTGGTCGATGACGTGCCGATGCTCCCGCTGGGGGCTGAACATGATGATTTCCGCGTCTTGATCGACCTTCACGTTGTGTCCGGCAGGCCAGTGAAAGAGGTCCTGGGCCTGAACGGTCTCGTTGGCCCCGGCGGCATCGGTGGTGGTGAGCTGACCACGGATCACATAGCCCCAGTGGGGGCACTGGCAGAGGTTACCCTCTAACCCCTGGAAGAGCGGGGTGGTGTCCACCCCTGCTGCCAGGGTGAAATACTCGCAACTCAGCGAACCGTATCCGCTGACATCTCCAAAGTTCATCCGCTGTCGAATGACAGCGCCCGGGATGTCCAGTTGGACATCTATTTGACTCTGAGCGATACGCATAGCCAATCTCCTCTTGGTTTGTGATTGTATATTTTCGACTAAACCGACCGGTCTATTTCAAAATATAAGACCATCCAGAGGCCTGTCAAGGTGGCCGAAACCCCCTTCTGGGAGGATGGCGTCAGGCCTCTTCTCCCTGGACCAACCGCGAGGCCCGGAGCACGGCCCGGAACACCTCTTCCACACCCTGGACATCCAGCTGCGCATCCCGCGCCCAGTCCCGTCGGGCCTGCAACTGGGCCCCCTCGCGCTCGGGGTCGTGGACCGGCAGGTTCAGCTCGGCCTTGGCGCGTCCGGCGCGCAGGACCAGCTCTTTCCGCCGGGCCAGCAGGGCCACCAGCTCCTGGTCCAGGGCGTCGATGTGGTCCCGGGCCTCCTGCAGGGCCGGGCTGCGGGTGCCCAGGTCGGGGATGGCCAGCTGTTCGTCGGCGCTGCCCTGCTCGACGGCCTCCGCAAGGCTCTGGTGGATGGCGGAGAGGGCTTCCAGCAGGCCTTCCCGCGCACCCAGCGCAAAGGGGTTCTGGTTCTGCAGGGCGGCGAAGAGGTGGCCCGCATCCTCCCGCACCGACTCCAGGGTGCGGGCAATGGCGTGGAAGGAGGGCGGCGTGAAGGGCAGCTCGGCGCCCGCGCCTACGGCCAGGAGCCCCTTGGCGATGAAGAAGGTGAGGGCATGGGTGGTGGCCATGACGCGGTCGTGGTCCTCCGGCCCCTGGCGCAGCACTTCACAGCCCAGGCTGCGGAAGAGGCCCTCCACCCGGTCCGCCGCCAGGGGATGATGGGCCGACGGGCAGAGCACCACCCGCAGCGGTCGTTCGGCCCGGGCGAGGCTGACGGGGCCGAACAGGGGGTGGGTGCCGGCATGGGGGAT
Organism: uncultured Acidobacteriota bacterium; assembly: GCA_963740385.1. Classification (GTDB taxonomy): domain Bacteria; phylum Acidobacteriota; class Holophagae; order Holophagales; family Holophagaceae; genus Geothrix. The sequence continues at coordinate 26,441 of CAVUDX010000006.1, forward strand.
GGCGGCGCCCAGGTGGGCCTCCAGCAACCGGCATGGGCCCACCTTCACGCTGCCCACGTCAAAGACCAGGTGGTCCGCTCGCAGGTGAGGTCGCAGGTCCTTCAGCACCCCTTCCAGCGTGGGCACCGGCACTGCGAGCACCAGGGCCTCGTGGCTGTCCACCAGGTCCAGGGTGCTGGCCGCGCGCTGCCCGGCGGGGACCTCCGCCCGCGGATCCCAGGCCCGGTAGCTGTGACCCGCCTCGTGGAGGAGCGAGCCGAGCGCCCTCCCGAAGCGGCCATAGCCCAGGATGCCGATGCGCATGAGGATCTCCGATGGAAGGAGACGATCCTACCGCAGCAGGGCCTGGATCGCCGCCACGGTGGGCACATGGCCCTGGCTCTTCACCACCCCATCCACCACCAGCCCGGGCGTGGACATGACGCCCCGGGCCACGATGTCCGGGTACTCCGTGACCTTCACCAGGGTGTAGTCAGCGCCCAACCCACGGGCCGCCTCCTCCGCCCGTTCCGCCAGCAGCTTGCATTTGGCACAGCCCGATCCCAGCACTTCAATGCGCATCGTCCCTCCTACATCACCAGGTTGAACAGGTACCCCACCAGCACGATCCCGGCGGTGACCACCCCCAGGAAGATGGCCAGCAGGGTGGGTTTCATCACCTTTCGCAGGATCACGGTCTCGGGCAGGGAGAGCCCTGCCACGGCCATCATGAAGGCCAGGGCCGTGCCCAGGGCCGCGCCCTTGCCCAGCAGCACCTGCACGATGGGGATGATGCCCGCCGCATTCGAGTAGAGCGGCACGCCGATGAGCACCGCCAGGGGCACGCTCCACCAGGCGGACTTGCCCATGAACCGGGCCAGCAGTTCGGCGGGCACGTAGCCATGCAGGAAGGCGCCCACGGCGATGCCCGCCAGGACATAGGGCCACACCTTCCCCACGATGTCCCGGGTGGCCTGGAGGGCCTGATCCAGCCGGTCCGACAGGGGAATCGCCTGGCGGTTGGCCTGGGAGGCCTCGAAGGGGATCTCCTGGATCCAGGGCTCCAGAAGGCGCTCAAGCTTGAGGCGGCCGATGACCCAGCCCGAGACGAAGGCCACGGCCACGCCCGTGACGGCATAGATGAGCGCGATGCGCCAGCCGAAGAGGCTGAGCAGCAGGAACAGCGCCACCTCGTTCACCATGGGGGCCGACACCAGGAAGCTGAAGGTGGCGCCCAGGGGCACGCCCACCCGCACGAAGCCGATGAAGAGCGGCACCGCCGAGCAGGAGCAGAAGGGCGTGGCGATGCCCAGGAGCGCTGCGAGCAGGTTGCTCCAGGCCCCGGTGCGGCGGGCCAGCAGGTCGCGGGTGCGCTCGGGGCTGACATAGGTCTGCACGAAGCTCACGCCCAGCACCACGAGCCCCAGGAGCAGCAGCACCTTGGGCCCGTCGTAGGCGAAGAAGGCCACGGCCTCCCCCAGGTGGCTGCCGGGCGCCAGCCCAAGGGCCCTGAAGGCCAGCCAGTCAGCGGCGGGCTTCAGCACCAGGTAGAGGGCCACCCAGGCGGGGAGGGCCAGCAGCAGCCATCCACCTGCCCGCCAGAAGCCCATGGGGGGTGGAGGTGCGACGGGCGTACAGGCACAGGAGGGCGTGGTCATGAGCTCTCCCCAGGGAGCCAGCCGCGCTGCCTGCCCAGACGCTCTAGGCGCCCATGGATTTCATCCCTGGCCGCACGAAACCGCTCGCGCAGCTGCACCGGGCCCAGGGCCGGGTCGTCACTGGCGGGGTCCGGGATGGGCCAGTGCAGGCGCTCCGCCTGGCCCAGGAAGGCCGGGCACACCTCCTCGGCGCAGAGGGTGATGACCAGGTCCACCGTGGCGGGGTCGATGGTGGCCACCGCCTTGGACGTGTGCCCCGAGGCATCGATGCCCACCTCGGCGAGGGCTTCGATGGCATAGGGGTTCACCCGGCTGGGGGCGCTGCCCGCGCTCTGGATGGGAAAGCCCGGGAAGAGCCGCCGGGCCAGGCCTTCGCCCAGCTGGGAGCGGGCGCTGTTGGCGACGCAGAGGAAGAGGATCGAGGTCATGCAGGGGCCTCCGGTTTCAGCAGCAGCTCCCAGAAGCCCACGTCGATCCAGCGCCCGAACTTGAAGCCGGCTTCGTGGATGTGGGCCGCCTTCTGGAATCCAAGCCGCTCATGGAGCCTGACACTCGCCTCGTTGGGCAGGGCCAGCCCCCCCAGGGCCAGGTGGAACCCGCGCTGGCGGAGGTCCGTCAGGAGGGCTTGGTAGAGTTCCGTGCCCAGGCCGCGTCCCCGGCTGTCAGGCGCCAGGTAGATGGCCGTTTCCGTGGAATGGCGGTAGGCCGGGCGGGCCCGCCAGGTCGAGCTGTAGGCATAGCCCCGCACCTGCCCGGCCTCGTCCCACACCAGCCACGGATGGCTGGCCGTCACCGTCGCCACCCGGTGAGCCATCTCCTCCGCCGAGACGGGCGATTCCTCGAAGGTGATGGAGGTGTCGAGCACGTAGGGGTTGTAGATCCGGGCAAGGGCCGGGGCATCCTCTGGTTGGGCCGCGCGAATCATGGGGCGATCCCCACGTTGAAGGCCATCGCCGCCACCTCGAACCGGGCATAGGGGAAGGCCCCCTCCGGCTCATGCCAGATGGCATCCGCCTGGTGCATCCAGCGACGCCCCTGCCCTTCCATGTAGGCGCCCACGGGCGTTGACCAGGGCAGGCAAGTGAAGGACGTGCCATCGGAGGACAGGGACCGATCCTCGGACCGGAAGTCTGCCAGGTCCCCCGCAGCGTCGAAGCTGAGGCGGGCGGTCACCGTTTGGCCCTGGTGGTGAAGGGTGCCCACCAGGTCCCGCGCTCCCGCCTCCGTCCAGCGCACAGCCACGTCCAGGAGGCCCGCCGGGGCCAGCAGGCAGAGGTCGTTGAAGAACGTGACGGTCTCGCTCCGGTCCATCTCCGGGCCCTGGGCGTCCACCACCTGCAGGAGGGAGGCCACCCGCACCTGCATGGTGGCCTGGCCCGCGGCAAACCGGTGGTAGCCCTCGAAGGGGAGGCCGAACTGCCGGCCCCGAATCAGGAAGTACCGGGCGGGCTCGGGTCCCAGGAACGTGTGCTGCTCCGCCTGGATGGCCATCCACCTGCCGGTCCGGGTGCGGCGCATGGCGCCCTGAAAGGTCACGCGGAAATTCTGGAGCCGGGGCTGTCCCAGCGTGCCCATGCGCTGGAGGTAGGTCTGCAGCAGCCCGGGCAGGTGGGTCAGATCCTCGGCCCTCACGGGCTCGCCCACCGGGCGGACCTGGGCGAAGCCCTGGGCCACATCCTGGGCGTAGCGGGAACGAAGGCTCGCAGCCATGGCCTCAGCTCCTGGGTTCCACGGCCGGACAGCAGCCCGCCTCGGCCACCGAGGCGGCTTCGTCCGGGAACCAGCGGCCCTTCAGCCAAAGGGATACGCTCACCAGGCCGATGAGCACGGGTACCTCCACCAGGGGTCCAATGACCGCCGCGAAGGCGGCGCCATGGCCCAGCCCGAAGGTGGCCACGGCCACGGCGATGGCCAGCTCGAAGTTGTTGCTGGCGGCGGTGAAGCTGAGGGTGGCGGACTGGGCGTAGGTGGCGCCCACCCGCTTGGACATCCAGAAGCTGGTCAGGAACATCACCAGGAAGTAAATGAGCAACGGCAGAGCCACCCGCAGCACATCCAGTGGCTGGGCAAGGATCTGGCGCCCCTGGAGGCTGAACATGGCGACGATGGTGAAGAGCAGAGCCACGAGGGTGATGGGGCTGATCTTCGGGACGAAGACGCGGTGGTACCAGTCCAGGCCCTTAAGGCCACCCAGCACCTTCCGGGTGAGGTACCCGGCGAGGAAGGGAATGCCGAGGTAGATGAAGACGCTGAGCGCGATCTGACTGAGGGTGATGTCCACCCGGGTGCCCCGCAGGCCCAGCCAGGTGGGCAGCACGGTAATGAACAGCCAGGCGTACACGCTGAAAAAGAGCACCTGGAAGATGGCGTTGAAAGCCACCAGCCCCGCGCAGTACTCGGTATCGCCCTTGGCCAGGTCGTTCCACACGATCACCATGGCGATGCAGCGGGCCAGGCCGATGAGAAGCAGGCCCGTCATGAGCTCGGGCCGGTCCCGCAGGAACAGCAGCGCCAGGCCGGCCATCAGCAGGGGGCCGATCACCCAGTTCTGCACCAGGGACAGGCCCAGCACCTTGCGGTTCTCGAAGACCAGGTGCAATTCCTCGTAGCGCACCTTGGCCAGGGGCGGATACATCATCACGATGAGGCCGATGGCCAGGGGCACGCTGGTGGTGCCCACGTTCCAGGCGTTGAGGGCGGTGTTGAAGCCCGGCGCGAAGCGACCCAGCAGGATGCCGGCCGCCATGGCCAGGAAGATCCCGAGCGTCAGGTAGCGATCAAGGAAGGACAGCCGACCGGAAGCCATCGCCGCCGCCTAGCAGCAGCCGCAGTCGTCACCACAGGTACCCTTTTCCTCGCCCGCCTCCTCACAGGCGCAGGCGCCGCCGCAGCAGCCTCCGGCGCCGTCGGTG
>CAVUDX010000007.1:0-145000 GCA_963740385.1 uncultured Acidobacteriota bacterium
AGACCTCCTACGCCGCGCCATACTTAGTGCTTGCATCGCCTCTAAGTAATCGTCCAAGTCTTCAGCTAGCATCCCGCTCCAGCGTCTTTCAGAAGCACGGAGTCCGAGAAGCTTGCCTCGCTTGAGTAGATCTAGAACCTGGTCTCGACGGATGCCTAAGATGTCGGCGGTCTCCTCCAGGGTGTAGCGTGGTTTCCCCTGTAGACCGAGGCGGTCAAGGAGGGGGTTGAGGAATGGATACATAGAGACCCTTTCTGTGAAGTGGGATCGGCGTTGACCCCTGTTGGAAGGCACTACCACCGCTCTCGCGGGCACTGATTGAACCTTGGAGTCCTGAGAGGAACTGCCGCAGTACGTGAAACAACCGGCGTTGCTGGTGCTGATGTGGTACGGGTGATCGACGTTAATGGCGAGGTAAGCGCGTTTGGCGTGTACGTCGAGTCCACAGGCATTACCTGTTAGAAAGTGCTACTGCGGCAGGACTGGGACAGGAGATGCGTGATGTAAACACAGGTCTGCGACCGCCTCCGCAGAGGTGTTGAGAGACTGCGCTACTAGGTGAGGAGCGAATTTACGCGAGATCTGGGTCTGAGAAGACCCGGACAATGAGCGTCAGAGTGTACGTATGACTGGATGACTGAGTAGATGACGCAGAGAGCAGGAAGCCGTCACAGGGGTTGTAGAGGGTGCTGTGGGGCGTTGTGAGCAACCCGTTGATTGCGATGACTGAAAGGCTGGTTGGGATGCTGTGAGCGGGTCAGCAGGAGAGCGCATCGTTTGTCTGTGCTGCGCTTCCAGGTCTCAGTTTAAGGGGTGCCCCACTCAGGACCTAATTTCGCCAGCATCTCTAAGGACCGTACGTACAGCGCCATGACCGGTTCGTACTGTGTCGCCCCAATTCTCGAAAGTTACTCGGTAACTATTGATCGGCAGTCACGCGCTCCTGGTTCGGGAATGCGAGCAAGGAGTTGTACAGGGTGCCGTGAAGGGGCTTCATTTGACCTAGTACAAGGGTGGTGCCTTCTGACCGCGCGGGTTTCATCGACCTCCCAAGAGGGCATCGGATCGCGAATTTGATCCCCTTATAAAAGCAACCGGAAACTCGTTCCCGAATTCCAGCCACCTAAGCCGCCTTTGGTACAAATCCAAGTAGCTCCTCGGGGGTGGGCAGATGGAAGCCAATCCAATACCGAGTTCCGTGGGATGCCTTACTGGTCATGCCCGTGACCGCATTCACTGCCAATCCAAACGCCACATCAGTGAACTGCAGATCTGGGTTCCAGACTCTGAAGAGGTTCCGGAGGTCCTCTCCAGAGACTCGCCCTCCGGACTTCGTGTACGCGATGAGATCCACAACGGCATCCTCAAGATCCGCAGCCTGGCGCTGTGCCACCGCCATCTCATCAGCCAACCCCAAAGACGGCGTAAAGCCCTCTACAAGCTCCCAGGCGAGCTTGATACCTTCTGGCGACCAAGCGGTCCATGCCTTTGGGTTGAACACGCCTGTGACCAGTTCAATGGTCTGCTCTGCGCTTTGCCGGTAGTAGTTCCGCAGATTGCAAACGACCTTTGCCAAGATCGCGACGTCTGGGTCGAACTGGGCAGCTTCCTTGTAGTCGAAGACTCGGAGGTACTCCGCAGCCTTCCTGGACAGGGTTTCAGGTCTGCCCGTGGCGATGACCCATGGCACAGGTCGACTGGAGCGCCGTTGATGCCAGCGGGCGGACTCGGGTTTAGCGGGCATTTCTCTACTCCATATTGAAAAGGCGCACCCATCCCTACCCCCAAGGGGACGGACAGGTGCGCTGAAACACACGCTTCAGTTATTAGCGGGGAACGTCCAGGTCGGGTTGGGACCATGATTCTTCGGGATATACCCGGCATCGAACAGCGTGCGGGAGATTCGGACGAGTAGCTTGTCCATGCTCATCCCGGTCGCCCGGAATTGCGGGAACAGCTCCTTTCGAACATTCGCCGTTGACCGGGGTGTGTACCTCAACCATTCCGAGTTGAGAGCGATTTGAGCGGCAATCTCACTCCCCCCGAAAGGATTCCAGACGCCGTAGATGGGGTCGTCCTCGCCGAAAGCGAATGGGATTGCCTCGGGTGGAAGGGGGAAGGGGTTCTCCTGACAGGACGCTTCCCATTCCTCCTGTGCCAACGCCTCCTCTCGTGCCTGGTCCTCGAATTGATCCATCAGGCGGTCACTCACAGGCACCCCCGTTGTTGGCGGTGTAGTAGGCATCCAGGTCGGTGTGGAGCACTCCGGTCCATCGGCGACGGCTGCCACGGACGGCTGTGAGATTGCCCTTCTTGATCTGGGTCCTCACCTGCTTTGTGGTGAAGCCGAGGATCGCGGCGACGTCCTCGATGGGGTATCGGGGTGCAGGTGCGATCCCGAGAGTGGTGAGTAGTGCGTCAAGCGTGGGGGTGGACATTCAGTCCTCCTGTGCCGAGGTCGAGCGGGTTGCCCGATGCGGTTACAGGTCCATACCAACCTCGTAGAGAGGGGACTTTGCGACCCGCGGACTCCCGCTCCTCCGATCGGAGTTAGGCGGAATGGACGAAGTTGTCGGCAAAGGCGGTCGGGTCGATCCACCTATGTGAGGTCCGCAGTGTGGTAGGGAACCTCTCTGTCCCACTTGATCTAAACTGGGCACAACTCTTCGGAATTCGAACGTATAACAATCACTCCCGGTAAAACATCCAATTCCTAGACCTGGGCAAAAATACCAAGACCTGCAGTTGTTATACCATTGCGTCAAGACTGGTTTTGATATAGTCCGCGTCCGCAGAATTAATTCCAAACAGTCTAAATAATATTTCATCAATTACATTCTTATAAATTTGAGATTCACCTGAAAGACTGGATCGTTCCATTCGAGTTATAACCCCTCGTTTTACCTCGGCAGCTCTTATCAATTCAGCTAATCTTGATATTGTTCGTTCGATGATTGGTGAACCTTCAAATGGTTCTATCAACCCATTTAATAAAGGAATAATTTCCTGTGGTTTGGATTCAATGATCGTTTGAATTTTGTTCCAATCTGAGTCATCCCTTTTCTTGTTCCAAGGTTGAAATATAGGACATGGCAAATTATTGAATTGGTACTCATTGACCTTTGAGTTAGTGCTTCCAATGGTGAAATACCAATCTATAATGGTAGAATTTAATAAAGCCAGTATAAAATTCAAATCGAGTCTTGTCATGGAGCTTGTGGGAATATAACTAACGGTATCAAAGCATGGAAGACCTGCGGGAATGAAGGCTGCGATGACCCTTCTATAATTGTTTTGTGGTGAACTTCGTTGAAACCCAATTCGGTCAAGTTTAAGGTGATGAACTTTCTCACTTCGAGGCTTTGCTTTGATGAAATTTTCTACGTCTATATATCGAAGTTCCCCCTGCGAAGCTTCACGAACTACATACTGAGAAATATTTGATCCTCTTAAGATGGTAGCCATGCCTTGTCTGTTTGAGGATGAAAGGAAGTTACTGTCTGATGACTCGTTCACTTCACCCTGGTAAGAAACACATAGATCGCCTAGGCGACCGATATGCTTTTGAGTAGGTATCTTCACGGCAAGATCCCAATCTCTTTGGGCACAGCTTACTATTGCCAGATTGGAAGGATCATATAGAGGAATATCGGACTTTTTTAGCACAAGGGAGGGAGAATTTGGCAATATCTGATCTTCCGGATGCCTTGTTGAAGTAAAAAGTAATTCTAGGTCACCCTCTTCATTTTTATTGAAGATAAATATGGCAGTCGAAAGTTTTGCATCCCTGAAAACCCGTTTACTTGGAATATCCTTTTGGGGAAAGCTATGTATTTCAACAAAGTTTCCAGTGCTAAGTAGCAATTTCCTTATGCCGCTCGCCTGATCATCACCGAGTAATGGCATTGGCACAATAAATCCCATAGATCCATGATTTTTAAGAAGTTCTATAGACCGGCAAATGAATAATTTATAGAGGTTATTTTTCCCAACAGAAGATGGGTTAAGAGATTGGTCAAAACCAATGTAGTTTTTCATTTGAATTACACGATCGCCAGACTCTTTTGCCGATATCACATCATACGGTGGGTTTCCTAGAATAATGTCGAAGCCGGAGGTCTCTCCTTGGGTTGCCAGAAAAACCTCGGGGAATGCCAATTCCCAATGAAAGGGAACCACGCCTTTTGCAGCGAGTGCTACGCTGCACTGCTCGACAATGGATGCACCCTCTTTTGATGTATTTTTCCCTTTGATTAATGTAGCAATCACTTCTTTATAACCATTTATGCCAATAGTCCCTAGATATGATTTAGTGGCTATTGCACACCATACATCCGCCACTTTAATAAACCTCGACCTTGAAGCTACAAATCGCTTAGTGAAGAGCTGCTCCTTCTTTTTGACATCTTCAATACTATTTGTTTTCAAATTGTGAATTTCTTTGAGGGGATCTACAAGACTTGGTAGATTAGCTTCAATCTCCGCTTTGAAATCACCATCAATTAATTGTCTCCCGGGAAGAGTATCTAAATATTTTAACCTTGCTCCAATGATCGAATCTCCACTTTGCAGATGGTGATCCAGGAAGGCAAGGGGGGCATCTATTGCAACAGTCTCAAGCCAAACAGCTAACTTGGCTAGCTCCACAGCCATTGGATTAATATCCACACCAAATAAGCAGTTTTCAGCAACTCGTCGCTTCCAATAAAGCAATGAAGTCCCAGCCCCTGACTCTGAGGTGACGTTGTCGCCACTACTGTATGGATTAGTTATTATCTCTTCAGCCAGATATTGACAAACACGGATTAGAAAATGTCCAGATCCCATTGCGGGGTCCAGGATCTTGAGACCTAATACTTTTTCACCAAAAGATTCGGAAATGGCTTTCTTCTTTGATGTTATTAGCTCAACGTCTTCGGAGTTAGCTTCTTTTGTTGAAGACTCAAAAAGGGTAAGCTCGTTCGTAATATTTTCTGTTAATTCGCGACATTTAGCTCCAATGGTAGAGTTTACAATATGATTGACTATTTGGTCGGGTGTATAATAAGTCCCGAAGGCTCTGCGCTCACCTTTATCCGTCTGAAGATAAATTTCACCTTTATGGTATTTCTCGCCTGTGGGTCTAGCCCCTTCAGGCAAAGTTATTGAATTAGCAGGGATAATTATTTCTACGTCTCGTTCTGATCCCCCGAGTCGTACAACCATCATCTCTTCGGAAGCTAGTTTTGGGTGCAACTCAAGGAGACTTTCGTAAACTCCCCCCAACTGTTGAATCGCTAGATCTCGATAATCTAGCCTAAATAAACCTAATTCAGGGGACGTTGGATGTGGGGCTCTACTTAATTGGTCTATAATTAAAGCAACGTAGGCATCTGGGATAGCCTTCGACTCCAAAAAGGGATGACCTTCTGGACTGAAAAGTCCACCATTATAATGGGGGACCTCATGGCGTGGACTTCCAGAATCAACCAAATCAAACAGGAACTTCAATTCCTTCCATAAGGCTGTCGAGTCAGGTTTATAGCTGTTCATGATATTCCCAGACATTGAGTCAATCATCACAGCAATATCATCTCGAAATCGAGACAGTGAGCGGTTTTTGGTGTAATTGTCATTTTTGTTTAATGGAAGATAACCTCTGTCCTCTGCGTAAAGAATAAAAAGAAGCCTGAACAGTAGAACTAAGCTGTTATCAAAACATAACGAAAGATCTGTGTTTGGGTCGATGCTATTTGTTGTGTACTTTGTAAAACCTTCAACAGCATACTTAAGAGCAACAAAAACACGTTCTTTTAGTTCTTCTCCGATTCCAAATGCATGTTCAGAACTGCCTGTCACAGCCTTTTTAATAAGTGAAGTTTTGCCAGGTGTATCGACGTAAGCATACGAACTAAACAGACAGAAGAATCTCTTAAAAAGATCTAGTTTTTCACCATGCAGTTCTAGTCCAAGCGCTCCAGAGTCCTTAAATACTTCATCTATAAGTTCTGGCAGATTGACTTCAAGGTAAGTTCCAAATCGAGGGCGGTTTCTTGCGATATCCCTAGGAACAAGGCGCCAAAATTTGCCATTAGTTAAAATACCATAATCACATCGACTTTTATCTACGTACCATTCAATTTGTTCCGGTGGGAATTCTCTTTTGCTTAATGTTTTTACTGGTTTATCAAGTGATATATGCCAGGCTTTAGCATCTGCCACAATTGCAACATTATCCCAAAATTTGTCAGCTTTTCTGCCTTGCTTAAGCGAGATTTCCTTATTCTCGTCACTTGTGTAAAGCGCATAATCTGGATCTCTTCCGTTTAGATGGGGTTGATACTTTAAATGCCACCCGAGAATTTTAAACACGGGTTGGATAAATTCTGTTTCTAGGCTTGCTTCGTCGCCATATATTTTTACGCGATCCCTTTGCTCGTCCCATAACACTTTAAGTTTTGCAGCAGCATCCTGAGCAAGCGACTCGAAAGCCTTCCATTCTGGCTCCAATGGCAATCTATGATCCAACCAGTGATTTGAAAGGAATGCTCTGTTTTGCAGTGGACCGAATGGGAGAATTTGTTGCATAAAGCTCTCCTGCGGGGAAATTGTTAGAAATACGATCTTCTCGGATTCATTCGTATCATAACCCGTTTACCCTACCCCTGGGTCTCTAGCTCGCGCTTGCTTTCTTGTGATCTCCTTGAACACGAGAAGACGGAGCCTGATTGTGGAGAAAAGTGAGCTTCTAGTCGCGAGGGCTAGACTCCGGCTTCCCGATGGGTGCTCCTCTGGGTCTGGTCCGCAAACTCGGTCCGATACAGCGACCAGGTGAACCTAGCCGGGTCCCTTCCTATCACTGCGGTCCTCTTAGTGCTGGTGAACAAATTTCAGGTCAAGGGATTTTCAGCTTCCTGAATGGCGGTGCCTCTGAGCATGACTTGATGCGATGTGACGCTTCTGGGGTGCAAGTCAATAGAGTTGGGACAAGAACTTAAGATGTAACAGAATCGGTTCCACCCGCAAGGCGGTCCCCTTCTATTCGGATTCCTTCCATGAGTCTTACTCCCGAGTTTTTCGACGCCCGAGACGCCCTGATCCTGAACCACGAGGCGGAGGGAGACATCGAGCTTGAGCACTTCCTGGAGGACAGAGGGATGCTGGTTGATGACCTCTACGGGTTATCCCTGCTCAAGGACGACCGAGACTTCATTACAACGGCTGATTACTTCGTCCATGAAGTTACGCCCGAAGGCAGGCGCTTCCTCAAGAGCGCGGCATTCCAACTGATTTTCGTGAAGCGGCATAGAGTCGCCGACCTTACCGCCCTCCTCAATGCGGCGAAGGCGAACGGGGATCTGATGAACCAGGATTGACCGCACGGCTGGAACTCGGGGGCGTCACACGTTGGCGCCGAGGCGAGTTCGCAGATCGTCTACCCCTAGCGTTCCTGGAGGCGTTTGGAGGTGCTTTCGAAATACCCGCCCCCCCATGCTGCCTGCGTCCAGGTTGTGCCCTAAACCCGCACCATGACTGGATCTACCACGAAATAACGTGTGCAGTAGATGTGCAGTGAGTCCCGAAAACGGGTACAATTGGATGAACCCGCAAGGGCAATCTGGATCTTTCACATGAATACGAAAAAGCCTCGGATCCGTTGAGATCAGAGGCTTTGTTCGCTAGTGCGTTGGTAGCGGGGGTAGGATTTGAACCTACGACCTTTGGGTTATGAGCCCAACGAGCTACCGGACTGCTCCACCCCGCGGTAGGAGGTTGAGTGTAGCAGGGATGCGGCAAACGGCAAGGGTGCGGGTTCACCAAGTGGGGTTCTCCGGGTGTTGGTATGCTCGTCCCACGCTTGGGAGACTGGGATGGGACGCCTCGTGGTGGCTCTGTGGGTGGGGATGGTGTCCATGGGACTGGCCGCGAGCCCGCGGACCTGGACGCCGGAAAAGTGGTTCGACAAGGCCAAGTCGCCTCGGATCGCGAACTACCGGATCGAGGCGACCCTCGACTTCGAGCACAAGACCCTGGCGGGGCGGGAGACCCTGACCTGGCGGAACGCCGGGACGGCCCCCACCAAGGAACTGCCGCTGCACCTCTACCTGAATGCGTTCAAGGGCCCCCAGAGCCTCTTCGTCAAGGAAAGTGGTGGACGCCTGCGGTTCGACCGCATGGCCGATGCCTCGGCGGCGGCCACCTGGGGCTACTGCCGGCTGATCAGCGCGCAGATGGAAGGCCGCGAACTCACTGGGCACGACGGGGAGGACGAGACGGTCCGCTGGCTGGAACTGCCCCGGCCAGTGGCCCCGGGCGAGACCATCCACCTCGACCTGACCTGGGAGAACCAGTACCCCAAGGTGTTCGCCCGCAGCGGGTGGGCGGAGGACTTCCTCATGTCCGGCCAGTGGTTCCCCAAGGTGGGTGTCTACCAGGGTGATCGTTGGAACTGCCACGCCTATCATGCCAACACCGAATTCTTCTCGGATTTCGGGGTCTACGATGTGGCCCTCTCCCTGCCCAATGCCTTGGGTCTGGCGCACACGGGCACCCAGACCAACTTCGTGACCGAGATTGAGCAGGATCCCAAGCGTCCCCTCAACGTGATCTGGCGCCTGCATGCGGAGGACGTCCACGACTTCGCCTGGGCAGTGGCGCCCCGGGAGAGCTGGCGGCGCCCCGCCATGTTCGAGTACCGAGGGGTCCAAGTCTTCTACTACGTCAACGGGCCCAACCGGTCCAACCTCCAGCGCCAGCGCAGGGCGGTGGAGAATGCCCTGCGCTGGGCGGAGGAGTGGTATTTCAAGTACCCCTATCCCACCCTCACGGTCATTGACACGCCCAAGTCGGCCAGCGGGGCCGATGGCATGGAGTACCCCACCCTCATCACGGCCAGCTCCACGGCCTTCGACCCCCTGCAGACCCGATTCGAGCCCGAGCTGGTCACCCTGCACGAGTTCGGACACCAGTACTTCTACGGCATGCTCGCCAGCAACGAGTTCGAGGAGCCCTGGCTGGATGAGGGCTTCACCAGCTGGTTCACCCACAAGGCCATGGAGCGGAGCTACCACAGCCTGGTGGGGGGGCGGCGCTTCCAGATGGGGACGGACTTCATCGAGTGGGCCGGCTACTGGAGCCTGCCGGGTGCGGACCCCCTTACCCAGTTCGGGTTCAAGACCCTCAACTCCCAGAGCTACTTCGTCACCGCCTACGCCAAGCCGACCCTCGTCCTGAACCAGCTGGAGGCCCTGCTGGGACGCCCCGTCATGGAGGAGGTGGTCCGCACCTATGCGCGGGAGATGGCCTTCCACCACCCGACCCGCCAGGACTTCCGGCGGGTGGCGGAGCAGGTGTCGGGCCGGGACCTCAGCGGCTTCTGGCGGGAGTTCGTGGAGGGCACCGACGTTCTGGACTACGTCATCCGGGGCGTCAAGACCCAGGAGGTCACCCAGGGGGGGTGGCTCTTCTCGGACAAGGCGCCGGTCTTCGCTCCGCCCCAACCCGCGGCGCCTGGACGGGTGGGCACCATCACCCTGGAGCGACGGGGAGGCATCCGGCTGCCCATCACCCTGTGGGTGCGCCTGGAGAACCGGGAAGAACAGCGGCTCACCTGGGATGGCCAGGCCCGTTGGATCACCTACGAGTTCGATTCCCCGGTGGTGGCGGCAGTGCTGGATCCCGATGGCAACTACCCCATGCTCAAGGACCACCTGCACGCCAGCTACACCTCGAAGCCCGTGCGCCGGGGGTTCCACTACTGGTCGCAGATGGTCTGGGGCGCGGTGGCGGGCTGGCTCCAGGCGGCAGGGCTGGGCTAGGAGGCTGTCCAAATAAGGGGTGGGGGCTGCACTGGGGCGCCAGCCGAGGGAGGCAGATATCTGTACGTCTCGCGTATCGCCATTGGCGATACCGAGAAGGAAGGCGGCGGAGGCTCCAGCTCCGCGAGCCCAAGGCGAGTGGGAGACACGCCCCGCGTGCTGTCAGCTGGAGGCCTTCTCCGTATCGGCTTCGCCGATACGCGAGACGTACTGAATTCTGGTGGTTCCAAGGACGAGGAGCCTGACGCCGCATCCCGAAGGCTGCCGCCCCAGCCCCCTCTTCCTATCGCAGGCTCCACTGGAGCCTGCTCCCACGAAGCTTCGCTTCGTGGAGGGCGGATCCGGTTGATGGCAAAGGGCTCCCATGCGGCGTCAGCGGGCCTGGCTCGGACCTTGGGTCCTCGGGGCTTCGCCCCCGCCATCGGCTCCGCCGATGCGGCCCTATCCGCGAAGCGGATGGTGAACGGTGAACCCGCACCGCCCTGCGCCCGCTTCCGTGCCTGGAAACCCTTTGCCATCGATGCAGCCCCTATCGATTACTTGGACAGCCTCCTAGGGCGTCGTCGGCGCAGCATCCCCCATGTGGATGTCCTGGATGTGCCCATGGCTGTCCAGGTCGATGAGGATCGGGAACCAGGCCAGCCCCAGCTGCTCGAAGGCGGCCCGGCTGGGGGCGAAGCGAGCCGACAGCCCCGCCGCCTGGAGGCGGGCGGCCAGGCTTTCCCCCTCGGTCTGCAGCAAGGGGGGCAGGCTGGCATCCCGGTCGCCGAGGATGCCCGTTTCGCTGGGGATGATCCAGGCCGTGCCGGCGGGCAGGCCCGGCAGGGCATCGGCCTGGAGGGGCGCGATCCAGAGGCGGGAGCCGCCCAGCTGATCCAGGCGGAGGTCCTGGTAGGCGAGGCCGGGGAGGGACCAGAGCCGCAGAATCGGAGACGGTGATCCCAGCAGGCCGAAGAGGCGCTGGAAGCCCTGGACCACGGCCTCGGCGCCGCGCGGCATGTGGCTGCGGATGGCGGCCAGACGGGCTTCGTCATGCTCGGCCAGGGCCCAGCAGAGGGCGTGCCGCAGGCTGTAGCCGCGGGTCAGGTCCGGGCCTTCCCCAAGCAGGCGATCCTCCCAGGCCCGCCGGGTTTGAGGGTCGAAGGCCCCATTCCGCACCTGCCGGCGGCCCCAGCGCCACAGCGCCAGGGCGGTGCCCGAGGCCTTCAGGGGAAGCGCCTCGATCCGTTCGCGCACCTGGCTCTGCGGAGCCTGCATGAGGGCCCGGAGGGCCTCCACTTCCTTGCGTTCCGGAGCTGCGGGGAAGGGATTGGCGGGCAGGTCGCCGGTCGGATTGAAGGTGGCCGCGAGCCGCAGCCAATGGTAGGCGGCGGCCTTGGTGCCCTTCAGCGCAGGCACCGGGGGCAGGGCCCGCTCCCAGTCGAAGGCCTCCAGGAGGGCCTTTTCGGCGTCCGCCTCGGTGGGGGCGGGGGCCTGGACGGCGGGGGGCGGGGGCATGGACAGGAGGGGCATCCGGGATCCCTTGATGGCAGAATGGTCCTCCGCATCATACGGGAGTCTCCTTGTCTTCACCCACCTTGCCTCTGACCGCCCGCGAACGCCTCGTGGTGGCCCTGGATGTGCCGACCGCCCAGGAGGCGCTGGCCATGGCGGAGCGTCTGCGGGGACGGGTGGGCATGCTCAAGGTGGGCCTGGAGCTCTTCTGTGCGGAAGGACCGGCCTTCGTGAAGGCCCTCCAGGCCCAGGTGCCCGTCTTCCTGGACCTCAAGCTGCACGACATTCCCACCACCGTGCACCGGGCACTGCAGGCCCTGCTGAGGCTGGATCCCCGCTTGATCAATGTGCATGCCCAGGGGGGACCGGCCATGCTCGAGGCCGCTGCGGAAGCCCTCCGGGCCCACCGGGCCGCCGGGGGGCGCACGGAGCTGCTGGCCGTGACTGTGCTGACCAGCCTGGACCGGGAGGCCCTGGCCGCCCTGGGCCACGCCGCCCCGCCCGAGGACCTGGCCCTGGGCTACGCCCGCCTGGCCCGCCAGGCGGGCTGCGATGGCGTGGTCTGTTCCGCCTGGGAGGCCGCCGCCATCGGCGAGGCCTGCGGCGAGGGCTTCCACCGCCTGACCCCGGGCATCCGGCCTGCCGGATCCGCCACCCAGGATCAGGCCCGGGTCATGACACCCGCCCAGGCCCTCAAGCAGGGCGCCACCTGGCTGGTGGTGGGCCGGCCCATCACCCACGCGGCGGATCCTGCGGCCGCGGCCGAAGCCATCGTGGAAGAGATGTCCCGCTGATGTCCGCTGGCTCTCCCCTCGTGTTCCGCCCCTCCTTTGCCCAGCGGGCCATGGCCATGTTGCTCTTCGCCGGCTCCTGGCTCGTGGGCGTGCGGGCCCTGGCGCAGATCATGGAGCGGCTGCCCGTGCTCCGGGCCTCGCTGAAGGTGGCCGAAGCTGCAGGGGAGCCCACCTGGTCCTTCTGGGTGGCGGTGATCGCGGCCGTTGGCGCGGTGGTGGCGGGCAGCCTGCTGCTGCTGGGCACCCTGGTGGGGGTCCTGATGGTGGAAGGCTCCCAGGTGCTGGTGGACGACCTGGGCCTGGCGGTGGAGCACAATGCCCTGCCAGCGCCCCTGGCCCGGCGGTTCGGTGCCGGGCGGCTGCTCTGGAAGCAGGTTGCGCGCCTCGAGCGGTCGGGCCCCTTCTTCGTGTTGCGGGGGGGCGGCGAGCCAAGCCGCTCCGGGGGGCGGGATCCCAACCTCCGCTTCCTGCTCGTGGACGAGCTGGAGCGGCTGGTGCTCACCATCCTGGAGCGCAGTCCGAACCTGAAGCACGACGACTGATGTCCTTCATGGAGGGCTTCGGCTTTCTCACGGGCGTGGCCTGCGTGGCCCTGCTCGTGCGCCAGAGCATCTGGAACTGGCCGCTGGGCATCGCCAACAACCTGGTGTTCAGCGTGCTGTTCTACCGCACGGGGCTCTATGCGGATGTGGGCCTGCAGGGCTTCTACATCGCCATCTCGGTCTATGGGTGGTGGAGCTGGCTGCACGGCGGCCGACAGCATGGTGCCCTGGTGGTCTCCCGGGTGCGGCCCGTCACGGGGCTCCTCCTCGCCATGGCCGTCGCGGGGCTCACCGCCACCCTGGCCTGGCTGCTGCGCCACTACACGAACAGCACGGTGCCGGTCATGGATTCCCTCATCACGGCCCTCAGCCTGGTCGCGCAGTTCATGATGACCCGCAAGTGGCTGGAGAACTGGCTGGTCTGGATCACCGCCAACTGCCTCTCGGTGGGCCTGCTCATCTTCAAGGGGCTCTACCTCGCCAGTGCGCTGTACCTGGTGTACCAGGTGCTCTGCGTCATGGGATGGATCCAGTGGCGGCGGGCCCTGGCTACCCCTTCGTACGGCTGAGGAAGGTTTCCGCGCCCTTCATCTCGGCCGTGGGTCCATGCGCGGGTTGTTTCCCCCGCGCCTTGCCCCGGCCCAGTCCCCACAGGGTTGCGAGCTCCGTGGCCTCGGGGTTGCCGGGGGCCAGGGCGAGCACTTCCGCGAGGTCGGCGCGGGCCTGATCCAGGCGGCCCAGCTTCTCCCGCAGCAGGGCCCGCTTCAGGAAGCCCCAGGGATTGGCGGGTTCCCGGGCGATGATCTCGGCGTATTCCGCTTCCGCTTCCGTCCAGCGGGCCCCGGCCTCGGCCGCCTCGCCACAGAGCAGGTTCGTCACCGCGCAGAAGCCCAGCCAGGCCTTCTGCTGCGAGAATTCCGCCGGGGTGAAGTGGGAAACCGCCTTGGCCCGCTGGGCTGCCCGGTCCAGGTGGCGCAGGGCCTTTTCGGTATGGGCATCCACCCGGGCGAAGATCTCGGCGTCCCCGCTGGCCCGGTAGAAGTCCTTCTGGATGCGCCCTTCGGCCCGGTACTGGTCAAACATCCGGGTGCCGGGGTAGAGGGCCAGGGGGCTGATCTGGCAGTCGCTGGGCCGCGTGTCGCGGATGAAGGCGGCGGTCTCCTCCACATCGGCCCAGGTCTCGCCCGGAATGCCCGTGATGAGGTAGATGCCGAGGTTCATGCCGACCTTGCGCACCAGCTCCAGGGCCCGCCGGGCGTGGCGCAGGTTGGTGCCCTTGTCCAGCAGGGCCAGCACCCGCTCGCTGCCGTGCTCCACCCCGAACTGCATGAACTCGCAGCCAGCCCGCTTCATGGCCACCAGGCGATCCTCGTCCACCAGGTTGACCCGGCTCTGGCAGTTCCAGAGGGGGTGCAGGCCGCTGGCCTGGATGCCCCCCATGAGCTTCAGCACGCGGTCCCGGTTGGCGGTGAAGGTGTCATCCCGGAAGCTGAAATAGGTCAGGCCGTGGCGTTCGCGCAGCAGCCGCAGCTCCCGCAGGACCGAATCGGAGCTGCGGAAGCGGATGGAGGTGCCCCAGAACTCCGGGGTGTTGCAGAAGTTGCAGGTGGCGGGACAGCCCCGGCTGGTGCTCAGGTAGGCCAGCTGGCCCATGTCGTCGAGGAAGTCCGCCTCCAGGTGCTCGGCGGGGATGCCCACTGCATCCAGGTCCTCCAGGGGAGGCTGGGGCAGGGTGGAGCCCGACCGCAGGATCAGGCCCGGGGTCCGGCGCCACAGGTCCGAGCCCGGGGCCGTGGCCAGACGCTCCACCAGGCCCAGCAGGGGCGTCTCGCCCTCGCCCTGGACGATGGCATCCAGGGCCGGGCAGTCCTCGAAAACCTCCTCAGCCAGGTGGGTGGGATGGGGGCCCCCCGCCAGCAGGATGGCCCCGGGACAGGCCTCCCGGGCCCAGGTGAGCAGCTCGAAGGAGCGCTTCCGGTTGAAGGTGAACATGGAGATGCCCACCACCGCCGGGTTCTGGGCCCTGAGGTAGGCCAGCACCTCCTTCCGCCCCTTCCCGCTGAGGTTGGCCACCCGGCAGGGAAAAGACCGGGATTTGAGCATCGCCTGCAGGTAGCCGAGACCTATGGGCAGGAAGCACATCCACTCGTCCCCGAAGCCGCTCCGGGGGGCGCTGTAGGCTAGGAGGGTCCGGGGTGGCGTCATCAGGTTGATTCCAGAACTACCCAGTCTACGGGACCCTCTTCATGATGGAAGCAAGAACAACCAGGGAGGCGCATTGCCAGGCAACCTGATCCGGAACCCCGAGACCATCCGGGATATCTACAAGCGGGTCTGCGAGCGGCGGGAGCTGCTCATCCTGGTGACGCCCTACCTCCGGTTCGAGTCCTCCTTCATCAAGCTGGAGGGGGCCGAGGTGCATGCCGCGGCGACCATGGGCCGGGAGGACGCCATGTCCGGGCTGCGCAACGCGAGCCTGCGGATGCGCTTCCCCCACGGGGTGAGCTTCCTGGAGGCACCCACCGAGCTGAAGGGCTTCGGGATGCACGATGGCCGCCGGACCCTCCGGCTGGCGGTGCCGGAGGCCCTGAACGATGAGGACCACCGGGGCGCCTACCGGGTGGACCGGGTGGGCCGGGTGCCGGTGACCTTCAGCACCCCCAAGTACGACCTCGCGGTGGGCACCCTGGTCGACATCAGCACCACGGGCGCGGGGATCTACAGCACCCGGGACTTCCAGGAAGGCGAGCTGGAGCCGGGCCAGGACATGGCGGTCACCATCCAGCTGACGGACCTCATCCGGATCAACACCAAGGTCAAGCTCCGGCACGTGCATGGCCGCACCTTCGGCGTGGAATACCGGCCCCAACTCGAGGATCACGTGCTGCATCCCCTGTCCCGCTGGATCTTCGAGAAGCGGGAGGAGGACCTGGAGCGCATCTCCCGGCGGGGTGTCGAGACCGCAGTGCCTGGCGAG
Source organism: uncultured Acidobacteriota bacterium (assembly GCA_963740385.1). Lineage (GTDB taxonomy): Bacteria > Acidobacteriota > Holophagae > Holophagales > Holophagaceae > Geothrix. The sequence continues at coordinate 15,605 of CAVUDX010000007.1, forward strand.
GCCGTGAGGCTGGTCACTGGCAGGCCTTCGGGCCTGTTGCTGGTGTCGGCGGACGCGGGCCTGGAAGCCACGCTGCAGGGCCTGCTCGGGGGCCTGCAGCCCCTGCAGCGCGTCCTGCCCACCATGGCGGCCCTGAAGGACGCCCTCGCCCAGAAACCCGCCCTGGTGCTCTACCATGTGCCCAACCTGGGCCTGGATGAGCGCCGTCGGCTGAAGCCCATGGTGGAGAGCCTCCAGGGGCGGGCGCCCTTCCTCCTGCTGGGCACCGGGGTGGACGGCGGCACCCTGCTGGAACTTGGGGGCGAGCTCAAGGCGGCGGTCTCCATCGTCTTCCAGGCCGAGCGGGGCATCTTCTTCCAGCGGCTGGTGCAGGGTGTCCTCCGGCGCACCTACGAGGGTGGCGAGTCCCCCATGGCTCCGGTGGAGAAGGAAGGCACCCCGGGCTGACTGTCAAGCCTCGTTCGGAAGGGCCGTCGCCGGTAGAATCAGGACTTCCGGAGCCTCCATGTCTGCTGCCCTCGAACCGGCTGTCACCGAATCCCTGGCCCTGGAGCTGGGGCTGTCCAGGGACGAGTGGCAGGTCATCCTCCGGCTCCTGGACGGCCGCCTGCCGACCTACCCCGAATTGGGGGTCTTCAGCGCCATGTGGAGCGAGCACTGCTCCTACAAGTCCAGCCGCATCCACCTGAAGAATCTGCCCACGGAAGGGCCGAGGGTCATCGAGGGCCCCGGCGAGAACGCGGGGGTGGTGGACATCGGCGACGGGTGGGCGGTGGCCTTCAAGATGGAGAGCCACAACCACCCCAGCTTCATCGAGCCCTACCAGGGCGCGGCCACGGGCGTGGGTGGCATCTTGCGCGACGTGTTCACCATGGGGGCGAGGCCCCTGGCCAACCTCAACAGCCTGCGGTTCGGCGAGCTCGACGCTCCCCGCATGAAGGGCCTCGTGAAGGGCGTGGCGGCGGGCATCGCGGGCTACGGCAACTGCATGGGGATACCCATGCTGGGCGGGGATTGCGCCTTCGATGCCAGCTACAACGGCAACATCCTGGTGAATGCCTTCACCCTGGGCGTGCTGCGCAGCGACAAGGTGTTCAAGGGCTTCGCCTCCGGTGTCGGCAACAAGATGATGTACATCGGCTCCAAGACGGGGCGTGACGGCATCCACGGGGCCAGCATGGCCTCGGCCGAGTTCGGCGAGGGCAGCGAGGAGAAGCGCCCCACGGTGCAGGTGGGCGATCCCTTCACCGAGAAGCTCCTGCTGGAAGCCTGCCTCGAGATCTTCCAGACCGACTGGGTCATCGGCATCCAGGACATGGGCGCCGCCGGACTGACCTCCAGCAGCTTCGAGATGGCGAGCCGGGCCGGCACCGGTCTGGAGATCCGCCTCGACCAGGTGCCCATGCGCGAGGAGGGCATGACGCCCTTCGAGCTGATGCTCAGCGAGAGCCAGGAGCGCATGCTGCTCGTGGCCCGCCCCGGCTGCGAGGAGAACATCATCCAGGTGCTCCACAAGTGGGGCCTGGACGCCTGCGTGGTGGGCGAGGTCACCGCCAGCGGCCGCTTCATCGGCAGCTGGCATGGCGCGCCCGTCATCAACCTGCCCATCCAGCCACTGGTGGACGCCGCGCCGAAGTATGACCGGCCCCGCCAGCGGCCCGGCTACCTGGAGGCCGTGAACGCGGTCCCGCCGCCTGCGGACCTCAAGCCCACCGACGTTGAGCGCACCCTCCGGCAGGTGCTGCAGTCGCCCACCGTGGCCAGCAAGCGCTGGATCTTCGAGCAGTACGACGGCACCGTGCGCAGCAACACCCTGCTGGGCATGGGCCGGGGCGATGCGGGCATCATCCGCGTGAAGGACGAGGCGGGGCAGGATACCGGGAAGGCCGTGGCCATGAGCAGCGACTGCAACAGCCGCTTCTGCTACCTCGACCCCTTCTGGGGCGCGGCGCATGCCGTGGCCGAGGCCTGCCGCAACCTGGCCTGCGTGGGCGCCGAGCCCATCGGCCTCACGGACTGCCTGAACTACGGCAACCCGGAGAAGCCCGAGAACATGTGGACCTTCGAGCAGGGGTGCCTGGGCATCCGCCAGGCCTGCCTGGCCCTCGACGTGCCCATCGTCAGCGGCAACGTGAGCCTCTACAACGACACCGAAGGCCAGAGCATCTTCCCCACGCCCATGATCGCGGCGGTGGGCCTGGTGGAGGACTGCGCGGGGCAGGTGGTCCTCGACGCACCGGATGCCACGGCGCTGTCCAAGGTGGGCAACCGCATCTGCGGGTCGGGCTTCCGCGCCGCCCACGATGGCATCTTCCTGCTCGGAGAGACGCGCGACGAGCTGGGTGGGAGCGAGTATCTGAAACTCCGCACCGGCAAGGTGGCGGGGGCCTGCCCCGAACTGCGCCTGGACGAGGAGCTGCGCCTTCAGGCCTGCGTGCGGGAGGGAATCCGCCTGGGCCTCATTCGCAGCGCCCACGACACCAGCGAGGGCGGCCTGCTGGTGGCCGTCCTGGAGAGTGCCTTTGGGGGGGAACTGGGCTGCCAGCTCATGCTCAGCCGCGGCACGCTGCGCCTCGACAGCCTCCTGTTTGGGGAGACGGCGGGTCGCATCGTGGTGAGCGTCAGCCCCGAGGCCGAATCCAGCCTGGCCACCCTCTGCGCCACCCATCGCGTGCCCTGCGCCAAGATCGGCGCCACCGGTGGCGTGCGCATCACCCTCGCGGTGGACGGCCAGCCCCTGCTGGATGCGGAAGCTGCCGAGCTGAAGGCGCTGCATTCCGGGGCGCTGGAGCGGGCCCTGGGATAGGCGACGCGCCTAGATTCCCATGACCGAGGGGACTTTGAGCCTTTCCAGCAGCTGTTGGGCGAGGGCCTCGTCCGCCTTCAAGGCTGCCTTGAAGGCCCGGTTGTCCGTGTGGTGGATCTCCCGGCGCAGGTCCTCCTGACTGCGCTGCAGGAGCCTCATCAGAAACTCGGTTTCCTTGCCATTGAGGGTGAGATCCATGGCGACCTCCCAGTCCAGGCCGCCGATCCTGGCGTCCGTCGGGGCCTGTCTCAATGTCGGGTCCCCGGGGCCGCTTCGCCACCCTCAGGACCCTCCTCAGGCCCGGCCTCCCAGGATCCGTCCGGGCAGCAGGAAGAGCCCCCGCACCAGGCCGAAGGTCCCCTCCACGGCGAAGCCCAGGAGGCGGAAGGGCAGCAGCAGAAGCCAGATGAGGGGGTAGAGGAAGAGGGCCAGGAGCGCCAGGGGCCAGCAGACCACCAGCAGGATGAGCCAGAGTAGGAACGCGGCCATGGAAGCCTCCTGCCTCAGGATGAATCGGATGACCTGCCTCGGCCCGGCGAGATCGGCGACCGGCCGGCCAGATTCGGTGAACGGCGGATCCCCGGGCGGGGGGCGCTATCATCCTCTCAACCTGCCTGACACCTTGAGAGGACCGACCATGGCCCAGTCTGATGATGCCCCGACCCTCGACCGCCGGACCCTTTTGAAGGTTGGGCTGGCGACGGGGGCCACGGCCGTGCTGGGGCGGGGCGCGAAGCCCGGTGCCACCACCCGTGGGCTGGTGCTGGAAGAGGCCACGGTGGAGGGGCTCCAGGCGGGGATGGCCGCAGGGCGCTGGACCGCGGAGGAGCTGGTGCGGCGCTACCAGGCCCGCATTGAGGCCATCGACAAGGCAGGCCCGCGGCTCCGGGCCGTGATCGAGCTGAATCCTGAGGCCCTGGCCATTGCTGCAGCGCTGGACGCGGAACGCAAGGCCGGCAAGCTGCGGGGGCCCCTGCACGGCATCCCGGTGCTCATCAAGGACAACCTCGACACCGCCGACCGGATGAAGACCACCGCGGGATCGCTGGCGCTGGCGGAGGCGCCGGCACTCGCAGCGGATGCCTTCGTGGTGCAGCGGCTGCGCGAGGCGGGCGCGGTCCTCCTCGGCAAGACCAACCTCAGCGAATGGGCGAACTTCCGCTCGACTCGCAGCAGCAGTGGCTGGAGCGGACGGGGCGGCCAGACCCGCAACCCCTATGCCCTGGATCGAAGCCCCAGTGGTTCGAGTTCCGGCTCAGGGGCCGCCGCCGCCGCCAGCCTTTGCGCCCTGGCGGTGGGCACAGAGACCGACGGCTCGGTGGTGAGTCCCGCCAACGCGAATGGGATCGTGGGCCTCAAACCCACCGTGGGCTTGGTGAGCCGCAGCGGCATTGTCCCCATCTCCCATACCCAGGACACCGCCGGGCCCATGACCCGCACGGTGCGCGACGCGGCCCTGCTGCTGACGGCCATGGCCGGCAGCGACCCGAAGGATGCAGCCACCCGGAATGCCGATGCCCAGCGGTCCCCGGACTACACCCGGTTCCTTGATGCCGGAGGGCTGAAGGGCGCGCGCCTCGGGGTCGTCAAGAACCTCATGGGGGTCCACGCCCACGTGGATGGCGTCATCCGACCAGCCCTGGAGGTGCTGCAGCGCCAGGGGGCGATCCTGGTGGAGGTGGAGCTGAAGTCCGCGTCCTATGACGATGCGGAGTTCGAGGTGCTGCTCTACGAGTTCAAAGCGGACCTGAACGCCTACCTCGCGGGCCGGGGCGGGGCGGTGAAGGATCTGGCAGCCTTGATGGCCTTCAACCAGGCCCATCGGGGGGAAGAGCTGACCTTCTTCGGCCAGGAGCTGCTGGCCCAGGCCCAGGCCAAGGGCCCGCTCACGGAGCCCGCCTATCTCAAGGCCCTGGAGACCTGCGCCCAGGCCCGGCGGGACATCACGGGCCTGCTGGAGCAGCACCAGGTGCAGGCGCTGGTGGCCCCCACGGGCGGGCCTGCCTGGCTCATCGACCACCTCAATGGCGACAGCTCGAGCCTCAGCTTCTCCAGCCCTGCAGCCGTGGCGGGCTGCCCCCACATCACCGTGCCTGCGGGGTTCACCTTTGGCATGCCCGTGGGGCTCTCGTTCGTGGGCGGCCCCTGGCAGGAGGGGACCCTCCTGAGGCTGGCCTATGCCTTCGAGCAGGCCTCCCGGGCCCGGCGCGTGCCGAGGTACCCGGCCAGCTGCGCAGCGCCCCGTTGACAGGCCTGTGGGGACGATCCACCCTGACGAACCGCGGAGGAGCTCCCATGCGTCGTGTCCTGTCCTTCCTGCTCATCACCGGCTGTCTCGGTGTCCTGGCCCAGGATGCCAAGGTGAAGGCCCCCAAGGCGAAGGCACCCGCCGCCGCCCAGGCGGAGGCGAAGGCCGCTCCCGCCCCGGCCACGGCCATCGTCGCCAACAAGGAATCGAAGACCTTCCACCGGTCCGACTGCAAGATGGCGGCCAAGATGAAGGCCTCCAACAAGACCTCCTTCGCCTCCGCTGCGGAAGCGGCCAAGGCGGGTTACAAGCCCTGCAAGATCTGCAAGCCCTGACCGACCGCCGGATCCTGCCACCAAAGCTGGAGTCCAGTGTGATCCACCATCCGGCCCCATTCCATCTGCTCTGGAGGCTTCCATGAAACTGCTAATCCCCGCCCTGCTGGGTGCCACCCTGGTGCTTTCCGCCCAGATCCCCTCCAAAGCCGACCTCAAGGCCAAGGCCGATGCCGCCGTGGACAGTGGCAAGGCCAAGGCGGATGAGAAGGCGGACCAAGCCAAGGCCAAGGCCGATCAGAAGGTCGCGGATACCAAAGCCAAGGCCGATGCCAAGGCCGGCGGGGTACCCGTGGCGGGCGACAAGGTGAAGGCCGCCACCGCCAAGGGTGAGGGCGCCGCCAAGGCCCATTCCGAGAAAGCCAAGGGCAGGGCCAAAAAGGGCAGCGACAAGGGCGCCACCAAGGCCAAGGCGGTCACCGAGAAGGTAGCCAAATAGACTGAACGCGACCGCAGAAGGTTACCGCAGTGCCAGGGTTCAGGGGCGCGGGGGCACCCAGCCGAAGTGTCGCTTGAGCAGGGCCAAAGTCTCCAGAGCGAGGGCCCTTCCCTCCTCCGCCATGATCCCCTCGGCCGTGCGGTTCTGTTCCCCCAGAGAGCGCATGTGCTTCAGGATGGCCGGGGGCTCCAGACTAAGCCGCTCGGTGAAGCCGTGCTTGCCGCCGGCCATCAGGATCACCTGTCCATTGATTTCCCGGGGGCGGTAACCAAGCCGCTCCACCTCACCTTCGTAGCCCGCTTTTGCCCCGAGGGTGTCGTTCACCAGGCCCAGGGGTGAGCGGGCGGCCACTGAACCGGCCATGCCCATGGTGGCATTCCGCTTGGCCTCGGCTTCGGTGCGTTCGGTGCGTCGACCCACCACCACGATGAGCTGGATCGTCTCCGCTTGGTTGGCGGGAGTGGGGGTCAGGCCCGCGCCGAAGGCCTCCCGGAAGGCCGCCTCGTAGATCCGCTTCAGGTTCGGCTGATCGGGGGCATCGGGGACCGCCAGCTCCAGGGCAAGGGGCGGCGGGGGCTGCCGCCTCATCAACTCGGAGGAGGGATGGCCGCAGGCCAGGAGCAGGGGAAGGAGCAGGGCTGCCAGCTTTCGCACGGGAGCTCTCCAAACGGTGCTAGGTGGATTTTTTCGGGAACTGCCGGTCGTAGGCTTCCTGGGCGTATTCGCTCGGGGGCACACCGAAGCGCCGCTTGAAGGCGCGGGTGAAGGCACTGGCGTCGTAGAAGCCCAGGATCTTGGCCACGTCACTCGGTCGCTCGCCGTTGGCCAGCAAGGTGACGGCGCGCTGCAGGCGGCGCTCGATCAGGTACTGGTGGGGGGTGGTGCTCGTGGCTTCGCGGAACAGGCGGATGAAGTGGTCCGGCGTGCAGCGGGCCATGGTGGCCAGCTCGGGCACGCTGTTCTTGGCCCCGAGGTGGATTTCCATGTGGTCCAGCACCAGCTGCAGCGTGGAACGGTTCAGGCGGTAGGGGAAGCGGCCCCGGTCCTCCTTCTCGGTTAGGCGCGACAGCTCGGCGCCCAGCAGGATGAGGAACAGCTCGCGGGTCATGAGCTGCACCCCGTCGGGGTTCGCCAATTCCTGCGTGAAGATGCTGAACAGCTGCTTGAGACTCAGGCTCCGCAGGACGGCGAAACTGGACTCCTGCCACTTGCGAGGCGGGTGCTGCAGGGCGGAGAGCAGCGGCTCAGGGAAGGGGCCTTCCATGAAGAGCGCGGTAAATCCGAAGGGCGTGTTGGCGTGGTGCCGCTTGAGGGTGTGGCCAAACCCAGGCAGCAGCAGGGCCAGGTCACCGGAACGGATGACGCCCTCCTCCCGGTCTTCCCCCGTGCAGACGCGGACGGCATGGGTGGGCTGCAGCAGCGTCCAGGCCTCCCGTGCAGGCAGGATCTTGCCGGGGACCGGGTCCCGCTTGAGTACGGCCAGGCGGAGGGGGCCACTGGTGTAGGTCAGGAGGTTTTTGGTTTCAGGATCGCTCATGGCTCAGGAATAAAAAGAGATGCCTACCGAGGCATTCCGGGAAGGATGACAGGAAATTCACTCCCCGGGCCTGTAATTTTCACAGCCTCGAAGATTGTGATCCCCGTCAGGACTTGGCAAAGGCTTCCGCAAGGCTCCTGAACATCCCCATGCCACCGGTGGGGCCGAGCTTGGGGTCCACCGCGCGTTCCGGATGTGGCATCATCCCCAGCACATTGCCCTGGACGTTCACGATGCCCGCGATGCCATTCATGGCGCCATTGGGTACATGCACCGCCCCCACTACGCCAGCGGACGAACAGTAGCGGAAGGCCACGCCGCCGCGGGCCTCCAGGTCCACCAGATCGGCTGGATCGAGGGTGAAGTTGCCCTCCGCGTGGGCGATGGGCACCTGGAACACCTCGCCCGCCTTCATGGCACTGGTGAAGGGCAGGTCCGCCCGCTCCACACGCAGGTGGACATCGGCGTGGATGAAGCGCAGCGATTCGTTCCGCAGCAGGGCCCCCGGCAGGAGTTGTGCCTCGCAGAGGATCTGGAACCCATTGCAGACCCCCAGCACCAGCCCGCCGTTATCGGCATGGCGCTTCACGTCCGCCATGATGGGCGCCAGGGCGGCGATGGCCCCGCAGCGCAGGTAGTCGCCGTAGCTGAAGCCCCCGGGAACGAACACCAGCTCGGTACCTTCGGGGAGACGGGTCTCCTGGTGCCAGACGGGGATCGTCTCCCAGCCCATCACCGTGCCGCAGGCGTGCAGGGCGTCATGGTCGCAGTTGGAACCGGGGAAGACGGGGACGGCCACCCGCATCAGAGCACCTCGATGGAGGCCTTCTCCATCACGGGATTCACCAGCAGCTTTTCGCACATGGCCAGGGCCTTGGCCTTGACCTCTTCGGGATCCGTGCCAGGCACGTCCAGGTCGATGAGCCGGCCGATGCGGACATGCTCGACCTCGAACCCGAAGCCGTGGAGCCCCTGTTCCACCGCCTTGCCCTGGGGATCCAAGATCCCGGGCTTCAACTGCACCGACACGCGCACCTTCATGGGGCCCTCCAGGACCCAGTTTACTCGACATCAACGAGGGGGTGCCGCCCGCAGGTCGCGACTCCCCGGTCAGGGTTTCCGTTTGTTGGAGGTGGGTGTCTGCCCGGACCAGCGATGGGCTTCCAGGTCCAGGTTGCCCAGGTCATCCACCTCGATGCCTTCGTCCCGCAGGCGCCCGATCTGCTCGAAGGCGCCCCACCAGCGGCCCCGGCTGGGGACGTAGCCCCGGGTGTTCACCACGCGGTGCCAGGGCAGGGGCGTGCCTTCCGGCAGCCCCGAGAGCACCATCCCCACCTGTCGGGGCCGCTGGGGGAAGCCCGCCAGGGCGGCCACCTGGCCGTAGGAGGCCAGCTTGCCCTTCGGGATCCGCTTCACCACCGCCAGGACGAGCGCCCGGAAATCCGGTGGTGGGGTCGCAGGCTCGATGCGCTTGACAGACCTCGCAGGCATTCGAAGCCTCCTCGGTAAGCATCATGTGAGTTCTGGTTGAAAAGGGGAAGGATCACCGCCAGGAGCAACAAGAACAGCGATCAACCAATTCCGAAGCAGGTCTTGGCATCTTCCGGTGGGAAGCCTTTCTCCATCCAGATGAATGTGCCTTGCCTCAGGCCTGCACCCCGGGACGCTGGTCGGCGGGGACGCGGGAGCGGAAGCCGCCTTCGTAGCTGTGCCAGTGCCCGAGTTCCTCCTCGGGATAGGCCCAGCACCAGTAGCCGTCACCCGAGTCGAAATCGACCAGCCAGAGACCCTTCACTTCCGCTTCCAGGTCCTGCATGCTCTGCTGCCAGCTCTGCACAAGGGTCTGCATGCGCTCGCGGAGCTGCTCGGCCCGGGCTTCCTCCTTGGCCTCCTCGGCCTGGCTCAATTCCTCGGCGAGGGAGGACGCCAGAATGAACACGGGGCCCGTGGCCGCCTTCACCTGGGGCATCATGACCTGCGCTTCTTCCAGGGTGAAAATGCGGCCCATGGTGCCTCCGATGTTCCATGATAAACCCATGCGGTTCCTGCCCCTGCTTCCGTCCAGTTTCGATCCGACGCCTTGGCTGGCCCTGGCTCCCGTCATGCTGCGGTGGGACGGGCGCCTGGCGCCGGGGTGGCCAGCCGCTGTGAGCCGGGGCCTGGCGGTCCACGCGATCCATCTGCCTGGCATGGCGCCTGCCGAGGAAGGCTTGGCCGTGCTGCGCCAGGGTCTGGGACCGGACTTCCTGGTGATTCCCGTGGCGCTACCGGCCTCGCGGGAGGCGGGCTTTCGGCTGCTGGGGCAGCTGGAGACGCTGCTCGAAGCCACCACCGGCCGCGGGGTCAAGTTGGCCCTTCACATTGCGGCCGGGGCCGAGTCGGGTGTGCTCGACCTGCTGCGCCAGGCCCACGGGGAGGCCGTGGGGTTCTGCTGGCATCCGGGCATCGGCGATGCCGAGCCGCTGGCGGATCGCCTCTGGTGCGGGGTCTGCGAGGCCACCTCGGATCTGAAACCCTTGCAACGGCTGGGGTACCGGTGGGACATGGCCCTGCCCGCCACGGACCCCGCCGCCTTCCGCATCCAGGCCGCCGTGCTGGAGGCCGCCCATCCGGCTGTGCTCTTCCCGGCCGAGCTGCCCACCACGACCCTGGGTCGGCCAGTGGTTCCGGATGACAGCCTGACCTTCGGTGCCCACTGGCAGCCGCGGGGGCCTCGGTCGTGACGCGGACCCTGCTGGTCATTGCCGGTGAGGACTCGGGCGACCTCCATGGGGCCGAGCTGCTGCGGGAGCTGAAAGCACGCGCTCCGGAGCTCCGCATCATCGGCGTGGGCGGCCCGCGCATGTCCCCCTTCCTGGATCGCAAGCTGGCGGACGTGAAGGACCTCGCCGTGGTGGGCTTTGTCGAGGTGATCCGCCATCTGCCCAGGCTCAACCGGCTGTTCCAGCAGATCCTCGTGGCGGCCCAGGAGGAGGGCATTGCCGGGGCGCTGCTCATCGACTATCCGGGCTTCAATCTGCGTCTGGCCAAGGCCCTGCGGGCGCGCCTGCCGGGCGTGGGCCTGCACCAGTATGTTTGTCCGCAGGTGTGGGCCTGGAAGAAGGGGCGCATCCCCGACCTGGGGCGCACCCTGGACACCCTCTACTGCCTCTTCGATTTCGAACCGGAGCTCTTCCGGGGGTATCCCGTGGATGCCCGCTTTGTAGGGCATCCCCTGGTGGAGCTGGTGCGGCCGGAGTGCGACCGCGCATCCTTCCTTGCCGAAACGGGCCTCGATCCCGCCCGCCCGCTGGTGGCCTTGCTGCCGGGCAGCCGCATCGGCGAGATCCAGCGCCTGTTGCCACCCATGGCCGACCTGGCCGCCACCTGGAAACGCACGCGTCCCGAGGTGCAGTGGGTGCTGCCGGTGGCGCCGACGCTGGCGCCCGCTTTCGTCCGCGGCCACCTGGGGGAGGCTCCAGTGCAACTGGTCGAGGGCCGCACCTACGCGGCCAGGGCGTACACCGACGCGGCCCTGGTGGCCTCGGGCACCGCCACCCTGGAAACGGCCCTGCTGGGAACGCCCTTCGCCATCGTCTACAAGCTGAATGCCCTCACCTACCAGCTGGCTCGGCGCATCGTCCGGGTGCCCCACTTCGGACTGGCCAATGTGGTGGCGGGTCGGGAGGTGGCCCCCGAGCTGCTCCAGGGCGAAGTCAATCCCCAGCGCCTGGGGGTAGAGCTGGCCCGGTTGCTGGAGCCCGGGCCAGCGGCCCGCATGCGCGCGGACCTCGGCTCGGTCCGGGCCCACCTCGGGGAACCGGGGGCGGCGGGGCGGGTGGCCGAGCACCTGCTGGGCAGGCTCTGAGCAAACCCTATGGGGCTTCGGCGCATCTCATGTCCAGGAGGTATCCATGCCCCTGCTCCTGTTCGTCCCCCTGATCTCCCTCCAGGCCGCCCAGTTCCCCGCGACCAAAGCCCCTTTGCCATTGCTGGTGGCCAAGGACCTTCCGCGCGCGACCCGGGGACCCATGCCGCCTCCTGGGCCCGACCCGGGGGCCGAAGCCAGCCCCTGGGGCCAGGCCCGCCGGGGCGCCCGGCGGGGCCCGTCGATTCCTGCCCTCCAACTGCCGGGCGGTAGCTTCCGGGTGCAGGACAAGGTGCCTGATGTCAGTGGCTGGCGCGCCTATGCTATCGAAGTGCCGGCCGGGGGGACCTTGAAGGCCCAGGTGGTGGAGGGTCGCAAAGCCTGGTTCCGTGTGCGGGCCATGAATGCCTGGGGCCGCGATGAACCTGGCCTGCTGCAGAACCGCATCCCCACGGGAGAACCCCTGGCGACCTACCGCAACCTTGGGTCCGAGGCCAAGACCCTCTACCTGGTGGTCGACACGCTGGACGCTAACATGGTGGGGGAGCCCTACACCCTGGAGGTCACTCGCGGCGGGGAGGCTGGATAGGCCCGGAGACGGACAGCCGCTGCGGGAAGGCATCCTTGAAGGCCTTGCGAAGGGCTTCGGGGGCGCTGTGCCAGGCCTTCACAGCGGCGGCCCGGGTGGGCTGGGTGTCGTAGCAGGCCTGCCAGAACCGAAAGCCGTCCCGGCGCACGAAGGGCAGGATGAGGATGCGGGAGGCGTGATCATGCGCAGCCCGGGCCACGGTCCGGAGGCCATCCGCCCGCCCGGAGACCACCATCCGCACCGTCCAGGCGCCCTGTGGAGCCTCCTTGCGGCGGCTCTCGCCCTGGTGCAGCGCCTCGGCCAGATCCAGGTCCTCCAGGGGCTTGCTGGCCACCTGGGGATTCAGAAGGTCCTTCTCGGTCAGCACGCGCCGGGGGGGCTCCACCTCCACCTCCAGGCTGCGGGAGGTGCCGCCCAGGAGGTTGCTCACGCTGAGGGTGTAGACCGTGGTCTTGTCAGGCACCACGGCGATGCTGGATTGGCCGTCCAGTTCCAGGCCGCCGGGCTCCAGTCGCACCTTGGCGTCGCCCTGGCAGATCCACCTCAGGTCCACCTGCTCACCGGGCTTTACGCGGGTGCGGCTGGCTTCGAAGGTGCAGACGGTGGCTGGGGTCGGCAGCGCCGCCGACACCCGGCCCAGCACCGCCACCTCCACGGTGCGGCTCTGGCCGCCAGCGGCGTTGTTGGCGGTGATGGTGTAGCGGGTGCTCTCCAGGGGCGTGACGGTGACCTCGCTCTTGCCGTCCAGCTCCAGGCCACCGGGTTCCAGGTGCACCTTCGCGCTGCCCGCACATTCCCACTTCAGGACCACCGGCTCGCCGGGCAGCACGGCCCTGGCGCTGGCGTCAAAGGCGCAGATGCGGGCCGGTTCGCCCAGGGCCAGCCCGGGCGTGACGCGCACCTCCACCTGGCCCAGTTCCGCGCCGCCGGGCCGGACATCAAACACGTGGTAGGTGGTGGTGTAGGCCGGCCGCAGGATCACCTGGTGCTTGCCGGGCAGCACCATGCCGCCGGGTTCGAGGCGCACCTGCGCCACCCCGGGGCAGGTCCAGGCCAGCAACACGACGTCGCCTGGCCGGACTTCGTGGGGCTCTGCGTTTACAACCGGGAGAGCAGGTGTGGGAGGCTGGGCGAGTTGGAGGATCAGAGGGAGCAGCGGAATCATCCGGTGAGTGTACGCCTCAGTTCCCCAGGTAGGTGAACCAGAACCGCACACCAAGGTACTGCCCTTCGTACCCTTCAGGCAGCCGCTGGAGGGGCGCGGAACGGAGGACCGCCATGCGGGCGCTCTCATCCATGGCGGCATTGCCGCTGGGGATTTCCACGCGCACCCGGTCCAGGCTGCCGTCCTGGGCGATGCGGAAATAGATCTGCACGCGGCCTTGGCTGCTGGAGACGCGGTTCCAGTTGGTGGTGATACGGGTCTGCACCTGCTGGAGATACCAGGTGTAGGGGAAGTCCCCATCGACGCCGCCCACGAGGCCCACGCCACCCTGCACGCCTGAGGTGGGGTTCAGGCCAGGAATGCCGATGCCCGTGCCGAAGGCCGCCCCATTGCCGGCGCCCACGGCCCCGGCCACGGGGTTCGGGGTGGCGGTTTTGCCCTTGGCGGCCGTGGTGCCGGTGCCCTGGCTTGCCGCGTCCTTGCTGTCGCCGCGGGCCGCGGCCTTGGTGGTCTTGGCGGCGAAGGGATCGGGGGCCGTGGCGGACGGGGTGGTCTCCCGCACGGGGGCCACCTCCTCCACGCGGCGGAGGCGCTCGCCGGACTTGCCCACCTCCATGGCTTCGGAGCCCCCCGAGGCACTGCCCATGGCCGCAGGCAGGTTCACCCAGGTCACCTTGACGTCCTCGGGTTGGTCAGCGGCTCCGCCCTGGGGCCAGAAGAAGGCCGCCCCGATGATCAGGTGCAGGCCGAGGCTGAGGGCGAGGCCGGGTCCCCAGCGCAACTCGCCCAGGTGGGCGCGCGTGCGGAGGTAGGCCTGCAGGTCCTGGCTCATCGCACGTCGGTGGCGGGGGCCGCCGGGGCGGCCGCGGTGACGAAGCCCACCTGGGTGAACCCGGCGTCGCGAATGGCATCCACCACCTGGATCACCCGCCCGTAGGGCACGTTGTGATCGGCCCGCACCAGTACCGGCCGCTTGCCGCCGCTCTGGGCCTTGGCCTTGAGCTGGTTGGCCAGCACGGGGAGCGCCATGAAGGCCTTGTCGAACTGGAGACGGCCATCGAAGGTGATGGAGACCGTGAGCGCCTCGCTCTCCAGGTTGCGTCCCGTGCGGCTCTCCGGCAGCTTCACATCCACGCCGGTGGTCATCATGGGCGCCGCGATCATGAAGATGATCAGCAGCACCAACATGACGTCGATGAGCGGGGTCATGTTGATGTCGGCCATCTCGCCGCGCCTGGATCCTGGAGTGAAGGCCATGGGGCTCCTGGAGTAGGGTTCCAGTCTAGCGCGGGCGGGCCCCAGGCCCCGGACACGGGTTCAGGGACAGCCACCAATCCACCAAGGCAAGGGCTTCACCGGACCTTGTTTGGACGATAGGATGGTCCCCTATTCCTGGAGACCCCATGTCACCGAGGCCCTGCCTCCTGGTTGGAACCACACTTCTGCTGCTTTGGCCACTCCTTGGCTGTGGGGGTGGCAAGGATGGCTGGGTGAACGAGAGCGGCTTCACGCCCCACATTGTAGAAATCACCGGGAGTGGACAGTCGGCAAATGCCGGGACGCGCTTCCCTCAGCCCATCGGTGTCCGTCTTGCCTCCGATTCGTCCCAGGTGTACCTGGGGGGGCAGTTGGTGCTGTTCCGGCTCCCGGACGGTTCCATCCTGTCCGCCGGTTCACGGGCCGACGGGTGGGCCTTCCTCTCGAATCCCACCGCCGCATCAACCCCCGGCCCGTACCAGATCCAGGCGGCGGACGACACCACCTTCTCGGGCCATTGGTTCATTCAGCTCACCAGCCTGAATGCAGTGCCCACGGCCCTCCAGTTTCAACCAGGGGCCACGACTTCCACCTCCGTGAACACGCTCTTTCCAGGCGCCTTCCAGGTGAAGGCGGTGGATGCTGCGGGGGCCCCCGTGGCGGGCGTCGCGATCCAATGCTCCGCGCCCCTGAGTGGCGCCAGTTGCACCTTCGCCGGGGGGAGCCCGTCCTCCAGCCTGGTCACCGATGCCCTGGGAACCATCCAGCTCAACTCGGTCAGGGCGAACGGCACCGCCGGGACCTATTCCATCACCCTGACGGCCGGCAGCCTCTCCACCACCCTGGACCTGACCAACCTCTGAGCCTTATGGGGCGTGGGGAAAACCGATGGCCTACAGGGCCACGGGGTCGACCAGGTATTTCCCCTTGGCGTCTCGGCTCACGGTGCCGGCGGGTATGTCGGGGTCGTGTTCGAACACACAGATGGTGGTGGTGCCCGAGACTTCCTCCAGCACCTTCTGGCGCTCGTCCACGCAGGTGACCACGTCCAGGTCGTAGCCCATCACCCAGGCGGGCTGGATGTGGCGCGCGGTGGGGATGAGGTCGGACAGGTACACCAATCGCTGGCCACCCCCCTCGATCACCACGTTCTGGAGGCCTTCGATGTGGCCTGGCGCCGGGCGAACCGAAATGCCGGGCAGAAGCTCGGTGGCGCCATCAACGGTGTCGAGGACACCGGCCGCCTCCAGTGGCTCCCAGGTCGGGGGCAGGTAGCTGGCCTTGACCCGCAGGTGGGGGTGTTTGGCATCTTCAAGGTCCTTGGCCTGGACCACGTACCGGGCGTTGGGAAAGCTGGGGACGGGCTTGCCCGCCGCGTCGAAGCGGGTGCTGCCGCCCGCATGATCGAAGTGCAAGTGGGTGAGGATGCAGAGGGTGATGTCTTCGGGCTGGACCCCGTGCTTCGCCAGGTTGGCGTCGAGGACGCCGCGGCCCTCGAACTTGAACCGGGCCATGAACGCGTCGGTCTCCTTGTCGCCTCCGCCGTTGTCGACCAGGACCACGTGCTTTCGACCTCCTGCCTCCCCCCTGATCAGCAGGCAGTTGGTGGCCAGACGGATCAGGTTGTCCTCATCGGCGGGGTAGACCTTCTGCCACACCACCTTCGGTACCGTGCCAAACATCGCTCCACCATCCAGCGACATGGTGCCACCGCTGACGATCTGGACTTCCCAGGGGCCGAGCTGCACATCTGCCTCCTAGAACGCCAGCACCTTCCGGGCCGCCACCAGCACCTTCTCGGTGTTGGGCAGGGTGGCGCGTTCGAGGATGCGGTTGAAGCCGACAGGCGTGAACTCCGAGCCCACCCGCTCGACGGGGGCGTCCAGCCAGGGGAAGCACTCGGAGGCACAGATGGCCGCCAGCTCCCCGCCGAAGCCGCCGAACACCTTGTCCTCATGGGCGATGAGGACGCGGTGGGTCTTCTTGACGGAGGCCGCGATGGCGTCGGTGTCGAGGGGGCTGAGGCTGCGGAGGTCGATCACCTCGGCGGCGTGGCCCTCCTTCTCCAGCTTGGCGGCGGCTTCCAGGGCGAAGTGCACGGGCGTGCCGTAGGCGAGGATGGTGAGGTCGGTGCCTGCACGGCGGATCCGGGCCTTGCCGAAGGGCACGGCGAAGTCCGGCGGCACCACGGCATGGGCCATCTTTGCGTTGTAGAGGAACTTCGGCTCTAGGTAGAGGGTGGTGCCCCGGCTGCGCAGGGCGGTGCGGAGCAGCCCGGCGGCGTCATCCGCAAAGGCTGGTACCACCACGCGGATGCCCGGCAGGGTGGTGAGCCAGCCTTCGACGTTCTGGGAGTGGTAGAGCCCGCCGCCGATGTAGCCGCCGGAGGCGAGGCGGATGGTGATGTTGGGGGCGAACTGGCCATGGCTGCGCCAGTAGTCGTGGCTGCACTCGACGATCTGCTCGGCGGCGGGCCAGATGTAGTCGGCGAACTCCGCGCCCTCCACCACCACGCGGATCTTGGGGTCGAGGCGGGTGAAGCCGTTGGCGGTGCCCACGATGAAGTCCTCGGCGATGGGGGCGTTGAAGACCCGGCCTTCCCCGAACTCCTGCTGCATGCCCTTTGACACGTTGAAGATGCCGCCCTTCTCCTTGTTGGCCATGTCCTGGCCCCAGATGAAGGTGTCAGGGTTGTGCCGGAACTCCTCCTTGAGGGTCTGGTTCAGGGCGGAGATCAGGCTCTGCGGTTCGCCGGTGGCCTGGTGGGTGCCGTCGGGAAAGGCCTCCGAC
Organism: uncultured Acidobacteriota bacterium; assembly: GCA_963740385.1. GTDB lineage: Bacteria > Acidobacteriota > Holophagae > Holophagales > Holophagaceae > Geothrix. Next base: position 32,618 of record CAVUDX010000007.1, read on the forward strand.
CGCCACCCCTCGGGAATGACGAAGTCATAGATGGTGGCTGGATCCGGGCTGGGCGCCGTCATGGCCTTCTCGTGGGCGGCCAGGTACCGGGCCTGGTTGTCGATCTCGATGGCCTTGAGCTCCTCCTCGCCGAGGCCGTGCTCGCGGCACCACATGCGGAAGCGGGGCAGGGGATCCTTGGCCTTGGCCTCGGCCCGCTCGGCATCATCCCGGTAGAGCTCGTGCCGGTCCGAGTTGGAGTGGCTGCCGATGCGCACGCAGCTGGCATAGACCATGGAGGGTCCTCGGCCACTGCGGACATAGGCCAGGGCTTCTTCCAGGGCCCGCATGGAGTCCGGGAAATCGAGGCCGTCGCACTTGATGATCTTCAGGTTCGAGAAGCCGCTGAAGTTGTCGCAGATGTCCGCGTTGGCGCTCTGGTCACGCTTGGGCACAGAAATGCCGTAGCCGTTGTCCTGCACCACGAAGATGACGGGCAGGCGCTCCCGGTCCGCCCCGTTGATGCTCTCGAAGCAGTAGCCCTCGGACAAGGAGGACTCCCCCTGGCTGCTGAAGACCACGGCGTCCTTTCCGTAGTGCTTGACGGCCCTCGCCAGACCCACGGCGTGCTGGGTGTGATTTCCGGTGAGGCTGGAGACGTTCTGGATGCCGATGGAGGGCTTGGCGAAGTGGTTGCTCATGTGCCGCCCCCCGCTGGCCGGGTCGGTGGCCTTGGAGATGCCGTTGAGGATGATCTCCTCGGGGGTCATGCCTCCGGCCAGACACGTGAGCAGGTCGCGGTAGTAGGGGAAGAGGAAGTCACGGCCGGGCCGGAAGGCCAGTCCTGTGGCCAGCTGGATGCCGTCATGGCCCGCACAGGGCGCGTGATAGGACCAGCCGATGGCCTGCTTGAGGTAGTTCGGGGCCTTGTCGTCCAACAGGCGCCCCAGGTGCATCAGCTCATACCAGTGGCAGAGATCCTCGCGGCTGGGGGCACCAGGTCCTTCCAGGGCGTTCAGAGCCGCTTTCACCAGGGTCGGCGTGTCCAATGTTTCCTCCAAGGGGCCGGGCTCTCACCGGCTGTACCAGGGCCTTTCATCATCCCACGGACCCGGAACAGGGACCAGGGAGGAACCTCGACGTCACCCCTCAGGCATGGCTCCAGACCAGGTCCAATCCCTGGCGATTCGCCTCGGTGAAGGCTTTGGCGACCCGATGCAAAGCCGACTTCAAGGTCATGTCCTTGCCGTCGGGCAGCCACAGCGTGGCACCAGTTGGGTGGGCCCCAAGCGCCTCTCGCAGGCGCTGCAACAGGACCTCGGCACCGTCGGAGCTGGTGTGGGGCAGCAGCAGGAGGTACTGATCCGCCGAGAGCTCCACCAGCAGATCCTCGCCCCGCAAATGTCCGCCAGCCGCCGCCAGACGGCCCTTGGTGCCCGTTACGAGGGGCTGGGACCAGAGCGCCAGGGTCATGGCCTCCTTGCGGCGCCGCGCCATGAACAGCGAGGACTTCAGCCAGATGTCGAGGTAGCGGCGGTTGGGCAGGCCCGAGCGGGCGCTGGTCAGGGCGCTGTCCTCGACGATGGCGCTGCTGAGTTCCAGGGCGTCGAGGGCGGCCTGCAGCTCCCGCTTCAGGTTCTCGGCTTCCAGCGTGCGGGAGAGCAGGTGCCCCATGGTCCGCAGCAGGGCCAGTTCGGCCCGCGTGAAGGCCCGTGGCGCGTGATGCTGCACGCACAGGGTGCCCGTGGCGCGGTCGCCATCCTTGAGGGCCACACCGGCATAGGCGCGGATGCCGAGTTCCACGCACCCTGGCGACTTGCGCCAGCGGGGGTCCGCCTGGGCGTCGGGAATGGTGAGCGGTCGATCCGGGTGCGCGATGACAAAGGGGCAGTAGCCCTTTTCCGGGGATTCAAAGATGCCGGTCATGCTGGCGCGGGGGGCCGTGGCCCACCAGAACACTTCATGGCCCAGGCCCGTCACCCGGGTGAGCAGGGCCCGGTCCACCCCGAGGGCCTGCACCAGCAGGGCCAGCCCGTGCTCGAAGAGCCGCGCCGGATCGGTGTGGGTATTTTGCAAGAGCTCGGACAGGGCGGCCAGGTGATCGGCCGTACTGGCGCGACGCTTGTCGGGTTTGGCCACCACCACGTGAAGCTCCAGGGACAAGCTCTAGGTTGCCGGGCTTTTTCATGGGTGCAAGCGGTTACACAGACCTGCCAGAAGGCTGGGACTGATCTCCACTCGGCACCGCCTGCGGCGGCGACCGAGGTGCCCGGCGCCCGGGGAGGACGAGACCTCCGACGTGCGACCTACCAGCTGACGACGCGGAGGCTGGGACTGATCTCCACTCGGCACCGCCTGCGGCGGCGACCGAGGTGCCCGGCGCCCGGGGAGGACGAGACCTCCGACGTGCGACCTACCAGCTGACGACGCGGAGGCTGGGACTGATCTCCACTCGGCACCGCCTGCGGCGGCGACCGAGGTGCCCGGCGCCCGGGGAGGACGAGACCTCCGACGTGCGACCTACCAACTGACGACGCGGAGGCTGGGACTGATCTCCTCTTGCAGGAGGCCCTCGATGTAGCGGAGGGTGCCGCTGGTGGAGGAGGGGCAGGAGCCGCAGGCACCGTGGTAGCTGATCTGCAGGGTCTGGCCATCGAAGGAGATGACCTCCAGGCCGCCGCCATCCCCGGCGAGGCCCGGGCGAATGCGGGTATCCAGGAGGTGGTTGATGCGCTCCAGGGTGGCATCGGCCTCGCCGCTGAGCGCCTGGGCCGCGTCCCCAGTGTCGTTCTCGGGCAGCTTGAGGTCCTCGATGGCCTCGCAGATGGGGTCGATGAGATCGCTCCACTCGGCCGAGGGCTCCTTGTTCACGGTGACGAAGCGGTCCATGTAGAACACGGAGGTGACCTTGCCCAGCCCGAAGAGGCAGGAGCCCAGGGGATCCCCCACGGCGGCGCCGAAGTCCTTGAAGGACCGGGACCCTGCCTTGAGGATGGCTGGATGCACCAGGAACTTCAGGGCGTCGGGGTTGGGGGTGGGCTCGATGTTGATGACCTTGGGCATGGGGGTCTCCCGGCAAAGTTTACCAAATTCGTCAGGATTTGCGAGGCCCCATACTGGCTAGCGGAGACCCCATGACCCGACCCAAGGCCCTGCTGAGCTGGTCCAGCGGCAAGGACGCCGCCTGGGCGCTGCACGCCCTCCGGTGCGGCGGGGACCTGGACGTGGTCGGCCTGCTGACCACGACGCAGGAGGAATCGGGGCGGGTGGCCATGCACGACGTGCGATCTGGGCTTCTCGACGCCCAGGCCGAAGCCGTGGGCCTGCCGCTCTGGAAGGTGGCCCTTCCGTGGCCCTGTCCCAACGACGCCTACGAGGGCCGGATGGCCCAGGTGTGCGCGGAGGCCGTCGCGCAGGGCATCGAGGTCATGGTCTTCGGAGACCTGTTCCTGGAGGACGTGCGGGCCTACCGCGAGCAGAAGCTGCTTGGCACGGGGCTTCGCCCCTGCTTTCCCATCTGGAACGCCGACACGGCTTCGGTCGCCAGGGACATGGTGGCCAGCGGCCTGAAGGCCACCCTGGTCTGCGTGGATGTGCGGGCGCTGGATCCCGCTTTTGCGGGCCGGGACTTCGACGCAGCGCTGCTGGCTGACCTGCCTCCCGGGTTGGATCCCTGCGGGGAGCGCGGCGAATTCCACACCTTTGCCTGGGATGGGCCCATGTTCCAGCGGCCGGTGACGTTCAAGCGGGGGGTGGTGCGGCCGGGCGAGGCGGGCTTCACCACCGCGGACCTGGAGCCCGCATGACGCAGCCGATGGGCCAAGGGGCCTCCCTGATGGAGGTCGGCAAGCCCCTCATCCTGGTGACGGGCGCCACGGGCTACATCGGCGGCAGGCTCGTCCCACGGCTGCTGGCTGCCGGGCACCGGGTGCGCTGCCTGGCGCGGAACCCCGAGCGCCTGGCTGGCCGTCCCTGGCCTGGGGTGGAGGTGGTGAAGGGGGATGTGGCCGATCCGGCCTCGCTGGCGGGTGCCCTGCAGGGGGTGGCCCAGGCCTACTACCTGGTGCATGCCATGGGTGAGGACCGGCCCGATTTCCGGGGGCGGGATCACCGCCAGGCCCTCACGTTTGCCGAGGCCTGCGCCCAGGCGGGGGTGCGCCGGATCATCTACCTGGGCGGGCTGGGCGATCCCAAGGGCCACCGCAGCGATCACCTGGCCAGCCGCCACGAGGTGGGCGTCGCCTTGGGCGCCGCGGGCGTGCCGGTGCTCGAGTTCCGGGCCGCCGTCATCGTGGGCAGCGGCAGCGCCAGCTTCGAGATGCTGCGGCACCTCACGGAGCGCCTGCCCATCATGGTCACGCCCCGCTGGGTGAACACCCGGTGCCAGCCCATCGGTGTGCGGGACGTGCTGGCCTACCTCACCGAGACCCAGGCCCATCCCGAGATCCATGGCGTCTTCGAGATCGGCGGCCAGGACGTGCTCACCTACCGGCAGATGATGCTCGGGTACGCCGAGGCCCGGGGGCTGCGCCGCCTGATCCTCCCCATGCCCGTGCCCATCCCCATCCTCTCGGTGCTGTGGGTGGACCTGGTGACCCCCATTCCCCTGGAGCTGGCGGGCCCCCTGATTGAAGGCATGACCACGGAGGTGGTCGTGCGCGACCCCCGGGCGCTGGCGGCCTTCCAGGTGCGGCCCATGTCCTACCGGGAGGCTCTGGCCCTGGCCCTGCAGCGCCTGGACGAGGACGCCGTGGAGACCACCTGGGCCACCAGCCTGGCGGGCGCTCCCGAAGGCCATGCCCTGGGCTCCCACGAGGGCCTCCTGCTCGAGCGGCGCCACCGCCACGTGAAGGCGCCGCCGCACCTGGTCTTCCAGGCCTTCTGCGCCCTGGGTGGTGAGAACGGCTGGCCCGCCGGCAACTGGCTCTGGCAGATCCGGGGCTTCCTCGACCGGCTGGTGCGGGGCAAGGGCATGCGCCGAGGACGGCGCCATCCCCGGGACCTGCGGGTGGGGGATCCCCTGGATTTCTGGCGGGTGGAGGCCCTGGAGCAAGACCGCCTGCTGCGCCTGCGGGCCGAGATGAAGATCCAGGGCCACGCATGGTTGCAGTTCACGGTATGGCCCGAAGGCGAGGGCTCCCGCCTGGAGCAGATCGCCTTCTTCGAACCCCATGGGCTGCTGGGCCTCCTCTACTGGTATTCCGTGCTGCCCTTCCATGTCTTCGTCTTTCCGAGCCTGGTCCGGGCCCTGAAGCGCCGGGCCGAAGCGGCCGTGCCAGAATCGGAACGAGGACGGTGACCATGTACGATGCGCAGCGGGAGGCCTGCCTGGCGGCGGCCCAGGCCGGTGGCAAGGTGTTGCTGGGCTTCTTCCGGCAACTGGATCCCGCCACCATCACCGAGAAGACCAAGAACGACGTGGTGAGCCAGGCCGACCGTGACGCCGAGGCCGCCATCCGCGCCGAGCTGGACTTCCGATTTCCCCAGTACGGGTTCGTCGGCGAGGAAGGCGGCAGCCATGGCAGCGCCGACATCCGCTGGATCGTCGACCCCCTGGACGGCACCCTGAACTTCGTCCAGGGTTTCCCCCACTGGTGCGTCTCGGTGGCCCTGTGGGATGCCGATGGCCCCGTGGTGGGCTGCGTGCTGGACCCACTGCGGGACGACTGCTTCGTGGCGGTGCGGGGCTGCGGCGCCACCTGGAATGGCAGGCCCATGCGGGTCTCCCAGCAGGCGGGCCTTGATGGCGCCTTCCTGGCCACGGGCTTCGCCTACCAGCTGGGCGACCGCTGGCCCGCGTTCAATGCGGCCCTGGGTCGCGTGTTCCCTCGCGCCAAGGGCATCCGTCGCGCCGGCAGTGCCGCGCTCGACCTCGCCCACGTTGCCTGCGGCATCTTCGACGGCTACTTCGAGCTGGGCCTCAAACCCTGGGACCTCGCCGCCGGCAGCCTGCTGGTGCAGGAAGCCGGCGGCGTCCTCACCGACTGGGAGGGCGGGCAGGGGTGGTTCCAGAGCGGGAACTTGGTGGCGGGGACGCCGGGCGTGCACCCAGCTCTGCTGGCGGAGCTGGGCAGCTGAGCCAGGCAGCCCCAGGCGGTGCTGCCACTTGACCAGAGGTGCCTGAAGGGACGTCAATCCCAGCGGCCTTAGCCACGGAAGTGCCCACCTCCACCCGGCCGTCCTCACAGAACGAGTGACATGCTGGACTTGCCCAGTGTACCCGCGTGCCCAGCCAGCCCTACGCGAAGGCGCGAGGTCAGTGGGAGCCACTGACCTCGCGCATGCCTTGCATGTTCCGAGGTTGATCACCTGGAAAGGGTCACCGCCTTCTTACTCGGAGAATCGCCGCAGTTGATGCGACGGACCCTGCCTGGTTCTTGACCACCACGGTGAAGGCAGCACCATTGTCGTTGCGGGATGCCGTGAATGTGTAGGTGGCAAGGGTCGCGTTGGCCACCGCCACGCCGTTCCTGAACCATTGATAGCTCAGGGGAGCGGTACCTGCAGCCACCACGGAGAAGGTGGCCGTGGCACCCGGCGATACGGTGACCCCCAGGGGCTGACTGCTGATCTGGGGTGGTAGCAGGACCGTGAGGGAGGCTGGGTCGCTGGTGATACTCCCAGAACCACTGGATACGACCACATCGAACCGGGACCCGCCGTCGCCCGAGGTCGTGGGGGGGGTGGCATACGATGCGGAAGTCGCCCCCGCGATGGCAGCGCCATTCTTCCGCCATTGGTAGGTCAACGATGCGGACCCGGCGGCTGAGACGCTGAACAGGGCGGATTGACCCAGGACGACCGTCTGGCTGGTGGGTTGCGTGGTGATGACCAGCTTGGCGGGAAGCGGGGTCTCGACCACCGGCACGTTGCGGACGGGGCCAGAGCCCAGCGTCGCGGTGCGGGCATTCCACTTGAACTGATGCGGGAAATTGACCTGGGTCGGGTTCTGGAACCCGGTGTGGCAGACGTTGCAGGCGGATTCAACCTCGGCGCCAGGTTTTCCATGCTTGTCGAACCAGGCATTAAAGCCATCTCCGTGATTGGACGAATGGCAGGCGCCGCAGCTTCCGATCGCCTTCTCCGCGGCTTCCTTGCCCTGGTAATGGACGGCGGAGTAGCTGTCCCCAGCCTGGTTTGACGGCAACATGGCGTGCGGCGAGTTGTGGCAGGCCACACAGGCCATCTGGCCGTGCCCGGTGGCATTCCGGAACAGGGTTCCCTGGGTGTCTACACCGGGGACATTGGTGTGGCACTGTGTGCAACCTGGCTCGTCGGTCCAGGGCAGCCGGCCCTTCACCTTGATGGTGGCGGCGACATTCGCCATGGAGCCATGGCAGTTGGTGCAGGCCCCGCTGGCATCGGTATGGGCCTTGGAGCGGTTGCACTTGGTCGAGGCCCCTGGGTGGCAGTCGTAGCAGGAGGCATTGCGGTTGGCATGGGAGGCATGAATGGCTTCAGACATGTAGGTCCCCGCCGATCCACGGCCCGTCTGGCCCAGCGCCGGGCTGCCGTGGCAGCTGGCGCACAGGACAGGGGCGCTGCTGGTGAGGTTGGTCCTGAACTTGGCATCGTGCTTCTGGAGGATGTCGCCGAACGCGTTGGTGGTGCCATGGCACTTTGAGCAGTTGATCTCGTCAGAGGTGGGGACGATGATCTGGGTCTGGGCGACCTGGGCCCCCGTGGTATCCCGAACCGTGATCAGGCCAGTCTGGTAGGGGTTCCACACCCCCGCATCGTTGATGGGCGTGACTGGGATGCCGTTCACCACGAAATGGTTGCCTTTGGGGACCATGCGCCCGGAGAGGCCATTGGAGAGGGTGGGATCCTCCAGGTTCAGGCCCTTGTCGATGGCCGGGCTGACCCCGAACAGCTTGTAGGCGTTGGTCCAGAACTGGCCGAACTTGCCCTTGTTCGCGGAGGTCGTATTTCCGAGGATGCTGTATTCGACCGTCAGCCCGGTCGTCATCAGGACTGGCGGGTTGCCCCGCTGCACCACCTGGGCCTGCACCGTGTTGTAGGGAGGCAGAATGACGGCCTGGTCATAGGTGGGGTTCAAGCAGTGCATGCCCAGATCGTTCCAGGCGAATACTACGTACTTGCTGGAACCAGTGTTGTTGGGGAGTTTTTTTGTTTCCTGTGAAAACAGCAAAGCCTGACAGAACATCATCAGCACGAACACGAGCCTGCGCATGGATACCTCCTGATTGACTGCGTTTCGACAGACCACAACGGGGTCGTCTAACTATCAGTCGCGGAGGTTCGTGACACAATAATTACAATTACCAATTAGTTATACTTAAATATGATTAAAGACATCACCTAATTGGATCTATGATTCATGATATGCAGATCCGTTAATGTTGCGCTCCGATCGGTTGTCCAGGATGGGCTTGGATTTTTCAGACCGCAAGAATTGGAGATCCTGCCGACCGTCCACCTGCCGCGGACAAGGTGGGCAGCACAACGTTGGGCCAAATCACTTGGCTACATCTCGCCCTTGGCCCGTCGGCTGTAGACGACGACGTAGAGGCACAGGGCGATCAGGGCACCCAGGCCGATCCACTCGCCCAGGGCGCCGGTGGCCTGGAGTTCCGTGAGCACGGGGAAGCCCTCCCGCCAGCTGTCCTTGGCTTTTATGGCAGAAGCGAGGACGCCCATGATGGCGCCTCCGGCCATGAGGCCGCTGGCGATGAGCACACCCCGGTTCTCGCGGGCCTTGGCATCGGCCTCGCTGCTGCCCTTCTTGGGCCGGTTGACCCAGTGGGCCAGGAGGCCGCCGAGGAAGAGGGGCGTGTTCAACTCGATGGGCAGGTACATGCCCAGCGCAAAGCCCAGGGCGGGCAGCTCCACCATCCGCAGCACCAGGGAAAGCATGATGCCCAAGCCGAAGGCGTACCAGCGCAGGGGCATGGAGACGGTGCCAAAGATGCCTTCGAGGATGGCCTTCATGGCGCTGGCCTGGGGGGCGGGCAGGGCGTTGGTGCCGATGGCGTAGGCACCGTCCGGAAGCTTCTGATTGGCCAGCAGCCACATGGCCAGGCCCGTGAACAGGGCTGCCACGAAGGTGCCCACGAACTTCCAGGCGATCTGTCGGGCGGGTGTGGCGCCGATCCAGTGGCCGATCTTGAGGTCGGTGCTGAAGGCGCCCGATGCCGCCAGGGCCGTGCACACGATGCCGCCGACCATCATGGTGAGGAACATGCCGTACCCGCCGGTGAAGTGGAGCTTCAGCATCAGACCGCCGGTGATGACCAGGGTGAGCATGGTCATGCCGCTGATGGGATTGGTGCCGATGGTGGCGATGGCGCGGGCCGCCACGGGGGCGAAGAAGAAGGCGATGACCATGACCACCACCGTGGCCACCAGGGCGGGCAGGAAGGCGTCCTTGAGGCCCAGGCCGAAGGAGAGGAAGGTCAGGATGCCCAGGGTGCAGGCCACGAGGCCCACGGTGATCATGCTGCCGGAGAGAGCCCGGTCCGTGCGCTTCGGCGTGAAGGTGGTGCCATCCGCCTTTTCCCCGGCCAGCAGGGCCTTCATGTTGCTGATGATGGAGCGGATCATGTTGGGCATGGAGGCCATGACGCCCATGACCCCCGCGCCGGCTATGGCGCCCACCCCGATGATGCGGATGTAAGCGGAGAAGACCTGCTCGGGGCTCATGTCCGCGATGAGCTTGGTGCCGGGCGCCACCACCATGGGCACATGCTGGCCGATGGCATGGAAGAGGGGGACCAGCACGAACATGCTGAAGATGGAGCCTGCAGCCATGACGGCGCTGTAGCGGAGGCCGATGATGTAGCCGATGCCCAGGGTCGCGGCATTGTTGAGGAAGTTGAAGGCCAGGAACTTCTCGCGCAGGGCGGTGCCGATCCACATGCTCTTGAGCGTGAGGTTCTCACCCATGACCCGGAAGACGCTGGTGAGGGCGTCATAGAGGGCGCCGATGCCCGCAGCGACGGCCAACTCCGTGGCCTGGTTGCCGGCCTTCTCGCCGGTCACCAGGATCTCCGCGGTGGCGGTGGCCTCGGGCCAGGGGAACACCCCGTGGTTCTCCACCATGAAGTGGTGGCGCAAGGGCAAAAGGAAGAGAATGCCGATGCAGCCGCCCAGGAAGCTCACCAGGCATACCTGCCACAGCGTGGGGTAGGGCACGCCGCTGCCGGGGGTGTTGGCCAGTACGTAAAGCGCGGGGATGGTGAAGGCGGCGCCGCTCACCACATGGCTGCTGTTGGCGCCAATGGACTGGACGATGACGTTCTCGAGGATGGTGTTCTTGCGCGGGAAGAAGCGCGACAGGCCGACGGCCAGGATGGCGATGGGGATGGCAGCCTCGATGCCCTGACCCAGCTTCAGGGCCAGGTAGGCGGCGGCCATGCTGAAGATGGCGCAGAAGATGAGGCCCATGGTGATGGCCCTGGGGGTGGTCTCGGGCATGCCATCCTGGGGTACCAGGGGGATATAGGTTTCGCCTGGGGCAAGCTCTCGCCGCGCATTTGCGGGCAGACCCTTGATCTCCTGGGGTTCAGATGGGTGGGACATCGCTGACTCCTGGACGGACGACTAGGCGGGGAAGGCTTCGAGGACGGACTGGACCACCCGGCGGGAGAGGCCGTGGTACCCAGGACTGGCAGCGGCGAAGATCTCGCGGGCCAGGGCGCGGGTGCGGGCCGAGCCACCGAGTGCGCCGTAGAGGGGGCGCAGGTACTTCATGCGTCCCACCCGGAGCAACACTTCGCGGATGCGGGGGAAGGCGGGCTCGTAGTCCGCCCCCGCGGCCAGGGTCAGCCACTCCACCAGGATCTCGTGGTTGCCGCGCCCCATGAGCTGCAGGTGCGAATCCAGCCAGGCACAGTCCTCCTGGGTGAGCTTGCGGGGCAGCTTCTGGAGGTAGACCAGGAGCTCGGTGGGCTTCCAGGCGGCCAGCTGTTCCGGGCTCGGGCGGCCGCCACTGGCCCAGCTGTCCGCCAGGGCCGTGAGGGTGTCCAGCATGGCGCTGCGGAAGGCTGGTGCGGTGGCCGGCAGGCCGGGCTGGTCGAGGTAGGCCCTGGCATCCACGGCCTCGAGCGCACCAGGCAGCTTCGCCTCGACGAAGGCGCAGAACTGCTCGGTGGTGATCGACGTGAACCGGAAGGCGTCCATGTACTCGCGGATGAAGCTGAGGAAGCGGCCCTCGCCCACTTCCTTCTCGAGGGCCGCCACCAGGCGTGCGCCCTTCTCGTAGGGGATGCTGGAGAACGCATCGTCGGGGTCGATGCCCTGCAGGTGCATGCGCAGCACCGTCAGGTGCGGCTCGTTCTTGAAGCGGTCGAGGCTGTCTTCCAGGGCCTTCTGACCCATGGCCCAGCCCAGGGCCGCCGCGTCGGGGCCGTGCAGGGTGCGGAGGATGCGCCGCTCGGCCCAGACGGTGAAGCCCTCGTTCAGCCAGAAGTGCTCCATGCTGGCGTTGGTGACCAGGTTGCCGGTCCAGCTGTGGGCCAGCTCATGCGCCACCACATCCACCAGGCTGCGGTCACCCGCCAGCAGCGTCGGCGTGAGGAAGGTCATGCGCGGGTTCTCCATGCCCCCGTAGGGGAAGGAGGGCGGCAGCACCAGCATGTCGTAGCGATCCCAGGGGTACGGGCCAAAGAGTGCCTCCGCCTTCAGGATCATGTCTTCGACCCCGGCGAATTCCCAGGCGGCAGCGGCCACGGTCTCCGGCTCGGCCCAGACCCGCGCGCGCGGGCTGAGATCCCTGGATTCCAGCCGCCCCACCGCCAGGGCCAGCAGGTAGCTGGGGATGGGCTGCGGCATGGTGAACCGGAAGATGTGCCGGCCATCGCGGGTGGCCTCGTCGCCGGCAGGGCCTGCGGACATCACGGCGGTGAGCCCCTCTGGGACGGTGACCTCGGCCTGGTAGGCGATGCGGGCCAGGGGCGTGTCCTGGCAGGGCACCATGGTGCGGGCATGGATCTGCTGGCACTGGCTGAAGAGGTAAGGGGCGACCTTGCCTTCGGTCTGCTCGGGGTCCAGCCATTGGAGGGCCATGGCATCGGGCGCCGTGCGGTAGCTGATGACCACTTCCTGGGCATCGCCGGGCAGGTCGATGCGGAGGCGCTGGCCGAGGATGGGATCGCTGTCCCCAAGCTGCCAGGGGATGGGGCCGTGGCCAGGCACCTGCACGGTGTGGATCTCGAGGCCCTTGGTGTCCAGATCCAGGAGGCCGGAGATGCTCCGGCCAAACTCCAGCACCACCTCCCCATGGATGCGCTTGGCGGCGAAGTCCACCCCCAGCTTCAACCGCAGGCGCCGGGCCCGGGGCTGGGCTGCGTCATAGTAGGAATGGGGATCGGGGCGCTGCATGGGGACCTCGGGGAACCCGCCATGATCCCATGGGGGAAGGCGCGGAAGTCATCACAAGTGCGGGCCGACGGCCCCGGAACTGGCGCAGCGAGGGCCCTGAAACCAGGGCCCTCGCCGAATTCAAAGTCCGTTGGTCAGACCGCCGCTACTCCTCGTCGGGGGCCAGCCCGTCCACCTTCTTCACCTTGATGACATCCCCGTGGTCCTTGACGATGCAGCGCAGCCAGTCCTCCGGGGCCTTGGGATGGGTCACCTCGCCCTTCTCGTTGCGGACGTTGCCGTCGAGGTACTTCCAGATGAGGAACTCCCCCAGTTTTTTCCAGCGGGCCACGAGCTGGCTGGTGTTTTTCGCGGCGTACTGGGTCAGATAGTCGGCGGCCAAGGTGGGGTTCTGCTTGTAGAGGTCGCCCGCCATGCGGTCCACCTCGGGCTGGTCGGTCAGGTAGCGCCCTTCGAACTCGCGCTGCACCTTCTGGACGTCGACGATCATGTCGCTCCAGCGGGTGTAGGTGTAGTTCGAGACGAAGTTGAACGTCCAGAAGGCACTGTCCCAGTTGAACTCGTTGAAATTGCCGGTGCCTTCGGCGAAGGCCTTGGGTGCTTCCTTGATGCCACAGGAAATGGGGACGTACACCGTGGTGTAGGTGTCATCCACGCCGAACCAGAGCACGCCCCCGACGGGATCGGGCAGCCAGCCCCGGCTCTGGGCCACGAAGGAGAAGCCCGTCTGCTGGGTGCTGACGGCGCGCTCGTGAAGGTATTCCTGGCCATCCACCTTCCAGGTCATGGGCCGCCAGCGGTAGGGCAGCTTGTAGGGGCCAGCCCCCACGTCCTTGGTCATGTCGAACTCGGTGCCCTCGAAGTGGTCCCGCATGAGCTCCATGGCATCCCGGACATCGAGCTTGTGGTCGGGCTTGAGGAAGAGGGGCAGGGGCTTGGCGCCCTTCTCGGCCTTCACATAGTCGATGGGGAGGTTCTGGCTGGGGGCGGCACGCCGGAACAGGCTCCAGACCCGGGCCTCGCAGAAGCGAAGGGCGCCGAAGGTCAGGGGGGCGTAAGCATCGGCGAAGCTGAAGTCCTTGTCCGCGCCCTTGAAGTAGCCCTTCTCCCGGGCGAAGGGGATCAGGTCCTTGCTGTACAGCGCCGTCTGGTCGTCGTGCAGCGGGAAGGTGCGGATGCGGGACTGGTTGGCATGGGCGCTGATGGTGCCGTCCGGCAGCTTGTAGGCCACCCAGAGAGCCCCCTTCTGGCCCTTGCCCTTGCCGATCATCTCCAGGATCCAGGCCTCGTTGGGATCGGCGATGGAGAAGCTCTCCCCTTCGGAGGCGTAGCCGTAGGTCTCCGCGAGCGTGGTCATGACCTGGATGGCCTCGCGGGCCGTCCTGGCGCGCTCCAGGCCGATGTAGATGAGGCTGCCGTAGTCCACGATGCCGCTGGGTACCTGCAGCTCCTTGCGGCCGCCAAAGGTGGTCTCGGCGATGGCCACCTGGTGTTCGTTCATGTTGCCGACACGGGTGTAGGTGATGGGTGCCTCGGGGATCTTTCCCAGGAACTTGCCCGTATCCCATTCGATGATGTCGCGCAGCTCCGAGGCCAGGTGGCGGCTGCCACGCTTGAAGTAGAGCTCGCCGTAGAGCGTGTGGCTGTCGGCGGCGTAGGTGATCATGGTGGAGCCGTCCTTGCTGGCGCCCTTGGTGATCAGCAGGTTCGTGCAGGCCTCCAGGGCCGCACCGGTGACCAGGAGGGTGGTGAGCAGGGCGAGGGAGCGGATGCGCATGGGATTCCTTGGAAGGCTTCGAAGGCTCAGAAGCGGAGGCTTGTGCCGATCGTGAGGTAGGCCCTCGACGGGCCGTAGTTGTAGTTGTGGTGGCCATGGAAGGAGAGATCGCTGTTCACGAACCGCACCTCCACCGTGGCATGGGGATTGAAGCGCCAGCCGACTCCGGCGCTGGTGGTGAACCCCCACTCGACCTCGGTGTCCGTTCCGGGATAGGGGTTCTTGATGCGCAGGGTCTCGTTCCAGAGGGTCCCCCCGACGCCGAGGATGCCGAACAGGCCGCTTCGGCCGTGGGGCTCCAGATGGGGCATCCACTCGTAGGCGACGGAATAGGCTTCCATGCGGCTGTCGGATAGGAGGGGCGTGGTGTCGTATCCGGAGCCATTCCAGGCCAGATAGGTTCCGCTCTGGATGGGATGTTTCGAGTCGGACTGCAGGTAGTCGATGCGGAGCCGACTGAGGAACCGGCTCTCCCGGTTGAAGTGGATCTGTAGCCCGGCCTGGAAGCCCGTATCAAACAGGTCGCCCCACGCACTCTGGGGGGACAGGAGGGCTAGCCCGATGCCCATGCGATTGCCACCGGGGGTGTCCTGCGCCGCCAGGCTGAGGCAGGCGAAAAGGCAGGTCAGGATGAGGGGTCGCATGGGTTCAGGCTACCAGATGGCCGGACGGTCCTTCTCAGGGCGCACCATGGGACACCCTTCCTTGCAGCCGAAGGCCTCGTAGAACTCCGGCAGGTTGGAGAGGGGCCCGTTCACCCGGAACTTGGCGGGGCTGTGCGGGTCGGTCACGGCCCGCAGGCGGGTGGCCTGTTCCCGGGTGAGGGTGCGCCAGGTTTCGGCATAGCCGAGGAAGAAGCGCTGCTCGGGGGTGAACCCTGCGATCTTGCCGACAGGCGGCTTCCCCTGCTGACTCAGCTTCCAGGCATCCCAGGCGAGCTTGAGTCCACCCAGGTCGGCGATGTTCTCGCCGAGGGTGAGGTGGCCGTTCAGGTGCAGGCCCGGCAGAGGTTCGTAGGCGTCGAACTGGCGGGCCACCATCTCGGCCCTGACGTTGTAGGCCTGCTCGTCGGCGGGGGTCCACCAGCTCTTGAGGTTGCCATCCGCATCGTACTGCCGGCCCTCGTCGTCAAAGCCATGGGTCATCTCGTGGCCGATGGTGGCGCCGATGTTCCCGTAGTTCACGGCGTCATCGGCCGTGGCGTCGAAATAGGGCGGCTGGAGGATGCCCGCCGGGAAGGCGATCTCGTTCATGGAGGGGTTGTAGTAGGCGTTGTTGGTCTGGGGCGTCATGTCCCATTCGTTCCGGTTGATGGGTCGGCCAAGGTTCGCCAGGCGCCGCGCGAAGTCGAAGCGGCGGGTCTCCAGGAGGTTCAGCACGTAGGGCTGGCGCTGGATGTGGAGGTTCGAGTAGTCCCGCCAGACATCGGGGTAGCCGATCTTCACGCGCATGGCCGCCAGCTTCGTCTGGGCCTTGGCCTTGGTGGCGGGCGTCATCCAGGCCAGCGCGTCGATGCGGGCCTTCAGGGCGGTGCGCAGGTTCTCCACCATCGCCAGCACCTTGGCCTTGCTGCTGGCGGGGAAGGCGCGCTGGACGTAGAGCTTGCCCAGGGCTTCCCCAAGGCCGTGATCCGCAGCGATCATCACGCGTTTCCAGCGGGGATGCTGGGCGGTGGTGCCCTGGAGCCGGGTTCCGAAAAAGGCGAAGTCCTCCTGCTCGAAGGCCCGGGGCAGGGCCGAGGCCACGGAGTGCAGGAGGTGCCATCGCAGGTAGGTTTGCCACTGCGCCAGGGGCACGGTCTGCATCATGCGGGCCAGCTCGGTGAAGAACGCAGGCTGGCGCACGATGAAGCGGTCGGGTTCCGCCACGCCCAGGGTCTTGAGGTAGAGGCTGGCGGGGAATCCAGGGGCTGCCGAGGCGAGCTGGGCTGGGGTCAAGGCGTGGTAGATGGCATTGGGGTCACGCAGCTCCACCCGGGTCATGCTGGCCTTGGCCAACCGGGTCTCCAGGGCCAGGACCGGGGCGGCATCCCTGGCGGAGAAGCCCGCCAGCGCCAGGGTGCGACCCACATGGGCCGAGTAGGCGCCCAGCAGCTCCTTCGAGCGGGCATCGGAGTTCAGGTAGTAATCCCGGTCCGGCAGGCCGAGCCCCCCCTGGGCCAGCATCATGGAATACCGGCTGCTCACCTTGTCGTCCTGCTCCACCCGGAAGGAGAAGGCCGCTGGAACGCCCAGCCGGTGAAGCTCGGCCAGCATCGCCACCAGGCTGTCCACATCCTTCACCTGCGCGATGCGGGCAAGGAGGGGCTTCAGCGGAGCGAGGCCCCGGGCTTCGATGGCCGCGCGGTCCATGCCGCTGGCATAGAAATCCCCCACCTTCTGGGCCTCGGAACCAGGCGCGGCCTTGGCGGCGGCGGCTGATTCCATGATGTCCTTCAGGATCTGGTGGGTGCGGACATCGATCTCCTGGTCCACCCCGTAGCGTTCGTACTCGGCGGGGATGGTGGTGCGCTTGATCCAGCCCCCCACGGCGTAATGGAAGAAGTCCTGGCAGGGCGTTACGGCGGGATCCAGATTGGCCGGGTTGAAGCCCTTGTACGGCAGCTGCGCCGACAGGCTCAGGGTGGCCAACAGGCCCAGGATGAGGGATCGGGTGCGCATGGAGACTCCAGGGCTTCCAGCATAGGGACCGGGCCAGGGGGGCGGTGGCACTCCCTGGCCCGGTTTGACGGTTCGTCAGCCGCCGACTACCAGATGGCGGGTCGCACCTGGGCGTCGCGCTTCATGGGCTGGCCATCGCTGCAGCCGAAGGCTTCGTAGAATTCCGGCAGGTTCGACAGGGGGCCGTTCACCCGCTCCCGGCCGGGGCTGTGGGGATCGGTCTTGAGGCGGACCGATGCGGCCGCTTCCCGGATGTGGTTGCGCCATACGGTGGCGGCTCCCAGGAAGAAGCGCTGGGGCCCGGTGAAGCCGTCGATGGGAGCGGGCGTGGCCTTGCCCTTCAGGCTGTTCTGGTAGGCGGCGAAGGCGATCTTGAGGCCACCGATATCCGCGATGTTCTCGCCCAGGGTCAGCTTGCCGTTCACATGCTCGCCCTTGAGGGGCTCGTAGGCGTCGTACTGCTTCACCACCAGGTCGGTGCGGGACTCGTAGGCCTTTTTGTCCGCCTCGGTCCACCAGTTCTTGAGGTTCCCCTCGGCGTCGAACTGGCTGCCGCTGTCATCAAAACCATGGGTCATTTCGTGGCCGATGACGAAGCCGAGGGAGCCATAGTTCACGGCATCGTCAGCCTTGGGATCAAAGAAGGGCGGCTGGAGGATGCCCGCCGGGAACACGATCTCGTTCATGCTGGGGCTGTAGTAGGCGTTCACGGTGGGCGGGGTCATGCCCCACTCCGTGCGGTCGATGGGCTTGCCGAGTTTCTTCAGGTTCTCCTGGATGCGGAAGGCCGAGGCCCGGCGCACGTTGCCGAAGTAGTCGTCCCGCTTCACGTCGAAGGCATAGGTCTTCCACTTGTCGGGGTAGCCGATCTTGACGCCGAAGGCGTTGAGCTTCTTGATGGCCTGCTGCTTGGTCTCGGCGCCCATCCAGTCGAGGTTGGTGATGCGCTCACGCAGTGCCAGGCGGAGGTTCTCCACCAGCTCCAGCACCCGCTTCTTCGCCTCGGGGGGGAAGGCCTCCTTCACATACAGCTGGCCGAGGGCCTCGCCGATGGTGCCGTTCTCCATGGCCTCCACCCGCTTCCAGCGGGGCTCCTGTTCCGGCGTGCCGTTGAGGACTTTGCCGTAGAAGGCGAAATCCTCGTTCTCAAAGGCCTTGGGAAGGAGGTCGGCTGTGGAACGCAGGGCATGCCAGCGCAGGTAGGTGCGCCACTGGGTGGCCGGAACCTCGGCGGCCAGCTTGCCGAAGGCGGTGAAGAAGGAGGGCTGGCCTACGTTGAGGTCCGCCTGCTTGACGCCCCGGGCGTTGAAGTAGCCCTTCCAGTCGAAGCCGGGAGCCTCGGTGGCCACCTCAGCGAGGGTGCGCTTGTTGTAGCGCTTCTGGGGGTTGCGCAGCTCCACCCGGCTCCACTGGGCCTGGGCCAGCCGGGTCTCGAGGTCCAGCACCACCTTGGCGCGGACGGCGGCGAGGTCCGGGGCATCCCCTGCCAGGGTGAACATCTTCGCGATGTGGGCCTCGTACTTGGCGCGGATGTCCTTGCTGCGGGTGTCATCCTTCAGGTAGTAGTCGCGGTCCGGCAGGCCCGTGCCGCTCTGAATCAGGTTGCCCAGGTAGCGGGTGGAGTTCTTCATATCCTGCCCGACAAAGAAGCCGAAGCCACCCGGCAGGCCCTGGGTGTGCAGCCTGGCCAGCAGGGCGGGCAGGTGCTTCGAGTCCTTCAGGCCATCGATGGTGGCGAAAACGGGCTTCAGGGGGGAGAGCCCCCGCTTCTCGATGGCGGCCTCGTTCATGCCGGCGGCGAAGAAGTCCCCGACCTTCTGGTTGACGCTGCCTTTGGGCCAAGTGGTCTTGGTGCTGGTCTCATCCAGGATCTGCTTGAGGATGGCGCGGTTCCGCTCGCTGACCTCCTCGAAGGCGCCGTAGCGGGCCTTGTCCGCGGGCAGGCTGTGCGACTTCAGCCAGCCGCCATTGGCATAGGCATAGAAGTCATCGCAGGGCTTCACGGAGGGGTCGATGTTGATGGGGTCGATGCCGTGCTTCGCCTGGGCGGCGAGGGATAGCGAGGCCAGTCCCAGGCAGAGGCAGAGTGAGAGTCGGGGAAGGACGTTCATGAGTAACCTCGTATGATGAGGGTTAAAGCCTAGCAGGAAGGGGAACGCCGCGCGATGTGGATGGTCTTTTCCACCTCGGCATGGACAATGCCCTGGTCGTCCATCAACTGGATTTGATAGGTCCTGTTGACCTTGGGAACATCCGAGAGCAGACGGCGGACCTCGTCGCCCTCACCCTCCTCCAGTCGGAACGTGGCGAAGAGGGTGGTGCGGCCAGGCTTGCGGAACCGAATGGCGGCGGCCTTGTCCCACACCTCGTAGCCGGGCCCGAGCTGCTTCATGAGCATGATCATGAAGAAGGGGTCCACGGCGGCGTAGAGGCTGCCGCCGAAGATGGTGCCGACATAGTTCCGGGTGCGCCAGGACAGGGGGAGGCGGACCCGCACCGTCCGCCAGTCCGCCGCAATGTGGGTGACCCGGGCACCCGTGCCCCAGTAGCAGGGCCACAGATTGAAGGCCCAGCGCATGAGGCGGGTACGGAAGGATTCCGGCATGCCCTGGAACCGCTAGAACCGCACGGTGACCGTCTCGCCTTCCTTGATGTGGACCGTGTCGATGAAGCGGACCTGGCGGGCACCGTAGGTGAGGATGAGGCTGGACGTGCGCACGCCGTGACCGAAGTGCATGACGCCGTTCAGCAGGTTGCCGTGGGTGACGCCGCAGGCGGCGAAGACGATCTCCTTGCCCGGGCAGAGGTCATCCGTGAAGTAGATCCGGCCGAAGTCCACACCCATGGCCTCGGCCTTTTCGCGGCTGGCGGTGTTCGTGTCCACCTTCAGGCGGCCCTGGATCTCCCCGTTGAGGCACTTCAGGGCCGCAGCGGACAGCACGCCTTCAGGTGCGCCACCGGTGCCCATGACCGCGTGGATGCCGGTGCCGCTGACGGCGGCGCTGATGGCGGCGCTGAGGTCGCCATCCCCGATGAGCTGGATGCGGGCCCCGGCCTTGCGGATGTCGGCGATGAGCTGGGCGTGGCGCTCCCGGTCGAGCACGCTCACGGTGATTTCGGAGACCTGGCGGTTGAGGGACTGGGCGATGATCTGCAGCGTTTCGTGGATGGGGGCATCGAGGCTCACCTTGCCCTTGGCCGAAGGCCCCACCACCAGCTTCTCCATGTAGAGGTCCGGGGCATGCAGGAGGCCGCCCTTCTCGGTGGCGGCCAGCACCGCGATGGCATTGGGCGCGCCGGTGGCGCACAGGTTGGTGCCTTCGAGCGGATCCACGGCGATGTCCACCTGCGGGTGGTCGCCGTCGAGGTCGGCACCCATGCCCACCTTCTCGCCGATGTAGAGCATCGGCGCCTCATCCCGCTCCCCCTCGCCGATGACGATGGTGGCATCCATCCGCACCGATTCCATGGCCTTCCGCATGGCCTCCACGGCCAGCTGATCGCTGTACTTGCGGCGGCCGTGGCCGACGGAGGTGGCGCAGGCGATGGCGGCCTGTTCGACCACCCGCAGGAATTCGAGGGACAGGGTCTGTTCCATGGGGGGCTCCCGGGAGGGCGATGAAATGGGAATCAGGCCAGCCGGTTGACGCTCTGGCGAATCCAGTCGAGGAAGGGTTCGGAGCCCTCTTCGACGGGGAACATGAGGATCTCAGGAACCTCGTATGTGTGCAGGTCCGTGATGACCTCAGAGACCTGGGGGAAGAGGGCGCGGGTGGTCTTGATGATGAGCATGACCTCCTCGTCCAGGTGCGTCTCTCCCTTGAAGTAGTAGTAGCTCTTGATGCTGGGCACGATGTTCACGCAGGCGGCATAGGCCTGATCCACCAGGGCGGCGGCAATGGTGAGCGCCGTCTCCTCGCTGCCGCAGGTGGTCATGACAGTGCAGGCATCGGTCATCGTGTGGACTCCCCGCCCGGCTGGCGGAATCCACCATTGTAACGAGAGGGAGGGGAGGGCACGCATCACGAAGCCTGACGGGGAAGCTCGACGGCGTGGAATCGTGGTCAGACCACGGGGGGCGAAGGCCAAGTCACCCGGCGCGATTCCACTCGGAGGTGGACCGTGCCCCGGGGAGGGGCCCGACCCACCCTGGCGGGATTCGAACCGCGTCTGGCTGTGCCAGCCGCCGGTCTTTCTGCGGCGCCACATCAAGTGGCGCCTTCGAAAGCCCACTCGGAGGTCCGAATCCGCTCGCCTGCTTCCGACCAACACAAAGGGGGCCCGGAGGCCCCCTTTGTGTTGGTCGGGGCGAGAGGATTCGAACCTCCGACCTCTCGGTCCCGAACCGAGCGCTCTACCAGGCTGAGCCACGCCCCGACGAAGGTTTGACTCTACTGGAAACGGGAGAGGGCGTCCAGCCAGGAGCTAATCCTGCTCGAGGCCGAGGCGGATGCGCTCCTTCCGGCGGAGGTCCAGCAGGCACAGGGCTCGGTGCAGGGGATCGGGATCGGGTGGCGGCTCCGGGGTCGGGCTGGGCGGATCACAGGGGATGATCTGGAGTCCCGACAGGGTTACGCCCAGGGCCCGCTGGATGCGGTCCCGCATCTGGGGCCAGACCGCCGCGGCGGCTTCGCGCAAGGTGGCGATCCGGGAGAGCTCCCAGCACCCCATGACCAGCACGTCCCGCTCCACGCGGAGGGGGCGGGTTCGCTCGGCCAGGCTGGGGCCCACCACAAACCGCCAGGCGTGGCGCAGCCGGGCCTCTGCCTTCTGGTTGGGCAGGCGGGCGCCCAGGGGAACGAGACGTGGGGAACGCCTCATGGCTTCCAGCGGGGCGGGGGCTGGGATGCGCAGGCCCGTTCACCGTTGAGCAGCACTGGCGAAGCCAGGCTTGGGACCATGGTGTTGGTGTCGACGTCGAACAACGGCTGCAGCAGGTTGTGCAACGTCCCACCCTGCCGGAACAGCACCTCCTCGACGCTGCGAATGCGACTGGCGGGGATGGCGTTGGCTTCGCACATGGCCAGCACCTCGTCCAGGGTTCGGATGCGGGTGCGGGCCTCGATGAGGGCAACCAGTTCAGCTCGGCCCTGGACGCGCCCGCGGTTCTTCCTCCATTCGGGACGAGCCACCAGGTCCAGCCCCAACCAGAGCGCAAGGACCTCGAACTGCCGATCGCTGCCCACCCCGATGGCGACCTCGCCATCCTGGCAAGGGAAGGTCTGGTAGGGCACGATCTGGGCGTGGGCATTGCCCCAGCGCTGGGGGGGCTTGCCGGTCATGAGGGAGCCCGCAGCTACATTGGAAAGGCCCGCCAGGGCGGCCTCCATCAGGGGCACCTCCACATGCAGCGCCTCGCCCGTCCGCTCCCGGTGGAGGAGGGCCGCCTGGATGCCGTTGGCACAATACAGCCCCGCCAGGATGTCCACCACCGCCACGCCCACCTTCATGGGGCGCCCCTCGGGCTCGCCGGTGATGTCCATCCAGCCGCTCTCGGCCTGGATGATGAAGTCGTAGCCGGCCCGCCGGGAGGCGCTGACATCGGAGGCAAAGCCGCGCACGGAGGCGAGGATCAGCTTCGGGAAGAGGGCATGGAGGCGCTTCCAGCCCAGTCCCAGGCGATCGGCGGAATCCGCACGGAAGTTTTCCACCAGGACATCGGCATCCTTGAGCAGGGCGAAGAGGTCCTCCCGTCCATGATCTGTGTGCAGGTCGATGGGACGGGTGCGCTTGCCCCGGTTGGCACAGCGGAAGTAGGCGCTCTCTCCGGTGTCCCCCGATTCGAAGGGTGGACCCCAGCCTCGCGTGGGGTCTCCTTCCGGGGGCTCCAGTTTCTGGACTTCGGCCCCGAAGTCCGCCAGCAGCTGGGTGCAGAAGGGGCCTGCGAGCACGCAGGACAGGTCCACAATCCTGAAGTGGGACAGGGGCTTGGGCATGGGGCTCAGGGTCTCCGGGCTCCAGACTACTTCATGTCCGGGCAGATCCTGGGCGCTGGGCCGCCCGGTTGGATCGGCCAGACGGCAGCCTCAGCTTGTTGCGACCGTGCCCTGGTAGGCCGCCACCAGGCCCGCAGCGATCGCCTCGGGGGCATGGCCCAGGAAATCCTGGCGCTGCATGAGGTGCACCAGCTGACCGTCCTTGAGGATGGCGGCCTGGGGGCTGGTGGGCAGGGCCCCCTCGAAGTATTCGCGGGCCTGGGCCGTGGCTTCCTTCTCCATGCCTGCGAACACAGTCACCAGTCGGTCGAATTTGAGGGCGGGATGCTTCAGGGCCTCGATGACGCCCGGGCGGGCCCCGGCGGCGGCACATCCGCAGACGCTGTTCACCAGCAGCAGGGTGGTGCCGGGCGCCTGCAGCGCCTGGTCCACCTGCTGGGCCGTCATCAGTTGCTGGAAACCGGCCTGCACAAGCTCCTCGCGCATCGGGGCGACCATCGGTTCGGGATAGTTGGACACATCATCCTCCGGGGATGAAAAACTTTACCAATTAAGTCAGGATTGATCCAGATCACATTGCTGGAGGATCCATGCGACTGGTACTGATGGGAGGAAGCCTGCGACCGGCTTCGCTCAATGAACGCCTGCTTCAGCATCTGGCCCGGGAACTGGAGGCCAGGGGGCAGGAGGTTTCCCGCTTCTCGGGAGACGCGCTGCGCCTGGCCCTCTATGAGGATGGGGTGACACCTTCGACGGACCTGTTGCGGCTGCACGCGGCCCTCCGCGAGGCCCAGGGGCTGGTGGTGGTGTCGCCCGAGTACAACGCGGGCATCCCCGGCCACCTGAAGAACGTGGTGGACTGGCTCAGCACCATGCAGCCCAGCCCCTGGACGGGCCTGCCGGTGTTGCTGGCTTCGGCCAGTCCCGGAGCCTTCGGCGGGGCGCGCGGCCAGATGGCCTGGCGGGCGACCCTGGCCAACATGGGTGCCCTGGTGCTGCCCGAGGCCATCACGGTGCCCCATGCCGACCAGCAGCTGGATGGCGACGGTGCGCCCACCGACGCCCGGACCGCCGCCGCCCTGCCCCGTATTCTGGACGGCTTTGTGAGCCTGGCGGCCAGGCTCCACTAGCCGCCCGGGAACATGCGATCCTGGGACCTTCAACCCGGAGCTGCCATGAAGGCCTTCTTCAAGAGTTTCTTCGCCTCCCTCCTGGCCCTGATCGTGGCCGGGGGACTGGCTTTCCTGTTGTTCTTCGCGGTGGTGGCCATGATTGGCGCCTCCGGCAAGCCCTCCGTGCCGGGCAAGGCCGTGCTGGTCTTCGACCTGGGCACGAGCCTGACGGATGGGGAGCGTGACCCGGACCCAAGTGAGGTGCTCAACGAGGCCTTGAGTGGTGGCGGCGGCCGAACCCAGTCCCTGCCGGACGCCATCGACGCCCTGGATCGCGCGGCCTCTGACAGCCGCATCACCGCCTTGTTCCTGACGGGCAACCTGCAGGCGGCCGGTCCAGCCCAGCTGCGGGAGCTGCGGGAGGCCATCCAGCGCTTCAAGGCCAAGAAGCCGGTGCTGGCCTACAACCTGGGCTGGAGCAAGCGGGACTACTACCTGGCGGCGGGTGCCTCCACGGTGTTCATCAACCCCTTCGGCGAGCTGGAAGTGAACGGCCTGGCCAGTGAGCCCATGTTCTTTGGTGAGGCCTTCAAGAAGTACGGCGTGGAGGTGCAGGTCACCCGCGTCGGCAAGTACAAGAGCGCCGTGGAGCCCTTCATCACGGACCGCATGAGCGAGCCCAACCGGGAGCAGATCCAGAAGCTGCTGGACGACATCTGGGGCGAGTGGAAGGACACCGTCGCCAAGGACCGCAAGAAGACTCCCGCAGACCTCCAGACCATCGCTGATGAGCAGGGGCTGGTGGAAGCGGCTGAAGCTCGGAAGCTGGGGCTGGTGGACCGGGTTGCTCCCTACGACGAAGTCCTGGACGAGCTGAAGAAGCTCGCGGGAAAGAGCGCCAAGGACAAGGATTTCCCGCAGATCACCCTGGCCACCTACGCGGACATTCCCGGCGAGGCCAAGTCGGGCAAGACCCGCATTGCCATGGTGGTGGCGGAGGGCGAGATTGTGGATGGCGAAGGCAAGTCGAGCCAGATCGGCGGCGAGCGCCTCAGCCAGGAGCTGCGGCGCCTGCGCCTGGACGACCGGGTCAAGGCCGTGGTGCTGCGGGTGAACAGCCCCGGCGGCAGCGCCTCAGCCTCCGAACTCATCCAGCGGGAAGTGATCCTTACCAGGAAAGTGAAGCCATTGGTGGTCTCCATGGGCCACCTGGCCGCGTCTGGCGGCTACTGGATCAGCACCTACGGGGACCGCATCTTCGCCGAGCCCACCACCATCACCGGGTCCATCGGCGTCTTTGGCCTCCTGCCCAACGTCAAGAAGCTGGCGAACGACCACGGCATTACCTGGGACAGCGTGCAGACGGCGAAACTGGCCAACCCCATGACGATCACCCGGCCCAAGAACGACTTTGAGCTGAATCGGATCCAGGGTGTGGTGGACCACATCTACGACCAGTTCGTGGCCAAGGTTGCCGACAGCCGGAAGCTGAAGGAGGAGACCGTCCGGGAGATTGCGCAGGGTCGGGTGTGGTCGGGCCAGGAGGCGCTGAAGCTGGGCCTGGTGGACGAGATCGGTGGCCTGGATGCCGCCGTTCGCCATGCTGCGAAGATGGCCAAGGCCGAGAACAACTTCTACGTGTCTGGCCCCGAGCGGGAGCCGGATCCCTTCAAGGAACTGCTCAAGAACATCGGCCAGGGGAAGCCCCGCAAGCTGGCCAAGGTCGGGCCCGTTGAGGCCCTGGCAGATGCGTTCAAGCTGCAGTTGGAGCGGCTGTCGGCCCTCAATGATCCCCAAGGGGTCTACGCCCGGCTGCCCTTCGACCTGGACCTCAAATAGGCCCCAATGGATTCCTCGTCCTTCATTTCCGCTGTCGTCCTGCTGGTCCTGGTTACCGATCCCCTGGGCAACATCCCCCTCTTCGTCGGGCTGTTGCGCCAGGTGGATCCGGCTCGCCGCCAGCGGATCATCATCCGCGAAGTGCTCTTCGCCTTCCTGATCCTCGTCTTCTTCGCGGTGTTCGGCCAAAACGTCCTGAGGCTCATGCACCTGACGGACACCTCGCTGGGCATCGCCGGGGGCGTGATCCTGTTCCTCATCGCCCTCAAGATGGTGTTCCCCCATGCCGAGGGCCCCTCGGACCACCGGATCCACGGGGAGCCCTTCCTGGTCCCTCTGGCCATTCCCTTCATCGCGGGACCTTCCGCCATCGCCACGGTGCTGCTCCTGGTGAGCCGCGATCCCCACCGCCTCTGGGAGTGGCTCGGTGCCCTGTCCGTGGCCATGGCCATCTCCGCGGTCGTGCTCGGGTTCGCCGAGAAGATCTCCGACTTCCTCGGCGAGAAGGTCACCATGGCCTTCGAGCGGCTCATGGGGCTGGTGCTGACGGCCATCGCCATCGAGATGCTGCTGGCGGGCATCCAGAAGTTCGTCCTTCAGCTCCGTGTGGCCTAGGTGTCGTTGCCAACGAGGTTGTTCAGCCTTGTGACTGGGGGCTGACCACCTAAGGCCGAGTGGGGCCTGTGGTGATTGTAGAAGTGGAGCCAGGCGCTGAGCGCCTGGTTTCTTTCGTCTGAACTCTGCCAGGTGGGGCCATAGGCCCACTCGCGGAGGGCGGTCTGGATGAGGCGCTCGGCCTTGCCGTTGGTCCTTGGCCGGTAGGGTCGGGTGCGGCTGTGCTTGAGGCCAAAGGCTTCTCGCATGGCCTTGAACTCCTTGGATCGGTAGGGCGAACCGTTGTCCGTCAGCAGCTTACGGACCCGCACGCCCTGGGCCTGGAAATGCAAAAGCGCCCTCTGGAGGAAAGACGCCGTTGTGTCCTTCTTCTCATCCGGCAGGACCTCCATGTAGCAGGCCCGGGAGTGGTCATCGCTGCAGACATGGAGCACCTGGTAGCCAGCCTTGCGGTTCCTGTGGTGCCTGATGCCGGTGGCACGGTGGCCCATCTGATTAAAGTTCGCGAGCTTCTTTGTGTCCAGGTGGAGGAGATCACCGGGAGCCTCATGTTCGTAGCGGTTGGGCGGCTCTTTCGCCTGAAGGGATGAGGCTCGGGAGGTCCCTGCCTTCCGCAGCCAGAAACCCACCGTGGAGCGCGGCACCCCCAGCTCCAGTGCAATCCGGACCGCAGGCTGGCCCCGCCGTCTTCGGCCTACGGCCTCGACGACGAGGCCAGCCTGGTGGCTTCGGGCCAGATGATGGGGCTGACTGGAGCGGTCCCTCAGTCCCGGGACGCCCTCCTCCTTGAACCGCTTCAACCACTTGTGGCCAGTTCGTTCACTGAACCCGGCCATCAAGGAGGCTTCCATGACCGTCATCCCCCCATGAACCCGCTGGACAAATAAGGCTCGACTGGAGGGGCAAGACTTTGCTCGACTGTGGATGTTCACCCGAGTCTCCCGGAAAGCTGGTGTTTGGCGACTTCAGCTTCCCAGAATTCGGGTGAACAACCTGATTGGCACTTACACCTAGGCCTTTCGCTTCAGGCTCAGCTCGAGGGTAAACTCGGCCACGGGCTCGAAGGACCCGTCGGGTAGCCGCACCGCCGCCTGGATGTGCATGGGCTCGGTGATGCGCTCTTCGGAGGCCAGAGCCCGGGCCACCTGCTTGCGAATGGCTTCGCCTTCCTCGCAAATGAAGTAGACATCGGCTTCGGGGCGTTTCAGGAACTGGGCCTGGAAAGCCTTGAAGACCAGGGACACCCCGCCGCCGCTGCGCCGGATCTCCTCCATGGCCAGCAGTCCCCCGGCACAGTCGGCTCCGATGGCCAGGGCGCCGAAGTACATCGAACCCAGGTGGTTGCGGGTCCAGCGGCGAAGGGGCACGCGAATGACGCAGCGGGTGTCCGACAGCTCCACCACGCTGGGGCGCACCGAGGCCAGCAGGGGGATCTTCAGCCAGCCGAACAGGCGCATGCCGTAGGTTTGTTTGAAGCGGGTGAAGGCGGTGGACATGTCCGATTCTCGGGCTCAGACCTGGTTCACGTCCAGCAGTCCTTCCGGGGGATCCAGGTCGAGGCGGCGATTCGGCAGGTCCAGGGTCCACCAGGCCTTGATGTAGGGGATGTCTCGCTGACCCGTGCGCCCGGGGCGCAGGTCGCGCATGACCACCATGTCATAGCCCGCAGGGCCTGGGTCGAGGCGGAGTACCTCCCCCACCTTGCACCCGCCGATGAACACTTCGCAGCCGAACCACTGGTGCCGGAAGGTCTCGCCTTCGCCCAGAGACGCAGCGGCTTCAGGCATCCACAGGGCCCAACCCTTGAGGGGTTCCGCCGCAGTACGATCGGGCACGCCCTGAAAGGCCAGGCAGGGGCGGTCCTGGTGCCAGCGGAAGGCCCGCACGGTCACAGGCCGGGCCAGAGCAGGCGGGTCACCCGCCTCCAGATCGAGTTGGGGCGGGGCCAGCACCAGGCCCGTCATGCCCTCCAGACGTTCCGGCGCGTCCATGACGGAATGGAAGAGGAACTCCCCCTTCAATCCCTGGACCTTGGCGAGGTGGCCGGCGAGGAGCACTAAGCCTCATCTCCATCGTACAGTTCGAGATCCACCGACAGGCCGGCCTTGTCGCCGGCGGTCCGGCAGAGCGTCCGGAGGGCCGAGATCATCCGGCCGTGCTTGCCGATGATCCGACCACGGTCCTTGGGATCGGCATAGACCAGTACGGCCTGGCGCCGGCCCTCCCCCGAGATTTCGACCCGGAGGGCGTCGGGGTGGTCCAGCAGGGGGGTGAGGACATCGCGCAGGAAGGCTTCGAGGTTCATGTGAATTCCCGGATGAACAAAGAAAGCCGGACCTGCGCCCGGCTTTCGAGGATCTGCGACGGGCTAGAGGATCTGGTTCTTCTTGAACAGATCGAGCACGGTCTTGGAGGGCTGGGCGCCCTTCTGGAGCCAGGACTTGGCCTTGTCCACGTCAATGCGAACCGCTTCACCAGCACCGGCGATGGGATTGACGAAACCCAACACCTCCACGGCGCGACCGGTGGGGATGCGGTCGTTCTCGGAGACGACGATGTGGTAGAACGGGCGCTTCTTGGCACCATTGCGAGCTAGACGAATCGAAAGCATGGGCACTCCCTGAGCAGGAAAGTGTATCTCGAAAGGCCCCAAGCCCCAAGCGCAAATTCAGGGTCGGAAGGCCCCCGCTGGGAAGCTCCCCTCCAGCACGGCCTGCCGTTCGCGGACATTCCGCAGCAGCATGGGCCAGCGGGGGTGTTCCCGGACCTTGGCCAGGAACGGGGATGCCTCGTACCAGGCGGCACAACTGAACCCCTGGACGAAAGCGCGGGTGGCGCAATCCACGCCGCGCTCGGCATTGCCCAGCAGGGCGTAGGCTTCCGCCTCCTTGAAGGTCCATTCTCCATCAGGTATCCGGAGCTTGCCCCGCACCTCGTCGATGTTCCGCAGGATGGCCACCCCGGCTTCGGGCCGGCCTTCGAGGAGGGCCTGGTAGACCCGGCAGAGCTCCTGGAACGGTGCCGGGGCCATTCCAGATTCGCCACCAGCCCGCATGAAGCCCAGGGCGTCCTGGGGATGCCCCGTCAGCAGGGCGAAATACCCCTTGTAGAACAGAATGTAGGCATCCTGGCGAAGGGTGGCCGCTCTGGACAGCTCCTGGCCAAAGCTCTGCAGGTCCCCCTGATACAGGTAGGTGGTTTCCACGAACCACGAGCTGGGTGCGGCCAGAGTGCCCAACAGGCGGCTCCGGTGGTCCAGAGCCTGGCGGGCCATGGGGAGCAGGCCGGCGGTGCGACCAGCATAGGCCATGCCGAGGTACAGGTCGGGGATGTTCGGGCGCAGGCGGAGGGCCTTCCCCAGGGACTCGATGGCCAGCCGCTGATTGCCCGTGTCCGTGAGCATGAGGGAACCAAGGAAGGTGGCCCTCGGATGGCCGGGGACCAGGTCCACCGCCTGCTGGAAGGCACGGTGGGTGCGGGAGTTCAAGCCGATGCCCGACAGGTCCGGGTGCACCCAGAGGCTGCGGTAGAGGTGGTCCCCCAGTACCATCCAGGCCGTGGCGCATCCTGGAGCATCCTCCGCGAGCTGCTGGGTGCGTCCGAGCTGGTCGGCCGCCACCCGGTCGTCCCGGATGCCGAGGGTCTCCAGCAGGGGCCAGAAGGTCTTCGGCTCGGCGGGCACCAACCGGGTCAGAAGGTTGTGCCGGAGCACGAGGGGCCAGCGGTACACCTGGTTCTGGAGGGCCTCCCGGGGGGGGCGCGCCGATCCCACGTTCCGGGTCCAGGGCCGATCCTGGAGGAGGCGGGTGACCGTGTTCCACTCCAGCACCAGCTCGAGGCGGTCGCCCTGGCGACGGCCCTGGAACCGCAGCAGATGGGCATCCGGAGGCAGCTGCCGGAGCGATGTCCCGGAAGGCAGGTCCTGGAGATGGGTCACCGTGGCATCGGCCATGGTCTCCAGGACATCCGACAGAAGGGTCTCCAGGCCGGGGCCAAGGTCGGTGCCCTCACTGTCCAGGGGGCTGGCCAGGATCAGCACATGTTCCGGTGCCTGGGGGCGTGCGCCCAGTGCGCCGAAGGCGATGAGGCCGAGGAGGACCGCCACCGCCGTGATCCAGATGCCCGGGTGCCTCGGGAGGGCCCGTGGAGGCAGCATCGCTAGAACGGAAACTTGGGGCCGCCCCCCATGCTGGCCATGCGCTGCATGCGGGCCATGAACTTGGGATCGTTCATCTGGCCCATCATTTTCTTCGTTTCCATGAACTGCTTGAGCAGTTGGTTGATCTCATGCACAGGACGGCCGCTGCCCGCGGCGATGCGCCGCTTGCGTTTGCCGTCCAGCAGGTTGTGGTTGGCGCGCTCGGCGGGCGTCATGGAGTTGATGATGGCCTCCAGATGCTTGATGCGCTTGTCAGTGGCGACAGTGGCCAGTTGGTCCTTGATCTGCCCCATGCCCGGCAGCATGCCGAGGATCTTGTTCATGGAGCCGAGCTTCTGCACCTGCTGGAACTGCTTGCGCATGTCCTCCAGCGTGAACTGGTTCTTGGCCAGGCGCTTGGCCATGACCTCGGCATCCTTCTCGTCGAGTTTGTCCTTGGCGTGTTCAATGAGGCTAAGGACGTCGCCCATGCCCAGGATGCGCTGGGCCATCCGGTCGGGATGGAAGCGCTGGAAGTCCTCCAGCTTCTCGCCCTCACCCACGAACTTCAGGGGCTGTCCCGTGGCCTGCTTGATGCTGAAGGCCGCGCCACCCCGGGTGTCGCCGTCGGTCTTGGTGAGCACCACGCCGGTAATGCCGAGCTTCTCGTGGAAGGCCGTGGCGCTGCGGACGGCATCCTGACCGGTCATGGCGTCCGCCACGAACAGGATCTCGTCGGGCGAGGTGGTGGCCTTGATGCGGGCCAGCTCTTCCATCAGCCCTTCGTCGAGGTGCAGGCGGCCGGCAGTATCGAGCACCACCACGTCCCAGCCTTTGAGCTTGGCTTCAGCCACCGCCGCGGCGCAGATGGCCACGGGATCCTTCTCGTCGGTGTGGAAGGAAGGCACGCCCGCATCCTTGGCCACCACGTGCAGCTGCTCGATGGCGGCGGGACGGTAGACGTCCGCGGGCACCAAAATTGGGGAGCGGCCCAGCTTCTTGAGGAAGACCGCGAGCTTGCCACAGCTGGTGGTCTTGCCCGCGCCCTGGAGGCCCACCATCATGACGATGGTTGGGGGTTTGGGCGCGAAGGCGATGGGATGCTCCGGGGCCTGGCCCCCCATGATCTCCACCAACTCGCGGTGCACGATGTCGATGAAGGCCTGGGTTGGATTGAGGCCCTTGAGCACCTCTGACCCGAGGGCCTTCTCCTTGACCCGCTGCAGGAAGGTCCGGGCCACGCTGACGTGGACGTCTGCCTCCAGCAGGGCCATGCGGACTTCCCGCAGGACGGCCTCCAGGTTGGCCTCCGTCAGCTTGGATTGGCCGCGCAGGGCCTTCATGGCCTGACTGAGTTTCTGGGTGAGGCTGTCAAACATGGGACTCCGCTGGGAACCAAAGTGACATTGTACGGGGCGTCGAGGACTTTGACCGGCGCGGGAGGGAATCCTCAGGCATAATCCTGACCGATGGAGTCAGGTTAATGCCAAACCGCCTCGCCGACAGCCTCAGCCCTTACCTTCTTCAGCATGCCCACAACCCGGTGGACTGGCAGCCCTGGGACGAGGAGGCCCTTGCGCGGGCACGGGCTGAACAGAAACCCATCTTCCTCAGCATCGGCTACAGCGCCTGCCACTGGTGCCATGTCATGGAACGGGAGAGCTTCGAGAACCCAGCGGTGGCCGAGGTGCTGAACGCCCACTTCGTCAGCATCAAGGTGGACCGGGAGGAGCGCCCCGACCTGGATGATGTCTACATGGATGCGGTCCAGGCCCTTACCGGACGGGGCGGCTGGCCCATGAGCGTCTGGCTCACTCCGGACCTCGAGCCCTTCTTCGGCGGCACCTACTTTCCACCGGAGCCCCGAAGCGGAATGCCCGGCTTCCGCGGCCTGCTGGTCAAGATCGCCGAGGCCTGGGCCCGCGATCGAGGGGAGGTGGTGGGCCAGGCCCATGCCCTGACGGCCGAGCTGCGGCGGCAGGTGGCTGTGGAGGCCGGGGTGGAGCGCCCCGACACGGCCGCCCTGACGGCCGCGCTGGAGCAACTGCGCCGGAGCTTCGATGGCCGCTGGGGCGGCTTCGGCTCCGCCCCGAAATTCCCCCAGCAGCTCGCCGTGGAGCTGATCTTGGCGGGCGGAAGGCAGGAGGACCGACTCCTCGCCCTCCGGACCCTCGATGCCATGTGGGAAGGGGGCATGTACGACCACCTGGGCGGAGGCTTCTCCCGCTACAGCGTGGACGAGCGATGGCTCGTGCCGCATTTCGAGAAGATGCTCTATGACAACGCCCAGCTGGCCGGCTGCTACCTGACGGCCTTCCAGGCCACCGGCGAGCCCCGCTATGCCCAGGTGGCGCGGGAGACCCTGGCCTACCTGCTGCGGGACCTGAGGGACGCCAGCGGGGGCTTCCATTCCAGCGAGGATGCCGACAGCGAGGGGGTGGAGGGGAAGTTCTACGCCATCACGCCAGACGAGGTGCGGGAGGCCCTCGGCAAGGTCGACGGGGACCGCTTCTGCCGGGCCTTCGGCGTAACCGAAGCCGGCTCCTTTGAACATGGCCTCAGCGTGATTCACCGATTTGCCGGCGCTGCGGAGGATCGCCTCCCCGAGCCGGAGGACCGGACCCTGAGGGAGCAGCTGCGCCTCTGGCGGGACCAGCGGGTGCGACCCGGCAAGGACGACAAAGTGCTCGCCGCCTGGAACGGCCTCGCCCTCTCGGCCCTGTCCCGCGGGGCCCAGGTACTGGGGGATTCCGACCTGCGGACGGCAGCCCAGGCCTGCGCCTCCTTCCTCCAGCGCGAGCTGTGGCAGGAGGGCCAGTTGCTGCGGGTCTGGCGCCAGGGGCGGGCGCATACACCCGGTTTCCTGGAAGACTACGCGGCCGTGGTGGAGGGGCTGATCGACCTGTTCGAGACCGACTTCGACCCGGCCAGGCTGCGCTGGGCCCAGGAGCTGGGCGAGGCGATTCTGGCGCGGTTCGAGGACCAGGAGCAGGGCGGGTTCTTCAGCACGGAAGCGGGCCAGGCCGATCTGCTCTTCCGCCAGAAGCCGGGTTTCGACAATGCCATCCCCAGTGGCAACACCCTGGCGGCCCGGGCGCTGCTGCGGCTCTCCAGGCACCTCCAGCGGGAGGACTTTCGCCTGGCCGCCGAGCGCACCCTCCAGTGCTTCGGCCCCTGGATGAAGCGGGCGCCCCGGGCCTTCCTGGGCATGCTGGGCGTGCTGGACCTGACCTTGCGCGACCCGATCGATGTGGCCCTGTCTGGCGATCCCCTGGATGCGGAGCTGCAGCGGATGCTGCAGCAGGTGCATCAGCGGTTCCTGCCGGGGCGGGTGCTGTCGGCCTCTGCCCATCCGCTCTTGCCCCTGGGGCAGGCCCAGGGACCGCTGGCCGGCAAGCCCCTGGCGTTCGTCTGCCGTGGGCGCGTATGCGCCGCTCCCGTGGGCACTGCCAGCGAGCTGGCCGTCCTCCTGGAGGCGGGTCCAGCCTCGATGTGATCACCACCTGCAGGTGGCGGGGATACACTGCAGGACACCTGAACCCTGCGGATGCCGGAACCTGGAGTGCCTCGGATCTCCGCGGTGGGTCGGATGAAAGGGGCAGCCATGAAGACCTTCGGCTTCAAGATCGATCCTCTGACCGGCGAGGACTACTACGAGGTCTATGTCAGGGGCCGCCAGCTCCTCAACGATTCCCACCTGAACAAGGCATCGGCCTTCACCAAGGAGGAGCGCCTCAGCCTGGGACTCGATGGCATGCTCCGGTCGGGGATCTCCGGGCTGGAGACCCAGGCGAACCGGGCCTACGAGGCCTTCCTGCGGAAGCCCGACGACCTCGAGCGCTACATCTACCTCGCGGGCCTCCAGGATCGCAGCGAAACGCTGTTCTACCGGCTGCTGATGGACCACCTCGAGGAGATGGTTCCCATCGTCTACACCCCCACCGTGGGCCAGGCCTGCATGCAGATGAGCCACATCCAGCGCCGGTACCGGGGCATCTACATCACCCCCAACAACATCGCCAACATCGACCAGATCTTCCAGGGCCTCTCCCAGCCCCAGGTGAACCTCATCGTGGTGACCGACGGCGAGCGCATCCTGGGCCTGGGCGACCTGGGCTCGGACGGCATGGGCATTCCCGTGGGCAAGGTGAGCCTCTACGTGGCTGTGGGTGGCGTGCACCCCGCGGTCTGCCTTCCCATGTGCCTCGATGTCGGCACCAACAACCCCCGGCTGCTGGAAGATCCCCTCTACCTGGGCATCCGCAAGCCTCGGCTGCGCGGCGCGGAATACGAGGAACTGATCGAGAAGTTCATCCTGGGCGTGAAACGGAACTTCCCCAGCGCCCTGCTCCAGTGGGAGGACTTCGCCAAACAGACGGCCTTCAAGAACCTCGACCGCTACCGGGAGCGCATCCTCTCCTTCAACGACGACATCCAGGGCACGGGCTCCACGGCCCTGGCGGCCTTGATGACTGCGATGCGCATCAAGAAGTCGCGGTTCCAGGATGAGCGCTACGTCATCGTGGGCCTGGGCCAAGCGGGCACGGGCATCGCCATGAACATCCGCTCCATGCTGATGGTGGAAGGACTTTCGGAGGAGGAGGCCCGGAGGCGCATCTACGCGGTGGACATGCAGGGCCTGCTCATCGAGGGCGATCCCCTGCTTGAAGGCCCCCAGGAACCCCTCGCCCAGCGCCGGGGCTCTGTGGATGGCTGGAAGCTGGCTGATCCCTCGCGCATTGGCCTCGAGGATGTCATCCGCAACGCCCACCCCACGGTGCTCATCGGCGTCACGGCCCAGCCCGGCCTCTTCAGCGAGGCGATCCTGGCGGAGACCGCCAAGCATGCCGAACGTCCCATCGTACTCGCGCTCTCCAACCCCACCCACAAGTGCGAGTGCACGCCCGAGGCGGTGTGGAAGGCCACGGACGGCAAGGGCCTGGTGGCCACCGGCAGCCCCTTTGCGCCCATGGACTGGAAGGGACGCACCCTCCAGGCTTCCCAGTGCAACAACATGTACATCTTCCCCGGGGTCGGCCTGGGGGCCCTGGTCTGCAAGGCCTCCCGGGTGACCGACCGCATGTTCTTCGCCGCGAGCCGGGCCATCAGCGAGTTCGTGACGCCGGCCCAGGAGGCCATGGGGCTGCTGCTGCCCGAGATGAATGACATCCGCCGGGTGTCCGCCGCGGTGGCCACCGCCGTCGGCATCGAGGCCCGGAACGAAGGCCTGGGCCGCCTGCTGGATGACGAGCAGATCGGGTCGATCATCGGCCGGGCCCAGTGGCAGCCGAAGTACGCCTCCTACCGCCCCGGCATCCCGCGGTTCGAAGGCTGATTCGCCCATTTTCTCCTTGAGGGGAGCGTCCCCCGGCCTAGGCTGGGGGGTGGGAAGAGTCCCTCTTTCCTCCCATGGGGCGACCGTTTTCGCCAGCCCCTTCCGGCCCGTGATCCATGAGGCCGAGACTCCAGGGCGCCCTTCGGGGCGCCCACTTGTCGCGCCCCTTTGTTTCGAGGCCAACAGGGGGCTTTTCAGGCTCGATCGCAGGCCTGCGCAGGCAAAAAAAAGCCCGGCGGTGCCGGGCTTTACTTGGGCATCGATTTCATTCAGGCGGCCGCCACGCGGCGGCTGCGGTGCATGACCTCGGCTTCGAGCTCGGCTTCGAGGGCCTGCACCTGGCGAAGGACGGCGAGCCCACGAGGCGAGCTGCTCATCTTGCTCTCCAGCTGGTTGAAGACCTCATGCAGGCGCTCGGCCGTGGTCCAGAAGGCTGGGTTGTGCTGGCGGGCTGAAGTGTCCATGTGCATGACGGCTCCGTTTGCTTCCTGGACAACATGATCGTGTTTGCTGATGACTTAGGCTAGTGATAGGCATCACAAGAAATGTCATGAGTTACGAAGTTTTTTGTCATGTGAGCCATGACAATTCATGAAGCCCTTGAAAAACATGACTTCTAGGTCATCGAAGGGGGCGGGATCAGACCTGGCGGGTGGCCAGAAGGTGACCGATGGCCACGGCCGCCGCATCCGCGGCATCGGCGGCCAGCGGCTCCTTCAAGTTGAGGAGGGTCATCACCATCCTGCCCACCTGGCCCTTGTCCGCCCAGCCGTAGCCGCTGACGGCCTTCTTGACCTGCATGGGGTTGTAGTCACCCACCGGCAGGCCATGGAGCGCAGCCGTGAGGAGGATGCCCCCCCGGATCTGGCCCAGCTTCAGAGCGGTGGCGGCATTCTTCTCGACGAAGGGGGACTCCACGGCCATGAACCCCGGGGCGTGGTGGGCGATGGCCTCGGCGAGCCGCTCATGGATGCGCAGGCACCGCTGGTCGAAATCCGCCCCTCGCGGGCTGCGGATGACCCCGGCTTCCACCAGGGAGAGGCGCGAGCCGAAGCGCTCCACCACCGCCCAGCCGCAGGCCAGGGAGCCCGGGTCCACCCCCAGGCAGCGCCGTGGGCTCTGGGGAGCGATCATTTCCCCTTCCGCTTGCCCACGCCCCGGACACTGCCCTTGGGCGGCTTCGGCTTGGCCTCCCGCCTCGGGCCTGCCGCCTGGCGGGCCTTTTTCGGGGGCCGCCCCCTGGGGGGTGCCTCCACGGTCCTCTGTCGGGTGGGCTTGCCGTGTCGGGCACCACCCTTGGGCTGCTCCAGGTCCCCCTCCCGGAGGCGGGCGGGGGCCGCCAGGGGGGGGACGAACTGGAACACCTTGCCGTGGGCGTCCTGGGCCTTGGCCTGGGTCATCCACGCGCTGACGCGCCGGAGGTCCTCATCGACGGCCGTGATTTCCACCTCGACCGCATCGCCGATGGTGAGCACCACCGTGCCCTTCAGGCCGGTGGCCT
Source organism: uncultured Acidobacteriota bacterium (assembly GCA_963740385.1). Lineage (GTDB taxonomy): Bacteria > Acidobacteriota > Holophagae > Holophagales > Holophagaceae > Geothrix. Next base: position 69,852 of record CAVUDX010000007.1, read on the forward strand.
TGGTGCGGTGCTCGTCCACCCAGAAGCTGCCGCCCAGGGCCGCCAGGGGGACGCCTACCTCCACGAAGGGGGCGTCCAGGGTCACGAAGACCACCTTGGCCGAGAGACCCTGAATCCGGCCCTGGAACCGCTGGCCCAGCCGGGACTTCATGAGGAGGCAGGCCTTCCACTTGTCATTCTCCCGCTCGGCCTCGGTGGCCTTCTGCTCCGCATCGCTGGCTCCCTTTGCCAGCACGGCCAGGTGGCTCTGCAGACCTTCGGGCAGGGGCTGGCCCCGCAACACCTTGCGAAGCAGGCGATGGACCACCAGGTCCGGGTAGCGGCGGATCGGGCTGGTGAAGTGCAGGTAGTCCTGGAGGGCGAGGCCCGAGTGGCCGATGTTCTCGGCACTGTATTCGGCCTTCTTGAGGCTGCGGAGCAGCAGGGTGTTGATCATGGCCTCCAGGGGCCCGCCGCGGATCTTGTCCAGCATCGCGTTGAGGTGCTCGGGGGTGGGCACCTCCTTGGGCTTGAGCAGGCCGAAGGTCCGCGCCACCTCGGCGAAGATTTCGAGCTTGAGGGAATCCGGCTCGTCGTGGATGCGATAGATGGAGGGGATCTTCCGGCGGGTGAAGAACCTTGCCACCGCCTCGTTCGCCAGCAGCATGAACTCCTCGATCATGCGGTGGGCGTCGTGACGCGGGTAGCGACGGGCGTCCACGGGTCGGCCTTCCGCATCGAAGATGAACTCCGCCTCCTCGGTATCCAGGTTCAGGGCACCCCGTCCCAGGCGCACCTGGGTGAGGCGGCGCGACAGCACCAGGGCCTCGTCCAGCAGGGCGCAGAGGGGTTCGCCCAGGTCGCCGCGCTTGCGGTTGGACAGGTCGATGCAGGCCTCCTTTACCTCGTCGTAGGAGAGGCGCTTGGCGCTCCGGATCACGCTTTCCGCAAGGCGCGTTTCCACCACGTCGAGGTCCGGCGAAAGGGTCATCCAGGCGGTCAGTGTCAAGCGGTCCACCCCCTCACGGAGGCTGCAGAGGTCACCACTCAGCCGCTCGGGGATCATGGGGATCGCCTCGTCCGGAAAATAGACGGACGTGCCCCGTAGGCGGGCTTCCTCGTCCAGCGGGCCACCCTCCGCGACATAGTGGCTCACATCGGCGATGTGGACGCCCAGCAGCCAGCCACCCCCCTCAGCCCGGGGCAGCACTTCCAGGCTGATGGCATCATCGAAATCCTTGGCGGTAGGAGGATCCACGGTGCAGGTCAGAACCTGCCGCAAGTCCTCCCGTCCCTGCAGCCACTCGGCGGGGATGGCCGTCGGGTAGGGCGCGAGCTCGCGCATGACGGCATCGGGGAAGGCCGTGCGCAGGTTGAACAGGGCGGCGGTCAGCCGGTTCTCGATCTTCAGGTCGGTCTTCCGACCCAGCCTTGCCACGACGGTACCGCGCAGCTGCTTCGCCTCCGTGTCGGCGTCCAGCCGCACGCTGACCAGCTCACCGTCCTCCGCCAGGTCCGTGGGGGGGACCGCGATCACCTGGGGCAGCCGGGGCTCCAGGGGCACCACGCGCCAGCCCCAGGGCTGCTGCTGCAGGGTGCCCGGCAGGGGCAGTTCCCCGCGGCCCTTGATCTCCAGGACCCGCGCCTTCAGGCGCCCGTCCCAGCCCTCCCCATTGACCTCGGCCACCACCCGGTCGCCGTGGATGGCCCCATGCGCATCGCGCCAGTCCACCAGGAGGTCCATGCCGCTGGCCTTCGGCACCCCGATTCTCCGGAGGAAGCCGCCCGCCCCCTCGGGGTGTCCGAGGAAGGTGGCTTCAAACGATTCAAACGGACGAAGCCCCGTAGTCTGGGGCTTCGCAGTCCGTCTGGGCTCGGGAGACGCCTGGCGCGAAGGTGCGCGGGCGGGAATGCGGGGGGATGGGCGACGGGCCATGGCTCCAGAGTACAGCCTGGAGGGTTAGGTTCAGTTCTTCTTTGCCTTCCGGGCCGGGGCCTTGGGTTCCGGGCCCACGGGCCTGCCGTTCAGGATGTCGAGGTGGCGCTGCACCTTCTTGTTCTCGGGGTCCAGCACCGCCAGGCGGAGCAGCCACCGGGCCTGACCGGCCTTGTCGCCCTGGGCCTCGAAGTAGGCGGGGCTTGAGACCACCGCCTCGACCCACTTGGTCTTGTCGCCATTGCCGGCCTTGTATTCCTCGATCTGGGCGGCCTCGCCCTTGAGCTTGTCCTCCATGACTTTGATCAGGGGATCGTAGGCTTCGCTCTCGCGCTTGGTGACGTCGATGTATGTCTGGAAGAAACTCACCCACTTGGCGTCGTCGGTCACTTCCTTCTCCACGCCGATGGCCAGGTCCAGTTCCTGCCGGTCGGCGGGATCCAGCACTGTCTTGCCCTTCAACTCCTTGATCCGGGCGTCGTTCTCCACGAGTACCTGCTTGGCGCGCTCCTCCAGCTGCTTGTAGTAGGTCACGGTCTGGGCGAAGGGGGTTTTCACGCCCTCATAGGATTCGACGGCCAGCGACTTGGCGAGCTTGCCGTATTCCAGGGCCTTCTCCCAGGCTCCGGCGGAATCGGCGGTCTCGGCGGCGAGGCGGTAGGCCTCAGCCAGATCCAGGTTCGCGGCACAGCTTCGCACCAACGTGGTGTTGTCGGTCTTGTCGAAAACGGGCCGGGTGGCCGGAATCAGGGCCTCAGCCCTGGCCTTGGCCTCGGGGTACTTCAGCTCCGACATCATCTGCTCGACGATGGGCCGCTCGGCCTTCACCCGTTCCCCAAGTGTGGGAGCCGGAGCCTGGGCCAGCAGGATTGCGGGAACCAGGAGACTGGAAAGAAGGGTGGGTGTGCGCATGGATCCAACCAGAAAAGGGAGGGAGGAGTCCCCAAGGAGAAACCTCCATTGTCCAGGGATCGCCGGGGCTTGGCTAGCCCTTGAGCCAGAATGGTTATATTAAAACAAACCATTTCTTTAGATGTAGTCGAACCTGTAGGAATGTGTGAGAACCCCTTCCCTGGCGGGTGATGCGCATGGAACGGCCCCATGGAAAGGGGATCATGACCGTAGGCGGGGTTACCCCAGGGTTTCGGCCATGCCCCTGATCTCGGCCTTTATGCGGTCCATTTCCTCGCGCTCGATCCGGCGCGCGGGAACCCCGGCCCGCGAATCCCGGCGGGTGACGAAGCGGGCTCTGGGGGAGCCTGCGAAGTCGGGCCCCGGCGTGGGTGAGCATCGGAGACCGTAGTCGGGGTTACCCCAGGGTTTCGGCCATGCCCCTGATCTCGGCCTTGATGCGGTCCATTTCCTCACGCTCGATCCGGCGCGCGGGAACCCCGCCCCAGGTCTCCCCCGCGCCCACGCGGCTCCCCGGCAGCACCACGCTCTCTGGGAGGATGGTGGCGTCGTCGCCGATGACCACATCCCCCATGACACAGCAGGCGAGGCCCAGGGTGGCCCGATGTCCCACCGTGACCGGGGCGATGACGAGGTTGCCACCGCCTCCGTAGTGGGCGAAGATCCGCACGCTGCCGCCGAGGGCGGCGTCATCGCCGATGGTGATCAACTGTGGATCGCTGATGTATTCGGTGTTGACGAAGGCGTGGCGGCCGATCTTCATGCCCATGGCCTTGAGGAACCAGACGCCGAAGGGGGTCAGCGTGACGAAGGGGAGAAACGTGAAGCGCACGAGGTAGAACAGCCCGTTGTGGAGGAACCAGGGCAGGGCATGCAGGGTGTAGTAGCCACCCTTGAAGGGTTTGATGCGGGTCGGCAGGATGAAGTTGTAGATGGGGATCACGACCAGCAGGGTCAGGCCGAAGATGAAGAAGCACAGGGCCAGGCCGAAACCGGAGGTGATGCAGGGCAGTGGTCCCGGCAGGGTGGCGGACCAGACCTGCAGGTGGGCCCAGATCCAGAGGGCGGGTGCCAGGGCGAGGCCCAGGGCGGTTGAGGCCAGGGTGTACATCAGCAGGACAGCCAGCCCGTAGGCCATGCGTGAGAAGCGCCGCAGCAGGCGATCGAGCCAGTTCAGGGGCGGGGGGTTCTTGGACTGGTCCTTGGCGAAGGGCCTCACGCGGCACCTCCGCCTATCGCACGCTGGGCGTGCTCCGGTGCGCTTCGCTTACCGAGGCAGAGCCTCCCTGTGCCCTCGTCGCACCCTGCGGGCTTCGGCTGCGCCAAAGTGGCCCTTCCCTCCTGCTGCATGCTCATGGCTCCAGACTACCGAATCCCCCAGGTAGCATGGTGGGATGGATCTGGTGCTGCTCCGCCTCTCGGCCCTCGGGGACATCCTCCGGGTGATGCCGGCCTGGGCCAACCTGCGGGCGGCCTTTCCCGAGGCCCGGCTGCGGGCGGTGGTCGAAGACCGCCACGCCTTCCTCCTGGAGCCGCTGCCCTGGCTCCAGCCGGTGGTGGTGGCCAGGCGGCGGCTCTCCCATCCCCTCTCGGCCCTCGGGGAACTCCGCCGGGTGGCGGCGGCGGTCTCCGATGCAGACGTCAGCCTGGACTTCCACGGCATCCTCAAGGCGGCCCTGATCCCCCGGTTGGCGGCCATTCCCGAACGGTGGGGAGATGGGGTGACCAAGGAATTCGCCGGTCATTTGCAGACGCACCCCCAGCCCTTCCGCCATCAGACGCGATATGACCAGGCGCTCGGGCTGGCGGAAGCCTTCGGCCGCAGCCGGGGGGTGCCTGGGCTGGGGCGGTTCCAGCCGGCCCTCCGGGGGGCTGCGCTGCCGGATCCCGGCTCTGTATGGAAGGAACGCCGGGGACGCCGGGTGGTGCTGGTGCCTGGGGCGTCCCGCCGGGGGGCCATCAAGCGCTGGCCGCTGCGCCATTGGATCACCCTGGCCGAAGCGCTGGGTGACACCTGTGACCTGAAGTGGTCACTGGGGCCGGAGGAGGTTGACCTCCGGGAGTGGCTGCCCAGCCGGACCGCCACGGAGGCCCTGCCTCGGATGGGCTTCTGGGAACTGGCGGGGGCGCTGCGTCAGGCGGACCTGGTGGTGTCCCCGGACACCGGACTGCTGCACCTGGCCGTGGTGCTGGGGGTTCCCGTCCTGGGACTCTTCGGCGCCAGCGATCCCGTGGTGGCTGGGCTGCCGGCCGGTTCGGGGACGATCCTCCGCACCGGGATCGCCTGCTCCCCCTGTCGCGAGCGGGCCTGCCAGCGGCGGCAGTGCATGGAGGACTTGGCACCTGGGCTGGTGGCAGGGGCCGTCCTTGATGGCCTGAAGGCTAGGGGATCTTGAACTTGTATTTGCCCTCGTGGCATTCCAGGCACTTCACGACCGGGGGCTGGTGCTGGCGATGGCAGTCCGTGCAGGGGAGCTCCCCAAGGTGCGAGTCATGGGGGTTGGGCTTGGCATCCTTCGTCAGGGCCTTCATAGCGGGATAGTCCCCGTGGCAGGTCATGCAGGATTCGGAGGCCACCGCCTTCTTGGTGGGCTTCTCCTCCTGGTGGCAGTCGAAGCAGTGCACCCCTGCCTTGGTGTGGTGGGCGGGCAGGGAATGGCCCTTGGCATCCTGGGCAGCCGCCGTCAGCGCGACCAGGAAGGCCATGGCCAGGGCAGCGGTAAGCGAGTGGGAACGGGTCATGGTCAGGTCCTGGGCCAGGGGTGTTGCGTCGCTGGGGCAGCGGAATGAAAGGGCAGTTTAGCGGAGGATTTCCAGGGGTTGCGCCCTGGATGGACCGGGAACTGCCGGGAAATCCAGGCTTCATCGGGCTTGGAAATAGTGACGTGATGAAGGTCACTTTTCCAAGGTCGTCGCAAGCGGGGCTGGATTCAGGTATAGGATCATGACGCGTAGGGCATTTATGGTTTGATCGGTCGTGTCCATCCGCATCCGGGCGCGCTGGCGAACTGGATCCAAGGCCGGTGGCCTTGCCCAAGGTTGAAAGGGATTCCCATGAGCATCTTGCGAACCACGGGGCTGTGCAGCCTGGTCCTGGCGATGGGAATGGTCGGTTCCGGAGGGCTGGTGGCGCAAACCGCCCAGAACCGGGCCAAGGTGCCAGCCTCCATTCCCGCCTACCAGCCCAAGGTCGCGGTGAAGGGCGTCTTCGACCTCATGGGACCCGAGGCCCTCTCGGATCTGGGCGATGAGTGGGCTGCGGGGTTCCGGAAGGTGCACCCGGAGTCGAACCTGATCTTCCGCGCCAAGCTGACGAAGGATGCCCTGAGCGCCTTCGTGGAGGGCTCCACCCTGCTGATCCTGACCGGGCGCGAGCTGAGCTCCGCCGAGACCAAGGCCTTCCAGACCAAGTTCGGCTACATGCCCATGCGCATCCCCGTCTGCCTGGATGCCAACATCGTCTTCGTCAACAAGAACAATCCGCTGGCCTCCATCACCATGGATCAGCTCGACGCCATCTACTCGAAATCCAGGCTCGGTGGGGCCAAGTCCCCGGCGCTGGTCTGGGGCGACCTCGGCCTGCGGGGCGAGTGGGCCAAGCTGCCCATCGTGGCCTACGCGCCGGGCCAGGAGACAGCCACCTACGAGTCCATCGTGGACAAGGCCCTGCTCCATGGGGAATTCAGGCAGGGCATCCAGGAGCGCAATGACTCCTCGTCGCTGGCGGAAGCGGTCATGACCGACCAGGGGGGCATTGCCATCGGCACCATGTCGTCCTGGTATTTCGCCAACAAGGTGCTTCCCGTTGTGCCCCTGCATGGGGAAGACGCGCGCTTCCCCTCCCAGGACAACGTGACCACCAGCCGCTATCCCATGCCCCGCCTCTACTACGCCTACCTGAACCGGACCCCGGGCGCCCCCCTGCCGGGCCCGGTGGACGAAGTCATTCACTACCTGTTGACCCAGGGGGGCCAGAACGCGGTGGCGGATTCAGGGCTCCTGCCCGGTCCCCCGGAGTTCATCCAGATCGCCCTGAAGCGCCTGAGCCGGTAGGGCCCGGTCAGTCTCAAGAAAAACGGCCCGGATCCGGGCCGTTTTTGATTCAGCCCCGCCGCCAGCCCACGGTGCCGTCCTTCCGGTCTTCCAGGAGGATGCCCATGGCCTTCAGCTGGTCGCGGACCCGGTCGGCTTCGGCCCACTGTTTGGCGGCCTTGGCGGCGCGCCGGGCCTCGATGAGGGCTTCCACCTCGGCGTCGAGGCTGGCCTCCTCCTTGGGCCAGGCGGCAAACATGGCATCAGCCTCCTCCAGGAAGGCCAGGACGGCATCTCGCTCGGCGCGCGTCAGTACCAGGTGGTCATCCTGGGCGTTCAGGTCGCTGATGAGGGTGAACAGGGCCGCCAGGGCCTCGGGGGTGTTCAGGTCATCCGCCATGGCGGACCAGAATTCCGTGCGCGCCTGCTCCAGCCGCGCCAGGGGCACCAGGGCTTCCTTCCACGGCCCCCCCCCCGCCTCGCCTGCACCCTCCATGCGCTTGCGGAAGGCCCGGATGCGCTTCAGCGCGTTCTCGGCGGCACGCAGGCCCTCGAAGCTGAAGTTCAGCACCTTGCGGTAGTGGTTGCTCTGGATGGCGTAGCGGAAGGTGACGGGATCCACCCCCTTGGCCATGAGGTCGCGTAGGGTGAAGAAGTTGCCCAGGCTCTTGGACATCTTCTGGCCTTCCACCAGCAGGAACTCGCCATGCACCCAGTGGTTCACCCAGCGGTGGCCAAGGCAGCCCTCGCTCTGGGCGATCTCGTTTTCGTGGTGGGGGAAGATGAGGTCCACCCCCCCGCTGTGGATGTCGATGTGCTCACCCAGCAGTTCCATGCCCATGGCGGAGCACTCGATGTGCCAGCCGGGCCGCCCCGGTCCCCAGGGGCTGTCCCACCAGGGCTCGCCAGCCCGCGCCGCCTTCCAGAGGACGAAATCCGTCACCGAGTCGCGCTCGTATTCATCGGCATCCACGGAGGCGCCCACCTGCATGCCGTCGCGGTCCAGATGGGCCAGGCAGCCGTACTGGGGCAGGCCAGCGATGCGGTAGTAGACGCTCCCATCCCGGACATAGGCCAGGTCCTTGGCCTCAAGGGCCTGGATGAGCTGGATCATCTGGGGCACGTAGGCCGTGGCCCGGGGGAGGTGGTCCGCCGGCTGGATGCGCAGTGCCTCCAGGTCCTCCAGGAAGATGGCGGTGAAGCGGTCCGTGAGGGCCTTCATGGCCTGGTGGCGCGCGGGATTGTCGGCATCCGCAGGCAGATCGCCCTGGGAATCGCGAATGATCTTGTCTTCGACATCCGTGATGTTCATGCAGTGGGCCACGGTGTAGCCCGCTGCCCGGAAGGCCCGCTTGAGCAAGTCCTGGAAGAGGAAGGTTCGCAAATTTCCGATGTGTGCGTAGTTGTAGACAGTGGGTCCGCAGGTGTACAAGGAGAGCTGTCCGTCCACCACCGGGACCACGGCTTCCACCTGACGGCTCAGGGTGTTGAACAGGGACAGGGTTCGGCGCATCTTCTGCATGCCTCTAGGAAACCACCTTCCACCTTCCAACCCAAGCCTCCCGGTGTGCCCATGAGCCTGTTCGGCGGCAGGAAGCTCGATGAGACCCTCTCGGAGCGGGAGGAGCGTCTGCGCTTCCTCGAAGGGGAAGTCGTCACCCTGCAGTCCCGACTGGAGAGCACCGGTGAGCTGGTCCGCCACCTGGACGAGGATCGGGAACTGCTCATGGGGGCCCTGGTGCGAATGCGTCCCGGCCAGGACCTGGCCCACCTCGCCCAGACCCTCCTCGAACTCAGCTTCAAGCCCCTGGGCCTGGCCTGCTTCTACGTGGCCGAGGCCGACTGGGATCACGACCAGCTGCGCTTCGTGCTCTACCACGAAGGCGGTCGGGCCCGGACCCATCCCTCCCGGCGCCTCTCGGATCGGGCCGGCCTTTCCGAGCGGGTGATCTCCGGACGACGGCCCGTCTACATGCGCACCACGGAGGAAGGGCACGCCGCCGGCAGCCTGCTCACCCCCGCCGAGCAGGAGACGGGCCTGATCCCCCATTCCTGGTATGGGGTGCCGCTGGGGTGGGGCTCTCGACCCGACGGGCTGGTGAGCTTCCAGAGCTTCCAGACCGATGCCTTCAGCGAGAACCGGCGACGGGTGATGGATGCCCTGGCCGCCCTGATGTCGACCTGCATGACCGCAGGGGCGTCTCAGGGCCGCTGAATCAGCGCCAGCAGATCCTCGGGCAGGACCCTGGCGCGGTTGTCGGAGCCTGCCACCAGGTGGACACTCTCCCCTTCTGCCAGCAGGACACTCGACCGCTCAATGCGGTAGCCGAAGGTCACCCGGCGGCGCCCCGCCTCCCGGAGGAAGGTCCGCACCTGGACCAGCTCGTCATAGCAGGCCGGAGCCCGGAACCGCACCCGGATCTCATTGACCACCAATCGCACGCCCCGGGCCTCCCACTCCGCGTAGCTCTGCCCGAGTTCCCGGAGGAAGTCGCTGCGGCCCAGCTCCATCCAGACTGGATAGGTCGCGTGATGAACAATGCCCATGGCGTCGGTTTCGGCGTAGCGCACCCGGAGTTCGGTCAGGGATTCCATGGCTCCAGCGTACATGAAGAAGCCCCGCCGAGGCGGGGCTTGGGTGACACGGATGGGGGCTCCCGGTTACTCGATGGTGACGCGGATGTGATCGCCCTTGTCCGTGGTGACCTCCAGGAGCAGGTCGCCCGGCTTGGACTCGGACAGCAGCTTCTGGAGCTGGTCGGGCTTCATGCCCTTCTTGGTTTCACCGTTCACCTTGATTTCGCCCTCGCCGACCATGTCGAGGACGCCCTTGGCGAGGCTGATGGGCATGCGGATGTGGACTTCGGTGGGACCGTCCACGTCCTTCTCCATGTGCTTGTGGCGGTGCTGCATCATGGTCTTGGAGACGATGTCCACCTTGATGAACCGCGCGCTCTGCGCGGCCAGGGGAAGGGCGAGGCTGGCCGCCAGGGCCAGCGGGATCATGACGGCGCGCATGGGCGGCCTCCTTGGAAGGGTTGGGGTTCGGCACGTGCCGGTTCACCGTGGAATACGGGTGGGGGGGCCTGGGGATTAGCCCCGGTTATCCTTGGGGCTGGAACGAAACCCGATCTGCCTCCATCCAAACCTGTGCGGCCCGGTCCGCCACTCCCTGGAGCTACGCATGAAGCCCCTTGCAGCCCTCTTCCTTGTCGCCGCCCCCCTCCTGGCCCAGGGCACCGTCAAGTGGGAGCACGACTTCCAGTCCGCCCTCAAGCGCGCCAAGGCCGAGAAGAAGCAGATCTTCATGGACCTCTGGACCGAGTGGTGTGGCCCCTGCCAGCACCTGCAGAAGAATGTCTTCCCCACCCCTGAAGCCCAGGCGGCCCTGAGCAAGTTCGTGCCGTTCTCCTCCCTGGTGCAGAAGCGTGACGGCACACCGGTGGCCGAAGGGACCAAGCTGGCGGACCAGTTCCGCCTCACCGCCTTCCCGACCCTGGTGATCCTCGATGCCGAAGGCCACGAGGTGCGCCGTCAGGTGGGCGCCTTCCGGTCCGGCGCCGACTTCGCCCACTGGCTGGCCAGCAAGTAGCCTGTCCTGCTGCCAGGTGAAACGGCGGCCCAGGGCCACCGTTTTCCTTGGTGGGGTGGAACCCCCGGTACACTCGCGCCATGACCGCCATCCGATACGACTGCCTCATCGTGGGCGGCGGCCCCGCGGGGGCCGCCGCCGCCCTCGTCCTGGCCCGGGCGGGGCGCCATCCCCTGCTGCTGGAGGCGGCGCCCTTTCCCCGCGCAAAGGTCTGTGGCGGCGGCGTCAATCCCCTCGCCCTGGCCGCCCTGGACCTCGACCTCACGGAGGTGCTGGGTCCGCGGGTGACCCGGGCGCGCTTCACCTGGTGCGGGGCCGAGCCGGTGGAGGCCGACCTCCCGGAGGCAGCAGCGCTGTGCATGGTCTACCGGGGGCCCTTCGATGCCCTCCTGGCGGCCTCGGCCCAGGCTGCAGGTGCCACCTTCCGGCCCGAATGCCCTGCCACGGAACTGCAGCGCACCGAACGGGGCTGGGTGGCCATGACCCCTGGTGGGGCCGTCTCCGCGCCGTTCCTGATCGTGGCGGACGGCGCCAAGGGGAAGCTGGCGGCCCACCTGGGCTTTCGCATCCGCCGTCGCCTGGTGCCCGCCATGGAAGCGGAACCCACGGGACCCCTGGAGCGCAGCGACACCCTCCACATGGACTTCGGCCTGGCCCCGGGTGGCTATGCCTGGGCGTTTCCGAAGGCTGAAGGCTGGAACCTCGGCGCCGTGCGCTTCGCGGGGCGCGAGGCACAGGACCTGGAGCGGGCCTCCCTCGGGATGGCCCACGGGGTCGGCTTCGCGGGCGACCTGAGGCTGCGGGCCCACCCCATCGCCCTCTGGGAGGGGCCCTCGGTGTTGCACGGGGCGCGCGTCCTGGTGGCCGGGGAGGCGGCGGGGCTGGTGGACCCCTTCACCGCCGAAGGCATCCGGCCCGCCCTGCTCAGTGGCCTGAGGGCCGGGGCCTGCGTGCAGCGCGCCCTGCTGGGCGAGGCAGCGGCCCTGGAGGGATACACCACCGAGATGCAGGAATGGGGCGAAGACTATCTCTGGGCGAAGCGGCTGGCCGCGGCCTTCTACCACTTCCCCCGGGTGGCCTACCGCCTGGGCGTGCAGCGCCCGGGTGCGCCTGAGCGCATGGCGCGCCTCTTTACGGGCGAGCTGCGCTACCGGGACGTGGCGGGCCGGGCCCTGCGTCGGCTGGCCAGGCTGCCCTCCCCCGACCTCCAGACCTAAAGGTCCTTCACCCCGCCCGGCACCTTGGGCGGTTTCGGCAGGCGCTGCTTGAGGCCCTCGAGCTCATCCTGCTGCGCCCCCATGCTGGGGCGGGGCGGGGGTGGTGGCGGCGGCTTCCTGGGATTCGGCGGTGGGGGCGGGGTGGGATCCTTCACCAGGGTCTGGAGGTTGTGCAGGCCTTCGGTCTGACCCGGCTGCTCCAGCAGCAGGCGTTCCAGCAGGGCCCTGGCCTCCTCCGGGCGCCCCGCCTCCAGGTGGGCCCGGGCGGCCAGCAGCAGCGCCGGGGCCCGCCAGCTGGGCAGCGGCCGGGGGGCGCCCTGGCCGATCAGAGGGGCCAAGGTCTGGAGGGCCGCTTCCGGAACCCCGGTGCGCAGGTCGATCTGGGCCGCCAGCAGGAGGTGGCTGGGCCGAGGGTCCGTGGGGCGCCACCGCTGGGCCCCGGCGAGGTCGCCATCATCGAGGGCCCGCTGCGCCAGCCAGGCTTGTACCCCGGCGGGGGCCCAGATGGTCTTGGAGGATTGGGCGCCAAGCTGGGAAGCCATCAGGCCCGCCACCAGAAGGAGGATGGGCCGCCACTTCGCCAGGGGCTTGCCCGCGAAGAGCAGCCACAACGCCAGTCCCGCCAGGGCGAGCCAGGCGCCCACCTCGGGATGGGCCGGCTGCAGGGAGCGCCGGCTGGGCAGGGGCAGGTGGCCCGCCGCCAGGGCCTGCAGTCCGGCGGCGGCCGCCGGACCATCCGCAAAGACCTGCCCCGCCGTGGCCTCCGCCAGCTGCCGCAGCAGCTCGGGGTGGGCGGTGCTGGAGAGGGGTTCGGATCCCGCTGCATTTGGATCGGGCGTGCCTGGCACCGGATGGGGTTGGCCGTCGCCGAAGGCCACGACGCAGATCGGGATGCGGGCCTTTTGGAGGGGTGTCACGGCCCGCTTGAGGGCCTCCGTTGGGGTCTCCCAGGTCTCCTCGCCGTCGCTGAGCAGGAGGATCACAGCGGGCCGGTCGGGGTCCACCTGGGCGGCCACCTGCGGCAGGCCGCGCCCCAAGCTCGTGCCCGGGGAGCCCACTTCGCCGGGCCGCGCGGCCCGCAGCGCCTCCCGCAGGAGGGTCCTGTCCTCGCCCGGGGGCTGGACGGGGATGGTGTCCCCCGTGAGGAGGTCGAGGCCCCAGCGCAGCCCTGGTTGGGGTTGGGACCAGATGCGATCCAGGGCGGCGACCGCCGCGTCCCAGCGGCTGCGCCCCCCGGCATCGACCACGGCCATGGAGCGGCTGGCGTCCAGCACCACGTGCACCGTGAGCCTCGGGTACTCGGGTAGGCCCCAGCGGGGCTCCGCCAGGCCCAGACCAAGGCCCAGGGCCACCAGCACCAGACCAAGGCCCTGCCACAGCGGCCGCTGGCCCACCACCTGCACCCCGAGGCCCGGCCGGAGGGCGGCCCGCACCGCCAGGAGGGCGGCCAACAATGCGAGGCCACCGGCGGGCAGCAGCACCCAGGGATGGGTGAAGGGCAGCGTCATGGCGCCCCCATCCAGGCAGGGCGCCGCTTGCCGCGCTTGAAGGCCAGATCGAGCCCGAGGGGCAGTGCCAGCAGCGCCGCCGCCAGCAGGCACCACTGGGCCAGGGGGCGGCCTTCCGTGGGCGGGTCCACAGGGAGGAGGGTGGTCTCCAATTGGTCCACCGCCGCCAGGCTGCGGGCCAGGCCTCCGGGATCCTCCGCGCTGAAGGCCTCGCCACCCGTCAGGTGGGCGACCTGCTGCAGGGTGCTGTGATCCACCTCCACCCGCAGCCGCGCAAAGCCGCCGCCTTCCAGGGGCACCAGGCTCTCCCCGTTGGTGCCCATGGCCACCGCGTGGATGCGGATGCCGTTGCGGTGGGCCTCGTCGGCGGCTTCGGACGGGGTCACCCGGCCCCGGTTCTGCACGCCATCCGTGAGCAGCAGGATCACCCGGCTGCGGGCGGGGCTGTCCTCCAGGCGGCGCACGGCGGTCATCAGGGCGGAGCCGATGGCCGTGCCGTCATCACGGCTGTCGATGTCCAGCCGGGCCAGCATGCGCAGCAGGCGACGGTGGTCCGAGGTGAGGGGGCTGAGGGTCACGGGGTGGGCGCTGAAGAGGACGAGGGCGAAGCGGTCGTCGGGGCGGCGCTGGATGAACTGGGCGAGGGTGCGGCGGGCGGCATGCCAGCGGTCCTCGTCCGGGCGGTCGAGGATTCGCATGCTGCTGCTGCCATCCAGCACCACGGCGAAGTCCACCACGGGCGCCACGCCCCGGATGGGCGACCGCCACTCGGGGCCCGCCGTCGCCAGACCCAGCGCCAGGGCCAACAAGACCGGCATCCAGTGGGAGCTTAGCCGGCCCAGGCGGCTGGCGGGCTTGGAAGAAGGAATGCCCCAGCGGTAGGTCACCCGCCAGGCCCAGACCAGCAGCGGAATCACGATCAGCAGCAGCAGGGGATTGCGGAAGCTGATCATGCCGCCCCCCCGTCCTGGCCCGGCCGGGTGAGGACTGCCATCAGGCTCTCCGCGGGTGGGAAGGGTGGTTCGCTGCGGCCGAAGCGCGCGGCGTCGAGGCTGCGCAGCCAGAGCACCCAGGGTCCAAGGGCGTGCTGCTGGAACTCGGCCGTGCCCCAGGCGCGGGCCGCTTCGCCAAACCGCGCCACCAGCAGGTCGCGGCCCAGGACGTGGGCGGCATCCAAGGTGGCCCGTTCGCGGTCCGCTGGGGGCCAGTGCTTCTGGAAGGCCTGGCGCACCTGGCGTTGGCGGCGGCTGGAGGCTCCCCGGCGCCAGCGGTGGAAGCCCCAGGCGGCAAGGACCAGGGGCGGCAGGAGCAGGAGGCTGGCCCAGGCCCAGGGAAAGGGGATGGGGGGCAGGCGGTCATCCCGGCCACCGCCGATGCCCATCCAGGGGCCACCGAAGGGGATGGTGCGTGGCACCGGCAGCCGCAGCTCCGGGCTGCGTCGGCCGTCGCCGAGGTCCAGGGCCGGGATCACCGCCAGCCCCGGTTCCAGGGCCTGCACCTGGAAGCGCCAGCCGCGGCCATCCGGGAGGGGTTCCAGGGCGCGGAGGTGGAGCGGGCCCAGGCGGTCCTCCACTGCGGGGCGGGGCAGGGTGGGCCGGGCGGGATCGTCCTCCCGCAGCTCCAGCACCTGCAGTTGCCCGAAGGTCAGCTGAGGTGGAGCTTTCCAGACAGGCGTGGCCCGGATGGGCGTTGGCCAAGCCCCCAGGGCGAGGATCGCGCAGCCTCCACCCATCCTTCTCCAGGCGCCGGCCTGCATCAGGCGCCTCCGGCGCGCAGCCAGGCGTTGAGCTTCACCACGGGGTCGTCCAGGGGATCCCAGCGCTGGTGCTCGATGGCAGGGGAGAAGCCCGGGTCGGGCCAGCGGGTGCCTGCGCGGTCGGCCGCATCCTCCGGCTGGAACCAGACCAGGCGGTGCCGGGTGGCCAGGGGCTTGAGCAGCGGCGCCAGCCCCTGCAGGCCCGAGCCGTTGCTGAACAGCCAGAGGCGGTGCCCCTTCCCATGCTCGCCCCAGTGTCCCAGGGCCTCGCGCCAGGCGGCGGGCGTGGGGATGGCGGGCCCCCGATCGGCCAACGTCTCCAGGATGCGCAACCCGTGGATGCGTCCGCGCTTGGGCGCGATGCGCAGGGCGGGGGTGCGGCCATCCCCCGGCACCACCAGGCCGAGGCGGTCCCCTGTGGCCTGCAGGGTGGCGAAGGCGGCGCCGCACAGCTCCAGGGCCCAGCGCAGGGGCGACACGGGGTCGCCCAGGAACATGGAGGGCGAGGGATCGACGACCAGCCAGAGCACCAGGTCGCGGCTGCTCTCGAAGCGCTTCATGATGGGCTCGCCCGTCCGGGCGGTCAGCGGCCAGTTGATGTAGCGGGGATCGTCGCCCGGCACGTAGGGCCGGTTCTCCACGAAGGTGAGGCCCGCCCCTTTGAGCTTCGAGGGGTGCAGCCCCTCCGTGCCGCCCCCCAGGCGTCCGCGCAGGCGCAACGGCAGGCGGCGCAGGCGGGCCAGGAAGCGGGCAGGCAGGGGCATGGAGGCCAGTATGGATCAGTTCGTGGCCGGGGACCGCTGCAGGCTGAGGAGGCCCCGGGCCTCGCCCAGCATGAGGTCCGCCACGGCGAGCGTGTAGCAGGCAGGGCGATCGGTCCACGGCGTTTGGCCGCCCTGGACCCCCACCCAGCGGTTCCGTCCTTCGGCCTTCGCGGCGTAGAGCGCGGCATCCGCCAGGGCGAGCGTCTGCTCCCAGGAAAGGGCCAGGGGGTCTGTGGGTAGGAAGGGCATCAGGCTGAAGCCGATGGAGACGGTCTTGCGCAGGATCTGGCCGTCGGGCAGGAGGAATTCCGCGCCCGCCACGGTCCGGCGGAGCTTCTCCGCGACCACCGGTGCATCCTCCCGGCGTTTGAGCCAGGCCACAGCGACGAATTCCTCGCCTCCCCAGCGGACCAGCTTGTCCTGCTTGCGAAGGGACGCCGACAGGAGCCTGGCACTCTGCTGGAGCACCGCATCCCCCGCCGCGTGGCCATGGGTGTCATTCACCTGCTTGAAGAAATCCAGGTCCAGCATGTACAACCCGAGGGCGGCCTCGGGGGCGATCTTCCGGCCCGACGCCAGGTCCGTGGCATCCCGGTCCAGGCGTGCGGTCTCCACCGGCATGAGCTCCTGCAGAAAGCGGCGGTTGTGCAGCTTCGTGAGGGTGTCCCGCACCACCAGGTCCGACAGCTTGAGGCTCAACAGGATGGCCTGCCGCCGGGCGCGGCGCTGGTCGAGGCTGATAACAAGCACTGCCGCCCCGTAGATGGCGAAGGACGTGGCGAGGATGTCGGCACCCCAGGGCGGGCGGGTGTCCGTGAGGGCCCGGAAGAACAGCACCCCCACGGGCGGCAGCCAGTAGAGGCTGTAGACGATGGGGCTGAACCCGAGGCTCATGACCGCGCCCGACACCATCCCCGAGGTGATGACGGCCAGGATGGCAAGTCGGGCGGTGTCCATGTGGGGCCAGGCCAGGAACACCATGGTGCCCAGGGTGCAGGAGGTGAGGGCCACGCCCACGGCGAAGCCGAGGAACTGGGTGGACGTGCTGGTCAGGGCGTCGCGGCGGTGGGCAGGCACCATGGACGTGCACCAGCGAATGACGCTGATGCTGGCCAGGAGCACAAAGAGGCTCCTGATCCGCTCGTCGGCGTGATAGGCCGGGCGCATGGTCCAGAAGATCACGCTGAGGAGCACCAGCAGCAGGAGGATGGCCACCCGGCTGCGCTCGTAGAGGTCGCTCACCACCTGGGCGGTGACCTCCGCCTCCCGCGAGGAGGGGGATCGCTGCTCCGAATCGAGCGGGCTCGTGGCGGGTTCCATGGCGGGGGACATGCCTCTCATGGTGACAGGAGGGGAGAAGCGGATCAGCAGGTGTTGAACGGCCCGCTACCACTTCACCCGCACGCGGTAGGTCAGGGTGGCGCTGCCCTCGGCGGGCACCTCCACCTTGAAGCGCGCGGCGCCGGCGGCCTCCTTGGTGTGGGGGTGGCTCTCCTGGATGACCTCCCAGTCCCCTGGCATGGGCTCCAGCAGGCTCACGGTGACCGCCTCCTTCTTGGCGTTCTTCAGCTCCACCGAGAAGGCGCTCTCGTGCACGGTGTGGTACTTCCCCTGCCGCCCCAGGCTCTTGTAGTCGGTCTGCTTGCGGCGGGCGGTCACATCGAAGGCGTCGCCCAGCTTCAGGCGCACCAGCTCGTTCTTGGGCGTGTGGTCCACGCTGTCCTCGCCCACGAACTGGGCCCTGCCCTCGCTGTCGCGCTTGTAGACGCGGATGATGCCCTTGGGCAGGGGCATGCCCAGGCGGCTAGATTCCTTGTTGTCGAACTCCACGTACACACCCACCTTCTGCTTCTCGCCCAGGTCGCCGTAGCTGCCGGAGTAGTAGAAGGGCTGGCCCTGCAGCACGTATTCCTTGCGCACGGGCACGCCACTGGCGCTCAGCAGGGCCACCTGCTTGGTCTGGTTCACCGCCAGGGTGGTGGGGCGGTCCAGGGTGTAGAGGTGGTACTCGAAGAGGCTCTCCTCGGCCATTTGGGGGGCTGCATCGCGGGCCTTGGCCAACATGGCCAAACCCGCGGCCTGGGGCCTGCCGCGTTCCTGCACCCGGTTCACATCCCCCGCCACCAGCTGCAGGGTGGCATTCGGGTAGGCGGCGCCGCTCTGGTTGGTGAGGGTCACCCAGCCGCTGAGGTCGAGGGTCCTCTCGTCCGGGGCGAGGTTGGCCACGTAGTCGGCTCGCCAGGAGAGCCCCCCCGTGAGGTAGCTCAGCTCCAGCTTCTGGGCCTTGTCCACGCCGCTGTTGAGGCTGATGACGAGGGTGGGCCGGGCCCGCAGATTGCCCGGCACCTTGGGGAACACCAGGCGGCCGGGGATGCTGGTCTCGATGCGGTCGGCAAATTGCAGCACCGTGCCGTTGTTGGTGGCCAGCACCGTGGCCGCCTCGCGCACCTCCTTCGCCCCGGCGCCCTCGGCATTGGGCACGCTGCGCACCACCGTCACCTGCTCGCCCACGTACTTCTCCAGCAGTTTCTGGGGCGTGAGCAGGTCGAAGTCGAAGTTCTGCTCGGCCACCCAGAAGTCCTTCGGGTGGGTGAGGTTGCGCAGCAGGGCCGTCTCGGGCCGGATTTGCGCCGACACCTCCTGGAAGGCCAGGCGGGTCTCCCCCTTGGGCAGCCGCACCTCCCGGGTGTCCTTCACCAGGGCCAGGTTGTCGTTGTAGAGGGTCACCGCCAGGCCCTTCTGGTCCTTCAGCGTGGTGGGCGTCTCCTGGGCGATGAGCAGGGCGGGCAGGGCGGCGAGCAGCAGGGCGGGGCGCATGGAACCTCCGGGGTGGGTGGCGGGCCGATCAGTGGCCCAATACCTGGTGATGTCGGGAACGCGGGAATCCTTTCAGGGGAATCGGCGTCATTCCGGACCCCACTGCTCGAGGCCCGTTCGTGCGGTGTAGGTGAGGGTGGCCCGCCCCTGGGCGGGGACGCGCACCGAAAAATCATAGGCATCCGATCCGGAGCGTTGGCCGGGCTGGCTGGCGGACAGCACCTCCCATCCAGCCGAGACGGGTTCCCGGACCGTGACCACGGCCTCCGACCCGAGCGGGTTATGGATCTGGACCTCCACCCCATATTCGTACTGGCGCCGAGGGCAAGTCCGTCCCTGGTCGTCCGTGATCGGGGTGGTTGGGAGGGCCCTCTGGAAGGTGCCACGTCGCGCCACCCGGAAGCCCCGGGCTGGGCCAAGTACGACCTCGATGGATTCTCCCGTGGGGGTCTGGGGAAATTCAGCCTCCTGGCTTTGGCCACCGCCAGGCAGGACCAGGGCCCCGGTAGGATCCTGGTAGCGCAGCAGGAGCGAGCCTCTGGGCAGGGACCGCCCGAGGCGGGAGGCTGTTGTATTGGTGAGGGTGCCCACGCGGCGCACGGGGGGATGGTGGGAGGCCACCCATTGATCGTGCTCCACCCTCTGGTTGATGCCCTGCATGCTGGAGGGTGGGATGTCCGCAAGGGAGTCCCCTTGCGCCTCAAGGGTTCTCCAGCTCTGAGGGACTGGCGAGAATTCAGAGCTGGTGGGCTCTGGCTGGAAGAGGTCAGAGTCCACAAAGGTCGAGGGGGAGGCTCCGTAGTCCTGGTAGGGCGCTTCGATGAGGAAGGTCTGGGTGACCGGAACGTGGGTCGCGGCCATCAGCTTCAGCTGCTTGGCCGCCCGCGGAGCGAGGGTGACCGGACGATCCAGCGTGAATACGGGGTATTCGGACAGCTTCTCTTCCTTGAAGACGGGTGGACCAGCCACGGCGGAGCCAACCACCTCCACGACTTGGGTTTTGTCTGTCGAGGCCGCATTCGAGTCCGTTGGCGGCGGATCGTAGACGATGTTGGGCTCGCCCGCCAGCAGCTGCAGGGTGGCGTCGGGAAGCGCCTGGCCGCTCTGGTTCTGCACTGTGGCAAACACATCCAAGTCGAGGTGCTTCCCATCCCGGTCCAGGGTGGCCACGTAGTGGGCGGTCCAGGCCAGGTCGGTGGCGGTGTAGAGCAGGGTGAGGTCCTGGGGGCCCTGCGCCTGGCTTACCAGGTCCTGGACCAGGGTTGGAGAGGCGAGGAGCTGGCGTGGCACCTGGCTGAAGGTGAGGTGTTCAGGATCGCGGCTGGCAAGGCCCTCGGGGGTCGCCACCAAGACGTTGGGATCGGGTGGCTGGATGAAGGCACCCGGCCTGCGCGCGATGCGATCAAGGGGCTTGGCATCGGACCGCAACCTGGGATTCAGGAGGGGCAGCGATGCCAGGGTCCCGTCTTGGTCTGCCTTGCCATCCTCTCCCTTGATCCGCACGGGCAGCCCCAGACTGGCATCCACGAGCGAGGCCGGGCTCAGCAGGTTGAATTCGTAGTTGCGCTCGTTCACGGTGATGCCCTGGCCGGGATCGAGGAGGGTGGCGCTCTTGGGGCGCAGGGTGGGCACCAGGTCGGCAAAGGCCAGGCGGCTGGGGCCTGCGGGCAGGGTCACCCGGCGGGTGTCGCGGATGGCGGCGAGGCCGTTCTGGTAGATGGTGACGCTGAGGGCCGTGCGATCCTGCGCGGTGGTGTGCACCTCGGGCACCTGGGCCTGGAGGGGCGCCAACGCAAGGGCAAAGAAGATCGGTAGGGTGCGCATGGGAATGCCTCAGCATGGCGCACCGAGGCCGGTGTTCAAATCCGAAAAACCTATTTAGCCGGTGATAAACGGGGATAAGCGGGGATGAAAAGGGAGAACGGTGGGCTTCCCTATTACCGATCATCCTTGTTCACCACCGGTTCCATGCCTCTTCAATGGACCTTGCGAAACCTACCCAAAGGCCCCCCATGGCGACGGTGGCTGGGCGGTGGTTGTGACCGGCGGCCATTGGCCCTGCGCGGTGGAGATGCGAGAGTGGCCGGAGATGCTTCCCTTATAACCAGCCCTGCCTGCCACCCGCTGCTGGAGTTCCCATGTTCACCAAGGCTTTGCCCGGGCTGCTGGCCACCTGCCTGCCGGCCATCGTCTGGGCTCAGCAGACCTCTCCCATCCTCGGCAACGAGCGCTGCCAGGCCCTCTGCCAGGAAGGGCAGGCCCTGAAGGCCGAGGGCAAGTACAACGAGGCCCTCGCCAAGTACCGGGAGGCCGCCTCCAGTGATGCCAAGGCCTCGATGCCCTTGAGCCTCATGGCGGGCCTGTTCTTTGAGGCCTCGGGCATGACGGATCCGAAGAACGTGGAGTCCTACCGCAACCAGGCCAAGGCCCTGGCGCAGGAGGCCCTGGCCCGACAGGTGGATGATCCCGTGGCCCTTGAGGTGCTTCGGGGGCTCTCCGGCGAGACAAGGAGCACCTCTGGGAGTTCCTCCGCAGAGGCCCGGAAAGCCTACGACGACGCGGAGAGCTGGTTCGGGAAGGGACAGTACCGTGAGGCCCTGGAACGATACCTGGCAGCCTTCGCCAAGGATCCAACCTTCACCAAGGCGGTGCTCTATGCCGGGGACTGCCATTTCGCACTGAAGGATTTTTCGAAGGCGGAGGCTTGTTACCTGAAGGCCACGGAACTGGATCCGAGCGATGCGCAGGCCTGGCGCTTTCTCGCGGATGCCCAGTTCTCGCTCAAGCGGCCCTTGGGGGAGATCAAGGCAAACATCCTCAAGGCCATCTCCGCCCAGCCGAACTACCTGCCCGCCTGGGCGCGGTACGAGGAGATCCGGAGGGTGGAGGGAACACCGCTCAAGGTCTTCCGCCCCGCACTTCGGGCTGGCATGTCCAAGGACCCCAAGACCGGCAAGGCCACCATCCAGCTCGCAGACCTCAAGAAGGACGATGACAGCCTGGACGGCCCCCTCTGGGTGGCCTACGGGATCAGCCTGGTCGCCGCCGATACCGAACTGCCCAAGGGGGAAGCGCCGCCCAGCCCCTTCCGCGCACAGCTGTTTGCCTGGGAGCGAACATTGACCATCGCGCGGGAACTGGGGGGCGAGAAGAAGCCCATCAAGGATCCCACCCTCCTCCAGTTCAAGGCCTTCGGGGAGGCCCACCACCTTGAGACCGCGATCCTCCTCTTCCTCTACAAAGAGTCCTACAGGCCGGACCTTGAGACCTGGAAGAAAAAGAACCCCAAGGCCATCGAGACCTTTCTGGAGGTGTTCTCCCTCCGACCACCCTCGAATTGAGGTCCGGGGCGGTTGCAAGGGGAAACCCCTAGACCTCTTTGCCCTCAGCCTCCGACGCCTGGATGTGCGAGACCGCAGTCCAGCTGTCTCTGCGGCGGCCTCCCGGCGCCCAGCATGGTGCTTCCGGGTTAACGATGAAAACCGAAACGCATGAAATAAGCGGAGGCTGGCGGAGGAGCGGAGGAAAGCGGAGGAAAAGCAGAAATCCGATGTTCTCTGTTTTCCTCTGCCTCTCAGCGCTCCTCCGCTTTCGACATTCCTTTTGCTTTTCCCTGGCTCAGACCAGTCCGCCGTTCGCCGCCAGGTCCTGGATCATCGCCAGGCCGCTGTCCAGCTGGCCCTGCAGCAGCTTCTCGGCGCCCATCATGGCCATCATCATGGGGATGTCGGCCTCGTCCACCAGGCGCAGGGTGCAGCCGTCCCCGGCGGCGGCGATCTCGAAGCGCAGCTCGTGGTCGAACATCTTCTTGGCGCCGGGCACCAGGGTGACCAGCTGGCCGGGCACCCGGGTCTTGGCCACCAGCTCCTGGGGCATCTTCATGCCCATGACCTCGATGACGTAGCTGTGCCGGTCCGGCTCGCCCTGGAAGTTCTGGGCGGCGGGCTCCAGGAAGGCGCGGTGCTTGGACAGGTCCGAGAGGAAGGCGTAGAGCGCGTCGGCGGAGACGGGCAGGGTGGCCGTGGCGGTCTGGATCGTGGTCATCGCGACTCCGGGGGAAACTGCCATCGAACCATGAAGGCCGCCCTTCGGCGAGGCCCTACCCGTGGACAGGGGCTCAGGGAGCCGGAGTGGACCGTTCCCCAAAGAACGCCGTGCCGATGCGCACCTGATCGGCGCCGGCGGCGATGGCGGCCTCCAGGTCGTCGCTCATGCCCATGCTGAGGCGCAGGGGCTGGCCCAGCTCCTGCTGAATGCGCTCCCGCAGCTCGGCCATCTGGCGGAAGGCGCCCTCGTGGTCGGGGGGCGGGATGGCCATGAACCCGCGCAGCGGCAGGCGGGCATCGCCACCCAGGGCCCCGATCACCCCCGGAAGCTCCGCTTCGCTGCAGCCACCCCACTTGGTGGCCTCGTCCCACAGATCCACCTGGATCCAGACGGGGCGGACCAGGTCGAGCTCTTCCGCGAGGCGGCGGAGCCGCTCGGCCAGCTCGGGGCGGTCGAGGCTCTGGAGTTCGGCGAAGTGCTGCAGGGCGGGTTTCGCCTTGTTGCGCTGCAAGGGACCGATGAGGACGAAGCCCAGGTCCGGCGCGGCCAGGGCCTTGTCGGCGCCCTCCTGGACGTAGTTCTCCCCGAACCGCGCGAAGCCGAGGGTGGCGGCTTCGCGGATGAGGCCGAGGGGCTGGCGCTTGGAAACGGGCAGCAACTCGACCGCATGGGGCATCCGGTTCGCGGCCTCGCAGGCGCGCTGGATACGGGCCTGCAGGGCGGCGATGCGGTCGCTCAGGGTCACGGCAGGAAGAGGGTCCGCAGGCAGGATTCGCAGGTGATGAGGGTCTTCCCCTCCTTCAGCTGGAAGAGGATGGGTCCCCGCAGTTTGACGTTGCAGCCGGAGCAGGCGCCGTTCTCCACGGGAACCACCGCCCGGCCCTGGCGGGCGGCGGCGAGCTTGTGGAAACGGGCCACCTCCGGTGGTGTCAGCTTGGCTTCCAACTTGGCCTTCTTGGCCTTGCACTGCTTCCGGCCCACCACCTGGTTGGCATGCTCCTCCAGGAAGACGGCATGGAGTTCCTCGAACTGGGCCTGGGCGGCCACCCGCTCGGTCTCCAGCTCCGCCAGGGTCTTTTCCAGGGTCTGGACCTGGGCCTCAAGGGCTTTCAAGGGCTTCTCCACAGAGGCCCTCAGGCGTTCCTTCTCGTCCAGCTCGCGGATGGCGGCGGTGTACTGCACCTTCTGGTGGGTGGTCTTCACCGCAGCCCGAGCCCGCTCTTCGTCCTTCTGGGCGTGGACCAGCTCCTTGGTTTTCACCAGAATCGAGGCGCGGGCCGACTCCAGCGTCCGCGTCTTCTCGGCCACCTGCTTGTCAATGGCCTTCACCTTGGCGTCCAGGGTGGCCAAATCTGGGGGCAGATCGGACAGGGCCCTTTCGATCGTGGCCAGGCTGTCGAGGGTGGCCTGGAGGTCGCGAAGGGTGCCCAGTGTTTCCATAAGTTGAGGCTACACCTCCGAGACGGTCCTGGAGGTTCTTTCCGAACGGGAATAGAAGCGAAGAAAATCTACATCAATTCACTAAAATTTAATTAAATTTTGGCTCTGCGGGCTTGACGCCAGGGAAGGGGGGTGGGAGACTTGGCACTCGCTGTTGGTGAGTGCTAACAGCCCCTTTCGTTCCCCAACACACCTTTTCAGAGGAGGTCTCATGGCCATCCAGCCCCTGTCCGATCGCGTCGTGCTCAAGCGCGTCGACGCTGCCGAAACCGTCAAGGGCGGCATCATCATCCCCGACACCGCCAAGGAGAAGCCCATGGAGGCTGAAGTGGTGGCCGTCGGCGAAGGCAAGATCAACGAGAACGGCACCCGCAACCCCATGTCCGTCAAGCCCGGCAATAAGGTGCTGATCGGCAAGTACAGCGGTACGGAAGTGAAGATCGAAGGCGTCGATCACGTGATCGTGCGCGAGGACGAGATCCTGGCGATCGTCAGCTAACGACCTAAACCGAGACCAAGGAGATACACATGGCCAAGTCCATCATCTACGCCGAAGATGCCCGCCAGGCGATCCTGCGCGGCGTGAACAAGCTCGCCGATGCGGTGCAGGTCACCCTCGGCCCCAAGGGGCGTAACGTCCTCATCGAGAAGAAGTTCGGCTCCCCGCTCATGACCAAGGACGGCGTCACCGTCGCCAAGGAGATCGAGCTCAAGGATCGCCACGAGAACATGGGCGCCCAGCTGGTGCGTGAGGTCGCCTCCAAGACCTCCGATGTCGCCGGCGACGGCACCACCACCGCTACCGTGCTGGCCCGTGCCATCTACCGGGAGGGCATCAAGGCCGTCGTGAGCGGTGCCAACACCATGGAAATCAAGAAGGGCATCGACCTCGCGGTCGATATCGTCGTGAAGGCCATTGATGAGATCAAGAAGCCGGTCGAAGGCAACGCCATTGCCCAGGTCGGCACCATCTCCGCCAACGGCGACGAAGAGATCGGCAAGATCATCGCCGAAGCCATGGGCAAGGTGGGCAAGGACGGCGTCATCACCGTCGAGGAGGCCAAGGGCCGCGAGACCGAGCTCACCGTGGTCGAGGGCATGCAGTTCGACCGTGGCTACCTCAGTCCCTACTTCGTGACCAACCCCGACCAGATGAAGGTGGAGCTGGAGAATCCCTACATTCTCGCCTACGAGAAGAAGGTCTCCAACATGCGCGACCTCCTGCCCCTGCTGGAGCAGGTCGTCAACAGCCGCCGCCCCCTGCTGATCATTGCCGAGGACGTGGACGGCGAGGCGCTGGCCACCCTGGTGGTGAACAAGATTCGCGGCACCCTGAACGTGGCCGCCGTGAAGGCCCCTGGCTTCGGTGATCGCCGCAAGGCCATGCTGGAAGACATTGCCACCCTCACCGGCGGCAAGGCCATCAGCGAGGACCTCGGCCTCAAGCTCGAGAACCTCACCCTGGCTGACCTCGGCAGCGCCAAAAAGGTCGTCATCGACAAGGAAACCACGACGCTCGTCGAGGGCGCCGGCAGCACGGAGGCCATCCAGGGCCGCGTGAAGCAGATTCGCGCCCAGGTGGAGACCTCCACTAGCGACTACGACAAGGAGAAGCTGCAGGAGCGTCTGGCCAAGCTCGTGGGTGGCGTCGCCGTCATCAAGGTGGGCGCGGCCTCCGAGACCGAGATGAAGGAGAAGAAGGCTCGCGTGGAAGATGCCATGCATGCCACCAAGGCCGCCGTCGAAGACGGCATTGTGGCTGGCGGTGGCGTCGCACTGCTCCGCGCCCTGACCAAGCTGGCCGACCTCAAGGTCACCGGCGATCAGGCCACTGGCGTGGACATCATCCGCAAGTCCCTCCAGGAGCCCCTCCGTCAGATCGCCACCAATGCTGGTGTGGAAGGATCTGTCGTCGTGAACGCAGTTCGCGAGGGCAAGGGCAACTACGGCTACAACGCGGCCACCGACGCCTATGGCGACATGGTGTCCTTCGGTGTGGTTGATCCCGCCAAGGTGGTCAAGTCCGCCCTGCGGAATGCCGCTTCCGTGGCCTCCATGATGCTGACCACCGAAGCCGTCATCACCGAGATTCCCGAGCCCAAGGCTGCTCCTGCGGGCGGCCCCGGCGGTATGGGCGGCATGGAAGACATGTACTAATTAGCCGCGCTTCGCGGTTCGTGAAAGGGCCCCGCAAACGCGGGGCCCTTTTGTCGTGAACGGTGAGGGGATTCATGGGGTGCTCCTTGCCAGCTGATTCGCTCCTCAGGAGCCTGCTACGCGACCCACATGGTCGCGACATGGTGTCCTTTGGTGTGGTTGATTCCGCCAAGCTAGTCAAGTCCGCCCTGCGGGCAATGTCTGGTGCGCCTTTGGCGCTGGCGCTTCCGTGGCCTCCATGATGCTGACCACCGAAGCCATCATCACCGAGATTCCCGAGCCCAAGGCTGCTCCTGCGGGCGGCCCCGGCGGTATGGGCGGCATGGAAGACATGTACTAATCAGCCGCGCTTCGCGGTTCGTGAAAGGGCCCCGCAAACGCGGGGCCCTTTTGTCGTGAACGGTGAGGGGATTCATGGGGTGCTCCTTGCCAGCTGATTCGCTCCTCAGGAGCCTGCTACGCGACCCACATGGTCGCGACATGGTGTCCTTTGGTGTGGTTGATTCCGCCAAGCTGGTCAAGTCCGCCCTGCGGGCAATGTCTGGTGCGCCTTTGGCGCTGGCGCTTCCGTGGCCTCCATGATGCTGACCACCGAAGCCATCATCACCGAGATCCCCGAGCCCAAGGCCGCTCCTGCGGGCGGCCCCGGCGGCATGGGCAGCATGGAAGACATGTACTAATCAGCCGCGCTTCGCGGTTCGTGAAAAGGCCCCGCAAACGCGGGGCCTTTTTTTGTCCGGAACCCGGGGCAATGAGGTTCGGTGGGACCTTTCCTGATTTGCTCCCAACAGGGTGAACCACTCGTCGCGCTCGGTGTGGCCGGTTCCTCCAGGTGGTCAAGTCCGTCGTGTGGACGAGGCTCGGTGGGCGCTTCACCCGTCGCCAGGATTAAGAAACTCGGTCGCCGACGTTGGGCGACGTCAAGCCTGTGTCGCTCGATGTCACCTCGCGTTCAGGCGTTGAATAGGTCGGCTATGCCTCCCGTGCATAGGAGATGGAACATGTTCATTGAGGCGACATCCGCTTCCGCCCTAAGCAGACCGAGAGGGGGCAGGAGTGCCAAACATAACCGCCCTGTGGGTCGATGAATTTTTAATTCTATTTCACTCTTATCTTAATGATGACAACAAAGTTATTTTAATAACTACCGATGGGTTGACTATGCAATTTCGGAGGCGCATGCTTCCTCTCGACTCCCCCGAGAATCCCTCTCGGGGTCGATTGACAGAGTGGGAGAACCCATGGGCATGGGCCTTCTCTTTGACGCGACCCGCTGCATTGGATGCGGCGCCTGCAGCTCCGCTTGCAAGGAGCAGAACAAGCTACCCGGGAAGGTAGAGGAGGTGTTGACGGCCTATACCTGGACCACGGTCCAGGAACATGAGGGCCTCAACGTCCGCCGCCTCTGCATGCACTGCGAAGTGCCCACCTGCGCATCGGTGTGCCCGGTGGCAGCACTTACCAAGACCGCGAATGGTCCCGTCGTCTACGATGCCGAGCGCTGCATGGGCTGCCGCTATTGCATGATGGCCTGCCCCTTCGAGATCCCCAAGTACCAGTGGGACCGCCCGGTGCCAGTGGTGGGGAAGTGCATCCTTTGCGCCGGTCGGCTGAAGGAGGGGAAACCCACCGCCTGCGCTGAGGCCTGCCCTGCGGAAGCCACCATCTTCGGCAAAAAGGAGGACCTCATCTGGGAGGCCCGAACCCGCATCCGGCAGAAGCCGGGGGCCTATGTGGACCACATCTACGGGCTCACGGAAGCCGGCGGTACCTCGGTACTGATGATCTCCAACTTGCCCTTCGAAAAGCTGGGGCTGAAGTCGAACCTGCCTGCGGAACCGCCGGCCATGCGCACCTGGCAGGTGCTCTCGAACATCCCTGACTTCGTGGGTGTGTGGGGCGTCTTCCTCTACGGAGTGCACTGGATCACCGCCCGCCGGGAGGACGTGGCCAACGCCACCCGCGGGACGAATGGGAAGGGAGACCGCTCATGAACGGTACCACCACACTTCCGGATCGACGCTTCCGCCCGGGCTTCTGGACCGCTGTTTTCGTCCTCCTCTTCCTGGCCTTCTGCACGGTGACGGTCATCCGCTTCACGAAGGGGCTGGGCGCCGTCACCCATCTGAGCGACCAGTTCCCCTGGGGCCTCTGGATCGGCTTTGACCTGCTCTGTGGTGTCGGACTCGCTGCCGGCGCCTTCACCCTCACCGCCGTGGTCCACCTCTTCAACCTCAAGCGCTTCGAGCCCATCGTCCGGCCAACCATCCTCACGGGCTTCCTGGGGTATGCCTTCGTCATCGTGGCGCTCCTGCTGGACCTCGGCCAGCCCTGGCGCATCTGGCACGCCATCGTGTACTGGAACCCGCACTCGGTCATGTTTGAAGTCGCCTGGTGCGTGATGCTCTACACCACCGTACTGGCGGTGGAATTCTCCCCGGTCGTCTTCGAGCGCTTCGGCTTCCACGCCCCGGCCCGCCTCATCCACAAGATCATTACACCCCTGGTCATCCTCGGCGTGCTCCTCTCAACCCTGCACCAATCCTCCTTGGGCTCGCTCTACCTGATCGTGCCGAGCAAGCTGCATCCGCTCTGGTATTCCCCGATGCTGCCCCTGCATTTCTACATCTCGGCCATCGGGGCGGGCATCGGCATGGTGATTCTTGAGTCCTACCTCAGCAAACGGGCTTTCCACCGCCACCTGGAAATGGACCTCCTGGAACCCCTGGCCCGGGGCATGGTGGTGGCCCTTGGCATCTACGGGCTCATGCGCCTGCAGGGCATCCGCC
The DNA here is from genome assembly GCA_963740385.1 of uncultured Acidobacteriota bacterium. Lineage (GTDB taxonomy): Bacteria > Acidobacteriota > Holophagae > Holophagales > Holophagaceae > Geothrix. Next base: position 98,798 of record CAVUDX010000007.1, read on the forward strand.
GCAACCATGCCTTCGGCAGTATTTTCGATTTCAGCTACGAAGGGAAGATGTTCCTTCTCGAGTTCACCCTGGGGGTGATCCTGCCCGTGGTGCTCATGTCCTTCAAGCGCCTCAGGACCCATCCCGATTGGCTGGTGGGAGGCGCGTTCCTGGCGGTGCTCGGCTTTGTCATGAACCGCCTCAACGTCAGCATCACTGGCATGGAAGCCGCTTCCGGTGTGCGTTACCTGCCTTCGGGCATGGAAATCATTGTGTCCCTTGGCCTGGTGGCCACGGGCATGGCCGTCTTCGCCTTCGCCGTGCGTACCTTCCCGATCTTTCCGGAAGAACCCACTGCCCGGTCGAAGGAGATCGGGCCAGGAGCCTGAGCCATGCGCACCCGCATCGGCACCCGTCTGATCCTCGGCGCCGGCCTCGCGACGGCGTTGGTGATCGGCGGGATGTCCGTGACCGTCCTCCGCACCCACACGGCCCAACTCATGGCCGAGCGCACCCGCAGTGCCGATCAGCTGAGCGAGACCATCAAGAGCGCCACGCACTTCGACATGCTCGAGAACCGCCGGGAGAACCTGCATCGCCAGATCCGGGCGGTGGGGGGCCTGCAGGACGAGGGCATCCGCAAGGTCCGGGTCTTCAACAAGGAGGGCCGCATCATGTTCTCCTCGTCCAGCGAGGAGATCGGCACCAGCCTCGATCCAAAGGGCGAGGCCTGCTACGCGTGTCATGCCGAGGGGCGTCCTCTGGAACGCCTCAGCATCCAGGCCCGGGCCCGCACCTTCAAGGCACCGGATGGCACGCGCGTGCTGGGGGTCATCAACCCCATTCCCAATGAACCTTCCTGCTCGACAGCCGCCTGCCATGCCCACAGTGCCAAGCAGACCCTCCTGGGCGTCCTGGATGTGAATGTCTCGCTGGCGGAAATGGACCAGGAGATCGCCCACAGCCGGGCGGTCATCACGGCCTCCGCCATCCTTGCCATCCTTTCGGGCAGCCTCATCCTCTGGTGGCTCAACCGCAAGTTGGTGGTGCGACCCGTGGCGGCCCTGGTGGAAGGAACGCGCCGGGTCATGGAGGGCGACTTGGGCGTTGTGATTCCCGTGTCGGGCCGACATGAGCTGGGCAAGCTCGCGAAGGCCTTCAATGACATGACCCGGAACCTGGCCGACACCCAGCGGCAGCTGGCCCAGGCGGACAAGCTTGCATCGGTGGGGCGGCTGGCGGCCGGAGTCGCCCACGAGATCAACAATCCCCTCACCGGGGTGCTCAGCTATGCGTCGTTGCTGCGCAAGCGCCTGGGCGCGGACGTCTCAGCGGCCGAGGACCTGGATGTGATCGTGCGGGAGACCGTCCGCTGCCGGGGCATCATCCGCGGCCTGCTGGACTTTGCCCGCCCCACGGCGCCCGCCAGGAAACCCATGGACCTGAACGAGGTGGTGCGCCGGGCGGTGTCGGTCGTGATGACCCAGCTGAGCCTGAACCAGGTGGACCTTTCCCTGGATCTGGCCCAGGAGCTGCCCATCGTCTCTGCCGACGCCAACCAGATCCAGCAGGTGGTCGTCAACCTCCTGCTCAACGCGGCCGATGCCATCGGCGCCGAGGGCGGAACCATCCGACTCACCACCCGGCCAGGTGCACGCGCCGTCGAGCTCTGGCTGCAGGACAGTGGGCAAGGCATCGCCCCCGAGGACCTGCCGCGCATCTTCGAGCCCTTCTTCACCACCAAAGGCAACCACGGCACCGGGCTGGGGCTCGCGGTCAGCTGGGGCATCGTCGAGGCCCACGGCGGTTCGCTCACTGTCCAGAGCGAGGCCGGCAAGGGCACCCGCTTCACCCTGAGCCTGCCCCTGACGGCGGAACCTAAACCCAGCAGCTCAACCCCTTCCACCCTCACCTAGGAGGTCGTCATGACGGCCGTTCTGATCCTCATCATGTTCGTCGCCTTCGTCGGCATCGATTTCCTGGTCCGCTCCTCGCTGCGGCGCATGCGGGAGACGCGCGAGCGCCAGGCCCGGGAGAAGGTGCTCAATACCGCCATCCGCCTGGACTTCACCCATGAGGCCAAGAGCCTCAAGCGGGTGGAGGTCCCCAACCCCAAGGCCCGGATCCTCGCCGTGGACGACGAGGCGGTCGTCCTCGATTCCTTCCGCCGCATCCTGGTGCTCGAAGGATTCAGCGTGGACACCGTGGAACACGGCCCGGAGGCCCTGGGCCTGGTCCAGCGCCACGACTACGATTTCGTCTTCACCGACCTCAAGATGCCCAACATGGATGGGGTCGAGGTGGTGAAAGCCGTGAAGCACCTGCGCCCGGATGTGGATGTGGTGGTCGTCACCGGGTACGGCAGCATCGAGACGGCCGTCGAGACCCTGCAGCAGGGGGCCTGCGAGTATGTCCAGAAGCCCTTCACCGCCGACGAGCTGGGGGAATTCGCGCAGAAGCTGCTCATCAAGCGCGAAGCCCGCATCGAGGCCGCCCGCCGTCCCAGCGTGCGCGTGGTGGCTCCGGAGATGGCCGAAGTGGTGCCTTCTTCCGAATACTGCATCCCTGGTGGCGCCTTCCTCTCCGAAGGGCATGCCTGGGTTCGTATCGAACCGGAGGGCCAGGTGCGTATCGGCATCGACGACTTCATCCGGAAGGCGCTGGGCACCGTCAAGGAAGTGGTTCTGCCCGAGCGCGGAAAGGTGCTCAAGGCGGGCGATCCCCTCTTCACCCTGCGGAGCTTAGCCGGGACGGTGCATGTGGCCTCGCCGCTCTCGGGGCGCATCGAGCATGACAACGCGGGCCTGCTCTCCGACCCTGGGGAACTCATGCACAGCCCGTACGACCGGGGCTGGGTGTGCCTCATGACCCCGAGCGACCTGGCCGGAGAACTCGGTGCCCTCAAGATCGGCAAGCCGGTCATCGACTGGTACCAGGAGGAGATCATCCGCCTGCGAACGTCCAGGGGAGCTGAGGCTGCGGGCACCCTCGACTGGGCGGCCTTCGAAGCGCAGTTCCTTGGTGCCAAGGAACCCGCTCACGCCTAGTCGGGATGAGGTGAGGGCTACGGGAGGATCAGCCCCCGTAGCCCTCGCCGGCATGGTAGCTGGAGCGCACCAGGGGGGCGGACTCCACCCGCTGGAAGCCCATCTCCAGGCCTTTCTGACGGTAGAAGTCGAACTCGGTGGGCTCGACGAAGCGATCCAGGGGCAGGTGCCGCTCCGATGGAGGCAGGTACTGGCCGATGGTGGCGATGTCGACCCGGCTCGCACGCCAGTCGGCCATCAGGGCCAGCACCTGCTCGGGGGATTCGCCCAGGCCCACCATGATGCCGCTCTTCACGCGCATGGCCGGAGCATGGCGATCGCGCCAGTCCGCGGTGCGGCGGAGCAGGGCCAGGCTCTGGACGTAGTCGGCGTCGGGCCGGACCCGTCGGTAGAGGTGCGGCACGGTTTCCACGTTGTGGTTCAGTACGTCGGGGCGGGCCTCCAGCACCGTGAGCAGGTCAGCTTCACGGCCCTGGAAATCCGGAATGAGCACCTCCACCCCGCAGTGCGGCGAGAGGGTCCGGATCCACTGGATGGTGGCGGCGAAGTGGCCCGAGCCGCCATCGGGGAGGTCGTCCCGGTTCACGCTGGTGACCACCGCGAACTTCAGGCCCAGCTGGGCCACGGCCTCGGCCACCCGCTGGGGCTCTCCGGGATCCACTTCCCCGGGGCGGCCCTTGCCCACATTGCAGAACCCGCAGTGCCGGGTGCAGATGTCGCCAAGGAGCATGAAGGTGGCGGTGCGATGGATGCCCCAACACTCGTGCAGGTTCGGGCAGCGGGCTTCCTCGCAGACGGTCACCAGGCGCTGCTCGCGGATGAGGCTTTCGACTTCGGCCACGACCTCCGGGGCGGGAACGCGGATCTTCAGCCAGTCGGGACGGGGGCCGGGGAGGACGGGGGGGCGGGCCATAGCCCACCATTGTGGGGGAAGGGCCACGGATGCACAGGGATCAACTCGACTGGAGGGTGAGGTGGGGGGCATTGCTACTGGTTTCAACCTTTAACCGAGAGGGCCCGCCATGGGTTTTCGGGTGGGTTCGAGCCTGTGGCGGCGCTGGGCCCGGCTAGAATGAGGGCATGTCCAACCTCCCCCCTGAGACGCCCGATGCCATGACGGAACCCCTGCCGGTGCCACAGGCGCCGAAGACCTTCGAGCCCCCCAAGGGATTCGAGACCAAGTTCCGGGGGCTGGCGCTGCACCTCGAGGCCTTTGACGGGCCCCTGGACCTCCTGCTGCACCTCATTCACGAGCAGAAGCTGGACATCCTGAACCTGCCCATGGCCGATGTGACCCGCCAGTACATGGACTACCTGAAGCTGATGGAGGAGCTGAACCTGGAGATCGCCGCCGAGTTCGTGGCCATGGCGGCCCAGCTGCTGCAGATCAAGTCACGCCTCATGTTGCCGCGGCAGCCCCAGGAAACCGGGGAGGAGGATCCTCGCGAATCCCTGGTGCAGCGGCTGCTTGACTACCAGCAGGTGAAGGCGGCGGCCCTGCTGCTCTCTGAGCGGGAATCCGATTGGCAGAAGGTCGCCTTCGCGCCCGGCCTCGACCTGGAGGACCACAAGCGCGTGGAGGACGAGCCCATCCGCGCCACCCTCTTCGACCTCCTGGGTGCCTATCGCGAGGCCCTCAAGCACCTGATGCCGCCTCCCCCGGTGCAGGTCAGGACCCAGCCCAAGAGCCTGGAACAGCGAGTGATGGAAGTGCTCACCAGCCTGCAGGACGGCCTCTGGAAACCCTTCCAGGGCCTGCTGGGGCAGGTGCACAGCCGGGAGGAGCTGGTGCTGACCTTTCTGGCGCTGCTGGAGCTGGTCCGCATGGGGCGTGTCTCGCTGGTGCAGGGGGAAACCTTCGGCGAGATTCGGATCAAGGTCGCAGAGGCGGCGTGAACGCCTCCGCTGGCTCCCTTCGCCTGGCCCACCGCACGGCCTATGTCCTGGGCGCGCTGCTGTGTCTTGGCACACCTGGGCTGATCTCCATCCTGGTGCTGCTGCGGGTGGTTCCACCCGGTACCCAACCGGTGACCGGATCGGTGCAGCAGGTGGGATACCTGCTGACCGGACTCGTATTCCTTTCCGCGGCCTGGGTGTGGTGGCGCCGGGGCCGGGCCCTGGCCGCCTTTCCGTCCGCTTCCGAAGCGGCGCGCCCAGGCATCGTGATGCGGGAAACCGTGCTGTTCGCCGGAGCCCTCGAAACCAGCAGCCTCTGCGGGCTGGTGTACTGGCTCCTGGTGGGACCGCAGGCCCTGCGGCACGTCTGGGGGTTCATCCTGTTGACCCCTCTGCTCTTCCTGGTGCTGGTTCCCAGGTATGATCACTGGCAGCAGGGCCTTGCGGACGCCCACCCGGGCATCGGCTGACCTGCACGATCGGAGAAGGGACCATGTCGAAGCCTGAGGCAGGCGAGCCTTCCGAGCCCCCTCCGTCGGCACAGGAGACCCAGCGCTTGCCTGCAGGGGAACCGGCGGACCCCCGCGCCACCCAGCACATTGACCTTTCCACCATCCAGGCGGCAAACCAGGCACTGAAGGCGACCCGGCCACCGCAGTCAGCCCCGGTGGGGCCCCCGAAAGCACCCTCGCGATCCGGGTCGGAGCACCCGCCGATTCGGATTCAGCGGGTGGATCAGCCCGTGGAGGCGGTCGGCCAGGTGCTGGAGGTTCCCCCGGCAGTTCCGGAGCCATCCTCCAGGAAGTGGCTTGCCCCTTTGATCCTCGGAGGCCTGGTGGCGGTCGGAGCCAGTGCTTTCATCATGCTGGCAAAGGACAAGCCGCCCCGGTCGCCTGTTGGCGCGGCCCAGCAGGCCTCGGCCACTTTCGACGACCTGCAGGGCTGTCTCCAGCGCGCCGAGTCCGGGGATGCCCACGCCATGCGAATGCTGGGGGTGATGTACTACTACGGGCTGAACGTCCCCCAGGATCGGGAGAAGGGCCTCCATTGGTACCGGAAGGCCGCCGAGCAGGGCAGTGAGACCGCCCGCGCTGAGCTGAGCAAGCTGCAAGCGGCGAAATGAGCCCTCAGAAGGTCGCGATCACCTGGAGGCTGCCGCCCCAGAAGCGGTAGGTGGCCACGGCTTCCCCCCACCTGGCCTCTGCTCGAAGGGCGAAGGTGCCGGTGAGCGGCCAGTGGCCTGTAAGGGACGCCATGCGCTCCTGGGGCAGGGGGGTCGAGGTGGCAGTGGGCAACCCGGGCGAAGGGGCAGGGGCACCGTTCCCGAACCGCCCGCCGGAGCCGAAGCGGGTGGCCGTGCCGGTCAGGCTACCGCCGGAACCATAGCTCTCGATGATCCCGCGACCGGCGGCCAGGCGGAGGGCATGCCACCTGCCGAAATCATCCCCACCGAGCCGCAGCGTCAGGATGCCGGCCAGGTCATCGTCCCCGCCAGCGGAATAGGCAAGCTGCTGGAGCTTGGCCGACAGGCTCCAGGACCGTGCCTGGTAGGCAGGCCCAGCCTGGAGCATGCGGATGCTCTCGCCCTGAGTGAATTGGTTGAACGCTCCCCCCACATCCAGGTGCCAGCCCGAGCCCAGGGCGAGGTGCGCGTCGACCTCAGCCCGCCACTGGGGCAGGAAGTCGCGGTTGGTGCCTGCGCCAAGCCCTACGAAGATGGACGACGTCTTCCCCAGGAGCAGGTACTTGCCGACGGACAGCATGGCACCCGTGCCTTCGGTCCGATCGAAGCCAGTGGCCGCCAACTCCCAGGGACCCCCTTCAGCGGGATAGACCGTGCCGTCTGCCAGCCAGCCCTTCCAGTGCCCCAGCCCATCGGAAAAGGCCTGATCATACCCTCCCACCGCCACCCGGGTGACCGAAGCGGGCGGCGGGAGGTCAAGGGAGAACGGATCCTCCTGAGCCGCGAGGGCCAAAGGCAGGGCCAGCAGGAGGGCGGTTCGCCTGGGCATGGGAACTCCTGTGCAGAGAGCTGGAGTCAGCGATCAACGGCCTCGGCGACCCTGCGTGCGGGTGGACCGCCCGGCGCCAGAGCCAGGGGTCTGCCCGCAGCTGCCGTCCCGCTTCTGCAGGCGCTTCTGGGACTGCGTTTGGGTCTGGTCCTTGGCCTGGACACGGTCCTGGCTTCGGGTCTGGTCCTTGGCCTGGACGCGGTCCTGCGTCCGGGTCTGATCCTGGGTGGGGGTCTGGGCGCTCAGCACCAGCACGGCACCAAGGGCTGTGGCCAGCAAGATGAAGGGTTTCATGGGTGCCTCCGGGGGAAGGTGCGGAATCGTCCGCACACCTGCACAGAGGCCGGGCCTGCCCAGAGGGTTGAGGCTCGTGGGTGGAGGAAATGATTTAAATGAATACTTAATTCGTCTTAATTTCTTGCCATGCGACAATCCGTCGCACTGCGGCGGGCGCGAGCAGCCCCGCCAGGGCCTCCTCGGAGGCTGCGCGGATGGCGGTGACGCTGCCGAAGGCCTGGAGCAGTTTCCTGGCCGTGACCGGGCCGATGCCGGAAATCTGCGTCAATTCCGTCTGGAGGGTGCGCTTGGCCCGCAGCGCCCGGTGGTAGGTGATGGCGAAGCGGTGGGCCTCGTCCCGGATGCGCTGGAGGAGCTGCAGTACCGGCGAGGATTTCGGGATTTTCAGTGGCTCGCTGGAGCCCGGGCGGAAGACCAGCTCCTCCTTTTTGGCCAGACTAGCCAGTTCGAGGTGATCGAGGCCCAGCTCCCGCAGGGCGGCCTCCGCGGCGTGGAGCTGACCGAGCCCCCCATCGATGAGCACCAGGTTCGGGAAGGACTGGCCTTCGTCCTTCATGCGCCGGTAGCGGCGGGAGACGGCCTCCTGCATGTTGGCGAAGTCGTCGTTCTGCTCATTGGTCATCTTGAAGCGGCGATACCGCGCCTTGTCGGGGATGCCATCCGTGAACACCACACAGCTGGCCACCACCTCGCGGCCCTGGCCGTGGCTGATGTCGAAGCACTCCAGGTGCCGGGGCAGGTGGCTCAGGCCCAGGAACGCCTGCAACCCTTCCAGCACGGCCTCATTGAGCCGGGCAGGCTCGAACTTGCGCTCCAGGGCCAGCCGGGCATTCTCCTGCGCCATGGTCAGCAGGTCGACCTTCTCGCCCTTCAGCGGCACGTGGATCCGCACCTTGGTGCCCCGCTGGGTGGCGAGCCACTCGCCCAGCACCTCGGCATCCTCCGGCGGCACTTCCACGAGGATCCGAGCGGGGACGGCATCCGCACTGTAGACCCGCTGCAGCACCTGGGCGAGGACAGCGCCATCGAAGGCCTCGACCTCCTCCAGCACATGCTCCTGGCGGCCCATCATCCGGCCCTCCCGGAGCATCAACCGGTGCACGCAGGCCCGGCCGTCGAGGACGGCGCTGCCATACACATCAGTGTCGTCAAGATCCGCGCTGGCCGCCTTCTGCCGAGTGAACCAGGCGTCGACCTGCTGGAGGGCATCCCGGTGCTGGGCGGCCTGCTCGAAAGCGGATGCTTCAGCGGCCTGCCACATGGCAGCTTCGAGCCGGGCCTTCAGCTCGTCGCGCTTGCCTTCCAGGAACAGCCGCGCCCCCTTCGCCTGCTCCCGGTAGGCCTCCTGGCCCACGGCGGCGATGCAGGGGGCCGTGCAGCGGTGCAGCTGGTACTTCAGGCAGGCCCGCCCCCGCTTGCCATCGATGTCGATGTCGCAGTCGCGAATCTGGAAGAAGCGGTAGACCAGTTCGGCCGTTCGGTAGGCCGTGCTGGCGGGGAAGAAGGGGCCGAAGTAGAGGCTGCCATCCTTGCGCACCTTCCGCGTGACGAACACCTTCGGGAAGGCCTCCTTCCAGGTCAGCTTCACGTAGGGGTAGCTCTTGTCGTCCCGCAGCATGATGTTGTAGGGCGGGAGGTGCTCGTTGATGAGGTTGTTCTCCAGCACCAGCGCTTCCAGCTCGGTCTCGCAGACGATGAACTCCAGGTCCCAGATCCGCGCCACCAGCCGGCGGGTCTTGGCATCCTGGTGCTTGTTCTGGAAATAGGATTTCACCCGATGCCGCAGCACCTTGGCCTTGCCGATGTAGAGCAGGTTTCGCTGCTCGTCCCGATAGAGGTAGCAGCCCGGGCGCAGCGGCAGGTCCGCCAGCTTACGCTTGAGGAAGGGGGATGCTTCGAGGTTGCTTCGCAAGGCGGCCACGGGTCAGCCTAGCGGCGGACCAGGGCCAAGCCGCCGATGACCAGCAGGGGCGACAGCAGCAGGACCAGGAAGAGCCAGCTGATCCCATGGGCGAAATTCAGCGTCCACCCAAGGCCCAGCCGCTTGGGCACCCAGATGGCAGGGTCGTCGGCGTTCACGTAGAAGATGCCCCAGCGGTAGTACTGGCCCTCCTCCTCCCAGATCCGGTTTCGCTTCAACGCGCGGACCAGGAGGGCGATGCCGAGTCCCGTCAGAGCGAGGAAACCCAGGAGCATCCAGAGAATCACGCCCTGCCCGTGGCGGGGAATCAATAGCCCACCTGCGGACAGCCCCAGCAGACCCAGGGTGACCAGGCCACGGAGCGGGGCCAAGGCCGCGCATTTCCGGCCGTCCGGATCCTGCCGCGAACCGACGAAGACGCGGCCGGAGAGCAGGAGGAGGCCCCAAATCACCGCAGGCCCACCGAAGGCCAGCCAGGGATAGCCAGCCTGGGACGTCCACCCGTTGGGGAGGCCCTGGGCATTGAAGTGGGTGGGGATGGGGTCGGGCAGGCCGCGCATCAGCCAGGGCCAGGCCAGGGCGAGGGCGCCTGCCCCTGCGAGGGGGAGCAGGTCCCAGCGGGAGAACCAGGGGGTGGAGGGGGGCGCGAGGGGTTCCATGGCCCCAATCTACCGCCGGGTTTGCCACACTGGAACCATGCTGAGCCTCGAATCCTTCCCCGTGGGCCCCCTGGGCTGCAACTGCTCCCTCCTCTGGGACCCGGCCACCGCCCGGGGTGTGGTGGTCGATCCAGGCGGAGAGGGGACAAAGATCCGCAGCCGCGTCGAGGCACTGGGCTTCAAGGTGACGGCCCTCCTGCACACCCACGCCCATTTCGATCATGTGGGGGCCACCCGGGAGCTGCAGGATTTGTGGCAGTGCCCCGCGCACCTGCACGACGAGGACACTTTCCTGATCGAGGCCCTCTCCCAGCAGACGGGACTGTTCGGGATGCCGACCATTCCCCAGCCGGAGATGGTGCCCCTGGTGGCAGGGGACCGCCATCTGGACTTGACCACCTTGCACACACCGGGTCATACCCCCGGGTCCTGCTGCTTCCACGGGGCCTTCGAGCGGGGGCAGGTGCTCTTGGCCGGGGACACCCTGTTCCGGGGCGGGGTGGGGCGCACGGACCTCTGGGGCGGCAGCTTCGAGTACCTGGAGCAGAGCATCCGCCGGGAGCTCTACGTGCTGGATGGCACGACGCTGGTGATTCCGGGGCATGGTCCAGCCACCACCATCGGGGAGGAGGCGGCGGGCAATCCCTTCGTGCGGAAGTAGGTCAGGGCCTGCCGAAGCGGAAGACCGCGCTGACCGCCACCCAGGTGATGGCATCGTAGCCGAGGCCATCGGAACCGCCCTTTTCCACCGAGACACTGTTGAGGTGCCCCTCCAGGCTGAACACCCGGTTGAAGTTGTAGCCCCCACCCACCCTGATTCCCAGCCGTCCGGACTGGTTGACCTCGGGATCGGGATAGCTGGAATAGTCGGCCGTCGCCTTCACCTTGTTGAGGTTCAGGCCGGCCAGGAAGTAGCCGCCCTTGGAGGGCGAGCCGGCGTTGTAGACGTAGTCGCCGCCAACCTGCACGATGCCGAAGGCGTTCTGGCGGGTGCCGTCGTACAGCCCGCCGTTGTAGATGTCCTGCTGCTTGCTTGCGAACCCATTCACATTGACGATGAGCCGCAGCTGATGGTGGGGCGTGAAGTTGAAGTCGAAGTGGCCACCGAAGTGGAGCCCAAGCCCATCGTTGGCGCCCAGGAACTCGCCGTCGAAGCTCTTTTTATCGGCAAAGTCGCCGGTGGGGAGGGCGAGGCCCACTTGCATGCCGCCATTGAACCGGACGTTCTGGGCCAGGAGGCCCGAGGTGGCGAGTAGGGCAAGGGCAACACAGGACAGTCGCATGATTCCTCCCAAGGAAGGGGCCGCCACAGGCAGCAACCCAAGCATAGCCGAGAAGAGGGTTGTCTTTTATCCGTCCTGGGGTGCCATGATGGGGCAAATCCCCAGGAGCTCCCATGGATGCCTTGCTTGCTTCATTCGGCTGTTTCGGCCCCGTCGCGATCTTCGTGATCATCTACCTCTTCTCGTGCATCAAGGTGGTGAACGAGTACGAGCGACTGGTCATCTTCACCCTGGGCAAGGTGCAGGAGCGGCCCACGGGCCCCGGCCTCTGCTTCGTGTGGCGCCCCTTCCAGACCGCGGTAACGGTCAGCCTCCGCACGGTGGTGATGGATGTGCCCAGCCAGGACATCATCACCCGCGACAACGTCAGCCTGAAGGTGAGTGCCGTCGTCTACTTCAAGGTGCTGGATCCCAAGGGCGCCATCATTGGCGTGGAGAACTACTACTACGCCACCAGCCAGATGGCCCAGACCACCCTGCGCAGCATCCTGGGGGAGGTCACCCTGGACGAGCTGCTGGCCGACCGGGAGAAGCTCAGCCTGCGGCTGCGGGAGATCATCGACCGGTCCACCGAACCCTGGGGCATCGAGGTCACCAGCGTCGAACTGAAGAGTGTGGATCTGCCCGAGCAGATCCAGCGCGCCATGGGCAAGCAGGCCGAAGCCGAGCGCGAGAAGCGGGCCAAGATCATCGCCGCCGAGGGTGAACTGATGGCTAGCCACCAGCTGCTGGAAGCCGCAAACAAGATCAGCGAGAACCCCACGGCCATCCAGATGCGCTACCTGCAGACCCTCGCCGAGATTGCCACCGAGAAGAACAGCACCATCATCTTCCCGCTGCCCATGGAGCTCATGAAGGCCTTCGAGAAGTTCAGCGCGAAGTAGGCGCCTTCCAGCCCCGCCACGCCGCCGCCTCCACCTTGGCCAAGGTCGAGGTGGCGGCGTGGCCCGGGCCGTAGGTTTGGGCATCGACGGCATCCGCCAGCCGCTGCAGCTGCACCGTCCGTTCCGGGCGGAGTTGGGCCAGCCGCAGGAGCCAGGATCGGGCCGTGTCGCCCGGCTGGGGGGGCGCGGCGTTCCGGGTGCGGGCCAGCAGGGGACTCAGGGCGCGGATTCGCCAGGGGCCAGGCGGGTGGCGCTGCAAGAGGCTCCGAAACCGCCACAGCAGCCAGAGGCCGATCAGGAGTCCCAGCCAGCGCAGCGTGGAAGCGCGGGGGGCTTGCCAGCGGTACTCCCAGCCCTGCAGGTGGCGTTGGGCCCAGGCGAGCCCCACCAGCTGGTCCTCGTCGGAGTACCGCACCACATAGCGGTCCCAGCGGTACCGGAGGGCGTCGAGCCAGCGTTCCAGGCTGCCCAGGCGAAGGGTCTCGGCGCCACTGGCGGCTTCGCCGGCGGGGGTGGGATCCGAGGTCCACCAACGGCCCTCGTACCAGGTACTCCACCCAGCTGTGGGCCTCGTTCTGGCTGATGCGGAAGTAGCCCCCTTCGGGAATCCAGGGCCCCAGGCGGTAGCCCGTCACCACCCGGGCGGGGACGCCCCGGGCACGCAGCATCAGCGCCATGGCCGAGGCGAAGTATTCGCAGTGGCCGGCCTGGCTCCGCTCCAGGAAGTCCTCCAGCGGGTTGGCCGCCTGGCCCGAGGGGTTGTCGAGGGTGTACTGGAACCGGCGCAGGGCGGCTTCCAGGGTGCTGGCCAGCTGCGGCGTCGGGAGAAAGCCCGGGGCGAACCGGAGGCTGGCCCGCTGGGCACAGGCCTGGTCCGGCTCCAGGTGGGTGAGCAGGTCCAGCCGCCGGGAAGAGAGGCGGGCTTCCCGGGGGGCGACCAGGCCTGGATCCCAGGTCACCTCAAAGGGGCGGGTGCGGGCCCTGACATAGCGCCAGCGGAGGCTGGCTCCGGTGCCCCGGACGATGGGCAGGCCTGAGGGCTCCAGTGTCGCCAGGCCCGTGGGCAGGGCGAGGATGCCGTGCAGGCTGGGGGTGAAGTTGAACTCGGCGCGATGAAGGCCCGGGGCATCACGAAGGGCCGGGATGATGGGTGGCGTGAGGTCGTCGGCTTCCCAGCGCAGGTCCTTCACCGCTTCCAGGGTGAGGCCCCGCAGCCGCTCCAGGCCCTGGGTCCAGGCCCGCTGCTGCAACGGATCGACTCCACCGAGGGGCACCACCCGCAGGGCCACTTCGGGATTGGGCGCGATGGGCCCGCCGCCGGAGAGGTCCAGGCTGTCACCGAGGCCGGCCTGGCCAAGGGCCCGTGGGCCCAGCAGCAGGCCTGACCGCAGGCCGAGGCCCACGCGGGGCATGACCAGGAAGAACGCTGTTCCCAGCAGCAAGGCGCCCCCCAACCAGAGGGGCACCTGGCCATAGGGCGGGCGGGCCAGGGCGCCCCGGCGCAGGGCCGCCGAGGGCTCCCAGCTCTGGTGCAGCATGGCGAGCATGGCAGTGCCGAACCAGGCGAGGGTCCAGCCCAGGAAGGCCAGGTCTGTGGTGCCGATGGCCGTGGTGAGGAAGAGCAGGAAGCTCATCAAGAGGAGCTGTCGCCGCTGCGGGGATTCCCGCGGCAGCACCAGCCGGACGCCGGCCAGGACGAAGAGGGTGTGGATGGCCACGGTGTAGAGGCCCTGGCCGCGCGCCAGGTCCCCCAGGAAGAAGAGCAGCGCCCCCACTTCCAGCCAGCGGTGGTAACGGCCTGCGTCCCGGCGGGCCCCCTCCACGGCCGCGGCCACCATCAAGGGCAGGGCCATGAGGGCCAACTCGATGGGTTCGTAGACGCCGGTGGCGGCCGAGGCCCCCCAGGCCACCCAGAGCGGAAGGTGGTCCAGCCAGCGGGCCCACTTCACGGCCACACCCAACTCCCCAGCACCACGGGTCGGGCGGCACCCGTGACTTCCGGCAGGTTGCCGGGGCGCCCCAGGGCGCTGGCCGCACCCAGAAGCGCCCAGCTCACGGCCTCGCGGGCCCCCGTCGGAAAGACCTGGTCGTCCTCCAGGGGGACCGGCAGCCGGGCCGCCAGCTCCGCTCGCACCCGCCGATGCCGGGCCCCGCCGCCGCTGACCAGGCCCCGGGTGCCCGGGACCGTGCCTAGGCCTCGGGCGGCTTCCTGGGCGATGGAGGCGGCGGTGAAGGCGGCCAGGGTGGCCAGGCGATCGGCCAGGGGCAGTCCCTCGAGGGACGAGGCCTCCAGATCCAGCCAGGCCAAGCCGAACACTTCCCGGCCGGTGGATTTCGGCGGTGGTGCCGCGAAATAGGGATGGGCGAGCCAGCGGGACAGCAGCGAAGCGTGGATCTGGCCGTCGGCGGCGCGGCCCTCGGGATCGAAGGGCAGCCCCAGCCAGCGCTGGGCGGCAAGGTCCAAAAGGGACATGCCCGGCCCGGTGTCCCAGGCCTGGAGGCGCCGCCCATCCCACGCCGTCAGGTTGGCGATGCCCCCGAGGTTGAGGGCCAGCCAGGGGTCGGATCCGTGCAGCCACTGCTCCGCCCGGGGCACAAGCGGGGCGCCCTGGCCCCCCACGGCGAGATCCCGCCGCCGCAGGTCCCACACCACCGGGCAGCCCAGGGCTTCCACCAGCACGTAGGGATCGGCCAGCTGCAAGGTGGCGCCCGCCTGGGGGTGGTGCTGCACCGTCTGGCCATGGAGCGAGGCCAGGTCCGGGCGCAGCTGCAGGGCGGCGCAGAGGTCGGCGGCGGCCCGGGCATGGTGCGCCCCCAGCCGGCGCTGCAGGATGCAGAGGTGCTCGGGATCCATGCGGTTGGCTGCTGCTGCCAGCACCGCCTCCCGCAGGGCCGGCTCGTAGGGCACGCCGTGGTGGCCCAGCAGCCGCTGGAAGGGGCGACCCTGGTCGAAGGCCTGGGGGTCCACCTCCACCAGAGCCGCATCCACCCCATCCCCGCTGGTTCCAGACATCAGCCCCAGCACGCGCCAGGGCCGGTCGACCGGGATCGGGATGCGGGGCAGCATGCTGCTGATGATGCCAGCAAGTCCCCGGAGCGCGTGGGATTCCGGCTACCCTGATCCCGTCCGGGGGTTCCCATGACGATGTTCATTCTCCTTCTCATCATTGGCGCTGTGATCTACTTCGCCATGCGCGGCCGGCAGGACCGTCCCGAGCAGCTGGGGGCGTCGCGCCGGGCGCTGCCCACCGGCCCCCTGGAACCGCACACCTTTCCCTGCCCCTACCCCAAGTGCCCTACCTGCGGCGCCTCCGGCGACAAGATGAAGCAGGAATGGGATGGGCTCCGGTCCGTGAAGTGGTCCTGCGAGTACCTGCAGTACCCCCGCGGGTGTCCAGACCCTCAAGGATGAGGAGCTGCCCCCCTCCGCCCGGCGCCGCCTGGGGCTCGACGCACCCGTGCAGGGTGCCATCCCCATGCAGGGAGGCTATGGCCAGTCCAGTGGCGGCATGGGGGACCTGCTGACGGGCATGATGATCGGCAGCATGATGGGCGGTCAGCGCCATTCCCAGGGTTCGGACGATGCCGGTTGGAGCGGAGGCGCTTCCGACAGCCCCTCCAGCGACTGGGGGGAGTCCAGCTCCGGTTCCAGCGACTGGGGCGATTCCGGGGGCGGGGACTCGGGCGGCGGGGATTCCGGGGGCGACTGGTAAACCTTCCCCGGGGCAGCTGGCGTTTGGCTTATGGGCTCATGAGTATTCATGATGGGCGGCCCGCAACCTCAAATTTGAATTGATTCGGCCCTGGCAGTGGCCATGATGGATCACTTTCTCCATCCATCCATCCGGCCGCCCGCTGGCGGTCCTTCCCTGGGAGCGGCATCCATGAGCCGTCGCTTGCGCTATCTGTCCTTGCTCCTGGCCTCAGGAGCCATGCTCTCCGCCCAGACCACCGGGGCCCTACAGGGCCGGGTGCTTGACCCGAAAGGCCAGCCCGTGGCGGGGGCCAAGGTCATTGTCAGTGGCGCCTCCATCCAAGGCGGGCGGAGCGCGATGACCGGGGCCGACGGCAGCTACCGCATCGGTCTGCTGCCGCCGGGCCCCTGCACCATCACGGCCATCAAGGAGGGGCTCAATACCGCGAAGTCCCAGGTGACCCTCGGGCTGGATCGCACCGCCACGGTGGACCTCACCATGAACGCCGTGGCCGCTGCCGTGGTGGAGGTGATGGAGACCAGCACCGCCATCGACCTCAAGGCCACCACCGCCGGCTCCAACTTCACCAGCGAGACCATCCTGAATTTGCCGACGGCCCGCGACTATTCCGGCATCGCGCTCCTCTCGCCCGGGGTGACCCAGGACAACTCGGGCTTCAAGGTCTATGGCTCCTCGGGGGCCGAGAACAACTTCGTGGTGGACGGCATCAATACCACCAATGTGGAGTTCGGAACTCAGGGCAAGACCATTCCCCAGGAGTTCATCCAGGAATTTCAGGTCAAGACTGGGGGGTATGAAGCGGAGTATGGGAAGGCCACGGGCGGCATCATCAACGTCATCACCAAATCCGGGGGCAACGAGTTCACCGGGGACGTCTTCGCCTATTCGGAGGGCCGCTACTTCAAGAGTGGGAACAAGCACGCCGATGACGCCAACCTGCAGTTCAAGCCCCTGCTGCTGGAGAACCGCAAGGAGGAGTTCGGCTTCGATGTCGGGGGCCCGATCATCAAGGACAAACTTTGGTTCTTCACGGCTTTCAGCCGCAGCACCTCGAGTCAGGAATCACAGGTACGGGTGCCAGGCCCCGACCTTGGTTTGAAGGCCCCTACGGATTCCACCCGGGATCTTTTCGCCCTCAAGCTGACCTGGAAGCTCGCCGACAACCAGACCCTCATCGCCTCGGTTCTGGGTGACCCGGAGAAGATCACCGGGGCCGTCAAGGACCCCCAGGGCGCTTCCACAACCTGGGAGGGGGAACACAAGGTGGGCGGGACCGACCTGAGCCTCCGGTATGAGCTGACCGGTCAATCCTGGTTCGTCCAGCTGCAGGCCAGCCAGCATGAGGAAAAGAACTCCACCCTGCCTGGTGCAGGGGGAGCCTCGCTCATCCAGTACGTGGACAACACCACGGGCCGCAACAGTGGCGGATTCGGCCGGTATGACGACAAGGACTTCACCCGCACCAACCTGACCGGTTCGGCCACCTGGTATCTGGGCCCCCACGAGCTCAAGGGTGGTTTCGACCTGCAGACCGACAAGGCCACCATCGAGCGTGGCTATTCCGGTGGCCAGCAGGTCACGGATTACGGCAATGGCGTCTATTCCCACTACTACTGGACCATCGCCGGCTCGGACGTGAACAACGCGCCCAGCATCATCTTCCGCTCCTCCCCCAAACACGAGAGTGCAGGCTATTTCATCCAGGATAAGTGGTCCGTGACCTCGGGCCTCTCCCTCAACTTGGGCGCCCGGCTGGACACCACCAAGATCAAGGACCAGCACGGGGTCACCAAGATCGACCTCAAGGACCAGTGGGCCCCCCGTCTCGGCCTGATCTGGGACTGGGCGGGCAAGGGACAGGACAAGGTCTACCTGAGCCTCTGCCGCTTCTACGAGCAGGTGCCCCTCGACCTCGTCATCCGCTCCTTCAGCGACGAGAGCAACCCCACCATCTTCAACTACAGTCCCACCAGCCTGGTGCCCGATCCCGCGGCCGGCACCAGCGCCATCGTGGGCTCCTACATCGAGCCGGTAGACCCCGACCTCAAGGGACAGTACTCCGACGAACTCATCCTGGGCGCCGAAACGACGGTCGCCTCCAAATACGTACTGGGCGCCAAGTACATCCGTCGCTATGTAGGTCGGGCCATCGAGGACTCCCTGGATGTGAACAGCGCCGACGGCGACTACTTCATCATGAACCCCGGCTTCAGCCTCACCGGCAAGCAGTACCCCAGGGCCGTGCGGGACTACAAGGGCTTCGAGGTCAGCGTGCAGCGGAAGTTCGCCGACCACTACACCTGGCAGGCCTCCTACCTCTGGAGCAAGCTCGACGGCAACTACGAGGGCGCCTACCAGGGCGTGGGTGGCCCGGACGGCAACGGCCAATTGGACCCCAACATCAACTCCGCCTTCGACGAGCCGGCCTTCGTGGTGAACAGCGATGGGCGGCTCAGCGGCGACCGCACCCATCAGCTCAAGGGCCACGGCTTCTACGAGTGGGAAGCAGGCTTCACGCTCGGGGCCTCCTTCACCTACGCCACGGGCACTCCCGTGAACCGCCTCGGGTACGCCGACCAGGTGCAGCCCTTCCCCTATACCCGGTACGAGCTGTTCCTCACCCCGCGCGGTTCCGAGGGGCGGACGCCTGACACCACCCGGCTGGACGTGAATGCGAGCTACTCCCTCAAGTTTCACCAGCGGCTGAGCCTACGGTTCATGCTGGATATCACGAACCTGCTTAACAGCCAGACGGCCACGGCGCTGGACCAGCGGTACAACTTCAGCGGCCTGGATGTGGGGCAGACCAACCAGTACTTCAAGGCCCCCACCGCCTTCCAGGCCCCCCGCACCGTCCGACTGGGCGTGCGTTTCAGCTTCTAGGCAGCCGACCGAGCCGCAGACGGCCCTCCGGTTGGCGGGTCGTCTGCAGCTCAGAGCACCTTCGGCACCACGAAGAACCCGTCCTCCGCCTCCGGGGCGTTCGCCAGGGCCTCGGCCTGGGTGAACCCATCCCGCGGAAGATCTTCCCGGCGGGGCAGGGGGCGGCCCAGTCCCGGGACCATGGGCTCGACGCCCTCCAGGGGCAGCTCATCGAGGCTGGCGGCGTGGGTGAGCATGCGGGACATGGCCTCCCGCATGGGCTCGATCTCCGCCTCCTGAAGGCTCAGTCGGGCCAGGGCGGCGCAGCGCAGCACATCCTCGCGGGTGACGTCCATGTCAGGCTCCCAGTTTCAGATCAGCATCTGCGTTCTGGAGCCATGGCTCCGGGTCGGGTGTTAGCAAGGCACCTGCAGCGGCGATCATGGCCCCGTTGTCCGTGCAGAGGCGGGGCTCGGGAATGGCCAGCACGAGCCGCTCGCGGGCAGCCATGGCGGCCGCCTCCAGCCGCAGGTGGGAGTTGCAGGCCACGCCGCCGCTGAGAACGAGGCTGCGGGCGCCGTGCTCCCGGGCCAGCTCAGGCACGGGTTTCAGCAACCAGGTGGCGATGGCCTCCTGCAGGCTGCGGCAGAGCCCTTGGACCTCGGGATCTCCAGCGCCCGCCGTGGCCAACCGGGGGGTTCGCTCCACCCGCAGCTTCACCCCGGTCTTCAAGCCCGAGAAGCTCCAGGAGGCCTTGCCATCCCGGAATTTTGGGGGCGTGAAGGGCTCGGCGGCCCGGGTGGCCGCCCGGGAGCAGGCGTCCACGAGGGGGCCGCCGGGGTAGCCCAGGTTCAGCATGCGGGCGGTCTTGTCGAAGGCCTCCCCTGCGGCGTCGTCCCGGGTTTTCTGCAGCAGGTCCAGCGACGTCCAGTCCTTGGCCAGGTAGAGGTGGGTGTGCCCGCCGGACACCAGCAGCACCAGGGCGGGAAAGGGCAGGTCGGGGGCCGCGAAGCGCGCGGCGTTCAGGTGGCCCAGCAGGTGGTGTACCCCCACCCAGGGAAGGCCCTGGTGCCAGGCCAGGGCCTTGCTGGCGCTGAAGGTGGCCAGCAGGCTGCCCACCAGGCCCGGCCCCCGGGTGACCGCCAGGCGATCCAGCCGGTCGAGCCCGATCCCGGCCTGCGCCAAGGCTTCGGTCATCACGAAGCGCACCTGGAGCAGGTGCTCCCGCGCCGCCAGTTCGGGCACCACCCCGCCGAAAGGGCCGTGGATGGCATCCTGGCTCTCCCGCACCAGGGAGCGCAGCACCGGGCCCGCGGTCGTCTCCTCCACCACGGCGGCGGAGCAGTCGTCGCAGGAGGATTCCAGGCCCAGGACCAGCATCCCGCAAGTGTATCCTGGCCCCGATGAACCTCGTCCCCACCCGGGTGCAGCTGAACAGGCCGCTGCCGCCCCTCACCTACCTCGCCCCGGAAGGCCTGCCTGCGGGCGTGCGGGTGCGGGTGAAGGTGCGCAACAGCATCGCCGTGGGCCTGGCCATGGGACCCGACCCGGCGCCCCCGAAGGCCAAGCTGCGGCCCGTGGAGGCCATCCTGGATCCCTTTCCGCTGCTGCCAGCGAAGCTGCGCGAGCTTCAGGCCTTCGCCGCCCGGTACTACGGCTGCCTGGAAGCCCATCTTCTGCCCCTGAGCCTGCCCCAGGCCATGCTGCCCCACTGGGAGGCGGACGAGGATGGCCAGCGGCTGTCCTTCCACCGCGACCGGGGGGCCTGGGAGGTGCTGGCGGACCTGGGCGAGGCGTGGCACCGCGACCCGACCCTTCTCCCCACCCTGCTGCACCGTCCCGCGCTGCGGGGGGCCGGGTTCACGGAGGTGCGCCTCACCGGCGCCCCGCACCCGGCCCGGGTGACGCCTGCCCAGGCCAAGGTGCTGCTGGCGCTGGAGGAGGCCGGGGGTGCGCTGATGGAGCCCGAGGCCTTGGAGGCCGCAGGGGTGGGCGCCTCGGTGCTGGGCACCTTGGAGAAGCGCGGCCTTATCCAGCGCATGAAGCGGGTGGACCTCCTCGCCCAGCGCCGCGACGCGGGGGTGGACCGCACGGTCCTGCTGACCGCCGAGCAGCAGGCGGCCCTGACCGCCATTCCCACCGGTGGGTTCGGCGTCCACCTGCTGCAGGGCGTCACCGGCTCCGGCAAGACCGAGGTCTACCTGGCCCTGGCGGACCAGGTGCTGGCCCGGGGCAAGCGGGTGCTCTGGCTGGTTCCCGAAATCGGCCTCACGGCACGGCTGCTGGACCGCCTGGAAGCGCGGTTTCCCGGCCGGGTCGCGGTGGGGCATGCCGGCCTCAATGCCGGTGAGAAACATGGGGACGTGGTGCGCCTGCTCTTCAACGGCGCCGACCTCTTCGTGGGGGTGCGGAACGCCGTCCTGGCGCCCCTGCGGGACATCGGCCTCATCGTGGTGGACGAAGAGCATGAAGGCTCCTACAAGTCCGAGGAACACCCCCGCATCCACGCGCGCGATCTGGCCATCAAGCGGGCCCAGCTGGAAGGCTGTCCCATCGTGCTGGGCAGCGCCACGCCCAGCCTGGAGAGCTGGCAGGCGGCCCAGGCCGGCCGCTACCAGCTCCTGCAGCTGAAGCAGCGGCCCATCGGCATCACCTTGCCTACGGTGGAAATCACCGACCTGCGCGACGCCTTCCGGCAGGCCCGGCGCAAGGTGATCCTCTCTCCCCCCTGATGCAGGCACTCACGGAAGTCATGGCCCGGGGCGAGCAGGCCCTGCTCCTGCTGAACCGGCGCGGCTATGAGAACTTCTGGATGTGCCGGGCCTGCGGGAAGACCCTGGGCTGCCCCCACTGCGCCATCTCCCTCACCTACCACCGGGGGGATTTCCGTCTGCGCTGCCACCTCTGCGGGCACGAGACCGTGCCACCCGAGGCTTGCCCCGACTGCGGCGCCGAGCACCTGCGGGGCGTGGGCGAGGGCACCGAGCAGGTGGAGGAGCACCTGCGCCAGCTGTTCCCCACCGCCCGCATCCTGCGGCTCGACCGGGACACCACCCGGCGCAGAGGGTCGCTGGAGGCCGGGCTGCTGGCCGCCGAAGCGGGGGAGGTGGACATCCTGGTGGGCACCCAGATGCTGGCCAAGGGCCATACCTTCCCCGGCCTCACCCTGGTGGGGGTGCTCAACGCGGACCAGGGCCTCAAGGTGGCGGATTTCCGGGCGGCGGAGCGCACCTTCCAACTGCTGACCCAGGTGGCGGGGCGTGCGGGCCGGGCGGACCTGCCGGGCCGGGTGATCCTCCAGACCTACTCCCCCGAGCACCCCGCCATCCAGCATGCCCTGGCCCAGGACTTCGAGGGGTTTGCCGCCTCGGAGCTGCCGTTCCGGGAGGGCCTCGGCTATCCGCCGTTCAGCGCACTCTCCCTCTACCGGGCTGAGGCCGACACGCCCGCCGAGGCCCGGGAGGCGCTGGATATGTTCCGCAGGCAGCTGACGGTGCCAGGGCTGAGGGTTCTAGGCCCCCTGGAGGCCGCGGTGCCGCGGGTTCGGGACCGCTGGCGCATGCACCTGCTCCTGAAGGGCACCCGCGGGGCCTTGGGCGAGGTGCTGGCCCGACACCCCTTGAGCCCGGCGGGTCCCATCAGCCTGGATCGGGACCCCTTGCAGTTCGGGTGATGTATCCTTTTTATACACTTGTCCAGCAAGATGACCGTCGGAGTAGGTACGGGCATGATTAAGTCATTCAAAACAGCAATCTAACAAACTGTTGGGAGGTTCCCGTGCTCTGTCGATGCTTGAAGGCAGTGAAAGGTCCCCACATGGTCACTCGCTCGCCCCAATCCCCGGCCTCCGGCTACTCGCTCATCGAGCTGCTGGTGGTGCTGGCCATTGTGGCGATCCTGAGCATCGCCGGCGTCACCATGCTGGGCAACCGGGGTGGCAATTCGGTGCGGGTGGTGCTGGACGAGCTGGAGGGCGGCATCATGGACGCCCACAAGTTCGCCGCCAGCTCGGGCCGGGAAGTGGCCCTGGTGACCTGGGGCACCTGGGATGTGACCACCACCAACATCTCCATGGTCATGGCCCGGGGCGCCGCCAACCAGACGGCGGCCGCGATCCAGGGCGTGGCCAACAACCTCATGGCCACGCCTCCCGTGCTGCCCACCACCGATCCCGCCAAGACCGTGGCGGTGGTGTTTTCCCCCTCCCGCAGCCGGGAATACATGAATGCCGGCGTGGTGGTGAATGGGTCGGACTGGTGGACCAAGGTCATGCTGGCCAACGGCAATGGCAAGACGAACCAGGACCTCACCACGGTGGAGCCCTTCCAGTCCGACGCGGCCTTCCTGTCCGCCATCTCGGGTCCCAACAACCTGTTCAAGAACGCCATCAACCAGGTGACCATCAGCGGCGCCAACAAGCGCTTCAACTCAACCTTCTTCATCCAGGTGGTGGGCACCTCCAACGGCTTCGCGGTTCCCGGCGGGGCCATGGGGCTGATCGTGGTGCAGAACAATGGGGCGACAGTCTACAAGTTCTACAACCCCGGCGTGAACAACGGGGATGGCCTCTGGCGGAGGATGTGATGACGACCCTGCGACACAACACCCGCTTCCGGGACCAGCGCGGCTTCAGCCTGGTCGAGATGCTCATGACCGCCTTCATCCTGGCCGTGGGCGTCATGGGCCTGACCCTGCTCCAGGTCATGTCGCTCAAGGCGGCCCGGGGCGGCAAGAGCCTCTCCACCGCCGTGCAGGTGGGCGAGGCCGTGATGGATCGCATCGAGATGGAAGGCCGCCTCACCTGGCTGAACGTGACCGACAGCCAGTACAAGGTGACCAGCGCCCTGCCGAACCTGGCCTTCGTGGACAAGACGGTTCTGGCCACCCCCCTGACCTTCAACTTGAAGGGGCATGTGCCTGATACCACCTCGACCGACCCTGCGGAGAGCAACCCCTTCTACTCGGTCAACATGCGCCGGGTGCCAGTGTCCGCCCTCACCACTGGGGCGATCTCGGATTTCACCGTGACCGTCACCTTCGCCGATGCCGTCAACCCCACCACCAACGCCCCGCTCACGCGGACGGTCACCATCACCCGGAGGGTCCTCCATGGCTAGGCCCACGCGCAGGTCCGGTTTCTCGCTGGTCGAGCTGCTGGTGGCGGTGCTCTTCATCGGCATCCTCATGGCCGGCATGGCCAATGTGTTCAAGTCCAGCGTCAGCACCCTGGCGACCACCAGCGAGGGCTTGTCCAATGCCCGCCGGAACCGCATGTCCATCGACCTGCTGTACGACGACCTGAACTCGGCCGGCATGTACCTGGCCGACCTCACCGCACCGCCGAAGCTGAATTCCTCGAACCCCTCCTTCTACATCGTTCCCAATGTCGCCATTGCGGGGGCTTCCGCGGATGACCCTGTAACCGCCGACCAGCTCTTCTTCTACCTGGATGAGCCGCTCCCCTTCGAGGGCGCACTCTTCGACAGCGGCGCTGGGGGGGTGTACGCACGTAATGCCAGCGAGCTCGTCCTCGCTGGCGAAGCTCCCACCGTGGCTGATAATACCTACACCATCGACTGCGGCGATGCCAGCTACACAAGCATGGTGAAGAAGGGGAACTCCGTCATCCTCAAGGACTCCTGGGAGACCTTTTTCGTTCAGGACGATCCCACCATCTCTGGCACCAAAATCACCATCAAGCTTGGTGCCAGTCCCGATGCGGCCACCACCGGCGTGGGCGCGTCCGGAGCCCCGCCCAAGGCCAAGCACCTCATGGGGAGCGCCGTCCTCTTCTTCCGCCCGGCCCAGATGGTGCGCTACAGCGTGAAGATGAAGCTGTATGACCCCCAGAAGCCCACGGGTGTGCCCTGCCTGGTGCGGGATCAGGGCACCTACACCCCCGCCGGCTTCGTGGCGGATGCCTCCCAGGAAGCCGTGGTCGCCGAGAACGTCTCGGGCTTCAAGGCCTACCTCAGCGCCGATTCCGGCCAGACCTGGGCCGGCTACGGCCAGACCTACACGGGCTTCGACGCCGGCTGGAGCCAGGGGCTGCGCGCCGAACTCAACACGCAGCTGGCCACCGCCGGTCGGCCCGACTTCCAGACCACCCAGGGGAACGAGAACTGGATTCGATCCATCCCCACCCTGGTCCGGCTGGACATCACCACCCGCACCTCCATCAGGCGGGCGGAGTACTCCGCCACGCCACTGACCACCGCCGCCTACAAGGACTTCACCCAGAGCCTGGTCATCGTGCCCCGGCACTTCGGCCTGACGATGAACTGATGGGAGTTCCCATGACCACCCCTCGACCCCGCCCCCTCCAGGACGCCCAAGCGGGCGGCATCACCATCATCGTCACCCTGATGCTGCTGGTGCTGCTCACCGTGGCGGCCCTCGGCATGTCCAAGAACGCCATGCGCGAGCTGGCCATTTCCGGCACCACCCGGCAGGGGGCCATGGCCCGCAACGTGGCCGACTCGGGCATCGAATGGGCGGTCTACTGGCTCGATTCAGCTAACAGTCCCAGCGCCACCGGCACAGCCCAAAAACTCGGGGCGCTCAAGTCCAAGCTGGCGCAGGACGACACCCTGGCGGGCAGGGCCTACGACCCCAGCACCCTTGCCCTGTATCCCACCTCCGTCCTGCCGACCCCGCCCGCGGATACGACCATCGGCACCATCACCGGCACCACCCAGGGCTTTACCGTGGGCCTCACCCGCATGGGGAAGCTGCCCATCGCCAACATGAGCCAGAGCACGGGTCCGGCTTCCTTCTCGCCCGCTCAGGGCACCGTATCCAAGCAGGCCCCCGACCTCTGGGCCCTCCGGTCCGACAGCCAAATCACCGTTGGGTCGGGCGTCCTGGCCTCCAAGTTCTTCCACTCCAAGGAAGCCTGGATCTCCACCCCCGTCGGCAACTAGTCAAGGAGTGATGCCATGTTCATGAACACCCGCAGCCTTCTCCGCCCGCTCCTGGTCCTGCTTGGTGTCTGCCTGCTGGCCCTGCCCCTGCAGGCACAGCTTGATCCGCGCCTGCAGATCACCAGCACGGATTTCCTGGATCTCTACCAACAGTCGTCCACCCAAAAGGTAAAGCCGGAGATCATGACGCTCTTCGATTTCTCCGGTTCCATGCGCGCCCTCATGTTCCATCCCGCCTACCGGAACATCGACATCAATGATGCGGGCTATCCCGGCCTGAGCATGTCCTTCACGTTGTCCCCTGGCACTGCGGCGAGCCAAACCTACACAGTGCGCGCCACTTCCCGCATGGACCCCTCGGTCTACACCCAAATGACCGTCACTGTCGGAGGGAGCGCAGGGGCATCGTTCCCTAGGACCAACCGGACTGGCCGCATCGGTCAGCCGAAGCGAAATCTGTGGACCAGTATTTCAGCCATGACCATCACCCCTTCCGGAACCATCACCAACGGGAGTGTGTATACTTTCAGCGCAAATATTACGTTTTCATGCAATTCCATAAATAGCACCACTGACTCAACGCCAGCCAACCCCCTCTCTGATTACCTCACCAGGGCGGGCCTGTCCGCCCTGGATGGAGGCATCAACTGGACGGTCTCGGGCTATCCCGGGGCGTCCTCTGGCACCACGAACGCTGCCCCAGCCTCCTACAGCGCCAACACCTGGACGTCCCCCAATCAGACCTTCAGTTGGACGGCTGTGACGGGGACTGCCGCGCCCAATTCGGTTACCGCCTCGCTTGGGGGATTCGCCGCCACCTGCAATCAGCTCGTGAAACCCAATGGCACCGTGGTCACGGCCAGTGATGCTGGCAGCGCCAGCACCTCATTGAATGGCGGCGGGGGAGGCGATGCGGACGTCCGGAACTGGGTTCGCGCGGCCAGCCACGCTCGATTCACCTACAACGATTCCGGGGTAACCCGTACCGTGGATCTTCCCATCCCATGGAAGGTCATGGACCTGACCTCCACGGGCAATCCACTCAAGTCCGCCATGGTGTCCGACGCCGTGAAATCGATCACCAACCCCGATGGCACGACGTCCACCTGGGGCAGCGGCCAGAACATTGAAGTGGACCAAGCCTACAAGGTCAACGGCGGCGACGAAATGCTGAGCGGAGACAGCTCCAGCGTCACCCTTCAGCACACCGGGTACCACACGACCTACCTCAACTGGATATTCAAGGGAAAGTACACCGACCCTCCTTACACTGGAAAATATATCGTCTACGATGCGGCCGATGCCAGCCTGGTGGGGGGGCAGGGAAATGTGACCTGGGGCCAGGGGTTCGGGGCCGGCATTCCGGATGGTCAGATTCTGGCGGTTCCGAGCTACGGTGAGGCCCTGAACGCGGCCAGCCGACCCTACCTGGGTGTCCAGTATGTGCCCGCCACGAAATACGTGCTGCCTTCCAAGACCCGGGTTCAGGCGGTCAAGCAGGCAGCCATTGCTTCATGGGTCAAATACCAGAACGAAGTGCTCTGGGCTTTCCGGTTCATCGGAAGTGGTGGCACCAACACCATGACGAACAAATCCACCACCACCATGAACAACACTTCCCTGCCAGATGCCACCGCAGTGAAGTACGGCACCGACACGGCCTGGACCCTTTTGAACGGCAACTCGCTAAACGGGATGCAACGCATCTCCTATTTGCTGGAGAACACCAACACCCCCTTGACCTATGCCGTATCCAACTCACTGGCTCAGTTTACGGATCCAAGCAACGTCTTCAATTCCGTGGAGACCGGTACCAACAAGGCCTCCCAGTGCATGGCCCACTTCCTGATCGCGTTCACGGACGGTGCCGACAATGTGGGTACCCTGACCAATACCTCGCCGTACCTCGATCCCACCACCTTGCAGGGCAACGCCTGGGACGGGAACAAGGGCATCATCGACTACCCCGCCCGCATCAACCAGGGTGCCGGGGGAACGAACTATTGGAACCTATACACCTTTGCCGCCATCGGGGCGCACCTGAGCGACAGCTCGGTGGTGGATGGTGCGCAGGTCAGCCGCTACATGCTGCCGCCTGCTGCCTATCCGACCACGTCAAACACCCGGGATGCCTTCCTGCCCTACGCCATCATCCAGCGAGGCGCGGGAACGGATAAGGTCACCTTCGACAAGGCTCACCGAATCACCACCATGACCGTGGGCGTCAGCCTCGGGGGCACCTACCTCGACCCGGATTCACCGAAATACCGCCTCTTCGCAGCCGCAGCCATCGGAGATCCCACCACCCAATCCTGGAACCTGAACAACCTCCTGCCATTCGATTCCATCCCGGATCCCAACGACAACAGCCGGCAGCTCCGCAAGCCGGGCACCACCAACTTCTTCGATGGCTCCGACCCGAAGAAGTTGGAAGAGAGCCTGGACGTGGCCATCCAGCAGACATTGCTTCCTTCCAATGTCAACGCCACCACCAACCCCAACCTGCCCTTCATCGGGGCGGCACTGGGCCAGGAGGTCTACCTCGGCAAGTTCAAGCCGCCGTCTAACGGTGGAGTCATCTGGCCGGGTGATTTGATGATGTTCGGAACGCGCGAAGTCAATGGGCAGACCCTCATCGTCGACAAGACTGACAACCTGGCGACCCTTGTGGATACCAGCACTGCCATATGGGCCACGTCCACTGCCTTGAGCGCCCGGAACTGGTCGCAGAGAAAACTCTTCACCCGAATTCCCGGGACCTCTTCGAATCCCGAATATGGCCTGAGTCCCTTTACGGATCTTGGCACCGACTATTCAAGCAGTACTACCGGCCTGAAAAAATTCGTGGCCACCAGCTACAGCACTGATCTGACCCGACAGAGAGTCATTCAGTTTGCCGCCGGTGGAGATACCACCAAGGACATGGACACTTCTGCCAATCCCAATGGACGGCCCGTGTACAATCGCAACACCATCATGGGCGATATCATCAATTCCAGTCCCGGGGTGCTCGAGTACAACCTCGCTGATGTCAAAGCCAGCCTTCCAACCACGCTCTCCGGTGCCATCAACAACGGCACTGGGGTCACCAATCGGTTCCGGCTTCTGCTTGTAGGGACCAACCAGGGGTGGCTCCACGCCTTTGGCGAAGTGAGCAACATTACCAAGATCAACGACCCCGCTGACGCCACGGGGACCAAGCAAGTTGACAAGGTCTCGGGGGCCATCGATGAACTGTGGGCGTTCATGCCCACAGATTTCTTGGCCCATCTGGATTACATCACCCAGGCTGGGAACTCCCATCAGTTCATGGTGGACGGCACACCCTCCATCTATTTCCTTGACCTGCCCCCCATCTCGGGGGGACTCGGGAACGGTGTGCTAGACATCGGCAGCGATCCCGCCACTACCCGGGAAAGGGCCATCGCCATCATTGGCCTCCGCAAGGGCGGCCGCAGCTACTACGCGCTCGACATCCACGATCCCTTCAATCCAAAGATGAAGTGGTCCCTGGTGCCGGATGAGGCCGACAACTTCCCCCAATCCAGGATTGCCACTGGAGGGCCACTGCTTTCCACAGTGAAGTCCATCCTGAAAACCTGGGGCTTTTCTACCTGCACGCCTGGCCTTGGTCGGGTGATGTACAACGGCGTCCTTCGGGATGCGGTGTTCCTTGGCGGTGGTCTCAGCCTGCCCGAAATCGAAGCCAATTTCCCCAACAGCACCGGGAACTCTACGTTAATGGGCCGATCCATCATTGCCCTTGACGTTTATACGGGTGAGGTACTTGCCGCTGTTGACATGACTGGGGCCGCCGCACCGATCACGGCTGGTGTGGTTCCCTTTGAGTTCATCCTCAATTCCGGCATGGCCCAGAGAGCCTACTTCCTGGATCGTACTGGCGGGTTGTGGTCCTGGGGGCTGCAGGCAACCACGTCCACTCCCCCCTACAAGGACTACCGCACGGACAGTTCCGAACTCACCAGCTGGTCGGTCCGCAAAGTGGCCCAGGACTCCTCCGGAAAAAATGCCCTCTACAGCACTCTCCCAGCGCCCTTCCGAGTGGGCTCTTTCCCCGGGCAAGGATTGAAC
Organism: uncultured Acidobacteriota bacterium; assembly: GCA_963740385.1. Classification (GTDB taxonomy): domain Bacteria; phylum Acidobacteriota; class Holophagae; order Holophagales; family Holophagaceae; genus Geothrix. The sequence goes on from CAVUDX010000007.1 coordinate 128,369, forward strand.
GGAGCCCCCACTCCAGCCACCGTCGGCATCGCCATGATCAGCGGCGATCGCAACAACCCACTCGATTTCTACGCAACGCCAACTACCAAGCCCAGTCAGCACCGGTTGACCGTGGTGTTTGACCGCCAGGATCACAAGGCTTGGGATACCACGGATGGACCCATTACCGACAGCAACCTATTGAACGTATACGCCAGCAACGTATCCCTTCAGGCCGGAGATCCCATCATCACCCCAGGGACCGAGACCTACTACCTGGCGCCCCATGACTCCCTCGGCAACTACACCACCCCCAAGCTGGGTTATTACCGCCCACTGCCGCCGGTCGCCTCAGGATTCGTACCCAAGGGGATCAATTCGCCCCTGGTCGTGGCCAGTGCACTTTTCTACTCCTACTTCAATCCTGAAACCGCAGATCCCTGTCTGGGTGGATCTGGCCATACGTACGCAAACCTTATTTGCGACGTCCTCAATCCCATCGTGGCCGATAGCCGAACGACTGTGACTTGCACCGGTGGCAATCAATTCACCTGGTCTGGAGTTGCCTCTGACTTCGTGACCATCGGAACTCAGGGGGTTCTCCAGGCTGGCGTTGTGCCGGCAGTCAATCCGCTCCCGGGGCAGAGTCTCACCACCATCGAGCTTAAGACCATCCTGGGCAACCGCCTTGAGCGCTACCCCAAGGTCCGAACCTGGCGCACGATCCACTGATTTCAAGCCACCAGAACCGTTGTCAGGGGCCCCGCGAGGGGCCCCTTTTGTGGGCGCCGAAGTGGTACGCTCCAGGAGTGCCTGACTCCACGCCCTCCGCCCGCCTTCGGCCCAAGAAGGCCCTTGGCCAGAACTTCCTGGTGAACGAGGGGGCCATCGCGACCATCGTGGGCTCGGCCTGCGCGTCCTCTGCACCGTGCCTGCTGGAGATCGGGCCGGGCCCGGGGGTGCTCACGGAGCGCCTGCTGCAGGACGGTCGGCCCCTCTGGGCGGTGGACCTGGATCCCGAGGCCATCGATCTGCTGTCCGCGCGCTTCGGGCACCTGGCCCACTTCCACCTGCAGCTGGGCGATGCGGTGCGCATTCCCCTGCCGGACGGGGGGCCCTGGTCCGTGGTGGGCAACCTGCCCTACAACGCCGCCACCCCCATCCTGGGCCGGCTCCTGGCGGAAGGCTTCGACTGGGACCGCATGGTCCTGATGTTCCAGCTGGAGGTGGCCCAGAAGCTCATGGGCGTGCCCGGCACCAAGGCCTACGGGCCCTTGTCTATCCTGGCCCAGCTCTGCGCCCGGTTGACCCGCCTCGTCAAGCTGGGGCCAGGGTCCTTCCGGCCTTCGCCCAAGGTGGATTCCGCCGTGGTGCTGTTCGAGCCCCTGGCGGACGCCCCCACGCCGGCGGAGCGACGGCTGCTGCTCCGGGTGCTGCACCGCGCCTTCGCCCACCGCCGCAAGACCCTGGCGAACAACTGGCAGGGCACCCTGTCGGCCTCAGAGCTGGCCGAGGCGGGCTTGGATCCCACCCTGCGAGCCGAAGTGATTCCACCCGGGGGCTGGCGCGCCGCCGCCCACCAACTCATCAAGCAACACCCGGAGGTGTTCCCATCGTGATGCCCGTTATACCCGAGTTCGAGTCCTGGGAGACCCCTCCCGCCGCCGACGAGTGCCGTCTGATCCCCATCGGCGGTCTTGGGGAGTTCGGCATGAACGCGCTGGTGGTGCACAGCGCCAAGAGCTGCTTTTTGGTGGACTGCGGCCAGCTGTTCCCCTCGGACGATCAGCCCGGCATCGACTCCATCGTGCCGGACTTCGCCTACCTGGAGCCCTTCGCGGATCGCCTCCAGGCGGTGCTGCTCACCCATGGGCATGAGGACCACATTGGGGCGCTGCCCTACTTCCTGCGCCGGTGGCCGGTACCGGTCTATGGCACCGCCTTCACCCTGGGCCTGGTGGAGGGGAAGCTCCGCGAGCATGGGCTGGATGCCGGGCTGCTGCGGCCCGTGCCGGACTACGGGCGGGTGCGGGTGGGCGACGTGGAGGCGGAGTGGATCCCCGTCACCCACAGCATCCCCGATGCCTGCGCCCTGGCGCTCCACACGCCCCAGGGCGTGCTGGTCCACTCGGGCGACTTCAAGCTGGATCCCGAGCCCCTGGATGGCCGACACACCGGCCTTGAGCGGCTCCGGGCCCTGGGGGATGCCGGAGTCCGGCTGCTCATGGCGGACTCCACCAATGTGGGCCGCCCGGGCCGCTCGCCTTCCGAGGCCGGGTGCCGGGATGGGCTGGAGGCCGCCTTCGAGCGCACCAAGGGGCGGCTCTTCGTCACCACCTTCAGCTCCAACATCCACCGACTGCAGACGGTCATCGACCTGGCCTACGAGTTCCGCCGCCGGGTGGTGCTGCTGGGCCGCAGCCTGGATCGCAACTTCACCCTGGCCCGCACCCTGAAGCACCTGCACTGGCCGGATGACCTCCTCATCGATGCCAAGGAGGCCTCCCTTTTCGATCGCGACGAGCTGCTGGTGCTATGCACGGGCAGCCAGGGCGAGCCCATGAGCGGCCTGGCCCGGCTGCTGCGCCGCGAGGTCAAGGGGCTGCCCATGGAACCCGGCGACCGCCTGGTGGTGAGCGCCCGCACCATCCCGGGCAATGAAGTGGCCATCTCCCGCATGCTGGATGCGGCGGAGCGCCTGGGCGCCGACACGTCGCTGGAGGGGCTGGGGCAGGTGCATGCCTCGGGCCACGGCAGCCGGGATGAGCTGGCCGATTTGATTCGCGCCGTGCGCCCCACCCAGATGGTGCCGGTGCATGGCACCTACCGGAACCTGCGCGCCCATGGTGCTCTGGCGGCTTCCCTGGGCTGGGATCCCGCCCACATCTCCCTGCTGGATGGGGGACTCTGCCTGCGGCTCTTCGAGGACGGCCGCGTCGACATGCCCGGCTCCGTGCCCGTGGGCAAGTGCTTCGTCCATGAAGGGGTGGATCACATGGTGGATGCCCGCGTGGTGAAGGACCGGCTCATCCTCCAGGAGGACGGCGTGGTGTTCGCCACGCTGCTGGTGGACGCCCAGACCGGCGACCTGGCGGCAGATCCCACGATCCTCAGCCGGGGCTTTGTGATGCTCTCCGATGACGAGAGCTATGCGGAGCTGCTGGCGAGCGTGGCGCGAAAGGCCTATGAAGAGGCCCCCCCAGATGTGCGCAAGGACGGGGAAGCCCTCCGCGACACCCTGCGCCTCGCCCTGCGGCGGATCATCCGCAAGACCACCCAGAGCCGCCCGCTGGTGATCCCGGTGATCCTGGAAGCGCCTTCGGGTTAGGGTCAGTCCAGCAGCGCGAGCAGGTCCCAGAGCGAGGCGCGCCGGGGCTCCGGCCGGGTCCGGATTATAAGGGCCAGGCCCGCGAACCGGTCGGTGCCCAGGGCCTCCGACTGCACGGCCCCCAACTGCAGCTCCACCGTGAAAGTTCGGGTGGCTTTCCAGGCGGCCACGCCCGTGTAGGTGTGCGCGGCATCGCCGGTGAGGTGGTCCACGTCCTCCCCGAGGTCCAGGGCCCAGCGGCTGCGTGTCAGGTCGGCTTCGAAGCCCAGGCCCGCGGTGGAATCCAGCAGGGCCGCGCGGCGGCTCAGCCGGGAAGCGGACAGCTGCTGCAGGCGGCTGGTGAGCCGGCCGGAAAGGGCCTTGAAGATGTCGATCCCCACCCGACCATTGCCGTCCCGGATGCGGGAAACATCCGTCGTGCCCTCGAAGGATCCATACGCAAAGTGGGTGTAGGTGGCGTAGAACCGCCAGTCGCCTGAGAAGTAGTCCAGGCTGCCACCCAGCCCGGTGTCGCTCAGGTCCAGGTCGGCGTAGCCGGTGACGATGACCGGGCCGTTGAGGGTGGGAATGGTGATGTTCCGGAACTGCAGGCGATCGAAATCCGTCTTTCGCGCGGAGAGCTCCAGGCCGAAGCGCCAGGCGCTGCCTTCAAGGGCTGGCTGCAGGGTCACCCGGTTGGAAGACAGCAGGCCCGACATCGCCGAGTGGTCGCCCTGCAGGCCCAGGTAGAAGGCGCCGAAGGCATGGCCGCCGCCCAGCGTGGTGGTGGTCGTGGTGGTGGTGTTGCCATCGGGGCTGGGCGCCTCGGTGGTCGAGGCAAGGGTGGACCGGGTGCCGGACAGGAACAGCGTGCTGGCTCGGCTGGGATTCCAGGTGAGGCGTCCCTGGAGGTCGCTGCCATGATTGCTGTCCACTCGGCCGCCAACCCTGAAGGTCAGATCGGGCGGAGGAGCCGGTGGCAGGACCTCAAGCGATTGCGCCAGTGCAGGCAGGGAGGCGAGTCCCAGGAACAGCTGTTTCACCAAGCACCTTGGATTCAGGAGGGGTGGGCAGGACCCAGGACGCAGCGACCCTGGCCGCTTCATCCTAGCCCAGACTGGTGCCAGGGACTTTGCGGACAGAGGTCCCATTGAACGTGCGGATCCAACGGAGGCTCATCGCTCCCGACGCCGTTCCTGGATGGCTTCCTGAAGGGCTTTCTGGAACTCGTCCATCAGGAGGATGAAGCGGGTCTGCTGCGCCGGTGTGAGCGAGCCCCGGATGTCATCCTCGAAGCGCTTGCGGGAGTCCTCCTGTTGCTGTCGAAGGCCGGCGAGTTGATCCACCATGGGCTGCAGTTTCCGGCTCTTCTCCTCTTCGCTGCCCGGACCCAGGAGGGTGGCATTCATGTCCTTGCGCAGCTGTCCCATCGTCCGCCGGCGGGCCATGGAGTCCTCGTCGAACTCGGACCAGCGGTCGGCAATGGCGTTGGCCTTGCCTTCCGGCAGCCCGAGGGTGTCCTGCAATTTATGAGAGCGGATCTCGTGGAGCCGGGCCAGGATGCGGTCGCGCATGGGGGCGGCGCGACGGCCGGCGGCGAAGTCCCGGCGGGGTGGCTCCGCCCGGAACCGTCCTTGGGCCCCAAGGCTGAGGGCGCTGAGCAGGAGAATGAGCACGGTTCGGTACGACATGGGTAACTCCAATGGCTATCTGGATCACTTGCCCGGGTGGGACTGGACCTGCCGATCCGCGAGGGCGCGCATGACCGCGTCGGCATCCTCGGGAGAGAGGTCAGTCAGCTGGGTGATGGCATCCTCGGGGTCCTGGAAGGGCGAGTCGGGAAGCACCAGGGGCACCTCCTGGGGGGTCCGTGGCAGGCTCGCTTCCATCAGCGGGGTGCGGTTGGCGCGGCCCACCCAGAAGGCAGTGGTCCCCACAGCCAGCAGCAGGGCGGCTGCGGCAGCCCAGTAGAACCGGCGGGACTGCGCGGGCGCGGTGCGAACGGGGAGCTTGCCGAGCACTCGGCTGGGCAGGCGCTCGAAATAGCCGGCGGGCACCAGGGGCAGGGCGGTCTCCTCCTGGGCCAGGTAGGCCACGCGGGCCTCGGAGCAAGCGGTGCAGATCTGCATGTGGGCCTCCGCGGCGGGGCTAGGCTGGAGGGCATCGGCTTCGACATCGCGGAGCGTGGCGAGGCAGGCTTCCGGCAGGGGGAGGGGCTCGGCAGTCATGGTCGGCCTCCTTTCACGTGGCGGGTGAGGTTCTGGATGGCGTGGAAGATGTGGGCCTTGACGCTGCCGACGGAGGTGCCCATCTCCTGGGCGATCTGTTCGTATTTCCAGTCGTGCTGCAGCTTGAGGGTCAAGGCTTCCTTCTGACGGCGGGGCAGCTTCGGGAGGGCTTCCTGCAGGAGGCGGCGCGCTTCCTGGTCCAGCAGGGCCGTCACCTGGGTCTCCTCCACCCGGAGCGCCGGATGTTCGAGGGTGCCTTCCGGCCCATCCAGGCTCTCGTGCTCCTTGATCACCCGCTCGCGGTAGTTCAGGGCCTGGCGTGTGGCGATGGTGATGAGCCAGGTGCGGAAGGAGGACTCGAAGCGGAAGCCGGGCAGGGCACGAAAGACGCGGATGAAGGTCTCCTGGACCACATCGTCGGCATCCTGGTGGTTGCGCAGGATCGAGAAGGCCTTGCCGTAGACATCCCGGGAGAACAGGCGAACCAGCGATCCAAAGGCGGCCTGATCCCCCTGCTGTGCCAGTTCCACCCACGCCAGGACCTCAGGTGTGTGGTACGGCGACCCCGGCTCGGGAAGCCGGTCGGCGGTCGGGTGGGCCGTCTGGGTCATCAGGGGCTCGCTCAAGGTGGCTATCGCCATCATGTTAGGCTCCGACGGTGGGGATCAAGGAGAAACCGCCGTCCCCGGATGGACCCGACGAGGGGTCCTGAGGTTGAATGAATGGTGGCATTTCCATCCGGTCACCCGCTCCAGGAGTCCCCATGCGCGACCGCATCACCCCCCTGCTCACCGAGGCCCAGATCCGTAGCCGGGTCCTGGAACTGGGGGCCGAGCTGACCCGGGATTACGCTGGGAAGGACCTGGTGGTCGTGGGATTGTTGAACGGGGTCTTCCCCTTCTTTGCCGACCTGGTCCGGGCCATGGTGCTTGAGCTGGACGTGAGTTTCATGCAGGTGACGAGCTACGGGGGTGGCATGGAGAGCACCGGCGAGGTGCACATCCTGAAGGACCTGGATCGCAGCATCCAGGGCCGCCATGCCCTGGTGGTGGAGGACATCGTCGACACCGGCCTGACCCTCTTCAAGGTGCGGAACCTGCTGGGTGACCGGGAGCCGGCCAGCCTGCGGATCTGCACCCTGCTCGACAAGCCCAGCCGGCGGAAGGTGGAAGTGCCCGTCGACTATGTGGGCTTCACCATCGACGACCACTTCGTGGTGGGCTACGGCCTCGATCTGGACGGCAAGTTCCGCAACCTGCCCTATGTGGGGGTCTACCACCCGTGAGCCACCTCACCTCGGGAGCCCTCGTCCTCGTCCTGGGCCTGCCGTTCCTCCAGGGCTGCGGCTACCACCGGCTGGACCGCCAGCAGCGGTCCGCCCCCTGGGCCCAGCGCGGGGAGACCATCCGCCTGGCCCGGTTCCGGAACCTGACGCCGCGCCTGGGGCTGGAGGACCGCTTCACCAAGGCCCTCGAGAACCGCATCGTGGCGGCCAGCCCATGGCGACTGGTGGCCCAGGGAGAGCCCTCCCGGTGGGTGTTGCAGGGCACCCTGGAGGAATACCGCTCCCGGCCCATCGGACTCACCCTCGGCAACGACCGCACCAAAGCCAGCGCGGGATCGGCCTCGCGCGTGGAAGTGGCCGTGGTGGCCAGCGTGGAGCTCCTGGATGGCCAGACCGGCGCCGTTGTGTTGTCCCGCCGGGGGCTCACGTTTTCGAATCAGTACCGCGTGGACCAGAACTTCGCCAGCTTCGACAGCCGGGAGCTGCAGGTGCTGGAGAGCCTGGCGGATGATTTCGCCGAGAGCTTCCTGACCCAGCTGTTGGAGGGCATCAACTGATGGCCACGCCCGCCGCCTGGGTGGCCCATCCCTTCGTGCTCCTGCATGGGGAGGATGGGGACGCCCGCCAAGAGGCGGTGGCGGCCTGGAAGCAGGCGCATGTGGACCCGGAGTGGGCCGACTTTTCGCTCACGGTCTGCTCGGAGGGGTGCCCCTGGTCGGAGGTGCTGGCGGCGACTCAGGAATCCGTGCCCCTGGGCGCATCCGCACGGTGCATCATCGTCCCGGCGGCAGACAATCTGTTCACACGGGCCAAGGACCTCCCACCGGCCATCCGCGGGCTGCTGGAAAAACCACCGGAGGGCGTGAACCTGCTGCTCATCGCCTGGACGACCCTGCCGGCCTCCCCGGGCAAGGCCCTTGGGGCCAAGCCTTGGACCGACTGGGCCAAGACGGGCAGGATCCTCAAGGTGGGAGCCCTGGAGCCCCTGGAAGTGGCCGGCTTCATCGAAGGCCAGGCCAGGACCCTCGGCCTCAGCCTGGAGGGACCTGCTGCGAGCCTGCTGGGCCAGCGGCAGGGTGGGAATCCGGGACTGATCAAGCGGGCCCTCGAGGTGCTGGATCTGCTGGCCGAGGATCGCCGCGTGACCGAGGCCATGGTGGACCAGGTCACCTTCCGGCTGGCGGGGCAGCGGGCCTTCGCCTGGTCCGGAGCCTGGCAGAAGGGCGATGTCGCCGGGGCGCTGAAGGCGCTGCGACTGGCGCTGGAGGATGGGGATGAGCCGTTGATGATGCTCGGCCAGGCCCGCCGCGAGGTCGATCGCCTGCTGAAGCTCGTCGAGGCCGAGGCCGCCGGACTGAAGGGCTCCGAAGTTCTGAGCGCACTGGGCCTCTCGCCACGGCAGGCCTTCCTGCTGGATGGGTACCGCAACGTCGTCACCCGGATCAAACGGAATGGGGTGAAGGCCCTGATCGGCCGGGTCAACCAGTGCGAGCGGGATCTCAAGGGCCACACCCTGTCTCGCAGCGAGGCACCCCTGCTGGCCCTTACCCTGACCCTGTGCCGCGCCTGGAGTCGCTGACACCAGGCTGGCAGGTGAACCGGACATTGATCACTTGAGCATGAGCTTCGCCGGGCGGATCATGGAGGCCTGCATCCCGGAGGGCCCATGTCTGAGTGCGTCATTCCCACCCTGACCTCCCCTGAGGTGGTGGCCTCCAAATCCGTGCTGCCCGAAGGCTGGAAGGCGGACCTCTCGAACCTGAGGTCCCTGGACCTGACTCAGCCAGTGACCGAGCTGCTGCGGCGCACCACCAGCCGCCTCCCACAGGACGTGATCGACGCCATCGTGAGGGGCCGCGATGCGGAGGAAGAGGGCAGCCGGGCCTTCAACACCCTGAATGACATGGTGCGCAACATCAACCTGGCGGACGGCCAAGTGACGCCGCTCTGCCAGGACACGGGCTCCATCATCTTCTGGGTGCGCCATCCCTTCGGCCTCAGTCAGCGCGCGGCCAGGACCCAGATCCGCGCCGCGGTTGTCGAGGCGACGAAGCGATCCTGGCTGCGCCCGAACTGCGTGGAATCCCTGAGCGGGAAGAACGGCGGCACCAACATGGATCCCTTCCATGAGCACCACCCCGCCTTCCACTTCGAGGAGTGGGACCAGCCGCACATCGAAATCTCGGTCATGCAGAAAGGCGGCGGCTGCGAGAACGTGGGCGCCCAGTACCGGCTGCCGGACGTCGCCATCGGGGCGGGCCGCGACATCAAGGGTGTGCGCAAGTGCATCATCGACGCCGTGGTCAAGGCCCAGGGCCAGGGCTGCAGCCCCGGCATTCTCGGTGTTGCCATTGGCGGCGACCGCGTCACCGGCTACGAGAAGAGCAAGGAACTCATCCTCCGCAAGCTGGGCACCCCCAATCCCGACCCCAAGATGGACGCCTTCGAACAGGAGGTCACGAAGGACCTCAACACGCTGGGCATCGGCCCCATGGGCTACGGCGGCAACACCACGGTGCTCGGGGTGATGGTGGAGGAGATGTACCGCCATCCGGCAAGCTTCTACGTGAGCATCAGCTACATGTGCTGGAGCAGCCGTCGAGGCACCTTGACCCTTGGCACTGACGGAACCGTGTCCTTCGATTGATCGCGACCACGAGGCAGCCATGATCCGACTCACCACTCCCATCACCGAAGCCCAGATCCGCACCCTCAAGGTGGGCGACGAGGTGCTGCTCAACGGCCGCGTGGTCCTCAGCCGGGACATGGGCCACAAGTACATGAAAGAGCAGAAGCCCGAGTGGCTGAAGCCCATTCTCGAGAACATGGTCATCTACCACTGCGGCCCGGTGGTGAAGAAGAACGCCGACGGCACCTGGTCCTTCGTGGCGGCCGGCCCCACGACCAGCATCCGCGAAGAGCCCTACCAGGCCGACGTCATCGACACCTACAAGGTGCGGGGCGTCATCGGCAAGGGCGGCATGGGCAAGAAGACCAGCGAAGGACTGCAGAAGACCGGCGCCGTCTACCTCCATGCCACTGGCGGCGCGGGCAGCCTGCTGGCCGCACGGTGCAAACGCGTGGTGGACGTCAAGATGCTGGAAGAATTCGGCAGCCCCGAGGCCTTCTGGATCATCGAGGTCGAGGACTTCCCGCTGGTGGTCACCATGGACAGCCACGGCGGCAGCCTCCACGAGATCGTCGCCCAGACGAGTCAGGAGCGCGCCAAGGCCCTCATGGCCTGAAAAAGCCGGCGTTCTGGTTTCATTCCGTCCGGGATAGCCTGGAGGGATGGGCCAGACCTACCACCAGCTCCGCCTCGACCTGGCTGCGGCCCTGGCCGTCTTCCTGGATCCGGACGAGGCCCATGCCGAAAGCATCCGGTGGTTCGAGGAGGGACTCGAGCTGTCCCGCAGCTGGATGGTCTCCCATGGCCGCGAGCCCGTTCCGGCGGAGGTGCGTCGAACGGTCAGTGGCTGGGTGCGCCGTCGTCGGACTGGCGAGCCCTGGGCCTACATCCTTGGCTGGTCGGCATTCCGAGGGCGGCGGTTCACGGTCACGCCGGACACCCTGATTCCCCGCCCCGAGACTGAATTGCTTGTGGAGGCCGCCCTCGACATCGGTGGGCGGCTCCAGGTGGATCGCTGCGTGGATGTGGGCACGGGCAGTGGCATCATCGCGGCAAGCCTCGCCATGGAAACCCCTTGGCAGGTCTGTGCCACGGACCTGAGCCCAGGGGCCTTGGGCATTGCCCGGCAGAACGCTGCCGCGCTCGGCGCGTCCATCCAGTTTCACGAAGGCCACTTGGTGGAGTCGGTGCCAGACCCGCTGGGGCTCGTGGTGGCCAACCTCCCCTATGTCGATCCGGCCGACCAGCCCACCCTGCAGCGGGAACTGTCCTTTGAACCTGCGGCGGCCCTCTATGCATCAGACCGGGGGCTGGCCCTTTCCACGGAGCTGTTGGGCCAGGCCCGCAAGCGAGGGGCCCCGGGCTGCCTCCTGGAGATCGGGGCCGGGCAGGGCGGCGAGTTGTGCAGGCGGGCCATGGGCGCTGGATGGAGCAAGGCCCTGGTTCATCAGGACTTTGCCGGGCACGACCGGATCCTCGTCGCCCTCGACTGACGGATTGGCACTGTCCTCGCCCTGCCTACGGGTGGAGGTGCGTGATGAGGAAAATGCTGCCTATCTTGATCCTGCTGCTTGGGATCGGCTGCTCCATCCCGCGTCGCCATGATCCCAACCTGCTGAAAAAGCCCGCGATCCCATTGGTGGAGGAGGCACCCGCCGCGCAGCCCCTGAGCGAGGGGAGCCTGTGGCGGGATCGGCCTTTCGTGGCCGACCTCCGGGCCTATCGCGTGAATGACCTGGTCACCCTCCGCATCAGCGAGAGCACCAATGCCATCAGCAAGGCAGATGTCACAACCAACCGGGCTGGCAGCAACAAGTTGAGCAGCCCCAATCTGTTCGGGGCCCTGGCCGGCTTTGGCATCGGCAGCAGCACCGCCGACAAGGCCACGGCCAACACCAACAAGTTCGCGGGCACGGGCACCACCGGGCGCAGCGCCACCTTCACGACCACCGTGACGGCCCGGGTGGTGAAGGTCATCGGCAATGGCAACCTCATCGTCGAGGGCTACCGGGACATCCAGCTGAACAACGAGACCCAGCGCCTCTACGTGGCAGGCATGATCGACCCAAACCGCCTGGACGGGAACAACACCATTACGTCAGGCCAGATCGCCGAGCTTCGCATTGGCTACGGCGGCGAAGGGGTCGTGGACGAGACCCTCAAGCCCGGCTACATCAGCCGCCTCCTCAACTACATCTGGCCCTTCTAGGAGGCTCCCGTGCGTGTTGCTGCCCTCTTCCTCGCTGCGGTGGCCCTCCTGGGCGCTGATGCCGCCAAGCCGGACAAGAAGATCGAAGTCCACTTGAAGGACGTGGCCCGCCTGCAGGGTGTCCGTTCCAACCAACTCCTCGGCTACGGCGTGGTGGTGGGCCTGGATGGCACCGGTGACAAGGATCAGACCAAGTTCACCGTGCAGTCGCTGACCAACCTCATGGCCCGGCAGGGCCTCACCGTGAACCCCACGACGGTCAAGGTGAAGAACGTGGCGGCGGTGATGGTGACGACCGAGCTTCCCGCCTTCGCCCGCACCGGCTCGCGCCTGGATGTGACCGTGTCCAGCACGGGCGACGCCAAGTCCTTGGCCGGGGGCGTGCTGTTGATGACGGCCCTGCAGGGGCCCGATGGGCAGGTCTATGCAGTGGCTCAGGGCCCATTGCTGGTCGGTGGATTCAGCGCGGCGGCCGGTGGGGCCTCGGTGACCAAAAACCATCCGACGGTCGGACGGGTCCCGGAGGGCGCCGTCATTGAGCGGGAGGTGGGGGGCAACTTCAACAGCCGTGGGACCCTCCGTTACAGCCTCATGGAAGAGGACTTCACCACGGCCATGCGCGTGGTCCATGCCATCAACGAAGAACTCGGCTCAAACCTGGCGACGCCCCTGGATTCCCGCACCGTTGAACTGCAGATCCCCAAGGAATTTCAAGGGAAGGCGGTCGAGTTGGTGGCTCGGCTGGAGAACGTGAGTGTGCAACTGCAGCCCAAGGCCCGGGTCGTGGTCAACGAGCGGACTGGCACGGTCATCCTCGGCTCGGATGTGCGCATCGGGGCGGTTAGCATCGTCCAGGGCGGTCTCAGCATCATGGTCAGTTCCACCCCGCTGGTCAGCCAGCCGGCGCCCTTCAGCAAGGGCAAGACGGTGACCGCCACCAAGAAGGATGTGGCAGCCGTGGAGGAGAAGACGAAAACCGTGACCGTGGAACCCGGTGTGAGTGTTGGCAAACTGGCGGAAATGCTCAACTCCATGGGGGTCAGTGCCAGGGACCTGGTGGCCATCCTCCAGGCCATCAAGGAAGCGGGTGCCCTCCAGGCGGAGCTGAGGGTCCTGTGATGGTCCAAGCCCCCCCCACCGTAGATGCCCTGACCCAAATCCAGGGCGCCCAGGGTCTACCAGATCCGGCTGCCAAGACGGAGAAGGCCGCCCGGCAGTTCGAGGGCCTCCTTATGGGCCTGTTGTTCCAGACCATGCGCAAGACCGTCGAACCCTCCGGCCTCCTGGGGGATTCGGGGCAATCGCGCTCCACCTACGAGTACCTGATGGACCAGGCCGTCGTGGATCGGGCCGTCACCACCGGTCATGGCTGGGGGCTCGCCGAACGGCTCAAGGCCGCCTGGGCCCCGCCGGCCTCGAAGCTGCCCGAAAAAGAACACCCGGCAAGTTGAAGGTTCTTGGCAAACTGCCGATAGAACCTTGTCGAGGTGAACATGCGTGTCAGTGGCAAACCGGGTGGAATCGGAAGCACCCAGAGCGTGACGGGACCAAAAGCCTCCGCCACCCCTGCGGCGGCGCCCGTCAGCCAGGCTCCCGCGACCGATGCGGTCCAGGTCTCCGCCGAGGCCCGGCTTGTGGCCGTGGCTCAGGAGGCCCTGGCCGTGGTTCCGGACATCCGGCTGGAGAAAGTGGAAGCACTCCGGAACCAGCTGGATGCCGAGGCATACAACCCCGATGGAGAGGCCGTGGCCGAAGGGCTCATCAAGGAACACCTGGCGCAAGGACGCCATTCCTAGCCCGGAAGCCCGCTTGGTGAGGGCATGATAAGTCCCCTTGGACAGCGCCAGATCCTCCAGACCCTCGCGGTCGAGACGGTGCGTCAGGCCATGGAAGGGGGCTTCCAGGTCCAGCGCGAGCAGGCCCGCAAAGCGGCCTTCGATGCCAAGCTCGCCGAGGCCATGGAGGATGTCACGGACATCTCCGAGTCCGAGGCACTAAGGCTGAGTGAACAGGAGGCCCCGGGTGGCGAAGCCCGGTCGCAGCATGGGACTGGAGCCTCGGAGGACCTGCCGGAAGCGGAACGGGAGGCTACCCAGGCAGAGGGTGCCGAGCCACATCTGGATCTGTTGGCCTGAGGCTTGCCCAAGGAACCCCAAGGAGGCCTCCCATGCTGCATGCCGTGCCCGAACTCTTGAATGCCCTAGAGGCGAGGCTGATTGAAGGGGAAGATCCGGCAGAGCTCCTCTCCAGCATCCGCTGGTCTGAGTTGGTGGGCTGGCCCGAGGACAAGTCCGGCGCCCAGATCCTGAAACAGCGCATCGCCTCGGTCCAGACCCTCCTCATGGGGCTGCAGTCACCCCTCCGATCGACCCTGGCAGGTCTCTCTGGGTCGCCATCCTATGGCCGCCACGGCATCCCCCAGGAGATTTCAGTCCTATCCCCCCGTCTGCAGGAAAAGGTGTAGTCATGCCCGGTCTGAATGCCAGCCTCTACCTCGGATTGTCAGGGCTGCAGGCCCAGCAGTCAGCCCTGAACGTGGTGGGACACAACATCGCTAACGTGAACACGCCCGGCTACACCCGTCAGCGGGCCAACCTGACCACCAATGGGTCGGCCATCGAGGGACAGTCCTACTTCGGCACCGGCGTGTCGCTCAACAGCGTGCAGGGCATCCGGGACCGGTTCCTGGATTTGCAGATTTATCAGGAAACAGCCCGCCAGACCGGGGCCACGGAACGGTACGCTGGCGTGGAGGCCGTCGCCACGAGCCTCGGCGATACCGGCGATACGGGGCTTGGGGCCCAGATCCAGGCCTTCTTCCAAGGATTCCAGGACCTTTCGACTCGGCCTGAGGACGGTGCCCTGCGAACCAACCTTCTCGGCAAGGCCCAGACCATGATCACGAGCCTCCAGAGCCGGTATCGGCTGCTGGATGACCAGCGGAACAGCGCCGATCAGACCATCGGCAGCCTGGTGACCGAGGTGAACACCCTTACGGATCAGATCGCCCTGCTCAACCAGCGCATCACCACCGAAATCGGCCAGGCGGGCGACAGCGATGCCCGGGACCAGCGGAAGGAACTGACAGACAAGCTGGCGGGCCTGGTGGGCATCCACGTATTTGAAGGATCCAAGGGCGAGTACCAGATCACCCTGGACTCAGGCCAGGCGGTCCTGGTGAGCGGGAACAGTGCCTACCATCTTCAGACGGCGCCAGGGGGCGCGGCCCTGGACAACCACCTCAGTGTCCAGTCCGTCATGGGAGGCTCCCTCGTCGACGTCACGGCCGGCATCAAGGACGGACAACTGGGCGCTAAGCTGGACCTGCGGGACAACATCCTGGTGGGCTTTCAGAAGCAACTCGACCAGCTCGCCGCAGGTGTGTCTGGCCAAGTGAACCTGCTTCACCGCGCTGGCTTTGGTGCCAATGGCGTGGCCACGGGCAACGACTTCTTCCAGACTGGTGTGGCCAATGGCGCGGATGGGCTGCCCACCACCATTTCGGCGGCAACCTCCTACAAGGGCATGGTCGCCATCCTTTCCATCAATGCCGCTGTGCGCGCGAATCCATCCCTCATTGCGGCGGCCGGGGTGGCCGGGGCCCCTGGGGACAACGCGAACGCCAACGCCATGGCCAACCTGCAGCAGTCGGCAAGCCTGGTGGACACCAATGGCGATGGGGCCGGCGACCTCGGTTACAGTACGGCGGTTGGCAGCCTTATCGCCGATGTTGGCACTCGGTCCCAGACCTACAAGGCGCAGAGCGACACGCAGCAGAACCTTGTGACGGCGCTGCAGACCCAGCGCGATCGCATTTCCGGGGTCGATCTGGATGAAGAAGCCACCAACATGATGACGCTCCAGCGTGGCTATCAGGCCTCTGCGCGGTTCCTCAGCGTGATCAATCAACTCACCGATCAGTTGGTGAACCAGTTTGGCCGATGAATCTGAAGGAAGGTGAGCCATGTCCCTGCGAACGCCCAGCACCACCCAGGATCGAAACACCCTTCTGGACCTCCAGCGGATCAAGGAGCGCCTCGCGCTGAATAACACGCGGATCGCCACCGGGAAGCAGATCAATTCGCCCGGCGAAGATCCTGCCGCCGCAGCCCTGATCCTCGATTTCGGCACCTCCATCCAGGCGAACACCCAGTTCATCAAGCAGGCCGACTCGGCACTGGCCTACCTGAAGTCCTCGGAGGATGTGGTGTCGGCGGCGATCGACAACAACATGCGCCTCCAGGAACTCGCCACCCAGGGCCTCGGCAGCACCAATACCGCCTCCAGCCGGACGGCGCTCATCTCGGAAGTCGACGCCATCCGCTCCAATCTGCTGGCCCTTGCGAACACCAAGGACCAGGGAAAATACCTCTTCGCCGGCACCCAGACCCAGACCATGCCCTTCGTGGACTCCGCGCCCCCCGCCAGCCCCACCTATGCGGGCAATTCGGGCGTCATCACCCTGAATGTCACGGCCTCCTCCACGGTGGCCACGAACATCCCGGGTGATCAGGTGTTCTTCGGGTCGGGAGGGGCTGCCACCAACCTCTTCCAGACCATCGCGGACCTTCGGGATGGCCTGGCGACCAACGACCCCGTCAAGATCCAAGCCGCTGCAGACAACCTGAAGACGGTACTCGACAACCTCAGCCAGGTGCGGACGGATCTGGGGGGGCGGCAGTCGGGTCTGCTCAGCCTAAAGGACACCCTCTCGGGGATGAACCTGACGCTCCAGGACCTCCAGAACAGCAAGCAGGACACCGACTACCCCAAGGCGATGACCGACTTCACCACGGACCAGACCATGCAGTCGGTCACCCTGAACACCCTGGCCAAGACCAACAAACAGAACCTCTTCGACTACCTAACCTGACCTGCACCCGCAAGGTAGGTCTCAAGGGCCGCGAGTGCGCGCGCTCGGTGGAGCTGGCCCTTAGCAGCTTTCACGGCGCGCAGGCCGCCGCTGCGCTTGAGCCCACGCACATCCAGGGAGCC
>CAVUDX010000007.1:150000-796570 GCA_963740385.1 uncultured Acidobacteriota bacterium
AGCCAGGAGGTTAGCTTAGAAGCAGCTATCCTTTAAAGAAAGCGTAATAGCTCACTGGTCAAGCGGGTCTGTGCCGACAATTCAACGGGGCTCAAGCATAGTACCGAAGCTGCGAACGTAAGTGGTAGGGGAGCATTCCCTACGTCTGTGAAGGTTGACCGTAAGGACAGCTGGAGACATGGGAAGAGACTCTGTCGGCATAAGTAGCGTAAAGACAGGCGAGAACCCTGTCCGCCGTAAGACTAAGGTTTCCAACGCAAGGTCAATCCGCGTTGGGTTAGTCGGACCCTAAGCCGAGGCCGAAAGGCGTAGGCGATGGAAGGCTGGTTAATATTCCAGCACCATGAATACCTCGTTTGTACGATGCAGGGACGCAGGAAGGTAGGGACGCAGAGCTATGGAATGTTCTGCGAAAGTTTTCAAGGGTGGCGCTTAGGGAAGTCCGGGTGCCATGAGCCCAAGAACTCTGACGAAAAGTCCTAATCCTACACTGCCGAGAAAAGCTGCTAAGGAGAGGTATTTGTGTCCGTACCGCAAACCGACACAGGTAGTCGAGGAGAGAATCCTCAGGCGTTTGAGAGAACTCTGCTGAAGGAACTCGGCAAATTAACCCCGTAACTTCGGGAGAAGGGGTACCACGGTAGGGTTCATAGCCCGAGGTGGTGGCACATAAATGTTCCAGGCGACTGTTTAACAAAAACACAGGTCTCTGCAAACTCCAAAGAGGAGGTATAGGGGCTGACGCCTGCCCGGTGCCGGAAGGTCAAGAGGAGCGGTCAGCGCAAGCGAAGCTGCGAATTTAAGCCCCGGTGAACGGCGGCCGTAACTATAACGGTCCTAAGGTAGCGAAATTCCTTGTCGGGTAAGTTCCGACCTGCACGAATGGCGTAACGATCTGGAAACTGTCTCCAGCAGAGACTCAGCGAACTTGTAGCACCGGTGAAGATGCCGGTTACCCGCACTTAGACGGAAAGACCCCGTGCACCTTTACTACACCTTGACATTGAGGTTGGCATTGTGCTGTGCAGGATAGGTGGGAGGCTTTGAAACTGGCTCGTTAGGGTCGGTGGAGCCAACGTTGAGATACCACCCTGCGCAATGCTGATCTCTAACTCGCACCCGTAATCCGGGTGGAAGACAATGTCAGGCGGGTAGTTTGACTGGGGCGGTCGCCTCCTAAAGCGTAACGGAGGCGTACGAAGGTTCCCTCAGGCTGTTTGGAAATCAGCCGCAGAGCGCAATAGTATAAGGGAGCTTGACTGCGAGTCAGACACGACGAGCAGGTGCGAAAGCAGGTTATAGTGATCCGGTGGTCCCGAATGGAAGGGCCATCGCTCAACGGATAAAAGGTACGCCGGGGATAACAGGCTGATCTTGCCCAAGAGTTCATATCGACGGCAAGGTTTGGCACCTCGATGTCGACTCATCACATCCTGGGGCTGAAGCAGGTCCCAAGGGTTCGGCTGTTCGCCGATCAATAGTGGTACGTGAGTTGGGTTCAGAACGTCGCGAGACAGTTCGGTCCCTATCTAGTGTGGGCGCAGGAGATTTGAGAGGACCTGTCCTTAGTACGAGAGGACCGGGATGGACTGACCTCTGGTGTTCCAGTTGTGTTTCCAAATGCAACGCTGGGTAGCTATGTCGGGAAGTGAGAAGCGCTGAAAGCATCTAAGCGCGAAACACCCCTCAAGATGAGATCTCCCTATGAGACCCGTGGAAGACCACCACGTTGATAGGTCGCATGTGTAAGGCCGGTAACGGCTTAAGCTGAGCGATACTAATCGGTCCACTGACTTGACCTTTCATCAATCAATTGCATTGAAGTGCAGGTTTGGGCCAGCTCTGAGCGACTGCGAAGAGCGTGGAGCGAACCCAGGCCAGATCGCCTGCAAGGCGAATCTGGAATGGGGCGCGAGCCCAAACTGCCGACCAAAACCCAAGAGAGCGCCATACGCGCCTCGCCAAATCCCTTCTCATCCCTTCTAAGCCTTCGTCGTGGCTTTTCCCCAAGTGTCACACCCGTTCCCATACCGAACACGGCAGTTAAGACTTGGAGGGCCGATGATACTGCTCCTTGAGGAGTGGGAAAGTAGGTCGCTGCGACGTTAAAACAACGGGTCACCCCGCAAGGGTGGCCCGTTTTGCGTACCTAGCCGCAGCATCTGCAGAGGCTTTTGGCTTCATCGCGGGATACAATGACTGTTCCGCGTGGAGGATCGAATGGGCAAAGGTGTTTACACCTTCGGGGGGAACCGCAACGAGGGGAACGCCACGATGCGTAACCTGCTTGGCGGCAAGGGCTGCAACCTTGCCGAAATGGCAGGGTTGGGCATTCCAGTCCCCCCGGGCTTCACCCTCACCACAGAGCAATGCGCGGCCTACCATGTGAATGGCCGGGATCTTGGCGACGACTTGAGGCGAGAAGTGGCCGAGGCCTTGAAGTGGCTTGAGGGTGTTCGAGGCTGTTCCTTTGGGGGCAGCGAGAAACCACTGCTGCTATCGGTGCGCTCCGGCGCCCGCGTATCCATGCCTGGCATGATGGATACCGTACTGAACCTTGGACTTAACGATCAGACGGTCCTGGCTCTTGAACGTGCGAGCGGCAATCCGCGCTTCGCATGGGATTCCTACCGTCGCTTCATCACGATGTACAGCAATGTGGTGCTGGGCGTGGAACACGCCTTGTTTGAGGCTGAACTGGAGCGGGCTAAGGAAACCCTCGGGCGCCATCAGGATACGGATCTCAGCGCCGACGACTGGAAGAAACTCGTCACCGCCTTCAAGGAGATCGTTCTCGAGGAAAGTGGCAAACCCTTTCCCCAGGATCCGATGGAACAACTTTGGGGGGCTATCCGAGCGGTCTTCGAGAGCTGGAACACATCTCGGGCCATCACTTATCGTCGCCTGCACCGCATCCCCGATGACTGGGGCACTGGGGTAAACGTCCAAAGCATGGTCTTCGGCAACATGGGCGACGACTGCGGCACCGGGGTGGCCTTCACACGGGATCCGTCCACCGGCGAGAGGCTCTTCTACGGCGAGTATCTCATCAATGCCCAAGGCGAGGATGTGGTGGCAGGCATTCGCACCCCGCAGCCCATCACCCGCTCCCAGGCCGAGGGCACCGGACTCAAAAGCCTGGAGGAGGTCATGCCTACCTCCTTCGCCGAGCTGGACGCCACCTGCCAGCGGCTCGAACGGCACTTCAAGGACATGCAGGACATCGAGTTCACCATCGAGCGCGGCAAGCTCTACCTTCTGCAGACACGGAACGGCAAACGCACAGCCATGGCGGGCATCCGCATCTCTATCGATCTGGTGGATGAGGGGCTCATCGACAGCAAGACCGCCCTCCAGCGCATCGACGCCGACAGCCTCGCCCAGCTGCTGGCCCCCGTGTTCGACCCCCACGAAAAGGATCGGCTACGCAAGGAGGGGCAACTGCTTACCAAGGGCCTAAACGCTGGGCCAGGCGCTGCCACAGGTCTCATTGCCCTGACCGCCGAGCAGGCGGAAAAGATGGCACCGGAAGGCCCCGTCATTCTGGTCCGGGTGGAAACCAGTCCCGAAGACATCTCGGGCATGGTGGCCTCCCAGGGCATTCTCACTGCGCGCGGAGGCATGACCAGCCATGCTGCGGTGGTGGCCCGCGGCATGGGCAAGCCTTGCGTGTGTGGCGCGTCCGCCGTCCAGATTGATCTGGTCAAGGGAACCGTAACCGTCGGTGATCGCACCCTGAAGGCAGGTCAGGACTGGATCTCCATGGATGGCTCCACTGGAGAAGTGTTTGTCGGGAAGCTGAGTGCCCACCCCTCGGAGGTCAACCAGGTGCTGGTCGATGGCCGCCTCAAGGCCGAGGAGAGCGACCTCTATGGCCGCTTTGCCAAGATCATGACCTGGAGCCGGGAGGCGAAGCGCCTCAAGGTGCGGACCAATGCCGACACCCCCCATGATGCCGCAGTGGCCCGGGCCTTCGGGGCAGAAGGCATCGGGCTCTGCCGCACGGAGCACATGTTCTTCGAGGGAGATCGGATCCTGGCAGTGCGGGAGATGATCCTAGCCACCGACCCGGAGGGGCGCAAGAAGGCCCTGGCCAAGCTGCTGCCCATGCAGCGCGAGGACTTCGAGGGCATCTTCACGGCCATGAATGGGCTGCCCGTGAACATTCGGTTGCTGGATCCGCCCCTACACGAATTCCTGCCCCAGGACGAGGCGGGTCAGCGGGAAATGGCGGAGGTCCTTGGGGTGGACCTGGGCGTGGTCGAACGCCGGGTGGCCCAGCTCCACGAGTTCAACCCCATGATGGGCCATCGGGGATGTCGCCTAGGCATCACCTTCCCCGAGATCATCCGCATGCAGGTGCGGGCCATCGCCGAAGCCGCCTTGAATGTGGCGGCTAAGGGCGTGAAGGCGGTGCCGGAAATCATGGTGCCGCTCATCGGCACCGTGCGGGAGCTGGCCTTCACCAAGGTGGAAATGCTTGATGAGATCGCCCAGGTCAACAAGGAGCGAAGCACCCAGTTCATCTGCCCCATCGGCACCATGATCGAGATCCCGCGGGCGGCCATCACCTCGGACCGCATCGCCCAGGAAGCGGAGTTCTTCAGCTTCGGCACCAACGACCTCACCCAAATGGGCTTCGGCTTCAGCCGGGACGACGCCGGCAGCTTCCTGCCGGAATACGTCGGGAAGAAGATCCTGGAGGACGACCCCTTCCAGAGCCTCGACCAGGAGGGCATCGGCGAGCTGGTGCGCATTTCCTGCGAAAAGGGAAGGGCCGCCCGGCCCGGCATCAAGCTGGGCGTCTGCGGCGAGCACGGGGGCGATCCCCGCAGCGTGGTCTTCTTCCACAACGTGGGCCTGGACTACGTGAGCTGCAGCCCCTATCGGGTGCCCATCGCCACCTTGGCGGCGGCCCAAGCGGCGCTGGAGGCGTAGGTCCGTATCTAGAAGAAACCTCGCCCGCCAGCCCTTGCTGGCGCGGTGTCGCCCTTGAGTTCCCCGCGTTGTGATCGTCCGGGGCCAGCTCACCGCACCTGAATCCGCTATCCTGGAAAGGCCGCGCCCCGCGCGGCCTTTTTGTCGGATGCACCCATGGCCAAGACCGTCAGCGAGCAGCCCGAGATCATCTACTCGATGATGCGGGTGAGCAAGATCTTCAACAACAAGCCCGTCATCAAGGACATCTCACTCAGCTACTTCTACGGCGCCAAGATCGGCGTGCTGGGCCTCAACGGCTCGGGTAAGAGCACCGTGCTGCGCATCATGGCGGGCGTGGACCAGGATTTCAACGGCGAAGCGGTGCTCAGCAAGGGCTACTCCACAGGCATGCTGGAGCAGGAACCCCAGCTCGATCCCGAGAAAACCGTGCTCCAGATTGTCGAGGAAGGTGCTGCTGAGCAGGTGGGCTGGCTGCGGGACTACAACGCCATCAGCGACCAGTTTGCCGACCCCGATGCCGATATGGACGTGCTGCTGGCCAAGCAGGGCGAACTGCAGGAGAAGATCGACGCCCACGACTGCTGGGACCTTGATTCGCGCCTTGAGCAGGCCATGGACGCCCTGCGCTGTCCTGACCCTGATACCAAAATTGGCGTGCTGTCCGGTGGTGAGCGCCGGCGGGTGGCCCTCTGCCGCCTGCTGCTCCAGCAGCCCGACATCCTCCTGCTGGACGAACCCACCAATCACCTGGATGCCGAGACGGTCGCCTGGCTGGAGAAGCACCTGCAGGACTACAAAGGCACGGTCATCGCCGTCACCCACGACCGCTACTTCCTGGACCATGTGGCCGAGTGGATCCTGGAACTGGACCGCGGCGAGGGCATCCCCTGGAAGGGCAACTACTCCAGCTGGCTGGAGCAGAAGCAGGGCCGCCTGGCCCGCGAGGAGAAGTCCGACCAGAAGCGGCAGAAGACCCTGGAGCGCGAGCTCGAATGGATCCGCATGTCCCCGAAGGGGCAGCACGCCAAGAGCAAGGACCGCATCGCCAACTACGAGCGGCTGGCTGGGGAGGAAGGCCGCCAGAAGGAGCAGGAGTTGGAGATCTACATCCCCAGTGGACCCCGGCTGGGGGATCTGGTGGCCGAGCTCAACGGGGTCTCCAAGGCGTACGGCGACAAGGTGCTCTTCGAGAACCTGAGCTTCGCCATTCCCCGCGCCGGCATTCTGGGGGTCATCGGCCCCAACGGCGCCGGTAAATCCACGCTGCTGCGGCTGCTTACCGGCCAGGAGACACCCGACTCGGGCACCATCCGACTGGGCGAGACCGTGCGCATGGCCTATGTGGATCAGCTCCGGGCCAACCTCAATCCCGACAAGAACGTTTTCGAGGCGGTTTCGGGTGGCTACGAGCAGATCGAACTGGGCGGCAAGCTCATCAACGCACGGGCCTGGCTGAGCCGCTTCGGGTTCAGTGGGGATTCTCAGCAGAAGAAGGTCTCGGAGCTGAGTGGTGGGCAGCAGAATCGCCTCAACCTGGCACTGACCCTGAAGAGCGAGGCCAACCTGCTGTTCTTCGACGAGCCTACCAACGACCTGGACGTGAACACCATGCGTGCCCTGGAGGAGGCCATCGAGTCCTTCGCGGGAAGCGCGGTGCTGGTCAGCCATGACCGCTGGTTCCTGGACCGCCTTGCCACGCATATCCTGGCCTTCGAGGGCGATTCCCAGGTGCAGTTCTTCGATGGGAACTACAGCCAGTACGAGGCCTACCGGCGGGATGTCCTGGGACTCAAGCCCTTCGATCCGCACCGCATCAGGTACCGGAAGCTCACCCGATGAGGGCTGGCCCCCTCGCCCTGGTATCGGCCTCCCTCTACCTGCTCCTGGGTACCGGCCTGGTCGGGCTGGGGGTCCAGCTGGGCCTGTCGCCGGTCTGGGGACTGGGAGCTGCGTGCCTGCTGCAGGTGCCAAGCTCCCTCAGCCTCTGGGGGCGGATCCGCGCGGGGCTTGGCAACCGGGGGCTCGACCGTGAGCGTCGTACGTTGCGAGGCCTGGCGGTGCTCCAGCGGCTGCTGGCCCTGGGCATGCTGCTGACTGCGGCGTCCGCCTGGATGGGAGAATCCCTTTCCCCGACCCGGGCCCCCTGGCTCGAGGGGCTGGCCATCCTCTCCCTCAGCGCGCTGGGCGGTCTGTGGCTCGCCAAGAAGCCCTTTAGGGCAGACCATCCCAGCCTGGCTCAGGATGCCGCTCGAAACCGGACCCTGGTCGAACTCGCCTGTCTGCTCCTGGGAGGGGCCCTGTTGGCCCACGCAGTGCCCTGGGCCCTGCCCCTGTCTGCGGTGGCCATGGCCGCTCGGCTCTTTGCCGCGGGCCGGACCCTCGCCGCCGGAACCACCCTCCAGCCCGGGGGTGGCTGCGGCACCGGCTGCAGCTGCGGGTGATGCGCGCCCTCGAGCTGTTCTCCGGCATCGGGGGCTGGCGGCTGGCCCTGGGGAGCCGGGGCACGGTCCAGGCGGCCTACGACGTCAGCGAGCTGGCCAACGCCACCTACGCCTTGAACCATGGCGAATCGCCCCTCCCCCGGGAGCTGGCGGCGGTTGCGGCCCAGGAGCTGGCGGCCCACGGCGCCGACACCTGGCTGCTCAGCCCGCCCTGCCAGCCCTTCTGCCGGATGGGCAACCACCAGGGATTGCAGGATCGGCGTTCCCGGGCGTTCAGTCACCTCATGGAGTGCTTTGCCCAGGCGCCGCCGGACCACCTGGTGCTGGAAAACGTGGCCGGCTTCCTGGATTCCGATGCCCACCAGCTGCTCGCCGAGCGGATCCGCGCCCACGGCATGCATCGGCTCGACCTTCAGGCCTGCCCCACTCGCTTTGGGCTGCCCAATCAGCGGCCCCGTGCGTTTGTCGTGGCCTCCCGTCAGCCGTTGCGTCCGCTCCCCCTGCCAGACCTCCCGACCCCGCATCTGGTGGCCTACCTGGATGCCGAAGAGGACGGGGGGCTCTACCTTTCCTGCCAGACCCTGGCCCGTCACCTCCAGGGTCTGGATCTGGTGCGCCCTGAAGATCACCGCAGCGCCTGCTTCATCGGCGGCTATGGCCGGCGGCTAGTGGGCAGCGGCTCCTTTCTCCACACCGAACGGGGCGTGCGGCGCTTCTCTCCTACCGAAGTGGCGCGGTTGCTGGGGTTGCCCGAAGGGTTTCGCTTCCCGGAGGCCCTCCCGCTGGAAGCCCGGTACCGCCTGCTGGGCAACGGGCTGTCCATCCCCGTGGCCACCTGGGCCGTGGATCACCTCCTGGCCCGGTAGAATGCCCCCATGCGCCTCATCCTTGCCGCGTTTCCCCCTGAACTGGACAGCCTTGCGGTCCAGGCCCCGGAGGGGTGGACCACGGCCACGGTAGGCATCGGGGCGGTGACCGCCGCAGCCGCCACGGCCCGGTTGCTGGTCCAGCGTCGTCCGGAGGCCGTGCTCTTCCTGGGCACCTGTGGCCGCTATGACGAACGCCTGGCCCTGTTCGACCTGCTCTGGGCCTCCGAGGCCGTGGCCACCTCCCTGGAAGAACTGCGCGGCGGGGCCTACCGGCCGAGCCTGGAGGTCGCCCGCTGGCCCTCGACCCTGGACGGGCCGCTGCCCAGGCACCCGGTGGCGGTGCCGCCCGCCATCACCCGGACGCTTGAGGGCTCCCAGCTGCTGGCCTCTGTGGCGCCGGCGGAGCACCTGGAGCTGACCGGGGTCTTCGCCGCCTGCCAGGCTGCCGGGGTGCCCTGCGGGGCGGCCCTGGTGGTCGTTAACGACGTCGGTCCCGAGGCCGAGGCCCAGTGGCGGGCACAGCATGCCGAAGGCAGCCGTCGACTGGTGGCCCAGCTCACGGCCTCGGGGTGGTTCGCAACGGCGTGAAGGCGCCCCCCCCGTCCCCGGTCTCGATGCGCCAGCCCCCCTCCGCCGCGCTCACCCTTACTCCGCATGCGGGGCCGGTGACCCAGGGGACGAGGCCCTGGCTCTGAAAGGTCGCCAGGGTCTCCGGGTGGGGATGGTCGAAGCGGTTGCGGTAGCCCGCGGGAATGACCGCCACCTCGGGCCGGAGGGCCGCCACCCACGCGGGGTCTGATGCATTCCGACTGCCATGGTGGCCCACCTTCAGCAGGCGGTGGGGTGCCGGGGCGGGGTCCCCCAGGTCCAGCAGGTCGCGCTCCTGGATGGCCAGGGCATCGCCCATCAGCCAGAGGTCACGGTCCCGCCAGGACACCTGCAGCACCACAGAGACCATGTTGGCATCCGGCAGGGCGAAGGCCCGGGCCGGCCAGCGCACCTGGAACCGGGCCTCGCCCTGGGTCCAAGCATCCCCCCGCAGCAGGCCCGCAGGGGCCGCCCCCGGTGGCTGGTAGGCGGCCCAAGGATCTTCATCATTGGCGGTGACGGGCACCGACGTGCTGGCCAGGGGCCAGAGGCGGGCCAGGGTCTGCCAGCCTCCCGCGTGATCCCCGTGGGCATGGGTCACCACCAGGTTCACGGGCTCCCGCACGCCGCGGCGGCTGAGGACCCGGGCCAGGCGCCGGCCCGTCCAGGGGCCCGGTCCCGTGTCGATGAGGGTGGCCTGTCCACCGGGTACCCGCACCAGCAGGGCATCGCCCTGGCCGACATCGACGGCTTCCAGAGAGAGGGTGGCCGGGGCTCGCCCGGTGCCGCGGAAGGCGAGCAGCCCCAGGGACAGGCCCACCAGGCCGACCGTCAGGGCCCGGGTTCGCACCAGCCGCCCCTGGAGGTGGGCCAAGGCCAGCCACCCCAGAACCAGCAGTAGCCAGGGCCACAGGATCGCGGTCCCCAAGGGGGAAATGCCAGTGAAAGTCGGCACCAGGCGATCCCCCATCCAGGTCAGCACTGCACCGGTGGCCTGGGTCAGGCCGGGCAGGGGAAGCAGCAGCAGGGTGAGGCAGACCGGTGTCAGGAAGGCCACCAGGGGCAGCACCAGCAGGTTGGCGAGGATGCCCCACCGGGGTGCCCCGCCGTGGAGCAGGGCCAGGAGGGGCAGGGTGGTTAGCCACGGTGCGGCGAGCCGGGCGAAGGGCAGGGCCCACCGGCCAAGCAAAGGCGAGAGGAGACCAGCCAGGGGCTCGGCCCCCCAGAGCAGCCCCAGCAGGGCCCACCAGGCCAGCAGGAAGCCAGGCTCAACGCCGGCCGCCGGGTGCCCGAGCAGCCACAGCAGCAGGGCAATATGAAGGCCGGCCACCGGGGGTAGCTTCCAGCCCGAGGCGCGGCCCACGGCCCAGGCCACCCCCATGAAGAGGCCCCGCCACACGGGCGCCGAGAAGCCCACGACGGCCGCATAGAGGAGGCCCAGGAGCATGGCCCCGAGGGCCGAGCCGCGCAGGCGGAGGCGGCGGAGCAGGGCCTCCACCGCGGCCATGACCAGGGTCACCTGAAGGCCCGAAACCACAAGAATGTGGATGGTTCCGCTCTCTGCGAAGACGCTGAAGTGGCCTTCGTCAGAAGGTGGGATTCCCAGGGCCAGGGCGCCCCAGAGGTCCTTGGCCACCGGGTCGAGGGGCAGGGCCTCGAAGCGGCTCCTTGCGAAGGTCTGCAGGCGCAGCAACGGGGATGGGCGCGGTGGCCCCAGCGCCTCCATCATCTGGGCGGAGGCCAGGTGGATCCGTCGGGGCGCCTCATCGCTGCGGGCCCGCCAGAGAGGCCGCTCGACCAGGAACGTGGGGGCCGCCTGGACCGGGCGCAGGTCGGCCCGGAAGCGCACCGGGGTGCCGGGAACGGGCGGTGGCTGTTCCCCATCAGCCGGGATTGTCAGCGGCAGGGTCAGTCCTTGCATGGCTTCCGGTGCCGACAGGTCGATTTGACCCCGCAGGCGCTCCCCCTGCTGGGTCCAGGGGGCCGCGATGCGGCCTTCGACGGCCTGGAAGCCTGACGGCAGCTGAGCCTCCCACCGGGCCTTCCGGGCCAATCCGAGGCAGGTGAGCCCAGCCAGGCCCAGGGCCAGTGTCACCCCCCACCCGTGCCGGAGTCGGGCGAGGGGCAAGGACAGCAGCCAGGCCAGCCCACCCGCCAGGTACCAGTGCAGGTGGATCACACCATCCCAGCGCTCAGGCACCAGCCAAGGCACCAGGCAGGCCGCGGCCAGGGCCCAGGCGAGGGGCCACCAGGACGCACCTGAGACGCGCTGCCACAAACCGGTTCGAGAGAGCATCGAGAGAGTCTAGCCACCCTGTCCAAACCTTGACAGGGGTCTTGCCTGTGGCGACCCTGGGGAGATGAACCCGGCCCGGGCCCTGCTGGTGGACGACGATCCCACCATCCTAGAGGTGGTGGGCACCCTGCTGTCCCGCCATGGCCACGAGGTGGTGGGCACGGGGTCTGGCCTGCGGGGCGCCCAGTTGCTGCGAAACGAGCACTTCGACCTGGCAGTGGTGGACTTGATGCTGCCCGACCTCAGCGGCCTGGAACTGGCCCGGCAGGCTGTCGCCAAGCCCCACACCGTGGTGGTGGTGCTCTCGGGCTCAACCTCCGTGGAGACAGCCCTCCAGGCCGTGAAGATGGGCATCTACGACTACGTGCCCAAGCCCTTCCGGTCGGAGGAGCTGGAGCACACCCTGCTGCGGGCCATCGAGAAGTCGCAGCTGAACCAGGAGAACCGGCGCTTGCGGGAGCAGATCCAGGGGCAGGTGGCCGGGCCCATGATGGTGGGGCGCTCCGACATCTGGCAGAACCTGCAAGCCCTGCTGCGCAGGGTGGCACCTTCGCCGTCCACCGTGCTCATCACGGGACCTTCCGGCACGGGCAAGGAACTGGCGGCCCGAACCATCCATCAGTGGAGCCCCCGGGCCCAGGGGCCCTTCGTGCCCATCCACTGCGGCGCCATTCCCGAGAACCTGCTTGAAGATGAGCTCTTCGGGCATGTGCGGGGGGCCTACACGGACGCGCGCACGGACCGCCCCGGACGCTTCCAGCAGGCGGAAGGTGGCACCCTCTTCCTCGACGAGATCGGCACCATGCCCTTGAGCCTGCAGGTCAAGCTGCTGCGGGTCATCCAGGAGCGGGAGTTCACGCCTCTGGGCTCCACCCGCACCGTGAAGTCCGACTTTCGTCTCCTGGCGGCCACCAATGAGGACCTCGGCAGCCTGGTGGAGCAGAAGCGGTTCCGGGAAGACCTGTTCTATCGCCTGAACGTGATCCCCATCCAGCTGCACCCGCTACGGGAACATCCCCAGGACATCCCCGTGTTGGTGGCGCACTTCACACGGAAGTTCTCCCGGGAGCTGGGCCTTCCCCTCAAGCAGGTCGAACCCGCCGCCCTGCAGGCCCTGGAAGCCTATGGCTGGCCGGGGAATGTCCGTGAGCTGGAGAACGCCGTGGAGCGGGCCATGGCGCTGGGCTCCGATCCCGAGCGACTCCTGCTCCAGGATCTGCCCGCCTCCATCGCCGGGGTACTGCCCTCCGTGGCCTTTCCCAGACTCCCCCAGCACCAGGATCTGGGGCGCTTCCTGGAAGACCTTGAGCGCCACCTCATCCTTGAGTCGCTGCAGGCCACCAACTGGAACAAGAGCGAGTCGGCCCGGCGGCTCGGGATGCGGCGGACGACCCTCCTTCACCGGCTGCGGGCCCTGGGCCTGCCCATGGACCCCATGGCCGAAGCGGCCTCCGTCCTCACCCGGGAGGCCCCCTGATGGCGGCCATGCGAGGGCCGGTCATGGCACTGCTGCTGGCTTGCGGCGCGCTGGGGGCCTGGTCCCCCAAGGTGCATGAGGCCCAGACGGCCAAGGCCCTCCGGTTGATTCCCAAACGCATGGCTGCCTTCCTGCGGGCCCATCCCCAGGCCCTCCTCGAAGGCGCGCGCGGCGTGGCCAGCGACCAGCCGCCCACGGCCGAGCAGGTGGAGGCCCAATACCGCACGGTGCTGCGCCTTGGCGAGGAGCGCCGTCGACCCGAGGATTTGGTTCGCGATCTGGGAGTCCTCGCCCATCAGGTGCAGCTCCTGACGGATCCTTCGGCCCTCCAGGGCATGAGCCCCCTGCGGGAGGCCTTCGAGGCCTACGCGGATGAAAAACTGCCCCACTTGCTGGTGACCCGGGAGCCCTTCTGGGCCCTTCGGGGCAGCCTTGATCCTGGCCAGGCCCTGCGCCAGTTCATGGCCACCAAGCAGACGCGGCACCAGCGGCTGCTTGAGCATTTCGATGAAGCCACAGGCCGGCGGATCGGCCCCTGGGATGATCTCTCCCTGCCCTTCGCCCAGCTGCAGTTGGCCTTCTCGAATGGCGTCAACGCGACTGCCAACCTCTGGATCCTGGTCTGGCGCTCAGGCGGCGACCTCTGGGAGGTCCCGGCTGGACCTTGATCACAGTCCTGGGGGTGTGCCGGCTCCCGTACTAGGCGAATCACGACTTTCGGGCTATCTTTCCTAGCATTCCCTCTGGAGATGGACATGGGCACCTACACCCGCCTCGGGTCCTACCTGCTGGCTTCTGAACTGGCCAGCGATCCCTTTGGCGCCATCCACCGTGCGGTGGTCATCGCCGGCAACAACTTCGAGCGCCATGTGCTGGTCCGGACCTTCTCCGAGGAGCTGTTCCAAGCTGGGATGAACACCCGCCTGCCAGAAGCAGGACGGGTCTTGCCCCTGCTGGGAGGGGCTCGGACCTTCGGTCTCGGCTACCGCATCGAGGGCGGCAAGGCACCGCATGTGGCTTGGGACCACGTACCCGGTCGCAGCCTCGCCCAGTTGGTCGAGAAGGCCAAGCAGGAGCAGATCCCCTTCGGTGTGGACCACGCCCTCACCGTCATCCAGGGCGTGGCCCAGGGTATCGTGCAGATGCAGGCCAAGGGCGTCAGCCATGGTGTGCTCAGCCCGCATAGCGTGTGGGTCAGCTTCGAGGGTGCCACCCAGATCATTGATGCGCCCTTCGCCTCCCTCATCCGGAGCATGCTGGCCAAGGCGCCCACCACCAAGCACAAGCTGGCGGCCTATCTGCAGGGGCCGGAAGACGGCCTGCAGCAGGATCTGTTTGCCCTGGGCGCCGTGCTTTACGAACTGCTGACTTTTGAACGGCTACCGGTCGGTGGTGACCTGCAGGGCGTACTCGATCAGGCCCACCTCAAGGCCGCCCAGGAGGAGACGCCCCTGCCGGCCGAGATCCGGGCGTTCCTGGGCCGCCTGCTGCTGGGCCGCCAGCCCTTCACCACCGTCGAAGCCTTCAGCACCGAGCTTGAGCGGGTGCTGTATGACGGCGAATACAGCCCCACCACCTTCAACATGGCCTTCTTCATGCACACCCTCTTCCGGGAGGAGAACGACCGGGACACCACCGCGATGAAGGCCGAGCAAGGCGACAACTACCTGGCCTACACCGCGGCCGGCGAGACGCTGCGGAGTGGCGCCACCCGTGTGGAACACATCGATGGCCATGCGGAAGCGCAGGCCAGCCAGAAGAACTCCACTCTCCTGATCGGAGGAGGGCTCGCGGCGGTCGTGGTCCTGGGGCTGGGGTACATCTTCTTCGGCCGGGCCAAGGTAGATCCGGCCATGCAGAAGCAGCTGGCCGAGCTGCAGCTCCTGAAGGTCCAGATCGAGCAGCAAAAGGCGGACCTGGATGCCAAAGCCAGGGCCGAGGCGGAGAAGACCACTCAGCTGCAGAAGCAGCTATCAGAAACTAAATCCGTCGAGGAAAAGGCCCGAATCCAGAAGCAGCTTGACGAAGCGCAGGCCCGGAAACTGGAAGTGGAACGCCAGCAGAAACTGGCTGAGCAGCAGCTGGCTGAGCAGAAGGCAGCGGAACAGAAACTGGCAGCCCAGAAGAAGGCCGCCGAGACCAAGGTTGCGGCCCTGCCACCTCCCCCGGCCCCTGAGATTCCCAAGCCCCAGCCCATGCAGGATGCCCCCAAACCCAGCATTCCCACACCGGTACCCGCCCAGGCCGCACCAGCCCCGACCCCGATCAGCGAACCCGCCCACATGCTGAGCCAGGCTCCGGTGATGTTCCCCATCCGCGCCGTCCAGATGCGCTGGGAGCTCACCCAGGATCACTTTGTGCGGCTGAAGGTGTTCGTGGGTGAGCAGGGCCAGCCCCTGAAGGTCTCCATCATCGAGGGCGTGTCGGGCTCCTTCGGCTTCGACGAGGCGGCCATCGAGGCGGCCAACAAGTCCACCTACGCCCCAGCGACCCGCGATGGCAAGGCCGTTCGCGGCTGGACGCCCGAGATTGTCTACAAGTTCCAGCGGCGCCGCTGAGCTGAATCCAGTCGGCAGGTTGACAAGGGCCCCGAGGACGGGGCCCTTGTCATGCCTGGGCGGCAGCCTGGCTGGCGAGGTGGTCCACCCGCTCGTTCTCGGGATGGCCTGCGTGGCCCTTCACCCAGCGGGCCTCCACCTGGTGCCGGGCCAGCTGTGCATCCAGGGCCTGCCAGAGGTCTGCGTTCAGTACGGGCTTGCCATCGGCCTTCTTCCACCCCCGCCGCTTCCAGTCCTTCAGCCAGGAGGTGATGCCCTTCACCACGTACTGGCTGTCGCTCTGCAGCAGCACCTGGCAGGGCTTGGAGAGGGCCTCCAGGCCGCGGATGGCGGCCAGCAGTTCCATGCGGTTGTTGGTGGTATCGGCCTCGGAACCCGCCGCTTCCTTCTCCTGTGTTCCCGAGGCCAGGCGCACCCGCAGCAGGTAGCCCCACCCGCCCGGGCCGGGGTTTCCTAGACACGCACCATCGCAGAAGAGGTCGACCTTCATCCCACCAGAGTAGACGCAGAGGCGGTGGCTTCGGCCACGGCCTTTCGCAGCAGCTCCACACCGAGGTCCAGGTCCTCCGTGGTGAGGTTCATGGCGGGGCGGAACCGCAGGCCCTTCACCCCGGTGGAGAGGATCATCATGCCGAGGTCGTGGCCCTTGGCGACCACGGCGTTGCGCAGCTCCGGTGTGGCGATGTCCAGGGCGCAGAAGAGGCCGCGGCCACGGGGGTTGGCGGTGAACTCGGGGAAGTCGCGGTGGATCTCCTGCAGGCCCTTCAGCAGCCGCGCGCCCTGGGTCACGCCGTGGTCCAGGAGGTTCTCCTCGCGAATGACGTCGATGATGCGCGTGCCCCGCACCATGTCCACCAGGTTGCCGCCCCAGGTGCTGTTGATGCGGCTGGGCACCTTGAAGACGCTGTCCACTTCGTCGAGGCGCCGTCCGGCGGCAATGCCGCAGGTCTGGGTCTTCTTGCCGAAGCTGATGATGTCGGGCTGCACGTCGAACCACTGGTGGGCCCACCACTTGCCGGTGGCCCCGAAGCCGGTTTGCACTTCGTCGAAGATCAGGAGGAATTCGTGTCGGTCCGCGAGGGCCCGCAGCTTGCGAAGGAACTCGCCCCGGAAGTGGTTGTCGCCGCCCTCGCCCTGGATGGGCTCGACGATGAGGCAGGCGATGTCATCGGGGTTCTGCGCCACGGCAAGCTCGATGGCCGCCACAGCTTCGGCTTCGGCCCGTTCGACCTGGGCCAGGTCCATGGGGAAGGTGAGCTTGGGGTTGGGGATGCGGGGCCAGTCGAACTTGGGGAAGTACTGATGCTTGCGAGGATCGGCGGTGTTGGTGAGGCTGAGGGTGTAGCCGCTGCGGCCGTGGAAGGCCTCCCGGAAGTGGATGACCTGCGAGCCCTTCTCGCCCTTGCCGGCCGCCAGATTCTTCCGCACCTTCCAGTCGAAGGCCGCCTTCAGGGCGTTCTCCACCGCCAGGGACCCGCCATCGACCCAGAACAGATGGGGCAGGTAAGCGGGGGCGGCGTGGGTACCGAAGGCCTCCACCCACTCGGCGAAGGCCGTGGTGTAGATGTCGGAGTTGGCGGGCTTGTTAACGGCGATCTCGCCCAAGTGCCGCACGAAGTCGGCCTCCCGCAGGCGGGGGTGGTTGTGGCCCAGGGGCGTGGTGGCGAAGAAGGTGTAGAAATCGAGGTATTTGCGGCCATCGCGGGCATCCACGATCCAGGAGCCGTGGGACTTCTCCAGGTCCATCACCAGGTGGAACCCGTCCACCAGCATGTGGCGGCCGAGGGTGTCGAACACGGCGTTCGGATCGATGGATTGGCTGGACATGGCGGACCCCTGCAAACGGTTCAGTGTATGGTTTGGGCTGAAGCGGAGACACGCATGATTCCCTGGATAGCGGTTCAGGACGCGCCTCTGGACGCGATGGCTTTACGAAGTGTCATGGAGGATCCCCACGCTGGAGCACTGGTCCTCTTCGAGGGCCGGGCCCGGGACCACCACGAAGGGCGTCCCGTCCTGGAGCTGGCCTACGAGGCCTATGTCCCCATGGCCGAGAAGGAGCTGGGACTGTTGCGCGAGAAGGCCATCGAGCGCTACGGCCTGACCCGCTGCGGCATCCACCACCGCATGGGCGTGGTACCCCTCACCGAGGCAGCCGTCCTCGTCGCCACCAGCAGCGCCCACCGCGCTGAGAGCTTCCAGGCCGCCGCCTGGATCATGGACGAGATCAAGCAGCGGGTACCCATCTGGAAGCGCGAGAAGTATCGCGACGGCAGCGAGAGCTGGGTGGAGTGCACCCACCGGTTCCAGATGTAAGACCTTCCGCGACGCATCCCGGATGCAAAAGGCTTCCGCCCCGCGGACCCTCTTTGCGAAGGCCCGAGGGGCGGCATGGGCCTGCGAGCGTGCCTATGACTGCGGGAGCTCCCGCGCGGCCGCCCGATCCTTGAGGGCGCGGACCACCAGGTAGATACCCAGCGCCACCAGCCCGGCCGGCCACCAGCGCTCCAGCCAGGCCAGGGAGAACCCGAACCGGAGGTTCAACAGGGCGAGCAGCCCCACGAAGATGAGGCCCACGCCCAGGACCAGGCGGCCGCCCAGGGACACGGTGCCGAAGCCATCCGGCAGCTCCGGGGCCTCCAGCTGGGCGAGGCGCTCGTTCAGCAGCAGGGCCCGGCGGTGGGCATCCACCAGGTTGTAGAGGAAGAAGAACCCCATGGAGATGCCCACGAAGGGCTCCAACCGGCCCAGCTGGTTGCTGCTCATGAGGGCGACGAGCCCGGCGAAGGTCGCGGCGTGGATGAACCCAAGCTGCGTGTAGCCCAGGTACACCTGCCCGAGGCCGGGCATGAGCGACAGCACCGTGGCCAGGACCGGAGACTTGGAGCGGGGATCACGGTAGTAGTCGGGCCGGGCGCCGGGTGGCAGCAGGTAGGGGGCCGCCTTGGGCGTCGTCCCGGAGGCGGGGTCGAGGTCGGGAAGGGAGGTCATGGATGCTCCAAGGGAAGGGGGGCAGGAAGGTCAGGCATCTGGAGAGAAAGACGCAGCCCCTCAGCCAGGGTTCGCTGGGGGGGGTGGTTGGGGGGCCGGCGGCGGGAGCTGGGTGCCCCGAAGCCGCTGCCACCAGGCGTGGACCCGAGTGGAGGCCTGCCGCCAGAGCTGTCGTCCCACCTGCGGGTCCGGGCGGGTCGGGACCATTGGCCGAAGCCGCTGCTCCAGCGATATGGCTGTGCGCTGCTCCATGCGCAGGAGCTTGTTCGCCGCCTGCTGGGCCGAGTCGCCGAGGGGTTGCGCCAGGGCTGGCACTTTCAGGGCCAGGTCGGGGAGGGGCGTGGGCAGGTAGACCCCCATCAGGCCCGCGGCCGCGCCCAGGTAGGCCGCTTCCAGGGCGATGCGGGGGCGGTGCATGAGCCTCCGCCAGAGGTCACGGAGGCTGGGGTCGGGTGGGGCAATCTCCTGCGGGCGGTACTGCCGGGTGGCCCGCAGCACCGCCTGGGTGAACCAGGGTCCTGGGTCCGCCTGGGCCAGGGTGGGCAGGGTGGCCCGGAGGGTCGCCAGGGCCCCCACCAGCGCTGAGCAGGCCTCGCAGTGGTCGAGGTGGAGGCGGACCAGACGCGCCTGTGCCGCGTCCAGGCTGTCATCCACGAAGTCGCACGCCAGGGCCTCCAGGCGACGGCAGGGGTCGCCGGAGGTGCGGGCCAGGATGGCCCGGGTCAGGTCCGGAGGCGGGGTGGGGGGGGTGAGGCGCCGAGGGGATTGATCCATGTCAGGCTCCCATCCCCACGGCCACCAGCCGCTGGGCCAGCTCCAGGCGGGCGCGGTGGGAGCGGGACTTCACGGTGCCCACGGGCACCCCCAGGATGGCGGCGATCTCCTCCACCCCCAGGCCCTGGATCTCCTTGAGCAGGATGATCTCCCGGTTGAGGTCGGTGAGCTCCTGGAGGGCGCGGTGCACCATGGTCCGCCGCACCGCCTCCAGGTGGGCCTCCTCCGGGCTCTGGTCGGCGGACTTCAGGTCGAACAGCTCGTCCGCGGGCAGGTCCCAGAGGGGCGGCCGGGCCTTCCGGCGCCGCAGGTGGTCGAGGCAGGCGTTGCGGGTGATGCGGAGGATCCAGGGCAGGCAGCCCTCCGCGTCGGGTACCTGGCCCAGGTGCCGGTAGACCCGCAGGAAGACCTCCTGGGCCAGGTCCCGGGCCTCCTCGGCCTGCGCCGTGTAGTGGTAGGCCAGGCCGAAGACCCGCCCCTGGAACTGGCGGACGAAGGCCTCCCAGGCCAGCTCGTCGCCGTGTCGGACCAGATCCAGCAGCTGGGGAAGTTCCATGAGGGGGTGGGGCTCCGGGGCAAGGGTACCTGGGAGCATGAACGCACGGGGGTCTGGAAAGGTTCGGTGGAACCGGATCCTCGGCCTCCCGGAAGACCGCAGCACCCACCGGACCGAGCGCTTCCAGGCCACCGCCAGGTTTATGGACGTGATCAGGCAGCGCGTGCCCATTCTAAACGCGCGAAACGCACCGGGATGGTCGTGAGTCCCGGGTAGCGCTCACGCGCCGGTTCCAGAGGTAGGGCCGGTGGCTCCGGCGGCACTCCTGGCTCGGTTCAGCCGATCCCTGGTGCCTGGGACCATTGACCGTTATCCTTGCCCACCCTGGCGTCCTTTGAGGTGGCTCCTTGTCCCTGGCGCGCGTCCTGTCCCTCACTTCCCTGGCCATGGTCGCCTTTGCCTGCAACTCGCTGCTTTGCCGCGTTGCGCTGAAGCACACCACCATCGACCCGGCGAGTTTCACCGCCCTTCGGCTATCCACTGGAGCTGGCACGCTCTGGCTCATCGCGGCCCTGGGTCGTCGCGGCCGGACAGGTGAGGGGAACTGGGCCTCTGCCACCGCCCTGTTTGTATATGCGGCGGGCTTCTCCTTTGCCTACGTGAGTCTGCCCGCTTCCATGGGGGCGCTGCTGCTGTTCGGGGCGGTGCAGGCCACCATGATCGCTCGCGGGCTCTGGCTGGGCGAGCGACTCGGCGGGCTGCAAACGCTTGGGCTCGGATGCGCCCTCGCGGGCCTGATCGGCCTCCTGCTTCCGGGGGTGTCGGCGCCACCGCCGCTGGGCGCTGTCCTGATGTTGAGCGCCGGAGTCGCCTGGGGTATCTACTCGCTGCGTGGAAAGGGTATTGGCGACCCCATCCGCGTGACTGGGGGCAACTTCCTCCGCACGGTGCCGCTGGCCCTGGCGCTGAGCCTACTCATGCAGGACAGGGCCTCCCTGGACGCGGCGGGCTGTGCGGCGGCGGTGGCTTCGGGCGCCCTGGCCTCCGGTCTCGGCTACGCCATCTGGTATACCGCCCTGCCTGGCCTGCGGGCCACCACGGCCGCCACCGTGCAGCTCAGCGTTCCGGTGTTGGCGGCCTTCGGGGGCATCACCTTCCTTGGCGAGCGCCTGACCTTGCGCCTGGGGTTGGCCTCCGTAGCCATCCTGGGCGGCATTGCGCTGGTCATTCTGGAGAAGCGGCCAGCATCACCCCCCCAGTTATTCGCCCCCACCTCGCCTCCCGATGGATCCCCTTCCTCTGGTTGAAATGGGCGTTACGGCCCCTTCACCCAGCGGCTCCTGGACTCACTGTGGGAGGAGAATGTCGGGATGGTGCTCGCTTGAACCCTGGCCTGGGAACGCGTCGGCCGACAACTCCGAGGGTGGTCGATGCCCATCCCACCGCGAACCGCGGCGTGGACTGCGGGAAATGGTTGTCATCTTGTTTTTCGTAAAAAATTCGCCATACTTGGACCCCCCGAGGAGGTTCTGGTGCTGGCGATGTGGGTTCCCGAGCTGCCGTTCCAGCTGGCCTGTGGCCGGGACGGGGCCCTGCGGGACCGGCCCCTGGCCTTCCTGAACCCCGAGACCCCCCGGTCGCCCAGCCTCTGGTTCGTGAACCGCCTGGGCCGCGCCGAGGGCCTGGCGCCGGGCCTGCCCCTGGACCAGGCCCTACGGGCCGCGCCGGGCCTGCGGGTGCTGGAGCCCTCGCCCCAGGTGTGGTGGGAGGCCCAGGTGAGCCTGGGGGATTTCCTGCAGCACTGGACGCCCCAGGGGCAGCTGGGGCGCCTGGGCGAGGCCCTGGTGGAGCTCCAGGGCACCCAGGCGCTCTTCGGTCCCCTGGTGGACACCGCCGCGCGCATCCGCCGGGAGCTGGCCCAGCGGCATGGCTGGGACAGCCACGGGGGGCTGTCGCTCAGCGCCACCGCCGCCCAGTTCGCGGCCCGGGTGGAGCACCAGCTGGAGCTGGTGGCCGATGGCGCCGAGGCCACCTTCCTGGGGCCCCACCCCCTGCGCCGCCTGCCGGACCTGGCCCCCCGCCTCCGCGAGCGCTTCCACCGGCTGGGGCTGCGATCCTTCGGCGACCTCCAGCCCGTGCCCCTGCCGGTGCTGGCGGAGCTGACAAACCCCAAGCTGGCGCCGGAACTGCGGGCGAGGGTACGGGGCGAAGACCGGCCCAAGCTGCCGCTGCTCACGGAGCGTCCCGGCCATGCCCGCCACGGCTGGCGCCTCCAGCCCCCGCGCCTGCCCGAGGCGGTGGGCCTGGCCGCCCGCTGCCTCGACTGGCTGTGGTCCGATCCCCGCAGCCCCCGGACCCTGACCCTGCGCTGGTGGGATGTGGACGGCGAGCTCCACACCTGGCGGGCCACGCCCGAGGACCTCACGGCCCCGCCCCTGGCCCTGGCCCGCCGCCTGCAGCAGGCCTTCCTGGCGGGCGCCACCCGCCGCCTCCTGGTGCGGGAGGTGGAGCTGCGCCTGGCCTGGGGCCTGGGCCGCGAGCAGGGCCTCTTCCAGGAACCCCTCCACCAGCGGCTGGACCGCCTCGAGCCCGTTCTCGCGAGGCTCCGCCGCAGGTTTCCAGAGCAGGCCATCCTGCCGGGCTGGGTGGGACAGGAAGGGGGGATGCTTGCGACAAGCTGATAAAAGCCTAATATTCATGGAGACCCCATGACCCCCACCCTTCACCGGGAAGGGCCCTTCCGGTTCTTCTTCTACAGCCATGAACCCCGCGAGCCGCCCCATGTCCACGTCGAACGCGACGATGCCATCGCCAAGATCTGGCTGCACGATGGCGCCATCGCGGATGCCGGGGGGCTTCCACCCCAGGACCTCCAGCGGATCGTGGCCATCGTCCTGACCCACCGTGATCGTTTTCTAGAGGCATGGCATGAGCACTTCGACCCACCCTGAGCTGCCCGAACCCCGCGCCGCGCACCTGTGGTTCGAGCGGGGACGTCTAGTCGTCCAGCTCCAGGACGGTCGGGAACTGGCCTGCCCGCTGGCCTTCTTTCCGAGGCTGGCGGCGGCCTCGGCTGGGGACCTCGCAGACTGGCGGTTGACTGGCCGCGGCACGGGCATCCACTGGCCTCGCCTGGACGAGGATCTGTCGATCCAGGGGTTGCTGGAGGGCCGTCGTGCCCCAGAAGCAGATGCCCGGGCGAAGGCTTTGGCCCCCCGCCTACGCGCGGCCCGCCGCCAGGTCGGTCTCACCCAGGTGCAGCTGGCCGAACGGCTGGGCCGCTCCCAGGCCCTGGTGAGCCTCGCCGAGCGGGGCGCCCTCCGCATCGGCACTCCCTACCTCCGCACCGTGCTTGAGGCCTGTGGCTTGCCCAACGACTGGCAGCCCTGAGTCCATTCAGCCCTCCAACGGTCCACCCAAAAGATCACCGCCAAGACGCCAAGGCTCCATTCAACTCGCGAACGCCGAAGGCGAGCGCGAGCAACCTTCGACTGGCTCTCATGTTCGCCCTCGGCATTTCCGATTTCTCCCTTGGTGAAGGCGTCTACCCGGCGGCGCAGCTGCTGCGGCTGGCCCGGGGCCTGGGCTACCGCGACCTGGTGTGCTGGGACCGGGGCGTGGCGGGCTATCCGAAGCTGCGGGACGCCCTGGCCTGGATCCACAAGAGCCGCGAGCTGGAGGGCCTGCCGCCGGATCCCCGCTGGGCGGGCTTCCGCCTGCACCTGGGCAGCCGCTTCACCTGGCGGGGCCACGGCTACGGGGCACTGCCCTTCACCGACGGCGGCTACGCCGCCCTCAACCGCCTGCTCACGGCCCAGGCCCACGCCGACCACGACCCGCCCATCCCGGGCCTCGGCGAAGCCGAGCCGCCGGGGGACTGCGTGCTGCTGGCGGAGGACCTCTCGGGCCTGGATGCCCTGCTGCGGGAGGGCCTCTACGCGGCACTGCTGGCCCACCCGTGCCGGGCGCAGGAGGCCCGCAAGGCCCTGGTGGCGGGACTCCCCGTGGTGGCGCCCCAGGTGCTGCGCTTCCGCACCGCCGAGGGTCTGGAGATGCACCGCCTCAAGCGGGCCATCGCGCAGCAGTCGACGCTGATCCGCACCGGGGCCCTGTGGGAGCCCGCCGAGGCCGCCGTGCCCTGCGGCGACTGGGAGGCCCGCTTCCCCTGCTGCGAACCGGCGGTGGCCAAGGCCACGGAGGCCGTGCTGGAGCGCCTCGCCGGCTGGCGGATCCACTGGGGGCAGTGGGAGGTGGCGGGCCCCCTGGGGCAGGAGGACGCCGACCTCAACGCCCTCCTGCGGGAGCGGGTGTGGGCGGGTGTGCGGGCGCGGTTCCCGGTGCTGCGGGGCGACATCCTGGCCCGCATGGAGCGGGAGCTGGACCTCATCGCCGTCAAGGGCTTCGCCCGCTACTTCCTCCTGGTGCAGGACATCGTGCTGGCCCTCAGCCGGGAGGGCCT
The DNA here is from genome assembly GCA_963740385.1 of uncultured Acidobacteriota bacterium. Classification (GTDB taxonomy): domain Bacteria; phylum Acidobacteriota; class Holophagae; order Holophagales; family Holophagaceae; genus Geothrix. The sequence continues at coordinate 173,891 of CAVUDX010000007.1, forward strand.
GCCCTCCCGCACCTGCGGCCGGGGCAGCGGTGCCGCCTCGCTGGTGAGCTACGCGCTGTGGCTCAGCAACGTCGATCCCGTGGACACCAACCTGATGTTCGAGCGCTTCCTCACCAAGGAGCGTCAGGATCCCCCGGACATGGACATCGACTTCGCCTGGGACGAGCGCGACAGGGTGATCCAGGCGGTCTTCACGCGCTACGGCCGGGACCGCGTGGCCATGGTGTCGAACCACGCCTACTTCAAGGCCAAGGGCGCCCTGCGGGCCGTGGCCCAGGCCCACGGGCGGCCCGACAGCGAGCTGAAGCAGCTGGCCCGCTTCGTGCGCGGCTGGGAAGGGGGCCTGGACCGTGCCTCGGAGAACCCCGCCTGGGACACCATCCTGCGCCAGGCCGCGGCCCTGAAGGGCCACTTCCACCAGTTCTCCGTGCATCCCGGCGGCACCATCGTCACCCCGGGACCCCTGTGGCAGCATGCCGCCTTCCAGCCGGCACCGGCGAAGGAGGGCGTGTCCACCACCAGCTGGGACAAGGACGGCGTGGAGAACTACGGCCTGGTGAAGATCGACCTGCTGGGCAACCGCAGCCTCGCCGTCATCCGCGACGCCTACGCGGTGCTGGGCAGCCAGGTGCCCCGGGATCCCGGCAGCCACAGCCGCCACGACCCCGCCACCCAGGACCTGCTGAAGCGCGGCGACAGCATCGGCGTCTTCTACGTGGAGAGCCCCGCCACGCGCCAACTCCAGCAGCGGGTGGGGAAGGGCGACTTCGAGACGCTGGTGATCCACAGCAGCCTGATCCGGCCCGCCGCCGCGCGGTGGATCGACCGCTACGTGAAGCGCAGCCGGGGCGAGGAGGCCTGGGAGCCCAGCGATCCCGTGTTCGCCAACCTGCTGTCCGAGAGCTTCGGCGTGCTGGTGTATCAGGAGGACGTCATCAAGGTGTGCGTGGAGCTGGCGGGCTGGAGCCACTTCGACGCCGACCAGCTGCGCAAGCTGCTGGGCAAGCCCGACTGCGAGGCCAAGCTGCCCTTCTTCGAGGCGCGGTTCCGCAGCGGCTGCGCCGGGCGCGGCGTGCGGCCGGTCCTGGTGGACGAGGCCTGGGACATGATCCGCACCTTCACGGGCTACTCCTTCTGCAAGCCGCACTCCGCCAGCTATGCCCAGGTGAGCTTCGAGAGCGCCTGGATCAAGGCCCACCACCCGGCGGTGTTCTTCGCGTCGGTCATCACCAACCAGGGCGGCTACTACCCCGCCATCGCCTACCTGGGCGACGCCCGCCGCCACCGCCTGGTGGTGCGGGGGCCCGACGCCAACGCCTCGGCCTGGCCCTTCTCCGCCGAGGGCGACCAGGGCCTGCGGGTGGGCCTCATGCAGGTGCGGGGCGCCCAGGAGAAGGAGGTCCGCGCCCTGCTGGCGGAGCGTGACCAGCGCGGCCCCTTCGAGCACCTGGACAATCTGCTGGGCCGGGTGAAGCTGTCGGTGCCCACGGCGGAGGCCCTCTGTGCGGCCGGGGCCTTCGACCGCTGGGCCCCCGACGGCGACCGCACCCGCCTCATGTGGGCCCGCCTGGGCGGAGTGCCCCCGGGCGTGCGACCCCGCCCCACCGACCTCTTCGACCGTGCCGACCTGGAGATGGACACCCTGGGCCTGACCCTGGACCTGCACCCCGCCGCCCTCGCCCGCGTGCGCAAAGGCGGCGGGCCGGACCGCGCCGCCGATGTGGTGAAGCCGAACAAGCGTCTCCGTTTCTGGGCCCTCGTCGTGGCGGACAAGGACGTGGTCACGGAGAGCCCGAAGCAGGAGCGGAGGGCCACTTTGCCGGAGGCGAAGCCCGCAGGGCGCGGCCCAGGGACGGGCCGCGTGACGGGCGAGCGCATGCAGTTCATTACTTTCGAGGACGAGACCGGCCTCTGCGAGGCCGTGGCCTTCCCCGATGCCCTGCGGAAGCGCCAGCGTCCCTTCCGCGTGGGCGACATCGTGTGCGTCAGCGGCCGCAGCACCCGGCAGGACGGGCTGGCAGTGTTCGAAGTGGGCTGAGATCAGGACAATGCGCAAGGCGGGTGGGTGATACCGGGACCCATCCGGTACCTGCAGGGGCGGAGGCTGGATGACCCCCAACGGCCCTGAGTCGAGAAACCTAGGGACTCACAAAACCCGGTGGTCCGGAGAAAGGTTGGAGGCAGAATGGGGCCAGCCCATCCCCATCTGCCCATCGCCGCCTCCAGGCTGGACGCGGCGCTCCTCCCGGGAGTCCCCATGACCATGACCCCACCGGTCGAGCCCGAACCCCTTCTGCTGCGCACGGACCTGGAGGGTGTGGCGACGCTGACCTTGAACCGGCCCAGCCAGTTCAATGCCCTGTCCGTGGAGCTGCTCACGGAGCTGCAGGGTGCCTTGGATGCCATTGCCCAGGACGCGGCGGTGCGTGTCGTGGTGATCGCCGGCGCGGGCAAGGCCTTCTGCGCCGGGCATGACCTCAAGCAGATGCGGGCCACCCCAGCCAAGGACGACCAGCGCCGCCTGTTCGCGCAGTGCGGAAAGGTGATGATGTCCCTCGTGCAGCTCCCGCAGCCCGTGATCGCCCGCGTCCATGGCATCGCGGCGGCGGCGGGGTGTCAGCTGGTGGCGACCTGCGACCTGGCCGTGGCGGCGGATGCGGCACGGTTCGCAGTCTCTGGCATCAACGTCGGCCTGTTCTGCGCCACGCCTTCGGTGGCTCTGGCCCGCAACATGGGGCGGAAGCAGGCCATGGAGATGCTGCTGACGGGTGAGTTCATCGAGGCCGCGGAAGCCCAGCGGCGCGGGCTGGTGAACCGTGTGGTGCCCGCCGATCAGCTGGATGCGGAAATGAAGCGGCTCACGGACTCGATCTGCGGGAAATCCGCAGCGGCCATCGCCATGGGGAAGCAGGCGTTCTACCGGCAGCTGGAGCAGGGCCTGGAAGGGGCCTATCAGCTGGCCACCGAAACCATGGCCAGCAACATGATGTGCGCCGACGCGGCGGAGGGCATCGATGCCTTCATGCAGAAGCGCAAGCCCGAGTGGAAGGGACGCTGAACCCGGGTTTCGCCCCGGAGTGACCACGCCTCGCCCCAGATCCCGCTGCGGGTGGACGCGGGTGCGTCCAGGCTGGGGTCTGGAGGTGTCCCATGCGCCCAGGCGCCCTTGCCCTGCTGACCCTGCCCGGCCTGCTGCTTGCGCAGGCGCCCCCCCTCACCTTGCCCCAGGCCAGCCCGGCCGCCACCGTCAGCCAGACGGTGGGCCTCGCAGACATCACCGTGAGCTACCACCGCCCGGCGGTGAAGGGCCGGCAGGTATGGGGTGGCCTGGTGCCCTACGGGCAAGTCTGGCGCGCCGGGGCCAACGAGAACACGGTGGTGAGCTTCTCCACGCCGGTCACCGTGGGGGGCACCACCCTGCCTGCGGGCCACTACGGTCTGCACATGCTGCCCACCGCCACCACCTGGACCGTGATCTTCAGCAGCCAATCCCACGGGTGGGGCAGCTACAGCTACGACCCAAAGGAGGATGCGGCCCGGGTGACGGTCACCCCTGTGCCCGGGGAAGCGACCGAACGCCTCGCCTACACCTTCGACGACCCCACGGACCGCAGCGTCACCCTCTCCCTCCGCTGGGACCGGCTGCGGGTGCCCATCCCCCTCGTCGTGGACACGGAGGCGGTGGTGGTCCAGGCGCTGCGGGACCAGCTGAAAGGGCTGCACCAGTTCTTCCCGGAGACCTGGAGCGGCGCCGCAACCTGGTGCGTGCGGAATGACACCCACCTGGACGAGGCCATGGCCTGGGTGGAGCGCTCGCTGAAGATGCGGCCCTCCTACGTGGCCCTTCGAACCAAGGCCGCCCTCCTCGAGAAGCGGGGCGACGCCCAGGGCGCAGAAGCCCTTCGGGCCAATGCCCTTGCGGTGGCCACCGAGGCGGAGCTCAACCAGGCGGGCTACGGCCTGCTGGGCCAGGGCAAGGTGGACGAGGCCATCGTCCTCTTCCAGCGGAACGTGCAGGCCCATCCGGAGTCCTGGAATGCCTGCGACAGCCTGGCGGAGGCCTACGCCGCGAAGGGCGACAAGGCCCAGGCAACCGCCTGGTACCGGAAGGCCCTCGCCAAGGTCACTGCCGAGGACCAGCGCACCCGCATCCAGCAGGCGTTGGCTCACCTTCAGTAGCATGGCCCTGCTGCCCGACCTGTCCCGTCGCACCCTGGTGCCGCTGTGCGGGGGCCTTCTGGCACTCTCGGTCGCCCGCGCCCAAGCGCCCTTTTCTGTGCGACGGGAACCCCGAAGTGGACTGTCCTTCGTCTACCTCCCTCCGGGCCGGTTCCTCATGGGCAGCCCCCCGGGGGAGCGGGGGCGGGGCCTCGACGAGACGCAGCATCTGGTCGTGCTCAGCCGTGGATTCTGGATGGGGCAGATGGAAGTGACTCGGGCCCAGTGGCAACGCGTCATGGGACCCCGGGAGCGACACCCGGAGAAACCCAACCCCTTCGCGGGGGACGATCCGCGCACCCCGATGGTGTCCATCTCCTACCAGGAGGTTCAGGCCTTCTTGCGCCGCCTTGAGCAGTTGGCCCCAGGCCAGCGCTTCCGCCTGCCCACAGAAGCGGAGTGGGAGTACGCCTGTCGTGCAGGTACCGTGACGGCCTTCCATACTGGCGCACGCCTGGACGCGGACCAGGCGAGGGTCGGGAGTGAGGCCCCGTCCAGGGATCACCAGGCAGGCCAGGCGCCAGGGAACCCCTCGCCGGTGGGCACCTATGCCCCCAATGCCTGGGGGCTCTACGACCTCCACGGCAATGCCTGGGAGTGGACCTCCGACTGGTACGGCCCCTATCCCCCCGGGGACCTTCGGGACCCCCGGGGCCCAGCCCGGGGCAGCCAGAAGGTGATCCGCGGCGGTAGCTGGGCCTTCTCGGCGGCCAGCGCACGGTCAGCCTGCCGGTACCAGCATGCTCCGGAGGACTGGGGCCATTCCCTGGGGGTTCGGGTGGTATGGGAGCCACAGGATCCTTGACCAGGTCGTGCCGCCGCACCCCCCTCAGGCGGTATCGGCCAGGGGGTCGATGCGCAGGGCCACGGCTGCCCCGGCCCACAGGGAGGTGACCAGCAGGGGGGCGACCCCAGGCCCCAACCCTCCGGGGGCGGGGCGGGCCGGCAGGGCAGTGGCCCCCGAGGCTCCGGCCTCGAAGGTCCGGTTCACGAGGCTGTGCACGGGGCAGCCCCGGCAGGTAGCCGCTGGGTGGAAGCCTTTCCGGAGGGAACCCGGGATCGGGCAGAGGAGGTCGCAGAGGGGACGTCCCTGGAGGGCCTGTTCATCGCACCCGAAGAGGCCGCAGGCGGGTCCGTTCGCGGCCAGGATTCGGAGCCGTTCGTCGACGGCCAGGACCGGCTGGGGCAGGTCTCGCAGGTTGGCCAGGACCTGCGTCCCGGGTTTGAGTTCGAACCTCCCCCGGCACCTGGGGCACACGCCCTGATCAGCCCCACGGCAGTCCGGGTTGGGATGGGCATTCACCTGCCAGGGTTGGCGGCACCAGACACAGAGGCGGCTCATCCAGGGCCTTTCTTCGTTGGGTGATGGTGTGGGATTCAAGGCAACCTTGGGGCGGACGGAACGGCGCCTCCGGGGGAACCGGAGGCGTCGTGGCAGATAATGAAAGCGCTACTTGACGGGGAACCCGTTGGCGAAGGCCTGGGTGAAGAACACCACATCCCAGTCCCCGCCACCGGCGAGGCGGGCGCTGGGGTTGGGCGTGTCGAAATAGGCGCTGGGCTTGTACCAGCTCATGGCGGTGGCCCCGAGGTCCACGGCATCGATGTCGGTGTCGGCATCGGCGTCGAGGTTCACCAGCAGGGTCCAGGTCCAGGCAAACTGACTGGGGTCGGCCTGGCTGGTGGCCTTGATGCTCAGCAGGTCCTCGTAGTAGTTCCAGTTAGGGGTGGTCCAGGTGCCGTCGGCCTGGATGGCCCCGGCCGGCGCATAGCCGTTCCATTTTGGCGTGGTGAAGGTGAGGGCCTTGTTGGTGGTGTTTTCGACATTGCAGACCACCTGCACGTTGGTTCGGGTGGGGAAGATCTGCACGCGGCGGAGAAGGCCCGACGGGTAGACATTGGCATCGAGCCACGAGCCTTCCCCGTTGATCACCGGGTAGGTCACCCGCACACGGGGGGCTTGCCCGGGGGCCAATCCGACATTCACGGCGGACCAGGCCTGCATCACGGCCAGCTCCTCGGGAGAGCCCACGCCATACAGCTCCTGGGCGCTGGTGATGGCGGCGGCGCGGGCGGCATTGAAGTCCGCGTCGGGCAGCAGGTGCTCGGTGAGGGTCTTGTACCAGATGCGGGCTGCCTTGTCGTTTCCGATGCCCGTCATACCGGCTGGGTAGTAGGGGCTGTAGGTGGTGCTGCTCGGGTTGCTGGAAGAGCCACAGGCCAGGAAGTAGAAGCTCCGGTTGAGGGGCCCGCTGCTGTAGTGCACATCGATGATGTCGATGCCATCAAACCACCCATCCGCGCTGGAACCGTCGAGGCTGGGGTGGTACATGAACCGCAGCGGCTGGGAGGGATCCGGGGCGGACGCGCGTCCCACCTCCCACTTGGTGAGGTCACCGGAGGGGAAGTCGGGAATGGTGGCCCCGGTGCCCCCGCCATCCACGTAGGCCTGCACCATCTTGCCGAAGATGTCGGAGTTGCCTTCATTCAGGCCCCCGGACTGGCCCTGGTAGATGAGGGCGGCGGAGTATTCGGTGACGCCATGGCTCAGCTCGTGGCCCGTGATGTCGATCTCGGTGGTGGCCTTCATCCCATAGCTGTTGGCGGCCCAGGGAGTGCCAAAGCTGCCTTCGCCAAAGACCATGCCGAAGTACCAGGGAGCCCAGTAGGCGTTGTCGAACATGGGATAGACGCCATCCCAGGTGGCATTCATGTTGTGGACGACGGCGAAGGTGGAGGTGCCTTGGTCGTCAATGCCGTCGCGGTTGAAGACGTTTTTGTAGAAGTCCCAGGTACTGCTCAGGCCAAAGTGGGCATCCACGGCGGTGGTTTCACCTGCAGGGGAAAGGGCGCCCTGGGAGTAGGCGGCCATGCCATCCGGGCTGAAGTCCAGGAGCATGCCGCCCCACCAGTGCGACCAGTCGTTGGGGTCGGGTACGTAGGTGAAGTCGTAGGGGAAGGGCATCAGGCTGCCGCTGCCCCATTGGTTGGTGGTGTTGAGGCCGTGGTAGCTGTCGAAGCCCAGCATGCCGAAGTTCAGGTCGATGGCGGAATAGCAGGTTGTGAGCCCCGTCCAGGTGACACCTTGGCCCAGAACATAGGGATTCGGCTGGCTGCCGCGGTCCTGGGCGACCAGGGAGAAGGTGCCGTCGGCCGCCTGGGAGGTGCTGAGGGGAACGGTGCCACGGTAGAAGCTGCTGCCCGTGGTCTGGACCGGTGCATCGCCCTGGATGGCGTTCCACTTGCGGAGGATGGCCCCGGTGTCCGCGTCGATGATGAAGCAGATCTCCTTGTGGCCGTCCTGCCTGTTCACCAGGAGGGTGCGCACCTCGTAGGCCCGGACATAGGCTTCGGCCGGGGCTTTGGCCCAGACGCTGAGTTCCTTGTCCCATATCGCCTGCTTGGTGGTGGGGTCGATGCGGGTGGCCAGGCCGCTGGTGAAGCTGGTGGGGAAGACCACCAGTTCCACCTTGGGGGCCTGAGTCATGGGGCCCTTGGGGGCGAGGCCGCGCAGGGCAATGGCCTTGGCCGCGTCGGGGCTGAGCCGGGGGCCGGCGGTGGCCAGGCTCACCTGGGGCTTGAGACCCTGGGTGAGGACGCTTACCTTGCCGTTGGCCTCCACATGGGCAATGGCCTCCCCTGCCCACACGCGCAGGCCCTCGTGGGTCTGGTGGAAGCGCACCGTGGTGCGGCCCTGGGCATTGGTGATGGCGCCGTGGGCCAGGAACCCCGTGGAGGGTGCCAGGTTGAGGGTGGGGGCCAGTCGCTGCAACTCGGTCATGGCATAGGCGGTTCGTGCCGACTGCTGGGCTTTCAGCGCAGCGACCTGGGCAGGGGGCAGGACGGGCTGGACGGCCGTGAGGGGAAGGGCGCCGGCGGTCAGGGTGAATACCAGGACCGGTACCGGGCGCATGAAGGATCGATGCATGGGAACTCCTTGGTGGCTGAGGGATCGGTCAGTGGGCGGTGAGGGTGCCAACGGCGATGGCGATGTCTGGCATGACCATCTTCCTGCTGAGGGTCCAGGTGTCGTCCGTCACCAGCCCGATGTCCTCGGGAATGACCTTGGCCTTGAGGACCGATAGCCCCAACGGCGTCCCAGTGGTCAGGCTCGCGGAGGCGTCAAACTGGAGCGCGATCTGGCAGAGGTTGCTGCCTGAATCTTGGGCGGGCTGGTCTCGATCCTTCTGATAGATCCCGACGGAGAGAATGTTGCCCTTCTTCACGCCGCCCGTCATGGCGAGGGGCTCGCTGGGGTCAGTGGAACCCAGCGTGGAGAGCTGATAGACCCCGGCGTCGCTGATCGGCAGGCCATTGCTGAAGGCCGCGAACCTCACACCGGCGGGGGCCTTGAGGTTGAAACCCACGCCGCGTGTCTTGAGGCCGGAAGGACCGACGAGGTTGAGCACGATCTTGGTGGCCGTGGAGGAGGAATCCTTCACCAGTCGCCAGCCGGTGCCGACGGGGTCGGTGTAGACCAGGGACTGGGCCAGGGCCGGCGTTGGCGCTGGCGCCGGGGCCGCCGTGTGGGAGCCGCCCCCGCAGGCCAGGCCAAGCAGCAGGGCCAGGGTCGGCGCGAAGAGAGAGAGGGTTCGGATGCGCATGGAGTTCCTCACTTGACCCACCAGGTGGCCTTCATGGCGTCCGCGAAAGCGGCGACATCGCCGTCATCCACCCAGGGCGCGTTGAACAGGGAATGGGCCGGGTTCAGCCCGTTGGTGAGATACCAGGAGAACGCGATGTTGCCGAGGTCGACCGCATCCTGCTCGTTGTCCTGATCCGTGTCGAGGTTCACCAGGAAGGCACGGCCCTCGGCGAACTGCTTGGGATCCGCCTGGCTGGTGGCGGTGATGGCGTACCAACCCAGCTCGTACGGAGTCGTCCAGCTGCCGTCAGCGTTGATGACGCCGCCCTGGCGATTGTTAGACCCGTTGTAGAGAGACGGGCCACCAAGGCTCCACGTCACCGCTGTGTTGGGGTTGTTCAGCACCGTGATGCGAGGCTTCACCCGCTCACCTACCGGGAGGAACTGGCGGTTCCCGTAGAGACCTGGCGAGTGAGCACGCTCAATCCAGTCATGGTTCCGCCAGTTTGCGAAAAGGACCTGGGTACGCGAGGCCTCCGCATAGTTCAGCCCCACGTTCACGGCCCCGAAGGCGTTTTCGACGGCATGCGCGGTGAGGCTGTCGTTGCCCCAGCCGGTGGCGTTGTCGCCGTAGAGGTAGAGGGCCGCCTGGATGGCCGCGTTGCGGGCATCCAGGAAGGTGACCTGGCCCATGCCCCCGCTGTAGAGGTACTCGGTGACGGCCTTGTACCAAATGCGGGCGGCCTTGTCGTTGCCAATGCCCGGCATGCCCTGGGGCAGGTAGGGGCTGAAGTCGTCGGCCCCGGGAGTGCTGGAGGCGCCGTGGGACAGGAAGAAGAGGGCCCGGTTCAGGACGCCGGCGGAATAGTGGCCGTCCATGTAGAGGATTCCGTCGTACCAGGCATCCACGCTCCGCTGGTCCTTGCTGGGCTTGTTCAGCCAGCGAAGCGGCTTGCCGTGGCCGAGGCCTTCTCCCATGGTCCAGGTGGTTCCGGTGTCGGGCACGGAGGTGCCCGGCGCGGAGGCATAGGCCAGGGCCATCTGGGCGAAAAAGTCAGAGGTGCCTTCGTTCAGCCCCGCCTCTTCGTAGCCTGGTGAGTTGACAAAATTGGCCGTCGAGGAGGTCACACCATGGGTCATCTCGTGGGCCACCACACCAAGTTCGGTGAAGGACCCAAGACCGTCGGGCGTCCCGGTGCCTAGGTAGAGGCCCATGTTCCAGGGGTTGAAGGATGCGTTGTTGCGGTAGTAGCTGTCAGTCAGGCCCACCTCGGCGAAGACCGACGTGCCCAGGTTGTCCAACCCGTTCCGGTAAAAGATGTTCTGAAAGAAATCCCAGGTGGTGGCCATGCCAAACATGGCGTCCACCCCCATGGTCTGGCCGTTGGCCCCGCCTTCGTTGCCATACTGCGTGAAGGGCTGGCCATCGCCCCAGCTGTTGGTGGGGTTCCCGGCATGGAGGAAGTCCTGCCAGGTATTGTTGCCGCTGGCGTCGTTCTGTTCGTACCAGACCTGCATCCCCGTGGGGCTCCAGTCCGGCGCCGTGCTGGAGGACCACTGGAGCCCTGGGTTGGGCAGCATGCCGCGTGTGGGGTCTAGCAGAGCGTAGGTCCCATCAGACATCTGGCTCGTGGGAATCGAGACCGGGCCGTTGTAATAGCCCTGACCGGTCCCGGCTGTGGGAACGGCCTGGTGTTCCATCGCATCGTTGATCCTCAGCACCGCGCCGGTTCGGGCGTCAACGTACGCGGTCAGCAGCTGCACGCCATCCTGGGGGTTGTCCAGGTGGACCTTCACTTCGTAGGCCCAGGCAAAGGGATCGGAGAGGTTGGCGTGAACGCTGAGTCTCCGATTCAGGTGGGTCTCGCCTGTGGCGGGGTCGACCGAGGTGGCGGTGCCGCCGACGAACTGGGCCGGGAAGACCACCCGCTCCACCTTGGGCGCCGCCTTCAGGGCGCCCTTTGGGGCCAGCTGGTGAAGGACAATGGCCTGGGCCGTCTCGGGGGACAGGGTGGGCTCGGTGGTGAGGCTGGGATCAGGGAGGACGAACCGGGTGTTGGTCCGGATGGTGCCGCCGAGGGGCACATGGGCAATCGCCTGGCTGCCTAAGACCCGGCTGCCGCGGAAGGTGTGGTCGAGCCGCACCACTGTTTCACCGGACTCGTTGGTGAAGGTGTGGACCGGGACGAAGCCATTGTCGGTGCCAAGGCCCAGGCTGGCCCTGAGGCCCATGACCTGCGCCTTGGCCAGGCTGGTGCGCTGGGGCTCCTGGGCATGGTTGTAAGCCCAGGCCGCATGCGTGAGGGGCTGACGGGCGGTCAGGCTGCTGCCCAGGGCCAAAGCGAGGACCAGCGCCGTCAGGGGGCGTGGAAGGGGGCCGTTCATGGAAACTCCTTGGACGCGGGGGAAGGGGCGGGGATCAGTTCGCACGGAGCGCCCCCACGGAGATCGTCATGTCCTTGAGGACGGCCTTCTGGACCATCTCGAGGGTGGGCTGGGGTGAAAAGGCACCGATGTCCTCGGCCATGAACTTGGCCTTGGAGATGGCGAGGTCCACCGGGTCGCCGACCTTGAGGTTGGCGGTGGGGTCGAACTCCAGGGCGATCTGGCATAGGGGCCTGCCCGAGTCCTTCGCGGAGGCCCGCCGGTCCTTCTGGAAGATGCCCACCGTAAGCAGGTTGCCGGCCTTCACGCCGCCAGCCAGGAGCTTCGGTTCGAGGGGGTCCGAACCCGGCGCCACCGAGCCGTCGTAGGGATAGGGATCGGTGTTCCACAGCTCGTAGACCCCCAGGTCCTTGATGGGCCAGTGGGTCTCGGTGAAGTCTCCGAAGTGGACGGCCGCAGGGGCCTTCAGGTTGAACCCCGCACCGCGGGTCATCAGCCCCGTGGGACCCACCAAGTTCAGAAGCAGCCGGGTGGGCGTGGATTGGGCATCCTTCACCAGCCGCCAGCCCGTGCCGGCAGGGTCGGTGTAGGCGAACCCCACGGCCGGGGCGGGAGGGGGCGCCGGAGCGGGGCTGGTGTGGGAGCCGCCGCAGGCAAGGAGGAGGCTGAGCAGCAACCCCGGGATGAGAAGGCCGAGCTTTCGCATGGGAGTCCTTTTAGGAAGGGCCGAGGAGGGATGGCTCCCGGGCTTGAGGGAGGGGGCTAGGTAAGCAAGGAGGGGGGAGGCATCGGCTCGATCCGCCCGGGCCGACCCTGGTAGGTGGAGGCTGAGTTGGCGGCGATGAACCGGAAGCTGGCGGGGGTGGTGAGAACGCTGGTGGCGCCCAGAAGGATTCGGAAGGCTTCGGAGTCCATGTGGGCCTCCAGGTGGTGCAGGTCCTTCCAGACCATGAAGAGGAGGAAGCGGCCCTCGCCGTCCGTGTCCTGGCCCACGGTGCAGTCCAGGCAGCCCGGCTGCAGGCGGATGTCCTCCTGGAGGGTGCGGAGGGTCTGCAGGAACTCCTGCTGCTTGCCAGGCAGCGCCGTCAGGAGGGCGCTCATGACCTTTACGCCGGGGGTGGGTCGGGCTCGCATGGACGGGAGGTCCTTTCAGGGGGATCCCCCTCCAAGGCAAGCGGGGTGCCAAGGGTGCTCGGAGTTTGTTTTTCGATTTAAATCTAATTTTTTAAGCATTTAAAAAATTAGATCGAGCAGGTTCGACGGTCGATCCCCCTTCTGGATGGCCACGGCATTTCGTGGGCCACGGCATTTCGTGGGGCCAGGCGCCCACGAAACCCGACCTGGGGGGGGTAAGCTCCCGCCCGTTCCCGGCGGGGCACCGGGTCCCGCTGCGGGGTCAAAGCCGGGAGGGGCCTTCAGTCCCCCTGCCGTTCGATGTTCAGCTTCTGCATCCGGGAGCGGAGGGTGCTGGGCGCGAGGCCAAGGATGGCGGCCGCGCCCTGGTGACCCTCCACCTTCCAGCTGGTGGCGTCCAGGACCTTCCGGATGTGGTCCCGCTCCACCTCCACCAGGGAAGGCAGGAGGCCGCTGCCGCCTGCCGCATCACCAGGTGCGGGGCCCAGACGGTCCGGCAGGCGCAGGACGGGGCCTTCGGACACCAGCACCGCCTGTTCGATGAGGTTCTGCAGTTCCCGCACGTTGCCGGGCCACGCATAGGCCTGGAGCGCCTGAATGACTGAGCGCGGGACATCGAGGGGTGCGCGCCCGAGCTTCTGGCACACGCGTTCCAGAAAGAACTGGGCCAGCATGGGGATGTCTTCCCTGCGGTGCCGAAGGGCGGGCACGGTGATGGGGAAGACGTTGAGGCGGTACCAGAGGTCCTCGCGGAAGTGGCCCTTGGCCACCTCCTTGGCCAGGTCCCGGTTGGTGGCCGCCACCACGCGCACATCGGCCTGGAGGGTGCGGGTGCCACCCACCCGCTGGTAGGTGCCGTCCTGGAGCACGCGCAGCAGCTTGGCCTGCACATCGGGCGAGAGCTCGCCCACCTCGTCCAGGAAGAGCGTCGCCCCGTCCGCCAGCTCGAAGCGCCCCTTCCGCAGGGTCTGGGCGCCGGTGAAGGCGCCCTTCTCATGCCCGAAGAGCTCGCTCTCGGCCAGTCCCGGGGGCAGCGCGGCGCAGTTGACCTTCACCAGGGTGCGGTCCTTCCGGGGACCGAGGGTGTGGATGGCCTCCGCCACCAGCTCCTTGCCCGTGCCTGTCTCCCCCTGGATGAGGACCGTGGTTTCCGAGGGGGCCACCTGGCGGATGCGGAACAGGAGGTACTTCATGGGGTCGCTCTGGCCGATGAGCTCGCTGGACCCCTCCACCGCCTGGATCTTCTCCCGGTAGTAGGTGTTCTCCGCTTCGAGCTGGTCTTTGAGGACGCCGATCTCCTGGTAGGCCTGCTTCAGGTCCAGCTCGCTCTGCTTGCGGGCCGTGATGTCCCGGATGCTGCCCCGGGTGCCGGCCGTGAGCCCCCCCTCGAGACGCACCGGGTTGTTGGTCTGTTCCACCCAGCGCAGCTCGTCGGTGCTGGTGCGGATGCGGTACTCGATGGCCGAGGGCGCATCCGCATTTAGCGACTGGGCCTGATGGGCCACCCAGGCGGGCCGGTCGGCTTCCACCACCAGGTCGGCGAGCAGCTGGGGGCGCGCCTGGAAGGCCTCCGGCGACAACCCGCTCACCCGCTCGCAGGCTGGCGAGAGGTAGTCGAACCCCCCATCGGGACGCTGCCAGAACTCCCAGTCATGGGTGAAGTCCGCCACGGTGCGGTAGCGGGTCTTCGCCTCCGCCAGCTCCCGTTCCGTTCGCTTGCGGCGCCGGAGCTGGATGACGAGGCCTGCGACCAGCAGGGACTCCACGATGATCACCCCGAGGCCCAGGCTGATCTCCTTCCAGTAGGCGTCCCAGAGGCTCACCTTCCTGTATTTCACCAGGGTGCCTGGAGGCAGGCTGCGCTCCCGCACCCCCCAGCGCTTCAGCTGGCGCCAGTCGAACATGGGGGCCATGCCCGCATCCGGTACCAGGGGAATGGTGGCGGGTCGTTCCCCTTTGAGGATGCGCACCCCCAGTTCCGCCGAGGCCTTGCCGGAGAGCTCCATGCTGAGCAGAACCCCGCCGAGGATGCCGTCCCCGAGATCCTCGGACACCACGCCGAAGACGGGCCGGCGGCTGGCGGCGGCGATCCGGGACAGCGGATCGTTGGTGTAGAACTCCCGGCCGGCGGCATCCTTGAGCAGGCTGCCGAAGAGCACCAGCTCGTTGTCGGGCAGGTGGCGGACCCGGTCCTCGATCTGTTCCAGCGAAAGGTCGTTCAGGTACTCGAAGCCGACCCGCCCTGAAAAGGGGCTGAAGATGACCCGCCCCATTTCCGCCTGGTTGCGCTCGTAGTCGCTGGCGCCGAGCACCACCTGGATGCGGCGGGTCTGGGGGTACATGGCGAGCATCAGGTCGATGGTCTTCGGGGCATTGTTCGCGGGCAGCGCCCCGGTCAGCTCGGGCCGCTGGGCGCGGGCTGCCTCCACGAAGCGCCGGGCGATGTAGCAGGTGACAATCGGAACACCAGGGAGGAACTTCCTTGCAAGCACGAACTCCAGAGCGGTGGGGCCCACCACCACCAGCAGGTCAACCTTGCGGGCGGTGTACTTCTCGTTGTAGAGGGTCAGCAGGCTGGCCTCGTAGGTAGGCGTGGCAAAGCGGTCCAGGCCGGTGTATTCGCTGTACACATCCACCGGTCCAGGGGCCTGCTTCTGCAGCCCTTCGGTGATGGCCAGGCTCAACTCCCGCAGCCCGGGCACGTCCTGGGGCAGCGAGTAGAGGACCACGGCCGTCTTGCGCGGGGCCCCAGGCCCCAGGGGAGGAGCTTCGGCCAGCAGGGCGCCAACGCACACCGCCAGGACCAGGCAGGCACGAGCCCACCTCGGGACGGCGCGGTTGGGGTCGCGGAAAGCCATGCCTGCGATGGTAGCCCATCCAACCTCAGCCTGGAGGTCTCAGGCCGAGGCTCCTGCTAGCATCCCTGCATGGGTCTCCATCCGTGGCGAACGCAGCTGAGGTCCGGCCTCTACGTGGCCCTGGCCCTGGGGTTCACCTTGGCCTGCGTGCGCCGGCCGAAGTACGAAGCCCGGCGACCTGTCACAGAGGCACGCCCGCTCAAGGCCCTTCCTCGGCTCGGTTACACCCTGCAGGCTGGCGCCTTCGCCCAGGTGGAGCATGCCGCCCGGTTCACGGAAGCCCTCAAGGCCCAAGGGCTCGATGCCGCCTATTACGGTTCGAAGGATGGCCTTTTCCGGGTGCGGTTCGGGGATTTCCCCACCAAGGCGGCGGCGCGGCAGCGGGGCGCAGCCCTGAAGGCCCAGGGCGTGCTCGAGGGGTTCTGGGTGGTCTCTCCAGATGGCTCCGCGCCGGGGGCGTCCGGCGATCAGGTCCGCCGGCCCACCGACGAGGGTGGCGTTCGGTCCAGCCTGGTGGCGACAGCCAGGGGCTATCTCGGCGTCCCCTACCTGTTTGGGGGGACCACCGAGCGTGGCTTCGACTGCAGTGGCCTCACCGGCGCGGTCTACCGGCTGAATGGTCTGCAACTGCCCCGGTCCTCCCGGGACCAGTTCGAGGCGGGCCGCCCGGTTCAGTTGGAGGACGCCCGCGCTGGAGACCTGCTCTTCTTCGACACGAGCGGGGATGGGCGGGTCAACCACGTGGGGGTGTACCTGGGGCGCGGCGCCTTCATCCATGCCCCTCGGCCGGGGCAGGTCATCCGTGAGGATGAGCTTGGCGATGCCTACTTCCGCCGCAGCCTGGTGGGCGTTCGCAGCTATCTCTAGCCACCCGTTCCAGGGGGGTGGTACGCCTCGATTTCAACGATTGGTCGATTTTTTAAAAATATATTCCTGAAGCAGCCTACACTGGGACATGCCCGTCTGTTGGACGGGTGACCAAACGCGTTGCTGCCTCGCCTGGAAGGGACATCGCATTCACATCCAGGACGAAGAAAGCAGGAAAAATCATGGCTCAAGGCACCGTCAAGTGGTTCAACGCCGAAAAGGGTTTCGGATTCATCACCCCCGACGAGGGTGGTGCGGACCTGTTCGTGCATCACTCCGCGATCGAAACCACGGGTTTCCGTACCCTGGATGAGAATCAGCGCGTCAGCTTCAACGTGGGACAGGGCCAGAAGGGCCCCCAGGCGACCAACGTCACCAAGATCTAGTCTCAGCGTTTGACCAAGAAAAGGCCTCCCTCGGGAGGCCTTTTTCATGTCTGGCTGCTTGCCAATCGCGGCCCTCAGGGTGAGGTCGGCAGGAACAGGTCGGGAGGGCCAAACCGATGAAAATTGTTTTACAACTATATTTATCAATTCGTTGGGGCCTGTGGCGGAATCAAGAACCCTCGGACTGATGAGCTGGTACTCGCACGACCAAGGCGGTTGCCAATGGAATGATCCGCAGGGTGGTTGTCCTTATTCATTGAAGCGGTGGGCGCATCAGGCGCGGGGGCGGTTGGTCGAGAAGAGGTAGCGGTGGATCTTCCATTCGCCCTGTTCGCGACGGAACACGAAGAGCTCGTTGTTCCCTTCCTCAACGTCGGCGCCGTTCGCGAGGATCCGGGTCCGGCCGGCCGAGCTCGTGCGGGCCCAGGCCCAGTCGCCCGCTTCCTGCAGGTCGTGGATGTCGAAGCGGATGGCCAGCTTGATCGTGCTGAACACCTGCATGTAGCCGGCGCGCACGGCGTCGCGACCTACGAGCGCGGGGGCATGCTGGGGCATGAACACGGGCTCCGCCCCGTAGAGGCTCAGAATCGCCTCGATGTCATTGGCGTTGAGCGCGGTCTCGTAGGTTTTGAGAAGGGCATTAATGGACATCATGCTGACTCCTGTCGCTGCCATCCTGGCCGCTCGAGTCATCATGCGGCACTCATCAAATACGGAACAATAGGCGTATATGGGAATCAATGTTGCTAAAATGGAAAGATGACCCAACCTCCCGACCTCAATGCGATGGTGCTCTTCGCGCGTGTCCTCCAGCACGGCAGCTTCTCGGAAGCGGCCCGGCGCGCAGGCGTTCCGGTGTCGACCATCAGCCGGAAGATCAGCACCCTGGAGCGTCAGCTCGGTGTCCGGCTGCTGGAACGGACGACGAGAGCCGTCCATCCAACCGAATCCGGCCGTGAATACCTGCTGTACTGCGAACAGATCCTTGATGCATTGGACCGTGCGCAGGCTGCGTTGAGCGAGCGACAGACGGACGTGACGGGAACGCTTCGGGTCGCGGCACCGCCGAGCCTGTCGGAAACCCTGATCGTCCCCTTGCTGGATGGTTTCCTGCGAAGTCATCCAAAGGTCGCGGTCAAGGTGCTGGTCTCTGACCAGCACCTCGATCTGGTGCAGGATGAGGTGGACATTTCCCTGCGGGTCGGGCCTCAGCCGGAAAGCAGCCTGATCGTTCGACCCCTCATGCGGTACCGGCACATCCTCGTAGCTGCCCCGTCCTACCTCGCCGGGGCGGCGGACCTCGCGCAACCGGCAGACCTCACGCGCCACCGGCTCCTCGGTTTCACCAAGTGGTTCGACGAGGTCCAATGGAAGATGTCGAATGGCACCGTCACTGAGCGCGTGCCGGTGAGGCTCTCATTGGGCATCAACGACTATGCGGGCGTCATCCGGGCAGCCGTCTCGGGCATGGGAGTCGCAGAGATGCCGTCCTTCCTTTGCCAGCGGGAGTTGCACCAGGGACTCCTTGTGGCTGCGATGGCGGGGTGGCAGTTCGAGGAGGTGGGACTGTCCGCCTACTACCTCTCCCGGCGTCATCCTTCCCGGATGATCGAGCTGTTTCTCGCCCATTGCACTGCCCATGCAGGAGCGCTCTGCCGGTCGCTCCACGCGCCGAGCGATGCCGATGAATAGGGGCTCAGGACCTCGACACGGCGCCGCTTCGCACCCCTCGCCTGAAACGGCAGGGCCAGTGGATGCCTGAGCCTGGCAAAGCACCACTCCCTCGACCCGAGCACCTGAAAGCTGTGGCAAGGAGGCGGGTTCTGCGTCCTGTGTCTGGGCCCACAACCGGGGATCAGAGCTCCCACCATCGACCGCGGAGGTCCGCCCTTACCCGCGGGGTCTGTTTGGCCACTGTGGTCCTGGGGGCTCTCCACGAGGACCGGGCGTCGCGAGGAGCGCTGGGCGGGCCCCTGCGCCTCCGCGGGAGCAGCGCCATGGGGGCTCCCACCCACGCACTGGGTTCGTGGCCATGGAGCCTCCCCCCGGCGGGCTGCATAAATGCCTGTCATGGCCATGTTTTTCAGCTTCTCCCGTTCGATTCCTCTTGCGCCGGTTGCGCGGGGCGGAATTGGCATCCCTTTGGCGGTAGTCCCCTCGTCCCGGCCGCTGGCTGGGCGAGAGGTGCCCAATGGACCCTGGATACTATGTCGCCGCTGGCAGCCTGAAGGCCCGGTCCTTCCAGCTGGAGGTGGTGGCCAACAACTTGGCCAACGCAGCCACCGTGGGCTACAAGCCCGACCAGCCCTTCTTCGCGGTCTTCAACAAGGCCGCCGGCAGTGCCCGGCGGCTGCCCCTCAGCGGGGTCCTGAACGACGGCGTGGTGTTCGGGGAGACCGGCGTGGTCACCGAGCAGGGCAACCTCCGGGCCACGGGCCGGTCCCTGGATGTGGCCATCGAAGGCAATGCCTTCCTCACCATTCAGACGCCTGCAGGCATCCGGGTCACCCGGGATGGTCGCCTCCAGATGGGGCAGGGGGGGCAGCTGCAGGCCATGGATGGGAGCATGGTACTCGGCAAAAATGGCCAGCCCATCGTCGTGGACCCCAAGAACGGCGTTGTCTCCATTTCTGCCGATGGCTCGGTCCAGCAGAAGGAGCAGACCCTCGGGCAGCTGGACCTGAAGGCCTTCGAGAAACCGGGCGCGCTCAAGCGTTCCGGCGCCCTTCGCTTCGACCCCACCGGTGCCACGGAGGCCCCGGTGAAAGGCACCATCGCCCAGGGCCACCTGGAGCAGAGCGCCGTGGACACGGCCTCGACCATGGTCGAGATGATCCGCCTGAACCGGCTGTTTGAGATGAGCCTCAAGGTGGCATCCACCCTCTCGAACGACCTCGATTCCCGCTCCATCAATGACGTGGCCATCAGCCGCTAGTTCTCAACCCTCAGTGCCATCTATCCGGAGGTTTTTATGATGCGAGCCATGTGGTCAGCCGCGGCGGGCATGAATGTCCAGCAGTACAACATGGACACCATTTCTAACAACTTGGCGAACGTGAACACCACGGGTTTCAAGAAGGCCCGGGCCGAGTTCCAGGATCTGCTGTACCAGACGGTCAACCTGGCCGGATCCAGTTCCAGCAGCAGCACGACGATTCCCGCGGGCATCCAGCTGGGCCACGGTTCGAAGCTGCAGGCGCTCATGCGGCAGTACAGCACCGGCAACATGCGCCAGACCACGAACCGCTTCGACATGGCCATCGAGGGCGACGGCTTCTTCCGGGTGACCACGCCCGATGGCACGCTGGCCTACACGCGGGACGGCAGCTTCACCACGGACCAGAACGGCGCCCTGGTGAACGCGGCAGGGTACCTCCTGGACCCGCAGATCACCATTCCCCAGGACACCCTGAGCGTCACCATCGCCCCCGATGGCACGGTGAGTGTCACCCAGACCGGCCAGACCCAGCCCCAGCAGGTCGGCCAGATCACCATCTCCCACTTCGTGAACCCCACAGGCCTGAATCAGCTGGGCCGCAACCTGCTGCAGCCGACCCTGGCCAGTGGCGAGGCCATCGACGGCACGCCCGGCACGGATGGCCTGGGCACCATCAACCAGGGCTTCCTGGAAGTCTCCAACGTGGATGTGGCCGAGGAGATGGTGAACATGATCATTGGCCAGCGGGCCTACGAGGCGAACTCGAAGACCATCAAGACCGTTGACGACATGCTCAGCCTGCTCAACAACCTCAAGAGGTAGAGCCATGCGTTGCCTACCGTTCCTGCTGGTGCCAGCGGCCCTCCTGGCCCAGGCACCCACGTCCCCCCAGGAACAGATGGTGGACACGGCCATGGCCTTCGCAAAGGCCCAGGCCGCGGCCTTTGGCGGCGAGCACCAGTTCAAGGTGGCCCAGCCGCCCCGGGTGCCCATGACCCGCCCTGGAACCCTCACCTTCGAAGCCTCCCACCTGAGCAAGCACGAACCCATGGGGCGGTTTTTCGTGGTCCTGACCGTGAAGGTCGACGGGGATCGGGTGGGCATGGCCCGGGTGGACATGGATGGCAGCTGGGTGGGGACGGTCCTGCGGGCCAAGGCCGACCTGCCGCGAAAGACCGAGCTGAGCGCCGAGCAGGTGGATCCTTCCCCCTTCGAAGGGGTGCCTCCCGAAGGGGCCCTCACGGAACTGCCCGCGGGTCAGCGCCTCATGCGCTCGGTTCCCTCCGGCCGGATCCTCACCCGGGGGGACCTGGAAGTGATCCCCCTGGTCCAATCCGGTGACAAGGTGACGCTCACCTCCACCCACGACGCCCTCACGGTGCGGGTGGACACCATCGCCCGCAGCCGCGCGGGCCTGGGAGAGCGGGTCCGCCTGGAACCGCCCGGTGCACGGCGCCAGGTGACGGCCATCGTCACGGGGCCCGGAGAGGCCCGGCTGCCCTAGTTGGGCTGCGGCTGGGTCTGCGCGTGATCTTTCCTTGGCCCAGGCCGCTTTCGACCTTATTCTTGACCCTTGCGCGAGGAGGAGCCCATGGCTCACGAGGGTCACGAACACGGACCGGACTGCAACCACGATCACGACGATTCCTTCGAAATTGAAGTCGTTGAGCTCGAAGACGAGAACGGCGAAAAGGAAGAGTTCGCCATCCTCGAAGAGCTGGAGTTCGAGGGCCGCAACTTCGCCATCCTGGCCCCCCTGGCCGAGCTGCAGGCCCAGGAAGAGGGCACGGCCGATCCCGAAGAGGGCCTCAGCCTCGAGATCTTCGAGGTGAAGGACGACATGTTCACCCCCCTGGAAGACGAGGAACTGGCCGAGCGCCTCATGAAGCACCTCGACGAGCAGGAAGCCAAGCTCAAGGCCGAGGAAGAGAAGGACTGAGATCCGTCCCACCCTTGCATCGAAGGCCCCCAGATGGGGGCCTTCGTGTGTCTGCCCACGTCCCTGCGGGTTGATCACCCCGTGGAACCGTTCAGAGAAGCGCTAGGATGAGGGCCTCCCCCTTCTCGGAGCATCCCATGGGCAACAAGGTCCTTCTCGGCTGTGGCGGCGCACTGCTGCTGCTGATTCTCGTCCTCGGCCTGTCCGGCATCGGCAGCTACAACAGCCTGGTTGCCCTGGATCAGGCGTCCCAGGCCCAATGGGGCCAGGTGGAGAACGTCTACCAGCGGCGGGCTGACCTGGTCCCAAACCTTGTGGAGACCGTGAAAGGCGCCGCTGCCTTCGAAAAGGACACGTTTACGGAAGTGGCCGCGGCCCGGGCCTCGGTGGGCCAGCTCGGGGCAGCGGGCCTGCAGAACCTTGCCAACGACCCCGCTGCCTTCGCCAAGTTTCAGAAGGCGCAGGATGCCCTTTCCGGGGCCCTCTCACGGCTCATGCTGGTGGTGGAGCGTTACCCCGATCTGAAGGCCACCCAGAACTTTAAGGATCTTCAAGTCCAACTCGAGGGAACGGAGAACCGGATCGCCGTGGAGCGCATGCGCTTCAATTCCGCTGCCCAGGCCTTCAATACCAAGCGCATGAGCTTCCCCACAGTGCTCATAGCGGGCTTCTTTGGGGACCGCTTCCGGGAGAAGGCCTATTTCAAGGCCCAGGAGGGTGCCGCCCTGGCCCCCAAGGTGAAGTTCTAGGGCGATGATGTCCCTCTGGCGCTTGCCCCGATGCCTTCGGGACTGGGCCCTGGTGGTCACGGCCACGGTGCTGTGGGCCCAGTCGCCTCCCGTGCCCACCCAATTCGTTACGGATCGCGCGGGATTCCTTCAGGAGGCCACGCGCAGGGACCTGAGCCTGAGGCTGGAAGCGGCGCAGCAGAAGACGGGGCACCAGGTGATCGTCTACATCCAGCCCTCCACCAATGGGGTTGCCCTGGAGGACTTCGCTGTTCAGGCCTTCAAAGCCTGGAGGGTGGGCCGCAAGGAACTCAACGATGGGGCGGCCCTATTCATTTTCCCTGCCGAGCGCAGAATGCGCATCGAAGTTGGTTATGGCCTGGAAGGACAACTGCCGGATATCACCTGCGGTCGGATCATCAGCGAGCTGATCGCGCCCCGGTTCCGGGCGGGCGATCCGGATGATGGGGTGCGGGCTGGGGTGGGAGCCATGCTCCAGGTCATCGGGGCGGAGGCAGGTCTAGGGTTGCCCCAGGCGCCCAACGCGCATGAAAGGGCACCAGAACCAGGCTCCCTCCTGATCGTCCTGCTGCTCTTTCTTGGTGGATTCGGGCTCGTCATCTACCTCATTCACCGGTTCGGAGACGACTGGACCATGGGTGGGGGTGGCTGGGGAGGTGGCAGCGGTGGCTGGGGCGGTGGCGGGTCCGGTGGATGGTTCTCCGGGGGCGGCAGCGGGGGCTCCTTTGGCGGGGGCGGGTTCAGCGGTGGGGGTGGCTTCAGCGGAGGCGGTGGCGCCTCAGGGGGGTGGTGAGGCATGGCATTGTTCCTGACTCGATCCAAGCTCCAATCCCTGCTCGATCCCGACCGGATTGTGGCGGCCATCAGGGCTGCTGAATCCGAATGCACCGCCGAAATCAGGGTGAGCGTGTCGGGAGCCTGGTGGGGCGACCCCGAGCAGCGGGCCCAGAAGGCCTTCCTCCGGCTCGGCATGACAAACACCGAGCACCGCAACGGGGTCCTGATCTTCCTGATGCCCCATCGGAGACGATTCGCCGTGCTCGGGGATCAGGGCATCCACGCGGCGGTGGGACACGCCTTCTGGGAGGCGGTCACGGCGGCCATGAGCCAGCGGTTTCAGGCGGATCACCTGACGGAAGGACTTGAACATGGCATTGCGGAAATCGGCCGACAGTTGACGAGGCACTTCCCGGCCGTTCGGAACGAAAACCCCGATGAACTGCCTGACCAGGTGGACTTCCAACGCTAGAACCCTTCTCGGAGGCGGCCACTTTCGGCCCTAAAGCTGTCGTAATCTGTGGGTATGCCGTTTGACCCCGTCCGATTCGATGGCCGCGTGCTGTTCCTCACGGAGGATCCGGCACGGATCCTCCGCCAGTTGAATGGGGAGGACCTGGACCCCACCGACACGGGCCCCCTGCGGGACCAGATCAGCACGGACGAGATCACGCCTGCCTTCATCTGCTACCACTTCGACGAAAGGCTGGGCGACTTTCCCTACCTGGGTCTGCAGTGCGGCGGAACCTTCCCCGTGAAGGAGGGCTCGGTGCGGGCGGGTGGTTTCGCGGTGAGCGTGGCGGGCAAGCGGCGGGGCAAGGGCAGCAGCCGCGAGGCCAGCCCCTATGCCGAGTGGTGCGCGGGCATTCGCTTGGTGATCGCGGAAAGCTTCGAGCGCATCTACCGCCAGAACTGCCAGAACCTGGGGCTGCTCACCAGCACGGACCTGGGGCTGATCGGGCGCATCCGCCGCGGCGAGGCCATTCCCCTGGCCGAGTTCACCGCGGGAGTCGATGACGTCACAGCGGAGATCGTGCGCCGGGGGGGCCTCTTCGCCTACAACGCCGCCCGCCTGGCGGGCGAGGTGGCGCCGGCCCTGCCGACGCACGGTCCACGCCCCATGACCTATGCCGAGAAGCTGCTGGCCCGCCATGCGGTGGTGGATGCGGAGGCGGGGCAGGTGGGCCTCCCGGCGGTGGCGCCCGGGGACGGCCTCTTCGTGCAGGCGGACTGGCGCTTCAGCCACGAGTACGTGACCCCCATGGCCGCCCGCTTCCTGGAACAGGCCCTGGGGCCGGAAGCCGTCCTGCGTGAGCCTGAATCCATCCTGGCCTTCCGGGACCACCTCACCTTTCTGCACCACAGCATGAAGGCCGAGCACCGGGCCCAGGGCCTGCTCACGGTGGCCGAGCGCCTGAAGCCGGCCCAGGAGGCCTTCTGCGCCAAGCACGGCATCCGCCTCCACGGCGAACTGCCGGATGGATCGGGCAGCGAGGGCATCTGCCACTCGATCATGGCGGAGCGCTATGCACTGCCCGGCCAGCTGGTGGTGGGAACGGACTCGCACACACCGCATGCGGGCGCCCTGGGCTGCCTGGCCTTCGGCATCGGCACCACGGACATCGCCAATGCCTGGGTGACGGGCGACGTGCGCGTCACCGTGCCGCCCACGCTGCGGGTGTGCCTGGAGGGGCGGCTGCGGCCGGGCGTGTCGGCCAAGGATGTGGTCCTCCACCTGCTGGCCCAGCCCCTGATCCGCGACGGCGGGGCCATCGGCCACGTCATCGAGTACCAGGGAGAGGGCCTGCGGGATCTGGACTTGGACGAGCGGGCCACCCTCACCAACATGGTGGCGGAGATCGGCGGCTTCACCGGGCTCATCGCGCCGGACGCGGAGACAGTGCGCTTCGTGGCGGAGCGGCGCGGCGTGACGCTGGTGCTGGAGCCCTGGATGCGGGGCGATAAGGGGGCTTCCTACGCCCACACCCTCGCGGTGGATTGCGCAGCCCTCGGCCCCATGCTGGCCCGGCCCGGCGATCCCGGCAACGGCCTCGCCCTGGCCGACCTGGCAGAGCCCGTCCCCATCGACATCGCCTACCTGGGCAGCTGCACCGGTGGGAAGCGGGAAGACCTGTGGCGCGCCTATGAGGTGGTGAAACCCGCAGCCCAGGCGGGCCGCCGCATTCCCGAGGGGATTCAGTTCTTCGTGCAGTGCGGCAGCGAGGACGTGCGCCGGTTCGCCGCCAAGGAGGGCTGGCTAGCGGCCTTCGAGGCGGTCGGGGCCACCGTGTTGGGCAGCTCCTGCGGGGCTTGCATCAACGCGGGGCCCGGCGTCTCCACCCGGCCCGAGCAGGTGACCATCAGCGCCATCAACCGGAACTTCCCGGGCCGCAGCGGCCCCGGCCAGATGTGGCTGGCCAGCCCCGCCACCGTCGCCGCCAGCGCCCTGGCGGGACGCATCATGGGGGCCTGATGGACCCGGTTCATGCCGCGCGCTACCGCGCCCTGTGGCTGGCCAACGCTCACCGGCTGGGTTCACCGCTCCTCAGCGGGGAGGCGAAGGTTCTGGTGGTGGACACCGCGCGTCAGCGGCTGGGCCTGCTGGCAGGTGGCCAGCTGATCTTCGAGGCCATCGTCTCCACCGCCCGGAATGGGCTGGGCTGCGAGCAGGATTCCTACCGCACACCCACCGGCTGGCACCGCATCCATGCCTGCATCGGCCTGGGGGTAGAGCATGGCAACGTGTTCCGCAACCGCGTGGCCACCGGCGAGGTCTGGCGGGGGGAGCCCCGCGACGAGGACCTCATCCTCACGCGGGTCCTCACCCTGGAGGGCCTGGAGGAGGGGTGGAACCGGGGCCCTGGTCGGGATTCCCTGGCGCGGTTCATCTACCTGCACGGCACGAACCAGGAGGCGGCACTGGGTCAGGCGGTTTCCCACGGCTGCGTGCGGCTCTCCAGTGCGGATGTGATGGCGCTGTTCGACCAGGTGGAAGCGGGCGATCCCGTCCTCATCGCGGACGAGCTCGACGGTGACACCTTCGGCCTGGGCCGCCTCCACTTCGCGGGCGTGGCGGGCAGCGGCATGAGCGCCCTGGCTCAGTTCGTGGCCCTGAAGGGCGGCCGGGCCAGCGGCAGTGACCGCAGCTTCGACCGGGGCCAGCGCCCCGAGGCCCGGACCCAGCTTGAGGCTCTGGGCGTCGTGATCCATCCCCAGGACGGCTCGGGACTGGCGGGGGACTGCGCGGCGCTGGTGGTGTCGACGGCCGTGGAGGACGAGGTGCCGGATGTGGCCGTGGCCCGGCGGCTCGGGGTGCCGGTGCTGCACCGCTCGGAGCTGCTGGCCTACCTGGTGGGCCGGTACCGCACCGTGGCCATCACCGGCACCAGCGGCAAGTCCAGCACGGTGGCCATGGCCTTCGAGCTGCTCCGGGGGGTGGGTCGGGATCCCTCGGTCATCACCGGTGGCGAGTTGGTGGCCCTGCAGCGGGAGGGCCATTGGGGCAATGCCTGGGCGGGCGCCTCGGACCTCCTGGTCATCGAGGCCGACGAAAGCGATGGCTCCGTGGTGCGCTACCACCCGGCGGTGGGCGTGCTCCTGAACCTGCAGCGGGACCACAAGGAGATGGACGCCGTGGCCGGGATGTTCCGGACCTTCCGCGCGCAGGTGCGGGAAGGGGCCGTGGTGGGCGAGGCGGAGAACCTGCGCGAATTGGCTGTGGGTGCCCAGGTCTTCGGGTTCGGCTCCGAGGCGGGGTTTCGTGCCGAGGACGTGCGCCTCGGCCCCCAGGGATCCACCTTTACGGTCCAAGGCGCGGCCTTCCGGTTGCCCGTCCCCGGCCGCCACAATGTGGAGAACGCCCTGGCCGCGCTCGCCGCCTGCCGCGCCCTCGGAGTGTCCCTGCCGGAGCTGGTGGCCCCCCTAGCAGGCTTTCAGGGGGTGGCCCGCCGCTTCCAGGTGCTGGGCGAGCGGCAGGGTGTCACCGTGGTGGACGACTTCGGCCACAACCCCGCCAAGGTGGCCGCCTCCATCCGCGCCGCCCACCTGCGGGTGGCGGGCACGGGGGGCCGCGTGCTGGCCGTGTTCCAGCCCCACGGCTTCGGGCCCCTGAAGTTTCTCCGCTCGGACTTTGTGGACGCATTCGCTGCGGAGCTGGCCCCGGCCGACAAGCTGTGGTTCCTGGAGGTCTTCTACGCCGGGGGCACGGCCGCAAGAGACATCTGCAGCGCGGACGTGGTGGCTGACCTGGTGGCCCGAAGCGTGGCCGCCGAGCTGGCCCCCTCGCGGACTGCGCTGGTGGACCGGCTCCACGTCGAGGCCCGGGCAGGTGACCTCATCCTGGTGATGGGGGCGCGGGACCCGTCACTGAGCGAGCTGGCCCGGGCGATCCTCGATACCCGCTAGGCCGATTCCCGAACAAGCATGCCCACTGATGCGCCCAGGCCTGGGAGGGCCCGCGGAGTCCCTGAGTGGGACGAGGGACGACCGGGGCTGTCCAGGCCCTTCACTGCTGCTTCGGTGCGGGCCAGGGCCGCCTCCGGCGTATCTCCCCAGATCGCCAGGTGGCCCACCTTGCGTCCGGGCCGCGGATCCTTGCCGTAGAGGTGCAGGGAGGTGCCGGGAACCGCCAGCACGGCTTCCAGGTCCGGGACGCCGTCGCACCAGCGATCCCCCAGCAGGTTCACCAGGACCGAACTGCCGTGAGGCTCGGCGCCGCCCAGGGGCAACCCGCAGATGGCCCGCACGAACTGCTCGAACTGACCGGTCTCGCAGGCCTGTCCCATGGCGTGGAAGGTGTTGTGGGGACGGGGGGCGAGCTCGTTGATCAGCAGCTGCCCATCCTTGGTGAGGAAGAGCTCGACCACCAGGAGGCCTTCCATCTGGAGGTCATCCGCCAGGTTCACGGCCAGGCTGGAGGCCCGGCGGAGGAGGGCGGGGTGGAGGGGGGCGGGCCACAGGGTCAGGCCGAGGACGCCGTCCTCGTGCCAGTTCAGGGCCGGGGCGTGCACCCGCAGCTGGCCCTGGGGCGTGCGGGCCACCAGTACGCTCAGCTCCAGGGCAAGGTCCAGCTCCTGCTCTGCCACGGCCGGTCCCCGGAGGTCGGCCATCACGGTGGCCGCGTCTGCCGGCGAGGCCGCCCGGGCCTGGGCGCGGCCATCGAAGCCGCCCTGGGTCCGCTTCACCCGGCAGGGGCCCAACTCGCGGAGGGTGTCTTCCAGCCCCTGGGGAGTGTCCACGCTGCGCCAGGGGCCGAGGGGATAGCCGCGCTGTTCCAGCCACCGCTTCTGCCGACCCCGATCCTGGATGCAGGCCAGCACGTCCGCGCCGGGCCGCAGGGGGACCCGCTCGGCCACCGCCGCCAGCACGTCCGGGTGAATGCGCTCGATCTCGTAGGTGACCACGGCCGAGAGGTCGGCCAGGCGCTGGCCGGCTTCGGGGTCGTCGAACGGTGCCGTGATCACCGTGTCGGCCACCGCCGCGGCGGGGCACTGGGGATCCGGATCAAGGACGGCGAGGCGGTAGCCCATGGCCCGCGCCGCCAGGGCGGTCATGCGTCCCAGCTGGCCGCCGCCCAGCAGGCCGAGGGTGGCGCCGGGCAGGATGGGCGCGGTGGGAATCGGGAACCTCATGGGAGCACCTCCGCGAGCACCTGGGCTTCGGACTCGTCCCGCAGGGCCTGCAGGCGCGCAGTCAGGGCGGGATCGTGCAGGGCCAGGATCTGTGCGGCCAGCAGCGCGGCATTGCGGGCCCCGGCCTTGCCGATGGCCAGGGTGCCCACGGGCACGCCCCCGGGCATCTGGACGATGGAGAGGAGGGCATCCAGCCCGTTGAGCCCCGTGGCGGCCACGGGCACACCCAGCACCGGCACCAGGGTGTGGGCGGCCAGCATGCCCGGCAGGTGGGCGGCGCCCCCCGCCCCGGCGATGATCACCCTCAGGCCGCGCGCCTGGGCGGTCTCGGCGTACTCGGCCATCCAGTGGGGCGTGCGGTGGGCGGACACCACCCGGGTCTCGTGGGGGATCCCCAGGCGGAACAGGGTCTCGCAGGCACTGGCGAGGGTGTCCAGATCACTCCGGCTGCCCATGACGACGCCGACCAGGGGCTGCATCAGGCACCTCCCAGGAACTGCGCCAGGCGCCAGTAGAGGGGGATGCCCACCAGCACGTTGAAGGGGAAGGTGATGGCGAGGGCCAGGGTCAGGGAGTAGGTGGGGTTGGCGTCCGGCAGCGTGGCCCGCACGGCGGGCGGCGCGGCGATGTAGGAGGCACTGGCGGCCATGGTGCCCAGGGTGGTGGCGCCGCCCGGCGAGAGGCCGGCGAAGTGGCCCAGCAGCACGCCCAGCGCGCCGTGGACGAGGGGCGCCACCGTGCCAAAGGCCAGGAGGAAGGGGCCCACCTTCTTGAGGTCGCCCAGGCGGTCGCCCGCCAGCATCCCCATCTCCAGGAGGAAGAGCATCAGCGCGCCCTTGAAGCCACTGTCGAAGAAGGGCTCCACCTGCTTCCAGCCGTGGTCGCCCATGAGCCAGCCCACCACCAGACCCCCGGCCAACAGCACCATGGTGCGGCCCGTCAGCACCTCGTGGAGCGACTTGGACACCGAGGGCGGCATGGCCAGGGTCGGCGGCGGATTGCCCAGCACGGCCGTGCCGTCACTGCCGGCCGACAGGGTGCCGCCCTCCACCGTGGCCCCCGCCGCCTGCTTCAGGCCCGCCAGCACCCCCAGCGCCAACGCGATGTGGATGCCCGGGCTCTCCAGCAGGGCCAGCAAGGTGGGCATGAAGGGCTCGGGGGCGGCGCCCATGGAGCCCACGAAGGTCTGGGCCGCGATGAAGGTCACGGCGGACACGGAGCCGTAGTGGGCGGCGATGCCGGCGGAATCCGCCGTGGAGAACTTTCCGAACCGCCGGAGGGCGGCGTAGGCGGTGAGCGGGGTGATGCAGCCCAGCAGCACCGTGACGGCGGCGGGCTTGGCGATGGTGGCCCAGCCCACGTGGCCCAGCTCATGGCCGCCCTTGAGCCCCAGGGCCAGGAGCAGGTAGATGGACAGGCTGGTGTAGAGGGCGGTGGGCAGCCTCAGCTCACTGC
The DNA here is from genome assembly GCA_963740385.1 of uncultured Acidobacteriota bacterium. GTDB lineage: Bacteria > Acidobacteriota > Holophagae > Holophagales > Holophagaceae > Geothrix. The sequence goes on from CAVUDX010000007.1 coordinate 203,812, forward strand.
GCATCAGGCGGGCGGCCATGCCGAGGCCGAAGGCCAGCACGATGGGGGACAGCAGGTTGGCGCGGAGGATCTCGAGGGTGGACAAGAACGCTTCTCCTAGGGGTTGGCGGTGGCGGCGGCGACGGCGTGCGCGGAAGCGGAGGTGGCTCGGGGGTGCACGGGGTGGGGCTCCCGCTCACCTGGGAGCGGTGGCCGCCGAGGGGTGCTGCTGCTCGGGCCCGGCAGGGCAGGCCTCACTGTCCCTGACCCAGGGCAAAACCCCGTTCGCCATCGAAGGTGCACAGGTTCTCGGTCTTGATGACGTCCACCCCGCCTTCGGTCAGCCGCGCCAGCAGGTCGACGATGTCCCGGCTGGCGATGTGGCCGTCCTGGGTTCGGGCCACGAAGCGGCAGCGCCAGTGGTCGGTGCAGAACGTTTCAGGGAATCCACCCGGCCACACCTTGACCCCGCGGTTGGTGATCATCTGCAACCCCAGCGCCTCCGTGGCCAGGGTCGTGAGGCGCCCCGCCAGAAACTCGGGCGAGTGCTGGGCCTCGTGCACAAACACGTCCACACCGACCGTTTCCTTCCTTGCCGGGCTGGCGCGGGTATACAGGGGCGCCGCCGCGGCGTCTGGCAGGGGCGCGTTGACATACTGCACCGGCGCAAACGTCCGGGGCAGCTGCCCGAGGCGCGCGATCACCGCCTGGCCGAATTCCCGGGTACCCACCGGCGCGAGGTGCGTCGCGGTGCCGCCATGCAGGTCGGCGGTCAGCACGCCGTCTTCGAGGGTGCGCAGCCAGGCATTGTGGATGCGCGTGGCCACGCTCGCCTGGCGGAGGTGGACCAGCATCATCACCGCCGCCAGCAGCAGCCCCGAGGGGTTGGCCACCCCCTGCCCGGCGAGATCCGGTGCGCTGCCGTGGATGGCCTCGAACATGGCCACGTGCTCGCCGATGTTGGCGCTGCCGGCCAGGCCCACCGAGCCGGTCATCTCGGCGGCGATGTCGCTGAGGATGTCGCCGTACAGGTTGGGGGTGACGATCACGTCAAAGCGCTCGGGGTGCGTCGCCAGCCGGGCCGCGCCGATATCAATGATGAAATGCTCGGCCGCGAGGTCCGGGTAGTCCAGGCGGATCTCGTCGAACACCTTGTGGAACAGGCCGTCGGTCATCTTCATGATGTTGTCTTTGCTCATGCAGGTGACCTTCTTGCGGCCATGGCTGCGAGCGTATTCAAAGGCATAGCGGATGATCTTCTCGCAGCCCGGGCGGGTGATGAGCTTGAGGCACTGGAAGACCTCGTCGGTCTGGCGGTGCTCGATGCCCGCGTACAGGTCCTCCTCGTTCTCCCGCACGATCACCAGATCCATGTTCGGGTGCTTGGTGGCCACGAAGGGCGCGTAGCTCACACAGGGGCGGACATTGGCATAGAGCCCCAGCGTCTTGCGGATGGTGACATTCAAGCTCTTGAAGCCCCCGCCCGACGGGGTGGTGATGGGCGCCTTCAGGAAGACCTTGGTGCGGCGAAGGCTGTCCCAGGCCTCAGGGGCGATGCCCGAGCTGTGGCCGCCCAGGTAGACCTGCTCGCCGATCTCGATGGGGTGGGGGGCAATGCGCGCCCCGGCCGCCTCCAGGACCTGCAGGGTCGCCTCCATGATTTCAGGGCCGATGCCATCCCCGAAGGCCACGGTGATGGCCGTCTTTTCGCGCACCTCCGTTGGTTCCTCGGCAAGGTGGGCGGGGTGCTCTGCGGGGGCCGCCTTCATGGGGGCGTCCCCCTGGGAGGGCAGGGCAGGCTGGAGGAGGAGGTCGAGGGTGCTCAAGGTGGGTCTCCCTGGTGGTTGTGCGGGTGGTGGGGTGCCGGGGGATAATACATGCTTTGGAATACATGAAAATCAAAGCATGTAATATGAACCACCCAATCCGGGAGAATGGGAAGCATGAAAGAGCCTTTGTCCAGAAAATCGCCTCCGGAGACCCCCACGGCCCCCTGGACCTTTCTGACGAACCACGCCCATGTGCTCATCTGCCTGGCCCAGGATTCCACGCTGCGCATCCAGGACCTGGCGGATCGGGTGGGGATCACCTACCGGGCCGTGCAGCGCATCCTGGATGACCTGGAGCATGCGGGCTACATCCAGCGCAGCCGGAAGAAGGACGACGCCCGCAGCAACGAGTACAAGGTGGTGATGGGCCTGCCCCTGCGCCACCCCGTGGAGCGCCACCAAAAGGTCTCGGCTCTGGTGGACCTGGGTCGGCCGCGCTCCTAGAAGGCGAACTCGAAGATGAACTTGAGGGTCCAGCGCTCGGCGGAGGGCGTGAGGCCCCGGCCCAGGCCCACGTTGAACATCAGGGGGCCGTGGTCCACGTCGAGGGTGGCAAAGAGGCGCTGGCTCCGCTCGCGGGAGAGGTCGACACCGTTGAGCAGCCCGTGGTCCAGGTAGAGCTCCAGGCCGGGCGCCGCGCCCTTCCATCGGGTGTAGGCGGCCTTCCAGGCCGTGGAGAAGTCGGGAGTGCCTCGGCCCTGCCCATCTGAGAGGGGCCAGGTGAAGACCGGGTTCATGGCCAGCATCCAGTCGGTGGTCTGGACGCCCACCAGGCCGCGCAGCTCCGTTTCCCACTGCAGGTCGGAGAAGCTCCGGTTGGTCCGGGCCAGCTCCAGGTTGGCGCCCAGGAAGGGACCCAGGGCGGCCTCGCCCTCACCCCGGATGGGCAGCCACTTCAGGCGCAGCTTGGGGCCGGAGAACCGGTAGTGGTGATCCGTATCCAGGGAGGTGGGCAGGTAGAGGCCGATGTCCAGGGTGGGCAGCAGGCCGTAGGAAATCTCGGGCGTGAGGTTCCAGGAGCCGTTGAAGGGACCGTCGGGAGGGGCGTCCGCCGCGCCGCGAAGGGTGCGGTTCAGGTGCAGCTCAAGCCCGAAGCGGCCGGGGGTCTGGATGTCGTTGGTGTAGACCTGGATCTCGTCGGCAAAAGCCTGGGCGGCCAGGGGCGGGGCGGAGGTTGGTCCGAGCAGGGACGCGAGCACAAACCATCGGACAGAGCGCATGGCACCTCAAGGGAATCCAAAAAGGTAGTCTAGACAGGAAACCCGCGCCAGACCGAAGGGCTGGTCGCGCCTGATTGGGGGCATCCTGCCTACACTGGAGCCATGTCGCCCACCACCCTCCGCGCCGTCATGGCCGCCCTCCGCGCCCCGGAGACCGGCTGTCCCTGGGACCTGAAGCAGGACCACCAGACGCTGGCCCGCTACCTCCGCGAAGAGGCCGCCGAAGTGCTGGAGTCCCTGGCGGACCACCGTCCTGGCGACCCCGCCACCGAGGCCCACCTCTGCGAGGAACTGGGCGACCTCTGGCTGCAGATCGCCTTCCACGCCCAGCTGGCAGCGGACCGGGGCGCCTGGGACCTCCATGACGTGGAGCAGGCTGTGGTGGCCAAGCTGGTGCGGCGGCATCCCCATGTGTTCGCCGAGGTGGACGTGGAGGGCGCCGAGGAGGTGCTCACCAACTGGGCAGCCATCAAGCGGGAGGAGAAGGGGCTCACCGAGGCCACGGAGCCGCGCCTCCTGGAGGGCATCCCCGCCACCCTGTCCCCCATGGACGAGGCCCTGGAGATTGGCCGCCGCTGCGCCAAGGTGGGCTTCGAATGGCCCGACCTGGAAGGGGTGCTCGACAAGGTCAAGGAGGAGGTGGCGGAGTTGCAGGCCGAGTCCGACCCCGTGCGGGTGGAGGAGGAGTTTGGTGACGTCCTCTTCAGCCTGATGCAGTGGGCCCGCAAGAAGGGTGTGGATCCTGATGCGGCCCTTCGTCGCCAGATGATCCGGTTCAAGGGCCGGTTCACGGCCGTGGAGGATGACGCGCGGGCCGCTGGCGGCTGGGCGCATCGGGACCTGGATCAGATGGAAGCCGCCTGGCAGGCGGCCAAGCGGATGGGCTGAGGAGGGGCCAACTCCGGGCAGGCGCGGCACACGCTCGAGTCGGGAAGGCTCAGGTACCGTGCAGTTCCAGGGCCGGCACCAGGGCCTCGGCCAGGCGTGCGGCGTCCTGCACATTGCGCAGGCCGGCGAGAGACCCGTTCACGGCCAGGGAGGTGAGCCGGCCGTTCTCATCCAGGCAGGGCCCACTGACTGGTTGGCGGGAGACGCTCTGCCTGGGGGGAATGGCGGACGGATCGAGGGATCGGCCCAGCTTGGCGGCCAAGGCCCTGGCGTCGGCGAGGTTCTCCTCGTAGGCCTCGGGTTCGAGGTTCAGGGAGTGCACGAGCGTGTCCACAACGCTGCCGAGGTCGACCTTCAGGTCCGCCACCCCCGGAAACAGGAGGTCCTGGCACCACAGGCGGCAGCTGGCCAGGAGGATCTGCAGGTTGGGTGAGGGGATGAGGGAGGGGTGGATGAGCCGGTCCAGGGGCGTTCCCTCATCCCTCTGCGACTCCTCCCGGCGCTGGGCACCCAGGTGACGGCACCAGTAGGAGGTCCCCTGGCTCCGGCCCGAATTGCCGCGCACGGTGAGGGGCCGGTCGGAATGGACGAACCGCTCGGTCAGGGACAGCAGCAACACCCCCGAGACCACGTCCGGGATGGACGGCACGGGGAAATAGGTTCCGTGGGTCTGCTTGATGGCCTCCACCAGGCTGCGGTGGGCGAAGCTGTTGTAGAGCATGGGGAGGCTACCGAACGGGACGGACCCCTTCATGAAACCGACCAGGGTGGGGCGGCTCTGCTTGGCGTAGAGGCTGCCTCCGTACCCGACGATCAGCGTGTTGCGGTTCCAGGGCACGATGGTGTCGGGCCACCAGTAGGTGTGGCAGTCCCAGGACAGGAGGTTCGCCTGGGTCATGTCCAGGATGCGCCGCGCGGCCTCCAGGGTGGAGGGCAGGAAGCCGTCGTCGTCCCCCAGGATGGTGATGAACGCGCCCCGGCAGGCATCCAGGCCCTTCTCCCAGTTGGCGTCCATGGTGAGGGCGGTGTCCGAGCGGACGTAGCGTATCGGGACGGAGGTGACCGCCTCGACCGCCTCCCGGACGCCAGGGCGACTGGCGTTGTCCGCCACCACGATCTCGAAGTCATCCCCTGGCTGGGCCACCACCGTCGCCAGCGCGTGGACAAAGGTCTCCTGCCGGTCCCGCGTGGGGATGAGGATGGAAAATCGGGGGCTGGTCATCAACTCCGCCTCAAGAAACCACCTTGTTTCGCAGGCCTGGTCCACATCGGCTTGGTCCTTTCTGCCATGGAAACAGGGGCATGGGGAACGTGCAAGGACCCCGGCCCAGCCTGGCGGGGCGAGCCGCCCCTGTCCGGACTCACACTGCGTCGGCAATGGCCTTGCCGAGGTCCGAGGTGGAGGCCTTGCCGCCCATGTCCGGCGTGAGGGGGCCCACGCCGAGGACCGACTCGATGGCGGCCATGACCGAGGCGGCGGCCTCGGGGCACCCCAGGTGGTCGAGCATCATGGCGCCCGCCCAGATCTGGCCGATGGGGTTGGCGATGCCCCGGCCGTAGATGTCGGGGGCCGAGCCGTGCACGGGCTCGAACATGGAAGGGCATTCCCGCTCGGGGTTCAGGTTCGCGCTGGGGGCGATGGCGATGGTGCCGGTGCAGGCGGGGCCCAGGTCCGAGAGGATGTCGCCGAAGAGGTTGGAGCCCACCACCACGTCGAACCAGTGGGGGTTTCGCACGAAGTGGGCGGTGAGGATGTCCACGTGGTACTGGTCGACCACCACCTCGGGATACCCCGCGGCCATGGCCTTCACCCGCTCGTCCCAGTAAGGCATGGTGATGGCGATGCCGTTGGATTTGGTGGCCGAGGTGAGGTGCTTCTTCGGGCGCGACTGGGCGAGCTCGAAGGCCACCTTGAGGATGCGGTCCACGCCCTGGCGGGTGAACACGCTCTGCTGGACGGCCATTTCCTGGTCCGTGCCCTCGTAAAGCCTGCCGCCGATGCTGGAATACTCGCCCTCGTTGTTCTCCCGCACCACCAGGAAGTCGATGTCGCCCACCTTCCGGCCCACCAGGGGGCAGGGCACCCCGGGCATGAGCTTCACCGGGCGGATGTTGGCGTACTGGCGGAAGGCGCGCCGGATGGGGATCAGCAGGCCCCAGAGCGAGATGTGGTCGGGCACGCCGGGAAAGCCCACCGCTCCCAGGAAGATGGCGTCATGGTGGCGGATGAGCTCGAGCCCGTTCTCCGGCATCATGCGGCCCGTCTGGAGGTAGGTCTCGCAGCTCCACGGGAAGGTGTCCCAGTGGAAGCTCAGGCCGTGCTTGGCGGCGGCGGCCTCCAGCACCCGGATGCCCTCGGGCACCACCTCCTTGCCGATGCCATCGCCGGGGATGACGGCAATCCTGAATGCGCGCCTGGTGTCGGCCATGGGAGCCTCCCCCGAGATGCTGGCAGGAATCGGCCCCGCCCGGGGAGGACGGGGCCGGGGGAGGGAGCTGGCTCAGCTCAGGAGCTTGGACAGGCCGTAGGCGGTGAGGGTGGAGGTGCCCACGCCGATCAGGCCGGGAATCATGAAGCTGTGGTTGAGGAGGTATTTGCCGATCCGGGTGGTGCCAGTGCGGTCCATGTTGATGGCGGCCAGGTCGCTGGGGTAGAAGGCGAAGAAGAAGTAGGCGTAGCTGGCCGGGATGAGGCTCAGCAGCAGGGGCGTGGGCAGGCCTAGGTGTAAGTGCCAATCAGGTTGTTCACCCGAATTCTGGGAAGCTGAAGTCGCCAAACACTAGCTTTCCGGGAGACTCGGGTGAACATCCACAGTCGAGCAAAGTCTTGCCCCTCCAGTCGAGCCTTATTTGTCCAGCGGGTTCATGGGGGGATGACGGTCATGGAAGCCTCCTTGATGGCCGGGTTCAGTGAACGAACTGGCCACAAGTGGTTGAAGCGGTTCAAGGAGGAGGGCGTCCCGGGACTGAGGGACCGCTCCAGTCAGCCCCATCATCTGGCCCGAAGCCACCAGGCTGGCCTCGTCGTCGAGGCCGTAGGCCGAAGACGGCGGGGCCAGCCTGCGGTCCGGATTGCACTGGAGCTGGGGGTGCCGCGCTCCACGGTGGGTTTCTGGCTGCGGAAGGCAGGGACCTCCCGAGCCTCATCCCTTCAGGCGAAAGAGCCGCCCAACCGCTACGAACATGAGGCTCCCGGTGATCTCCTCCACCTGGACACAAAGAAGCTCGCGAACTTTAATCAGATGGGCCACCGTGCCACCGGCATCAGGCACCACAGGAACCGCAAGGCTGGCTACCAGGTGCTCCATGTCTGCAGCGATGACCACTCCCGGGCCTGCTACATGGAGGTCCTGCCGGATGAGAAGAAGGACACAACGGCGTCTTTCCTCCAGAGGGCGCTTTTGCATTTCCAGGCCCAGGGCGTGCGGGTCCGTAAGCTGCTGACGGACAACGGTTCGCCCTACCGATCCAAGGAGTTCAAGGCCATGCGAGAAGCCTTTGGCCTCAAGCACAGCCGCACCCGACCCTACCGGCCAAGGACCAACGGCAAGGCCGAGCGCCTCATCCAGACCGCCCTCCGCGAGTGGGCCTATGGCCCCACCTGGCAGAGTTCAGACGAAAGAAACCAGGCGCTCAGCGCCTGGCTCCACTTCTACAATCACCACAGGCCCCACTCGGCCTTAGGTGGTCAGCCCCCAGTCACAAGGCTGAACAACCTCGTTGGCAACGACACCTAGGGCGTAGCCGAAGGGCAGCATGATGGTGAGGGTGGCGGCCTGGCTCTTCACGAAGGCGGACACGGCGAACATGGCAAGGGCGAAGGTCCAGGGGGCCACCTGCACCATGGTCTTGATGTTGGCGATGAGGTAGCCCTCGTTGGCCTTGATGAAGGTCTCGCTCATCCAGGCGATGCCGAAGATGGACACCACGGCGATCATGCCCGCGATGAAGACGCTGGAGCGGGCAATGTCCGGGGCCTTGACCTTGGTGGCGAAGAGGATGAAGGCACCGAAGGCCAGCATGATGATCTGCACCACGGTGGTCATGGGCACCACCTTGCCGTTCACGAGGGGCAGCAGGCCGGGCTTCATGGCGATGAGAATGATGGTGAGCACCCCGGCGAAGAAGAGGCCCACGGACAGCTTGGCCGAGAGGGGGATCTCCTTCCCAAGGGTGGTGACGTTGGCATCCAGCGCCTTGGCGAACTCGGGGTCCTCCATGCGCGCCAGGAACTCGGGATCCTGGTCGAGCTCCTTGCCGCGGTTGAAGCTCCAGGCCGCAGCCACCAGCACGCCCACGATGCCCGCCGGCAGGGTGATGCGGAGGATGTCGAAGAGGCCCACCGGATGGCCGTTCTTGGCTGCCATGGCCAGGAAGGTGGTGACGGCCGCGGCCACGGGACTGGCGGTGATGCCCATCTGGGAGGCGACGCTGGAGATGGCCATGGGGCGCTCGGGCCGGATGCGCGTCTTCAGGGCCACATCGGAGATGACCGGCAGCAGGGCGTACACGGCGTGGCCCGTGCCCACGCAGACTGTGAGCAGGAAGGTGGACAGCGGCGCCAGGATGGTGACGTATTTGGGGTGGGCGCGGAGCAGGCGCTCCGTGAGCTGGACCAGGTAGTCGAGGCCGCCCGCCACCTGCAGGGTGGCCGACGCCGTCACCACGGCCAGGATGATGAGCATGACGTCAATGGGCGGCGTGCCTGGCGCCACCCGGAAGCCCAGCACCAGGAGGGCCACGCCCAGCCCGCCGATGAGCCCGAGGGCCACCCCCCCTTTCCGGATGCCGATGAGGATGGCACCCAGTACCAGGACAAATTGGATCCAGAACATCAAGGCTGGGGACATGGCCCGTTCTCCTCTGTTGACGCAGTGGTCTGACCACTGGCCCGTCATCGCCGAGGATGGTAGCAGATGATGCGGTCAACAATGGGGGGTGATTTGATGCGGACTTGTGTTCCTTCCGGGGGTGTCCCGGGGCCCTTATGATTCTTGGTGGTATTGAAGGCAATGGGAGTTAGGATGGCGGAGCCCGGATGGCCCTGTGACTCATCCCCCCTTCCACATCGTCACCCTGACCCACCCCACCTGGGAGGAGGCCCTGGCCTGTGGCCGGCGCCTGGGGGAGGACGCGCTTCCCGAGGTGCGGCTGGACCTGTTTCCCGAGGAGGACCCGGAAGCCCTGGTGGATGCGCTGAAGCGCCGCTGCCTGGTCACCTGCCGCCGCGTGTCCGAAGGCGGGCGCTGGCCCGATGCAGATGAGGCGGGCCGCCTGGAGCACCTGGCGAGGGCCCTGCGAGGCCGCCCCGCCTGGCTCGACCTGGAGTGGGACCTGGCCATTCCACCAGCCATCCAGGCGGCCCGCACCCACGTGCGCCTGCTGCGGTCCGTGCACGTGGGGCCGGGTGTCTTCGACCTGGAGGCCCGAATCCAGTCCCTCCCCGAGGGTGATGCGTTCAAGTGGGTGGGTTGGGCCGAGCGCCTGGGGGACAGCGGTCGGCTGCGCCAGCCCCTGGGGTGGGCGCGGGACCATGGCGTTCGCCTCTCCGCCTTCCTCATGGGTCCGAAGGGCCTGCCCAGCCGGGTGCTGCAGGCGGCCTGGGGCGGCGCCTTCACCTACGCGGCTCCGGACGACGGCCCTCCGGCGGCACCGGGGCAGCTGCCGCTCTCGACCCTGCGCGCATGGCGGGCCCAGCGACTCCACAGGGACCATGGGCTGTGTGGCGTCATCGGGGAGCCCGTGCTGCATTCCCGGGGGCCCGCCTTCCACAATCCCCGCTTTCAGGCGGCCTTCAAGGACCTGGTCTACCTGCCCCTGCAGTGCGGGGAGGCCGCCGAGGCGGTCGAGGCCCTGGAGGCCCTGGGTCTGCTGGGCCTCAGCATCACGGCCCCCCTCAAGGTGGCCCTGCCGGAAGCGGTGGGTCTGGATGGTCCCCTGAACACCCTGTGGCGCCGCGCGCCTGGCCTCCCCTGGCAGGGGGCCAACACGGACGCGGAAGCCCTGGAAGGCGCCTTGGCGGAGCTGGCGTCCGGCCCGGTGCTTGTGCTTGGCGAGGGGGGCGTGGCGCACACCACCCGGCAGGTGCTGGAGGCTGCAGGTCGCCAGGTGCTGCAGGCTTCCCGCCGTGCACCCCTGACCGTGGAGGCGGTGGCCGCCTTCGCCCCGGTGGGCCTGATCCAGGCCACCAGTCTGGGCATGGCCGCCGACGATCCTGCGCCCTTCCCCCACCTCCTGGCGGCTGCGCAGCCCAGCGCCCGCTGGGCGGTGGAGTGGATCTACAAGGAAGACACCGCTTTTGCCAGCTGGTGCCGGTCCGCGGGGCTGAGGCTGGTGGAGGGCGCTTCCCTCTTCGAGGCCCAGGCAGCGGCTCAGAGCCGCCGGTTCATCCAGGGGTGCGGAGGCGCCTGAGCGCGAGCCCTGTGGCTCCCAGGTCGACCCGCGCGCCACGCCGGTGCATCCATCCAAGGGCTGGACCTCCCGACTCCAGCCTGCAGCTCAGGGCCATCCGCTGCTACCGTTCATGCCATGGATCTCCTGCTGGTTGAGGACAAGGACAGCTTCCGCCGCCTGCTGAGCCAGGCGCTGGCGGAATCGGTCTGGGCGGTCCAGGCGGTGGGGGATCCGCAGGAGGCGCTCCGGGAGCTGGAAGCCCGCCCCTTCCAGGTGCTGGTGACCGACCTGCGCCTGCCAGGCATGTCGGGTCTGGAGCTCATCCGCCGGGCCCGCCTCCGGCAGCCGGGTCTGCGTGTGGTCCTCATGTCGGCCTTCGCGGAACCTCATGACATCGTGGCTGCCATGCGACTGGGTGCCGATGACTTCCTGGCCAAGCCCTTCGATCTCGATGCCTTCCAGGCTCTGCTGGATCGGCTGCTGGCCCTGGTGATCGCCCCGCCGCCGGACCTCACGGAACCCTGGGTGGCCCACAGCCCGGCCATGCAGGTTCTGGAAGCTGGCCTCGCCCGCGCAGCGGCGGTGGACCTGCCCGTGCTCTTCCGCGGCGAGCGAGGCTCGGGGCGGGAACGCTGTGCCCGCCGGCTGCATGTCCTGCGCCATGGCTCCGCGCCCTATCGCAGCCTCTCAGCGGAGACCTTGGGGCCCGAGGGGCCGGAGCTGACCCTGCTGGAGCTGCTGGCGGGTGGCAGCCTCTACCTCTCGCGGCTGGAACACCTCTCCCCGGCTGCTGTCGCGCCCCTCTGCCGCGCCATGGAGCAGGGTCCAGGCACACGCCTCCACTGGCTCGGCGGGGTGGAGACCGAGGGGGTCCTGGCGCCGCAACTGGCCCAGCGCCTGGGCTCCCTGGAACTGCGCGTACCGCCCCTGCGGGAGCGTCGGGAAGACTTGCTGGTGCTGACGCGGCAGCTGCTGGAGCGGGCCGCCCGTCGGGATGGCCGTCCTGCGCCCTGGCTGGAACGGGGGGCGGAACGCCAGCTGCTGGACTACGCCTGGCCAGGCCATGTGCGCGAACTGGAAGGCCTGATCAACCGGACCCTCCTCCACCTGGAGGGCCATGGCATCCGGAGTTTTCCGGACCTGGGGTTGGGCGAGGCACCCCCGCTTTCGCTGGCCTGGCCCGAACGGGGCTCCCTGGAGGGGATGCTCAAGGAGGTCGCCCGTGGGGCCGAAGCGCGGCTGCTGGGGCGCGCGATGACGGACGCCTGGGGCGATCTGCCCCGGGCCGCCGACGCCCTGGGGCTCACGGTGCGCACCCTGGCCCAGCGCTTGCGGGACCACGGCATCCCTCTGGATGATGGAACGAGCCTTCCTCCGTCCGCGCCAGGCGAGCGGCATCTCGATGCGCCCGCCGGCGCAGCGGATGATGGCAAGGCCTTCTCCCGGAAGCTCCCATGACTCAGATCCCCCCCATACTCATGCCTCCCCCCGTCCGCCCGGAGGGAATCCGCCCGGCGGTCTCCGCGGGGTTGGCGGCCCTGCAGACCGTGGTGGTGGGGAAGGAGACGCAGGTGCGGCGGGCCTTCGCGGCCATGCTCTCAGGGGGGCATGTGCTGCTGGAGGACCTGCCTGGGGTGGGGAAGACCACCTTGGCGAAGGGCCTCTCCCGCATCCTGGGTGGCAGCTTCCAGCGGGTGCAGGGCACCAATGACCTCCTGCCCTCGGACCTGCTGGGGGTGCACCTCTGGGACGCCAAGGAGCAGGGCTTCCACTTCCAGCCGGGGCCGGTGTTCTGCCACGTGCTGCTGCTCGACGAACTCAACCGCATCGGCCCCAAGACCCAGAGCGCCATGCTCGAGGCCATGGTGGAAGGGCAGGTGACGCTGGACCGGAGCACCCACCGGCTTCCGGAGCCCTTCTTCGTCATCGCCACCCAGAATCCGCTGGACCATGCGGGCACCTTCCCCCTGCCCGAGAGCCAGCTCGACCGGTTCACCTGCACGCTGCACCTCGGCTACCCCGACCGGGCCGCGGAGCGGTTGATCCTCACCCGGGAGGCAGGGGCCGATCGGCTCGATACCCTCGCGCCGGTGCTCGACCTCGAGGGCTGGCGTCAGGCCAAGGCGGAGGTCCGCGCCGTTCGGGTGGCCGAGCCGGTCATGGATTACGTCGAGCGGGTCGTGGAGCGCATCCGCGCCGGCAATGGGTTCTGTTCGACGCGGGCGGTCAAGCACTGGCTCGGGCTGGCCCAGGCAGAAGCTTGGCTTGAGGGGCGGGACTTCATCACCCCGGATGACTTGCAGCGCACCCTCTCGGACACCATGGCTCACCGGGGCAGCCTCGATGACCGGCGGCTCAACCGGGGTGAGCGGCGGGACCAGTTGAGCAAGTTGCTGAAGGATGTACCTGTGGGCTGGGCCGGATGAAAGCGGATGAGACCGTTGGGCAGCTCGTGCGCCAGGCGCGCGAAGCGCGGGGGCTCACCTTGGAGGACCTCGCCCAGGAATTGAAATTGCCGCTGTGGCAGCTGCAGGCCATGGAGGCCGATGACTGGGTCGCCCTGCCTCCCGGCCGTCAGCGGCCCCTGGCCCGGCAGCTGGCAGAGCGGTTGGGGGTGGACCTCGAGTTCCATACGGGGGCCTTCCAGATAGTGCCCGGTGTGCAGGAACTGGAACCGCCCGACCCCCGGCAGGAGCGTCTGGAGCGCGTGGTCATGGGGCTGTTGACGGTGGCTTCCCTCCTGGTGGTGCTCTGGCTGGTGGTGCCCGGGCCGAGCCTGGGCCGCAAGCCCACCCCGACCTACCTCACGGAGCCAGTGCGGGCGCCGCTCCCGGCGCCGCCCAAGCCCTCAGCCTCGCCCTATCCCGTGCTGGGCGACCTGCTCCCCGAGGCGCCGCTGAACGAGCAGGGCACCCTGGTGAGCCTTCGAGCCATGGACACCTGTGAAGTACGCATCGAGCCCCAGAACGACACCGGGGGCAAGCCCATGATTCGAACCCTCCGGGTATCCGAACCTTGGCGCCTGAGGGTGAAGGGACCCTTCGCCATGACCCTGGACAACGCGGGCGTCATGAATGTCGAGGTGGCGGGGCGGCGCATCGCCCACGGGCAGAGCGTGGGTGAACCCTGGACGGGGCGCTTCGATGGGGAGGGACGCTGGCTGAAGCCCGAGGTCCCAGTGATTCCCGTGGAGCCCGTGGTGCCCGATGATGAGACATCGGAAGGCGGACTGCGCCCATGAGCCTGCACCCCATCGTCGACAAATTTCTCCAGGGCGGCCTGCCAGAGCCGATGGCCATGGCCCTGGTGGGTGGCAGCCTGCCGGTGCCCACCCGGGACCTGCTCTACGCCCTCGCCCACGTCACCCTGACCGAAACCCGCTTCACCCAGCGTGCCCTTGACTTCTTCGCCACCATGCCCGAGTCGGTGCTGGCGGGCGTCGTCACCGAGCCCCTGGAGCCTCCCAGCCCCCTCCAGCTGGTGCTCTGCCACCGCAAGGAGGTGGCCCTGCTGGAAGCGGCCCTCCTGAACCCGACCCTGACGGCCGAGATTGTGGAAGCTTCGGTGCCGAGCCTGCCGGGGGCCGTCCTGGAGGTGGTGCTGAACAACCAGGTGCTCTGGCTGCAGCGGCCCCGAATTCTCGACCTGCTGGAGGAGCACCCGGAAGGTGAATACGTCATCAAGCGCCGGGTCAACGAGTTCCGATTCGACGTCCTGCGCCTGATCCCGGAGGAGGTGAAGCGGGATCGCCTCGAGATCATCGACGAGGTGGAGGCGGGTCGGCTCGACCGTGCCTGGTCCGAACTGCCCTTGCCCAAGGAAAAGTCGAAGGAGGAGGCGGACGCCGAGGTGGAGTCCGAAGAGATGGCCGCCGAGCGCCGCCTGCTGGCTCAGCGACCCCTGGTGGATGACGAAGGGCAGGAGATCAACCTCACGCTGACCCAGCGCATGTCGAAGCTCAGCACCAACCAGAAGATCATGCTCGCCATCAAGGGGGGCAAGGAGGAACGGACCCTCCTCATCCGCGAGGCCAACCGCCTCATCCAGGTGAACGTCATCCGCAACGGCCGCATCACTGAAGGCGAGGTCGCCTACATTGCCCAGATGCGCACCGTGAACGAGGAGGTGTTGCGCATCATCTCCAACAGCCGTGAATGGATGAAGAAGTACCCCATCACGAAGGCCCTGGTGATGAACCCCCGAACCCCTCTGCCGGTGGCCATGACCCACTTCAAGCGCCTCTACGAATCCGACATGAAGCTGCTCATCAAGGATCGCAACGTGGCGGAGCTCCTCCGCCGCGAAGCCAAGCGGCTGGTCGAAATGAAGAGCAGGGGCCAGGGATGACCCCCCGCCAGGGGACCTGGGCCTGAACCCTGGTCGCGTCAGCTCGCCCGGTCCCTGGCGGGCATGGGGCCGGGCCGGAAGGCCGCCGGGAGGGTTGCCGGGCTCACAGCGATTCGGCGCGTGAGCCTGCGGGTCTGCAGGTCGAACCGGCAAAGCCAGGTCGTCTCCTTCGAGGGGCTGTCCGAGGCTGCGGATACCCGCACATAGAGGTAGCTCCCGGCGCGATCCAAGCGGACATCCTCGGTGCGTTCATTGGCCTGCAAGGGCAGCACTTCAGTCTGGTGCGCACCCCCTGATGGTTGACCTCCGCCCGGCGAGAAGGCGATGGAAACCGGTTGGGAGCGATTGCAAGCGGAGATGGTGGCGAATCCACCCCCTTTCACGGGAACGGTCTGATCCCAGCGCACCACGGTTCCCTCCCGGTCTGACTGGAACTGGACATCCAGGGGGGTGGCATCCAGGAAGCCCTGGGCCAGCAGGTGATCAGCGATCTTGTGGTAGCCCACGTACCCGCCCAGACCCATGAACAACATGACAAACAGCGTGAAGCTCACAAGGTAGGTCATCGGTTTGAGGGACATGCCACCACCTGAGGAAATGAGGGCACCCTTCGGGGTGCGGCGGCCTGGGCCGGGCGGGGCCACACGCCTGACGCATTCTACCGTGGCTGAATGGGCTGCCCGAAGGTCGAGGGCCTGAGGCCCGGGTCAGCCTGGCAGCGATTTCAATCCCCGCCGGGTCCTTCTGCAAAGACCAAGGCCCGCAAGAAACGCGGGCCTTGGTCTTTGGAGCGGGCGATGGGGATTCCCTCGCGTCGCGTGCCGCGCCGCTCAGGCCGCGCGAATCGCAGGCACGGCACTGATCCCTAGGAACCGTCCCCCGGACGGCCCCTAGGGGTGCCTACCTGCCGGCGATTCAGCGATTTCAATCCCCGCCGGGTCCTTCTGCAAAGACCAAGGCCCGCAAGAAACGCGGGCCTTGGTCTTTGGAGCGGGCGATGGGGATTGAACCCACGACATCAAGCTTGGGAAGCTTGCGTTCTACCACTGAACTACGCCCGCGGCAGGCAGGCAGTCTAACGCAGTCGGAGGGCGGGGGCCAACCCTGCTCAGCCCAGGTAGGCGGCGATCACGCGTTCGTTGCGGCTCAACTCAGCGGGGGTGCCCTCGACGGCGATCCGTCCCCGTTCCATGACGTAGGCGTAGTCGGCCACCTCCAGGGCCCGCTTGGCGAACTGCTCCACCAGGAGCAAGGTCAGACCCGCTTCCTTGAGGCGCCGGATGGTCTGGAAGACCTCCTGCACGATGACGGGGGCCAGGCCCATGGAGGGTTCATCCAGCAGCATCACCTTGGGGCGGGCCATGAGGGCGCGGCCGATGGCCAGCATCTGCTGCTCACCGCCGGAGAGGGTGCCTGCAGCCTGGCGGGTGCGCTCGCTGAGCTTCGGGAACAGGTCATAAACCCGGTCCAGATCCGCCTGGGCCTTGGCTCTGAAGCCGAAGAACCGGGGCAGCCGGGCATAGGCCCCCAACAGCAGGTTGTCCTCCACGGACAGGGGCCCAAAGACCTTTCGACCCTCGGGGGCGTGGGCAAGGCCCAACCGGGCGATGCGGGAGGCATCCAGGCCCTGGACTTCCTGGCCATCCAGCA
This sequence comes from uncultured Acidobacteriota bacterium, assembly GCA_963740385.1. GTDB lineage: Bacteria > Acidobacteriota > Holophagae > Holophagales > Holophagaceae > Geothrix. The sequence continues at coordinate 220,118 of CAVUDX010000007.1, forward strand.
GCACCTTGCCCTGGCGTGGCTTGAGGGCCCCGGAAATGGTGCGCATGGTCGTGGTCTTGCCGGCGCCGTTGGCGCCGATCAAGGCCACGAGGGTGCCCTGCTTCACTGAGAGGCTGGTGCCGGTCAGCACCTCGCTGGCGTCGTAGCCCGCATGGAGATCATCCACCTGAAGCATCGACGCCTCCTTCACACGGGGAGCGGCTCAAGGCCGCCCGGAGTCTCGGGTTGGGGGGGCTTGCCCAGGTAGGCCTCCACCACCTTGGGATGGCGCTTCACCTCCTCAGGGGTGCCTTCGGCGATGACCTTGCCGCCATCCAGCACGGTGACCGTATCGCAGAGCTCGCTCACCACGTCCATGTGGTGCTCGATCAGGATGATGCTGATGCCGCGCTCGTGGATGCGCTTGATGATCTCGATCTGCAGGAGTACATCCGGGTGGGCCAGGCCGGCCGCCGGCTCGTCCAGGATGAGCAGGTCCGGTCGACGGGCCAGGGCGCGGGCGATCTCCAGGAACCGCTGGGCCCCATAGGTCAGGTCCTTGGCCCGGGTGAAGGCATCCTCCCTGAGCCCGATCAGCTCCAGCAGGGCCAGGGCGTCCGCCTGGGCCCGGCGCTCCTCGACCCGGGCCAGGCCCAGCAACACCAGGGGCAGGGAGCTACGGTACACGCCCTTCAAGGCCACCATGATGTTCTCGAGGGCTGTCAGATCGGTGAAGAGCTGCAGGTTCTGGAAGGTGCGAGCCACCCCGGCCCGCGCCACCTGGAACAGGCTGCCGGAAGGCAGCAGTCTCCCGCGCAGGCGGATGCTGCCTTCGCTGGGCGTGTACAGGCCAGAGATCACGTTCACCACGGTGCTTTTCCCGGAGCCGTTGGGCCCGATGAGACCGTGGATGGCACCGGACCGGATGGTCATGGACAGCCCATCCACGGCCTTCACCCCTCCGAAGTGACGCTTGAGGTTCTCCAGGGTCAGGAGGGGAGAGCCATCGGAAGTGCGGACCGGCAGCACCTGGTCGAGGCTTGAGGGCGTAGGCAGGGGGGCGTGGGGCACCCGGAAGAGCCTTGCCAGGAAGCGGGACAGAAAGCCCATGATGCCCTCCGGCAGTCCCACCACCACCGAGAAGAGCATCAAGGCGAAAATGGCTTTGCGCCAATCCTCGGTGTTCTTCACGTAGAACCCGCCGGCCACCAGCACCCCCATGGCCACCACCGGTGCCAGGGCCTGGAAGGGGCGGGTCGTCCGCTTGACCAGACCACGGATGCCTGCGACCAGGGCTAGGGTGCAACCGAGGCCGGCAAAGGCCTGGAAGAGCAGGCGGTTGGACAGAAGGTTCGGCAGCAGGACGATGACCGAAGCTCCCACGAAGGCGCCCCAGAGGCTCTTGCGTCCTCCGAGGACGACCCCTAGGAGCAGGATGATCATCAGGTCGTAGGTGAAGCTCTGGGGCTGCAGGTACTCGAAGTTGAAGGCGTAGAGCCCTCCGGCCAAGCCGCCCAGGCAGGAGCCGAGGGCAAAGGCCGCGACCTTGTGCCGGTAAGTGCCCACGCCCATCGCATCGGTGGCGATGGGGCTGTCGCGAAGGGCTTCGAAGGCCCGTCCCCACTGCGAGGCCAGCAGGTTGCGCATGACCATCCACACCACGGCCAGCAGGGCCATGCACAGCCAATAGAACAGCGCAGGGGTCACCTCGTGGCCCCAGATCGGCGGTCGGTCGAGGCTCAGGCCCTGGGCCCCGCCCGTGAGCCATTCCAGCTCGTTGAGGGCGGTGGTGCTGAGGGCGGCGAAGCTGAGGGTGGCCAGGGCAAACTGTGGCCCATCCAGCCGGAGGGCGGGCAGGGCCAGGAGGCTTCCCAGCACCAACCCCACCGCCATGGCTGCCAGCAGCGCCGATCCCATGCCCAGCCCCAACTTGGTCACCACCAGGCCGGCGGTGTAGGCCCCCAGGCCCAGGAAGGCCACGTGGCCGAGGTTCACCTGGCCCAGGTAGCCCACGGTCACATCCAGCCCAATGAGCAGGATGCCGTAGATGGCCAGCAGGGTGAGCAGGCCCAGGGCGTAGGGATTCACCACCAGGAGGGGAATGGTGGCCAGGAGTGCGAAAACGACGAGTTCCACACCGCGGAGGAGCAGGATTCGCTTCACCTCACACCTTCCTGATGACGGCTTTGCCGAACACGCCAGTGGGCCTCACCGCCAGGGCGAGGATCAGCAGCATGAGGCCCGGTGCCTCCCGCCAGCCACTGCCCAGGTAGAAACTGGAGAGGCTTTCCAGGACGCCAAGAAACATGCCAATGAGCACCACGCCAAAGCCCGAGTCCAGGCCCGCCACCACGGCCACGGAGAAGGCCTTGAGAATGAGCGCCGAAGCCATGGTGGGGCCCACCGTGGTGATGGGAGACACCAGGATGCCCGCCAGGGCCGCGACCGCTCCAGAGAGCCCATAGGAGAGCATCACGGTGCGGGTGGCGGAGATGCCCATGAGCTCGGCGGCATCGCGGTCTGCGGACACGGCCTCGAAGGCCTTGCCCAGCAGCGTGCGGCGCTTGAACAGCTCGATGAGGCCCATGATGCCCAGCACGCCCACGGCCACCGACAGTTCAAGGCGGGTCACATCCACCCCGAAGATCCGGATGGGATCCGCAGACATGGGCGTGGGAAAGGGCCGGTCGTCCCGCCCCCAGAGGTTCTCAGCCGTCGAGAAGAAAAAGAGGCCCAGGATGATGGTGAGCAGGATCCAGCCCTCGCTCTTCTGCTCCAACGCGAGGCGCACAGCGGCCCGCTCCACCAGCAGCCCCATGAGGGCGCCGAAGAGCAGGCCTCCGGGAATCATCAGCCAGTAGGGCAGGCCGAGGTTGGTGAGGGTCAGGCTGAAAAAGGCGGAGATCATGACCAGCTCGCCCTGCCCGAAGTTGATGCTCTTGCTGGTGGCGTAGGTGAGCTGGAACCCATAGGCGATTAGGGCGTACACCAGCCCCATGAGTGCGCCGCTGACGGCCATCTGGCCAATGATGGAAGCGTTCATGCCCACCCTGTCCTAGGAAAAGGGGAAGAAGCGGGGGGCCGAAACCCCCCGCGAGCTCGAAACCAATCGCTACTTCTTTTTGCCCTTTGCCTTGGCAGGCGCGGTTCCGGCGGCCTCCTTGATGAGCCGTGCCTTGTCCGCCGCATTGCCGAAGACCACGCGACCATCCTGCACCATGCCCATGACCACTTGCTGGCGGCGGAAGGCTTCGTGGGTCGTGACATCGGCCGGATCCCACTTGGAATAGGGGTGATTCCAGGTGGCGATGACGCCCTTCACGGGCTCCTTCAGGTCCTCCAGGGCGGCCTTGATCTGGTGGGTATCGGTGCTGCCCGCCTGCTTGACGGCGGCGGCGAAGAGGTAGACCGCGTCATAGCCCTGGGCGGCGGCCACCGCCGAGGGGATGCGGTCCACCTTGTAGGTCTTGTGGTAGCCGTCGATGAACGCCTTCGCCTTGGGCGTGATGGGCTCCTCGATGAAGGTCTGGGGCATGAGGGTGCCGTTGCCGTTCTTCCCGGCATTGTCGATGTAGTTGGACATGGCCAGCGTCCAGCCACCGATCATCGGAGCCTTCATGCCGATCTTGGCCTGGCCGTTGGAGACGGCGGCCAGCTCAGGGCCGATGGCCCAGATGAGGATGGCCTGGGCGCCTGCGGACTTGGCCCGCAGCAGCTGGGCGGTCATGTCCTTGTCGCCGATGTTGAACTTCTCCTGGGCCACCACCGTCAGCTTGTTGCCCTGCTTCTTGATCTGATCGAGGATGTCGTCGCGGCCTGACACGCCGTAGTTGGTGGAGTCATAGATGACGGCCACCTTGGTGTATTTACGGTTGATGGCTTCCTCCACCACCATGGCGGCCTGGATGCCGTCATGGGCGGCGAAGCGGAAAATGGACAGGTCCTTCACACCGGCCTTGCTCCACTGGGTCATGGACGCGGAACCCGCCGCGGGGCAGATGATCTTGGTGATCCCTTTTTCCTGGTAGTGCTTGTCCCCGGCCATGCAGATGCCCGTATTGACGGTGCCAATGACTCCGGACAGGTCGCCCATGGAGGCCAGTTCCTGGGCGATGAGCGCACCCCGTTCGTTCTTCGCTTCGTCATCCCGCTCGATGAACTCGATCTTCAGCTTCCGGTTGCCCACCTGGATTCCGCCCGCGGCGTTGATCTCGGCGATGGCGAGCTTGGAGCCGTCCCGCGTGGACACGCCCATGGGCGCTGAGCCGCCGCTGTAGGGTCCGGTGAGGGCGATCTTGACGGTGTCTCCAGCCTGCAGGCCAAGGGCCGCGAGCAAGAGGGATCCATAGACGGTCTGTCTGAGCATCGGTTCCTCCCTGGGGGAATGGGACGTGGATGATGGATAGGTGGGCGCAAGCATAGCGGCCTCAACGATCCAAGGGAAGGCGGTGCGGCTTTCTTCCAGGGAGGTTCAGCCCAGGCGCTCCAGCAGCCAGGCCAGCAGAGGCTCTCCCCCCGACAGGGTCTGCTCGGCCACGCGCAGGGGCATGTCCAGTGCGCTGGCATGTCCCGGCCCGAGTTTGACGGCATCCTTCTCCGTGCAGACCAGCCAGGCCGCGCCCTCCTGGCGGGCGAGGGTTTGCAAGTGTCGCAGACCCGCTGGGGAAGGCCCCCGGTGATCGGGGAAGCTGTGCGATCCCACCCAGCGGTGTCCCGCCACCAGCAGGTCGGCATAGAAGGCTTCGGGATGCCCCAGCCCACACCAGGCAAACCCCGAGGATTCCGCCAGGTCGGCGGGCAGGTCTGGCGCGTCGGCCGGCCAGGGACGGAGGCGCCCCAGGCCGAAGTCCACCCAGAAGACCGGGCCTCCCGAACCATGGTTTCCCCACCAGGCTTCGACTTCGGCTCGATCCTTCACCCGGCTGGCCCGGGTGACCACCAGGGCGTGGGCCCGTGCCGCACTGGCCATGGGCTCCCGCAGGTCGCCCAGGGGGAGCAGGCGGCCATTGCCCCAGCGCTTCACCCCGTCCAGGACCAGCAGGTCCACATCTCGGTGCAGGGCCCGGTGCTGAAAGCCGTCATCGAGCAGCAGGCAGCGCAGGCCAGGGCGCTGGGAGAGGGCCCGGAGGGCCGCGACCCACCGCTTTCGGCCAACCACCACCCGCTGTGCGCCCAGCCGCCGGGCCATGAGCAGCGGCTCATCGCCGGTCTGACGGGGATCAGAGGTCGGTTCCACGCTCATGGGGTCCACGGCCCGTCGGCCCCCGTAGCCCCGGGACAGCACCGCATTGGGCCACCCTGCGGCTTCGAGAGCCTCCGCCAGGAAGAGGGTCAGCGGTGTCTTGCCCGTGCCCCCCGCGCTGAGGTTCCCCACCGATACCACGGGAACCTGGACCCGCGCGGCCCGTTCTGGATGGGCATCGAAGCTCCGGTTGCGGGCCCGGACCACGGCCCCGTAGAAGGGGGCGAGGGGGGCCGCCAGGGTACGCAGGATGGACATGGATCCAGGTTAGCGGGGGCCAAGGGCGTGCGCGCATCCTCTTGGGTGCGGACCACCGGGTCGGACCCTTTTATCTGCAGGGACAGGTGAGGCGCCGAAGGGAAGGGGCTGGCTAAGACCGTCTACAGGATTCCGGTCACCTGTGGTTTCTTCCCAGCCAGGGGCTGGGTTAAGCTAGGGTCCTCCCCGGGACCTCCATGGCTGAACCCAGCTTCATCGACCAAAGCAAGCTGCGCTTCCGCGAAGGAGAGGTGGTCTTCCGCAAGGGCGAGATGGCCCAGCAGATGTACATCATCCTCTCGGGAACCGTGCGGCTCTATGTCTCAGATGAGCCCCAGGGCGACTGGGTGGAGGAACTGTCCAAGGGGGATTTCTTCGGCGAAGGCAGCCTCCTGGAGGCGCTGCCCCGTCAGCACACGGCGGTGGCCCTGGAGGACTCCGACCTCATCGCCATCAACCGCGGCACCTTCCTCCGCATGATCCGCCAGAACCCGGAAGTCTCGGTGAAGATGATGCAGCGCCTCGCGCAGCGCCACCGTGAGCTCGGCGACCGGGTGGAGGCCCTCGACGCCAACCGGCCTGTGAAGGCCGAAAGTGCGCCGGTGGCCAACCTCGTGTCGGTGCTCAGCGGCAAGCCCCATCCCATCCTGTCCCATGGCTCGCTCATCGGCCGCTTCGATCCCACCACCGGCATCCATCCGGACATCGACCTGACGGACGAGGACCACAACCTGAGCGTGTCCCGGCGCCATGCCAGAATCCTCTGCGAACACGGCCGATACTTCCTGCTCGAGGAGCCCGGCGTGGCCAACGGCACCTTCGTACGGGGTGAGCGCATCCAGCCCGGCGAGCCCCGCGAGCTCAAGCATGGCGACCGGGTGGGTTTCGGGATGGTGGTGCTCTTCTTCGAGAAGACCTAACCTTGGGCCAGGGACGTCCAACTCGGGGGCGGAGATGGGAACGGACTTGCATGTAGAGGTTTGGCAAGACGAGCATGGCGTCATCTGGGAACTGGTGCAGTTCGGGCTCGATGAGGTCGGCGGCGCCTGCGTGATCCGGGAGCATAGCCGTCTCGATGCGCTGGATGGGGATGCTGGCGAAGGTGATGCGGTGATCGCCCGGTTCGGCGACCCGGAAGCGGCCCGCGATTTCATGCTGGATGAGGGGTTTGAACCCCTCTGACGGCCACAGGCCTGTCCTGATCTGGAGCGCCGCCATGCCCTCACTCTTCCATCCTGCCGATCGTGATGCGATCGCCCGGCGTCTGGCTTGTCTTGAGCCCACCACCCCCCGCCTGTGGGGCCGGATGAATCCGGCCCAGATGCTGGCCCACTGCGCCCTGGGTTTGGAGGTGGCGACGGGGCAGCGCCCCATGAAGCAGGTGCTCCTGGGCCGGCTGCTTGCCCCCCTCATCCGTGGTCGTGCCCTGGGTGAGAAACCCTGGCGGAAGAATGGCCCGACCAGCCCGGTCTTGATCGTCGCCGACGCTCGTGACCTGGAGACCGAGCGGATCCGGCTGGCGACCCTCCTCGACCGCTTCGTCCGCAGGGGACCCGAGGCTGCGGGCCAGGAAATCCATGGGTTCTTCGGCCGTCTCAGCGGGGAGGAATGGGGGCGCCTGATGCACAAGCACCTCGACCACCACCTGCGCCAGTTCGGCGTTTGAGGGCCGCCGGATAGGTGGAGCGTAGCGGCGTTCGTGAAGGCAAGCCTATGGCGCAGCCTGACCGACAGCGCCCGGCTTTCGCCGGGCGCGCACGGGGCAAGGGATCGTGTCTAGTGGGCGCCGATGCCCATGGCCTTGGCGGCTTTGGTGAGTTCGGGAACCACTTCGAAGAGGTCGCCGACGGAGGCTCCACCTCTGGGAGCCCGAAGGGTGACCAGGAGGGCGGCGCGGGGTGCCGCCCGATAGGTGGAGCGTAGCGCCGTTCGTGAAGGCAAGCCTATGGCGCAGCCTGAACGACAGCGCCCGGCTTTCGCCGGGCGCGCACGGGGCAAGGGATCGTGTCTAGTGGGCGCCGATGCCCATGGCCTTGGCGGCTTTGGTGAGTTCGGGAACCACTTCGAAGAGGTCGCCGATGGAGGCTCCACCTCTGGGAGCCCGAAGGGTGACCAGGAGGGCGGCGCGGGGTGCCGCCCGATAGGTGGAGCGTAGCGCCGTTCGTGAAGGCAAGCCTATGGCGCAGCCTGAACGACAGCGCCCGGCTTTCGCCGGGCGCGTACGGGGCAAGGGATCGTGTCTAGTGGGCGCCGATGCCCATGGCCTTGGCGGCTTTGGTGAGTTCGGGAACCACTTCGAAGAGGTCGCCGATGGAGGCTCCACCTCTGGGAGCCCGAAGGGTGACCAGGAGGGCGGCGCGGGGTGCCGCCCGATAGGTGGAGCGTAGCGCCGTTCGTGAAGGCAAGCCTATGGCGCAGCCTGAACGACAGCGCCCGGCTTTCGCCGGGCGCCTACGGGGCAAGGGATCGTGTCTAGTGAGCGCCGATGCCCATGGCCTTGGCGGCTTTGGTGAGTTCGGGAACCACTTCGAAGAGGTCGCCGATGATCCCGTAGTCCGCTAGCTTGAAGATGGGGGCTTCCGGGTCCTTGTTGATGGCCACGATGAACTTCGAACCGCTCATGCCGGCGATGTGCTGGATGGCGCCGCTGATGCCGCAGGCGATGTAGAGGGTGGGGCTGACGACCTTGCCCGTCTGGCCCACCTGCATGCTGTGGGGCAGGCCCCAGCCAGCATCCACGGCCGCACGGGAAGCGCCCACCACGCCGCCGATGGCGTCGGCGAAGTCTTCGAGGATCTTGAAATTCGCCCCATCCTTCATGCCGCGTCCGCCACTCACGATGACGTTGGCTTCACTCAGGTCCACCTTGCCACCGGCCTTGGCCATGATCTCCTTCACCACGGACTTGAAGTCGCCGGCGGGAGCGGGCATGGATTCCATGGCACCAGCCCCGGCCTTCTCAGCGGCTGGGAACACATTGGGCCGGGTGGTGGCCACCTGCACGGCACTGGCAAAGGTCGTGGTCGCGAAGGCCTTGCCGGCATACACGGGACGCACAGCCTGCAACTTGCCGTCTACCATGGAGAGCCCGGTCACATCCGAAGCGTAGCCGGCGGCCAGGCGGGCCGCGGCACGAGGTGCCACATCCTTCCCGACAGCGGTCGCCGCGACAAGCAGCACGGTTGCGCCCTTGGCCTTCACGGCATCGGACAGGACCGTGGCGTAGGCATCGCTGGAATAGGACGCGAGGCTGGGGCCTTCGCAGGTGAGGATCACATCAGCCCCGTACTTGGCGGCCTCGGCTGCTCCGGCACAGGCGGGGCCAGCGAACAGGGCGCCAAGTTGCTTGCCAGAGGCATCGGCCAGGCGTCGACCTTCGCTGAGGGCTTCGACGCTGGGCTTGCGGACATGGCCATCCTTCAGTTCACAGAACACAAGAATCATGGAGTCATCCTTTCGAATCGATGGTCGGCGGCGAGAGAAACTAGAAGACCTTGGCCTCGTCCTTGAGCGCCTGCAACAGGGCCTGGGCCTGGGCGGCCGCATCCCCTTCAAGCTTGCGTCCGGCCGGGCGCTCGGGCGGCAGCGCCAGGGCGCTGATCAGGGCGCCCGCAGTGGCTGGGGCGGCCTCCACCTCTTCGATGGTCTTCTTCTTGGCCGCCATGATGCCCTTCAGGCTGGCGTACCGGGGTTCATTGAGGCCCTTCTGGGCCGTGATCACGGCGGGGAGGGCGCCTTCCACCATCTCTGATCCGACTTCGATTTCCCGCTCGGCCTTGAAAGTTCCCTCGCCCAGCTCAAGCTTCACGACGACGTTTGCCTGGGCCAGGCCCATCAGCTCTGCGAGCATCGGCCCCATGGCGGCATTGTCACCCCCGAGTCCCTTGTTGCCGCAGAGAATCAGGTCGAATCCCTTGTCCTTGGCGTAGGCCGCGATCATCTGGGCTACGGCGAAGGCATCACCTTGGCCATCGCCCTTGAGCAGCACGGCGGTATCCGCACCCAGCGCCAAGGCGTTTTTCAGCACATCCTTGGCGGCATCGCCACCCACGGAGAGGGCCACCACTTCGGCGCCCTTGCCCTCCTTGATGCGGATGGCTTCCTCCAGGGCGTACTCGTCGTAGGGGCTCGTAATCCACTTCACATCCGCGGGATCCAATGACCTTCCATCGGCTGCGACTTTGATTTTGGTTTCGGTGTCGGGGACCTGCTTGAGGGTGACGAGGATCTTCATGGGCGCTCCCTGATGCGTCTTGGACAGGCTGGCGAAGGGCCGGCCAATGGGTTGAGTCTATCCTGATGAAACGCCCGGCCCCACCTAGGTTTCAAGGCTTTTGTGCCAGTCGTCACGGTTGCCTCCGGGTAGGCACGCACGCTGTCCTGGGGTAGCTCCCCTCGGTTCCGGTATGGTGGACGGATCATGTCCAATTCCACACCAAGCTTCCGCTCGGCGCTCGTCCTCACCGGCGGCGGAACCGGCGGCCATTACTATCCAGCCATCGCCCTGGCGGAAGGCGCCCACGCGCGGTGGTCTGACCGTCAGATCGCTTTCGTGGGTGCCCGGCGTGGCATCGAGGCCCGCGAACTCCCGGGCAGTACCTGGCCGCACCTGCTGCTTGATGTTGAGGGGTTTGTGGGGCGGTCCCCGCTCCGCGCCGCTCGGGCGGCGTGGAAGCTCTGGCGGGCAGTGTCAGACCTGAAGCGGCTGTGGCGCCAGGAACCGCCCTGGGCGGTCATCGGGACGGGCGGCTACGGGGCGGCTCCGGCCCTCCTGGCCGCGCGGGCGTTGAAGATCCCCTTTTTCCTGCATGAGAGCAATGCCGCCCCCGGCGCACTGATCCGACTGCTGGCACCGCGGGCGCAGCGGGTCTGGTGTGGCCTGGAGGCGGTCCGGTCACGCCTTCCTGGCGCCGATTGCCGAGTGGTGGGCACTCCCGTGCGAGGGGCATTCCTCCGACCATTCCACCCTTTGGACGCAGCGCGATCCCAGGAGCGCCTGCTCGTGCTCGGTGGCAGCGGGGGCGCCAGGGCCCTGAATGAAGCCATGCTGACCTTGGTCCCCCAGTTGCTGGAACGACAGGCGAACTGGACGATTCTGCATCAGGTGGGGCCCGCGGAATTCGAGCGGCTGCGCCGTCTTCCGCTGCACCCCCGGCATGAACTCGTGCCCTTCATCGCGCGGGTGGATCAGGCCATGGAAGCAGCCAGCCTTGTGGTGAGCCGGGCCGGGGCCAGCACCTGCGCCGAGTTGAAGGCCACAGGTCGCCCCGCCATCCTCGTCCCCCTGCCCACGAGCGCCCAAGACCACCAGCGCATGAATGCCCTGGCGCTGGTGGAGGAGGGGCGAGCCCAGATGATCGAGCAGGGCCCAGAACTGGCGCCGCGGCTTCTGGGGTGTCTGACCTCGCTGATGGCCGATGCGAAAATGCGACAGGTGCTGTCGAGACCTGCGGAGCCGAATCGGGCTGTGTGCCTGTGCCTGGATGATCTGGCGGGCTACTTTGCCCGGGGTTCGGCCACCCAGGCCACGGCGACGGAGATGAAGTAGAGGCCAAGCAGCACGACGCTAAAGAAGATCGTCGTGACGACCACGTCGCCAGGCGTGAAGAAAGCGCTGAAGATCAGGATTGCCATGGTCGCGTGCCGCCAGTACTTCAGCATCAAGCGGGCGGTCACAATGCGGAACCTGGCCAGGAAGTAGAACATCACCGGCAGCTCGAACATCACGCCAGTGATCAAGGTCGTGGAGATGAACAGATCCAGGTAGTCGGAGGCGTGCAGGTTGGCGCGGAGCCCGGCGGAGGCGGCCTCCTGAAAGAGGATGTCACCCAGGAACTTGAAGGCCTGGGTGTAGGCGAAAGCAGACCCCGCCAGGAAGCAGCCCGAAGTCACGACCACAAATGGCACCACCAGCCGCCGTTCCTTGGGCAGCAAGCCGGGCCTGATGAACGCCCACAGCTGGTAGAAGAGCAGGGGGGCGCAGAAAACCGCTGCGGCCCAAAGGGAGAGCCGCATCATGCTAAAGAAGGGCTCGGTGAGGTCCGTGAAGGCGAAGGGATCCAGCGCCGAGATGGCCTTGCCGGTCTGGCGCGACATGGCTTCGAGGAAGGGCCGCTGGGCCCAGGCCCAGAGCTTGAAGCGGAAGGCGTAGGTGACCGCGAAGCCCACGGCCACAATGAGGAGGGACCGCACCAGCCGCACCCGCAATTCCTGCAGGTGTTCCCAGAAACTCATCTTCTCGGGGGGCGTGGCCGGAATCGCCATGGTCCTCGATCATCAAGGGACCGGCCTCCCGAGGGAGGCCGGCCGGTGGGTGGCTGTGAGCCTACTTCTTGTCCTTGTCCGCGACGACGTCTTCCTTGACGGAATCCGTCAGCTCGCGGCTCGCCTTCTTGAACTCCTGGATGCCCTTGCCCAGGCTCTTGCCCAGTTCAGGCAGGCGCGAGGGGCCAAAGAAGATCAGCAGCGCGATGCCGATCAGCAGGATTTCCATCATTCCTAGGTTGCCCATGGGGTGCTCCGGGTCGGTGGGTCGGGTTCAGGGACGCAGGTCTGCCAGCGACAGGCCGTCGGGCAGGTCGAGTTCCATTCTAAGCAGTGCTTGTGCATGGGTCTTGCCCTGCGCATCGGTTTTCACACTCTCGCTGCCGCCACCGCCGAGTGAGTCGTGAAGGATAAAATTGATGGCCTTGAGGTTAGGCACCTCAAATCGTTCAACACTACCTTTGCATATGGTTGAAAAGTGATTTTTAACACGCTCGGTGGTCAAGGCTCGGCTGAGGAGGCGGTAGCCCGCCTCGGTATAGGCGATGACGCCCACGTTGGAGCCATCGCCCTTGTCACCGCTGCGGGCATGGGCCATGTCCTCCACTCGGATCCAGGTCATGGGGCCTCCACGGGGCGACGCCCCAGGGAATGATAGGTCCAGCCCTTGGCCTCCATGGCCTCGGGCCGGAAGAGGTTGCGGCCGTCGAAGATCCGCTTGGCCTTGAGGGCCTTGCCCACAGCCTCAAGGTCGGCCTCCCGATATTGGGGCCATTCGGTGGCGATGAGGAGGGCATCGGCGCCCTCGCAGGCGTCGAGGGGGGAATCGGCATAGCGCACGCGGTCGCCGATCTTGGCTCGTACCGCGTCCATGGCGGCAAAGTCATGGGCCACCACCTCGGCGCCCAGGTTCACCAGACCTTCGATCAGCTCAAGGGCCATGCTCTCCCGGATGTCGTCGGTGTGGGCCTTGAACGCCAGGCCCCACAGGGCGAAACGGCGACCCCGGAGGGGTGCGGGGACCCCGGGCGCCACCGCGAAATGGGCTTTCACCTTCCTCAGCAGCACCTGCTTCTGGTGGCGGTTCGCCTCCACCGTGGTGGCGAGGGTCATCATGGGATGCCCATATTCCCGGCCGACCTTCAGCAACGCCTGCAGGTCCTTGGGGAAGCAGGAGCCGCCGAAACCAGGGCCTGGGTTGAGAAACGCGGGTCCGATCCGGTGGTCGGCGCCGATGGCGGCTTTGACAAAGTCGACGTCAGCGCCCACGGCCTCGGCCAGGTTCGCGATCTCGTTGATGAAGCTGATGCGCAGGGCCAGCATGGCATTGGCGGCGTATTTGGTGAGTTCGGCGCTGGGGGGATCCATACGGAACCACTTGCCGTTGCTGCGGTCGAGGAAGGGCTGGTAGAGGGCCTTCATGACGCGTTCCGCGTGGTCGGAGCGGCAACCCACCACGACGCGGTCGGGCTCCAGGAAGTCCCCGATGGCCGAGCCCTCCCGGAGGAACTCGGGATTGCTGACCACCTCGAAGGCCCGGTCGGTGTGGGTCAGGATCTCGGCGTGGACCCGCGCGGCCGTGCCTACGGGCACCGTGCTTTTGTCCACGACGATGAGGGGGCTCGCATCCTTGCTGCGCTGGGCCATGGCGTCGCCGAGCTGGCCTGCCACCGCCAAGACGTACTTCATGTCTGCGCTGCCGTCCTCGCTTTGCGGCGTGCCCACGCAGATGAAGGCGGCATCCGCCTCCTGGATGCCGTCCTCGAGGCTGGTGGTGAAGCGCAGGCTGCCCGTGCCCAGGTGCTTGGCGAGCAGGTCATCCAGGCCCGGCTCAAAGATGGGTGATTCGCCGCGGGTAAGCATCGCCACCTTCTCGGCGTCCACGTCAACCCCGAGGATGCGGTGGCCCGCCTCCGCGAAACAGACGGCGGCGACCAGCCCGACGTAGCCTGACCCGATGACCAGCACTTGCATGAGAGCCTCGCGCAAAGGAACCAGTGTAGCTTGCTATCATTCCGGAGACGGAGGCTGCATGGTGATCCTGGCCACACCCACAGGCAACGAGGTCAACCTGCTGGAGGTGATGCTCCATGCGGGACCGGTCTCCAAGTCCGTGCTGGTGATCCTGGTGACCTTTTCCCTCCTGAGCTGGGTGGTCATTATCCGCAAGGCCTTGCTCTACCGGCAGAGCCGGGCCGTGTCCGAGGCCTTCCGGGGCGCCTTCAAGCGGTCCACCGACTGGCGGGAGTTCAAGCAGCAGGTGGAGAAATTCGCCCTCAGCCCCCTGGTGGGCCTCTTCGTGGCAGGCTACGGCGAGGTCACCTACCAACTGCGGCAGGTGGGCCAGGATGGCCGGCCCCAGCTGCGGAGCATGGAGGCCGTGGAGCGCAGCCTCCAGCGGGCCAGCGTGGTCGAGATGGGGCGCCTGGAACGCTCCCTGGGTGGGCTGGCCACGGTGGCGGCCGTGAGCCCCTTCATCGGCCTCTTCGGCACGGTCTGGGGCATCATCGATGCCTTCCGGGGCATCGGCGCCACCGGCAACGCCAACCTTGCCACCGTGGCGCCGGGCATCTCAGAAGCCCTGGTGGCCACCGCCATCGGCCTGGTGGCGGCCATTCCGGCCCTCATGGCCTACAACTTCTTCCAGGGCCAGTTGAAGCAGTTCCAGACGGAACTCGATGACTTCTCGCTGGAGTTCATCAGCCTCTCCGAGCGGAACTTCACCTGAGCGCCCCGCGGCTGCCCCTCTCCCTGGACTGGGAGGACTGGTTCCAGCTCTGCTGCCCACCCTTTGATGCGCCCGAGGCCCTGGATCACTTCGAGTGCCGTCTGGAGGTGGCGACGGAGCGGTCGCTGGCACTCTGCGAGGACCTGGGTGCCAAGGCCACCTGGTTCTGCCTGGGGGACCAGGCCCGTCGCCACCCGGCGCTGCTGCGCCGCTTCGTGGCCGGAGGCCACTCCATCGGACTGCACGGCCTCACCCACCGCCGGGCCTTCGAGCAGGACCGGGCCGCCTGGCTGACCTCGGTGCGGGAAGGCAAAGCCCTGCTGGAGGACCTGGCCGGTGTCCCGGTCCTCGGCTATCGGGCCCCGGAATGGAGCCTGCGGGGTCCGGCTTTGGACTGGTGGCGGGCCTTGCCTGAGCTGGGCTTCCGGTACGACTCCAGCCGGGTGCCGCTGGCCGTCATCGGTGATCCAGGGGCCCCTCGACGTCCCCATGAGCTGTCCCCTGGGTTCTGGGAGCTCCCCCCGCCAGTCCTCTGGTCGGGCCCCGTGCGCATGCCACTCTGGGGGTGGGGACCCAGGGTGATGCCCTTCAGCCTGGTGCGCCGGGCCCTGGAAGGCCTGGCCCAGGAGGATGCGGGCACGCCCCTGGTGCTGCATCCGTGGGAGCTGGATGCTGACCAGCCGAGGTTGCCCAGGGTGTCCCTGGGCCATCGTTACACTCACAGCATCGGGCTGCGGGGCTACGAAGGGCGCCTGCGGGAGCTGTGGCAGGGATTCCACCTGATCAGCCTCGACGCCTGGGTGGCGGACCAATGAGCGCGGCGCCCCTCATCCTACTGGCCCCTTCGGAGGACAAAGCCCCGGGTGGATCCCCGGGTCGTCTCACCGAGACCCCCGCCCAGCGGTGGGCACGGGTTCGGCTGGTGACCCTCGCGAGACAGGGGACGCCCGAAGCCCTGCGGAAGGCCTTCGAGGTGAAGGACCACGCCCTGGATCGGGCCCGCACCGAGGCCCTGGCGCTGGGCGGTGAGGTGCCCCTGTTGCCAGCCCTGGCGCGCTACACCGGGGTGGCCTTCCAGGCCCTTGATGCCGCCAGCCTGCCCGCCACAGCCTGGACCCAGGTCCACATCCTGTCCAGCCTGAGGGGCCTGGTGCGGGGGGATGCGCTGGTGCCCCCGTACAAGTTGAAGCTCGCCGCCATCCCGGGGCTCAAGGCCCACTGGCGGAAGGCCCTGGTGCCGCTGCTGCAGGCCCTGCCGGAGGGCCCCGTCTGGGAACTGCTGCCGGGCGACGCTGCCGATCTGCTCAGGGGTTGGGCGCGCCCCCGGCACACGGTGGACATCGTGGACGAGCAGGGCCGTGCCATCAGCCATTTCTCCAAGAAGTACCGCGGCCTGTTGGCCCGGTGGATCCTGGTTCACCAGCAGGGCGATCCCCGCCGCGTGTTGCGGGGGCGCCTCCCTGGCTGCCGCTGGGCCGGCCTGACCGACAACTCGCTGGGAGGCCTGACCCTGCGCCTGGTGGTGACGCCATGAGCGACGACTGCAACCGCACCCCCTTCTGGCAGCGCCAGCCCAGGCTGCCGCTCCCGGTCCACCGGTTCTTGCAGGATCGGCTGGAGGCGGCACTCCAGGATCCGCACCAGCGGCAGGTCCTGGTGTGGCCCACCATTCTCGGCGCGCCGAGACTCCGCGAAACCCATCACGATGGCCTCCCGGAGGCGGTGCTGCTGGCCCAGGCCGCCCGCATGCTGGGGGCCCTGGGACACCATGACCCCGACGCGGCGTGGCGGGCACACCGCACCGCCTGGCCCGGAACTGCCGAGGCCGGGCCGGGCGGGTGGCGCCCCCACCCCGACTGGGGTGCCTGGGGGCCGCTGGTCAGTCTCCGCAGCGGCTGGCAGCTCGCGGCCCTGACCCCGCTTCCCCTGGGCGAGCGCTATGCCCTGGCCTGCGGGGTTTCGCTCTTCAACCATGGGCTGTTCCATGAGAGCCATGACGCCCTGGAGCCCCTCTGGAGCGCCGCTGGCGGGAACATGAAGGGTCGGCTCCAGGGTCTGATCCTCCTGGCGGGGGGCTATCACCACCTTCAGCAGCACAATCGGTCCGGCATGCTCAGCCTCTGGGAGGAGGCCCTGGTCCGGCTCCAGTCCTGCGCGGGTGGCCTGGACACCCCTTGGGGTCAGGTTCGTCTCGACACGGCCCTGGACCTAACCCGCCAGCGGCTGGACCATGGGAAGCGGATGGCGGGCGCCGCGGACGATGCAGCGGTGTTCGGGCCCCTGTGGGCCCTGGACCGCCCCACCTGGGAGCTGGCATGAGTGGAACCACAGACTTGCTGGTGCTGGGCGCGGGCATCGCGGGGTGCTCTGCGGCCCTGCGCGCGGCGGACCTGGGCGCCCGGGTGGTTCTGGTGGCGAAGGATGACCTGGGCGGGACCAACACGGCCTGGGCCCAGGGCGGCATCATCGGCCTCCCTCCGGTGGAGGAGGGGGATTCACCCGCCTTGTTGGCATCAGATATCGAGCAGGCCGGCGCGGGGCTCTGCCGCGCCGAGGCGGTGCAGTTGCTGGCCGAGGAAGGGCCGAAGCTCTGCAAGTCCTTCCTCTGGGAACGCCTCGACGTGCCCTTCGACCTCGGGACCGACGGCACACCTGATCCCACGGCAGAGGCCGCCCACAGCGCTCGGCGCATCTACCACGCCAAGGACGCGACTGGGCTCGCCATCCAGACGGCCCTGAGTAGAGCCGTGCGCAGCCACCCCAATATCACCGTGCGGGAGCGGCTCTGCCTTGTGGATCTCATCACCAGCCCGCACCACTGCGTGAGCCCAGTCCGTGTTTACGATCCCATCCGGGTCCACGGCGCCTACCTCTTCGATCCCGCCACTGGTGAGGTCGAGGGGGCGCTGGCCCGGCGCACCTTGCTGGCCACGGGCGGGCTGGGCTACCTCTACCTGCACACCACCAACCCGCCCAGTGCCACCGGCGATGGGCTGGCCGCGGCCTATCGGGCCAGCGCCCGGATCGTCAACTGCGAGTATGTGCAGTTCCATCCGACGGCTCTCTATGTGCCCGGCAAACCCAGGACCCTGCTGACCGAGGCCCTGCGCGGGGAAGGAGCCCATCTGCTCACCCGCAAAGGGGACCGCTTCATGGCGAAGTATGCGCCGGAGCATCTGGAACTGGCCCCCCGCGACGTGGTGAGCCGGGCCATCTTCCAGGAAATGGCGACGAGCGGTGAACCCAGCGTCTATCTCGATCTGGCACCAGTGGCAGCCCGGTTGGACCTCGACCAGCACTTCCCGACGGTCATGGCCGCCTGCCTGGCGGAGGGCATCGATCCCCATCGCCAGCCCATCCCGGTGGTGCCCGCCGCGCACTATTTCTGTGGGGGAGTGCTCGTCGACCTTGAGGGCCGGACCAGTCTGAATGGTTTGTACGCGGCTGGAGAGGTGGCCTGCACAGGCCTGCACGGGGCAAATCGGCTGGCCTCCACAAGCCTCCTGGAGGGGCTGCTCTGGGGCTTCCGGGGCGCCGAGGCCGCGGTGCGGGATCTGGGGGACACGCCGGTGCCGGATCCAGGTGATTTGGCCCAATGGCGGATGCCGGTTTCCCCGGAACCCACGGATCCGCTGCTCATCGACCAGGACTGGGGGCTCATTCGCAGCACTCTCTGGAACTACGCGGGCATCGTCCGTACCGGGGACCGCCTCCAACGGGCCAAGGCAGACCTGCACTACCTCAACCACCGCATCGAGCGTTTCTACCACGAGGCCTACCTCAGCCGCGAGCTGCTGGAGCTGCGGAGCGGCATCCTCTGCGCCCGCCTCATCCTCAACGCCGCCCTTCAGAACCCGGAGAGCCGCGGCTGCCACTACCGGGTGGACTGACGGACCGTCCGAAGGCCCAATCCAGGCTGTCCTTCGCTGTGCCGGTGGTCGTCGGCTGGTTCCAGGCCCTGCCTACAGCGGCCAGGGACCCGCTCCCTCCCGCAGGAGCTGAGGTTCCTCGTCCGTCAGGTCGAGGATGGTGCTGGGGATGCCCATGGGCTGTCCGCAGTCCACCACCAGGTCCAGGGCGTGACCCTGTTCCTCTTCGATGTCCCAGGCGGTGTTCAGCACCGGCTGGTCGGGCAGGGCCACGCTGGTGGTGATGATCGGTTCCCCCAGCAGGCCCACCAAGGCCCGGCAGAACGGGTGATCGGGGATGCGAAGGCCCACCACCTGTTTGTTCTGGAGGTAGCGTGGGACCTCCCGGCTGGCGGGCAGCAGCACGGTGTAGGGGCCTGGCAGCAGCTGCTTCAGAAGACGGAACGTGGGGGTGTCCAGGTGGCGTGTG
Source organism: uncultured Acidobacteriota bacterium (assembly GCA_963740385.1). Classification (GTDB taxonomy): domain Bacteria; phylum Acidobacteriota; class Holophagae; order Holophagales; family Holophagaceae; genus Geothrix. The sequence goes on from CAVUDX010000007.1 coordinate 238,927, forward strand.
AAGCGGCAGAACATCTCCAGGTCCGAGCAGAGGATGGACATCGGCTTCTTGGGGTCGAGGCCCTTGATCTGCTGGACCCGGTCCACCGCCTTCTTGCGGGAGGCGAGGCAGCCGAGTCCGAAGAGGGTGTCGGTGGGGTAGGCGATGACGCCATCCCGGTGCAACAGCTCGGCGATGCGCTCGAGGTGCCTCACCTGGGGCGTCTCGGGATGCAGGGTGAGGATCATCTCGGCCCCAGGTCGGACCACCGGGCGCGGCCCTGAGAGGGGTGCTCCACTGCCCTCTGAAAGAACCGTTCCGCCAGCGCGGCCTCCATGGGGACAGTGATCCCGCTGCGCCGGGCCTGGAGGGTGAGCAGGGCCATGACCGTCAGGCTATCCGTAAGCTCGCCGCTGAGGACCCGCTGCAGGCAGGCGGGAAATGGCTCTCGGTGCAGACAGAGTTCCTCGTCGGCCTCCGGCTGGTGGCCTTCCCTCGGTGTGAGGTCCGTGGCCAGGAAGAGGAAGGCCTCCTCATCGGTGGAGGAGTTGCTGGGATGAAAGAAACAGAGCGGCTCCCAGATCCGGGCCGCGAGGCCCGCCTCCTCGGCCAGTTCCCGGCGGATCGCCTCGAAGGGGCTCTCGCTGGCGTCGCCCCCGCCCTCGGGGATTTCCCAGGAGTAGGCTTCCAGGGGATAGCGCCACTGCCCCACCAGGATGACCCTGTCTTCATGGTCGAGCGCGACCACGCCGCAAGCGGTCCGGTGGAACCCGCAGACGGCGTAGCGTCCATGCGCACCTCGACGGTGCTCGAAGCGGTCCTCCCGGACCCGGATCCACGGCGAGTCATAGAGGCTGCGCCGATCCAGGACCGTATAGGGATCCGGATGCTCTGGGCGGGGCAGGGGTGGCAAGTCCATGTCCCCAACATAGCAAAACGCCCGCGAAGGCGGGCGTTTTGGGAACCGGATAAACCTAGCGGCGCAGGCCGAGGCGTCCAATGAGGACGGCGTACCGATCCTTGCTCTTCCTCTTGAGGTAGTCGAGCAGGCGACGGCGCTGGCCGACCATGATCATGAGTCCGCGGCGGCTGTGGTAGTCCTTGGTGTGGGTCTTGAAGTGCTCGGTGAGGTCGTTGATGCGCTTGGTGAGGATGGCCACCTGCACCTCGGGCGAACCCGTGTCCGACTCGTGCTGCTTGTAGTCGTCGATGATGATCTTCTTCTGTTCCACATTGAGGGCCATGGTGGCTCCTGTTCGGGGGATCGCCCGTCACCTGCCCCGCAGCCCCGTGCCGCCTGGGAGGTCGAACCTGGTGAAGGCCAGGTGCCTTTGTCAAAACCATCGCAGAGACCATTCCAGCTTCATCTTGGTGATGGCCTCTGGCCATCATCCTTGGCTTCGCTGGCGCTCAGCCTGCGGACCGCAATGCTCCCTTCGGTCGCATTCGGCCCTATTTCTAGCCGGCTAAGCCGGCGAGAAATGGTGGTGCGGATAGAGGGACTCGAACCCCCACGTCTTGTGAACACTAGTACCTGAAACTAGCGCGTCTACCAATTCCGCCATATCCGCGAGAAAGAACGACTCGGTTCCCGCAGGTCCCGAAAGTGCCGAACACCAAGCCTAGCGCCCTTCAGGGCCTGAGGCAACTGCGATTTTCAGGGTGGTTGGCCTACCACTCCCGGTAGGGAATGCCGTTCATGCCGGTGCCCGAGGCGAGGCTGTAGACGTCGTAGACGTGACCTCCCCCCCAGCTGGTGCTGTTGGCGTCGTCGCTGGTGCTGCGCAGGCCCCATTCGGCCTTGCCGGTGAAAGGGTCCACCGGGATGCGTCGCAGGAAGCGGACCTTGCGGCTGGCTGATCCAGTGACCGGAACCCCTTCCACCAGCAGTTCCAAGCTCTCCGGATAGAAGTTCGCCTCGGGTGGCGGGGCTTTGATCTTCTGCTGTTCTGCCTGCTTCTTGTATTCGTCGATGGCGAGCCGCATCTCCCGCAGGTCACGCCTCAGCTCCAACTCCTGTTGGCGCCGGAAACCATTCTTGGCCAGGGGCACCGTCACTGCGGCCAGGATCATGAGCACCGTGGCCGTGACGACCAGCTCGAGGAGGGTGAAGCCTCGCTGGAGGCTCACTGCACCGTCACGAGGGCGTTGGACCACCGCCCGGAGATGGGGGACGTGCCCACGAGGAACTGGCCGCTCTGGATCAGGACCGGGGCATTGCCCTTGGACAGCCCTTCAAGGTCCAGGGTGGCGAAGGGACCCGCATCGGTACCAGTGGGGCTGCGCTTGAAGACCAGCTTCAGAACTCCGTCCTTGCCGGGAAACTGCTCGATGCTTCCGGTCTCCCCAGTGATGTATTCACCGGGCGTGAGGCCGTTGAGGCGCAGGCCCGGTGGGAGCCGCAGTTCCAGGCTCCCAGAGCTCAGGCCGCCGCCGCCGCTTACCGTCAGGCTGATGCGGACATGCTCGCCGACCTTGATCTCCGAGGCCACGGGAGACATGAAGAACACCAGGTCGGAAGGCGCTGGCGGGACTTCCGCGGGACCTGCCGGTTTCTTCTCCTGGATGGCATCCGCAGGGGCGGGTGGCGGCGCCGGGGCGGTTGGGGGCACTGGTGCGGAGGTAGCTGCCGGGGGGGGCGCAGGGGAGGACGTTGGAGCGGGCGTTGGAGGCACCTTGGCTCCGGGCGCTGGCGGGACAGGCGCGACGACCTTCTTGGGCACCGGGGTGAAGGGCCCCGCCTGCGCGGTGGCATCCTCCGGATTGAAGGGGGCCATGTCCTGCTCGCTGAGGACCGGCTTGCGAACCAGCACCGCGCGGATGGTGAGGATCACGTCCGTCTTGGCCTTGCTGTTCCGGGTGTTGCCGATCAGCCGGCCGATGAGGGGAATGTCGGAGAGGCCCCAGACACCCTGCAGGCTCTTCTGTTCTTCATCCTTCAGAAGCCCACCGAAGATGGCGGTTTCCCCGTCCCGCAACCGGGCAGAGGTCTTGATCTCGCGCTTGCCCAGGTCGGGGCGCCCCGGCGTGGAGCCCGATTTCAACGTGGTGACGAGGCTGTCGATCTTGAGGGTGATCTCGCCATTGTTGTGGACACGGGGCTCCACCTTGATCTTCACGCCCACGTCCTCGTAGGAGAAGGAGGTTTGGCCGACCCCGCCCAGCAGGGAGGAGGCGCCAGCCGCAGCCCCAGTGCCCCCGGTGGTGGGGAGGGAGAGCTGGCTCTGGGTGGTGGAGATCTTCTCCCCGATGTTCACTTCGCCCACCTCGCCGGAGACGACCCGGACATTGGGGCTGGCGACCAGGCGCGCATCGCCATTGCTCTTGAGGAAGTCCAGGGCGAGGTTGGGGAACAGCACCCGGATGTCGGCGGTGTGGATTTTCGTGAACCCGGAGTTGGTATTGAGGCCCGAGGTGTTGTTCACCGTGGTGGCGCCCATGCGGTAGGTTCCGGACGTGTCCGAGGCGTTGAGCACCGGCAGCAGACCCACCTGCTCCAGGCTGTTTTCGGTGACTTCCATCAGCTCGAGGTAGACCATGATCTCGGCCTTGCCCTTGTCCAGGGTGCGAACCACCTGGTCCACGATGGAAAGTTCCAGGGGCTTGGCCTTGACGATGATGGCGTTCACGCGCTTGTCGATGAAGACGCGCAGCTGGGGGTTGATGGTCGTCAGGGTCTGCCTCAGCTCCGTGGGATCGGCGAAGGACAGGTAGTAGGTCTTGATGATCTGGTTTTCGTACTTCTCCTTGTTCTGGGGGGTGTCCTTGAACACCATGATGGTGTTTGGGTCGATCACCTTGTAGAACAGGTCGTTCTGCAGCATCAGGGTGTCCAGCACCCGCTGGAAGGGCAGACCCCTGAGGTCGATGGAGACGCTCTGATCCTGGTAGGAGGCGTGGGGGATGATGTTCACGCCGGAGGCCCGGCTCAAGGTGGCGAGGATCTCCTTCAGGCTGGTACGTCGACTGAAGTTGAGATCGAGCCCGTCAAGCGAATGGGGATTGAGTTGTACCGCATTCTGGGCGTCGGCTTTCACCTTCATGGCTTCGAGGTCATCCTGGGCGTCCAGTTCGGCCTTGTCCTTGGCTGCCTTTGTTTCCAGCTTGATGAGCCAGTCCTGGGCAATCTGGTTGTCGGGATCAAGTACGAGGGCCTTGCGAACCTCACTGAGCACGGTGTCGGTGAACCCCCTGCCTTCCGCCTGCCTGGCCAACGACAGGTGTGCTTCCGAGGCTCGCTGGGAGGCGCGTTTGATGCCGATCCGCGCCTTGGTGTTGGTGGGGTTGCTGCGCAAGACGGCGCGGTACTCCATCACGGCATCGTCGTAGCGGCCTTCGTCAAAGGCCTGGTTGGCCCGGTGCAGGCTGCACCCCACGGCGAGGAGCAGGGCCGCGGCGACCATCACAAGCTTGCGGAACGGGGCGAAGGAGGAATTCGGCATCGGGGACATCCTTCGAGTCAGTACTGGTTCACGGTGGCACCCCCGGAAGCCTCGCGGACTTCCAGGACCAGGCGCAGGTCCGGGTACTTCGTATTCTGAAATTCAGCGCGGGTATCGAGGATGGAGACGAGCTTCCAGCGTTCCTTGAGGAGGGTGCCGGAGGTGAGCGTGACGGGCTCTTCCCCCTTCATGAAGGCGCCCACGGTACCCGCCGGACTGCCCTTGAAGAAACCCAGGTAACGGAGGTCCTGAGGCCGGGTGGCGAACTCCGCAGCCTTGACCTGAGCCTGATGCTGACGCTCCACTTCCTCGGCACTGGGTGGGGGCGGGGGCGGGGGTGGTTTCACCTTGGCCGGCGGCGGGGCAGGGGCCTCGAACATGAACAGATCCCGCTGCATCTTGGTGTCCGGGGGAAGTTCGCCAGCCTTGCCCAAGGCCGCCAGGTCGGGCAGTCGGCGGAGGCTGGCCAGCTGCCTGGGATCCAGGGCGGAACCGGTCCGTCCCCCCTCGACACGGCGGCCTCTGGGTTTCTCGGTCCCAAAGAACGTATAGAAGGCGTAGGCCAGGACCAGCGCAAAGGCCCCGAGGGCAAGCTGGGTCCTGGGGTTGCTGCGCAGTTCCTGGCGCATGGCCTGCAGGTCGAACACGTTGGAGGAGCTCATGCGTCACCCTCCTCGCGTTCGGGACCATTGGCCTTGCGGAAGGCGCGCAGGACGATGTTCAGCCGGGCCCCTTCGGGACTTTCCTCCAGTCGACCGTCCCGCACGGCAAAGGGCAGGCCGGAGCCTTCCAGGTCGCGCATGAACGCTTTGTGGTTGGCGTAGAGGCCCAGGGCCACGAATTCGACCTCCACCGCCTCGAGATTGGTTCCTCGGGCGCCTTCCCGGCTGGGCAGCCCGTACTTGACGCTCTGCAGGCGGAGCCCGTGCTTCTGGGCGAGTTCATGCAGGGTCTTGCTGAGGCTCCATTGGAGCTCGCCGGCAGAGCCCTGGGGCAGGCGAGCTTCCAGGTCGGCCAGGGTCGCCTGACCCCTCCGCAGGCGGTCGGCCAGCTGCTGGAGCTCCTGGAGACGGGTGACCTGCAGGTTGCGACCCAGTTCAGCCTCGCGCTTGGCCTTCAGCTTCTGGGCCAGCTGCTGCGAGGCATCCGGCAGGAGAAAGAAGGCGACGCCCAGGCCCGAGAGCAGCCCCAGGGCCCCAAAGATCATGCGAAGACGGCTCGTGCGCAGGGGGCTGCTCATCGGGGTGTCCTCGGGTCACTCAGGCGGGAGCGGGGGACGCGTCGACGCCTGTATTCCGTCTCTTCTTCTGAAGGGGGGACAGGTCTGGTCTGAACGCTCTCCGGCCTTGCCTGGGTTAGGGGTGCGGCCGGGGGGGTGGCGGCCCGGGCAGGGGCTGGTGCGGCCTTGGTGGGCATGGGCAGCGGCCGGGCCATGGGCTTGGCCGTGACCGGGGTGGCTGCGGGCGTCGCCACCTTGATGGCCTTCACCCGAAAGGGCGGAGGAACCGCCGCGGCGGGGAGGCTGATCTCGAAATCCCAGCCGCCACCGGCCCGCTCGGATTCCCGTTCGAGGATGACCTCCGCGAAGACGGGGGTGGCCCGGAGGGCTTCCACGAAGCCGGCCTCGGCCTGACGGGTCCGCGCCTCGCCCTTCAGTTTCATGACCACCTGCTGGGCGCTGCTCCGTGCCCGCTGGATGCCCTTGAGGCGCATGTCTGGCACCATGCACTGTTCGAGTTCTGCCGTGAGCCGTGACCAGGGTAGGCTGCGCTCCTGGAGGATCCGCTCGGCGAGTTTCCAGCGGGACTGCTCACGGGCCGCGTCCATGTCCTGGAGGGAGGTCTGAAGCGTCTGCTCCTGGCGGGCGGCGCGACGCGCTTCCTCGGTGAGGCTGACCGCATCGCGCCCGGCACGGTTGGCCTGATGGTAGGCGCGCCAGGTGAATCCCAGTGTTCCCAGGAGGAATAGCACGCCCGCTCCGAGCGCCAGCCAGCTGAGAAGCACGTGGCGCTGACGCCAGAGGCTGGGACGGGGGGCGAGGTTCAGTTGAATGACCGGGACAGCCATCAGCGACCCTCCCCGAGGAGGATGCGGTCCTGGAGGATGTGCACCGGCAGGCTCGATTCGGGCCAGGCGGACGCGCCCCAGATGTAGAGCTGCTGGGGCGTGCGGGATTCCCGCTGCAGGAAGGCCGCGCTGGGGGAGATGCGCTCGTCGATCCAGGCCTCGGGGGAGAGGGGTTCCGACCACTGCCGGAGCAAGCAGAGCGTCCGACCCCAGGCCACCAGGGTGCCCGCGAAGCGTTCGGGCCCTACCTGCGTCAGAGACAGCAGGATGCCCGGCAGCTCGAGGGATGGGGCCAGCAGGTTATACAGGTAGAGCCATCGGGGGGTCATGGCATGGATGGTGCGATCCAGCCGCATGCCAAGCTGCAGCCAGGATTCCCGGAGGTCCTCGCGGATGCCGGACGCGAGCCAGAGGCCCGCCTCCGTTTCTGTGGCCTGCACGAAATGGGGCGTCTCCAGGGAGAGGGTCTGCATGAAACGCCAGCGGAAGAAGGCTTCCTGGGCTTCAGGGCCCCGGGGCAGTTCCGTCAGGTCCCGCAACAGCACCGAGGGCGTCCAGAGATCCTCCACGACCCACCGGGTGGGCCCCACCGGCAGGGCGGCAAGCGCCTGGGCCAGCTGGTCCTCCGTGGGGGGGGCGTCCAGGAAACGCTGGTGGGACCCGGCCAGGATCCGGTGGGCCTCCAACCAGAGCAGGGAGGCATCGGGCGGGGCCAGGGTGGGCAATTTCACAGACGCTTCCCCGCCGTAGTGGGCCCTGCGGGGCAGGCGAAGGGCCGGACCACGGGCCGAGCGACTGCCGCCGGGGGGCGTGAGGGGGCTGGAAAGGACTGCAACAGGGATCTCCTGGCTGGCCTGATGAAGACCCGAGTCTACCGGGCTTCAGGCGGTTTCCCAAGGGGCCCTTGCCACGCGGACATCGGATCCCACGCGTGATGTGGAATGATGGAGGGAGATGTTCCCAACCGTCCTGCCCGGAGCGCTGATCGCGTGCGTCTGATCTCCCTCGAACTCCATGGTTTCAAGTCCTTCGCCGAAGCCCAGAAGCTGAGCTTTCCGGCGGGGATGACGGCTGTGGTTGGCCCGAATGGCTGCGGCAAGTCGAACATCTCGGACAGCCTGGCCTGGGTGCTTGGAGAGCAGCGCCCCTCCATGCTCCGGGGCTCGGAAATGGCCGACGTCATCTTCGCCGGGACCGCCCAGCGCCGCCCCATGGGCCTCTCCGAGGTGAAGCTGGTGCTGGAAATGCCGGATCCCGCGCTGCCGGGCGCCACCCGCGAGGTCACCATCTCCCGGCGTCTCTACCGGGATTCGGGCAGCGAATACCGCATCAATGGGCGGGAGGCCCGTCTGAAGGATGTCCAGGACCTGCTGCTGGACACGGGCATGGGTACCCGGGCCTACAGCTTCATCCAGCAGGGACAGATCGACCTCATTCTCAGCAGCAAGCCGAAGGATCGGCGGCTGCTGCTGGAAGAGGCTGCCGGCATCACCCGGTACAAGCTGCGCCGGGCCGATGCCGAGAAGCGGCTGGAGGAGACCCGGGGCAATCTCCAGCGGCTGGACGACATCCTGTTCGAGCTGAACAAGCAGATGGACTCCCTCCGGCGCCAGGCCGCACGGGCGCGGAAGGCCAGGGAACTGGACGCGGAGATCCATGCCACCCAGCGGATCCTGCTGGCGGGCAAGGCGGTGGAACTCGAGGCAGCCAAGCTCCGGATCCTGGATCAGCTGGACCAGACCGAACGCCGGGTTGCGGAGCTCACCGCCCAGGTTTCCGAGAAGGCCTCCGATGTGGAAGCCCTCCGTCTGACGGTGGACGAGCAGCAGCAAGCCCAGGCTCGGCGTGCGAATGCCATGCTGGCCCTGGATCAGCGGCTTCAGCTCGCCGACCAGGAACGGGGGTTCCAGGCGGAGCGTCGGGACGAGGCCGAGGGGCAGCGGGCTAAGGTGCGGGAGCGCATCCAGACCCTGGTGGACCGCCTGGCTGAAACCGGGGATTCCTTCACCGCTTTGGAAGGGATCCTGAGGGAGGCGTCCGAGCGCCTCGCCAGTCTCGAACAGGACCTGGCCCAGGCCGAAGAACGGGTGGCCCTGGCCCAGGGCGCCCTCCGGCACGAGGAGGCTGAGCTCCAGGCCCATCGCCAACGGAAGGCCGAGAGCCAGCAGGAGGCCCTGGCCCGGCAGAAGCAGCGCCTCGGCTTCCAGAGCCAGGTGGCCCAGCTGGAAGGCCGGCTGGATGCCCTGAACCACGAGGAGTCCATCCGGGCGCCCCGGCTGGAGAGCCTGCAGGCCGAAGCAGCCCAGGCCGAGCGGTCCCTGGAAGGTCTGTTGGCCCAGTTGGAGCAGGCCGAGGAGGCCGCCTTCGATCAGCGGAAACGGGCTGAAACCTTGGAGGAGACCCAGCGGAGCCTGGCCCAGGATCACCATCGCGCGGAGGCGGAGCTGGATGCTGCGGAGCGCCGGTTGCGGCAGCTCTCTGATCTGTTGAGCCAGAGCCTCGGGGACGAGGCGTGGCGGAAGGGGCTGGCCTGGCTGCGCGAGCAGGGGCTCCGTCCCACGGCCATGGTGGACCTGCTGACCGTGGAGGAGGCCTTCCGGCCAGACCTGGAGCGATTGTTGGGGGGCTGGCTCCAGTCCCTGTCCCTGCCTGAAGAAGGAGCTCGACAGGCTGTGGGGGCCCCGGGCCACCTGCTGTTGGCCCTGTCCGGGGCGGCGCACGTGCCTTCCGTGCCCGACGGCTGTGAGCCCCTGGCGCCCCATGTCCACTGGATGACTGCCGAGCGCCCCCTCGGTCCCTTGGTGGACCGCACCTTTCGATGCAGCGACCAGGCCCTTCCCGACCTGGCCAAGGCCCACCCAGACCTGGGCTTCGTCTCGCCGGGCTTCATCCGCCTCCCCTTTGGTCCCCTGCAACTCGGCGTGTCCGCGCCCGCCGCATCGCCGATTAAGCTGAAGAGCGAGCAGGAAGAGGCCCGGGCGACCCGGGAGGCCCTCCTGGACCGCCTGGAGGAGCTGGAATCCCAGCGGGGCCGTGGGGGCGATGAGGCCCGGGCGGCCCGGGCCCGCTCCCTAGAGATCGACGAAGACCTCCGGTCCCTGCGCCGCCGGACGGACAGCCTGAAATCCCAGCGGACCTCCCTTCACTCCCAGCTCGCGGAAATCCGGGCCGCCAACGAGCGCGCAGATGCCCTGTGGGAGCAGATCGAGGGTGAGATCAAGCGGCTGCAGGCCCTCCTCAGGGAGCTCGATGAGCACCCGGAGGAGTCCGGGGACCGGACCCTGGACGAAGCGGTGGAGCAGGCGGAGCAGAAGGTGCGGGAAGCCCGCCAGCACCTGGACGCCCAGCGGGAATCCCGCTTGGAGGTCGCGCGCGGGCGGGATGCTGCCTGGGCCGAGCGGGATGGACATGAGCGGCATCTGCAACTCGCACAACGGGGTCGCTTCGACCTGGAGGCCGAGCGCCAGCGCCTGGAAGCTGAAGCGACGGAGCAGGGTGAGCGCCAGGAGACCTGTATCCGACGCCTCGCCGAGCTTGAGGTGGAAACCCAGGACCTGCTGCGGGAACGGGAAGCCATCCAGGCCCAGGCCAGGGAGGCCCAGCCCAGGTTGGAGCAGGATCATGAATCCCTGCGTGTGCACGAGCGCGGGGCCCGGGAGCTCCAGCAGGCCCTGGAGAATGCCCGCGCCCAGCACCAGGAGGTCCTGATCCACGGCGCGCAGGTGCAGGGCAGCCAGGAGGCCCTCTCCAAGGAGGTGGAACTGGCCCTTGGCATGGAGGTTCCGGTCTTCCTGGCCGGCATCAGCGAGGAGGAACGCGCGGCCTGGGAGGAGGGCGAGCTGGTCCACCAGACCCGGCTGAACGAGCTGCAAGGTCGGCGGCTGGACCTGGGTGGCGTCAATCCCCTGGCCATCCAGGAACTGGAAGAGGCCGAGACCCGGATGGGCTTCATGGTGGAACAGCGGGCCGATGTCACCGCCGCCATCGGCAACCTGGAGTCCACCATCCAGGAGATCAACCTCACCAGCGAGGAGCGCTTCAGGGAGGCTTTCGAGTTCGTGAATTCACGCTTCCAGGAAGTCTTCCGGGAGGCCTTCGGCGGTGGCAGTGCGCACCTCAGCCTGGAGGATCCCAAGAACCTCCTGGAATGCGGCATTGAGATTACGGCCCAGCCGCCGGGCAAGTCACCCAAGGCACTCACGCTGCTGAGCGGCGGGGAGAAGGCCCTGACCGCCATTTCCCTGCTGTTTGCGATCTTCCATTTCAAGCCCAGCCCCTTCTGTGTGCTGGACGAGGTCGATGCCCCCCTGGATGAAGCCAATGTGGGCCGCTTCGCCGCCATGGTTCAGAAAATGAAAGTCGACACCCAGTTCATCGTCATCACGCACCAGAAGCCGACCATGGTGGCGGCCGATACGCTTTACGGCGTCACCATGGAGGAGGCGGGCTGCTCGCGGCTGGTGAGCGTCCAGCTTCGGGAAGCCGAGGCCCTGGTCTAGGAAGCTGGGCTTCGGGGGGAACGGCCGGGATTCGACAAACGTGTCACGAAAAGGTATTGACAGGCCGCTTTTCGCCTTCATCTTCCCGAGTCCAAACCGTTTTTCACTGTCAATGCGAAAGAAAGCGGAAAATGTGGAAAACCCCAAAGGGGGCCCTTTTCCCAAATTCTGCAATCATCATCAATGTATATATTAGAAATAATAAAGTTGTATTGATGGGTAATTACCCTACTTGGGCCAGGAAATCCCTATCTGAAGGGAGCTTAGCCTCATCAAATTGGCTCAATCCGCAGGCTTTTCCACAGCCTGGCAGGAGCTCCCTGTAACTGCCTGGTAACGCTCACGTGAAAGCGGCGTGACGGCTGCGTTACTCCGACGCTTCGGCCACCAGGAAGCCGGGCCGAAGCCACTCACGGATGGTGTCGTCATCGACACCGAGGCTCGCGAGATGCTCGGTGGCCATTTTCACGCTCTGGTCTTCGTAGCGGCAGATGAGCAGGCGCTGCTTCCAGGCCTCCAGCGCGCGCCCTCGGAGGTCCGCCTCGCCCTGGTTCATCCGCTTCTCCAGCACGAAGCCCAGGTTGTTGGCCGCCTTCCGGTGGTGCGGGTCGAGTTCCAGAGCCTTTTCGTAGGCCTCGGTGGCCTCCTTCAGGCGATCCGTGACTTCAAGCGCCACTCCGCGTGCATTCCAGACATCCCCGTCCTGCGGAGCGAGGGCCATGGCCTGATCCACCATGCCCATCTGGTCCTCCCGCCGGTTGGCGAAGCGGTAGACCTCGGACAGCCCCAGATAGGCGCTGTATTCACCTGGATCAAGCTCGAGGGCTTGCAGGAAGGCCTGCTCAGCGGGCCCGCCCTGGCGCGTTTCCACCAGCACATACCCGAGCTGGACCTGGAGATCGGCGGCGTCAGGCTCACGCACAAGGGCTTCCCGGTAGCAACGCAAGGCGTCTTCCCACCGGCTCTCCTCACGGGCCATGTCACCCAGGGCAGCCCATGGATTGGCCGAGGTCGGATCCGTTTCGGCTGCGAGGGTGAAGTAGGACACGGCTCCATCCCGGTCCCCCATGTCCAGCTTCAGCTCGCCAAGGAGGGACTGGGCCTCGGCCAGCACCGCCGCAGGGGGGGCCAGCAGCATCAGGGTGTGGAGCTGGCTCTGGGCCAGTTCGAGGTGACCTTGCTCGCTGAAGATCTCGGCCAGCAGGAAGTAGCTGGTGGCATCACAGACATGGAGGCTGCGAGCCCGCATGACGCAGCGGAGGCCTTCCGCCAGCTCGCCCCGTTTCAACAGCAGCTCGCCCAGGGAGTGCCAGCCCCAGTAGTAGCAGGCTTCGGCCTGGAGGGCGGCCGTCAGCTGCGCTTCGGCGCCCGCAGCATCCCCCAGCTGTTCCATGGCGATGGCCAGCAGGCGCAGGGTGCGGGGGTCCTTGGGGTTGAGGCTCAGGGCCTTCAGGAGCCAGGCCTTGGCTTCGGCGGGGTGATTCAGGTGGAGCTGCACGAGGCCAGCGAGTTCAAGCGCTTTGGGATCCTGGCCGTTGCGGGAGAGGGCCTGCTGGAGGACATGGTCAGCGCCTTCCGGCTCATGCAGCAGGAGTCGCAGGTAACCCAGGTTGCGAAGGTGACCACCATTCTCCGGGTGCTCGTCGCGCAGCGATTCCAGCTGGCCGCGCAATTCCTGACCTTCCTCCTGCGGCGCATGGTCGCTGAGGCAGAGCAGCCGTTCAAACCAGGCTTCCGCATGGGAACGGTTCTCTGCGAGCAGCTGGTCGAGGATCTCCAGGGCTTCCGCATGCCGGGCACGCCAGTTATAGGCGCGGGCCAGCTTTAGGCGGTCTTCGAAGGACGCCCCCTCGGCAGCCTTGAGTGCCGTCAGTCCGGGATCTAGCAGCTTGAGCCAGGGACGCGCCATGGTGTGCCTCATGATGACACCCAGGGTATCACCCCAGAGCGTTGGCAAGCCCATCGCACAGCAGACTGGCCATGGCTTCACGCGTCTCGACCGTCGCCGAGCCTAGGTGCGGCAGCAGCACGGTCCGAGGAGCCTCCAGCCAGCGGGGATGGAGACGGGGTTCGCCGTCGTAGACATCCAGCCCCACACCTCCAAGACGACCCGATGCCAGCAGGTCCATGGCGGCCATCTCATCCATGATGCCGCCCCGGGCCGTGTTGAGAATGACGGCACCGATGGGCAGCAGGTGAAGTGTGGTCCGGTCCAGCATGCCCCGGGTCTGGTCGGTGAGCGGGCAGTGCAGCGATAGCACCGCGCTTTGAGGGAGCAGGTCCTTGAGTGGGAGGCGGGGGGCGCGTCCAGGGCCGAAGGCCACCTCGCCGCCATGCCCTTCCCGATCCCAGAACACGGGGGTCATCCCGAGCGCCCAGACCCTACGCGCAAAGGCCTGCCCGATGGGGCCACTACCCAGGATGCCGCAGACCTTTCCCACCAGGCCGGGGCCGAGCAGCTGGTCCGGTGCCCAGCCCTTCCAGGCGCCCGAGCGCACCAGAGCCTCGCCTTCAGCGAGCCGGCGGGTCAAGGCCAGCAGCAGGGCCAGGGCGATGTCGGCGGTGGCTTCGGTGAGCACGCCAGGGGTGTTCACCACCGCAATGCCACGCGCCGCGCACTGCTTTACGGGGAGGTGGTTCACTCCCACGGAATAGGTGCCAATGGCCTTTAGCCTCGGGGCGGCTTCCAGGTCGGCCTCGGTGATGGGCTCGGACAGCATCACCACCAGGGCTTCGGCCTCAGCCAAGGCCGCGGTCCATTCGGGGGATCGGAATGGGGCCAGCAGCAGGCCCGGGAACCGGGTGCCCAACTCCGCCAGGGCCGGGCCGACGAGGGGGGAGGTGGAGAGGATGCGGGTGCTCATCGCTGCAGGGCCTTCAAGGCTTGGCGGATGGCCTCCGCCAGGGGCGGCTTCGAGGTGCGGAGGGTGCCCACCACGGGCAGCACGACGTCCTCCTTGAAGCCGAGGTTGGTGAGTGCGGAGCGAAGGCTCTCCTCCCAAGGATCGCCCGGAATGCCACCAGCCAATCCGTCCAGTCCAGACAGGCCACCCATTTTCTCGGAGAGTTCAAAGCAGAGCTTCTCTGCTGTCTTCTTCCCGACACCCGGGATGCGCGTGAGAGCCTGCACATTCCGCCCGCGGATGGCGGCCACCAGCTCTTCCAGGGACAGGGCACCCAGGGCCGCCAACGCGAGCTTGGGGCCCACGCTGTCCACCTTGACCAGCATCCGGTAGAGCTCGCGCTCCTGGGTGGATGCGAAACCCAGCAGGGCCATCTCGTTCTCCCGCACCAGCAGCTCCGTGTGGAGCAGGACCTGGGTCCCCACCTCGGGCAGCAGCCCGTAGGTGGACAGGCTGATGGCCGCTGCGAAGCCCACGCCACCGCATTCCACGAGGGCGAGGTTCGGCAATTTCTGGATGAGTTCCCCGCGGAGGCGTCCAATCATCCCTTCAGCATACAAAAGAGGCGGGAGGTGCCGCGTGTTTTGTATGGGGTGGTCTTCAGCGAAACCAAAAGCTGCTTGTTCCGCGAGCCGGGCGAGCGGGAGCGGGCTCTGCGGATTTGGCTCCAGATAATTGGTCTCAGACGAGTGTCTGGTTTGGGACCACCTTTCCCATCGCCTACTGGGCGCTCACGGCAAGGTTCATGTGATTCAAAACCGGGCTGTCAAAGAGACTCCCCTGGAGCTTTTTCATAAGGACGGGAGCCGCAAGCTCCACACGTGGGAAGGACATATCCCCTCTACGTATGGAAAGATCCTTACCCGGTGGAATGACATGAGGTGGGTTCCGGTTTCACGGCTTGCCGGGCAGTGGTCTGTAGGAACTTGCTGGGCATGGACCGCTGAAGCAGTTCCACCATCATCCCCGGCAGGCGGTGCCAGTTGCCGAATCACAACCTAAGTCAATAGGTTGTCTGTTGGCGGGTTGTTCAGGGGTTCTGCCAGAGCTTCCGGGCCCCCGACTGAAGCCCCGATGGCCACAATCGGAAAAGACTGCCATCCGTTCTGGACCGGCAACAGGGCTTCAACCTTGGCAGGTTAGACCTTCTTACCTCCAGAATTGAATTCCGGGTTCATCTCCTTGCCTGCCGTCTTCTTCAGGCCCCTCCTGGGCGCGTGGAGTTGGGACGTGAGTCTGGAATTTTCTTCCTCAACCTTTTTCCGTTCCGTGATGTCGCTGAGCACCACGCGGCAAGCAGGCTCCCTACCTTCTCCAGGCCCTGCATCAGGAGGTGTGGAGGTCAATTGCACCCAGAAAGGAGTCCCGTCCTTCTTCACCATGCGGAGTTCACAGGCGGTTGATCGATTGAATTCGTAGAGCTGCTTGAGGTGCAGGTAGTAAATGTCCTGGTCTTCCTTGTGAATGTAACGCGTGATGGGTTTGCGGATCAGGGTGGACAAAGCCAGATCCAACATGTTCACGGCGGTGAGATTGGCCTCTAGGACCAATCCCTCGCGAGACAGGATGCAATAACCCACAGGGGCGAGATGGTACAGGTCGAAATAGTGTCTCCGTGCCTCCTCTAGTTCGGTCCGTGCACGGGACAATTCGTCGTGTTGCATCTCCAGTTCAACCTGATGCACCTGCAACTCGTGGATCAATCTTTGGGTTTCTGTGTAGGGCATGGGAGACAGAGCATTGAGAACCTCGGCACGGTTCTTGAGGACCGTGGCTTCGGCGCGGAAGCGAAGACCAGGCTTGATTCCCTTGGCAACCTTTTCCTGTTTCATCTGGTACCGCCCTTCTTACCCGGGTCATGGCCAGTATCTCCCCCTTCTGCCTCTATCACTGGTTTTATTCAGACTGTTCGCTGATCCTGGTACCTGAGAAGCACGGTCAAGGTGGCGCCTATGTCACAGATTTCATATGGCTTGAGGATGGTGATCCAAAGGCAAGCAGGGGGTGCGAGTCGGCCATTAAGAGATCCCCTCGACTCGCTGTTCGAGGAGGTGAAAGGCAAGGATTCACTCCTCCGCTTGGTGGATGCACTCTCATCCGCAAGTCGATTCGATTGTCTTACAACGTGCATTACAGGATTTGACATGCTGCGGTTAGGATTCCGGATTCAAGAGCCTGTATTTGCATGGTTCTACCCACCGGGTGGAAGCCGGCCTCAGAATGGCCTTCTACGAAAATCTAAAAATGCCTCTAGATCGTTGAATCTAGAGGCATTTACCTTGGTGGACCTGATCAGGATCGAACTGACGACCTCTGCATTGCGAACGCAGCGCTCTCCCAGCTGAGCTACAGGCCCCGGGCCTTCAAGTCTAGCGGGTCTGGGTCCCCCGTCAACGCCTGGGGCTGCGCCGCAAGCACCCCGGATGGGGGGCGGAGGCCGGTGGCATAACCTGAGCCATCGGGTGCCCGGCTCGAAATGCTGCTCGGGCAGCATTCCTCGCCACCCGGTAGGGCTTCGGCCACGCCGGGTCCCGACTGCGAGCGCCCCGCCATTGAATCGGGCATCAACGGCGAGGCCACCTTGCGGTGGCCTCTGCGCCGATGGCATAACCTCAGCGCCGGGTCCCGACTGCGCAGCCCCCCGCCTTGGCGTCGATCATCAACGACGAGGCCACCTTGCGGTGGCCTCTGCGCCGGTGGCATAACCTCCGCGCCGGGTCCCGACTGCGCAGCCCCCCGCCTTGGCGTCGATCATCAACGACGAGGCCACCTTGCGGTGGCCTCTGCGCCGGTGGCATAACTTCCGCGCCGGGTCCCGACTGCGAACGCGCCACTGGCGCGTCCTCCGTCACCCGGCGGTCGGTTACATCAGTGCCTGCATGATTTCTTCTAGGACAGCGGGACTGGGCTTGAGGCGATCTTCCCCCAGGGTGGCCAGGGGCTCATCGACCAGGTTCAGGATCTGGGGCAGGGATGGCTGGTTCGGGTTGATGTAGAGCAGGCCGGTGAGGAACTCGCCTTTGGCCATGGACTCGTGGATGGCCTTCGTTGCGCTGAAGCGATCCGTGGGATCGTAGCCCTCGTGGAGGGCTTTGATGGCCACCTTGGAGCCGTCGGGGAAGGTGACAACCTCGGTCTCCCCGGCGGGAATGTCCACTTCCTCCACTTCGGAGTACTGGATGAATCCCAAATCGTGGAGGGGGAAATCATGTTCCTTCACATGCTTGTAGGAGCGCGTGGAGGCGTCGTGGTTGTTGAAGGTCACACAGGGGGAGATGATGTCGAGCACCACGGTGCCTTCGTAGGCAAAGGCCGCCTTCATGATCGCGCTGAGCTGCTTGGGATTGCCGGAGAAGCAGCGCGCCACGAAGCCGCAGCCCAGTTCGATGGCCAGGGTGCAGGGGTCGATGGGTGGGAAGTCATTTACCGCCCCTGATTTCAGATGCGAGCCTTTGTCGGCGGTGGCGGAGAACTGCCCCTTGGTGAGGCCGTAGACGCCGTTGTCCTCGATGATGTAGATCATGGGGACATTGCGCCGGACGGCATGCATGAACTGCCCGATACCAATGGACATGGAATCGCCATCCCCGGAGACCCCGATGTTGATGAGGTTGCGGTTGGCCAGCGAGGCGCCGGTGGCGATGGATGGCATGCGTCCGTGGACGCTGTTGAACCCCCAGCCCTGGTTGATGAAATAGGCAGGCGTTTTGGATG
This sequence comes from uncultured Acidobacteriota bacterium, assembly GCA_963740385.1. Taxonomy (GTDB): domain Bacteria; phylum Acidobacteriota; class Holophagae; order Holophagales; family Holophagaceae; genus Geothrix. The sequence continues at coordinate 256,531 of CAVUDX010000007.1, forward strand.
AGCAGCCAATGCCGGAGTACTTGGTCACCCGGTGGCCTTCCAGGTTGCACTCGAAGGCGGCGTTGATGATCTGGGCGGTGATGGCATCATGGCCGCAACCAGCGCAGAGCGTGGATTTTGAGCCCACGTAGTCCTGCTTGGTGAAGCCGAGCTTGTTCGTGGGAGCGGAGGGCGTGGCAGTGGTCATGGTCGGCTCCTCTTACTTCTGCTCGAAGGCGGTGATCTGGTCCACGATGCACCTGGCGTCAATGGCGTGGCCATCGTAGTGCAGGATGCTCTTGAACTTGGTGGCATGGGCGGGGTAGGTCTCGCGAAAGAGGTTGGCCATCTGGCCATCGCGGTTCTGCTCGACCACATAGACAACTTCCTTCTCAACCACGAAGGCATCCACCTCGGCGGTGAAGGGCAGGGCCCGCAGGCGCAGGTAGTCGGTCTTGAGGTTCCGTTCCGCCAGGATGTCCTGGGCTTCGGTGACCGCGGGATCGCTGGAACCGAAGGCAAGTACCCCCTTCTTGGAACCCAGATTGCGAAACACGGGCGCGGGCACATGGGTCTTGGCGGTCTCGTACTTCCGCTTCAGCCGGTCCACCACTTCGACGTAGTCCGCAGGCTTTTCGGAGTACTGGGCATAGGCGTTGTGTCCCGAGCCACGGGTGAAGTAGGCGCCCTTGCCGCCCGGGGTCCCAGGCAGGCTGCGGTAGCAGATGCCGTCGCCATCCACGTCCTTGTAGCGGCCCCAGTCCTTGGCCTCGGCCAGCTGCTGTTCGTTGAGGACCTTGCCGCGGTCATAGCTCCCGGTGGGATAGGCAAAGGGCTTGGAGGACCAGTTCTGCATCCCGAGGTCGAGGTCGGTGACCACGAAGATGGGGGTCTGAAAGCGCTCCGCGAGGTCGAAAGCGTCGTAGGAAAACTGGAAGCACTCTTCCATGTTTCCGGGGTACAGGTTGATGTGAAGGGTATCGCCATGGCTGCACTTGGCGCAGAGTTCCACGTCGGACTGCTGGGTACGGGTGGGCAGGCCGGTGCTGGGGCCGGTGCGTGCCACGTTGAAGAATACGCCAGGGGCCTCGACGTAGTAGCCGAGGCCGATGAACTCGCTCATGAGCGAGATGCCAGGGCCCGCGGTGGAGGTCATGGAGCGGGCGCCCGCCCAGCCTGCGGCCAGCACCACGCCTGCGGAGGCGAGCTCGTCTTCCATCTGCACGATGGCCACGGTGGACTTCCCAGTTGCGGGATCCTTGCGGTATTCCTCGGCGTAGTCGATGAAGGTCTCCACGAGGCTGGACGCCGGTGTGATGGGGTACCAGCCCACCACAGTGACGCCTGCGAACAGAGCGCCCAGGGCACAGGCCTCGTTGCCGTCCACGATGATGAGGCCCTGAGTCTTGTTGTCCCGCACCACCCGGATGTGGTCCTGGTCGGGCAGGTTCTCCATGGCCCAGTCGTAGCCGGCCATGGCGGCGTTCTGGTTGAGCTCGACGGCCTTTGCCTTGCCCTTCAGCTGCTTGGCGATGGCCTTCTTGACCTCTTCCATGTCCACGCCAAGCAGCCGCGCTGCAGCGCCAACATAGATCATGTTCTTCACCAGCTTGTGCAGCTTGGGCTCTGGGCATGAGGCGGTCACGAGCTTCTGGAAGGGCACCGGGTGATAGGAGAGGTCTGTCCTCAGCTTGTCCAGCTGGAGGGGCTCGTCGTAGATCACCAGGGCGCCGGCATCGGCCGAGGCAATGTCCTCCTTGGCGGTCTCCGGGTTCATGAGGATCAGCAGTTCGTTGCTGGCCTTCCGGGCCACATAGCCCTTGGCGCTGGCGCGGATGGTGAACCAGGTGGGCAGGCCTGCGATGTTGGAGGGGAAGAGGTTCTTGCCGCTGACGAAGACGCCCATCTGGAAAATGGCCCGCAGCAGCACTGTATTTGCCGTCTGGGAACCTGATCCGTTGACGGTGGCGACCTGGATGGAAAAATCATTGATCCGGGTTTTCGCTCCTTCCGTGGGGGTAGGTGCGGCAAGACTGGCAGTCATGGGTACTCCTTTCTCATCGGGGACGGGGTCGTCGCGGGCGGGCTAAAGAGGACGAATAGGGCGTAAATACTTGATCCTCCAAGCCGTCGGTCAGTATGGCAGAGCCTTGGAAAGGGTTCCACGAGAGGTAACGGAGGCGCCGGACCAAGGGGTCTGAAATAAAGCGAAAAAAAAGGGATTGACGACCTGCGCCTCGGCTCCTACCTTGAAACCCATGAAAGCCAGCGATCTCACCAAGCGTCAGCAGGCCGTGCTGAAGTTCATCCGCACCTTCGTCCAGAGCGAAGGACGCAGTCCCACCTTGGCGGAAATCGCCAAGGGGGTGGGCTCCAGTGCCGTGTCCACCATCCACAAACATGTCCAGCATTTGATGGACAAGGGATTTCTCGTCCGGAGCCATGGGAAGGGGAACAACCTCGTCGTGGCGGATGCGACGGATGACGATGGCCAGGTCCCTTCGCAGGGCCGTGGCGAGCCGCGGCTGGAGGGGCTCTCCACCGTGAGGATCTTCCCCTTCTGTGGCGATGTGGCGGCGGGTTCACCGATCCTGCCCGAAAGCCGGGCCCTGCCCATCGAAGTGCCCAACAGCATCCACCGACAACGGGAGGAGCTCTTCGTGCTGCGGGTGCGAGGCGACTCCATGATTGACGACGCCATCCTTGACGGCGACCTGGTCGTGCTCCAGCGCAAGGGTGAGTATCGCAACGGCGATCGGGTAGTGGCTTTGATCGACCAGGAGGAGGTCACCCTCAAGGAGTTCCGTCGGGATCCAAAAGGCGTGTGGCTCATTCCCCACAACCCGGACCTGCAGCCCCGCTGCTACCCGCCCCAGCGCATCGACATACAGGGTGTGCTGGTGGGCGTCATGCGGAGCTGCTGAGCCTGATTAGTGGGGTAGCCGGGCCAGGATGGCCGCGCCCATGTCTCGTGTGCTCAGTTGGCCGCCAAGGTCATGACAGCGCGCTCCTTCGGCCAGTGCCCTCCGGACGGCTGCTTCCACCTCCAGAGCTTCCTGGTCCCAGCCCAGGTGGCGGAACAGCAGGGCGGTGCTCAGGATCATGCCGATGGGGTTGGCCAGGGACCTGCCCGCGAGGTCTGGCGCTGAGCCGTGAACCGGCTCGGCCAGGGCCGAGCAGCGGAAGGGTCGATGGGGGGCCCAACTGAGCGACGGGGCCACGCCCATGCCCCCGATGAACCCGGCGCAGAGGTCGCTGATCAGGTCGCCCAGGTAGTTATCTGCCGCGATGATGCCGAACTGGCTGGGCTGCTGGACCAGGGCACAGAGCAGGGCATCCGCGTGCATGGTGTGGGCCTTGACCGTCGGGAACCTCAGGCGGAGCTTGTCAAAGGTGCGGAGCCACAGGCCGTGGCCATGCTTCAGGACATTGGCCTTGTGGGCCAGGGTCAAGGGGCGCTGGCGGATCTCGGCCCGACGGAAGGCCGCCTCCAGGAGTCGCTGAACGGCGACTTCGGTGTGGATGGCGAGGTCCACGGCTCGTCCCGGTTCGGTGCTGCCCTGCAGGCAGTAGGGACCTTCGGTGTTCTCCCGGAAGACCTCCAGGTCCAGCCCAGGCCAGGTCGGTTCCAGCCATGAGGTGGCCGGGCGGAAGTTCACCGCCAGCTCCAGGCCCTGCCTGAGGCGGAGGAGAATCTCCTCCGCGTGCCGCCCGTCCGGCAGCCGCGGGTCCCCCACCGCCCCAAAGAGGATGGCGTCGCAACCCTCCCTCAGCTCCTCGAAGGCCGCCTCTGGCAGGGTCTCCCCCGTGGCAAGGAAGTGGTCGGCTCCGTAGGGGAGGTTGCGGGTCTCGAGGCGACGACCCCGATGGCGGGCCCAGGTCAGCAGCGGCAGGGCCTCAGCCAGAACCTCCTTGCCGACCCCGTCACCGGGAAGGAGGGCGATGCAGGCCTTTTTGTCCAAGTCTTGCCCTCCTTCCCGACTGCCGATGGTGCCACACTCCAGCTTCATTCCGGAGGAAGCGATGGATCGCAGATGGAGGGTTGGCATGGGACTGGTGTCGATGTTGGGACTGGTGTCGGCCGCCGACGTGAAGGTGGGCCAGAAGGCGCCTGCCTTCGAAGCCATGGATCAACATGGCGCGGTGGTGCGTCTGGCCGATTTCCAGGGGAAGTCCAGCGTGGTCCTTTATTTCTATCCCAAGGATGACACCCCGGGCTGCACGGCCCAGGCCTGCAGCCTTCGCGATGGGTTCGCGGCGATCCAGGCCGCCGGCGCCGTCATCCTTGGGGTTAGTGCGGATGACAGTCAGAGCCACAAGGCCTTCGCCGAAAAATTTCACCTGCCCTTCAGCATCCTGGCTGACCCCGATAAGCACATCATCGAGGCCTATGGGGTGAAGATGCCGCTCCTTGGATTCGCCAAGCGCGTCACCTTTCTCATCGACCGGCAGGGGGTCGTCCGAAAGGTCATCACCGACACCCGCACCAAGGATCATGACCAGCAGGTGCTCGCCCTCCTGAAGGAAATGTCCTAAGAGATTCCAGTATTTGCATTGAGCCTGGGCGGGTTTCCAAGCTAGACTTCGTGGGTCCACACGAGGTTCAAGAATGGTGTTCTTCAACCATGCCACCCGGCAGATGACGGCCAAAATCGTCTACTACGGGCCGGGTTTGTGCGGCAAGACCACCAACCTCAACACCATCTACGGCAAAACGAGCCAGAAGGCCCGCGGCGAGATGGTCAGCCTGAACACGGAAACCGACCGCACCCTCTTTTTCGACCTGCTGCCCATGGACGTCGGGATGGTGGGCGGTTTCAAGACCAAGCTGCAGCTCTACACAGTCCCCGGGCAGGTGTTCTACAACAGCACCCGCAAGCTGGTGCTGAAGGGGGTGGACGGCATCGTTTTCGTGGTGGACAGCCAGACCGCCATGCTGGATGCCTGCAAGGAGAGCTACCAGAACCTCGAGGAGAACCTCCGAGAGCTGGGCCTGAACCTGGGCGACATTCCCTCTGTCTTCCAGTGGAACAAGCGGGACCTGCGCAACGTGGTGCCCGTGGAGGAACTGGAAGCGGTCTTCAACCCCAAGGGCCTGCCCAGCTTCCAGACGGTGGCTTCCGATGGCACCGGTGTCTTCGAGACCCTGAGGGGCATCACCAAGGTCTCGCTCCATCACATCAAATCCCATGTGCTGGGGGAAACCGCCGTCCCTGCGGCCCGACCGGAGGCACCTAAGCCTGCGGTGGAAGCCCTCACCATGTCCGATCTGCCCTCTGTGACCGACCTGCTGGACATGGAGGGGTCCAACGCCTATGGCTCGGTGGGAGGATCGCTGCCCCTGCCGGACGAAGACGATGAAACCGCTTTCGACATCGAAGCCCCCTTGCTGCCGGAACCTCCGGATGATCTGGAGGACGACATCTCGTTCCTGATGGACGACGACGATCTGCCGCCTTCCGCGGTGGTCGAAGGCGAGGCCCCCGCGGTTCCCTTGGTGACAGCTCCAGAGGCAGAACCCGAGCATGCAGACGGAATGCCGCTGCCGGAGGCTGAAGCCCCCTTCGAGGAGGAAGCCCCGGGGCTGGAGGAAGCGCCTGTGGCGGAGGCTACCGCCGATGCACCGAAGGCCAAGGCGGCCCCCGCTGCAGTGAAGGGGAACCCCCTGGCGGCCCTCGCGGCCCTCAAGATGGCGACCCGCCGTCCGGTGCCCAAGCCCAAGGCCCTTGATCACAAGGACGCCATCAATTCCCTCCTGGGCGAGCTGACCCAGGTGGGCCGCTCAGGTGCCCTGTCGGTCCTGCGCCTTGAATTGCCTGAGGACCTGGATGGAGAAGAACTGGATGTCATCGTCCAGGTCCGACGCCAGGGCAACCTGGTTGTCGAGGGCCAGGTGCATCGCGCACCCCCCGGAAAGGGCAGCACCGCGAAGCTCACGGTAGAGCTGAAGCGGGGCTGACATGCGTCTTGGGCTGCTATGCGTGGTGTTGCTGTCGTCCCTGTCGGCCTCGGTGCCAACCTGGTGGGCCGCCTTCTCCCGGATGCCTGCGCTGGAAAGCCGATTCCGGCAGGAGAGCGACAGTGCCGTGTTCGGGAAGCTGGCCCGCCAGGGCCGACTGGCCCTTGGTCGAGGCGGGCGGCTGCAGGTGGCCTACGACGGTGGCCTGACGGTGACCTGCGATGGTCGCCACTTGGTGCAATACGACCCGGACACCCGAACGGCCCAGAAAGTGGAACTGGCGAGGGCGGTCCGGGACTTCCCCCTGCTGGGCATTCTTTTGGATCCCTCCCGTCTGGAGCGCCTCTACCGGGTCCAACCCGCAGGGGGAGAGGCGATGCGCCTGGTGCCTCGGGAGCCGGGCCTGCCAGAGCTGACGGCCACGGGGCGCAAGGGCCTGCTGTGGACCCTCGAGTGGACCGACCCCACCGGCGCGCGGCAGCGACTGGAACTGCTGGATCCCAAGGCACCCCGGGCCTTCGATCCGGCCCGGTTCCGGCTGCAGGTGCCGCCGGGGACCCGCTGGTCTACTCCGAACGACTGAAGGCGTCGAAGCGCTCCGGTTCCGGGAAGCGTTGCCGCAGCCATGCATCGAGCTCAGGCACTGTCCCGACGAGGTGGTCTGCCCCCGCCAGTCGGAGTTCCTCCGGGCTCCCATAGCCCCAGGTGACGCCGATCGCCTCCAGCCCATGCGCCCGGGCGGCGGCCATGTCCACGCCCCGGTCGCCGATGAACACCCCGCCGGGCCAGATGGTCCCCCGGGCCGCCAGCCCCGCCAGCACTTCGGTCTTGGTCTGCCACTGGCCCTTCAGGGTGCTGCCGAAGATGTCGTCGAAGATGAGGTTCAGGTCGAACTGGTAGGCGATGCGCCGGGCGAAGAGGGTGGGCTTGGCGGAGACGATGTAGATCCGGTGGCCCTGGCGCTTGAGGCGGTGCAGCAGGTGGAAGACACCCGGATAGAGCTCATGCTCGAAGACACCATCCTCGCGGTAGCGTTCCCAGTAGTGGTCCAGAGCTGCCTCCAGCCGGGCGGTGTCCTCCAGGCCCGGCAGGCGGGCCAGGGACTCGCGCATCCCGAAGCCGATCCAGCCGCGGATGATGGCCTCGTCGGGCATGGCCAAGCCGAACGCCGCACAGGTGGATTCCAGGCAGCGGCGGACGCCGAGCAGGGGATCCACGAGCGTACCATCTAGGTCGAAGCCGACGAGGCCGGGCTTGGCGTGCACCAGTCAGCTCCTAGCGCCGTTGCTTCCCATGGGCTTCGATGGAGGCCCGCACGAAGGCGTGGGCCTCGTCCTTCCCGCCCCAGCCATCGCTGGAGACGCTCTTCCGCTCGAGGTCCTTGTAGGTGAGGAAAAAGTGCTCCACCTCCAGCAGGAAGTGGGGGGGGAGGTCGCTGCGAGACGTTACATGGGCATAGGTCGGGTCGTCCGTGGCCACGGCCAGGATCTTGGCGTCATGCCCCTTGTCGTCCTTCATGCGCAGCAGGGCGATGGGGCGGGCCCGAATCACCACTCCCGGATAGGTCGAGCCGTTGATGAGCACCAGGATGTCCGCCGGGTCGCCGTCCTCGGCCAGGGTGCCGGGGATGAAGCCGTACTCGGCGGGGTAGTGGAACGGCGAAAAGAGCACCCGATCCACGTGGACCAGGCCGGTGTGGTGGTCGATCTCGTACTTGATCCGCGACCCGGTGGGGATCTCGATGATGGCATTGACGATCTCGGGGGCCTGCGCGCCTGGATCAAGGTGGGTCAGGGACATGCCGGCTCCGCAAAGGCACCGATTCTCGCATGTTCTGTGACCGGCGTCACGCCTCGGTGGCTGCCGGCAGCCTCAGGTGAACGGTGGTTCCCCGGCCTTCCTGGCTCTCGATGAAAAGCAGGCCGCCGTGGGCCACGATGATGCGGTGGCAGACGGCCAGGCCGAGCCCGGTACCGCCCCCGAAGGTGCTGAAGAAGGGATCGAAGACCTTGGCCAGCGCCTCGGCGGGGATGCCGCAGCCGTTGTCCGAGAGGCGGATGTGCCAGGTCGCTCGCCCGTCCTGGGGCGCCGCCATGGCGCTCAGGTGGATGCAGGGTTCCGGCGTGTCCTCCAGCGCCCGGGTGGCGTTCTGGATGAGGTTCTGGGCGACCTGGCGGAGCAGGTCCGGGTCCCCCAGCCAGGTCGCTTCGGCGGGGATTTGATTCTCCCAGGGCACCGCTGCGTCCAGGGTGGTGCTGCGCAGCGCCTCCTCCCAGAGTCCATGGAGGCCCACCGGCGCCACCTTCGGGTGGAGGTCCCGGCTGAAGGCCAGCGTGTTGCCCACCACCCGGTTCAGGCGGCCAACCCCCTCCTGCATCTTCCGCGCGAGTTCCAGAGGGCCGGGCTGGTCCACCAGGTCCTCGACGAGCATGCCCGAGAACAGGGCCAGGCTGCCGAGGGGATTCCGGATCTCGTGTGCCAGCTCGGCGGCCATGCGGCCCATGGCCGCCAGGCGATCCTCCCGGGTGGCCTGCTGGGCCCTCAGGACAGCCTCGGTGACATCCCGCAGGGTGACGATGGTGCCGCCGTGGGGTGCGGACCTGCGCTCCTCCTCGAAGATCAGCTCCCGGCCGTCATCCGTGCGCACGCGGCGCTGGCCGCCAGGGCTGCCGACTTCCCAGGGGGCGGGATTCTCGAGGAAGCGCCCGGGCAGGCCCTGGGGACGGTTGGTGAACCTCAAGGTGCCATCCTCGGCGAGCACCCAGATGGCGAAGGGAACAGCCTCGATGACCGTCTGCAGCTCCCCCTGCAGCTGACCCAGCTGGGCCTGGAGGGCTTCGTACCGGGCCTGCAGCTGTTCCGAGGCGGCCGTGAAGGCCTCGAAGGCCTCCAGCAGCTGCCGGGGATCGGGATGGGACTGGGTCGCGGTCATGAGGAGGGAGGTGGCACCAGGAGGCGCCGGAGCGCCTCACGGGTCTCGCCCTTGGGCTCGGCCTGGAGGGCCCGCTCCAGGATGGCGAGGGCCTCAGGGCTCCCGAGGGTCACCAAGGCCCGGCCCGCCGCCAGGCGGACGGTCTCGGACTCCCCGCCACCAAAAAAGCCTTTGCGCCGCATGCACTCCGTCAGGACCGGAAGCGCCTTGGGCGAGGCGATGAGCCCCAGCGTATCAATGGCCTGGAGGCGGAGCTTCTCCACCACACGCTTGTCCTGGGCCAGCTCCGCCACCTGGGGCAGCCCGGCTTCGGAGCGCAGCTGACCGAAGGCGAAGAGGATCTCCTGAAGGGTCTCCCCGTCGTTGTCCTTCATGCGGGCCAGGAGGTGGGGTTCGGCCACCGGTCCCCCCAGCTTCCACAGTGCCCGAACCGCGGTTCGGCGCACCCTGGGTTCGGGGTGGCGCAACAGGGGCAGGATGGCGGGGACACAGCCGGCGTCCCCCAGGTCCGAAAGCAGGGTCAGGGCGTTGCGGACCAGGAACCAGGCGGACGACGTCAGGGCATCCAGGAGGGCGGGCAGGGCCGCCGGGCCCAGGCTCCGGACCGCTTCGACCAGTCGACCCCGTCGGGTGCGGTCGCTCTCATCGCCCAGCCGTCCCACCAGATGCCGGGCCATGGGGTCCCCCAGGAATTCCAGGTAGGGATGCACTTCGAGGAGCATCCGGTCCCGCTCCAGGGAGAGGGCATGGTCCACCGTCGCATCCAGGAGGGCTGGCCGCAGAAGGGACTGGCGGAGCCGGGACAGGGCGTCGTTACGCCAGGGATGCTGCTCATCCAGAAAGGTGCATAGCCCTTCCAGCTCCTGGAGGTCCGACTGGACGTGGTCGAGTTCACCCCGGTGGACCAGCGCGGCCAGCAGGCTCTCCAACCCCTCGGTGGTCCAGCGGTGGATGGGGGGATCCGGCTCCCACGCGAAGTGGGCCCGCAGGCCCTCCGCCAGGGGGCCTTCCCCTTCCGGAGGCAGGCCTGGGTCCTGCGCCCAGCGGGCCATGCCGTTGAGCGTCTGGATGGCCTTGAGGCGCAGGTCCGACCGGTCGCTCTGAAGGGTCTCCAGGAGCACATCCTGGATCCGGAGGAAGGCGTCGAAGCGTCGGAGGTCCAGCAGATCCCGGAGCAGGGCGAGCCGCTCCTCCAGGCTGAGTTCGAACAGGTGCCCCTCCTCGAGCACCTTGAGCAGCTTCGCCTCCAGGGTCAGGGATTCCCACTCCAGGTGGCGCAGGATGGCTTCAGCCTGGGAGGCATCCTGGCCCGAGGTGCGGAGGCGTGCCGACAGGGTTCGTACGAGAAATTCGCGGTCGGGCAGGGGCCGCAGGATGTCCTGCAGGGGACCCTTCAGCTGGGGCCAGGTGGTGCCCTGGCCGAGGAGCAACGAAGTGGCCACCGAAAGAATCTCGCCAGCCAGGGCCTTCACCCCGAGGCCGAGCCCGGCAGGGTGCTCGGGCAGGGTGCGGAGTCCCGCCAGCAGGCCCAGCTGAACTTCCGGGGTGAGTCCCATGAGAACCTGCCTCAGGGTGGCCAACTGCCCTGGTGTGGGCATGCCGTCGCCGAGCCCCAGTTCCCGGCCCAGCGGGCCCAGCCCGCTGAGGTCCGCCGGGTGGAACCCCTTCAGGAAACCGGTCTCCCTGGCCTCCAGGGTACCGAGGGTCGGATGGGAGCCTGAGGTGCCGAAAGCAGGGTGGGATCCGGAACTGCCCGACGCCTTCTCGAGGGTGGTGAGGAGCGCATCCCGGATGAACTTGACCAGTGTTTCCGGGGACGGAGATAGGGTGGCTGGCGGGGCTGGGGCGAAGGCCGGGGCCTTGTCTTCGCCTCCGCCGTCCTCACCTTCCGTCACCTCCTGGTAGCGGGTCTGGGACACCCGGATGTGGATCACCCCGGAGGCCGAGAAGAGGGCTTCGAAGCCGCCCTGCTCCTCCAGCTTCGTGGCCTTGGTGCCAAGCCCCTGCAGGAAGACCAGGAGCTCCGACGCGACCACGCCACGCTCCACCACGAACCCACTGATGCCCCGCTCGGACACCAGCTTGATGAGGGTCTGAATGTGGGGACTCCGGGCGTCCTGGACCTGTCCGTCCACGAAGGCCTTGCTGCCCGACACGATGAACTGGATCCGCTCCTGGTCTCCGAGGTGGAGGTGAAGGAGGGCCAGGGTGGAGGCCATGGATTCTTCCGTCCTCGGATGCCCGGCGGTGTACATCTGCAGGGCCTTCAGGGCGACTGCCAGGCTCTGGGCGAGGGGGAGGAATTCGTTCATGGGGGCGTCGGCTCCATGGGATCAGTCCACTCGCGCTGGAGCTGGGCATAGTGGGCCTCGATGAAGGTCAGCCGGCGTCGGCCCTCCTCCCGTGCAGGTTCGGTGTTGAGGCTGGCAGTGATGCCCCGGGCGAGGTCCAGCCAAGCCTGGCCCCGGCGCAGGATCTCCGCCGTGGTGATGGGCTGGAAGGCCCCGCTGATGCAGCCGAAGTGGATCAGGCTCGCGGCCCCGATCTTGCTGAGCTTGTCGCAGTCCCAGAGGCAGGCGGTCTCCAGGGGCTCAAGGCGCTTGCTGAGCTTCAGGCCCACATGGTGCTCGATGGCGTGGCGCACGGCCGGGATCTTGGCCGGCGGGAAATCCGTTCCCTCGAGGATCTCCGCCACGCGGGCAGAGGCGTCGTGGGCATGGGAGTCCCTGGCCTGAGGGTCCTTCAGGCGCTTGGCCACGTCGTGCAGCCAGGCGGCGCACTCGACGACCTCCAGGTCGGCGCCGGTGGCGGGGGCCAGCCACCGGGCCAGCAGCACGGCGGCATAGGTGTGCTCGAAGCGGTAGTTGAAGATGGGTTGATAAGTGCCATCCACCTCGTGGCCGATGCCCCAGAACCGGATCGCATCGGCGTCGGAGAACCGCCGAAGGGCCCGTTCACAGGCAGTCCGCCAGGGGAGGGTCAGGGGCATGGTGCAGCTTCCACATGGGCCCGGAGGGCCGCGAGGGTGGCATCGATCTCCACAAACATGACGCGGTCGGCCCAGGGGGCGCAAGCCTTAGACAACCGGTCCAGGAGGGGCTGCAGGCCGGCGGCTGGCGCCAGGCCGATGATGCGGAGGCCCTCCAGGGCCATGCGGGCCTCGATGGCCAACACCTGCTCCAGGGCCGCGAGGCTCCGCAGCAGCTTGCGGGCGGCGATGGGGCCCATGCTCACGTGGTCCTCCTTGCCGGCGCTGGTGGGGATGCTGTCCACGCAGGCGGGGTGGGCCAGGCCCTTCATCTCGCTCACCAGGGCGGCGGAGGTGACGTGGGCCATCATGAAGCCCGACTCCAAGCCACCGTTCTGGGTGAGGAAGGCGGGCAGGTCCGAATAGGCCGGGTTGACCATCCGCTCCTGCCGCCGCTCGGAGATGCTGGCCAGATCGGCGGCCGCGATGGCAAGCACATCACAGGCAAAGGCGGGGTACTGGCCGTGGAAGTTGCCTCCGGACCTGGATTCCTGCGTGTCTGTGAAGATCATCGGGTTGTCCGTGGCGCTGTTCAGCTCCCGCTCCAGGATGGCACCCGCGAAGGCCAGGGCATCCCGCGTGACTCCGTGGACCTGGGGAATGCACCGCAGGCTGTAGGCATCCTGAACACGGTGGCAGTCCTGGTGGCTGTCCGCGATGGGGCTGGAGGGGCCGAGGAGGGCGCGCATGCGCTCGGCCACGGCCACCTGGCCAGGGTGGGGCCGGGCCGCATGGATGCGCGGGTCGAAGGCGGAGCGGGTCCCCCGGAGGGCTTCCAGGCTGAGGGCGGCGATCTCCTCCGACAGGCTGGCCAGCTTCTGGAACTGCTCCACGGCAAGGTTGCCGAGGGAGGTGATGAGCTGGGTGCCGTTGATCAGCGCCAGGCCCTCCTTGGCCTGCAGCGTCACCGGTGCGAGGCCCGCCTTCGCGAGGGCCACGCTTCCCGGAACCGCCCCACCGTCCAGCCAGGCCAGCCCTTCACCCACCAGCAGCAGGGCCATGTGGGCCAAGGGGGCCAGGTCGCCGCTGGCGCCCACGCTGCCCTGGCTGGGCACCACGGGCACCACGTCCCGGTTCAGGCATTCCGCCAACAGCTGGATGGGCTCGGGCCGGATGCCGCTGTGTCCCTTCAGCAGGCAATTGATGCGGGCGGCCATCAGGGCGCGGGTCTGGTCCTTGGGCAGGGGTTCCCCCACGCCAGCCGCATGGCTGCGGATCAGGTTGAGCTGCAGCAGCTGCAGCTGGTCGGGTGGGATGACCACCGTGGCGAACTGGCCGAAGCCGGTGTTGATGCCATAGACCGTTCGCCCCTCGGCGACGATGCGATCCACCACCGCCCGGTTTTCGGCCACCACCGTCAGCGCTCCGGCTGCCAGGGTGACGCCTTCGCCGTCGGCGATGCGACGCAGGTGCGCCGGGGTGAGGGATGTTCCATCGAGCCGGATCATCGGGCCACCTTGGGGGAAATGGTCAGGGCGATGGCCAGGGCCACGCCCAGGGTGAGGCTCGCCACGGTGTAGGTGGCCTGCCCCCCCCAGCGCGCGAGGATAAAGGTGCCGACGGCAGGGCCGATGATGCGTCCCATGCCGGTCATGGCATTCAGGACGCCGAAGAGGCTGCCCTGGTCCTCCGGCGGCGTGAGCTGGCTGGCCAGGGCCGTGCCGGCCGTGTTGCCCATGCCGCTGCCCCAGGACAGGGGGATCAGCAGGAGGAGGAAGGGCCACATCCAGGCGGCCTTGGGCATGAAGGGCAGGGCGGCGCCCATGAGCACCAGGCCCGCGATGAGGGCCACCCGTTCGGGGATGCGCTTGGCCACCACCCGCACCAGGCCGCCCTGGTAGATCACCAGGAGTACTCCGATGCCGGCGAAGAGGAAGCCCACCTCGCGCTGGTGGAAGTTGAACCGTTCATGCACCAGCAGGGCAAAGGTGCCTTCCATCATGGCGAACCCGACCATGGCGAGCAGGGACACCATGAGGATCTGGGGCATCCCGGGGCGCTTGAACGCCTTCACCAGGGCGTGGCCGCGGCTCTCATGGGAGCGTGCCCGGGCGCGCACCTCGTCCGTGAGGGTCTCCGGCAGCCAGAGCAGTACCATCAGGGAGGCCATGAGGGAGAGGCCAGCGGCCACGAAGAACGGCAGGTGCCAGCCCCGGGTCGCCAGCAGGTGGTGCCCGAAGGCGCTGCCGCTGAGGATGCCTGCCAGGGCGGGGCCCAGCACGAAGCCCAGGCCGAAGGCGGCGCCGATCATGCCCATGACCTTGGACCGTTCCTCCGGCTTGGAACTGTCGGCCATGGCCGCCTGCGCCACGGAGATGTTGCCCCCCGTGATGCCGTCCAGGATCCGGGCCGCCAGCATCCACTCGAACTGGCTGGTGAGGGCCAGCATGAGGTAGCCCACGGCGGACCCCGCCAGGCTCACCCAGAGCACCGGCTTCCGACCCACCAGGTCGGAGATCCGGCCGAGGATGGGGGAGGCGATGAACTGCATGAGGCTGAAGCTGAGGAAGACCACCCCGGCCCAGAAGGCCCCCGGGCTCGTTCCGGCGCCATTGAGCCCGAGGAAGTGGTTGACGCTGTCCATCCAGTGGCTGGGGTGACTGGCGATGGATTCCGCGTACAGGGGAAGGATCGGAATGACGATGCCGAAGCCCAGAAGGTCGACGAAGACCGTGAGGAAAATGGCCATCCGGGCGCGCTTGGAAGACTGCATGGGGGCTCTCCAGTCCCCCAGTGTAGCCAGGAGCGGGCCTCAGCTTGGGAGCACCCGCCGGAGCAGCTGCCGGAGGGCCTGGAGCTGGTAGGGCTTCTGGATGAATTCCAACGGTCCTTGCCCTTCGAAGGTCTGGAGGGTGTCCTGGGCGGTGTAGCCACTGCTCAGCACCACCGGAATGGAGGGATCCAGCGCCTGCATGGCCAGGAAGGCCTCCCGGCCATCCATGCGGGGCATGGTCAAGTCCATGAGGACCAGGTCCGGTTTGGGAAGGACCGACCTGAACTGCTCCAGCGCCTCCAGGCCATCCCGGGCGGTGATCACCTCCAGACCGAAGGACTGCAGGGCGGACTGGAGGGCCTGGAGGATGGCGGGTTCGTCATCCACCAGCAGGATCCGACCTCGGAGCTGATGGGAGGGCTCCCTCGCAGGGGACTGGGCCGGGGCTTCGGCAAGGGCCCCGGAGGCGGGGAAGCAGAGGCGGAACGAACTGCCCCGGCCGACCTCGCTCCTGATCTGCAGGCCTGCCCCGTGGCCCCTCATGATGCCGAGCATGGCGGACAGGCCCAGGCCCCGTCCGGCCACCTTGGTGGTGAAGAAGGGATCGAAGATCCGCTCCAGCACTTCCGACGGCATGCCGCAGCCCGTATCGGTGACCTCGAGCAGCACGTAGGGACCGGGGGCGAGGGCGTCCGAATGATAGTCAATCCGCAGCTCCCGGGCTTCCAGGAATGCGCTGCCGCTGGTGATCTGGATGACGCCTTCCGCGTCCCCGATGGCATCCGCGGCGTTGGTCACCAGATTCATGATGATCTGCTGCACTTGGGTGCCATCGGCCTGGATGGCGGGAAGTCCGTCCTCCAGGTCGAACCGCAGGTGGATCTTCTTGGGGATGGACACCTCCAGCAGGTGGGTGACATCCCGCACGAGCAGGTTGAGATCCTGGGGCTTCACCTGGAAGTGACCTCGGCCGGAATAGGCCAGCATCTGTTTGGTGAGGTCCGTGGCGCGCAGCACCGCGGCCTCCATGCGGCCCAGGTAGGTCGCGGCGGGGGATGCTTCGGGAAGCTGCATCTGGGCCAGGTTCAAGTTGCCCAGGACCGCCGTGAGCAGGTTGTTGAAATCATGGGCAATGCCGCCGGCGAGGATGCCCAGGCTCTCCAGTTTCTGGGTGTGGCGGAGGGCCTCCTGGTTCTGCCGCTGCTCCGTGATGTCGAGGAGGTACCCCAGGAAATAGGGCGGGTCGGGCAGGGGGCCCCCCGCTCCAGTGAAGTCGTAGAACCAGCGGTAGCTGCCATCGGCATGCCGGAGGCGGTATTCCTGCTTGTAATGGCTGACCCCTCGTTGCCGCCAGAGCGAGCCTTCCTGGCGGAGGCGCGAGGCATCCTCGGGGTGGATCAGGGCGTGGAAATCGAGCTGTCCGGAGGTGAAGGCCTCCGCCGGGTACCCAAGGATGGCCTTGGCGTTGGGGCTGAGGTAGTCCACGGGCCAGCCTGGGCTGTTGCGCCAGCGGATGACCATGACCGGTCCCCCAGTGAAGAGGTTCCGCTCCGCGAGGAGGGCCTGCTGGGTTTCGTGCTGGGCAGTTACATCCGTGGCGATGCCGATGACACTCTCCACCCTGCCCTGCGCGTCGAAGGCCGGAGTCATCTGGTTGTCCCAGAGACGCCCGCCTGCCCGAGTGATCCTTCGGGAAGCCTCGCCCGCCAAGGCACCCTGGATCTGGTCCATGGTGTCAGGGTCCTCTCGATAGACGTCCTGGGCGTTCAAGCCCACCACCTGGCCGGGCTTGAGCCCCAGGTTGGCCAGGCCGAGGCCCTCGGAGAGCAGGAACCGGCCCTGGGCATCCAGCTGATAGATGACAGCCTGGGAATGGGCCAGCACCGTCCGCAGGCGCTGCTCGGCTTGGTACAGCGCGGCTTCCGAGGCCTTTCGGCCGCTGATGTCCCGGGTCACCGAGAGCAGGCAGGGCACGCCGTCCACCTCCAGGACTTTGCCCGACATCAACCCGGTGAGCAGGCTGCCATCCTTCCGGCGGAAGGTGATTTCCAGCCCGGTGTATTCGCCGTGCTGGTGGATGAGGTCCACGGCCCGCTGGCGGTCCGCGGGGTCCCCCCAGATGTTGAGCTCCAGGGCTGTCCGGCCGATGGATTCCTCCCGAGACCAGCCGCTGATGGCTTCGAAGCCCTGGCTCACATCGAGGTAGGTGCCGTCGGCCAATCGGGTCAGGTTGATGGCGTCCGGACTGGCGTGGAAGGCGCGGGAGAACTTGTCTTCGCTGAGGCGGAGCGCGGCCTCGGCCGCCCGGCGCTCGGTGATGTTGCGGACATGGGTGAACACCACGTCCTGGCCTTCCGAGGGCAGGAAGGTGGAGCTGATCTCCACCGGGAACTCGGAGCCGTCTTTCCGGCGATGCAGGGTCTCCTCGCGGTTGGCGCCCGCTTGGCGGAGGCCGATCCACCGCGTGGGCCAGTGGGCTTGGGACACGCTGGGATCGATTTCCCAGACATGCATGCCCAGGAGGTCGGCCTTGGTATAGCCCAGGCTAGCGCAGGCCGCGCGGTTGACGAAGATGAACCGTCCCCGGTGATCCAGCCCGAAGACCGGGTCAATGGCGTGGTCCATGGCGGAGGTCATGAGGCGCTGCTGGGCCTGGGCCCGCGTCCGTTCGATGGCCAGGGCGACCTGGGAGGACACGAAGGCCAGCAGGTCCCGGTCCGCCTCCGAGTACCGGTGGCCGCCTTCGTAGCTCTGGACCGCCAGGATGCCGAAGACCCCGGCCTCCCCGCCAAGCGGTACGCCCAGCCAGTCCAGGGAGAGGGATCCGAAGGGCTCGACCTGACCGGAGGCTTCGAGGTCCGGCAGGCTGGTGTCGGTGAGGAGGTGCGGGCGACCGGAGCGCAGGACGAATTCTGTCAATCCACGCCGCATGCGGCGCGGTTCGGGGGCCGGATCCTTCTGATCGGCCCAGTAAGGGAAGGACACCGTGTCCGAATCGCGGTCCCAGAGGGCAACGTAGAAGTTCTCCGCGGGCATCAGGTTGCGCACGGTGGCGTGCACCCGGGAGAAGAGATCCTGTGTATCCCTGGACTGGAGCGCAGCCGCAGCCAATTGGGAGGTGGCCTGCCACTGGGCCTGCAGGAGGGCAATCTGACGCTGGGCGGCGTCGAGGGCAGCCTCAAGGGTCTGGGATCGGCGTGCCTCCGTCATGGCATCACCATCGACACCGGGGTGGGTTGAGGCAAATCCTGGGGGGTCTCATGCCCATCGGAACCGCCGCACCGCCAGGGCGAAGGCCGCCAGGCCCCAGGCGGCCACAATGGCCAGGCCCAGCTCGTGCCCCGCCAGGTTGGCCCCATCGTTGAAGACCGCCCGCAGGGCCCGGATGAAGGGCGCCAGCGGCAGGGCCGCCACGGTGTGCTGGAGCCAGGCCGGGGCGCTGTCCAGGGTGAAATAGACGCCACTGAGCATCATCAGGGGGAAGAACACCAGGTTGGAGAGGGCTGCATAGCCTTCCGACGTCTCGGCAAAGCCGCTGAGGGCGAAGCCGAAGGCCATGAAGCACCCCGTGCCCAAGGTCATGATGATCAGCAGGTTCAGGGAACTCCCCTGGTTCTCGATGCCGAAGGCCACCCATCCCACCAGCAGGAGGATGGCGGCCTGGACGACGGTGACGGTGAGCCGATGCAGTACCTGGCCCAGGAGGAAGATCCACTTGGGCAGCGGGGTGACGGCGAGGCGCCGGAACTTGCCCTTCTCCCGATAGGACACGTTGACCATGCCGACGCTGAAGAGGCCCATGCTCACCAGGTTCAGCCCCAGCAGTCCCGGCAGGAGGAAGGAAGCGTAGTTGGCCGAGTGCTTGCGACCCGGGCTTTCCATCACCACGGGGATCCGCTGGGGATCCGGGCCGCCGCTCAGCCGAGCCTGGGCCACCAGCCAGGCCTGGTTCACCAGGCCGGCCGTGGCGCCGGCCTGGGCCATGAGGTAGGTGTTCAGGCGGAGGCGGTACTTGGCCCCATCCGGCTCCAGCTGGGCTGCGGTCTCGCCCCGGGACCAGCGGGCCTCGGCTTCGGCGGGCGAGAGGGGTACCACCTTGAGCTGGAGGTCCACCAGGGCCTGATCCAGCGCGGCGTCACGAACCGAGGGCTCGGCGGGCAGCACCCGCACCAGCGTGAGCTTGGGCGAGCCTCCGTCGCGGAAGATCGTCCCGAAGCCGATCAGCAGCAGCACCGGGAAGGCCATGGTCCAGAACAGGGCCACCCGATCCCGGGCGTAGAGCCGCCATTCCATCGCGAACTGGCGCCAGAGCATCATGGTCACTCCCTCAGGCTGCGGCCCGTCCGGTGCAGGAACACGTCTTCCAGGGTGGCCCGGCGGATGTGGACCTGTTGAAAGGGGACAGCGGTGGTTTCGGCGGCCTCCAGCAGGCGGGGCAGCAGGGATTTGGGGTCGGGCGTGGGAATCTCCCAGAGGTCGGTTCGTCGCTCCACGGCCTGGCCCAGGTGGGCCTCGAAGGCGGCGGGGTCGGGGGCGGCCCCCTGGAAGGTGAGCTCCACCACGCTGGGGATGGCCAGATCCGCGATGAGGGAGGCCGGGGTGCCGGTGGCGATGACCTGGCCATGGTCCATGATGGCCAGCCGGTCGCACAGCGCCTCGGCTTCATCCATGTAGTGGGTGGTGAGCACCACGGTGCGGCCCTCCCCCTTCATGCGTCGCACCACCTCCCAGAGGCTTCGCCGGGCCTGGGGATCGAGGCCTGTGGTGGGCTCGTCCAGGAACACCAGCTCGGGGTCATTCACCAGGGCCAAGGCCAGGGCCAGGCGCTGCTGCTGGCCCCCGCTGAGGGTGATGTGGAAGGCGTCCGCCTTCTCCACCAGCTGCACCAGCTCCAGCAGGTCCTGCGAACTGCGGCACCGGGGGTAGTAGCTGCCGTACAAATCCAGGGCTTCCCGGGGGGTGATCTTGTTGAAGAGGCTCGTGCTCTGCAGCTGGACCCCGATGCGGGAACGAATCTCCCGGGGGTCCCGCGCCCAGGTCAGGCCAAGGATCTCGATCTCACCCGCGTCCGGCGAGGTGAGGCCCTCGATGATCTCCAGGGTCGTGGTCTTGCCTGCGCCGTTGGGGCCGAGCAGGCCGAATACCTCGCCGCGGGCCACCTCCAGGTCCACGCCGGCCACGGCGAGAACCTTCGGAAAGGCCTTGCGAAGGCCGCGGATGCGGAGGGCGGGCGTGGGCATGCAAACCTCGGGCCCACAGAGTACACCCGACCACCTGTCAGGACAGGCTCAGGCTTCCCAGAGCGACCAGTGGGGATGGGCCTGCGCCAGGGCGCCCCGTGCGGCATCGCGCCGGGCCACGCTTTCGAATCGGCCGGCCCAGCAGCTGCCGGAGCCGCAGAGCAGAGCCTCCCCGCCCAGCCCGGCGAGCGCATCCCGCACCTCGGCCAGGGTCGGACAGACCCGGAGGGCGGCGGCGGTCAGGTCGTTGCGCCAAGGGGGCCGTTCGCCCACTGCCAGGGCCGGCAGGGGCCTGGGCGCGCCGTAGCCAAGCTCCGCCAGCGCCCGGTAGACGCTTGGGGTGCTGACGTGCAGGCCGGGATGGACCAGAAGCAGGGGCTCCAGGGGCAGGGAGCGCAAGGGGAAGACCCGCTCGCCCCGACCCAGGCCCAGCACCGTGCCCCCCAGCAGGAACAGGGGCACGTCACTGCCCAGCCGGGCGGCCAGGGCGAGCAGCGCCGTGTCCGCCAGAGCCAGCCCGAACATCTGGTTGCCCAGCCGAAGGGCGGCGGCGGCATCGCTGCTGCCGCCCCCCAGCCCCGCCCCGTGGGGAATCCGCTTGTGCAGGCTCAGGCGGGCGGGCAGGGGGCGCCCGGCCGCCTCCTCCAGCAGGCGCCAGGCCCGGAGCACCAGGTTGGTGTCATCGACCTCGATGCCCTGGCTGGTGGGTCCCGAGAGCTCGAGGGACAGCTTCGAAGCAGGCGCTCCCTCCAGTTGGTCCGTGAGTCCGGCTACACCCTCCAGCACCGTGGTGACCAACTCCAGCTCATGGAAGCCGTCGGCGCGCCGGCCGAGCACGGCAAGGAAGCGGTTGAGCTTGGCGGGTGCCTGGATCGTCAAAGCCATGTACCACGGTAGCGCAGAGGGCCGCTAGGCTGGACCGATGGTTCTGTTCTTCCGCACCCTCCTAAAGGCCCTCACCCTGCGCTTCCGCAGCCGGCTGGAGCCCCTGGGCACCTCGATCCTGCGGTTCCGGGTGTGGCCCAACGACCTGGATGTGAACCTGCACCTGAACAATGGCCGGTTCCTCAGCGTCATGGACCTGGGGCGGTTCGACCTTTCCTTCCGGACCGGCCTGGGCCGCTTGATGTGGCGCCACCGCTGGCAGGCCCTGGTGGGTGGCGTGACCATCCGCTACCGCCGGAGCCTCGATCCCTTCGAGCGGTATGACCTGCATACCCGCCTGCTGGGCTGGGACGGGAAGTGGTTCTTCCTCGAACAGCGGTTCCTCAAGTCGGACGGCAGCCTGGCCGCCGAAGGTGTGGTGAAGGCCTTGTTCCGGGGCAAGGGTGGCAACGTTCCCGTGGCCGAGGTGCTCCGCGCCATGGGCTATGGCGGCCCCGCACCCGAGCTTCCAGAGGCCGTTCGCCGCTGGGCCGAGGGCTAGACTGGGGGAATCCACCCGGAGGGTGACATGCAGGCAGTGCCCGAGGGCTACCGGATCTCCCTCGATCCCGACGCGCTTCAGTTCGATGTGATCCACGGGTATCTCACGCGGAGCTACTGGTCGCCGGGCATTCCGCGGGAGGTGGTGGAGAAGGCCGCAAGGAACAGCCTCGTCGTTGGGGCCTATGACCGGGAGGGGCAGCAGGTGGGCTTTGCCCGGATGGCCACCGACCGCACCACCTTCGGCTACCTGGCCGATGTCTTCGTGCTCGAAGGCCACCGGGGTCTGGGGCTCTCCACCGCCATGGTCCGCGCGCTCATGGATCTCCCTGAGGTGCGAGGCATGCGACGCCTCATGTTGGCCACCCGGGATGCCCATGGGCTCTACGCAAAGCTGGGCTGGGCTCCGGTCACGGACGCTTCCTCGCTTATGCAGATCCGCCGGAACGATCTGTACCGCGAGGGAAGCTAGCTCGCAACGCCGCCCCGCGGCGTTCCTCGCGACCTCCCGACCGCCGGGTGACAGAGCACGCGCCTGGTGGCGCGTGCGGAGTCGGTTCCCGGCGAGGAGGGAATCAGCTGGACTTACAGCCCATCCTCCAACTCGTGGCGTGAATTCGAGATGGATGCCCTCTCGCAACGCCGCCCCGCGGCGTTCCTCGCGACCCATGGAGGCTGGACTTACAGCCCATCCTCCAACTCGTGGCGTGAATTCGAGATGGGTGCCCGCTCGCAACGCCGCCCCGCGGCGTTCTTCGCGACCCATGGAGGCTGGACTTACAGCCCATCCTCCAACTCGTGGCGTGAATTCGAGATGGGTGCCCGCTCGCAACGCCGCCCCGCGGCGTTCCTCGCGACCCATGGAGGCTGGACTTACAGCCCATCCTCCAACTCGTGGCGTGAATTCGAGATGGGTGCCCGCTCGCAACGCCGCCCCGCGGCGTTCCTCGCGACCCATGGAGGCTGGACTTACAGCCCATCCTCCAACTCGAATTCAGGATCCGGGATGCTGAGGATTTCGGGGCCGTTGCGGGTGATGGCGATGTCGTGCTCGAACTGGGCGGAGAGGCCGCCGTCCCGGGTGCGCACGGTCCAGCCATCGGACTCCACCAGGCACTTGTGGCTGCCGGTGTTGAGGATGGGCTCGATGGTGATGGTCATGCCCGGCTCCATGCGGAAGCCCGTGCCGGGCTTCTGCTCGGCGAACACCACCTGGGGGTCCTCGTGCAGGTCGCGCCCCAGGCCATGGCCGATGTACTCCCGCACCACGGAGTAGCCGCGCTCCTCGGCAAAGCTCTGCACGGCGGTGGCCATGTCGCCCAGGCGGAGGCCGGGCCGGCAGTGCTCGATGCCCACGTACATAGCCAGCTGGGCGGTCTGGATGAGCATCCGGGCCTCGTCGGTGATCTGCCCCACCCCCACCGTCAGGCAGGTGTCCCCATGGAAGCCGTCCAGCTTCGCGCCGCAGTCGATGGCGATGACGTCGCCTTCCTGGAGCACGTACTTGGTGGGAATGCCGTGCACGACTTTGTCGTTGACCGAGGTGCAGAGGGTGCCCGGGAAGCCGTGGTAGCCCTTGAAGCTGGGGGTGGCCCCCTGCTGCCGGATGTAGGTCTCGGCGATCTTGTCCAGCTCCAGGAGGCTGACGCCCGGGCGGGCGGCCCGGGCGGCGATCCGCAGGGCGTTGGCCGCCACGCGGCAGGCTTCCCGCAGCTTGTCGATCTCCTTGCGGCTCTTGTAGCGGATCTGTTCGCGGATCAGGGCCAGGCCCTCCTTGAGCATCAGTCTAGCGGGTAGAATGACTGCATGGCGCGATCAACGACGATCCTGGTGACGACAACCATCCTTCTGGGAATTTTGGCGGCCTGCAGCCGCGTGCCCTCCCGCCCTAGCTCCGTGCCTGCCGGAGCGGCCTGGGGCGGAGAGGGCGCCAACGGGGTGTTTCTGAAGGTGGACAGCCACCAGGGCACGCTCTGGCAGATGGAGGTCTGGGATCGCAAGGGCCAGAAGCTCGGGTCCGGGGCTTTCCGGCTGCGGGGCTTCGCCAAGGCCAAGATCGTCCCCGAGGAAATTCTGGCCTGGGAAAACGGCGCCCTGCAGTTGAAGGATGGGACTCGGCTCATTCCGGAACCGCCCGTGGCCCGGTGATGCCCTACACCCGCGAGGAGAAGGACTGGCTGGAGCGCGAATGGGCCTTTCGCGCCTGGGGCCGGGCCGGCCTGCTCTCGGCCGAGGACTACCAGCAGGTGCTGGCCTGGGAGGCCCGCAACGTGCCCATGGAGCTGGTGGTGGCGGCCCTCAACGCCTTCTTTGACCGGCGGGAAAAGCGGGAGAAGCCTCGAACCTTCGTGGCCCTCAAGCACCTCGATCGGGATGTGGGCAAGGCGGTGAAGCTGCGGGAGGCCCTGCTCCGGGCCGGGCCCGAGTTGGATCTGGGCAAGGGCTGGGCCCAGGTGAAACCGCCGCTGCGGGAGCAACCCGAGGCCCGGTCGGCCTTCGAGGCCTGGCAACGCCTGCAGGCCTCGGCGCCCTCGCCGGAAGCCCCGGGCTACCTCGCCCACCACGACCAGGCGCGGGAGGCCCGTGCGGCGCTGTTGGCCCTGGCTGAAAATGCCCTGGGTCCCGAAGCCGATCCCCTCCGAGCGGCACTCCGCGAACGTCTGCTGGCCTCGGACATGCAAGAGGGTAGCCTCGTCTGGAAGCGCGCCTGGACCCACCACTGGGCCCGGCTGGTGGGCGCCGCGTGGGCGTTGCCATTGGAGGGCGCGTGAGCGTTGAATCTCCCTGGTTGCAGGAACTGGAAGCCCCCACGGAGCGCTTCTTCGCGGTGTTCGAGGCGCGGGTGGCAGAACCGGAGGGGCTGAGGGACGCCCTGCGGGAGGCGGTGAAATCCCTGGTGCCTCGCATCGACTGGGAGGGCTACCAGCCCCATGTGCCCCATGGCCTCCTGGGGCTGAGGGCGGTGCTTCGGCTCCAATCCCACCTGGCGCCAGCGAGTTTTCATCGGGCCCTGGCCATCCAGGTGCACATGGCGGCCACGGAGGGCCGGCGGACGCCGCAGGCTTTGGCCCAGGTGCTGGCGGCCAAGGGCAGCGGGAGCTGGCGGAACCTCGAAGGCTTCGTCCAGTCCCGCAGACCCGGATTGGCCTATGCCGAAGCCCAGGGCTTCGACCAGCCCGGCGTCAAGTTTTTTTCGCGCCTGGGCCAGCTGATCGCTACGGACATGGCCAACGTCGGCCACAAGGCCGTGGTCTGCGATCACCTTGGAGACCTGCAGACGCGGTTGGAGCAGCCGAAGGCCACCGGCCGCCGACTGTTCGGACTGGCTGCCTGGCTGGCGGCGACCCAGGAGGACACCTTCTGGGCCCGCCGGGCCGCCAAGCGCCTCCAGGGCGCCGAGGTGTCCGTACCTTGGACCACCCCCGCCGCGGTGGAACCCGACGGGCTGGACGATCAGGTGCGTGACCTCTGCGACCTGGGCCTGGTGGCCCTGCTGGACCGCTTCACCGCACGCCTGCGGGCGGGGCAGGGCTCGACCGAGGTCCTTTCGGCGCTGGTGCTGGCGGCCTGCGAGAAGCAGCTGGATGCCCGCCGCGACCTGGAAGGCAAGACCGCCTGGACTTTCGTCTACCTGGCCACCCTGGCCCGCAGCCGCCCGGCAGATCCCCGGGTCTGGTGCCAGGCCGCCGCCCTGGTGAACCTCTTCCCCACGGATGAACCCGAGGACCGGGTGCGTCCCACTGAGGTGCTCCAGCCGAGCGCAGCCGATCTGCTGGACGCCATCCTCGACAGCGAGGCCGCCCTGGCCATGGGCCATGCCACGGCCCTGTGCCAGGCGGGTGCGGGGGACGCGGTGCTGGCCACCCTGGCCGAAGCCGCCACCCGCAACGATCCCACCTTCAACCATGCCCACCAGTTCCTGGCCGTGGCCGCTGCTGCGGACCTGCTGCCCCACCTGCCGTCCTTTGTCCAGGTGGCGCTGCTCGTGGCCCTGGCCAAGAACCTCGCCAACAGCCAGGGCAGCGGCGATCTGGGCCGTAGGGCCGACCGAGCCTTGCCGCCTCCGGCAGGCTGACCCCAGCCGCGCGTTCATGGAACAATCCCGGAACTCCCAGGAGTCTCCCATGGGCAAGAACCGGCTCGAAGCCTTCAGCGACGGGGTGCTGGCCATCCTCATCACGATCATGGTGCTGGAGCTGAAGGTGCCTCATGGCGAGACCTTCGCGGCGCTGGGAGCCCTGCTGCCCACCTTCCTCAGCTATGTGCTGAGCTTCCTCTACCTGGCCATCTACTGGAACAACCACCATCACCTGCTGCACGCCGTGAAGAAGGTAAACGGGCCCATCCTGTGGGCCAACACCCACCTGCTGTTCTGGCTGTCCCTGGTGCCCTTCGCCACCGCCTGGATGGGCGAAAACCACTTCGCGGCCAGGCCCGTGGCGCTTTACGGCTTCGTTCTGATCATGGCCGGACTGGCGTACTTCCTTCTGAGCCGGAGCCTGATCCGGCACCATGGCGAGGGCTCGGTGCTGGGAACCGCCGTGGGCAGCGACCTCAAGGGCAAAGCTTCCATCGCGATCTACGGCGTGGCCATCCTCTGCTCCTTCGCCAGCCGTTGGGTTGCCTTCGGCCTCTACTGGGGGGTGGCTCTGATGTGGCTGATCCCGGATCGACGCATCGAGCGGGCCATCGGCGAGTAGGGTGCCGGGCGGGTGCAGGGGGAGAGCCGTCTCCTACTCGCGTCGGTAGGTCAGCTGGCGGCCGGACACCTCGGAGGCCAAGCCAAGCCACTCGCCGGCCGGCCCGTACCACACAGTGATGGGCTGGTCCGGACCGTGGATGCGGTACTGCTGGGTGGGAAGGGCCTGCCCTCTGGCATCCAGGACGGTGGCGGGGCCCATGACCTCGATGCGGACCGTCTCCAGTCGGCCCGTCTGGGCGTTCAGGAGGCGCTGGGCCTTCAGGATTGCGGGGTTCCAGTAGGCGAAGGACAGGATGGGTGGCGCATGGACCTCCTTCCGGTCTCCGGACACCACCGTGAACGTGGCGCCGTCAACCCGGGCTTCCACTTCCTGGCGGACGCCCCCATCCACCGTGCTGGCCCGGAGGGAGACGAGGGAGTCGCCCCGCCATACCTCCCGCGCCCGATGGGAGTACCGGTAGACGGGAACCCTCAGCACCCGAACCGTGAACTCGGCTTCGCTGGTCAGCTCCCGCAGGCCATCCTGGGTCCGCAGCGTAAAGCGATGGCTGCCGATGGGCTTGCCATCGAGGAAGACACGGAAGGGCCAGTGGCGCACCTCGGGCACGGGTACCCCTGCGGCGCTGCCACCCTGGCAGAGGGCGGCCAGCGCCAGGTACCGCAGGTGTCTCTTGCTGGGCATCCACCCCACTGGCAGGCTCCCGGGGGGTGGGCTGTGCCAAGGATTGAGCCAGCCTTCTCCCGTGTCTTGGGTGCCGCTGGGAGGGGATCCAGCGCCACACCGGAATCTCGACAGCCCAGGCGTCACCATGCCTTTATGCGTTCCAGGACCGCTTGGTGGTCCGACCCGATGGGGAAGGAAGGTGCGGAACGGGAATTATTTTGTCTAAATTAAAAATTAGACTTAATTTCGACTTTCGCACCTATGCTCCTTGGGATCGAAGGGGGTGTCCTGTCATGACCTCAGCCACGCCTGCCCCGTCGGCCGAACCGGTTGCGGACCCCCGCTCCGTTGAGGCACTGCTGATGGGGGTTGCCATGCGGGATGAGTCGGCCCTGACGGAGCTGTTCCACCGCTACGGAGGCCGCATCCTGGCCTATGTCCGGGTCATGGGGGGCCCTCTGTTCCCAGCGGAGGACGCGGTGCAGGACATCTTCCTGGCCCTTTGGAAGAAGGCCCACCTCTTCTCGCCGGAGGGCGGTCGAGGGGAGGGCTGGATCTTCACCATGACCCGACATCGGGTCCTGGACATCCGACGGATGCAACGAAGCGTTAGGGAAGTTGGCCAGGAGGACCTGGATCACCACCGGGACCATGACTTGGACCTGGACCACACCCTCGGCCACTCCCTGCGAAAGGCTCTCAAAATGCTCCATCCTGACCAGCAACTCCCCCTGCGCTTGGCCTACTTTGGTGGGCTCACCTACGAGGAGACCGCCCGCCGCCTGGGGGTTCCCCTGGGCACCCTCAAGTCCCGGATCCGATCCGGGCTGACGGCGCTCAAACCCCTGCTGACCTTGTCCCGGGGTGCGCGGTGAACACGGTCCACCACCCTTCAGAGGAACTCTGGCAGGACTACCGTTCGGGCCAGCTGGACGCGGCCTCCCGCTGGGTCCTGGAAGGTCACCTTGCGGTGTGCCACGACTGCAGCCGCCGCGGCCTCGCCCAGGCCTCGTCCGAGGAGGGGTTCTTTCCTCACCTGCCGGCCCTTGCGCCACCCGCCTCTTTCCTTTCGTCCATCCTCGCCCGCGTCCGCCAGGTTCCGCCCACCGCCCAGCCACGGATCGGCTCAAAGCGCCTGCCCATTCCTGAGGCTTTCTGGGCCATCCTTCCCCAGCTCCCCTCGCAGGGTTGGCGAGGGGCCTTGAGCCCTGGGTTTCGCTACCTGGACATCCCCCTGGCAGAGGGACCCCATCTCTACCTCATCCACCTCCGCCGCGGCAGACGCTTCCCGCGGCATGGCCACGTCGGCGCCGAGCGTTCCGTGGTGCTCTGCGGAGGCCTGCAGGATGCTGGAAACCTCTTCGAAGCAGGGGACTTCGATGAAGCCAATGCGGATCGTGTCCACCGCCCGAGGGCCCTCCCGGATGAGGACTGCTGGATCCTCGCCAGCCTCCAGGGTGCCCTTCGCTTTACGGGCTGGAGGGGATGGCTTCAAACCTTAATGACTTGAATTTTATCTGGACAAGTCATCCAGACAGGGTTCTGCCCCGTTGATCTCTATGAAGCCCCGCTGGGCTCTCACCAAGGAGATCACCATGAAGCACCTCAGCCTTGCCCTGATCCTCTCCGTTCCCGCCGTTCTGGCCCACGCGGTGACACCTTCCGATACCGCCCGGACGGTCAAGGCCGACCTGGTGGACACCGCCGTGGCCGCCGGCTCGTTCAAGACCCTGGCTGCGGCCCTCCAGGCCGCCGGCCTGGTGGACACCCTCAAGGGGGAAGGCCCCTTCACGGTCTTCGCCCCCACCGACGCGGCCTTCGCCAAGCTCCCTGCCGGCACGGTGGAAGCCCTCCTGAAGGACATCCCCAAGCTGCGCGCCATTCTCACCTACCACGTGGTGGCTGGGCGAGTGTCCTCGGAGCAGGTCGTGAAGTTGACCTCTGCACGGACGCTGCAGGGTCAGGACTTGGCCATCAGCGCTTCGAACGGGGTGAAGGTGGGCC
Organism: uncultured Acidobacteriota bacterium; assembly: GCA_963740385.1. Lineage (GTDB taxonomy): Bacteria > Acidobacteriota > Holophagae > Holophagales > Holophagaceae > Geothrix. The sequence continues at coordinate 285,177 of CAVUDX010000007.1, forward strand.
CCGCCTCCGTGACCACGGCCGACATTCTCGCGACCAATGGCGTCATCCACGTCATTGACACCGTGCTCATCCCCCAGTAACCCACCGAGACCCCAGGAGCCGACCATGACCAAGCCCCTGCTTTCCGTTCTTGCCTTTGCCTCGCTCGCCCTTGGGCTCGCCTGCAGCAGCAGCGACGCTCCCCCTCCAGCCCCGACGGCCCAGGTCCGAATTGTCCATGCCAGCCCCGACGCGCCCGCGGTGGATGTCACCGTGAACGGCAGTCGACTGGCGGCCAATGCCCCCTACAAGGCCGCCACGCCCTTTGCGACGGTCACCGCCGGAACGGCCGATGTCCGGGTCTATGTGGCAGGGACCAGTACCCTGGCACTCTCCGCTGGCCCCAGCTTCATGGCTGGTAAGTACTACACGGTCATGGCCGTCAATGCCGTGGCCGCGCTGGAACCCCTCGTCATCGAAGAAGATGGTGCGGCGCCTGCCAGTGGCAACCTGAAGGTTCGCGTGGTCCATGCCGCTCCCCATGCGCCCGCCGTGGATGTCTATGTGACCGCGCCGAACGCCGACCTCAGCACCGCGATGCCCACGCTGACCAATGTCCCTTTCAAGGGCTTCTCCGGAGCGCTGGAGATTCCCGCGGCCACCTACCAGGTGCGGGTCACCGCCACCGGATCCAAGGCCCCCGTCTATGACTCCGGCGCCGTCCCGCTGGCCGCCGGGGCCAACCTGGTCCTGGCCGCGGTGGAACGGATTGAAGGGGCCTCCCCCATCACCCTCCTCGGGCTCACCCGTCAGCCTGCCACGCCCAAGCTGGAGATCACGGATTCCCGTGCGCTGGTGCGGGTGAAACACGCCTCGCCGGACGCCCCGGCCGTGGACATCCTGGTGAACAACCAAGCCGCCCTCAGCAACGTGCCGTTCCCAGTGGCCAGCAGCTACCTCCCCCTGGCGGGCGGTGCGACGAACCTGAAGGTCAACGTTGCGGGCACCGCCACCACCGTCATCAATGCGGATGTGACCTTCTCGGCACTCAAGGCCTACAGTGTGTTCGCGGTGGACCTCGTGAGCCAGATCCAGCCCCTGGTGGTGGAGGATGACCTGATGGCGCCAGCGGCCGGCATGGCCAAGCTCCGCGCCATTCACCTGAGCCCGGATGCCCCGAATGTTGATATCTGGGTCAATGGCGTGAAGGTGCTCACGAATGTGCCCTTCAAGGCCGCATCGCCCTACCTCGACGTGCCGGCAGGCGTGACGGATGTGAAAGTGGCCGTCACGGGAACCTTGACCATCGTCCTCCAGGCTACGCCCGACCTGGCTGCGGGAGGCATCTACACTGCCGCTGCCATCGGGACCGTGGGGGCTGTTCCCAGCAAGCCGCTGACGCTGAACCTCCTGACCGATAAGTAGATCGCCCAAGACGCTGACCAGGGGGCCCTTCGGGGCCCCTTGGTTTGCCAGGTGATCCAGAAACGACCGGCTTCATCTGAATCAATTCGAAGGCGCACTGCAGTGCCCGGGACGGGAGGATGGGGACTGCCCGCGAGTCAACTATTCGGCCTGCGGTAGTTCGGCATCACCTTGCCTGTCGCCCATTCGAAGATGAGGCTGGTCTGGATGTGGGCCACTTCGGGGCGGGTGGTGAAGGCGTCCAGGGCCAGGTCGCGGAGGTGGTGGGCGTCGCGCACGGCCACGTGCACCTGGAAGTCGTGGGTGCCCGCCACATGGAAGACGGCCAGCACCTCCGGCAGGCCCATGACATGCTTCCAGAAGCCTTTCACCTGGGCCCGGCTGTGCTGGCGGAGCTGCACGGCGATGAGGGCCTGGAGCCCCACGCCCAGGGCTTCGGGGTCTACATCGGCGTGGGCCCCCCGCAGCACGCCCTCGCTTCGCAGGCGCTGCACACGGGCCAGGCAGGAGGAGGGCGCCAGACCCACGGCCACAGCCAGCTCCTTGTTGGAGAGCCGAGCATCCTTCTGGAGAAGGTCCAAAATGGCGCAATCAATTCTGTCGAGGTCCATGAGTGACATGATTTCACGAAATCAATTCGGCAGATGGCCGAATTATTCGAACCTACATTGGGCTCAGGAGAATCCCATGGCCAAGCCCCTCGCCTCCACTGCCCTCGAAACCCAGGCCGTTCACGCAGGCCGCGAGGTGCTCCACGAGCAGGGCATCCATGCCATGCCCATCGACCTCAGCAGCACCTACCCGGTGCAGGATCTCGACGAAGGCGGTCGCAGCCTCGAAGCCATGGCCATGGGCGGCCTGCCCATCGGCAGCCCCGTCTATTCCCGCCTCTACAACCCCACCGTGGCCCGCTACGAGCAGGCCCTGGCCCAGCTGGAGGGGGCCGACGAGGCCGTGGCCTTCGGCTCGGGCATGGCCGCAGTCACCGGTGCCCTCATGGCCGCCAAGCAGCGCGGCAACCACATCGTGGCCGTGCGTCCCCTGTACGGCGGCACGGACCACCTGCTGGCCTCGGGCATGCTGGGCCTGGAGGTGAGCTGGGCCGAGGCCGATGGCATCACCGCGGCCCTGCGCCCCGACACGGCCATGGTGATCGTGGAGACCCCCGCCAACCCGACCCTGGCCCTCCTGGACCTGGAAGACATCGTCCGCCAGGCGGGCAAGGTGCCGGTACTGGTGGACAACACCTTCGCCACTCCCATCCTGCAGAATCCCATCAAGCAGGGCGCCACCCTGGTCCTGCACAGCGCGACGAAGTTCCTGGGCGGCCATGGCGATGTGCTGGCGGGCCTGGTGGCCACCAATGCCGACTGGGCCACCGAGCTGCGCAAGGTCCGCGTCATCACCGGCAACGTGCTGCACCCACTGGCGGCCTACCTGCTGCACCGCAGCCTGCCCACCCTGCCCCTGCGCGTGCGGTCCCAGCAGGCGGGTGCCCAGGTCCTCGCCGAGCGCCTGGCCAAGCATCCCGCGGTCGCCGCGGTCCACTTCCCCGGCCTGCAGGGGCAGGACCCCAGGGGCCTCATCGGCCGCCAGATGCAGGGCCCCGGGTCCCTCATGGCCTTTGAGCTGAAGGGCGGCTTCGAGGCCGCCAGCACGGTCATGGCCGAGGTGAAGCTCATGACCCCGGCGGTCTCGCTAGGCAGCGTGGATTCCCTCATCCAGCATCCGGCCGCCCTCACGCACCGGGTGGTGAATGCTGAAGCCCGGGAGCACAGCGGCGTGTCCCAGTGCCTCATGCGGCTCTCCGTGGGGCTTGAGAGCCCCGAGGACCTCTGGGCCGACCTCGAGCAGGCCCTTGTGAAGGCCATGGCCCGCACCACCGCCGCCGTCTGATCCCAGTCGTTACAACCAAGGTACAGGGCCGCCCTGGGCATGGGGCGGCCCTGATCGTATGCTGGGGACCCCCTTCCGTGAACAGGAGGCCCCCATGGCGGACAAACCCATGCCCACGGGTTTCGGAACCTTCACCTGGAGCCAGCTGAACGCCAGCGATGCGGCCCTCTGCGAGCCCTTCTACACCCAGCTGTTCGGCTGGACGGCGACCCAGGTCGACATGGGCGGCCATCCCATGACGCTCCTGAAGCGGGGGGTGGATGAAGTGGCCGCCATCCTGCCCATGCCCCCCCAGGCAGGAGCGGCCCCCCGCAGCCACTGGATGGGCTTCGTCTGGGTGCAGGACCTCGCGGCCGCCTTTGCCAGGGCGAAGGCCCTGGGAGCCTCACCCTTCGTCCCCCCCACCGCGGTGCCGGGCATCGGCAGCTTCGCCGTGCTGGGCGACCCCGGCGGGGCCGTGGTCGGCGTCTGGGAGCAGGCTTCCCCTGTGGATCCCCTCAAGCCAGTGCCCACCGGGGCTGGCGCCTTCTGCTGGTACGAGCTCACCACCCGGGCGGTGGAGGTCTCCATCGCCTTCTACACGGGCCTGTTCGGGTGGACCACCAGGGACTGGCCCATGGGCTTCGGTACCTACACCCTCTTCCAGCGCGGGGAAGAGCCTGTGGCGGGGTTGATGCCCATGACCGGGCCCGAATGGGAGGGCATCCCCAACCACTGGATGCCCTATGTGGCGGTGACGGACGTGGACGAGCGGTTCGTGGCTGTGCCGGTCCTGGGCGGTGGCTGCTGCGTGCCGCCCACGGACATTCCCGAGGTGGGCCGGTTCGCCGTGGTCAACGATCCCACCGGTGGGGTCATCTCCATGCTGACGGGCCTCGGATGACCGCCTCGCCCATCCTCGCCGCGCTCTATCGCCATGCCTTCGCGGACGCAGAGGCCCTGGCAGAGGGCGTGGACCTCACCCTCTGGGAAGCGGCCGCCCTGGGTCGGGTGGAGGCGCTGGTGGGCCGGAACCCCACCCAGGTGGACCTCTGCCAACCGGGCCCGGACGGGTTCACGCCGCTTCACCTGGCCTGCTACTTCGGCCGGGCCGAGGCGGTGTCCTGGCTGCTCCACCACGGGGCCGATCTGCATGCCATGGGACCTGGCGACCTGCGACCGCTGCACTCCGCGGTGGCGGGTCCCGATGGCGCCGCAGCCCTGGCCATTGTCCAGGCCCTGCTGACCCATGGCGCCCATCCCGATGCCGTCCAGCGGGGGGGCTACACGGCCCTCCATGCCGCCGCCCGACGCGGTGAGGCCGAGCTGGTCCAGGGGCTGGTACGGCATGGGGCGGATGCCACCCTCCGCACCGATGCGGGGCTGCGGGCGGAGGACATGGCCCTGGAAGGGGGACACTCGGTGGTGGCGGCATGGCTGCGCGACCGGGCCTGATCCACCTCCATTGCGGCGATGCCGCCGCGACGGTCCACCGGAAGTCCGGCCTGCCGGGCGACCTCAGGGTCTGGCGCGACTCGCCGGCCGTCGGCCCCTGGGCCCGGGAAGCGAGTGAACTGGCGGTCCTGCGCGCCGGCTGGTGGGGGGTACCCCAGGCGGAGATGAGGGACCTGCCGCACCTGGAGGACCTGGCCGCATCGACGGAGCCGGTGCTCTGGTTCGGGCCCGATCCCTGGGAGCAGGCTTGCCTGCTGTGGGTGCTGGGGGAATTGCCGGAGGGCACCCTGCCGGACCTGGTGCCCCTCGATGTGTCCGTGGGCCGGATGCCACCGACCACGCTGCCCCCGGCCTTCGCGGGCCGAACCTTCCTCGGGGAGGACACCCGGGTGGAGGCGCAGGCCCTCTGGAAGCGCTACCTGGTGGAAGGCTGGGGCGCGTTGGCCGGTGCGAAGGTGGTCGGGCTTCCCCATCTGGAACCTGCCCTCCGCCGCCTGGCGGAGGACCACCCCAGCAGCGGTCCGGGTCGAACCCAGCGCCAGCTCCAGGCCCTTCTGGAAGCGGGTGTGCGCGACCTCCAGGACCTTTTGCATGCGCTGGGCCGCCTGGAGGACCCCCAGCACGGCACGTGGTACGGGGACCTCTTCGTGGCCCGGATGGTGCAGGCCATGGGGGTGCGGCTAGGCTGAGGCAGTCCCTATGTCCCTCGCGCCGCTTCCCCTCTCTGCCAAGGCCACGGTCCTCCGGGGGCTGGGTCCCGCGCGGGCGGCGGCCCTGCAGGAAGCTGGGATCGACAGCCTGCGCGACCTGCTCTGGAGCCTGCCCTACCGCTACGTCGACCGGGGCAGCCTGCGGCCCCTGGGCAGCCTCGAGCTCCGGGGCTTCGAGCCCCAGGAGACGGGCATCGTCACGGTGTTGGGTACCATCCAGGACCTCCGGCAGAGCACCACCCGGGTGCAGCGCATGGCCCTCACGGAGGTGCTGCTGGGCGATGGCACCGGCACCCTCCACCTCATTTGGTTCAACCAGCCCTACCTGGGCCGAAGCCTCAAGGTGGGAGACCGCCTGCTGGCTTTCGGCGCCCTGGCGGTGGGCCGCCACGGGTTGGAGATGCGGTCGCCGCAGTTCGAGGTGCTGGCACGGGAGGGCGACACGGGCTGGGTGCGACGGTACCTGCCGCTCTACCGCAAGCTGGGGGCACTGCCGGGTCGGGCCCGGCAGAAGCTGGTGACCGAGGCCCTGGCGCGGGGGGTGCCCGCCGAGGACTGGCTGCCGTTCAGCCTGGGCAAGGACCTGCCGGACACCCTCACGGCGTTGCGGCTGCTGCATGAGCCGCCGGACGAGGCGGACCCCCAGGCCCTCGAAGCAGGCACCACCCCCGCCCATCGACGCCTGGCCGCGGAGGAGCTCTTCGCCTTCGCCCTGGGGGTGGCCCTGCGCCGGGCGGGGCGCCTGAAGCGCCCGGGGCTGCGGGTTCCCACCTCACCGGAGCTGCGCGAGCGGTTGCGCGCCTTCCTGCCCTTCCACCTGACCGGGGCCCAGCGGCGGTCCTTCAAGGAGATCGTGGACGACCTCACCTCGGGCCGGGTGATGAACCGGCTGCTCCAGGGGGATGTGGGCAGCGGCAAGACCCTGGTGGCCCTGCTGTCCATGGCCATGGTGGCCGAGACCGGCGGGCAGGGGGCCCTGCTGGTCCCCACCGAGGTGCTGGCCCGGCAGCATGCCGCCACCTTCCAGCGCTACCTGGGCGACCAGAGCGGAGCCCTGCAGCTGCTGCTGGGCGGCATGAAGGCCGCCGAGAAGCGGGCGGCCCTGGCCCGCATCGCCAGCGGCGAGGCCCGGTACGTGGTGGGCACCCACGCCCTCTTCCAGGAGGCGGTGGCCTTCCACCGGCTGCAGCTGGTGGTGGTGGACGAGCAGCACCGCTTCGGCGTGAAGCAGCGGGAGGCCCTGAAGGAGAAGGGCGGGGATCCCCACTGGCTGGTGATGAGCGCCACGCCCATTCCCCGCTCCCTGGCGCTGGCCCTGTTCGGCGACCTGGACCAGAGCGTGCTGGACGAGCTGCCTCCGGGGCGCCAGCCCATTGCGACGAAGCTGCACAGGCCGGAGTCCGCCGAGCGGGCCTGGGAACAGGTGCGACGGGAGCTGGCAGCGGGACGCCAGGCCTTCGTGGTGAGCCCGAGCATCGACCCCTCGGACGAGGGCAAGGTGCAGCTGCGGGACATCCAGGCCATGGAGGCACTCCTGCGGGGCATCTTCCCGGATGACGCCATCGAGGTGGTGCATGGCCGCCTCAAGGCTGACGAGCTGGCCGCCCGCATGGGACGCTTCGTGGCGGGCGAGGCCCGCATCCTCCTCGCCACCACGGTCATCGAAGTAGGGGTGGACGTGCCCAACGCCACGGTGATGGTGGTGGATCATGCCGAGCGCTTCGGCCTCAGCCAGCTCCACCAGCTGCGGGGCCGGGTGGGGCGAGGTGCGCACCCCAGCCACTTCCTGATGATCAGCGGCTCAGAGACCGAGCGCCTGCAGACGCTGGTGGAAACCCAGGACGGCTTCCGCATCGCCCAGCGGGACCTGGAGCTGCGGGGACCTGGAGAATTCTTCGGGGTGCGGCAGGCGGGCCTGCCCCAGTTCCAGGTGGCGGACCTGGTGCGGGACCGGGCCCTGCTCCTGGCCTGTCGGGACGCAGCGGACAGCGCCCTGGCCACGGGCCTGAGCGAGGCCCAGAGCGAGTGGCTGCGGCGGGAGCAGGCCCGGCTGAAGCTGGCGGAGATCAGCTAGGCCGGTCCAGGACACCGAGGCGCTGCGGTTCCGGCCGCCCGAACTCCCGGCGCAGCCACAGCAGGCCTAGGGCCGCCAGGACCGGGGCGTCCAGCAGCCAGGGCAGGGTGGGCCGAGGCGTAGCCACCAGTGAGCCCCGCGCCATGGCGCCTGGATCCAGGAGCAGGCCCACGAACAGGTTGTGGAGCCCGTGGGCCATCAGCCCGGGCCACAGGGAGCCGGTGGCCTGGAAGTACCAGCCTGCCGTGGCACCCAGCATCAGGGCCACGGGGAACTGCAGGGGATTGCCGTGGGCGGCCACGAAGAGGGCGGTGGACAGCCAGATGGCCACCCAGGGTCGGTGGTGGCCAAGGAAGCCGCGGAGGATGAGCCCCCGGAACAGCACCTCCTCCGGCAGGGCGGCGCTGGCGAAGACAAGGCCCAGCACGGGACCGGCGGCGGCCTCCATGGGCCCGGATTCCTTCAGCAGACCCGCCTTGAGCGCCTCGGGAAGCAGGCGGTCCAGGCCGAACTCCACCCCGTGGGCAAAGGCCTGGATGAGGATGAAGAAGCCCAGGTGGGCCACCAGGAGGGGCAGCCAGATGCCGGGCCGAACGCGGTGGAACGCGAGGATGTCCCAGAGGTCCAGCCGCCCGAGCCACACGCCGAAGGCCAGGGCCAGGGGAAAGCCAAGCACGTGGGCGGGGAGGATCGCGATCCAGGGGGGCAGGTGGAGGCCTTCCGCCACCACCGCCATGAGCGCGTTCAACCAGCTGCCAACGGCCAGGTAGGCCAGGGCCATGCCCAGCCCCTGCCAGAGGTTGGGAAAGGGTTGGGGCTCGGCCCCGGCCGCCGCCATCAGGTCGTGAGACGGGCGGCGATCCGGGCCTTCAGGGCCTCCGGCACCAGCTCGGAGAGGTTGCCGCCCATGGTGCCGATCTCACGGACGAGGCGGCTGCTCACGGCGCTGTACTTCTCCTTGGGCATGAGGAAGACGGTCTCCAGTTCCGGGGCGAGCTTGCGGTTCATGAGGGCCATCTGGAACTCGTACTCGAAGTCGCTGAAGGCCCGCACGCCCCGCACAATGAACTGGGCCTTCTGGGAGCGGGCGAAATCCACCAGCAGGCCATGGAAACTGGTGATCTCGATGCCGGAGCGGTCGCCCACCAGCTCGCGGAGCATGGTGACCCGCTCCTCCACTGTGAACGCCGGGGACTTGGACGGGTTGTGCAGCACGGCCACCACCAGCCGGTCCACCAGCTTTTCGGCCCGCTGGATGATGTCCCAGTGCCCGAGGGTCACGGGATCGAAAGAGCCTGGATAGATGGCCGTCCGCACAGGATGCTCCTGAGTTTCCCCCAGCCTACTCGATCCGGGAGGGGCGTGTTGGCGATACAGTTGGGGCCATGGACACGAACCTCAGCGTCGGCCTCCTCTTTGGCGGGGAATCCCCCGAGCACGAAGTCTCCATTGTCACGGCGCGCGCCATCGCCGAGCACCTGGATCCCGGGCGCTTTACGGTGCGGCCCATGGGCATTGCGCGGAACGGGGTCTGGGTGGTTACCGGCGATCCCTTTGCGCGGCTGGCGGCCGGCGAGCGTCCCGAGCGCAGCGAACACCCCTTTCTGCCGCTGGAGAAGGGCGCCGAGGCGACCCCCCTGCCGGACCTCTTCTTCAACGCCCTCCATGGCGCGGGCGGCGAGGACGGCCAGATCCAGGGCTATCTGGAGATTCTGCATCGTCCCTACACGGGGGCGGGCCTGCTGGCCATGGCGGCAGGCATGGACAAGTGGATCACCAAGCGCCTCTGGGAATCCGAGGGCTTGCCCGTGGTGCCCTACGTGGGCCTCACGGAGGAGCGGTGGCGCAGGGCCCAGGCCGCCTGCCTGGCCGAGTGCGAGAAGCTGGGCCTGCCGCTGTTCGTCAAACCCGCCAACCTGGGCAGCAGCATCGGGGTGGAGAAGGTCAAGCGGGCCGAGGACCTGGCTGCGGCCCTGGACCGGGCCTTCACCTTCGACCGGCGCGTGCTGGTGGAGCAGGGGCTCGAGGTCCGCGAGATCGAGGTGGCGGTGCTCGGCGGGGACGAGCCTCAGGTCTCCCAGCCTGGGGAGGTCATCGTGGCGGATGAGTTCTACACCTTTGAAGACAAGTATTTGCATGGCAAGAGCCGCACGGAAATTCCAGCCCAAATCCCGGAGGAATTGACGGACCTGGTTCGGAAATTGGCCGCCAAGGCCTTCGCGGCTTCGGACGGCTATGGCATGGCCCGGGTGGACTTCTTCCTGGAACGAATGACGGGCCGGATCTTCCTGAACGAGCTCAACTTCATTCCAGGATTCACCAGCATCTCCATGTATCCCAAGATGATGGCTGCCAGCGGGGTCCCCTATGCCGACCTGTTGACCCGGCTCATCGACCTGGCCCTGGCCCGGCACGCCCAGTCCGCCGCCAAGCAGAAGGGGTTCCAGTCGGGGAGCAGCTGGTTTCAGGGCGTGTAGAAAAACCGTCAAGTCTGATGGACGGATGCCGATAAAACCCCCATGGACGTGGTCGGCATGGCACTTTCCGGTCTTCGCGCCTCCAGCGCGGGGTTGGCAGTGCAGGCCAACAACGTGGCCAACCAGCTGTCCGACGGATACAAGGCCAAACGCGTCGACCTGGTGGCTGAAGCCTCGGGGGGGGTGCAGGTGTCGGGCGTCTCTCAAGACCCCACACCTGCCGGCCCCGGCCGCTCCAATGTCGACCTGACCACCGAGACCGTGCAGGGCTTGGGTTTCGATTTGATGTACCGGGCCAACCTGAAGGTGCTCAAGGCCGCCGACGAGCTGGCGCAGGCCACCCTCGACCTGAAAGCGTAAGCGCCTGCCGCGGGTCGGGAAAACCCCGTACACTGGGGCCATGCATGCGCGCACCTGGCTCTCGATTCTGTCTCTGCCCCTGGTGGCAGCCTTCACGATGCCGGTGGTGCAGCAGGGCACGCCACCCAAGGCCGCGGCCAAGGTGGGCAACAAGCCCCTCCCCCAGGACCCCCTGGCGGGGCTGGCCGACATCCAGGATGTTCTCTCCCTCGTCCAGCAGAACTACGTCGATGCCCCGGACATGGGCAAGGTGGTCTCCGGCGGCATCCAGGCAGTGCTGGAGCGCTCTCATCCCCTGAATGCCTACCTGACGGCCGAGGACCTCCGGATGCCGGACCCTGGGCCCGCGGAGGCGGGGCTGGTGGTGGTCAAGCGTGGCATCTACGGCGCAGTGCTGGCGGTGACGCCGGGGGGGCCCGCCGCCAAGGTTGGCATCCAGGCCGGGGACGTGATCCGCAAGGTGGACGGCGACTCCGTGGGGCGCATGAGCGCCTGGACGCTGGAACGCAAACTCCACGGGCCGGAAGGCTCGACGCTGGATCTCTACCGCTACAACGCCTCGGGGGATCTCACCAAGACCACCGTGGTCCTGCAGCGCCTGGCACCCGCCTCCATCACGCTGAAGCAGGGGCAGGGCGCTGTGCTGGTGTCGCTGCCCGACCTGAACCCGGGCCGGGTGGCGGAGTTGAAGAAACTGCTGGCTGCCGTGGACCGGAGCCAGACCCTGGTGCTCGACCTGCGCACCTGTCCCAAGGGCGCCATGGAGGAAGCGGCGGCCTTGGCGGGCCTGTTGGGCGCCAAGGGACCTTTCGCCACCCTGCAGGAGGCGGGCAAGCCCGAGCGCCAGGTGGCCATCGCGACGATGGGCAGTGCACCGTTCGCCCGACTGGCCCTGCTGGTGGGACGTTCGACCCTGGGCCCAGCAGAAGTGCTGGCTTCCTGCCTGAAGAAGGATGGGGCCAAGACCTTCGGTGAACGCACCCCCGGGTTGGGGGTGGAGCGCACCCGCTTCGCATTGAAGCAGGGGGGGGCGGTGGAACTGGTCTCCAAGCGCTGGCTGGGCCTGGGCGGCGAGAAGCTGGACCGGCAGGGCGTGGTGCCGGACCAGGTGCTCCGCCTCACGGACGCCGACGATCCGCTGGCCAAAGTGATGGCGGCCCTGGCCACCCCGGCCCCGCCTGCTGCCACCAAGGCCGCCTGAGTTGGCACGAGGCAAGGGCAAACGCACCTCGACCCTCGCTCTGGCCGGCTGGGCGCTCCTCACCCTGCTCCTCGGGCTCGGCACGGGCCTGCTCCTGGGACAGCAGGGCTGCGGCAAGCGTGAGGCCCCCGCCAAGCGGGACGCGCCGAAGCCGGAGGCCCGCCGGCCCGAGCACCGGACCCCTGAGACGAAGGGGAAGGCAGCCCCCGGGAAGCCAGTCCCTTCCGAGCCTGGTCCAAGCCTGCCCCGAATGGCCCTGGTGATCGATGACCTGGGCTACATGCAGCCGGAGCTCGTCACGCGGCTCTGCAGCCTGCCCGTTCCGCTCACCGTGGCGGTGCTGCCCTATCAGGAGTTCACCCGCGAAAGCGCCGAGATCGCCCACCGCCTGGGGAAGGAGGTCATGCTGCACCTGCCCATGGAGCCCGTGGGCTATCCGGGTCCCGGCAAGGATCCTGGCCCCAATGCCATCCTCTACAACCTGCCGGAAAAGGATGTCCGCCAGCGCGTGCGGATGGCTCTGGATGACATCCCCTACCGGGCCGGGGTGAACAACCACATGGGCAGCCGCATCACGCCGGACACCACCCGGATGACCTGGGTGCTGCAGGAGATCAAGGCCCGCAAGCTGTTCTTCGTGGACAGCCGCACGGAGAAGGAGAGCGTGGCCTTCGCGGTGGCGGAGCAGCTGGGCATCCACGCCGTGCAGCGGCGGGTCTTCCTCGACGACGACAAGGCCTTCCCCGAAATGCAGAAGCAGTGGGAGCGCGCCCTCCAACTGGCCGAGAAGGAAGGCTCCGTGCTCATCATCGGCCACATCTATCCGGAGACCGTGGAGGCCCTCGAAAAGCTGGTGCCGCGCAGCCGCGATCGGATCCAGTTCGTCTTTGCGGGGCAGCTGGCGCGATGAAGGCCCTGCTCTGGCTGGCCTGGGTGTCGATGCTGGGGGCCCAGGGCTGGACGCAGCAGGAGGTGGATCGCTCCCTGGCGCCCTATGCCTATGTGCTGCTGGTGGACCGGGGCGACGCCACGACCCGCTGGTCCCGGGACCTGAAGGCCACGGAAGCATTCCAGCCCTGCTCCACCTTTAAGCTTGCCCACGCGCTGGTCGCTCTGGAGGCGGGCGTCGTCTCCCTGGAGGCCAGCGCAAAGCGCTGTGACCCCAGCGAGTGCCACAGCGACCACGGTGTCATCGACCTCCCAGGCGCCATCCGGGAATCCTGCGTGAGCTATTTCCGCCAGACCGCCCGGGCCCTGGGACCCGCCCGCATGGCCCAGGGCCTCGCCAGGCTGGGCTACCCCGCCACCGGCACGCTGGAGCCCATCGCTGGCTTCTGGCTCACGGGGGGCATGCGGATCACGGCCGAGCAGCAACTGGCTTGGGCCCGCCGCTTCTACTCGGCCCCCCTGCCGGTGCAGGCCGAAGCCCTCGCCGCGGTTCGGGCGGCGACCCGGTTGGCCCCGGGGGATGGGTTTCTGCTGCAGGGCAAGACCGGCAGCTCCCGACGGGGGTTCGGCTGGTTCATTGGAGAGGTGTCGCAGCAGGGGCGGCCTACCTGGGTCGTGGTGCTGCTGAAGGGTTCGGGAGCCACGGGGCGGGAGGCGGAACGCCGCCTGCGCCTGCTGCTGGGCAAACCATCCTGATAGCCTGAACCCCGAAGGCGGGGCGACATGGGCTTCTATTCCTTTCTCGCAGTGGGGGTGGGTGCGGCGCTGGGGGCTTGGCTCCGCTGGGGCCTGGGCGCCCTGCTGAATGCCTTTGTGCCCGCCCTTCCGCTGGGGACCCTGGCCGCGAACCTGCTGGGGGGCTACCTTGTGGGCGTGGCAGTAGCCGTGTTTGCCCAGCACCCGGGTCTGGGTCCGGAAGCGAGGCTCCTCCTGATCACGGGGTTCCTGGGAGGGCTGACCACCTTCTCGACCTTTTCCGCCGAAGCGGTGCACCTGCTCACGCGGGGCGAATACGCCTGGGCCGCCACGCACATCCTCACCCACCTCGGCGGCTCACTGCTCATGACCCTGTTGGGATTGTTGACCGTCAAGGCCTTCGTCAAGGCTTGAGGAGGGTCCATGAACGGCATCTACCTCATGTGCTTCGTAGCTGAGAATCACCGCCATGGTGGGGTACTGGCCTACGAGTGGCTGCTGCAGGAGGCCCGCCGCCAGGGACTGAAGGGCGGCTCGGTCTTCAAGGCTATCGCGGGCTTCGGGCGCCACGGAGTGCTGCACGCCGACCACTTCATCGAGCTGGCGGGGGACCTGCCGGTGGAAGTGGCCTTCATGGCCACCGCCGAGGAGGCCGAGCGCCTGCTGGCCGCCCTCCGGCAGCAGGGGCTGTCTCTGGTCTACGTCCAGATGCCCGCCACCAGTGGGGTGACGGTGGAGTCCGGCACCCCCTAGTGGCCGCAGCCGCAGCCTCCGGTGAAGGCGGGGCTGCGAGCAGCTTGCCGCATGGCCCAGCCTTCCCGGGCGATGAGGATCGACAGCCCGAGGGCGGCGGCCCCATCCACCCACCAGAGCGCTGGCGCCAGCAGGAAGAGGAGGCTGCCTGCGAAGAGCACCACTGAGAGCTGGATGCAGGCACGGCTGCAGGCGGCGTCGGCGGCGACCGTGGCGCTGTCCAGGGCCCGGGCGACCCGTAGCTTGGCGCGCCAGAGGAAGACCATGAAGGCGAGGGAGAGGGCGGAAATCACCAGGCCGGGCACCGTCGTGGGCGGATGACGTCGGCCCGCCAGCTGCAGGAGGGCGCCCCCGGCCACGGCCAGGCCCAGGCCCAGGAACAGCCACCCGATGCAGAGCGTGGCCTTCCGCTCCCGCTCCAGGCTGGCGGCGTCCAGGAGCTTCCAGAGCACCAGCAGGGCCGAGGCCACCTCGATGAAGCTGTCGGCGCCGAAGCCGAACAGGGCCACCGAGTCGTCGGACCAACCAAAGGCCATGGCCACCAGGCCCTCGGCCAGGTTGTAGACCACGGTGATAAGCGAGAGCAGGACGGCCCGGCGATGCCAGTCGGGCGGCCGCTTTGTCATGCGTGGTGTTCCCGGGCCTTGCGGGCCTTCACCAGGACCAGGGAGGAACCTTCGGGGTGGCGCTCCATCCGCACTTCATCCATGACCTGCCGCATGAAGAAGACGCCGCGCCCGCCGGGCTTGAGCAGGTTCTCCGGGAGGTTCGGATCGGGCAGGGCGTCCAGGTCGACGCCGGGGCCACGGTCTTCGATGCGGATCTCGAACTGATCAGCGCGGGGGGTGAAGGTCACCTTCACGGGCTTGTCCCGGTCGAGCTTGTTGCCATGGCGCATGGCGTTGGCGATGCCTTCCTGGATGGCCAGCCAGAGGCGCTCGCCATCCTCCTGCGTGAAGCTGAGGTGCTTGAGGAATTCCGCGCCCACCACCTGGATGAGGTCGATGAAGCGGAGGTCCGTATTGCACGTGAGAACAACGGGCAGTAACGCGGGATGGGCCATGGGCGAAAAAACCCTTTCAGAGATCACGGGAAGACAAGGTCAAGGTACTTGGAATTTGGGTCCCGGGGCCAGTGCTTTCGCCCCAGCCTCCTTGGCATCGGCCGGAATGGGTGCGTGCCTGAAATCACAATTAAGAAAGACATGTCCTAAATATGGAGAATCGTGAAACACTGGGCCCGGGCCCCTTGAGTGGCCAAAGTGGAGGGAACAATGAAGGCAAGGTGGTGGCTGGTGTTGCTGGTACTCCTGGCGGGGTTTGGTGTGCTGGGGTTGGGCGGACGGCAGATCGCTCAGAATGCTCCCCCCATTCCGCAGCGGGTGGTGGCCGAGGACGGGACCGTCCTGGTGGCGCCTGGGCAGATCCTGGCGGGGCAGGTGAGCTACCTCGGGCATGGCGGCCAGCACATCGGTTCGGTCTGGGGCCACGGGGCCTACCTGGCGCCGGACTGGTCGGCCAAGGCGCTGCACCAGTGGGCGGCCCACACCCTGGAGGGCGTCCAGGCCAAGGGATTGTCCAAGGCCGAAGCCAAAGACCAGACCCTCTCCATATTTCAGAATAATAGGTATGAATCTAATTCCGGAACCCTGACCCTCGATGCGGCTCAGGCCTCGGCGTATCTGCAGACCCGCATGGAATTGGCCAAAATAGCCGTGGAAGGGGATCGCGAAGCCGCCATACCCGCCCGCTGGATCCCCACGCTGCAGGAAGGCGAGCGCGTGGCTGATTTCTGGCTCTGGACCGCCTGGGCCGCCGCCGCCCGCCGCCCGGGCCTCACCCACAGCTACACCCAGAACTGGCCCCAGGAGCCCCTGGTCGGTAACACCATCACGCCCATCAGCCACCTCTGGAGCATCCTCTCGGTGGTGCTGCTGGTCCTGGGCGTGGGGCTGATGGTCTGGCACCATGCCAGCCAACCGGCGGAGGAATTCCCCGAGCCCAAGCCTATTCCGGCGGCACCGGCCACGCCCAGCCAGCGCTGGACCACCCTCTACTTCGCGGTGGCCATGGCCCTGTTTCTGGTGCAGATCGGCATGGGGGTGCTGACCGCCCACGATGCCGTGGAAGGCAACGGCCTCTATGGCATCGACCTGTCGCACCTCCTGCCCTATGCGGCCTCCCGCACCTGGCACCTGCAGCTGGCAGTGTTCTGGATCGCCACCTGCTGGCTGGCCACGGGCCTCTACCTGGGGCCCAAGCTCAGCGGCAAGGAGCCCAAGGGACAATGGCTGGGGGTGGCGGGCCTGCTGCTGGCCCTGGTGGTGGTGGTGGTCGGGGCCCTGACGGGTGCCCATCAGGCCATCCTGGGCAAGCTGTCGGGGTCATTCATGCTGGGCCACCAGGGCTACGAGTATGTGGAGTTGGGCCGCCTCTGGCAGATCCTCCTCACGGTCGGCATGATCGGCTGGCTGGTGCTGGTGGTGCGGGCGCTGCTGCCGGCCCTGCGGGGCGAGCGTGGCCGCCTGGGTCTGCTGAAGCTCTTCCTGCTTTCGGCCGTCGCCATTCCGCTCTTCTATTCGGCGGGCTTCATGTATACCCGCGAGACCAACCTCGCCATGGCCGAGTACTGGCGCTGGTGGGTGGTCCATCTCTGGGTCGAGGGCTTCTTCGAGGTCTTCGCCACGGTGGCCATCGCCCTGCTTTCCACCCGCATGGGCCTCCTCCGGGAGCGCACCGCCTTGCAGGCCGTGAGCCTCTCCATGGGCCTGTTCCTGGGCAGCGGCGTCATCGGCACCTTCCACCACCTCTACTTCACGGGCTCACCCGCCTCCATCTCGGGCCTGGGTGCCGTGTTCAGTGCGCTGGAGATCGTGCCCCTCACCATCGTCGGGTTCGAGATCGCCCAGAGCCTGAAGGCGGGGCGGGCCCTGGGCAGCGGCTACGAGTGGCCCTTCAAGTTCTTCGCGGCCGTGTGCTTCTGGAACCTGCTGGGGGCCGGCGTCTTCGGCATGCTCATCAACCCGCCGTCGATCCTCTACTTCGGCCAGGGCCTCAACACCACGCCCATCCACAGCCATGCCGCGCTGTTCGGCGTCTATGGCTTCCTGGCGATCTCGCTCATGCTCTTCTCCATGCGGGGCGTGACCCCGGACAAGGCCTGGGACGAGAAGTGGCTGAAGCTGGGCTTCTGGGGCCTGAATGGCGGCCTGATGCTGATGCTGGTGTTCTCCCTGATTCCCAGCGGGCTCTACCAGTTCGTCCAGAGCCTGGAGCAGGGCACCTGGTTCGCCCGCAGTGCGGCCGTGGTCCAGAGCCCCGCCATGCGCACCTTCACGTGGCTGCGCATGCCTGGCGATGTGCTGTTCGGGATCGGTGCTCTGGCGATCATCCTCTTCACCTTCAAGGCGGTCATCGGTGCCTGGGGCTGGCGGGAGGATGAAGTGGAGCTGCCCGCCCGCGAAAGCGAGCCCATGGCGCCCGCCTTTGCGGCGGTTGAAGAGTAGGAAGAAGACAGAACCAGGGCCCTCGTCCGTCGACGAGGGCTCTGGCTGTTTCAGCCGCTGTTCCTCAGCCCGGCGGCGATGCCGTTGATGGACAGGAGGATGCCCCGCTCGGTGAGGTCGTCGGCCTGTCCCTCCCGGTAGCGGTGCAGCAGCTCCACCTGGAGGTGGTTCAGGGGGTCCAGGTAGGGAAAGCGGTGCTGGATGGACCGCTTCAGGGCGGGGTTGCCTTCCAGCAGGGTCTGCTGCCCCGTGAGGGTCAGGAGGGCGGCGATGGAGGCCGAACATTCGGCCTCGATGCGCGGGAAGATCCTGTCCCGCAGGGCCCTGTCACGCACCAGGTCGGCGTAGCGGGAGGCGATGGACAGGTCCACCTTCGCCAGCACCATGTCCATGTTGGAGAGCAGGGTCCTGAAGGTGGGCCAGGCGGCGTACATTTCCTGGAGCAGGCGAATCCCCGCTGGTCCGCGGGCCGCTTCGAACGCACGGACCGCCGAACCGAACCCGTACCACCCGGGCAGCAGGAGCCGGCACTGGCTCCAGCTGAAGACCCAGGGAATGGCCCGTAGGTCGGCGATGGCGCGCCCGGCTTTGCGACTGGCGGGCCGGGAGCCGATGTTCAACCTGGCGATCTCGGCGATGGGGGTGGATTCCCAGAAGTAGCGCTCGAAGCCATCGGTCTCATAGACCAGGCCCCGGTAGGCGCGCTCCGCCTCCCTGGCGAGGACGTCCATGGCCTCCAGGTAGCGGGCATCATCCGGCCCTCCGGGCTCAGTCGTGAGGCTGGCTTCGAGGGTGGCGGCCACCAGCACCTCCAGGTTGCGGCGACCCACGGCGGGGTGGCCGTACTTGGCGGCGATCACCTCCCCCTGCTCCGTCAGCCGGATCTGACCGCGGACCGCCCCGGCGGGTTGGGCGAGGATGGCTTCATAGGCCGGTCCCCCGCCGCGTCCCACGGAGCCGCCCCGGCCATGGAACAACCGGAGGCGGAGGCCGTGTCGCCCGGTCACCTCCGCCAGGCGCACCTCGGCCTGGTAGAGCTCCCAGCGGGACGTCAGGAAACCACCATCCTTGTTGCTGTCGGAGTAGCCCAGCATCACCTCCTGCACGTGACCCCGGTGGGCCAGCAGGCGTCGATAGAAGGGCAGGGCCAGCAGGCCTTCGAGGATGTCCCCGCAGCCCTGGAGGTCGGGGATGGTCTCGAACAGGGGGATCAGGTTCATGTCCAGGCGGTGTTCGGCCGGGCGGAGCAGGCCCGCCTCCCGCAGCAGGAGGGCCGCTTCCAGCAGGTCGGAGACGGCCTCGGTGTGGCTGATGATGCAGTTCGGCAGCGTGGCCACGCCGAATCGCCGCTGGGCTGAGGCGGCCGCCCGGAACAGCGCCAGCTCGGCGGTGGTCTCCTCGCTGTAGGTCAGGAAGGGTGACGCCAGGGGACGGGGGCTCTCCAGCTCCGCGGCCAGCAGCCGAACCCGCTCGGCTTCGCCCAGGGCGCCGTAGCCCGTGCCAGGGCGCACGGCTTCCAGCAGCTCCGCGACAACCCGCCCATGCACCTCGGAGCTCTGGCGCAGGTCGAGGGGAGCCAGGTGGAAGCCGAAGA
This sequence comes from uncultured Acidobacteriota bacterium, assembly GCA_963740385.1. Classification (GTDB taxonomy): domain Bacteria; phylum Acidobacteriota; class Holophagae; order Holophagales; family Holophagaceae; genus Geothrix. The sequence goes on from CAVUDX010000007.1 coordinate 304,229, forward strand.
CCGACACGGTCCGCCGCAGGCTCCGCAGTCGCCCCCGGGCCAGCAGCCGCCCGCCATGGGTTCGCAGGGAGCTGTCCAGGGCATCCAGATCCTCCTGCAGCTCCCTCGCGGAGGGATAGGGCGCCAGACCCTTCAATGGCTGTCCGCTGGCGGCTGATAGCAGGTGGTCCCGGGTGGCAGTGAGGCGGGCGGCAATCACGGAGACAGCGCGTCGATAGACTTCATCCGTCCCTGGGGGCGTCGCATCGGAGCCCTGCCCTGCCAGGGCATACACCGCCTCCGAGGCCCGGGACACCAGCAGGCTGAGCGACAGCTCGGATCCGAGGTGGCGAACCTCCTGTTTCAGATGGTCGAAGAGGGCTCCAGCCTGCAGATGGAGGGCGGACGCCAGCACCTCGCCGGTGACGAACGGATGGCCATCCCGGTCACCACCGATCCAGCTGCCCACCTGGAGGAAGGGGGGGAGTTCCAGGTCGTGCCCCGCCGCCGTGCCCAGCCGATCCTCGAGGTCCGCATACAGCGCGGGGAGCTCCTGGAGGAAGGTGCGGTCGAAATAGGAGAGGGCATTGGCCACTTCGTCGAGCACCGAAGGACGCTGGGGCCTGAGCATGCGGGTCTGCCAGAGCAGCAGCACCTGGCGCCGGAGGTGCTCGTCCCGCAGGGCCGTCTCGCGGGGGGTGGCGGCGAGCTGGTCCCGCTCACCCAGCAGGTGGGCGATCTCCAGCTGCGCATTCAGGATGCTCTTGCGTTGGACCTCGGTGGGATGAGCCGTCAATACCGGCTGCACCAGGGCCTGTTCGAAGAACGCGGCGAGGGCCTGGTGGTCCATGCCCAGGGCGGCGGCCCGGGTCAGGGCATGGCCAAGGGAACTGGGGCGGGGCGGCGCCGAGCCCATGCGATGGGCCCTGGAGCGTCGGATGTGGTGTTGATCCTCCGCCAGGTTGGCCAGCTGGGAGAAATAGCTGAAGGCCCGGATCACCAGGATGGCCCGGCTGGGGCTGAGCGGTCGCAGGAGGGCCTTCAGCTCGTCGCTGCTGCCCGCCACCTGGGCCCGGCGGAAGCCCACGGAACATTGGCGGATCTGCTCGATCAGGTCGAAGGTCGACTGACCCTCCTGCTCGCGGACTGTGTCGCCCAGGATTCGGCCCAGGAGGCGGATGTCCTCCCGCAGGGGCTGGTCCTTGTCAGAGAGGGGCCGTTCCATGGCGGAGTCCTGGGCGATGGGTTGGGCAGATGGGTTCCAGGGTAGGGGAGATTCCGGTGGTCCGCTGGGTGCATCCGCTGGGCGCCGGCGCTATGATGGGTAATCCGACCAATCCGGTCAGGATTATGGGGCTTTCATGAAAGTCATCGTCGCCAAGACCGCGGGCTTCTGCTGGGGCGTCAAACGCGCCATGGACGCGGTCCTCGAAGCTTCCGTGCGGAATGACGGCCGCACGGTGCAGACCCTGGGTCCGCTGATCCACAATCCCCAGGCCCTGGAACTGATTGGCAAGCGCGGCGTGGCCGTGGCCGAGGCCCCGGACCAGGTGGCGAATGGCACGGTGGTGATCCGCGCCCACGGCATCCCCATCCAGGACTTGCGTGGCCTCAAGGAGCGTCAGGCCAGGGGCGAGGTAAAGATCGTGAACGCCACCTGTCCCGAAGTGGCCAAGGTCCACCACAAGATCAAGAAATGGAGCCCAAAGGGCTACTTCACCGTGATCCTCGGCAGCCACGGACACGCGGAGAGCGTGGCCCACCGAAGCTTTGCCGAGCACGGCAGCATCATCGTGTCGAACATGGCCGAGGCGGAGGCCCTGACCGATGCACAGCTGAAGAAGGTGCTGGTGGTGGCCCAGACCACGTTCACGGTGAAGGACTACCACATCATCACGGACTACCTGCGCGCCCGGGCCGGCGATGGCGTCTTCGAGAACACCATCTGCGAGGACACCTGGATGCGCCAGGACGAAGCGCGCGAGCTGGCCAGTACGGTGGATGCGGTCATCGTCGTGGGCGGCAAGGCCTCCAGCAACACCAAGCACCTGGCCGAACTGGCCGAGAAGCACGGGAAGCCTGTGCAGTACGTGGAGACTGCCGCCGAACTGGAGCTTGGCCGCTTCACGGGGAAGGAGACCGTGGGCGTGCTGGCCGGGGCCTCCACCCCCACCTGGCTGGTGGATGAGGTGGTGGATGTGCTCGAGCAGCTTGGCGACGGCCCCAGCCGCTGGCGCAGCTTCCTCCAGGCGGCCTATGGCAGCAGCTCCCTGCTGGCCATCGGCGCAGGCCTGATGACCCTCGGCGTCCACAAGTGGCTGGGCCTGCCCCTGGGCTGGCGCTACCCGGTGCTCACCGCCACCTATGTTCTGGCGATGTACCTCCTGAGTCCCTTCCTCGATCCCCTCGGCACCGGTGCCAAGGGCCCGGCCCGGGCCCGGTTCCTGGAGCGCAACCGGAAGGCCCTGCTGGCCTCGGCCCTCGTGGCGATGGGGCTCATGCTGGGACTGGCCGCGAGCCTGGGCCCGAAGGTGCTGGCCGTGGTGACGGGCGCGGCCCTGGTGGGGGTGGCCTACAAGCGGCGCCTCCAGGTGGGTCGATTCGCCTTCAGCCTGCGGAGCATTCCCGGTTCCAAGGATGTGGTGGTGGCGCTGGCCCTGGCCACGGTGGCGGTCATCACGCCGGTCTGGCAGGAGAGCCGTGTCTGGGACCTGCGCACCTTTGCAGCCATCTTCCTGGTGGGGGTTCTGGCCTTTGTCCGCACAGTGATCTATGAAATCCGGGACATGCAAAACGACCAGATCGTGGGCAAGGAGACCCTGCCGATCCTCCTCGGAAAGCGGGCCACCAAGGGCGTCCTGCTGGCCCTGCTCGGCACCCTCCTCGCCGGTACCCTTTGGCTGACTTTCGAGAACCGCAGCCAGGGCCATCCCATGGCCGTGGCCCTGGTCCTGGTGGCCTGCTCCGCCTATCCAGTGCTGTACCTCTGGCTCTTCCACGAGCGGTTCACCACCGGGCGGAATCGGTTCGAGGTCAGCGTGGACCTGAGCTTCTACCTTGTGGGTCTATTGGCCCTGGTCTGACGGCGTGAATGTGGCCTGCGGCCGTGCCAGGATGGAGCCATGCGTCCCTGGGTGCTCATCACAGGTTGTTCCACCGGGATCGGACGGGCCCTGGTGCCCCTCTGCCTTGAGGCAGGCTGGGGCGTGGTTGCTACTGCCCGCCAGGTGGATTCCCTGGCGGATCTTCCGGCCTCGGCCAACCTTCGCCGCCTTCGCCTGGATGTGACCGATGCACGGAGCCTCGCCGAGGCGGCGGCGGCCTGCGCCGACCTCCCCCTCAAGGCCCTGGTGAACAATGCGGGTTATGGCCAGGTGGGACCGCTAGAGCTGATCCGTCCAGAGGAACTCCGCGCCCAGTTCGAGACCAATGTGGTTGGCCTACACGCTGTCACCCAGGCCTTCCTGCCCCAGCTCCGCCGCACGCCGGGGGCCCGCATCCTGCAGGTGGCTTCCGTGCTGGGCCGGGTGTCGCTCCCGCTGGCGGGCCCCTACAACGCGTCCAAGCATGCGGTGGTGGCCCTGGCCGAGACCCTGCGCCTGGAGGTGGGCCGCGAGGTGGCGGTGGTACTGGTGGAGCCCGGGGCCATCCGGACGGAATTCCGGGACACCCTCACGAAGGCCTGGGGCGACCTGCCGGAGCGCGCCAAAGGCACCCGCTGGGAGACCCTGCTGGCCAAATACCAGGCGGTCGGGAAGGCCCGGTCGGAGCGCCATGCCATGGCGGCCTCGGACTGCGCCCGGATCATGCTGCGGGCCCTGGTGGCCGAGCGTCCCCCCCGCCGCGTGGTCATCGGCCGGGATGCCTACTGGGCGGGAAAGGTGAAGGCCCTCCTGCCCGGGGCCTGGTGGGAGGCGCTGCTGAGGAAGGCCTACCACCTGCGCTGAAAGGCGCGGTACCGGCACGATCGGCATGGTCGTCCAGGATTCCTCGGCGTGCTGCCAAACTGGTGGAATGTCCACCTTGCCCCGGTTCCCGTTCCGCCTTCCCGACACCCTGCCAGCCAGCTCGGCTGCGCCGATATGCGAGGCCTTGCCGAGGACCGTGGAGGTGACCCGTGGCTGAAGACCGCCTGTATCTCGTTGACACCTTCGCTTTCATTTTCCGGGCCTACTTTGCGAACCCCAGGCTGAAGAACGGGGCGGCCTACACCTTCACGCGGCTGGTACTGCAGCTGCTGGAGAAGCACCAGCCCACCCACATCGCCTGCGTGTTCGATACGCCGGAACCGACCTTCCGACACCAGATCTATCCGGAGTACAAAGCCAACCGGGCCGAGATGCCCGAGGAACTGCGGCCCCAGATCCCCATGATCCGGCAGCTCATCGAGGCGCTGAACATCCCCATTGTGGAGCTGCACGGCTACGAGGCCGACGATGTGATGGGCACCCTGGCCCGGGAATCCGCGGCCATGGGCCTTCCCGCGGTCATCGTGAGCCCGGACAAGGACCTGCTGCAGCTGGTGGATGACGACCTCCACATCCAGGTGCTGAACACGAAGGACGGCGAGGTCTGGCACGACCGGGAGGGCGTCAAGGCGCGCATGGGGGTGTGGCCCGAGCAGGTGGTGGACTTCCTCAGCCTGGTGGGGGATGCCTCCGACAATGTGAAGGGCGTGCCCGGCATCGGCGAGAAGGGCGCGGCCCTGCTGCTGGAACGGTTCGGCAGCCTGGAGGGCGTGATCGCCGCCAAAGCGGACCTCAAGCCCAAGCAGCGGGAGGGGCTGGACGCGGCGGCCGACTGGCTGGAGCTCACCCGCCGCCTGGTCACCGTGGTGCAGGACCTGCAGCTCGCGCTGCATCCGGGCGACCTGCGCTATGCCGGGGTGGACGAAGCCAAGGCGCGGGAGACCTTCAAGGCCCTTGGCTTCCAGACGCTCACCAAGGAGTTCACCCAGAGTGCCCAGCAGGCGGGGGCCGAGCGGAAGTACCGCTCGGCTGCTGCCCTGAGCGACCTGGAGGCGGCCGTGGCCGCCTGCCGGGCCGCGGGGCGGTTCGGGCTGGACACAGAGACCACCAGCATCGATCCCACCCGGGGCCACCTGGTGGGCCTCAGCCTGGCCTGGACCCCCAACGAGGGGCTGTACGTGCCCCTGGCCCACCTGAAGCCGGCCACGGCGGACACCGAGGGCTCACTGCCGGGCCTGCTGCCGGACAGCGGCCTGCCTGAGGCGCTGCTGGACCTCCGGGGGGAACCGGAGGCCTTCTTCAGGGAGCTGGCGCCCCACCTGGATCCGCGCAACCTGCCCTTCGCGGAGGTACGCCGGCTCCTGGCGCCGCTGTTCCTGGATGGAACGGTCGGCAAGTGCGGCCAGAACCTGAAGTACGACTTCCAGGTGCTGGCCCGGCATGGCCTGCCCGTGGCGGGCCTCGCGGACGACAGCATGGTGTTGAGCTTCCTCCTGGAGAGCGGCGTGCGGCACAACCTGGATGACCTCTCTGTGCGTCTGCTGGACGTCAAGCCCATCGCCTTCGAGGAGGTGGTGGGGAAGGGCAAGGCCCAAAAGCGCTTTGATGAGGCCGACTTGGACCACGCGGTGCAGTACGCCGCCGAGGATGCGGACCTTGCCCTGCGCCTCTGCACCCTCCTGCGGGCTCGGCTCGACGACGCGCAGTTGAAGCGGCTCTATGAGGAGGTGGATCTCCCGCTGGTGGAGGTGCTGGCAGCCCTCGAAGGCCATGGGGTCCGCCTGGACCTGGAGGTCCTCGCGCGCCTGGCGGCGCACATGCATGTCGAGCGCGAGCGGGCCCAGGCGCGCGTGCTGGAGCTCGCGGGCGAGCCCTTCAACCTGAACAGCCCCACGCAGCTGGGTGGCATCCTGTTCGGCAAGCTGGGGTTCAAGCCGGTGAAATACACCGGGAAGACCAAGGCGCCCAGCACCGATGAGGATGTGCTGACCGAGTTGGCCGATCAGCAGGGGGCTGAGATCGCCGCCGAGCTCCTGCGGCACCGCCAGATGGTGAAGCTCCTGGGCACCTACGTGGAAGCGCTGCCGCAGATGGTGAACCCCGTCACGGGACGGGTGCACACCCGGCTGCACCAGGCCGCGGTGGCCTCGGGACGGCTGGCCTCCAGCGACCCGAACCTGCAGAACATCCCCATCCGCACCGAGGAGGGCCGCGCCATCCGGGGTGCCTTCGTGCCAGAGCCGGGCTGGGTGCTGCTGGACGCCGACTACAGCCAGATCGAGCTGCGGGTCGTGGCCGCCCTCGCGGAGGATCCCATCCTGCTGGGCGCCTTCGCCGCCGGGGAGGACATCCACCGCCGCACCGCTTCCGAAGTGATGGGTCTGCCCATGGACCAGGTCTCAGCCGAAGACCGCAGCCGTGCCAAGGCCGTGAATTTCGGCCTGCTGTACGGGCAGGGGGCCTTCGCGCTGGCGGCGAATCTGGGCATTACACAGAAGGAGGCCAAGGCCTTCATCGAGCGCTACTTCGAGCGCATGCCCAAGGTGGCCGCCTGGATCGAGGGCGCTAAGGAGAAGGCCCTCCGGGAAGGACTCGTGCGCACCCACTGGGGTCGGATCCGGCGCATCCCGGAACTCGAGAGTCCCAACAAGCAGTACCAGGCCCAGGGCCTGCGGGAAGCCGTGAACACCATCGTGCAGGGCACCGCCGCCGACCTCATGCGCCGCGCCATGGTGCGCCTGCACCGCAGCCTGCAGGCCTCGGGACTGCAGGCGCGGCTGCTGCTGCAGGTCCATGACGAGCTCCTCCTGGAAGCGCCCCCGGAAGAGGTGGAGCGCGCGTCGGCCCTGCTCAAGGACGCCATGGAAGGGGCCGACGACCTGGGCCGTCTCGGGGTGAAGCTGGCGGCGGAGGTCCGCACCGGGGACAGCTGGCTGGCCTGCAAGTGATTTGACAGTTTGTCGGGACCCTTTCCTCAATCATGCGATTTCGGGGGGTTTTGTGATGGCGATCCGGGCCCAAACTTAACGGGGAGGTCATGATTGGGCGGTCCGGCGCGTGGTCGCGCCCCAGTTCCAGCCCATCCCAAAGGAGCCTGATCATGAGCCAATTCAACATTGCCTGGTTGCCCGGTGACGGCGTCGGCGTCGAGGTCATGGAAGCTGCGAAAATCTGCCTTGACGCCCTCAAGTTCGACGCCACCTACACCCACGGCGACATCGGCTGGGAGTTCTGGTGCAAGGAGGGAGAGTCCTTCCCCCAGCGCACCATCGACCTGCTGAAGGCTAGCGATGCCGCCATGTTCGGTGCCATCACCTCCAAGCCCGTGAAGGATGCCGAGGCCGAGCTGGTGCCCGAACTGAAGGGCAAGGTGCTCATCTACCGCAGCCCCATCGTCCGCATGCGCCAGATGTTCGACCTCTACACCTGCCTGCGGCCCTGCAAGGCCTACCCGGGCAATCCCCTCAACTACAAGGAAGGCATCGACATGGTGGTCTTCCGCGAGAACACGGAAGACCTCTATGCGGGCGTGGAATTCAGCCCCGTGCCGGACGAACTGAAGGCAACCCTGAAGCACCTGAGCAAGCCCTTCGGGCACTTCGCGGACATCCCGGGCGACCAGTTCGCCATCACCTGCAAGGTGAACACCCAGAAGGGCTGCGATCGCATCATCCGCGCCGCCTTCGAGTACGCGAAGCAGTTCGGCTATCCGAAGGTCACGGTCATCCACAAGGCCAACGTGGTTCGCGCCACCGAGGGCATGTTCCTCGAGACCGGCAAGCGCATCGCCAAGGAATACCCCGGCATCGAGATGGATGACGCCAACGTGGATGCCATCACCATGTGGATGCTGAAGACCCCCAAGAACTACGGCGTGATGGTGGCCACCAACCTCTTCGGCGACATTATCAGCGACCTGGCAGCCCAGATGGTGGGTGGGCTGGGCTTCGGCTGCTCGGGCAACATCGGCGAGAAGCTGGCCGTGTTCGAGCCCAGCCATGGCAGCGCGCCCAAGTACGCGGGCCAGTACAAGGTGAACCCCATCGCCACCATCCTGGCCGCCAAGATGATGCTGGACTGGCTGGGGGAGACCGAGAAGGGCACGCGCCTCGAAGCCGCCACCGCCGCCGTCATCGCCGAGGGCAAGGTCCGCACCTACGACATGGGCGGCAGCGCCACCACCCTGGAGATGGGCGAGGCGATTGCGAAAAAACTTTAACCACGAAGACGGGAAGACCACGCAGGCAAGAGCTCAAGAACGCTGCTTTTCTGCGTGGTTTTCCTGGTGGCTCTTAGGACCTCACCATGAACCCCATCCTCATCCATGAAGTCGGTCCCCGCGATGGCCTCCAGGTGGAGGCGACCACGGTTCCCACGGAGGTGAAGCTCGACTGGATCCGCCGTCTGGCGGGCTCGGGCGTGGACATCGTCCAGGTCGGCTCCTTCGTCCGGGGGGACAAGGTGCCCCAGATGGCGGACACGGACGAGCTGTTCCGCATCCTCCTGAAGGAACCCCACCGGGCGCTGTTCTCGGGCCTGGTGCTCAACGAGAAGGGGCTGGCGCGGGCCCTGGAGGTGGGGGTGCCGCTCATCTGCCTGGGCGTATCGGCCTCGGAGACCCACAGCCGCAAGAACACCGGCATGGGCACCGAGGACGCCACCCGTCGCATCATCGCCACGGCCCTGGAAGCGAAGCAGGGTGGACGCAAGGTGCAGGTGAGCGTTCAGAGCGCCTTCGGCTGCGGCTTCGAAGGCCCCATCGACCCCGCGCGGGTGATGGGCATCGTGACGGCCTACCTGGAGGCCGGGCTCACCTCCATCAGCCTCGCAGACACCGCCGGACACGCCCACCCGGACCAGGTGCGGGCCTATGTTCGGAAAGTGCTGGCGCTGGATCCCCGGGCGGAGCTCACGGCCCACATCCACACCACCTATGGGCTGGGCATGGCCAGCGTCTATGCCGCCATGGAGGCGGGCGTCCGGGCCGTGGAGACCAGCTTTGGCGGGCTGGGGGGCTGTCCCTTCACCAAGGTGGCTGCCGGCAACGTGGCCACGGAGGACCTCGTGCATGGGCTGCAGCGGGTGGGCCGCCGGGCGGACATCGATCTGGGCGCCCTGATCAGCGTCTCCCGGGATGTGAGCGCCTTCTTCGGCCGGGAACTGCCTGGGTGTGTCTACAAGACGGGCCCCATCCGCGCGAAGGAGCTGGCATGAGTGGGCGGATTCTCGAGGGCATCAAGGTCCTGGACCTCACCAACGTGCTGTCCGGACCCTTCACCACGCTGCACCTGGCGCTGCTCGGTGCCGAGGTCATCAAGGTCGAGAACCCCAAGGATGGCGACCTGGCCCGCAAGCTGGGCATCGTCCCGGCCCTGAACAAGCGGCTCATGGGCACGAGCTTTCTGGCGCAGAACTGCAACAAGCGGTCCATCACGCTGAATACCAAGTCGCCCGAAGGCAAGGCCCTCTTCCTTGAGCTGGTGAAGGACGCGGATGTCGTGGTGGAGAACTTCCGGCCCGGCGTCATGGACCGCCTGGGCATCGGCTACAAAACCTTGGCCGAGGTCAACCCGCGCCTCGTCTACTGTGCGATCTCCGGCTTCGGGCAGAGCGGGCCCGATGCGCTGAAGCCCGCCTACGATCAGATCATCCAGGGGCTGTCCGGCGAGATGGCCGTGAACGGCGACGAACGCCTGAACCCCCTGCGAACGGGGTTTCCCGTCTGTGACACTGTGGGGGGCCTGAACGCCGCTTTTGCCGTCATGGCGGCGCTGTTCCACCGGGAGCGCACCGGCGAGGGCCAGTCCATCGACGTGGCCCTGCTGGACAGCATCATGCCCCTCATGGGCTGGGTGGCCGCGAACCTGCTCATCGGCGGTGAGCAGCCGGTCCTGATGGGCAATGACAACTTCACCGCCGCCCCCAGCGGCACCTTCCGCACGCAGGACGGGCACATCAACATCGCCGCCAACAAGCAGGAGCAGTGGGAGGCGGTCTGTGACGTGCTCGGGGTGCCCGAGCTGAAGACCGATCCCCGCTTCCAGGAGCGGGACACGCGGAAGCAGCATCGAAAGGCGCTGACGCCCCTGCTGGAGGCCCAACTGGCCCAGCGGCCCACCGCCTCCTGGGTGGAGGCGCTGAACGCGAAGGATGTGCCCAGCGGGGATATCCTCAGCCTGGAGGCGGCTCTGCGGCAACCGCAGGTGGAACACCGGCAGGTGCTCCAGAAGGTGATGGTGGAAGGGGTCGGAGACGTAGAGGTCTTCGGGCTCACCGCCCTGTTCGGGAAGACCCCAGGCAGCGTTGACACCCCGCCCCCCACCCTGGGCGAGCACAATCAACAGGTCTACGCAGCCCTCGGGCTCTCCGAGGCCAGGCTCACTGAATTGAAGTCCAAAGGCGTCATCTGAGGAGGTTCCCATGGGTATGACCGTTGTCGAGAAGATCCTGGCCCGGGCCGCGGGTCTGCCGTCCGTGAAGGTGGGCGATGTGGTGGAGCCGAAGGTGGACCTCGCCATGTCCCACGAGAACGCGGCGCTGGTGATCAACCAGTTCCAGGAGGTGTTCCAGGGGACTGGCCTGGAACCGAAGGTCTGGGATCCCTCCCGGGTCGCCATCATCTTCGATCACCGGGTCCCGGCGGAGTCTCCCAAGACCGCCACCAACCAGAAGAAGATCCGCGGCTTCGTCGCCGCCAACGGCATCACCAAGTTCCACGACGTCCGGGGCGACGTGGGCGGCATCTGCCACCAGATCCTGCCGGAGTACGGCTACGTCCGGCCCGGCTTCGTGGTGGTGGGCACGGATTCCCACACCACCAGCCATGGGGCCCTGGGCGCCTTCAGCTTCGGCGTCGGGGCCACGGAGATGGCCTCCATCTGGAGCCTGGGCATCGCCGTGAACATCGAGGTGCCCGCGACCATCAAGGTGGTGGTGTCGGGTGAGTTCCCGCCCATGGTGGGGCCGAAGGACCTCATCCTCCATCTCATTGGCAAGCTCACGGCCCAGGGCGCGAACTTCAAGGTGCTGGAGTTCCATGGCGAGACCATCCGGCGCATGAGCACCAGCGGCCGCATCGCCATCTGCAACATGAGCGTCGAAGCGGGAGCCACCTCCGGCATCGTGCCGGGCGACGAGGAGTCCGTGCGCTATCTCCGGGAGGAGGCCGGCGTCACCGAGGCGATTCCCTGCACCACCCCCGATGTGGATGCCACCTACGTGCAGACGGTTGAGATCAATGTCTCCACCCTGGCGCCCCAGATCGCTTGCCCCCACATGGTGGACAACGTGAAGCCCATCGACCAGGTGGTCGGCACCAGGATCCAGCAGATCGTCATTGGCAGCTGCACCAACGGCCGCCTGGATGACCTGGCGGATGCCGCCGCCATCCTGCGGGGCAAGAAGGTGGCCGAAGGCACCCGCATGCTGGTATTCCCTGCCTCGAGCAAGATCTTCGCGAAGGCCCTGGACATGGGCTACATCCACGACTTCATGAAGGCCGGGGCCGTGGTCATGAACTCCGGCTGCGGGCCCTGCCTGGGCGTCCACGAAGGGGCCTTGGGCGACCACGAGGTGGCCCTCAGCACCACCAACCGGAACTTCAAGGGCCGAATGGGCAACCCCACCGGCGAGGTCTACCTCTGCAGCCCCGTGGTCGCCGCCGCCTCCGCCATCACGGGCGTCATCACCGATCCCCGGAAGGGAGCCTGACATGCCAAAAGTCATCATCAAGCTCGAGAACGACATCAGCACCGATGACATCTACCCGGGCCGCTTCATGGCCACCGTGCTGCCCACCGAGACCCCCCAGTTCGCCTTCTTCGATCGCACGGAGTTCAATGCGCAGCTGAAGGCCAAGGCCTTTCCGCCGGGTTCCGTCATCGTGGGTGGCGAGAACTTCGGGTGTGGCTCCAGCCGCGAGCAGGCCTGCTCGACCCTCAAGGGGCACGAGGTGGCCGTGGTGGCCAAGAGCATCTCCCGCATCTTCCTGCAGAACAGCATCAACCTCGGCCTGCAGGTGGTGATCTGCCCCACCATCGAGGCTTCCGAAGGGGACGACCTGGAGATCACTGCCGACCAGGTGATCAACCGGACCACCGGGCGCAGCTTCGAGCAGGTGAAGCTGCCCGCAGCCCGCAAGGGCATCATGGACGCAGGTGGGCTGATTCCCTATACCCGAGCACGGTTGATGGCCAAAGTCTGAGAGGAACGCGCCTCTACTCCGTGGATTCCAGGGCGTCCTCGGGACAGGGGTGGTGGCGGTTGCGGATGGCGTGGATGGCCAGGTCGTAGTCGGGTTCCCGGGTCAGCTCGGGCACCAGCTCCGTATGCACCACGGTCCCGTTCTCGTCCAGGCAAACCACGGCCCGGGCGAAGAGGCCGCGCATGGGGCCGTCAATCAGGGTGACCCCGAAGGCCGTGCCGAACTCGAGGTGCCGGAAGGCGGACGCTGTCATCACCCGGTCCAGCCGCTCGGCCCCGCAGAACTGCGCCTGGGCGAAGGGGAGGTCCATGGAGACGCAGAGCATGACCGTGTCCGCGAGGTCCGCCGTCAGATGGTTGAACTTCCGCACGCTCTCGGCGCAGGTGGAAGTATCCAGACTGGGGAAGATGCTCAGGAGCACGCGCTTCCCTTCGAGGTCCACGCTCGTGATCTCGGTGAGGTCCTTGCGGGTCAGGGTGAAGGGCGGCGTCGCTTGCCCGGGCAGGGGCAGAGCCCCTGAGGTGCGGATGGGATGTCCCTGAAGGGTGAGGGTGGCCATGGGTCCTCCGAACGGGGCCATCCTACTCCCAAGCGGTGGCGCGGGGGTAGGCATTCCTGACCTCCTGATCGTCACACCTGGGAGATCACCCCCGGATTCATGCGCTTCGCCCCTCCGTGGCTGGTGAGTGCCCGACGGTTCCACTAGGCTTGGGTCCATGGAACACCTGAGGCCGAAGTGGGGCTGGTATTGGGGCATCTGGGCCCTGATGGGGCTCTACATGACCACCATGGACCTGGTGATGTACCCCTCGGCCTCCTTCTCCCGGATGCTGCTGCTGAACCTGCTCCAGAATGGCACCTGGGGCCTCCTGGGGCTGTTTCTGTTGTGGCTGGCCAATCGCAGGCCCATTGAGTCCTTTGCCTGGGCCAGCTGGCGCACCTGGACCCTCCACCTCCTGGCCAGCATGGGGGTCGCCGCTCTGGGCTTGTTCATCGCCTACTTCATCTCCATCTGGGTGCAGTGGGACGAACTGAAGGATCCGTTGAGCTTCGCCATGCTTTCCAAGGGCCTGCTCCGGTTCTATCGGGCCTATTTCCATACAAACCTGCTCTTCATGTGGGCGGTGATCGCCAGCTTCCATGGCCTGCGCATCTACCGGAAGTACAAAACCCGGGAAGTCGAAGCCGCACACCTGGAGACCCGGTTCGCCGAAGCTCAGAACCTGGCCCTGCGGATGCAATTGCAGCCGCACTTCCTGTTCAACACCCTCAATTCCATTTCGGCGCTGGTCCACTCCAACCCCGACGGCGCAGACGAGATGATCAGCCGGCTGGGGGACTTTCTGCGCACCACCCTGGATGCCCCGCAGGAGCAGTGGGTGACCCTGCGGCGGGAGCTGGCCTTCATCAAGGACTACCTCGCCATCGAGGAGATCCGGTTCCAGGACCGTCTGCGGGTGCAGATCGACATTCCGGCCGAGCTGATGGAGTGCCGGGTACCCAGCTTCCTGCTGCAGCCACTGGTGGAGAATGCCCTGAAGCACGGCCTCGCGGATCGGCCTCAGGGAGGGACGCTGCAGCTGCGGGCGCGTCAGGATTCAGCTTTCCTGGTGCTGGCCGTCCAGGATGACGGGGAGGGCTACGTCCCCGGCAGGGAAGGCGTCGGTCTGGCCAATGTCCGCTCCCGCCTGGGGCTGCTCTACAAGGGGCAGGGTCGCCTGGATATCCTCGGCGGGTCGGGACGGGGCACTCTGGTGGAGCTCTGGCTGCCCCTGGGGCGCCTCGACGAGGTGGTACCGTGAACCTGCGGGCCCTGGTGGTGGACGACGAGCCCCTGGCACGCCAACGCATCCGGCATCTGCTCCGGCGGGCCAGCGACATCGAGGTGGCCAAGGAGTGCAGCAATGGCCTGGAGGCGGTGAAGGCCATCGAGGACCTGAAGCCCGACCTGGTCTTCCTGGACATCCAGATGCCCGAGCTCGATGGCTTCGGTGTGGTGGAGGCGGTGGGGCCCGCCGACATGCCCCCGACCCTCTTCATCACCGCCTACGACCAGCACGCCCTGCGGGCGTTTGAAGTGCACGCACTCGACTACCTGCTGAAGCCCTTTTCCCCCGAGCGCTTCCACCAGGCCCTGGACCGGGCGCGCCGCTGGTGCAGCCTCCGGGCCGAGGGCCAGGGGCCGGACCTGGATGCCCTCATGGAAGGCCTGCGCAAGGAGCGTCCCTGGGTGGACCGCCTCCTGGTGAAGCAGGCGGACCGGCACGTGTTGGTGCGCACCGCCAGCATCCAGTGGGTGGAGGCGGAGGACAACTATGTCCGGCTCCATGTCGAAGGAACCTCCCACCTGCTGCGGCAGACCATGACCGGTCTGCTCACGCGCCTCGATCCTTCCCAGTTCCGGCGCATCCACCGCTCCGCCATCGTGAACCTCGACTTCATCCGGGAGTTTCAGCCCTGGACCGGCGGTGACCACCTGGTGATCATGCGGGATGGCACCCGGCTGACGCTGAGCCGCACCTTCCGTGACCAGTTTGGTGAGTGGCTGTAAACCGGATGAGCCCGGCCAGGCCGGGCTCATTCACGGGATACCTGGGCTCACTCGGCCGTGAGCAGCGTGATGGTCGCCATGCCCTCATCGGGCTGGACCAGGCGGGCCTGCTCGCTGACGCGGGCCTGCTGGGGCAGGATCACGTCCACGGTGCCGATGAGACGGTTGGTTACCAGCAGCTGGCCGGCGGTGCCTTCACCGAGGCTGAACACCGCCCCCTGCTGCAGGGCGACGGGGGTGGTGCCGATGGCGGGAACCCCCCGCTTCGCGAGCTGGCTGAGGGCCACGGTCGCCCCGAAGGATCCATCCCGGAACAGGCGGTCCTTGGGCAGCAGCACCACGTAGTCGGCCTTGCGGCTGGCCATGAGGATGGCCGCGGCGCCGGCCTGGCCAGGCACCCGGGCATCCACGACGGTGAGGAGGGAACCGGGGCCGGCGGCCTTGGCCAGGGCCATCACCTCGGCTTGGCTGCTGCGGTAGTCGCAGATCACCCCGATGTGCTGCTTTGCGGGCCAGGTAGCCTGGGTGGTGCTCATGAGGGGCTGGAAATCCTCGGCTGACAGGGCCATGCCTGCGAGGGAGAGGGCGGCCATGCAGAGGGGGGCGGTCAGGCGGTTCATGGTGACTCCTGCAGGAAGGCCGACCGGAGTCGACTCCGGTGGCGCGATGGAAGGGCGTCGCATGGGCGGCCATGCGGCGGGGATGCATGCCACCAGGGTCGGCTGCGCCCCATGGGGGGCCAGATTTCCGGGGTGAAGCGCCCTTCGTGACGGCCAGGGCACCTCCATGGGGGGCGAGCCGTTGGTGCCGGGGCCCCGAATTCCGGCTGGTTTCCGAACCATGGTTTACGCCGGATTTTCCACCAGTGCCTCGGCGATACTGGAACCCGGAGGTCCCCATGAAGATCCTGCTCCTCGGCTCCGGTGGCCGGGAACACGCCCTGGCATTGAAGCTCAAGGCCTCGGGCCCGGACGTGGAGCTGGTGTCGGCGCCAGGCAGCGATGCCCTGGCGGAGCTTGGGGGACGGGTGAACCTGGACCTGGAGCAGCCGGCCTTGGTGGCGGCCTGGTGCACGGAGCACCGGCCCGACCTGGTGGTCGTGGGGCCCGAAGTGCCGCTGGTGGCAGGGGTGGCGGACGCGCTGCGGGCACTGGGCATTCCGGTGTTCGGCCATGACGCCGCCACGGCCCGGCTGGAAGGCAGCAAGGCCTTTGCCAAGGCCTTCATGGAGCGGCACGGCATCCCCTGCGCCGTCAGCCACACCGTGTCAGATGGGCCCGAGGGTGAGGCCCTGATCCGTCAGTGGTCCCATGGCTATCCCATCGTCTTGAAGGCGGATGGCCTGGCTGCCGGAAAGGGCGTGGTGCTGGCCCAGACCGAAGCCGAAGCCCTGGCGACCTACCGGGCCTTCCTGGCGGGCCAGTTCGGGGACGCCAGCCGGACCGTGGTCCTGGAGGCCCCGCTGGTGGGCATGGAGCTCTCGCTGCATGTGCTGGTGGACGTGGACGCCTCCCATGCGGCCTACGTGCTGCTGCCCGCCTGTCAGGACCACAAGCGCATCTTCGAGGGGGACCAGGGCCCCAACACCGGCGGCATGGGCGCCTTCGGGCCGCTGCCCTTCCTGCGCCCGGAGGATGTCGAACGCATGCGCCTGGAGCTGGTGGAACCCACCGTCCGTGGCCTGCAGCGAGATGGCCTGGTAGCGCGGGGCGTGCTGTTCCTGGGCGTCATGTGGACCGCGAAGGGGCCCGAGCTGCTGGAATACAACGTCCGCTTCGGCGACCCCGAGACCCAGGTCCTGATGCAGCTGCTCGATGAGGACCTGCCGGCGCTGTTGCTGGAGGTGGCTAAGGGGCGGTTGCAGACGCGAGAGCTGGCCCTGAAGCCCCACACCGCCATCACTGTCGTCCTGGCGGCAGAGGACTATCCCGAGGGCGCAAGGAAGGGCGTGCCCATCGCACTGGGGGCCCCCGCCGTCACGGTCATCCATGCCGGCACGCGCAAGCAGGACGGACAGTGGCTCACCCACGGCGGTCGGGTACTGAACCTGGCGACCTCCGCGCCGGACCTGGCTGCGGCCCGCGCCGCCATCGAGGCCGCCCTGTCGCAGGTGCGGTGGCCCGGCATGCAGGTGCGCCGGGACATCGGCCTCAAGGCCCTAAAGCATGCCCAGGCCGGCAAGACCGTTCAGGACCCGTGGTGAACCGTTCGTAGGGGCCGAAGGCCGTTGATGAGGTTCCGGGGCCGAGCCGAGGCCACTCCCGTACCCTTACCTTCAAGGGAGGCGGCGGCATGAGGCCACGGTTAATAGCGGAAGCGCTCTGGGTTCGGCTTTCCTGCGTACCCGCGCCGCTGTTTGAAGTGGGGCCCTACCTGGCGCTGGGGTTCCTCCTGGACGCGTTCCCGCCGGTTCAGCGGTTCATGCTAGAACGGCATGGCGATTTTCTCTTCGGGTTGATGGGAGGGCTGTCCATCCTCACCCTGGTGATGCCCCGGGGCCGCAGGGAGGGCTGGCCCGGTTGGATGAAGGCCTGGGGGCTGGGGATCTTCCTGAGCAGCTTGTCCCTCGATGGCACCCAGGGCTTTCTCTCAGGGTTGCTGGAGGGGGCCGGGCGACCGGGCCTGAACCCGCTTCCAGACATGAACCCCTGGCAGCACTTCCTGACTCTCCTGCTGCTGAGCCTGCTGCTTGGGGTGGCGTTCTACCAGATCGCCTTCCACCGGGAGGAGGCCGAGCGCCAGCGTAGACTGGCGGACCTGGCGGCCCAGGCTGCGCTGAGAAGCCGGTTGGCGCCCCACTTCATCTTCAACGCCCTGAACACCCTGCACGCGCAGATCGAGACAGATCCCCGGGGGGCCCAGGCCACCACTGAGCGGCTGGCCTCCTTGTTCCGGCAGGTGGTGGCGGTGGCGGATCAGCCCACCATCCCCTTGAAGCAGGAGCTGGCCTTCGTGGAGGCCTACCTGGGCATCGAGCAGGCCCGCCTGGGGGATCGCCTCCGGGTGGAGGTCGCCGTCCCCGAGGATCTGGAGGTGGCGCAGCTGCCGCCCCTCTCCCTCCAGGTGCTGGTGGAGAACGCCATCAAGCATGGTGTCGCACCGCTGGAGCGGGGTGGCACCGTGCGCATCGGCGCGGCGCGTGACCTCCTGGGTCTGAAGGTGTGGGTGGAGGACCCTGGGCCCGGGCTCAGCACCCAGCGGGGCACCGGTACGGCCCTGGACACCCTGCGGCAGCGGCTGGACCGGCCGGAGGACCTGACCATGGGCATGGAAGGCGGACGGCACCGTGTGTCCTTCTGCTGGAGGCAGGCATGAGGTGGTATCAGGACTTCCGGTTCGTTTCTCAGGCACAGCTGGAGCGGGCCGAACGGATCCACAAACCAGGACCCTGGTGGTGGTTGTTCCGGGGCGTATTCGCCTGGCAGTGGTGCTTCATGTTCCTGCAATGGATGGCGGGCAAGGGACTGCTGTCCGATCCCAAAGACAGTGACTGGTTGGCCCTCGAAGCCCTGCTTGCCGGGGTGGCGTTACTGGTCTTCTGGCGCTTCGTGAGGTCCGTCCAGGATGCTGGGCTCCGGGAATTCCTGGGTGAAGGCGAGGCGGGTGTCCGGGGCGGCCTGTTCCTATTGGGCGCGGCGGTCCCGGTGGTGGTCGCCGCCGCCTGGGTGATGGCGAAGGTGCCCCGGCCTTTCCTCAGCGATGCCTTTGCCCGTTTCGGCTTGGTGGTGGTGGGCGTGGTGATGTTCGAGGAGACCACCACCCGGTTCCAGCTGCGGCGGCGGGTGTTCACCCTCCGCGACCAGGTACTACGGTCACGGCTGACCCCGCACTTCCTGTTCAACACCTTGGCCACCCTGCGGGCCCAGATGGACGCGGACCCTGCCGGTGCCAAGAGCACGGCTGAGCGGTTGTCCCAGATGTTCCGAGAATTGCTCGACCTCTCAGGAGCAGACACGATTCCCCTGGGCCGGGAACTGGGCTTCGTGGAGGCCTACCTGGGCATCGAACGGGCCCGCATGGGACGGCGGCTGCAAGTGGAGATCCACATTCCCGAAGCCCTGGAAGAGGCGGAAATTCCCCCCATGGCCCTACAGGTGCTGGTGGAAAACGCCTTTAAACACGCCATCGCTGGACAGGAGGACGGCGGTTCCCTCCGCATTGGCGCGGCCCTGGTTCAGGTTCAGGAGGGCAGCCTATTTCAGGAGGATCATCAGGATCTGGAAGTCTGGGTGGAGGATTCGGGCGATGGCAACTCGGGCCACAAAGGCACTGGCACGGCCCTCGAATCGCTTCGCCAGAGGCTCGCGCGGCCGGAGGATCTCGCCATGACCCGAACGGAGATGGGCTTCCGTGTGTCCTTCCGCTGGAGGCAGCCATGAGGGGGGACTGGGCGGAATCGGGAGGGCTCTGGATTCTCTATGACGGAGATGGTCGGGAGTGGGCGTGGTGGGTCATCCGATCCTGCTGGTGCCTGCTCCTGCTCGCACCCTTCGCCTGGACCCCATGGCCTGCGGGCGGGCCACGGCTGCTCCTGGGGCTGCATGAGCCGTGGACCCTGGGCCTCGCCCTGGTCGCCATGGTGGTGGTCTGGCGGCTGGTGCGACAGGCCGCCGAGGTGTTCCTACAGGCCATCCAGACGCACGGGTGGCGCCGAACCAAGCACAGCGGCGCCTATTGGCTGGTGGGAGGCTTCTTCCTGCCCTTCCTGCTGCTGTTCCAGCTCCTGGGCACGTTCCTCCGGTGGCGGGGCTGGGCCCACTTCCAGCTCTTCCAGGTCAGCCTGCTGTTGGCCTTCATGCTGCTGCTGGAGCTCTTCGTGGGGCTGCGTCGCATGAGCGAATCCCGGGAGGAGGCGGAGGCCAAGGCCCAGCGCAGCCGACTGGAACCGCACTTCCTCTTCAATGTGCTGAACAGCATCCAAGCGCAGGTTCCCGTCGATCCCGAGGCGGCCCAGGTGGCCCTGGCCAAGGTGGGGCACCTGATGCGCGCGGTGCTGGCCCTGGTGGACCGTCCCCAGGTTCCCCTGGAAGAGGAGCTGGCCTTCGTGGAGGCCTACCTGGGGCTGCAGCGGCTGCAGCTCGGCTCCCGGTTGAAGGTGGTGCTGGCCATCGACGAAGCCGCGGAGCCGCTGCTGGTGCCCACGCTCGCCATCCACACCCTGGTGGAGAATGCGGTCAAACATGGCATCGGAAGGATTCCCAAGGGTGGGGAGCTGCGAATCTGGGCACAGGTCGAGCCGCGGTACGATGCCTTCAAGACCTCGTACGACCTCCGGGTGGGCGTCGAGAATGACCTCCCTCCGGGCCCAACAGGCAGGGATATTCAGGGCACACAAACAGGTCTGGTCTCCCTGCGTGCTCGGCTCCAGCATCCAGAGGATCTTCAGACGACGGTGGAGGGGCTGCGGTTCCGCGCCACGCTCACATGGAGGCAGGCATGATCCGCATCGTGGTCATCGAGGATGAGCCGTTGGCCCGGGAACACCTGGTGGAGTTACTGTCGGAGCTGCCGGGGGTAGCGGTGGTGGCGGCGGTGGAGAACGGTCGCCTGGGGTTGGCGGCCGTCGCGGACCATCGGCCGGATGCGGTGTTCCTGGACATCGAGATGCCGGGCATCAAGGGTACCGAGCTGATGCACATGCTGCCGGAGCCGCGGCCTTCGCTGGTGTTCGTGACGGCCTACCCGCAGCATGCCATCGAGGCCTTCGCGGGCGGGGCGGTCCACTACCTGCTGAAGCCCATCTCGAGAGTGGGCGTGGCCCAGGCGCTGTCGCGCATCCGGCCGAAGGACGAGCCGCTCCAGAAGGAATGGCTCCGCATCCCCGTGCGGAGGAAGGGCACCACCCGGCTGCTGCGGCCCGAGGAGGTGGAGGCCCTGGTCGCTGATCTGGGCGATTGCGTGGCCTGGGTACCCGAAGGTCGGCTGCCCGTCGATGGCACCCTCGCCCACTGGGAAGAGCGCCTCACCGACCATGGCTTTTTGCGCGTCCACCGCAATGCCTTGGTGCGCCTCGGGGCCGTGCGGGAAATGACCGCCGAGGACGAGCTGGTGCTGGCCACGGGGCGTCTGGCCATCAGCCGGCGACGCATGGAGGAGGTGCGGCGGGCCCTGGGACTCTGACCCCGGAGGACGGTGGCCGTGCCCTGAGCCCTACAGGGGCAGGGCCTCGGCCCGCTTCTCGCCCTCCCAGCGGTAGAACCCCGAGCCAGTCTTGCGTCCCAGGCGGCCCGCTGCCACCAGCTGGCGGAGCAGGGCGGGGGCCTTGAAGCGGGGTTCGCCGAAGGCGTCGAAGAGCACCTCGGCCACGCTCTGCATGGTGTCGAGGCCGATGAAGTCGCTGAGGTGGAGGGGGCCCATGGGATGCCCGCAGCCCAGCTTCATGCCGGTGTCGATGTCCTCCGGGGTGGCGAGGCGCTGCTCGGCACAGCGGATGGCATCGAGGAGGTAGGGCACCAGCAGGCGGTTGACGATGAAGCCGGGGGCATCGGGAGCGAGTACAGGCGTCTTGCCGAGCTTGAGGACGAAGGCGCGCAGGGCTTCGACCGTGGCCTCGTCGGTGGCCAAGGTGCGGATGACTTCCACCAGGGGCATGGCGGGGACGGGATTGAAGAAGTGGAGTCCGGCCAGGCGCGGCAGCTGGTGGGGCGCGAGCACGGGGCTCAGCTGGGCCACGGACAGGCTGGAGGTGTTCGTGCAGATGAGGGCCTCGGGGCCCAGCACGCGATCCAGCTCCGCGAAGGTCTGCAACTTGAGGTCCAGTCGTTCAGGAATGGCCTCCACCACCAGGTCGCAGGGAGCAAGCTCGGCAAACGTCAGCGTGCCGTGCAGGTTCTGGTTCCAGCCCTGACGTTGGGCCTCGGTGATCTTCCCCTTGGCGACGGCCCGATCCCAGGCGCCATGAATGCGGGCGAACCCCTTCTTCAGGAGGGCCTCATCCGCCTCCTTCACCCAGACCTCGCAGCCTGCCTCGGCGGCGCACTGGGCGATGCCCGCGCCCATGAGCCCGCAACCGATGACGCCGACGCGCTGGATGTCCATGGCGATCTCCTTGGAGTGAGGGTTTCCATTCTCACGGAAATCTGGACCTGCGAGGGAAACGACCTCTGGTAGGTACTTGGCGTTAGAATCCCGCCATCCGAAGGGAGGACGCATGATGGGTCCCTTGAAAGACCTCCTCGCGCACCAGGCCTGGGCCGATGCCTCCTTCTTCCGGGCCTGGGAGGCCTCCGGCTTCCTGGAGGATGAAGAACTCAGGCAACGGACCGACCACCAAGTGTCGACCCAGGAAGCCTTCCTGCTCGTCCTGAAGGGCGAACCCGTGGCGATTCCGGAACACCCGACCCCGGCATTCCAGGTGCTCCGGCAGCGTTGCCAGGAGGCCCACCAGGTCTTCGGCGCCCTCGGCCGTGGGCTGGATGACGCCGCCCTGTCCAGGACGGTTCGGGTGCCCTGGTTTCCGGAGCCCCCCTGCATGATCTCCGTCTCTGAGGCCCTGTTGCAGACCTGCCTGCACACCCAGCACCACCGCGGCCAGAACATCACGCGCCTCAAGGCCCTGGGCGGGGCTCCCAAGAACGTGGACTTCATCATCTGGCTCTGGCGCCAGAAACCCGAGCCTCGTTGGACCGGGGCCTGAAGGACCTGCCTAGATCAAGCCCGGCGGCCCTTCGAGCACCTCGCGAACCCGTCGATGGAGCTGGTCGATGGTGAAGGGTTTCCGCAGCAGGGGTGCGTCGGGCCGCGCCAGGCCATGGGGCCCCAACTCGTCCGCCGTGTAGCCGGAGATGTAGAGGACGCGAAGGTCTGTGTGATGGCGGACCAGGTCTGCGGCGAGGGCGGGGCCGCTTTCCCCGGGCATGATCACATCGGTCAGCAGGAGGTGGATGCGGCCGGCGTGGAAGGCCAGTCGCTCCCGGGCTTCCCGGGCGTCCTCGGCGGCGACCACCTCGTAGCCGCAGGCTTGGAGGATGCGCTGGGTGGTCTCCCGGACGCTGGGCTCGTCCTCCACCAGCAGAATGGTCTCGGTGCCCTGCTGCAAAAGGTCGTTGGCACCGGAGCTGCTGCCTTCCGGGACGGACTCTGTGCGCGGAAACCGGAGGCGGACGGTGGTGCCCCGACCCAGGATCGACCCGACCTCCAGGCCGCCATGGGAGGCCTTGACCATCCCATAGACCGAGGAGAGGCCGAGCCCCGTCCCCCGTCCCCGCGCCTTCGTGGTGAAGAAAGGCTCGAACAGGTGGCTCTGGGTGGCCTCGTCCATGCCCTGGCCGTTGTCGGCCACCTCCAGGATCACGTATTCATCCGTGGGGCCAGGGAGGAAGAGGGTGAGGGGCGGCCCCTCTGGTTCGGTCTTCAGCAGGCGTAGCGTGAGGGTACCCCCCTCAGGCATGGCGTCCCGGGCATTCGCGGCCAGGTTGAGGATGGCCTGCTCCAACTCGTTGGGATCCACGGCAATGGCGCCAGCGTCGGAGGCCAAGTCCAGGTCGATCCGGACTTGTTCGCCCACCAGGCCCTTGATGAGGGGCAGCATGCCCTGCAACAGGTATTCGGGGTTCACCACCTTCGACTCAGGCAGGTCCCGCCGGCAGAAGGCGAGCAGGCGTCCGGTCAGGGCGGCCCCACGGGTGGCAGCTCCCTGGATGCGGGCCAGGTCCTTCCGGGCCGGGTGCCCTTCTGGGAGCGAAGCCTCGGCCAGCCCGAGGTTGCCCATGATGGCACTGAGCAGGTTGTTGAAGTCGTGCGCCACCCCGCCCGCAAGCCGGCCCACCGCCTCCATTTTCTGGGCTTCCTGGAGCTGATCTTCCAGCCGGTGGCGCTCCGTGATGTCCCGGGCATTCAGCACCAGCCCTTCCACGGCGGGGTCGGAGAGCAGGTTGCAGCCCGAGATCTCCAGGAGCCGCCAGGGGCCTTCGGGGGGGCCCATCCTGACCCGCTGGACCTGGGGGGTCTCCGGGTTCTGGATGAGGGATTGCAGGAAGCTGGTCCCCAGGCCGGTGTCTTCCGGATGCAGCAGGCCCAGGAGGGCGCGGCCTTCGAGGGTGGCGGTGCTGAGCCCGGTCACCCGCACCGCGGCTGGGTCCGAGAAGAGGATGCGGCCATCGGTACCGGTGACCAGGATGGGATCGGACGAGTGGCGCACCAGGGCCTCGAACCGGGCCTGCATGGCCAGGGTTGCGGTCTTCTGGCCGTGCAGCATGCTCTCCTGCAGCGAGAGGCTCTCGCGGACCAGCAGCACGAGGATCAGGAGCAGGATGCCGAAGAGGACCCCCTGCAATTTTTGGCCATCCAGCCCCTTGCCCACCAACCTCACCAGCCACAGGCTGACCAGTACGATGGTCACCATGGGCACCGGACTGAGGGCGATGGGGCGTAGTGGCCGTTCTGGGGCGGGATCATGGGCGATGCGCCAGGCGCCCACCAGGCATAGAATCAAGGCCACCGCGTTGATGATGTTGCCCCAGAACCTCAGGCCGATCACCACGTCTGCGTTGTCCACTTGTAGGCTGAAGATGAGATCCGCCAGCCAGGAGACACCCGTGCCCACCAGCAGGAGGTGATGGGCGGTCCTATTGGGGAAAGGCTTCGACCAGAGAAGCGCCAGGTTGAGTGCCATGACGCCAAGGAAGGCGAGGGCCGGATAGGCCGCCGCCAGGAAGGACTCGAAGGTCAGTCCGTGGGAAAGTGCCGGGCGCAGGGTGAACAGCCAGAGCGGGGCGCCCACACCCACCACGAAGACCGCCCCGTCCAGCAGGATCCGGGTGGCTCCGGGCAGGGGGGCCTCGGCCCGGGGCATGCGAAACATGCCGATAAAGAAGAAGAGGTAGGTCGCCAGGTAGCCCAGGTCTGGCAGCCCCACCGGGAACGCGCCATTTTTGGAGAGGGCCGAGAAGGGGAGAGCGAGCGTCGCCAGGAGGTTGACCGACCAGCCTCCGGCCATCCACCGCAGTGCGGTGGCCAAGGCGGGCTCGAGGCCAGGTCGACGGGACGCCAGCCAGATGCTCGCCACCACGAGACCTTGGAGCAGCATCAGGAAGCCCAGCTCGATGGCACGGTGTTGGGGCGTGTACCTGGGATAGGTCGCCATCCAGGTGATGTAGGGCAGGGCAGCCAGCAGGATGCCCTTCAGCCACCAGGGTGACCGGTGGTACCAGCTGGCTCGGGAGGCTTCAGGCATGTGAAACCAGTCTGGCGTATGGCCGTCGAATGGACAAAACCCTTCGGGTACTCCCCCTTTTTCGGAACAACCGGCCGGGGAGGTGAATATCAGCCACCTGCGGCCAATCAACCTGGCTCAGGTCTCCAGATAGGTGTGCAGCTTGCGTTCTTCGCTGAGCAGCGTCCGCAGGGCCTCGGCCGCATCCCCCTTGGCACCGGACTTCCGCTTGCTCTGGGGGCCCTGGATGAGCACATCGGGATCGTAGTGGACGCTGCGGAGCATGTGATCCACCGTCTCGCCCATGACGATGTGCTGGACCTTGAAGGTGTCGTCCTCGTGCACCATGATGTGGGCCTCGTTGGGTGCCCCGAAGAGGTTGTGCCGCATGCCGAGGATGTCCTGGTAGGCGCCCGTGAGGAAGAAGGCCACGTAATAGGACTCGCCTCCACGGGGTTCGTGGAAGGGGATCTCGTCCCGGACATCCTTCAGGTCGATGAACTTCTCCATCTTCCCGTCGCTGTCGCAGGTGATGTCGCAGAGCGTGGCTGAGAGCCCCGGTTTCTCCTTCAGGCGGTGGATGGGCATGACCGGGAAGAGCTGCTCGATGGCCCAGTGATCGGGCATGGACTGGAAGATGCTGAAGTTGGCGATGAGTTTGTCCGCCAGGCTTTTGTTCAGGTCCTGGAACTCTTCGGGCACGTACTTGAGGCTCTTGCTGCCCAGGATGCGCGAGAGCTTCCGGCAGACTTCCCAGAACAGGGTCTCCCCCTTGCTGCGGTCCACCAGACTCAGGTACCCCAGGTTGAACAGGGTGAGCAGTTCATCCTTCTGGGTGATGGCATCGTGGTACATCGCCGCAAAGTTCTTCACCGAGATGTTGTCCCGGGTGTAGGCCAGCTCCTTGATGATCTGGGGCTCGTTGCCGGTGAGGGTGACGGTGTATTTGGTATGAGTGGTGTCGATGAGGCCGATGATGTCCACCACCAGCATCTCGTGATAGGCCACGATGGCCCGACCCGACTCGCTCAGCAGATCGGGCATGGGCACCTGTTCCTGGGTGCAGATGTCCTTGGTGGTGTAGACCACGTCGGCGGCGTATTCCGCGATGGTGTAGTTCATGGAGCTGCTGAAGGTGGTGCGGCTGCCGTCGTAGTCCACACCCAGGCCGCCGCCCACGTTGAGGTAGCGGATGGGCACACCCAGCTTGCGGAGCTTGGCGTAGATGCGGGTGGCCTCCTTCATGGCGGACTTGATCTTGCGGATGTCGGTGATCTGGCTGCCGATGTGGAAGTGCAGCTCGATCACGCTGTCCAGCAGGTCGCGTTTCTCGAGCACCTCGATGGCATCGAGGATCTCGCGGGTGGTGAGGCCGAACTTGGCGTGGTCGCCCGCACTGGTCTCCCACTTGCCCGAGCCCTGGGCATTGAGCTTGGCCCGGAGGCCGATGAGCGGCTCGACCTTGAGTTCCTTGGCCACCTTTAGGATGAGGGGCAGTTCCGTCATCTTCTCGACGGTGATCACGACGTTGCGGCCGGCCTTCCGGGCCAGCAGGGCCATGCGGATGAAGGCTTCATCCTTGTAGCCGTTGCAGAGCACCAAGGCCTCGGGATGCAGCTCCATGTTCAGGGCGATCATCAGCTCGGGCTTGGAGCCGGCCTCGAGCCCGTAGTGGTATCGGTTGCCGGCCCGGAGAATCTCCTCCACGACCTCCTTGGTCTGGTTGGTCTTGACCGGGTAGACACCCTGATAGCTGCCTTCATAGCCGAATTCGCTGATGGCGCGGCGAAAGGCCTCGTTCACCTCGACCACCCGATGGGCCAGCACCTGGGGGAAGCGGAGGTTCACCGGGGTGCGGATGCCCTTCTTCTTCAGGTGCTGGACGATCTCGTAGACATCGCAGCTGAGGGAATCATCCTTGGTCGGCGTGATCTCCAGGTGGCCTTTGGCGTTGATGCCAAAGTACCCAGCGCCCCATTCCCGGATGCCGTACAGAGACGCGGCATCCTGGACCGTCCAGTGCTTCATGGGCATCCGAGGTGACTCCTCAAACCGGGGTGCGGCCACCTTTGGCCGGAAGCTTGTTTATATGGAAAAAACCCCAACACTTCCAATGAAAAATCATCGGCCGAGGATTCGGGTCAGCGTCGCCCGCCAGTGGCGGTCCCTCACCCGGCGCAGGGCGGTCCTTTGGGTGAGCTTCCGCCACTGGGCCGCGCCCCGGGGAAGCTCGGCCGCCGACCGGGTGTGCAGGGGACTCTCCCCGCCCCAGAGGGCGGGATCGCCCCAGAGCGGGGCCCGGTTCCAGGGGCACACATCCTGGCAGAGGTCGCAGCCCGCCGCCCATTGCGTGGACGCCAGGGCCCTCGTCACTTCGGGTGGGGGCTCGGCCTCGGTTTCGATGGTGTAGGTGGTGAGGCACTGGCCGGGGTCCAGCAGGAAGGGAGTCAGGGCCTGAGAGGGACAGGCGTCCAGGCAGGCGGTGCAGGTGCCGCACTGCTCCGGGCCGAAGGGCTGGTCCGGGGGGAGGTCGATCGAGAGCAGCAGCACCCCGAGGAACCCCCAGGAGCCGCCCTTTCCAGCGATGAGGAGCGTGTGTTTGCCCTGCCAGCCGAGGCCGGCCCGAGCCGCCAGCTGGCGCTCCATGAGGGGCGCGGTGTCCACGCAGACCCGGCCCTCCAGCCCTGGCCACTGGGCCTGGGCCTGGGTCAGCAGCCGGGTCAGCCGGGGCTTGAGGATCATGTGATAGTCGGGTCCCCAGAGGTACCGGCTCAGCTTCAGGCTGCCGCGGGCGGCGCCAGGCACCGCCTCCGGACGGGCGTAAGGAAAGAACCCCACCAGGGCCGTCCGGGCCGGGGCCCAGAGCTGACGGGGGTCGAGCAGGGTGTCGGGCGCGAGGTAGGGAAGCAGGGTCCCGCGCCCTTCCTCGAACCAGGCCTGAAGCCGGTCGGCCTCCTCCCCGAAGGGGGTGCACCCAGCGAAGCGGACCCTGGCAAATCCGGCCTGGATCGCCTGCGCCTGAAGCCAGGCCTTGAATGCCAGTGGATCCGGGTGTTCAACTGGCACGTGAAGGTCCCCCCAATGGATATCCTCACCCTCGAGCTGCTTGATGTCACGGTCTTCCAGGCCCTCCTGGAACTGCGGGGACTGCTGGAGGACCACCCCGGCGAAGCGCTGCGCGTCCGCGGGGAGGACGACCTCCTGCGGGTGAATGTCACCGGCTTCCTCGAAAAGCAGGGGCGCACGGTCCGCCTGCTTCGGCAGGGCGCCCTGTGGGAACTCCAGGTGGCCCAGGGGGCCCGACCCGTGCCACTGGTGTCGCCCACCGCACCCACTGCGCCAGCCCTTCGCCCGGTCCTGCTGTTGCGGAGCGCCTTCGCCCCGGGCGATCGCGCCCTGGGCCGGCGGCTACTGCTGGAGACCCTCGCCCGGTTGGAACCGGGCCTGCCCTGGATCTGCCTGGCCCACCAGGCGGTGGAGCTGCTGGAAGACCCGGGGGCCGTGGCCATCCTGGAAGGCTTGAAGGCCAAGGGCATTCCGGTGCACGTCTCGGCGGCGAGCCTGGCCCACGGAGGGCTGAGGGTCTGCGCCTTCGACCAGATTCCCGATGACGGGTGGCAGGCGCTCCTGGCGCGGGGTGGCGTAACGATGCTCTAAAAGGCGGTAGGCTGGAACCGGAGCCGCAGCCCGCCGCCATGAATCTGCCCAACATCCTCACCCTCGCCAGAATCCTGATGGTGCCCATCCTGGTCGTGGTGCTCATGACCAAGGTCACCAACCACGAGGTCATTGGCGTGGTGGTCTTCTGGATCGCCTCCATCACCGACTGGCTGGACGGCTACCTGGCTCGGCGTTGGAAGCAGGTGACCACCCTCGGGAAGCTGCTGGATCCCCTGGCCGACAAGCTGCTGGTGGCCGGAGCCCTGATCTCCCTGGTGGAACTGAACCTCGCACCGGCCTGGATGACCTTCATCATCCTGGCGCGTGAGTTTGCCGTCACGGGCCTGCGGGGCATCGCCAGCGAAGAGGGGCTGACCATTCCCGCCGGCACGGTGGGCAAGTGGAAGATGGGCTTCCAGGTGGCGGCCATCTCCTGCCTGATCCTCGGCCCCCGTCTGGACTACTGGCTCTTTGAGTGGACCCACCGGGAGATCTTCCACTTCTTCATCCAGCTCAACCGCCCCTACACGTTCTTCTGGGGCATGGGCGTCCTCCTGCTCTGGGGCGCGGTGATCCTGGCGATCTGGAGCGCCATCTCCTACTTCCACGGCTTCTGGAAGGTGGTGGGCCCAAGGATCCTGGAAGGCAAAGGCCACCTCACGGGCCCCGAGGACTCCGAATGATCCGCAAGTACCTGCTCGCCGGCCTGTTCACGCTGCTCCCCCTGGTGGTGACCCTCTGGATCCTGCGGGGCATCTTCACCGCGCTGATCGGCGTCTTCCGTGGCCCGCTCACGTGGTTGGCCCACCTGGTGCACGTCCCCGACCCACCGACCTGGGCCCTGGCGCTCTTCTCCGGGCTGGCCACCCTGCTCCTCCTCCTGCTGGTGGGCGCCCTGGTGGGGAATTTCGTGGGCCGCCAGGTCCTGGCCTGGCTCGACGAGATGATGCTGCACGTGCCCGTGGTCAAGACCATCTACGGCGCCACCCGCCAGCTCATGGGTGCCATCCAGTCGGGGCAGGGCGGCAGCTTCAAGGAGGTCGTCCTGGTGGAATGGCCGCAGCCCGGTTCCTACACCCTGGGGTTCGTGGCCAGCCGGGACTGCGCCTGGGCGATCCCCGGCGATGCCTCCATGATCGCGGTGTACGTGCCCACGTCGCCCAACCCCACCTCGGGCTACGTCATCATGGTGGCCGCCGACCGCGTGCGCCCGGTCGACCTCAGCGCCGACCAGGCCCTGACCTGGGCGATCAGCGGTGGGGTGGTGGTGCCGGACTCGGCCCGGCCCCGCTGACCAGGTATATCTACTGCCACCTATACTGGTAAGGACCCTGGTCCATTCGAGGGAGTACCCCGTGAACATGATGCTCTGGAACCCAGGCTGGGAGACCGGCTTCCCCTCCATCGACCTGCAGCATCAGCAACTGTTCATGCAATTGGAGCGACTGTTCCTGGCCATCCACGACAACCGGGCAGAAGGCCGCATTGCCGAGCTGCTCGACTTCCTCGCCGACTACGTCGAAACCCACTTCGCAACCGAGGAGCGGTACATGGGGGAGACCGGCTATCCCGGCCTCCAGGTGCACAAGGCCATCCATGACGACATGCGCCATCGGGTGCTGCACTTGGTGGAGGCTCACCGCACGGACCCCGTGGTCGTGACTGATGCGGTCATCGATTTCCTGACGGACTGGCTGGTCAAGCACATCGATGTGGAGGATCGAAAAATGGCCCTGTACCTCCATCATCACCGACCATCGGACATTGGGCAGGCGCCGTGACTGCGGACCAGGGCCTTCGGCAGACTGCCATAGAACAAAGCCTGGCCGGCAAGCGGATCCTGGTCACCGGGGCCGGCAGCGGCATTGGTCGCACGGCCGCACGGCTGTTTCAGGCGCGGGGTGCCGAGTTGATCCTGGCTGGCCGGCGCCGGAAGGAACTGCAGGCAACCCTGCCGGAAGCCGACTGTGTGGTGCTCGACCATCGGGATGAAGCTGCGGTGGCCCGCTTTGCCCAAGACTGCCAACCCCTGGATGGCATGTTCCTGGCTGCGGGGGGCCTGGTGACGGGCTCGGTGGAGGCCACCGCCAGCGCCGACTTCGACGCGATGATGGCCACCAACCTCCGGGGACCCTGGCTGCTGGCGCACCACCTGGGCCCCTTGCTGAACCGGGGCGCCAGTGTGGTGCTGGTGGGTTCGAACATTGCGCTGCGGGCCATCCCCGATAGCGCCGCCTACAGCATCTCCAAGGCAGGCGTGCACATGCTGGCGAAGGTCCTGGCCCTCGAGTGGGCGCCACGCGGCATCCGCTGCAATGCCCTGGCCCCTGGTCCCGTGCATACCCCCATGGTGGACGCCCGCCTGTCCGGAAGCCCCGACCCGGCGGGCGACCTGGCCCGGCTCTCCGAGGTGAATCCACTGAAGCGGTTGGGTACCCCCCTGGAAATCGCCGCCCTGGCCGCCCACCTGCTGAGCGATGAAAGTGCCTGGACGACCGGGGCCATCATTCCCATCGACGGCGGGGCCGACGCAGCCTACTAAGCCGGGGGTTCACCCCGTGGGAAGGCTGCACCGGCAAGCGAACCCCGGGCACGTCTTGGCGAACCTCACTCCACGAAATCGAGGTCCCGGGCATGGGTGTCTTCCAGGCCCGCCAGGCTGACGGCGCCCAAGGCGAAGCAGACCAGCCCCACTGCCCAGGCGGCCCCCAGCAAGCCCAGGTGCCCCTTCAGCGCCAGGAACCCGCTGGTGATGAGCACCACGGAGCCGCGCACGAAGTTGGGTACGGTGGTGGCGACCGTGGCCCGCAGGTTGGTGCCGAACTGCTCGGCCGCCACGGTGACGAAGACAGCCCAGTAGCCCGTGGCCAGGCCCAGGTAGGTGGCCAGCACGTACATGCCGAAGGCGCTGAAGCCCCGGCCGAGCAGGAAGATGGCGACGCCCACGAAGGCCAGTCCCATGAAGAGGCCCACCACCTTTGTGCGGGTTCCCCACAGTTGGCTCAGGAAGCCCGAGGCCAGGCTGCCGACGGTGATGCCGCTGTAGCAGCAGGCCACGGCCACCGAGGCGTTCAGCTTGCCGCTGACTTCCAGGCTCGTGGCGAACTCGGGAATGAAGATGATGAGGATGGCCACCACGAACCACATGGGGAGGCCGATGAGGATGCACCGGGCATAGCGCCCGAACCGGTCCCATGCGGTGAAGAGGCTCAGGAAATCCCCCCGGCTCACCGAGGCCTCCTGCTTTTTCTCGAACATGAAGCTTTCCCGGATGCCG
This sequence comes from uncultured Acidobacteriota bacterium, assembly GCA_963740385.1. Classification (GTDB taxonomy): domain Bacteria; phylum Acidobacteriota; class Holophagae; order Holophagales; family Holophagaceae; genus Geothrix. The sequence goes on from CAVUDX010000007.1 coordinate 336,020, forward strand.
ACCCGCAGGAAGAGCAGCAGGATGCCGAGCCCGCCACCCACCAGGTAGGCGTGCTGCCAGGTGAGGTACCGCCCCACCAGAGCGGCCGTGACGGTGCCGAACACCCCGACCGAGGCCACCAGGGCCGTGCCGTAGCCCCGCAGGTCCCTGGGCAGCACCTCCGAGACCAGGGTGACGGCGGCGCCCAGTTCGCCTGCCAGGCCCAGGCCCGCCATGAACCGCCAGAAGGCGTAGCCCGGAATGCCGGTGACGTAGGCATTGGCGATGTTGGCCACCGAGTAGAGGGCGATGCTGCCGAAGAGGGTGGACAGCCGGCCCTTCCGGTCGCCAAGGATGCCCCAGAGGATGCCGCCCAGCAGCATGCCGACCATCTGCCAGTTTAGGAGGTAGGCACCCACCTCGATCTGCCGGTCCGGGGGAATGCCCAGGGCCATCAGGCTCGGCTGCCGGACGATGGGGAAGAGCAGCAGGTCGAACATGTCCACGAAGTAGCCGAGGGCGGCCACCAGGACCGTGAGGTTCAGGACGGAGCGGATGCGATTTGAGCTCATGGTGGCTTCATTGAAGCACAGGGAGGCCTCACACTGCTTCCATGTCCATCGCCGCCTGGCCGGCCCCACCCGAAGGGAGCTGCACCCTCCCCACCGACCTCGAGGTCGAGGTGGCCATCCTCGGGGCGGGCATCCATGGCGCCGCCCTGGCCCGGGAGCTCAGCCTGCGGGGCGTCACCTGCGCCCTGGTTGACAAGGGCGCGGTGGGAGGCGGCACCAGCCAGTGGTCCAGCCAGTTGCTCCATGGGGGTATCCGCTACCTGCTCACGGGGGACATCCGGCAGATGCGAGAGGGGCTGGTGGAACGGGCCACCTGGGCCCGCATCGCGCCTCACCGCTGCCGGTGGGAGTCCTTCTGGATGCCCCACCGGAACTGGCCCGAGGGTCTGGCCCACCGCATCGGCATCGGGCTCTACGACCACTGGGGCTCCGAGCGGCCCGGTTGGCCGGCCGAGCTTCAGCTGGGTCACGTGCCGGCTGGCATCTTCGCCGCCGACCCCCGCGCGCTGGGGGGCCCCTTCCGGGGCGCGACCGGGTACGCGGACCTGATGACCTGGGACCAGGCCTTGACGCGAGACCTGGCGGCCTCCAGCACCGCCCACCTCCTTGACTTCCATGACCCCGAAGCGTTCACAGAAGCTGAAGGCACCCTGACGAGTCTCCGGTTGCGGGATCGCCGGGACGGGGGGACTCGAACCCTGCGGGCGCGGCGGTGGGTGGCGGCCCTTGGCCCCTGGACCGATGGCGCCCTGGCGCAGTGGTTCGGGGAGACACGGAAGCGCCTGCGCCTCTCGTCCGGCATCCACCTATGGTTCGATGCGGTGCCTGGCTGTGACCGTCCCTGGGCCATCCGGCGGCCCAAGGGTCGCATCCTCTTCGTCATTCCCCGCGAGGGGCGGCTGCAGGTGGGCACCACGGAGCGGGAGGTGGCCGATGGCTGGGTGCCCATCCTCGCAGCGGAACGGGAGGAACTCCTCCAGGCCCTTCATGAGAACCTTCCGGGCATCCCCTGGCGGGAGATGCCCATCCGCGAAGAAGAGCTTGGCGTTCGTCCCCTGGTGGCAGCCGGGGGCAACACCACCCACCTCAGCCGGGAGGCGATCCTGGAACCCCATTCCCGCTTCTCGAACCTGATCCTGGTACTGGGGGGCAAGCTCACCACGGCCCGAAGGCTCATGGACGACCTCGCCACCCGGCTCACTGGCCGGTCCTGCGGCCTCTCCAGGACCAAGCCCCTGCGCCTTTGGGATGGACAGGCAGGCCCAATCCGGTAAAATCGATCCTTCAGTGCGGTCCCGTAGCTCAGCTGGATAGAGCATCAGACTACGAATCTGAGGGTCGGGCGTTCGAGTCGCTCCGGGACCACCAATAAATGCAACACCTAGGCCCATCTCTCACGGTGGGCCTTTTTCGTTGTCCTGCGTCCTGCCTGCGTCGGGCAAATTCCTTTAGGGGTAACTGGCCCCAGAACGATCACGTCTTGAAACTGACCCAATACACCACGGTGATAGGCTGGCCTCCCCTTCCAGGTGGCCCTCGCAGGGCTAGGAGGGAGTGTGGTCAATTCGGGATGGAAGGCAGAGCGGGACGGCGCCTTCACCGTGCAAGTGGCGTCTCGACGGCTAAAGCCACCGCCAGCGACGCCTTGGGCTAGGCTTGAGCTGGAATGGTGCATGAGGGTTACCCAGGAACGTCCTTGGCGGGGCAGCCTAGTGGAGGCGCTTGCGGCGGCCAACTGTGGGATGCGAGAAGCCAACAGGGCACCAAGAAAGGCTCGGAAGGGGCGCCGGTTGCAGTCCCTGGAAGCCTTCCTCTTTGGATAAGCCAAGGGAAGGTGTTGGATCGGTAAAGCCAGGTTCGCGATTTCTTGAGGTAGAGGCAGGCCTCGCTGAAGCTCATCAGATCGGAAGACACCGGCCCAATTCGCAGCCCGGAACCCAGCGCCCGCAGGAGAAAGCCCGGCCCTCGGGGCGGGCCTTCTCCTGCCTGATTCACCCGGTTTGCCTGGGGGCGTATCCTGATTCGATCAACCCGCTCCCAAGGCCAGAAACACTGGCCAAAGAGCCCCTCAGAGGCCAGATCTTCCACATCCGAACTGCGATAGAAATCCGGGGTGGGTCAATCAACCCTGATTCCACACAAAGACCGGGCTAAGCATGGGGGGAACGTCGAAATGCACAGCCCACTCGAAACTTAGTTTCATACGAATAGGTCTATTGATTGGTAGGTGCCTCGATTGCCGGGAGCGCAGGTCCCGTCGTAAAGGTCCAGACGTAGGCATACTCGATGGCACGGCCTGTGGTGTTGCTCGTGAATCCGTTGACGGTGACGGTATAGGTGGTGAGCGGCACGAGGCTATTCGTGGGAGTAAAGGTGGCGACTCGTTTCGTAGAGTCAAGGCTCACGGTGCCAGGGACAGCGGCATCGAGCGCGGACGAGAGGGTAAACGTCGTACTACCACTGACGGGGGCCATTTGCTCACTGAAGGTGGCAGAGATCACTGGGTTGGTGATCGGCACACCCGTCGTGTTTGTGAGTGGGGCAACTGTGATCACCCAAGGACGCAGGATCGCATTGAGGTCGCCATTGCCTGAATTGTTGCCTGCGCAACCGACCAAGGTCGCAACCGAACCGACTGCGGCCAAGCAGAACCAAGCTGTGGATCTTTGTTCGAAGCTATTCATTGGATTCCCTCCTGGGTCTGAAGCTGAAGGGCGTCAGCCTCGCTGCTACGGATCGACATCTCGGGGTAGGCCGAGACAACGCCTACTGAGCAGATGCTGTGCCTTTTATTTAAATTGTTACATATCAATTGGTTGGGTTGAATCACCGTGACCCGCACAGCACATCTTCCGTTCAAGATGAACGGTCTTCTCCTTCAATTCGATGCTGCTGGTGGCATCTTTTCCTACCTGCGCACCAGAAGTGGTCATGGGCCCTGAAGCGTTTCCCAAGGGGGGCGGGGGAGCCCAACTTTCCCAAGGCGTGAGGTGGGTCCTTCCTGGTGTAGGTCCGGGCAAAGTCAGGTCAACGTTGGCCAAACGTTCCAAGCTGATCACAGCACACCGCCTCGGTGGGACCTTCATCACCCACCTGGTGAGGCGTGGCGTTCTTGTGAAGGAGGACCAGGAGAGCCGAAGTTGGGGACATGTTCACCCCGCGTGGACCGACGGATCAGCTGATCCTTACCACAGGAACGGATTACGTTCTGGTCACGCACCATTTGATCGAGGATCTTTCCGGCCGATAAACTCGGCGGACCTTGTCCTTGCCTTGGAATTGAATCGTCCATCATTGTGATGGAACCCCCACCTTCGAAGTGATGCGGATGCCTCCCTTCCTTGTGTTGAATTTTTATCAAGTATAAATAATGCAAGTCTTGCGTGGTGGCTCGATTGATGCACAATCCGTGTGGTCCAGTTGGGACTGACTATCCCGTCTTGGGCTAAGGCTCGGAATTCCAGATCGAGGTGACTGATGATTTTCTCTCCCAAATGGCGATACGTGGCGCATCTTGCCAGTGTCTTCCTGGTGGCCCTGGCTCTCTCCTGCAGCGGTGGCGGGAGCAGCCATCCTCCGCCCGAAGGCAGCCTCCGGGTCTTCAACGATGGCAACCTTGAGCTCTGGAACCTGCACGTCACTCCCAGCAGTAGTGCCGCGTGGGGCGTGGATCAGCTGGCCCCAAGTTACCTGCTGCCGGGAGAATCCCTCACCCTGACTCGCTTGTTCCCGGACACCTACGATGTCGAGGCGCGTTTCTCCGACGGCAGCTTCGACAGGGTCTACGATGTCCCGGTCCATGATGGCCTCACCACCGTACTGTCCGTGATGAATACCGGCAATGGTTCACTGGCTGTGTTCAACAACTCAGGCCTGACCATCAACGGAATCTATATCACCCTCACCACTTCCACCACCTGGGGTCCCAATCAGGCGGTTTCTCCATTGGGCGACCTCCAAACACTGACCCTGACGGGAGTTTCTCCGGGTACCTACGACCTCAAGGTGCTTTTCTCTGCCGGAGGCTCGGCGACTTATCTGGCCTTCAATGTCAGCTCTGGCGCCGTAACCACCATCCAAGTCAACTAGGAGGCGAACATGCGACGGATATTCACCATGATGCCCATGATCCTGCTGGCGGCAGGTCTTCCGGCCCATTCCAGCCAGCCCAACCCTTCCACCCCAGGCCCTGCCCATCGGATCCATGTCTATCGGGCTGGAAGGGGTGAACTTCGGGTGCGCGAAGCTGCTGCTTCCCGGACGGCGGTTCCCTGCGCTCCAGGCCAGGTCCGGGACACAGGACTCACCCATCCCTATCAGGTTTCGAAGCCCGGGGAAGGTGCACCCAAGGGCTGAAACATGGCATCGAATGCTCACCGGATCTTCTGCGTGGCGGTGCGCCAAGAAGGCAGCCGTTTTGTGTGCCTATCCTCAGGTACAGGAGGCGAGCCTGGTGATAAGGGTGCCTGGCCAATGCCGCGAAAGGCAGTCCTGGTGAAGATGCGGGTCCAGAGTCGTGAAGCTCCCACGGCCGAATGCCCCTTCCGGAGGTTGATGCGTCGTCAGCCGTTCGATGGAGTGGGCGAGGAAGATGGCGATGCCTTCGAATTATGACCAGAACTCCGTACCGAGAGACCAACCTGGGAGCAGCAGGTGGGCTTCTCCCAGGCGGGTTCAGACCGTGGTCCTGATCACGGCCATCACCTTCGGGATCTACATCTGCTACCAGATGGCCCTGCCGTTCCTGCCCGCGCTCACCTGGGCTGTGGCGCTAGCCATTTTGTTCACGCCACTGCACCGCTGGCTGGAGTCGAAACTTCAGCGCGCCAACCTGACAGCATCGGTCTCGGTGCTCCTGGTGGCCCTGATTGTGGTCGTGCCCAGTACTTTCATGGGGCAGCGGCTTCTCCAGGAGTCGGCGAGGGGGGCCGCCATCATCAAGACGAAGGTGGATTCCGGCGAATGGCGGCGGGCCCTTGAGGCCCAGCCAAGACTGGCGCCTGTTGCCCATTGGGTGGGGCGCCAGGTCGACCTCCCAGATACCGTACAGACGCTGACTAATTGGCTGACCAACAAGGCTCGGATGCTCGTACAGGGTTCGGTGGTCCAGCTAATCGGATTCTGCCTCACGTTCTATCTCTTCTACTATTTCCTGCGGGACCGGACGTCGGCACTCAGGTCCCTGCGCTTCTTATCTCCCCTTTCCATTGCGGAGATGGACCACTTGTTCGGTCGGGTCGAAGATACCGTTTTCGCCACCGTCTACGGGACGTTGGCCGTAGCCGCGGTACAGGGGTTCCTGGGAGGGCTGATGTTCTGGTGGCTTGGCCTCCCGGCCCCCCTGCTCTGGGGCGTGGTGATGGGGTTGCTGGCCGTGGTGCCGGTGCTGGGTGCCTTCATCGTCTGGGTTCCTGCGGCCCTGTTCCTGCTGCTGGAAGGCAGTTGGGGGAAAGCCCTGCTGCTGACTGTCTGGGGGGCCGTGGTCGTTGGCGGGATCGACAACCTGCTGTTGCCCATCCTCGTCGGGAACCGCCTGAAGCAGCACACCCTCCTCGCCTTTCTTTCGGTGGTCGGCGGGCTCATGGTGTTTGGGGCTTCGGGCCTCATTCTCGGCCCGGTGGTGTTGACTGTAACGACCGTACTCCTCGAGACCTGGCGGGAACAGGCCACGGCGGCAGAGACCCCTGAATCGCCTGGGATCCTAGCGGGCCCGCCAGCGACCTCGGTTCACAGCCCAGGTGGACATCCGGACGCCGGTCCTTCAGCGACTTGAACCGCTCGCGCCAGGCGTGCACATGGTCCAGGTTGAGGTCCTCGACCACCAGCCCTTCGGTGGCATTACCAGCAGCGATGACCTCGCGATCCTCCCGACTAGAGGGGGGCCGCCAGGGCATCCACACCCATGGCCAGGAGCCTCTGGCAGGGCAGGTTCCCCCGGGTGGCCAGGCCACAGGATAGGAGATGTGGCCCCAATTTGTCGGGCCCCGAGGCAGGCGGGATTGGACTTGGAGACAGCGCCACGGATCAAAGGTCTATGGATCCATGTCACGAGGGGATGGCTTGGGCTGACACGGTCCCGAAAAATCAGGCTGAGGCTGACCTCCTCTCGGAAAATCAGACCAAGGATAGTGCGAGCCCTCCCGCTTATGGCCCGCCCCGCTTTTCTGTCGCAGGCACTGGGTGAGGAATCGAGCCATAGAAGGACCACTTAGGTAGTGTTTCTGGCCTCGGGAGCGGGTTGTTCGAATCAGGATACGCCCTCACGCAACGATGGTGTATCAGGCAGAGAAGGCCCGCCCCGGTATCACCCGTCCAAGGTCGCCCAGATGCGTGGCCTCCCTGCAATTCGAAGTGAAGGCCGGATGGCTGGAGCGACGTCCGTCATTCCAGGGAAACACCTGGGCGAAGGTTCTGGAGCGACTTTCATCTTTGCGGGTTGACCATCCGATAGAATGGGGAACTCACAAGCATGACCGGCGTTGAGCCCACATTCAGACGGATGCACTGGGCCGATGCAGGGAGGGCCCGGATGATGGACCGAACGCGCATCATACCCACGCCCCACGCAGGTGGTGTGATGGTTCCTGACATCATCGACGCCTTTGCCCACCGGATGATGTATTCCATCGCCAAGGACCAATTCACCGCGACGGAGTTCGATGCCTATCAAGGCCTGGCCTATGCGGTGCGGGACCGCCTCATGGAGCGCTGGTTCAGGACCCAGAGCACCTACTACCAGCAGGATGCCAAGCGGGTGTACTACCTATCCCTCGAGTTCCTGATGGGGCGGGCCCTCCTCAACAATGTGGTGAGCCTGGGGGCGAAGAATGCCTACACAGAGGCCTTGGAACAGCTGGGCTTCAGCCTGGAACACCTGGCCGACTCTGAGTGGGATGCGGGGCTCGGCAATGGGGGGCTGGGTCGCCTGGCGGCCTGCATCCTGGATGCGGCCGCCACCCTCGAGCTCCCTTTCTACGGGTACGGCATCCGCTATGAATACGGCATCTTCATGCAGAAGATCCTGGATGGCCGGCAGGTGGAGTTTCCGGATGCATGGTTGAGGTACGGCAATCCCTGGGAGATCCAGCGGCCCGATGCCATCTTTCCGGTGCGCTTTCATGGCAGGACCCAGCCTGGCACCGATGCGGAAGGCCGGTACCAGGTCGACTGGTTGGACACCCAGGACGTATGGGCCATGGCCTACGACACACCCGTGGCAGGCTTCGGTAACGGCACGGTCAACACGCTGCGGCTCTGGTCCGCCAAGTCGAGCCGCGAGTTCAACCTGGCCCGCTTCAATGCCGGCGAATACGCGCGTGCGGTGGAGGACAAGACGCTCTCGGAGAACATCTCGAAGGTGCTGTATCCCCCGGACGACCAAAGCGCAGGCAAGGAACTCCGGTTGAAACAGCAGTACTTCTTCGTGTCGGCCACGCTCCAGGATGTGATCCGGCGCTTCAAGAAGCGGCCGGGGCGACGCTGGGACGAGCTTCCGGACAAGGTCGCCATCCAGATGAACGATACCCACCCGGCCCTGGTGGTGCCCGAGCTCATGCGGGTGCTGGTGGACCAGGAGCACCTCGGCTGGGAGGAGGCCTGGGCCCTCACCCAGGCGGTCTGCGCCTATACCAACCACACCATCCTGCCCGAGGCGCTTGAGGTCTGGCCCATGGACCTGTGGCGCAACCTCCTGCCCCGGCATGCCGAGATCGTCGAAGAGATCGACCGGCGGTTCCGCCGGGTGGTTCGGGAGCGGCATCCCTTCGATGACGAAAAGGTGCAGCGGCTGGCCATCGTGGACCATGGCCACAGCGTGCGCATGGCCCATCTGGCCATCGTGGGGAGCCACTCCGTGAACGGGGTGGCGGCCCTTCACACCGAGATCCTGAAGACCGCCACTTTTGCGGAGATGAACGAGTTGTTCCCGGGCCGGATCAACAACCAGACCAATGGCATCACGCCCCGGCGCTGGCTGCTGAACTGCAACCCTGGGCTGGCCGCCCTGGTGACCGAGGCCATCGGCGACCGCTGGGTAACCGACCTTGATGCGCTGAGGGACCTTGCCCCCTTTGCGGCGGATGCAGCCTTCCAGGGGCGCTGGCGGCAGGTGAAGGCGGCGAACAAGGTTCGTCTGAGCGAATGGGCTAGTCAGGCTCATGGGATTATCCTGGAGCCGCACTTCCTCTTCGATGTGCAGGTGAAGCGAATCCATGAGTACAAGCGGCAGTTGTTGAACCTCCTGCATGTCGCCACCCTCTGGAACCGCCTCCGGGACGGGGAGGATGCAGGGGTGCCCCGGATGGTCCTGCTGGCGGGGAAGGCGGCGCCGGGCTACTGGGTGGCCAAGCAGATCATCCACCTCACCCACGTGTTGGCTGAGGCCATCGCGGCCGACCCCGCTGCCTGCGGGCGTCTTTCCCTAGCCTTCCTGCCCAACTACCGGGTCTCTTTGGCGGAGTTGATCTTCCCTGCCACGGAGTTGTCGGAACAGATCTCCACGGCCGGAACCGAGGCATCGGGCACCGGCAACATGAAGGCCGCGCTGAATGGTGCCCTCACCGTCGGGACCCTCGACGGGGCCAACGTGGAGATCCGGGATGCGGTGGGTGAGGCCAACCTCTTCATTTTTGGCCACACTGCTCCGGAGGTGGTTCGGTTGCGGGACGCGGGGTACCAGCCCCGCGCGCTGATCGAGGGTCAGCGGGAGCTGGCACGGGCCATCGACACCATCGCCAGCCTCCAGGGCGGCACCTTCCAGACCCTGGGGCGAATCCTGACCGACTCCGACCACTACCTGCACTGCGCCGACTATGCCTCCTACCTGGAGGCCCAGTCCCTTGCCTCGACCACTTACGAACGGCCCACGGACTGGGACCGCCGGTCCATCCTCACGGTGGCGGGCATGGGGCACTTCTCCATCGACCGCACGGTACGGGGGTATGCGCAGGAGATCTGGAGGGTTCCCTCCGTGCCAGTCGGACCCCTTTGAGATTAGGTTGTCCTGGGTCCACGACCCGTAATCGTGACCCTTCGACCATTGAGGAGCTTCCATGTCCAAGCCGATCCGACGCATTGCCATTTCCACCGGTGGCGGAGATGCGCCGGGACTGAACGCGGTGATCCGTGCGGTGGTACTCGCCGCCACCAACCGGGGCTGGGAGTGCTATGGGATCCGGGAAGGGTTCAATGGAATCCTGTTTCCAGAGCGGTTCCCCGATGGTGGCGTGTTCCGACTCACCCGGGACCGGGTGCGGGGCATCGGCCACCTGGGTGGGACCATCCTGGGGACCACCAACAAAGGCAACCCCCTCCACTTCCCCATGCAGATGGCCGATGGGACGGTGCAGGATGTCGACCGGTCCGACGAGGTGCTGGAGGTGTTCGCCCGCAAGGAACTGGATGCGCTCGTGGCGGTCGGTGGAGATGGCTCGCTGACCATCGCCCACGCCCTGAGCCAGAAGGGGCTGCGGGTGGTGGGGGTGCCCAAGACCATCGACAACGACCTGGACAAGACCTACACCACCTTCGGATTTGATACCGCCGTGGGGTTCGCCACGGAGTGCCTGGATCGGCTGCACAGCACCGCCGAGAGCCACCAACGCGTCATCGTGGTGGAAGTGATGGGGCGCTATGCGGGGTGGATCGCCCTGAACTCGGGCATCTCCGGCAGTGCCCACGCCATTCTCATTCCGGAAATTCCCTTCGACCTGCGCAAGGTCGCGACGAAGATCCGCACCCGGGAGCAGGACGGACGCTCCTATGCGATCGTGGTGGTTGCCGAGGGCGCCAAGCCGGCCAATGGCCACCTCACGGTGCTGGAGCAGGCGGAGGTGGGGCAGGCCGAGCGGCTGGGCGGTATCGGGGCCTGGGTGGCCGACGCCCTGCAGGAACTGACCGGCAAGGACGCCCGGACCGTGGTGCTGGGACACTTGCTGCGGGGCGGCAGTCCCACCAGCTTCGATCGCCTGGCGGCCTTGCGGTTTGGAGCCGCGGCAGTGCGCGCCCTGGAGGAAGGGCACCACGGCGTGATGGTGGCCCTGGCCCTGCCCAACGTCCAGTACGTCCCTTTGGCCGAGGTGGCGGGCCGCATGAAGGCCGTGCCCATGGACTGCGACATCCTGCAGACGGGCAGGGACCTGGGCATCTGTTTCGGGGACTGACCCAGGTCTCTGGAACGCATGAATCACCCAGGGGATAAAGAAAACGGCCGCCTTTTGGGGCGGCCGTTTGAAGTGGGTGCAACCGAATCAGAAGGCGATTTGATAGCCCACAATCAGCGTGTCGCCGCCCTGCTCGCCCGTCTGGCCGGCGCGGGGGGCCAGGAAGTTGGTGGGGCGGTGGATGTAGTTCACCTTCAGGTTGGCGGACTTGACGGACTTCGGATTGAAGGCGTAGGTGTAGCCTGCCGTGATCTCGGTGTACTTCGGGGTGTAGTCCACGGACGCGCCGTTCACCAGCCGGGCTACGCCGGGGGCGGACTGGGTGTAGGGGTTGTAGGCGGTGTACCAGCTGTCGCCAGCGTTGTAGTTCATGAAGTCGTAGCGTAGGGCAAAGGTGTGGCTGCCCGTGGTGTAAGCGCCGGTCACGTAGTAACCCAGGACCTTCTGGTCCAGGCTCTCGCGCTTGGCGGCGCCGGCAGCCGTGCCCACCGAGGGGAACATCCGGCCCAGCTTGGCGCTGAGCAGCTCGCCATCAAAGTGCCAGGCGCCGCTGTCATAGGCATAGAAAGCACCGTACTGCTGGGTCTGGTCCTTGTTGGCCACGACCTCAGTGCTGGCGGGCGCGGTCGTGCCTGCGAAGGTCAGGCCCGTGAGGCCGCCCTTGTCGGCCTGGTCGCTGCCACCCTGGAGGGTCCAGAAGCCGAACTTGTGGGCCTTTCCAGAGTTGAACTCGAGGCGCGCCACCAGGTCCTTCTGGGCATTGGTGTCGCCACCCTTGCCTGCAATGGCGTCGGACATCCCGTTGAAGACGCCGAGGGTGAGCTTTCCGCCGAACGTGGAGTCACCGAAGCCGTACCCGAAGGCCACGCCACGATCCCGGGCATCACCGAACTTGCGCGAGAGCTGGGCCCGCTCGGCAAAGATCAGCGCGGAGGAGCTGGTGACCCCCTCCATGGTGCGGAGGTTCTTGAACTGGCCGGCCACGACCGAGAACGCACCCTGCTTGTAGGTGATGGTCGCGTCCTGGAGGATGGTGGGGTTCGTCGCACTCGTGTTGATGCTGGGGTCGATGGTGACGTCGTAGGAGAAGTCTTCCAGACCAGGGACCTGGCCGGACACCTTGAGCTCCGTGCGGCGCAAGGTGAAGGTGTTCTCCCCCACGTTCTTGGCGTCGTAGTACTTGTTGCCGTTGGTGGTGGCGGCGCTGTTGAGGCGGAGGTTGTTGTCCAGCATCTGGGTGTACCAGACCTGCACCAGGCCTGAGACCTTCGGGGTCTGGGCCGACAGGGGAAGGCTGGCAAGAAGGACGGCAACCAGGCCGAGGGATTGGGAAGGCTTCATGGGGATCTCCTGGACCGACGGGTCGCTAGGGGAAAAGGTTCCCGGGCACGTGTAAACTCCACGCGCGATTGCTGGGACCCGGGTGTGAAGGTCACGTAAAATCAATTGATCCTTCATTACGACTCGGTAATTAATCGAGGCTGAGTCCCCTTACCTGAGACCATGGATACCTGACCCCACTGCTTTTCTTGTTGGAAAAAAGAAACACAATTTGTCGCTGATGGGCCGAAAACCGAAGCAGGCCGGTGGTCTGACCATTGTGCCAAGCATCACAACGCCCACTTTCCCGTGGGCTTTTTCGTGGACGGCCCTGGGGGCTCCGTCTAGGTTTAAGCCAATTCAATACCTCTTCAGGGGATTTCTCCGACCGGCAGGCCTTTCGGACCGCTCTACCTGAACCCAGCCCTCCAACCCTCCCTCCAAGGAGCCATCATGCAGAAGAAGTCCCTCACCTTCATGGCAGCCGCGCTTGTGGCTGGCGTGGCCTTCGCTCAGTCGGGCCCCACGGTCTACGGCGTGGCCGATCTCTCCCTCGACTCGGTGTCCGCCACCGGCTCCACCGCTGGCGCCGCAGGGAACGATATCCCCAGCCACACCCGACTCAATGCCAACAGCTCGCTGTTTGGTGTGAAGGGTAAGTACGACATTGGCGGCGGCAATTCAATGATCTTCCAGTTCGAGACCTATGTGGACCTCGGCAACAGCCAGTACGCCAGCTCGAACGCCCCCTCCACCGCCAGCAATGGGACCACCGGGACCAACACCACCGGGTCCCTCGCCAGCGTGTTTGGCGCCCGTCGCGACACCTTTGTGGGCATGACCGGATCCTGGGGCACCTTGAAGGCCGGCTACCTGACTTCCGGCTTCCGCGGCGCGGTCGCCAAGTGCGATCTGGCCCCTGGCGCCACGGGCGTGACGGCGGCGTATGAAGTCTTCGGGGCGGGCGGTGCGGGGAAGAACTGGTTCCAGCGGTACCCCTCGGTCATGTACACCACCCCGGATTTCAGTGGTTTCTCCCTGGCCTTCAACTACATCCCGAACACCACCAAGGCCGTCGAGCCTGGCACGGTGGATCCGGGTGGCTGGGACATCCTGGCCCGCTACGAGAACAAGCTCTTCCACGTGTCCTTCGTCCACACGGACCTGAAGGACATGATGTTCAGCGGGTTCGCCTCTGAGACCAACAAGTCCGATGCTGTGTTCGCCGGGATCAAGTTCTCCACGGGCACCACCATCAGCGCCATGTACAACATGAGTAAAGCTACCCTGCTGCCCACCGGCACAGGTGCCACCAGCTACGAGATGAAGCAGAATTCCTTCTACATCGGCGTGAAGCAGACCGTCGACAAGCACGAGTTCATGATCAACTACCAGTCCGCCCCCAAGCACACCGGGACGAACCTTCCCCTCACCGGTGCCTATGCCGAGGCGAATTCCGGTGCGAGTTCCATCGCCCTGCGCTATGGCTACAACCTCTTCAAGAACACTCAGGTCTACGCACAGTACGCCGCCATCACCAACGAAGATGCGGCCTCGGTCAACTTCAACATCGGTGCCGTTGGCGGGACTGGCCAGCTCAAGGCCGGTGCCGATCCCAAGGCCTTCGGGGTGGGTCTGCGCTTCGCTTTCTAGAACCTTACCTTTATCGAGAAACGGGCGCCTGGCGCCCGTTTCTCGTCTATGCCAAGCGCCCGCGCGCCCACGGAATCGGGTTCGGGAGGCGGCGTCACGCTGGGAAGCGATGGCCATCCGGGCCTGAAGATCAGAGGCAGGTCGTTGTTCGAAATCGAGGCCGGCCATTTTGATCACAATCCCGCCGAGAACGGTTCACGGAGGACAGACCCGAGGTAAACTGGTCCGACCATCCATCCACAACCCATCTCTCGCGGAGCAGCCATGCGCAAGCACCTCCTGGCCCTGGGCGCCCTATTCGCCCTGACTCCTTGCCTGATGGCGCAGAAGATCGGCGTCATCAATTCGATGAGCGGACCCGAAGCCCCCATCGGCGAAAACATCACCAACGGCATCAAGATGGCCCACGAGGACTTGATGAAGAAGGGGATCAACGTCCAGCTGGTCTGGGAAGACGACACGGGCAAGCCCCAGATTTCCATGAGCGCCATGGAAAAACTGGCGACCCGGGACAATGTGTCGGGCGTGGTCGGGCCCTACACGTCGGCCTGCTCCAATGCCGTCGCCAAGCTCGCAGAAAAGTACCGTGTGCCCCTCTTGATCCCTGCCGCAGCCAAGGAAGAGATCACCCGGCAGGGGCTGAAGCACGTGTTCCGCATGAACGCCCCGGCCGACAAGTACGCGTCCAGCCTGATTGATGCGGCGACCGCCCTCGGCAAGCCGAAGACCATTGCCTTCATCTACGAGAACACCGACTTCGGGACCTCCACATCCAAGACGGCCAAGGAATACGTTGCCAAAAAGGGCATCCAAGTCGTGGCGGACGTGTCCTACCCCAAGGGCTCCGCTGACTATCGCTCCACCTTGGCCCAGATCAAGTCCAAGAACCCGGATCTGGTGTTCATGGTTTCCTACGTGGCGGATGCCATCCTCCTCATGCGGCAGTCCAAGGAAGTGGGCCTGCAGCCCCAGGCCTTTCTGGGCGCCGGCGCCGGCTTCACGACCACCGAGTTCGCCAAGGAACATGCCATCTCTGAGAACGTCATCTCCTGCACCCAGTGGACCGACGATGTGAACTGGCCTGGAGCGAAGGACTTCGGCACCCGCTACAAGGCCAAGTTCGGGAAGGAACCCACCTACCACGCCGCCTGCGCCTATGCCTCGATGATGGTGATGGCGGAAACCGCCAATAAGGCTGGCGGTGACCGTGCCAAGACCCGCGATGGACTTAAGGCCGGGAAGTGGAACGGCATCATGGGCGAAGTCCAGTTCGCCGACTACGATGGCTTCACCAACCAGAACAACCACACCATGCTCGTGCAGCAGATCATCAAGGGCAACTACGAGACGGTCGTGCCGAAGCAGTTCGCCACCAAGAAGGCGGTCTTCCCCTTCCCTGCGTGGAAGTGATCCCACCCTTGAAGGGGGCGCCATCCGGCGCCCCCTTCTGAATCTCCGGAGTCCCAGGCGGCCATGGCAGTCTTCATGCAATCCCTCATCAGCGGCATCCTGATCGGCGGGGTGTACGCGCTCATCGGCATCGGCCTGACGCTCATCTTCGGCGTCATGCGCGTCATCAACTTCGCCCACGGCGACATCCTCATGGTGGGGATGTATCTCACCTTCATCATCTTCACCTTCCTGCACATCGATCCCTTCGTGTCGGTGCTCATCTCCTTCCCGTTGATGTTCCTGTTCGGGGGGTTCCTGCAGAAGGTGTTCATCAACCGGGTGCTCAACGCGGTGGCCCAGAACCAGATCCTTCTCACGATCGGCCTGGGCCTCATCATGAGCAACACGGTGATGCTGATCTTTACCTCCGATTACAAGATCCTCACCACGACCTACTCCTCGTCCAGCATCAAGGTGGGTGGCGGGGTGTCGGTTTCGACGCCTCTCCTGATCTCCTTCCTCATCACGGTGGCCATTACGGCAGCCCTTTACTGGTTCCTGCTCAAGACGGACACCGGGCAGGCCATCCGGGCCACCGCGCAGGATCGGGACGCGGCGCAGCTCATGGGCATCAATGTGAAGCGCATGTCCATCATCGCCTTCGGGCTGGGCTCCGCGCTCGCGGGAACAGCTGGGGCGCTGATCTCTCCGACCTACTACATCTTTCCCCAGGTGGGCTCCGTCTTCACGCTGAAGGCCTTTGTCATCACGGTCCTGGGTGGTATGGGCAGCGTGGTCGGCGCCACGCTGGGCGGCATCCTGATCGGCATCACCGAATCCATGGGGGCGGTCTACATTTCATCCGGGTGGAAGGACGTGGTGGTTTTCGTGCTCTTCCTGCTGGTGCTGCTCTTCAAGCCTTCCGGCTTGATGGGCAAGTCGCGGACCTGAGGAGAACGACATGACCAAGACCCTCCTCAAGGCTGCGGCCATCCTCATCCTGCTGGCGATGCTGATTGCCATCCCCAGATACGTGCAAAGCCCTTACGCCCTGCACATGATGATCCTGCTGTTTCTCAGCGTCATGATGGGACAGAGCTGGAACATCCTGGGCGGCTATGCCGGGCAGCACTCCGTGGGCCACGCGGCCTACTTCGGCGTCGGTGCCTATACCACCATGATGCTCATGTATTCCAAGCAAATCCCCCCCTGGATTGGCGTCTGGGCGGGCATCGGGTTGGTCATCATCGTGGCCTTGATCATCGGCTCCATCTGCTTCCGCCTGCGCGGCCCCTACTTCGTGCTGGCCTCCATTGCCGTGGCCGAGATCCTTCGGCTGTCCGCCATCAACCTCACAAGCCTCACCAACGGGGCGGAGGGCATCCTGGTGACCGAGATCCCTCCCTTCAAGCTCGGGGGGACCATCGTGACGGATTTCATCACGAAGGTGCCGTTCTATTACATCGGCCTCGTCCTGGTGGTGTTGACCATCGTGATCACCTACCTCGTGCAGCACTCCAAGCTGGGCTACTTCTTCCAGGCCATTAGAGAAGATCAGGACGCCGCCCACTCCCTGGGCATTTCCATCTCGCTCTACAAGAACATCGCTCTGATCATCTCCGCCGTGCTGACCTCGTTGGCTGGTGCGTTCTATGGCATCTATGTGGGCTTCGTGGACCCGCCCACCGTCTTTGGGCTGGATGTGTCCGTGCAGATCATGCTGATCTGCATCATCGGCGGCATGGGCACCCTCTGGGGCCCGGTGCTGGGCTCGCTGGTGCTGGTGCCGCTCTCCGAGGCGCTGCGCAGCAACATGATCACGGAAGGCCTGGTCAAGGTCGGACTGGTCAGCGCCGACTCGAAGATTGGCCTCTTCCTCAAGGAGAACCTGGCCCACGCCCATGTGCTGCTCTACGGCATTCTCGTGGTGGTGGTGATCCTGTTCATGCCCGATGGGCTGATGGGCTTCCTCAAGAAAATGGCCTTGCGCCGGAAGCAGGAGGCGGTCTGATGGCCATCCTGGAGATCAAGAACGTCAGCAAGTTCTTTGGTGGCCTTGCCGCCAACTCGGATGTCTCCTTTTCCGTCGAGGAGGGGACGATCATGGGGCTGATCGGTCCGAACGGGGCCGGGAAGACGACTCTCTTCAACTGCATCACGGGCTACTACCCGCCCTCCAAGGGCGAGGTGGTGTTTGACGGCAGACGCATGAACGGCCTGCAGCCCAACAAGGTCTGCATGCTGGGCATGGTCCGCACCTGGCAGAAGGTCCGCCCGCTGGCCAAGCTTTCCGTGGTTGACAATGTCATGGTGGGGGCGCTGGCTCACACCTGGTCCCTCACGGTCGCTCGTGAGCTGGCCATGGAACAGCTCAAGGTGGTGCGCCTGGCCCACCGGGCCGACTTCCTGGCCGGGGGCCTGCCCATCGGCGAGCGCAAGAAACTCGAAGTCGCAAGGGCCCTGGCCACCCAACCCAAGCTTCTCCTCCTGGATGAAGTGATGGGCGGGCTGAACCCGGCCGAGAGCGAGGAGATCATTCAGCTCATCCTCGACATCAAGGAGCGGGGTCTGACCCAGATGGTCATCGAGCACGACATGAAGGCGATCATGCGCATTTCCGACCGCATCGTGGTCCTGACCTCTGGGGAGAAACTCACCGAGGGATCCCCACAGGAAGTTGTCAACAACCCCGACGTGATCAGCGCCTACCTGGGTGAAAGCCATGCTTAAGATCGAGAAGCTCAATTTCTCCTATGGCGACATGAAGGTGCTGTGGGATGTCGATCTTGAGGTCCACCAGGGCGAGATCGTCACCGTCGTCGGTGCCAACGGGGCAGGGAAGTCCACCACCCTGAAGAACATCTCCCGCCTGGTGAAACCGGCTTCGGGAACCATCACCTTTGAGGGGAAGGACCTCCGCCGCATGCATCCCCACCATGTGGTCGAGGCGGGTCTGGTCCAGGTGCCCGAGGGACGGCGCATCTTTCCTGAAATGACAGTGCTCGAAAACCTCCGGATGGGGTCCTATGTCAAGGCCACCCGGCCCGACCGGCAGAAGAATATCGACTGGGTGTTCGAGCTGTTCCCCCGCCTCAAGGAGCGGGAAAAGCAGCTGGGAGGCACCATGTCGGGCGGCGAACAGCAGATGCTGGCCATTGCCCGGGGGCTCATGGCCAATCCCAAGGTGCTGCTTCTCGATGAGCCCTCCCTGGGCCTGTCCCCCCTGCTGGTGAAGAACATCTTCGACATCATCACCGGAATCAACAAGGAAGGAGTTACCATCCTTCTGGTGGAGCAGAACGTCTATCAATCCCTGCGCATCTCCCATCGGGCCTATGTGATGGAAACCGGTCGGGTCGTGCTTACGGGAACGGGCGAGGAACTCCTCAACAACGACCACATCAAGAAAGCCTTCCTGGGCATGTGAGGAGACCGCCATGACCACCGTCGAGAAGTGGATGACCAAGAATCCCGTCACCATCGATCAGGACGCCTCCATCATCGAGGCCATCCACCTCATGAAGGAGAAGGGCATCCGTCGCCTGCCCGTCATGGCGAAGGGGCGCTTCACAGGCCTGATTACCGAACGCATGATCAAGGAATACACCCCGGGCAAGGCCACCTCGCTGGACACCTGGGAAGTCCACTACCTGCTCTCGAAGACGGCGGTCAAGGACGTCATGAACGCCAAGCCGCGCACCATCACCCCCGATGAGGATCTGGCCACCGCCGCCCAGGCCATCCTGGACCACAAGCTCTACGGCCTGTGTGTGGTCGACAAGCAGGGCGAGCTGGTCGGCATCATGTCCGTGGGCGACATGCTGCGGGCCGTGGTGGAGTTCTCGAAGGCCGGGAAATAGGGGACGCCCCGGGAGGGAACACCCTCCTGCAGGCATTGCAGACTGACCGAAGGGCACGCCCCTTCGCTGGAGGTATCTTGAACCCAGCCGAGCGCTTGCGTGAATTTCGTCAAGGATTCGAGCGCCCCTTCTGGGTGGCGAACATCAGCGAGCTGTTCGAGCGGCTCTCCTATTACGCAGCCTTCGCATCCCTGGCGCGCTACCTCAACGAGTCCCTGGGATTCCCCACCCAATCTGCCAGCAGCCTGGCGGGGTTGTTCGGCGGCCTGGTCTGGTTCCTGGCGGCCTTCGGGGGCGCCATCGCGGATCGGCTCGGCTTCCGCCGCGCGCTCTCCCTGGCTTACCTCATCCTCACCTGTTCGTACTTTCTGCTTGGTTCACTTGGCTCTGCCTGGATGGCGCCGATCCGAGGCGCGGTGCCGCTTGGCGTGCTCGTGGCCTTCGTGCTGATGCTGCCTGCCCTGGGCATCGCCCTGGTGAAGCCGGCCGTGGTCGGAACCACTGCCCGGGCCTCCAGCGAGAACGTCCGCTCCATCGGCTATTCGATCTACTACACCCTGGTGAACATCGGCGGCGCGGCGGGCCCCTTCGTGGCCTCCTATGTCCACCGGCACATGAGCGTCGAGAATGTCTTCCGCGTCGCCGCCGTCAGCGTCTTCGTCATGTTCTTCGCAGTGGTGCTCTTCTTCAAGGAGCCCCGGAAGGAGGGGGATGCACCCCCCCCCTCGCTCGCCGAGACCGGCAGGAACTTCCTGACGGTGGTGTCCAACCCGAAGTTCATGGTCTTCCTGCTGATCTTCACGGGCTACTGGGTGGTGTATTGGCAGGAATTCATCACCCTGCCGCTCTACGTGGTGAAGTACATCGATCCCAAGGCGGACACGGAACTGCTGCTGATGACCGGTCCGTTGGCGGTGATCTCGCTCACAGTCCTGATCAACCTGGCCACGCAGAAGATCGCCTCGGTCAAGGCGGTCACCATCGGAACCCTGATGTCGTCACTGGCCTGGGGTGTCCTCATCTTCATGCCCACCGTGACCGGTGTGATCATCACGCTGGTGTGCGTCGCCCTTGGCGAGATTGTGCAGTCCCCGCGCTACTACGAGTACATCTCCCGCCTGGCCCCGCCCGGTCAGCAGGGCACCTACATGGGCTTCGCCTTCCTGCCCATCGGCCTGGGCTCCCTCATCGGCGGCTGGTTCGGCGGCAAATTGATGCACCACTTCGGCGAAGTGAAACACGCGCCGACTGGCATGCTGTGGACGATCATCGGGGTGGGCGTGGCCACGGCAGCCTTGCTCTGGATCTACGACCGCACGTTGCCGGCGAAGCCGGCAGAGAGCGCTCCAGCCCCGTCGGAATGAGGCGCTAGAGGTTCTTGGCGATGAACGCCCACCGGGCCCGGACGATGTCCCAGGCTTGCCAGGGCTTGCCGAAGGCGCTGACATGGTTGGAGCCGGGGTAGAGGCGCAGGTCGAAGTCCTTGCCGGCCTTCTGCAGGGCATCGATGAGCATGACCGTGTTCTGCGGATGAACGTTGTCGTCCAGCGTGCCGTGGAGGATGAGCAGCTTGCCCGACAGGGCTGCCGCCGCCTTGAGCACTGAGCTCGCCGCGTACCCATCTGGATTGGTCGCCGGCAGCCCCATGTAGCGCTCGGTGTAGATGCTGTCGTAGAGGCTCCAGTCCGTGACCGGCGCCCCGGCAATACCCAGCTTCCAGGCCGAGCTATGGGTGAGGGCATAGGCCGTCATGTAGCCGCCGAAGCTCCAACCGTCGAGGCAGATCCGGCTCATGTCGGCCCAGCCCTGGGCCTTCAGCCAGGCGTGGCCGTCCAGCTGGTCCTGCAGCTCCTGGGCTCCCAGGTTCCGATAGATCCCATGTGCGCTGGAGAGTCCCTTGCCGGATGCGCTCCGGTTGTCGCAGATCCAGGTGATGAAGCCCTGCTGGGCAAGGAACTGGTACCACAGCATGTCGCGAGACCAGGCGTTGCGGACCATGGGCGCGTCCGGGCCGCCATAGATGTACTGGTAGACGGGATAGGTCTTCCCGGGGTCGAATCCCGGAGGCAGCACCAGCATGGATTCCATGGCAAAGCCATCGCGGGTGGGCACCTGCTGGAACCGGACTTCGCCGAGCTGCAGGGTCTTCAGCAGCTCGCTGGGATTGGCATCAATGAGGCGCAGCTGCTTCCCGGTGCCACTGATGAGGGACTGCTGAGGCGGGGTGTGAATGTCGCTCCAGGTGTCGAGGAAAGCCGTGTAGGTCGGGTTGAAGCGGACCCGGTGGGTGCCTGGCCGCTCCGTGAGCCGGGTCAGGCCCTGGCCATCCAGGCGGATGGAATAGGTGTCGAGCCCGATGGGACTGCGCTCGGTCGCGTCGAAGAACACCCGGCCATAGGTGGCGTCCACGCCGTGGACCTTGCGCACATCCCAGCTGCCAGACGTCACCGCGCCCAGGGGGCGCCCGTCTGGGTCGTGGTGGTAGATGTGCTGGTGCCCCGTGCGGCCGGATTCCCACAGGAAATCCCCCTCCGGGAGGAACACCGGGAGGGGCAGGCGTTCCTGCCAGGCCTTTCCCGCTTCGTGGACCAGGACCTTGGAAGCGCCAGCGTCGTAGCGCCGCAGGTCCAGCCACGTCTGAATGCGGTCCTGATGCATGGCGAGCAGGCGACCCTTGGGATCCCAGCCCACCTGCACGATGAGGGTCTCCTGGTCCGGGTAGGGGTTCAGGGTCCAGGTGGTGTGGCCTGTGAGATCCACCACCCCCAGGCGCGCGGTGGGGTTCGGGTCGCCGGCTTTGGGGTAGCGTGCTTTCAGGGCCTTCTGAGGCTGGAAGCGGTCGTCCATGAGGGTGAACACCGGCACCTTGGATTCGTCCAGGCTCAGGTAGGCCAGCCGGGTTGAATCGGGGGACCACCAGAAGGCCCTGAAATCGCCGCGGCCGTAGACCTCTTCCTGGTACACCCAGTCCAGGCGGCCGTTGAAGACTGTCTCGCTGCCGCCCGTGGTCAAGCGGACTTCCGGGCCGGAGGCGATCGGGACGGCATACAGGTCATTCTCCCGGAGGTAGGCCACCCAGGCGCCGTCCGGGCTGAAGGAAGGCTCATCCACTTCGCCTGAAACCAGTCGCTTGGCCGTCGCCGGTCCGGCCTCCACGAGGTACAGCGCTTCTGAGGCGGTGACCAGGAAGGCGCTGTGGGCCTGGTTCCAGGTGAAGCTGGGGCGGCTGAGGGCTGCCTTGGCGTCGGCCTCCGCCGCCCCGGCCTTCACCAGGGCGGCCTGCAGGCGGCCGGCATCCAGGAGCGGCTGCTCCTTCCAGGTGGAGGGATCCACCTTTAGGAGGTGCACCTGTCCCCCGGCCCGCCGGGTCTCCAGCAATTCGCCATCGGGCAGCCATTCCAGCCGCGTGCCGGGCATGCCCGCATAGGCTTTCTTCAGGGTGGGATGGGCGAGCCCTTCGAGGGTCAATCGCTCGGTCCCCTGGGCCAGGAGGCAGGGCAGGAACAGCAGGCAGGCCAGGGTGGCGCGGAGGGACATGGCGGCTCCGAAGGAGAAGACCTAATGTATATCGCATGTTGAGGCCTTTGGGCGGTTGCATGACCCGACCTTGGTTTGATCAGGCGGTCATCCCCTGGCACCCCTGCGCTGGGGTGGTTCAGGAGGCCTCGGCCACCTCAAGGCGCAGCTCGACCCAGGCGAGGGTTCCGAGGGGAAGGGGCTGCAGCCCCATCCGGCCGCCCAGGTGCTCGATAATCCCGAAGGCCAGGGGCAGGCCGATCCCCAGCCCCCCGTGCCGTCGGCGAAAGCCATGCTCCTCCTGCTCGAAGGGTTGCAGCAGCCGGGCCCAGTCGGCTGGCAGCCCTGGGCCAGGATCCTGGATCTCGAAGCGGAGCCGACAGAATCGCCCCTCCGGCTGCGCGGCCAGACGGAACTCCAGGCGGCCTCGGTCGGTGAATTTCAGGGCATTGTCGAGCAGGGCCTCCAGGGCCTGGGAGAGGCGCCCAGCATCACAGATCAGGTGATCGGGCAGGGGGGCCAGCTCCGCGTGCAGGTCCGCCCCTTTCGCCCGAGCACCGGCCTGGAAGCACATGGCCAGGCCGGCCAGGCGGGGGTTCAGGTTCGTGGGGGTGGGGGTCACGGTGAGGGTGCCCTGGCCCAGGCTGGAGAGATCGAGCAGCCCCTGGACCAGGCTGCCCAGCTGGAGCGTGGCTGCCTGGGTTTTTTCCAGGAGCTGCCGCTGGTCCGGCCGCGGGTCCAGCTCCTGCAGCAGCTGCAGGTAGCCCATCAGGATTTGAATGGGGGTACGCAGCTCATGGTGGGCGTTGTCCGTGAAGGCTTGCTGGGTGCGCCTCAACCGGCGTTCTGCCTCAAGGAATCGCTGCTGCTCCCGAATGATGCGGTTTTTGGCGTGGGCCACAGCAAAAAGGGCAAGCCCACCCACCGCCATGAGGAAGCAGGTGCCGAGGATGTAGCTCAGGACGAAGTGGAATTCCGACAAAGGAAGGTCCTAGACAGGCAGATATTCAATGAGAGGCCGATCAGGTAGGTCATGAGCCAGGGGACAAGAATCCATGCTTGAGGCAGATGCTTCAGGAAATGACGTACCAATGGATAGAAGGTGAGGTGGTTCCCGGCCATAAGTATCCACGATCCCAGGAGCCAAAACGCAGGCTGATGGTGAATGGGCGATCCATCGGTCAAAATAAACAATTCCTTGAGCTGCCATAGGCAAAGCAAAAGTACCAGAGCGCTAAACACGGTCATCGACGTAATCCATTTCTGACCGATGCCGGCTGACTGAGCTTCAAAACACGCAATGATCACCAGGATCATCAAGATGAGAGGCATTGCAAACGCAGGGAATGGTCGAGGTCTGAGGCCTGATAGAACCCACAGGAACAGCAGTGCCTGCGGAAGGAATGCGAGGTTGGTCAGCCAGGCATTGTGGACATGACTCATGGCCATCCCCAGTAGGGTCCAGTTCACGAGTAAGTCCACAAGCAGGGTTGCGGCCAACCGTCGCATCCAAGGATGAGCGACGTATTGGGTCGACCTGAAGTGGGCAACTGCCGCCAGGAGTGGAAGGAGGGGGCTCACAACCTGGATTCCCCACCCCAGCCAGAGGAGCATTCTGAATTGGCTCATACCAAAAAGTACAGGCTACGCCCAGGGCAATGGGGCACAGTACGGCGGGCAATCGGTACCGTATTGGATGAACACGTGGTTGGTGTCAGCGAGATCCTGCCCTTCCTGATCCACCGCCACCATGACCATGGCTGGGGAACCATCCTCATGCTGCGCCCGGTAGATGCGAATGCCCGCTGCGCCGGACTGGGCGAGCAGCTGCTCAAAGGCGCTGCGGTTGAAGGCGGAGGCGCGGAGCTCACCAGCCCCAGCCTTGGACTGGAAGGCCTGGACGAGGCTGGCGGCCTCTTCGCGGGCGATGCGATGGTCGCGGGTGGGATCGAAGAGGTTGGACATGCAGGGTTCCTTGGCGGGTCGGGAGGGCTAGGCAAAGGGGGCGTTCCGGAAGTGACCGGAATCAGTGGAGCAGGTGGGAATGGGTAAGGTTGCGATGGCCGGAGGACGTCACGAGGAGGTTGTCCTCGATGCAACGGGGCCCCTCCGCGAAGCCGCAGGCTAAGTGTGAGCACAGCGCGGGGCGCTGTGCGATCGGGGGGTAGTCCAGATCCGCATCGGCCTAGTGGGGGAGGTGGGGACGGGTGAGGTTGCGATGGCCGGAGGACGTCACCAGGAGGTTATCCTCGATGCAACGGGGCCCCCTCCGCGAAGCCGAAGGCTGAGTGGGAGCACAGCGCGGGGCGCTGTGCGATCGGGGGGTAGTCCAGATCCGCATCGGCTCAGTGGGGGAGGTGGGGACGGGTGAGGTTGCGATGACCGGAGGACGTCACCAGGAGGTTGTCCTCGATGCGGATCCCCCCGCAGGGCGTCAATTCGTCGATGAGCTGCCAGTCGAACAGCCCCTTGTGCTCGCTCGTCCGGAAAGGGCGCAGCAGCATGGGGATGAAGTAGAGGCCGGGCTCCACGGTGAAGACCTGACCGGCGTCGATGGTGCGGGTCGTCCGCAGGGTGGGGTGCTGGGGTGGGGGGGGCGCGGGGGTGCCGTCCGGTGCGCCCTGGCGGCCCGCCACGTCGTGTACCTGGATGCCCAGGTGGTGGCCCAGTCCATGGGGGAAGAAGGCCCGGCTCAAACCTTTTTCGACCGCCTCATCCGGGGCGGCCTTCAAGATGCCGCAGGCCTGCAGCAGGCCGGCGATGAGGAGGTGGCCCTGGTGGTGCAGATCACCGTATGGCAGGCCCGGCTTCACCATGTCGCACAGGTCGAGTTCCAGCTTTTCCATTCCCGCGAGCAGGTCGACAAAGCGGGGGTGGCAGTGGGGGGCGGTCAGGGTGCGCGTGATGTCGGCGGCGTAGCCCCGGACCTGGGCCCCGGCATCGATGAGCAGGACGGCCCCGTTTCCGACCTTCCGCTTGCCCTCGTAGTGCAGGGTGGCGCCCTTCTCATTCAGGGCCACGATGCTGCCATAGGGCAACTCGTGATCGACGATGCCCACCGCCTGGACATAGGCGTGATGGATATCCAACTCGCTGGCGCCCGCCAGGAAGGCCTGGCGGGCGGCCCGGTGGCCCTGGGCGGCCAGCACCGTGGCCTCCTCGATGCACTGGACTTCGTAGTCGGACTTGGCGGTGCGGAACCAGTCAAGGTGGGCCGTCAGCAGGGCCGGGTTCACCTCGAATCCCGCCGCCTCGGCCCGATCGGTCTCGTTGCCGATGTAGGCCGCGCGGGGCAGGGACCCTACCTCCTTCCACACGTCATCAACGGTGCCGACTTCCACCAGGTCGAAGGCTGCGGCCCAGAAGGGGCTGCCCAAGGGCGTCTGTTCGTACCAGAAGTCTTCGGGCGCGTAGCGAATGAGCCGGGGCTGGCGGCCGGGGCGCACCACCAGCGCATGGTGGGGCCCCGCCATGGGACACCAGTGGGCAAAGTGGGGCGTGGGATGGAAGGGGGCGTCCTGATCGTCGGCGAAGTAGGTGTGGACCTTTCCGCTGGAGATGACGAGGGCCTCGAAGCCGGTCTGCCCCAGGGCTTCCGTGGTGGTGCGGAGCCGCTCGGCGAGATGGGCTTGGAAAAGGGTGGCGAGATCGATCATGGCGGCATCCAGGCAAGGGTGGGTGGCGTGGGTCCCGGTGGGGATCCGTTCAGAGGAAACGAAGGGGTTTCAGGTCCGGGGCGAAGCCATGCCGGACGGCCTTCTCGAAGAAGAGAGCCAGGCTCTCACGCTCGGCCTCCCCTAGGGTGTAGCTGATGTTTTCTGTGAGGTATTCGTGCAGTTCGATCTTGGTCCAGCCGATGGTGCGTCGGGCCTCCTCGACGATGATCGGCAGCTGGTCCAGCCCGATCTCCAGGCTCTTGTGGAAGAAGGGGGCCACGCCACCGGGAACCGGCAGCTCCGGGGCATCCTGGCGGACCAGCCAGAGGGCGAAGACGAAGGGCAGGCCGGTCCAGCTGTGCCATTCCTCGGCCAGATCAAGCACGAACAGCCCCTGGCGTGGCGCCCGCATCCCCGCATCCCCGATCATGAGGGCCGCATCGTGGTCCGCCAGCATGGCCGGGAGGTCGGGCCCCATGTCCGTGACGGCGGGGCTGACCCCGTAGCGCTCCCGCAGGAGGAGCTGCGCCAGCACCACGCTGGTGCGGCTGGAGGTGTCGAGGGCCAGGCTGCGGATCTGCTCCGGGGGCACCTTGGACAGCACCACCACGCTGCGAACCCGCTTGGGAGAGGCGATGCAGAGCCCCGGGACGATGCGCAAGTCCGGGATTCTCAGATACTCGATGGAACTCACGATGCCCGCGTCCACCTCGCCGTCCCGCAGGCGGTCCGCACAGGCGGAGGGGTAGTGGAACTTCAGGTGGAAGTGCTCCCAACCCAATCCGTGCTTGAAGCCATGGTTGAGGGGGGCGGCGTTGAGATAGTCGATGATGGAAAGGCGGAATGGGGCAGCGACCATCACTACAGTCTATGCGATGATTCCGGGATGCTCCTCTGGCACTACGAATTGAACACCCCGATGGGTCCCATGCGGGCCGCCTTCGACGGCCGGGGTCGCCTACTGGAGTTGGTGCTGGAGGGCTTCGATCCGCGCATGACCAGCCCCATCCCGCCCAGGGAGCAGCGGGAAGCCAAGCGCTTCCTGGATCGGCAGGTGGACGCCTACCTGGCGGGGACCCTGCGGACCTTCACCGTTCCCCTGGATCCCCAGGGCAAGCCGACCGACCTCCGAATCTGGGACACCCTGCGCACCATCCCTTACGGCCAACGCCGTCAGCCAGGGGAACTAGCCGCCTGGCTTGGCCTGGAAGAAGACTTGGTGGTCATGGCCTGCGTGGCCAACCCCATCGCGCTCCTGATACCGGCCCACCGGGTGGTCCTCCCTGGCGAGGGCCCCCTCCCGAAAGCCCTCCGGGAGTTGGAATCCGGCCACGGCTGGCAGAAGCCCTCCTAACAAAAAACCGCGATTCTGACATGCTTGGAGGCATGCCTGTCACCTGCCATCCCATCGTCACCCCCATGGGGGACCTTGGTGCCGGGTTTGATGACCAGGGCCGGCTGGTCCAGCTTTTCCGATTTCACGGCGCGCCCTCGCCCGTGCCGCCGGAGCCCCAGCCGAAGAGCCTGCCCTTCCTGAAGCGCCAGCTGGAATCCTACTTCTCCGGCAACCTGCGCGACTTCAACATCCCCATGCACCTGGAGGGCACAGAGTTCCAGCGCCGGGTGTGGAAGGAACTGCAGCAGATTCCCTACGGGCAGGCCATTTCGTACCTGGAACTGGCCCGCCGTCTTGGGGATGAGAAGTGCGTACGGGCGGCGGCCCGGGCCAGTGGAGCCAACCCCATCGCCATCCTGGTGCCCTGCCACCGCGTCATCGGCTCCGACGGCTCGCTGGTGGGGTACGGCGGCGGGCTGGACATGAAGGAGCGCCTGCTCCGGCTGGAGGGCGTGCTCCCCAAGGCGCCCCCGCAACCGCGGCTCCCGCTGGAGTGGGACTGAATCCTGGAAGGCTCCGAATTCCAGCGCCGAACCTCGGAGGACAGTGGGGCTGCCGGGCTCCTAGGATGGGTGCATGCAGTGGTCGGATGAGCATCTCTATCAACGAATCCTGGCAAAGGACGCGTCCTTCGACGGGCGGGTGCTGACTGGCGTCCTGACCACCGGCATCTACTGCCTGCCTTCCTGTCCCGCCCGGAAGCCCAACGCCGTCAATGTCCGCTTCTTCCTGGACGAGCCCTCCGCCCGTGCGGCGGGACTGCGGCCCTGCAAGCGATGCCGCCCCGACGCCTTCTACCGGGGCGAAGACGCGGACCTGGCGAGCCTGGAGGCGGCCATGGGGCAGGCGCTGGCCTGTCCCGAGGCCTTTCCCGAGGTCGAGGCCCTGGCCGAGGCGGTGGGTGTGGGCCTGACCAAGCTCAAGGCCCTGTTCCGGAGCCATGTCCACCAGCCACCCACCTCCTTCCTCCAACAGGCCCGCATCCGCTTCGCCTGCTCCTGCCTGGTGGACGGGCAGGGCGACCTGGCGGAGGTGGCCCATCGCTCGGGCTATGCCAGTGCCTCGGGTTTCCATGAGGCGTTCCAGCGTCAGACCGGCCTCAGTCCAGGCGCATACCGCAAGCTGCTGGCCAGTGAGGGCTTTCACCTCACCCTGCCGCCGGGGCTGCGAGTGGCGGATGTGCTGGCTTTCCATGGCCGGGATGGCGCGAGTGTCTCCGAGCGGGTGGAAGGGGACTGCCTGCAGAAGGCTTTCCTGTGCCAGGGAACGCCCTCGGTGCTGAGCCTCACGTTTCAAGAAGAGGGCGTGGGGGTTTCGCTCAAGGGGGCCCGAGGCCCCGCCGCCATGGCCCTCGCCCATGCCTCGGCGCTGAGGCTGCTGGGCTGGGGGGAGGCGCCCGCGGCCTTCGAGGCGGCCCATCCCACTCTGGGGGCCTTGCGTCGGGGGCTACGGGTGCTGCTCACCCAGGATCCTTTCGAGGCGCTGGTGTGGGCCATCGTCGGTCAGCAGGTGAACCTGGCCTTCGCCTATGCCCTCCGCCGCGACCTGATCCGCCTGGCAGGCAAGCCAACCTTCGATGGTCTCGTGGCCCACCCGGATGCGGCGGCACTGGCAGCCCTAAGCGTCGAGGACCTCCAAGCCCGCCGCTTTTCGCGCCGGAAGGCCGAGTATCTGCTCCACGCGGCCTCGGAGGTGGCGGCCGGCCGCCTGCGTTTGGAAGGCCGGACCACGGCCACGGGCCTCGCCCGGGACCTGCTCGCCCTGCGGGGCTGTGGGCCCTGGACCGCCCAATACGTGCTGATGCGGGGCTTCGGTTTCCAGGATTGTGTGCCCGTGGGGGATGCGGGGCTGACCCTGGCCCTGCAGCGGTGGTTCCAGTTGGAAGCCCGACCCGATGCGGCGGAGACGACCCGCCTCATGGCCCCCTTCACCCCCCACCGGAGCCTCGCCACGTTCCACCTCTGGGCCAGCCTGAAGGGAATCCCCGCATGACCGGTCTTCATCGCCTTGCCTCGCCTCTCGGTACCCTCCAGGTGGGCTTCGACACGGACGGCGCCTTGGTCTACCTCGGCTTCGCCAACCACGAATTCCGCCCATCCCTGCTGGCCAAAGTCGCCCGGATGGGCCTCTCCGGGGCTTCCCACGAGGCGCTGCGGCGACGCCTGGCTCAGCAGTTGGAGGCCTATGCGGGAGGCGAACGCCACCCATTCGACTTGCCGATTCGCCTGCGGGGCACCGCATTCGAGCAGCGGGTCTGGGCGGCCCTCCAGCGCATCCCCTTCGGCCAGACCCGCAGCTACGGCCAGCTGGCGGCGGAGCTGGGGGATCCCCACCTGTCCCGGGCCGTGGGCCGGGCCAACGGCGCCAACCCGGTTTCCATCCTCGTGCCCTGCCACCGGGTGATCGGGGCGGATGGATCCCTCACGGGCTACGCCGGCGGGCTGCTCATGAAGGCGCGGCTGCTGCGGCTGGAAGGGGCCTTCAGGGGCTGACGGTGCCCAGGGGGCCCCGCGTGACCAGGAGCCGGTCCTCACCTGTGGCGGCCAGGGCGGCCTTGAGCACCGTCACGCCCGCATCCATGTCCACGCCCCCGCAGCTGAAGAAATCCACGGCGGCGAAGCCATGCTCGGGCCAGGTGTGGATGGCCAGGTGGCTCTCGGCGATGATCACGGCCCCGCTGACGCCGTGGGGGCTGAAGTGATGGAAGCTGTGGGTGACGATGGTCGCCCCGGAGGCCACGGCAGCCCGCAGCATGGCCTGGGTGACCAGGGCCAGATCCGACAGGACACCGGCGTCGCATCCCGAGAACTCCACCAGGAGGTGGCGGCCCAGGGGGCTCACGGACGCCTCGTCAGCAGCGCCACGCCCTCCACCAGGCTGGTGAGGGGGAAGAGGTCCAGCATGGCCAGGTGCTTCAGGCTCCAGGTGGGGGCCAGGCGCTTCAGGTCCCGACAGAAGGCGGCTCCATCACAGCCCACGAGGACCAGGGTGCCCGCCTGGGCTGTGGCCAGGCGTTCACAGAGGGCCTGATCCAATCCCGCGCGGGGAGGATCCAGCAGGATGACATCCTCGGACATGCCGAGGCCCTCGGGGACCCAGGCTGCTACATCAGCCACCAGGCACTCTGCGACCAGGCCGGCGGCCTCGAGGTTCCGCCGCGCCCAGGCGACGGCCGCTTCACCGGATTCCACCAGGACGCGATGCCGGAACCGCTCGCCCAGCAGGGCGGAGAACAACCCGACCCCGCCGTAGAGGTCGTACAGGGTGGCGCCCCGGAGGTCCCAGGCCGCCAGGAGGCTGCCGAAGGTCTCCCCGGCCCAGGCAGGGCTCACCTGGAAGAAGGCCCCAGGTTCGTGCTGGAGGGTGATGGTGCCGATCCGGTGGCGGATGGGGTCGGCGCTGCGGTGCCAGCCGTCCGGTTCGAGCTGCCAGGTGCGGCCCCGCTCGTCCGTGGCCCAGACCTGGCTGGCGGGCGATCCCGTGGACAGCTCCCAGCGGCTGGGCCGGGCTGGCAAGGCCCGTCCTGCCAGGGCCTCCTGCAGCCGGGGAATGGCTTCCGAAAGGGGTTCGGCGGCGGCGGGACAGGCCGTCACCGGCACCAGGGCATGGGAATGCCGCCGGAAGTAGCCCAGGGCTGCGCCATCCCAGTGGAGCTGGATACGGTGGCGCCGAGCGGACTCCGGGGCGGGATGCCAGGTCCAGGGGACGCCCTCGCCCAGCTGGCGGCGGAGCAGGTCCGCAGCCATCTCGCGCTTCAGCTCCGGGGCGTGGCCACCGGCCTCCCAGAGCTCGCAGCCGCCGCAGGTCTCCGCCACGGGGCAGGCCGCCTGCGCCCGCCTGGGGTCCCGGGTGAGCCAGCGGCTGACCCGCCCCTCGCCATGCCTGGCCTTCCAGATCACCTGGGCCTCGACCACCTCGCCCGGGAAGAGGGCGAGGGGGGCTTCCAGCAGGAGCAGGCGACCGTCTTCGCAGCGACCCACGCCCTTGCCCCCCCAGGCCAGGCGTTCGATGAACCCTCGCCAGGTTTCCGTGGGATGGGGCGAATTCCGATATGCTGGCGGCACCTTTCCCGTGCCTGGCCCCGATCCCGCCTTCCTGGAGCCTGTTTCCGCCTTGCGCTTCACCGTCGCCATCCCCCCCGAGCACCGTAACACCGTCCTGGACCGGGTTGCGGGGGAGATGCGTCGGGCGCTGGTGCTGGCGGAGGGCCCCGAGGCGGACGTGGTCCTCGGGGTGCCCGGTACGGCCCTGTTTGCTGGATGCGAGGTCTGGCCGGGCCTGGAAGCCGCCCTCGCCCTGATCAAGGCGGGGTGGGAGCGGGCCAAGGATCGGCGGGCCATGGAACGCCTGCACGAGGTGGGGCGCGCCCTCGCCTCGGAACAGAACCTGGACCGGCTGCTGGACCTCATCCTCACCAAGGCCCGGGAACTGCTGGAGGCAGAGGCGGGCTCCATCTACCTGCTCACCGGCGAAGGCGATCGGCAGGAGCTGGTCTTCGCCCACACCCAGAATGCCAAGGTGCGGCTGCCTTTCCACCGCATCACCATGCCCGTGTCCCGGCAGACGCTGGCGGGGTTTGTGGCCCTGACCCGCCAGAGCCTGAACATCCGGGATGTCTACCGGATTCCCGGGGAAGCGCCCTATCGCTTCAATGACAGCTTCGACAAGCAGGCGGGGTACCGAACCACCTCGGTCCTGGTGGTGCCCATGCAGGACACCGAAGGGCAGGTGCTTGGCATCCTCCAGCTGCTCAACCGATTGGACGAAGACGCCGGTGAGAACGGCGTGTTCTCGCCCGAGGACCAGGATCTGGCCCAGAGCCTGGCGGGGCAGGCGGCGGTGGCCGTGAAAAATGCCCAGCTTCGGCAGGAGATCGAGCTGCTATTTGAAGGCTTTGTGGCCGCTTCCGTGACCGCCATCGAGGCCCGTGATCCCGTGACCAGTGGGCACTCCGGCCGGGTGGCGGACCTGACGGTGGGGCTGGCCGAGGCCGTGAACGCCACCCCCCATGGTACCTATGGGGACCTGAGGTTCACCGACCATCAGCTGCGGGAAATCCGCTACGCGAGCCTGCTCCATGATTTCGGCAAGGTGGGGGTGCGGGAGCAGGTGCTGGTGAAGGCCAAGAAACTCGACCCCAGCCAGCTGGAGATCATCCTGCAGCGCCTTCGCCAGCGGGAACTGGAGGAGGCCCTGGAGCTCATGGCCCAGGCCTGGCGGGGCGGGGAGCGATTCGATCGATCCCGCTGGGAGCAGCTGGTGGCGGACCGGCAGGGGGACACCGAGCGCCTGGTGCACCTGGTGCGGCAGAGCAACGAGCCCACGGTGCTGTCCCAGGAAGTGGCCGAGGGCCTGGGCCTTCTGGGGGATCTCTCCTTCACCCACTGGAGCGGCGACCGGCGCCCGGTGGTGGAGCCCGACGCCCTGGCGAGCCTGCGCATCCGCCGGGGCAGCCTGTCGGATGCGGAGCGCGAGGAGATCGAGAGCCACGTGACCCACACCTTCCGGTTCCTGGAGCGCATTCCCTGGACCCGCGACCTGGCGGGCATCCCCCAGATCGCCTATGCCCACCACGAGCGCCTCACCGGGCAGGGCTATCCCCGCCGGCTGGGGGGTCCCGACATCCCGGTCCAGAGCCGGGCCATGGCCATAGCCGATGTCTTCGATGCCCTCACGGCCCGGGACCGGCCCTACAAGGGCGCGGTGCCCCTGGAACGCAGTCTGGGCATCCTGGAGGAGGAGGCCCGGGAGGGCGCCTTGGACCGCCCCCTCCTGGACCTCTTCATCGAGGCCAAGGTCTTCGAGCGGACGGTCCTCCGGGCCTGAGGCTGGAGGCGGCGGCCCGAAGACGGTAGGCTAGAGGATTGGAGTGTCCATGTCTGAACGCGAACCACGCACCATCGATCTGCAGGGGATCATGGACCTGCTGCCCCACCGCTACCCCATCCTCCTGGTGGATCGCATCCTGGATTACGAGCCCAAAGTCTGGATCCGGGGCCTGAAGAACGTCAGCTTCAACGAGGCGGTCTTCCAGGGGCATTTTCCGAGTCGGCCGGTGTTCCCGGGCGTGTACATCGTCGAGGCCATGGCCCAGACCGGGGGCTGCCTGCTGATGCGGGAGTTCGAGGACCGGGCCCGCAAGGTCATCTACTTTATGGGCATCGATGCCGTACGGTTCAGGAAGCCCGTGCTGCCCGGCGATCAGCTGGTGATGGAAGTGAAAGTGATCCAGTTCAAGGGCCGCATCTGCAAGATGCGGGGCGAGGCCTTCGTGGATGGCCAGAAGGTGGCCGAAGCTGAGTTCATGTCCATGCTGATGGACCTGGCGGAGGGAGAAGGACAATGAGCGCACAGATCCACCCGAGCAGCGTGGTGAGCCCGGAGGCCCGGCTGGGCGAGGGCGTGGTCGTCGGGCCGTTCTGCCTCATCGAGGGCAACGCCGTTATTGGAGCCCGCACCTTCTTGCGCAGCCACGTGGTCATCGGCCCCCACACCGAGATCGGCGAGGACAACGACATCTACCCCCACTGCACCCTCGGCATGGGCCCCCAGGACCTGAAATTCAAGGGCGCGCCCACTCGGCTCCAGGTGGGCCACCGCAACGTGTTCCGCGAAGGCTGCACCCTGCACCGGGGCACGGAAGGGGGCGGTGGCCTCACCACAGTGGCGGACGACAACTTCCTGATGACCGGCTCCCACATCGCCCACGACTGCCATGTGGGCAGCAAGAACATCTTCGCCAACTCGGCCACCTTGGCGGGCCATGTGGAAGTCGGGGACGGCTGCAACATCGGTGCGTTCTCCGCCGTCCACCAGTTCTGCCGCGTGGGGCACCATGCCTTCATGGGCGGCTTTACGGTGGCCACCCAGGACGTGCTGCCCTTCATGAAGACGGCGGGTGCCCGGGACACCAAGAGCT
Source organism: uncultured Acidobacteriota bacterium (assembly GCA_963740385.1). Taxonomy (GTDB): domain Bacteria; phylum Acidobacteriota; class Holophagae; order Holophagales; family Holophagaceae; genus Geothrix. Next base: position 370,443 of record CAVUDX010000007.1, read on the forward strand.
ATGGGGTGAACACCATCGGCCTGCAGCGGAAGGGGTTTCCGGTCGAGGTGGTCGAAGGGCTGAAGAAGGCCTACCGGCTCCTCTTCCACGCCGGGCTGCTTCGCGAGGAAGCCATGGCCCAGACCGAGAAGGAAGTGGGGCATATCGCCGAAGTCGCCTACCTGCTGACCTTCATCCGAGAGGCCAAGCGGGGCGTGCACCGTGGCTGAGAAGCGCCACGCCACCCTCGCCATCATCGGCCTTCCCAATGCCGGCAAGTCCACGCTGCTGAATGCCCTGCTCGGGCAAAAGCTGGCGGCCACCAGCCAGATCCCCCAGACCACCCGGACCCGGGTCCTGGGTGTGGTGGACCGGGGCGACGTTCAGCTGGCCTTCCTGGATACGCCAGGCATCCACCTGCCAAAGCATGCCCTCAACGAGCGCATGATGGGGCACGTGGAGCAGGCCCTGGAGGAGGCTGACCTGATCCTCTGGGTGGTGGATGCCGATGACTACCTGGGCACCGGCGAGCATGCCCTGGCCAAGCGGTTGCGCAAGCTGGGGCGACCCACTTACCTCCTGCTCAACAAGATCGACCTCCTGTCCAAGGGGCGCCTGCTCGAAAAAATCGCGACCTACAAGGACCTGCTGCCCTTCAAGGAGATCGTCCCCATCGGGGCCAAGATGGGACTGAACCTGGATCCCCTCTGGACCATCCTCGAGCGGGATGCCGCTCAGCCCGGGTGGACCTACGACGAGGAGGTCTTCACCGACCAGACGGAGCGCTCCCTGGCGACCGAGTTCATTCGCGAGAAAGTGCTCCGCAAGACCCGGGAGGAAGTGCCCCATGGTGTGGCCGTGCTCATCGAGCAATGGCTCGAACCGGGGCACGAGGAATACCCGGAGGACCTGGGCCCCGAGGGCGTTCTCATTGCCGCCCAGATCCTGGTGGACCGGGATGGCCACCGCAAGATTCTCCTGGGCAGTGGCGGCGAGATGATCAAGGACATCCGCCAGAGCGCACAGCGCGAGCTGAGGAAGCTCCTGCAGCGGCCCGTGCGCCTGGAGCTCTTCGTGAAGGTGGACGAGGGCTGGCGCGACCGGCCCGAACGGCTGGACCGTCTGTCGATCTAGGGTCTGCCTAAATCGAGAGGTCCGTTGCCCGGTGCTCTTCGGTCAGCGGAGCAAGGCCATCTGTACCGGTGACGGAGGTGTACTGGCCCCGGTCGGGGTCGAAGGCGAAGACTTCGCCCGTCTCGATCTTGTAGACCCAGGCGTGGAGGTGCAGCATCCCATTGGCCATGGCCTTGGCCACGGCCGGATGGCCGCGGAGGTTCTCCAGCTGCACCAGCACGTTCTCCTCGACCGTGGCGTGCAGCAGCTCGTGCCCCTTCAGGTGACCGTAGCTCTCCCACATGATCCGCTCGGTCTTCCGGGCGTGGGCCAGCCAAGCGCGGGTCGCGGGCAGCTCGCCCAGCTGGTCCGGTTCCAGCAGGGCCCGCATGGCGCCGCAGTTGGAGTGTCCGCAGACGATGATGTCCTTTACCCGGAGGCTGGACACGGCGAACTCGATGCCGGCGGCCATGCCGCCCATGCTTTCGAAGGGCGGGACGAGGTTGCCGACGTTGCGGAGAATGAAGAGTTCTCCGGGTTCGGTCTGCGTGATTAGGTTCGGGCTGATGCGCGAATCCGAGCAGGTGATGAACAGGGTCTCGGGGGCCTGGTCATGCCGGTCCAGCCGCTCGAAGAGCTCCTTGTGGGAGCTGAAAATCTGGGTCTGGAACTGGTGGATGCCCTGAACGAGTTTCTGCATCCGACAAGTCTACCTGAGGTCAAAGGCTCAGGTTGGCCAGGTGTTCCTCGGGCGTGATGGGGGTGTTCGGCTCGTCATGGATGATCTTCCCGTCACGCAGCTTCACGATGCGGTGGGCATGGCGGGCGATGTCCTCTTCGTGGGTGACCAGGATGATGGTGTTGCCCTTCTGGTACAGATCCTCGAAGAGGGCCATGATCTCGATGCTGGTCTTGCTGTCGAGGGCGCCCGTGGGCTCATCGGCCAGCAGGATGGAGGGATCGTTCACCAGGGCCCGGGCGATGGCCACCCGCTGGCGCTGGCCGCCGGAGAGCTGGTTGGGCATGTGGTCGCTGCGGGTGCCTAATCCCACGTTCTCCAATGCTTGTTGGGCCATCTGGTGGCGCTCGACGGGGGTTTTCCCCGCGTAGATCAGTGGCAGTTCCACATTCTGGAGGGAGGTGGTGCGAGCCAGCAGGTTAAAGGTCTGGAACACGAATCCGATCTCTTCGTTGCGGATCTGGGCCAGGTCATCGTCCGACATGGCCGAGGCCAGCTTGCCATTGAGCTCGTAGGTGCCGTCGGTGGGGGTGTCCAGGCAGCCGATCACATTCATCATGGTGGACTTGCCGGAACCAGAAGGCCCCATGATGGCCACGTACTCACCGCGGCCAATGGTCATGGACACCCCGTCCAGGGCACGGACCTCCATGTCGCCCATCTGGTAGATCTTGGTGATATCGGTCAGGCGGATCAGGGGGGCCTCAGACATGAACACCTCAATGGACCCCACTGGGATCCTCTCCATCTTCGCAGAAGCGCCGGCCTGGGTTTAGGGGCCAGTCCGGATATCAGCTACAATCCTGAATCCTCCGCGTTCCGGTAGGCAGGACCCTTTTCCCGATGATTGCATCCTTGATCCGCACCCTGGGTCGGCCGCTCTTGCGGCTGCGCTACCGCATTCACCAGGATGCCTACCCACCACCGCTGAGTCCGGGCGACCGGGGAATTCTCTTTCTGGCCTCCCATCCGACCTTGGTGGACCCCTTCCTGCTGCTGTCGGAGTTGCATGGCCGGTTCGCGCCCACTCTGGTGGCAGGGCGGGATCATGAAGCCTCGGCTCCCCTCCGGTGGCTGGGGCGCTTGCTGGGGGCCCGCCCCCTGCCGGATCCCCTTACCCATGGTGACCAGAGCCGCGCCGCCCTAAACGGAGAGGTCGAACGGCTTGCCCACCAGCTAGTGGGGGGGCGGAACATCCTCCTGTTCCCCGGGGGCCGACTGGCCCGGCAGAAGGTCGAGGATCTCTCGGACAACAGTGTGGTGGAGGCCATCCTCCGACAGGCGCCAGGTACGCGGGTGGTGATGATTCGCCTCCTGGGTCTCTGGGGCAGCCGGTTCAGCGCAGCCTCCGGGCGTCGCCCCCATTTGGGATCCGAGTTGCTGCGGTGCCTGGGCTACCTCTTGGCCAACGCCCTGTTCTTCATGCCCCGCCGGGAGGTCCGGCTGGTGTTCGAGGAACTCGAAGGTTTGCCCATAGCGGATGGGCGATCAGCCTTGAACCGGGCCCTGGCGGCCCGCCTGGGCCGGGAGGCCAGCTCCCGCACCTTCGTGCCCTACCTGGTCTGGAAGGCCCATGCCCCCCGCACCCTGCCAGAGCCGCCCCTGCCCAAAGTGGAAGGCAACCCCCGCAACGTGCCCACCCAGGTGCGGGATGCGGGCCGTCGCCACCTGCAGGCGGTGACGGGACACCTGGACATCCAGGAAACCCAGACTCTCGTTGGCGACCTCGGGCTGGATGCCCTGGGGCGGCGAGAGCTGGAGCTCTGGGTCCAACAGGCCTACGGCTATCCCTGCCACGATCCTGCGGCGCTGCAGACGGTGGCGGATGTGCTGCTGGCGGCCACCGGCGCGGCCGTCTCGCTCCGGCAGGGGGAGCTCAAGCCCGTGCCCCACGCCTGGTTCCACTCCCGGACCGACCTGCCCATTGACATGCCCACGGGGGACACCATCACGGAGGTGTTCCTGAAGCAAGCCCGGCGGGATCCGCGTCGGGTGGTCCTGGCCGACCAGACCGGCGGGGTCAAGACCTACCGGGATGTCCTGACGGCGATCCTGGTGCTGAAACCCCTCTTCGAGCAGTTGGAAGGCACCCACGTGGGACTGATGCTGCCTGCCTCTGGAGGGGCCAGCATCATCTACCTGGCCCTGCTCTTCGCAGGCAAAACACCGGTGTTGGTCAACTGGACCGCCGGGTCTCGGAGCATGGGCTTCGGACTGGACCTGGTGGGCGTCAGGAAGGTCATCACCGTCTCCACGCTGGTGAACCGGCTGGATGCGCAGGGCGTGGATCTTTCGGCGGTCAAGCCACGGCTGCTGCTGCTGGATGAAGCCGGCAAGCGGATTGGCCTCGGCACGAAGCTGGTGGCGGCCTTCCGGGCCCGGTTCAACTGGGCACCCCTGCTCGCGGCCAAGGCACCGGACACCGCCGCGGTCCTCTTCACCAGCGGCAGCGAAAGCCATCCGAAGGCCGTACCACTGACCCATGGCAACATCCTGGCAAACATCCGGGATGCGGCCCAGGCCTTGAACTTCCATCCGGACGAGCGGGTGATGGGGTGCCTGCCGCCCTTCCACGCGTTCGGCCTGACCACCACGACGATCCTGCCCCTTCTGGTGGGGCTGCGGGTGGTCTACCATCCGAACCCCACTGAAGGACGCATGCTGGCCCGCCTCATCGAGGCCTATCACGCGACGCTGCTGGTCGGCACGCCCACCTTTCTTGGGGGGATCCTTCGGACGGCGGAGGATCGCCATCTGGAGTCTCTCCGCATCGTGGTATCGGGGGCGGAGAAGTGCCCCGAATCCATCTATGCCACCCTGGCCCGGCGCTGGCCGAACACGACCGTGCTGGAAGGATACGGCATCACGGAATGCTCTCCAGTGGTCTCCGTCAATCGCGAGGAGGATCCCCGCAACGGTACCATCGGCAAGCCCCTCCTCTCGGTGGAGTGGGCCATCGTGGACCTTGAAACCAGGCGGCGCGTGGCGCCGGGCCAGCCTGGAATGCTCCTGGTGCGCGGCCCCAGCGTCTTCAAGGGATACCTGAACCCGGACGTGGAATCGCCCTTCGAGACCTTCGAAGGGCGCGACTGGTACCGGACGGGCGATCTGGTCTTCCAGGAACGGGGCGTGCTGGTGTTCTCCGGGCGGTTGAAGCGGTTCGTCAAATTGGGCGGCGAGATGGTCTCCCTCCCCGCCATCGAGGAGGCCCTCTCCCGCCGCTTCCAGGGGGAGGACGAGACGGAACCGCTGCTGGCGGTCGAGTCGTCCACCGAGGAGTTGAACCCTGACCTGATTCTCTTTTCGGTGGCGGGCATTCCCAGAGATGAGGCGAACGCCGTCATTCGTGCGGCTGGGCTCTCCTCCCTCCACAACATCAGGGTTGTCCGGCAGATCGACCAGATCCCCACCCTGGGGACTGGCAAGACCGACTACCGGGCCCTCAAGGCGCTGCTGGTGGAGACGTCGGCCTAGCCTTCCACTTCCAACAATAGGGCCAACCCAAGGCCCCCCCCGATCCCCAGGGTGGCCACCCCCAGTCCACCCCCCCGCTGACGCAGCTGATGGATGAGGGTGCAGACGATCCGGGCCCCGGAGGCGCCGATGGGATGGCCCAGGGCCACCCCACCGCCAGCCACGTTGAGCCGCTCGGGGGGGATGGCGAGTTGCCGCTGGCAGACCAGGAGCTGGGCAGAAAAGGCCTCGTTCAGCTCCCAGAGGTCGATGTGCGCCACGGTGAGCCCCTGGCTCGCGAGCAGCGCCTGTACAGCCGGTACGGGCGCTTCCCCCATGTCCATAGGATCCACCCCTGCTTCGCTCCAGGCGAGGATGCGCGCAAGGGGGCGGGCGTCGCCCGCCTGGTCCCGGCGGGCCAGCAGCAGGGCGGCGGCCCCATCGGCCAGGGCGGAGGCATTGCCGGCAGTGACCTGTCCCTCGGGAGAATAGACCGGGTCCAAGGCGGCAAGGGAGGCTGCAGTGACATCCGGGCGAATGGCCTCGTCGCGGCCCAGCCGGGGATGGGACAGATACTCTGCTTGGAAAACGGCGGCCGCGGCCCGGCGGTGGCTTTCCACCGCCCAGGCATCCGCCTCCTGCCGGGAAACCCCCCGTTTTTCGGCCAGCCGGTCGATGGTCTCACCCATGAGCAGACCCGTGACTGGGCAGCGCAGCCCATCCTGGAACATGACATCGGGCAGGTCCCGGTGCCCCATGCGGAACCCCCAGCGAAGGCCAGGCACCAGGTGGGGCGTGTCGGACATGGCCTCGCTCCCTCCGGCCACCACTGGCCCCGAGCCCCCTTGCAGCCGCTGGGCGGCCAGGATGATGGCCTGGAGGCTGGAGCCGCAGGCCATGTTCAAGGTCAGGGCCGTCATGGAGGTCGGCAGTCCGGCCTTCAGGGCGAGGGTCCGGGCCGGGTTCATGCCCTGGGTGTGGCTGCGGGCCAGTCCCCAGATCAAGGAGGCAGGTCTGGGCAGTTCCCGTGCGTCAAGTAACTGGGAGACGACCGTGTGGCCAAGGTTCACCGCACCGACCCCCGCCAGGCTCCCGCCGTAGCGGCCCTGGGGCAGCCGGCCTGCCGCCAGGATCAGAAGATCTCCAGACTGCCTCACCGAACGGGGTCCCAGTCGTCGGGAGTGGGTTCCCGGGGGCCCAGGCGTGCATCCGGGGGGAACCAGGCGTCCCAGAGGGCCAGGTGCCGGGCGATGTACTCGCGGGTCCAGAAGCGCAGCCTGGCGCCGAGGGGACGGTCATCCGTCCGGTCCGGTACGCCCCAGGCCATCAAGCCCATGTGATCCGCCAGGTAGAGGGCCCTGGGCAGGTGGAAGTCCGAGGTGACGATCACCACGCTGCGCTGGCCGAACACCACCTGGGCGCGACGCAGGCTGTCCCAGGTGCGCAGCCCGGCATAGTCGCTGACGATCAGGGACGCGGGCACGCCTTGCTTGACGAGCCAGCGCCGCATGGCCTGAGGTTCATTGTAGGTGGGGTGGCGGTTGTCTCCAGACACGAGAAACCAGCGGACCTTGCCGCTGCGGAACAGATCCAAAGCGGTGCGGAGCCTGCCTTCGAGGATCGAGGTGGGCTCCCCGTCGCTGTAAACCCCGGCGCCGAGCACCAGAACGGGGCCACCCACCGCTGGCAGGCGGTCCGCCGGGTAGATCTGGAGGCGGTGGAGGGCCGGGAACCTTCCCAGGGTCCAGAGCAAGTCTCCGGAGAGCACCAGCGATGGAACCAGGATCAAGGGCCACCGGTGGTTCCAGCAGCGATGAAGGAAGGCGGAGATCGGCATCGTGAGTTAGCATAGACCTTTCGTCCGCCCAGACCCATGGACCTCAGCCATCCCAGAGACCAATTGATGAACATGAGCCTTGCTTCCAAGTCCGCCTCCCTTCGGAGTGCCCTTCCGGTCCATCCCTGGACCCTGGTGCCGCTCACCGTTGCCCTGATCGCAGGGGGCCTGGGCTGTTTCCGGGCCACCGGAATCGCCCGGCCCTCGGTGGCTGTGGAGGAAATTCCCACGGTGGGCGGGGATCGGGTGGTGGGCCTGAAGGCCACCGGAGGCCCCGGCGATTTCTTCATCGGGAACGACTCCGTCGAGATGGCGGTTGATGGGGCTCCCTTCGGTGACCGCGAGGGCCAGTTCGGTGCCCCCTCAGGTGGTGCCATCCTGGATGTGGGCGCCATCGCCCTCGACCAGAGCTACCACCGGGTGGCCATGCCCACCGACATGCTGGAACGGCTCGGGCCGGTGGCCAACCAGGATCCCGACCTGCCGCTGGTGTTTGACCGCTACCTGCCGGGCACGGCGGTGGATTCGGTCTACCTGCAGATGGAAGGCTACCTCCTGGACGCCAAGGGCAAACTGGGCGTGGCGACGGATCCCCAATCCCGGGTTTCGGGCGTGACTGTCACCCACCGGATCTCCCTGGGCAAGGGCCATACCTTCTTCACCCTTGAGACAACCCTCACCAACCAAGGCACCACGACCCTTCCGATTCGCAACATCGGCGACTTCCTCTCCCAGCATGGTGGAGGGTTCCGGTTCGTCGTGCCCGCCGTGTCGACCTTCAGTGGCGCGCCCCTTAATACCTGGGGGGTCGAGATACCAGGCTCTGACTTCAGTGCCCCCCTGACCACCAGCGTGCTCGCCCCCATGGTGGGGCTCATGGGCAGCGAGTCTGCCGGGAACACGCTGGACTCCCATGCATCCATGGGGATCCTCCCCCTGGATGTGGAAGGGGCGCTGGTGACCTCGGATCCTCAGGCGGCCTTGACCGAAGCCCGGCCCCGATTTCCCGAGCGCCTGGTGGTGGGAAGCCCTGCCGTGGCCGACCTGCCGCCTGGCCAGTCCATCCAGTATCGGCGGCGGCTCTACAATGTGGGCGGCCCCAGCTATTCGGGCATCTTCCCGGCCCAGGCCACGTTCATCCTCAGCGAGATGACTCAGGCCAGGGCGGGATTCCGGGGCGAGGATGTGGGCTTTCTTCGCTACAGCGCCTCGGGGACAGCGGCCCGGGGCGGTCCCCTCCAGACGGAGTTCAAATTCGAGCGCTACACCTATGCCGGGACCGTCCCTTTCGACCTCAGTGATCCCTCCAACCCTGCCAACCAGCCCGGGAACTGGCGGCTCGAGCGGGTGGAGTGGCAGGAGCCCATCGACATTGGGAGCAGCAACCTGGCGGTCGGGATGTGGTTGCCCGCCTTTGCGAACGGGGCCAGTGGCGAGAACCAGAGATACCGCCTGAGCGCAAGAAACGCCCTTGCCCCCTCCACCCCGTTTGTGCTTTACCAGGGCACCAACTTGCTGAACAAGAACAGCCTCGTGCTCCGCACTGACATCACCCCGTCCAAGGCTCAGCCCTGGGAGGTGGCAGAGGCCCTGATCCCTGAGCGCAACGAAGTGGTGGATGCTGCGGGGAATTTGATTCGTTCCAAGCAGACTAGCCACCTGTTCTCTGCCCGGCAGGCTGGAACACTTGAAAATCGTGGGCTCAATCCCCTTCGCCTCACCTTCCTGGGCCTTGGCGTGCCCGATCCCAGTGTTCAGAGAACCCGCCAAATGTCCAGTGTCTACAGCCAGATCTACAAGGCCAAAACGGGAGTTGGCATCAACTACGGGGCCTACCAATACTCGGCGGGAAATCAGATATTCGGCACAGGCTTCGGACCGAATACCTCCACAGCCTTGATGTGGTTTGCACCGGGGGACTACCTCGCCTACGCCACTCGGGGACCCATGTCCCGGCTGGACTCGCTGCCCATCAAGGCCTTTGACGGGCAGGACAATCGCAGCCACGGATTCGTGGTGACGCCGCCGACCCTGCCCACCGGGTGGACGACCTTCGACCTTCCGTCCCCCACCCAGGCCACCACGGGAGGTTTCAACCCCGGCGAGTTGCTCAGTTCCGCCGTGGCGGAGGGCGTCCAGGTCGTCGCCCGTACCGAGGATGACCTGCAGACTGATCCCACCGCCCTTCGTACCGAATTCCGTGCGGAGATCGACATTCCGGCCGTCTCTGATGCCCAACGGGCACCGTTGGGAGCCGATCCCTTCGTGGTCGGCGCGCGCAGCTCGACCTTGACCGATGGCTTCACCACGGCCCTGTTCATTCCCACCCCAACCACGGACCGCAACGGCGGGGCCCGGCCTTCCAAGGGCTGGAACCTGGCCGATTTCATTACCCAGGCTGAAGGCCAGTACACCATCGTGCACCAGCCCCGTGGTCCCAAGGGGCTCTTCACGGTCCGTGGATTCGATCCCTTGGTCCCCATCGGCACGGGCGCCAATGCATGGTGGAACCAGACCGGTGCCGCCTCCCTCGGCAAGCGGCTCGGGGATTTCGATGCCCTGGAACTCCTCCGGGCGGAGGGTTGCAACCCCCTGGATCCCACCGCCTGGTATGCGGAATACACCCAGGTGCGGACCGACTGGTTTGCCCTTCTGAATCAGCAGGCACCCGCCACCTTCACCAAGGCTCTGGGCCTTTCCGCGGCCCGCTATAGCCTGGATACCCCTGTGGGATTGGCCCGCACCTATCTCAAGGTCGATGCCACCCTCACCCAGGCTGCCCTTGGCCCAGTGCTGACCGCACTGAAGTCCGGCGCCGCGGTGGCCTCCACCGGCCCCATGCTGGACGTCTCGGTCAATGGGACCGGACCCGGCGGGCTGGTGACCACAGGTACTGGCAGCGTCGAGCTGGTCATCAACCTCTATGCCCCGGACTGGGTTCCTGTGGACGAAGTCCGGGTGGTTGTGAATGGATCGGCCGCGCCGATTGGCGTGCCTCTCAGCGCCTTCGTCGCTTCCACCACGGATTCCCGACTCAGGACGGCCACCGTCACCATCCCGCTTCCGGCTGGGAAGGATGCCTGGCTCGTGGTGGAGGCGGGGGTTCCTCGGGCACAGACCGGTCCCTACCTGCCGGGTACGCCCTGGAACAAGATCATGAAGGGCATCTATCCCATCGCCATCACCAATCCCATCTTTGTGGATGCCAATGGCGGGGGGTACACGCCTCCCGGACTCTAAACGCCATTGGTCGGGCCTGGTCAAGTCGCCACGGGTCAGTCCAGCCTGCCGAGTTTTCTTGCTCGTCCGGGATTGATGGCACGATCATGTCGGCAGAGCGACTTCACCAGGAGCGGACATGGCGGATTGGCTTCCGGAACGGCTTCCGGAGGATATTGATGCGGAGCGGTCGTTCCTCGCGACCTGCTGTGCGCCCGGTGCGGGGTTCGTCGCCAGCGAGGCGGTCTTCACCCTGGCCGAGGACGATTTCGTCCATCCCGCCCACCGGGCCGTGTTTCGCGCACTCCGAGTGCTCATCGAGGCCCAGGTCGAAGTCAATTCCCTCACGCTGAAGGACGCCCTGGATCAGGACGACAGCCTGGCCAAGGTGGGAGGCTATCCCGGCCTGGTGGAACTGCTGGCTGGCGAAGATGTGGAGCGGCCCCAGGTACTGGCCGATGTCATCCGCCGCAAGGCGAAGCTGCGACGGCTCGTCCACCTGGGAGCGCAGTTGGTCCGCCAAGCCGCCGAAGAGGCTGAACCCCCCGAGGTGCTGGTAGATCAGACGGCCCAGAGCCTGTTCCACCTCGCCCAGGGGGATGCCAAGGCCCGGGGCCTGCAGACCATCCAGGTGGTGGCGGCGGATGCCATGGAGCGCCTCTCGGACCGCCTGGAAGGACGCCTCTCGCCAGGCATCAGGGTGGGTTTCAGCCGCTTCGACGAACTCACCCAAGGCTTTCAGCCGGGGAACCTCATCGTGTTGGCCGCCCGACCCGGCATCGGGAAGACCGCTCTGGCCTTGAACTGGATCCTGCGCGCAGCCCAGGAACGCGATGGTCGGCCGGGGCACTGTGGCGCCTTCTTCAGCCTCGAGATGAGCCACGAAGAGGTCTTCATGCGGCTGCTGGCCACCCAGAGCCAGACCAACATGAAGGACCTCCAGTCAGGCCGGGCCACGGGGCGCATGGAGCACGTGATGAAATCGCGCGATGAGCTGATCCAGCTTCCGCTCTACATCTGCGACCAGGCTTCCATCACCGTCCCCCAGATCCAGAACATGGTCGTCAAGCAGGGCAGCCAGAGCAACCGCCGGGTGGAGTTCGTCATCGTCGACTACCTCCAGCTCCTGAGCAGCCCCGAAGGTAGCCGTGGCTCCAAGCAGAATGAAGCCGTCCGCATCGGCGAAATCAGCCGCGGTCTCAAACTGATGGCCAAGGACTTCGGCATTCCGGTGGTGGTGCTCTCGCAGCTGAACCGCGAAGTGGAGCACCGCACCGGAGGGCGCCCCCAGCTCAGTGATCTGCGCGACTCCGGCGCCATCGAGCAGGATGCCGACATGGTGGCCTTCATCCACCGGAAGATGATGCCGTCCGCCAACGAAGATCCGGATCCCAGCGCAGAGCTCATCGTCGCCAAGCACCGGAATGGCCCCACGGCCATTGTCCAGCTCCACTTCCAGGGTGAGTACGCCATGTATCGGGAGATGGTCCGAGAGACCGCTTCCTTTGCCTAAAATGGGTCGCCAGGCCGGGCAAAGCCCCGCATGAGGTCGCGCGGGATTCGGCCTGAACTGCTCCATCCCGAAGGTCGAGACTTCCAGTTCATTCTGCTCGGCATCGCCCTTGGCGGGGGCGATGCGCGAGTCCTCTCCCATGATCGAGAAGCCTGGGTTTGCGTCCTACTCCAACCCGAAGGTTGAAGTCTCCAGTTCCTTCTTCACGAAGGCCATGAAGAGATCACCCGTGGCGCCGTCGATGATCCGGTGGTCGAAGCCGAGGCTGCTGAACATCATCTGACGGATGGCGATGAAGTCGGTGCCGTCTGGACCGGTGATGACCACTGGACGCTTCACGATGGCGCCCACGCCCTGGATGGCCACCTGGGGCTGGTTGATGATGGGCAGCCCGAAGGTATCGCCATACACGCCCGGGTTGGTGATGGTGAAGGTGCCGCCGCTGATTTCGTCCGGCTTCAGCTGCTTGCTGCGGGCGCGCTCGGCCAGGTCGTTGAGGCTGCGCGCCAGGCCGCCCAGGTTCATCATGTCGGCATTCTTCACCACGGGCACAATGAGGCCCCAGTCCAGGCTCACGGCGACGCCGAGGTTGATGTCCTGCTTGTAGACGATGTTGTCTCCATCCACGGAGGCGTTGGCCACAGGATAGGCGCGCAGGGCTTTGCAGGCGGCCATCATGATGAAGGGCAGGAAGCTCAGCTTGGTGCCGAACTGGGCTTCGAAGGCCTGCTTGTGCTTGTTGCGCAGCTGGGCCACGTGGGTCATGTCGATTTCGAAGACCGTGTAGACGTGGGCGGAGGTACGCCGACTGGCCAGCATGCCATCGGCGATGATCTTCCGCATGCGGCTCATGGGCTCCACCTTGACCCGCTCACCGGCGGCGAAGGCGGGGGTGACGGGGATGGGTGGCACCGCCAAGGCTGGTGTGAGCCCAAGGGTGGGTGCGGAGGGATCATGCACCGCTGGCAGGGCCGGAGCAATGCTGGCGATGGGTGTGGCCGGAGCGGGGGAAGGGCCCTTGGCGAGGAAGGCCTCGAAGTCTTCCTTGGTCACTCGCCCAGCCTGGCCGGTGCCCGAAACCTTGGCGAGGTCGACACCATGTTGCCGAGCCATCTCCCGGACCAGGGGGCTGCTCTTGGTTCGCAGCCGACCTTCAAGGCTGTTGTCATCCGCTTCCGGCTGGTCTGCCGGCGCGGCGGCCCCGGGTGGGACCGGGGCCGGGTCGGCTGGTGCCGCGTTAGCAGGCACTGTGCCTCTGGGCTTTTCTGAGGCGTCCCCGATGCGCGCCACCACTGAACCCACAGGGACAGTGGCGTTGACCTCCACCAGGATCTCCAGGATGGTTCCCGCCACCGGAGCCGGGATCTCCGCATCGACCTTGTCCGTGCTGATTTCGTAGAGGGTGTCGTCCTTGGCGATCACATCCCCCACCTGCTTGTGCCACTTCAGCACGGTGGCCTCGGCAATGCTTTCGCCCATCTGGGGCATGAGGACATCAAAGGCCATGATTGGCTCCTATCGCGGAAAGGGAGGGGGATTCGAGGTGATGACGGGTGAGCGACTGGAAGGCGTGGGCCGTCTCCAGAAGCATGACATCCGAGAAGGCTGGCCCCATCAGTTGGATGCCGACCGGCAGGCCGGCGCTGAACCCGGCGGGGAAGGAAAGACAAGGAATTCCCGCCAAGGGCCCGGTGACCGTAAAGATGTCGGCCAAGTACATGGCGAGGGGATCATGGGCCTTGGCATCAAAGGGGAAGGCCACCCCGGGACTGACAGGGGTGGCTAGAAGGTCAACTTGTTTGAAGGCCCGCGTGAAGTCCTCGGCAATGAGGGTTCGGGCCTGCATGGCCTTGAGGTAAAAAGCGTTGTAGTAGCCCCTGGACAGGCAGAAGGTCCCGAGCAGGATGCGTCGTTTGACTTCGGCACCCAACCCTTGATCCCGCGTCTCGGCCATCAATTCAGCAAGATCGGAGAAGCCGATGCGGGAGCCATATCGGATGCCATCGAACCGGCTGAGGTTGCTGGAAACCTCGCTGGTGCAGAGCAGATAGTAGGTGTCGATGGCGTAGGCCGTGGTGGGAAGGTCCACCTCGACCAGTTCCGCGCCCTGGGCCGCAAGCACGGCGAGGGCCTCCTTCAGGGTCGCCTGCACACCTGGCTCCAGCCCTTCCGGGTAGTACTCCCTTGGCAAGCCGATGCGGAGACCCCTCAGGGACCGGGGCTTCAGCGGGACCAGGCGCTCCTGGCAGGGCAGGTCCTCGGAGGTGCTGTCGGAGGGATCCTTTCCGGCCATCACCGCCAGGGCCAGGGCCACATCGGCGGCCGAATGGGCGATGGGTCCCACCTGGTCCAGGCTGGAGGCCATTGCGGTGAGGCCGAAACGGCTCAAGACGCCGTAGGTGGGCCTGAGGGCGGTGACGTTGCAGAAACTGGCAGGAAGCCTTACGGATCCTCCCGTATCGCTGCCCAGGGCGATGGGTGCATAGCCCGCCGCCACGGCGACCACGGAGCCGCTGCTGCTTCCGCCGGGGACCCGGGCCAGATCCCAGGGGTTGTGGGTGGGGTCGAAGGCGCTGTACTCGCCACTCGACCCCATGGCGAATTCGTCCAGATTGGCTTTGGCAATGGGAATCGCCCCGGCAGCCAGCAGGCGGTTCACCACGGTCGCATCGTAAGGCGCACGATAGCCTTCGAGAATCCGGGAGCCACAAGAGACCTGGAGGCCTTTCCAGTGGAGGTTGTCCTTCAGCACCACCGGCAGCCCCAGCATGGGCGTGCGGTCCCCGGCCCTCAACCGGGTATCGGCAGCCCGGGCCAGCTGAAGGCTGCGGTTGGAATCCACCGCCAGCACCGCATGGAGGTGCCCATCCAGATTGCGGATGCGCTCGAGGGACTGGGCAACCAGGGCTTCGGAGGATAGGTCGCCGGCATCCAGGCCCTCACGCCAACCCATCGCTGTTCCAACCTTCATCCCCCCGCCTCCCGAGCCTACTACTCTGCCATCGAGCCCACGCCCCTTCCAGCCTGGATGGGAGGGCCGCCCATCGAATGTCCCAAGGGGAATCGTCCTTGCTTTGAAGCTCGGGGCCTGCGCTCAGGATGGAAATAGGCTACCATCCTCTGCTCAAGCCCTGTCCTTCCACCCCGTTCGATGCACAAGAAGAAACCGCGTTCAGGCCGCTCATGAATCCATTCACCATTCTGGAAATTCCATCGGATGCCTCACCCGAGGACATCAAGGCTGCCTACCACCGGCTGGCCAAGCGGTGGCATCCGGACCGGTTTTCCGGGGAGGAAAAGGTCGAGGCGGAGACGCGATTCCGAGAACTGGCGGAGGCCTTCAGCATGCTGAAGGATCCGGTCAAACGGCTCAACTTTCAGCAGCAGGCGCCCAGACCCGCCGCTGCCCCGACCGAGAAGGAACCTGAGTCGGCCCTCGAACGCACCCCTGAAGATTGGGCCGCCATGGCCAGGACCGCCTTCGAGGAGGGGAAGAACGACCAGGCTCGGGCACTCATTTACTACGCCATCCGCCTCGACGAAGGGAAAGCTGCCTACCATGCCCTCCTGGCCTCCATCCTTGAAAAGGAGGGAAGTGACCCCCGTGCCGTGGTCAAGGCGTTGGAGATGGCGGTGAAACACGCCCCGGAGGATGTGGAGAGCCAGATCCGACTGGCGGGGCATTTCCAGAACCTGGGCATGGCCGCCAGGGCCCAACGCCACCTCAAGATCGCTCGAGACCTATCCCCCAACCACCCGAAGCTGCGGGCCCACGACAAACTGGCCGCCAAGGCCCAGGCTGGTGCCAAGGCACAACCTGGCACTAAGGCCCAGGGGGGCCCTGGGAAGAAGGGAACACCCTCGGGTCCCCCCAAAGGGCTCCTGGATCAACTTAAGGACGTATGGGGCCGATTGACGGGAAAGGGTTGAGCATGGGGATTCGTGCCGCGGGTAGCACCGATGTCGGTTGTGTCAGAAAACACAATGAGGACAGTTTTCTGGCCGATTCAGACCTGGGGTTGTTCGTGGTGGCCGATGGTTTGGGTGGCCATGCGGCAGGAGAGGTCGCCAGCCAGATCGTGGTCGACACCGTCGCCCGGTTCGTGGGGGAGACCCTCGAAAAGGATCGCACTTGGCCGGTGGAATATGATCCGACCCTCTCCTATGATGGCAACCGTCTCAAGGTGGCGTTGCTCCTCTCCGACATGGCCATCGCCGACGACATCCGCCGGAACCCCGAGCGCGAGACCATGGGCTCCACCGTGGTGGCCGGTCTGCTGCAGGGACCCAAGCTTACCCTGGCCCATGTGGGAGACAGTCGTGCCTACATCCTTGATTCCGAGGGAATTCGGCAGATCACCAGAGACCACAGTTGGGTGGCTGAGCAGGTCGCCAATGGCATTCTGACCCCGTCCGAAGCCAGGGTTCACCCCTTCCGGAACGTCATCACCCAGGCCCTGGGCAATGGCGGGGACCTGGATGTGGAGATCCAGAACCTGGAACTTGCGAAATCGGAGCGACTCTTGCTTTGCTCCGATGGCCTGTCAGGAATGATCGGCGACAAACAGATCTGGGACATCGTGAAGCAGTCCAATAGTCTCCAACAGGCTGTGGAATCATTAATTTCCACTGCCCGTGAACACGGAGGCGAGGACAATATCACAGCCATTCTGGTGCACTGGGAGGGCGAGGAAGACTGACGCAAGCATAGTTAACCTTGACCTAATCCATTCCAGCGGTACTCTTTCCATTACCTAAATTCTCCAAGTGAGGCATCCGGTGGGTCTTTTCGGAAGCAAAACCAAAAGTCTTGTCGGCTTGGATATTGGTTCCAGTTCCGTGAAAGTCTGCGAACTCCAGCAGATGGGCAAGGGAAGCAATATCCGTTATCGGCTACAGAAACTGGGGCAGGTGGCCCTTCCGGCCGATGCCATCGTGGACGGCGACATCATGGATAGCAACGCCGTCGCGTCAGCTATCCGCCAAGTGCTGGCAGAACAGAAAATCAAAGCCAAGGAAGTGGCCATCTCTCTGTCCGGCCAGCAGGTGATGGTCAAAAAAGTGACATTTCCCTTGATGAGCCAGGCCGAGCTCGCGGAATCGGTCCGTTGGGAAGCCGAGAGCTTCTTCCCGGCCGGCCAAGGTTTGGACTCGTACGCCCTGGATTACTACCTCATCGAAGAGCGCGCCGGTGAAGGGAACATGGATGTGGTTCTTGTGGCCTGCCGGAAGGACAAGTTGGAAGCCTATGTCAGCTGTGTGTCTCAAGCCGGCTGCAGCCCCAAGGTCGTCGATGTGGATGTCTTTGCTGTCCAGAACGCCTTTGAAATCAACACCATGGGTGGAGGTCGTGATGAAGTCGTGGCCCTCGTCAACATGGGGGCCACCTTCACCAACCTGACCATGATGGTTGGCGGCAAATCCGTGTTCTGGCGCGACATGGCCTGGGGAAGCGGTCGCTATACCGAGAAACTCATGGAGGACTGGGGTGTCACCCGTGAGGCTGCGGAACAGCTCAAGCGGAACCAAGCCTCTGAAGGACGCGAACCGGAGGAGATCCAGCCCTCGGTCAACGCCGTTTCCGATGCCTTCGCCGATGAATTGACCCGGACCCTGGACTTCTTCAAGAGCAGTTTCAAGGTGGACCGCCTGGACCGGGTGTTGGTCTGTGGTGGCGGTTCCATGGTCCACGGCCTTTTGGATGTGCTCGGAGACCGGCTTCGGGTGTCGGTGGATCGGTTCAATCCCTTCCAGCTCATCGAGGTGGATGGCCGCACTGAAGACCCCGTGACCGTTCGAGAGATCGGCGGAGGCGCGGCCGTCGTCGTTGGCCTGGCCTTGCGCCAAGTGGGGGACCGATGATCAAGATCAACCTGCTCGGGGACGCGCTGGCGCAGGCTGGCGGCAAGAAGGGTGATGACAAGGGCTCAATCGAACCGGTTCAGATCTACACCGGAGAAGGCGCGGGCCGCTCCAGCCTCCCCATCGCCGGGGTGGTTGTGGGCCTGGTCTTTGCGGCACTTGGCGGTGTCTACTACCTCTGGCTGAACAGCGAGTTCACCAAGGCTGAACAGCGGAAGGCGGCCCTCGAACAGGACAAGAAGCAGTACGAGCCCTTCATCGCCCTGGAAAAGAAGTTCAGGACCAAAAAAGAGGCCCTTCAGAAGAAGGAGGAGGTGATGACCTCCCTGAAGCGGCAACAGGCGCTGCCGGTCCACTTCATCGAGGAACTTGCCAACAGCCTTCCCGACGATGTCTGGTTCAAGCGGGTCGCCCAGAAGGGAATGACGGTCACCATCGACGGTGAAGGTCGCAACTTCGAGTCCATCAATGCGTTCTACGGCAACCTGCAGTCCCGCACCCGCTGGTTCAAGAAGATCAGCTACCCCGGAGCCAAGCGGGGTCCCAGTGGCGCGTTTGAATTCACCATCTCCTTCGAACTCCAGAACGCTGTCTGAGGCCAGCCATGAACCCCCAACTTCAAAAACAGATTGGTGTGGGCGCGCTGGCCGGAATCCTCCTGGCTGGCCTGGTTTACTTCCTCCTTGGGGGCAAACGCTCGGAACTCGAATCCATCAACGGGGACGTCAAGAGCCTCCAGGATGCGGTGGACAAGGGCAAGCTGCTCAAGGCGAGCTATGAAAAGCTCCGCGAGGAAGTTGCCAAGCAGGACAAGCGCATCGAGGAACTGATCAAGATCATGCCCTCGGACACGGACTACGGGGAGATCCCCTATCGCATCAAGAAGCTGGCCGATGATGCCGGCATCGACCAGGTGTCCTTCTCCCTGAAGCCCGAGCGGAAAACAGCCTATTACACCGAGAAGCCCGTGGAGTTCGAATTCCGCGTCGGCTACCACTCGTTCGGGCAGTTCGCCTCCCTGGTGTCCGGCTACGACAAGATCATCAACATCTCGAACATCGAGCTCACCCGGAAAACCGACAATCGCAGCGTCTATCCAGCTGGTGTGAAGTGCACCATCAGCGCCTTCATCTACAATCCCGAGCCTCCTCCGGTCGAACCAGAGAAGAAGCCGGCCCCAGCCGCTCCCCCTGCGGCCGCCAAAGAGGATTGAGGTGCCCATGAACCGAATGCTGCTCCCGATCGCCTTCCTTGCTGCCACTCACCTGGGTGCCCAGGGGACGGCCCCCGACCCCTCTACGCAGGCCCCCGTGGCGGCGCCTGCGGAGGATGTCGCCATCATCAAGATCACGCCCTACAAGCCGGCCATCCAGCGCGATCCCTTCTCTGCCCCCAGAGACGAACGACCCGCTGATGCCCTGGATGTGCTCGACGACATCGCCGTGAAGGGGATGATCCGCAAAGATGGCAAGAATTTCGCAATTGTCTCTGACAGCCGGGGCAATGTCCGATGGCTTCCCGTTGGACACCGGTTCAAGGATGGCGAAATCACCGCCATTACTGATAAGGCCGTGACTTTCCACCAGTGGGAATTAAATACCACCAACCGTTCCACATTCCGCACCATCACGAAGACGTTCAAGCGTGAGGAGGGTAAACGATGAATGCTCGCCTGAGTTCCTTGCTGGTCGCAGGGGGCGTGGTCCTGGCGGGGATCCACCCGGGATCCCTCCATGCCTCGCCCGCGGCCGAAGCCCAAGCCCGAAAGGCAACCCTGATCTCCACCTCTCTGGAGGGTGAAGGCAGTGGGGCCAAGCTCTTCCTTCATGTGACCGGCATGTCCGCCCAGCCGGGCATCCAGGTGCTCACCAACCCCCACCGGGTGGTGGTGGATCTGCCCGGCGTCGATCGCGGGACGACCGTCACGCGGAAGGATCTCGCCCAGTGGTCCCATCCCTTGATTCTCAAGGCGCGGCTGGCGCAGTTTGCTGCTGAGCCCAAGGCGGTGACGCGCCTGGTGCTCGAAGTGGTCCCCGGTACGCAAGTGCTGGTGAGTACCAGTGCCGAAGGCGTCCAGTTGCTCCTCACGCCTGGGGAGGGCAAGGTCCAGGCTCGGCTTGGGTCCAGCCCAGCGGAGCTTCCCGCTCCCGCTCTGGCTTCCCTGAGCCTGGCAACGATCCCTACCGCTCCCGTGGTCGCGGAGGCCAAGCTTCCTTCAACCCCCGCGAAACCCCTGGCGCCCTTGCCGAGCCTCGGCAACGCCTTCCAGACCTTGCCCCAGCTTGCTGCGGCCACTGCCTTGCCCGTGGCTACCCCCGAGGCCATTCAGACGCCCGAAGTCGAAAAGCCCCACGCGGCTCCTCCCGCTGCCGGTCGGACGGCCGGGCGCACCCTGGGGGAGGGGCTCACCAAATACTCCGGCTCCAAGATCACCATTGACCTGCAGAACACCGAAATTCGCGATTTCCTGCGCATCCTCGCCGACACTGGGAAGCTCAACCTCGTCATGGATCCCGATGTACAGGGCAATTTCGGCTTCAAGTTCACGGACACCCCCTGGGACCAGGTCCTGGATGTGGTGTTGAAGAATGCCGGGCTTGGCAAGGAAATCCAGAACGGCGTTCTGCGGGTTGCCAAGGTGGAGAAACTCCAGAAGGAGGAAGAGGAACGCAAGCGCCTGGAGGAGACGAAGGCCCTGGCTGGTGAGTTGCAGACCATCACTCGACCCCTCTCCTACGCCAAGGTCGGCGAGGTCCAGAAAATCCTCAAGGACATGCTCACCAAACGCGGCACTGCCATCCTGGACGACCGCACCAACACGCTAATCATCACGGACCTGCCCCGCAACATCTCCGTCATCGATGACCTCCTCCAGACTCTTGACGTCCAGATCCAGCAGGTTCAGATCGAGGCCCGGGTCGTGGAGGCCAACAAGGACTGGCAGCGGGCCTTCGGGGTGAAGTGGCCCCAGGCCAACAGTGGTACCGCCGCCATCACCAGTGGCACCTCGACGACAGGCACGCCCTGGGTGGGAACGAGTTCACCCTTCTGGAACGGTGGCAACGCCTTCAATCGGCCCGCCTCGGGACAGCAGGTGGCAGTGGCCTGGGCCCCCGGCAAGGATGGCGTGACCTCCATCGCTGCCCCCGCGGGTGAACTCTGGCTCTCGTTCCTCAGCAACCGGTTCAGCATCAATGCCGTACTCCAGGCCCTCGAGTCCGACGGCACGGTGAAGATCGTCTCCTCCCCCAAGGTGGTGACCCAGAACAACAAGAAGGCCACGATCCTCAGCGGCGAGAAAATCCCCTATCCCACCCAGCAGGGCGGGGCGGCGGGTGGCGCCATCACGGTGGCCTTCGTGGACGCGAACCTCCAGCTGGATGTCACCCCCCAGGTGACCAACGAAGGCACCATCATCATGGACATCAAGCTGGAAAAGGCCGAGGCCGACTTCAGCCGCACCGTGAACGGCACGCCCACCATTCTACGCAAGATGCTGGAAACCCAAGTGCTCGTTCGGGATGGCGGCACAGCCGTTCTGGGCGGCGTCTATGTCACCAACTCCTCGACCGGCACCGCAGGTGTTCCCTTCCTGTCCAAGATTCCGCTCATCGGATTCCTCTTCCGGCGCGATTCCAAAGCCGAGAAGAACGCCGAGCTGCTGATCTTCATCACGCCACGGGTCCTGCGCCAATAGGCAGCGGATGGTTGCACCCACATCAAAACGGCCCCGAAACGGGGCCGTTTTGATGTGGGACGAGTTGGGCGCCTACTTGGCGATGGGGAGGGTGCGAACCAGACGCTTGCAGCTGTTGCAGAGAATGGTGAAGTTGTCCGCCTGCTCGAAGTGGTACTTGAACCCGGGGTCCTCGTCGACCTTCTCCATCCGGCCGAAGTGATACTCGGCGATGCGGACGCTCTGGGGGGCGGTCAGATCGGCGCCGCAGTGGGTGCAGGAAATGGCGGCCATGCTTGCTCCTCGGATGACAGGGATTCAGGAATGGAGGATTCTCCAGAGCCCCCAGCTTAGCAGAGCGAGCGCGGCGAGGCCGACGAAGACCCGCAGCAGGAATCGGCCGATCCGATATGCGACGTAGATCACGAGGAGGATGCCTACGGTGGTGGCGACGAGCAATGGGGTGGTCATGAACGTCTCCCGGATGGGCCCCAGTGATAGAACCCTCGAAGGGCCTTGCGCCCGCTGGCCCCGCTTCGGACTTTGTCGACGAGGATGCGAGGTGGCTGGAAGCGGACCTTCCCTGTTTCCCTAAGACCTTGAGCGATGTTCAGCCGAAGGTCCAGTCCGATCCAGTCCGAGAGCTCGAGGGGACCCACTGGATGGCCGTAGCCGAGGGTCATGAGGGTGTCGAGGTCCTCGGCTGAAGCCACCCCTTCCTCCAGAAGTCGGATGGCCTCCAGACCCAGGGCCAGGGCCATCCGGGCTGCGGCAAACCCCGGTTGATCAGCCACCAGGACCACCCGCTTGTCGAGGGCCGCTCCCAAGGCCCGGGCCCGGGCCACCCACAAGGGATCGGCGCCCCGGGGTACGGCCATCTCCACCACGGCCATCCGGGGCACGGGCACGAACAGGTGGAACCCCAGGAGGCGGCCTTCCAGGCCTGTCCCTGCTGCCATGGCGGAAATGGGCAGGGCCGAGGTACCCGACAGCAGCAGCAGGTCTGGGGGGCTCCAGCCGGCCAGACTGGACCAAAGGGCCCTTTTCACGGCTGGATCTTCCGGGAGGGCTTCCAGGAGCGTGGCAGCGCCCTCGAGGGCGGCGGGACCAAAGGGCGCAGAGGAGAGCCGATCCTCCGCCAGAGACCTTGCCTCGAGGCTCATGCGGCCCTGCGCCTCGGCCCGCTCCCAGCGTTTACGTATGCGCTCCAGCCCTGCATCAGCATGGGCTTGATCGCGGCCCAGCAGGCGGGTCTCCAGGCCGCATTCGGCCGCCCACTGGGCTGCCGAGAGGCCCAAGGTGCCCGGACCAAGGATGGCCAGGGGAGCGCTCAAGGGTCTCTCCGGGGCTGCCACTGCCCTTTCCGAGGAAGTTCCTGTGAGTCTGTCGCTTCGACCATGGATTCCAGCCTCCTCCCGCTATGATGAACGAAAGGGCCTTTACCACCTCACCCGCCATCAAGCCCACCCCACCCATGGGCGTCCCCTCCCTATGCTTATTGATTACGCCGCCATCACCCATCCGGGCAAGGTCCGGAAGAACAACGAAGATGCCTACCTGCTGAGCGCGCTGGATGGCGAGGAGCCCATCATCAACGGCCCAGCCAGCTCCCTCAAGGTGGGAGACTCCGGCCTGTTGGTGGCTGTCGCCGATGGCATGGGCGGGGCCGCAGCTGGCGAGGTGGCCAGCCGGGAAGGGCTGGCGGCGGTCGCCCTCTTCCTGTTTGGTCACTGGGGTCGCCTCAACGCTGGAAAGGCCCATGAATCCGAGCTCTTCAAGGCCCTGGAGGTGGCGGTCGAGAAGGCCAGCGATGCGGTGCTGCGGTATTCCGATGACGATCGAACCGCAAGGGGCATGGGGTCCACCCTGACGGCGGTGATGATCTGGAACAGGTGCGCCTACGTGGCCCAGATTGGCGATTCCCGGGCCTACCTGCTCCGCCAGGGCCTGCTCCACCAGGTCACGGAGGACCAGACCCTCGTCAACGACCTCGTCGCGCAGGGCAGCCTGTCCCGTGAGCAGGCGCGTACCCATCCTCAGCGCAACATGATTACCCAGGCCCTGGGCTCTCCCCAGCCCCTGAGGGTCGCCCTGACGCGCGTCATGCTTCGGCGGGGGGATCGCCTGCTTTGCTGCACGGATGGGTTGCATGGCGAAGTGTCGGATGCGGTCATCCAGGGCCTGTTGAACCAGGGCCTGAGCCCCCGTCGAAGCCTCGAATGCCTGGTGGACGAGGCCCTTGCTCACGGGGGCCGGGACAACATCACCGGGGTCATCCTCACGCTCAGCGACCCTAGCCTGCCTCTGCCCGTGCAGGGGGAGGCCCTTGAGGTGACCCACCCCGGAACGCAGCAGGCTCGCCGTCCGTTCTGGAGATGGTTGCGCGGATTGATCGGAGGGGGTGCCCCATGAGCATGCTGCAGGGGACCGTATCCCTCAAACGCTTCCTGGTGCTGGGCCCGGTTCCGGATGAAAAGGAGCTTCAGGCGGGGTTGGACCAGGATCAGTTCCGACCCTTTCAGGATGGCCTCGAGGAAGAGCGCCTGGGCTGGTGCGACTGGCGCAATCCCCTGATCGCGCCTCCTGATCCCGACTGGGTAAGCCAGGACCGCTTCGCCGTCTTCGGGTTGCGCATCGACACCCGGCGGGTCCCTCCGGCCCTGCTCAAAGCCCATGTGGACTTGAAGCTGCAGACCCTGCAGAAGGAGAAGGACCTCGCCTTCATCGGCAAGGAGGCTCGGATTTCCCTGGCGGACGAGGTGAAGGTCGACCTCCTGCGAAAGGTGCTGCCCACCCCCCGGGTGGTGGAAGTGGCCTGGGACCTCAAGAGCGGAGTGCTCTGGACCACCGCCTCCTCCAGCAAGGCCCAGGGAGCCCTCACGAGCCTCTTCATCAAATCCTTCGGCTGCGAGATCCACCCTCTGGCACCCCTGGTGCTGGCCGGCAGGCTCTGTCCGGATCTGTCGGTGGAGGCCCTGATGGCCATGGATCCTCTGGATCTTGAACTTGAGGAGGCCTGAGGTGAAACCCCTTGAACTCATGGAACAGGGCCGGTTCCTCGGTGAGGAATTCCTGCTTTGGATCTGGATGCTCAGCATGACGGAAGGCGGGGCGAGCGGGGAGGAGGGCGACGGGTCCGGCTGTTTCGTGGATGACGCCATCCAGTTGGCTTCCGAGCGCGGAGAGGTGAAGGAGATCTCCCTCCGCAAGGGGAATCCCGCCGAGAGCCGCGAAGCCTTCGAGTCGCTCGGTCGGGGCATGCGTCCCGTGAAAATGAAACTCCGCCTGCTCTCTGGAGACCTAGAGTGGGTGTTCATGTTGAATGCGGCCACCCTGGACATGGGCACCCTCAAGCTGCCGCCCAGCACCGGCAAGGCCCCCCAGGAAAGGCTCCATGACCGGATCTTTCTCCTGGAGGAAGGTGCCGGCCACCTGGAGCGTCGCCTGAAGCGGTTCCTGCGGCTTCGGACGGAAGATCCCGAAGGCCTGCAGGACAGCCTGCGCCAGTGGGTCCAGGCTGGTCGATCCGGAGAGGTGGTGCCTGCGGGCGAGGCCCCGTGGGAGGCCTGACCTTTCTGGGGCCAGCGTGCCTCAGTCTGATGCTGCCCGTGGCGCTGGTGCTCCCGCAGGGTGAGCTCGAGCCCGCCCCGCTCTTGGCCCAGGCGCATACGCCCGAGGGGCGTCCCGTCCTCCTCAGGCTGCAGTTCAAAAGGGGGCTCAGCGTGGAAGGGAAGGTCCTGCCCCGGGCCTTCCTGACCCCCGGTGTAAACCCTTCCGGGTGGACGCCCTACGAGGGGCTGAGTCCCCAGGGCAAGCGTTGGGCCCTGGCCGCATTGTTCCCGGAGGACCAGTGGCGCCAGACGGAGGTTCGGCACCGGGTTCGGCATCCCGACGTCGAATCCGTATGGACCATGGCGGCCCTCTTCACCGGGCATGGGCTCAACTACGACCGGCTCATGGCTGAGAATCCAGGCCTTCCGGAAAAGCTCCGGGAGGGGGATGTGTGGCGCATCCCGCGCTCCCTGCTGTCCGCCGATCTGGGGGGCACCGGGCTGCCGCCGGACCGTTCCCAGCCCGAGGATGACCTGGACGACGAGGCCAGGGTGGCGGCCTACCGGGGCCTGCTTACCTTCGGAGAGGATGCCCTGGGCAAGTTCGCGGCCTATCGCATGCGGCGAGGGGAGGCCCTCTACTCAAGCGTGGTCATCCGCTACACGGACCGCGTCGATCCCAAGGGCGTCAATGAGTTGGCCACCCTCATCGCCAAGCGGAGCGGCATTTCGGATGTCCATGGGATCCAGCCCGGGCAGCTCATCAAGATCCCTGTGGTGTATCTGGCCGATCCCTTCCAGTCCGAAGGCAGCTCCGCCCTGGCGGAGGAGCGCGAGGTCCGTGCGGAGGTCCGCCGGACGACCCGCGTCGAAGCAGGCCCCAAGCTCAAGGGCGTGCGCATCGTGCTTGATGCCGGGCATGGCGGCGTCGATCCTGGGGCCCGCGCCAATGGACTCTGGGAATCCGACTACGTCTATGACATCGCCATGCGGGTCCGGCGCCTCCTCGAACAGGAGACCGAGGCCCA
Source organism: uncultured Acidobacteriota bacterium (assembly GCA_963740385.1). GTDB lineage: Bacteria > Acidobacteriota > Holophagae > Holophagales > Holophagaceae > Geothrix. Next base: position 396,413 of record CAVUDX010000007.1, read on the forward strand.
GGTGAGCAGCACCATCCGGTACCCGGGGTTGGGCTTCAGGAGCCGCGAGAGCATCGCTGCCCCCAGTCGATCCGCCGAGATCCTGACGACGCCACCCTTTCCCGTGGACGGTGAGAGCCCCTCGGCGGTCAGCGTTCACCTCCGCTGGGTGCTCGCCAACGACCTCTTCGCCAACTTCCGCAAAGCCAAGGGGGATGGGCAGAAGACCCTGTTCCTCAGCTTCCATGCGGACAGCCTCCATCCCTCAGCCCGAGGCTCCATGGTCTACGTGCCGGGGGCGGCCCTCGTGCCGAGCCGGTTCACCCTGGGCGGGCAGCGAACCGGGCGCGTGGCGGAGGTCCGCCGCTCGGCCCAGGTGGCTTTTAGCACCCGCGAGAAACTGCAGGGCGAGGCCCGGAGCCGCCAGTTCTCCGAGGTCCTCCTGTCCGCCCTGGGCAAGGAACGTATTCCCATCCATGCGAACCGCCCCATCCGGAACGTCATCAACCGGGGGCGGGGAAAGTGGGTTCCCGCGGTCCTCCGGTACAGCCTCGGAGCCACCAAGGCCCTGATCGAAGTGGCCAACCTGACCAACGCCGACGATGCGGCCAACCTCCGAGATCCCGAATTCCGCGAACGCTATGCCGTGGCGGTCGTGAATGCCATCCGGGCGTACTATCGGAAGTAGTTAGATCGGCGGGAGGTCCCATGCGATGGCTGGCCATGGCACTGTGGGTGGGGGTGCTCCTGGGGTGCCGCAAGCCCGAGCCCGTCCCACCGCCCCAAGCGCGGCTCATGGTCCGCTTCCTGGACCGGGATGCGGTGCTCGACCTGGGACGCGTTCCGCGGGAAGGGGGTTGGCGTTGGATGAATGCAGGGCAATGGGACCCCCTGGACGTGCGCTGGAAACCTGGCATTCCCCAGCGGGGCGCAGCCGTGGTGGGCCGGACCGCCCCGGATTGGGTCCTCCTCGAAGATCCAGAGGGAGAGACCCACCGTGTGGTGATGCGGGGGCCTGGACCCGAGGAACTACAGCGGCGCAATGCACGCATGGACCCTGACGAGCGGGACGCCCTGGCCCTCCTGGGGGTGCTCTGGGTCCTGGCCTGGACCCGACACTGACCCGCGCACCTGCCGGGTCGAGGGCGCCTGGGATAGACTGGGCCTCTCCCGGCCTGACCGAGGCTGCTCCAGGTCAGGACGCACCCCGCCAGCAAGCCATTTGGCGCACCTAACACCCTCAGCGAGAGGCAGGCATGACGACACCCCCCCTGGTTGGCATCCTCATGGGCTCCAAGTCCGACTGGGACACCATGCAGCACACCGCTCTGACGCTCAAGGCCCTGGGCATCCCCTGTGAGGCCCACGTGGCCAGCGCCCACCGCACGCCCGAGAAGGTCGTGGCCTTCTGCCAGGGTGCCGAAGGCCGTGGCATGAAGGTCATCATCGCTGCCGCAGGCGGCGCGGCCCACCTGGCGGGCGTCTGCGCCAGCAAGACCCATCTCCCGGTGCTCGGGGTGCCCATGAAGGGCTGGGCCACGGAGGGCATGGACGCCTTGCTGTCCACCGTCCAGATGCCCACGGGCATCCCTGTGGGCACCCTGGCCATCGGCAAGGCTGGGGCGGTCAACGCCGCCCTGCTGGCCACGGCCATCATTGCCCTGGGCGACCCGGCCATTCGGGAGCGGTACCTGGCCTTCCGGCAGGCCCAGACCGAGAAGGCCCTGGGCGACGACGACCTGGTCCTGCCCTAGGAGCGCATTATGGAGAAGGTCAACCTTGCCAAGGGCTTCAAGGCCATTCCCGAGCCCTGGCGGCCCCGGGTGGTGGCGGAGCTGAACGGACAGGAGGTGAAGCTCGTGAAGCTCCAGGGTCCCTTCCTTTGGCATCGCCACGAGGCGGAAGATGAGCTTTTCCTGGTGGTGAAGGGCGGCTTCAGGATGGAGTTCCGGGACCGCTCCGTGGACCTGGAGGCGGGCGAGCTGCTGGTGGTTCCCCGGGGCGTCGAGCACCGGCCCGTGGCGGAATCGGAGGCCGAAGTCCTTGTGTTCGAGCCTCAGGGCGTCAGGAACACGGGGGATGTTGTCGACGAGTTTTTCACGGCTCCCCTGGGCCAGCGGCTCTGACATGGAGCGTGTGCACCTCATCACCCTGTCGGACCGCGCCTCGCGGGGGGAGTACCAGGATCAGTCCACCCCCCTATTGACGGCCTGGCTGCATGGGCAGGGCGTGGCCACGGTGACCACCAGCCTCATGCCGGATGATCCGGAGCAATTGGAACTGGCGATGAAGGCGAGGGTCGCCGAGGAAGTCCCGCTGTTGCTTACCTGCGGGGGTACCGGGTTCGGCCCGCGGGACACCACGCCCGAAGCCACCCGCCGGGTCATGGTCCGAGAGGCGCCGGGCATCTGCGAGCTGATCCGGGCGCGGGGCGGCCATCCTCTGGCGTTCGCCAGCCGGGCCGTCTGCGGGATCGCCGATCGCACCGTCATCCTCAACCTGTCTGGGCGCCCTGCCGCGGCCCTTGAGCAGTTGCAGCTGGCCTGGCCACTGCTCGCCCATGCCGTGGCCGTCCTACGGAAGGACACCAACGCCGGTGGGCCCTGCACATGAAAGTTTGGGTGCGAATCAACCATGTCGGCTGGGTGCACCTCTGGCGCAGCCAGGAGGCCTTCGAGGCGGCCGAGCCTTCCGCCCACTTCGTGAACGGGCGTACCGACCCACGGTGGCAGGAGGTGGTCCTTTGCGCGGAAGCACGCGAGGCCCTGGCCTCCGGCGCCCTGGTCCAGATTGAAGACCCTGGCTATTTCACGGAGGAGGACGGCTGATCGGACGGGGCTGCCACTGCCGCCTCCAGGCGGTGGTAGAGGGCCAGCAGCGCGCAGCTGAGCCAGAGGTTCAAGGCGCCGCCCAGCAGATTGAAGATCCAGAAAGCCGGGTGCCGCAGGCGCACCATGGCGCTGGGCCCCAGGTCCGCAGGCACGGCAGGCAGCAGCCGGTCCATGGCCCAGCTGGCGGCCACTTGGTAGATGAGGGCAACCAAAATCAGCCCCAGCACGGCCTGCACGACGCGGGGCCAGTGGCGGGCCATGGCCGCCTGGCTCCAGCGCAGGGACGCGACCAGGTTGTCACCCCGCAGCAGCATGCGGAGCGGTGCCCAGCCGAAGAGGGTCATGACCACGAGGCCGGGGATGATGAACATGACCAGCCCCAGGCCAATGAAGATGCTCAGGCCGATGCGGGCCAGGAAGGCAGGCATCCAGCGCCGGTCGAACAAGGTGCGCCAATCCGACAGGGGATTCCCGGGGGTGTCGCGGACCTCCGCGTCCAGCTGGGCCTGCAGTCGGGGAAGGAAGTACATCTCGATGGGCAGGAGCCCCGCGAATCCGAAGATGGGCTGGAGAAGCAGATTCGGCCCCACCCCCGCGGCCAGTTCCAGGGCGGGGCCCAGTTGGGCAAGGATCATGGCGAGAAGGGCAAGGCCCAGGGCCAGCAGCAGGTGTTGCCGAAGCAGGATGAACCCCTCGCGGAGGATGCCGAAGGGGGAGGACCATGGACTTCGCATACCCCAGCCTAGCTGCTGCGCTGGGCTATGATCATCAGCATCATGTTGTACGAAGCCCCCTGCCTCCTGGTGGCCAGCCCCGCGCTCCTGGACCCCAACTTCCTCCACACGGTGGTGCTGATCGTCGAGCACGACGAAGAGGGTGCCCTCGGCCTGATCGTCAATCGGCCCTTGCCGCTGGCCTTGGCCCAGGTGAGCGAGGATGGGGGCATGGCCTTCCATGGCTCCGAGGCGGCCACGGCCTGGCGGGGGGGGCCGGTGGATCCCCAGCGGGGCATTCTGCTGGTGCAGGGCGGGCTGCCCGAAGAGGAGGACACCGTGGTGGACCTCACTCATTTCGTGAGCCATCGCAAGGATCTGCTGGAGACCCTGCTGGCCGACCCCACCGGGCATTACCGTCTGTTCCTGGGCTATGCGGGATGGAGCCCGGGGCAGCTCGACCAGGAACTGGCGCTCGGCGCCTGGTCCCGCCGGCCCCTGGTCTCGGAGTGGCTGTTGCATCCGGATCCCACGGGGCTGTGGCAGGTGGCACTGGGTTCGGGAGAACCGGAGTGAGTAAAGGTTTTCGAGACAGAATTATTGATTAATAAAAAATTTTTATAAAAATATATAAATCATATGTAATTTTGATCGTCCCCGGTACCTTCGGGCCACTCGGCCGATGGTCCACACGGGGCCCTCCCGCGCCGTTCTGGAGGAATCATGACCGGGAAGCGCGCCCTGACTGCCGCAGTCCTTCTGGGGGTCGGCTGCCCGGCGTTCGCCCATGGCAATCCTCCGGTCAACGACTCGGGGGCCACCGCCTGGATGCTCACCTCCACCACCCTGGTGCTGCTGATGGTGCCCGGCCTCGCCATGTTCTACGGGGGGCTGGTCCGCACCAAGAATGTGCTGGCCACCATGATGCATGCCTTCGCGGCCATGGCCGTGGTGGGGGTCCTCTGGGCCGTCGTGGGCTATGCCCTGAGCTTCGGGCCCAGCGCCCTGGGTGGGTTGGTGGGTTGGGACCGTGGGCTGGTGCTCCTGAGGAGCATCGACCACACCATTCTCCCGGCGGGGGTACCGGAGTATGCCTTTGCCATGTTCCAGGGCAAGTTCGCCATCATCACTCCCGCCCTGATCGCCGGGGCTGTGGCCGAGCGCATCTCCTTCCGCGGCTGGGTGGCATTCATTACGCTCTGGGTACTCCTGGTTTACTGCCCTCTCTGCCACTGGGTGTGGGCCTCGGACGGGTATTTCTTCAACCTCGGCGCAAAGGGCGCCATCGACTTCGCGGGCGGCACGGTGGTGCACATCTCCTCCGGCGCCGCTGGCCTGGCCCTGGCCCTGTTCCTGGGCGCCCGCCATGGCTACCCGAAAACGGCCATGTCCCCCAATAACCTAACCTTTACCCTCATCGGCGCGGGGCTGCTGTGGGTGGGTTGGTTCGGCTTCAACGCGGGTTCCTCCATCGCGTCGAACCTGGAGACGGCCCGCGCCCTCACCGTCACCCAGGTGGCTGCGGCCTCCGGCGCCCTCACCTGGGTGCTCATCGAAACCATACGGGACGACAAACCCACCAGCCTGGGCATGGCCTCAGGCATCCTGGCGGGCCTGGTGGTCATCACCCCGGCAGCGGGGGTGGTGCAGGTGGGGGGCGCCCTCGCCCTCGGCGCCATCGCAGCGTGCGCCTGTTTCGGCATGATCCTCCTGAAGAACCGCCTCGGGTACGACGACTCTCTGGACGCCTTCGGCATCCATGGCACCGGGGGCATCGTCGGTGCCCTCGGCCTCACTTTTTTCATCCGGAATGCCTGGTGGGCCGATGCCGGCCAGAAGGTCGCTGGTTGGGGGATCCCAGAGCAACTGAAGGTCCAGGCCTTCGCAGTGGGGGCCACCATCCTGTTCTCGGTGGCCATGACCCTGCTGATCGCCTGGGTGGTGGAGAAGCTGGTCGGCTTCCGGGTGAAGGAGGCGGTGGAGAAGACCGGTCTTGACCACGAGCTGCACGGCGAGCGCGCCTACGGCCTGAACAACCTGAACTGAGGAGGCTCTGCCATGAAGCTCATCACCGCCATCATCCCCGAGGAGAAGCTGGATGAAGTGCGCGAGGCGCTCATCGAGGCCGAGATCGAACGCATCACGGTGCTGCGCGTGAGCGGCCATGGCCGACAGCAGGAGATCGTGGTCCAGCGGGGCAAGAAGGTCGTTCCGAACCTGATTCCCAAAGTGCAGATCACCATCGCCTGCAACGACGCCTTCGAGGACATCACCGTCGATACCATCGTGCGGACAGCCCGGCACGGCGATGGCGAGGTGGGCGATGGAAAGATCTTCGTCCAGGACCTCAAGGAATGCGTTCGCATCCGCACGGGTGAGCGGGGGGGGCAGGCCATTTAAGGCCCGGCCTTGACCCGTCCAGGTTCACCAGGTACCGAATGCCTCCCCTTCTCAGCTAGGCTCAGAGCATGCGCAGCATGGTGTGGTTTCGCGGGAAGGACCTGCGGGTGGCGGACCACGCGCCGCTGGCGGAGGCCGCCGCCTCGGGGGAGGTGATCCCCCTCTTTGTGCTGGACCCCTATTTCTTCACCCCGGAGCGGGCGCGGGAACTGCCGCATCGCATGCAGTTCCTGCTGGAATCCTTGCGGGACCTGGAAGCCCACTTGGCAGCCCTGGGCAGCAGGCTGCTGATGGTGCGGGGCCGGAGTGTGGACGTGGTGCCGAGGTTGGCGGCCCAGTGGCGGGCGGATCAAGTGCTGGCGCACCGCTGGACCGAACCCTTCGGGCGCGACCGGGATCACCGCGTCGCCGAAGCCCTGGAAGAGGGGGGCATCCCGCTCCGGCTATTCGAAGGGGAGACACTGCTCCCACCGGGTTCCGTCCGCACGGGGCAGGGGGGCATGTTCAGGGTCTTCACGCCCTTCGCGCGAGCCTGTGGACCACGGCTCGACTTGGATCAGGCCAGACCTGCCCCGAGGGCCCTCCCGCCCCTCCCCACTGGTCTGGACCTGGCACCTACCACCGTGCCCAGGTTGGACGATCTGGGCCTTGCACCCAACCCGGCCCTCTTGCCGGGAGGGGTGTCGGCCGCCTGCGAGCGGCTCCAGGCCTTCCTCTCGGGGCCGCTGACCCACTATGGGACCGACCGGGACCGCATGGACCGGCCCGGCACCTCGCGCCTCAGCGCCGACCTCAAGTTCGGGACGCTCTCCGTTCGGCAGGTCTGGCAGACCGTGGTCGCCGCGGAAGTGGGGGAATCCAGTCGTCGTTTCCTGAATGAGCTTCTTTGGCGGGAGTTCAGCCATCACCTCCTCTGGGAGTGGCCCGAGCTGCTGCGGCAACCATTCCGGGAGGAATTCACGGGCTTCCCCTGGCGCGAGGACGACGCCGACTGGCGGGCCTGGGCCGAAGGCCGGACCGGCTACCCGGTGGTGGACGCCGCCGCCCGCCAACTGCGGGTCGAGGGGTTCGTCCACAACCGGGCCCGCATGGTGGCGGCGAGCTTCCTGACCAAGCACCTGCTGATCGACTACCGGTGGGGCGAGGCGCACTACCTGAAGTGGCTCACCGATGGCGATTGGGCCCAGAACAATGCTGGCTGGCAGTGGAGCGCGGGCTGCGGCTGCGATGCCCAGCCCTGGTTCCGCATTTTCAACCCCACTGCGCAGGGCCTGAAGTTCGATCCCGACGGTGCCTATGTGAAGCGCTGGGTGCCTGAGCTTGCCGAGTGTCCGAAAGCCTTCATCCACACACCCTGGAAGGATCCGTCTCCCAAATGGAACCGCGATGGCTACCCCGGTCCCATTGTCGACCATGCCCTCGCCCGCGAGCGGTTCCTGGCGGTGGCGAAAGGACACCTTGGACGGCGGGGATCCTGATAGAGTGACTGGGGCTGGCACAGTCTATTTGCGACAATTTTAAAGACTTACGGGTAATCCATGCACATTGTTCGGTTCGACGGCAAGACCCAGGGCACGGCGGAATGCGACCGTGAGACGGCCCTCCTCGCGGCCAGCACCAAGGCTGGTGTGCCGCTGCCCCATCGCTGCGGTGGCCATGCCCGGTGCGGCACCTGCCTGGTGACGGTAGTGGAAGGAACTGAGCATCTGAGCGAAAAGGGTGCGGCGGAGACTCGGGTCCTCGCGGCTCTCAAGGCCCAGCCCGACCAGCGCCTGGCCTGCCAGTCCTGGGCGAGGGGCGACGTCGCAGTGAAATACTAGACCTGGCCGGGGCCGAGCGATCAGCCCACGGGCCTTCGGCCTTCCATGGATCGGTCCAGAGTCAGCTCGTCGGCGTATTCCAGGTCGCTGCCAATGGGAAGCCCCAGCCCGATCCGGGTGGTTCGCACCCCGGTGGGCTCGAGGATCCGCGCCAGCCAGCTGGCCGTGGCTTCACCATCCACGGTGGGATTGGTGGCCAGAATGATCTCCTGGATGGCACCATCCTCGAGGCGCCGCAACAGTTCCCGGATGCGGAGCTGATCGGGGCCCACGCCGCGCAGGGGCGAGATCAACCCGCCCAGCACGTGATAGCGTCCCCGGAAGTGGCCGCTGCGCTCAAAGCTGAGCACGTTGGAGGCTTCGGCGACGATGACGAGCACGGCCGGATCACGGCGCGGGTCGAGGCAGATGGGGCAGGTGGGCTGGTCGGTGAAGGCGCCGCAGACCTGGCAGAAGCCTACCTTCTCCGCGGCCAATTGCAGCTGGTGGGCCAGGTGCGCCATGGCCTCCGGCCCCTCTTTCAACAGGTGGAGGGCCATCCGCTGGGCGGACTTGGCCCCGACCCCGGGCAGCTTCTGGAGGCTCTCCACCACGGCCTCGAGTGGTTGCGGCAGCTTCACGGCATCAGAGCCCGAGACCAGGCAGGTTGAGCCCCGCCCCCATGCCGCCCATCTGCTTCTTCATGGCTTCATCGACCTTGGTGGTGGCATCCCGGAAGGCGGCCATCAGCAGGTCCTCCAGCATGGAGGGATCCTCGGGGTCCATGGCGTCCTTGGCGATGGAGAGGCCCATCAACTCCTTGGAGCCATTGAGGGTGACCTTCACGAGTTCGCCCCCGGCCGTGCCGTCCACGCGCAGATTGGCCTGAGCCTCGGCCAACTTCGTTTGCATCTGCTGGGCCTGTTTCATGAGGAACCGCATGTCCATGGTCAATCTCCAGAGGGGGGGAGGGAGGCTGGTTTCGGGCCGCGCAGCCGATGGGCGAGGCGCAACATCAGAAAATATCCCACAGGTAGGGCCAAGGCGCTCAACACGGCCCCGCCGAGCAGGTAGGGCGCCAGGATGGGCTTGAGCATGGATGCGGCCGCATCGAAACCGAGGCGGGTGGTGAAGGTATGCCACCCGATGCTCTTCCAGTCCACCCCGCTCATGTCCAGGTGCAAGCCGCGGCCCAGCAGCAGGTTGCCAAAGAACGTCGAGGCCGTGGCGATGGGCACCATGGTCCAGGGATTGTTCGTGAATGCCCCTAGGAACGCCAGGGGGCGATGCAGTTTGCGCACCAGGGCGCAGGAGATGAGGACCAGGCCGGTGTGGGATCCCAGGATGGGATTCCAGGCGATGCAGAGCCCCAGGGCGAAGCTCCAGGCCAGGTGGTGGGCCTCCAGGTCGGGGTCGGCCAGGAATCGCTTGGTGCGGGCCCAGATGTGCGACGTGTCCTTGGCGGTCATGGGGCTCCGAAGTGGTCAAAGCTCAGGTCGGGCAAGGGCTGGAGCGAATCCCCATCATAGGCGAGCAGGGGGCTTGCGGCGCGGGGTACCACGGTGCCGATGCGCACCAGGGGGAGGCCGAGGTGTTTTTCCAGCGTCGGCTGGTCGAGGGATGCCCCAAAGCAGCGGGCGTAGTCTTCGCCACCCTGAAGGGCATCCTGATCCAGGTCCCGGTCGACGACGATGCTGAGTCCCGACGCGTCCGCCAGGTGGCGGAGGTCCCGGCTGAGGCCGTCCGACAGGTCGAGGCAGGCGTGGACCTCCGGGAGGGCGGCCAGTCGGACCCCAAGTCCCAGGCGGGGCCAGGGGGCGAGGTGGGCTGCCAGGTCGGGATCCGGCTGGTGGGGGTCCCACCGGGCGCCTGCCTGGAGTTTCCGCAGGCCCCGGAGGCTGGCTCCCGGGCGCTGGTCCGCAAAGATCTGATCCCCCGGTTGCAGGCCGTCCCGCCGCAGCCAACGGCTCGCGAGCCCGAAAGCCGTGAGCCCCAGGCCCAAACCGGTGGGCCGGCCCACGGTATCGCCGCCCAAAACCTCGACACCCGCCACCCGGGAGGCGGCAGCCAGCCCATGGAGGAAGCCTTCCACCCAGGTGTCGGTGATCTCCGGACCCAGGGCCAGGGTCAGCGTGAACCCGAAGGGACACGCCCCGGAAGCATCCAGATCGGAGAGGTTCACAGCCAACAGTTTTGTCGCCAGCAGGTCGGGCGGATGCCAGTCGAGGCGGAAGTGCTGTCCCGATTCCATGAGATCCGTGGTGACAAGCAGCCGCTGACCCTCCGGGGGGGAGGGCAGGGCCCCGCAGTCGTCCAGGAGGCCTTCGCCCCCGGGCAGCAGGGCCCGGATCCGGGCGAGAATGCCCGCCTCCTGCAGGCTCATGGGTGGACCTCCGTCACAAGTCCAGTCTCCCATGCCGGGGGGCCCAAGGCGACGCTTGGTCCCGGACAGGGGCGATGCTAGCTTGGTGGAGTTCGCCCATCGCCGGGCCCCCACTGATTCTCGAGGAGACGACCATGGCCATCACCAAAGTGTGGATCGAAGAAGGCTGCATCGTGTGCAATGCCTGCGAGGCCGAGTGCCCCGATGTCTTCCATGTCACGGACACGAGCTGCAACATCAACGGCAGCGTCCGCAAGGATGGTGTGGACAGCGAGAACCGCGAGGAGATGAGCGAACTGAACGACGACATCCAGACCGACCAAGAGGCTGCGATCGAAGCCGCCGCCGCCAGCTGCCCGGTGGAAGTGATCAAGTTCGACAAGGTCTAGGTCCCAGCTCGCAGGATCGATCCAGGACAGAAGGGGCGCCCGTGGGCGCCCCTTCTGTGTGCCATGCCATTGGGTGCGACTATTCCTTCAACCCCACGTTGACTTCGAACTCGCCGAAATCCGTCCTGAAGGGAATGGCGATGCAGGGCACGTCGCCGCTGCGACTGATCTTGTGGCCTTTCCCGACCACCACGGTCGGGACCGAGATGGAGAGGCTGAACCCCTCCTGGATGAGCAGGCGGCGGGCATCCCCCACCACGATGTTGCCGATCTCGCCCACGGCATCCTCGACGCCCTGGTCGAGGGTGGTGATCTCTTCCATCAGCATGTTGCTGGCGATGCGGCAGGCCAGGGCAGCCGGGAAGCTGAGGATGATGGAGCCCGAGGTGTCCCCGGTGATGCCGATGATGGCGGAAATATCATAGGTGGTGATGAGATCTTCTTTGATTGCCAGGCCCGTCTTCTCGGCTGCGATGCTCGCCATCATCTCCAGGCTTCGCAGCGTGGATTCGATGAAGGGATTGACGAATGCGACGTTCATGGGGCCTCGGCCGGGGTCGGCTGAGATCCCTTTCGGACCCTGGGCCCGGTCCCATGATTTCTGGCATTGAGGGGAGGTGGCCCTGCCGTCAGCATGGTGTTTTGGGAGTTCGCCATGCTTGACCGCCTGCAGGCCGACCTGAAGACCTCGATGCTGGGGCGTGATGCCGCCCGGACCCAGGTGCTTCGCATGGCCCTGGCCGCCTACAAGAACGAGGCGGTGGCCAAGGGGCTCGGGCCTCAGGGCCTGCTGGCCGAGGCGGATGCGATGGCGGTGCTCAAGCGGCTGGTCAAGTCCCGTGAGGACAGCGTTGCCCAATTCGAAAAGGTGGGCCAGGCCGACCGGGCGGCCCAGGAGCGCGCCGAGATTGAACTGCTCCTGCCCTACCTCCCCGCCATGCTCGATGGCCCCCAGCTGGAAGCGGCGGTGCGGGCGGCCATTGCCCAGAGCGGGGCGACCGCGAAAAAGGACATGGGGCTCGTCATGAAGGCCCTCCAGGCTGCCCACGGGGCCGCATACGACGGCAAGGCCGCCAGTTCCCTGGTGCAGGCCCTCCTGAGCTGAATCGAAGGTGGTGGGGCGCCCGGTGCCATTCGCCCCAGCCGGTGGTTCATCGCAGGGGATCGGGGCCGGAGGCTGGGGTAGACTCAAAGGTTCGAGGCCCCCATGAAGCAGTCCAAGCTCCTGATCCAGACCCTGCGCGAGACGCCGCGGGACGCCGACGTGGTGAGTCAGCAGCTCATGATGCGCGCCGGCATGATCCAGAAAGTGGCTGCGGGCATCTACAGCTACCTGCCCCTGGCCTTCCGCAGCATCCGCAAGTTCGAGGAGATCGTACGCGAGGAACTGGCCAAGGATGGCTGCCAGGAACTGCTCATGCCCGCCGTCCTCCCCGCCGAGCTATGGCAGGAGAGCGGCCGCTGGAAATTCTACGGCGACGAGCTGCTGCGTTTCTGCGACCGCAAGGCCAAGGCCGAGGTGGCCGAGCGCCGGGCCCGGGGCGAGAAGCCTGATGAGCGGGAGTTCTACAACTTCTGCCTGGGGCCCACCCACGAGGAAGTGATCACGGACATCGTCCGCAAGAACGTCCGCAGCTACAAGCAGCTGCCGATGAACCTGTTCCAGATCCAGACCAAGTTCCGCGACGAGCGGCGTCCCCGCTTCGGCCTCATGCGCGGCCGCGAATTCACCATGAAGGACGGCTACTCCTTCCATGCCGACGACGCCTGCGCCGATCGTGAATACTGGGCCATGTTCAATGCCTACAAGCGGATTTTCGGTCGTCTTGGGGTGAAGTTCCGCCCGGTGGAGGCGGACAGCGGCGCCATCGGGGGCAGCTTCACCCACGAATTCCATGTCCTTGCGGGGAGTGGGGAGGACGCCATCCTCAGCTGCGACGCCTGCGACTACACGTCCAACATCGAGAAGACCGAAGCGCCGCAGCTGCCTCCCGGGGATCATGGCGCAGCCTTCGTCTTAAAGCGCGACCACTTCCTGACGCCGGGCATCGTGGGCCAGGTGGAACAGGCTGCGGCCATGAAGGATGCGGAGCATGACGGCATGCCCCTCACCCAGACCAGCAAGTTCTTCCTCTTCCGGGCGGGCTACTCCGACGGCACCAGCCGGCTGGTGGGCGCGGTGCTGCGGGGCGACCACGAGATCAACCCCGTCAAGGTGAAGAACCACATGGGTGCGGCGGAACTGGAACTCATGCCGCTGGAGGAGGCCGAGGCATTCACAGGTGCCAAGACCGGCTTCATGGGGCCCGAAGGGCTGAAGGACGTCACGTTGCTGGTGGACCTGAGCCTGCAGGGGGCCGTGAACCTGACCTGCGGCGCCAACCGTACCGACTACCACCACTTCGGCCTGAACCCCGTCCGTGATCTGCCGGGCTGCACGTTCACCGACTTGCGCCTGGCTGCTGAAGGCGATGCCTGCACCCGCTGCGGGAAGGGCCACTACCAGGCCTTCCGTGGCATCGAAGTGGGCCAAGTCTTCAAGCTGGGCCTCAAGTACTCGAAGGCCATGTCCTGCACCTTCCTCGACGAGCAGGGGAAGGAGAACCCCATGGTCATGGGCTGCTACGGCATCGGCATCACCCGTACGGTGGCGGCGGCCATCGAGCAGAACTACGACTCGGACGGCATCATCTGGCCCTGGCCCATCGCACCCTACCAGGTGCACATCCTCAGCCTGGATCCCGGCAACGCCGAGGTGGCAGCCGTGGCCGAGCAGGTGGAGCGGGAGCTGGAATCCGCCGGGTTCGAAGTGCTCCACGATGAGCGCGAGGGCATGAGCCCCGGGGCCAAGTTCAAGGATGCGGACCTCCTGGGATTCCCTCTGCGTCTGACGGTGGGGGCCAAGGGCTTGAAGGACGGCATCATCGAGCTTCGCGATCGCCGCACCAAGGAAGTCCTCAGGCTGAAGCCCGAAGCCGCCGTGGCCGAAGTGTCCGTGGCCCGGGACCGCATCCTGCTTGAACTGGAAACCGCAGGAGGGCGCTAATGGCCGAAGGCCGGGTCCACCTCACGACCTTCATCGAAGGAGTGCTGGTCCATGGCCAGCAGACGCCCTTCGTCCTGCTGGTCCCCTCCCCGCACAGCCCACATCGGGGCCTGCTCATGCCCGCCCAGATCCCCTGGTCGCCAGGCTTCCTGCCCACCTCCCTGCTCAACGCTCAGATCGAGGCCGCCTGGGGAATGCCCTTCCGGTTCGTGGACAACTCGGTGCTGCCCGTCGTATTTGACGAACGCACCAGCCGCCTGCCCACCCCGTGGCTGCTGCGCCTGGAGGGACTAGAAGGTCAGCAACGCCTTTACCTCAGCCACCTCCTGCGCACCAAGGCTCCGGAAGATCTGGTGCCACCCCCCCCGCCCGGTGGCCAGTGGTTCAGTGACAAGGGGCTGCTGAGCGCAGACCTCCTGCCAGGGGTGAGGCGACTCTGCCAGTCGGCCCTCCAAGCCGTGGCGGAGGGGTAGTCCTCAGGCCTCTCTAACCATGAAACGGCGCCCTCGGGCGCTGTTTCATTTTTTGGATAAAGGCTCTATTATAAATATTTTAAATCAAAACTGTTCGAAGGCGTTGAAGAAGTAGCCCACCTCGAAGCGAGCGCTCTCTGGCTTGTCGCTGCCGTGGGTGGCATTGCGGCCGATGTTGGTGCCGAAGCGCTTGCGCAGGGTGCCTTCGGCGGCCTGGGCCGGGTTGGTGGCACCCATGAGGTCGCGCCAGCGCAGGATGGCGTTCTCGCCTTCCAGCACCATGAGCACCACGGGGCCTTCGGTCATGAAGGCCTCAAGCTCCTGGTAGAAGCCCTTCCCCACGTGCTCGTGGTAGAACCCCTGGCAGATGGACGGGGTCAGGCGGGTCAGCTTCAGGCCCTTGATGGCGAGCCCGCTCTGCTCGATGGCGCTGAGGATCTCGCCGACCTGGGCCGCCTTGACGGCGTCCGGCTTGACGATGGCAAAGGTGCGTTCGAGGGCCATGGTTCCTCCAGAATCCAAACGACCAGTCTGCCTTGAACCGGTAAATTCGGCAACCGCGAGTGGTTGAGTCTGATCACGGAGGCTGGGAAAAGCCCCTTCGACAGGCTACAATCGGTGGTTTACGCGATTGGACGACGGCATGATTGATAACCTCCTGAAGAAACTCATCGGCTCGAAGAATGACCGCGAGCTGAAGCGCCTCTGGGGCAAGGTCCAGGCCATCAATGTCCTGGAGCCGGAGTTGTCCGCCCTCAGCGATGAGGATCTGAAGGCCAAGACGCCGTACCTCAAGGAGAAGCTGGCCAATGGGGCCACCCTTGAGGACATCCTCCCGGAAGCCTTCGCCGTGGCCCGGGAAGCCTCGAAGCGGGTGCTCAAGATGCGGCACTTCGACGTGCAGCTGGTGGGCGGCATGGCCCTTCACGAGGGTAAGGTCGCCGAAATGCGGACCGGTGAGGGCAAGACCCTAACGGCCACGCTGCCCCTCTACCTGAATGCCCTGGCGGGCAAAGGCGCCCATCTGGTCACAGTGAATGACTACCTGGCCCGGCGCGACGCCGAGTGGATGGGCCGGCTTTACTCCTGGCTGGGCCTGAGCATCGGCATCATCCAGCACGGGCTGGACGACCAGCAGCGTCGGGACGCCTATGGCTCGGATATCACCTACGCCACAAACAACGAGCTGGGCTTCGACTACCTGCGCGACAACATGAAGTGGGATCTGGAGGACTTCACCCAGCGCGGCTTCCACTACGCCATCGTGGACGAGGTGGACAGCATCCTCATCGATGAGGCGAGGACGCCGCTCATCATCGCGGGCAGCAGCGAGGAAGACACCTCCAAGTATTTCCGCATCGACGCCATCGTCCCCAAGCTCAAGCCGGAACTGGACTACAAGGTGGACGAGAAGGACCGCCAGGTGATGCTGACGGACAGCGGCATCCACCATGCGGAGCAGCTCCTGGGGGTGGCGAACCTCTACGAGCCCACCAGCATCGAGACCCTGCACGGCCTCAACCAGGCCCTCCTGGCCCACAACCTCTATCGCCTTGATGTGGACTATATGGTCCGCCCCAAGGAAGACGGCAAGGGCATGGAAGTGGTCATCGTGGACGAGTTCACGGGCCGCCTGATGCCGGGCCGCCGCTGGTCCAACGGCCTGCACCAGGCCATTGAGGCCAAGGAGGGCGTCGAGGTCAACGCCGAGAACCAGACCCTGGCTACCGTGACCTTCCAGAACTTCTTCCGCATGTACCACAAGCTGGCGGGCATGACCGGCACGGCCGAGACCGAGGCCACGGAACTGCACTCCACCTACAAGCTGGACGTGATCGTGGTGCCCACGAACATGCCCATGATCCGGAAGGATTTCGCTGACACGGTCTACGCCACCCGCACAGGGAAGAAGAAGGCCATCGTCGAAGAGATCAAGGACCTTCACACCAAGGGGCAGCCTGTCCTGGTGGGCACCGCCAGCATCGAGAGCAGCGAGGACCTGGCGGATTCCTTGAAGGCCGCGCGGATCCCCCACGTGGTACTCAATGCCAAGCACCATGAGCGGGAAGCGGAAATCGTCGCCCAGGCTGGCCGCAAGGGGGCGGTGACCATCGCCACCAACATGGCCGGACGCGGCACCGACATCATCCTGGGCGGCAATCCCGAAGGGCTGGCGCGCCTCGAAGCCAAGAAGAGGAACATCTCCCTCTACGACGACGAGGGCAAGGAGACCGCGGAGTTCTCGGCCCTGGTGGAGCAGATGCGCCAGCAGACCGCTGACGAGCATGAGGAAGTGGTTTCCCTCGGCGGGTTGCACATCCTGGGCACCGAGCGCCACGAGAGTCGCCGCATCGACAACCAGCTTCGTGGCCGCGCGGGCCGCCAGGGCGATCCCGGCTCCAGCCGCTTCTACCTGTCCCTCGAGGATGACCTCATGCGCATCTTCGGAGGCGATCGCATCAAGAACCTGATGGGCGCCATGGGCATGAACGATGACGAGCCCATCGAGGCGGGCATGGTCACCCGCGCCATCGAGCGCAGCCAGAAGCGCGTGGAGGCTCATCACTTCGAGGTCCGCAAGCACCTGCTCGAGTACGACGACGTCATGAACAAGCAGCGCATCTTCTTCTACGGGCTGCGCACGGAGATCCTCGGGGGCAACACCAGGGACTACGTACTCCGCGTCGCGGGGGAGATCGCCGAGGGCATCGCCCATGATTTCCTCCCCGACAAGGGAGAACGCGATCTAGCCGGCTTCCGCGAGCGGGTAGAGCAGCTCTTCACCCTCTCGGGCGAGCAGGTGGATGCCATTGCCCAGATGCCCCAGGTGCAGGCGACCCAGGCGCTGGGAACCCTCGTGCAGGCCTACTACGAGGGGAAGGATGAGCGCCTCGGCGGCGAAGGCATGCGCAGCTACGAGCGCTGGTCGATCCTCCAGATCATCGACGCCGCCTGGAAGCGCCATCTGCTGGTCATGGATCACCTGAAGGAGGCCATTGGCTTCCGCGGCTATGGCCAGAAGGATCCCCTGGTCGAGTACAAGCGGGAGAGCTACGAATACTTCGAGCAGATGCGGTTCGGCTACGAGGACGAGATCATCTCCTACCTCTACCGGGTGGAACCCCAGCCTGCCTACGTGCCGGATGATGAGTTCTTCAAGGGCCCATCCGAGACCTTCGAACTGGGTCCTGACGAGCAGGGCAACGCCCCGGACGGCATCCAACGGGTGCTGCGATTCACGGCTGGCGGGCTGGAAGACTGACACCACGCCGTTCAGACGCAAAGGCACGACAAGGGGGCCACACGGCCCCCTGCGTTTTGCTTGGGCGGGCCCGCCGGGCCTGCTAGCGTCTAGGCATGGAACTCATCGTCGTCACGGGGCTTTCCGGTGCGGGGCGCCACTCGGTCCTGGGTGCCCTGGAGGACCACGGTTGCACGGCCCTCGACAATGTTCCACCCCGCCTGGTGGAGCCCCTGCTGGAACTGGAGGCCAAGCTTCAGCCGAACCGGGAACGGCTGGTGGTGGGCATGGACAGCCGGCAGGCGGATTTCCCCCAGGAGTTTGGTCCCCTGCTGGAGCGCCTCCGTGCCACCGACGTGCCGGTGCAGGTGGTGTTCGTCGAGGCCGAAGAGAGCGTGCTCCTCCGCCGTTTCTCCGAAACGCGGCGGCCCCACCACCTCGCCCTGCTGGGCACGGCAGGGGAAGGCATTCGGCGTGAGCGCGACCTCCTGGCGCCCATCCGCGCCCTGGCCACCACCATCCTCGACACCAGCCAGCTCACCCTGTCGGACATGCGCCTGCGCATCGCGGCCCTGGTGCCGCAGCTGCCCACCCGGCACACCGCCGTCCGCTTGTTGAGTTTCGGGTTCAAGCGGGGCGTACCTGCGGATGCGGATGTGGTCCTGGATGCCCGCTTCCTGCCCAACCCCTTCTACGTGGAAGTCCTGAAGCCCCTCACGGGTCGGGACTGGCCAGTGCAGGAGTACCTCCTTGAATCCCCCGATTACCGGGAGTTCCTGGAGCGGGCCGAGGCCTGGCTGCGCTGGTCCCTGCCGCTGGTGCAGCAGGAGGGTCGGGCCTACCACACCCTGGCCATTGGCTGCACCGGCGGCCAGCACCGCTCGGTGGCCCTTGTGGAGATGCTGGCAAGCCGCCTCCAGCGCGACGTGGCTGCGCTGACCATTCGGCACCGGGAACTGGCGGGTTGATCAGCTGTTGGCCTCGGTGAAGACGATGCCCCGCTTGGCCAGTTCTGCCCTCATGAAGTCCCAGGCGCCAGGCTGACGGCCGATGAACTCCGGTGGGCTGATGCCCTTGCGGGTAAAGCCGCCGGAGGCCACCAGGCGCACGGCGGCGGTGGCGGTGTAGCCGGTGGTACGGGCCATGGAGGTGGTCCGGGTGGTGCGATCATATCGGTCCAGCAGGTCCAGCACCTTCTTGACGGCCCGGCCACCCTGGCGGCCCTCCACCGTGACCCGCATGACAGTGAAGTCCTCGTCGCCTTCCTGCATGAACCACATGGGGAAGAGCAGGGCGGTGGTGAGGTCGAGGGGGCTTACCTCCACGCCGGCCACCTGCAGCTTCGCCTTGTTGAAGAAGCCCGCCTCCCGCAGGATGCGCATCTTCTCGATGTGGCCGGGGTAGCGCAGGGTCTTCTCCTTCATGTCGGGGATGTCGGGAAAGGTCTGGAGGAGGCTGCGCAGGCCATCGGTGTTGAAGCACTCGAGGGTGCCGAGCCCATCGAAATCGAGGAGTTCCGCCTCCGAGAGCGCGGGGTAGACCACCTCCTTGCCGTCCTTGCGATAGCGGGTGGGCCGGGTGTACTCCTCGATGACGTCGATGGGGCTGAAGCCGGCCTTGTATTCCCAGGGCCAGGTGCGGATCACGGGCAGGCCACCCACCAGGCACTCGAAGGCAGTCACCCCGTCCCACTGCCGCGCCGTATCGGCGAGGATGATGTTGTGGGCCCCCGGGGCGATGCCGCAGTCCGTGATGGCAATGCGGTCCTGGGCCTTGGCCAGGGCATCCAGGGCGAAGCAGTCCTCGTCGAAGAAGGAGATGTCCACCAGGTGCTTGCCGGCCTCGAGCACGGCCTTGGCCGTCGCGAACCCCATGAAGCCCGGCACGGCGCCCAGGACCAGGTCCGCGTCCGCCACTGCCGCCTTCACACCGTCCGGGGTGCCCAGATCGGCGTTCCGGGTGGCCAGGCCCCGGGTCTGCAGGCGCCCCAGGGCCTCCTGGGAACGATCGGCGACGGTCACCTGGAAGTCGGGGGCCAGGTCCAGGGCCATGGCCCCACCGACCCGGCCGGCACCCAGCACAACGATGTGGGTCATGGAAGTCTCCTTCAGGCGAGCACGCGGGGTTTCACCGCGAGGTACACGGGCCAGCCCAGGGCCACCAAGGCGAGGCCGGGCCAGGAATAGCTGGGGCGGTAGAGGAAGAGGGCGCCCACGATGGCAGAGGCCCCCACCAGGTAGGCTGCAGGCACCCAAGGGTAACCCCACACCCGAACCGGGCGCTCGAGGTCGGGCCGCCGCCAGCGAAGCAGGAACACACCCCCCACGGTGAACACGTAGAAGAGGATGGTGGGCAGCATCACGAAGTCGAGCAGCTGGCCGTAGGTGCCCGTCAGGGTCAAGAGGCAGGTCCACAGGGCCTGGATCCAGAGGCCGAAGGCCGGCACCCCGTGGAGGTTGAGCGAGGCCGCGCGGGGGTAGAACAGCCCATCCTCGGCCATGCGCTGGTAGACGCGGGCGCCGGAGAGCACCAGCCCGTTCAGGCAGCCGAACATGGAAACGAGGATGCTGCCGGCCATGATGAGCCCGCCGCCACTGCCCAGCAGGGCCTGGAGGGCGGCGCTGCCCACCCGGTCCTGGGGTGCGTTGGCGATGCCCGTGGGACCAAGCACCCGCAGGTAGGCAGCGTTGGCCAGTACATACAGCCCGCAGACCAGGGTGGTGCCAATGAGCAGGGAGTATGGGATGGTGCGCTGTGGCTCCTTCACCTCTCCCGCGATGAAGGTGATGGAATTCCAGGCATCCGCCGAGAACATGCTGCCGGTCTGCACCACCAGCAGGGCGGTGAGGAAGGGCAGGAGGGGCGAGCCATCCGTGGGGATGAAGGGGGCCTGGCTGGCCCCCACGAGGGGCTTCAGCCAGAGACCCAGGAGCACCAGGGCCGCCAGGCCGCCGATCTTGGCCACGGTGAAGAGGTTCTGGATGCGGGCCCCGAGCTTCACCCCGTAGAGGTTCACGAGGCTCAGCAGCAGCACCACGGCGATGCCCGAGAGGCGGGAGGGCGTCAAGCCCAGGTGATAGGGACCCACCGCGATGGTGGAGGTCACCTGCATGAGGGGGACGTCCAGGTGGGGCCCGATCCAAGCGGTGTCGGTGACCGCCGGGAAGAAGGACCCCAGGTACTTGCCAAACCCCACGGCCACGGCGGCGATGGTGCCGCACTCGATGACCACGAAGAAGGTCCAGCCATAGAGGAAGCCGGTGGCGGGGCCATAGGTCTCCCGGAGGTAGATGTACTGGCCGCCGGCTTTGGGGAACATCGCTGCCAGCTCGCCATAGCTGAGGGCCGCGAACAGCGTGAGCACTGCGGTGAGGCCCCAGGCTGCCAGCAGGAAGCCGCCGGAGCCGCCGGTGCGCACCATGTCGGCCGAGACGATGAACACGCCCGAGCCGATCATGGAGCCGGCGATCAGCATGGTGGCTGAGAACAGCCCGAGGTGGCGCCGATAGCCTGGAGCGGTCATGGATTCCCTGAGTGGATGGATCCACGCTACCACGGCATTCTGAAGGCATGGCACGCTCCTCCGTCTCCCCCCGGCTCCTCGTGGCCACCGCACTGCTGGCGATGGTCCCGGCCCTGGGGGGGTGGTGGGCCTGGAAGGGGCAGGGCCCCCTCCAGAAGGAAGCCACGGTCCTCGTCCGCAAGGGCACCAGCATCAACACCGTGGCGGAGCAGCTTGAGCGCGATGGGGTGATCCGGTCGGCCTCCCTCTTCAAACTCTGGGCGCGGGCCCGCAAACTCCAGCTCATTCGGGGCGAATACACCTTCACCCCCCGGGCCAGCCTCTCGGACGTGGCGGGGAAGCTCCGCCGGGCGGAGATCCACTACACCCTTATCAACGTCCCGGAAGGCGCCCATGCCTGGTCGCTCCAGAAGCGGCTGAAGGAGTTCGTGCCCGAGGAGGCCTTCTGGACCCTGTGGCGGAGCCCCCG
This sequence comes from uncultured Acidobacteriota bacterium, assembly GCA_963740385.1. Classification (GTDB taxonomy): domain Bacteria; phylum Acidobacteriota; class Holophagae; order Holophagales; family Holophagaceae; genus Geothrix. The sequence continues at coordinate 417,659 of CAVUDX010000007.1, forward strand.
GCTGGCGCGCACCGCCGGGTTCGAAGGGGCTGAATCCCTGGAGGGCCTGGTGGCCCCCGCCACGTACAAGCTGCACCATGCCATGGAGCCCGAGGAGGTCATGCTCATGCTGGTGGAGGCCTTCCGGGACCAGGTGCGCCCCGAGCTGGAAGGAGGGGTGCTGCCGCCCTACCAGACCCTGATCCTCGCCAGCCTGGTGGAGAAGGAGACGAAGCTGAAGGAGGAGCAATCGAAGGTGGCCGGTGTCTACAAGAAGCGGCTGGACATCGGCATGCGCCTCCAGTGCGATCCCACCAGCCTCTATGCCCGCTGGCTCAGCGGGGATCTTCGCTTCTCGGCGCCCCTGGTGGTCGACATCCGAAGGGACCACCGCTTCAACACCTACTCGGTGAGTGGCCTACCGCCCACGCCCATCGCCATTCCTGGTCACTCGGCCATCGCAGCCGCCAAGGCCCCGCTGGTGGGGAAGGACCTGTACTTCGTCGCCACGGGCCGGGGAGGGCACAGCTTTTCGTCCAGCCTGAGGGACCACAACCGGAATGTCGGCCTGTACAGGCAGGAGGTGGCTCGGCAGCGGAAGGTGAGCCATGGCTAGGATCCGGCTCGACCTGTTGCTGGTGCAGCGGGGCCTCTGTGACACCCGGGCCAAGGCCCAGGCCCGCATCCTCGCGGGGGAGGTGCTGGTGGAGGATCGCCCCATCACCAAGGCCGGCACGGCGGTGGAGGAACAGGCGGAGCTCCGCCTCCGCGGCGAGGGGCTGCCCTACGTGAGCCGGGGCGGCCTCAAGCTGGCCGGCGCCCTGGATCTTTGGAACCTCGATCCGACCGGCCTCACCTGCTTCGATGCGGGCTCCAGTACCGGCGGCTTCACAGACTGCCTCCTGCAGCGAGGGGCGGCCAAGGTCTATGCGGTGGACGTGGGCACGAACCAGCTGCACTGGAAGTTGCGCAGCGATTCCCGCGTGGTGTCCATGGAGCAGGTGAACCTGCGCACCTGGGATCCCGGCCGCCTGACCGAGCCCTGCCAATTTCTGGTGGCCGACCTGAGCTTCATCTCGCTGCGCCTGGCCATTCCGCCGGTGCTGCCCACCCTGGCCCCCGGGGCTGTGGCGGTGCTGTTGGTGAAGCCCCAGTTCGAGGCGGGTCGAGACGACGTGGGCGCCGGTGGCATCGTCCGGGATGCCAGCGTGCATCGCCGGGTACTGGTGGACACCTGGACCTTCTTCGAGGACACCGCCCTGAAGCCCCAGGCCCTCGCCGTCAGCCCCATCAAAGGGGGCGAGGGCAACGTCGAATTCCTCATGCGTCTCCGACTGGACGGCCCCGGCGGTGACCTTGGGGCAGCCCTGGGGAGCCTGGGTTTCTAGAGCCTAGAGCGCGGCCCAATCCGTGTGGAACGTGGAGAGGGGCAGCTCCTGATCGGGCTCGGGGGCATCCAGGAGGTCTGTGTGGTTCGTGACCTGCCAGCGCGTCGAGCCCTCCAACATCGGTCGCAGGCCTGGCTGGGTGCCGGTCCCCGTGAAGGGCAGGCAGGTGACCGGTTCCAGGTCGGTGCGGTTGATGAGGGTGCGGTCGGCCCGGCTGGCCTGGAGGAACCGGCCGATGCTGACCGGGTCCTGGGTGTGGAGGCTGAGCACCGAAGGCCGAGGCATGCCATCGATCCAGTCCAGGGCTTCGTCGAAGTCGGCAACCGCGCAGAGGTTCACCGTCGGTCCCGGCACCTGGTGAAGGTATAGCCCCATGTCAGGGGTCACGCCTTCCCAGACGCAGGGCTGAAGGTACTGGCCGTGACCGATCTCCCCGAGCACTCGATCGGTGCGGTTGGCCTCGGACCAGGCGGCACCGCCGGCAAGCAGGGTGGCGCCTTCGGCCCGCCCAGTGTCCCAGTGGTCGCGGAAGGCGGTGGCCATGCGGGCGTTCAGCATGGGGCCCATGGCCACGTCCGGGTGAGAGAGGGGATTGCCCTGGGGCAGGGCTGCCAGGCCCTCCAGAAACCCCTGCTTGAAGGCCGCTGAGCAGGCCTTGTGCAGCACGAGATTCACCAGCCCGAGGCTGCGCTGGCCCGCCTGACCAAAAGCAGTGGCCAGGGCCATGCGGATGGCCTCGTCGAGGTTGGCGTCCGGCAGGACCACCATGGTGCCTTTGCCGATGAGGTCGAGGGTGGGGGTCAGCAGCTGCCGCCCGCAGAGTTCGGCGACGGTTCGGGCCAGGGCCTGGGAGCCCGCGAAGCTGAAGGCCTGGAAGTGCCCCCGTTCGATGCCTGCGAGGAAGTGCTTTCCACAGCCGGCCCGGCCCCGGCCATTCACGGTGTTGACCACCCCTGGGGGCAGGCCAGCTTCCATGAGGGCCCGCAGCAGCAGATAGGCCGAGGTCGGGGCGTTGTCGCTGGGTTTCCACACCACGGTGTTGCCGGCCAGGATGGCGGGGAAGATGGACCGGCTGGGCGCGGCCAGGGGCGAGTTGCCCGTGGCGAGTACGCCGCAGACGCCGGCTGGGCGGCGGCGGGCGAAGGCGCCGGGCACGTCACGGCTCGCAGACGATTCGGCCTCTACTCGGGCGCAGCCGCAGGCCTCGATGGCCGCCTGGACTTCCGCTAGGGCCCCGGTGCGGGTCATGCCGATCTCGCGGGTGACGATGCGGGCCAGCACCTCCCGGTGCCGGGTCAGGACGTCCGCAGCCTGCTCCAGGACCTTGAGTCGGACCAGCAGAGGCCGCTTCGACCAGTCCCGGAAGGCGTCGGCCGCAGCCTTCGCGGCCCGGGCCACATCCTTCTCCCCGCTGTCCGGGAACATGCCCACCAGGTCCCGGCTGTCCACGGCCGACTTTGACTGGATGAGCGACAGGTCCCCCTCCACCTCCTTGCCGTTGATGAGGTTGAATCCGATCACACTCTTCCCCGCCGCTGCGGCATGGGGCGAGTTGGCTTTCAGGTACATGCGGGGCTCCAAAGGGGGACGGGTGATCGGCGCAGAGACAGGCTCTCTACCTGTCATCGGCTCGGCGCCCTTACACTGGAGAATTGCCGGAGTCCTGGTGTTCGACAATCTCTCCATCCCGACCATCCTGGTCAGCTATGTGGCCCTGTTGTTCAGCCTGAGCGTGCATGAGGCCAGCCATGCCTCCATGGCCTATTGGCTGGAGGACGATACCGCTGCCCGCCTGGGCCGCATGACCCTGAATCCCTTGGCCCATATGGATCTATTGGGCACCGTGATCTTTCCCCTGCTGGGGCTCGCCACAGGTTTTCCCTTCATCGGTTGGGCCAAGCCGGTGCCAGTGGATCCCCGCAAGCTCTCACGGCGATTCACGCAGCGCGTGGGCTACGCCATCGTGGCTGGTGCGGGACCGGCGTCCAATCTCATCCAGGCCGGGATCTTCTTATTGCTGCTCTTGGTCATGGTGAAAGTGGTCGCACCTTCCCACGGGCTCGAGTACCGATTCTTCCTATACACCTTCCAGTCCTGGAAGGTGGAGGCACTGCAGTCGCTGCAGCTCGGAGTCACCACCACGCTGCTGCTGGCGCTCCTGAGTCGGCTCGTGATCATCAACCTGGGCCTGGCGCTCTTCAACCTGCTGCCCATGGGCCCCCTCGACGGGGCGGGCATCCTGAGGGGCTTCCTGCCCTGGCAGTGGTTGCCGAAGTTCGACCGCATCCAGCCCTGGATGGGCGGCATTCTCATCGTCACTGCCCTGACCGGCATCCTCGGCTCGGTCCTGGGCCCGGTGTTCGGCCTGCTCTTCGTCGGCATCCAGTTCATCGCCCGCCTCTTTCTCGGAGCCTGATCCATGCAACGCGTCCTCTCCGGCATCCAGCCTTCAGGCTCCCAGCACATCGGCCACCTGGTGGGGGCCCTCGACAACTTCGCCCGCCTCCAGGGCCAGGGCGAGGCCTTCTACATGATCGCGGACTGGCACGCGCTGACTTCCAAATACGAGAATGTCGAGGAGATCTGGCCCGCCACCCTCGAGCTCACAGCCACCTTCCTGGCCGCGGGCCTGGATCCCGACCGGGCCACCCTATTCGTCCAGAGCCTCGTCAAGGAGCATGCGGAACTGCACCTGCTGCTGTCCATGGTGACGCCCCTCTCCTGGCTGGAGCGGGTGCCGACCTACAAGGAGAAGCTGCAGAATGCCGTAGCCGACCTGGGCAGCTATGGCTTCCTCGGCTATCCCCTGCTCCAGACCGCCGACATCATCATCTACAAGGCCCACAAGGTGCCCGTGGGCGAGGACCAGCTCTTCCATCTGGAGCTGGCCCGGGAGGTGGTGCGGCGCTTCAACTTCCTGTTCCAGCGCGAGGTCTTCCCGGAGCCCGAGGCCGTGTTGACCAAGACCCCCAAGGTGCCCGGCCTGGACGGCAGGAAGATGTCCAAGAGCTACGGGAACTGCATCTACCTGCGGGACAGCGACGCCGAGATCCTGGAGAAATGCACCCGCCAGATGGCGTCCGATCCGGCCCGCGTGCGGAAGACCGATCCCGGCAACCCGGACATCTGCCCGGTCTTCGAGTTCCACAAGCTCTTCAGCGACGACGCGACCATTCAGCTGGTCAACACCGAATGCCGGCGGGCCGGCATTGGCTGCTTCGACTGCAAGAAGCGCGTGGCCGAGGCCATGACCCGGCGCATCGCCCCCGTGCGCGAGAAGATCGAGGCCCATCTCGCCCACCCCGGGGACATCGAGGCGGTCCTCCGGGACGGCTCGGCCAGGGCCCGGGCCGTGGCCGGCGAGACCATGGCGGACGTCCGGGACGCCATGAAAATGCCTACCCTCTAGTGCCCCCGGATCGGCTGGGATCCTGGCCAGTACCGGCTCTTGCGTTCCCGGTCGACCCTGATAGACTCGTCTTCTCGTGGTCCCTTAGCTCAGCTGGTTAGAGCATCTGACTCTTAATCAGAGGGTCCCCGGTTCGAGTCCGGGAGGGACCACCAGACCAGGAGCCCGCAGACCAAACATCTGCGGGCTTTTTCGTGCTGTCTCCCCGGTCACATCTCCCTCCGGCGGGCGCGTTGTGGATGCGAGCACCCGCTATAATTCCCGACTGGGGAAGCCGACCCCCATTGGGGATCTGGACTTGAAAAGCAGGGTTGCCGGGAGGAACACCGTGGATCTGAAGCGCGCCATCATCGACCTCATGCCCGGCCCCCTGGTCCGGACCTTTGCCGCTCCGTACATCTCGGGCAAGGGCATCGCGAGTGGGGTCTCCAAGGCCGATGAACTGCATGCGAAGCTGGGCATCCTTTCCACGGTGGACCTGCTGGCCGAGGAGGTCTTCAGCCGTGAGGACGTAGAAGCCACGGTGCAGGTGTATCTGAAGATGGTCGACGCCCTGAAGGATCGCCCCTACGCCAGCATCAGCCTCAAGCCCACCTCCCTGGGCATCAACGAGAGCGAGGCATACTGCCAGGACAACCTCCGGCGCATCGTGGCCGCCGCCGCCCCGTACCGCCTGCACATCACCCTCGACATGGAGGACCGCCACTTCACGGATGTGACCCTCCGCATGTTCAAGGCCATCCGCGACGAGTTCGACAACTTCGGCATCGTGCTTCAGAGCCGCCTGTTCCGCACCACCGAGGACATCAAGGCCCTCCATGCCAAGCCCTGCAAGGTGCGCATCTGCATCGGCATCTACCGCGAGCCTGCGGACGTCGCCCTGCAGGAGAAGCCGGACATGAAGGACAAGCTCTTCGAGCATGTCCAGCTGCTGCTCGACCATGGGCACTATCCCGAGATCGCCACCCATGATGAGCCCCTCATCCGCCGCTGCATCGACCACCTGGACCGCCAGGGGGTGCCCCGGTCGGCCTACGAGTTCCAGATGCTGCTGGGGGTGCCCCGCACCGAGCTCCAGCTGGAGATCGTCAAGCGGGGCCAGATCATGCGCCTCTATGTGCCCTTCGCCGAGGACTGGAAATACGCGGTGCACTACCTCAAGCGGCGCCTGGCGGCCAATCCGGCCATGGCCCTCATGGTCATGAAGAACTTCTTCGGCAAGTGACCGGACTTTTGCTGTTGGGAAAGCCATCGGCCGGGGGTATGGTGCTTCGGTGGGGTCGTATCCCACCTATCTGGAGGGTTCCATGAAAAAGCTCCTGGTGCTGGCCCTGATCGGCTCCTTCGGCGTGGTGGGGTTTGCCGCCAACGAGAAGAAGGTCGATGCCAAGAAGAAACCCGCCTGCGGCATGGCCTGCTGCGAGAAGAACAAGGCGGCCTCCTGCAAGGACTGCCCGGACTGCGGGAAGAAGAAGGAAGCCCCCAAGAAGGGCTGATCCACCTTGGAATCAAGGCAACCCCGGGGCCCGGCCCCGGGGTTTTTGCGTTCGACCGCCATTCGTGATTCCCTTGATGGATGAAGGCCCGATCCTGGCTCCCCGCATTGATTCTGATGCTCCTGGCCGCTGCCACGGCGGCAGGGTGGCTGTGGACGCGGGACTCCGCGCCGCCGCCCGGGGCGGCGGAGGCCAAGGCGCCGGCCAAGCCCGGGTTCAGGCGGGGGGGCCCGGTGCGCCAGCGGCTGGTGGATCAGACCCCGCTGCTCACCGCCCGCAGCCTGGTGCCCACGGCCCAGACGGCGGAAGAGAAGGAACTGGCCCGGCAGGCGGAGCGGCTCGCCAACCACGAGGTGGATCTGGCTTTCACGGACGCCCTGCTGCGGGCCGCCAGCGCCCCGGTACCGGACACACCGGAGGTCAAGGAACTGTCCGACCTGAAAGCCAAGGCCCAGGCGGCCGTCGAGGCCGATCGCCAGGTCATCGCACGCCTGACGCGGGAGCAGGTCAAGGCCACAGGGGCCCGGAAGGAAGCGTTGGACGACCAGTTGGAGGTCGCCAAGGCCCAGCTGGAGCTGGACAAGGATGAAGTGGAAGCCGCTGCCGAGGAACTGGCGCAGGCCGGGGGCGATCCCCAGGCCCGGATCCGGCGGCTGAAGGAGGCCCACGAGGCGGCGGACCGGGAGTCCGCCCTGGCCATGGCGCCCGTGCCCTCGGTCAGCTTCTTCAGACCCGGCAGCCTGGTGGCGCGGGTGGGTGAGCTCACCGGACAGATCAGCAAGTACCGTCGCCTGGCCCAGGCCCGGCAGGAAGCCCTGGACAAGGTGCAGGCCCTCACCAAGCGCCGCGAGACCATCGCGGACCGGGCCAAGAAGGAAGCCGAGGACCGCGAGGCCGCCAAGTACTGGGCATCCAACCTCGTCAAGGGCTCGGCCACGGATGAGGGCGGACCGGGACGGGAACAGGCCCAGGCGGCCGTCTCCTACCTCCGCCAGTACGGGGACGCCCAGCGGCGGCTGTCGGACATGGGCCGGCGCATCCAGGATCAGCAGGGACTCGCGGAGACCTATGGCAACTGGATGGCCCTGGTGGATGGCTACCGTACCGCCGCCCTGCATGGACTGTTTGACCGGGTGCTCTGGATCCTCGGCCTGGTCTTCGCCGCGTTTGCCTCGGGGCTGCTGGTGGATGGGCTCCGCCATCGTTCGAAGGCCGGGGAGCGGAAGGAGGCCAGCACTCCGCGGGCGGTACTGAAGGTGGTGCTGAAGGTGCTCTGCGTGCTCGCCATCGGCTTTGTCGTCTTCGGGATGCCCGCCCAGCCCACCACGGTGTTCGGATTGGCGGGCGCGGGCCTGACCGTGGCCCTCAAGGATTTCATCGTCGCCTTCTTCGGCTGGTTCATCCTCATGGGCCGCAATGGCATCCGGGTGGGCGACTGGGTGGAGATCCGGGGGGTCGGCGGCGAGGTGGTCGAGATCGGCCTGCTGCGCACGGTGGTAATGGAAACAGGGAACTGGACGGACTCCGAACACCCCACCGGGCGCCGGGTGGCCTTCGTGAACAACTTCGCCATCGAGGGCCACTTCTTCAACTTCTCAACCTCGGGCCGGTGGATGTGGGACGAGCTGCGGGTGCTGATCCCCCACGGGCAGGACCCCTATCCAATCATGGACGGTGTCCAGAAGCTGGTGGTCGAGCAGACCGAGGCCAATGCCCGCCTGGCCGAACAGGACTGGAAGAAGGCCACCGCCAGGTACCGCGTGGAGACCTTCACCACCACGCCAGGCCTCTTCGTGGTGCCCACCCTGCACGGCATCGAGATCAAGGCCCGCTACATCACCCGTGCCACGGAACGGGATGTCACCCGGCTGCGGCTGAACAAGGCCATGGTTGAGCTCATGCATGGCCCCCGCACCGAAGCTGGCGCTTCCGCTCCCCCCGACGAGGCTCGATGATTTCGTTCTCCAATGTCAGCAAGCAGTACGGCAAGCAGATCCTGTTCATCGAGGCGGACTTCCAGCTCAACCCGGGCGAGAAGGTGGGCCTGGTGGGACCCAACGGCGCCGGGAAGTCGACCCTCTTTCGCATGATCATGGGTGAGGAGTCCCCGGACGACGGCTCGGTCACCCTCCCCAAGAAACTCACCCTCGGCTATTTCCGGCAGGAGGTGGACGAGATGGCGGGCCGCCCCGTCCTGGACGAGGCCATTGCCGGCAGCGGCCGGCTCGGGGACCTCCACCACGAGCTGCTGGAGTTGGAACATGCCATGTCGGATCCCGACCGGGGCGATGAGCTGGAGGCCATCCTCGAGCGCTTCGGCCATGTGCAGGAGGAGTACCAGCACCTGGGCGGCTACGAGCTGGAGGCCCGGGCCCGGGCCTGCCTGCATGGCCTGGGCTTCGAGGACGCCCAGATCGATGGCGACGTGGGCGCCCTGTCCGGCGGCTGGAAGATGCGGGTCTCCATGGCCAAGGTGCTGCTCGGCAACTTCGACGTCCTGCTCATGGACGAGCCCACCAACCACCTGGACATCGAATCCATCCTCTGGCTGGAGGCCTACCTCAAGGCCGTCCCCGCCACCCTGCTGATGACCAGCCATGACCGGGACTTCATGAACCGGGTGGTGACCAAGGTGCTGGAAATCGACGGGGGCGACATCGTCACCTATACCGGGAACTACGATTTCTACGTCAAGGAAAGGGAACAGCGCGAAGCCAACCAGGAAGCGGCCTACGCCCGCCAGCAGGCCAAGCTGACCAAGGAGATGCGCTTCATCGAGCGGTTTTCCGCCCATGCCGCCAAGGCGGCCCAGGTGCAGAGCCGCGTGAAGGCCCTGGACAAGATCGAGCGCATCGAGCTGCCCAAGAAGCGGAAGGTGGTGAAGTGGGATTTCCGCATCCCTGGCCGGTCCGGCGACGATGTGGCCATGCTGAGCGGCGTGTGCAAGGCCTACGGGTCGCGCAAGCTGTACGACCACTTCGCCTTTCACATCCGCCGCGGCGAGCGCTGGTGCGTGATGGGGAAGAACGGGGCCGGCAAGTCCACTCTGCTGAAGATGGTGGCGGGGGCGATCCAGCCGGATGCGGGATCCGTCCGCCTGGGCGCCAGCCTGAGCCTGGGCTACTTCTCCCAGCAGGCGCTCGACCTCCTGGATCCCGACCTCACCGTGCTGGAGCAGATGCAGAAGGACTTCCCCATGGAGGGGCTGGGCGTGCTGCGGAACCTGCTCGGGGCGTTCCAGTTCTCGGGCGACGATGTGGACAAGCGGGTTCGCGCCTTGTCAGGTGGGGAGAAATCCCGCCTCGTCATGGCCCGGATGCTCTTCAATCCCCCGAACTTCCTGGTGCTGGACGAGCCCACGAACCACCTCGATCTGGCCACCAAGGAAATGCTCATCGAGGCTCTGAAGGACTTCGAAGGCACCATGCTCTTCGTGTCCCACGACCGCACCTTTTTGCGCGGGCTCGCGAACCGCGTGCTGGAACTGGGCGGCGAGGAGCACGAGGGTCCCGTGGTGTTCGGCGGCTCCTATCCGGAATACGTGGAGCGCATGGGCCGGGAAGCGCCGGGCGTGCACAACTAACTGCTGGTCCGACGCAAGCCGGGTGGCGGTGGACAGCGGAGCTGCAGGCGTTCGCCCGTGATGGGGTGGTCCAGGTCCAGCCGGTGGGCATGGAGCTGGTAGCCGGGGTCGCCCGGGAGGGCCCGGCAGCCGGGCAGGGGGATACCCCCAGGGCCATAGAGCGGATCCCCCACCAGGGGATGGCCCGCCCAGGCCAGGTGGATGCGGATCTGGTGGGGGCGCCCCGTGCGGATCTCCACGTCCAGGAGCGCCCCCTCCGCCCGCCGCTCGAGCACCCTGGCGCGGCTGCAGGCGGGGCGGCCATCGGGGTGGTAGGCGTGGAGGGAGCCGAGCAGCGCGTGGGGCACCTCGCCAATGGGGGCCGTGATCTCGAAGGCTTCCCGATCGGGCCAGCCGCTGCAGAGGGCGCGGTACACCTTGCGGGTGTCGGGGGCGCGGAATGCGGCCTGGAGGGCCCGGCCCGCCGCCGCGGTGGGCGCGAAGAGCACGATGCCAGACGTATACCGGCCGAGGCGGTGCATGGGGCTGGCCTCGGGATGACGGCGCCGCACCAGGTGCAGCAGGGTGTGCTCAAGGAATTCCCCTCCGCCGGGCAGGGTGGGCAGGCCGCTGGGCTTGGCAACGGCCAGCAGGGCGCCGTCCTCGAACAGGATCGCGGTGCCGAGGGGAACCTCCGGCTCCAGCCAGGGGGGGCGGTCCCAGCTCAGGCGCTGGCCAGCCTTGAGGGGCTGGCCTACGGTGGTGGGCTGTCCGTCGAGGCGCACCTGACCTGCCTGGATACGGCCAACCCAGGTGGCCTCTGTGGCCATGGGATGCCGGGTCGCGAGAAAGGTGGCGACGGTCGTTCCGGCATCGGCTACCGCGATGGCATCGACATACCGGTAGCCGCCATTCAGCGTGGGCATCAGGGTCCTGGGGCGGCCCGTCGAGGCGGGCGACCTTGGATTATCGCAGCTTGAACCGCTGGACCGTCTCCTTTAGGGACTCGGCCACCTGGGACAGGTCCTCCGAAGTCTTGGCGATCTCCTGCACGCTGGCGGCCATCTGGTGGGTGGCGGTGGCATTCTGGTCCAGCCGGACGGCGGTCTGGTGCATCATGCGGCCCACCTCCTGGCTGGTCCGGGCCTGCCCCTCACTGAGGGTTCCGATCTCGTGGATGCTGCCGGACACCTGGGAGATCCGGCTCCGGATGGCTTCCAGGTGCTGGAGGGTCACCTCGACGCTCGTGGCCCCCTCGGCGACGGCCTCCTGCATGGCCGAGATGGTCTGCTCCACATCCTTGGCGCTCTGGCCGCTGCGCTCCGCCAGGATGCGCACCTCCTCGGCGACCACGGCGAAGCCCTTGCCCTGGGCGCCGGCCTTGGCGGCCTCGATGGCGGCGTTGAGCGAGAGGAGGTTGGTCTGCCGGGCCAGGCCCTGGATCACCTTCACGGCCTGCACGATCCGCCCGGTGGCCTCCTGGATGGCCTCCATCCCGGTGGCGGTCCCACGGCCCGTCTCGGCGCCGCGGTCCGTATCCTGGACCGCCTCGTTCGCCCGAACCCCCGTCTGCCGAGAGTGATTGGCCATGGCCTCGACGTTGGCGTCCAGCTGGCGCAGGGCCTCGACCACCGCTTGCCCCGCCTGCCGGAGTTCCTCGCCGACCCGGGCCGTTTCCTGCACGGTCTGGTTCATCTGCTCGGCGCTGGCGGCCAGCTGGGTGCTGCCCGAGGCCACCCGCTCGGAGGCCTGGCCCATGTTGCCCAGGGCCCGGTTGAGGTCGGTCACCATGACATTGAAGGTTCCCGCCAGCTTGCCGATTTCGTCGTCGCTCTCCACCGGGGCCTGTACGGTCATGTCCCCCTTGGCGACTTCATTGATGGCCCCGGAGAGGTGTCCCAGGGGGGTGAGGATCGAAGCCTTCACCCGGTGGGCGAGGATGGCGCTGATGGCCACCAGCAGCGCCAGGCCCGCCAGGGCCGAGGTGATCTGGATGGTCCGTTCCCGGCGGTAGAGGTCGGCGGTGGACATGGACACACCAAAGGCGGCCACCAGGTCCCCCGCCTTGCGGTCCTTGAAGGCTTCCATGCCGAAGACCGAGTGGCACTGAATGCAGGAATCCTGCATCCTGCCAGGGCTCAGGGCGCAGATCCGTGGCTCCCCTTTGGCATTGGTGAACTGACCCACCCGAGCTTGCGCCGCCGGGTTGGCGGCGAAGAACCCGAGGCTGCCCCGCTCGAAGGCTTCCGTGGCGGCATCCTTCGAGAACTGTCCCTCCAGCACCCGATGGAAGGTCATGCCCTGGCTCTGGCAGTAGGCTTCGGCATCCGCATGGAACATGGAGCGGGAGGTCACCGCCAGGGCCGTGAGTTGGGCTTCGAAGGCCTTTTATGCCTGGGAGGTCTGGTAGCTGCTGACCCCCCAAATGACCAGTCCCAGCAGCGCCGCCAAGGTGAGGGTCACCGGCAAGAAGAATTTGAGCGCCAGGCTTTTCCGAATCATGTTCCTATCCCATGAAGGCAGAGCTAGCTCCGATAGCCTCCCTTCGGCGGTACCCCCTCCCGGGTTGAATCATGACATTAAGGTGTCAGGAGACCCTGAACGCTGTCCCGTGCCCGGTGTAGGCTGGCGGGAACCATGGGAGCCGAAGGATGCCCTTGCCAGGAAAAGCCCCCGGGCGGCCGCCCACCCTCCCCTACCGGAAACCCCAGGAAGGACGGGACTACTGGGTGGTGGACGGCATCCTGCCGGACCCCGATGCCGTGGTGGCCCGGTTCCGCGGCCTGGAGGCTTGGGAGCTGGGCTTTCCCCACACCCGGGAGACCTGGCCGGGCATGCGCGCGCGGGGTGCCCTCACGGCTCAGGAACTAGACCCGATTGAAGCCCGGGTGCGGGAGCTCACGGGCAGCCGCCGGCTCTGGACGGAAACCGCCCCCGACGGGGCCTACCTCAACCACAACGTGGTGCAGGTGGTGGGGGCTACGGAATCGGGCCCCCGGCCCCACACCGACTCGCGTCGGCTCTGCCGCTTCGCCGCCGTCATCTACCTCACCCCCAAGGCGCCTCCCCAGGCGGGTACCACTTTCTATCGGCTGCGCTACCCCAATGGCGCCCTCGGGGGCAACCAGTGCCCAGCCCCCCACACCAACCTGCGGGAAGCCCTTGGCGTGACCGGCCTGCCCCTGCAGGCCTGGTACCCCGAGCTGGCCATCCCCAATGCCTACAACCGCCTGCTGCTCTACCGGGCGGACTTGGTGCACTCGGCCACCGGCTACTTCGGCCATGACCTCGCCACCAAGCGCATGACGGCACTGTTCTTCTGGATGGCGGAGTAGGGCCTAGCGGTTGGCCTTTGCCAGCCGGTCCAGCAGCTTCTGGTCGATGAACGTGGTCACCTCGCTGAGCTTCTGGGTGGCCTTGGCCAGCAGGTCCGCACACTGGGACTGCATGTCGGTCACGTAGGCCGCATCCGTGATGTCCTTGAGGTTGATGACCACATTCCAGATGCCGCCACGCACGCCCGTGTAGGCCATCTGGGCGCCCACGGCCGCATCGGTGATGCTGGCCACCTTGCCCAGGCGGGCCGCCTCGCCGGCCAGCTCCAGGGCCGCGAGGCTGGCCTTGGCCGTCTCCAGGGGCACCTCGATGGCCACTTTCAGGCCCGCCTGCATGGCCGCCTGGCGCGCGGCCTTTTGGTCGGGCGTGGCATCCGGGAGGCGGCGGGCGTCCATGAAGGCATTGAAGGCATTGGTGTCGGCGTCCACGGCCACCAGGAGGCGGTCCTTGAGCCCCTGCGCCCTTTCCGCCAGGGCGATGAGCTTCGCGTCCTTCCCGGCATCGGGTCCGCCCTGGGCCAGGTTGGCCACCATGCTGGCCAGGGCGGCGCCGAGGCTGCCCGCCAGGGCGGCGATGGAGCCGCCGCCGGGGGCCGGGGTGTCCCGGCTGACTTCATCGGTGAAGGCGTGGACCGGCATGGAGACCAGGGCCGATGGGTCGTAGGTGGGCAGGCCAAGCACCTTCTTCTCCACCTCGAAGGGCGCGACATCCCCGAGCCCCATGGAGAACACCGCCGTCTGCAGGATGTCCGCCGTGGGCACCCCGGTGGACTTGCCCATGGCCTGCAGGTAGTGCCGACCCGAGGCCAGCAGGCACTGGAAGGGCACCAGGCCCACGATCTCGCTGCCGGTCACCACCAGCCCGCGCTCGGCGGCCAGCTGGCGGGCCGACTCGAGCACGGTGTGGGGAGCCGTCTGCTTGTAGTCCGTGAGGTTCACGCTGATCTGGGCACGGCGGTAGGTGTCGACGTACCAGCCGATGGCCTTGCAGTGGCTATAGAGGCCCCGGCGACGGACCTTCTGGCCCACCGGCTGGCTGGGATCCACGTCATTCAGGCGCATGAGGGCCGGCAGGTCGTAGCCATGGGCCGTGGCGCAGTGCTCGACGGCCTCCTGGAAGGTGGTGCCCGTGAAGTCGCAGTTCCCGCAGGGGAAGGACCCCTCCGTGTAGTAGATGAGCTCGCCGGCCTGGTAGTAGGGCTTCACGCGCCCGCGCCGGGCCACGCGGCCCTTCTCCCGCAGCTCGAAGGCGATGTCCGTGGCGTGGGCCTTGTCGTGGGAGTTCAGGGTCACGTTGTAGGCCACCAGGAACTCCCGGGCCCCGATGATCGTGGCGCCGGCGCCGGCGTTGAAGGGGGCCGGGAAGTCGGGCTGGCCCTGGGGGGTCTGCAGCTTCTTCTCCAGGCCTTCGTATTCGCCCCGGCGCACCTCGGCGAGGTTGCGCCGCTCGGGCTTCGAGGCGGCGGCTTCGTAGAGGTACACCGGGATGGCCAGCTCCCGGGCCACCCGTTCGCCCAGGCGCCGGGCCAGGTCGGCGCAGTCCTCCATGGTGAGGCCCTCCACGGGCACGAAGGGCACCACGTCCGTGGCCCCCATGCGCGGGTGGGCGCCGTGCTGCTGGCGCATGTCGATGACCTTGGCCGCTTCCCGGATGCAGCGGAAGGCCCCCTCCAGCACTGCTTCCGGCGCCCCGAGGAGGGTGATCACGGTCCGGTTGGTGTCGGCCCCCGGATCCACATCCAGCACCTGCACGCCAGGCACGGCCGCGATGGCGTCCGTCACCTGCTTGATCTTCGCGGCATCCCGGCCCTCCGAGATGTTGGGTACGCACTCCACCAGCCTGCGGGACATGAATCCTCCGGGACGTCCAAGTCTAGCAGTGGCGCGGATTCAGGAAGCGCGGCCGCCCTGGAATGGACAGTTCGTCAAGCGGTGGGTCGGCTCAGGCCCGCTCGTTCTTCACGCCGCTCACCACGTGCCCCGTGGGGCCCACCCGGGCGGCGGTGTCGCAGTAGCCGGTCTGGTCGTCGAAGAAGAAGTCGGGCTCGAACTCCCGCAGGAAGTCGGCCTTTTCGAGCCCACCCAGGAACATGGCCTCGTCCACCTGGATGTTCCAGGCCATGAGGGTGCGGATGGCCCGCTCATGGGCCGGTGCGCTGCGGGCCGTGACCAGGGCGGTGCGGATGCGCATGGGCGCGGCGGCCGCCATGTCCTGGAGTGGACGCAGGGCCTCCAGCAGCGGTTTGAAGGGGCCCGGGGGCAAGGGCACCGAGGCCCGCTCGATCTCATGGGCCTGGAAGGCCGCCAGGCCGCCTTGCGCATAGACCCGCTCGGCCTCGTCGCTGAAGAGCACCGCGTCACCGTCGAAGGCGATGCGGATCTCGTCGGGGTGGCGATCAGCGGCCTGGGCGCTGTCGGGGTAGACCCGGGCGGCCGCGAAGCCGGCGGTGAGGGCGGCCCGCACATCATCCTCCTTGGCCGACAGGAACAGGTTGGCGCCCAGGGAGGTGAGGTAGGGATAGGGGTTCCGGCCCCGCGTGAACACACCGCGCTCCAGCTGCAGGTGGGCTTCCTGGGCGCTGCGGAAGACCCGGAGGCCGCTCACGGGGTCGTTGCGGGAGAGGATCACCACGGCGACGCGACTCTCCTCTTCGGTATTGAAGGCCAGCAACTTCTTCACCAAGGGGAAGGCGACGCCGGGTTTCGCCGGGACATCCAGGCGGGAGAGCTGGAGTTCCATGTAGGCCCGGTCATCGCTTTCCTCGAAGACCCGGTTCTCCTCCTCGAAGTCGAAGAGGGCACGGGATGAGATGGCGACGACGAGCTTGCCTTCCAGGGAGTGGGCCATGGCCCTAGGGTAGCCGGGCAGGGGGTGTCTGTAGACTGGAGCCCATGCTGCGCCACTACTTTGATGCCAATGCCACTGCGCCGCCCCACCCGGAGGCAGTGGAGGCTGTGCTGAGGGCCATGCGCGAGGACTGGGCCAACCCCACCAGCACCCACCGGGAGGGCCAGCGGGCCAGGCACCGCCTGGAGGAGGCCCGGCGGGCGATCGCCGCGTCGCTGGGGGTGGCCCCCGCGGAGCTGGTGTTCTGCGCCAGCGCCACGGAGGCCCTGCACCTGCTGCTGCGGGGCCTGCAGGCGGCCCTCGGCGACCGTCCCGCGGCGGTGTTCCCGGGCGAGCACAGCGCCTGCCTGAACCCCCTGCGGGACTGGACGCGCGTCGCCTGGCTGCCGGAGGTTCCGGCCGCCTGCGCCACGGTCGTGCAGATGGCCGCCAACAACGAGACGGGCATCCTCTACCCCATGCCACCGGTGCTGGATGCCCTCCGCATCCGCGACTGCGCCCAGGCCTGGGGCAAGGTGCCGGTGGACCTCGCCGAGGCCGACGCGGCGGTCTTAAGCGGCCACAAGATGGGAGGCCCGAGGGGCGTCGGCCTGCTGTGGATGCGGCCAGGCCTGCCCTGGGAACCCGTGATGGAGGGGCCCCAGGAACGCCGGCGCCGGGGCGGCACGGAGGACCTGCCCGCCATCCTCGGCCTGTCGGCGGCGGTTCGACACTTGACGGAGCGTCAAGCGATGAACGCTTCCCTCGCCCCTCTGCGGGATGCCTTCGAGACGGAAATCACATCCTGGAACCGGGGCATCCACGTCATCGGCGGGGATCAGCCGCGCCTTCCCAACACCAGCTGCCTGCGCTTCGATGGCAGGAATGGCGAGGCTTTGCAGGTGTCGCTCGACCTGGCGGGATTCGCGGTCAGTACCGGCAGCGCCTGCCACAGCGGGTCGGTGAAGCCGAGCCATGCAATCACGACCCTGGGGTATAGTTTGGACGACGCGCGGTCGGTCCTGCGGATCTCCCTGCTCCCGGACGCGCAGCCCAGCGAGGTGGAAGCCCTGGGGGCAGCCATCAAGCGGTTGACATGAGCCCCCGGCGCCTTCTGGCGTGGAGCCTCCCGTGATCGAGTCCGTCCTCTTCTTCTTCGCGCACAACCCGCTGCTGATGCTGTTCGCCGTGGTCGCCCTCGGGTATCCCATCAGCAAGATCCGGGTGGCGGGCGCCTCCTTCGGCATCGCCAGCATCCTCTTCGCAGGCATCGCCCTCGGTGCCTGGGTCATGGCGCCGGGCCTGGATCCCGCCCTCAAGCAGGGCATCTCGAAGGAGATGAAGCTCGTGTACGAGCTGGGACTGGCGGTCTTCGTCTACGCCATGGGCCTGTCCATCTCCCACAGTTTCTGGGCCGCCTTCAGCCGGGAGGGCATGAAGAAGAACGCCGTCGTCTTCCTGGTGATGGTCACCTCCACGGCCTTCGTGGTGGTGCTGGCGAAGGCCCTGGGCTTCAACGCGCGCTACGCCGCGGGCCTGCTCACGGGCAGCTTCACCAACATGCCCGCCCTGGCGGGCGTCATCGAGCGGGTGAAGACCATGACCGGCGTGGGGCCGGTGGAACTGGCCCAACCCACGGTGGCCTCGGCCATCGCCTACCCCATCGGGGTGCTGGTGCCCATGCTGATCATCCTGGTCAGCTCGAAGGTCTTCAGGGTCAACTTGAAGGAGGAGGCGGACGGGCTCAAGGCCTACCAGGCGGGCCACCATAAGCTGGAGGTCTGGACCATGCGGGTGACCCGCGAGGATGCCCAGTCCCTCTCCAAGCGCGAGCTGCGGGCTGTGGGCAGCTCCCAGGTGGTCTTCGGTCGGGTGCTGCGCAACGCAGAGCTGCTGCTGCCCGGGCCCGAGTTCCGGCTGCAGCTGGAAGACCTGGTCACGGTCGTGGGAGCGCCCGAGGATCTCGGCCGCGTGGCCGAGCGCATCGGGGAGCGCAGCCATGTGGAACTGGACCGGGACATGAGCGCTCTGGATGCCACCCGGGTCTTCGTCTCGAACGTCGAAGTGGTAGGTGTGCCCCTCGGCAAGCTGGACCTGGTGAACCGGTACCAGGCCATCATCACCCGGGTGCGCCGGGGCGATCTCTGGTTCGTGCCCGACGGCGATACCGTGCTGGAACTCGGGGATCGCGTGCGGGTCACCACCCGGCGCGACAACATCGAGGCCATCGAGGCCTTTTTCGGCGACAGCTACCGCGACCTCAGCGAGGTGAGCTTCCTCACCTTCGCCATGGGACTGGCCGTGGGCCTGGCCCTGGGCCAGGTGCCCATCCCCCTGGGGCACGGAATGATGTTCAAGCTGGGCTTCGCCGGAGGACCGTTGGCCGTGGCCCTGGTCCTGGGGCGGTTTCACCGCATCGGGCCCCTGGTCTGGAACTTTCCCTACAGTGCCAACCACACCATCCGCCAGTTCGGCCTGGTGCTCTTCGCGGCGGGGATCGGGGTGATTTCCGGCGAGGGCTTCCGCACCATCGTGTCGCACGACGCGTCGGTATTGGTGCTCTTCCTTGGCTCTGCGTTGCTGGTGTGCCTGCTCGCCGACTCGTTGACCATGCTGCTGGGCTACAAGCTGTTCCATATCCCGCTCAACATCATGTTCGGCATCGTGGCGGGCACCCACACCCAGCCCGTGGTGCTGGGCTACGCCAACCAGCAGACCGGCAACGACCTGCCCAACGTGGGCTTCGCCACGGTCTACCCCCTGGCCACCATCCTCAAGATCGTCCTGGCCCAGGTGCTGCTGGGACTGGTCTGACCCTGCCGCTTCAAGGGCGGGGAACCAGGCCGGGGATGGGTTTGCCGTCCGGCGCTTGGGCCCAATGAATGTCGAGCCAGGACGCCACCGTGGGTGCCAGATCCCAGAGCGGCACGGGGCCCAGGGGCCCTTGGCCCGCGCCCAGTACGATCAGCCAGGTGTGCATGGCGGGGGTCTCGGGGGCATAGGCGTGGGCCCCCTGGCGGCCGTGGCGTTCGTCGGCCTCCTCGCGGCTGGAGCGCGCCTTTGACAGCCAGTCCCCCGGCTTGGCCAGCACCACCAGGTCGCCCACCCGGGCATTCCCGGCCAGGTGGAAACGAGCGGGAAGGTCCCGCCGGGTCCAGGCCTTCAGGCCGGCCTTCCGGAGCCGCGCCAGGGCCTTGAGGGTGTCCCCCGGATCCTTTAGGTAGACATAGGCGCTGCCGCCATGGGTGATGAGGTCGCAGGGGATGCCGTCCAGCAGGGAGGGCAGGTGGATGCGGCGGCGCATGGGGGCCATGCCGTGGTCGGCGGCGATGACCACCCGCAGCCCCGGGTGTTCCACCAGCATGCGTTCCAGCCATGGCGCCAGCTCGTCGTCCATCCGCCGCAGCTTGGCAAGGACCTCCGGGCTGCCCGGGCCGTTCAGATGGCCTTCCTCGTCGGTGCCGGACAGGTAGGTCATGACCAGCCCCGCTCCTTCCCGCAGGGCGGCCTCGCTGAAGGCCAGGCCCTCGGCATCTGGCCGACCGAACCTGAAGACCTCCATGCGCCAGGGCGCGACGCCCTCCCAGGGGCCGGTGGCGCAGACCCACTGGAAGGTAGCTGCGCGCACACCACTGCGGGTGGCGGCCACCCAGAGGGGCTCGCGCTGCAACACCTCGGCGCGGTTGGCGGCGGGGACGAGGGTGTGGCTGACGGGGTCCAGGTAGCCGTTGGCGACCACCCCGTGGTGCTCGGGCCAGCAGCCCGTCGCCATGGTCGCGTGGCCATTGAAGGTGGTGGCGGGGAAAGGGGGCAGGCCCTCACCCCTTCGGCCCTGCTCGGAGAGCTTCCAGAGCCTGGGCATGGACTGGGGCGTGAACTGCCGCACACCCACGCCATCCGCACTGATGATCAGCACGGGAGTGGCCGCCAGCAGGGCCGGGGCGAAGGTGAGGGCGAGGACCGCAGGGCAGCGCATGCCACGAGGGTATCAAGCTAACCTGGACCCATGCACACGCCCCGTTGGCCCTATCCCCTGCTCCGTCTCAAGCCCGGCAAGGAGGCCCTGCTGTCCAAGCGCCACCCCTGGGTTTATTCGGGCGCGGTGGCGAAATCGGCGGAGGACAGCCTGGTGCGGCTGGCCGACGATTCCGGCTGCGTGCTGGGCGTGGGGACCGCGAGCCCCACCAACCCGCTGGCGGTGCGGATCTTCCGGTTCGAAGATGCGCCGCTGGATGAGGCCTTCTTCCGGGACCGCCTCGAGGGGGCCCTGGCCCTGCGCAAGCAGCTTGGATTGTGGGCCCCAGAGGCGGGGTGCCGGTGGGTATTTGGGGAAGGGGATGGCCTGCCAGGCCTGGTGGTGGACCGCTATGCCCAGGCCCTGGTGGTCCAGGTTGGGACCGCTGGGCTTGAGGCGCTGCGTGACCTGTGGTGGCCCATCCTCTTCGAGTTTGCCAAGCGCGAGGGCATCACGGCCTTTGTGGAACGCAGCACCTCGGGTCGTCGTGAAGAGGGCCTCGATCCCGTGAACCGCCTGCTCAAGGGCAGCCTGGGCGGGCCCGTGACCGTCCACGAAGGGGATGCACGGCTCTCGGTGGACCTGCTCCGGGGCCAGAAGACGGGCTTCTTCCTGGACCAGCGTGAGCATCGGCTGAACCTTGGCCGCGTTTCCAAGGACCAGCGCGTACTCAACGCCTTCGGCTACACCGGTGGCTTCAGCATCCACGCGGGCCTGGGCGGCGCGGCAGAAGTGGCCACGCTGGACATCAGCGCCCCGGCCCTTGATCAGGCCGAGCGGGACTGGGCCGCCAACGGCCTGGACCCCGCCTCCCACCTGCGCATGGAGGGCGACGCCTTCGAGCTCATGCGCCAGCTGGAGCCCCTGGGCTGGGATCGCGTCATCGTGGATCCGCCCGCGTTTGCCAAGCAGCGCAAGGATGTGGACAAGGCCTTCAAGGCCTACAAGGACGTCTTCCGCCTTGGCGCCCGCGCCACGGCCCCCGGCGGCCTGCTCTGGTGCTTCTCCTGCAGCCAGCACCTGGACCGTACCCGCTTCCAGGAGGCCGTGTGGACCGCCCTGTTGGAGGCCGGGCGAGAGGCACGCGTGCTGGCGCACCTCGGCCAGCCAGCCGACCATCCCTACGCCCTGAATCACCCGGAGGGGTTCTACCTCAAGGGGCTGTGGCTGAGCTTGAGCTGAGGAAATGAATCAGATAAGCGGAGGCCTGCGGAGGCGCTGCGGAGGGCGGAGAGAAGCAATCAGCAAGGCAAGCCGTTCTCCGTTTTCCTCCGCCATTCCGCTCTCCTCCGCTTTCGCGAAGCGATCCTTTCGATGAACCAGGAACCTAGCCCAGCCGCTCCACGGCCTCATCCACGCCCTTCGCGTGCAGGGCGCCGAGGTTCAAATCCAGCAAGTGACTGAGCTTGACGTTGCCCATGGCGCCCAGCATGGAGGCCTTCAGCCGCGGGATGCTGGTTTCCATGGAGGCGATGAGCTCCTTCACCTGCTTGCGGCGGCTCTCCAGGCTGGAACAGCCGCAGAGGGGGCAGCCGCAGGGCACGATGGGAAAGCCCCGCAGCCAGGCGTAGCGCTGGAGGTCCTTCTCCTCGCAGGTGCCCAGGGGGCGGATGACGGTGTTGGCGCCATCATCGCTCACCAGGCGCAGGGGCATGGTGCTGAGCCGTCCTTCGAAGAATAGATTGATCAGCAGGGTCTCAATGAGGTCATCCAGGTGGTGCCCCAGGGCGATCTTGGAGTAGCCGTGCTCCTTGGCGAAGGAGTAGAGCACGCCCCGGCGCAGCCGCGAGCAGATGATGCAGGGCAGCTCCTCGGGCTTGGTGCGCACCATCTTGTCGATGGGGGCGGGAATGACGTGATGGGGGATGCCCATGCGCTCGCAGACGTCGGCGATGGGGTCGGGGTTGAACTGGGGGAAGCCGGGATCCACCGTCACCGCTTCGACAGCGAACGTAACCGGGGCCCGCCTGCGCAGCCGCTCCAGCACATCCAGCAGGGCCCAGGAATCCTTGCCGCCGCTTACGGCCACCAGAATGTGGTCGCCATCCTCGATGAGGCGGTAGGCCGCATTGGTCTCCCCCACCCGACGGGCGAGTTTCTTCTCCAGCCGGGGCAGGGCCTTGAGGTCCGCCTCCGTGGGGGAAAGCGCCAGACTGGGTAGAGCGCACGGGTTGCTCAAGACCAAACAACCCGACGCATCACATCACGCCGCAGGCTTTGCGCTCGCCCCGGACCAGCTGTCCCTGCACATCCTTCACGTACTCGGGGCAGGTGCAGTCCGGACAGGTGTTGCTGGCAGTCTCCGAGCACAGATCCGCGAAGGTCACCTTCTCCATGAAGGCGGAAATGTGGTCGGAGAGACGGTTCCAGAGCAGGCGGCTCATGCGCTCGTCAGCCATGAGGGACGCGTTGGCGGCCTGGGGATCCTCCTTGGCGACAGCGTAGAAGCTGCTGTCGGTCAGGCGCAACACTTCGCCCACGCTCACCTGGTTGCAGGGCCGGGTCAGGATGTAGCCGCCCTTCGGACCCCTTACGCTGGCGACGACACCGGCCTTCTTGAGCTTGTTGAAGATCTGCTCGAGGAAGGGCAGGGAGAGCTGCTGGCGCTCCGCGATGACATGCAGGGGCACCGGCTGTCCATGGCTGTGGTGGGCCAAGTCGAACAGGGCCTGCATGCTGTATCTGCCTCGGGCCGAGATCTTCACCAGGGGGCTCCCAGTCCCAGCCTAGTATTCTTGAGTGAATGAGTCAAGTTTGCTGACGGGCTAGAATGCCCAGGGAGCAACCCATGAACGCTGGCTGGCTGGTCCTTTCCACCTTGGTGCTGACGGCCCACCCGACCCCACCCTCCGGCCAGGGCGCCGGTGCGCCCGTCCTGGATGTCCGGGACCACCAGCCGCTGCTGCTGGGCGCCACCACGGCGACGGAGATCCTCCAACACCGGGCCTGCTTCCGGGAGAACGCCGCCAAGATGCGGGTTCCCGAAGGGCTGAAGGCACGATGGAAGGCCATCCACACGCCCCTCACGCTGGTGGCCGTCTTTGGTTCCTGGTGTGGCGACAGCCAGGCCTACCTGCCGAACCTGCTCACCCTGGCCGAGGAACCCAACCCCTTCATAGATATCCACTTCCTGGGGGTGAATCGCGACAAGCAGCTGGGGGTGGACCTATGGCCCGCGGGCTGTGCACCCCAGCCCGTGAACCGGGTGCCCACCTTCTACCTCTTCGCCGTCGAACCCGGCGGCCAGCAGCGGCTGGTGGGCACCATCGTGGAGCATCCGCCCCATGCCTCGCAGACCATGGCGGCCGCCCTGCTGGACCTGGTCGAAGCGGGAGCCACCGGGCACTGATCCGTATGCGGTTCTCAGGAGCCTGCCTGGTCTGCCGATGAGGAACGCATCATGCGTGCCTGCCTCCTCCTTCTGGCGTTCAGCCTGTATTCCGCGCTGTGGGCGGACGGAACTGTTCAGGTCAACGTCGGTAAATGGACCACCCTGAATCCCCTGCTCCTGGCCCAGGACACCGACACGGAGGCTGTGGACCTGATCTTCGATCGGCTGGTCACGGTGGATGCCAAGGGGCAGTTCATCCCCGAGCTGCTGGAATCCTGGACGATCCTCAAGGAGGGCAGGGAGGTGCTGCTGAAGCTCCGCCCGGGGTTGATCTGGCAGGACGGCTCGCCCATCGAGGCGGAGGACCTGGTCTTCACCTGGAAAACCCTCCGCCTGCCCCAGGTGCGGCGGGTGGCCGACACGGTGCCAGGGGTGGTGAGCCTCGACAGCCTGGAGGCGGAAGGTCCCCTGACCGTCCGCATCCGCCTTAGGCGGCCGCGCGGCTCGCTGCTGGCGGACCTCTATGCCTTCATCCCGGTGCCCCGGCACCACTACCAAATGGGTGCCGATCCAAGCCTGGCCGCCATCAATTTCGCCCCCGTGGGTTCGGGACCCTACCGGGTCGCGGGGAAGGCCACGACAAAGTTCATGCACCTGGAGCGCTGGACTGGCTACAAAGGGATTCATCCGGGCCAGGCCGAGGCCTTCGAATTCAAGGACCTCTCGGATGTGCAGACGCCGGTCATCCAGGATTTTCAAGCCGAGCGCCTCCATTACAGCGTGGTGGGGTCGCTCCGCTATTACCTGGCCCGCAAGGGGGGGCGGTGGTCCGACCTGGCACATGCCTACTCAGTGCCGCTGGCCTCCTTCGGGGCCTATTTTCTCAACTGCGATCCGAAGCTGAGCCTGCTGGGTGACCTGCGCCTCCGGCAGACCCTGGCGGAGCTGGTGCCATGGGAGGATCTGGCCCGGGCCAAGCGGTTCTTCCCGACGCGGATCGCCACCAGTTTCTGGCCACCGGAGAGCTGGGCCTACGATCCCACCCCCCGGCCCCTCCCGCGGCCCGAGCGGGCCGCCGCCCTGCTGACGGCGGCGGGCTGGGTTCCAGGGGCCGATGGGGTGCGCAGGGATGCGAAGGGGCGGCGCCTCCACCTGGTGGCCTATGATTCCGCGCCGCCCAATCCCCGCAGCTCGGCCAGGCTTCTGGCGAAACAGGCGGCCCAGGTGGGCGTGGAGGTGGAAGTGCGGTCGGTGGACAACGCCTCGTTGTTCGGCAATGCGGCGAAGCATGTGGGGGACCTCTGGTCCTTCGCCTGGACCTTGGCCCTCGACCCCGATGTCGACAGCCCCCTCTTCACCAGCGAAGGGTACCGGACGGGGGCCAATGTCAGCTCCTACCTGAACCCGGAGATGGACCGCCTCTTCGATGAGGGACGGCACACCGTGGACCTCCAGGCGCGGAAGCAGGTCTACCAGCGAATCTCGCAACTCATCTACCGCGACAAGCCACTGATTCCCACTGTCTACCTGCAGAACCGGGTGCTCGTGGCTCGTCGGCTGCAGGGGGTGGCGTTCGGTCCCCTCGGCCAGTCCTTCGCCTTCTGGCCTGGACGGCGCGCCTGGAAGCTGGTTCCCTGAGCCATGCGATGCCTCGCCTGCTTCCTCCTGGCAGTCCTGACCCTTGCGGCTCAGCCGATCACGCTGTCCCTCGACAAGCCCGTCATGAGCCTGAATCCGCTCCTGCTGGCCCGGGAGGTGGAGTCCCAGGTCGCGGATCTGGTGTTCGACCGGCTGGTGGCCCTGGACGACCACGGGGACTTCGTACCCCAGCTGCTGGAAAGCTGGGAGGTCTCGCCGGATGGCCGCACCATCCTGCTGAAGCTGCGTCCTGGGCTGACCTGGCAGGATGGTGCGGCCATCGAGGCTGAAGACATCGTGGCCAGCTGGCGCATGCTCTCGCTGCCGGAGGTGCGAAAGGTGTACGACCTGGTCGGGGTGCGCACCCTGGACAGCCTCGTGGCAGAAGGCCCCCTGAAGGTGCGCATCCGCCTCAAGCGACCTCGGGCGACCCTGCTTTCCGACCTCTACAACTTCCAGCCTGTTCCCCGGAAGCACTACATCCTGGGAAAGCATCCCCTGCAGCACCCGCTCAATTACACCCCCATCGGCTCCGGGCCCTATCAAGTGCTGCCCGGCGCCAATGCCCAGGAGATCCGCCTCCAGCGCTGGGCGGGCTACCGAGGCCCGCATCCTGGACGCTCGGAGGAGCTTCATTTCCGCGTCCAGCCGGCGGATCCCGACGTCTATGGACGGCAGATCAAGGACGGCGAGTACCAGTTCGCGGAGTTGGATTGGTTCCGGCACTACCTCCTGCGCCGGGGGGCCTTCGGGACGGATCAGTTCTCGGCCCTGTCGGTGTCCATGGCCTCCTTCAGCACCTTCTGGTTCAACTGCAACCCCGCTCGAAGTTTGCTGGGGGATGCGCGTCTCCGGCGGGCGCTCGCCGAGGCATTGCCGTGGGAGTTCCTCAAGGCCCAGTACCGCCTCAAGGCCGAACGTCTGGCCTCAAGCATCTGGCCGCCCCAGAGCTGGGCTTTTGATCAGGGTGTGGAACCCATTCCCCGCCTGGAGCGAGCGGCGGCTGCCTTGGAGGGGGCCGGCTGGGCCCTGGGCCCGGATGGCCTGCGCAGGAACAGCCGGGGCACCGAGCTGAAGCTGGTCATGTACTCCGCCTGGGGGTATTCACGCCGGGACCCCGCGGAGGCCTTCTGCCAAGGGCTGCGGAAGATCGGGGTGGCCGTCGACCTGCGGCGCACGCCCGTGGGGGAGCCCTACAACCTGGCTACCAAGGGGCAGGGGGATATCTGGGATTTCCCCTGGAACACCGGGCTGGACCCCGACAACGAGAGCCCCCTGTTTACGTCAGAAGGCATCCGCGGGGAAACCAATTTCACGGGGTATCACGACCCCGACGTGGACCGTTGGTTCGAAGAAGGTCGGCACGAACTCGACCCCGCCAAGCGGCGGAACATCTACCTGCAGATCAACCGCCGCATCCAGCGGGATCAACCCATTCTGCAGCTCACCTATGGGGTGGCCTACCTGGTCGTCGACCGGAGGCTGCAGGGGGTCGGCTTCAACCCCCTCGGACAGACCTACGGGTACGTGCCCGGCCGCCGGGGATGGTGGCTGGAGGCTCGGCCGGCTGGGCCGGTTAAAGGCGATCGAACCGAATAACCTCGACCTTCGCAGGTTTGCCCTTGGAAGGTCCTTCCTCACGCTCTGTCTCCCTGGGGGGACGGGCCTCGCGTACGGGTCTGGCCTCCCGCTCCGGCTTCGCTTCCCGGTGGTGCCGGGGCTCGGAGCGGTGGGGTTCGCTGGCGGACTCGGCCCTGGGCTTGGCGGAGGGTGCGGGTGCGGTGCGTTCCCGTCCGGCCCAGACGGCCCCAACCTGCTTGATCCGGTCCACCAGCCGCGCGGGTTCGAGCACCTGCAGGCCGTCTCCAAACTGCATGGCCCAGCGGGCGATGGCGCGCAGGTCCGTGGCCGAGAAGGTGACCAGGGCCTGTCCTTCGCCCTGGTCCTCCAGGTTGAAATTCGGGAAGGCCGGCGGCGCCTGCTTGACCGCGAAGACCCACTGCTTGGAGAGGCTGGCCTTCACGAGGATGGGGTCGCCCCCGAGCCAGCCACCGATCTGGTTGGCAGGGGTTCCCTCGGCGTAGGGTCCCTGGGCGGCCCTTCCGACGCCATCAACGGCATTCACTTCGGCCAGCAGGTCCACCCGGTGGTGCCGCTCGGCGTTGTAGCGGCGATCCCAGCCCCAGGCGTACCAGGCCCGGCTGAGGGTGTCGAAGGTGAGCTGCCGCGGCTCGAAGGTGCGCGGGGCGTATGCGTCAGTGTCCAGGAAGATGAACTCGACCGGCCGTCCTTCCTGGATGGCGGTGAGGATGGTCTGGGCCAGGGGCGGGAGCCCCGCCGTGACAGCGGCCACAGGGTGGGCAGTGGCCTTGGGGGCGACCGCTTCAGGGGCCTTGTCGGTACCGGTGGCCTTGGTGGCTTTGGTCTTGATGGTTTTGCCCTTGGTGGCCTTCTCTGTGACAGCGACCGCTGGGCTGGCGTCCTTGGCAGCCTTTTTCGGGCCAGGGTTTTTGGCCGCTTGGACTTTGTCGACGGCCGGGGCCTTGGTGGCCGGCGAGGCCTTCCTGGCCACAGCCACCTTGGGCTTGGCAGGGGTGGCAGCCTCGGTTTCCTGGGCGGCGGTGGGTTTCTTGCGGGGGGTCTTGGTGACTGCCATGGGTGTCAGGCTCCTGGCCCATCATCGCCCAATCCCTCACAAGCGGTCCACCGGGCAATTCGATCGTCGCCTCAAGGTGACCCCTCCGCCATGCTGAGGGGATGGGTCGATCCAACCTCCGTTTTGCCGTCGTCATGGGCCTCCACACCTTCCTTTCGGCGGGCACCTTCCTGCTCGGGAAAGCGGCTGCGGACAACCTTCCCACGCTTGCCCTGGGCCTGTTCCGCTTCCTGATTGCCGGGGCGGGATTCCTGGTGCTGGCGCGCCTCCGGGGCCTGGACTGGTGGCCCCTGGCCCGCACCGAGTGGCGTGTCTATCTGCTGGCGGGGTTCCTCGGCGTGGTGGTGAACCAGGTGGCCTTCCTGGGTGGGCTCGCATACACGCTGCCGTCCCACGCAGCCCTGCTCTATGCCCTGACGCCCACCATGGTGCTGCTCCTGGCCTGGTTGCGGGGCCAGGAGCGGCCCGGTCCACGCAAGCTGGGCGGCCTCGCCCTGGCCTTTACCGGGGTTGTGGTGCTGCTTTCTGGCCGGACCATGGGCATCCTGCCCTCGCGGTGGGTGCTGGGGGACTTGCTGATCCTGGTGGCCGTGGCGGCCTGGGCGGGTTACACGGTCCTCAGCCGGCCCCTGGTGCAGAAGCACGGGGCTCAGATGGCCACGACCCTTTCCATCCTCTTCGGTCTGCTCCTGTTCCTGCCCCTGGGCCTGGCGGGCCTGCCCAGGCTGGTGGTGGCGACCGTCCCACCCATGGCGTGGGTGGGCCTTGTTTATCTGGGACTGATGACCAGTGTGGTTTCCTACCTCCTCTGGTTTCACGCCCTGTCCATGAAGGAACCCAGCCGCGTGGCCATCGCGACCAACGGCCAGCCCGTCGCCACCGCCCTGCTGGGCTGGATCTTCTTTGGTCAGCCCATCACCCCGGCCTTCGTGGCAGGGGCCGTGCTGGTGCTGGCGGGCGTGCTGCTCACGCAGTGGTAGGACGGGTCAGCCGCCGCTGCGGGGATGCATCTGGTCATAGAGTGCCCGCAGCCGAGCCTGGTGGACGTGGGTGTAGATCTGCGTGGTGCTGATGTCGGCATGGCCGAGCATGGCCTGGACGGCACGCAGGTCGGCCCCGTGGTCCAGGAGGTGGGTGGCAAAGGCGTGGCGGAGCACATGGGGGCTGACGGCTTCCGCCCGCAGACCCGCTGCCCGCGCGTAGCCCTTGAGGAGGCGCCACAGGTGCTGGCGGGTGAGTCCTTCCCCCCGCTGCCCCACGAACAGCTCGCCCCCGCGGGGCTTGAGTCCTGGCCGGAGGGCGAGCCAGGCGCGGATCCAATGCTCGGCACCGGCGCCGAAGGGGATGAGGCGTTCCTTGCGCCCCTTGCCGCTCACCCTGAGGAAGCCCTCGTCCAGGAAGACAGAGAGGGCGGGCAGGCCGGCCAGTTCGGACACCCGCAACCCTGAGGCGTAGATCAGTTCCAGCCAGGCCCGGTCCCTTACACCCAGGACGGTGGCGGTATCCGGGGCCTGCAGCAGGGCTTCCACCTGGTTTTCGCTTAGCGTCCTTGGGAGGATGCGCGGAGGCCTGGGCGGTCGCACCACCGACTCGGGGCCGGAGCCCCCTCCGCCCTCCATGCGCAGAAAGGTTAGGAACGACCGGATGCTCGAGCTCAAGCGGGCCAGGCTGCGGGGCGATTTGCCTGCCCCCTGCTGGGCCACGAGGAATTCGGTCAAGCGGTCCCGGGTGAGGTCATCGGCCGGAAGGTCCTGTCCGCAGGCCCAGGAGGCCAGCTGGCCCAGGTCTGAGAGGTAGGCCGAGGCGGTGTTGCCCGAGAGACCCCGCTCGACGCAGAGGTGCGTCCGGAACTCCCGGAGGCTGTCGCCCCAGCCGAGGGGCCAGCCGTGCTCGGGTTCCTCGAGGGTCCTTGGGCGGGGCATGGCTTCATCCTCCACGGCTGTCCCCCGGGTGCAAGCGCTGCCTTCCAGATGGGTTGGGAGGCACACCTTTACCTGGGGTTTGGAGATCGGGCCCAGGGTGTGTTAGGGTTTCCAGGTTCGTTTGGAGGAGCCCACGATGGCTGACGTACGCAAGAAGGTCATTGCAATCATTGCTGAGCAGTTGGCCAAGCCCGAAGATTCCATTTCCGAATCCAGCCACTTCGTGGACGATCTCGGCGCCGACAGCCTCGACACCGTCGAGATCATCATGGCGATCGAGGAGGCCTTCAGCCTCGAGATCCCCGAGAGCGAGCAGGAGAAGATCCGTACGGTGGGCGATGCGATCGCCTACATCGAGAAGCACGCGAAGGCCTGAGCCCTACGCGTAGTGACGTGCCGCAGCGCCCCCCATGGCCCTGCGGCATGTTTGTTTTCCCGAGCCTACCTGAGGTGAAGCCATGACCAGGACCATCCAGCGCCGTCGCGTCGTCATCACCGGCATGGGCACCGTGAACCCCTGCGGTCTCACCGTGCCGGAGACCTGGGAGAACCTGCTTGCGGGAAAGAGCGGCATCGCCACCATCGACCGCTTCGACATCACCGACTTCGCCTGCAAGATCGCGGGGCAGGTGAAGGGCTTCAACCCGGATCCCTTCATCGAGAAGAAGGAACAGAAGAAGATGGATGTCTTCATCCACTACGCCCTGGGCGCCGCCCATGAGGCGTGGGTGGATGCCGGCTTCGACCAGATGGCGTTGTCCAAGGCCGAGCGCGAAGTGTTCGGGGTCTACATCGGCAGCGGCATCGGCGGCCTTGGCACCATCTGGGAAGAGGCCAATGGCTATAAGGGGCCCCGCCGCACCAGTCCCTTCTTCATCCCCAGCCTGATCATCAACCTGGCGAGCGGCCAGGCCAGCATCAAGTACGGCCTCCAGGGGCCGAACAGCGCCGTGGCCACGGCCTGCGCCACCGGTGCTCACGCCATCGGGGATGCCGCACGGCTCATTGCCTTCGACTACGCGGACCGCATGATGGCCGGCGGCAGCGACTCCGTCGTGAATCAGTTGGGCGTGGGGGGCTTCGCGGCCATGCGCGCCCTCAGCACCCGCAACGATGAACCCCAGCGCGCCTCGCGCCCCTTCGACGTGGATCGCGACGGCTTTGTCATGGGTGAGGGAGCAGGCATCGTGATCCTTGAGGAATATGAGCTGGCCAAGGCCCGGGGCGCGAAGATCTACGCCGAGGTGGCGGGGTATGGCATGAGTGGGGACGCCAACCACATCACCAGCCCCGCCCCCGAAGGGGAAGGCGGTCAGCGGGTCATGCGCGCGGCGCTCAAGGATGCCGACATCGCGCCCGAGCAGGTGGGCTACGTGAACATGCACGGCACCAGCACGCCCGTGGGCGACAAGCTTGAATGCATGGCCATCCGCAAGGTCTTTGGCGACCACGCCAACCGCATCAAGGTGAGCAGTTCCAAGTCCATGCACGGGCATCTCCTGGGTGCCGCAGGGGGCCTGGAGACCATCGTGGCTGTCCTGGCGGTGAAGACCGGCAAGATCCCGCCCACCATCAACGTGGACAACCAGGACCCCGAGTGCGATCTGGACGTGACCGCCAATGTGGCCGGGACGCTTGACGCCGAGTACGCCATGAACAACGGCTTCGGCTTCGGTGGCACCAACGGCTGCCTGATCCTCAGGAAGGTCTAGCAGAAGGATTCACCACAAAGACCACTGAGACCGAGAAGAAAGACCAAGAACTCCTTCGTGGTCTTCCTGTCTTCGTGGTTTGATTTTGATCCATGGCCAAGGCAATCCCCTTCAAGCTCGTCGCTCCCTACTCGCCCGCTGGCGACCAACCCGAGGCCATCGCACTGCTGGTCGCGGGCCTGGAGCGGGGAGATCGCTGCCAGACGTTGTTGGGGGTGACCGGTTCTGGCAAGACCTACACCATGGCCAGCACCATCGCCCAGGCGGGCCGACCCGCGCTCATCTTCGCGCCCAACAAGACCTTGGCCGCCCAGCTCTTCAGCGAATTCAAGCAGTTCTTCCCCGACAACGCGGTGGAGTATTTCGTCAGCTACTACGACTACTACCAGCCCGAGGCCTATGTGCCGGAGCGGGACCTGTTCATCGACAAGGACGCAAAGATCAACGAGGAGCTGGAGAAGCTGCGGCTCAGTGCCACCCGCTGTCTGCTGGAGCGCCGCGACACCATCGTGATCGCCTCCGTCAGCTGCATTTACGGCCTGGGGGATCCCAGCTCCTACCTGAACCTCTCCGTGACGCTGAAGCCGGGCCAGACCATCGACCGGGCCATGCTGCTGCGCGACCTGGTGGCCATCCAGTACCAGCGCAATCACCTCAGCTTCGAGCCGGGCATTTTCCGGGTGCGCGGCGACGTGGTGGAGGTGTATCCGGCCTACGAGGATGTCGCCTACCGCATCGAGCTGTGGGGCGATGAGGTGGAGCGCCTGTCGAAGATCGATCCCCTGCGCGGAATCGTGCTCGAGAAGCTCGAGGAGCTGACCATCTGGCCCAAGACCCACTATGTGACGCCCGAGGACAAGCTCAAGGCGGCCATTCGGGACATCAAGGTGGAGCTGGAATCCCGCGAGGAGGAATTCCGATCCGCCGGCAAGATCGTCGAGCTGCAGCGGCTCCACCAGCGCGTGATCTATGACGTGGAGATGATGAAGGAGATGGGGCATTGCAGCGGCATCGAGAACTACAGCCGGTTCCTGGATGGCCGTCAGCCAGGGCAGCCCCCCCATACCCTGCTGGACTACTTTCCAGAGGACTTTATCGTCTTCATGGACGAGAGTCATGTCGCCACGGGGCAGCTGCATGGCATGTACAACGGCGATCGCTCGCGCAAGACGACGCTGGTGGACTACGGCTTCCGGCTGCCTTCGGCCCTCGACAATCGGCCGCTCAAGTTCGAGGAGTTCGAGAGCCGCGTGAAGCAGGTGGTCTATGTGTCGGCCACGCCGGGTGACTATGAGCTGCAGCAGAGCGGCGGGGCCTTCGTGGAGCAGGTGGTGCGGCCCACGGGGCTGGTGGATCCCATGGTCGAGGTACGACCCGTGGGAACTCAGGTGGATGACCTGCTGGAGGAGATCCGCAAGGTGGTGGCCCGGGACGAACGGGTGCTGGTGACCGTGCTTACCAAGAAGCTGGCGGAGCAGCTCACGGCCTACTACCAGGAACTTGGCATCAAGGCGGAGTACCTGCACAGCGAGATCGACACCCTTCAGCGGGTGGAGCTGCTTAAGAATCTTCGGCGCGGCGTCTTCGATGTCCTGGTGGGCATCAACCTGCTGCGGGAGGGCCTGGACCTGCCCGAGGTAAGCCTGGTGGCCATCCTGGACGCGGACAAGGAAGGCTTCCTGCGCAACGCCCGAAGCCTCATCCAGACCATCGGCCGTGCGGCCCGGAACGTCAGTGGCAAAGCCATCCTCTATGCCGACGTGATGACCGGGTCGATGAAGCAGGCCATCGGCGAGACCGAGCGCCGGCGCAACAAGCAGCTGGCCCATAACCTGGAACACGGCATCACACCCGAGACCGTGAAGCGCAACCTCGACGACGTCATGGGGGAGGCCCTGGCTCGGGAGTTCATCAACGTCACCAAGGAAGAGCGGGCTGCGGAGGAACCCTTGCTCTACCTGGAGGACAAGGCCTTCGAGCGGGAGGTGGCCAAGCTCGAAAAGCGCATGAAAGAGCTGGCCTCCCAGATGAAGTTTGAGGACGCAGCTGAACTGCGCGACCGAATTGTGCGTGCCCGACGTGAACGGTTGATATCGGCTCTTTAAAGCGTGAGGTCTCGTGTATGCCGCAGGCATACCGAGTGGACGCAGCTGAACTGCGCGACCGAATTGTGCGTGCCCGACGTGAACGGTTGATATCGGCTCTTTAAAGCGTGAGGTCTCGCGTCTGCCGCAGGCATACCGAGTGGACGCAGCTGAACTGCGCGACCGAATTGTGCGTGCCCGACGTGAACGGTTGATATCGGCTCTTTAAAGCGTGAGGTCTCGTGTATGCCGCGGGCATACCGAGTGGACGCAGCTGAACTGCGCGACCGAATTGTGCGTGCCCGACGTGAACGGTTGATATCGGCTCTTTAAAGCGTGAAGTCTCCCGTCTGCCGCAGGCATACCGAGTGGACGCAGCTGAACTGCGCGGCCGAATGGTGCGGACCCGGTGCAAGCTGCTGCTGACCGTTCCCGGATGGCTCGCAGCGGGACCAAGCCTCCCGCTCACCCCACAGGCGGTACGGATGGCCCCGACCAGAGGGCGGGGTGGGCGAGTTCCGGTCATCCTGGGGCCTTCCCTGGAGGATCGGATGCGCCTCTCGCCCCTTGGACCACTGCTCATCGGCTTGGCCGTCGCCGGGATCCCGCTCCGGGCCCAACGGGCGGGAGCCTGGCTTGGGCAGGCCCTGCCCGGACCAGTGGGGGTGCCCTTTGCCCCAGGAGTGCTCAATGCCGGACTTGCGACCCGGGACATCACCTGGTTGCCGGATGGCTCGGAACTCTATGTGGGCGTCTTCATGCCAGGCTTTCGCAGGGCCGTGATCATCGAGACCCACCGGGAGGGCGATCGCTGGACCGCCCCGGAGGTGGCAGCCTTCTCCCGCGATCCACGCTGGCGCTGCCTGGAACCCTGCATCAGTCCTGATGGCCAGCGCTTCTTCTATGTGTCGGACCGCCCGGCAGACCCGCGCGGGGCTGCGCCTGGACCCTTCGGCATCTGGGTGATGGAACGCAGCGGATCCGCATGGTCGGAACCGAGACGGCTGCCTGAGTCGGTCAACGGTGCAGGGAACACCTTCTATCCATCGATGACGCGGGAAGGGGTGCTCCATTTCCTCCGGGAGGAGGGACAGGGCGGCTGGCTCATGCGTTCCACCTGGCAGCAGGGCGCCTGGTCCGTGGCCGAGAAGCTGCCCGCACCCTTCAACGCGGACAATCGCCAGGCCAATCCGCGGGTGGATCCCGACGGGCGCTTCATCCTGGTCCCCATGATGGGTCGAAGCGACTCCCTGGGAGGGGCGGACTACTACGCGTACTTCCGAAGGGCGGATGGCACCTGGACCGAGCCGGTGCACCTGGGCCCCAGCGTGAATAGCGCCGCGCGGGATGAATACTCCATCAACGTCAGCCCGGACGGGAAGGTGGTGTTCTTCGGCAGCGACCGGGCCCTCCCTCGGTTGGAGGGCAAGCCGCTGCGGTGGGATGACCTGCTGGCGGAGCGGACCTTGCCCGGCAGCGGCCAGACCACCCTGTGGTGGGTGGATGCGGGCTTCCTCTGGGACCTTCAGGCCGAGGCCCTGAAGGCGGCCCATCCGTGAGCCAAAAAACCTACGCCTGTGGGGACGGGTCGAGTCCGGTCACCTCGACGGGAGTCTCGCCGGTTGCCACCCGTTCCGCATGGTGGTCTGCGCCCAGCAGCATGTAGAAGGCAGGCACCACGAAGAGCGTGAATAGGGTGCCAATGGAGAGCCCCGTAAAAATCACGATGCCCATGTTGATGCGCCCGGCGGCACCGGCGCCCCCGGCGATCACCAGGGGGAAGACCCCCAGCACCATGGCCCCGGTGGTCATGAGGATGGGGCGCAGGCGGATGGAGGCTGCCTCCAGGATGGCCTCCAGCTTCCGGTGGCCTCCGCGCTGCAGCTCGTTGGCGAACTCCACGATGAGGATGCCGTGCTTGCTGATAAGGCCCATGAGGGTCACCAGGCCCACCTGGGTGTAGATGTTCAGGGACACCTTGGTGATGGCGAGGCGGGGAAAGAAGGCGCCCAGCATGGGCAGGGTGGAGATGAACACCATGGCCCCGAACAGCGCCAGGGGCACTGAGACCAGAATGATCACCGGGTCGCGGAAGCTGTTGAACTGCGCCGCCAGGGCCAGGAAGACGATGATGATGGCGAACAGCATGGTGACGAGGAAGCCGCCGGATTCCTGGACGT
The DNA here is from genome assembly GCA_963740385.1 of uncultured Acidobacteriota bacterium. GTDB lineage: Bacteria > Acidobacteriota > Holophagae > Holophagales > Holophagaceae > Geothrix. The sequence goes on from CAVUDX010000007.1 coordinate 453,193, forward strand.
ACTGGCGGGAGACGCCGGAGTAATCGGAGGTGTAGCCAGAGGGAGCGACATCGTCCAAGGCGTCATTCATGAACTTCAGCACCTCCTCCTGGGACTTCGCGGGGTTGTAGACGCCGGAGAGGGTGGCGGAGTTCAGCTGCTGGAAGTGGGCGATGGACCGGGGCACCACATCATGCTCCAGGGTGGCCACCGTGGCGGCGGACACCACGGCGCCCGATGGGGTGCGGACGTAGTAGTCCAGCACCTGGTCGGGATTCAGCCGGTCCTTTTGCAGCACCTGGGGAATGACCCTATAGGACCGTCCGTCGATGGAGAAGTAGTTCACATAGCCACCGCCCAGGGCCGCCCCCAGGGCGGCGCCCACATCCTGCTGGGTGAGCCCCAGCTGAGCCGTCATGTCCCGGTCCACCTTGACGGTGACCTCGGGCTTGTCGATCTTCAGATCCGAATCGACAAAGAAGAACATCCCGCTCAGACGGGCCTTGTCGAGGACGGCCTGGGACACTTCGTAGAGGTTCTGGAAAGGCTGGGTGGTCTTGATGACGAACTGCAGCGGCAGGCCCTGGCTGCCGGGCAGCGGGGGCTTCTGGAACACGACGGACTTTGCCCCGGCGATGGCGGTGAGCTTGCGCTGGAACTCCTGCTGGATCTCGTCGGCATTGCGGTCCCGGTCATCCCAGGGCTTCAGCAGCATGCCGCCGATGCCCTGGTTCGGCGTGGGCGTCCCCGTGAACTGGAACATCTGCAGGTATTCGGGAGTCCCCTTGGCGATCTCGAAGGCCTGCTTGCCGTACTGGAGCATCTGCTGGGGCGTGGCGTTGGGGGGCCCCTGGACGTTGTAGAGCACGAGGCCCTGGTCCTCCTGGGGCGCCAGCTCGGACTTGGAGAACTTGAAGAGGGGGAACATGAGCAGCAGCAGCAGCAGGCCCATGACCACGGGGACCTGCCAGGTGGCGAGGACGCTCTTCAGCAGCCGGTGGTAGTGGTCGTGGAACCACTCGAACTGTCGGTCGAGGAACAGGACGAAGCGTCCGGTGTCCTGCTCCGGCCGGAAGAACCGCGAGCACATCATGGGTGACAGGGTCAGCGCCACGATGCCCGAGACGGCCACGGAGCCCGCCAAGGTGAAGGCGAACTCGGTGAAGAGGCTGCCCGTCAGGCCGCCCTGGAAGCCGATGGGCACGTAGACGGCCACCAGCACCACGGTCATGGCCAGGATGGGGCCACCCAGCTCCCGGGCCGCCATGAGGGAGGCCTCCAGGGGTGTCTTGCCTTCCTTCATGTGCCGGTCGGCGTTTTCCACCACGATGATGGCGTCATCCACCACGAGGCCAATGGCCAGCACCAGGGCCAGGAGCGTGAGGAGGTTGATGGAATAGCCCAAGGTGAGCATGACAAAGAAGGTGCCGATGAGGGAGAGCGGCATCGCGATGACCGGGACCGCCACGGCCCGGAAGGAGCCCAGAAAGAGGTAGATCACCAGGGTCACGATGAGCAATGCCTCGATGAGGGTCTTCACCACCTCGGAGATGGACGTGTTGATGAACTGGGTCGCGTCGTAGACGATCTTGCCGGTGACCCCCGTGGGCAACTGCTGCTGAACGGCTGGGAAGGCCGCCCGGACCCGCTTGGTCACATCGAGGATGTTGGCCTCCGGAGCGACCTTGATGCCGATGAACACGGACTGCTGGCCATCGAAAGCCACGTTGAAGTCGTAGTTGTCCGCGCCGAGGACCACGGTGGCCACATCCTCGAGGCGCACCAAAGCCCCATGGTTCTGGCGGATGATGAGCTGTTTGAATTCCGCCACTGTGTGCAGGTTGGTGTCGGTGGTCAGGTCCACGGCCACCATCTGGCCCTTGGTGGTGCCCACCGCCGAGAGGTAGTTGTTGGCGGCCATGGCGCCGTAGACATCTGCGGCGGTGATTCCATGGGCGGCCATCCGCTGGGGATCCAGCCAGGCGCGCAGGGCGAAGTTGCGGGCACCGAGGATCTCGGCGGTCTGCACCCCTTCGATGGAATCCAGCTTGGGTTTGACGACGCGGGAGAGGAAATCAGTGATGTTGTTGGTGGGCAGCTGCGGGCTGAAAAACCCCATGTACATGGCGGCCGTCGCATCCCCGGTCTGGACGGTGATCACCGGTGTCTGAGCCTGGGGCGGCAGCTGATTCTTGACCGCGTTCACCCGGGTGGTGATCTCGGTGAGGGCCTTGTTGGCGCTGTAGTTGAGGCGGAGCGTACAGGTGATGCTCGACACGCTGTTCACGCTGCTGGAGGACATGTAGTCGATGCCCTGGGCCTGGGCAATGGACTGTTCCAGCGGCTGCGTGATGAATCCCGCCACCGTGGCGGCATCCGCCCCGTAGTAGGCGGTGCTGATGGTGACAACGGCATTTTCCGTCTTGGGGTACTGGTTGACCGGCAGGTTGAAGATGGAGCGCAGGCCCAGCACCACGATCAGCAGGCTGATCACCAGGGCCAGGACCGGCTTGCGGATGAAGGTATCGGTGAATTTCATGGGTTCCGGCTCACTGTTCCTGCGGCGCCGGATTCGGGTCGCTGGTGGGCGTCACCCGGTTGTCCACCACCAGGGGGGTACCGTTCTTCAGCTTCAAGCCGCCGCTGGTGACCACGATGGCTCCTTCGTTCAGGCCCCCGAGGATGGCCACCTGGTCTCCCCGCGAGAGGCCCGGGGTGACGAAGACCTGCTCGGCCACCAGGCCGTCCTTCTTCTGGCCATCGGGCCCGCTGACCTTGCCCTTCTTCACCACGAAGACAGTGGCGCCATAGGGATTGTAGGTGATGGCGGTCTGAGGAAGCGTGAGGTGCCGGTCTGCGGCGCCCACCTCCATGGCCACGGATACGAACATGCCGGGCAGCAGCCGGTGCCCGGGATTTCGGAGGGTGGCCTCAATCTGGATGTTGCGAGTGGCGCCGTCCACCTTGGGGTTGATGACGGTGACCTTGCCGCTGTAACGCTGGTCCGGGAAGGCATCGAAGGTCAGGCTGACCTTCTGACCGGGCTTGAGGGCGGAGGCGTGGCGCTGGGGCAGGTAGAAGTCCGCGTGGATGGGATTCAGCTGCTGCAGGGTGACGACCGAGACACCGGAGGTGAGGTAGGCGCCGGGGCTGGTGGTGATGAGGCCCACCCGGCCCGCGAAGGGGGCGCTGAGCCGCTTCTTCGCCACGGTGGCGACTGCCTGCTGGGCAGCGGCCTCCTTGATCCTGAACTCCGCCTCGGTGGTGTCGTAGTCCCCCTGGCTGATCGCATGGATGCCCAGCTGTTCCTTGGCTCTCGCCAGGTTGGCCTGGGCCAAGGAGAGGGAGGCCTGGAGCTGCTGGAGCTGGGCCGCCTCGACCGCATCGTTGAGCTGGACCAGGAGCTGGCCCTCCTTCACATCGCTGCCGGGAGGGGTTCCGACCTGGGTGACCACTCCGGAGACCTCGAAGGCCAAGTCCGCGCCCTTGGCCGCACGGAGGGTGCCCACGGCACTTAGGCTCGGCTGCCAGGTGGCGTAGGTTGCCGCAGCGGTGGTGACGGTCTGGGGTGGCTCCCCCTTGGGTTGGGCCGCCATCCGCTTTGAGATGGCGGCAAACCAGATCAAGGCGATCAGCAGGGCGAGTCCGAGGACCCCGAGGATCATCACGAGCATCCGTTTCCCCAGGCTGGGGGGTGGCGTGGTTGGGTCGAGGTCGTGCGCCAGTTCCATGGGAGGCTCCACTCAGGTCGGGGTCGGTTGGGGAATCAGCGGCTGGACGGGGAGGGCGGCGGAACCGACGCGCCGGAGCCCTCTTGCCAGCCGCCCCCGAGGGCGGCGTATAGCGCAGCGGTATCGGCCAATCGGGCGGCCCGGGCGCGAACGAAGCCCAGGCGCGCCAGCTGCCATTGGCGGGTGGCGTCCAGCAGCTGCAGGTAGCTGGCCGACCCGATGCGGTACTGGGCCTTCACGAGGTCCAGGGACTGGGAGGCCGACTGCTCGGCCCGGACTTGGGCCGTGAGGGCGTCAGCATCGAACTGCAGGGCATCCAGGGCGTCCGACACCTCCCGGAAGGCATTGAGCACGGCCGCGCGGTAGGCGGCAGAGGCCCCATCCAGGCCGGCCTCTGCCGCCCGCTTCATGGCCCGCAGGCTGCCGCCATGGAAGATCGGCTGCAGCAGGTTGAGGCCCAGACTCCAGGTGGTGGTGGGTTCCTTGAATAGGTTGGCGGTCTCAAAAGCAGACGAGCCGTAGGAGCCGCCCAACCGGATCTGCGGAAAAAGGTCGGCTGTGGCCAGCCCCACCTGGGCCGTGGCAGCCCGCAGCTGGGCTTCGGCGGCGCGCACATCCGGTCGCCGACGCACCAGCTCGGAGGGCAAGCTGAGCGGCACCTCTTCGGGAAGCCGGAACCCGCTAGGTACGGGAAGGGGTGCCTCCGCATCGGAAGGGAGGCGTCCCATGAGCACCGCCAGCTGATTCCGGAGCGAGGCCCGGGCCTGCTTCAGCGGGGGCACTGCGGCCTGAGCGCTGGCAAGCTGGGCCTGCACCGCCAGCAGATCGCCCTGGCTCTTGGCGCCAATGGCGACCTGCTTGGCAGTGAGGTCGGCCTGCTGCTGGAGCAACTCGACCACCTGCTGCAGCACATCGAGCTGGGCCTGGATCGCCACCTCCTGGAAGGAGGCTGTGGCCACGTTGGCCGCCAGGCTCAGGGTCGCCCCTTCCAGCTGCCAGCGCTGGTAGGCCACGCGGGCCTGCTGAACCTCTACCCCGTGGCGCACGCTGCCGAACAAATCAAGGGTGTAGGAGACGTTCACCGAGGCGTTGTAGAGGGTGAAGGGGGAGGTGCCGCCACCGCTCACCACGCTCAGTTTGGTCCGAGTGGCGCTGGCTCCGGCGTCGACGGCGGGGAACCAGGCGCCCTGGGAGGCACTGAGGAAGGCCTGGGCCTGGCGGAGCGAGGCGCGGGCCCCCTCCACGGAAGGGCTGTGGGCCAGGGCGGCCTCGATGCGCTGATTCAGCGCCTCACTGCCGAAGGCCGTCCACCACCGTTCCGACACAGCAAGGCCAGGCTTGAGGCGCTGGACCCCGTCGCCTTCTCCCTGGCTCGAGCCCAATTCGGAGGGCAAGGGCGTGGGCCCGTACTGCGTCACCTTGGGGGAGGCCGGCACCTGGAAGGTCGGGCCCACCGCGCAGCCCAGCAGGGTTAGGGTCAGGGCGGTGAGCAGGCCGGCAGAAGGAGCCACCTGCCCGCGCCTCGCTGCTTGTTGCGCTCGTTGCCAAACCACTTGGTGCATGGGTCACCCGGAAGGGAAATGATAGTTCGATGCAAAAATCGAGTGTCATAAAAAGGAGCTCGGGTCGGCCGACTTCGCAGCAGGGGGGCCTGCCGAAGCGGTCTTCAGCCAGCAAGGCCTACTTGGTGTACTGCCGGATCACGCGCTCGATGGCCGCGCGGCAGGCCGCGCAGAACCCTGCATCGTCGCGCGTGAACATCAGGCAGTCTTCCTGACTGCGGAAGGTGCCCTTGGCCTCATAGTTGGCGCCCTCGAAGGCTCCGACCTGGCCGCTGTGGGCATCGGTGCCCAGCAGCTTCGTCTCGAAGACCTTTTCCCGGGCGAAGAGGGCATCCATCTCCGCTTCGGGGCGATTGGCGGCGCGGATGGCCCGACGTTCCTTCTGGTAGGCGTGGCTGTGGGCCTCGAACTCGGCCTTCTTCCAGGGCGTTGGCAGGGGCACTCCGGGGGTGAGGAGGGCCGCCCACTTGGGGTGGAGGGGATCCACCGTGACATTGGGTTCCCATGGCTCGGGCTGGGCGGGGTTGTTGCTGACGGCCACGTCCGAGGTGTAGTACTCGTCCGCAAGCCCGGCGAAGTGGTGGCCGAACTCATGGACGAAGAGGTAGCCGATGGTGCTGTTGCCCGCCGAGGCCGTGCTGTAGAGGTTGAAGATGCCCCCGCCGCCATAGGTCTCGGCGTTCACGAGGATCTCCACGAACTCGTAGGGGGCCTGGGCGGCGATGTCCCGCCAGCTGCGGTTGTCAAAGGTGAGCACGTAGCGTTCGCTGCCGAAGGCATCATAGGTGGTGCCGAGCGGCGTGCGCCTGTGCACCCCGGTGGAAGGCCGGGAAATGCCGCTCTCCTTCGAAGGAGGGCAGATCGCCCAGACGTTGAAGTCGCTCCGGTGTTCCTTGAAGGGGGACTGCTGGAAGAGCAGGTCCATCACCTTGCGGGCCTGGGCCTCGAAGCTGCCGCGCTCGCCGGCGGTGTAGCCGTCACCGAGGATGAGGAAATCCACCTTGTCGACGGGATCGCCGCTCACCTGCAGGGGAAGGACGGCGCCCGGCTCGGGGGCAGGAGCGCGTTCGATGAGGGGGTCCTTGGGATCCAGGTCGAAGGTCCACACCTTCTGGAAGGCGTTCGCCGCATCCCGCTTGCTTACCTGGATCCGGACGGGCCCATCGGGCTGCGGGAAACGAAGGGATTCCGAGAAACTCCGGCTGAGGGCCTTGGCTTCATCAGTGGTTTCCCACTCGCCATAGATGCTGGCGAAGCCACGGGAATAGAGGAGCTTGCCGGAGGCCCGGTCGATGACCTCGAACTTGTACTTCCCGAGGTTGCTCGTGTCGAGGGCCTTGCCTGGGTGGCCGGGCCAGGGCAGGGGCTCCAACACCACGCGGTCCACCCCGAAGCGCTCGGCCCCAGCATCCCCGGTATGGCCGTAGTCCACCCGCAGGGTGCGGGGCGGGGTGGCCAGGCAAGCCAGGGTGGCGAGGGACAGCAGCAGGGTACGGAGCATGGAACACCTCGTCTTCCACGATAGACTGGATGGCTGGAGATCCGATGTTGACCCCGAAGCAGCGCCAGTTCCTCAAGGCCGAGGCCCACAAGCTCAAGCCCGTCATGCACGTGGGAAAGGGGGGCGTCACGCCAGCCCAGGCCGCTGAGCTCGATGTGATGGTGGACAGCCTCGAACTTGTGAAGGTCAAGATCAATCCGAATAGCTTTGAGAACGAGGACACCGCCGCCAAGGCCCTGTGCGCCGCCGTAGCCGGCCTCCAGCATGTCTGGACCATCGGCCACACCATGCTGTTCTTCCGCCCCAGCCGAACCCGCGACACAAGGTATCCTTTGCCTGGTTAATTCAGGTCCGGTTCCAGCCCTTCCGAAGCGGGGGGTGTGGAGGACCGATGCCTTACCTGTCCTGGTTGGAAGGGAATCAGCTCATGCGGCAAGCCGTGCTGGAATCCTGCCAGGTGGGCCGGGATCCCGTGGCCTGTGCGGTCTCCCATCCCCAGATGCAAGGGCTCTCAAGGATCCACGCCAGCATCGACTGCCTCGGCTCCATCTGGTGGCTGAAGGACCTTGAGTCGGCCAACGGCACCCTGCTCAACGGTCTGCCGGTGGGACACCCGCAGGGCGCGGCCCTCCAGGATGGCGATGAACTGGAAGTGGGTGGGTGGCACCTGCAGTTCACGGAAGGGTTTCCCGGCCTGGATGGCACCACCTTCGCCGAGCGGGTGGGGGATCTGTTCCAGGAAGTCCGGCCCGAACCGGCCCAGGCCATGGTGCTCATCCGAGGCATCGAACTGCTGCAGCGTGCCACGGAGAAGCTGCTGAAGCAGGCCGATACGGATGCGATGGTGAAGGGTCTGCTGGAGGAATCCCTGCGGCTCCTGAATGGGGACAGGGGCTTCCTGGTCATGAAGTCGAAAGAAGGGGGCTGGCGTACCGCCCACCGCGTGGGGGAAGTTCAGGAAGGCATCGGACTCTCGCGGTCGGTGCTGGATTATGTGGCGCAGGAACACACGGCCGTGCTGTCCAACCTGCCGCTGGCCGACCCCCGGTTCGGGGGCAACAGCCTGGTGGAATTGCATCGTGGGTCGCTCCTCTGCGCCCCCATGGAAGACGAGGGCGAAATCCACGGAGCCCTGTACATCGATCGCGAGTCCGAAGGCCGTCCCTTCACCCGGTTCGACCTGTCCATCTTTCAGGCCTTCGTGCGCCTCGGCTCCATGGCCCTGCGGCAGGCCATGCTCACCCGGCGTGCCCTTGGCCAGGCCGAGCAGCAGGGCGAGATGCTGCGCCTGCGCACCGAACGCCAGCGAGAAGCGGATCGCCACGGCGAGTTGCTCGCGGCCCTGTCGGCGCCCGTGCGCCGGATCCAGAGCTGGGCCGGCGGCATGACCGATCCCGCCGGAGCGGCCATCCGGGCCCAGCTCGAGCAGGTGTCCGCGCTCCTGGAGCAGGGGCACCACCTGGGCACCGGGACCGACGCCAGCGCCACCGGGCACCTGCTTCCCATCACCAGCTTGCAGGAGGACCTGACCCAGCGCTGGCAGGCCCTGCTGATCCTCCGTGGCGCAGAGCTGTCAGTGGGAGAGCCCCCGCCCGGTTCCATTTGGATGACTGGCGGGCCGTTGACTGTGGCCCTGGCAGGCTTGGTGGAGCCCATGTTCATGCAGATGGCAGAGGGCACCACGGCGGCTGCGCGTTGGGACCAGGAGCGGGGCTTCCGGATTCTGCGCATGACCCTTCCCCAGGGCCTGCATGGCCCCATTCCGGATCCCTGGACGCAGCGCATGCTCCAGGATGCAGGGGTGAAATGGCAGTGGGCGGACCAGTCGCTGGCTCTCTTCCTGCCCGAGGGCCCTGACGCCCTGCCGGAGGAACCCGCCCGGCCCCTGCTGGGGCTGGTGAGCGACGAACTGAACCTGCTGGGGCTCTTCCAGACGGTGGCGGATGCCGGAGATCTCTGGCTGCATCCCCTGGAATCGGAACCACCCCCGCCACCGCTGCCGAAATTCCGCTTCCTCGTGGTGGACGCCAAGGGAACGCATGATCTGGAAGGCTGCATCCGCGCCTACCGGCACCATCCCTCCTTCGCCACCACGCCGATCCTCGTGGTGCGCTGCACCGAGGACGATACGCCCCGGCTCATCGAAGCCGGCGCCACGGACTGGCTGGCGGAGGGCTTCCGCTGGGAGGCCCTGCACCACCGGCTGCAGGTGCTTCGCGGGCATACAGAGCTGCAGCAGCGGGCCCTGGTCGCGGAGCGGTTGGACTCCTTCCGGCAGATGGCCGGCACCCTCAAACATGAGATCAACAACCCCCTGGCCATCATCTCCATGCAGGTAGAGATGCTGCAGCGGAAGTACCCCGAGGAGCTGAAGCTAGGGAAGATCGGCGAGATGGTGGACCGCATCCGGGCCCTGGTGCAGGTCCTCCAGAAGATGCGGGAGGCGGCGACCGAGGACTACGCGGACGGCTCGAGCATCCTCAAGCTTGGCTAGGTTCCGATTCTTGGCCAGTCAGGCCAGCTGGAACAGGCCCCGTTCGCTGAGCAAGGCCTGCACGGGCTGGTCGTGGGGGGCCACTGGCACCGCTTGGTGCATCTGAGCCTCGAACCCCACGCCCACCGTCCGAACGTCATCGGCCAGGTCAGCCAGCACGGCGTCGTAGAACCCCCGGCCATAGCCGAGGCGGTAGCCCGCGTCATCGAATCCAAGGCCAGGGACCAGCAGCAGCTGCACCGGAGGGAGCGCATGCTGGGCCAGGGCCGGCTCCATGAGCCCCCAGGGCCCCTGGGCCAGCGGTTCGGTGCCCCAGGCCAGGCGGGCCGGGGCAGTGGACGTCACACGGGGGAAGAACCAGCACCAGGTGGGATGGGTGGCCACCGCCGGTCGCAGGTCCACTTCGGACCCAATGGGCCAGAAGGCGCCGAGGCAGGTGATGTCATGCGCCCGGCAGTAGCGATCCAGGTGCTGGGCGATGGCCGCGGACCAGGCCTCGCGGGAGGTGGGCGGCAGCCCGTCCCGGCGGGCCTTCAGGAGGGCTCGCAGTTCCGCCTTGGTAGCCATGCCCCCACCTCAGCAGGGGCTGGGTGCTCCCGTCAACGGAGTATCCTCAGCGCTGGAGTGTCCCCATGACCTTTCGATTCCTGCTCATTGGCCTTGCCTGTGCCTTCACCCTTGCCGCCCAGGACCCGGCGACACGCCTTGTCCAGTCCATCCCGGATGGGACCCGCCTGGCGGATCCCGCCTTGCCCTTCGCCAAGGATGTGTGGGTGGCGATGATCCGGACGGCGAAATCCTCCGTGGAGGCGGCCGAGTTCTATGTGACCAGCCGCCCGGGGAGCGCCCTGGAGCCGGTACTGGCGGAACTGGAGCGGGCGGGTGCCCGGGGCGTAAAGGTGCGCTTCCTGCTGTCGGCCAAGATGCTAGACCAGGATCCAACCTCCCTCGCCCGGCTTCGCCGCATCCCTGGCGCGGAAGTGCGGACCTTTGATCTGGCGGGGGTGTCCCGCGGCATCCTCCACGCCAAGTATTTCGTGGTGGATGGACAGGCGGCCTTCCTGGGCAGCCAGAATTTCGACTGGCGGGCCCTGGAACACATCCATGAGCTGGGCATCCAGACCACAGATTCCCGCATCGTAGGTCCCCTCGCGCGGCTCTTCGCGCTGGATTGGGGCTTCGCCGGAAGCCACCAGCTGCCGGCCTTGGCCGCCCAGGTGACTGCCGCAGCACGGCCACCCGTGGAGCTGGTGGCCAGTCCGCCCTTTCTGACGCCGGGGGACATCCGCCCTTCCATTGACGCGCTGGTGGAGCTGATCAGTCAGGCCACGACGAGTGTCCGGGTGCAGCTGCTGACCTACTCGCCGGTGGCGGGCCAGGACCGCTTCTGGCCCACCCTGGACAACGCCCTGCGGGCTGCGGCGGTGCGGGGCGTGAAGGTGCACCTGCTGGTGTCGGACTGGGTGCTGGGGGGCCGCGCGCTGCCGCACCTGCGGTCCCTGGCGCTGATCCCCAACCTGGAGGTACGGGTCGCCGCCATTCCTGAAGCCGAGGCAGGCCACATCCCCTATGCACGGACCATCCACAGCAAGTACCTGGTGGTGGATGAAACCCAGCTGGCCCTGGGTACCAGCAACTGGGAGGAAAGCTACTTCACCGAGTCCCGGAATGTAGAGGTGATCTTCCGGGATTCCCCCCTGGCCCGGGAGGCCGCCCGCATCCACGATCGGGTGTGGGAAAGCCCCTACGCCTTCCCGCTGGACCCCCTCAAGGCTTACGAAAAACGCAAGGTGGACTAGGGCCTATGTTCAAAAAGGCCCCTAGACTGCGGCATAGACCTTGTAGAGGTTGTCCCGTTCCAGGGGCTCGAAGCCGGCTTCCTGGATGAGGCGCACCAGCTCGCCCTGCTGCAAGCCCTGGGGTGACTTGGCGCCCGCCAGGTGGGCGATCTCCTCGGCGATCACGGTGCCGTCCAGATCGTCGGCGCCATAGCTGAGGCCCGCCTGGGCCAGACCCGGCGAGATCATCACCCAGTAGGCCTTGATGTGCGGGATGTTGTCGAGCAGCAGGCGGGCCACGGCGATCTCCCGCAGGTCCTGGGTGCCCGTGGTCTCGTGGATGACGTGGGTGGCGCTCAGCTCGTTGTCCTCGTTTTGATAGGCCAGCGGGATGTAGGCGAGGAAGCCCGTGTAGCCCGCTGCCTGGGAGCGGTCCTGGAGGTCGCGGAGGCGCAGCAGGTGGTCCACGCGGTGCCTCGCCGCTTCGATGTGGCCATACAGCATGGTGCAGTTCGTGGGCAGGCCCTTGCGGTGGCAGAGCTCGGCAGTGTCCAGCCAGACCTGGGCGTCCTTCTTGCCGATGCAGATCTGCTCGCGGAGGGCCTCGTCGAAGATTTCGGCCCCTCCGCCGGGGCAGCTCTCCAGGCCCGCAGCCATGCAGCGATCCAGAAAGGCATCCGTGCTGAGGCCGCTGATGCGGGCGTAGTAGTCCATCTCGATCATGGTGAAGACCTTGAGATGGATGGAAGGGAACCGCGCCTTGAGCTTCCGGAAGAGGTCCTCGAAGTAGTCGACCTTCAGCTTGGGGTTGTGCCCCGAGGTCATGTGCAGCTCGCGCACACCGGCATTCTCGGGCTTCTCCAGCTCCCGGATGATGTCCTCGGCGGACAAGGCGTAGGCCCGGGGATCGCCAGGCTTGGCCTGGAAGGCGCAGAACTGGCAGTGGGTGTAGCAGACGTTGGTATAGGAGAGGCGGCGACTCACCACGTAGTAGGCCGCGCGGCCGTGCTTCTGCAACCGGACGTGGTGGGCCATGGCCCCCACACCGGTGAGGTCCGGCGTCTCATAGAGCAGCAGGCCATCCTCGAAGCTGAGGCGCTCCCCGCGCAGCACCTTGTCCGCCAGCGGCAGCAGACGCGGGTCGCGGATCCTCGATTGAAGTGACAACATGGATACCTCGGCCCACCAGTCTACCGCCGCGAATCTGAAAAGATTCTCCGTAGGAAAGGAATGAATGAAAGCAGAGGCCAGCTGAGGTGCTGAGGAAAGCTGAGAAAAGCAACGAAAAGAAAGAGATGCGTTTGTCTTTCCTGTCTCCGCTTTCCTCCGTTGATTGAAATTTCTTAGCTGTGACCCTATTCCAGCCCTTGGTGAATGCGCTGGATGAGCGCGGGCCCTTCGAAGATCAGTGCGCTGTAGATCTGGGCGAGGGTAGCGCCATCCTCCAGGGCGCCCTGCACATCCGCAGCGCTGCCGAGACCGCCGCAGGCCACCAGGGGCAGCCGGCCCTTGAGGGCAGCCAGCAAGTGGCGGCGCACCTCACGGGCCTTCCCCTGCAGAGGCTTGCCGCTCAATCCACCCGCCCCGCGGGCCTCCACCTGGCTGCGCAGGGGCTCCCGCACCACGCCCCGATCGAGGGTGGTGTTGGTGGCGATGAGGCCCGAGATGCCCGAGGCCACAGCCACTTCCACGATGGCCTCCAGGTCTTCGGGGACCAGGTCCGGGGCAAGCTTGAGCAGCAGGGGCTGGCGCTCCAGGCCCAGTTCCCGGCGCAGATCCAGCATGCCCGCCAGGAGGGGCTTCAGGGCCTCGGGGGCCTGGAGGTTCCGCAGCCCGGGGGTGTTGGGGCTGCTCACGTTGAGGGCCACGTAGTCCACCTGGGGGGCGATGAGCCGATAGGCGGCCCGGTAGTCCTCCAGGGCCTGGGCCTCCGGCGTCTCCTTGTTCTTGCCCAGGTTGCCACCCACGATCAGGCCCGCCGGGCGCCGTCGCAGCCGGGCGGCCACCACCTCGGCCCCCTCGCTGTTGAAGCCCATGCGGTTGAGGATGAGGCCCGCCTCCGGAAAGCGGAACAGCCTGGGCTTGGGGTTGCCCGGCTGGGGGCGGGGCGTCACGGTGCCGATCTCCACATGGCCGAAGCCCAGCGCCTTCCACAGGGGCAGCAGCGTGGCCCCCTTGTCCAGGCCCGCGGCCAGGCCGAGGGGGGTGGGGAAATCGAGGCCCAGACTCTGGCGACGCAGGGCCGGAAACGACCTGGGCTCGGGCAGGCGCGGCCAGGCGCAGACCCGCTCCCCCAGCCAGAAGGCGAGGTCGTGGGCAGCCTCCGGATCGAGGCGGAAGATCAGCGGGCGCAGCGCGCCATACAGGTCCATCACTTCACCGTGATGGTGGCCACGGCAGTGATCTCGGGGAAGTCCTCGCGGCGCACCTGCACGTGGAAGGTACCGGTGGCAGCCGGGGCGGTGTAGAGCCCCGCTCCCGTGATGGTGCCCCCATCGGCCTCCACCACACGCCACCCCACGGGCTGACGAAGGTAGCGCATGCCCTCCTGGTAGTTGATCTCGGCCTGGAAAGCCTGGGTGGCGCCCGGCGCGAGGGTGACCGCCACGGGCCGGAGGCTCAGGGCCGGCTTGAAGGGCTCAGCGGGCTTGGCGGGCACGGCATCCCCCGGGGCGTGGCAGGCCAGGATCAGGACCAGGGTGGCGAGGGAGGCGGTGCGGGTCAGCATGGATGTCTCACACTCCAGTCATGGGAACGACGTTGTCCATCACCAGCGGGGGCTCCGTCCTGGCCTGGACCTCCTCCCGGGTGACACCCGGGGCAACCTCTACTAGGCGCAGGCCTTCGCGACCGGGCACCACGTCGATGACGGCCAGGTCCGTGATGATGCGATGCACGCAGCGCTGCCCGGTGAGCGGCAGGCTGCACTTCCGCAGGATCTTGGGCTCGCCGTGCTTGCTGGTGTGCTCCATGACCACCACCACCCGCTTGGCGGCGGCGACCAGGTCCATGGCGCCGCCCATGCCCTTCACCATCTTGCCGGGGATCATCCAGTTGGCGAGGTTGCCTTCCATGTCCACCTGCATGGCGCCCAGGATGCTGAGGTCGATCTTGCCACCGCGGATCATGGCGAAGCTGTCGGCGCTGTTGAAGAAACTGGCACCCGGCGCGGCGGTGACGGTCTGCTTGCCGGCGTTGATGAGGTCCGCATCAACCTCCTCCGCCGTGGGGAAGGGACCGATGCCCAGCAGGCCGTTCTCGCTCTGGAGGATCACGTCCAACCCCTCTGGGATGACGTTGGCGATGAGCGTGGGGATGCCGATGCCCAGGTTCACGTAGTTGCCGTCCCGCAGCTCCTGGGCGGCCCGGCGGACGAGCTGATCTCGGGTCAAGGCCATCGAATCCCCGTGGAAAGACCTCCATGATAGCCCAGCCCCGGGGTGGACCTTCCCGGGCCCCCGGAGGGGACTGGCCCCGCCTTGCGCACCTTTCACCCCAGGCCAGGTCCCGGGGTGGGATCGCCGGGGCAGCATGGAGGTCTGGAGGCTTGCATGCGCCCTGCGACGGTCCTGCTCCTGCCCACCCTGCTGGTGGCTGCGCCGCCGGTGGAACGCCCCCCGGAGCAGCGGCAGTTCGATTTCTGGCTGGGGGACTGGGAGGTGCGGAACGCGGCCGGGCTCCGCCTCGGCCACAACCGGGTCGCGGCGCTCCTGGGGGGAGCGGTGCTGCAGGAGCACTGGGAGGGTGCGAAGAGGGGCGCCGGGACCAGCCTCAACACCTACGACCCTTCACACCGCCGCTGGCGCCAGCGCTGGATGGACAGCCAGGGCGGGACCCTCGACCTCGAAGGGGGCCTGCAAGGAGACGCCATGGTGCTGCAGGGCCTCAGCGACGGTCCGAATGGGCAGCTGGAGAACCGCATCACCTGGTCACCCCTGGCGGATGGGAGGGTGCGCCAGCACTGGGAGCAGCGGCCCGTGGGTGATTCCACCTGGACCACCACCTTCGACGGCTATTACCAGAAGGTCGTCAGAACACCCGGAACCCCTGGAACACGCTGAGGGCCCAGCCCCACCGGGGGATCCCGGGCAGCGCGTCCTGCCTCCGGGAGGCCAGGGAGAGACCCAGCCGGCCCGTGGGTGTGCGCCACTGGGCGTCCTCCTGCAGGAACCAGGTACCCCTGCCGGCGGGATCGTCCAGGGCGGACGTGGCGCGGACCAGCCGCAGGGTGCCCCGGCCCTCCAGGGGCAGGGGCAGGCCCAGCTCCAGGGTGCGGGTGGTGACCTTCCGTCCGAACGCCGGGCCCAGCGCATCGCCCTGGGTGGAGAAGTCCGCGAGGTGCGCGGGGCGCGTCCAATCGGGAATCCCTCGGGGGGCAGCCTCTGCGTACTCGAGCCCCACATCCCAGCCGTCCCATACCGCCTGGAGGCCCAGGAGGGTCCGGCCCTGGGCCAGGGTCAAGGCGGCGCTGTCGGGGGCGGCGCTGCGGCCCACCAGGAGGGATGCACCCCGGGCCCCAAGGGCACGGGCCAGGGCGGGGATCCGGACCTTCAGCTCGCCCAGGGTCTGGGTGCGGTCGGCCTCTTCCGGGGCGGCCCCCCCGCTGGCGGTCTGGCCCCCCCGCAGACCGATGGCGCCCAGTCCAACTTGTCCCCAGGTGCCCAACTCCACCTGGAGCCATGCACCCTTCAGCCAGGGGCGCTGCAGGTCGAGGCCTGCCGCCTGCGCGGCGAGGCGCTGGGGGCGATCGGGCAGCCAGGACGGAATGGGCCGAGCCGAGTCCAACCGACCGGCGAAGGCTTCGAGGCGCCACTGGGGCCAAAGGAAGCCCCAGGTGGGGGTGGCCAGGCTGAGCCGGGCGAAGGGACGGGCCCCAGGGCCCAGCAGGTCGCCGCCCAGCAGCCCTGAACCCCAGGCCAGAGGGCCCTGTTCCAGGGCGGCCCGCCAGCCGGATTCCGCCTGGTAGGCCAGGGCGGCCCGCTGCAACACCCCCTGGCTATGGCCCTGGCCCCGCAGGACCAGGAAGGTGGCCGCCAGAGACCAGCCGCCGCTGACATAGCGGCCCTGGGCGCCCAGCCCCCAACCCTGGGTGCCCTGGCCGAGGCCTTCCCCTCCGAGGAGCGGCGTGGTGGCCCCATCGGCGGTGGCTCCGCCCCACCCCACGGCCAGGAAGGGCAGGGAGGAGGGCCCCAGGGGCGGGTCTCCCGCCGTCCAATCCAGACGGGCCCGCCGCAGGGCATCGGCGCCGTCCTGGAGGATCGGTGCCTGGGCAGTGGCGGTCAGGGCCGTCGCGACCAGCGCCAGCATCGGCAACCTCACGGGTTCAGCACCCTGATGGAGACGATCTTCGCGCCGAGCTCCAGGTCATCCAGCACCTGCAATGCCCGGTCCGGATCCTCCACCTCACCCATCCGTGTGTACCGCCCGGTGAGGTGAGGCGTGGCATTGGTGGTGATGAAGAACTGGCTGCCGCCCGTGTCCTTGCCCGCCAGCGCCATGCCCACGCTGCCGGGGCCGTACCAGTCGAGGGAATCCTCACAACGCACCGTGTAGCCTGGCCCGCCATCCATGGTGTCGCAGGGCGAGCCCATCTGCACCACGAAGTCCGGCACCACGCGGGGCACGAGCCGTCCGTTGAAATAGCCCTTCCGCGCCAGCAGCAGCAGGTTGGCCACATTCATGGGGGCCACTGTGGGATCGAGGCGGAGGGTGACGACACGCTTCCCCGAGAAGGTGATGCGCAGCCGCACCGGCCTGCCGCGCTCGGCCAGGCGCGTGGCCTCCTTGAGAATGGCGGTGTCGGTCTTGGTGGGCTTTGGCGCCGCAGGCCAGGGCGTGGCCGAATCCAGCTGCACCAGCGCCTGGTAGGCCTCCCAGCGGCAGGCCCAGTCTGGGTGCTGGAGCCAGGGACGCAACTGGGCCTTCTCGGCGCCCGGGGCCATCTTCCAGCGGGCGTAGCTGTGAATGAGGGTCTGCTGGGCTTCGAACTGGGTGTCGGCCCAGGTGCGCCCGGTGAGGACCTGAAGGTCCGCCGGGGCGGCAGGGAGATCCTCGATGGCGGCGGCGCGGGCGGTTCCGTCCTCTCCCGCCAGCAGGTGTTCGCGAAGGTCATCGGCGGCATCAGGGGCCTGGTGCCGGAGGACGGGCAGCAGGGCGCCCTGGAGTACCGGCAGGGTTGCCCCGAAAGGCGGGGTCGAATGGACCGCTCCCTTCAGGGTGGGAAGGACCGCATGGCACTTGGCAAGGCCCTGGAAGCCATACCAGAGGACCAGGGGCTGGCTCGCGCAAGGCCAGGGGGTGCCTTCGGTCGGAAAGGCCTCCGCCGGAGCAGGTGTGGGCAGGCCTTCGGACAGCCGGGCGAGGATTCCGGCGCAAGCGGTTTGGAGGGTGGGGTTGGAAGGCTGCGCCAACCCCAGGGAGGCCCAAACTGTGGTGGTGGGCGGGAACTGATTGAAGCCCCGCAAGGCCAATGGCCGTCGGCTTTCCCAGGGTGCCCGGTTCCAGGCATCCATAAGCGCCAGCAGACTCCCGGGCGTTGCCGGTACCAACGGCAGCAGCGCCTTCTCCTTTCCCGCCATCACCAGCCTCAGGCGGGCCGCCTGGGCGCGGAATGGATCTACCTTGCCAGCCATCTGCAGGGCGTCCAGGAAGGCCTGGAGCGAGGGCGACACCTCGGCGCCATTCAGCCGCGCGGTGGCGATGGAGGCTTCGAGGTGCAGGTGCCTGGGCCAGGTGGTCACGTCAGCGGGCGTGAGCCCTTCCATGGCCACCATGGCCTTGGGGTTCTTCAGGCGGTTCAGCATGAACAGGGCCGTGAACCGCTCTTGTGGCGTGCGGGCCTCATGGGCCTTGGATTCCCAGACCTCCACCGAGGGCTTCGCCAGGTCGGGCGGCAGTAGGGCGGGGGCACCCGGCGCGCCGATGCGGGCGAGGCTGCGCTCCAGCCGGGCCCGCTCCGCCGGCGTCAGGGTGGCCTTCTGGGCTTCCGAAAAGGTGGGTGGCTGGCGGGCCCACTCGGCCTGGATGGCGTTGCGAACGGTGAAGTGCGAAACGACCGACTGGGACATCGCTGGCAGGGCCAGGAGCATGGGACTCAGCAGGCTGATCATTCGGCGCATGGCCACCTCATGGCATCCATGCTAGCGGGGCGGCGGCCCAGGTTCAGCGATACCCAGTGCGCGGGGCTTCGGCGTGGCCAGCTTCTCGGAGTACCAGCTCCTTCCGGGCCAGCTTGAGGTCTGAATCCACCATCATGGCGGCGAGGGTGCGGATGTCGGTCTTGGGCTCCCAGCCCAGGATGCGGCGGCCCTTGGTGGGGTCACCCTCCAGGTGGTCCACCTCGGCGGGGCGGAAATAGCGGGGGTCGATCTCCACGTGCTTCTGCCAGTCGAGGTCGAGCCGCCCGAAGGTCAGGCCCAGGAAGTCGCGGATGCTGATGCTCTCGCCGGTGGCCACCACATAGTCATCCGGCGTGTCCTGCTGCAGCATGCGCCACATCGCCTCCACGTAGTCGCCCGCGAAGCCCCAGTCGCGCTTGGCGTCGAGGTTGCCCAGGAAGAGTTTGTCCTGCAGTCCAAGCTTGATCCTGGTGGCGGCCCGGGTGATCTTGCGGGTCACGAAGGTTTCGCCTCGGCGCGGGCTCTCGTGGTTGAAGAGGATCCCGTTGCAAGCGAAGAGGCCATAGCTCTCCCGGTGGTTGATTACCTGATAGTGGGCGTAGACCTTGGCGCAGGCGTAGGGACTGCGGGGCTCGAACCGGGTGCCTTCGTGCTGTCGGGGCTTGGCGCTGCCGAACATCTCGGAACTGCCTGCCTGATAGAAGCGGATGCTCCGATTGCTGTGCTTCATGTAGCTGCGGATGGCTTCGAGCAGGCGGATGACGCCCACGCCCACCACATCCACGGTGTACTCCGGCTGATCGAAGCTCACCCGGACATGGCTCTGGGCGCCCAGGTTGTAGACCTCATCAGGTTGCACATCGTCCAGCACATTGCGCAGGGCACCTGCATCGGAGAGGTCGCCGTAGTGCAGGTGGAAGTTGGGATTGGGTGTCTCGCCCACGTGCAGGTGGTCGATGCGGTCGGTGTTGAAGAGGCTGGAACGCCGTACGATGCCGTGGACCTGGTAGCCCTTGGCGAGCAGAAGCTCTGCCAGGTAGCTGCCGTCCTGACCCGTGATGCCGGAAATGAGTGCGACTTTGGACACGTGTTACCTCATGGAAGGAAGGGTCGGCATCATGGCCCGCAGGCTGTCGGCAAGCGGGACCTGGGAACACCATCCGGTCGCTCGGCTGAGCCGATCCGGATCGCCCACCAGGTAGGGGATGTCATCGGAGGAGTTGGGGTGGTCGGAGAACTGGATGGGACGCGACCTGCCCAGCAGGTCCAGTACGGTCTGGGCTACATCAAGAATGGAGGTTTCCCGTCCGGTACAGACATTGAAGGTGCGATCCACCGGAGCCTCCAGATCGAGGATGGCGAGGTAGGCCGAGACCACATCACGAACGTCGATGAAGTCCCGCACACTGTTCTGGCCAGCCATGGCGATGGGGCTGGTGTCATGCTTCGGGGCGTCCGCCAGACGCCGGAGCAGGGAGGGGACCACCAGCTCTGGCCGCTGGCCCTGGCCGAGGTGGTTGAACGGACGCGCAACACGCATGTCCAAGGCGCCTTGATAGTGGGGCGCCACCTGCTCCACAAGGTGCTTGGAAAGCCCATACCGCCCCTGGGGCACGATGAGATCCGTCTCCTTGCGGCGCCGGGGAAGAGGTGCGTACACATGGCAACTGCTCACCAGCAGTACCCGGCTGTCTCGCAGATGCTCGAGCAGGTTTAGGGTGATCTCCAGGTTGAAGGTCACGGGTGCCGGGGTGGTGAACAGGCTCGGAATGGAAGCGCCTGCCAAATGGATGACGCCATCCCAGGCCCTCGGCAGGTCCACCATGGAGGCGGGATCCTGCAGATCCACCACGATGCTCTCGACGCCAGCTGGGAGGTCCATGCCAATGATCCGGTCCAGGGCCACCACCCGGTCCCCTCGGCGCAGGATCGCTTCGGCCATGTGGCGCCCCACAAACCCCGAGGCCCCGGTGAGGAGGTAGGCGCGGCGGCTCATGCGCGGTAGTCCAGCTTGTATCTGCGCTCGCCGGACCGGTTGCGTTGCCGGAGATACCAGAGGCGAAGGGCCGGGCGTGGCGCCTCGGCGGGAAGCAGAAGGTGCAGGAAAGGTTGGCCGTACCAGGTGAGGCTGTCCACCCAGGTGAGCCCGGCGGCACTGGCCGCGGAGTGCAGGCCTTGAGGACTGAACATCGTGATGTGCTGACCATGTTCGGGGGCGAGGTAGTGCCAGGAGGGGCCGTGGACCTCGGGGTTGAAGAGCTCGGTGGAAAGCACCAGCAGACCATCGGTGGGGAGGCGCGACCGGAGGGACTGGAGGAACGGAACCGGGTCGAGGGTGTGTTCGATCACTTCGATGGCGGTGATGAGGCTGAAGGGGCCGTCGGGCAGGTCTCTGGTAATGCGGTCCTCGGCGAACACCGAATGGGGATAGGGATCAAAGCCCCAGGCATCATGACCATCGTCCAGCAGAAGGCGCAGGAGAAGGCCTCTTCCCACACCAACGTCGAGGGTGCGGCCCTTCCGGCGGAGCAGGCCGATGGGCCAGGAGCGCAACCGGCGGATGGCGCGATGGACGAAGAGGGAACGCTTCAGCGCGCCGAAATCGGGGTCCGGTACCTGGGACCGGCTGTAGGCCTCCGCCAACCAGGTGGGATTGGGCACCACCAGCGACGCGCACTGGCCGCACCGATGGTAGTCGGCCCGGACGTGGTCCAGCACCAGGCCCTGGAACGCCGGAGCCAGGGGGCCCCCGCAGATTCGACAGGCGTGGGCGGTCGGTTCGGCCAGGGTGGGGGACATCGGGCTCCAGAGCAGGATGTCCATTGTGCCAGAAGGTCCAGCCCCTTGTTCTCGTGCCTGCCTGCGCGGGCCTTCTGGTGGTGGATCCGCTGAATGCTAAGATGCCCCAGACGCCTTGCGCCCTTGAGGGGCGCCCAAATGGGGGATTTGTGCGCCTGGGCATTTTCCATCCAGCCTTCGAGACCGTGGGTGGCGCGGAGATCCTCGTGGCGACGCAGACCCGGCACTTCCAGGCCATGGGAGCCGCGCCCGAAGTGGTGACCTTGGGCTACGACCGGGCTCGCTGGGAGGGGCGGCTGGGCGGCGTGCCGGTGCATCTGGTGCAGAAACGGCAGTGGAGCGACCTCTTCAGCTTCTGGAACCGGGCCGACAAACTGAGGCAACGGGGACGCCGGGCGGCAAAGATCCTCGACACCTTCGACTGCATCATCGCCCATAACTTTCCCTCCAGCGCCATGCTTGGCGCGGCCCCAATCCGGGCCAGGAAGCTCTGGCAGTGCAACGAGCCACCCCGGGGGATCTATCTGCGCGAGGCGAATCCGATACTTACTGCCCGGGTGGAAGCCTCCAGTGGTCGGGGCGTCGAAGCGGCCTGTGAGCGGTTTGCCGGGAGGTTGGTCAACCATGACCGCCTCATGGCCCAGCCGACGGATGAAGCACGTCGGAGGACCTACGACCAGGAGGCCATCCAAGGACTGGACCTCATCTACGCCATCAGCGAGTTCAGCCGGGACAATGCGCGGCGGATCTACGGGCGGTGCCGCGAGGAGGTCATCTATCCCATCGTCCGGTTCCCCGAAGGGGGGCGCAACCGCGCCGGGCTGGATCGGACGGTCCGGCGGGTGCTGGTGCACTCCCGGCTGGAAGCGCTGAAGAACATCGACACGGTGATCCGGGGCTTCGCGCGATTCCAGGCGGAGAGTCCTGTGCCCTGCGAGCTGCATGTGGTCGGGGATGGTCCCATGCGGCAGCGCCTGGAGAGCCTGGCCATGAGCCTCTGTCCCGCCGGGGCCGTCCGCTTTTACGGGTATCTGCCCGACGCTGAGCTGCGGGAAGTCTACGAGGCCTGTGATGTCTTTGCGTTGCTCACCCTCGACGAGCCCTTCGGCATGGTCTATCCCGAGGCCGCCGCCAAGGGGCTGCTGATGGTGGGCCCCGACCACGGGGGCCCTCTGGAGATCCTGGATGGGGGAAAGCTGGGCTGGGTGGTGGATGCCTTCTCGCCGGAGGCCCTGGCGGAGGCCCTGCTGGCGGTCTGGCGCCTGGACGACAGTGAAGTCGACCGACGCCGGGAGGCGGCGGATCGTGCCTGCCGATCCCGCTACGGCCTGGGAGCCATCGGCCCCCAGCTGATGGCGCTGCTTGCCGAGTCCTGAAGGTAGACTGGCGGCATGCTCTTCGATTCCCCCTCCACCTTTGGCCGCACCTTCCGGATCCTGTCGTTCGGGGAGAGCCATGGGCCTGCGGTGGGGGTCGTCCTCGACGGCGTGAAGCCGGGGCTGCCCTTCGACCTGGCGGCCATCCAGAAGGAGATGGACCGGCGGCGACCCGGCCAGTCGGATCTGGTGACGCCCCGCAGCGAGGGTGACCGCATCCAGGTGCTGAGCGGGGTGTTCGAGGGCCAGACCACGGGCCATCCCATCGCCCTCGTGGTGTTTAACGAGAACCAGAAGAGCGGCGACTACAAGGCCATCTCGGACCTGTTCAGGCCGGGCCACGCGGACCTCACCTACGATCGCAAATACGGTATCCGTGACCCCCGGGGCGGGGGGCGGAGCAGTGGCCGGGAGACCCTTGCCCGGGTGGCCGCCGGCGCCTGGGCCAAGCAGCAGTTGGCTGCCCTTGGCGTGACGGTGCGGGGCTTCAACCGGGAGATCGCGGGACTGGCCGGGGAGGCCCTGGACTGGTCCTTCGTGGAATGCAATCCCCTCCGGGTCGCCGATCCAGCCATGTTCGAGGCCCAGAAGCAGGCGGTGGAGCTGGCCCGCGCCGAAGGTGACAGTGTGGGCGGTGTCTGCGAGGTCTGGATTGAAGGCCTCCCCGTGGGCCTGGGGGATCCCGCCTTCGGGAAGCTGGATGGCCTGCTGGCCCTGGCCTGCATGTCCATCGGCGCGGTGAAGGGGGTCGAATTGGGTGCGGGATTCGCCAGCGCCCGGCGGCGCGGCAGCGAGAACAACGACCCCCTGGGGCCGGAGGGGCCCCGTAAGAACGACTCGGGCGGCACGCTTGGCGGCATCAGCACTGGGGCACCCGTGGTGGTGCGCCTGGCGGTGAAGCCCACCAGCTCCATCGCCAAGTCCCAGCAGACCATTGACCGCGAAGGGCGTCCCGCCGACATCGTCACCCACGGTCGCCACGACCCCTGCATCGCACCCCGCATCGTTCCGGTGGCCGAGGCCATGTGCGCCCTGGTGGTCTACGACGCCTGGCTCACCCAGCAGACCCTGCGACCCGAGGGCAGCCTGCCTTTGCCGGACTGGGACTGGCCGGCGGTGGAGGCGCTGTTCCAGCCATCCTTGCGAAACCAGGTGTGATGACCACCACTTTCGCCGAGATCATGACGAAGTGATGACCGAGCCCCCTGATGCCCAGTCGATCATGAGATCCGATATGGAACCCGTCCTGATCAGTTTCCACGCGCCTGTCCACGAACTGGACCAGGTGGCGCAGCATGTGATCCGCGAGGGCGTGCCTACCCATCTGCGGGAGTGGCAGCGCCAATCTGGAGCCCGGGAACTCGTCTACCTGGCCACCTGCCAGCGGGTGCTCTGGATGGTGTGGGGCGGAACACCGGAGGCCATCGAACCCGGGCCGGGCTTCTGCCGCTATGAAGGCGAGGAGGCCTGGGTGCACCTGCTGGCCATGTCGGCCGGCCTGGAATCGGCCAACCTCGGGGACCGCGAGATCCCGGGCCAGTTGAAAGACGCCCTGGTGCAGGCGCGGCAGGTGGGGGTGGCCGGGGATGAGGCCCAGACCGCCGTGGAAGACGTCATTCGCGAAGGCCAGCGGCTGCGGGCCCGCCTGGGGCTGGCTGATGGCAACGTCAGCGTGGCCACGGTGGCGCTGAAGCACCTCACGGAAGGATTGGCTGAGGGCTCCTCTGTGGCGCTGGTGGGTGTCGGTCCCATGACCCAGTACCTGGCCGAGCGGCTTCCGGAGCGTGGGTTCCGGGTGTCAGTGGCCAACCGCACCCGCAGCAAGGCCCACGATCTCGCGGATCCTTTGGGGCTCGCGATTGTCGATCTGCCCCAGCTCCAGCATGATCCTGCGGGCTTCGATGCCATCGTCACCGCCACCGCCGCTCCCGAGCCGATCTTCACCCTGGATGCCTGGCAAACCCTAAAGCGCCCCATCCTGCGCGTCCTCGATCTGGCGCTGCCACCGGATTCAGAGCCCGGGTTGGAGCAGCTGCCCTGGGTGCACCGGATCGACCTCAACGCCTTCCTGGCCCAGACGGCCACGGCCCGGGCCCTGCGCGCCGAAGCGGCCCTCAAGGCGGAACCTTTCCTGGCGGGGGCTGCGGGCCGTCTCCGCCACCGGGCCATGGCCCGGGGCCGCAAGCGGCAGCTGGCCACCGCCCAGGAGCGCCTCGACGCGGCGTGGGGTGCCTTGGAGGAGGAAGTCCAGACCCTGGAGGACTCCATGCAGGGGCTGGACGAAGCCCAACGCGAGGCGCTGAAGGAAATTCTCAACCGGGGCCGCACCCTGGCCTTCCGTGCCCTGATCCAGACCCAACCCAAGCCCACTGCAGATGGAGAGGCGGTCCAACCATGAGAACGAAGCAGGTGACGGTCGCCACACGCGGATCCGCCCTGGCCGTGGGCCAGGCCGAGCCCATGGTGCGGTTCCTTGAAGCGAAGGGCTATGAAGTCTCCTGGCGGAAGTTCTCGACCTCCGGAGACCAGTGGTTGCAGGGCCCCCTGGACAAGCAGGTGGGCGGCGGCTTCTTCACCAAGGAGTTGGAAGACGCAATGGCAGCGGGCGCCGCCGACCTGCTGATCCACAGCCTCAAGGACGTCTCGCTGGAGCGGCCCGCCGGCATCATCTCGGCCTGCATCCCGAAGCGCGAGGACCCTGCGGACTGGCTGGTCATGCGACCCGATGCGCCCGAGGACCTGGTCATCGGGACCAGCGCGGTGCGCCGGGAGCGGGTGCTGGGGCAGCTCTTCCCCAAGGCCCGCTTCACCTGGATCCGCGGCAATGTGCAGACTCGGCTGCAGCGGGTGCGCGACGGCGTCCTTCGGGACGAACCCCTCCATGCCACCCTCCTGGCCGCCGCGGGGCTCAAGCGCCTGGGCCTGGACCTCTCCGGGTTGAAGGTCCGGCCCCTCACGCCGGCGGAACTCCCCTCGGCCCCAGGGCAGGGGGCCCTGCTGGCGGAGGCCCGGGCGGATCGCCCCGACCTGGTGGAAGCGCTTGCCGACATGCATGACTCCCTGACCGATCGCTGCGTGCGCCTTGAGCGCCGCGTGCTTGCGGGCATCGGCGGCGGGTGCCAGCAGCCCCTTGGTGCCCTGGCGACGCCGCAGGCGGACGGCTCCCTGCTGCTCCAGGCGGCCTACGCCCCCGACGGGGACTTGCGGCGGGCCGAGGCCCAGGGCTTCGACGACGCCGAGTTGCTTGCGGCCGTGCTGAAGGGCATCGGACTGTCATGACGCCCACCGCCCACCTTCCCCGCCTGGCGTTGGCCCGGCCCGCCCAGCACCCGCTGGCGGACACGGTCCGCAAGGCTGGCTGGAAGCCCATTCCATATTCCTTCACGTCGCTGAGGGTGACGGGTACCGAACCGCCTCTGCCGCTGGCTGAAGTCAAGGCCCTGCTGGTGCTGAGCCCCTCCGGCGCCAAGGTGGTGTCGCCGGTGCTGACGCCCGGGATGACCTGCCTGGTCCAGGGAGCCGGTACTGCCGACGCCCTGGGTCGGGAAGACCTCGACATCCACCTTCCCACGGAGGCGCGGGCGGAGGCCCTCTGGGACCTGCTCCAGACCCGCTTCCCCCGGGGCGGAGCCTTTGTCCTCGCCCGGGGCGAGCGGAGCCGGGAATACCTGGAAGTGGCCGCCCGAAATTCCGTCTGGACCATCCATCCCTGGATCACCCATCGCGAGGTGGCCCGCAGTCCCTTTCCCGCCCTGCCGAAGGTGGAGGGCGTGCTGGCCCTCAGCCCCATGCAGGCCGAGATCCTGGCGCCCATGACCGCGGACCTGCAGCGGTTCGCCTGGGGTGAGGCCACGGCCGATGCGTTCGCCCGGGCCGGAGCTCCCGCCCATGCCCACTGCGAACCCAAACCCAGCCTGCTCTGGGCCATGCTCGCGCAGCACCTGAACAAGGAGGAGTCCCCATGCTGAACCGCTCCCGTCGTCTGCGAACCACTCCGGCCATGCGCAACCTGGTGGCCGAGACCGACCTCCGTGCCCGCCACCTCATCCAGCCTCACTTCGTGCAGCCCCATCCGGGCAGCAGCGAGATCGCCAGCCTGCCAGGTATCAACCGGGCTGGCGTGGAGGACACGGTGCGGCAGGTGGAGCAGGACCTGAAGAAAGGGTTGGCCAGTGTCCTGCTGTTCGGCGTTCCCGATGCGGACGCCAAGAGCCCGGATGCCTCCTACTGCTGCGACCACGAAGGGGTCATCCCCCAGGCCGTGAAAGCCCTGAAGCGGGCGTTCGGGGCCGACCTGGTGGTGATGACCGACGTGTGCCTCTGCGGCTACACCAGCCACGGCCACTGCGGGCTGGTGGACGAGGACGGCCTGGTGCTGAACGACGCGAGCCTGCCGATCCTCGCGGAGATGGCGCTCCGCCACGCGGAAGCCGGTGCCGATGTGGTCGCCCCCAGTGACATGATGGACGGCCGGGTGGCCGCCATCCGGGCTCTGCTCGACGAGAGCGGGTTCACCCAGACCAGCATCCTCAGCTATGCCATCAAGCATGCCGGCGCCTACTACGGCCCCTTCCGGGATGCCGCCGACAGCAGCCCGAAGTTCGGTGACCGCAAGACCTACCAGATGGACCCGCGCAACGCCCGGGAAGGGCTGCAAGATGCGCTGCTCGACATCGACGAGGGCGCGGACATGCTGATGGTCAAACCCGCCCTGCCGAACCTGGATCTCATCTGGCGCCTGCGGGAGGCCCAGCTGGCGCCCATCTGCGCCTACCACGTCTCCAGCGAGTTCAGCACCGTGAAGGCCGCCGACCGCCTCGGGTGGGTGGCCGGCGACCAGCTGCTGTTCGAGCACCTCATCGCCATCCGGCGGGCCGGCGCCGACATGATCGTCACCTATGCGGGCCGCGAGGCGGTGGAGAAGGGCTGGGTTTCCTGACCCAACCGGCAGGACGCAACGACCACGACCATAAGGACACGCCATGTCGAATGATTCCCTGTTCCAAGAAGCCCTGACCCACTTTCCCGGTGGGGTATCCAGTCCCGTACGGGCCTTCCGGGCCGTCGGTGGAACGCCAAAATTCTTCAAGAAGGCCAGCGGGGCCTGGTTCGAGGACGAAGACGGCCAGCGCTTCCTGGACCTCTGCATGTCCTGGGGGCCCCTGATCCTCGGCCACGCCCATCCCGACATCCTGGCGGCCGTCACCGAGTCCATGAACGAAGGCCTCACCTTTGGCGCTCCCAGCCGCCGCGAGCTGGCCCTGGCCCGCAAGATCAAGGAGATGGTGCCCTTCATCGAGAAGATGCGGTTCGTGTCCTCGGGCACCGAGGCGGTCATGTCCGCCCTCCGCGCAGCCCGAGGCTTCACCGGCCGGGAGCGCATCCTCAAGTTCGAAGGCTGCTACCACGGCCACAGCGATGGCCTCCTGGTGAAGGCTGGCTCCGGCCTCGTCACTTTCGGGGCGCCCACCAGCGCCGGGGTGCCGAAGGCCATCGCCGAGCTGACCTCGGTGGTCACCCTGGATGACCTGGAGACCCTGGAACGCACCTTTGCCGAGATCGGGGACGAGCTGGCTGCGGCCATCATCGAACCCATCCCCGCCAACAATGGCCTGCTGCTCCAGCGCCCGGAGTTCCTCACACGGCTGCGGGAGCTCTGCACCAAGCACGGCGTCATCCTGATCTTCGATGAGGTCATCAGCGGGTTCCGCGTGGCCCCCGGCGGAGCTGCGGAGCGCCTCGGCATCACCCCGGACATGGGCACCTACGGCAAGATCATCGGCGGCGGCATGCCCGTGGGCCTCTACGGCGGCCGCAAGGACATCATGGGCGTCGTGGCCCCCGATGGTCCGGTCTACCAGGCGGGCACGCTGTCGGGAAATCCTGTGGCCATGGCCGCGGGCCTGGCCACCATGGAGAAGCTGACCCCCGCCTTCTACGCAACCCTGGAAGCCAATGCCACGAAGTGGGCTGCGGCCTTCGAGACCATCCCCGGCCTCCACTGCCCGCGCTACGGGAGCCTGCTCTGGCCGCTGTTCCAGGACGGCGTCCGCCGCAGCGATGCCGTGAAGGGCGAGGCCATCGGCACCTTCAACAAGCTCCACAAGGCCCTGCTGGGCCAGGGTGTCTACCTGCCACCCAGTGGCTATGAGGTAGCCTTCCTTGGTGCCGCCCATGGCGAGCCAGAGCTGGCCCATTTCAAGAACGCCGTGGCCGCCGTGGCCAAGGATTTCGCCTGATCTTTCCGCAGTCCCCTGTTCCTTGCGTTCTCTGCGCTCTCTGCGGTGAATGGTTTTTTCGGTGATGTGATGCCCCAGTCCCTGCTGCGTGTTCTCAACGGCGAAGTCCTCGACAAGCCTCCGGTCTGGTTCATGCGCCAGGCAGGCCGTTTCCTGCCGGAGTACCGCGAAGTCCGGGCCAAGGTGACCTTCGAGCAGTTGTTGAATGATTCTGACCTGGCGGCGGAAGTCACGCTGCAGCCCATCCGCCGGTTCCCTCAGATCGATGGCGCCATCATCTTCAGCGATATCCTGGTGATCCTGGACGCGCTTGGCTGCGAGGTCACCATTCCCGAAGGCGGGCCCCGCATCGGAAAGACCCTCGACCAGATCGACATCAACCGTCCGCTTGACGAGAAGGTCTTCGAGCCGGTCTGCAGTGCCATCCGCAAGGTGAAGGCCGCCCTGCCGCCCAAGGTGACCATGCTGGGATTCGCAGGGGCTCCGTGGACCCTGCTGGCCTATGGCATCGAAGGGAAGGGGAGCAAGAGCTGGGCGAAGGCCAAGGCCTTCATCCACCAGAACCCAGTGCTGGCCCAGCAGTGGATGGACAAGCTGGCGGACGCCGCCGCCCGGCTGCTGAACCTGCACATCGAGGCGGGTGCCCAGGGCGTGCAGCTCTTCGACACCTGGGCCGGTGAGCTGGACGCGGACGACTATGCGACCTTCGCCCTGCCTGCGGTGAAGCGCACCCTCTCCCAGGTGACCGCAGCCCCCACGCTGTTCTTCGCCCGCACGGGCTATCTGCCGGATGCCCTCAACGACCTGCCCTGCAAGGGGCTGGCGGTGCCATGGCAGGTGCCGATTTCGGAAGCCCGGCGCCGCTTCCCCAAGATGGTGCTGCAGGGCAACCTGGATCCCGTCGCGCTTCTGGCCGGTAAGGAAACCGCCACCCGGAAGGCCCGCGCCATCGTGGACGCCATGAAGGGGCATCCCCACATCTTCAATCTCGGCCACGGGCTGACGCCTGAGACCGATCCCGCCGTCGTGGCGGCTGTCCTGGACGAGGTGAAGGCATGAACCAGCTCGCCGACCTGATCCGCCGCTACGACCGCCCCGGCCCCCGCTACACGGGCTACCCCATGCCTCCCGCCTGGACGGATGACTTCCCCGAGCCGGAAGTGCTCGCCGCCCTCGATCGCGCGGACCTCCGCCCGGACGAGGCCTTGTCGCTGTACCTGCACATCCCCTTCTGCCCCCGCCGCTGTGCTTACTGCGGCTGCAACGTGGTGGTCAGTCCCCAGTACGATCCCGTGGAGGCCTACCTGGCCGCGGTGACGAAGGAGCTGGACCTGGTCTGCTCCCACCTGAAGGACCGCCGGAAGGCGCTGCAACTCCACTGGGGCGGCGGCACGCCCACCTACCTGACGGTGCCCGACCTGAAGCGCACCTTCAACCTCTTCAAGGAGCGCTTCGAGTTCCTGCCCGGAGCCGAGATTGCCATCGAGGTGGATCCCACCTTCCTCGAGCCGGACCAGCTGCCCGCCCTGCGGGAGCTGGGCTTCAACCGCGTGTCCTTCGGCGTGCAGGACCTGGATGAGAATGTCCAGGCCCTCATCACCCGCGGCCAGACCTGGGATCACACGCTCACGGCCATGCGGCAGTGCCGCGACCTGGGTTTCGAAGGCGTGAACCTGGACCTGGTCTACGGCCTGCCGGGCCAGACCATGGACACCTTCCGGCGCACCCTGGAATCCACCCTGGAGCTCTCGCCCGACCGGATGGCCATCTACGGCTTCGCCTACCTGCCGAGCATCATGCCCTTCCAGCGCAGCATCCCGGCTGAGACCCTGCCCACGCCGGACGGTCGGCTCGACCTGTTCCTGCTGGCCAACGAGATTCTCGAGAAGGCCGGCTACGTCGCCATCGGCATGGACCATTTCGCCCACCCGGACGATCCCATGGCGAAGGCTGTCCAGGAAGGCCGTCTCATTCGCAACTTCATGGGCTACGCCGTCTCGGCGGGCACCGACCTGCTGGGCTTCGGACCCAGTGCCATTTCCAACGTGGCGGGCGTCTACTCCCAGAACGAGAAGATCCTCGCCAAGTGGGAACGCAGCATCACGGAGGGTCACCTGGCGGTCCACAAGGGGCATCGCCTGTCCGAGGATGACGAGTTGCGACGCTGGGTGATCCACCACCTCATGGGGCACTTCGAGCTGCGCTGGGAGGACCTGCGCCAGCGTTTCGGGGTGGATGGGCAGACCCTGTTCGCCGATGCGGTGATTCAGCTTCAGGAGGAAATCCCCCAGGGCACCGTGGAGATTCGTCCCGAAGGCATCTTCATCACGCAGGTGGGACGCCGCTTTGTGCGGAACCTGGTGCAGCCCTTCGATGCCTACCTGGCCAAGCTGAGCGCCAAGACGCCTTTTTCCAGGACGGTTTAAGCCGGGCTTGCATACTTAACCCACAAGTCTATATTGAGGCATGTGGAGACCCGCCCGCTGGGGACCGGGTGCCGAGGCCGATGGCCCCTCCGGTGGTCTTTGCGAACCTGCCTGGTGCGCCGGGCATTGTCGCGGAGGGTTCCATGTCCCGGATGCTGTTGCTCCTTCTCCCAGCCCTGGTGCTCCAGGCCCAGGAAGCTGCCATTCCGGGCGCCCTGGAGGTGCGTCCAGGCCTCTTTGTCCTCCGGGGTGCTCCGGACGACCAGACCTGTGCGGCCCTCAAGAAGGAACGGGTGACCCACGTCATCGACCTCCGGCGGGACGGGGAGCCGAGCCTCAACTGCCAGTCGGAGTCGGCGCGGCTGCAGGATCTCGGGATCCATTACCTCCGCTATTCCATCGGGAAGGTACCACCCGCCTCGGATTTCGACTTCCTCAGGGCCCTGATCAGGGACCTTCCCCGCAGCTCGAAGGTGTTGCTCCACTGCAGCAACGGCAACCGGGCGGCGGCTGCGATCTGCCCCTTCCTGGTGCTGGACAAGGGCATGCCGGTTGAGCAGGCCATGCACCTCGCCAAGCAGGCTGGGCTGCAACTCCAGGAAACCGAGGATGCGGTGCGGCAGTACCTCCGCAGCAAGGGCCGCGCCTGAGGACGCCGAAATCAGAGGCGCAGGGGTGAGAACACCATCCAGAGCCCGACGATCAGGGTGAACAGGCCCGCCATGAGGAGGGTGACCAGGACCAGGCGTGACTGCAGGCGGGGCAAGGTGGCCTGCAGGCTCCTCCGTCCATGGAAGGGCGCGAGAAGGCCCACTCCGAGCCCAGCCATGGCGCCGATCAGGAGGGTGGCATAGATGGGATAGCCCACGAACCCGTATTCCCGCTGCAGCAGGCAGAAGGGGCAGTGGTGGGTGGGCAGGGCATAGATGTAGAGGCAGAAGAAGGAGAGCAGTGAGGCCACGGCCACGGTCAGGAAGGCCAGGCTCAGCAGCGAGAAGACGGCCGCGCCCCGGCGGCTCCGCAGCACCACCAGGCCGGTCAGGACCAGAGCGCCGAGGCTGAGCCAGAACACAGGCATCATCACCTTGGGAGGCAGGCTGGCCAGCTCGGAGGCGAAACCCTGACGGCCCTGCCCGAAGAGGCTCCCGCAGCAGGAGGTCATGACATCGGCCTTCAGCCCGGTCAGGTACCGCGTCTGGACCCAGGTCTCCAGGAGGATCAGCGGCGCAAGGCCGAGCAGCAGCCAGTATTTCGGTCGGATGAGCGGGTAGTCGTGTCCCTGGGTGTCCGCCCGGTGCAGGACGAGCCACCCTCCGGACAGCAGGCAGGTGGCGATCTTGAGCAGCAGGGTGGGATACCCGTAGGGATTCACGGCCAGGGAGCCTGCGGCGCACATGGCCCCGACAAACTGGGAATGGAGCCCGTCGGCCGTGAAGATGAAGAGGAAGAGGGAGAGCACCTGGATCAGCAGGGCATTGGAGACCAGGGTCGAGACGAGGTAGGTGCGCCGCTCCAGCTGCAGCTGCGTCTCGCTGCCGCTCTGGAGGTCCCAGCCCTGGAGGATGCGCAGTCCCTGCCAGCCGGCCGCACAGAGCATGAGGCTCACCAGACCCGAGGCGAGCAGCAGGGCGAGGATGCCGGGATGCTGGATCACGGAGTCGTCACGATGTGCCCGTCCCGCATCTCCACCACCCGGTCGGCCAGTGGGGAGGCGTAGACGATGGGATCGTGGCTGGTGATGAGCAGGGTCTTGCCCGCTTCCTTGAAGCGCGCCATGAGGGCCATGAAGTCCTCGGAGAGGCGGGAGTCCAGATGGGCCGTGGGCTCATCCGCGATGATCACGCTCGGATCGTTGATGAGGGCCCGGGCGATGGCCACCCGCTGGGCCTCGCCGCCGGAGAGCCGATCCACGGGGGCCTTGAGGTGTCGGGCGAGCCCCAGGG
Source organism: uncultured Acidobacteriota bacterium (assembly GCA_963740385.1). Classification (GTDB taxonomy): domain Bacteria; phylum Acidobacteriota; class Holophagae; order Holophagales; family Holophagaceae; genus Geothrix. The sequence continues at coordinate 486,139 of CAVUDX010000007.1, forward strand.
CCTCCAGTTGCTGAATGGCCCGGGCCTCGACCCAGGCCCGGTCCTCCCCGGTGGGATAGGTGGGGAGCATCACGTTCTCCAGGACGCTGATGCCCCGGATCAGGTTGAACTGCTGGAAGATGAACCCGAAGGCCCGGCGCCGGATGGCGGTGAGGAAGCGCTCCGGGAGGCTGGTGATTTCAATGGCTTCGCCGTCGGACAAGCCGGGAAGGGCATCGGTCTCCAGGCCATGGAGGTGAATGCGGCCGGAGGTGGGCCGGGCCATGCAGCCGATGAGGGTGAGCAGCGTGGTCTTGCCGGACCCGCTGGGCCCCTTCAGCACCGTCAGGCGGCCCCGGGGGATCCGCAAGGTGACATGGTCCACGGCAGTGAAGGGGGTGGCCAGGCCCGCCGCGTAGGTCTTCACCACCTCGGTGAGCTCGATCATGGTGGGCGTCTCGGCCATGGTCAGGACCTCATCGCCGCATCGGGATCCACCGTGGCGGCGCGCCAGATGGGGACCAGGGTGGCGGCGGTGTAGGGGAGCACGGTCAGGAAGAAGAGCACCGTCAGCTGGTAGCCGTCGAGGGCCGGCACCAGGCGGTAGCGGGGGAAGAGCACGGACCAGCCCTTCAGGGCATGCTCGAAGAGGCTCGCCCCGAACAGGAAGACATGGAGGTAGGCCAGTAGCACACCCGAGAGGAACGCGGTGAGTGAGACCACGGAGCCTTCCCAGAACTTGAGGAGGAGCACATCGGAGCTCTCCCAGCCGATGGACTTGAGGATGCCGATCTCTTTCCGCTCTTCTGCCGAGAGGCCCGTGGCCTTGTCCCAGGCGAAGATGATGAAGGCGAGGATGGCGGAGCCCAGCACCACCACCATCAGGCCGCCCCGCCAGTCGAAGACCGCCTCGTAGGTGCGGAGGATCTCCGACTTCATGATGGGCCGCGCATCAGGAAACAGCTCCACGATCTTGGCGGCGATGGTGGGGAGCTCACGGGGGTTGCCCGCCGTGATGGCGAAGTCGGTCGCTTGTCCCTCAGGGAAGTGGAACAGGGTGCGCAGGTCCTTCTCGGACATCAGGATGAGATCGGAGGACACGAGCTCCGCCGCCTCGGGCAGGACCTTCTGGACCGCGAAGAGCATAGGCTGGCCATCGTAGCCGCGCAGGCTGATGAGGTCCCCCTCGTTCACCCGCATGCTGCGGGCGACCCCCTTCCCGATCCACACCGAATCGGGCTGCAGGTCCGGATCGTCCACAGCCATCATGGTGAGGTTGCCGCCGAACACCGGATCGTAGTAGTAGCCCCAGACCCTGGGCTCGACCTCCTCCACGCCCCGGATGGCGCGGATGGCCTCGGCCTGCGCGACCGGAATGGGATCGTGGCGACCCGCGACCATGCGCTGGACCACCATGTCCGGGGCCTGGACAAGGAGCTCGCGGGCTTCATGCTTCAGGGCCTGCACGAAGAAGATCAAGGAAGCAATGACGAACACCACCAGCGTGTACACCGCCAGCAGGGCCAGGTTCCGCCCCTTCCGCCTCAGCAAGGAGGAGAGGGTGAAATCAAGGATGTTGCGGTAGCGCTCAAGGGGTGCGCGCATGGGGGCCTGGGAAGGAGGGTGGCGCCACGAGGGAGCCGGAGGGGAAATGGTCCAGCGCCATGGGATGGTCCTGGAAGGCCGCGTGCCGATCGGCCATCGCGGGATGTCTGGTGTACCGTGCCTCGGTGAACAGGCAGAGGTCCGTCAGCCCAAGCTGACGGACCAGGGCGGCATTGGGCGCTCGCAGCCGCGCACCTAAGGCCTGTTGGGACCGGGCATGGATCAGCATGACGACAAAAAGCATCGTCAGCACGCTGAGCAGCGTCAGGCAGAGGGTCGATTTGCGCATGGTTTGTGCCGCGCTGGAGGCTTTGGCATCCCTGGTGGGGCCTTCAGTCCAGCCCCTTCATGGTACCCGGGGTGACCTCCTGATAGGTCAGAACCCGCTGTCCGTGATGATCCTTGAGGAACTCCTTCGCGGCAGCCTCCGTTGCGAAGGGGACCAACTCCTTCCCCATGGGGCCGAGCACGTCCCCGCCGAGCACGTAGAAGGCCTTGGTTCCGTCAATGTACTTCAGTCCGTAGTAGTCCTTCACCTTCACGCCAGACACCGCCGCAGCGGATTGCTTGGGCGCGAACTGTTTCAGGTCGAGCAGGAAGGTGAACAGGTCCTTGGGCCCATCGAACCAGGCCTCGGTTCCATCCTTGAAGGAGACCACGGCCGCCCACTCGGGGAAGTTGGCCACGTACATGCCGCAGACAGCACAGTTGCCCTTCGGGGTGGGGCCCTTGGCTCGATTCGGCGGTTTGGGCGCAGCCACAAGCAACACCGCGGTCGAAAGCAGCACCAGCAGGATGGGGAGGGCACGTCGCATGGTCGGGGGTTCCTCGTGGGCAGGGGGCTGGGACGGGGCAAGAGGCGTGGCAGAGCCGACGCACCGTTGGATCCCTGGGACCAGTCTCCCGGGGCGCGGAACTCCAACCAAGGGGTAATCCACCTATTGAAAGGGTATGGAAAGCTGTATTCACCCCCAGGAAAAGCCCTAGTCAGGAAGGGGCGATCATCGTTAGCCTGTGGCTACACGGTTGCGCCGAACTGAGGAGTCCATGGCCCCGGAGCAGAAACACAGGCTGGTCATCGCGGAGGATCATACGATTCTCCGTGAGGGGCTCAAGGCCTTGCTATCGGCTCGCCCCGACCTGGAAGTGGTGGGTGAGGCCACGGATGGGAGGGATGCGGTCCGGTGCGCCGAGGAGCTGCACCCCGATCTCATGCTGCTCGATCTGTCCATGCCCCGCTCCAACGGTCTGGAGGCCTTGAAGGAGATTAAGCGCCTCAGCCCCCAGACCAAAGTGCTGGTGCTGACGGTGCACAAGACCGAAGACTACGTGTTCACCGCCCTGCAGGCCGGGGCAGATGGGTACGCCTTGAAGGACTCCTCTGCTTCGGACTTGACCCTGGCAGTGCGCAGCGTGCTGAATGGGGAGCGCTACCTGAGCCCCGCCATCGCGACCACCGTGGTGTCGGGCTACTTGAGTTCCAAGGACGGCATCTCGCTCCGCCCAGGCTTCGACGACCTCTCCAGCCGCGAGCGGGAGGTGCTGAAGCTCATCGCCGAGGGCTATCGCACCAAGGACATCGCCGAATATTTGTGCATCAGTCCCAAGACGGTCGAAAAGCATCGGGCCAACCTGATGGAGCGGCTGAACCTGCACTCGGTATCCGCGCTGACCTCCTACGCCATCGAGAAGGGGCTGGTTACGAAATAGGCTCGTCCGGGAGAGGCCAGCGGGCCATGATCATGGTGCCCTCGCCTGGACTGGAGGTGAGGATCAGCGAGCCACCGAACAGTTCGGCCCGTTCCCGCATCGAATCGATGCCGAACCCGCCGCTGGTTGTCCGACACCGGACCTCTCCCGGGTTGAACCCAAGGCCATTGTCCGCCACCAGCAGCTGGAGATCGCCCAGAACCTGCCGGAGGACCACGGTGATCTTCGAGGCCTGGCTGTATTTTGCGGCGTTGTTCATGGCTTCCTGGAGGATTCTGAAAATGTTGGTTCTCAGACGATCAGGGACTTCGAACTCCTCCACTTCGATGATCCGTTCGACCTGCATGTGCGGGTAGGTAAGCTGAAATTCGCGGGCGAACCAGGCGATGGTGGCGATCAGTCCCAGATCGTCCAGGGTCGTGGGTCGCAGTGCCATGGAGATGCGCCGGACTTCCTCCACCGCGGCCTGAATCACAGGCACAACCGACCGCAGGGCACTCGTCTGGGACCCCTGCTCCGCGACGTCCCCCTGCTCATCGAGGGCCCGCTCCACCATGAACTTCACCGCGCTGAGGGACTGGCCGAGGCTGTCGTGGAGTTCCCGGGCGACCCGCTGCCGTTCACTCTCCTGAGCGGACATGAGCTTGGTCGAGAGTCGGTGCAGGGTTTCGCGGGAGTCCCGCAGGGCCTGCTCGGCCTTGTGACGCTCGGTGATGTCCTGAATGTTTCCCAAGAGGGCGAACTCACCCGCATACCGGATAAGGGCTGTTCTTCCGCTGATCCACCGGACCTCGCCCTCGGCATGGATGATCCGGCACTCGTAGTCCTGGGTCGCGCCCGTGCCCGCCAACCGACGCCGCCACATCTCGCTGACCATGGGCCAGTCGTCGGAGTGGATGAGGTCGGCCATGTCCATCCGGGCCAGGTCTGCAGGCGACCGACCCACCATCTGGTAGAACCGCTGGTTCGCAAAAACCAGCCGACCATTGCGATAGATAAAGATGCCCGTGGGCGAGTTCTCGACCACGGTGCTGTATTTCTCTTCAGAGTCCCGGATGGCGGCCTCGGCCGCCTTCCGGTCCGTGATGTCGATGAACGTGTAGACGAAACCGGCGACCGACCCATCCGCTCGCCAGATGGGCGAACAGGTGAGGTAGGCGGGGAAAGTGGAGCCATCCCGGCGGACCGCCTTCACTTCCCCCGTCCATCCCTTCACGGCACCGAATCCCGAAAGCCCCGAGCGGGCGGCCTCGGCGGTGAAGCCTGTCACCTTGGCCAGGGTCTGGTTCTGGACTTCGGCCTCCGTCCACCCGAACATCCATTCCGCAAAGCGGTTCCAGTAGAGGATCACACCGCCCTTGCCGGTGGCCACCACCGCCTGCTGGACCACGGCGAGGATCCTTGCCTGGAACTGGATGCGGGCATCGGCACGGGTGCGTTCGAGGGCTTCGGCCCGGAGGCGCTGTTCTGCATCCTGCCGCAGGAACTCATTGGTCGCCTGCATTTCCTTGAGCGCCCGCTCGGCCTCGGCCTTCGCGAACATCTCCCGGGCCATGGGCCGGATCAGCAGGTAGTAGATGGAAGGCAGGCAGACCAGGATCAGGCTCGCCGAGTCCACGACAGCCATGGCCAGATGGGCGTCCCCGAACAGGGGCTCCATGAAGACCATGATGGTGAGCTCGGTCAGCACGATGATCCCGCAGACCAGCAGGAAGGACCGGATCAACCGGCCGGCACTGCGGGGCGCCCGGGGAGCGGGCCCGGCGGGCGTCGGCAGGATCGGAATCGGCGTGTTCCGAATGGCAGGAGTGGTCACGGATCACCTGGGCCGGAATCGCCGCCTACTTGAGGTCGACCAGCTCGAGCTCGAAGATCAGGGTGGCACCTTCCGGGATGTCCTGCCCGCGCTCCATGGGGGTGTATCCAAGGCTGGGCGGGACCCGGACCAGCCGCTTCCCTCCTCGCCTCATGGTGGCGATGCCCTCGTCCCAGCCCTTGATGACCCGGTCCATGCCGAGGGGGAAGACGTTGGGGTACCCGCGCTTCCGGCTGTCGAAAAAGGCCTGCCCCTGTCCGCCTTTGCCCTCGATCCAGCCCACAGCCTCGACCACGCAAGTCTGCCCGGGCTTGGGTACTGCCCCCGTACCCACCACGAGATCCCGGATCCCAAGTCCCGAGGCGGTGGTGGTCCAGGCAGGCTGGGAGGCCTGAGGGGGTCGGCACGCGGGGATGGTCAGGGACAACAACACGGCGAGGGTGGCCAGGGATAAGCGCACGACGGTCCTCCAGGATGCATGGAAGCGTCAAGGCTACCAGAAGGGCGGAGAGGTGCCTCAGGTCACCCCTTGGGCTCGTCGTACATCTTCTCGATGAGGTGGGCGTACATCTCGTTCACCACCCGGCGTTTGACCTTGAGGGAGGGGGTGAGCTGCCCCCCTTCGAGGGTCATCTCCTCGGCGATGAGCTCGATCTTCTTGACCCGCTCATAGTTCGAAAGCTGCTGGTTGACGCGCTCCACCCGGCTGCCGACCTTGGCGATGATCTGGGGATGCTGGATGAGCTCGGCGTGGCTGGAGAACACGATCTTCTTGTAGCCAGCCCAGCGGACCAGGCTGTCGAAATTGGGAACGATCAGGGCGGTGATGAAATTGCGTTTGTCGCCGATGAGGACGGCCTGGGAGACGTACTTATCCCCCTTGAGCATGTTCTCGATGGGCTGGGGCGCGACCTTCTTGCCCCCGCTGGTGACGATCAGTTCCTTCTTCCGGTCGGTGATGTAGAGGCGGCCCTGGTCATCCTGATGGCCGATGTCACCGGTGTGGAAGTAGCCGTCGTCATCGATGGACTCGCGGGTCGCCTTCTCGTTGTTCCAGTACCCGGTCATGACATTGGGGCCCTGGCACAGAATCTCGCCGTCCTCGGCGATCTTTACGAAGGGCCGGCCGTTCCAGTCCTTGTAGAGGGGGCGACCCACGCATCCCGGCAGCACTTCGCCAAGGCGGTTGATGGTGATGACCGGGCTCGTCTCTGTCAGGCCATAGCCTTCAAGGATTGGCACCCCCACGATCCAGAAAAACTCCATGATCTTGGGGCCTAAGGGGGCGCCGCCGCTCACAGCCAGCTTGAACCGGCCGCCCAGGCGGGCCGAGATCTTGTCGAAGACCAGCTTGCGGGCGATGCCATAGCAGAAACCACTCCAGCCCCCTGGGGTCTTGCCTTCGTACAGCTGGGACACCACCCGGCGCCCCGCCACCATGGACCAGTGGAAGATGAGGCGCTTGACGAGGCTGGCCGAAGCCACGCCATCGTAGATCCGGCCAAAGATCTTTTCGTAGATGCGAGGCACGGAGGCCAGCACGGTGGGCCGCACCACCATGAGGTCCGCGGCGACGGTGCTCACGCTCTCGGCGTAATAGATCGAGGCCCCGATGTGGAACATGAGGAACTGCCCCGCCATGCGCTCGAAAATGTGGGTGAGGGGCAGGAAGCTCAGGCAGCGATGCCCTGGACCCATTTCCACCGCCTCGATGGAGGAGACGACATTGGACGCCAAGTTGCCGTGCGTCAGGACGGCGCCCTTGGGATCTCCGGTGGTGCCCGAGGTGTAGATCAACGTCAGGACGTCCGACGGTTTGCGCTGGTCGGCCCAGGCCCGCACCTCGGGGCGCCGAGCCTCCATGGCCTGGCCTTCCTCCATGAGCGTGGACCACAGGCACAGGGGGCGGCCCGTGCCTTCCGGCAGGGACCCATCCATGAGCACGGCCATCTCCAGGTTCGGCAGCTCGTCCCAATGGGTCAGCACCTTGTCCAGCTGGTCCCGGTCGGAGCAGATTGCCCATCTGGACTGACTGTCCTTGAGGATATAGGCGGCCTGAGGGGCATTCAGGGTGGCGTAGATCGTGACGCTCGGCAGGCCCTGGAGGGCGCAGGCGAAGTCGGTGATGGCCCATTCCGGGCGATTCTCGGACATGATCGCGACATGATTGCCAGACGTGAGGCCACGGCTCGCCATGGCCAGCGCCAGGCGCTCGACGCGGCTGGTCATTTCGACATGGGAGATGGGCTCGTAGACCCCGTTCCGCTTGACCGCCAAGGCATCCGGGAGGCCGAGCGCCACGGCCTGGTAGAAAAGCTGGGCAACGGTTTCGATGGGCTGCGCCACAATGACTCCTAGCAATTGGGGATGTGACGTCATGGTAACAGGCAGGGCTGAGCGGACGCTGGGCGAGGACGTCCGGGCCTACCACCTGGAGCAGCGGGCCAAGGATGTGTCCCCCCACACTGTAAGGGCCCAGACAGGTGACCTGGCCAAGCTGCTGGGCCATGCCCTGCGGAAGGGTTGGGACACCTGGCAGGTCAGCCCCCGGACCCTGCGCGGCTTCGCCCTGGAACTGGGCGACCGGGGCCTGGACCCTGCCAGCCAGGCCCGGATCCTCTCCACGGTGCGTGGCTTCTTCGCCTGGCTCTGGGACACGCGGCGCATCCCCAAAAACCCAGCTTCGGGACTCCGCAATCCGAAGCTGCCCAAGCGCCTGCCAGCTTTCCTCACCGAGGGGGAAAGTCAGGCCCTCCTGGCCCTGCCACCCGCCACGGATTTCCCCAGTGCCCGGCTGGCCTGCCTGCTGGAGCTGCTCTATGCGTCGGGGCTGCGCGTCTCCGAACTGGTGGGTCTCGACCTGCAGGATCTCCTGATGGACCAGCGGACGCTGAGGGTGCTGGGGAAGGGGCGGAAGGAGCGCCTGGTGCCCTACCATCCCCAGGCAGCCTCAGTGCTGGAATCCTACCTAAGCTATCGCGCCTCCCATCTGGCGGGCAGGGACCTGGCGGCGACGCCCGCGTTGTTCCTGAACCAGCGTGGCGGCCGTTTGAGCACCACCAGTGTGCGCGCCATGCTGGGCAAGGCCCTGGAGGCGGCTTCCGTGCGTGCCCATGTGAGCCCTCATGCCCTTCGGCACAGCTTCGCCACCCACCTCCTGAACCGCGGCATGGACCTGCGGGCGATCCAGGAACTGCTCGGCCACGCCAGCCTCAGCACCACTCAGCGGTACACTCACCTGGGCCTGGAGGAACTGGCTCGCACCTATGAGAAGGCCCATCCCCGGGCCAAGGTCTGAAACCCTGTCGTATCGGAGTCCCCGCCATGGCCATGGTCATTCCCGCACCCGCCCCCACTCTGCTTCCGGTCCAGGGCGGCGAGGATTCCTTTCCGGTCCGCCGGGTGTACTGCGTAGGGCGCAATTACGCGGAGCATGCCCGGGAGATGGGCCATGATCCGGAACGTGAACCCCCGTTCTTCTTTGGCAAACCCCAGGACAGCGTGGTGGGTGGAGGAGGGGAGATCCCCTATCCACCCGCCACGGTCAACCTGCATCACGAAGTCGAGCTGGTGGTGGCGCTCTCCCGAGGGGGCCGGAACATCCCCGAAGCTGAGGCGCTCGCCTGCGTCTTCGGCTATGCCGTGGGCATTGATCTGACCCGCAGGGACCTGCAGGCTCAGGCCAAGGAGAAGGGACAGCCCTGGGAGATGGCCAAGGGCTTCGACCACTCAGCCCCGGTGTCCGCCCTGGCCCCGGTGGCCCGGCTGGGGCACCCAGCGCAGGGGGCTATTTGGCTCACGGTCAATGGGACGGAGCGGCAGCGGGGGGACCTCGCCCAGATGACCTGGAAGGTGGCGGAGGTGATTGCCCACCTGTCCCGCTTCGTGGCCCTGGCCCCGGGTGACCTCATCTTTACGGGGACGCCCGCAGGGGTAGGCCCCCTCGGGCGGGGCGACCAGGTGCGCTGTGGCATCGAGGGCCTGGGCGAACTGGAGGTCCGGATCAGCTAGGGGCAGTATTACCGGTGGAGGCGAGCCGCGACAGGATCAAGCCGCGCGCACACCTCTCGTTGCACCCAGATGCAATGGCTCAGTTCCCGCCGGTCTTCTTGAACTGGGCGATGATGTCGTCGACGCTGTCCTTCCGGCTGTCGGCTTCCAGGCTGGTGTCGAAGATCCGATCTTGGGTGGCGACCTTGCGCTCGGCGAACCCCTCGCCACCCAGCTGGGCGGAGTGGATGTTGAAGATCACCAGCAGGCGGTTCAACCCGCCCTGGAACTGCTTCAGGAGGATCACGACCTTCTCGATCTTCTGCCGGGTGATGTCCTGGAACTGAAGGATGTTGAGGATCTCGAAGGCTTCGTCGTTCACCAGCTGGAGGCCCGACTTGGCCGGGCTGAGGTCGATGGCTTCCGGGGAAGACTGCACCTGGTGGGCGAAGAGGTATTCAAGAACCTCTTGGGCCAGGGCATTCTGGTCTTCGCCAGCAGCGGCCCGGTCCAGGAAGCGCGCGATGTCCCCGTGGAGCTTGGCCTGGCGGTCATTCTGCTGCTGCAGCGCCTGCTGGCAGGCGTGCAGGGCCTTGGTGGCCTCGTCCGCAGAGGCCATCAGTGTGTCCAGGCGGTTCATCACGCTCTGGGTGGCCTCTTCCGTATCGGAGGTGATGGCGTCCAGTTGCGAGGCCAGCTCGGGCACCTGGGTGCTCTGGTGCTTCACGGATGCGTCAAGCTGCTGGAGGTTCAGGAGGGTCTGGTTGATGCTGGAGACCAACGCGCCCAGTTCGCCCTTGGCCTCGATGTCGATCTTCTGGTAGACCCGGCCGTTGGCCATGTCCCGAGCCGCCGAGGCCAGCCGGTGGATGCTCGCCTGGGAATCCCCCTGAAGTTCACTGCGCAGGTCGGTGATGAGCTGCTCGAGGCTCCCGAGGCGCTGATCCAGGCGCTCCCGCCGGGCCTGGAATTCCGCCACCAGGGTTTCCGGATTTTCATCCCTTGGCTGGTCTTCGAGGGCTTCGGTCATGGCGACTCCGGAATGGGCCTCAGGGTGCGGGCCGGACCTTCACATGGGCTCCTTCGGCAAGCCCCCAGGACTGCATAAGTTCCCGTGGGATGGCCACCTGCTTGTCGGAGAGGCCCTGCACGAAATGCACCCGTTCGAGGGCGGGTCCCTCGGGCCAGATCACCCGCAAGTTCCGGATCCCCTGGCGGTAGGGGCCGAGCGGCAACCACCACTCCTCAAGGACCTTGGGGAGTTCCAGGTGACCCCCCTTCTTGAACAGGCTCGACTTCAGGGGAACTACGGTCACATGGGCGTCGGGCTCGAGCACCTCAAGGCGGCCGGCGTCTCTCAGAATGGCGGCGGCCTGGAGGACCGAGACATCGTGCTGCCCAGAGGCCGCCATCACATCCTGGAAATCCCGGTAGCCGTCGAAGAAGGGAACGATCCGCCGCTCCTCGGAAAAGAGCTTGATGCCTTCCAGCAGCATGGGTGAGGCGACCATGGGCCAGGGCACCGCCGTCATGCGCGGGAAGATGGAATGCAGTCGCTTCCGGCTGTCCTGCAGCCGTGCGGAATCCATGAGGAGGTCCGGAACCGTGCGCCGGATGGTGGCTTGGACTTGGATCTGGGTGGTGAGGAACTCGAAGTGCCCCTTGACCCATTCGAGGATCTCGAAGGCCGCCTGCTCGCCGCGCCCGGTGGTGGTCTCCGCGTGGATGACCTCCCCCTGGAAGAAGTAGAGCACCCCACTCACCTTGCCCGAGCTGACCTGGAGCATGCCTGTCTTCCGGTTGACGTGGAGCAGCTGCGCCACATCCGTAAGGGAGATGCTCTCCAGGGTCCCGCGGAGGTTGCTCATGCCGGGTCCTCAGGGGAGAGCAGTTCCTCGAGCAGAACCTTGATCCGCTCACGGTTCACTGGTTTCACCAGAAAGATGTCAGCGCCGCTCCGCAGTCCTTGCTGCCAGGCGCGTTCCCCGCTGAATCCCGTCAGGAGGACGACCTTGATATCGCGGCACTCGGGGTCGTCCTTGAGGGAGTGGCAAAAGGAGGTGCCACTCTCGCCTGGCATCAGCACGTCCAGAAACATGAGATCCACCTGCTCCTTGGCCAGGACCCGCCGGGCGAAGCTGGCATCCGACGCCTCCAGCACCCGGTGCCCTTCCAGGGCGATGAAGTCTCGCAGTACCCCGCGAACGAGGGGGTCGTCATCGACCACGAGGACGGTACTCATGGCCGGACCTCCCCCATGACAGCGAGCATCTCTCTGACGGCCCGCTCCAGACCCACGAGCACCGCCCGTCCGATGAGGCTGTGGCCAATGTTGAGTTCTTCGACCTCGGGGATGGCTGCCACCGGCCCCACGTTCTGGGGGGTGAGGCCGTGCCCGGCAAGGACCCGCAGCCCCAGACGGTGGGCCAATCGGGCTGCTTCCTGCAGCCGGCTCAGTTCGGGGCCCGCGTCCGATTCCATGGGCAGATCGCTGTAGAGGCCGGTGTTAAGTTCCACGGCGTCCGCCTCGAGCTTGGCCGCCATCTTCACCTGATCAAGGACCGGGTCCACAAACAGGCTGACCTGGATGCCGGCCCCGCGGAACTCCCGGATGATCGGCTTGAGCATGCCCTGGAGGAAGATGGCGTCCAGTCCCCCCTGGGTGGTCAGTTCCTCCCGGCTCTCGGGAACCAGGGTGACCCAGGATGGCTTGATGGGAATGACCACTTCCAGGGCTTCGGGCGTGGCGGCGCATTCGACGTTCAAGGGAACCGCAAGCACGTCCTTCAGCACACGGAGGTCCCGTTCCTGGATGTGGCGCCGGTCGCCCCGGATGTGGACTGTGATGCCATGCGCCCCGGCGCTTTGGGCCAGAAGGGCCGCGGCCACGGGCTCCGGCTCATGGCCGGCCCGCGCCTGTCGCAGGGTGGCCACATGGTCGACGTTCACACCAAGCCTGAGCTTCAAGGGGATCTCCAGGGTTGAATCTAGCTTAGCGTCTGCCGGATGGCTGCCGGCATCAAGGTTTAGCTGCGAGGAATTTGACAAAGAAGTTGCAACACCAAAATGATTGACTGAGGATGGGGACATGGAGCGAACGGTCCCTTTGCCATCCCTGTTCCTGGCCCATGGCTCCCCCATGTTGGCCCTGAAGGGTGGTGCCTGGGGAGAGGCGGTCTCGGCTTTGGGACGAGGCCTGCCAACCCTCCGTGGCATCCTCGTCTGCTCAGCCCACTGGGAGACGGCGGGTGGTTTCCGGGTGACGTCGGCGGCCCGGCCCGGAATTCTGCATGATTTTGGTGGATTCCCTGAACAGCTTTCCGCCGTGGACTACCCCGCCCCAGGTGCCCCGATCCTGGCCTCGGGGGTGGCCCAGCTGCTCGGTGCCGCCGGCCAGAATGTGGCACCTGATGCCCAGAGGCCCCTGGACCATGGCGTGTGGGTGCCGCTTCGGTACCTGGCGCCCAGGGCAGACATTCCGGTGGTCCAGCTGTCGTTGCCCCGGGAGCGTACGCCCGAGATGCTGCTGGCGGCAGGGCGCGCCCTCGCGCCTTTGCGGCACCAGGGCGTGCTCATCTTGGGCAGTGGTGGCATCGTCCACAACCTGGCCCGCCTGGATTGGGACGAACGCTTCGGCCCTGCAGCCTGGGCCCGGGCCTTCGCTGGCTGGGTGGGGGAGTGCCTGGCTGCGGGCGACACGGAAGCCTTGAGGCACTGGCGCAAGGCGCCGGGCGCCGCGACCTCCGTTCCCACCTCGGAGCACCTGGACCCCCTCTTCCTGGCCCTGGGCGCTGCGGACGGCCCGCCCACGCCCATCTTCCTGGGCTGGCAGCTGGGCAACCTGAGCCTGGCGAGCTATCAGTTCCCCTGATAGCCAGACTTTCCGGGGTGCAGGACCACCCGGGAGAGCTTTCGGCATGGGGCCTTCCGAGCGCTATCCCTTAGGGGTTCCAGCCACCTCCGAGGGCCTTGCACAGCGCCACCAGGGCCGTCAGGCTCTGCCCGCCTGCTTGCAGGGCTTGATCCTCCGAGCCCAGCAGGCCCTTCTGGGCCTCCAGGTAGGTGGCTTTGGAAACCTCACCGGCCTTGAGCTGCAGGTCCGTGAGGGCAGCCTGTCGCCGCTGCTGCGCCTCCGCCGCTTCCAGGGCCAGGCGCCGTTCCTCGCTGCGGGCCATGCGGGTGAGAGCGACCTCCACATCCCCCACGGCTCCGAGGACCACCTTTCGATAGGCGGCCGAAGCGGCCTCGTAGGCTGCCTCGTTGGCCCGCACCTGGCTGCGCAGCCGACCGCCTTGGAAGATGGGCAGGTGCACCTGGGGACCCACGCTCCAGGTGCGGCTGGCGTTGGTCAGCAGGGTGCCCGACTGAATGGAAGCCCAGCCCCCGGTCCCCAGGAGGGAGAAGCGGGGGTACTGGTCCGCCACCGCCACGCCCACGTCCGCATTGGCGGCGGCGAGCTCCCGTTCCGCGACCCGTACGTCGGGACGACGCTTCAAGAGCTCCGAGGGCAGGCCGGGGGCCGGGGCCTCCGGTACGGCCATGGGCTGGAGAGCCACGCCCAACCTGGACTCCAGGGTGGCTATGGGCAGATCCGTAAGGGTCGACAGGGCTGCGAGGGTCTGCCGCAGCCCGATATGAAAGTCCGAAAGGCTCGCCGCGAAGCCCTGGCGGTCGGTCTCTGCCCGCTGGACCTCCAGGCGGGTGACCTGGCCCGCCTGGGCCTGCAAGCCGGTGAGTCTGGCCAGTTCCTCGCGGGCCTTGAGCCCTTCCAGAGCCAGCGCCAGGCGCCCCTGGGTCGTTCGGTATGTGATGTAGTTCCGGGCCACTTCCGAGGCGAGGACAAGGCTTGCGTCCCGCAGGCGCTCGGCGCTGGCGTCCGTGCGTGCCTGGGCCGCCTCGGACAGGCGGCGGTTGTGGCCGAAGAGGTCAATCTCCCAGGAGGCGTCGAAGCCGAGTTGATGGTTGGTGAAGTCGGTGTTGACGGGCTTCACCGGCAGGTTGGCCAACATCTCGCTGTTGCGGCTGAGGTGGTCGCGGGTGACCTGGGCACCGACGCCCAGGGTGGGGCCACCGGCCGCGTCCTGCATGCCCTGCAGGGCGCGGGACTGGCGCAGGCGGGCCTCGGCCATGCGCAAGTCGGGGCTGTGGGCGAGGGCCTGATCGATGAGGCCGTTGAGCTGGGCATCTCCCAGTGCCTCCCACCAGCGGGACTTCAGCTCTCCCGAGCCCGCCTTGGCTACAAAGGCATCGGGGAGCCGCTGGGGCTCGGGTGTGTAGGTCGGGCCCGCGGGGCGGCAGGCCAGGAGGAGCAGCGGCAGGAGTGACAAAATGAGCTTGTTCATGGTGAGCCTCGGTCAGGCGAGGTGGCGGCGGAACATGTACAGGGCGAGGGAGAGGGTGCCGATGGCGATGAGGAACAGGGGCCAAAGGAAGGGCAGGGCGTCCAGAAAGCCGTAGCTCTTCAGGAACACGCCCTTCACGATGCTGATGCAGTAGGTGAGGGGGTTCATGTAGGCCAGCACCTTGAAGAACAGGGGCATGTTCTCGATGGGGGCGACATAGCCGGAAAGGTTCACAGCGGGGACCATGAAGGCGAAGACCCCGAGGAAGGCCTGCTGCTGGGTGGACGAGATGGAGGAGATGAAGAGCCCCACCCCCGCCAGGGCCAGGCCATAGCTGGTGAGACCCACCAGCAGCAGAGGGAGGGAACCCGAGAAGGGAACCCCGAAGCCGACGATCGAGATGCTGACGATGATGCCGCCCTGGACCAAGGCCACCAGGATGCCCGGCACCGCCTTGCCCGCCATGATGTAGGCCGGGGTGAGGGGTGATACCAGCAGCTGGTCAAAGGTGCCTTCCTCCCGCTCCCGGGCCACGGAGAGGGCCGTGACCATCAGGCAGCCGATGGTGGTGATGATGGCCACCAGGCTGGGGAGCACATGCCACTTGGAGTCCAGGTGGGGGTTGTAGAGGTTGCGTAACACCAGGTGGGAAGTGGGCGGGACCCCCCGCTCTGCGGCATAGGCCTGGATGACCTGGGAGACATAGCCCGTGGCGATCTGGGCGCTGTTGGAACGGCGGCCGTCCATCAGGATCTGGAGGGGAGCGGTCTGGTTGACCTGGAGACGGCGGGAGAAGCCCGGGGGGATCCGGAGGAGCACCAGGGCTTCCTGGTTGTCCATGACGGAGTGGACCTCGCGCTCGCTGTGCACGGGGAGCAGCTTGGCGAAGGACGGTGTATGGGAGAGGCGCTGCTGGAGCTCCACGGAAGCCAGTCCCCCGTCCTGGTTGTAGATGGCGAGGGTGGCGTGGCGCACGTCCAGGGTGGCGGCGAAGGAGAAGATCAGGGTCTGCAGGATGACCGGCATGATCAGCATGATGCGGGTCTTCTTGTCCCCCAGGATCACCTGGAGTTCCTTGCGGATGAGGCGGAGCAGGCGGTGCAGCATGGGGTCTCCTACTCCAGCGTCCGGCCGGTCTTCTTGGCCGTCAGTCCCAACCAGAAGGTCATGAGCAGCAGCAGGCCCAGCGCGTCGGTCGCCAGCAGGGGCCCGAGAGTGCCGGCCTGGAAGAGGGTCTGGAGGGAGCCTGCGAAATAGCGGGCAGGGATGATGCGCGTGAGCAGCCGCAGGGGCAGGGGCATGCTGGAGATCTCAAAGACGAAACCCGAGAGCATCATGGCTGGCAGGAAGGCGCTCACCAGGGCTGCCGAGGCCGCGTTGAACTGGTTCTTCATCACGGTAGACAGGAAGAGGCCGTTGCCCAGGGCGCAGCCCAGGAACAAGGTGGTGAGCACGAAGAGCGCGCCGAGTGAGCCCCGGAAAGGCACGTTCATGAGCCCAGTTGCCACCAGGAGGCAGAGGGCCATGGCCACCATGCCCAGCACGTAGTAGGGCAGGATCTTCGACAGCAGCATCTCCGCCTTGGTCACCGGTGTGGCCAGCAGGGCCTCCATGGTGCCCCGTTCCCATTCCCGGGCCACCACCAGCGAGGTGAGCAGGGCGCCGATGATGGTCATGATCACGGCGATGGCCCCTGGCACCAGGAAGTTGCGACTTACGGTGCTGGGGTTGAACCAGGCCCTGGACTGGACATCGATGAGTGGGCGGCTGGTGCGGGCCCGATCCTGCCCCCGGTGCTGCTGCCAGGATTGCCAGAGGCCTTCCAGATAGCTGCCCACGAAGTTCGCCGTGTTGGGTTCGGAGCCGTCGGTCAGGACCTGGATGGCGGCGCCGCCATGGCCCTCTGCCAGCTGAGCGCCAAAGTCGCTGCGCACCACCACCACGCCCCGGATCTTTCCCTGGGCCATCCGCTCCAGCAGTGCCGCCCGCGACTGACCGACCTCCACCACAAAGTTGGTCGAAGCCTTGAGGGTCTCCTCGAACTGGACCGCGGCGGGCCCGTGATCCTCCATGAGGAGGCCTAGGCCCAGGCGGCTGGAGTCCAGGTTGAGGGCATAGCCGAACACGAACAGCAGCACGACCGGCATGACGAAGGCCACCAGGATGCTGCTGGGATCCCGGACGATCTGGAAGGTCTCCTTGAGGCACAGGGCCCGCAGGCGGCGGAGGTTCAACGACTTCATGACGCCGCCTCATCGAGCTGGACCTGGAAGGCCTGGATGAGGTGGATGAAGGCATCTTCCATGGTGGGATCCGGACATTCCGGCGTTGCGGTGCCGTGCTTCAGCTGGTCCGGCGTGCCCAGGGCAATAAGCTTGCCCCGGTAGATAAGGCCAATGCGGTCACAGTACTCCGCCTCGTCCATGAAGTGGGTGGTGACCATGATGGTCACGCCCTTCTGGGCCAGGGCGTTGATGTGGGTCCAGAACTCCCGGCGGGTGATGGGGTCCACCCCGGAGGTGGGCTCGTCCAGGAAAAGGATCTCCGGCTCATGCATCAGCGCGCAGGCCAGGGCCAGCCGCTGCTTGAAGCCCAGGGGCAAATCGAGGGTTCGCTGGGACAGGAGGGGCCTCAGGTCGAAGGCTTCGATCATCTCGTCGATCTTGTGTCGCTGGGCCTCCCCCCTCAGGCCGTAGACCCCCGAGAAGAATTCCAGGTTCTCCCGGGCCGTGAGCTGGGTGTAGAGCGAAAACTTCTGCGCCATGTAACCGAGCCGCTGGCGGGCCGCTGAGGGGCTCGTCTTGAGGTCGATGCCCATGACCAGGGCCTGGCCCTCCGTGGGTTTCAGGAGGCCGCACTCCATCTTGAAGGTGGTGGACTTGCCGGCCCCGTTGGGACCCAGCAGCCCGAACACCTCGCCCTTGGGCACCCGGAAACTCACGGCGTCCGTGGCGGTGAAGTCGCCGAAGCGTTTGGTGAGGTCCCTGGCCTCGATGACCGCCTCGGGGTCGAGGTCCGTGTGCAGCTCTACCTCGCGGGTCACACCCGCCAAGGGGGAGTCGCCGCCCGGGCCACCGCCCAGGAGGCTGATGAACGCATCCTCCAACCGGGGGGCCACCTCCACCAGGGTGGCCTCGGGACCTGCCTGGATGGGGCCCAGGTCGGGCCGCAGGGTGGCGTCGCGCAGCACCAGGCGCACCTGATCCCCCTGGATGACGCCGTCCATGACTTCCGGTGCCCGGAGGGCACGCTGGAGCACATCCCGTCGGGGGGCGGTCAGCTTCGTGAGGTGCAGGGAGCGGCCCCGCATGGCCCCCATCAGATCCGCCGGGGTGCCCGCGGCCAGGATGCGGCCCTCGTTCATAAGGCGCACGTCGTCGCACAGCTCCGCCTCATCAAGGTAGGCGGTGCTCCACACGATGGTCATGCCGCCCCGGGCCAGCTCGCGCACCATGCGCCACAGCTCCCGCCGGGAGATGGGATCCACGCCCACACCCGGCTCATCCAGGAGGAGCACCTGGGGCGATCCGAGGAGGCTGCAGGCTAGGCCGAGCTTCTGCTTCATGCCGCCCGACAGCTTCCCGGCCATGCGATCGGTGAACCGGGCGAGATCCGTGAAGGCCAGCATCTGTCGGAAACTCTCGCGGCGGGCCTCGCCCACGACGTTGCGCAGGTCCGCATAGAGGTTCAGGTTCTCCTGCACGCTCAGGTCTTCGTAGAGGCCGAATTTCTGGGGCATGTAGCCGATGAGCTCCCGCAGGGGGGCGTCGGTAAGCGGATCCTGGCCCAGCACCCGGACCGTCCCCGAGGTGGGCGCCAGGAGCCCCGCCAGGGTGCGCAGCAGGGTGCTCTTGCCCGCCCCATCGGGTCCCACGAGGCCCGTGATGGTTCCAGGGGCGATCCAGGTGTCGATGTGGTCCAGCGCCGGAGTGGCGTTCACCCCAAACCGCTTCAAAAGTCCGCGCACCTCGATGGCCACGCCGTCGGGCGGGGGGGGAGGCGCCGGGGAGGCCTCCGGCCTCTGCGGATGGGGGCGTGAAGTCATCGGGCCAGCCGCACGGTCACGGGCATGCCCTGGCGCAGTTGGCTGTCGGGGTCATTCACCACGATGCGCAGGCGGTAGACCAGGGAGGTGCGGAGGTCGGCAGTCTCCACGGACTTGGGGGTGAACTCGGCAGTGGGGGACACGAAGCCCACCACGCCGTGGTACGGCTGGCCAGGGCGGGCGTCGGTGGTCAGGAGCACCTTCGCGCTGGGGGGGAAGTGGCCCAGCATGGGTTCGCTCACATAGGCGATGACCCAGACGGGGCTCGTGAGGGAGAGGCTGAAGACAGGTGTGCCCGCCTGGATCAGGTTCCCCTTCTCGATGGCCCGGGTGAGGATGATACCGTCGCTGGGGGCCACCAGCGTGGCGTCCTTCAGAGCCAAGGTAGCTGCGGCCAGCTGGGCCTGGGCCTGGCGCAGCTGGGCGTCCGATTCGGCGATCTCTTCCTTGCGGAACCCGGCGGTGAGTTGCAGAACCTGCTGCTCGGTCGCTTTCACCTGGGCGGCGGCCTGGTCCCGGGCCGAGCGGGCGGCGTCCAGGGCCCGCTGGGGGGCGGCTCCTTCCGGTGCCAGGGCGTCCTGGCGGGCAAAGGTGCGCTCGGCCTCGGCCAGGGCCGCCTGAGCCGCTTCCAGGCGGGCCTTGCCCTGGGCAATGTCTTCGGCACGGTAGCCCCGGTGCAGCAGGGCGTTGCGGGCCGCCTGGGACGCCACCAGGGCTTGGGCGCTGTGCAGGGCGTTCTGGAGGGGCTCCGGGTCCAGCGTGGCAAGGCGGTCTCCGGCCTTGACCAGGGCACCTTCGTCCACCTGGATGACCTCGACGCGACCGCCCACCCGGAAGGCCAGGCTGGCTTCCCGGATATCCACATTCCCGTAAATGGTTCCGTTGCGATCGCCGGCGCTGACGCTGCGATAGATCACATAGCCGACCGCGCCCAAGGTCACCAGGGCGATGGGGAGGATGATGGCCTTCTTGTTCATGGGATTCCTCAGGAAAGGGCGGGATCGGGCAGCGAGGGGAGGGGGACGGCGGGGTCCAAGGCGACGCCCCGCCAGAACAGGTCGAACCAGGCATGCATGCCCAGCCGGACGGAGGCATCGGCAGGGACATCGAGGAAGCGGGGAAGCACGACGGGCAGGACGTCGAGGATCTCGAGCTGCATCTTCACGAGGAAGAAGGTCGCCAGCATGGGCTGGAGCTCGGGGCGCAAGTCGCCCCGCTGGATGCCCTGCTCGAAGATCCGACGGATGGCGGCTACCACAGGCCTCATCTGGCCTTCGATGACGGTGGTGACGCCCTCCGCCCCCTTGACGATCTCGCCCCGCACCAGGGACCGGAGCCCCGGGTCCTGGCTGAGGTGGCGATGGTAGATGAGCAGCACCTCCCAGAGGCGCAAGGATGTGGGCCGCGGGTCTGACGGGTCGGCGAGCCCTTCCATGTCGCTGCGGACCGCTGGGAAACGGCGGTCGAGCAGGGCCTCGAACAGGGCCTCCTTGCTGGCGAAGTGGTAGTAGATCAGGGCCGGGTCGCACCCTGCCTTGCGGGCGATGGCGCGTAGGCTGGCCGCCTGGAGTCCCGCTTCAGCAAAGACAGCCTGAGCGGCGTCCAGCAGGTGGTTCGGGTCCATCTTGGTGGCTTTGGGGCCCCGGGGGCGAGGAACGAGATGGGTGGACATGCGACTCCAATTCAACGGCTGATGAATTTTGTGACGGAGAGGCTCAAGGCGCAAGAAAAATTTCATCATGTGTGGAAATAAGATCTAGACGCCAAGAAGCCCCCGTCTCCGGGGGCTTCTTGGCCAGGTCGGCGTGCTACTCGCCGGAGATGGGCACCACGGAAGTGTCTTCGAGGGTCAGGATCTCAGCCTCTTCAAAGGCAATGCGGTTTTCCTCCACCTCAGCCACAGCCACTTGGCCCCAGAAGGAGGCCAGCTTGGGGGCATCCTGGGCCTGGCCGTGCTTGTTCACGGGGACAACCACCTCGACCTTGGGGAAGGCGCCGCGCTGAAGCTGCTCGCAACGCTTGCCCGCCACCACGACAAAGCGGTACTTGTTGGCGATTTCATCAGGGACACGAACAATGGTGCGCTGGGTCATGGGTTGCTCCGAACCCAGAAGCATATCACTGAAATGGGCGTCCAGAAAGCCCCTTCGTTGTAGGAAACGGGTTGCCGACGGGCCTCCCGCCTGGGTTGGAGTAGGATGAGGCTTCCTGGGGGGTGCATGGAACGGGGCAGGCTCTGGCGCACGGCCTTTGGCGGCAACCTCCGGCTTCTGGAACTCAACGGAGCCGGGGTCACCGAGGCGCTGGCCGCCCTCCGGCCCGCCAACGGCGTGGCCTCCGCCGCCTGGATCCTGGGCCACCTGGTGATGACCCGCCATCGCGTTCTGACCCTCTTGGGCCAAATCGTTCCCCAGGATCCCGCCTGGGAACAGCACTACGCCAGGGGAGGGCCTGGGGCGACGGCGCATCTGCCCTGGTCGGAGCTGGTGGCAGCCTTCCGTGCCACGGATCAGACCTTCAAGGCCACTTTTCAGGGCCTGGAAGACTGGGACCGTCCCACCCTGAACCCGGCTCTGGGTGCCGAGCAGCCCCTGGAGCAGGTGCTGGCCTTTCTCTATATGCACGAGTGCTACCACCTGGGGCAGATCGGGATCATCCGCAAGCTCCACGGACTGCCGGGAGCCATCTGATGCAAATCATCCTCGGAATCACCGGCGGGGTCGCTGCCTACAAAGCCGCCGACCTCGCCCGCCTGCTGGCCAACCAAGGCCACCGTGTCCGCTGCATTCTGACCGAGGCCGGGGCGCGCTTCATCACACCGCTGACCCTTTCCAGCCTGACTGGCGAGCCCTGCTACGGCGCCAATCCGGATCAGGGGGAGTGGCGGGCGAATCCGAGCATCGAGCACATCGAGCTGGCCCGCTGGGCTGAGCTGGTGGCGGTGGTGCCCGCCACGGCCAACATTCTCGGCAAGGCCGCCAACGGGCTGGCCAGCGACCTCCTCAGCACCGTGCTCCTCGCCACCCGCGCCCCGATTCTCTGGGCCCCGGCCATGAACACCGGCATGTGGGAGCATCCCGCAGTCCAGGCCAACCTGATCCGGCTGCGCGGCTTTGGGCATGCCGTGATCGAGCCCGGGGAAGGCGTCCTGGCCTGTGGCGAGGAAGGCTCCGGCAAGCTGGCGGAGGTGGGCGCCATCGCGGAGGCCATCCGGTCCTTGTGTACCACCAAGCTGGCGAGGCTTCAGGGGCAGCAGGTCCTCATCACCGCGGGTCCCACCCGCGAGGATCTCGATCCGGTCCGTACCCTGACCAACCGCAGCACTGGCGCCATGGGCCTGGAACTGGCGAGAGCCTTTCGGGACGCGGGGGCGGAGGTCAGCCTTGTCCTGGGTGGGGATCTACCCGCGCCCTGGGGCGTGGAGACCCTTAGGGTGCGCAGCGCCCAGGAGATGCTCGACGCCTGCCTCAGCCGCTGGGAGAAGGCGAACGGCCTGGTGGCGTCGGCGGCCGTGGCCGACCAGCGGCCAGGCGTTCGCGCGGCCCAGAAGGTCAAGAAAAGCGAAGGCGCGGAGACCCTGGAACTGATCCGGACCCCCGACATTCTGGCCACCCTGTCCGCTGCGCGGCGCCCTGACCAGTGGGTGGTGGGATTCGCTGCGGAAAGTGAACATCACCTGGAGCATGCCCTGGCCAAACTGAAGGCCAAGGGACTGGACGCCGTGCTGCTGAACGACGTTCAGGAGGGGAGGGCCTTTGGGGCCCAGGCCAACACCTTGACGCCGGTCACGGCCCAGGGACCGCACCCACCCATTGGCCCCCTGGCCAAGGACCCGCTGGCCGTGGCGGTGGTCCAGTGGTGGAGCCACCAGTTGGAGGCCAGGACCCGCTGAGGGCCCTAGATGTAAGTGCCAATCAGGTTGTTCACCCGAATTCTGGGAAGCTGAAGTCGCCAAACACCAGCTTTCCGGGAGACTCGGGTGAACATCCACAGTCGAGCAAAGTCTTGCCCCTCCAGTCGAGCCTTATTTGTCCAGCGGGTTCATGGGGGGATGACGGTCATGGAAGCCTCCTTGATGGCCGGGTTCAGTGAACGAACTGGCCACAAGTGGTTGAAGCGGTTCAAGGAGGAGGGCGTCCCGGGACTGAGGGACCGCTCCAGTCAGCCCCATCATCTGGCCCGAAGCCACCAGGCTGGCCTCGTCGTCGAGGCCGTAGGCCGAAGACGGCGGGGCCAGCCTGCGGTCCGGATTGCACTGGAGCTGGGGGTGCCGCGCTCCACGGTGGGTTTCTGGCTGCGGAAGGCAGGGACCTCCCGAGCCTCATCCCTTCAGGCGAAAGAGCCGCCCAACCGCTACGAACATGAGGCTCCCGGTGATCTCCTCCACCTGGACACAAAGAAGCTCGCGAACTTTAATCAGATGGGCCACCGTGCCACCGGCATCAGGCACCACAGGAACCGCAAGGCTGGCTACCAGGTGCTCCATGTCTGCAGCGATGACCACTCCCGGGCCTGCTACATGGAGGTCCTGCCGGATGAGAAGAAGGACACAACGGCGTCTTTCCTCCAGAGGGCGCTTTTGCATTTCCAGGCCCAGGGCGTGCGGGTCCGTAAGCTGCTGACGGACAACGGTTCGCCCTACCGATCCAAGGAGTTCAAGGCCATGCGAGAAGCCTTTGGCCTCAAGCACAGCCGCACCCGACCCTACCGGCCAAGGACCAACGGCAAGGCCGAGCGCCTCATCCAGACCGCCCTCCGCGAGTGGGCCTATGGCCCCACCTGGCAGAGTTCAGACGAAAGAAACCAGGCGCTCAGCGCCTGGCTCCACTTCTACAATCACCACAGGCCCCACTCGGCCTTAGGTGGTCAGCCCCCAGTCACAAGGCTGAACAACCTCGTTGGCAACGACACCTAGAGCGCCGGGTCCACCCAGGGCAGAACCTGGCTGGGGCGCCCTGCGACGTTGCCCAATCGGACGGCCACCACCGCGATCCACCCCTGGGGTCGCCGCAGGGACCGGAGGTCCATGATGACCCTCTCTCCTGGGCCGGGGAGGTCCGGCCGACGGCGCTCCAGCACCACCTCTCCACGGGCGATGAGGTCTTCGGGGGAGGGCTTGGTGAGCTCCAGGGGCAGGTAGAGCACCCTCACCAACTCGACCCCAACCAGCGGATTGCCCTGCACATCCTCCGTGGGCAGCGCCAGCCGCAGGGTTCGCAGGCCCTCCAGTTCCGCCTCCATGGCCCGGGCCGCGGCCCGGGGTCGGGGGATGGGATCGCCTTTCCGCCCGCAGCCCACGGCCGCAAAGGTGAGCGTGATGGCGAGGAGGGGGTTTGCTAGTCTGGGGGAACACATCGCACCCCATCATGCCCGATTCCGAGGTCCAACCATGCCCGTGACCAAGATCCTCATTGCGAACCGCGGGGACGATGCCCCCTCCGCGAGGGAGCGGAGCGAGCGAGTGGGAGCGAAGCGATCGGGGACAGGTCCCCGCGCAGGCCAGCGGTTTATTGCGAACGAGAGGTGATAGCCCATGCCCGTGACCAAGATCCTCATTGCGAACCGCGGGGACGATGCCCCCTCCGCGAGGGAGCGGAGCGAGCGAGTGGGAGCGAAGCGATCGGGGACAGGTCCCCGCGCAGGCCAGCGGTTTATTGCGAACGAGAGGGGATAGCCCATGCCCGTGACCAAGATCCTCATTGCGAACCGCGGGGACGATGCCCCCTCCGCGAGGGAGCGGAGCGAGCGAGTGGGAGCGAAGCGATCGGGGACAGGTCCCCGCGCAGGCCAGCGGTTTATTGCGAACGAGAGGGGATAGCCCATGCCCGTGACCAAGATCCTCATTGCGAACCGCGGGGAAATCGCCATCCGGGTGATCCGGACCTGCCGCGAGATGGGCATCCCCACCGTGGCGGTGTTCTCGGAGGCAGATCGCGGTGCCCTGCACGTGCGCATGGCCGATGAGGCCTACTGCATTGGGCCCGCCGCCGCCCGGGAGAGCTACCTGGTAATCGAGAAGATCATTGATGTGTGCCGGCGCAGTGGGGCTGACGCCGTCCACCCCGGCTACGGATTTCTCTCTGAAAATGCCGGTGCCGCGAGGGCCTTCGCGGCAGCGGGCATCACTTTCATCGGGCCCCGGCCTGAATCCATCGAGAGCATGGGTTCCAAGACTGCGGCCAGGGTCGTGGCCCTCCAGGCGGGATGCCCAGTGGTGCCGGGCATCCAGGAGACCATGGCTGACGAGGCTCTGCTGGCTGCCTCCCAGAAGATCGGCTTCCCCGTGATGCTCAAGGCCGCCATGGGGGGCGGAGGCAAGGGCATGCGTCTCGTGCAGAAGGCCGAAGAGTTCACCGCCTCTCTGGCCCGGGCCCGCGGCGAAGCGCTTTCCTCTTTCGGCGATGACAGCGTCTACGTGGAGAAGGCCATCGTCCAGCCCCGTCACATTGAGATCCAGATCTTCGGAGACACGCACGGTAACCACGTCTATCTGCATGAGCGGGAATGTTCGGTGCAGCGGCGCCACCAGAAGGTCATCGAGGAGGCGCCCAGCCCGCACGTGACGTCTGACATGCGCAAGGCCATGGGCGAAGCGGCTCTGAAGGTGGCCAAGGCCGTGGACTATGTCGGTGCGGGCACGGTGGAATTCCTGGCGGACGCCGAGCGCAATTTCTATTTCCTTGAGTTGAACACCCGGTTGCAGGTGGAGCACCCCGTCACCGAATGGATCACCGGCCTGGACCTGGTGAAGTGGCAGATCCTGGTGGCGCGCGGGGAAGAGCTGCCCATGACCCAGGCAGAGATTCCGCTCAATGGCTGGGCCATGGAATGCCGGGTGTACGCCGAGGACCCGGACCGGAACTTCATGCCAAGCCCCGGGAAGATCACCTTCCTGCGCACCCCCAGTGGGCGCAACGTGCGGGACGACAGCGGCGTCTACGAGGGGGCCGAGGTGCCGATGTTCTACGATCCGATGATCAGCAAGCTGAGCACCTGGGGCCCCACCCGTCTGGACGCCATCGAGCGCATGCGCGCGGCCCTGGGCGAGTACCGCATTGGCGGCATCCGCCACAACATCGCCTTCCACGAGGCCCTCATGGAACATGGCCCCTTCCGGGAAGGCGCCCTGCACACCGGCATGCTGGACAAGCCCTTCTGGAAACGGAAGGAGGTTGGCCCGGACCTGAAGTTCGCGGTGGCCGCCGCGTTGTTGCACGAGCTGGAGGACGAACAGCGGCGGGCCACCCAGCCTGTCGGCAGCGGTGATGGCAAGCTCGATGCCTGGAAGCACTGGGGACGATTCAACCGACTGTAGTGTGAGGAGCGCCCCATGAAACGAACGCTGACCATCGGCAAGGAATCCCTTGAGGTGGAGCTGCTCCACCAGGACGGCATGACCACCCTGGTCTGGGAAGGTGCGAACCACCCCATCGACATCCTCGAGCTGGAGCCCGGCTGCTATTCCATCCTTATGGAAGGG
The DNA here is from genome assembly GCA_963740385.1 of uncultured Acidobacteriota bacterium. Classification (GTDB taxonomy): domain Bacteria; phylum Acidobacteriota; class Holophagae; order Holophagales; family Holophagaceae; genus Geothrix. The sequence continues at coordinate 512,106 of CAVUDX010000007.1, forward strand.
CGGTCGGTGGAAGTGCGCCTGGATCAGGCCAAGTCCGCCGAACCCGAGTCCCACGCCTACCGCGCCATGCTCTACAACGGGTCCTACGAATTTGCCCTGACGGATCCGCGCCGGGCACTGTTGGCGGCGGCCTCCGGTGCCGGGGCGGGCGGAGGGGTGCTCTCGTCCCCCATGCCCGGCAAGATCGTGAAAGTGCTCGTCCAGCCCGGCGAGGCCGTCCAGGAAGGCCAGACCCTCCTCGTCATGGAAGCCATGAAGATGCAGAATGAGCTGAAGACCCACACCACGGGAACCGTGACGACGGTGCATGTCCAGGAGGGCGCCACGGTGGAGACGGGTGCGGCCTTGATCACGGTGGTGGCGGCCGAAGGCTGAGGGTGGAGGCCTTGCGTATCGCCGCAGGCGATACCAAGAGGATGCAGAACGAGCTGAAGACCCACACCACGGGAACCGTGACGACGGTGCATGTCCAGGAGGGCGCCACGGTGGAGACGGGTGCGGCCTTGATCACGGTGGTGGCGGCCGAAGGCTGAGGGTGGAGGCCTTGCGTATCGCCGCAGGCGATACCAAGAGGATGCAGAATGAGCTGAAGACCCACACCACGGGAACCGTGACGACGGTGCATGTCCAGAAGGGCGCCACGGTGGAGACGGGTGCGGCCTTGATCACGGTGGTGGCGGCCGAAGGCTGAGCATTCAAGGCGGTATGGCTCCCCGACCCCATAACCGGGGCCGTGAAGGTGCGTCTCGAGGAGTTGTTTTGACAGAGAGAGTGGCTTGTAAGGTCCAACACCTGTCAAGGGCTTGAAATCCTGAGGGTTCCTTGGCGTGAGGCCGATAAATGCCCACTCGATGCTTTAAAAATCGGTCTGCATGTAAGAAAGTCTGAGGATTAACCTCCCTGTTTTCTGTTGAACGAGTCGGCTCCGTCAGCGTAGTCTGTGATGGAGGTCACACACCCCCCCTTATGGAGCACATCATGCGGAAAACCTTACTGGTACTGCTGGCAGGAACTGCCCTGTCCCTTTCTGCCCAGCAGGGCACGGCCTGGGTCACCGGCCACCTGGGGCAGACCATCTTCGAGAACAAGACCAACCTCAAGGACCAGATGCACTACGGCCTGGGCGTGGGGCATTGGTACACCGACCGCTGGGGCCTGGATCTGCGCCTGCTGCGCCAGGACCAGGAGTTCGACAACAATCCCCTTGCCATCGCCAGCGGGAAGGAGACCCACCTTCTGGCTTCGGGACTCTTCAACCTCCGGCCCGGGGCCGAGACCTGGTACCCCTACCTCGCGGCGGGCCTGGGTGCCACCAACCTCGATGCCCCCTATTCCCAGAAGGCTGACAGCGCCACCAAGCTCAACCTCCATGCAGGCCTGGGCATCATGGGCAAGCTCTCCGAGCACTTCCTCCTGGATGTGAGCGCCAAGGCGGTTCGCGTGGACCTGCCCACAGCCCGTACCGAGTTCCTCGGAACTCTGGGCCTGGGCTACACCTGGGGCGGCGGCCGCAAGGCCACTCCGGCCCCAGCCCCGGCCCCCGTGCCGCCCCCGCCGCCTCCGGCCCCGGCTCCCGAGCCCGTGGCGGCGCCGGCGCCTGCTCCCGTGGTGGCGCCCCCGCCCCCGCCGCCGCCCGCCCCTGAAGTCGCCAAGCCTGTGCCCCCGCCTCCAGCCAAGATCGTGCTCGATGAGGCCGTGCTCCACTTCGCCAACAACAAGGCCGACCTGGGCCCCGACGCCACCGCCGCCATCCGCAAGGTGGCCGAGGGCCTCAAGAGCTACCCTGGTGAGTACACCCTGGAAGTCAGCGGCCACACGTCTTCCACCGGCGGCAAAGCCTTGAACAAGGCCCTCGCCAAGCGGCGCGCCGATGCGGTCGCCAAGGTGCTCATCGACGCCGGCATCCCCGCCTCCCGGGTGACGACAGTGGGTGTGGGCCCCGACAAGCCCATTGCCGACAACATGACCAAGGAAGGACAGGCCAAGAACCGGCGCGTTGAGATCGACGTCAAGGTCCAGGACGCCAAGGTCGACGTCCGCACCATCACCACTGGCACCGTCGAGAACGCCCCCAAGTAGTCACCTGATTCCCGGCCGAGGGCTCCCCCGGGAGCCCTCGGCCCTTCTCCTTGTGGAGGAAGCCGTGTCCATGAAAGACGAGTTCAAGGCCTTCGTGATGAAGGGGAATGTGATCGATTTGGCTGTGGCGGTGGTCGTGGGCGGTGCCTTCGGCAAGATCATCACGGCCTTCGTGGATGGCATCGTCATGCCTCTCGTCACCTATGTGCTCCCCGCCAACATCAAGTGGGAGGAGTGGGTGCTCGGAAAGTTCCGCATCGGCGCCGTGCTGGGTGCCTCGGTGAACTTCCTGATCATCGCCCTGGTGATCTTCCTGGTGCTGATCAAGCTTCTGGGCAAGTTCATGCCCAAGCCGACAGAGGCGGTTCCGGATGCGCCCGCCACGAAGGAGTGCCCGGCCTGCCTGGAGCAGGTGCCCCTCAAGGCCACCCGCTGCAAGCACTGCACCAGCCAGGTGTGATGGCCAACGTTCCTTCGAAGGGCCCGGGTCACCGGGCCCTTTGTCTTGTGAGGCCAAGGGTTTCCGTGGTGAACTGGAGGTTCAACCTCGGGGCGCTTGGGTGCGCCCCCCGACGCACGAGGGCGCCGATGAGCGAGCAGGCACCGGTTAAGAAGTACTCGGTCTTCCTTCCCAGGACCGATTTCCCCATGAAGGCGGACCTGCCCCAGCGAGAGCCGAAGCGCCTGGAGCGCTGGAAGGCCGAGGGCCTGTACCGGCGCATCGAGGCGAAGCGGAAGGCCGACAACACGGCGGGGAAGGGCAGGGGGCGCGAAGTGCTGCATGACGGCCCGCCCTATGCCAACGGTGCCATCCACATGGGCCACGCCCTCAACAAGATCCTCAAGGATGTGGTGGTCAAGTCCCGCTGGATGGCGGGTTACGAGTCGCCCTACGTCCCCGGCTGGGACTGCCACGGGCTGCCCATCGAGCACGCGGTGGAGAAGGACCTGGGGCCCAAGCGCCGCGAACTGAGCCGCGCCGAGTTCCTGCAACGCTGCCGCGCTTATGCCCAGAAGTGGATCGACACCCAGCGCACGGCCTTCCAGCGCCTGGGTGTGCTCGGTGCCTGGGAGCAGCCCTACGTGACCATGGACCCCCGCTATGAGGCCGAGACCGTGCGGCACCTGGCCAAGCTCTTCGAGAGCGGGTCGGTCACCCGCAAGCTCAAGGTGGTGCACTGGAGCTACGGGGCCCGCACGGCTTTGGCCGAGGCGGAAGTGGAATACGCGGACAAGACCAGCCCCGCCGTCACCGTAGCCTTCCCGGTGGCGGACGCGGAAGCCCGCCGTCTGGAGCTGCCCACCCCACTCTTCGTGCCCATCTGGACGACCACGCCCTGGACCCTGCCCAGCAACCTCGCCGTGGCCATGCACCCAGACCTCGAATACGCCGTGGTCCGCGCGGGCGATCGCCACTACGTGGTGGCCGTGACGCTACGGGAGGACTTCGGGAGGAAGCTCGGCGTGGAGTTGCACACCGTGGAGATCCGCCGGGGCAAGGAATTCCAGACACTGGTGGCCCGCCATCCCTGGCTCGATCGGGTGAGCCCCATCCTCCTGGCCGACTACGTGGTGGCGGACACCGGCACGGGCCTGGTGCACACGGCGCCGGACCATGGGGTGGATGACTTCAACCTCGCCCACCACCTGGGCCTGCTCCAGCTTGTGGGGCCCGATGGCAAGTTCCTTCCCGCCGTCGCCGATCCGGAGCTGGAGGGGAAGAACATCTTCGATGCCAACCCCCTGGTGGTGGATCGGCTAAAGCGGGAAGGCCGGCTCCTCCACGAGGAGAGCCTGACGCACAGCTATCCCCACTGCTGGCGCACCCGGACGCCCATCCTCTTCCGCGCCACCGAGCAGTGGTTCATCACCATGGATTCCGAGCTGGCGGGCAAGGGCCGAAGCCTGAGGGAACTGGGCATCGAGGGCGTCGAGCAGACTCAATGGATCCCGGCCCAGGGACAGAACCGCATCCACGCCATGATCGCGGGCCGCCCCGACTGGTGCATCAGCCGCCAGCGGGCCTGGGGCACGCCGATCACCGTGTTGCGCTGCGAGGCCTGTGGCGAGCCGCTGGTGGCCGAGTCCATCTTCGAGACCGCCGCTGCCGCTATCGAGCAGGGCGGCATCGAGGTATGGGGTGAACTCCCCCTCGAGCGCCTGCTTCCCGCCGGGGCGGCCTGCCGCTGTGGGGCCCAGGCCTTCCAGAAGGAGACCGACATCCTCGATGTCTGGATCGACTCCGGTGTCAGCGCCTCCGTGGTGTGCGCCTCGCACCCTGAACTGGCACCCTCCGACTACGGCCAGTTCATCTACCTGGAGGGCTCGGATCAGCACCGGGGCTGGTTCCACAGTTCGCTGCTCTTCAACCTGGCGGCCACGGGCACCAAGCCCTACAAGCAGGTGGTCACCCACGGCTTCGTGCTGGACGGCAAGGGCCAGAAGATGTCCAAGAGCCTGGGGAATGTCATTACGCCTGAGGAGATCCTCAAGACCCTGGGCGCCGACATCCTGCGCTGGTGGGCTGCCAGCTGCGACTACAGCGAGGACATCCGCATCTCCCGCGAGATCCTCGACCGCAGTGCCGATGCCTATCGGAAGATCCGCAACACCCTGCGCTTCCTGCTGGGCGCCCTCGCGGAATTCGACCCCGCCCGCGATGCCGTCGCCCCGACGGAACTCGCCCCGCTGGACCGCTGGGTACTGGACGCATTTGCCCGCACGGCCCAGGAGGCCCGCGATGCCTACACCCGGTTCGAGTTCCACCGCGCCACCCAGGCACTCCACGGCTTCTGCCAGCTGGAGCTCTCGGGGCGCTACTTCGAGATCATCAAGGACCGCCTCTACTGCGACGCCCTGGATTCACCCCGGCGGCGCAGCTGCCGGGCCGCCTGCTGGGAACTGGCCAAGGGGCTCTGCAGCCTGCTGGCTCCGGTCATGAGCTTCACGGCGGACGAGGCCTGGGAGCAGATTCCGGGCTGCAGCGGCAGTGTCCACGAGCAGCGGTTCCCGGAGCCCGCCGTGGCCCAGGAAGCCCCCCAGTGGACACTGCTCTGGTCGGTGCGCGAGGCAGTGCAGGCCGCCATGGAACCCCACCGCGCCGCCAAGACCGTCGGTACCAGCCTGGACGCCCAGATCATTCTGTCTCTCCCGGCGGTCGACCAGGCCCTTCTCGAAGGCCTGGGGGAGTCCCTCGACGACCTGCTGGTGGTGTCGGGGCTGACGCTCCAGACCGGGGCCCTCGCCGTCGAAGTTGCCACCCACCCGGGAACAAAGTGCCCCCGCTGTTGGAACCACAAGGGCGGCCAGGGCGAGGACGCGGCGCTCTGCGCCCGCTGCGCGTCGGTGGTGGGCTGATGCGCCGGCTGGTCTGGCTGCTGCTGCCAGCGGGCGCCCTGGCGGCGGACCTGGCTTCCAAGGCCTGGGTTCTGCGCACCCTGGGCGAAAACGAGTCCCTTCCTGTCATCAAGGGCTTCTTCTACCTGACCCTCGGCTTCAACCGGGGCGCCATCTTCGGCAGCCTCACATGGCTCCCCCCCATGGTGCGAACCGTGCTGTTTGCCGTCGCGGGCCTAGTGGCCCTTGCCTATTTCGGAAAGCACTTCCTGGACGCGCGTACCGCCACCTGGGACCGGGTCTGCCTGGGCCTCATCCTGGGCGGAGCCATGGGCAACGGCATGGATCGCCTGATGCGAGGCGCGGTGGTGGACTTCCTGGATTTCGTCTTCGGCACCTGGCACTACTGGACCTTCAACCTCGCCGACAGCTTCATCCTGGTGGGGGCGGTATTCTTCGGGCTGCGGCTGATGATGGCGCCGAAGGCCGAATCGAAGGTCCCCGGAAACTGAGCCAGAACGTCCTTGCTAGGTCCCCAGCGGGGGCTGATCCCTATTGCGCCTCGATGGCCTTGAGCAACGCCGGATCCTTCGGCAGCTGGTCCACGTCGGCGAGTCGCGGCACAAGCCGCTTCCAGAAGGGCTCGGCGGCAAACACCCGCTTGAAGATGGGCAGGGCTTCCGTCGCCTTACCACTGGAGGCGAGCGCCACGGCTTGCCAGAAGGGCATCTCCCAGATGCCGGGCGCAAGCTTCGCGGCGGCCTCGTAGGCGGCCTTGGCTTCGGACCACTTCCCGGCGGTCACGTAGCCATCCCCTTCATCCATGAGCCGGTAGGCGCGGCGGAGCTGGATCAGGCGCCCCAGTTCCTTCAGGGGGTCGGGGCTGTCCTCCACCCGCAGATCGAAAAGGCGGTCGTTCCAGGGCTGGCCCGACGGGGTGCCCTTCACGATGAGGATGGCGGCGCTCTGCTGGCCGCGGATGTCCCCGCCCTCCGCCTGGGCCGCCCGCAGGGCCGCCAGGAGGCGATCCGCCAGGTCGCCCTTGGCGCCGCGGAACGCCCGCGCCATGGCCGGCCACACCGTGGCCTTGTCCATGAGGTTGGCCTCCACCGTGAACCCTTCGCCCACCTCGTGACCCGCGGCCTGGATGCACTTGGCGCCCGTGTGGGCGGCGGCATGGCCCTGGGCGTCCACCATGGCCACCTGGCGCACCTCGCGGTTGGCATCGGCGGCCAGAAGCGCCTTCAGGGCCTCGGGTGCGGTCTTGCCCGCCTTCATGAGGGCCAGGCCCAGGGCGCCATAGCTCGGCTCAGTGAAGCTCTGGGTGGCCACCGCCCCCACGCCGGGTTCGGCCCAGGGCACGGCGGCCCCGACCGAGAACCAGTGGCTCTGCACGGCCACCCCCAGATCGCCGGTGACGGCATCCCTGGCCACGATGGAATAGGTGTGGACAGGTCGTCGGCTCACGCCCTGAGAGGGCTCACCCGCCCCCAGCATCAGCGACAGGCAGGCAAACAGGGCAACTGCGCGCATGGGAAGCTCCTGGAAAGGATGGGGCGGTGCCCCTCATCATCCCCCAGACGCTCGGGGGAAGGGAGTGGACGCGCCAGCCCACCTTCTATACCTCCAATGGATGCGGGAATCGGGTATGCTGCTGGGGTTGTTTTAACTAAAATCAATCAGTGCCTTTAGGTAATAACTGCTGCGCCTTCCCAGGAAGGATGCTGGGGTTGGCCGGGGAGCCTGTGTGCGATACGGAATCTGCTTCATGTTGATGGCCCTAGGGGGGGCCGCCCTAGCAATGACGCCGGGAGTGACCCCCAGCCTGGAGCACCAGCCGGCCTTCGCTGTGGATCCCCCGGCGCTGCTCCAGCTTGCCAAAGCCCAGCCGCCCGTGGTGGGCATGGCGGTGGTTGAGCTGCTGGAAGAGACCCTGATCCACCTGGACGCCCAGGGCCGCCGGGAGACCCGCTACCGCTACGTCTTCCGGGTAGACCATGAGTCCGGCCTGGATGGCTGGCGGACCGTCGGGGCCATGTGGAAGCCCTGGAACCAGGTCCGGCCCATTCTCAAGGCAAGGGTCGTCACGCCAGACGGGGTGGCCCACCTCCTGGATCCAGCCACCATCGGGGAATCCCCGGTGCACGATGACGCCAAAGTGTTCGACGACCGGAAGCGCTTGGCCGCGCCGCTCCCCCAGCTCTGCGTCGGGGCGGTGGCCGAGGTGGAGGTGCAGACCCGTGAGACCGCCCCGGTCTATGACGGCGGCGCCCTGATCACCCTGACCTTCCGCCAGCCGGTGCCCGTGCTGCAGACGCGGGTGGTCATTGACGCACCCGTGGGCATGCCCCTGGCCCACAAGGTTCTGGGGCTGCCCGGGACCAAGGCCAACCTGCGTGTCGAGGAGGGCCTCCAGCGCCTCTCCCTCGAGGTAGGCCGCATTGATCCCCTGGAGGATCCGGAACCGCATGTGCCTGCCGGGACCTATCCGGTACCCTCCCTCTGGGTGTCCACCGTTCCCAGCTGGGCTTCCGTGGCCCGGTACTACAGTGAGGTGGTGGACCGGCAGCTGGCCGGGCAGCCCCTGACGCCACGCGTCCAGGGTCTGGAGGGCGACCGCAGAAGCCAGATCAACCAGATCCTCCAGCGCGTCCACCGGGACATCCGCTACACCGGCCTCGAGTTCGGCGCGGCGAGCATCGTTCCCCGCACCCCTGGGGAAGTCCTGACCCGGGGCTACGGCGACTGCAAAGACAAGGCCACCCTGCTGGTGGGCACGCTGCGGGCGGCGGGCATCGAGGCGTATGTCGCCCTCCTCAACACCGGCCCAGGCGAGGATGTCCTGGGCGACCTGCCGGGGTTGAACCGCTTCGACCATGCCATCGCCTACGTGCCCGGCCCCGAACCCCTCTGGATTGACGCCACGGCTGAGCACTTCCATGCCGGGGAGTTGCCCTTCCCGGACCAGGGTCGTCAGGCCCTCATCGCCAGCCCCGCCACCGCCGGGCTCACCCTGATTCCGTCCGCACGGAGTGAGGACTACCTCACCCGGGAAACCCGGGACATCTTCCTGTCCGATGATGGGCCCGCCCGCGTGGTCGAGCGCTCCACACCCCACGGCCTTGGGGAGGCCTACCTCCGGTCTGAGTTGTCCAACACCGAGCCCAAGAAGCTTCGGGAGAACCTGAAAAAGTATGTTCAGGGCGCCTACAGTGCCAAGGACCTTGGCACCGCGGACATGCCCGAACCCGGCGACCTCGCCACCCCCTTCACCCTGAGTCTCGAAGCCCTGGACGCCAAGATCGGCACCACCTACGACTTCGAGGCGGTGGCCACCATCAATTTGTGGAACATGACCGAGCGGCTGCGCCGCTACATTCCCGTCCCCCCCGACAAGGAACCGGCTACGCCCTTGCCGGCCCGGAAGCATGACCTGGTCTTCGATGAACCCCAGGTGGTCGAGTGGGAGTACCGGATCCATCCCCCCGGTGGCTTTGCGGCCCGGGCCCTTCCGCCAAAGGATGTCCTCACCTTCGGGCCCGCCTCGCTCAGCCGTGCCTACGAACAAGGCGCAGATGGGACCGTGGTGGGTCGGTTCCGGTTCGACAGTGGCAAGCGGCTCTGGTCCCCAGCTGAGGTCGAGGCGGCCAAGCAGGCCATCGGCGCCTTCGGTCGCAGCGCCCCAACGTCCATTGGGTTCGATTTGACGGCCGAAGCCGACCTGAACGCGGGACGGATCAAGGAATCCATCCAGGCTTATCGCGCCTACGCGGCCAGCAGGCCGGGCAAAGCTGCGCCGCTCAGCAAGCTCTCGATGGCCCTACTGAAGGGCGCGATGGGCGAGCTGGCCCGCGCTGAGGCCCGGAAGGCCTGCGCCCTCGAACCTGGGTCAATGTACGCGCAGCGAACTCTGGGGTATGTGCTGCTCCATGACCTGGTGGGGCGGCAATTCATGACGGGCTGGGACCGGCAGGGGGCCATCGAGGCCACGCGGGAAGCCAAAAAACTCGATCCCACCGACAAGCTGGCTCGGAAGAATTTGGCCATCATCTACGAATACAACAAGGAGGGCGTGCGCTACGGTGCCGGGGCGGATCTGGACCTGGCCATTGCCGAGTATGAGGCGCTCCGCAAAGACCTGAAGGTCGATGATGTGGATGTGAACCTGCTCCTGGATTTCTCCAAGACCGGTCGATTCAAGGAACTCGAGGACCTGGCCAAGTCACTGTCGCCGTCCCCCACGCGGTCCGCCTGGATGATCACGGCCGCGGTCCTGAGCCGCGGCGTCGACTCCGCCCTCGGGGAGGCCAACGGCCTGGTTCCCGAGTCGGGGGCCCGGCGCACGGCCCTCCTCACTGCGGGGGACCTGCTGATTCCCCTGCGGCGGTACGCCGAGGCGGCGGCCCTGCTCTCCGCAGGTGCCGTGGGCTCCAGCGAGGCCTCCACCATTCGGGGCCGGGCCGCCATCCTGGCCAAGGCCCGGCGTGTGGATGGGACCTCCTTTGACGCCCAGCAGCCTGCTTCGGTGATCTGGCAGCTCCTGACGGCCTTGCTGGTGGATGGCCGGGAGGGGAAGGCGCTCGCGCCCTTCTTTACCCCCACAGCCTGGGACGTGCTTTCCAGTGAATCGGAGACCACCTCCATCCAATCGACCCTCCGAGGGTCCATGGGTGAGCTCCACCGCGCGGGCCTGAGCCCGAAGGTGGCCCTGGACCTTGCCGTGGCCCTCGGCCAGGTCTCCATGGAGGGGGACGATGCCAAGGGGTACCGAATCCGCCTCCAGCTGCCAGGGGCAAAGGATCTGACCTTCCAGGTGAGCCGTATCAAGGACCGCTACCTCATTGCGGCGCTCGAGGATCGCTTTGCGCTCTTCGGAATCGAGGTGGACCGGCGCCTCGCCGAGGGCGATCTGGTCGGGGCCAAAGCCTGGCTGGACTGGGTCCGGGACCTAGCCTGGGCTGGGGACAGTGAGGACCCGCTGACCGGGGCCGTCATTTGCCGGTTCTGGACCAAGGGGCAATCGGGCACCGCGGCCCAGATACGGCTGGCGGCTGCGACGCTCCAGGTGATGGAGCCGGGCTGCACCAAGGTTCCGGGCCGGTTGATGGACGCAAAGAAGGATCCGGCCCTCGCGAGCCGACTGGAGGACCTCGACCTGGCCCTTGGGGGCGCCTACTTGGCCCGGAAGGACGGAGAACATCTGGAACCCCTGGCCCGTCGTCTGCTGGAGGCCCACCCGACCTCAAAAGTGGCCTCGGGATTCCTGATCTTTGCCCTGGATCGGCTGAAGCGATGGGACGCCCTGTTGGCCCACTGTGACCAGCTGCTCCAGCGGCGGCCCGATGACCTGATGGCCCTGAACACCAAGGCCCATGTACTTAGCGCACTGGGAAGGGACCAGGAGAAGGAGCGCCTCTATCAGGGCGTGGTGAAGCGGGGCCTGGCCACAGCGGCGGAGTTCAACAACCTGGCCTGGGGCAACCTGATGATGGGGCGCTGCGATGACCAGACCCTGGACTACGCGCGCCGGTCGATCCTGCTGCAGCCCAGCGGGAATGCCGGGAGCCTCCACACCCTGGCCTCGATCCTGGCCGAGCGGGGGGAATTGACCGAAGCCCTGGAGGTCATGACCAAGATGCTGCGGGAGTCGGATCGGGATGCGCCCCGTGGCGAGGACTGGTACGTGTTCGCCCGCATCGCCGAGCAGTTCGGCGAGCGAGACCTGGCCCTGGCCCGCTACCGGAAGGTCACGGAGCCAAGGGAGGGCGAGTTAGAGGAGGACTCCTGCCACCTCCTGGCCCGCCGCCGCATCCAGGTGCTGTCCAGGTAGGTCGAGGCACCCCTCCTTCACCCTCCATCCGGGGCTAACCATGCGAACCCTTGCGACCACCCTGATCTCGGCCTGCTGCCTGGTGGCCATGGCCCAGGTTCCGGATGCCTATGTGCAGGCGACGAATGCCTGGCACGCCGATCGGGAAGCCCGCCTTGCGGCAGAGGATGGCTGGCTGACCCTCATCGGGCGAGACTGGCTGCTGCCCGGAGAGAACACCCTGGGCTCCGCGCCCGGGTCGGCGGTCCTTCTCCCGGCCTGGGCGGCTCCGGCCAAGGCCGGCGTGTTCCTGCTGGAAGGGGGCACGGTCCGCTTCACCCCGTTGCCCGGCAGCGGCCTGCTCCTCAACGGCAGGCCCGCTGTGGAGAAGGTCCTGGTCGCGGATGCGGACGGGTCGGCGGACCTGCTGCAGGCGGGCCGGGTGCGCTTCTACCTCATCCGTCGCGGGAGTCGGTTTGCCATCCGCCTGAAGGATCCCGAGAACCCCGCACGGAAGGCCTTCCGGGGAGTGCCCCGGTACCCAGTGGATCCCGCCTGGCGGGTGGTGGCCGAGTTCGAATCCTATGCCACGCCCCAGGTGCGCCACATCCCCACGGTGGTAGGCACCACCGAGGCCATGAAGGCCCCGGGGCTGCTGCGGTTCAAAGTGGCGGGGCGCGAGCTCACCCTCGAACCCCTGGTGGAGGATGACGCCCATCCAGAGCTATTCCTCATTTTCAAGGACGCCACCAGCGCCCACGGGACCTATCCTGCAGGCCGCTTCCTCTATGCGGACATGCCGAAGGACGGCAAGGTGATCCTGGACTTCAACCAGGCCATCAACCCACCCTGCGCCTTCACCCTGTTCGCCACCTGCCCGCTGCCGCCGAAGCAGAACCACCTGGACATCGCGGTTCGCGCCGGGGAACAGGATCCGGGCTTGCACTGAGGCGGACGGAGCCTTCCCGGCAGACGCATCTTAGCTGGTGGGCAGGTCCAGCTTGAAGATGCTGCCCCTGGGCTGGTTGGCTTCCACCCAGATGCGGCCGTCGTGGGCCTCGGCCACCAGCCTGCAGAAGGCGAGCCCCAGTCCCGAACCCGACCTTGCGCTGGCATCGTTGTCCTCCAGCCGGACGAACTTGCCGAACACCTGGTCCCGCTGGGATTCGGGGATGCCATCGCCTTCGTCCCGCACCTCCAGGCGCACGGCACTCGCGGTGGCCTGGGCGCCGATGGCGATGCAGCTTCCGGAAGGGGCGTATTTCAGAGCGTTGTCGAGGAGGTTCAACATGAGCCTGCGCAGGAAGTCCTGGTCCGCCTCGACCTGAAGGCCCGCGGGGCACTCGACCGTCACGGCGAGGTGGCGGCCCTGGGCCCGGGACTCCAGTTCCCGGATGAGATCCGGCAGCCAGGTGTCCAGGGCGATATGGGTCTTCCGCAGCTCCAGCCCCAACTCCTCGGCTCGCCCGATGTCCAGAATGTTCTGGATCATCCGGCCCATGGTCAGGGCGGTTTCCTGCAACCGCCGGAGCTGCGCCTGGGCGGTGGGAGGGTGGTCCTCCCGGTCGCCGAGCAGCTCAAGCCCTGCCTGGATCGCGGACAGGGGGTTTTTTAGGTCATGCACGATGAAGCCGAAGAGCTGCTCCCGCTGCTTGTGCAGGTCCAGCAGGTTGTCCCGCTCCTCCAGGATTTCCGCCTGAAGCCGTTTCAGCCGCATGAGGCTGCGGATGCGGACGATCAGTTCCGCCATCAGCACTGGCTTCCTCAGGAAGTCATCCCCGCCGGCCTGGAAGGCGAGGGTGTGAATGTCCGCCCGCTCCTCGGCCGTCAGGAAGATGATGGGCAGCCGGTCCCCGCGGGGCATGCCCCGGATGCTGCGGCAGACCTCCAACCCGTCGATCTCGGGCATCTGGATGTCCAGCAGCACCAGGTCGGGCAGGCAGGAGGCGACCAAGCCCAAGGCCACGGTGCCATTCTCCGCCGTTTCCACCTGGTAGTAGCTGCGCTCCAGCATGGCCTGGATCGACCGGCGGGCGAGGGGATCGTCGTCGACCACAAGGATCCTGGCGCCATAATCGGCGCGGCGCGTGAATAAGGGCTGGTCATCCATGCATGGCCTCTCCCCTTCCAACGGGCGGCCATGGTGAATCTTGAGTTTTTACCTCGGGATTATTAAAAAAACGGCCCCACAGCCTGCGGGGAAGGAATCCGTCCTACTCCTTCACCACGCCGTCGACATAAACCCAACGGCCCCGCTCGCGGACGAAGGAACTGGTCTCGATGTGGAGGCTGCGCCGCCCCTGGGCCTGCAGGCTGGCATGGAAAGTGACCATCCCGGTGTCGTCCCCCTTGCCGCCCTTCTCCTTGCCCAGGATCTTGAGGCCCACGCAGCTGATAGACCTGCAGGACCTGGGCCAGTTCCTCGCGGTTCTCATCGGCCCGCTTGGCTTCCGGGCGGGTCTGGATCAGGTACTCGATTTTGCCCAGGGCATAGGCGGAAAACCGGGACCGCATGAGCTGCTCAGCGGTCTCGGGCAGGGCCTTGCCCCCGTGATAGGGGCCGCAGCAGCGGTCATAGGGTTGCTTGGACAGGCAGGGGCAGGGACGGGACATGGCAGCGACCTCAGGCAGGATCAGCAGGGGGGTGGGGGGGCTGGGGGGTGGTCCCTCGCCGCAGGGTGCCGAGCCAGACCAGGAGGGCGGCCAGGAGGGTGACCAGCCAGGTGATCCAGGGGAAGGTCCCCTGGCCGGCGGTCCAATTGGCCAGGGAGGCCAACAGGGGCACCAGGGCACAGATGCCCAGGAGGAGCAGGAAGGCCAGCCGGGAGGCCCGGGCCGGGCGACCGAGGCGGTGGGCCAGCCGGAGGGTGACCACGGCGCAGCCGAGGGAGGGCAGGCCCAGGAAGGCCCAGAGCAGCATCAGCGGCAGCCCGGGGCTCAGCCAACCCTGACTGAACCAGCGGAAGTAGCCGGGAAAGGTGCCGAGGAACCAGATCAGGTTGCCCAGGGCCAGGAAGACCGTGAGGGCGCTGAGCAGGCGGAGAGGCCCCAGGGAGGGGGTGGGACTGGAGGGTGTCGGGGGTTGGGGTTCAGGCATCGGACCTTCCTGCATGGGCATGCGGGGTTGGAAGGCGCGCTCAACCGGGCATGGGGATATGGAGCCCGATGGATTCGGCGTGCTGCCGGGCAGTGTCATAGCCCGCGTCCGCGTGGCGGAACACGCCCATGGCCGGATCGTTCCAGAGGACCCGGGCGAGGCAGCGCTCGGCGCGCTCCGTGCCATCGGCCACGATGACCACCCCGCTGTGCTGGCTATAGCCCATACCGACGCCGCCCCCATGGTGGAAGCTGACCCAGGAGGCCCCCCCGGAGGCGGCGGTCAGGGCGTTGAGCAGGGGCCAGTCGCTCACAGCATCCGACCCGTCCTTCATGGCCTCGGTCTCGCGGTTGGGGCTGGCCACCGAGCCACTGTCCAAATGGTCGCGGCCAATGACGAGGGGTGCCTTCACCTTGCCGGTGCGCACCAGCTCGTTGAACTTCAGCCCCGCCAGGTGGCGCTCCCCGGCACCGATCCAGCAGATACGGGCAGGCAGGCCCTGGAAGGCGATCTTCTCCTGGGCGGCCTTGATCCAGCGGACCATGCCCTCGTTCTCGGGGAAGAGCTCCATCATGGCCGCGTCCGTGACGGCGATGTCCGCCGGGTCGCCGGAGAGCGCCGCCCAGCGGAAGGGGCCGATGCCCTTGCAGAAGAGGGGGCGGATGAAGGCCGGCACAAAGCCCGGGAAGGCGAAAGCGTTCTCAAGGCCAGCCCGCTGGGCCTGGGCGCGGATGTTGTTGCCGTAGTCGAAGACGACAGCGCCGCGGCGCTGGAACTCGATCATGGCCTCCACGTGGGTGCGCATGGAGGCCAGGGCCTGCTGCACATAGGCTTCCGGTTGCTCGACACGCAGCTGCGAGGCGGCTTCCAGAGACAGGCCCGCCGGAATGTAGCCGTTGTATTCGTCGTGGGCCGAGGTCTGGTCGGTGACGAGCTGGGGCTGGTGGCCGCGGCGCAGGATCTCGGGCAGCAACTCCGCGGCGTTGCCCAGCAGGCCGATGCTGCGGGCTTCGTGGGCGTCCACGTACTGCTCCACCAGTGCCAGGGCGGTATCCAGGTTGTCGGTCCATTCATCCAGGTAGCGGGTATCCAGGCGTTTCTGGATGCGGGTCTGGTCCACCTCGATGGCGAGGCAGACCCCGCCGTTCATGGTGACGGACAGCGGCTGAGCACCGCCCATGCCACCCAACCCGGCGGTCAGGGTCCAGGTACCGGCCAGGGTGCCATTGAAGTGCTGCCGGGCGGCCTCGGCGAAGGTCTCGTAGGTGCCCTGGACGATGCCCTGGCTGCCGATGTAGATCCAACTGCCGGCTGTCATCTGGCCGTACATCATGAGGCCCTTCTGATCCAGCTCGCGGAACACCTCCCAGGTGGCCCACTTGGGCACCAGGTTCGAATTGGCGATGAGCACCCTGGGTGCGTCGGGGTGGGTCTTCACCACTCCCACGGGCTTGCCGCTCTGCACAAGGAGGGTTTCGTCATCGTTCAGATGTTTGAGCTCTTTGACAATGGCGTGAAAGCAATCCCAGTTGCGGGCCGCCTTGCCCAGGCCCCCGTAGACCACCAGATCCTCAGGCCGCTCGGCGACCTCGGGATCGAGGTTGTTCATGAGCATCCGCAGGGCCGCCTCCTGCACCCAGCCCTTGCAGTGCAGGTGGGTGCCGCGGGGGGCGGTGACGACAGGGGATTCTGATGCGGTGGACATGGGGGCTCCGACGAACCCCCCCAGTTTCCCACGCCCGACCACGGACGGGGGTCAAGAGCGCCGGAGGAGGCCGATGGCCCGCTCCAGCTCGGAGCGCATGGCTGCCGGGCTTTCGGTCTGGTGGATGGCGCCATGGCCGGGCATCACCCAGGAAAACTCGTAGCCCAGCAGCTTCTCCAGGCTGGCGAGCTGCTGCTCCCAGGAATGCCAGTTGAAGGCGCGGGAGGCGGAGAACCGCCGGTCATCCGTGTTCCACCAGAGATGATCGCCGGTGAAAAGGATCTCATTGTGGAGCAGACAGACGCTTCCCGCCGTATGGCCGGGCGTCGGGATGAGCAGGAGGTCCTCAGCCAGCGGGATCGGCTCTGTGCCATGCACCAGGCGCTCGGGCCAGCCCATGCCCTCGGCCTGGTGCATGATGCGCTCGCAGCCGAAGCGCTCGCGGTAGGCGGCATGGTCGGCGACGTTGTCGCAGTGGCTGAGCACCAGCATGGCCACGCCACCCAATTCCTCCAGGTTGGCCATAAGTGGTTCGGCCGCGCGCGGGGAGTCCACCAGAACGTTGCCCCCGGGCCGGCGAATGAGGTAGCTCCAGGCGCCGAAGCTCTTCTCGCTGGTGTAGCCGCAGAAGGACACGGTCTTGGTCAGAGGATGGGGGAAGGCCCGGGTTGCCTCCGGGAGCCCCGTCCGGTCGTCGGTGCCGATGGAGCCCACCGGACAGGCCACCAGGGCCATGGCGGCGAGGTGGCGGTCTTCCTCGGACTCCGGCTGGCGATAAACGCAGGCATGGTCGTCGCTGGCGGCAAAGGTGTTCGGGGCGAACTGGTAGCAGGTACCGCAGTCGATGCAGGTGCGGTCCACGAAGTAGGGGCCGGGGGCATTGTCGGCGTTAGCATCCTGGCGACTGGCCACGGGACCTCCTGGGCAACTCCTAGCGGTTCACCATGTGCATCATGGCCTCGGGATAGCGGGTTCCGGCAGCGGCGCCGAGGGGGAACAGGCTGCCCAGGTCGCCCTGTTCAGCGGGGGATAGCGCCTGGTCCAAGGCCCCCAGGTTTTCGTCCAGCCGGCGCTGGTGCTTGGTGCCGGGGATGGGGACCAGGTCCTCACCCTGAGCCAGGACCCAGGCCAGGGCCAGCTGGGACGGGGAGCAACCGCGTGCGGCGGCCAGCGTCTCCAGCCGGGCCACCAGGTCCAGGTTCTTCTGGAAGGCCTCGCCCTGGAACCGGGGTGAGTGCCGGCGGTAGTCATCGGGCTCAAGGTCTTCGAAGCGCTTGATCTGTCCTGTCAGGAAGCCTCGTCCCAGGGGACTGTAGGGCACGAACCCCACCCCCAGCTCCCGGCAGGTCTGAAGCAGGCCCTCCTCGGGGTCGCGGGTCCACAGGGAGTACTCGGACTGGACCGCGCTGATGGGGTGCACAGCGTGGGCGCGGCGCAAGGTCGCCGGGCTCACCTCCGACAGCCCCAGGTAGCGCACCTTGCCGGCCGCGACCAGCTCCGCCATGGCGCCCACCGTGTCCTCGATGGGCACCTGGGGATCCACCCGGTGCTGGTAGTAGAGGTCGATGACATCGGTCCCGAGGCGGGCAAGGCTGCCCTCACAGGCGCTCCGGACATAGTCTGGGCGGCCGCAGACGCCACGCACGCCAGGTCTGTCCGGATCACGCACGATGCCGAACTTGGTGGCGATGAGGACCCGTGAGCGGACTCCCGCCAGGGCCTTGCCCACCAGCCGCTCGTTGGTGTGCGGCCCATACATGTCCGCCGTGTCGAAGAAGGTGATCCCCCGCTCCACCGCGTGCAGCAGGGTGGCCACGGACTCCGCATCGTCACGCCGACCATAGAAGTCCGACATGCCCATGCAGCCCAAGCCCAGGGCCGAGACCTGAAGTCCCTGGGTGCCGAGGGTCCGGGTCTGCATGGTGCCTCCTCAGAAGAATTAACGGTGGTCGACCACCATTTCGTGGGTGAAGCGGACCTTGGGGGCTGCCGCGTATTTGTCATCCGCGGCGCGATAGCCCACAGGACAGGCGGCCACCGTGGCGTATCCCGACCCGGCCAGGCCCAAGATCTCGTCGTACTTGGCGGGCTCGATGCCCTCAAAAGGACAGGCATCAATGCCGAGCACGGCGGCGGAGGTCAGCAGATTGCCCATGGCAATGTAGGTCTGCCGCGCAGCCCACTCACGAATGACGGCATGGCGGGGGCCGTTCACCAGGTCGCCCATCATGAAGCCCTTGTAGCCAGCGAGGCTCTCGATGGAGACGCCCCGTACCTCGGCGATGCGCTGGATGAACTGGTCCACGTCGGCCTCGGTCACATCCAGCTTGGCGGCAAAGACCACCAGGTGGCTGCAGTCCTCCACCTGGGATTGGTTCCAGGACGCGGGGCGGAGCCTGGCCTTGAGGGCCTGGTCCGTCACGACGATGAACTTCCAGGGCTGCAGCCCATAGCTGGAGGCGGTCAGGACCAGGGAGGCTTCGAGGACCGACCAGTTGGCCGGGGACAGCTTTCGGTTGGCATCGAATTTCTTGGTGGCATAGCGCCAGTTCAGTTGCTGGATAAGGCTATCGCCGGAGAAGGTGTTCATGAATGCCTCGATATTCGGGGTCAGAAGGGGGGACTTAGAGTGCCTGCTGAATGCGGGTTCGGAGTTGATCAATGGGCAGGGAACCCACAATACGGTCGGTCGGCTGCCCCTCCTTGAAGATCACCAAGGTGGGCATGCTCAAGACGTCGTACTGTTCCGAGAGGGCGGTGAAGTCGTCCACATTCAGCTTGGCGAAGGTGGCCTTGCCCTTGAGTTCGCCTGCTAGGGTCTCGGTGAGGGGGGCCAGTTCGCGGCAAGGCGCGCACCAGGGGGCCCAGAAATCCACGATGGTGGTGCCATGCGCTACTGCTGTGGAGAAGGTCTTGTCGGTGAGGTGCTGGATGAGGTCAGACATGCCGGGGCTCCTGGTTCTGCCTACCAGATTAGCGGATCTGAGACGGATTCTCCGTCATGACAATCGCTGGCTGTGGCGATGAGCAGGTCAGGAAACCCGCGCCCAGCGTCCCGCCGCGGCGGCGATGCGCTGGCCGAAGCGGGCGGCGGTGCGACGATCCGCTTCGTTGGGTTCCACCTCCGGCGGCACCTGCCCGGCCTGGGCCATCACCCCCGTCATGCTGCCCAGCCGGTTGATGCCTTCGGTGTTGTAGGGCAGTTCCGCATTGCCCACCCAGACCATGCCGTGCTGCATGGCAAAGATCATCAGGGACTGGAGCGTGTTCAGCTTGTCCCCGCTGGGGCTGCCGCTGATGGTGAACCCAGCCGCCACCTTGTCCTTCCAGCCCTGCTCCAGCCAGACCTTCGAACTGGCGTCCATGAACGACTTGAAAGGGCCGCTGACATTGCCCATGTAGGTGGGGCTGCCGAACACCAGGGCGTCGGCCTGGGCCAGCTCCGGCCATCGCGACTCCACCTCCTCCACTGGAACGAGGGTGGCCGTGGTTCCGGGAACCTGCTCGGCCCCTGCCTTCACTTCCTCGGCCACCACCCGGGTGTGGCCGAAGCCGCTGTGGTACACGATGGCGATTTGCGTCATGGCAATTCCTCCTGGTGGGCGGTTGCAATTGAATGGCCCGTGACCCAGACTTTAGGTGCTTACATTCGAAAAGAAAGTAGGCACTAAATTGGAAGGTAGGAACCCAATGGTTCGTAAAGCATGCACCCTCGCTCCCAACGTGCTCAGTGCCCAGTGCCCCACGCGACAGGCCCTGGATCTCATCGCCGACAAGTGGACCACCCTGCTGATCTACCTGCTGGCCAGGGGCAAGCAGCGCTACGGGGACCTGCACCGGCAGGTGGGCGGCATCAGCCAGAAGATGCTCACCCAGACCCTGCGGAAGCTGGAGCGCGATGGCCTGGTCACCCGCCACGTCTATCCCGAGGTGCCGCCGCGCACGGAGTACGAGCTGACCAAGCTGGGCCACACCCTCATCGAGCCCATGGGCGCCCTCTGCGAGTGGGCAGGCGCCCACCTCTCGGACCTCGAACAGGCCCGCCGGCGCTACGACCAGCTGCAGAGGAAGGCCACGCTCAGCGCGTGAACCGGTCCAGGTCCTCCGGTGTATCCAGGTCCAGTTCCCCCGCTGGAAAGGGGAGGGCGGCTGCCTGTTCCCGCAGGAGGATCGCCTTCGCGCCCCGGTTCCCTTCCAGCGCCATCAGGTCGGGAAAGAGCCTTCGGGGCAGGACCGCCGGCACGCCCAGGGTGCCGGCGTAGGCGCAGGCCACCGGTCGCCCAGGATGGGCTGCGGCCAGTGCCTGGAGGCGTCCAAGGAGGTCTTCATCCACCGCCGGCTGATCCAGGGTGAGGATCAGGACCGCCTCGACCGCTCCAGGCAACACGGCAAGGCCTGCTCTGAGAGAGCTGGCCATGCCTTCCGCGGCGTGAGGGTTGCGCACGACCTGGAGGCCAGGCTGGGGTGCCAACGCCTCCTGGTACCAGCCACCCACCACCACCACGACTGGATGACACCCGGACGAATGGGCGATGCGAACCATGCGCTCCAGCAGCGGTTCTCCGTCGAGGCGCAGGAGCGCCTTGGGCCCGCCCATGCGCTGCCCCGACCCGGCTGCGAGCAGGATGGCCGGAATCAACGGACGACTTCCGCGCCGACCTGCCGCAAGGGCTGCCCAGAGCGTCTGGCAAACGTGGCGTGGATTTCTGCCAGGATCGCCAAGGCAATGGATTCGGGGGAACTCGCACCCAGGTCGAGGCCCACGGGCGTGTGGAGCCGTCCATCGGGATGCACCCCTTCCGCGGCCAATTCCCCCAGGAGCTTGGCGCCCCTGGCCCGACTGCCCATGAGACCCAGATACCCCGCTGCCGAAGGCAGCAGCAGGCGCAGGGCTTCCAGGTCCTTGGCGTAGTGGTGGGTCATCAGTACGACGGCGCTTCGGGCATCCAGGGCAAGGCCTGGGACCACCTGCTGGGGGTGCCCGGCCCGCACCACGTCCGCTTCGGGAAACCGTTCCGCGCGGGCGAAGGCGGGACGATGGTCGAGGATGCCCACGACCCAGCCCAACTCCTTGGCCATGCGTACCAAGGGGTGGCTGTCATCGCTGGCGCCCATGATCCACAGCGCCACTGGTGGGTCGAAGCGCTCAAGCCATCCCGGACCTGCCGCTTCCCTAGGGCCCTGGATGCGTCGCACCCCGAGCCGGTCGGGGGTCAGGTCGGTCCACAGCGCGAGGGACGTCCGGGTTGACCAGGCCTGCTCAACCCAACCCATCCATGCCGGCACCCCCACCACGGGCTCCAGAAGAATGCGTAACACCCCCTCGCAGCCGCTGCCGCTGCCCCAGACCAGATCCGTTTCGCCCCGCAGGTCATAGGTGAGGAGCCGGGGGCGCTCCGATGCGAGCACCTCCAGTGCCCGGGCCTGGAGATCCCCATCGAGGCAGCCGCCGCTGAGGGAGCCCCGCAGGAGTCCCTCAGAGCCCATCAGGAGGCGCGCTCCGGGTTTCCGATAACTGGCTCCTTCGGTACCCACGAGGGTGGCCAAGGCCAGGGGACCCTGGGCACGCCGGACGAGTTGGAGGATGTCCTGAAGTTCTTTCACGCGAAGGCTTCAGGTCCCAGGGGCAGCCGGCGGATCCGCTTGCCCGTGGCGGCGAAGACGGCATTCAGGACGGCAGGAATGGAGACCGGAACAGGGGGCTCCCCCATGCCCGAGGGGGCTTCGGTGCTTGCCACCAGGTGCACATCCACCGCGGGCATCTCCGGCAGGCGCAGCACGGGGAAGCGGTCGTAGCCATCCTGGACGACGCGGCCCTTCTCGAAGGTGATCTGACTGGTGAGGGCCGAGACGCCCCAGGCGACCCCACCTTCCACCTGGCCCGTGAGGCCCAGGGGATTGAGGATGATGCCGCAGTCCACCGCGGCCGTGACCCGGTGGACCCGCAGGTTGCCCTTGTCGACGGAGACCTCGGCGACTTCGGCCACGTAGGTGCGCGCATCGTAGGCGTGGCAGGCCAGGCCGAGGCCATGCCCCGGGGGCAGCTTGCGGCCCCAGCCGGCCTTGCTGGCCGCCAACTCCAGCACCCGCCGCAGGCGGGCGACGTCCACTTCCTCCTGACCCACCTTCACCTTGCCGCGCTGGCCCAGGAGCTCAAGGCGGAACGCCAGGGAATCCTTCCCCAGGGCATGGGCCACCTCATCCAGGAAACACTCCCGGGCAAACACGTTCGGGACGATCTGTATGGCCCGCCACCAGCCCAGGGGCACGGGCACCTCCACTTCCGCGAAGGCCACGTCCAAGGCAGGGATGGCGTAGGGGATGTCGTGGGCCCCGTTGGCCTCCGCCTCAGCCTGGCCGGGCACCTTCCGGCCACCCATCCAGGAACGCAGGATGGCGGGCCCGGCAATGCGGTGGGACCAGGCGCTCAAAGCGCCCTGGCCATCCAGACCGGCCTTCATGCGGTGCAGCGTGGGCGGGTGGAACAGGTCGTGCTGGAAGTCATCCTCCCGGCTCCAGACCACCTGGAGGGGGCCGCCGCCGACAGCCTTGGCCACCTGGGCCGCTTCGGTGCTGAAGTCGGTGCCGGAACGCCGGCCGAAGCCGCCGCCCAGGAGCGCGACATTCACCTGCACCTGCTCAGGCGCGAGGCCCAGGGCCTTGGCCGCCCGCTCCTGGGTGGTGTTGGGAGCCTGGGTGCCCAGCCAGAGTTCAGCGCCCTTCTCCTTGAGCTGCACGGTGGTGTTCATGGGCTCCATGGTTGCGTGGGCCTGGAAGGGGAAGGCGTATTCCGCCTCGATCACCCGGGCCGCGGCCTTGAGCGCCGCGGGGACATCGCCCGCCTGCCGGGCGGTATCCGCCGGGCCATCCAGGGCGGTGCGGATCCGGGTCTCCAGATCCTTGGAATTGAAGGCATGGTGAGGCCCCTCGTCCCAGGAGACGGTGGCCGCGAGGGCGTCCCGTCCCTTCAGGGCCGCCCAGGTGCTATCCGCCACCACGGCCAAGCCGGTGGGCACCTGCACGACAGCTTTGACGCCACGGATGGTCTTGGCCTTGTCGGCGTCCCAGCGCTTGGGCTGGCCACCTACCACGCCACAGCGCAGCACGGTGGCATAGCGCTGCCCGGGGCGTCGGATGTCGAGGCCGAAAATGGCTTTGCCCGTCACGATCTTGGGGCCATCCACCCGCAGGGTGGGGCGCCCAAGGAGCCGATACTCGCTGGGACGCTTGAGGGTGGGCTGCTTCGGTACCGGCAGGGTTGCGGCCAGTGACGCCAGCTCGCCGTAGCCGGCTGCCAGCTTCCCGGGGCCGTGGACCACCCCCTTCTCGGTCCGGCACTGGGACGCGGACACATTCCACTGCTTGGCAGCAGCGGCCACGAGCATCTCCCGCGCCGCAGCGGCGGCGCTGCGCAGCGTGTTCCAGGTGGTGCTGACGCTGGTGCTGCCGCCGGTGCCCAGGCGCTTGAAGTCCGGGCCCGGCATGGCCTGGACCAGCTCCACGCGGGTCCAGTCCAGATCAAGCTCCTCCGCCAGCACCAGGGGCAGGGCGGTGCGGATGCCCTGGCCCATTTCGGATTTGGGCACCGTGAGGACGGCCCGCCCGTCGGGTCGGATGGCCAGGTAGGCATTGGGCTTGAAGGTGGCCTCGGCAGCCTGGCCTGGGCGGACCTTGGCCTCGAGGTGCAGGCCGAGAACGAGCCCGGCGCCTGCGGCTCCAGTGACCTTTAGGAAATCGCGGCGGCTGGTCATTTGCCACCCCCTTCCGCGGCGCGGTGAATGGCCTTTCGGATTCTGGGATAGGTGCCACACCGGCAGATGTGGTCGCCGATGGCTGCGTCGATCTGGCGGTCGGTGGGATGGGCATGGCCCGCCAGCAGGGCGGTGGCGGTCATGAGCATGCCGGGCTGGCAGTAGCCGCACTGGGCCACGTCCTCCGCAATCCACGCCTGCTGCACGGGATGGGAGCCGTCCTTGGAGAGGCCCTCCACGGTGGTGATGGCATGTCCGGCGGCCTTGTCCAGGGGGACCTGGCAGGAGCGGACAGCCTTGCCGTCGAGGTGGACGGTGCAGGAGCCGCAGATCCCCTGGCCACAGCCGAACTTGGTGCCCGTGAGGCCCAGGCTATCCCGCAGGACCCAGAGCAGGGGGGTGTCGGCGTCTGCGTCCACGGTGCGGGCCCGGCCGTTCACGGTGAGCTGGAAAGAAGGCATGGCAGCTCCTGAGTTGTCGTGAGATGAGGGCTTCACCCTACGCCGAAGCCGCCAGGGCCGCAACGGTGGTAGGGTGCTCCCAGCCTGCGGAGGTCCCATGTCGAGATTCCTGGTCGTCCTGCCTTGGCTGCTTGCGGGAGTGCTCTCGGGGCAGGCTCAGGCGCCCACCCTCGAGCCGGTCTGGCGGGCCGAGCTCGCCTTCGCCCGCCAGGCCGACACCCAAGGCATCCGCCCCGCCTTCCTGGCCTGGCTGGCGGAGGATGCCCGGGTGTTCGTGCCCCGGATGACTTCGGCCCGAGTTAATTACGGGCCAGAGCCCGGGGATCCCGGCCACCTGGTCTGGTACCCCGAGGCCATGGGGATCTCGGCCTCGGGCGACCTGGCCTGGAGCCACGGACCCTGGACCTACGCGCCGAAGAAGGGCGCCCCCATCCTGGTGCACGGGCACTTCCTCTCCGTCTGGGGACGCACGGCCCAGGGCCAGTGGAAGGTCCTAGCGGACATCGGGGTGCCCCATGCGGCTCCGGCCACCGCCAGCGAGCCCTTCGCCGTCTGGGAGGCCTCGCCGCAGAAGGGCGCCAATCCCGCTCCGGTGAAGGCAGGTGGGGACCTCACCCAGCTGCGGGCCAGCGAGGCTCGCCTGGCCGCCGTCTGGTCGACCCAGGGCGGCCTCGCCCTGCTGCCCGAGCTTGCCGAAGGGGCGCGGGTCCTGCGCCCGCGCCAGCCCCCCCTCGTGGAGCGGGCCACCATCCAGGCTGCCCTGAAGGCCGATCCAGCCGGTCCTGGGTGGGACCCGGCGACGGTTGAGGTGGCGGCGAGCGGCGATCTGGGCTGGACCTGCGGTGAGACGGGCCGCGACGGCCAAGGTCGTTCCGCGAGCTTCCTGCGCATCTGGGTGTTTGAGGCGGGCACCTGGAAGGTCCGGTTCGACGTGCGGCTGCCCATTTCCCCAGCCAACCCCTGACCCTGGCATCGCTCTCGCCCCTCTTCCGGGTTGTGTCGGGAGATTGTCGTGCTGAGACAGGTGGTGCTGACGTTCGGAATGCTGCTGGGACTGGCTCTCGGTGCCCAGGGCGCCGACCGCCCGGCGCCGCCGCCCACCGCCTCCGAAAAGGAACTGCAGGCTCCCTTGACGCTTGAGGACGGAAAACCGACGCCTGGCCAGCCCGTCGAAGCCCCGCCTTCGGGCCTTCGGGCCTTTGGCTCCCTGGTCCTGGTGCTGGGGTTGGCCGCCGCCAGCCTCTGGGCCCTGAAGAAGTATGGCCGGGGCCGCATTCCTGGCTCCGGGGGACAGAAGCTCCGGGTGGAGGAGACGCTGGCGTTGGGGGACCGGCGGTACGTTTCGATCCTGGATGCGGAAGGGGAGCGCTTCCTGATCGCCCTCACGCCCCAGGGCATCAGCCTGCTTTCGAAGCTGGATCCCGGTGAACGAGGTGAGCCCGATACCTTCGACGAGGCGCTGTCCCGCCAGGTGGACCTGGGCCGTCCAGTGCCCGTGAGGGAGATGGAAGCCATGCTCCGGCAGGGGAGCAACGGCCCGCAGAGCGGGGGTGGCGAATGACCCGCCTCCTGCGCTGGCTGCCCTTCACCCTGATCGTTCTCGCGGGGTTGAGCTTGTGTGCCCAGCAGCCGGCGCCCCTTCCCTCAGTAACCGTGGATTTCGGCAAGGCGCCCTCGGGCCCGGCCCTGAGCTCCAGCCTGCAGGCGATGCTGCTGCTGACGGTGCTCACCCTGGCGCCGACCATCCTCATGACCGCCACCAGCTTCACCCGGATCATCGTGGTGATGCACTTCCTGCGCCAGGGCCTCGGCACGCAGCAGACCCCCTCGAATCAGGTGCTCATCAGCCTCTCCCTGGTGCTGACCTTCTTCATCATGGCGCCCACGGCGCGGGAGATTAATACGACCGTCCTGCAGCCCCTGCAGCGCAACGAGCTGACCACCGATCAGGCCCTGGACCGCACGGCGGCACCCATGAAGGTGTTCATGCTGCGCCACACCCGGAAGAAGGACCTGTCCCTGTTCCTGCGCATCGCCAAGGCCAAGGCTCCGCAGACCAAGGCCGATGTCCCCATGGAATGCCTGCTGCCCGCCTTCCTCATCAGTGAGCTGAAGACCGCCTTCGAGATCGGCTTCATGATCTTCCTGCCCTTCCTGGTGGTGGACATGGTGGTGGCCAGCATCCTGCTCAGCATGGGCATGATGATGCTGCCGCCTGTGGTGATCTCGCTGCCCTTCAAGGTGCTGCTCTTCGTGATGGTCGACGGCTGGTACCTCATCGTCGGGTCGCTGGTGAGGGGGTACACGGGATGAACAGGGTTCCGGAGGTCTGGATCGACCATCGCTCCCTCCTATCGCAGGCCGCCGGTGCGGCCTGCTCCCGCGCGCTGCGCGTGCGGAGTCGGGAGGTCGACGGCTGGTACCTCATCGTCGGGTCGCTGGTGAGGGGGTACACGGGATGAACAGGGTAGTCACGGCAAGGGTCGACCATCTCTCCCTCCTATCGCAGGCCGCCGGTGCGGCCTGCTCCCGCGCGCTGCGCGTGCGGAGTCGTGATGGTCGACGGCTGGTACCTCATCGTTGGCTCGCTGGTGAGGGGGTACACGGGATGAACAGGGTAGTCACGGCAAGGGTCGACCATCTCTCCCTTCTATCGCAGGCCGCCGGTGCGGCCTGCTCCCGCGCGCTGCGCGTGCGGAGTCGGGATGGTCGACGGCTGGTACCTCATCGTTGGCTCGCTGGTGAGGGGGTACACGGGATGAACAAGGTAGTCACGGCAAGGGTCGACCATCTCTCCCTTCTATCGCAGGCCGCCGGTGCGGCCTGCTCCCGCGCGCTGCGCGTGCGGACTCGGGAGGTCGACGGCTGGTACCTCATCGTTGGCTCGCTGGTGAGGGGGTACACGGGATGAACGAGCTTGTCATTGCCCAGATTGGTCGGGATGCCCTCCGAACTGCCCTGCTGGTGGCTGGGCCGGCCCTGCTGGTGTCATTGGTGGTGGGGCTGCTCATCTCGGTGTTCCAGGTGGTCACGAGCCTCCAGGACCAGACCATCGCCTTCGTGCCCAAGGTCATCGCCGTGATGGTGGTGGTGGCCATCAGCTTTCCCTGGATGCTGCAGGTGATGCTGCAGTTCACCACCCAGATGTTCACCCAGTTCAATGCCGTCGTCCGGCAACTGACGTGAGCCAGAGGTGACGCCCACCCTCTCGAATCCCGTGCTCTGGGCCTTCACAGGCGCCAAGGCCGTGATCTGGGTGCTCATCCTCACGCGCATCACCGGCCTCCTCGCGGCCTTCCCCCTGCTGGGCTCCGAGCAGCTCCCGCTGCAGCTGCGCGCCGCCCTGGGCGCCCTCCTGGCCACGGTCCTGTTGCCGGTGGTTCCCGTCCCCCCCGCCATTCCCTCGGGCCTGCCGGAGCTGGTGGGACTCATGGCCTCCGAGCTGGCGGTGGGCCTGCTGCTGGGGACCGTGGTGGCCTGGATGCTCGAGGCGGTGGCCTTTGCAGGCGCCTTGATGGACACCCAGATGGGGTTCTCCTTTGTGCAGATCGTGGATCCCGCAACCTCCCAGAGTACGTCGATTTCAGGGTCTCTTCTGATGCAGACCGCAGCCCTGCTGGTGTTCATCACGGGGTTGCACCACCAGATGATCCTGGCCCTGGTGGACAGCTACCGCATCGCGCCCATGGGCCAGGGGGTGCCGCTGCAGGCCATGGGGCTGGTGCTGCTGGTGGGGCAGTTGCTGGCCAAGGGCTTCCAGCTGGCCTTTCCGGTCCTGGCCATGTTGTTCCTGGTGGACCTGGTCCTCGGCATCTCCGGCAAGTTCATGCCCCAGCTGCAGCTGCTCCAGCTCAGCTTCCCCTTGAAGATCGCCTTCGGCCTGGTGGCCCTCGGACTGGTGCTCCGGTCCTTTGGTCCCTGGCTGGGGGAGATGCTCGAATCAGCCCCCAGGCTTACCCTGAAGCTGCTGGGAGGCTGACATGGCACAGGATCCCGGGCGCACCGAAAAGGCCACACCCAAGCGACGCCAGAAGGCGAGAGAGGAAGGATCGGTCCCCCGCAGCGCCGATTTCGACGGAACCATTCTGCTTTGGGGGAATTTTTTCCTGTTCCTGGGCTTGGGTGGGGCCACCTTCGCGCTCCTCTCCCAGCAGGTGGCGCACTTTCTCCAGATGGCTCAGCCCGGCGTGCTTGCCGAGGCGGGGCGTATCACCCTGCTGGCCGACGTGATGAACATCCTGGGTCGCCTACTGCTGCCCTTCCTGGGGCTGAACCTCCTGGTCGCCCTGGCCACTGGCTTCGCGCAACGGGGCTTCACCTTCAACACCAAGCCCCTGCAGCCAAAGTTCGACCGCCTGAACCCGGCCCAGGGTTTCAAGCGGATCATCTCGGCCCGCGCTTTGGTTGACCTGGTGAAGAGCCTCGCCAAATTCGCCCTGCTGGCAGGGGTCGCCTACGCGGTGCTGGGACCCAAGGTTCCGCTGCTCATGGACACGCTCAAATTGCCCTTGGGCCAGGCGCTTGGCATCTTTCAGGTCACGGTGTTGGCCCTCTACCGGAATGTGATGATTGCCATGCTCATCCTGGCCATCGCCGACTTCGCCTGGCAGCGCGTGTCCTGGGAGAAGAGCATCCGGATGACCAAGCAGGAGGTGAAGGACGAATTCAAGGATGCGGACGGCAGCCCCGAGATCAAGCACAAGCAGAAGGCGATCATGCAGGCCGCGGCCCGGCGTCGAATGCTGGCCGAGGTGCCGAAGGCCACGGTGGTGGTGACCAACCCAACCCACGTAGCGGTGGCCCTGCGGTACGACGACAAGAGCCCCGCCCCCATCTGCGTGGCCAAGGGACTGGACCACCTCGCCCTCAAGATCCGGGAGCGGGCCAGGGAATCGGGCGTGCCCACCCTGGAGCGCCCTGAGCTGGCCCGGGCCCTGTACCGCTCCGTGTCCATCGACAAGCCCATCCCGCGCGACCTGTACCAGGCCGTGGCCCAGGTCCTGGCCTTTGTCTACCGGCTGCGGGGGGCTGCGTGAACCAAGGGCTGGAGTTCCCCCACCTCAGGGCCGAAAGGGTATCTTTAGGCCACCGTGAGGACCGCCCTTGACCCGCCCCATTGTCCCTCCCCATCTGCCGACCCCCAGCCTGCTGCTGGTGGATGACGATCCCATGCCGCGGGAGACGCTCTCCACCCTTCTTACGGGAGAAGGATTCCAGGTGGTCACCGCCGCCACCGGCGAAGAAGCGGAGCGGAAGCTCAAAGCCGAGCAGCCCCCCTTCGATCTGGTCATCACCGACCTGGTCATGCCTGGGAAGACCGGCATGGATGTCCTGAAGTGCGCCCTCAACCGCAATCCCAGCTGCACCGTGCTGGTGTTGACTGGGTTCGGCAGCGTGCGGGAGGCGACCGAGGCCATGGAACTGGGGGCCTTCGATTTCGTTACGAAACCCATGCAGATCGACCAGTTTCGGAATACCCTGCGGCGGCTCATGGAACGACGCACCCTCACCCATGAGCGGGATGAACTGCGGGAAAAGGTGCGCGCCTTGACCGAGCGGGCCGAACGCCTCGAAACCACCCTGGGGCGCATGGAGATCCTGGCCAACCAGATGGCGCCCCTGGGGGCTCCCACCACCTCGGATCCGCTGGTGGACCTGGAGCGGCTCGCGGCCCTAAAGGGGAAGGGCCTTCTGTCGGACGAGGAATTCGAGCAGGGGAAGAAGAACCTGCTAGGTCGGTGGCTCGCATGAGCCGAAAGGCGCGCCTCAGGGGCGGGTCGCTCTGGTGCATGGCCCTGGTGCTGTTGGCGCACCCCGCCGTTGAAGCCCATGCGGGTGCTTCAACGCAGGGCAAACCGGCTTACGCGACCAGAGAGGCCCGTATGACGGATGCCGAGGCGGGAGATCTCGCCAGGCAGGCACTGGGCATGGCTGACCCTGGCGCTGTCCGCCGGGCTCTCGACCAGCTGAAACGCCACTCCTTCAAGTCCAGCCGGGCACCGGACCGGGAACTGGTTCTCTATGCCCAGGGAACCCTCGAGGCGCGCCTGGGGAACCTGTCCGCCGCCTCGGTGGCCCTGAAGAAACTCGAGCGACAGTGGCCCAAGTCCCCCTTCATGGGCGAGACCCAGGCCATCCTCGCGGAACAGGCCGTAGCCCAGAAGCGCTACAAGGAAGCGGAATCCCGCCTGCACAAGGCGCTGGCTTCGGACATGCCCTCGGAACGGAAGCGCCGACCCCAGGAACTGCTGATCTGGACCCTGGCGGAACAGGGGCGGGCCCAGGAGGCCATCCCCATCGTGCAGGCCCTGCGGCCCCTCGCGGGAAACGAGAAGCCCAGCGAGCTGGGCCTGGCGGGCATGGTCGAGGTCCTTGCCGCGGCAGGGGAGAAGGACCAGGCCCAAGGGGCCTTCAAGGATTTCCAGAACCTGTACTCGCAAAGTGCCCTGATGCCGCGCCTGGAACTCGCCTGGGGTCGTCTGCTGGGGCGGTCCGGACAGGCCCAGGAAGCAGCCCAGGTATTGCGCAAGGTCATCACCGATCATCCTGCCTCGTCGGAAGCGGATGACGCCCGTCTGGCCCTGGCCAGCCTGCTGACCGACGGCAGCCTGAAGGATGCCTCGGGCCTGCCCTCGGCCGAGGCCCTGCTTGCGGAGGTTCGGAAAGGGGGCAAGGCCCTGCCCAAGGGCACCGCCCAGGTGGTCGAGCTGAGGGTGCTCACGGGGAAATCGCTGTGGGAAGACGCCCTCAACCTGGTTGATCGCATGGACCCAGTCCTGAGGGAGAGCCAACCGGAAGTGAAGAAGCTCTGGTCGGAGGCCTGGAACGCTTGGGTCTCCCAACGACTCGAGAAGGGCTTTGCGGGAGAACTGCTGACCCGGATGAAGCCCGGCACCTTCAAGGCCCTTACCTCGGAAGCGCGCAAGGGTGTGGCGGAGCTGTTCGCGGCCCAGGGGCTGCTCGGCGTGGTCCCAAGGCTGCTGGCGGAGGCACCCGCCTCCGAACAGGGAAACCTGCGGCAGGCCGCCCTTGCCAAAGTTCCCCCAGGTACTCAATCCGAGGCGGTGCTGCAACTGCTTCCGAGCCGTCGTGAATCCCCGGGCCAGGCCCTGCTGCGGGCCGAAGCGGAGGTCTCTCTCGCGCACTGGTCGGAAGTGCGCAAGGCCCTGGTCAGGGCCGAGTCAGGTGACGCGCGCATCAAGTTGCTGGTGAGGCTGCTGCAGCGCCCCTTGCAGCCCAAGGAGGCGTTGCGGCAGCGGCTAACCGAGGCAGAAAGCTGGTTGCGCCGAGCTCCGGAGAAGGGAGCAGACCGCGAGCCGCTGCTGATCCTGGTCGCAGACTTGAGGCTGCAGGATGGCGATGCCCGTGGGGCCTTGGTGCTCTATCCCAGCAAGGCGGCCGAGCCAGGGCAGCGGGGGTGGGTGAGCCTGATGAAGGCTCAGGCCCTGGTGCGGCTGGGCCAACGTGAGATGGCCAGGGCCGTCATCCTCGAAGCGCGCGATGAGCAAGGCTTCAAGGGCCAGCGGGATGCGCTGGCGAAGAGCCTGGGCGCGTATTAGAAGCACCAACGAGCTCTTCTCGGTTGCAGGATGTGAGCAGGGGCTTCCTCCCTCTGGAACCTGCAGCGGGTATGCTGAAGGAACCCCCGGAGAGCCCATGCGCCATGTGATCGCCGCCTGTCTTTCCCTGGCCGTGCTGACCCTCACGGCTGCACCCAAGCCGAAGGTCAAGCTGACCACTTCCCTTGGGGTCATCGTTCTGGAGCTGGAACCCGAAGCGGCCCCCAGGACCGTGGAGAATTTCCTGAAGTACGTGAAGAAAGGTCAATACAAGAACACGATTTTCCACCGAGTCATCCCAGGCTTCATGATCCAGGGGGGTGGCTACGTGGACTACCTCGGCAAGAAACGGACGGATCCATCCATTCCCAACGAAGCGGACCGTTCCCTCGCGGCCGGGCTGCGGAACAAGCGCGGCACCGTGGCCATGGCTCGCACGCCAGACCCGAATAGCGCGGCTGCGGAATTCTTCATCAACGTAGTGGACAATGCCTCGCTCGACTTCAAGAGCAAAGCCAATGGAACCACCTGGGGCTACTGTGTGTTCGGCCGCGTTGTGAAGGGGATGGACGTGGTGGACCGGATCAAGTCCGTGAAGACGAGCAACAAGCGGAGCGACTTCCTGAACCTGCCGGTGAAACCGGTGCTCATCCTGGATGCGGTGCAGACCCAATGAGCTGAATGGCCTCGTTCGGGGCTCCGAGCTTGTGAAGGCTGCGCAGCAAGCGGTTTCGGTAACGAGGCCAGAGGTCGCTGCTGCCGGGCTGGAACCCGGCCCGGTCCCAATCCAGCAGCAGAACGCCGCCCTGGGGGGGCAGCAGGATGTTGGTGGCATTGAGATCCGGGGACCAGAGGCCCCACTCGCACAGTGCGCGAAGCGCGCCAAGCAACTCCGCCTGCCGTGCGATGCCGAGGTCCCAGCACCGGGGCCAGGCTTCACCTTCGGCCAGGCGAGTGAGAAGCACGCCCTCCACACCCCATCCCGTGGGACGCCATGCGTACCCGAGGGGCTCAACCGTTGGGAACCCGGCTTCCCACAAACCGCGATGAACCGCGTGTTCCGCCGCGAACCGCAGGTGGGTGCGGTAGGTCCGCTCATTGAGGTGGCGGAACAGTCCGCCCCTGCGGTAGGGACGGAACACCACATCGCCCAGACGCATGATGCCTCCGCGCCCGAAGGCCCCGGAAAGCGGGATCGGATCACCGGTGGGGACCATGCCTCCAGGTGTGCAGAGCCGCCACCCAGAACCAAGCCCAGGCAGGTCGAGGTTGAGCCTGCAGCCCAGCGGGGGCAGGGAATGGCCCGGTGGGTAGGGCCAGTCTGGAGGCAGGGGGGGGATGATGTAGGGGTCGTGGATCATGGCGGTGATTCCAAGCTTGGCGGGATCGTCTCGAGAAGGCAAAGGCTGGGATTGGGAACCAACCCGGCGGCACATGTCAACACCCGAATACACTCCCACCTGCCACGAAAAGTGGGCAGGGACTCAAGTGGCTTGTGCTGGAAGGAATTCGCGGAGCCTCCGCACGGACTTCCCACAGGAGATGTGGAAATCATCCGCAGGAGGCCTTGACCTGATGGGTGGCAATTGCCGATTTCTGCCGAATCCCGCGGCCGATGCTGCGAATGGTGGGCCTCCCACTATGCTGATGAGGTGAGCAAACGAACGCCACCTCCACCCATTCCCGTCGAAGCCCTTGAGCGGCAACGACATCTGGCCACTGTGCTGGCGCAGATGGAAGCCGCGGGGCCATCCCGCGAGCCCGCTTGCTTGCAGGCCGTGCGCAAGGGGCTTGAAACCGGCCAATGGCCACCTCAGGCCGACTTTCTTCAGCAGATCCTGCAAGAGGACCTGGCCGAGGAGGCGGCGGAGCTGCTTCGTCTCCCGGGGCGGCAGGCTGGGGGCTCGTCCCCTGCAGAGGCACTCGCCTCGCAGTTGGCACCGTTCGCCCAAAAAGCCCGGGATCGACGCCTTGCCTTCTGGCAGATGGACACTCGCCGATGCCGAGTCAGGCTCGAATGTGCGAAGGAACCGCCCGCAATCACCTTCGACGACGGAGCCATCCACGCGATCCTGCTGCAAGCCTTTCGTCTGGAAGGCCTTCCGCTGGCCCTTGACCTGGGCAAGCGCCCCCGCCCCCTTCTCAGCCTCTCACTGCCTCTGCCCAGCGGGGCCGCGGGCCAAGCTGAACCGGTGGATGCGGTATTCAGGCGGGAGCCCGAAGGGACTCCGGCGGACCTGATGGGAAGGTTGAACCAACGCCTGCCTGAGGGGCTCCGTGTCCACCGCTGGCAGATCCACCCCGAGCACGCCTCGCCCCTGATGGAACTTGCGCTCGCCTCCCATTGGTGCTGGGCCGCCCCCCCCCCGATCCGCAGCCGCATCAAAGCCGGGATCCAGGCCTTCCGGGATCGGCAGCCCTGGCCTTGGAGGCGCAAGGAAGGTGATTCGGAAGCGGCTCTAGACCTCCACACCGTCCTGACGGCCCTGGATCTGACAGACGATGGCCTTCGGTTCACCACGGCCATGGGGCCGCACCTTGCGATCAACCCCTTGAAGGTGCTCGCAGCGGTGCTGGGTGGGGAAGCCATGGACTACCAGGGTCTGGTGCGCCTCTCTGTGGACCAGAAGGCTGATCCCAGGGTGGGCCAGGCGGATCGATACCAGCCCAAGCTGAAGAACATGTATGAGGACGCGGTACTGCTGGGCGGTGGATCCAATGTGGTCCTCATCGACGAGGACGACGATGAGCCCATTCACCTAGGCTGAGACATCCTTGCTGATGGAGAGCAGCAGGCCGAGGCAGACCAGACTGGTGATCAGGCTGTTGGGACCGAAGGAGATGAAGGGCAGGGGGATGCCTTTATTGGGTGCGAGGGAGAGCACCACGCTCATGTTCATGAGGGCTTGGACCACCAATAGGAGCACGAAGCCCAGGGCACAGAGCTTGAGGTAGCCATCGCTCACCCGCCGGGCAATGCGGTACCCACGCCAGAGGATGGCGACGAAGAGGGCCAGGACGACCACGGTGCCGATCAGCCCCGCCTCCTCGGCGATGACCGCATAGATGAAATCGGTGTGGGCTTCAGGAAGGTAGAAGAGCTTCTGTTTTCCGCCCCCCAGGCCCACGCCCAGGA
The DNA here is from genome assembly GCA_963740385.1 of uncultured Acidobacteriota bacterium. GTDB lineage: Bacteria > Acidobacteriota > Holophagae > Holophagales > Holophagaceae > Geothrix. Next base: position 547,039 of record CAVUDX010000007.1, read on the forward strand.
AGCCGCCGTTGCCAACGGCCACGAGGCTCTGCAGGGCCTGGTGACCCTTCCCGAGAGGATCCGCTTCCGGATTGAGGAAACTGGTGACCCGGGCCAGCCGGTAGGGGGAGAGCACCACGAACGCCGTGCCCAGGGCGCCGAGTACCGGCAGGGCGATGGCGAAGATCCACTTGGGCGCCCCGCCCAGGAACACCACCATCAGCGCCACGAAGACGATCAGGAACGTGGTGCCGAAGTCGGGCTCCCGCAGGATCAGCGCCAGGGGCACCAGCATCACTCCGGCCAGGCCAAGCAGCTTGGGCAGTGCGTCGCGGTGGTTGCCCCAGGCCTCACGGTTGCGCACCATCCAGGAGGCGGCAATGAGCACGGAGACCGGCTTGAACAGTTCAGACGGCTGCAGGCTCATGGGGCCCAGGCGGATCCACCGGTGGGCGCCGTTCACCCGCGGGCCGAAGAACAGCACGGCTACCAGCAGGCCCACCAGCACTGCGTAGACGATGATGAGGGGGCGGGCATGATCCTGCAGGGTGGACAGATCCACCTGGGAAAGCGCCAGCATGAAGGCGATGCCGATGCCGCCACCCACCAGCTGCCTGGTCAGGAAGGCCGTGGCGGCGGCATGGTTCTGGGAAGCCTTGATGGCCGATGCGGAATAGATCCACACCATGCCGATGGCCACCAGGGCGAGGGCGAACAGCACCAGCCAGCGGTCGACGGGGCGGCGGACGTCGGCGACCATGTCAGGTCAGGGCCAGGTCGAGCCGGGCCGCAGCCTCCAGCTCCTGCAGGGCCTGCTCCACCCAGGCGGTTTCCCGGGCCTCGACCATGAGCCGGAGCTTGGGCTCCGTTCCCGACCAGCGCACCACCTGGCGTACGCCATCCCCCCAACGCTGGTCGATGGTGGCCATGGCGGCCGTCAACTGGTGGCAGGATTCCACCACCTTACGATCCCGGGCCTTCACGTTGACGAGGCGCAGTGGCCAGGGCTTGAAGGTCCAGTCCCAGCGGTGCTCGGCCGGTCGATGCAGCAGGGCCCTGAGGATGGAAAGTGCCGCAGACAGGCCATCCCCACTGGGGCCGAGCCGCTTCTGGATGAGGTGACCCGAGGCTTCCGCGGCCAGATCCCAGCCGCGCTGAGCCATCTCCCGCAGCAGGAACTTGTCCCCCACGGCGGTGCGAACGAAGGGGATGCCCGCCTGCTGGAGGACCTGGGCCAGGCCACCGTTGGTCATCAGGGTGCCCACGACCCCGGGGGGCGGGTCCCCGCAGAGGAGGCGATCCTGGGCCAGCAGCCACAGCATCTGGTCGCCGTCCACCACGGCCCCTGAGCTGTCCACCATCAGGCAGCGATCCCCATCCCCATCGAAGGCGATGCCCAGGTGGGCCCCCCGCGCCACGACGGATTTCGCAAGGGCATCCAGGTGGGTGGACCCCACACCAACGTTGATCCGAGAGCCGTCGGCAGGTATGCCCAGCCAGTGGATATCCCCGCCGTGGAAGAGCTCGAGGGCGGCTTCGCTGGTGGCTCCATGGGCGCAATCAATGACGAGGGGGAACCCTTCCGGGAGGGTGATGCCTTCGAGATGCTGGAGGTAGGGGGCCAGGGAGAGCGGCGTGGGGGGCCGGGAAATGGTGGTGGGTTCGACCATCTGCTCGAAGGCCTGCTCGATGGCCTGCTCCTGGACCTCTTCCAGCTTCTCTCCGCGTTCGTTGAATCCCTTCAGGCCATTGTCCTCGGGTGGGTTGTGGCTCGCGGAGATCATCAGCCCCCAGGTCTTGTCGCCTTCCTGGCTCAGCTTGGCCACCTGCCAGGCGACCGCCGGGGTGGGGGCCATGCCGAGGCAGAGCAGCTGCAGTCCCAGGCCCACCCCAAGGATGAAGGCCTCGGCGAGGGGGCCTGAGCTGGTCCGCGGATCCCAACCCACCACCATCCGCCGAACCCCAGCTTCCCGCGCCACCTGAGCCCAGGCGGCACCCCAGCGGGTCACCTCCTCCAGGGTGAGGGGGGTGCGCAGGGCCATGCCCCGAATGCCGTCGGTTCCGAAGTAGCGAAGACTCATCGCAACAGGTTAGCCGATGGCGTGGGTCCTGAAGACCCGGTATCCCCAGGCCTGCGCCTGGGCATGGGCCTGGGCGGTCAGGCCATCCCGCTCGCCGGGGGGAAGGGTCGGCAGGCCACTGCGGACCGCCAGGAAGCGCTTCCGCGAGACCCCGAGGCAAATGCGCTCCGTTGGCCAGTCCAGGTGCCCGGGGAGCACTGGCAGAACATTCCAGAGGGCCAGGTCCTCCTGGAATGTGGTGCCGAAGCCGAAACCTGGATCCAGCAGGACCCGGGCCTGGGCGACACCAGCCCCACAGAGATGGTCCCGCAGGGCGGCCAGCTCGGCCAGGGCGACCTTTGGGGTCCGTGGCGTCGGGTCGTCATAGGGCGGCATGTGGAAACCCCCATCGCGCCATCGGCTGCGCATGGCGATGAGGCCGCATGCGGTTCCGCGGGCCAGGGCCAGCATGGCCGGTTGGCTGAACCCAGTGACATCGTTGATGACCGCCGCCCCGGCTGCCAGCCCCAGGGCGGCCACCTCCGGATGCCGGGTGTCCAGGCTCAAGGGCAGGCCGGGGAGGGCTCTGACCAGGGCCGACAGTATGGGCTCAAGGCGTCGCCACTCGGTGTCCGGGTCCACTGGTGCGGCCCCCGGGCGGGTGCTCTCCGCTCCCAAGTCGAGCATCCCCGCCCCCTGGGTCACCAGGGCCTGCGCCTGCGCCAGGGCGGCTTGGGGCATGGTGTAGCGACCGCCGTCGCTGAAGGAGTCTGGCGTCAGGTTCAGGATGCCGATAAAAAGGGGACCCCTCTGCAGCAGGGGTCCCCAATCAAAAGCAGACTTGGTCACGCGGGCTTGAGGGCCGGGTTGAGGCCGGGATCCGTGCTTGAAGCGGTGTTTTCCACCGTGGCTGGGGCCGAGGGTGTGGACCCGGCCTTGGGCGGTGGCAGGGTGCCGCCCTTCATGAGGATCTCGATGTCGTTGCCATCGAGGGACTCCCGCACCAGCAGAGCCTCGGCGATGGCCACCAGCTGATCGCGGTGGCTTTCGATGGCCGCTTTGGCCTTGCGGTAGTTGCGCATGACGAACTCGTGCACTTCCGAATCAATCATGCGAGCCGTATCTTCGGAGATCTCGCGGTGCTGGGTGAAGTCCCGGCCCAGGAAGATCTCGTGCTGACCACCGCCGAAGTTCAGCGGGCCCAGCTTGTCGCTCATGCCGTATTCCATGACCATCGACTTGGCCATGTCCGTCGCCTGCTGGATGTCATTGGAGGCGCCGGTGCTGAGCTGGTTGAAGAAGATCTCCTCAGCGATGCGGCCGCCCATGGCAATGGCGATGCGGCTCTCCATGTACTCGCGGGTGGTGTTGTAGCGATCCTTCACCGGCAGCTGCCAGGTGACGCCCAGGGCTCGGCCACGGGGGATGATGGTGACCTTGTGGAGCGGGTCGCTCTGGGGGACCACGGCGGCGACCACGGTGTGGCCGGCCTCGTGGTAGGCGGTGATGCGCTTGTCCTCCTCGGTCATCACGAGGCTGCGGCGTTCGGCGCCCATGTAGACCTTGTCCTTCGCCTGCTCGAAGTCATGCATCTCCACCCACTTCTTGTTGCCGCGGGCGGCGGTGAGGGCGGCTTCGTTGCAGAGGTTGGCCAGATCAGCCCCGGCAAAGCCAGGGGTGCCGCGGGCCAGAACTTCCAGGTCCACATCCGGGCTGAGGGGAATCTTGTCGGCGGTGTGCACCTTCAGGATTTCGTGACGGCCCTTCACGTCGGGGCGATCCACCACCACTCGGCGGTCAAATCGGCCCGGGCGGAGCAGGGCGGGGTCCAACACATCGGGGCGGTTGGTGGCGGCGACGAGAATGACCCCTTCGTTGCCTTCGAAGCCATCCATCTCCACAAGCAGCTGGTTGAGGGTCTGCTCACGCTCGTCGTGGCCGCCCCCCAGGCCGGCGCCACGGTGACGGCCGACGGCGTCGATTTCATCGATGAACACGATGCAGGGGGCGCTCTTCTTGGCCTGCTCGAAGAGGTCGCGGACGCGGCTGGCGCCCACCCCCACGAACATCTCCACGAAATCGGAACCAGAGATCGAGAAGAACTGCACCTTGGCTTCGCCCGCGATGGCACGGGCCAACAGGGTCTTGCCGGTGCCCGGAGGGCCCATGAGGAGGACGCCCTTGGGGATCTTGCCACCCAGTTTCAGGAACTTGGCTGGATCCTTCAGGAACTCGACGATCTCTTTCAATTCTTCCTTGGCTTCATCGCAGCCGGCCACATCCGCAAAGGTGGTGCGCTTGCCGGTGGTGGATAGGCCCTTGGCCCGGGCCTTGCCGAAGCTCATGGCCTTGTTGCCGCCCATCTGGGCCTGGCGCATGAAGACGAACCAGAGCACCACGAAGACCAGCAGGGGTGCCCAGAACATCAGCACATAGGCAAAATTGTTCTCGCTGGGCTTGGCGGCCTTGAACTCGTCGAGTTGGCCCTCGGTCTTCCAGCTGAGGATGACCTTGCCCAAATCCTGCATGGGGGGTGCGACGGTGCGGAACTTCTCGATCACATCACCGGTCTTGGCGTTCTTTTCGGGCTGCTTGTAGGTGCCTTCGATGTCAAACCCGGAAAGGGTGACAGTCTTGTATTTACCAGCCACGCCTTCGGTGTAGAAGGTCGAGAAGGGCACCTCGATCTGGCGGTTGTTCTGGGGGATCTGGCGGAAGGCCAGCACCAAGAGGGCGATGATGCCCAGCCAGACCAGCACGCTCTTCATCATGGAATTCAACGGGTCACTCCTTGGGGCCGAGGCCCAGGTGGCCCTCCAGTTTACTAGGTCCGGGAAGGCAGCGGTCCTGCTGTTAGATGCAGATACCCGGCATCCGGTTCAGGGTTTAGGTGGAAATGGCCCCAGGTCGCGGGCTTGGGCCTGCGGGCGAGCCTTGGTACGAGCCAAGGAGCGAGGTCCCGCAGCAGGGCGGCCTCTCGCGGCCAGCCGAGCTTCCGAAAGGCAGCCTCGAGGGTCCAGCGCAGCTCCGGCTCTGTCCAGATTCCGGGTTGGAGGGCAATGGCGCCTTCCAGGACGAGCCAGCGGGTCCCCTCCCAGGAGGCAATCAGCGTGGCGGCCAGTTGCTCTGCCTCCAGGGCCTGCCGGTGCGTCTCAAAGAGGTGGCGATCCAGCTCGGGAGCTTCCAACCGCACTTGCGCCAGCACCGGGCGCCAGCGGTTGCGGGCGGTGAAGGGGTCCTGGTTGGTGGGATCTTCCCGCCAAGGGACTTGCTTCGCGGTCAGGTAGGCCCGCAGGTCGGCCCGGCGGACCTGCACCAGCGGCGACCAGCGGAGGTCCTGGCGGGGTGGCAGGGGGTGCAGGCAGCCCAGGCCCCCCCCTCGAGCCAACCGGAGGAAGACGGTTTCCGTGTGGTCATCCAGGGTGTGGCCCGTCGCCACGGCGCTGGCCCCACACTGGGCGGCTTCCTGTCGTAGCCAGTCCCACCGGAGCTCCCTGGCGGCCATCTCGAGCCCCAGGTGCTGCGCAGTGGCATGAACTCGCACCCCAAGGCTGGCTTCGGCCAGGTCGAGGTCCAGGGCCCTGCAGAGGCCGCGTACCAGGTCCGCATCCTCGGCTGAGCCTTCCCGCAGCCCATGGTCGGCATGGGCCACGCACAGCTCGATGCCCAGGCTCTTCCGGAGGGTCCAGAGCAGCACCAGCAGGGCCACCGAGTCTCCCCCGCCCGAGCAGGCCACCAGCACCCGACCCGAGACAGCGTCGCCCCTGGACTGGATCTGCGCGAGCAGGGTGGATTCGAAGCGGTTCACGCCAGAGGGCCCAACTTGACCAGCAACCGCAGCAAGGCCTCCGGTACCGGCTTGTCGCACCAGAGCGCCTCGGCGCAGTCGCATAGGCGGAGGGAGCCCCAGTGCATGGCGCGGCCCTCGACGCCGCGGCGGAAGGCGGGGTGGGCGATGCGGGTGGGGGGCAGGGCGGGATCCTGAGTGAACTGGCTGCCAAAGGCGTCAAAGGCGGCCATGCGCCGGTCCCACACGGCGCTCACATCCACCAGCAGGTCCGGCGGACCAGGGTTCTCCCCTCCCACCCAGGCGATGGCCTCGGGTCGCCAGGGAAGGCCTGGGCCTGGGTAGTTCTTCAGGCCCGCGTAGTAGGCGGCCTCCCGGGCCAGGCGGTGGGCCCGCCGATGGTCGGGGTGGCGGTCCTCCGGGCCGGGGAGGATCAGCACCCGGGGCCGCAGCCGGCGGAGTTCGGCCATCAGGCGCTGCCGGAAGGCTTCCTCCTCGGTGAAGCGGCCATCTGGGAAGTCCAGCACCCAGCGGGTCACACCGAGAATCCGCGCGGCCTCCTGGGCTTCGCTGCGCCGGGTCTCGGCGGTGCCGCGGGTGCCCAGGTCGCCGCTGGTGAGGTCGAGGATGCCGGCCTTCAGGCCCCGGTCCGCCGCCAGGGCCAGGAGCCCGCCTACGTGGACCTCCACATCGTCCGGGTGGGCGCCGAGGGCGAGGACATCCAGGCCGTCATGGGGATCGGGGCTCATGGTTCCTCCACCAGGATGAGCGGCGTCTGGCCGTCCATGCGCTCCAGGATCGCATCCAACAGGGCCGGCTGGCGGAGCCAGGCCACGCCGGGCAGCACCCGTTCCTGGGGCAGACCGAAGGGGAAGAGGGCCTGGCGCAGCCGCTCGGGATCGCCGCCCACCAGCCCTGCGGCGGCTTCCCGGTGCAGGCGCCGGTCCAGCTTCGCGAGGCGACCCTGGTTCCGTGCCAGCTCCCGCTGGAAGCGGACCTGCAGGGCCTGGGGCCAGGCGGGGTCGGAAACCGGGGCGCCCAGCCGCTGGGAGGGCAGGATGCCCGGCCAGGACGCGAGCTGATTCCAGGCCCCGGTCCGGATCGTTTCCACCTGGTCGGCGTCGAGGTGGAACCCGGAGGGGACGACGACCACGGAGGGGCGGGACACGAGGCGAGGAGGGGCGAGCCCCACCACCTCCCAGAGAGGCTCGCAGAGGCGCCAATAGGCCCGCTCGGACGGCCCCAGTACCGCTGCGGACACGGGCAGCAGGAGCGACTGCATGAGGGGGCGCAGGGCGGCGCCGGGGCTGAGCCAGCAGCCCTGCGGCAGGGGCTCTCCGGCCGCCAGGCGCTGGCGGCGCCCGGTCTCCGGATGCAAGGAGAACCAAGCCGCCTGGTGGCGCGGGTCCAGGGGCAGGGAAGCGCCCTCTAAGGCGAGCCGGTCGGCCTGCTGGACCAGCAGGGACTCGAGGGGCAGGCCCCGCCAGCGCGCCAGCTCTGACTGGATGGGCTGGCGCACCACCGGATCGGTGGGTGAGTAGGGCCGCAGGCCTCGCTGCCAAAGGGGCTGGCCCAGGACCGTCACATGGCTGCGCAGGGTCGGCTCCGGGGGCGTGGGCAGCCTTCCCCACAACGCATCCGCTTGGGCCTGATGGGCCTCCGTCCAGGCCAGCCAGCCGGTGGCGGTGCCAGGTCGCGCCTCGAAGCGAAACCGATGGCGGACGAGGCGGGGCCCGGACCAGCCGACCACCTGCGCGACTTCCGCCCGGTCATGGTCCTCGTCAGCCAGCCAATAGACGGCGTCCGCGTTGGTGCGCCGGGCTTCGGCCAATGCCGCGAGGGCCTTCACGACCGAGAGGGCGGGCGTCCACCCCGCGCCGATCTGCTGCCCGGTGACGACGACGGGTTTCGGGCTCATCCCCGGGTCCCGAAGGGCCGCGGAGGGGCTGTCGCTCGCACCTCGTGCGTGGTTTCCATGGGCCCAAGCCTACCCGATCTGCCATCCTCGTCGGGATGTGGAACCTGGAACCCTGGATCCCGCCCACCACGCCGGACTTGGCGCAGCTGGCCATGCAGGCGGCGGACGAGGCGGGCGTCGAAACGATGAGGTCGTGGCCGGAGGTCCGCAAAGGCGGCATCGCCTTCGAAGGCCTTCCGCCGTTTCTCGCCTGGCGCGGTCAGGTCCAAGGCGCCTGGCATCTGGTGCTGCTCCAGGCCCGGGAGGTAGGCGCGCTGGTGCCTGGGGCCCGGACTGCGCCCCTGCCGCCCGGCTGGCTGGACTCCATCGACCTGGCGGCCCTGGCCAGGCCCCTGGCCTGCCATCCGGACTTTCCCGGTGGGGCCTCGGTGCATGTGGTGCACCTGCCTGGGGGGTGCAGGTTCAGGACGCGGACCCATGGCACGTCCGCCACAGACCTGGTAGCCGAGGTATTGAAGCGCACCAGCCACCTCCAGGTCTGGAACTTGTCGGACTGATGCGGAAGGGATGAAGCCATGCTGACCCTTGACCTGTCCACCCTGAAGGAAGCCGCCATGGCCGTGGCACTGGGCCTGATGATGGGCCTGGAGCGGGAGCGGAGCGGCTTCGAACGCAGCCACCCTGAGGCTGAAGATGGACAGCAGCGCCGGGCGGCCGATGCACTGGAGCCTCCAGCAGGAAGCCTGGGTGCCCGGACCTTCGCCCTGCTGACCCTGCTGGGCTGGCTGTCGATGCGCGTGGGCGGGGACAGCCTGGCCATGCCCATCGCGGTGATGGCCCTGACTGGCTTCATGGTGGGGCTCTTCTACCATCTGACGAGCGGGGCGGACCGGGGCCTGACCACCGAGGTCGCGGCCCTCGCCGCCCCCCTGCTTGGCATGCTGCTCATTCGAGATGCGCTGCTCGCCACGGCTCTGGCGGTCATCGTCACCCTGCTCCTGCTCTCCAAGCCCTGGTTCCGGGCCTGGATTCCGAGGCTGCATCGGGAAGACCTGACGGCCACCATGCAGCTGCTGCTGGTCTTCGCTATCCTCCTGCCGCTGCTGCCTGTGCGGACGCTGGATCCCTGGGGCGTCCTGTCCCCCCGCAAGGTGGGCTGGATGGTGGCCCTGATCGCGGCCGTGGACTTCCTGGGCTACGCGCTGAACCGGATCCTGGGCTCCCGACGCGGGGCGGTGCTCACCGGTCTGGTGGGCGGGCTGGTCAGCTCCACGGTGGTGACGGTCACCCTGTCACGCCAGGCCCACGAGGATCCGCACCTCCGCGAGCCCGGTCAGGTGGCCGTGCTGTTGGCCTGTGCCGTGATGGGCCTCCGCGTGGCGATCCTGGCCGGTGTGGTGGGAGGGCCGAGCCTGGTGAACCCCCTCCTGCTGCCGGTGGCGGTGATGATCCTGGTCCTTCTGGGCGTGGCCGGGTGGACCTACCGGAAGGGGGTCCACACCGTGGCTGCGGAGGGCATGCCCCTGCGCAACCCCTTCCAGTTGAAGCGGGCCGCCATCTGGGGCGTGGCCCTGGCGGCGGTCCTGCTGGCTTCGGCTGCGGCCCGGGCCTATTTCGGCGACCGGGGCCTGCTGGTGGCGGCGGGGCTGTCGGGCTTGGCCGATGTGGATGCCATCACCCTGGCGGTGGGCAGCCAGGTGCGTGGCGTGGGCCTGGCCCCCGCCACGGCGGTGCTGGCCATCGTGCTGGCCATCGGGGCCAACACGATGACGAAAGCCGTCATCGCCTGGGTGTCCGGCGGGGCAGCCTTCGGGCGCCGCGTGGCCTGGGCCCTGGGCATCTCGCTCCTGGCGGCGGTGACGGTGGCCTGGATTCAGCTATAAGGGCTATTTCCCGCGGTTGCTCGTGCGGGTGTGGGCGACCCCACTCTTGCCCTGGGGCTTGGTGGACGCCCTGACCACGGGCTTGGGTCCGGGGCCAGCCTTGGGCTTGCTGGACGTGGCCGTACCGGCGGGCTTGTCCGCGGCCTGGACGGACTTCAGGAGGTCGGCGGGGACGAGCGGCTTGGTCATGGGGAACTCCTGAATACAGTCTAGCCGCTGGAGCATCCCCGCGACCGTTTCACCTGCGCCACGCGATGACATTTGGCCGGGCTGGATGTGACGGGCCTCATCTCGCGCCTCCAGGGCCGCGGCTATGCTGGATGGGATCGACGGATCTTTCCTGGGATGGATGGCCATGGATGCAACGGCGTGGGAAAGGCTGGCGGAGCGGGCCCAGCAGGCCTTCGACGCGTGGGGTGGCTCCTCACGTCTGGTGCGCCGGCGGCTGCTGGAGGCCTGGCTGGAGCAGGTGGGCACCGTGCGCGAGGACCTCGCGCTGGGGATCACCCGGGAGACCGGGAAGCCCATCACGCTGGCGCGCGGCGAAGTGGGCCGGGCCGAGGCGACGCTGCGGGCCACCCTGGAAGCCGTGGCGGCCTTCGGCGAGGAAGCCATCCCCTACGACCTGATGAGTGGGGCTGAGGGCTGTCGCGCCCGCCTCGTCCGCTACCCCCTGGGGCCCGCGCTGGCCATTACGCCGTTCAACTTCCCCGTCAACCTGGCGATGCACAAGGTGGCCCCGGCGCTGGGGGCCGGATGCAGCGTGGTCTGGAAGCCCTGCCCGCAGGCCCCGGAGACCTCCCGCCTGCTCTGGGAGAGCTTCGAGTCGGCCCGGCTCCAGGTGGCCGCCCCGCTGCACCTGCTGCAGCTGGCGGGGAGCGATCCGGTGGCGGCCGAGGCCCTGGCCCGGGATTCCCGCATCGCCGTGGTGAGCTTCACCGGATCCGAGCGGGTGGGTCGACACCTGGAGCAGGTCCTCGCGGGCAAGCGCCTGCTGCTGGAACTGGGCGGCAATGGAGCCGTGGTGGTGGACGCTGGGGTGGATGCCGCCGCCGTCGCCCGCCAGGTGGCTCCCGCAGCGGTGGCGGGTGCGGGTCAGAGCTGCTCCAAGGCCCAGCGCATCTATGTTCATCAGGCCCTCTGGGACGTCTTCACCGCAGCCTTCGTGGAGGCCGTGAAGGCCCAGCCCGTGGGCGATCCCATGGATCCGGCCACGGTGGTGGGGCCCGTCATCGACGAGGCCACCGCCGCCCGAGTGGATGCCTCCCTCGATCGGGCCGTGGCGGCGGGGGCCACCGTCCTCCTCCGCGGCGTGCGCCAGGGCGCCCTGCTGCCTCCGGCCATTCTCACCAACCTGCCGGAAGATGACCCCTTCCAGTGCGAGGAGGCCTTCTCGCCGGTGACGGTGCTGACCCCGGTGGCCTCCTTCGAAGAGGGGCTGGCGCGGGCCACCGCTACCCGCTTCGGCTTGCGCGCCAGCGCCTACAGCCGGAGCCAGCCCAACTTACGTCTGGCGGAAGCCAGGCTGCGGGCGGGCGGGGTGCTGCTGAATCTTCCGCCCACCTTTCGCCTCGATGCCGCCCCCTTTGGGGGTGTGCGGGCCAGTGGCAATGGCTTTGAGGGGCCACGCTGGGCCATGGAGGGCTTCACGGAAGGCCGCCTCATCGTCGAGGGCCCTGCGCTCTAACCCCGGAGATCCCCATGCCGCTGACCATGCCCTTCGACGCCGGTGACCTGGTCGTGGTTGTCCTGCAGGCCCCGCGGGAGCGCATCTGGGGCCGCCTGCTGGGCCTCGATGCAGCGGGCATCGCCTTGCGGGGGCTGGACCTGACGCCCTGGGAGGAAGTGTTGGCCCTGGTGCGCACGGGCCAGGCCGACCAGGTGGCCCTCGGCACGCGCTTCCTGCCCATGCATCGGGTGGAGGCCATGTATCTAGATGAGCCGAGTTCCGGCGCGCCCAGTCTGGCCGACCTGTTCCGCGAGCGGACGGGCCAGGAACCTTCCACCTTTCTCGCGGATGCCGCGAGCCGCTAACCCTGTCTGAACCTGGAGCCGCCATGAGCCACGCCAACCACACCCTCTGGATGGAGCGCTTCCGCGCCCGTGCCGAGGCACTACAGCGCCATATCGTGTTGCCGGAGGGTCGGGAGGACCGCACCCTGCAGGCCGCCCAGTTGCTGCTTGATCAGGGCCTGTGCCGCCTGACCCTGCTGGGCGATCCGGCCGACATGACGCGTCGAGGGCAAGCCCTTGGGCTGTCACTCACTGGAGCCCAGCTGGTGGATCCCGCCCACAGCCCGGTGCTGCCGGAATTGGCCGGCGCCTACTACGAGCGGCGAAAGGCCAAGGGCATCAACGAGGCCCAGGCCCTTGAGGCGGTGCACAACCCCCTCTGGTTCGGCGCCATGATGGTCCAGGTGGGACACTGCGACGGCATGGTGGCTGGCGCTCTCAACACCACCGCCGAGACGGTGCGGGCCTGCCTCCAGGCCATCGGGCCCGCCAAGGGCATCAAGACCGTCTCAAGCTTCTTTCTGATGATCCATCCCGAGGCATCCTTCGGCGAGCAGGGCGCGGTGATCTTCGCCGACTGCGCGGTGGTGCCCGACCCCACGCCCGAACAGCTGGCGGACATCGCCCAGGCGGCGGCGGACAATGCCCGCAGTGTCCTTGGGGTGGAGCCCCGGGTAGCCCTGCTGAGCTTCTCCACGCGGGGCTCGGCGGAGCATCCCCGGGTGGACAAGGTGCGGGCCGCCCTGGCCCTCCTCAAGGCGCGAGCACCGGAGCTGGCGGTGGATGGCGAGTTGCAGGCTGATGCCGCGCTGCTGCCCTCGGTGGGCCAGCGCAAGGCGCCGGGTTCGAGCGTCGCGGGCCGGGCCAACGTGCTGGTCTTTCCCGACCTGGATGCGGGCAACATCTCCTACAAGATTGCCGAACGCATGGGCGGTGCCGCCGCCATCGGGCCTTTCCTCCAGGGCCTGGCCAAGCCGGCCAACGACCTCAGCCGCGGTTGCAGCGCCCAGGACATCGCCGACACGGTGGTGCTGACGGCCCTTCAGTGAGGCGCCTGGCCCTCTTCATCTCCGGCACCGGGGGCAACGCCCTGAACCTGCTGAGGGCCTGTCGGGAGGGCAGGGTACCGGCCCTGCCTGTGGTAGGCGTCGCGTCCACTGCCAAGGCCGAGGGCATTCCCCGCCTGGAGGCGGAGGGACTGCCCGTCCAGGTGGTCGTCAGATCGGCCTACGCTTCGGACGAGGCCTACTCTGAGGCCTGCTACCAGGCGGCCGAGGCCTCGGGGGCCGACCTCATCTGCCTCTGCGGGTGGCTGAAAAAGCTGGCGGTGCCGCCGCGCTGGGCGGGGCGCATCCTCAACATCCACCCGGGGCTGCTGCCGACCTACGGCGGTGCGGGAATGTACGGCATGCATGTCCACCGGGCCGTCCTGGCGGCCGGCGAGGCGGAGTCCGGCGCCACGGTGCATCTGGTTGATGGCGAGTACGACCACGGGCGGATCCTGCAGCAGCTTCGGGTGCCGGTGCGGCCGGACGACTCCGCGGAGGAGCTGCAGCGCCGAGTCTATGCGGCGGAGATGGAACTCTACCCTGGGGCTCTGGCGGCGTACCTTGCCGAACAGGCCTAGACTGGTGCCATGATCCCGCTCCTCACCGCCCACGAGATGCGCCTGGCAGAAGCCCAGGCCATTGAGGACTGGGGGGTGTCCTCACTGGTGCTGCAGGAACACGCGGCGCTGGGGGCGCTGGCCCTCCTGCCGCCCGACGCGCCCCTGACAGTGTTGGCAGGGCCGGGCAACAACGGGGGCGATGCCCTGGCCCTGGCGCGCCTGGCGAGGCAACGTGGCCAGGCCGTCCAGGTGTGGTCGCCACTGGCGGTGCCTGAGTGGAAGGGCGATGCGGACCTTCAGGCCAGTCTGTGGCGAGGGTTGGGAGGCAGCATCAGAAGCGGGGGCGACCCCGAGGCCCTGCTGGCCACCTGCCGCGGCTGGGTGGTCGATGGCCTGCTCGGGCTGGGCACCACGCGGCCCCTGGACGGCGTCCTGTTGACCTGGGTACGGGCCCTCAATGCCAGCGGCATGCCCGTGCTGGCTCTCGACCTGCCTTCGGGCCTGGACCCCGGCCTGGCGGAGCTGCCCGGCGAGGTTGTGCAGGCCTCTCGTACGGCCTGTTTCGGCGCCCTGAAGGTCTGCCATGGCCTGCTGCCTGCTCGCGCCAAGTGCGGGGTGGTGACGGTGGTGCCCATCCCCCTTGACCGGGCGCCCCAAGGGAGCCTGCACCTGCTGGAGCGCCCCGCCCTTCCAGCTCGAGACTGGGATGCCCACAAGGGAAACTTCGGCCACGTGGCCATCCGGGCGGGCAGCCCCGGAATGAGCGGCGCCGCCGTGCTGGCAGCCCTTGGCGCCCTGCGCGTGGGCGCAGGCCTGGTGACGGTGCTCACGGACCCGGAGGTCCGTGCGGAGATCGCCGCTCAAATCCCTGAGGCCATGGTGCGGCCGTGGCATGGGTCGGTGCCAGCGGAGACCGATGTGCTGCTGGTGGGTCCGGGTGGGATTGCCCAGGTACCGGACTGGGACGGACCTCTGGTGGTCGATGCCTCCGCCCTGCGGGAAGGCGAAGGGCGGCGCTGGATGGATCGGCCCGGCACCGCGATCACGCCTCACCCAGGGGAGTTCGCCCGGCTCTTCCGGATGCCCCGCCCCCTGCTCATGGATGAGCGCCTGCTCCAGGCCCGCCATGTTGCAGCCGGCAAGCCCGGTGTGCTGGTGCTGAAGGGGGCCCAGACCGTCATTGCGGGCGGTGCTGATGACCACCTGTGGATCAACCCCACTGGCCATCCCGGCATGGCCACGGGGGGGAGCGGCGACCTGCTGGCCGGCATGGTCGCGGGCTTCCGCGCCCAGGGGTTGCCCATGCGGGAAGCTGCCGCAGCCGCCACCTGGTTTCACGGTGCGGCGGGGGATCGTCTGCCGGGCGCCGGGCTGCTGCCCAGGGACCTCGCCAACCTCCTGCCGGAGCTGCTGCGTGGGTGAGCGCCACCTGCCGGACGACTTCGCGACTGAGGCCCTCGGGGCCGAGTTGGCGCGGGTGACACCCATGGGCGGCACCTGGCTGCTCCAGGGTGAACTGGGTGCGGGAAAGACCACCTGGACCCGGGGCTTCCTGCGGGGCCTGGGCGGAGACCCCGACCAGGTGGCGTCTCCCACCTATGCGGTTCTGCACCGGTATGACACGGGGGAGGGACGGCTGTTCCACCTCGACCTCTACCGGGCGGGCGTGTCGGGGGCCTGGAGCCTGGGGCTGGAGGAGGCCCTCGAGCCCGCCGACCGCCTGGTGGTGGAGTGGGGGGGCGACAGCGGCCCCTGGCCTTCAGGTTGGGTGGCCAGCCTGACCCTGACCCCGGAAGGGGAGGGGCGGTCCGCGAAATGGACAATGCCTGACCGCTTCCCCGGGAGATGATGGGGTGATGACACCCCAGTTCCTCCTTTCCTGTCTCACCTGCCTGCTGGCTGGCCTGGCCTGCTGGGCCGCGCTCCGCCGCCGTCCCCTGGACCCTGAGCCTTTCGAGTCGCTGCGTCGCCACGCGGATGACCTGGCCTCTCGGGGCCGAGGCGAGTCCCAGCAGGCGCTGGTGGCCCAGCTGGGGCCGCTGCTGGGTGAGTTGGGGGAACTCAAGACCGCGCAGGCCGAGAAGCTGGCCGAGGGGTTCCGGCTCCTGGCCACGGCCACCCAGGACTCCCTGCGGGCCTCGCGGGAGGAGCAGACGGGCCAGCTCGCCCAGGTCCAGAAGCTGGTGGAGACCCGCCTGGAGGCCATCCAGACCTCCAACGAGGCGCGCCTGGAGCAGATGCGCCGCACCGTGGACGAGAAGCTGCACGAGACGCTGGAGAAGCGTCTGGGCGAGAGTTTCAACCTGGTGGCCCAGCGCCTGGAACAAGTCCAGAAGGGCCTCGGCGAGATGCAAACCTTGGCCCAGGACGTGGGCGGGTTGAAGCGCGCCCTGACGAATGTGAAGACCCGCGGGGTGCTGGGTGAGGCCCAGCTGGGCGCCCTGCTCGAGCAGTTCCTCAGCCCCGGGCAGTACGCCGCCAACGTCAAGGTGCGGCCCCGTTCCCCCGAGGTGGTGGAATATGCCGTCAAGCTGCCTGGCGCGGATGAGGGCGGCACCGTCTGGCTGCCCATCGACGCCAAGTTTCCCCTGGAAGACTACCAGCGGCTCATGGAAGCTTACGAACTGGGCGACCTGGCGGCGGTGGAGATCGCTGGCCGGTCCCTGGAGGGCCGGCTCCTGTCGCAGGCCCGGGACATCCGGGACAAGTACATCGCGCCTCCCTACAGCACGGATTTCGCCCTGCTCTTCCTGCCCTTCGAAGGGCTCTACGCCGAGGCCCTGCGCAGGCCGGGGCTCCTGGAGCGCATCCAGCGCGAGTGCAAGGTCACCTTCGTGGGCCCCACCACCCTCACGGCCTTTCTGAACAGCCTGCAGGTGGGCTTCAAGACCCTCGCCATCAGCCGCCAGAGCGGGGAGGTCTGGAAACTCCTGGGCCACGTGAAGGCCGAATTCGGGAAATTCGGGGAATCCCTGGCCTCGGTGCAGAAAAAACTCGACGAGGCCAGCGTCCGTCTTGGGGATGTCTCCAAGCGGAAGGAACTCATGGAGAAGCGGCTGGCGGGCGTAGAGGCCCTGCCCATGCACGAGGTGCCGGAGTTGCTCCCGAGGCCGACCGAAGGGGAATAATTCACTTCACAATCCGGGAGAATGCCTTAGGATTCGGGCAACCCCCGGGGGTTGAATGCTGAAGGGACGTGAGCGCCACGGAATCGGTGAGGTCATCGCCGTGGACCGGAACTATGTACCCATGCAGGAAGTCAGCCGCCGCCGAGCCCTCTGCGCGGTGGTCTCCGGGCGGGCCCATGTCCTGAATCCTGTCACCTTCGAACGGCACGGCAACCTGGAAGGGCGTTTGGAACTGATCATCTTCCCCCACGCCCAGGCCTGCAGCGACTCCAAGCTGCTGCTGGGGCGCCTGGAGCGCCGGGTGTTGCGTCGCGATCACCACCTCTGCCAGTACGAGGGGTGCCAGCGGAAGGCGACCACCGTCGACCACGTGATCCCGTTATGCCAGGGCGGGGCCACTTCCTGGCAGAACCTGGTGGGGTGCTGTCTGTCCTGCAACCAAGGGAAGGGGGGGCGGACCCCCGAGCAAGCGGGGATGGTCCTGAAGCGCCAGCCCAAGGGGCCCCGGGCCCACCTCTTCGAGCAATTCGAAGCGCTGCTCCGCCGGGCCAGCGCCGCCTGATCAGCCGAGGATGGCCTGGGTCTTCAGGTGCAGCTCGGCCCACTCTCGGGCCGGGTCGCTGCGCCGCGTGATGCCCCCGCCCGCCCAGTAGGTGAGCCGCTCCCCCTGCACCTGGGCCGTCCGGATGGGCAGGGCCAGGTCCAGGTCGCCGTGGGGGGTCAGCCAACCCACCGACCCGCAGTAGAAGCCCCTGGGACCTGCCTCAACATCTGCCAGATGGCCACAGACCGCATGTTTGGGTGCCCCGGTGACACTCCCTCCGGGCAGGACGGCCCGCAGCAGGTCCGCTAGGCCCAGTCCGGGCCGGGCAGTGGCCTCCACCCGACTCACCAGGTGCTGCACGGTTGGGAAAGCCTCCACCGCCATGGGGTGCACCACCCGCACCGTGCCGGTCCGGGCCACCTGGCCCAGGTCATTGCGGACCAGGTCCAGGATCATGGTGTGCTCGGCACGCTCCTTGGGATCGTCCGCCAGGGCCAGGGCGGCGTTCTGATCGGCCACCGGGTCGCCGGTCCAGGGGGCGCTGCCCTTGATGGGTTGGGACCAGAGCTGATCGCCCCGCCGGGCGAGCAACCGCTCCATGCTGAGGCTGACCAATTGCAAGTCGTCCAGGTCGAGCCAGGCGCCGAAGGGGGGACGGGCCCGGTCGAAGGTGGCCGCCGCCAGGGCGAGTGGATCGCCCTGGAACCGGCCCTCGAAGGGGACGCAGAGGTTGGCCACATAGAAGGCCCCGTCGAGGATCTTCGCCCGAATGCCTTCCACGGCGGCGTGGTGTTGGGAGGCATTCCAGGCGGGAGTCAGGGTCACGGTCCCAGGGCCTGGCTCTCTGCCGTCCAGCCAGCCCCTCAGCCAAGCCTCCGGATTTGGCGGTTCTTGGCACCAGGACCAAAGTTCGGCTTGGCCCTCCTGCACATGTAGGGCCTCCTGGACCATCCGCCAGTGTTGGCCCAGGGTCCCTTCGGCCAGTGGCTTCCGGGGCAATCCGGCTTCGTCGCAGGCCAGTTCGTAGGTGGCGGCGCCGACCCAGGGGCAGGCCGTCTGGTGGACAGAGGCCTCAAGGGCCTCCCAAGGAGATCCGGGCACGGGAATGCCCCCCAGCCTTGAGAGCCAGGATCCGCCTCGCCAGCGGGAGGTAAAGACTTCATTATGAATAATATAGAGTGATGAAGCTCGGTCCCCTGAACACAACCAGGCGGCCAGGTGGGGTGGCTTCGGCCCGGGCAGGAAAACGGGCAGGCGATGGAGGGGCGCAAGGTCCATGGGGGTATGATCCCACCTCGCAAGGACCCGGTGGTTGGTGGCTAAGGTTGAAAAAGATTGCACTAATGGATTGCAAAATAATGACAAATAATGAACGAAAAGTGTGCTTTTAATTTTTTTGGATACCGATTAGGCTCGATTTCCAGGAGGAAACCTCATGCCTTCAGTGGATATCAGTTCCCAGTCCGGCAAGGACTTTGCCGGTGATGCCCTCATTGTTCCAGTCTTTTCCGGGCGAGAGCGCCACCGTTTGCCGCTTGCCATCAGCAAGGTGGCTCGCCAGGTCATGGACGAAGAAGATTTCAAGGCGGACTATCTTGAAGTTGTGCCCCTCCATCATCCTAATGGGGTGAAAGAGAGCCGCTGGATGGTGCTTGTGGGGCTCGGCGACGAGGAGAAGGTGAGCCTCAACAAGATCCGGAAGGCCGTGGGTGCCGCCGGGCGCTTCTGCCTCAAGAAGAAGTGGAAGAAGATCGGCATCCTGTCTCCATCCACCTCCACCCTTGACCACGACGCGGTGCAGGTCGCGGTCACCGAGGGAGCACTGCTCGCCAACTATGATTTTGTGACCTTCAAAGGGGGCAAATCCGAGCCCAAGCAGTTCGCTTCCGTCGAGGTGTTCACCAATGGGGATGACACCCGGAAGGCCCGCCGGAAGCTGCCCGCCGTGGAGGCGGGCGTGGCGGCCTGCCACCGGGTTCGGGATCTGGCCAACACGCCGGCGGGGGATCTCTACCCGGAAGTGTTCGCTGACGCAGCCGTCAAGCTGGCCAAGCAGCACAAGCTGCACTGCGACGTGCTCGACGTGCCCGCACTCGAGAAGGGTGGGTTCCGATCTGTCCTCGCTGTGGGCCAGGGGAGCGTCCGGCCGCCCCGGGTGGTCAAGCTGGAGTACAAGCCCAAGGAGAAACCCAAGAAGCATGTGGTGCTGGTGGGCAAGGGGGTCTGCTTTGACTCCGGTGGGCTCTCCCTCAAGGATGCGTCGGGCATGGAAACCATGAAGGACGACATGACCGGGGCCGCCATCGTACTGGCCACCCTGGTGGCCTGTGCCCAGCTGGAGGTGCCCGTGCAGGTCACTGGGCTCATGGGGTTGGTGGAGAACATGCCTTCCGGATCCAGTTACAAGCCCGGGGACGTCCTCCGCAGCCGCAGCGGCAAGACGGTGGAAGTGCTCAATACGGATGCCGAGGGACGCCTCGTCCTGGCGGACCTGCTCCATTACGCCGGTGAGCTAGGCGCGGACCACATCGTCGACCTCGCCACGCTGACCGGGGCGGCCGTGGTCGCCATGGGCGATGGCGTCTCAGCGGTCATGGGTACCGACCAGAAGCTGGTGGACCGCCTCCTGGATGCCGGCGCCTCGGCAGGCGAATACCTCTGGCAACTGCCCCTGGTTGAGGAATATGCCGATCAGCTCAAGAGCCCCCTCGCGGACCTGAAGAACATCACCGGCACCCGTTGGGGCGGTTCCATCACGGCCGGGCTCTTCCTGCGGGAGTTCGTGGACCAGGCCTCCTGGGCCCATGTGGACCTCTCCGGGAGCTGGTCCGGCAAGGAACGGGACTACCGCACCCATGGCGCGAGCGGCGAGGGTCCGAGGTTCCTCCTGGAGTGGCTGCTGGACTGATGGGGCCGATTCGTGCGGAAAAAGGGGGCTTTTGCCCCCTTTTTTTCAAATGGATGGAGATGTCCCCCTTGACCTCAGGCCATGGATGGGGATTTATTGAGGACTGCCCTCACACCACCCAAGCCCCCTCATCCCCAGGAGTTGCCATGGAAGCAGTGGAGACCCTCACCAAGGCCGATCTTTCCAGACATCTGATGGAGCGCCTTGAACTTGGGAAGAAGGATGCCGACCTCCTCGTGAACACCTTCCTGGAGAGCATCATCGAGTCCCTGAAAACCGGCGAAGGGGTTGAGCTGCGGGGCTTCGGCAGCTTCCGGCTCCGGGACCGGCGGGCCCGCCAGGGACGCAACCCCCGCAGCGGTGAGAGCATCCAGGTACCCCCCAAGCGGGTGGTGTATTTCAAGCTGGGCAAGGAACTTCGCAGCAAGCTGATCGACGACTGATCCAACGTCTTCCGGAGTATTCATGCGCCTCCTCAAGCTCGTCTCTCCCATCCTTGCGCTGCTCCTGGTGGCCGTGCCCGCCTTCGCCCAGAAGAAACTGAGCAAGGAGGAAAAATCGAAGCTGCCCCGCATCGCCATCCTGGAGTTCAAGTCGGCGCCTGATGCCTGGCATGGCTGGCGGCATGGGGGCTGGGGCAACCAGATGGGCACCATCTCCAATCAACTCCGGGATCTGTTCACCACCGAGATCCTCGAAAAGGGACACAACAAGATCCGGGTGGTCGAGCGGGAACGCCTCGATGAGATCCGGGGTGAGCTCAACTTCCAGCAGAGTGGCGAGGTGGACACCGCCACCGTGCAGCGACTCGGTAAGCTGCTGGGTGTGAAGTA
The DNA here is from genome assembly GCA_963740385.1 of uncultured Acidobacteriota bacterium. Lineage (GTDB taxonomy): Bacteria > Acidobacteriota > Holophagae > Holophagales > Holophagaceae > Geothrix. The sequence goes on from CAVUDX010000007.1 coordinate 567,701, forward strand.
CGTGATGACCGGCAAGGTGACCCGGTTCGCCTACAAGGAAGGCGGCTTCAGCTCCGGGTGGGGCGTGGGCGCCCTGGTGGGCAAACTCACCGGTGACGGGACGGCCGGTGCCGTGGCCGGCAGTGTGAACATCAAGAAAGCCTCCTTCACGGGTCGCCTGGACATCCGGCTCATCGAAGTGGAGACGGGGGAGATCCTGTTTGCGAAATCCGACGAGGGCAAGGTGGACGACACCAGCGTGAAGGTGGCGGGCACCGGTGGGGAAGTCAGTTACGACGAGGAACTGGTCAACAAGGTCTTCGAGCCCATCGTGCAGCGCATCACGCCCAAGTTGCTGCGGGCAACCGTGGCTGCCAACGAAGACGAATGACCTGAAGGTCAGGGACGCCCGGCAGGGGGCCCTTCGGGGCCCCTGCCTGTGCCTCGGCTGGAATACCACACACTGACGGCAGTCTGGATGGCGTCGGTATAGGCGGGCCCCAGCACGTCCGCGCAGTGGAGGTGCCACGTCGGCACCTCCACAAGCCTGCCCCGCTTGAAATGGGCAGCCAGGGCTCGCTGGACGACGGGTGGGGCCAGGCGGTCCTGGGTGGCCAGGAAACACAGGCTGGGCGTGTCGAAGGACTGGGTCCCCACCTGACGGAGGAGGTCGGTGGCGTCAGGATTGTAGTGGCCAAGGTGCCCGGCAGCCCGGGATGCCAGAGCCCCGATGAGTGGGGCAAGGACATGCCAAAAGCGGTCTTCGGGACCCCGGACCAGGCGTTCGGCGAAGCTGCGGCTGCTGGCCGGAGCCCCCTCCCAGATAATGCCCGCCAGGGGTCCCTTGCCTTCCCGCTCCAGGTCCGTCAGGGCCAGCAGGCCCACGGAGGCACCCAGGCTGCGGCCCAGGAGGAGGATTCGTGACCGGGGCACCCCGGTGGCTTCCAGGTGGTGGACCATGGCAACCACTTCCCGGGCTTCGGCGACGCCAAAGGTGACAGGGGGAACGGGTCCTCCGTTGCGCAGGGCGTCGTCCCGCCGACGGTAGGTGAAGATGGCTGCATCCAGCGTGGGAAACCACTTGAGGGCGGGGCTGGTGCCCCAGCGATCGTCGCCGAAGCCGTGGAGCAGCAGCACGGTGCCTGCGCTGGGCCCGGGGCGCCGGAAGTGCCAGAGCTGCAAGGTGCCAACATCCTCGGAGCTCCAGGTGCCTCCCGGGTCGCCATCTTGGCCTTTGGCCAGATCCCGGTAGGTGGCCTCCACCCGGGCCAGGGCCTGGGGGTGGTAGAAGGGAGGGGATACCAGCTCCTGGGCGACCTTCCGGGCCTTCCAGCCCACGAAGCCGGCCATTCCCAGCACCGGGAGCATGGCCAGTCCAAGCCAGGTACGGGCCCTCACCAGTAGCCCGTGGCGATGAGGAGGGCGCCCCGGTCTTCGGACCAGGTGCACTGGCAGCCGAGCCGCTGGTTGGGGGCGGCAGCGTTTTTGGCGAGCACAGCATCCTCGTGTTCGGCGGGGGGAGGCAGGCGGTCGCCACCCTCCAGGACCGTCAGGACGCACTTGCCGCACGCGCCCTGGCCCGAGCAGGCGGATGCCACCGGCAGTCCCGCCTGGAGGCAGAGGTCCAGCAGCGTGCCTTCACCCGTGAGCACATGGTCGCGCCGCCGAGTCCTGGCCACGACCGCCATGGCTATTTCAGGAGCACTGCGGCCACCCCGGGGAGGCCCTCGGCCACGGGCACCGGATCGGGCTTGCCGTAGAGGACGGAATCGAGGCGCTGCGTAAGGGTGACCTGGTAGAGGCCCCCATTGGCGGGCAGGTCCAGTTCGCCCATGTCGGGGCTGAAGGTCTCCCGCTGGCTGGTGAGGAAGTAGCGGTGTTTCCCCGGGGCAAGTCCGCGAATTTCAAGGCTCCGGGCACCCTTGGGCAGCTGCTGGACGGGGATCCGGCTCCCATCCAGGCTCAACTCCACGGGCCCCTTCACGGTCCGGGTGAACCGAATGATGACCGTCCCTGTTGGCACTGGATGGCTGGGGACCAGCGGCACCTTCCTGCAGCCAAGGAAAGGGCTGGCGCTCAGCAGCACCAGGACAGGCAGGGCAGGGTGGAACCTCATGAAACCTCCGAACCTTTCATCATATGCGAGGAAAGCCCGACAGGTCTCAGCTGCGCTGGATGAGGACCACCGCCTGGGCCGCGAGGCCTTCGCCCCGGCCCGTGAAACCAAGGCCTTCGGTGGTGGTGGCCTTCACATTCAAGCCATCGGGGGGCAGGTACAGCAAGGGCGCGATTCGGTCCCGCATCTTCAGACGGTGGGCGCCGATCTTGGGACGTTCGCCGATCAGGCATACGTCTGCATTCATTACGGCCCAGCCCCGCTCGGTCAGGTCGCCCATGACCCGCTGCAGCAGCACGGCGGAGTCAGCCCCCCGGTAGATGGGGTCCGTGTCGGGGAAGTGGTGGCCGATGTCGCCGAGGCCTGCAGCGCCAAGGAGGGCGTCCATGAGGGCATGCAGCATGACATCGGCGTCGCTGTGCCCGGCCAGGCCACGGTCGTAGGGAATGGCGCAGCCCATCAGCATGAGCGGACGCCCCTCCTCGGGAGCCGCAAATCGGTGAACATCAAAGCCCTGGCCCACGCGGATCATGTTCAGGTCCCGCCTGCGCCCAGGACGCGGTGGTTGCCCGTGGATTCGTCGGAGACCTTGTAGGTGCCGGTAATCGGGTGTTCGGGCAGGGTGATGATGACCTCGGTGCCCTCCCCCTCCTCGCTGAGGAACTCCAGGGTGCCGCCATGCTCCTCGACAATCTTCTTGACGGTCGCCATGCCCAACCCGGTCCCCTTTTTCTTGCCGTAGCTGAAGAAGGGCTCGAAAATTCGCTTCAGGACCTTTCGCGGGATGCCCCGACCGCGATCCTTCACCCGGATCTGAACGCCACCGGTGACCTGGGTCCAGGACACCAGGACCTCGCCGGTCAAGTCGGTGGTGGCGTCCAGGGCGTTCGCCATGATGTTTTCCATCACCCGGGTGAAGCGCCCTGGGTCCAGCTTGATGAGACAGGTGGGACCTTCCGCCCGGAGGCTCACCCCCAGCTCGGCAGCGCGGGGCACCATGGGCTCGAGAATGGCATCCAGGAAGCCCTTCAGATCGACCGTCTCACGGTTGGGCTCGCGGACCTTGGCGAAGTCCAGCACGTCCTGGCTCAGGTGCGTGAGGCGGTCCACGCACTCGAGGATCTTCCGGCAGTGGTGCCGGATCTTGTGATCCTCGGTGGAGAGTTCCAGCAGGTCGGCATGACCGCGGAGGACGAACAGGCCGTTTTTGAAGTCGTGCACGATGGAGCTGGCCACCTGGCCGACAGTGGCGAGCACATGGCTCCGGAGGTTCTCCTCGGAGAGGCGGGTCCGCTCGATGGCGATGGCGCACAGGGCCACAATGGCTTCGAACGTCTCCCGGTCCGGGGGCTCGGTGATGGGTCGCCGGCTATCCAGGTAGACCACTCCCAGGCGCCGTCCCTGCAACAGCAGGGGCAGACAGAGGATGGTCTTGAGCTCGAGACGATGGATGGACTGGTGGTTCAGCAGGTGATGCTCGTCGGCGACATTGAGGATCCAGACCGGATCACCGTTTTCGAAGACCTTGTGCACGCTCGACATGGACAGCTGGATGCTGCCCTCGAGTTCCTGTCCCAGGTTGCGCTGGACGCGGCTCATAAGCTCGCCGTTCTCCAGCAACATGAGAAACCCCCGGTCGGTGCCGGAGATGGCCAGCAGCTTGTCGAGAGACTGTTCCAGCAGGTCCTCAAGGTCGACCTCCTCGGCCAGCAGCTGGGCAGTCTCCAGGATCGCCTGGAGATGCAACTCGGAGCTGGTCTGGTCGAGGCTCACCAGCGTGAGGGTATAGGCACCATCGGCCAGTCGGAGGGGGGTGCCCACCTCCCATGCCACCCGACCCAATTGCTGGTCTTTGTAGAAGCTGCCGTGCGTGGTCTGGAGGTCCTCGGCCCACCAGACATCCTCCCTAAGCTCAAGCCTCAAATGGTTTCGGCTGATCATGCTGTCCGACAGCACCACGTCGCACAGGCTCTGCCGACCCAGGGTGACGGAGCGGCTGAGGGGGACTGTGCGTTCGAATCCGTGTCGATCGCGGATCAGGAGCTGGTAGCGCTGGGCCACAGCATCTCCCGGGGGGTGGAGGGTTGAGGGGGTTGCCTGCGTGAACCCAAGATTATCCGGCCATCAGCTGGACACAAGTGGAAGTCCCATGAGGGAATAGGAGTCATGCATCGCCATCCAGACCTCGATCCCACCGGTGACGCCGAAGACCCGGCGGAATTCTCATTGAGGCCGCAGCGTCTGCAGGAATATATCGGCCAGGAGAAGGTGAAGGCCCGCCTGGAGATCGCCCTGCTGGCCGCCACGCGTCGCAAGGAAGTGATGGATCACGTCCTGCTCTTCGGGCCCCCCGGCCTGGGGAAGACTACGCTGGCCCACGTGCTGGCCAACGAGATGGGTGCCCCGTGCAAGGTCATTCAGGCACCCGCCCTGGAGAAGAAGGGGGACCTCGCTGCGATCCTCACCAACCTGGACGAAGGTGAATTCCTCTTTATCGATGAGATCCACCGGCTGTCTGCGCCCCTCGAGGAGCTGCTCTACGCCGCCATGGAGGACCGGAAGCTCGACATCCTGATTGGCCAGGGACCCAGTGCCCAGACGCTGAAGGTGGACCTACGGCCCTTCACCCTCATCGGGGCCACCACCCGGGCTGGGTTGATTTCGAAGCCCCTGCACGACCGCTTCGGCATGGTGCACCGTCTCGAGTTCTACACGCGCACGGAGCTGGCGGTCATTGCCAACCGATCGGCGGCCCTGTTGAACATCCACCTGGCCAAGGAGGGGGCCCAGGCCATCGCGCGCCGCAGCCGGGGCACGCCGCGCGTCTGCAATCGCCTGCTTCGGCGCTGCCGAGATTTCGCTGAAGTGAAGGGGGACGGAACCATCACCGAAGCTTCCGCAGACGCGTGCCTCAAGCTCCACGACGTGGACGACCTCGGGCTCGACACCCTGGATCGGGAGTACCTCCGCGCCCTATGCCACAAGCACCGCGGCGGGCCCGTTGGGGTCCGCACCCTGGCCGCAGCCCTGGGGGAGGATGAAGGTGCCCTGGAGGATCTGGTCGAGCCCTACCTCATGCAGGTCGGATTCCTCGACCGGACGCCGCAAGGGCGCAAGGCCACGGATGCAGCCTTCGCCTACCTGGGGGTCACCACAGATCCTGGGCCGTTGTTCCGGTAGCTGGTCGCGGGACCGCCAATGGTCGATCAGGGCTTGGCGTCTGCCTGCTTGGTTGGAGCCTCCGCGTGCTTGGGCACGGGCAGCGAGCCACCTTTTGCAGGGCCGGCTTGATCCTTCCGGACGCAGACGCCCTGGAGGGTGCCGCCTTCATCGACCACGAGGGAACCGACTTCCACATCCCCTTCGACATACCCGGTTCCATGGATTTCCAGGCAGTCGGTGATCTTCATGGTGCCTTCGGCCCGCCCCGTCACCACCAGGTGCTTGGCAAAGATGTTTCCCCTCACCAGGCCACCGGGGGCAATGGACACTTCACCAGTGGAGTGGATGGTGCCTTCCACGGACCCCTCCACCCGGAAACTCATCGCTCCGGTATGCACCTCGCCCTTGAAGGTGACCTCCTTGCCCAGCAAGGAATGAATGGCGGGGGCTGCTTCCGGCTTGGACCTGCTGTTTCTGAATACGGCCATGACACGCTCCTAGATCAGGACTTCTTGCCGAGGGCACGGAGCCACTGACGCTGCAGCCGAAGATAAGGCTGCGGATTGACGGGCTTCCCGTTGATGCGGACCTCGTAGTGGAGGTGGACGCCCGTGGCATTGCCCGAGCGCCCCATGGCGCCAAGGATTTCACCGCGGGTCACCTTCTGCCCGGTTTTGACATAGACATGATTCATGTGGGCATAGAGGGTTTCCTGGTTGTCCGTGTGGCGAATACGAACCCCATTGCCGTAGCGATCCATCCAGCCCGCCTCCTCAACCACTCCGTCTGCTGTGACCTGGATCGGAGTGTCGAGGGCATTGCTGATGTCGATTCCAGTGTGGTAGCCGAGAAGGCCATCTCCGGCTTCGTTCGAGCGCGAAAAGGGGCTCACCCGGACGCCGAAGCCTGAGCTGAGATAGCCTGCCGTGGGCGGAATGGAGGGTGTGTGGCTCCAGGCCCAGACCACGGGGGCCATGCGGGCCTTCACAACCGCGGCCTGTTTGGAGGTGTAGTCCAGATCTTTGCGCAGGCGAGACAGTCGTTCTTGGGTTCCCGGAGGCAGGGGTGTGTCATGGGTCTGCTGCCCAGGAAGGGGGGGCAGGGGTGTTCCAGTCTGGGCCTTGGGATCCAGCAACTTCATGAGTTCCGTGTGCTGCTGACGAAGGGTGGCAACCTCCGCTTCCAGGGCCTGGGCCTGGTCCAGGGAAGAACGGAGCTGTTCCTGCTGCTCCTGTGTTTCTTCCTGGAGCCGGCTGAAGCTCATGATCTTCTTGGTGGCCCAGAATCCGTAACCCGATCCAATCATGGCCAGGGCAGAGAAGCCCGCCACCGTGCCCAATCCCCAGAGCATCAGCCTGCGGGTGAGTGACCAGCGAAACGTGCGGTGACTGAAAACAACCATGACCGTGAGCCAGCGCCCGGAATCAGGACGGCTGGAGCGCACGGCGCGGCGGCGTTCAGGCTGATGAGTGGACATGGCCATTCAGCATACCTGGGAAGCGCTTCGAGGGCGAACCGTCTTCTTACAACCAAGGGACTAGAGCGGTGCCAGCAGGGACTTCGCCAGCAGGTACTCACAAGCATGGCCCAGGAAAAACACGAGTCCAACCAGACTGTTTAGCGTGAAGAAGGCCTGGTCGATCCGCGCGAGGTTGCCGTCCCAGACCAGCCACTGCTCCCGGATGAGCATGACGGCCACCACCGCCCACCCCGCCCATGGCCAGAGGTGGCTGCCCATCCGCTGGTTGAAGACGCCCCAGGAGACCAGGGCCAGGATGTGGAAGCCCCTTGAGAGCCAGAGGGCTCGCACGGTGCCCAGCCTGGAGGGAATGGAGAACAGTCCTCGAGAACGGTCGAAGCCCTCGTCCTGCAGGGCATAGAGGATGTCAAATCCTGCCGTCCAGGCCAGGACGCCGCCGGAGAGCCAGAGGGCTGGGGCATCGATGCGCCCGGTGACCGCGATCCAGGCACCCAGCGGCGCACCGGATAAGGACAAGCCGAGCACGACATGGGCCCAGGTGGTGAAGCGCTTGCAGAGGGAGTACCCCAGGATGATGACGAGGGCCAGAGGAGCCAGTGCCCAGGTGAGCGGGCCCAAGGCTCCAGCGGCCACGCCGAAAAGCACGATGCCCGCGCCCATCAACACCACGGCTCCTGCCCGGGACACCCGGCCCGCCGGCAGGGCCCGGCTCGCCGTGCGCGGGTTTTCGGCGTCGAGGCCCTCGTCGACCAGGCGATTGAAGGTCATCGCGGCAGTACGGGCCCCAACCATGGCGGCGAGAATCCATAATGCGGTTTGCCACGGAGGCAGGCCCTCCGCGGCAGCCATGGCGCCCAGCAGGGCGAAGGGCAGGGCGAAGACCGTGTGTTCGAACTTGATCATGTCGAGCAGCTCGCGCAGCTGTCCGGGGCGACCGACCGGGGCAGGCGGCTCGGGTTGGTGTGCGGTCAAGTCGCTGGTCGAGGGGGCGGGCCTGCCAGTGGGTGCGCTGGGCATGGCACCTGGCGGCGTGGGCACTGGCGGCGGGGAATCGGGCAGGGGCTGATCCATCCATTCCATCATCCGATGAATGGCGCGAATTGTCTTCGTGAGGGAGTAGGCCCTGGAAGTCAGCAGGCCTCCGTGGCCTCCTGGCCGGGTTGGGACACCCCTTCAGCCTTCCCTTCGCCGCAGCAAGAGGATCGTGCGGTCATCGGCGTAGGGCGAGCCCTGGGTGAACCGATCCAGTTCCGAGAACACCGCTGCATCCAGCGCCATCAGTGGGTCATGGCGGTGGGCCACCACCAGCCCAGTGAGGGCATCCTCGCCGAATTCCTCGTCCTGGGGATTGGTGGCCTCAGTGATGCCGTCGGTGTAGACCATCACCAGGTCTCCAGGTGCCAGGGTGAGGGTCGCCTCGCCATAGGGATTGCCGGGGAGCATGGCCAGCGGCAGTCCCTGGGATTCAAGCAGCTGCAGGGCGCCGTCGGTCGAGATGAACAGGGCAGGGTTGTGCCCAGCGTTGGTGTAGGTGAGCTGACCAGAGATCGGGTCCAGCAGGGCGAGAAAGGCGGTGACGAACCGGCGGCCGTCCGTATGCCTGGCCAGCATCCTGGAGAGCTGGAAGGCCAGATCCGCAGTGGATAGGTCCCGCTCGGTCCAGGCCTCCAGCGTGGCTTGCAGGGAGGCCATCAGCAGGCCCGGCCCCAAACCCTTCCCGCTGACATCGGCCAGACAGAAGAGCCAGCGCCCGTCGCTGCGGGGCCACCAGCCGAACAGATCACCCGACACCTGGCGGCTGGGCAGGTTATTGCCCTGGATCTCGTAGCCCGGAACATCCGGAGGGAATCCCGGCAGCAACCCCTGCTGGATGTGACGCGCCAAATCCAGTTCCTGGTCCAGCTTCTTGCGGGACAGAGCCTCCTCCCGCATGCGGGCCTGCTCCAGCTTGGCCGTGGCCAGGTGGGCCAGGGTGCTGGCAAGGCGGAGGTCTTCTTCATCGAAGGGCACACGCGGTGGGTGGGAATCCAGGTAGAGCAGGCCCTTGACCACACCCTGGTGTTCCAAGGGCGTGACCATGGCGGAGGTGACCCCGCTGAGCATGAGGGAAGGGGAGGCCAAGCCCCCGTTGTCGCCAAAGTCATTGAAGAGCACGGACTCCTTGCGATCCAGGGCCGCATCCACAAGGCTACGGGCCAGGAGGATCGGCTGGTTCCCTTCGGGGCCACGGGACGCCACGGTGTGCAGGCCGGCCTTGGCATCCTGCAGAAGCACCGCCGCCCGCCAGGGCTTGAGAAGGGTCCATAACCGGTCCAGCAGGTTGGACAGCAGCCGCTCAGGGGGCGTGTCCTCCAGCAGTTCCAGGGAGAGCGCCTGAATCTCCCGGATGACTTCCCGGAGGCGGAGGGTCTCGGGCGCCTCCTTGCGGTTGGGTGTCGCGCGAAGCCGGTCCAGTGGCAGCACGATGGAGCCTGCCGAGGAGGACGCGTCCGTGTCCGCACCGATGCGGACCTTGGGCCCGCGGGTTGGAGTTCCGAGGCGCACGGGCACCTGCCCCAGCAGGATCTCGTCCTCCTCCCGCAGGGGATGGGGCATGGTGATGCGCTCACCGTTCAGGGAAGTCCCGTTCAGGGAGCCAAGGTCCTCCAGGTAGGGAATGCCGTCCTTCAGGCTGATCCGCGCGTGGTGCCGGCTCAGGCTGGCGTCCGGGATGGCGACGTCGTTCTGGGAAGAACGGCCCAGAGTCCAGGCGTTGCGCTCGCCTTCCAAAGGAATGGGTGGCAGTCCAGGGATGTGGAGTACCAGTGTTTTCATCCGGTCCTTTGGGGCAGGGAGACAGTCGGTGCTCGCTGATTAGGGAGGGTATACCATCCATCTGGTTCTTTGTTTGGACTATGATAAGGGCCACCCCAAGGAATCCATGTCCCTACAGCCAGGAAGTCATCTTGGCCCTTATCAGGTCCTCACGCCCTTGGGCGCCGGGGGCATGGGCGAGGTGTGGAAGGCGAAGGACACGCGGCTGGACCGCTTCGTGGCCGTGAAGGTGCTGCCGGAGCACCTGGCCAAGAGCCCCGAAGCCCTGGCCCGCTTCGAGCGGGAAGCCAAGGCCGTGGCGGCGCTGAACCATCCAAACATCACAGGGATCTTCGACATCGGAAAAGCCGAGGGCACCGCCTACGTGGCCATGGAGCTGCTGGAGGGTGAGTCGCTGCGGACGCGGCTGGAGCAGGGGCCGCTGACGCCCCGCAAGGCCACGGAATTGGCGATCCAAATGGCGCAAGGCCTCGCGGCGGCCCATGAAAAGGGCGTGGTCCACCGTGACCTGAAGCCGGACAACCTGTGGATCACCAGGGACGGCCGATTGAAAATTCTGGACTTTGGCCTGGCCAAGCAGCTGCCCGTCCAGGGGCTGGGCTCCGATTCCTTCGTGCCCACAGCTGCCATCAGCCCTGGGCACCGCACCGAAGAGGGCATGATCCTCGGTACCCTGGGCTACATGAGCCCGGAGCAGGTGCGGGGCGAGGCGGTGGATGCCCGGGCCGACCTGTTCAGCTTCGGGGCCGTACTGTTCGAGATGCTGACGGGCAAGCGGGTCTTCGCCCGGGCCACGGCCAGCGACACCATGGCGGCGATCCTGCGCGACGACCCCCCTGACCTGGAGGGCCAGAGCAAGCCCATCCCATTGGCTCTGCGGCGGATCATCGACCACTGTCTGGAGAAGGCGCCCGAGCGGCGGTTCCGCGATGCCCATGATGTGGCCTTCGCCCTGGAGAATCTCTCCTCCTCGGAAGGACCCGCGCCCATCACCGCCCCCTTCGCACCGCAGAACCGGCGGGCGACCTGGGCGTGGGCCCTGATCACCGGCGTCGCCCTGGTCGGAGCCGGAGTCGCGGGGTGGCTGACCCGGGGAGGCTCACCGGCCCTGCCAACCTTCAGGCCGCTGACCCACGAACGCGGCACCCTCAGCGCCGCCCGCTTCATCCCCAACACCTCCGAGGTGATCTACAGCGCCCGCTGGGGAACTCAGCCCGAGCAGTGGTACACCCGCAGGCTGGACCAGCCCGGGGGGCAGACCGTTTCTGGCGGCCAGGGGCCCATCCTTTCCGTGACCCGCGAGGGCGAGGTGCTGGCGCTCAGCGGGGCGTATCTCACGCACGGCCAGCTCTCCGGACGCCTCTTCAGCCTGCCTGTGGTGGGCGGTGGTCCGAGGGATTGGGCGGAGAGTGTGTGGGGCTGCGACCAGGGAGAACGTAGCGGGGACATGGCCTGCATCCTCGGCTCGTACGGCGCGGACATCCGCATCGAGTGGCCCCTGGGCCATCCTGTCTACCACTGCCTGAACACCTTGCGATCACCACGGATTCGGGGCGACCAGCTGGCGGTATTCCAGGAAAAGCAGGGCAATGTGGAGGAGGGCGTGCTGCTCCTGGTGGACCGGACGGGCCAGGTCCGGGAACTCTCCACCCTCAAAGGGTTTACAGGCCTGGCTTGGGGCCCCCGGGCCGATGAGATCTGGGTGTCGACCTATCACCGGGGCGAGAGCAGGATCCTGGCTCTGGATCTGGCGGGCCGGTCACGGATGCTGCTCCATCACGCGGGTCGCCTCGAGATTCAGGATGTCGATGGGCGTGGTCGCGTGCTGGCGGCACTGCACACCTACCAGCGTCATACCTTTGCCCACACCGAAAGCGAGGTGCTCGATCGGGACCTCAGCTGGCTGGATGCTCAGGCGACCATGGGCATGACTTCGGATGCGCGGACCGTTCTGTTGGCAAACCTTGGGGAATGGTCCACCACGGAGGGGGCCTTGTACCTTCGCCCCCTGTCCGGGGGACCCGCGCAGCGCCTGGGCTTGAGCGGCAGCAGCCAGCCCACGCTCTCCCCAAACGGGATGTGGGTTGGCAGTTTCACCCGGGACCCGGAATTCAGCATGGTCGTGACCCCCACAGGCCAGGGTGTTGCCCGCAAGTTTCCCATGCCCGACATGAAGGACGGCGATATCTCGGCCAACGTCTATAACGATGGCCGTAGTGTCTTTGTGTGGGGGAGCCTGCACCGGGGGCCCTTCGCCGGGTTCTCCTTAGATCTGACCACGGGCGTACTCCGCAAGGTCACCCGGGACGGTCTGTCGCCCTTCCTCTTCGAGTCGCCCTGCTCTCCCGATGGCCGTTGGCTGGCACTCATCGATGGCAGCAAGATGGAGAGCGGTGCCAATCCCATCGTCATCATCCACCCGGATGGAACAGGAGAGCGCATCTACAACTGGTTGAAGCCAGGTGAGGCCATCTCCGGCTGGGGTGCGGATTCCGCCAGCCTTCTCGTCTGGAATCGCAACCACCTGCCGGCGGTGGTGGAGCGCCTTGACCTGGCGACCGGTCGGCGCTCGCACATGGCCCAGATCACGCCGCCCGATCCCGCCGGTGTGCCAGGCATCCAGGGTGTCTTCCTCTCTCCGACCGGCACCCGCTATGCCTACAACTTTGTGCGGAAGCTCTCCCAGCTTTACACCATCGAAGGTCTGAAATGACCCTCACGCCCGGCACCTTCCTCGGCCCCTACGAGGTCCTCGCGCCCCTCGGGGCCGGCGGCATGGGCGAGGTGTGGAAGGCCAAGGACACGCGCCTCGATCGCTTCGTGGCCGTGAAGGTGCTGCCTGAGCACCTGGCCAAGAGCCCCGAGGCCCTGGCCCGCTTTGAGCGGGAGGCCAAGGCGGTGGCGGCGCTGAACCATCCGAACATCACGGGGATCTTCGATATTGGGAATGCCGAGGGCGTGGCCTACGTGGCCATGGAGCTGCTCGAAGGCGAGTCGCTGCGGACGCGGCTGGAGAGCGGGCCGCTCACGCCCAAGAAGGCCACGGAGCTGGCCATCCAGACGGCGCAGGGTCTAGCGGCCGCCCACGAGAAAGGCGTGGTGCATCGCGACCTCAAGCCCGACAACCTCTGGATCACCAGGGAAGGCCGCCTCAAGATTCTGGACTTCGGCCTGGCCAAGCAGCTGCCGGGCGTCGGCCAGGGCTCGGACTCCTACCTGCCCACGGCGGCCATGCAGCCGGAGCACCACACAGAGAAGGGCATGATCCTAGGCACTCTGGGCTACATGAGCCCGGAGCAGGTGCGGGGCGAGGCGGTGGACGCCCGGGCCGATCTTTTCAGCTTCGGGGTGGTGCTGTTCGAGATGCTGACGGGCAAGCGGGCCTTCGCCCGGGCCACGGCCAGCGACACCATGGCGGCGATCCTGCGCGACGACCCCCCTGAACTGGAGGGCCAGAGCAAGCCCATCCCACTGGCTCTGCGGCGGATCATCGACCACTGTCTGGAGAAGGCGCCCGAGCGGCGGTTCCGCGATGCCCATGATGTGGCCTTCGCCCTGGAGAACCTGTCGTCGTCTGAAGGCTCTGCGCCCATGTCGGCTCCCTTCGCACCTCGGAACCGGCGGGCGACCCGCCTCTGGGCCGCCCTGGCGGTCCTGGCGCTGGGAGGCGCGGGGCTGACAGGCTGGTTCCTCAGGGGGGGGCTGGGTTCGCCGGTCCAGCAATCACCCGTGGCGGTCCGCCTGCTCACCTATTCGGGACATGACTCCTATCCGGCAGCCAGTCCCGATGGCCGCAACCTAGCCTTCGCCTCGGACCGGGATGGCCGCTCCCGGATCTGGCTGAAGCAGCTGAAGGGCGGTGGGGAGGTCCCCTTGACTGCGGGTGTCGACAACTTTCCCCGCTTCTCGCCGGATGGCACATCTGTCCTCTTCGTCCGCACCGAAGGGAAGGACACCGCCCTCTATCGGGTGGGCCTGCTCGGTACCGATCCCCGAAAGATCGTCAGCCGGGCCACCAGTGGAGACTGGTCGCCCAAGGGCGACCAGGTGGTCTTCCTGCGGAACCGGAACAGTGGTCCTCAATACGTGACCGCCATCCTGATCGTGGATGTCACGGGGGGAGCGGAGCGCCAGGTCGCGGAGATCGAGGGCCAACTGGTCCACAGCCCCCGCTGGAGCCCGGACGGTCGCTTCATCGCGTTCACGAATTCCTCCGTGCAACAGGGCGGGGGCGTGGGAAAGACCTTCGTTGTCGATGCCAAGTCTGGCGCCGTTCATGTGTTCGAGTCGGCCAACCGGTATGGATCCATTTCCACCCTGGCCTGGATCTCACCCGAGGAATTCCTCTATTTCCAGTCCGAGTCCGTAACCGGGAACGGGGTGGCCGTCAGCCCTTCCCGCGCCTATCGCCAGCATGCCCTCACGGGCGAGACCCAGGCCGTGTTCTGGTCCCCGACGTCCGGGAAGGGCATCGATCTGCTGCCAGACGGTCGCGTCGTTTTCGATGGCATGTCTGGCCGTCAGAACCTGCGCGAATATTCGCTCCAGACCAAGACGCCCCCCCGGTGGCTGACCCGGGGGAACATCAATGACCGACAACCGGTCTACTCGAAGGATGGCGAGTGGGTGATCTTCTCCTCGAACCGGTCTGGGAACCTGAATCTATGGGCCGTATCCACTCGGACGGGCACCATCCGGAGCATCACCGATGACAACCGGCAGGACTGGGATCCGGGGGTCAGCGCAGACGGCAAGCACCTGCTATGGAGTTCCAACCGCAGCGGCGTCTTCGAGATCTGGATGGCCAACCTGGATGGTACCGAGGCCCGTCAGCTCTCGCAGGATGGAGAGGACGCGGAGAACCCCACGCAGACCCGTGATGGCACCTGGGTGGTGTACATGTCCGGGCATAGCAAGCATCCCGGCCTCTGGAAAGTGCACCCCGATGGCTCCGGAACCACCTGCCTGGTGCCGGGCACCAACATGGTGGTCCCCGAAGTCTCTCCCGACGGCCAGTTTGTGAGCTACCTGCATGGCAACAACTCGCTCGACTCCAGGATCGAGGTGATCCGGGTGGCCGATGGCTCCAAGGTCCCCTTCGAGGTGAGTATCGACAGCACCTGGGATTCCGTGGTCACCCAGGGCCGGTGCCGCTAGACCCCTGATGGCAAGCACCTGGTGTTCACCGCCACGGATGCCCATGGCCGCTATGGGGTCGCCATCCAGGATTTCGTCCCGGGCAAGGACACCCGCGCCACCCGCCGCCCCCTCGCAGGCTTCGATCCAGACTGGATCACGGAGTCCCTGGGCCTCTCGCCCGATGGCACCCGCCTGGTGCTCTCTGAATCCGAGCGTGTGTTCAGTGTGATGGTTGCAGAAGGCGCCCAGGGCCTGACCCCCAGGCGGTCCGCAGGGAAGTGACGGTTTCCCTGGCGACTAGCCGTGGTACCGGCTACAGAGATACCGGATGCCCACGCCCATGACCTGTTCCCAGGCTTGCGCCACCCTCGGTGACCAGGCCGGATCGCAGGCCTTCACTGTGGCCAGCAGGCTGTCCAGCCAGAAATCGTAGAACTCCCCGCCGATGGCCAGGTCGGCTGCCCCATGTCGACGGGCAAGCTCATCCAGGAAGTCCGGCGGCCCCTCCCCGTCCTGCCGCGCAGCCCGCACCATCAGCTGGAAAGAGCCGTGCAGGGCGCGCTTCTGCTTTTCGAAGTCGGTGTGTTCGAACTTCTCGCGCACCTTGGGCGAGGAAGCGAGGAAGGTCTGGTAGAACAGGTCCAGGAAGCCCGGGTCCGCCACGCAGCGCTCGAAGCTCTTGCCAAACAGATCGAGCGTGGATTCGTCCATGAGATCACCTGGCAAGATGCTAACGCCCCTCAGGCCCGAGCGCCTGTTCGGACATGGACAACCCCGGCTTCCCGGGCGGATCGTGGTAGCCTCCAGAGACCAGGGACCTGCCTGGATCCTGCTGCACGGCCTCATGATGCGTGGGAGTTGAGGAGATGGAAGACCCAACCGATCCTCCCGTGGATCCCCAGCTCTCCCAGGCGGACACGCTCGCCGGGGATGCGATTCCTGCCGCCTTCCGCGCGGGTCAGGCCAGATTGGCGCGGGCACCTGAATATCCGGTGCAGGACTGGGATCGGTACGAGTTCCTGGGCCTTCTGGGGCAGGGGGGCATGGGAAAGGTCTTCCTGGCCCGGGATCGTAAGCTGGGGCGGGAAGTGGCCATCAAGTTCGTTCGCATCGAGGACGAGCGGCACCTCGAGCGGTTCATGGTGGAGGCCCGGGCTCAGGCGCGGGTGGATCACGAGCACGTCTGCAAGGTGTTCGAGGTCGGGGAGGTGGACGGCAAGGTCTTCATCACCATGCAGCGCATCGCGGGGGTCTCGCTAGATGAAGCCGCCCGGGGCCTTTCGCTGGAAGAGAAGGTCATCATCCTGCGGGATGCAGCCAAGGGCGTAAACGAGGCCCATCGGATGGGCATCATCCACCGGGACCTCAAGCCCTCCAACATCATGGTGGAGCGGGCCGAGGATGGCAGCCTCCGCACCTTTGTCATGGACTTCGGACTGGCACGGGAATGGGACCAGGATGTGACTGAGACAGGCTCTGTGCTGGGCACCCCCTCCTACATGTCGCCCGAGCAGGCCCGCGGCGAGATCCACCAGCTGGACCGGCGGACGGATATCTACAGCCTGGGCGCCACGCTCTATCACTTGGTGACGGGTCGCCCCCCCGTGTCCGGGGCCAATGCCCTGGAGATCATCAGCGCCATCGGCTCACTGGAGGTCCAGCCCCTTCGGGTGCTCAGCCTGGATATTCCCAAGGATCTGGAGGCCATCACCCTCAAGTGCCTGGAGAAGGAACGTGCGCACCGGTATGCGAGCGCCCGGAGCCTGGCAGAGGACCTCGACCGCTTCCTGGCGGGAGAACCGGTGCTTGCCCGACCCACCGGCTACTGGTACCGCATCCAGAGGAAGCTGAGGAAGCACAAGCAGCTCGCCATGCTGAGCGGCGCGGCCCTTGGGGTGGTCCTGGTGGCGCTGGGCATGGCCATCAAAACCCGGCATGATGCGAACCAGCGGGAGCGCCTGGCGCAGCAGTTCACGGAAGCCATGGGGCGCATCGAGTCGGTGGCCCGCTATTCCGCGCTCTCCCCCTTGCACGACATCCGGCCGGACCTGAAGGCGGTGCAGGACGAGATCCTGCTCCTGAAGGCAGCCATGGCCTCAGCGGGAGTACCTGGCAAACGGCCCCGGGAACTATGCCCTGGGGAGGGGGTACTTGACCCTGGACGACGAGGAGAAGGCGCGGGAACACCTGCAGATGGCCTGGGATGCCGGCTACCGGGAGCCACGGGTCGCCTACGCCCTCGGCGATGTGTTGGGCAGGGCCTACCGCGAGAAGCGCCTGCAGGCGGAGCGCCTGGGGGACGCGGACCGACGGAAGGCTCGCATGCAGGACCTTGAAACGACCCTGCGTGATCAGGTCCTGACCTTCCTCCGCCAGGCCAAGGGCTCGGATGCCCCGTCCCCGGCCTACCTTGAGGCCCTCATGGCCTTCTACGAGGGGCACACCGACGATGCCATCGCCAGATTGGATGCCCTGGAACACCAGCTGCCCTGGTTCTACGAGGCGCCCCTCCTGCGGGGCTCGCTGTTGCGGATGCGGGGCTGGAACCTCTGGAACCAGGGGCAGCAGGCGGAGGCCCAGGCCACCCTGGAGGCCGGGCGCAAGGCGCTGGCGGCTGCCGCGCTGAGTGGGCGCAGCGCGCCGGTGGTCTACGCTGCCGAGGCCCGGCTGGAACGGGATGCCTTCCAGATGGCGCGGTGGAGCAACGGACGGGTGGAAGATGCCTTTCAGCGTGGGTTGCGGGCGGTGGATACGGCCCTGGAAGCCCAGGCCGATCACGTTCCCTCCCTGATCATGAAGGCGGCGCTGCTGGGGGACCTGGCCGATGTCCGGGCCAGCCGGGGGGAACCGGCCGACCCGCTGGTTGAGCAGGCCGTGGCGGTGGCGCGCCAGGCGCTGGCGGCGGGTCCGACTCGCCTGGATGCCTGGGCAGCGCTGGGGAAGGCCTACTACCAGTGGGGCAGCGCCCGTCAGGACCAGAACCTGGAGCCCACCGGCCAGCTGGCGAAGGCCCTGGAAGCCCTGGAGTCCATCTCCCAGGAGAAGCGCGACTACGACGTGGAGAATCACATTGGCCTGATCCATCAGACCTGGTCCGATGCCGACCAGCAGCGGGGCCGCGATCCTCTGGTCCATTTGAACGGCGCCATCGCCGCGTACCAGCGGGCGGCGCGGATGGAGCCCTACCAACTGCCCGCCTGGATCAACCTCGCCACCTGTCTCCAGCAGCGGGCCGTGGCGCCAAGGGCCCTGCAGCCGGACCAGGACCTCCAGGCGGCCCTGGAGGCCCTGGACCAGGCCCAGCGCCTCAACCCGGGGCATTTTGTCCCCTACTTCGTGCGAGGCAAGGTGCGCTATCACCTAGCACTCCTCAAGCGGAATCGGGGCGAGGATCCCGGACCGGATCTGCTGGGGTCTGCTGAGGCCAATCGCCAGGGCCTCGCCATCAACCCGACCATCCCCCACCTGCACAACGGCCTTGGGCTGGCCCTTCTGGAGTTGGCCCGGACCACCTGGAATGGGGGCGGCGACCCCTTGCCCGGGCTGGCGAAGGCCGAGTCGGCCTTTCAGAGGGCCATCACCCTGGCGCCCAGGCAGGTCTTCGGCTACCTCAACCTGGGGGACCTGCTCATCCTGAAGGCCCGCTGGGAGCGGGGACAAGCGACCTTTCGTTCCCTGAAGGAGGCGTCACGAGTCCTTCACAGGGGGCTGCTGGTGGCCCCGGAGCACCTGGGCACCTTGAACAACCTCGCCCTCATGGAGGTGGTGGAGGTCCAGGCCCTGGCAAGGGAAGGGGGGGACCCCACGCGGATCCATGGCGAAGGGGCCCTGAGGCTGGCCAAGGTGCTCGCCCGGGACCCGCGCAATCCCGATGCCTTGAAATACCGGGGGGAACTCGAGGCTGCCTTTGCTGTCTGGAAAGGCCGGCAGCGCCGCGCCAGCGCCCAGGACTTTGACGGGGCCGTCACGTGCCTCCAGCAGGCCCTGGGTGCCAATCCGGATGACCAGGAAACCCGGTTGACGTTGGGTGGGCTCTGGTTGGAGCGGGCCACCTGGGAAGGCGCCCAGGGCTTGGATCCGGGGACCAGCCTCACCCAGGGAAGGCAGCAAATCTCAGGGTTGCTCAACCGCCGACCCAAGTGGGGTGAGGCCTGGGCCCTCTCCGCAGGGCTGAGCCTCGAAGCAGCCGCATCCCTGCAAGGCGAGGCCCGCCTCGAGACAGCCGGTGAGGCCAGGCAGGCATTCGAAAGGGCTTTTTCGCTGAACCCGAACCTTATCAGGGACTGGCAACCGGCGGCCGAGCGTGCCGCACGGCTCCGGTAACCTTGGAGGGCAAGCCTGAGGCGCTACCCGCCGACCTTGATGGAACCGGAATCTCCGGCGCCCATGGGGCCTGTGATGCCGAGACAGAGCACCTGCACCGCGCCCTTGCCGGCGCTGCCGGGGGCGATCCCCAGCGTGAAATTGCCGGCCGCCTGTGCCGGGTAGGCTGGGGCCTCCGTCGGGGACTTGCCCACCGTGCAGGTGGAAGTCCCAAACAACGACGGGCTGCTCACGTGGATGGTGGTCGGGGCACCGGCCTCGCTCTGGACGAACACGACGGAATCCTTGCCCACGAAGAGCTCCAGGTTGCTGGGAGAGCAGCCATCAGCGTGGACCTTGACCTGCTTTGGGCTTTTCGGGGTGCTCATGTCGGCCTCCGGGAGGGGTGGGGTGGGGGAAGATGGGGGCTTGAAGACGGCCCTCGGCAAATGTCGAGACAGGCAAAAAAGAAGAAAGAAACTCTGAGTGGAAACAGGGCAAGAATCATGAAGTATGATTACAAAATAACGGCATTAAGCAAAAATTGCACTTGATGCCGTCAGCCGGCCTCGGCCCCAGGTGCGACCGGCCACCAGCCAGGGATCCTCGGGTCAGCTGGATGGGGGGGCCTCAATGGGGAGCCGTCCCCCACCTGTTTCGGAGGTTAACCGTGGCCGATGCCCCTCCAACCCAGCGCGTGGCCCTGATCGAGGAACATCCCTCGGACCAGGGTGGCCCCCTGGGACGGCATCTTCACTTCGATGAGCGCAGCCGTGATTTCGCAGTTCAGCTTGAGCCGGGGGCAACCATCCAGACGCGAACCTGGACCCGCAGGGTGAAGGCCTTCAAGCAGGGGAAGCTGAATACCTGCACCGGGCAGGCGGCCATGGGGGTCCTCTGCACGGAGCCCAACCGGAGGCCGGGCGTGCGCTATTCCGAGACGACGATCCGTCAGATCTATACCAAGGCCACCCACCACGACACCTTCAAGGGGGCGTGGCCCACGAAGGATACGGGCTCCACGGTGCTGGCAGCCATGAAGGCCCTCAAATACATGGGCTACACCAAGGGATACCGCTGGTGCTTCAGCCTTGAGGATGTCCTCAAGGCCCTCTCGACCCTCGGCCCCGTGGCCATCGGAATCCACTGGTACGAAGGCTTTGATCGGCCAGATGCCAGCGGCCTGATCCAGTTTGGTGGGAGTTCACGGGGCGGACATGCGGTGGAGTTGCTTGGGGTGGATGCTGAGCAGCAGCAAGTCTGGGCGATCAATTCCTGGGGCCCGGAGTGGGGCGTTCAGGGGCGGTTCGCCATCGCGTGGCGGGACCTCGATCGCCTGCTGCACGAGGAGGGGGAGGCCGCCACGGTGGTCTTGTAGGCCGGGAATCCCGCCCACGCAGGGGGTGGCGCGGGTCAGGAAGTTCATGCTGACTCACGGCCCCAGGGCCCTTATCCTGGTGGATTAACTTCAACGAGGTAAACCATGACCCGCGTGCTGCTGCAGACTGACAAAGGCGACATCAACCTGGAGCTGTTCCCGAAGGAGGCCCCCGGTACGGTGGCGAACTTCGTGAAGCTCATCGAGGCCGGCTTCTACGATGGCCTGGCCTTCCACCGGGTGATCCCGGACTTCGTCATTCAGGGCGGCTGCCCCAATACCAAGGCCGGCGCCTCCGGCATGCCTGGCACCGGCGGCCCGGGCTGGAAGATCAAGTGTGAGACGGCCGGCAACCCCCACAAGCACAAGCTCGGCGCGCTCTCCATGGCCCATGCCGGCAAGGACACCGGCGGCAGCCAGTTCTTCATCTGCAACGGCAGCGCCCCCAGCCACCTGGATGGCGTCCACACGGTGTTCGGCCAGTGCGTGGCGGACGCCGACATCAAGGTTGTCCAGGCCATCAAGGGCAATGACCGGATCGTGAAGGCGACGGTCACTGAGGCTTGATCCCCGGCCAGTCGGATGCAGCCTCGGGCGGCCTGGCCGCCCGAGGCCGCAGGATCGGCCCCTTGTGACCCGGAAGGACGCCATGGAGCTTCAGGAGCGGCCCCGATGTGGATGGTGCGGCACCGACCCGCTCTACGTGGCCTACCACGATGAGGAGTGGGGCGTGCCCCAACACGATGACCAGCGTCTCTTTGAGAAGCTGGTCCTGGAAGGAGCCCAGGCCGGATTGAGCTGGATCACCATCCTCCGCAAGCGGGAGGCCTATCGGCGTCTCTTCCACAGCTTCGACCCGCAGAAGGTAGCGGCGATGACGGACGCCGAGCTGGAGACCCTCCTCCAGGACCCGGGCCTCGTGAGGAACCGCCTCAAGGTCTTCTCGGCCCGGAAGAATGCCCTGGCCTTCCTGGCCCTGCAGCGTGAGTTCGGCAGCTTCGACGCCTTTCTCTGGACCTTTGTGGGCGGGGCACCGAAGATCAACCACCCGAAGACCCTATCTGAAGTGCCCGCCGTGACGCCCGAGGCGGAGGCACTCAGCAAGGCCCTCAAGAAGCGCGGCTTCACCTTCGTGGGGCCCACGATCATGTATGCCTATATGCAGGCCATGGGGCTGGTGGATGACCACCTGACCACCTGTTGGAAAAGGGCCGGGCGGTGACCCTCCTGAGGATTGGCTCCAGGTCCCGACACTGGCACGCAGAGGCTGATATCCACTCCCTGGAGGATCTTGCATCCCTCGGGGCCCTTGAGGCGTGGAAGCGGGCCAAGGCCGCCCACCCACGGGAAGTCAGCCTGAACTTGCTCTACGCCCTCCAGGGCCCGCTCATGGACTGCGCCTGGAATGAACTGCCGCCCTCCGTGAAGGAGGGGCTGAAGAAGGCCGCGCAGGGACTGTAGACTGGAAGGCTCGGAGCCGCCGTGTCCAAGCCCTTCTACATCACCACGCCCATCTACTACGTCAACGACCGTCCCCACATCGGCCACACCTACACGACGGTGCTGGCGGATGTGATTGCCCGCTACCACCGCATGCGGGGCGAAGCAGTCTACTTCCTCACGGGAACCGACGAGCACGGCCAGAAAGTGGAGAAGGCCGCCGCGGCCCGGGGCATCACGCCCAAGCAGCTGGCGGATGAGGTGGTGGCCAACTACACCGAGCTCTGGAAGCAGATGGGGATGACCCACTTCCGCTTCATCCGCACCACCGACGCGGACCACAAGGAGCAGGTGCAGCGGCTCTTCAAACGGCTGCTGGACAAGGGCGACATCTACAAGTCCACCTACAAGGGCCTCTATTCCGTCAGCGACGAGGCCTATGTCACCGAGACCCAGGCCAAGGAGCTGCAGGCTCAGGGGCTGGCCCACCAGCTGGTGGAACTGGAGGAAGAGACCTACTTCTTCCGCCTCAGCGCCTACCAGGATCGCCTGCTGCAGCACTTCGAGGCACATCCCGAGTTCGTCCAGCCGGACTTCCGCTTCAACGAGGTCAAGCGCTTCGTGGAGGGTGGGCTGCAGGACCTCTCGATCAGCCGCACCAGCATCAGCTGGGGCATCCCGGTCCCTGGTGACGAGAAGCACGTCATCTATGTCTGGTTCGACGCCCTGCTGAACTACCTCACAGGCTGCCCTCCCCAGAGCTGGCCGCCGGACCTGCAGCTGGTCGGGAAGGACATCCTCCGGTTCCATGCGGTGTACTGGCCCGCCTTTCTCATGGCCGCCGGGATGTTCCAGCCCACGACGATCCTGGCCCACGGCTGGTGGCTGATGGGCGATGACAAGATGTCCAAGAGCAAGGGGAACGTGGTGCGTCCGGACACCCTGCTCCGGTTTGGCAATGATGCCCTCCGGTTCTATTTCATGCGGGACATGCAAGTGGGCCACGACCGAGGCTTCAGCTTCGAGGGCTTCATGGATCGGCTGAACGCGGATCTGGCCAACGGACTCGGCAACCTGGCCTCCCGCACCCTGAGCATGATCCAGCGCTATCGGGGCGGGGTAGTGCCCATGCCCACCACCTTCGACGCCCAGGACCAGGAGATGGCGGATCAACTGCTCGAAGTGTTCCCGGCGTACCTGGAAAAGGCGCGGGACAACGACTTCCACGGGGCCCTCGACAGCCTCTGGACCTACCTGCGGGCCCTGGATGGCTACATCGTGAAGGCGGAACCCTGGAAGCTGGCCAAGGATCCCGCCAACGATCCCAAGCTGGACGCGGTGCTGGCGATCCTCTATCGGGCCCTCCGCGCCACCGCGCTGCTGGTGGCCCCGGTCATGCCGGAGCTTGCCCAGGCCCTCTGGGAATCCCTGGGCCACACCACCCCGGTGGCCGACCGGCCCTTCCACGGCTTTGCCCTGGACGGCCCTGCCATCGGGCCCATTGGGGCCCCACGGCCACTGTTCCAACGCATCGACAAGGAGAAGGAAATGGAAGACCTCATGGCGCCCGGGCCGTCTTCGGCAGTGCAGCCCACCCTCGATGTACCAGCCCTGCGAGACACGGTGGATGCCGACACCTTTTTCAAGGTGGACCTGCGCGTCGGCCGCGTGCTGGAGGCCGAACGGGTCCCGAAGAGCGACAAGCTCATCAAGATGAAGGTGGACATAGGCCTCGAGCAGCGCACCATCGTGGGCGGCATCGGCAAGGCCTATGAGCCAGCAGACTTGATCAATCGCCTGGTGGTGGTGGTGGCGAACCTAGCCCCCCGCAAGCTCATGGGCATCGAGAGCCATGGCATGCTGCTGGCGGCTAGCGACAACGCCAGCAAGCCCTACCTGGTGGCGCCGCCCGAGGATGCCCTGCCCGGGTTCCTGGTGAAGTGAAAACCCCCGTTTTCCGCTTCGAGGCCGAGCTCCTCACGGACGCGCCCTTGGAGGTCATCGAGGCCCGCCTGAGCCAGGTGGGCCCCGGTGGATTCCGATCACTCCGTCCGTTCAAGGCCTGGCAGCCGCTGGTGACTTCCTCAACCGGCCTGGAGCTGACCTGGCAGCACCGGGGGGCCTGGGTGGAGGAATCCGGGCGGTTGACCCTCGGCCCCGATTCCAGGGGCACCCACCTTCGCCTGGAGGGCCGCCTGAAGGGCTGGGCTGCCTTTCTCCTGCTGGGCTGGCTGCGTTGGCGGACCGATCGGCTGCTGGATCGTTTTGTGGAGGAGCTGTGACCGCCGTGCTCTGGATGAAGTCAAGCTGCAGCACCTGCCGAAACGCCAAGGCGAAGCTGGCGGAGCTGGGCATCGAGGTGGAGGTTCGGGACTACTTCAAGCAGCCCCTCGAGGCGGCTGAGCTGGATCGCCTGCTTCCCCAGGACCCCGAGCCGATGCTCGGCAGTCGGAGCCCGAAGTACAGGGCATTGGGGCTGAAGGACAGGCGGATCGATAAACCTGAGGCCATGGTCCTGATCCTCGAGGACAACAACCTGCTCAAGCGGCCCATTCTGGTCCACCCAAAGGGCAGGGTCATCGGGTTTGATCCAGAGGCTTATGCCGCCTTGAAGGCCTAGGAGGAGGTTGCCATGCGCTTGTTCAGCTGGAACGTGAACGGGTTCCGTTCGGTCCTCAAGAAGGGATTCATGGACTGGCTGGAGGAGGCCGAACCCGACGTGCTGTCCCTCCAGGAGATCCGCTCCGAGTGGGAGGAGGTGGACCTTGGGGTGCGCCGCCAGTTGGAGAGCGCTTACGACATCTGCTGGTTTCCGGCCACCAGCAAAAAGGGCTACGCGGGCTCGGCCACCCTGTCGAAGAAGGAACTTGGCTTCAGCCACGCCAGGGGGCTTGGCATCGAGGCCTACGATGCCGAAGGGCGCATGATCGTGTCCCGAAAGGACAAGCTCGTCCTCATCGCGGGCTACTTCCCCAACGCGTCCCAGGGCCTCGTTCGGCTGCCCTTCAAGCGGCAATTCGCCAGGGATCTGGCGAGCCTCGTCGTCAAGCACCACAAGGCGGGCGACCAGGTCATCCTCACTGGCGACATGAATGTGGCTCCCGAGGAGATTGACCTGGCCCGGCCCAAGGACAACACCAAGAATCCCGGGTTCACACCGGAGGAACGGGAGGACTTCAAGCTCTACCTGGGGGCGGGTCTGGTCGATGTGCTGCGGGAGCACAACCCGGATGTGCCCGGGCTCTACACCTGGTGGACGGCGCGGGGTGGGGCCCGCGAGCGGAACGTCGGCTGGAGAATCGATCTTTTCCTGGCCAGCCGTCCGCTGCTGGAGCGGATCAAAGAAGCGGCCATCCACGCAGACGTCCTGGGGTCGGATCACTGTCCCATCAGCCTCGAGATCCAATAGGAAGGGCCCCTCGCGGGGCCCCCTCATTCGTGCCGCAGGCTCCTACTTGATCCGCTTCAGGGAGGGATCCTTGAGCATCTCCTTGGCGGTGGCGGCATTCTTGCCGGCCGGCGCCAGTTCCAGGTATTTCTCAAGGTGATGCTTGGTGGCCTTCAGGTCGTTCTCGCCGAACTCCACCATGGCGAGCATGAAGTGCGCTTCCGCATAGGTCGGCGCGACCTGGAGGGCCTTCAGCCACTGGACCTTGGCTTCCTTGGGTTTCCCGGCATTGAAGGCCTCGACCCCCTTGTTGTAGATGGTGTCCGGGTTCGGCCCCTGCAGGGTCTCCAGCATGGTGGTGTACTTCTGTTCGGCCGCCTTGTCGCCCTTGGCCTTGCTGGTCTCGATCAGCCCGAGCACGACCCGCTCATCCTTGGGGTCCCGATCAAGGGCCTTCAGGAGGTAGGGCTCGCCCTCCTCCTTCTTCTCGCCCGCGGCGGCCAGGCAGATGCCAAGGACGCGCTCGATCTTTAGCAGTTCAGGGGCCAGGTCCGTCTTGGCCTGCTCATCCTTCAGCTTGTCCTTGGCTTCGGTCAAGTCCTTGTAGGCCTTCTGGATGTGCGGAAGGGCCTGGTCGAACTTGCCCTCGTTGTAGAACGGAATGGCAAGGTTGAAGGAGTCCCGGCCCGAGGCATCGAGGGCGGCCCCGGGGTCTTCCGGAACGACCTGGGAGCCATCAGCGGCGGGGGTGGCCGAACGGGCCTGTTCCGGTGTAAGCAGGGTGACGTCCTTGAGCAGCACATCCGCCAAGGGAATCTTTACCGTTTCCTTGTGATCCGCATAACCCTCGGCCGACACGGTCATGACATAGTCCTTCGGATCCAGGCCGACCTGCAGGAACGCCCCGGCTTTATCGGCAATCAGTTCCTTGGTCCAGTTGCGGTCGGTGCGCTTCAAGACGACCTTGGCGCCCGGGATGGGTTTCCCCTCCTTGTTGAGGACCTTGCCCATAATGCGGCCGGTGGTTTCCCCATACAGGGAGAGGCAGGCGGCTGGGATCATGAGGGTGAGCACGAGGCGTCGCATGGGTCTTCCTCCAAACCCATTCATCGTTTCATGGGGCTGGGCTTGCGCCGAGTGTTTTTCGTCAAGAATGCCCCTGGCAAGGCCGCTTCGCCTTCCAGAAGGGCATGGATAGGGGGCGGGTGCAGGAAAATACGGGCTATGGTAGGCTCTCCGGCAGACAAGTCCTGAAAGTGTTTGAGGTAGCCCATGAATCCAGCGGTGCCGGAAGCCTCCCTGACGGCCTTGATGAACCTCTTGACGGAACAGGCGCTGCTCGCGATGGGGGTGCCGCATCCCATGGTCAAGGAACCGCCGCCCGCGAACCCTGCGGTGGCAAGGTTCTACATCGACCTCCTGGGCGTGCTTCGTGACAAGACGGCGGAAACGCGGACCGACGCCGAGACCGCCCAACTCGAGGAGGTGCTTTACCAGTTGAAAATGCGGGTGATGAACCTCAGCCCTGCCGCGGCCCCGGCCGCGGGATCCAAGTGATGCGCTCCGGGAGGTTCGGCATGGGATGCTTGCAGGCCTTCAGGACCGTTGCCCTGTCAGTATCTGTGGGACTTGGGCTGGTGGCAGCACCTGCCCTGCCGCCAGTGCCACCGGCGCCAGCCGCGACCCAGGCACCGGAAACCCTGCCTGCCATTGCCCTCAGTCATCGGGCTCAGCACCTCATGGCGGCGCTTGCGAAGGGAGATCCCGAGGCCGTTCGGGCGGCCCAGCTTGAAGTTGAGGCGCTGCGTCGCACCTATTCCACCCTCGATGTCGCCCCGTTGGTCGAGGCCATGGCCCTCTGGGCCCGGCAACAGGCCATGAGTGGCAGGGTGAACCTTGGCCTGGAGGGCCTTCAGGCCGTTGAACGCTGGGCCCCTGAGCACCCCACGCTGCTTGGCACCCGCATCACCCTCATGCGACAGCAGGGGCTCCAGGGCTGGCTTTGGAGCTTTCCCGATCTTCTCAGACTGACCCGCCTCCGCATCGACCACCCTGCCCACCGCTGGCTTTGGCTGGTGCAGCACCTGGGCCTCCTGCGGCTCTCCGCCACCCTGCTGCTGTGGGGGTGGGCCCTGACCATGGGCCTTCGCTACCGAAACGTGCTGCGCCACCTCTGGGAAGAACCCCTCAAGCGAAAGGGGATCTCCCCGCTGATTGCCGCCGTCCTGGGCGTGGTGATCCTGGCTGGTCCCGTGTTGGCTGGCCTGGACCCCATGGTGGCGGCCATTCTCTGGCTGTTTCTGCTGGCCCCGTTCCTCCAGGGCTCCGAGGTTCGCGTGACGACCTTGATTCTCCTGCTGCAGGTGGTCCATCCCGCCCTCGGTGCGCTGGAACCCTGGGCCGCCCGCGAGCCCCAGCCCAGCCTCCTTACCCTTCAATTGCAGCCCCAGGTGCAACCCGTGGCACCCGCGGCCCTCCGGTTTCTGCCTCCTTCGGATCAGGCCTTCCTCGCTGGCTGGAGCCAACTTCAGAACCAGCAGTGGCCGGAGGCCATCACGACCTTCCAGTCCCTGGTGGGCAGGCATCCCGAACAGACCGCAGTGCTGAACAACCTCGGGGTCGCCCGATTCCAGGCGGGGGACGAACCTGGGGCCGACCAGGCCTTCAACCAGGCTCTCCTCGCCGGACCCAAGATGGAAGTCCTGCTCAACCAGAGCATCCTGGCCTTCAACCGGCTGGATACGGCCGTGGGTGCCGACAAGCGCGAGCAGGCCCAGGCTGCGGCCCCAGAGTCATACGCGCTGCTGATTGCCCTGAATGACGCCCAGAAGGACGCCCGCACCTACCCCATGCCCCTGCCCGACACGCCGGAACGGGTCCATGCCCTGGTCCAGGCCTCAGAGGGAGGGAAGGGTACGGTCGGTTTCCACCTGACGGAACCATCCTTCCTGTTCGCCCTGTTCCTCCCCCTCCTTGGTCTGGTGGCCTTCCTGGCCCGGGTGAAGGCCAGCGTGAGGATGGCCCACCCGACGCAGTGCGTGCGCTGCGGCGAACCCTTCCACACCACTGATAGCCCCGACACCGAAGTGTGCCAGAAGTGCCACCACCTGTTCGTGCTGCGGGATGGGCTGCACGCCGAGAACCGGCGCAAGAAGCTGGATGAAGTGGCGGACCACCAGCGGGCGACCCGGTGGATCCACAAGGTCCTCATCGTCCTCCTTCCGGGCTGTGACCTGGCCTTTCTGGGCGAGGCCCGGGAGGGCTTTCTGGAGTTCCTCCCCTTCTGTCTGGCGGTGGGCATGGTGCTGGCGACGGGCCGTTCGGTCCGCTATCCCGGGGAGATCGTCGCGGATCCCACCTCCACCTGGCTGGCCCTGGGGGGCGTCCTTCTGCTGCTCTTCTACGTCCGATCCTGGCTGAAGCTCGTTCTGAGGAGGGCCTGAGATGGCACTGGAAGGTTCCCTTCGGGATTTCGACCTCTTCTCCCTGTTCAACATGATCAAGATCCAGGGAAAGAACGGCACCCTGGTGCTCTCCCAGGGCCAGGAATTCGTCAAGGTCTTCTTTGAGAACGGTGAGATCGTCGGCTGTGATTCCAACCAGGTCCGGATGGAGGATCGCCTTGGCACCATGCTGGTGCGACTGGGTCGCCTGACCGGCGAGGAACTGCTGGGCATGGTCCAGGTCCAGCGGCAGACCCTCAAGCGCATGGGCACCCTGTTGCTGGAGAGTGGCAAGGTCACAACTTCAGACCTTCAAGATGCCCTCTTCAACCAGGCCACCTCGATCCTGCACCGCACCTTCCGCTGGGTGGAGGGCGACTACCGCTTTGACTCCATGCTGCCGCCGGACCTGGACCGGGACCATTTCGTGCCGATTCCGGTCGATACGGTGCTGATGGAGGCGGCGCGCATCCAGGACGAATGGCCCGAGGTCGAGCGCCGACTGCCCGGTCTCGATGTCCCCCTTGGAAAGTCCCCACGGGCCCAGGCGCTCCATCTGGACATTGATCGGGATGTCTCTTCCCTGTTGGATGGCAAAGGCCAGATCCGGCACGGATCCTCAGGGCTCACCCACGAGCAGGAGATGGTGCTCTCCTACTTCCAGGAGGCCCAGAGCATCAAGGATGTCATCCAGGTGAGCCGTTACGAGGAACTGGACACCTGCAAGGCGATTGCCGACCTGTATGAAGAGGGTCTCCTTGAGCCCATCTCAGGCGATGCGCCCAGGGTCGTGCGTCCCTGGGTGGTGGACGGCCACCCTGACCTGACGCCCAAGGAGTGGGATCCAAGCACCCTCCTCTGGCCGCTTGTGGCGCTGGGCTTCTTGGTGCCGCTGCTGCTCTATGTCCCCCACCACCGGGGGTCGCTGAACATGGGGCTGGCCAGCCTCCAGCCGGTGGATGTCCGAGTGGTGCCTGAAGGCCCCACGCGCCTGCGGCAGGCCTGGGCCCTTCGCATGGCCTCGCCCAAGGATGGCGGCACGGACCTGGCCCGCGAGCTGGGCCGTCCCCTGGAAGGGCCGAACCCGGTCCGGGACCTCTCGAAGCTGGCGGATCCCATGGCCCCCGCTCCGGTAACGCCTGTCCCCGGGCCCGTTTCCACTCCCAAGAAGTAAGGATCTGAGATGTTTGTGCACCAGCGCCAGGGGTCCCTGGAGGTGATTTGCGGCCCCATGTTCTCCGGCAAGTCGGAAGAGCTCATCCGGCGCATCAAGCGGGCCATCATCGGCAAGCAGAGGGTGCAGGTCTTCAAGCCCGCGCTGGATGACCGGTACGACGTGTCCGCCATCGCCAGTCACAGCCAGCGCAAGCATGAGGCCATCCCGGTGAAGGATACGGTTGAGTTGGCCCGGTATTTGGATCCCGAAGCCCAGGTGGTGGCCCTCGACGAGGTCCAGTTCATGGACGAGGGGCTCATCCCCATCATCGATGACCTGGCCAATCGGGGCGTGAGGGTCATTGCCGGTGGCCTCGACCAGGACTCCAATGGGGAGCCCTTCGGCATCATGCCGATCCTGCTGGCCAAGGCTGAGTACGTGACCAAGCTCCAGGCCATCTGCATGGTGTGTGGGGCCCTCGCCGGCCGGACCCAGCGCATGGTCCATACCGGTGGCCAGGTGCTCGTGGGGGCTGCCGACGCATACGAGGCCCGTTGCCGGCACTGCCACGAGATACCGCATGCCACCGGGGATCGCCTGCTCGAGGACCTCACCCAGGGGTCGTGAATTGGCACTTCGTCAAGGCGATCACCGACATGACACCTTTCCCCTGGTTGAGATCTGGTGGTCGGCCATGCCCGGGCACCTGAGGCGGTAAACTGGCTGCCGGCGCGCTGCTGCAGCGTCGTTTCGTCCATTCCTGCCCGAGGCTTCAGGGCACACCAGGAGGTTCCCATGGCTGGCGCCTACGCCACCTTCACCCACATCACCGATTACATGGGCTTTGAGGGCCTGCTCAGCGAGGAAGAGCGGATGATCCGCGAGACCGCGCGGAAGTTCGTCAACGCCGAAGTGCTGCCGATCATCGAGAAGCATGCCCAGGAGCAGACCTTTCCCAAGCACCTGATCCCCAAGATGGGTGAGCTGGGCTTCTTCGGTCCCTCCCTGCCCGAGGAATACGGCTGCATGGGCGTGTCCAACGTCGCCTACGGCCTCCTGATGTACGAGCTGGAACGTGGGGATTCCGGCCTGCGGTCCTTCGCCTCCGTGCAGGGCAGCCTTGTCATGTGGCCCATCTACGCCTACGGCAGCGAGGAGCAGAAACGGCACTGGCTGCCCAAGCTGGCCGCGGGCGAGAAGATCGGCTGCTTCGGCCTCACCGAGCCGGATTTCGGCTCCAACCCCGGTGGCATGCTCACCAAGGCCGTGAGGGAACCCGGTGGGAGGTGGCGCATCAATGGCACCAAGATGTGGATCACCAACGGCACCGTGGCGGATGTGGCAGTGGTGTGGGCCCAGACCGAGGACGGCATCCGGGGCTTCCTGGTGGAGAAGGGCACACCGGGCTTCAGCGCTCCCGAGATGAAGGGCAAGTGGAGCCTTCGTGCCTCCACCACCTCCGAGCTGGTGCTGGAGGACGTCATCGTCGATGAGGCCAAGTCCCTCCTGCCCAACGTGAAGGGATTGAAAGGCCCCCTGGGTTGCCTCACCCAGGCCCGCTTCGGCATCGCCTGGGGGGTACTGGGTGCGGCTGACGCCTGCTATCAGTGCGCCCTGGACTATGCCAAGACCCGCATCCAGTTCGACAAGCCTATCGCCAGCTACCAGTTGCAGCAGGAGAAGCTGGCCTGGATGGTCACGGAAATCACCAAAGGGCAGCTCCTTGTCCATCAACTGGGTCGCCTGAAGGACGCCAAGACCTATTCCACCGCCCAGGTCTCCATGGCCAAGATGAACAACGTACACATCGCCCTTGAGGTCTGCCGCAAGGCCCGCACCATCCTCGGCGCCAACGGCATTCTGGACGAGTACCCGGTCATGCGGCACATGGCCAACCTTGAAAGCGTTTATACCTACGAGGGTACGCACGATATGCACACCCTCATCATCGGCCAGGAAGTCACGGGGATCCCCGCCTATCGGTGATTCGGGCGGCAGTGGTATTTCCGCAAAGGGCCCGCCGCATGTCGGGCCCTTTGCGGTGATCATCCATCCCCTTTGGGCAGGTCAGGGGCCTGTCAGCGCGAGGCTTCCGTTCTCACCACCAGCACATCGCAGGGCGCCAGTCTCACCACCCGGGAAGCGGTGCTGCCGAACAGCAGCCGCTCCAGGGCGGAGTGACCCACCTGGGCCACCACCAGAAGGGTCTCGGGGTTCGCTTCGGTGACCAGCTCCTCCGCAGGGCCGCCCCAGCGGATGATGGCGGAGGCATCCTTGAAGGGGGCAATCCAGCCTTGCAGCTGGGCCAGGGCATGATCCTCCATGGTGTGCAGCCAGGCCGGGTCGGGCAGGGCGATCTGGGCCTCCGGCAGCATGGGGGCCGGAGGCTGCAGGACATGCATGGCCACCAGGGGCACCCCGCAACGGGCCGCCCAGGCGCCGCCCCTAGCCAGGGCCTGCCTCGAAGCCTCTGAGAAATCCACGCCCACCAGCACGCGCGTCATCATGGCGCCTCCCGACCGGATGTCTCAAAGATAAGTCCCTGGTCATGAATTGCCGCACGAAATTCGGACAGGGCTTGCAAAAGGAGTTGCAACATCTAAAATGAGATCAGGAGGACGCCATGATTACCTGGAGACCGGGCGACGAACGGGGCCACGCGGACTTTGGGTGGCTGGATACGCGCCACAGCTTTTCTTTTGGGGAGTACTTCGATCCTGCCCATGAGCGGTTTCGTGCGCTGCGGGTGCTGAACGAGGACCGGGTGCTGCCAGGCAAGGGCTTCGGGACGCACGGGCACCGGGACATGGAGATTCTGACTTGGGTGCTGGAGGGCGCCCTGGAGCATCGCGACAGCCTGGGTACCCACGGGGTGATCCGGCCAGGTGAGGCGCAGGTGATGAGCGCTGGCCCGGGCATCCAGCACAGCGAGTTCAATGCTTCAAATACGGAGCCGGTCCATTTCCTGCAGATCTGGATCCTGCCTGAGCGCCTGGGCCTGCCGCCACGGTACGACCAGATCACCCTGCAGGCGGACGACCTGCGGAATCGCTGGGGCATCATCGCGGGCCGCGAGGCGGGCCCGGGAAGGGTACGGATCTTCCAGGACGTGCAGGTGTCTGTTGCGCGACTCGAGAAAGGCCGGGTGCTGGCGGCCGACATCCCACAGGGGAGGGCAGTCTACCTCCAGGTGGCGCGTGGCACCGTGTCATTCCAGGGCAGGCTGCTGCGGGCCGGAGATGGGGCCCGCCTCGAGCAGGAACCGTCCTTCACCATCGAGGCGGCGTCTGATGCCGAGATCCTCGCCTTCGACCTTGCCTGAGGAGGCTCCATGGCCTTTCGTTCTGTGGTTTCGTTGGTGTTCGGCCAGCCCACGCAGGATGGCAACAAGGTTCCGCTCACCCGGCTGGTGCCCGGTCGGGGGCAGTCCGGGGCCGAGGCCTTCCGGGCCATGGACCCCTTCCTGCTCATGGACCACTTCGGCCCCATGGTGCTGCCACCGGGCACCGATGCCGGCTTCCCCCCCCACCCGCACCGGGGCTTCCAGACGCTCACCTACCTCCTTCAGGGGGCCTTCCGCCACCGGGACAGCACCGGAGGGGCAGGCCTGCTGCGACCCGGGGGTGCCCAGCTGATGAATGCCGGGGCCGGCATTGTCCACGAGGAACTGCCGGTGCCGGAGCAACTGGAGGCCGGCGGTCCCATCGAAGGGGTGCAGCTCTGGATCAACCTGCCCCGGTCCGAGAAGGCGTCGGCCCCCGGATATACCGACCTGCAACCAGAGCACCTGCCCTGGCATGCCCTGCCGGAGGGCCGCATCCGGGTGCTGGCGGGGACCGTGGCGGGCCTCCAGGGGCCTGCGGTAACCCCCGCAAGGATCGCCTACGCCCACCTCGAGTTGGGGGCTGGCGGCCGGTTCGAGGCATCCTTCCCGCCGGACTGGATGGTCGCCGTGGTCCCGCTGAAGGGGGCCGTCGCCATCGGGGGTGTGACGGTGGTAGCCGATACGGTGGCCCTGCTTGGACCTGGGGATGGCGTCGCCCTTTCCGCCCAGCACCCCGTCAGCCTCATGGTGCTGGCCGGGGTGCCGCTCGGTGAGCCCATTGCACACCACGGCCCCTTCGTCATGAACACCCGGGAGGAGATCGAACAGGCGATCCAGGACTATCAGCGAGGTCGGATGGGGTCCCTGGACTGAATTACAGCGGCCAGGACAAGCCGCCGAAGAGAGGGCATTCCCCGGAACCATCGATGTCCCAACCCGAGGCAAGGCTCAGTCCGGAAGTCCCCGCGGAGCGACGGTCCGACCGCCTGACCCAGGACATTGCCGGCCTGGAGCAGGTCATCAACCAGTCCGCAGCCGGCGCAGCCCGGACCTCCGTCCGGGTGCAAACCCTGGCGCGGGAGATCGACCAGATCCTGGAGCGCACCCGGTCCATCCAAACGACCCTGCAGGGCCTGGACGGCAACATCTCCCGGGCGGCCAGCGGAGCGGAGGAAAGCGCCGAGGCCACCCGGAGGATGGCCGACCTGACGCGCCAGGGCCTGCAGCAGAGCGACCAGGCCGTGGCGACGGTCCGCTCGCTCCAGCAGCAGACCACCCTGACCGCAGAACGGCTTAAATCGCTCATGGGGCACATCCTCCAGGTGAACGAGGTTTCGAAGGTCATCGAGGAGATCGCCGACCGGACAGGGCTGCTCAGCCTCAACGCCGCCATCGAGGCAGCCCATGCGGGGGCCGCGGGCCGGGGCTTCGCCGTGGTGGCCGATGAAGTGCGGAAGCTGGCCGAGCGCACCTCCCGCCAGACCCAGGAGATCGGTGCCCTGCTGGAAGCCATCCGGCAGGATCTGGATCCGGCCCAGGAGGCCATGGATCGCAGCCTCGCCCTTGCGTCGGAGACGCGGTCCCAGGTCGAAGGGGTGGAACACCAGTTCTCCGCCATCGCGGCCCTGGCGGATTCCACGGCAGGCCACGTCTCCAGCATCGCCCGCTCCACGGCGGAGGAACAGGTGGCCGCCCGCGAGCTGGTGGAGGCCTCCGGGCACCTCCTGACTTCCACCGGGACGCTGAAGTCCGAGGCGGAAGCCGTGGCCCAGGATGCCTTTGGGCTCTCCTCGCTGACCGAGATTGGCCACCGCCACCTGGCCGCCTACGACACCGGCTCTCTGTTCCATCGGGCCCTCGCCTTGAGCCGGGACCTTACGACCACGGCCGCGCACCTCCTGGAATCCCCTGTGAATGAAGGGCGGCTCCAACCGGAACAGGTGCTCGCCCTGGACTATGAGGAGATTCGGGGCAAGGACATCCAGAACCTTTCGCGGTTCTTCAACGTGCTCCGGGTGCCGACCGAGGGGTTCGCACCGCCCAAGTACCGTACCGCCTACGACGCCTGGGTGGAGGCCCCGCTTCAGGCGGCCTTCGATCGGATTCTGGAACAGGAGGACCGGCTCACTTTCGCCCTCATCATCGACCTCAACAGCTACGCTCCGTCCCACAACAAGCGCTTCGCCCAGGACTGGACCGGCCAGCCGGACCGGGACCTGGCAGGCAACCGCGTGAAGCGGTTCTTCACCGACAACCGTGTGCTGGTGCGCGGGGCCCGGCATGGCCTGGGCGAGGCCGCCGAAGGCCTGCCGGATCGCTCCTCGAGGGAGGCCTTCCGGCGGGTGGCCGACCTCTCCGCCCATGGGGGCAAATCCGACGACTTCCTGGTGCAGACCTACGCCCGGGACACCGGCGCGATCATCACGGTCCTCACCGTGCCTCTCTACGTCTGCGGCGAGCGTTACGGGGCCAGCCTGCTGGGTTGGTCCAGCGACGGCTAGCGCGGCTTCGCCTCAAGGCGACGGGTGAGCGTGTGGCTGCCCTGCGCTACCTTGCCCAGGGCCCGGGCCACGGCTTCCCGGCTGCAGGCAAGGGCCGTGCTCCAGGCCTCGAGGGGCACCTCTCCGCCCTCGGGATGCGCCAGGGTCCAAGCATCCCAGAGGGCCCCGAGCTCCCTGGCGTCGGGCTCCCGGGCATCCCGCCAGCTCCGCTCCTGGGGGCGCAGGGGCTCATGGAAGGCGGTGCCGCGGAGCTTCTCCGGCAGGAAGGCCTGGGGCCGGTCGTAGTCCGCATGGGAGTAGTGGTAGCCCTCGCCCCGTCCCGCCTTGCGGGCGGTGGCGGTGTGGGCGTCGCGCAGGGCTTCCGGGATGGGCGCGTCCTCCGCCGCCAGCGCTGCATCGATCCCGCAGACGGTGGCATTGCTCTTGGGGGCGTTGGCCACATAGATCACGGCCTGGGCCAGGGGGATGCGGGCCTCGGGCCAGCCGATCTGCTCCACCGCCCGGCTGGCGGCCTCGCTCAGCAGGAAGGCCTGCGGGTCGGCGTTGCCCACGTCCTCGGCGGCGCAGACCATGAGGCGCCGGGCGATGAAGCGGGGATCCTCGCCCCCTCGGATCATGCGGGAGAGGTAGTACAGGGACGCGTCGGCGTCGGAGCCGCGCAGGCTCTTCTGGAAGGCCGAGGCGAGGTCGTAGTGGCCGTCGGCGCGGTCGAACAGCATGCGTCCGCCCAGGGCGCCCTGGAGGGATTCCAGGTCCGGCTCGGGCATCTCCAGCCAGGTCTCCAGGCCCGACAGGGCGGAGCGCAGGTCGCCGCCGGCCCAGTGGGACAGCCAGTCGAAGACCTCAGCGGGTTCCGCCTCGCGCCCCCGCTCCTTGGCCCAGGCCCGCCGGAGCACCTGCAGGATGTGCTCGGGTTCCAGGGGCTTCAGGGCGATGAGCTGGCAGCGGCTGCGCAGGGCGGGATTCAGGTAGAAGGCCGGATTCTCGGTGGTGGCACCGATGAGTACCGCCTCGCCCCGCTCGAGGAAGGGCAGCAGGATGTCCTGCTGCGAGCGGTTGAAGCGGTGGATCTCGTCGAGGAACACCACGGGGGGCACGCTGCGGAAGAGGGGCATGTCGCGGCTGTCCTGCAGGAACTTCTTTAACTCCGCCGCGCTGCCGCTGGCACCGGAGAACTCCCGGAAACCGTGGCCCGTGGCCTCGGCCAGAATCCGCGCCAGGGTGGTCTTGCCTGTGCCGGGCGGACCCCACATCACCAGGGAGGGCAGCCGTCCTCCAGCCGTGAGGCGCGTCAGGGCCCCCTTCGGCCCCAGCAGGTGCGCCTGGCCTACCACCTCGTCGAGGGTGGCCGGGCGGAGGCGTTCAGGCAGGGGGATGTGGGACATGGGCAACCGGACCTCCAGCCTAGCCGCTGTGCTAGGCTCCCCGCATGCACCCACTGCCAGCCTACGAACGCGATGCCTACTGCCCCTCCCTGGAGACCCGGATCCTGGGATCGGGCACCGAGGGAAACCGCCCCTTTGTCCAGCTCGAGGACACGGTCTTCTACCCTGAGGGCGGGGGCCAGCCCTGCGACCTGGGCACCATCAACGGTGTGGCGGTGCTGGATGTCCAGAAACGGGACGGGGCGATTCGGCACTTCGTGGCCGCCACCCTGGGCGAGGGCCCCGCCTCGCTGCAGGTGGACTGGGACCGCCGTTTCGACCACATGCAACAGCACACGGGCCAGCACCTGCTGACCGCCGTGGCGCAGGACCGCTTCCAATGGGCGACCACCGCCTTCCACCTGGGCGCTGGCGTCTGCGACATCGAACTGGACACACCTGCCATCTCGCCTGCCGAGCTGGCGGGCCTGGAAGCGGCCGTGGCGACGGAAATCCGCGCCCGGCATGAGATCAGCGCCCGGCACGTCACCGCCGAGGCCTATGCCCAGGAAGCCGTGCGGTCCAGGGACCTTCCGGAGGGCCACACCGGGGACATCCGCCTGGTGGCGATCGCCGGAGTGGACCTGAACACCTGCGGGGGCACGCACCTGCGCCACACGGGCGAGATCGAGGCCCTGAAGCTGCTGGGTACGGAGGCCATCCGGGGCGGTACCCGGCTGTTCTATGTGGCGGGCGGCCGGGTCCGGCGGCGCCTCGGTGACCACGAAGCGCGGAACGCGGCCCTCCGCACTCTGCTGGGGGCGCCCGATGAGGATCTGGTGCCAGCCCTCCAGATCAAGCTGGACCAGCTGCAGGCCACGGAGCGTCGGTCCCGGAAGCTGGAGGAGGAACTGGCCGAGGTCCAGGCAGCCGCCCTGGCGGGGCAGTCTGGTGCACTGGTCGAGGCCCATTTTGAAGGCCGGGACATGGGCTTCCTCCAGAAGCTGGCCAGGGGGGTCCTCCTGGCCGACCCGGCCAAGGCGGTATTCCTCACCACCGAGGCTGGCGGACAGGGGCTCTTTCTCCTGAGCGCAGGCGAAGCCTGCGACCTCGACGTCTCGGCCCTTGGCAAGTGCGTGGCCACAGTGCTGGGAGCAAAGGGCGGGGGCGCCGGAAAGCAGTACCAGGGGAAGGCCTCCAGCCTGGCGGAGCGGCCACGGGCGTTGGCCGCACTCCGGGCAATGGGACACTAGGGGCCATGGACCTCATCTACCTCGACCACAACGCCACCACCCCCCTGGATCCCGCAGCCTTCGAGGCCATGCGCCCCTGGTTCACGGAGCGGTTCGGCAATGCCAGCTCCGCCTACGCGCTGGGTCATCTGTCCGATGGCGCAGTGGTGGTGGCGCGGGAGCAGGTGGCGGCGCTGGTGGGGTGCAGCCCCGCGGAGCTCGTATTCACGTCCGGGGGCACCGAAAGCCTGAACCACGCGGTCCGCGGGGTCTGGGAGGCCTTTCCGGCGAAGCGGCACCTGGTGACCACCGCGGTGGAGCATCCGGCGCTGCGGGCCCTGGTGCAGTGGTGGCGGGGCCAGGGCGGGGAGGCGTCCGATGTGGGGGTCGACACCGAGGGGCGGCTCGACCTTGGCGAACTGGAGGCTGCGGTTCGGACGGATACGGCCCTGGTGGCCGTCATGGCGGCCAACAATGAATCGGGTGTGAGGTTTCCAGTGGCGGATGCTGCGCGCGTGGCGAAGGGGAAGGGAGCCCTCTTCCTGGTGGATGCCACCCAGGCTGCGGGCAAGGTCCCGGTGGAAGCTGCCGCCTGGGGCGCGGATCTGCTCTGCCTCAGCGGCCACAAGTTCCATGGCCCCAAAGGGACCGGCGTGCTCATGATCCGGCGGGGCGTGCGGCTGAAGCCCCTGATGCTGGGCGGCTCCCAGGAGCGGGGCCGCCGGGGTGGCACCGAGAACGTGCCGGGCATCGTGGGACTCGGCAAGGCCGCCGAGCTGGCCCTGGTCAGGCTGCCTGACATGCAGGGGGTCCGGCGGCTGCGGGATGACCTGGAGGCAGGGATTCTGGCGGACATCCCGGAAGTGCGTGTGCACGGCGCGCAGGCGGAGCGCCTACCCAATACCTGCCTGGTGGGCTTCTCCGGCATCGAGGGGGAGGCCCTGCAGCTGAGGCTCGCAGAGCGGGGCATCTGTGTCTCCACGGGCAGTGCCTGCAGCACGGGGATGCGGGAGCCCAGCCACGTGCTGCGTGCCATGGGGGTGCCGGGTCCCTTCGCCCAAGGGACGGTCCGGTTCAGCCTGGGCCTGAACACCCAAGCCGAGGAAATCGAACAGGTGCTCAAGGGGATGCCAGCCCTGGTGGTCGACTTGAGGAAAAACATGGGATTTCCGTCATAAATCGGAAATTAACTACTATAGTTCAAGGTTTGTAGGCTCATCCTCTGAAGGTCGTATCAGAACGTTTGGGGTGAGCCAGGCCTGGTCTGCGGACCGGCTCCACCGGGAGGGCAGTCCATGGCGCTGGAGCAGCTGAGACGGTGGGCGCGATCCGTGGCCAAAGGGGGCTCCCGTCCTGTCTCGACGTGGCGACCCCCTGTGCTCCTGGATCGCGGGTCGCTCGGGGAGGCCACGCTGGCGCTGGATGGCCATGGCCACGGAGCGGCGTTGTGGGAGAACGGCGGGAAGCTCTGGACCTTGCCCGTGGGCCCCCACGTGGCCCCGGCCATGGCCCGCCTCCCCCTGGGCGAGGGTCGAGCTCCGTGCCTCGTCATGAACCAGGAAGGGCGGGGGATTGCGCTCTGGCTCGCGGAGCAGGGGAGCGAGCAGCAGCTCTTGGGCCGGATCCTCGGTGGCGCGGAGACGGCCACCCAGGTGTTGTTCCGGACCTCGGGCAGGCTCCATCATCTGCAGGCGACGGTGGATCGCCGGGGCAACGTCCTGGCGGTCTGGCTGCACGAAGGACTGGATCGCCCAGAAATCCTGGCCCAGTCCTTTGACCTCCGCCAGGCCAGCTGGGACGAGGCACCCACCTGTCTGGGCCAGGCCGCCACCCCGGAGGCCGCCCCGCGCCTGGCGGCGAACCAGCGCGAGCACGCCATGGTGGTCTGGGAGACGGAGGAGGCTGGCTCGCATGGCCTGGTTGCCAGCCACTTCTGGCCCAATGACCGCATCTGGTCCGACCGGCCCGTGTCTGTGGTCGCCCACGCCACCCGGCACCTCCATGTGGGCATGGATGAACTGGGCCACGCCCTCGCCCTCTGGGTCCACGCGCCCTACGGCCAGCGCCCCTCTTTGGAAGCCAGCCGCTTCGATGGCCAGCGCAGCGAGTGGGAGCCACTGGAACAGCTTGCCACCGCCGATGTCCTCACAGTCCCCCGACTGGCCATGGCGGGGGATGGCGAGGCGCTGGCCACCTGGTGTCAGGCCGAGGGCCATGGGGCCTCCCGCCTGATCACCAAAGGCTTTCGCCAGGGTCGCTGGGAGTCCGGTGTGGAGTGCCTCGAACTGGGGCACGAACCCGTGCGCGAGGTGGCCCTGGATGTGCTGCCGGGTGGCCGGGCCGCGCTGGTGGCCATCCACCACGGAGCCCAGGGGGATTGGGTGTCGGCCCGCTTGCGGACAGGCCATTGGTCGGAGGCGGCCCCTCTGGCTGCAACCCCGCACCTGAGCTGTGCACTCCCCCAAGTCCGGCTCTGCCCACAGGGTGCCTCCGCGCTCTGGGTGCAGACCGGGGGCCGGGAGCGCGTCCTGGTGTTGGCCGAGACCTGGTGAAGGGCGCCTGGTTCAGGTCGCCAGGAGCTGACGGGCATAGTGCGCCACGGCGTAGGGCAGCCAGCGGTAGCCAGGCAGGTCTCGGCTGAGGTAGCCCATGTGGCCTCCGGAGGGCTCCAGGTGCAGATGCACCATCGGCGGCAGGGCGGCGGCGGCGGCGTGTTGCCAGGGAATGAAGGGGTCATCCTTGGCCATCAGGATGGCGGTGGGCACCGTAATGGCCGAGAGGTGGGGGCGGGCGGAGCAGCGGGCGTAGTAGTCCTCCGCGCCCAGGAATCCCGCTGCTGGGGAGGTGTAGGCATCATCGAAGGCCTTCAGGCTCATGAAGGGGCGGGTGGGATAGGTATCGGGAATCAGGCCGTCCTCCACGCGCTGGTGGATGGCCTGCCGGCAGCGCCGGATGAAGCGAAGCTCGTAGAGGCGGCTGAGCCCCTGGTGGATGGCGGCGGAACAGGCGGCAAGGTCCACCGGTGGGTTCACGGCGATGGCCGCATCAGGCTGAGCGGCGGGTTCGGGCAGGCCCCCGCCCAGGTTCAACAGGAGGGCATTGGCGGAGAGCGAGTAGGCCACCGCGAGTTGCCTCAGGCCCGGGTGGAGCACCCTGGCGGCCGCGAAGGCGGCGCCCAGGTCATCCCCGGAACCGCTGTGATAGGGCCGCCGGGCCAGACCCCGGCCCGACCCGCAGCCTCGATGATTGAGGGTCCAGACGTGGTGGCCAAGCCTGCGGGCCAAGGCCACGGTGCGACGGACGTAGTGGGCTTGGTCGTCCCCGCCCAGTCCGTGGAAGACGAGCACCAGGCCATCCGTTTCACCCGGGTAGTGGGAACCCGTGAGCTGGTCGCCGTCGGGCAAGGGGATGCGCAGAGGTTCCGAGGCCTGGTGGAACGTCTCCCCGGGAAGGTAGTTGCCAAGAATGGTCTGCAGGTGGCCCCCTGCGGCCCACCATGGGGGACGGCAGGCCAGGGGCGGGGGCGTCAGGGCGGGCACAGGCCCAGTCTGACCTAGGAGGCTGTCCAAATAATGGGTGGGGGCTGCACTGGGGCGCCAGCCGAGGGAGGCAAGGAAGGCGACGACGGCCTTGATGGTTCCAAGGACGAGGAGCCTGACGCCGCATCCCGAAGGCTGCCGCCCCAGCCCGAAGGGTTGATGGCAAAGGGCTCCCATGCGGCGTCAGCGGGCTTGAACGGTGAACCCGCACCGCCCTGCGCCCGCTTCCTTGCCTGGAAACCCTTTGCCATCAATGCAGCCTCTATCGATTACTTGGACAGCCTCCTAGTCATTCCTCCGGAACACCAGCTTGAAGGTGAACGGGTTGTCCAGCTTGGGGTGGCTGTAGGTCCCCTGGATGGCCAGGGACTCGCCGTCCTTGCGCATGGAGTAGACGTAGGTGAGGGTGTAGCCATCGCCCCGCAGGGTCTGGATCATGGTCGGACCGTTCCGGGTCAAGGTGGCCTTGAAGGCTGCGTCGTCACTACGCTTCCAGTCCACCTCCGTGCCGTCGGTCGGGGTGTCAATGGAGCGCTCCTTCCCCATGGTCACGGAGAACCCGTCACCGGCGAGGATGTCCAGCTTGTTGAAGCCCAGGCAGGCGGACTGCAGCTTCTTCTTCCAGAACAGGCGCAAGGCGAAGTTCAGGTCCTTGACGTGGGCTTC
The DNA here is from genome assembly GCA_963740385.1 of uncultured Acidobacteriota bacterium. Lineage (GTDB taxonomy): Bacteria > Acidobacteriota > Holophagae > Holophagales > Holophagaceae > Geothrix. The sequence goes on from CAVUDX010000007.1 coordinate 610,125, forward strand.
GATCTGCTCGTCGATTTTGTCGCTTTGTGAAGGTTGAAGGGTCCACTCGCCATCCCAGTTCAGCTTAACTTCCTTGGGGGATTCGACCGCAGCCTTCAGCGGGGGTTTGGCTTTTTGCCCCATCGCGGGCGAGGCGAGCAGGGTCGTCAGGAGGAGCAAGGTGCGCATGGGGCCTCCAGGGGAATGGAAGGAGCCTACGCCCTCGTTGTCGGTACGGAAAGGATTCGATGTGACCTGTGCAACTTTGGCGTCGATTGATGACCTTCCAGGAATGATCGCCTGGGGCGAGGTGTAAGCTGGGGTCATTCAGCCCACGGACAGGGCACTCAAACCAAGGAGTGTGGCCATGAAGAAGCAGGAAGCCCTTGATTACCATTCGATGGGGCGGAAGGGGAAGATCGAGGTCATCGCCACGAAGCCCTGTTCCACCGCGCGTGATTTGTCCCTGGCCTACTCCCCTGGCGTGGCCGAGCCCTGCCTGGCCATCGAGAAGGATCCTGAACTGGCCTATGAGTACACTGCCAAGGGGAACCTGGTGGCTGTGATCTCCAATGGCACCGCCGTGCTGGGTCTCGGCAACATCGGCGCCCTGGCTGGCAAGCCGGTCATGGAAGGCAAGGGGGTGCTCTTCAAGCGCTTCGCCGACATCGATGTGTTCGACATCGAAGTGAACGAGCTGGACATCGACAAGTTCTGCCAGGTGGTCAAGGCGCTGGAGCCCACCTTCGGTGGCGTGAACCTCGAGGACATCAAGGCCCCCGAGTGCTTCGAGATCGAGACCCGCCTGAAGAAGGAGATGAACATCCCCGTCTTCCATGACGACCAGCATGGCACCGCCATCATCAGCACCGCCGCGCTGATGAACGCCTCCGGGATCGTCGGGAAGAAGCTCGAGGACATGAAGGTGGTGTTCAGCGGCGCCGGCGCCTCCGCCATCGCGTGCGCGGACATGATGATCGCCGCAGGTGTCAAGCTCGAGAACCTCTGGCTCTGCGACACCAAGGGCCTGGTCTACACGGGGCGCACGGAAGGCAACAACAAGTACAAGGACAAGTTCGCCAAGCCCAGCGAGTGGCGCACCCTGGCCGACACCATCAAGGATGCCGACGTGTTCGTGGGCTGCTCCAGCAAGGGCGCCCTGACGCCTGAGATGCTGCTGAGCATGGCCAAGAACCCCATCGTGTTCGCCTTGGCCAACCCCGACCCGGAAATCGACTACCCCACGGCCAAGGCCACCCGCGACGACATCATCCTGGCCACCGGTCGCAGCGACTACCCCAACCAGGTGAACAACGTCCTGGGCTTCCCCTTCATCTTCCGGGGGGCGCTCGATGTGCGCGCCTCCGAAATCAACGAGCCCATGAAGCTGGCGGCGGCCCAGGCCCTGGCCGCTCTGGCCAAGGAGGAAGTGCCGGATTCTGTCATCAAGGCTTACCAAGGGCAGAAGTTCAGCTTTGGACCTGATTACATCATTCCCAAGCCCTTCGATCCTCGCGTGCTCCTGTGGGTGGCTCCGGCGGTGGCCAAGGCTGCCATGGACACCGGCGTGGCCCGCAAGCCCATCGCCGACATGAAGGCCTACATCGAGCGCCTGGAAGGGCTCCAGGGCCGCAGCAAGGATGTCATCCGCAGCGTTGTGAACCGGGCCAAGGACAACCCCAAGCGCGTGGTCTTCCCGGAAGGCGACCACCCCCTCATCCTCCAGGCCGTCTCGCAGATGGTGGATGAAGGCATCTGCATCCCCATCCTCCTGGGCGATCCCGCCAAGATCAAGGCCGTGGCCGCGGACCATGGCATCGACCTGGAAGGCATCCAGATCGTGGACCCCGAGACCGATCCCTGGCGGAAGGAGGCCGAGGAGGCCTACTACGAGATGCGCAAGCGTCGTGGAATCACGCGGTTCGAATCCAAGCGCCTGACCCACCGCCGCATCTACTTCGGCGCCATGATGTGCCGCATGGGCAAGGCCGATGGCCTCATTGCCGGCCTCACCATGTACTACCCCGACACCATCCGCCCCTGCCTCGAAGTCATCGGCACCCGCGAAGGCGTGAAGAAAGTCTGCGGCGTTTACACCATGGTACTGAAGAACCGCGTGCTGTTCTTCAGTGATACGACCATGAACATCGAACCCGATAGCGAGACCCTGGCCGAGATCGCCCTGCTCACTGCGGACCTGGTGAAGGACACCTTCAACATGGAGCCCAAGGTGGCGATGCTGTCCTTCTCGAGCTTCGGCAGCGTCGAGCATCCCCTCGTCCGCAAGGTCCAGAAGGCCGTGGAGATCGTCAAAGCCAAGCGCCCCACCCTGAAATGTGACGGCGAGATGCAGGCCGACACGGCGCTCGGTGAAGGCATCCTGGCGGAAGCCTATCCCTTTGTGGATATGCCCGGTGGTCCGAACGTGCTGATCTTCCCCGACCTCACCAGCGGCAACATCGGCTACAAGCTGGTGCAGCGGTTGGCGGGCGCTGAGGTGATCGGCCCCATCACCTGCGGCATGGCCGCGCCGGTGCACGTGCTGCAGCGGCACAGCGATCTCAATGACATCATCCACCTCACGGCGCTTACCGTCGTTGAGGCGCAGCAGAAGCCCTAGGCAAGGCCGCAGACATTTACCGCAGCGGGGGCCTAGCGGCCCCCGCTGTTATGCTCGGGGCACTCGAGATGGGGTTGACCATGCCGATCGTCATCTGTGCCTGGTGCCAGGCGCCCATGGGGGAAAGCCCGGTGGCGGGCTCCCATGGGATCTGCGCGGCCTGCGCCCACGTGGTCCAGGGCCTACCAAACCTTTCGGAGGACGAACTGGATGACCTTCCCTACGGGGCGATCGTCCTTTCCCGCCAGGGAACCGTGCTGGCCTACAACCAGGCGGAACAGGACCTCTCAGGACGCGAGGCAGGCGGCGTGATCGGGCAGAATTTCTTTGCCGACGTGGCACCCTGCACCGCTGTCCAAGCGTTCCAGGGGGAGTTCATGGAGTTCATGGATGGGCGGGAACCCCTGCGTACCTTCCGCTTTACGTTTCGGTTTCCCACCACCACCGTGCGAGTGCTGATCACCATGCTCCGCCGGGGGGCGGACGCCCTGGTGATGGTTCGAAAGGCTCAGGATCCCGAGCTTTGAGCCCTTGACGGCGGGGATCAGCTGCCCAGCTGAGCCAGCCAGGCCTGGATTTCCGGGTCAGGGTCGGGGCTGAGCCGCAGGGCTTCCTGGAGGTCCTTCAGCGCAGGGCCCGGATCGCCGCGCTGAAGGTGGACGAAAGCCCGCTCCTTGTGCGGGCGGGGGTTCTGGGGATCCAGGAGAATGAGGTGGGTCCCGGTCCAGAGGGCTTCTTCCCAGGTTTCGGCTTGCATGAACCGGAGGTGGAGGTTCCGCACCAGGCGAATGAGGGTGTCGCGCCCGGTGACGGGGCGCAGCATGTCCCGGTGGAAGGCCACCCTGCCCGCCGTGGCGGCGCGGACCAGGGCAGCGCCCCCTTCCTCACCGACGGCGCGGCCCCGGTGGAAGGGATCGAAACACAACAGCCCGACATCCGTGCGCAGGGCAGCAAGAAAGTGACCCGGCAGCCCCACCCCCACCGCATCAAAGCCCAACCGGCGGGCCAGATCGATCCAGAGGATGGAGAGGGTGATGGGCAGTCCCTTGCGGCGGGTGAGCACGGCCGGGAGCAGTGCATTGAGGGGATCATCGTAGGTATCCCGGTCCCCATCGAAGCCCAGTTCCCCGAACAGCAGCTCGTGAAGGGCATCGATGGCCTTGTGGGTGTTCCAGGGCAGGGGCATGCGCCCCGCGAGGACAAAAGCCCAGTCGTCCAGCTGGCGCAGGGTGTCGTCCGGGGCGGGGTCATCCAGGGCCGGGGCGACGGCGTGGACGGCGCCTTCCGCCAGGTTCCGGCACTCAGGATCGTCGCGCAGGTAGTCGAGGAGGGACATCAACCCCGCCGTCGGAGCACCGAGCGGGCTCCGAAGGCCAGAACGGCCAGGGCCATGGCCAGCCAGACCCATTTCTGCCAGCTCTGGGTGGCGGCCTGGACCTTCCGGGTCTCCTCGGCCTTGCGTGCATTCTCCTCGATGGAGATCTTGGCCCGGGTCTCACGGGCTTCCTTCACGGCGTCCTGGGCCGACTTCTTGGCCGCTTCGAGGTCTTTGGAGACCGCCGCCTGCTCATCCTCCACGCCTAGGACGGCCACCTTGTCCCGGGAAGGCGCGGCCTGGGACTGGTAGCGCACAGGAACGGCCAGGGGCTCGGGCCCGTCGTTTCCATCCATGGGCTGGCCGCCCTCCAATGTGTCCGTGAGGGCCTGGATGTCCTCGCGCAGGCCCTGCAGGACCTGGTTCTGACGGTGGAGCTGGGCCCCCTGGAGCCAGAGCAGGGCCAGCTGGAGCCCCAGGAAGGTCGGGATGATCCATCGAAGGGCCGAGCGTCGCATCAAGCCTCCCGTCCCAGGATAAACAGGGTACGGTCATCCCGGTTCTGGGTATCGAAGGCGGCCACGTCCTGGAAGACCGCCTCACAGGCGGCCCGGGCACTGCCCGTGCCCCAGAGGCGCCGCAGCTGGGCACAGAGCCGGGGCAGGCCATAGAGTTCACCGCGGTGGTTCATGGCCTCGGACAGCCCATCACTGTAGAGGACCAGCCAGCCTCTGGGCGGCAGCACCCCTTCAATCACCTGCCAATCGCCTGGCCCGGCCGGGCGCAACCCGAGCCCCCGGCCGTGGGGAATCACTTCCCGGGAATCGTGTTCCGCGAGCCCCAGCAGCTCGAGGGCGCCGGGGTGGCCCGCACGCGCCAGCCGGTATCGGCCGGAATCGTCCCATTCCAGCAGGATGAGGGTGAGGAAGCCGCGCTGGCCCAGCAAGTGCCGAAGGGTCTTGTCCAGGGATTCCAGCATGGCCTCCAGGCCCTGGTCCTCCCGCTGGGCCGCCTGTTCGAGCAAGGCCGTGGCCTGGGCCATGTAGAGGGCGGCGGCCAGCCCCTTGCCGCAGACATCCCCCACCGCCGCCAGCCAGGAGCCGCTGGGCCGTCGCTTGACGAACAGCAGGTCGCCACCCGTCTCCATGGCGGGCTCGAGCCGCAGGGCCACCTGGTAGCCGGGAATGGGCGGAAGCTCGGAGGTGACCAATCCCTCCTGGATCCGGCGGGCCGTTTCCAGCTCCTGGCTGAGGCGCTCCTGGGCCACCAGGCGCTGGTGCATCACCGTGGTTTCCAGCATCTGGCCGGCGGCCAGGGCTACCTCCCGGAGCAGTTCGCGGTCCTCCCGGCTGTAGTTCAGCTCGGAGTACTTGCCGCCCAGCAGGACGACGCTGTGGGGCTCGTCCCCCGCCAGGATGAGCAGGAGGAGCTGGGCCTCCAGGGCGTCCACATGGGGCCGGAGGGTGCCGCCCTGGTCCCGAATCCAGTCGGCCTCCTCGCTGCCCAGGCCCAGCACCAGCTCACGGTTCTCCCGGGCAAGCCGGAGCAGCCCTGGGGGAATGCGAAGGGGCTGGGGTGGGTAGTGGACCCGTCGCTCCTCGCGATCGGAACCCTCCGCCGCGGGCAGGATCACCTGGCGGTCCACCAGCGGCAGCAGCTCCAGCCGTTGGGGCTGGAAGGCCTCATCCAACGCCCGGCGCAGGGAGCGGTTGAGGGATTCCTCGCTGAACCGCTTGCGAGGTTCCCGGACAGCGGAAAGGGCAATCTCGCGCGTGCTGGCGAAGTCCCTGCGGAAGCGGCGGCGGATGCCCTGTAGCAAGCGCCGGAGGGCCCACCCGAGGGGCAGGGCCAGGAGGCCGATGAGGGCCCCGGCCCAGCCCGGGGGGATGGCGGATAGGTGGGAGAAGGCCCAGGCCAAGCCCGCCAGGTAGCCCGCCGCGGTGAGGCCCAGGATGGCCATGTAGCTCACCCAGCGCAGGAGTACCTTCTGCACGTCGAAGAGCCCGTGCCGGATGATCGCGTAGGCGAAGCTGAGGGGCAGGAGGGGCGCGGGGAGGAGGAAGACGAAGATCTGGCGGCGGAAGATGAGGCTGCGGCCGAACTTGGCCTGCAGGAGGGTCCAGGCCAGCAGATCCAGGCAGAGGGCGGCGGTGACGATCAAGGAAGGCAGCAGGGCCTTGCGCAGGCGTTCCGGCGACCGTAGCGTGCCTCCCAGGAAGAAACCCAGGCCCGTCATGGCGGCCGCGATGTAGAGGGGGATGGGGAGCAGGGCAAGGCCCGTGAGCACACCCCTCAGCACGCCCTCCGGCTCCAGCCCGTTCGGTGTCTTCAGGAGGCCGCCTCCGCTGAGGGCCCAGAGCCGCAGGAGAACCTGCACCAACGAGAGGAGGGCGAAGGTGCCGTAGAGGACTTGCAGGAACCGCCGGTTCTTGCGCCACTCGTGAGGGTGTGGAAAGCGGAGGAAGAAATGCACCCAAAGGGGTGGCAACAGGGCGGTAGCGACTCCTGCCATCAAGGTGACAAGGACTGCGAGCACCACGGGAGGATTGCCGGAGATGGCCGCGCCTGAAAGCAACAGGGCAGTGGCGGCCAGGTAGAAGAAGTGCCGTGAGGATTTACGTTCGGGTGCCGAGAACACCACCAGCAGGCTGATGGCCCAGGCCAGAAGCCCGTTGGCCAGGAGGGCCAGTTGCACCAGATCGAGGGGCTTCACCAGCTTGACGGGCAGGAGGATCTGGCGGCCCTGCCGCTTGACGGTATAGATGAGCCAGGCACCTTCCGGCTTGCCGTTGATGAACGCCTGGGCCTTGAGGGTGCCTTCCAGCGTGGGTTCGTAGGCGCGGCCCTGGATCTTCAGGAGCTCATCGCCCTCCAGCAGCCCCGCCTGCTCGGCCACGCCATCCGGCAGGATCTCCCGGATGACGATCTTGCCGTTCTCCACCACCCAGGAGCACTGGTCGTCCGAACCCGCGTAGACCCATTGATTGAGGCCGAAGGAGCCCAGGGCCAGGCCGATGCAGACCAGGCTGATCCAGATCAGGCGCCAGCGGATGCGTTTCAGGTAGGGATTCATGAAACCTTTGTGGAAGAATGCCCGGATGGAGCAGAACGCGCGGAATGAAAGGGCCTGCTGGATCCTGGTGGGCGGAAGGCGGCGGCTGGGGCGGGCGCTGGCGGAGGATCTGGCCCGGGATCATGACCTCGTGGTCACGGGGTCCCAGCCCTGGGCGGGGGAAGGCTGGGTGGAGGCGTTGTCGAAGACAGGGCAGATCCAGACGCTTCTGTGGCATGCCGAAGACCCGGACCTGGTTTCCCGCATGATGGCAGATTTGGACACGGTGGAAGCCGGTGGACGGGTTATTTCCGGCGCGGTGATCCTGGCGGGCACCTTTCCCGAAAGCCCCCTCGGAACCTGGGACCAGGCCTCCCTCGCGGCCCAGTGGCAGGTGAACCTCACCTTCCCCTTCCTCTGTGCCCAGGTCCTCGCCCCGCGGCTTGTGGAGGGTTCCTGCCTGCAGCTGCTGCTGGACACCGCCATCCACAGGCCCTGGCTCCGGCGCCTGCCCTACAGTGCCGCCAAGGCGGGCCTGGCGGCCCTGGTGCCGGGGTTGGCCCAGTTGCTGGCGCCCAGGGTCCGGGTGGTTGGACACGCCCCCGGCGTGCTGCTCCCCGAGGAGGGCAGCCCTGCGGGCCACCTGGCGGGCAGAACCCTCCTGCAGCGGACCGGCGATCCCCAGGACCTGATCCGGGCCGTGCGCTTCGCCGCTGAAAGCCCCTTCCTCACGGGCGAGATCCTCACCCAGGACGGTGGGCGACGCTGGGTGGACCGGTGAAGTTCAAGGTCAACGAAGTGTTCCACTCCATCCAGGGAGAAGGCAGCCGGGCAGGGCGGCCCTGCCTCTTCATCCGGCTCACGGGGTGCCCCTTGCGCTGCGTCTATTGCGACACGGAATATGCCTTCTTCCAGGGTGAACTGCGGGAGTTGGAAGGACTGCTGGACGAGGTGAAGCTTCGGCTCGGTCCGCCCCAGACGGGGCCCGGCGCCCCCTTTGTAGAGCTCACGGGGGGCGAGCCCCTGGCCCACCCCAAGGCCCCCGAGTTGCTGGAAGCCCTGCTGGGTCTCGGATACGAAGTGGCCCTGGAGACCGCGGGCAGCCACGATCTGGCCACGGTGCCAAGGCAAGTCATCAAGATCGTGGACCGGAAAACCCCCGGCAGCGGGGAGGTCCATCGCTGGCTCGACGCCAACCTCGATCACATGGTGCCCGGGCAGGACGAGCTCAAGTTCGTGCTGTGCGACGAGGCCGACTACGCCTGGGCCAGAGCCTGGTGCGCCGAGCGCTCGGTATGGAACGGGCTGGAGGTCTTGTTCAGTCCCGTCTGGGGTCGGCTCGATCCGATCTGGCTGGCCAGCCAGGTGCTGGCAGACGGTTTGCCGGTGCGGGTCCAGGTGCAGCTGCACAAGGTGATCTGGGGCGCCGGCACTCAAGGGGTGTGACAGGGCAGGCCTCGCCTCCTTGGCCTGAGGCCAGTCGCCAGGACGTCGCCTCAGGGTTCCGGAGCCCTTCAGGGGGGGCCGGGTGGCCTATGCCTTCAGTGCCGACCAGACCCACGCCTATGTGGCCTGGGCAAGCTGGTGGTCTGCAACAACCGCAAGCGGCTGGGGGAGAGCGGGTCAGTTGCCTTCGAGCGGGTGGGCGGGCGGCTGACGATCTTTGTGCACAAGGCGAACCTGGCGAAGAGCGGCGTGACCCTGCCCCCGGCCTTCCTGCAGTCGGCGGTCCAGCTCTAGGCCTGGGGTCAGTTCGCTCGGCCGCTTGGCTGGGGCGCCTTCCAGGTGGCCAGTTCCTTCTCCAGGTTCTCCGTGTATTCCTTGGGCGCACCGCCGGGCTTGGAGAGGTCGATGGCCTTCTGCAGGTGGGCGAGGGCCTCGGGCAGGCGCTTGGCGTCCCGGTAGATCCGGGCGGCGCTCTCGTGGTTCCAGAAGCTCTCGCCGGCCTTGAGGCTCTGCTCAATCCAGGCCAGGGCCTTCTGGGGTTCGATGCCCTGCTTTTGGCAGTAGGCGGCCGCCTGGTACCAGGGCACCCAGTCCGTGTCCGGCGCACGCTTGAGGGCGTCTTCGAGATGGGCCCAGTAGATGGCCTTGGTGTCGAAGGCCACGGGGAAGCCGATGCGCAGGTCGCCCCAGCCCAGCTCGACCGTGGCCTGGCCCTCATCCAGCGGCACCACCCGGTAGTCGAGGTATTCCTGGAAGGGGCCGGTCTGGGGGGTGGCCTCCCACCGCAGGAAGTCCTCCGCCTGCTTGTAGTCGTAGGCGCCCCACTGCTTCGCCTGCTTGTTCAGGATCAGGGTCCAGGCCTTTTCGCCCGGAATGACGAAGAAGGCGTAGCTGCCGGCGGGCACCGGCTTGCCAGCCACCAGGGCGGGGTGGCTGAGGGTGAGCACCGTGGCGCTGTTGGCTCCGGCTCGCCACACCTGGCCGAAGGGCACCAGACCGCCCCAGAGCTTCCGGCCCTTGACGGCTGGACGGGCGAAGGCCACCTCGATGCGGCTGATGCCGATGTCCTGGGAGACGGTGCAGGCCGGGCTGACCCGCAGCGGCGTCAACCGGACGGGAGCGGGTTTCTCCCCAGCCAGCAGCGGCAGACCGAAGAGGAGGACGAGGAGCAGGGAAAGCTTCGCGGGGCGCACGGGCACCTCCTGGAGGGGCTCCAGGGTGCCACAACGGAGCCTGCCTGGAGGAACAAGGAACGGTGCGTCCCTCGATGCCGTGACCTAGTGCACCTCGCCTGAAATAGCTGGATCAATGGGGTGATGGCGAGGTGCACTTCCATCGGGGCCTGGCCCCTCTGGCGCCCTCGCGCGCAGACGCGCCAGGGCTTTCACCCCGCTGGGGGCACTGGCGTGCCCCCAGACCCCCGCCACGTGTTGCCCAGGGGCGTGGCGGATGATCCGGCTATTTCGCGTGGGCACCACTAGGAGGCCGCCCCATACCGCCGGGAGGCCTTCTGGGTGCGGTCCAGGAAGGTCTGGACGGCGGCGGGATCCACCGTGGCCGGTGTGCCGGACCAGCCCTGGGAGGGTTTCAGCATGGCCAGCATGTCCTCCGGGCAGCCCACCTGCTCATAGAGCCGCTCCACGCTTCGGGCCAACTGGGCGGTGGTGGTGTCCGTGGCCAGGGCCTCCCGAAGCAGGGCTTCCCGCCAGCGGTCCTGGGCCTGGGACCAGCGGGAGCTGCCTGGACGGGGGGGCTTTCCCTGGGCCTCGGCGCAGGCCGCCCAGAGGTGGGCCTCGAAGGTGCGAAGGGCCGAGCCCTCAAGCTGCCGGAGCCGCTCGACGGCCACGCCTTCCCCTGGCACCGCCTGCTGGATCTCGAGGGAGGTGAGGAAGCCGAAGTCGTAGCCGGTGACCAGGTCATCCCAGCTCAGGGGGCCGATGTGGGTGCGGAAGGCGTCGATGGGCGTCATGGCGATCCTCAGGCGAGCAGGTGGAGGGCGAGATGGACGGCGATGCGGGCGCTGGCTTCGGCCCCCTCGAGCGTGGGAGCCAGCTCCATGAGGTCGGCACCGACCCAGGGCTCGGGCCACTGGCGGGCCCCCTGGATGAGGCGCAGGGTCTCCGCCAGGCTGAGGCCCCCGGGCACGGGTTCCGCCACTGCCGGCACCAGGACCGGATCGAGGGCGTCCAGGTCCAGGCTCAGGTAGGCGGCTCCCTGGCCCACGGCGGCAAGGTCCTCCTCAAGGCGCAGGGCCAACTGCGGGTCGCGCAGGTCGGCAGGGGTCCACATGCGCACCCCGGCTGCCTGCAGGAAGGTTAGCTCCTCGTCATCGAACCGGGGTGCGCGGAGGCCGGCCTGCAGGACGCGCTCGGGGTCCACCAGGCCTTCCTCCAGGGCCTGCCGCAGCCAGGTGCCGTGGTGGATGTCCGTGCCCCAGGCGGCGCCGTTCGCCGCGTCTGGATGGGCATCGATGTGCAGGAGACCAAGGGGACCATGCTGCCGCGCCAGGGCCCGCAAAGCGCCGAGGGTCAGGGAGTGGTCGCCGCCCAGCAGCAGGGTTCGGCAACCGGTCATGGCCCAGGCGCCGACCATGGCCTGGACGGTCTCCAGGGCTTCGGCCAGCGAGAAGGGCAGGGCGGGGATGTTGCCGCCGTCCACCCAGCCTTCCGCCGCGGCGGGACCGAGCATGGGCCGCCCCTCCCGCAGGCGCTCGGGCATGGGATGGGAGCCCATGCCCATGGAGGCGGACCGCATGGCCCAGGGACCCAGGCGGGCGCCGGGCCGGTTGATGACACCCGCATCACAGGGCACGCCCAGGACGACGCCGGTTGCCGGGCGCGGATCGATGCACAGGGGCAGGCCCAGGAAGGGGGTAAGGCCGCTGCGGAGGCCCTGCATGAGCACGTCAGCGGACATCGGAACTCCTCGGCAGCAGCGCCGCCCGGAAGGCGGCGATCCAGGTGGTGGGATCGCTGAAATCGGCGGGATAGAGCGGGGCTTCAGCCACCAGGGTTACGCGGGTGCGGGTGCTGAACAGGGTCCTCAGGTGGGGCACCAGGGTCTCGGCGCCGGTCCACGGATAGTGCGGAGCGGGGCTGGCGAGGCGCAGGGGCTGTGCCGGCACGCCCAGGTCGAATGCAGCCCGCAGGCCACCGTCATAGAAGGAGGCCAGCCGCTCGCCCCGGGTGGTGGTCCCTTCGGGGAAGAGCAGCATGTCCCGCCCGGACAGCAGGGACGCGGTGAAGCTGGCCAGGGCGGCGGCCCGGCTGGTGGGGTCATTCCGGTCGACGAAGTGGATGCCCGATTTCCGGGCCCAGCGTCCGATGAGGGGATACCCGGCGACTTCGCCCTTGGCAATGGTCCCCATGGGGCGGAGGCTCATGAGCACCACCGGATCAACCCAGCTGAGGTGGTTGGCCACCCAGAGGGGAATGTCCGTCCTGGGGGTACCTTCGACTTCTACCTCAACGCCCAGGGCCGGCAGCAGGCGGCGGGCCCAGCGGTGCAGGCCGGGCTGGGGCTCCACCCCTGCCGCCAGCCGTGGCAGCAGGGCGAAGGTCGGCCAGAGCACGCCGGTCCAGCTCACTAGCTCACCAGCTTCAGGCGCGTGTAGCGGGCCCGGACCCGCTCCAGGTCGTCCTTGGTGATGGCGGACCACAGCCGGGTGTCGCCGGGGGCGTAGAAGTCATGGACTTCCTCCACCACCCGGGCGCCCAGGGCATTGTGGACGCTGCGGGCATCGGTGTTGCCGGGTTCCACCAGGAACCGGCACTCCTCGATGGGCTCGTTCAGCAGCTTGGCGACCATGGCGCGGATGAGCAGGTAGTTCACCCGGCCCTTCTGGTACTCCGGATGGACCGCCAGCGTGGCGCAATAGACGGTGGTGCCCTGGACGAAATTCAGCACGTAGCCCACCGGCCGCTCGCCGTCGAAGGCGAGGAAGCACCAGTCGCGGTAGAGCTCGGTGCAGAGCCGGAGGTAGTGGGGGCAGAGCTCTCCAGCGCCGTCTCCCGACCAGATCTCGGCTTCGAGGCGGCGGAGGTGGGCGTAGTCGGCGCTGGTCAGGGACCGAACGGTGAAGCGGGCCCCTTCTGGATGCGGGGTGAGGGTCTCGATCGTCATGGTGTGCCTCCCTGGGTTCGAGACCAGGGTCGGTCATGGAGATGACGCCAGCATGGACGGGCTGCCAACTTCGCGGGAAAAGGGTGAAACCAAGCGGTGACGGGCATCCGCGAAGCAGGGACACCAAGTGTCGGGCTCCGAGGTGACCCACGCGTGAAGACCGGGTCACATGTTCGGAATGAATACCTAGAAGAAGGGCGTCACCAGCTTGAGATACCCGGCGGCCAGCAGGGCGCTGATGGGGATGGTCAACACCCACGCCACCACGATGTTGCCAGCCACGCCCCAGCGGACGGCGCTGGCGTTCATGGAGGCGCCCACGCCCATGATGGAGCCCGTGATGGCATGCGTGGTGCTCACGGGGATGCCGAAATGGGCCGTGGTGAAGAGCACCGCCGCTGCGGCGGTCTCGGCGGCGAAGCCGTGGATGGGCCGCAGCTTCACGATCTTGGAGCCCATGGTCTTGATGATCTTCCAGCCCCCGGAAGCCGTGCCCAGCGCCATCATGGACGCACTGCCGATCTTGACCCAGAGGGGCACGATGACCTTGGCCTTGGCATCCAGGGGCAGGTGGAACTTATAGGCGATGAGGGCGAGGCAGATGATCCCCATGGCCTTCTGGGCGTCGTTCTGGCCATGGGTGAAGGACATGGCGGCCGCGCTGACCAGCTGGGCCTTGCGGAACACCTTGTTCACCTTGTGGCCGGCCACATGGCGCACGACCCACAGGATGACCAGGATGAGGAACATGCCGACGAGGAAACCCATGGCCGGGGAGATGATGATGAAGGCCCCGATCTCCTTCAGCTTGCTGGCATGCAGGGCGCCGAAGCCCGCGTGGGCCACCACGGCCCCGGCGAGCCCGCCCAGCAGGGTGTGGCTGGTGCTGGAGGGGATGCCGAACCACCAGGTGAGCAGGTCCCAGGTGATGGCGGCCATCAGGGCGGCGGCGATGACCGCCGGGACCACGAATTGGCTGTCGGCGATGCCTTTGGCGATGGTGGTGGCGACCGAGGTGCCCGCGAGGGCTCCGGCGAAATTCAGGGTCGCCGACATCACCAGGGCGTACTTGGCCGGCAGGACTCCGGTGCTGACCACCGTGGCGATGGAATTGGCGGTGTCATGGAACCCGTTGATGTAGTCGATGCCCCACGCGAGCAGGACCAGCACGGCCAGGGAGGGGATCAGGAAGACTTCGAGCATGAAGGCCTCAGGCGTTCTTCATGACCGTGGAGCCCACCACCTTGGCCACCAGCTCAATGTTGTCCGTGGCCTCTTCGATGCGGTTGAGCAGTTCCTTCCACTTGATGAGCTCGATTGCATCGGTCGGGTTCTCGTAGATCTGGGCCAGGGCCGCGTGGTAGATGGAATCCGCCTTGTTCTCCAGGGTGTGCACCCGCCGGATGCGATCGCGGATTTCCTTCTGGTTGGACATGTTACGCAGGGACCGGATGAGGTGGAGCAGCTCCCCGCAGCCTTCGACGATGATGGAGCTGATCTCGGTGACGGCGGGCATCACGTGGGTGATGCGGTAGAGGATGAGGCGCTCGCAGACGGCGTGGATGGAATCCACCACATCGTCGAGGGCATGCGCGAGCTGCATGATGTCTTCCCGCTCGATGGGGGTCACGAAGGTCTGGTTCAGCCGGTCCATGATCTCCCGGGTGAAATCGTCGCCCGCGTGCTCGAAGTCCTTCATCTGGCGCCGGAGCTCGGCGAACCGCACGGGGTCGCCGGTCCGGATCTCCAGGTCGAACAGCTGGGAGGCCTGGTAGGCATTACCGGCCGCCGACTCCAGCAGGTCGAAGAACACCATCTCTCGGGGTTTGAGCCAGCGCATCAGGGCATTCAAAGACATCAGGGTCTCCTACAATCCATTCCCCCCACTGTACCGGGACTCGGCGGGTAACCGGTGCGTAAATTCGCCTATCGCGGCTGGTGGGGAGAGAGGACGGCGGTGTATGGTCTGAGGGCATGGACGACCAGCACATACCGCGTGGCAGGAGACTGGGCTTGCCCGTCTTCCTCGTCCGTTCCCTGGTCTGCCTGGCTGCCACGGTGTTCCTGGGGTTCGGGGCCGGCTTGAGCCTCCACCAAGGCGCTTCCCTCCTCTGGATTCTGGGGCTGCTCGTCACCCTCACTCTGGTGGTGATCCTGATGGCCCGGTGGCAGCTGAGGCCCCTGGCCGAGCCCCTGGAACTGCTGCTGGGAGGAACCCGGCCCCGGTCCATCGAGGAGCTCCCCGGGGCCTGGTCAGCGCTGGAGCAGGAGAACCAGGACCTCAAGCGGCAGGCGGGGGCGGAGGACTGGCTGCTGCCCGGCATCATGGCCCGCCTGGAGGAAGGGGTGCTGCTCTTCGGCGCCCAGGGGCGGCTGGAGCAGTTCAACCCCGCCGCCCAGCGGCACCTTGGGCTGAGCGCCCCCCTGGGCAAGGGCATGGAGGTGGGGCAGGTCATCCGCGACCAGGAAGGCATGGAGGTTGTTCAGCGGGCCTACCGGGGCTTTCCCTGCGAGTGGCGCCTGACCCGGGCCAGCCGGACCCTGCGGGTGCGGGCCATTCCCTTCGCCCCCCGGGGGACCGTCAGCGGTGTGCTCCTGACCCTGGATGACGTCACCAGCCAGGAGGCCCTGGAGACGACGCGCCAGAAGTTCATTTCCAACGTCAGCCACGAGCTGAAAACCCCGGTGACCGCCATCCGCATTGCGGCCGAAAACCTCCAGGACGAGGCGCTCCCGGACTTGGCCCGGGCCAATGCCCAGTCCATCATGCGGTCCGTCGACCGGCTAACTCTGCTGCTGGGCGACGTGTCCGAACTCAGCCGCATCGAGAGCGGGGCCCTCACCCTCGCGCCGGTCACCGTTGACCTGGCCGCCTTCCTGGAGGCCCTGCTGAAGGAGGTCGACCCCCGGGCCAGGGCCTGCGGCGTGGACCTCATCGTCGAATCCGAAGCTGACGACGGAACCACCCTTCAGACCGACCCGCTCCGCCTCCACCAGATCCTGGAGAACCTCGTTTCCAATGCCTTGAAGTTCAGCCCCCAGGGCGGCAAGGTGGTGCTTTCGGTGCAGCTGACCCCGCAGGGACAGACCTGGGAGGTTCGGGACGAGGGGCCGGGCATCCCCGAGGCGGAGCAGGGACGCATTTTCGAGCGGTTCTACCGCACACCGATGGCCAAGGCCAAGCCCGGTACCGGCCTGGGCTTGGCCATCGTGAAGCATCTCTGCCGGTTGATGGGGGGAGAGGTCACCGTGGAGAGCCAGCCAGGGCAGGGCGCGACCTTCCGCGTGATCCTGCCGCCGCGCATTGTGCCTCAAGAACCGGCGGGACCCCCCAGCCGGTAACCGACGCCCACCACCGTCTCGATGAGCTCCGCCGCGCTTTCTCCCAGCTTGGCCCGGACCCGGCGAACGTGGGCATCGATGGTTCGGCTCTCACCCAGGTATTCGAGTCCCCAGACCTGCTGCAGGATCTTCTCCCGGGTGAGGACCCGGCGGGGGTTGGCCAGGAAATAGGCCAGCAGCTCGAATTCGCGCCGGGTCAGCTCGACCAGCTGCCCGTCGACCCGCGCCGCATGCATGTCCTGGTCCACGGCGATGGGACCGAAGGTGAGCTGGGCGGGCCGTTCCTGCCCCTCCAAGGGGGTGGCCCGACGCAGAATGGCCCGCAGGCGGGCCGCCAGCTCCCGGGCGGAGAAGGGCTTGGAGATGTAGTCATCCGCCCCCAGTTCAAGCCCCAGCACGCGGTCGATCTCCTCGCTGCGGGCCGTGACGAGGAGTACCGGCAGGCTTCGCAGGGTGGCGTGGTTGCGGATGGCGCGCAGGACATCGAGGCCATCCATGTCGGGCAGGCTGAGGTCGAGGAGGGCTGCATCGAACTTGGCCCCCGGCGCCTGCAGTGCCTGGAGCGCATCCCGACCCGTGCCGACCGGCGTCAGGGCGAAGCCCTCCCGGCGGAGGTGCTGGTCGAGGCCGAGGCGGATTTCCTGGTCGTCTTCAAGGAGGAGGATGCGTGGGGTGGGGCCCATGGCTGCCTATTCTGCCGGGTGGCTGGAGAGGTAGGGGTGCTTGGCGCTGCGGCCCTCGAGGATGAACAGCACCTCCTCGGCGATGTTGGTGGCCTGGTCGGCGATGCGCTCCCAGTTCTTGATGACCAGGATGAGGTGGCTGGCCCGCTCGATGCACAGGGGATCCGCCATCATCAGGCGCAGCAGTTCGCGGTACATCTGGCCGTAGAGCTCGTCCACGGAGTCGTCCGCCTGGATGACCGAGCGGGCCAGGCCGGCGTCGCTGCCGATGAAGGAATCCACCGCCATCCGCACCATGGTGCGGGTCTCCTGGCCCATGCGCTCCAGCACGCCGCCCGCCAGGATCGGAGGATGCACATAGGTGGCGCGGCGAGCGATGTTGCAGCAGTGGTCGCCAATGCGCTCCAACTCGGGGACAATCTTGAGGCTCGAGGCCACGAGACGGAGGTCCCCGGCTGCGGGAGAGCGCAGGGCCAGCAGGTCGATGCAGACCCGGTCAAGCTTCAGCTCCCACTCGTCGAGGCTGCGGTCCAGGGCCATGACCTGGTCCGCCTTGGTCCTGGAGCGCTCGCTGAGGGCCTGGTTCGTGAGGTCGATCATCTCCTCGGCAAGCCCGGCCATGGCCAGGATCCCATCCCTCAGATCCCTCAGTTCCTGGTCGAATTGACGCATCAGCCGAACCTCCCCGTGATGTAGTCCTCGGTCATGCGGTGCCCGGGATTGGTGAACATCTTCTCCGTGAGCCCAGTCTCGATGAGCTTGCCCATCCAGAAGAAGGCGGTGTGGTCGCTGACCCGGGCGGCCTGCTGCATGTTGTGGGTCACGATGACAATGGTGAACTCCCGCTTCAACTCCAGAATGAGTTCTTCCACCTTGGCGGTGGCGATGGGATCCAGGGCGCTGCAGGGTTCGTCCATGAGGATGATCTCGGGGCGGACCGCCAGGGCCCGGGCGATGCAGAGCCGCTGCTGCTGGCCACCGGAGAGCCCCTGGGCGGAATCCTTGAGGCGATCCTTCACCTCCTCCCACAGGCCGGCACCCACCAGGCTGCGTTCCACGGCTTCTTCGAGGACCTTCCGATCGCTCTGACCCTGGATGCGCAGTCCGTAGGCCACGTTTTCGAAGATGGACTTGGGGAAGGGGTTGGATTTCTGGAAGACCATGCCGGCCCGCTTGCGCAGGGCAATCACGTCCGTCCCGGGGGCGTAGAGATCCGTATCGCCCAGCAGGACCCGGCCCTCGATGCGCACATCGTCGATCAGGTCGTTCATGCGGTTGAGGCAACGCAGCAGGGTGCTCTTGCCGCAGCCAGAGGGGCCGATGAAGGACATGACGGAGTTGCGGGCCACCTGGAGGTTGATGTCCGAGAGCGCCTGCTTCTCGCCATAGAAGAGGTTCAGCCGCTCCACACTCAGCATGATCGGCGAGGAGAGGACCGAGGGGTCGGTCAAGGGCAGGTCAGGCTGCACGAAGCTCGAAGGCCGCATCGCCGCCTTGTCGGAGGGCGGCGGCTGCAGGACGACGGGCTCCGGGACGGGGCGGGGATCTTCGATTTCCATGTCGATGGCTCCGGGCTGCTGATTCAAAAGGTACTCCCCCCCAGCCGTTCCCGCAGCTTCCGGCGGAGGTTCAGGGCGAACAGGTTCAGGATCACCACCACGCCAAGCAGGAGGAAGGCCGTCATGAACACCATGGGCTTGGCGGCCTCCGAGTTGGGGCTCTGGAAGCCCACATCGTAGATGTGAAAGCCCAGGTGCATGAACTTCCGGTCGAGGTGGACAAAGGGGAAGGTGCCATCGAGGGGCAGGGACGGGGCCAACTTCACGACCCCCGTCAACATCAGGGGCGCCACCTCCCCGGCCCCCCGGGCAATGGCGAGGATGAGTCCGGTGAGGATGCCCGGGGAGGCGCTGGGAAGGACAACGTTCCAGAGGGTCTGCCACTTGGTGGCGCCCATGGCGAGGCTGGCCTCCCGCTGGGAGCGGGCCACGGCGCCGAGGGCTTCCTCGGTAGCCACCACCACGACCGGCACAGTGAGGAGGGCCAGGGTGAGCGAGGCCCAGAGGATGCCGCCCGTGCCATAGGTCGGTGTGGGCAGGTTCTCGGAGAAGAAGAGCTTGTCGATGCCCCCACCGACGCCGTAGATGAAGAAGCCGAGCCCGAACACCCCGAAGACGATGGAGGGCACGCCGGCCAGGTTGTTCACGGCCACCCGGACCATCCGGACGAGCCAACCCTGCTTGGCGTATTCCCGAAGGTAGAGGGCCGTAATCACCCCCAGGGGCACCACCAGGATGGACATGACCAGGACCATCATCACCGTGCCGAAAATGGCCGGGAAGATGCCGCCCTCGGTGTTGGATTCCCGGGGATCGTCGGCGACAAACTCCCAGAGCCGGGACAGGTAGATGCGCACCTTGTCGAAACGGCTCAGGGTGTTGGCGGGAATCATCCGGACCACACTGCCAAGGGGCAGTTCCTTGTCCATTCCATCGATGGTCTGCAGGTTCAAGGACCAGGCCTTGGCGTCGGCCCGGGTCTGTTCCAGGCTGGCCTGGACCTGCTCGTAGGCCTTCTGGAGGGCGGCATCCTTCGCGTCGAGGGCGGCGAGCCCCGCCGTGTCCTGCTGCCGTTCCAGCTTGCGCCGGTTGAGGCGAAGCTGTTCGATCTTCTGGTTGAGGTCGCCGATCTTCCCTTTTTCGATATCCCGGATGCGGTGGCGAAGTCGGGTGGCCTCGGGCAGGCGCCGAAGCGCCTCTGCCAGTGCTGCAGGCCCCTTGACCGCCTCCACACCCTCGTGGTTTAGGCCAACAACCCGACCAATGAAAGGGCCATTTTCCAGGCGTTCGATCAGCAGGGCGTCCTGGGGGCGCTCCATGGGGCCCAGGCCCTGGGTGGGGATCCAGCGGAAGTCCTGGCCGTAGAGGTCGCGGTTGCCCACATGGAACTGGACTTTGGCCGTGTCGGCGCCCCGGGCGGCTTCGTGGCCGGTGACCTCGCCCAGAACAGGTCCTTCGGGGGTCTGCACCTGGACCAGGGGGGCGGGCCAGAAATACCCCAGTCCCCGGGCGGCGATGAAGCCCACCAGGCCCACGATCATCGCCAGGCAGAAGGCGAGCATGGTCCCGGACAGCCACACGAAGGAGCTGCCCCGTCGGAAGTGTTCAACCAGGCGGTTCATCAGATGGACTCGTAGCGGCGCCGCAGGCGCTGGCGGACCAGCTCGGCGACGGTGTTCAGGATGAAGGTGAAGATGAACAGCAGGAAGGCCGCCAGGAAGAGCACGCGGTAGAGGGTGCCGTGCAGGGGGGCCTCGGGGATTTCCACGGCGATGTTGGCGCTGAGGGTGCGCATGCCGTTGAAGGGGCTCCAGTCCATGATGGGGGTGTTGCCTGTGGCCATGAGGACGATCATGGTCTCGCCGATGGCGCGGCCCAGGCCCACCATGGTGGCCGAGAAGATGCCGGGGCTGGCGGTGGGGAGGACCACGCGCCAGGCGGTTTGCCAAGGGCTGGCACCACAGGCCAGGCTTGCCGAGGTGAGGGAGCGTGGCACGCTGGAGAGGGCATCCTCGCTGATGGTGAAGATGATGGGAATCACCGCGAAGCCCATGGCGAAGCCCACCACCAGGCTGTTGCGCTGGTCGTAGGTGACCCCGAAGGCCGTCTGCAGCCAGGTGTGGTAGCTGCCTGCCAGGTAGGCCTTCTCGAACCAGGGGCCCACCAGGCTGGCGAGCCAGATGCCGACAAGGAGCACCGGCAGCATCCAGAGCGCTTCCCGACCGTTGCCGAAGGCATTCCGGAAGGGCTGCGACAGGCGGCCCCAGAGGGGCATGAGGAGAAGCGCAAGCAGCATGACCACGAAGGGATAGACAAGCACTTCCACCGCCATGCGATCCAGCAGGGGGGCCATGACCAACCCCGCCAGGAAGCCGAGCACCACGGAGGGCAGGGCCGCCATGATCTCCACCGTGGGCTTGATGACGTTCTTGAAGCGCGGGGTGGCGAACTGGGAAGTGTAGAGCGCCCCGAGGACCGCCAGGGGAAAGGCGAAGAGCATGGCGTACAGGGTGCCCTTCAGCGTGCCAAAGACCAGGGGCACCAGGCTGAACTTGGGCTCGAAGTCATCGGAGCCACCCGTGCTCTGCCAGACGTACTCGGGCTTCTCGTAGCCTTCGTAGTGGGTCTTGCCCCAGAGGAGGCCGAAGCTGACCTCCGGATGGGGGGCGTCCAGGGACCACCGGGTGAGGGCACCCGTGGCCAGGTTGGCGTGCAGGATCAGGTCGCCCCGGGGCGCGAGGGCCGTGACGCCGGGCCCGTCCAGCGGCGTTTCGAACATCTCCCGCTCGGTGGTCAGGTGATCCACCCGGGCCTCCCGGTTGGTCCAGACCAGGAACCGCTTGTCCCGAAGGCTCGGTTGGAACCCGAGCACGGGACCATCCAGAGTCTTGAAGTGATGAAAATCTTGGAGCTGGAATACCTCTTGAACCCGAACCCGCTGGTAGGCGCTCAGCTTGCCCTGAGCACCACCGACCAACAGGCTGGACTGGCCAAGGGCGAATCCCATGGCCTGGATGGGCTCGCCGAACTCCGCGCTGGAGCGTACGGCCCCGTCTTCAGGGGCCAGGTCCAGCAGCCGCCCTTCCCGGGTGCCCACGAACAGGTCGCTGGCGTCCAGGCTCCACAAGGCGGCCGAGGGATGGAGTGAAGGGTCGAGAGGGACCGCTGTCCAGGTCAACTGCGCAGAGGCGTCGTCCATTGGGAGGTCAGCCCAGGCCAGGGAACCCTGGAAGGACGCGATGATCCGCAGGGTGGCCCCCCCCCCGAGGCCACCCCCCTCCATGGTTCGGATATGCAGGACGGCTTCAGGCACCTTGTCCAGGAGGAGCCCACCCTGCCACTGGGCATCCAATTCCCACTGGGCAGGGTCGTTCTCCCCTGCGGGTTTGGACCAGGCGAGCCGGGTGAAGTAGAGGCGGTGGTCGGCACTGATGACCAGGGTCTCGCCCTTCGTGTTGGGTGGGACGAGGGTCTGCCAGGGGAGGGCAGGCCCGCCTGCCGGGACCGGCAGGGGTGTCCCCTCTGGAAGCCGCAAGGCCGAGAGGCCGCGGGTCTGGGAGGCGAGCACGACGGTCTTGCCGGCCTCGTCCAGCCAGGCACCTTCGGCGGGTTGGGCCGGCAGGACGCCCAGCGCCTTGGACTGGGCCGGGATGAAGAGCGGCAGGGACTCCTTGAGGATGAACAGCAGCATGGCCAGGACGGCGCCAATGATGATGATTCCGCCGCCGGAAATGGCGAAGGCCATGAACCGGTCGATGCGGGTCGCGCGGGTCGGGCTCGGGTGAAGGCTGGACATGGCGTCTCGTCGGAAGGCTGGCGTGGCCTGCTTCAACAAACGAACGTGCCGGAGGAGTCCCCCGGCACGCCCGATTCAAGCGGTTCTACTTCAGGATGGCAAGCTGCTCGGCTTCCATCTTGGCGGTGAGGGGCAGGAAGCCGTCCTTCACCACGATCTCCTGGCCTTCCTTGCTCAGCACGAACTTGAGGAATTCGCGGGTCAGGGGGTCGATGGGCTTCTTGGGGTTCTTGTTGATGTAGATGTAGAGGAAGCGGGAGAGGGGATACTTGCCGGTCAGGGCGTTCTCATAGGTGCCCGCGAACACGGCGCCGCCGTTCTTGCGCTCGTCGGACATGGGCACCACGCGGACGCCCGAGGTGGCATAACCGACGCCGCTGTAGCCGATACCGAACTTGTCGGCGCCGACGCTCTGGACCACGGAGGAGGAACCGGGCTGCTCCTTGACGGAGTCCTTGTAGTCGCCCTTGAAGAGCGCGTGCTCCTTGAAGTAGCCATAGGTGCCGCTGGCGCTGTTGCGGCCGTATAGGCTGATGGGACGGGCGGCCCACTCGCCGGTCAGGCCCAGGTCACCCCAGGTGGTGACGTCCTTGGCGTGGCCACCCTTGCGACCCTTGGAGAAGATGGCGTCCACCTGCTGCATGCTGAGGGACTTGATGGGGTTGTTCTTGTTCACGAACACCGCCAGGGTGTCGATGGCCACGGCCACCTTGGTGGGCTTGTAGCCGAACTTCTTCTCGAACTTGTCGCTTTCCTCGGACTTCATCTCACGGCTCATGGGGCCGAGTTGGCTGGTGCTCTCGATGAGAGCCGGGGGCGCGGTGGTGGAGCCCTTGCCCTCCACCTGGATCTTCACGTTGGGGTATTTCTTGTTGAAGGACTCCACCCAGTAGGCCATCAGGTTGTTCAGGGTGTCTGAACCGATGGAGTTGAGGTTGCCGCTGATGCCGGACACCTTCTTGTAGGTGGTGACCTTCGGGTCCACCTTGACGGCCTGGGCCGATGCGCTCACGCCTAGCAGGATGGCCAGAACGGTCTGGGCCAGGGATCGGATCCTCATGGGTGCCTCCTTTTCAACCCTGATGCTGAGGGGGCGAGGTGAAGGTGGCTGGGTCCGGGTGTGACATCCCTGTAACTTCGTGCCCCCGATTCAGCTTGCCCCGGGGGAAATAAGTGGGTTTAATGCTTGGAGATCCTGCGTGTCGACCGTGGCATAGCCCGTTCCCGGGGATCGCGACCATCCTGATTCTTCCTCCCGGGTGGCCGAAGCCAGGGCAGGGCCCCCTTCGGTTTCCCGATCCCCCATCTCATTCCATCTCATCCCAGGGCCGCCGAGCCTGCCGGGCGTCAGCCGCAGCCAGGAACCTGGGTCCATAGGAGCCTCCTTGAGCGCCAAGAAAACCATGATGATCAATGCCACGGATCCCGAAGAGATCCGCGTGGCCACCCTCCTTGACGGGGTGCTGTTCGACTACGACGTCGAGTTCCTCCACAACGAAAAGATCAAGGGCAACCTCTACAAGGCACGGGTGGTGCGCGTTGACACGAGCCTCCAGGCGGCCTTCGTCCATTTCGGTGGCCAGAAGAACGGCTTCCTTCCGCTGGGCGAGCTGCCCCGCGACCTGAGCGGCGATGGCCGACGGGGCCGCATCCAGGACGTGCTCCAGCGGGACCAGGAGATCCTGGTGCAGGCCGTGCGCGAAGAGCTCGGCAGCAAGGGCGCCATGATGACCGGACAGGTCAGCCTGGCGGGTCGGTACCTGGTCATCACACCAGGCAACCCCGTCAACGGCATCAGCCGGAAAATCGAAGGCACCGACGAGCGCCGGCACTTCAAGCAACTCATCGACACCCTGAAGATTCCCGACGACATCGGCGTGATCGTGCGCACGGCCAGCCTGGGTGTCACCAAGGAGGACTTCCAGCGCGACCTGGACTACCTCCTGGACACTTACAAAGAAGTGCTGAACCGCTACAAGCACCGCCACGGTGTGGGCCTCGTCTGGCAGGAGGACGATGTCGTCACCCGGACCCTCCGCGACACCTTTACCGCCGACATGGAGGAGGTTCAGATCGACGACCTGGACACCTTCCAAGCCGCCCAGTCCTTCTTCAAGCGGACCATGCCCCAGCACCTCGAGGTGCTGAAGCACTACACCGGCAAGAAGCCCCTGTTCTCCCGCCATCAGCTGGAAGAGCAGATCGACCGTGTCTACGGTCGCAAGGTGGGCCTGCCCAGCGGTGGTGCCCTGGTGCTGGACCAGACCGAAGCCCTTGTGGCCATCGACGTGAACAGCGGCAAGACCTCCGGTGATGGCGTGGAGGACATGGCCTTCAAGACCAACATGGAGGCCGCCGAGGAGGTGGCCCGGCAGCTGCGGCTGCGGGATCTGGCCGGCCTCGTGGTCATCGATTTCATCGATATGAAGCGAGAGTCCCACATCCGCTCCGTGCAGGACCGCCTGGTCGACTGCCTCAAGGCGGACAAGGCCCGCATGGAAGTGGGGAAGATCAACCGATTCGGGGTGCTGGTCATGACCCGCCAGCGCATCCGACCCAGCCTCCAGCACGTCAACCACGAGAGCTGCCCCACCTGTGCGGGCACCGGCAAGGTCAAGACCATTGAGGCCATGGCGCTGTCGGTGGTGCGCAAGCTCCACGGCATCCTCGCCAAGGGCGGCATCGGCGAGATTCGGGTGAAGCTGGCGCCGGCCATCGCCGCCGCCGTGCTCAATGAAAAGCGGGGCGAGCTGGTACGGATGGAAGAGGTGAGCGACGCCAGCATCCACATCCAGGCCGACTGGTCCATGAGCTATGGCGAAATGTCTGCCGAGATCGAGCGGGCGGAAGAGGCCCCGGTGGAAAAGCCCGCCCCCAAGCCACCTCGCGAGAAGGGCGCGCCGGAGGACGAGACCGTGGTGCTCGGGGGCGACAGCCCCATTTCCTTTGAAAAAGCCCTGGGCGTGCACGGGGATGGCCCCAAGGAAGCCAAGAAGGAGGCCTTCAAATACGACCGTCGGGACCTTCAGCGGGCGGCCCTCGATGAGCGGGAGCGGCTCCGTGCCCTCTTCGAGAGTGCCAAGCCCGAGGACGAGGAGTTTGAAGAAGGCTCCGAAGCCGCCGGCGAAGATGCCAAGGGCGACGGTGCCAAGCGCAAGCGCCGCCGTCGGCGTCGCAAGGGTGGTGCGGACCGGACCGAGGGACTCACCCCGGCGGCCACCGAGGGTGCGAGCGACGCTGCCCCTGCCTCGGATGATCCTGAGCCCCCCAAGGCCACGGCTGACCTGGTCGCCAGCCTGCTGACCCCCACCCGGAGGCCCCGGATCGGTGCCTCAAGTCCCGAGCTGGTGACCCCGGTCGCTGCCGAGCCCGCCAAGCCCAAGCGCACCCCCCGTGCCAAGGTGGCGGCCTCGCCGGAGGCAGCCAAGGCAACCTCCGACCCCCTACCCTCGGCCGAGCCTGCCGCGACCGCCAAGCCTCGTGCCACCAAGGCTCGGGCAGCCAAGGCGACCAAGGTCGCCAAGGAACCCAAGGCCAAGGCCGAGCCCAAGGAACCGGCCGCCAAGGCGGCGCCCAAGGTCAAGGCCGCTCCCAAGCCCAAGACCCCCAGGGCAAAGAAGGTCGCAGCCGAGTAGCCCGGGATGTCCCTCTACTGGATGGCACCCCTCGCGTCCCTGGCCACCCTCCTGGGTGGCTGGGGCGTGGTGCGCTTCCTCCAGGGGCGGGCCCAGTTCATGCGGCTGCTTTCTGGGGTGGCGGCGGGGTACCTGCTTTCCGTTACCGTGGTCCGAATCATCCCCGAGGCTCTGGAAGCCCCCGGGGGCGAAACCAACGCGCTCTGGGTCCTGGCCGGCTACCTGCTGGTGCACGTCATGGAGCACGGCATCACCCTCCACTTCCATTACGGGGAGGAAACCCACACCGATGGCAGCCCCCTCAGCGGCCTGCTGGCCCTCCTCGGTCTCTCTCTGCACAGCCTCATGGATGGCGTGGCCATCGCAGCGGCCCTCTCCACTCATAGCAACCTGGGGCCCCTGGTGGCGCTGGGCATCCTGTTCCACCGGATTCCGGAAGGGGGCACCATCGCCTCGATCTTCCTCGTCCGCGGATTCGGCAACCGGGGGGCCATGCTGGCCGCGGGAACCCTCGCCTTGGCAGCCTTGGTGGGATCGGCCGGACAGGCCTTCCTGAGCCTGCCCATCGGCCCGGTCCTGGGGCTGACCGCTGGGTTGACGCTCTACGTGGCCAGTTCCGACCTGCTTCCCGAAGTGCAGAAGGTTTCGGGCCTGAGGAGCACCCTGGCGCTCCTGAGTGGCGTGGGCATCTTCCTGCTCAGCGCGCGGCTGCTGCCGCATCACCACTGACGTTTCCATGATGGGGCGCGGGGTGAAGTGCCGGGGGCTGATGCTGGGCGCACTGCCGACCCTGCTGGCGGCCCAGACGCTTCCCCCAGCTCCGGCGTTGGAGCCCCTCGACGCCCCGACACCCGCTGAGTTGCTGCCGCTGCGTCCCTTCCAGGTCCTGCGCGGCACGGGCGTGTCGCGGGTGCCCTTCGATTGGCGAGGGGAGGGCGTGCATGAGGTCGGGGATACCTGGGTGCTGGACCGGGGGGCCATCCAGGCAGAGGGCCTGTTGCTGCTGGCCGACCGCATCGAGTACCGCGCCCGGGAGGGTCGGCTGGTTGCCGAAGGCCACATCCGCCTCGAAGGCCCAGGTCTGCGCTTGCGGGGGGAACGGCTGGAGATGAACTGGGCGCTGCGCTCCGGGGAAGCCTGGGCTCTGCAGATGGATCTGCCACCCAGTTGGACCCTGCGGTCCAGCCACGTGGCCTTCACCACCCTTCGCACCTGGGCCTTCGATGAAGTGGAACTCAGCCCCTGCCCCGAGGAGCAGCCTGGCTGGAAAGCCAAGCTCTCCAGCCTGAAGGTGGACCTGGACGGCTTTGCCACCCTCTGGAACGCACGGGTGATCCTGGGCCACGTGCCGGTGCTGTATCTCCCTTATGCGCTCTATCCCGCACAGGCGGAGCGCACCTCCGGCCTCCTCCCCCCCAGCTCGGCCTCTCCAGTGCCTTCGGCACCACGGTGGGGCTGTCCTACTTCCAGGTGCTCGGGCCCTCGGCCGACACCACCTTCTCCCCGCAATACTTCAGCAAGGAGGGTGTGCTCTGGGGGGGCGAACTGCGCTGGCAGCCCGACCTCACCCACCAGGGCAGCTTTTCCGGGCAGAGCATCCACCAGCGCAGCCTGGACACCCAACGCTACCGCTACACACTGAAGGAGGTCTGGCAGCGCGAGGACGGCTGGCAGCTCACGGCTGACGTGAACCAGGCTTCGGACAACCTGGTGGACGCGGATTTCGGGAAGGGCCTGGGAACCCTTGGGACCTCCAACTTCGACTCCGCGCTCTATCTGGGGCGGACCTACACCTTTGGCAGCCTGAGCCTCTCGGCAGCTGAACAGCGCAGTTTCTTCTTCACCAAGGATCAGGGGGATCCGTTCTACAGCAGCAGTTTCCCCGCCTCCCTTCGGCGGCAGACCCTGCCCCAGGGTGAGTTCCGGTTCTTTCCCATTCCTGTGATCGGGCCGCTCTACCTGGATGGGGGCGTGCGGCTGGGCCGGTTTGCCTACCGGATCCAGGGCAGCCAAACCGAACCGGACCAGGCCTACGCCTGGGCCCGGCAGGACGCCCACACTCGCCTGCATGGGCGCCTGGGGCAGTGGGGGCCCTTCCGGGCCGACCTGGAAGTGATGGGCCGGGCTACCCACTACAGCGGCACCCTCTCCTCTCCTGTGTTCGATCCGGAAAACGGCACCGATGGCACCGTGGTCAACCCGGCCACCAGCCCCTTCCAGGTCAGCGGTCCAGCCGCAACCCGGTTCCTCACGTCCAGCCACCTGCGGCTGTCCGGTCCCCAGGTGGGACGCAGCTATAAGGATGTTTCCCTCTTCGGCTACACGGGGGAGCTCAAGCACGTGGTCGAGCCTTACTTCGGCCTCACCCAGACGAGCCGGTTCGGCGAGGCTGGAACCCTGCCGCGCTTCGACGCGGTGGACTCCTTTCCGGGTGTCAACGACAGCGCTTCGGGGGAGCAGAGCTTCGAGATCGGCTTGAAACAGCACATCCTCGGGCGCGGCAGCTCGGGGACCGAGTTCGCTGACCTGGCCCGGATCCGGGTGGCCACCCGCTACCATGCCACGCCCATCATTCTCGGCGACGGAAGGTACAAGAAGGGGTGGGCCTCCGTGGACACCGACCTGGACGTGGAGCCGGATGACCGGTGGCGGATCAGCCTCCGCCGGTCGTCTGATGTTGGGGCCGGCGGATCGGACAACGCCCTCAGCGTGGATGTGAAGGCCAAGGATGGCGGCCGGTTCAACCTGGCCTACTTCTCCACGGGCATCAACCGTTTCCTGGTGCGGCAGCAGGGCCTGCAGTTCGGCGGTCTGCAGCGCGTCTGGGATGACCGTCTTCGTCTTGAGTTCAGTGCGAACTACGACTTCAGGACCCGTGGCTTCGCATCGAGCCAGGTGGCCCTGGCCTACGTCCAGCCCTGCGTGGCCTATGTGCTGAAATACACACACCTCGCCTTGAACACGGCCCTGGTCTCGGGTGGCCGTGAGGATCGGGTGGATCTCACCCTCACCCTGCGGGGCATGGGGGATCTCTTCAGTTTCCGGCGCTGATCGAGCGCCCGGCGACCTCGTCGCCGTTGGACACGACCACCCGGTTCCGCCCCAGGCTCTTGGCCTGGTAGAGCGCCCGGTCCACCTGGGCCATCAGGGCAGCCGGGGTGGGGGCACCGGGGCCACCGACCCCGAAGGACATGGTGGGGAAGATGGTCTGGCCGGAGGGCAGGACGATGGGGTCTTCATCGATGCGGCTGCGGAGTTTGTTACCGACCTCGGCGCCGGCCTTGAGGTTGGTCTCGGTCAGGAGTACGGCGAACTCCTCCCCGCCGATGCGGAAGGCGAGGTCGGACTTGCGGAGGGCCGAGCGCAGGCGGACGGCCAGCTGCTTAAGGACCTCATCACCAACCGGGTGGCCAAACCGGTCGTTGATGAGCTTGAAATGGTCGACATCGCCCAGCAGCAGTACGAAGGACCTCCGGTGCCGCTCCCACTGCCGGATGGCATGCTCGAGGTTCTGGTCGAAAGCACGCCGGTTGAGCAGCTCCGTCAGCGGATCGGTTAGGACTTCGTTCCGGAGGGCGGCCGCCTCGATCTCCAGCATGCTGCGCCGTTCGCGCAGATCCTGGATCGCGGATTCGTACTCGGCCTGGATGCGGCGGACATGCATCCATTCAATGGCCCTCTGGCAGGCGTGGATGAGCCGGGCTCCGGAGAGGGGCAGGGGCACCCAATCGGAGATCCCTGCCAGGAGGAGCTTCCGCTGGGCCGCTTCGTCCTTCACCTGGCCCACCAGGATGGTGTAGGGCAGCTGATTCTTGTCGCGCAGCCTGGCCAGGGTGGTCAAGGCGCCTTGAGTGCCACCCCCGGACATCCCCAGGATCAAGATGGGGGCCTTGAGGGCCAGCTGGGCTTCGACCACATTGCGCCGGGGGGGAGAATGCACTTCCATGGCGTAGTGGCTCAGCATCTCGCGCGCATTCTGGACCAGCCCGGGGTGGAGGCCGGCAGCCAGCACGGGCACCCGCTGCCCTTCGGCCCTTCGGGTGCTGCCCTGCAGGACGGGACCGAGGTGGTTCAGCAGTTGCTGGATGGTATGGCTCGCCGCGAGAAAGCCGTCGCCTTCGGCCTCCTGCAGTGCCTTGAAGTCCTGGTCCGTGGCGATATGGTCCAGGATCAGAAAGATCGGGAGGTTCCGGAAGAGCACCCGGGCTTCGCCCCGCAGCAGCCGGCAGAGGCGGTAGCCATCCATCGGATCGCCGCCCGAGTCCACCAGAACCACGTGGGCGTCATGCCAGGCATCCTGGGCCAGCGCCTCCAGGGGATCGCCCGCGTGGAGGATCCGGTGCCCGGCACCCTCGAAGGCCATTCGCAGGCGTTCGACCAGGTCGTCGTGTCGGGAAATGACCAGGAGGTTCATGAGCAGGGCCGTTGGGAGGAGTCCCCATGGTAATGGGGAATTACCTGCGGCTATGGAAAATAGCGGCGGGTGATGCGTCGGTGCAGCCCGCAGGTCAATTCGTAGGGGATGGTGCCCAAGGCCTGGGCCAGCCGCTCCAGGCTATGAGGGGCGGCGGGATCGGAGCTGTACAGGGTCATGGGGTCTCCAGGCGCCACCTCGATGCCGAGGGGCAGGGCCACCGTCAGGTAGTCCATCGAGACCCGGCCCACCACTGGGAAGGTGCGGCCTCTGAACCCCACCACGGCCCGGTTGCCGAGGTCCCGCCGGTAACCGTCGGCGTAGCCGCAGGCGAGGGTGGCGATCTGCATGGGCTGGGGGGCCACGAAGGTCCTGCCGTACCCCACGGTGGTGCCCGCCGGGACGGCCTTGACCCGGGCGACCTCGGCCACCAGCGCCAGCGCGGGTTCCAGCCCGAGGGTGCGGCCCTCGGGGAGTGTGGTCAGGCCGAAGAGCGCCAGGCCCGGCCGGACGTGGGTGTCCCCATCCAGGAGGTTGCGGAGGCAGGCATCGCTGTTTCCGTGGTGCCGCTGTGCGGGGTGGATGCCACCCTGTCCCAGTTGGGCCAGACAGGCATCGAACACCCGGCGCTGGCGGAGGGCGAAGCCCTGGTCCGAGTCATCGGCCGTGGCAAAGTGGCCCATGACCCCTTCGATCCACGGGGACAAGCGGCCCAGGTCCTGCAGGCATGGCCCAAGTTCCGAAGGCAACAGCCCGAACCGCCCCATGCCGGTGTCGACCTTCAGATGCAAGCGAACGGGATGGGTGGGCAATAGGCGGGCGTATTCCGTGAGGTACTCCGGGCCAACCACTGCGACGGAGAGGGCTTGGGCGCAGGCAGCGGGGAGGGCTTCGGGGCGCAGCCCACCCAGCACCAGGATGGGGCAATCGATGCCACCCTGACGCAGCTCCAGGCCTTCTTCCAGGCTGGACACGGCCAGGCCGAAGGCACCTGCCCGGGCAAGGGCCTCGCCGACGAGGACCGCGCCATGGCCATAGGCATTGGCTTTGACCACGCCCCAGACCTCCCGGCCCCCGGCGGCCTGCCGGATTCTGCCCAGATTGCGGGCCACGCGCCCAAGGTCGACCTCCGCCTGGAGGGACCGGCCTTCGGGATGCCGGATCAGGGGTTCCAGGTGCTGTTCATTCACTCAGCGAGGCCCTTCTCGGCGAGCCACCGCTCCGCATCGATGGCCGCCATGCAGCCGGTGCCCGCAGCCGTGATGGCCTGCCGGTAGGTATGGTCCTGCACGTCCCCGCAGGCGAAGACACCTTCGATGGCCGTGCGGCTGGAGCCTTTCTCCACCTGGAGGTAACCGGTCTCATCCATGGGGAGCTGGCCCGCGAACAGCTGGGTATTGGGCTGGTGGCCGATGGCCACGAAGAGCCCCTCGACGGGCAACTCGGATTCCTGGCCATCCACCGTGTCCTTCAGGCGCAGGGCCCGGATCTTCTCCACCTTCTCCCCCATGGGCGTCTCCACCGTGGTGGTGAGCACGTCGAGGACACCCTTGTTCCAGACGGGCTGGATCTTGGGGTTGGCAAAGGCCCGGTCCTGCATGGCCTTGGAGGCCCGCAGGCGGTCCCGTCGGTGGACGAGGTAGACCTTGGTGGCGAACTTCGTGAGGAAGGTGGCCTCCTCTACCGCCGTGTCCCCACCGCCCACCACGGCGATCTCCTTGCCGCGGAAGAAGAACCCATCGCAGGTGGCACAGGCGCTGACGCCCCCGCCGGAGCGGGAGAGCTGTTCATCCTTGTCGATGCCCAGCCACTTGGCCGAAGCGCCGGTCGCGATGATGACGGCATCGGCGGTGTACTCGCCCTGGTCGGTGGAGAGGCGGAAGGGACGCTGCTGAAGGTCGACCTTGACCACGGTCTCGGCCTTGATGATGGTGCCAAAGCGGAGTACCTGCTCCCGCATTTCGTCCATCAGGGCCGGACCGGCAATGCCCTGGCGGAACCCGGGGAAGTTCTCCACCTCGGTGGTGATGGTGAGCTGACCCCCAGGTTGAGCCCCCTCGAAGACCAGCGGGGTCAGGTTCGCCCTCGAGGTGTAAAGGGCGGCAGTGTAGCCGGCGGGGCCAGTTCCGATCACGATCACTTTGTGGTGGCTCACAGGCTTCTCCAAACAAGGCATAGGCAAAACAGCCAACCACCGAGTCTACCGCGACTACTGCATGTCTATTCTCTTGATTGAATGGGGCGCCAGCGTCACAGAAATTGGGCCAGAAAAATGGGCGGACGAGGAAGCGATGGACACGCCAGCCGCCGTTTCGTTGTTCGCCGAGAGCGTCAAGCTTTCGTACGCATAGACCGTTGCATTGCCAGGGACCGGCGTGTCGAAGGTGAGGGTCACGGTCTTGCTCGACGCGTAGGATCGGTTAATGCAGATGATGCGGGGGCGCCCTGTCGAGGCATTCTTGGATGCGATTACGCTCACAAGGGGATAGGTGAGGCCCGTGGGAACCGTGCCGGAACCCGTGCCCACATTGACAGTTTCGCTGTTGTCAGCCGAGACATTCAGTCGCACCTCCCCGGCCATGGGCGCAAACAGGCTGAAGACAAGACCGGCCGGTCGAAGCCTGCCGGTGTCGGGATTCTGAAGCATGCCGAACCAAGGCTGGGCCAGATTCCACATGTGCGCGCCGCTGATTTTGAAACGAATCATTGAGATGAGCATGTCCCCGATGGCCAAACCCGACTGGAAATCCATCATTCGTTCCGTGTGGACTAGGTTGGTGACGTCCTCTTGCGGAAAGATGTTGTATTCGGTGATCCAGATCGGTGCCGTCGACAAGGGGTGGATCTTATCTTCCAAGGTTTTTTCAAGCAGGGCACCACTCGCCATAACATAAGTAAAAGCTTGAGCTTCAGACATGGCAGGATCAAACTTTTTATAGCCATAGAAATGACCATCGAGATAATCGATGGGACCTATTCCCGATGGACCCAGGACATCGGCATTCCAGTTGGAGATCATCCGGATGGGGTCGTAGGCTGTTCCAGGGGTTGCGGCGGCAGCGGGAAGCCAGTCGGCGAGCTGAAAGGTCGGCTCGATGATCCCGTTGACCTTGATGGCTTTTCCGAGGGCCGATGCCTTGGACTTAATTGCAGAAATCAAAGATGCTGAATTTGCGGAGTAGGCGAGACCTGCGTGATCAGCAGTGCCCGCGCCCTTATAGGATGTGGCAGGCTCATTGCCAATTGCAAAGGTAGAGACATTCCATGGCTGGGTGCGTCCGTTGGCGGCGCGGATGGCCCCCATCGGCGTCGAGGCATTGCCGAGAATGTACTCAATGAGATCGGGTGCGTTTGAAGCGTCGGATAGAAAATTGACCTGAATAACCGGCTCTGCTCCCAGTTCTTCGCAGAGGTTCAGGCATTCATGCAGACCGAATGACGGTGTCTGATAGGACGAACTGGCTCGGACCTCCCCACGGGCCATGAGGGCTCCGATGGAGTCCTTCCACGTGAAG
The DNA here is from genome assembly GCA_963740385.1 of uncultured Acidobacteriota bacterium. GTDB lineage: Bacteria > Acidobacteriota > Holophagae > Holophagales > Holophagaceae > Geothrix. The sequence goes on from CAVUDX010000007.1 coordinate 643,603, forward strand.
AAGTCGACCAGGGTTCCGCCAGGCCAGCGAATCGATTTGATGCCAGCGGACTGCATGGCTGTTTTCACCGATGGTTTCACCGCCGGGGAAGCGGATGTCGGGGAAAGACGTATCTCGTCGAGGTAGACCGTGCGTGTACTGCCGGTTCCATCGTGATGGAGTACGATGATCAGACCGGCGGTGACCGCGTCGGCAGTTGCAGTCAGCACGACCGATTGGCGACTCCAGACACCATTTCCTGATGGTAGATAGGCAGCATTTGAGATCGGTACGCCGGGCGCAGAGGCATCATAGAGGTAGGCGGCAACAACTTCACCTTGAGTCACGCCAGCACTTGAATAAGAGAGTGTGTAGGCTGTCCCGTTGGCCACGCTCTCGAGAAGGGTCTGATAGACGCCTGAATCTCCCAGAGCCGTGCGCGTCACGATCGCATATCCGGGATAGTAATGGGCTCCGGCTGGAACATCCCCACCGACAGCACTGAAGGACACCGATCCGTTTGCGTCGCTGTTGTAAACCGTCCATGGCGGAGAAACGCTGTTCCCCGCGGGGTCGGAAAATCCTGAACTGTTTATTCTGAAGGATCGGTCACGGATCAATTCACCCCGCGTGACGCAGCTGTCGGAGAGGTTCTCCCAGGGCATGTTGACCCCGAAAAGGGACGCCGGAACGGTTTCGGGACTGGGGTTCGGAGCTGTCACCTGGGATTGATTTGAGCCGCCGGAGCCGCCGCATCCGATTGTTGCTGCCATGAAGAGGATGAGCAGAAATTTCATGACCGGACGAGCCCCCGTTCCCGGAGCAGGGCCTCCGCCGCGTCCACATCCGCGGGAACATCCACGCCCAGGCTCAGGTGGGGCGTATCGGCCACGCCGATGGGGATGCCGGCGGCCAGGGCCCGCAACTGTTCCAGCATCTCCAACTGCTCGAGCGGATGGGGGGGCAGCTTCGTGAAGGCCCGCAGCGTCTCGGGCCGGTAGGCGTAGAGGCCCAGGTGTCGCCTGAAGTGGGCCAGCTGCTGGGGCTGCATCCAGGGCCGGAAGTCCGGTTCGAAGATGGACGAATGCCTCAGGTAGGGGATGGGGCTGCGGCTGAAGTACAGCGCCCGGTGGTGGTCATCCACGACCACCTTCACGGCGTTGGGGTTGAACAGCTCGTCCGGGTGGGCGAAGGGGCAGGCGGCGGTGCCCATGGGCAGGTCGGGCTGCTCCTGCATGAGGGCCACCACGGCGGCCACCGTGTCGGGATGCATGGCAGGCTCATCCCCCTGGATGTTGAGAATGCAGTCAAAGGCCTCTCCCAGGGCGGTCAGGGCCGCGGCGGCGCGGTCCGTGCCGGAGGGCAGGGCCGGGTCCGTCATGACGGCCTCGCCGCCGAACCCCCGCACGGCGGCTGCGATGCGCTCATCATCCGTGGCGACTACCACCCGGTCGACGCCGCGGGCCCGTTGGGCCGCCTCGAAGACCCACTGGATCATGGGTTTCCCGGCAATAGGGGCCAGGGGCTTGCCAGGGAACCGGGAGGCCTGGAAGCGGGAGGGCAGGACAGCCAGGGTGCGCATGGGCCCAGTGTAGTGCAGGCGCTCTTATTCCAGTCCCTGGGTCCCCGTGCCGATGCCTTGGACCGGGAGCCGTGTCTTGGACCAATCCTTCGACGATGTCTGGGCGGAATGTGAGGACCTGTTCACGCAGGCCCGGCAGACCCTTGACGGCCTGAAGGTCGCCCAGCCCGCCCACGTGGTGCAGGCCTCCGTGAATGCCCTCTTCCGGGCGACCCACACCCTTAAGGGCATGGCGGGCATGCTGGGCTTCCCGAAGTTCAGCAAGGCCGCCCATCGCATGGAGGACATCTTCGACCTCATGCGGAAGGGCCGGCTGCGCTCCACCGATTCCCTGGTGGAGACCCTCGAGGCCGGGATCCTGGCCCTGGAATCCGGCATGACCGGCCTGCGCAGGGGCTGGGTGGAGCCGGACGACTACCTGGAGTCGGTTCGTCGGCAGCTCGGGGAACTCGAAGCCTTGGCCCGCCCTGCCGACGGCGGCGCCCAGGACCTGTCCTCCATGCTGGACCTTCCTCCCGAAGTGCTGAGCGCCCTTTCCGAGTACGAACGGTCCCGGGTCACGGCCTTGCTCCTGGATGGCATGCCGATCCATGGGGCCATGGTCTGCCTGGATTTCGCCACCTTCGACGAACGGTTGCGGGCCCTCAGCGAGTCGCTCGGAGCTCGGGGCGAACTCATCTCGACCCTGTCCTGGGAAGTGCCCGAGGATCGGGAGGGTCTGGCATTCCTCCTCATGACCGCCTGCCCGGCCCTGAGTGCCGAGGACCTTCCGGGGCTTGAGGGGGAGGTCCTGGGAACGGCCCTGTTGGCCGATCCGGCCCGGTTGCCCGAGAGCCTGCGGGCCCCCGCGGAGGAGGCGACCCCGGAGCCAGTGCCGCCGCCCCCACCCCCGGCCGGTGCCCCGGAGGCACCTGCCCCGACCGTCCAGCCGGCCCAGGAAGTGGAAATCCTGCGGCTGCCTGCCCACCGGGTGGAGGCTCTAGAGGCCCGCCTCATGGCGGTGGGTCAGCTTCGGGATTCGGTGAGCCTGCTGCTAAGGCAGACCAAAGGTACAGGAGATGAGCGCCCCTTGGCCCTCATGGGACAGATCGAAGGCGGGCTGCTGGAAGTCCAGAAATCCCTCCTCCAGATGCGCATGGTGAAGGTCGACACCTTGTTCACCCGCATCGAGCCCATGGTCAAGAGCCTCAGCCGGGACACGGGGAAGCCCGTGAAGCTGGCCTTCCAGGGCGGGGACCTGGAGTTGGAGCGCAACCTGCTGGGGCGCTTGACGGAACCTTTCCTGCACCTAGTGCGGAACGCCATCGACCATGGGCTGGAAACGCCCTCCGAGCGCAAGGCCCTGGGCAAGAGCGAAACCGGGTCGCTACGGATCTCGGCCTCCCAGCGGGGCCGCAACCTCCGCTTCGACATTCGGGATGATGGCCGCGGCTTCAACCTGGAGCGCATCGAGGCCAGGGGCATCGAAATGGGGCTTCTGAAGGGCGGGCAGCCCGTCACTCCCGAGCGTCTCCATCGCCTTGCCCTGGAGCCCGGCTTTTCAACCCAGGACCGGGCTTCCCAGATCAGCGGTCGGGGCGTGGGCATGGATGTGGTCCGGGCCGAGGTCGAAGGGATGGGGGGGGAGGTCCACCTGTCCAGCGAAGCAAAACGGGGAAGCCTCATCCGCCTGAGCCTGCCCTTGAGCCGGGCGGTGGTCAGCTGCCTCAAGGTGCGGGCGGCAGGGCTCTCCTTTGGGGTGCCCCTTGGGAGCGTGGTCCGAGTGCAGGCTGGCCGACAGATCCGCCATGGCGGGGAGCAAGTGGAGGTCCTGGGTCGCTCCATGCCCATCGAGTCGCTTCAAGCCTGCCTGGGGCTCCCCGAACCCGACGGGCAACAGGCCCTGGTGGTGCTTAGCCAGCAGGGTGCGGCCACCCGCAGTGTCGAGGTGGCCCTTGGCGTCGACGACATCGTGGGCCGTGGTGAGGTGCTGCTGAGGAGTCTCCCGGAACTGGCCCACTCGGCCGGCATCATGGGAGGCAGCCCCCAGGAGGACGGGATTCTCTGGGTGCTGGACCCGGAAGCGCTCCTCGGCCTGGCCATGGACAGCCTGATGCGGCGGGTGGCCCGTGTCTGACCCGAGGAACTGGCTCCAGGTCAAGGCGGGCGGATTGGACCTGCTGTTATCGACCACCGATATCCAGGAGGTGATCCCCTCCACTGAAGTGGCGCCCTTGCCCGGCCGCCCCCGGGGCATCCAGGGAGTGGTCGTCCATCATGGCGAGTTCCTGCCGGTCCTCGCCTGGGGGGACCTGCCTGGGTGTCCAGCCTTCCCGCGGCGACCGACGGCCCTGGCTGTGCTCCGCCGCCGCCTGGGGCTGCCTCTGGAGGCCATCCTCGGCAACCTGAGCCTGCCGCCAGAAGGGTGGCGCGAACTGGAAGCCGATGATCCCCTGGGTGCCTGGCTCAGTGGCACCTGCCAACTTGAGCAGGGACCCTTGTGGTGGCTCGAGCCTGCCCGGCTCGTGGCCCAGCTCCGACGCTTCCGGGGAGAGCGCTGACGCAGGCCGGGCGTTCATGCGATGATGGCACCTTCGTGCCGGAGGCCCTTTGAACCGACGTCTTTCCGCCCCCGTTGGAATCACCGCCACCGGAGAGTGCTTTCCCCCTCGCGTGGTCACGAACGACGATCTTTCCAAGATCATGGAAACCAACGATGAGTGGATCCGGACCCGGACGGGCATCCGCGAGCGCCGCTGGGTTGAGCCCGGCACAGGCGCTTCGCAGCTGGGCGCGCCGGCCCTCCAGATGGCTCTGGACAACCGCGGCATCAAGGCCTCCGAACTGGATCTGATCCTGGTCACCACCGTCACGCCGGATACCCTGTTCCCCGCCACGGCCTGCCGCATCCAGGACATGGTGGGCGCGAGCAACGCCTTCGGCTTCGACTTGAACGCTGCCTGTTCAGGGTTCCTCTATGCCCTCACCACCGCCGCCAGCATGGTCGCCGCGGGCGGCATCCGCCGGGCCGCCGTGGTGGGCGTGGACATCATGTCCACCATCATCAACCTGGAAGATCGGGCCACCTCGGTGCTCTTCGGCGATGGGGCCGGGGCGGTCATCGTCGAGCGGGTGGAGGAAGGCCTGGGCATCCTTGATTTCGAGCACAAGGTGGATGGCACCGGCGGCTGTTTCCTGTACATGCCCGCCGGGGGCTCCCTGAAGCCGGCCACCGCGGAAACCGTGGCGGCGAAGGAACACTACATCCACCAGGCGGGCAGCGAGGTATTCAAGAACGCCGTCCGCGAGATGGCCGACAACAGCAAGCTTTTGATGGACCGGAATGGATTCACCGGCGATCAGCTGAAGCTGTTCGTGCCCCACCAGGCCAACATCCGCATCATGGATGCAGCCGCCAGGCGGCTAGAACTGGATCCATCCCGCATGATGGTGAACATCGACCGGTACGCCAACACCACCACCGCCACCATCCCCACGGCCCTGCACCAGGCCTTGCAGGAAAAGCGGATGGCCAAGGGCGATCTGGTGGCCCTGGCCGCCTTCGGTGCCGGGTTCACCTGGGGGGCAACCCTCTTGCGGTGGGCCTACTGATCCGCTGACATGCGGGTGGTGGCAGGCTCGCTTCGGGGGCGTCGGCTCCAGGCACCTCCCCCTGGGGACCTGAAGGTTCGCCCCACGGCCGACCGGGCCCGGGAGGCCCTGTTCTCAATCCTCCAGCGCTGGCCGAGCGGCCCCTTCCTGGACCTCTGTGCAGGGACCGGCGCCGTGGGCCTCGAGGCCCACTCGCGGGGGTATGCCCCGGTGTGGTGCGTGGAGGTCGCCGAGCCGGGCTGGTCCTGCCTTCAGCAGAACCTTAAAGGGCTTCCGATTCAAGCGGTTCGGGCGGATGTACGAGCCTGGGACCCGCCTGAGTCCCCAGCCGCGGCCGTGATCTTCCTGGATCCCCCCTATGGGCTGGCGGAGCCTCTTTGGCGGTCCCTGGCCGCCCGGCTGAGGGGTTGGATCGACGCGGGGGGAGTTCTCGTGTTCGAAACCGGCCGGGAAACCACGCTGGAATTACAGCCCGGATGGTCCCTGGCCGAAACACGGGACTATGGTGCAGCCCGATTCCATTTCTGGATCCCTGCCTGATCTCAGGGCGACAACCCCCGTGGTGTTTGGCCGGGCGAACCGGGATCTGCTTCTGCAGCGGTTGCGAGTTGGCATGAGCATTATCTGGATGTCGCTGCCCGTGGTCGCGGCGATATTGTTCACACTGGCGGCCCCACCGGATTTTCGGGTCACGGTCCTCGGCGTGGTCATTGCCCTGGGCACGATCACCCTGTTTGCAGGGGTGTCCTTCCTGCACATCCAGCAGTTGGGTCAGATTCTGCGGGACCAGCCTCTTGGCCCGGGCCTCTACCGGCCCCTGACCCGCTTCCCCCAGGCCTCCTCCCTGCTCTTTTTCCTCCTGTCCATCGGCCTCGGCGGGATCGCATATCTGTGGGTCAAACTCCATCTGGGGCAGAGCCTCTGGACCAGCTTCATCCTCATGGTCTGTTTCATGGTGCTGGGCTCTCTCGCGAGCATCTGCCAATACTTCGTGGCCAAGCAGAACCTGATGAAGGTCTTCAAGATCCTGGCTGGTCAACCTGAATTCCAGGCTTCTCAGGGCCGGTTCATGTCGAGCCTGCGGGCCAAGTTCGGCTTCGGAGTGCTCGGAATCACCGGGGGCGTGCTGCTCCTGTCCATCCTGGTCTCGGGCCTCACGCTGCAGTCCTCCATCAGGGCCAAGGTCAGCGCCTACGCAAGCAACGAGCTGGTGAACCTGGCTGACTCGGTGACCTTCGTGTCGGAGATGAACACCACGCCCGAGGACATGGATGCCTTCCTCGGAACCCTGAAGCTGGGCGCCGGAGGTGGCGTGTCCCTGAAGCAGCCCGCCGCCAAGGGCGGCAGGACCCTGGGGTCGAAAATCCAGCCCAGTGGAGGCGGCGACATCCTGGTGGTCCAGCCCCTTGCGGACGGTTCGGAACTGCGGGCCGTGATTCCCGAAGTGGAATACGCCGGCGCCATCTGGAAGGCGCTTCGTCCCAACCTCGGCATCCTCCTCCTGGCGGCCGCCTTCCTGGCCTATTTCATCCCGCTCATGCTACGGGACGTGCAGCAGCCACTCCTTCTGCTGAGCCAGAACGCCCAGCAGGTGGGGGAGGGCCGCATCGATCGCCTGGAGCCGGTCTACAGCGACGACGAAGTGGCCACCCTCATCCAGGGGTTCGGCACCATGGTGGGCAGCCTTCGGGGCATGGTGGTCCAGATCCGGTCCGCGAGCCGCGACCTGGCCAAGGCATCGGCCCTCATCCGCGAGTCGGGTGACGGGGTGCGGAGCTCGAACCAGGGCCAGCGGGAGCTTATTGAGGCCTTCCACCATGAAATAAATGAACTTACGGACACCTCCATCGGCATCAGCGCGAGTTCCATGGAGCTGAGTCTGGCCTCCGAGAGCACCAACGCCACCATCGTCGAGATGGCCGCCAGCGTACAACAGATCAATCAGAGCATGGACGAGCTGTTGATGGTGGTGGAAGGCATCACCTCGGCCATTCGGGATTTCGATGTGGCCATCAAGAATGTCGGCAAGAACGTCGATCACCTCGCCGGCCATGCGGAACACACCAAGGAATTTGCGGAAAACCTGGAGCAGAGCACCTCGGCCATCGACGACAGCGTCAAGATCGCCCAGCGGTACACGAAGAAGGTGATCCATAATGCCGGGCGCGGCATGGAACTGGTTGCCCGCAACCGCGAGAAGATCCAGGTCATTGAGCGCGTGGTGCAGGATTTTCACGGCACCACCCGGACGCTCCTGCAGTTGGGTGCGGACATCGCCAAGATCCTCGACTACATCGGGGACCACGCCCAGCAGACCAACCTGCTCGCCCTCAATGCCGCCATCATTGCCTCCCAGGGAGGTACCGGCGATGGCCAGGCCAAGGGTTTCTCCGTGGTGGCTGACGAGATCAAGCAGCTCTCGGAGCAGACTGCGCGTTCCACCCAGGAGATCCAGCAGATCATCGGTACCCTGCAGACCGAGATCCGCAAGGCCTATCAGCAGGTGGAACTCGGCCTGGACGCCGTCCGGGACGGGGCGGATTCCGTGGGGCAGAGCCAGGAGGCCCTCCAGGCCATCCTGGAGTCCATAAGCGAAACGGACAGCGTCGTCGAGAGCATCCTGAACGAGACCCTCCAGCAGGCAGGCCAGGCTTCCCTGATTCACGAGGCGAACCGGAACATCCACAACCAGGTCGAGACCATCCGCGCGGTCATCGAAGAGCAGCAACAGACCAGCAACTACATCCTCTCCCTGGCCATGAACGTCCAGCAGGCCACATCGGTGGTGCGGGATTCCACCAAGGAGCAGAGCACCGGCAGCGACGAAATCGCCAAGGCTACGGAACAGGTCCGGGCCCTGGCCAGCAACCTGCACGAAATCCTCGCCAAGCAGGAGGACCACGTGATCTCCCTCAAGGAGACCATGAACCGGGTGCTGGGCAAGGCCATCGAAAGCGAACGGGCCATCGAGACGTCCAGCGGGGCCGTGGAGCAGCTTGGCGCCCAGGTCCACATGCTCAATCGGGAAGTGAACCTCTTCAAGCTCTAGCCCGGATGCTAGGCTTGAGCCCGTTCCCAGGCTCCCCTCCATGGTTCGTCTCTCCATCAAGACCAAGCTGAGCGCTGTCATCAGCATCGTGGTCGTCTCCTTCATCGCCTTCAACCTGCTCTACTACCCACGCTGGGTGGAGCGGCAGATCCGGGCCCAGGCGTCCCAGAGCGCCCGCCAGGTGGCGGAGACCGCGGGCTACGCCCTGGGCCCGGCAGTCAGTGCGGGCAACACGCGGGACATCGCGAAGGTCCTGCAGGGGGTACAGAGCATAGACACGGTCCGGTTCTGCGCCGTGTACGGCTCCCATGGAGAACCCCTCGACAGCACCACCACCACGCCCAACTGGGCGATGGAACAGACCGCCCGGGACGGGCTCACCAGGATCTACACCCGGCGTGAAGACAACATGCTGGTCGCCGTGGCGCCCATATTCTACGAAGAGCCCAGGGCCGAGCAGGTGGGAACCCTTATCATCGGCTTCACCACGGAAGGCACCCAGCATTCGGTGCGCGAGAACATCAAGGCCAGCCTTGCGGTGGGGTTCATCACCCTGATCATGGGGGTCGCGGTGTCGGTGTTCCTATCCAACCGGTATCTCAGACCTGTGATCGAGCTGACCGAGGCGGCCCAGAAGGTGGCGCAGGGCAACCTTGAGACGGTGTCCGTCCGGGTCTCCACGCGGGATGAAATCCAGGACCTCAGTCAGTCCTTCGAGGTGATGACCGACAAGCTACGAGTCTCCCGGGACGAGATCGAACGCCAGAACCGGCTGCTGGAGTATCGCGTCCAGGAACGGACCCGTCAGCTGATGGAAACCATCTGGGAACTGGAAGAGATCCGGGGAAACCTGGAGCAGCTCGTCCAGGAACGCACCCGGGGTCTGGAACAGAGCCGCGCCGAACTCCGGGCCTGGGCCAGTACGCTGGAAGAGAAGGTCCACGAGAAGACCCAGGAACTCCGCGAACTCAACGACAATCTGCTGGTGAGCTACCAGAAACTGAAGGAAGTCGATCGCCTCAAAGATGAATTCCTGGCGAACATGAGCCACGAACTGCGAACCCCGCTCAATTCGATCATCGGCTTCTCTGGAATGCTCATGCAGGACCGCCAGGGCTCTCTCAACCCCGAGGTCCGGGAGGACCTCCAGATCATCTACCAGAACGGCCGTTCGCTGCTTGGCCTGATTGACACCATCCTGGACCTCTCCAAAATCGAGGCGGGCAAGATGGATCTTGACCTTGAGGAGATTGATCCGGTGGTTTTGCTCGACGAGGTCAAGGCCATGTCCGCAGGGCTGCTCCTGGGAAAGAACATCGACATCCTCTACCAGCGCCCCGAGGGGGAGGTTCGGGTCATGGGGGATCGGGACCGCCTGCGTCAGGTCTTCACCAACCTTGTGGGCAACGCCATCAAGTTCACCGAGGCCGGCAGCGTGCGGATCCATGCGTCCCGCCAGGATGACCGTTTCTGTGTGGTCATCGAGGATACTGGCATCGGCATGTCCGGGGATGAACTCGAGCGGCTGTTCAAGCCGTTCCAGCAGGTGGATGGCAGCATCACCCGCCGTTTCGGTGGTACGGGACTCGGCCTTGCCATCAGCCAACGGTTCATGGGGCTGATGAACGGCCGCATCCTGGCCAGAAGCCGGAAGGGTGAAGGCAGCACCTTCGTGGTCGAGATGCCCATCGAGGGAGGGGGAACCCGATGACCCATACCCCTCCCCGTATCCTGTGCATCGAGGACAACCCCATGAACTGGCGGCTGGTCCAGCGCCTGTTGTCCCAGGCCGGATACGAAATGCACTGGGCCGAGGATGGCCTCAAGGGCTACGAACTGGCCCTGTCCCTAAGACCGGCTCTGATCCTCCTGGACATCAACCTGCCAGGCTTGTCGGGCTTCGAAGTAGCCACCAAGCTCCGCCAGAACAGCAGCATGGCTTCCACGCTCATCGTGGCCCTCACCGCCAAGACCTTGCGCAGCGACCGGGAGACCGCCCTGGTCACCGGCTGCGACGGATTCATCTCCAAGCCTATTGATCCATTCCTGTTCGTAGGCCAGGTGGAGGCCTACCTCGGGGGTCACCGGGACGAGTTGGAACAGGGGCGGGAGGGTGCGGCCCTAAGGCAGTTCTCGCACCAGGTTGTGGTGCATCTGGAGTCTCAACTGAGGGAAGCCCAGGAGGGCAACCGCAGGCTGCTCGAAGTTCAAGTGGAGTTGGAAGAGCGCGGTCTGCACCTTTCCAGGCTGCTTTCCCTCAGCAAGGACATCATTCCCATTCAGGACGACCGGGAGATTCTGGGCAGGGTGCTGGGTCAACTGCACGAGGAACTCCGCCTTCAGCGGCTTTGCGCTTACCGGATTCATCCGAATGGGGCCTACTTCCAAGGAGTCGCAAAGACCCCCGAGGGGTTCGAAGAAGTCCAGGTTCTGGCTGCCTCCCAGCCCCTGGTCGCCTTCATGGAAGCCCTGCCACCGGGAACGGTACTCACCGGGACAGCCCTGCAGCAGACCCCGGCCTGGGAACTGGGGATCGAACAGAACCTCTGGGGACCCAAAGCCCAGGCCCTGCTCCTGCCGATGATGAGCCGATCCGAGGAGGATCGCCTCTGGGGCTTCCTGGCCGGGGACAGGTCCCACGGTCCCTTCCAGCCGTTCGAAACGGAGTTAGCTGCCTTGCATGCAGGCATTCTGCACGTCAGCCTCGAGAATGCGGGCCTGATCAGCCACCTCGCCGAGACCAGCCAGGCCCTGGGGACCAGCTATGAAGGCCTCGAATCGGCCTACGAAGCCCTGAAGGAGGCCCAGCGCGCGCTGGGTGCTAAGGATCAAAAGACGGCCCTGGGCGGCCTGTTTCTGAACATGGCGGAGCGGCTGCAGAATCCTGTCCGGGTGTTGAAGACCGAAAGCGCGGCCCTGTCCCTGTTTATGGACCGTCCGGATATCCCCCCCCTGGAGGAGCGGGGGGAGTGCCACCGCTCCATGGATCAGATCCGGCAGGCCATCGGCCAGGTGGATGGGCTTGTCCAGGCCCTGGTTCGCCGCTCGGGGCAGCACCAGTCCTCCACCCCCGAGTGGATCCACCTGCACGACCTGGTGGCCCAGGAGATCGACCTGCTGCAGGCGGAGGGCGCCATTCCGGGCGCAGTAACCATCACATTGAACCTCCAGGCCGCCAGGGACCTCCTGTTTGGGGTCTATTCCGATTTCACCGAGGTGCTGGGACACCTTCTTGGTCATGGCCTGGCGGGCGGGGGCCGGCAGATCACCATGAGAACCTGGGGCGGACAGAGCCACTTCCGACTCGAGATTGAGGACGATGGGGATGCCATCGATCCCGGCTTGCTGGAGACCGCCTTCGAACCTTTCCCGGACCTTCGCGAGCGAAATACCCAGGCCGGCAGAAAACCCGGACAGGGCCTTTGGGCGTGTGCTCAGCTCATGAATGCCTATGGTGGCACGGTCCAGATCCTCCCGATGGAGCAAGGTTCCCTGGTGCGGATCAGCTTCCCGATGGATTGACGGCGCGCAGCTACCGGGTTACCACCTTCTCGATCCGCTTTTCGTAGTGGGTCCCAAGGACCAGGCGGTGCACGAAAATGCCTGGTGTGTGGATTTCATCGGGGTCCAGGGCACCCACCTCGACGATCTCCTCCACCTCGGCGATGCAGACCTGGCCGCAGGTTGCGGCCAGGGGATTGAAATTCCTGGCGGTCCGCCGGAAGACGAGGTTACCGAGGGGATCGGCCTTCCAGGCCTTGACCAGCGAGAAATCGGCCAGAATGGCCTCTTCCAGCACGCACTCGCGGCCCCCGATCCTCCGGGTCTCTTTGCCCTCGGCCACCCGAGTGCCCGCCCCGGTCGGGGTGTAGAAGGCGGGAATGCCGGCGCCCCCTGCGCGCATTCGCTCGGCCAGGGTGCCCTGGGGAACCAGTTCCACCTCCAGTTCTCCCTGAAGGAACTGGCGTTCGAACTCGGCATTCTCGCCGACGTAACTGCTGACCATCTTACGGATCTGGTGATTTTTGAGGAGGATGCCAAGACCAAAATCATCCACCCCGGCATTGTTCGAGAAGCAGGTAAGGTCTTTGGTCCCGGTCTGGGCCAGGGCCTGGATGAGGTGCTCCGGAATGCCGCACAGGCCAAAGCCGCCGACGGCCAGCAGGGCTCCATCAGGGATGTCCCGAACGGCTTCCAGAGCAGAGCTGACGCGTTTGTCGATCATGGGTTGGTCCTCAGGGGTACCCCTCCAGTGTGCCATCTCTGGCATCCTTCTCCAGAAGCTGTATGAACTGGAAAGGGGAAATGATGCGTGGATGGATCCTTGCCTTGCTGTGTCCCTGGGTCCTGGGAGCCCAGACTCCCGCGCCCAGCGAGCTGTCGGATGTCCGCGAGACCCACCTGGCCCACGTTCAGAAGCTGACGGGAACCGGCTCCAACGCCGAAGCCTACTGGTCCCGGGATGGGCGCCAGATCATCTTCCAGAGCACGCGGGATGGCTACCCCTGCGACCAGCTCTACACGATGAATGCCGATGGATCGAATCAGAAGCGGGTCAGCTCAGGCAAGGGGCGCGTCACCTGCGGCTGGTTCCTTCCCGGGAACCAGAAGATCATCTTCGCCAGCACCCATGGAGCGGGTCCCGAGTGTCCCCAGGGCCCTCCCTTCACACCCGGGAAATACCAGTGGCCCGTCTTCCAGGGGTATGACCTCTACATCGCCAACGCCGACGGCACCAGCGCCAAGCCCTTCCTCCCCTCGCCCGGCTATGACGCAGAGGCGACCGTCTCCCCGGATGGCCGCTGGATCGTCTTCACCAGTGAGCGCGGTGGGGATGTGGACATCTGGCGGGTCGACCTGGATGGGAAGCACCTGGTGCAGCTGACCAACGGGGTGGGCTACGACGGGGGCGCTGTGTTCAGCCCCGATTCGAAGCTCATCGCCTGGCGCACCAACTACCCCAAAGGTCCGGAGGCCACCGCCAAGTACCACGCCCTCCTGAAGGAACATCTGGTCGAGCCCATGGAGATGGACATCTGGGTGATGAACGCAGATGGGTCGGCCAAGCGCCAGGTAACCAAGCTGCCGGGAGCCGCCTTCGCACCCATCTTCACCCCGGACGGGAAGGGCCTGGTCTTCGCCACCAACCACCATGACAACAATGGCCGGGGCCGCGGTTTCGACCTCTTCCGCATCAACCTGGATGGCAGCGGCCTGGAGCGCATCACCTGGACGGGGATCTTCAACTCGTTTCCCCACTTCAGCCCCGACGGGAAGAAGCTGCTCTGGGTCAGTGGGCGGGCCCCGCGGGGCTCCCGCCTCTTCGATGTCTGCCTGGCCGAGTGGCGGCCGTGAGCGCGAAGCAGGCGCCTGGCGTCACCTTGGCCAAGCCGACGGTCGCAGGGTCGAGCCACGGAAGGCTCCGACGCCACGAACGCAGCGAGCGGCTGCACGCATGGCGCTCGTCCGGCGGGGGTGCCCCATGAAACCGGCGGTCTTCCTCGACCGGGACGGCACCCTCAACGAGGAGGTGGATTACCTGTCCGATCCCGAGCAGCTCGTCCTCATTCCCGGCGCTGCCGCGGCGGTGGCCATGCTCAATGCGAGGCACATTCCGGTGGTGGTCGTGACCAACCAGAGTGGCATCGGGCGGGGCAAGTACACCTGGCAGGATTTCGAGGCTGTGATGCAGCGCATGGAAGCCCTGCTGGCCCAGGAAGGGGCCCACCTCGATGCGACCTACGCCTCGCCCCATCACGCCAAAGGGCAGGGGGAGTATGCCGTGGTTGATCATCCGGAGCGCAAGCCCAACCCAGGTATGCTGCAGCGGGCGGCCGAGGAGCACGGGCTGGATCTGACGCGCTCCTGGATGATCGGCGACAAGGACATCGACCTCGAGGCGGGCCGCCGGGCGGGCTGCCAGGTGGCGCTGGTTCGCACTGGCTACGGCACCGAAGTGGATGGCGCCCTGGCCGACCTGGTGGCCGAGAACCTGCCCGAGGCCCTGGCGTACATCCTGGAACGCTGGCCTTGATCCTGGTCCAGAAGAGCGGTCTGGTGCCCGGCGTGCTGATCCATCGCTACAAACGCTTTCTGGCCGATGTTCGCCTGGACGACGGCACGGTGGTCACCGCACACACCACCAACACCGGCTCCATGAAGACCTGCTGGGAACCAGGGGATCGCGTGCTGCTGGAACCGGCACCCAATCCCCTCCGCAAGCTGAAGTTCACCTGGCTCGCGGTTAAACGCTCGGGAGGATGGGTTGGCGTCGAAACGGGCATGCCGAACCGGGTAGTGGCGGAAGCGGCCCGACGCGACCGCCTGCCGGGCCTGCCCGGGCTGGGCCAGGTGCGTACCGAAGTGCGATACGGTTCGGAGAAGAGCCGCATCGACGTCCTGGCCCTGGACCGGGGGGGCCGGCAGGTCTTCATCGAGGTGAAGAACACCACGCTCAAGCAGGACACCTGGGCCCTCTTCCCCGATGCGGTCACCGAACGGGGGCTCAAGCACCTGCGAGAGCTCCAGGCCATGGTGCGGGCCGGCCACCGGGCTGCCATCGCCTTCTTCATTCACCGAACCGACGTGGATCGCTTTGACGCGGCCAGGGAGATCGACCCGGTTTACGCAGTGGAACTGGATCGTGCGGCGGCGGCGGGCGTGCAGGTCCTCCCGCTGGCTGTGCGCCTCATCACAAGCCAGGATGCCAGTGGTCTGTGGAACCTGGGCTGGGAGTTGCCGGGCCTTCTGCCCTGGGTGCCGCGGCGATAGACTGGAGCTTCATGGAGCTTCTGATGTCGGACCTGATGAAAACGCCCCTCAATGCCGCCCACCGGGCCCTGAATGCCAAAATGGTGGACTTCGGCGGCTGGGACATGCCCGTGCAGTATCCCGCGGGGATCATCGCCGAGCATGAAGCCGTCCGGACCCGCGCCGGTCTGTTCGATGTCAGCCACATGGGGGAGATCCGGGTGAAGGGACCCGGGGCCCTGGCGCTGGTCGAACACCTGACGCCCAACGCCGTGTCCAAGCTGGCCATCGGGCAGGTGCACTACACCGCTTTCCTATACGACAACGGCACCTTTGTGGATGACCTGCTGGTCTACCGGGAAGGCGAGGCCGAGTTCCTGCTGGTGGTGAACGCGGGCAATTCCGACAAGGACTTCGCCTGGGTGCAACAGCACGCCAAGGGCTACGACTGCACGGTGGTGAACGAGAGCGCCACCACTGGCCAGATCGCCCTCCAGGGTCCCCTGTCTGTGAGCATCCTGCAGCCCCTCACCCAAACCCAGCTCGATCCCATCGGCTACTACTTCTTCACCCACGGCGAGGTGGCCGGAATTCCCTGCCTCATCAGTCGCACAGGCTATACCGGTGAGGATGGCTTCGAGCTCTATTGCGCCGCTGAGGATACGGAGGCCATCTGGAACGCGGTGCTGGAAGCGGGCAAGCCGCTCGGGCTGCTGCCGACCGGCCTGGGTTGCCGAAACACCCTCCGGCTCGAATGCAAGATGGCCCTCTACGGCCACGAGATTGATGACACCATCCACGCCCTGGAGGCCGGCCTCGGCTGGATCGTGAAGCTGGACAAGGGGGCCTTCATCGGCCGGGAGGCCCTGCTGGCCGCCAAGGCCGCTCCGGCCCCCAGAAAGCTCGTGGGTTTCAGGACCTTCGAGAAGCGGGACATCGCCCGGGACCACATGCCCGTGGTTCAGGACGGCCGCCAGGTGGGCTTCGTCACCAGCGGTGCACCGTCCCCCACCTGCGGCGTCAACCTGGGCCTGGCCTACGTGCCCACCGAATCTGCCAAGATCGGCGGCCGGATCCAGATCGAGATCCGTGGCCGGGCCGTCGAGGCCGAGATCATTCCCACGCCCTTCTACAAGCGGACGAAGTAGCTCCCTGTTCACCATCCCGTCTTCACCCATGGAGGATCCATGTTTCCTGCCGACCTGAAATACACGAAGGACCACGAGTGGCTGAAACCTGCCGCCGATGGCACGGCCCTGGTGGGCATCACACAGTACGCGCAGGACGCCCTGGGTGACGTGGTGTTCGTGGATCTGCCCGAAGTTGGCAGCGCCTTCGAACTGGGCGAGGAATTCGGCACGGTGGAGTCCGTGAAGACGGTATCCGAGCTCAACATGCCCGCCGCCGGAGAAGTGGTGGACGTGAACTCCGCCTTGGCCGACCATCCGGAAGCCGTCAACGAGGATCCCTACGGGAAGGGCTGGATGGTCAAGATCAAGCTGAGCGGAAGCCTGGACGGACTGCTCGACGCCGCGGCCTACGAGGCCCTGGTGAGCGCGGAAAGCCACTAGCCTGATGCCCGCTCTGGTTCTGGCCACCCTCCTCTGGGGGCTGCCGACGGCTCAAGTCCCTCCGGTGACCGCGCCGCCCCGCGTCGCGACCGCGCCGCTCCGCGCCCCGGAATCGGATCCGGCGCGGATCTACCGCCTGCGCCAGCTGGTGGAGGCAGCCGAGCATGCCCTGGAGGCGGATGACGAGGATATGGCCACGACCCGGGCGGATGAGGCGGATGTCCTGACGGCCGACTGGTCCCTGGACCTGCTGAAACAGGCCGAAGTCCAGGCCCTGCTCCAGCGACTGAAGGAGGTCCAGGACCAGCTTACGGCGGAGGGCGCCCCGGAGGCGGAACCCGGGCTGAAGGCCACGGAGGAGGTGGTCACGATCACCGGGGAGGAACTGCGGGCCGAGCTTCGGCTGGTGACCACGGCGGATCAAGGCATCACCTACGACTTCCCCATCGACCTCAACGACAAGGTGCTGACCTGGGTGAACCTCTTCAGCACCACCAAGCGAGGCTTCATGGAGAATGCCCTTGGCCGGGCCTCCATGTACCTGCCCATGGTCCGCCAGGTGTTCGCGGAAGAGGGCATCCCCTCGGATCTGGCCTACCTTGCGGTGATCGAGTCCGGTTTCCGCAACGAAGCCAACAGCCGGGCCAAGGCCGTGGGCATGTGGCAGTTCATCCGGTCGACGGGTCGGATCTTTGGCCTCACGGCCAACAAGTGGGTGGAGGAGCGCCGGGACCCGGTCAAGGCCACCCGGGCTGCCGCCCGCTACCTCAAGCGGCTCTATGAACTCTCCGGCGACTGGTACCTGGCGGTTTCCAGCTACAACGCGGGCCCCCTCTCCCTGGACCGGGCCATCCAGAACATGGGCACCCGGAATTTCTGGGATCTGGCCCGGTCTCGCTGGCTGCGGACCGAGACGAAGAACTACGTGCCGGAACTCTGCGCGGCGATCCTGGTGGGGCGGAACCCGGGACGCTACGGGATCAATGTCGCCCCTTTGCCACCCTACACCTACGAGACGGTGACCGTTCCAACCTCCACCAGCCTGCTGGTGCTGGCGCGGCATGCGGGAGCTGACTTGAGCGCTCTCAAGGCCCTGAACCCCGAGTTGCTGAGGGGGACTACACCACCGGGGTCCTACCAGTTGCGGGTTCCTCCCGGGAAGGCCCTGGACTTCCTCCGGCGCCAGGCCCGTGGATCAAGCGGCAAGGCGTCTGGGGTGACGCACTACACGATCCGCAAAGGGGACACGGTGGGCCGGGTGGCGGCCCGATTCCGGATGGAGCCACAGGAGTTGCTTGCGGCCAATGACATGACCCCCAAGCAGTTCAGGGCGGGCCGGAGGATCCTGGTCTCCCCTGCCGAGGATCGTCCTCACGAGGAGCCTTCTACCGTGAGCCCGCGCGCGAACCCCGCCCCCTTGGCGGAGCGTCCCCTGCCACCCCTTCCCACCTTGCCCGCTGAATTGGCGGCTCCCGACCGGGTGGGTCATGCCCCGACCGCTCCCGCTGCTGTCGTCTCCATAGGGGTGACTTCGGTTCCACCGGCCCAGGCGGAGGAAGCGACCTCTGCCTCCCAGCCAGCCCCGCTGTCCGCATCCGCCCAGGCCGTCGCGGTCCCAGCCGCCCAGACCAGCGTGGTGGCCCGCAGGGGAGATACCCTCGCCAAGATCGCCCGGGCCCACGGTGTGGGCCTCGGCGAGTTGATGCGGCTGAACCCGGAGGCCGCCCGACGGCTGCATCCAGGCGATGCCATCCGGCTCCCCGGTGCAGGCACCGCCGCAGAGAGCCCTCGCCCAGCCAGGCAGAGCCACATGGTCCGGAAAGGTGAAACCCTGGCGGCCATTGCCGGAAAATATGACGTGACGGTCGGGGAGCTCCGGACCTGGAATCGGTTGAAGGGCGACCGCATCCAGACCGGGCAGAAGCTGCGGGTTACCGCGCCCTGATCGGTGCTTGCAGAAGCCCCAAAGGGGTGGGATACTGGGTCTTCCCGATTGGGGCCATAGCTCAGCTGGGAGAGCGCTTGCATGGCATGCAAGAGGTCGTCGGTTCGATCCCGATTGGCTCCACCAAACAGAAGGCCACCGCAAGGTGGCCTTCTTGCTGAAACCTGAAGGTCGCGATGCTTGCCTCCCTTAACCATGTGGACCTCCGCTTCGGCCCCCAAGAGGTGCTGAAGGACGTGACCTGGGCCATCCAGGAGGGCGAGTGCTGGGGTGTGATCGGCCGCAACGGGGCAGGGAAGAGCACCGTCTTCAAGCTTCTGCTGGGGCAGCTCGAGGCTGATGCCGGCACGGTGGTGCGTCCCACCAAGGAGCGTGGCATCCGCATGGGCCACTATGCCCAGGACCTGATCCCCGAAACCCAGGGCAGCGTGCTGGAGGAGGCCCTGGCGGCCTTCGGCGAGGTAGAACGCCTGCAGCACGAGATGCGTGAGCTGGAGCATCGCATGGGCGAAGCGGGCGCGGACCTCGACGAGGTGATGGCCCGCTACCAGACGGTGACCGAGACGTTCGAACACCTGGACGGATTCACCATCCGCGCCCGGGCGGAGAGCATCCTCCAGTCGCTGGGCTTCAGTGCCGCCGACTTTGAACGCCCGGTGGAGACCCTTTCGGGCGGGCAGAAGAGCCGCGTGATGCTGGCCAAGGCCATCCTGCAGGGGCAGGACTTGCTGCTGCTCGACGAACCCACCAACCACCTCGACCTGCCGAGCCTGCGCTGGCTCGAGGGCTTCATTCAGGACGCGGATGCCACCGTGGCGGTCATCAGCCACGACCGTTACTTCCTAGACAAGATTGCCACCGAGATCCTTGAGCTGGAACTGGGCCGCTCGCGGGTCTACGAGGGGAACTACTCCGAGTTCATGGAGAAGAAGGAACAGGAGCTGGAACTGCTGGAGCGCCACTACGAGCAACAGCAGACCTACATCAAAAAGCAGGAGGAATACATCCGCCGCAACATCGCGGGCCAGAACACCAAGCAGGCCCGGGGACGGCGCACCCACCTGTCGAAGCTGGATCGCATCCAGAAGCCCCTGAAGGATCGGCGAAAGGTGAAATTTTCCTTCCCGGAGACCCAGCGCTGTGGCGATGTGGCCCTGGTGCTGGAGAGCGCCAGCGTGGGCTGGGACGGGAAGGCGCTGTACGCGCCCCTCGAACAGCTGCAGGTCAAGCGCGGGCAGAAGCTGGGCATCGTCGGCCTGAATGGCACCGGCAAGTCCACGCTGCTGAAGGCAATCTCGGAGGAGATTCCCTTCATCACCGGCCGGGCCCGGCTGGGCAGCCAGGTGAAGGTGGGGTACTTCGACCAGCACCACCGGAACCTGGATTCCCGCAACACAGTGTTCCAGCAGATCCATGCGGTGACACCCCAGGCGGTGAAGCAGGACGTGCTGGGCTTCCTGGCCAAGTTCCAGTTCCGGGGCGACGAGGTGGAGAAGCCCGTCACCGCCCTCTCTGGCGGCGAGCGCGCTCGGCTCAGCATCGCCACCCTTATCCGCAACGGGGTCAACCTGCTGCTGCTGGACGAGCCCACCAACCACATGGACATTCCCAGCATGGAGGCCATGGAGGACACCATCCTGAGCTTCACCGGCGCTGCCATCGTGGTGACCCACGACCGCTACCTGCTGGGCCGGGTGGCCGATTCGCTGCTGCGCATCCACGAGGGCGAGGCCGAGTTCCGCGAGGGCAGCTACGAGGACCACCAGGCCTGGGTGGACCTGGACCTGGGCGCGGAGGACGAAGCCGGGAGCAAGGAACCGGAGGCCCCGAAGAAGTCTGCTGTGCCGCAACCCAAGGTGGCATCGGCCGGAAAGCCACAGGTCCGCGACACGAGGCCCGCCAAGCCTGTTCCCATCGACAAGGAGAAGCAGCGGACCCTCAAGCGTCGGGAAAAGCAGGTGGCCGAAGCTGAAGCCCGGGTGGCGGTGCTTGAAGCCCAACTAGAAGCGCTGCAAAAGGAGATGGCCGCCATGGATCCTGCCGACTGGCAGGCCTTCAACGCCAAGCTGGACACCCAAAAGGCGCTGGAAGGGGAGCTGGCCTACGCCATGAGCGACTGGGAGGCTGCCCAGGGCGCGCTGGAAGAGACCCCGCGCTAAGGTCCGACTAGAAATACTTTAGCGTCAGGTCGATCATCCGTCGCACGAAGGGAGTGTAGGGCGGGTACATCAGCTGCATGCCAGAGAACCGCGTGCGCTGGCGCAGCACCCCCCGGGCATTCGAGAAGGCCTCGAAGCCATGGCGGCCATGGGCTTTGCCAAAACCAGACGTATTCACCCCCCCAGTGGGCAGTCCCGTGTGGGCAAAGTGCAGCAGCGTGTCGTTGATGCAGCTTCCTCCGGCCGTGGTGCGGGCGATCAGACCCTCCGCGTTCCTGCGGTCGCCACTGAAGACGTAAAGGGCCAGCGGCTTGGGGCGCGCATTCACGAAGGCCACTGCGGCCTCCATGTCGGGCACCTTCAGGATGGGCAGCAGGGGGCCGAAGATCTCCTCCTGCATCACCGGTGCGGTGGGGTCCACGTCTGTGAGGAGCGTGGGACTGATGTAGCGGGAGGCAGCCTCGGTCTCGCCCCCAAACGCCACGCAGGTGGTGGCTTCCCCAAGAAGTGCCGAAATCCGCGTGAAGTGCCGATCGCTGATGATCCGGGCCAGGTCGGGACTCGCCTTCCGGGTTGCTGGATCCTGGCCGTAATAGGCCTCAAAGGCCAGCCGGAGCTGGTTCACCAGGGCGTCGTGAACCCGCTCGTGGACCAGCACGTAATCCGGAGCCACGCAGGTCTGGCCCGCGTTCAGGCCCTTTCCCCAGGCGATTTTGCGGGCCGCGCGCACCAGGTTGGCATCGGCATCCACCAGCACGGGGGACTTGCCTCCCAGTTCCAGCGTGACGGAGGTCAGGTGTTCCGCCGCCGCCTTCATCACGACCTTGCCGACGCCGGGACTGCCGGTGAAGAAAATGTGATCGAAGGGCAGGGTCAGCAGCGCCCGGGCGGTGTCGGCCTCTCCTTCCACAAGGGCCACCTCATCCTCCGGGAACAGCCCGTCAAGCAAGGATCGGAGGAAGGCATTGGTGTGAGGGGTGAACTCGGAGGGCTTGATCACCGCACAGTTGCCCGCGGCCAGGGCCGAGACCAGTGGCCCCAGGGTGAGGTAGATGGGGTAGTTCCAGGGGGCGATGATGAGCACCACGCCCCGGGGTTCGTGGACCACGACGCTTGTGCTGCCGAACAGGCCGATGGGGGTGGGCACCTTGCACGGCTTCATCCAGCGGGGCAGGTGGCGAAGGGCGTCCTTGATTTCAGAAATGACTGGATAAAGCTCGGAAAGATCCACCTCCTCCGGGGCTTTCCGGAAGTCCGCCGCCAGGGCGGCCTGGGCGTCGGCGCGGCGGGCCAGGAGGGCCTCAAGGAGGGCCCGGAGCTTGGCCATCCGCTGGTCGGCCGTGGTGGCGGCCATCCGCCAGCGGGCACCCTGCTGGCGAGTGAAGAGGGCATCCAACGCTGAGGTCACGGTCGGCTCCAACATGGGGGTACCGAACCATCCTACGCAGGCTTCAGCCGGAGGATGGGAAGACCGCGAAAAGGAGAAAGATCTTGCTCTGGGGTGCCCGAGTGCCAGGCGAGGGCAGTGGGGTGGCTAGACCCAGGCCATCTCGGCGGTGAAGTGACGCAGATACTTGCTCTGCTTGACGATTTTTACACCCCGGATCTCCTTCGCTTTGGCCTTCACCTCGGCGATCACCTCGGCGGCGAAGTCGAAGTGGCTCTGGGTGTACATCCGGCGGGGGAAGGCCAGGCGCACCAGCTCCATGCTGTGGTAGGTCTCGGTGCCATCCTCCAGCTGCTTGCCGAACATCACCGAGCCGATCTCCACACCCCGGATGCCACCTTCCAGATACAGGGCATTGCAGAGGGCCCAGGCGGGGTAGTGCGCCACCGGCATGTCGGGCAGGACCGTCTTCGCGTCGATGTAGACCGCATGGCCACCTGTGGGCTTCACGAAGCCGACCCCCGCCGCTTCCAGCTTCTCCCCAAGGTATTCGGCGGTGCGCAGGCGGTAGCGGAGGTAGTCCTCCTGCATGCCCTCCTCCAGGCCCACGGCCAGGGCCTCCAGGTCGCGTCCGGCCAGGCCGCCGTAGGTGGGGAAGCCCTCGGTGAGGATGAGCATGTTGCGGACGGGGTCCAGCCATTCATCGCTGCGCAGCATGATGAAGCCGCCCATGTTCACCATGCCGTCCTTCTTGGCGCTCATGGTGCAGCCGTCGGCGTAGCTGAACAACTCCTGGCAGATGGCGCGGATGGGGGTGTGCTCGTAGCCCGGTTCCCGGAGCTTGATGAACATGGCGTTTTCCGCGAAGCGGCAGACATCCATGATGAAGGGCTTGCCATGCTTCTTGAGCAAGGCTGCGTAGGCGCGGATGTTGGCCATGGAGACCGGCTGGCCGCCGCCCGTGTTGTTCGTGACCGTGAGCATGCCGAAGGGGATGCGGTGGCCCTCCTTCACCAGGATGGCCTCCACCCGCTCCAGGTCGATGTTGCCCTTGAAGGGATGGATGAGACTGGGCTGTAGCCCCTCGGGGATCACCAGATCCACAGCCTCCACGCCGTTGAACTCGAGGTTGGCCCGGGTGGTGTCGAAGTGGCAGTTGTTGGGCACCAGATCCCCCTGCTTGCAGACGGCGCTGAACAGTACCTTTTCGGCAGCGCGCCCCTGGTGGGTGGGGATGAAGTGCGCCATTCCGGTGATGTCCTGCAGCACCGCCTCCAGGCGGTAGAAGCTCTTGGCGCCCGCGTAGCTCTCGTCCCCGATCATGATGGCGCCCCACTGGGCCGAGCTCATGGCGCCGGTCCCGGAGTCCGTCAGCCAGTCCAGCAGCACATCCTCGGCCCGCAGCTTGAAGACATTGAGCTTCGCAGCCTCTAGCATGTCCAGCCGTTCCTTGGCGTTGGTCATGCGGATGGGCTCGACGGACTTGATGCGGAACGGTTCGATCATGGTGCGGGGCATGGGGGCTCCAGGCGGGGCCTCCAGGGTACCCAGGGTCGGCAGGAAGGCGGTCACAAGGGGACTGGCATCGCAGACCACCTCCGGCCATTCTGGATGGCTTGGAGTGCGCATGAGTTTTCTGCTGGCTGTCGATGTGGGCAACACAAATGTGGTGCTGGGGATCTTCGACCTCTCCCAGGGCCCGGAGGCACCCCTGCTGCACTCCTGGCGCCTGGCCACCAGCCGGGAACGGACCGTGGATGAATACGGCCTCTCCGCCTTGGCCCTCATGCGTCACCAGGGTATCGAGGCCAAGCAGATCAAGCATGTGGCCATCTCCTGCGTGGTGCCGCCCCTCCATCCCGTGCTGATGAGTCTGGCCAAGACCTTCTTCGATGTGGACGCCTTCTATGTGGAACCGGGGGTGAAGACCGGCGTGAAAGTGCTCATCGACAACCCCTCGGAGCTTGGGGCCGATCGTCTGGTGAATGCGGTGGCGGGCATCGACAAGTTCGGGGCGCCGCTCATCGTGGTGGATTTCGGCACGGCCACGACCTTCGATGTGGTGAACGCCAAGAAGGAGTATCTGGGTGGCCTCATCTGCCCTGGCCTGAAGATCAGCGCCGATGCGCTGTTCCAGCGTGCCAGCCGCCTGCCCAGAGTCGAGATCGCCGAGCCGGATCGGCTCGTGGGCCGCAACACCGTGCAGGCCATGCAGTCGGGCATCTTCTACGGCTACGTGGGCATGGTGGACGGCATCCTGGATCGTCTCATGGAGGAGTGCCCGGAAGCCAAGGTGGCCGCCACGGGTGGGTTGGCCCGGGTCATCGCACCCCATACCAAGCACATCAAGCACATTGCCCCCGATCTGACCCTGGACGGCCTGCGCATCCTCTGGTTCCGCAACCAGGGCTCCGGACGCAAGTAGCGTGGACCTGCCGCTGATCCGCCTGGCGGTGGTGGATTCCACCCAGGCGTTCCTGCGGCGGCATCCCCACCTGGGGTTCTGCGCGGTGCTGGCAGACGAGCAGACCGATGGGCGGGGTCGCCAGGGCAACCGCTGGGAAAGCGCCCCTGGGCAGGGCCTCTGGCTCTCGGTGGCGCTCCCTCAGGCTGTCGGGGTGGCCCCGGGCCTGGTGCTGCAGCGGGCCATGACGGCCGCCGCCCGGGTGCTGGATCCTGAGGGCCGGGTGTTAGGCCTCAAGTGGCCCAACGACCTCGTGGCCTGGAAGGAGGGCCGCCTGGTGAAGGTGGGGGGCATCCTCGGGGAGCAGATCGGGAGTCGCCTGATCCTGGGCCTCGGGGTGAACCTGACAGGGGCCCCCTCGATTCCGGCTCGGGCCCTGGCACCTGCCTACCTGGGGGAACTGGGCCTGAAGGGCGGGCAGAATGCAGATTTGGCAATGGCTATATTAAATAAATGGACAAATTTGGGGATTGATCTTCAACCGCCTTTCCGATGGCCTGAGCCTGGCCAGCCCCTGCGTTGGGAGGAGGGCCAGGGCACCTGCCTGGGCTGGGAGCCCGATGGGCGCTTGAAGGTGGCCACGGCGACTGGCATCCGGCGGCTGAGTGTGGGAGAGGTCAGCGGACTGGGTTGATCACACCACGGCCCTGATCTCTGCCTCACTGAGGATCCTCGGACTGTTCTTGGCCGCCTTGAGGATGCGGTCAACGCGATCGGGGCTGGGGTCGTAGCCGTTCATCTCCAGCCAGTAGATGACGTTGCTGTGGCCGGCCATGGGGCCTATCTCGATCTCCTGCCGCCGGCCCACCAGCGCGGCAGGCACCCCGGAGTAGACCGCATCGGCCAGTTCCACGTCGCCGCGGTGGAGGGCCTTCACGATGGCGGCGGCATGGACGCCGGTGCCCGTCCGGAAGGCATCCCGTCCCAGCACGGGATAGTTGGCCGGAATGGCGACTCCGCAGAGCTCGGCCACCCGCTCGGCCAAGGCCGGCAGGTCCGACAGGTCGCCCTTGGGGAAGCCCATGAGGTGGAGGTTGATCATGAGCTGATCCAGCGCCACGTTGCCGCAGCGCTCGCCGATGCCGAGGATGCTGCCATGCAGCCGGTCAGCCCCGGCCTCGAAGGCGGCGATGGCGTTGGCGACGCCCAGGCCCCGGTCGTTGTGCCCATGCCAGTCGATGCGCACCGAGCGGTCCTTGACCACCTCCTCCTTGATGAAACGCACCAGGCGCCCTACCCCGGCAGGTGTGGCGTGGCCACAGGTGTCCGACAGGCAGATGGACTGGGCACCCTCCTCGAGGGCGGCTGTGTAGATGGCCTTGAGGACGTCCGGCTGGGCCCGGGTGCTGTCCTCGGTCACCATCATCACGGGCACTTCGTGGCGATGGCAGAAGGCGATGGCCTTCCGGGCGGTCTCCACCAGGAAGGCCAGGTCCCAGCCCTCCACGTCCATCCGGACCGGGCTGGACCCGAGGAAGGCGCCTGCTTCAAGGGGGATGCCGGCCCGCTGCTGGATTTCCGCCACCTGCACCAGGTCGGCCTCCAGGGTCCGCACGGCCACATTGGGGCTCAGGGGCAGGCGGTGGTCCCGGATCTCCACCATGAGGGCCCGGACGGCGGCCAGCGGCTTGGGCCCGGCCCCCGGCATGCCCAGGTCCACGGCATCCACGCCCAGGCGGGCCAGGCGATGGATGAGGTCGCGCTTGGCGGCGATGTCGGGATCGCGGACTGAGGGACTCTGGAGGCCATCCCGGAGGGTCTCATCGTTGAGGAGGGGGATCCGGGCGCCCTCGGGTGGCGGGCCGTTCCAGTCGTTGATCAGTTCTTCGAGGGTCATGATCCGATCAGACTACGGTGACTTCCAGGCGGCGGTCCAGCAGCGTGGCCAGGAGGGCGCCCTTGTCGAGAAAGGCATCCACCTCCGGGTCCACGTCGCCCACCGCGTCCAGGATGATGTGGAGGCGCTGGTCATCGACCTCGACCGCGAGGTGCCGGACCGCCTGGCGCCGCCGCCGGTCCAGGGCATCCGCCCCCCGTAGGATGGCTGCCAGCTTGCGCACCACCTGCCGGTGCCAGGGGGCCAAGGCACGGAAGGCCTCGTGCTTGGCATGGTGGGGGGCCTTGCCCCGGTGGAAGCGCACCACCTGGGCCAGCAGGTCGATCTCCTCCGGCCAGAAGCCGGGCAGGGTGGCGTTGCGGATCAGATACTCCCCATGCTTGTGGTGGCCCTTCTCCGAGATGGAAAAGCCGATGTCATGAAGGTGGGAAGCGAAGGCCAGCCACTGCCGCTCGGTGTCCCCGAGCTCGAAGTGGGGCTGGAGGGAGGTGAAGAGCTCGTCCGCCAGCCGCGCCACCTGGCGGCTGTGGCCTGGGTCGGGATCAAGGCGGGCGGCCAGCTGTTCGATGGAACTCCGCCGCCGGTCAGCCAGGGGCGGGATCGCGGCCCCGCCGTGCGTGAGGGCTTCCCAGATCATGCCCTCCCGCAAGCCCACGGGCAGGTGGCGCAGCGGAGGCGCCCCCAGCCACTCCATGAGCGACAGAGCCCAGATGGCCCCCACATGCAGCACCTCGGCCCGCTTGGGATCCACACCCAGCCGATCCACCCGCTGCTGGGTGTCCAGGCGCCAGAGCCTCAAGGTGAAGTCCCTCAGCGGCTCTGCGGTAAGTGCCTGGCCCGGAGCGACCCCCTTGGCAAGCTCTTCCAGGGTTCCCGACGTGCCGAGGAGGAGGGTCGGTTCAGGCAGTTCGGAAGGCAGGTCCTTGCGGGCTCGCTTCAGGATGCGGCGGATCATCTTGCGGAGCCGGTGAAGGTCCGCTGCCGTGGGCGGGTTGGCGGTCTGGGCGGCGTCGGCCAGGCGCAGCAGGCCCCAGGGCAGGGAGATGCTGGCTGCCACGCGCCCCCCGTGCACCCAGGTCACTTCGGTGCTGCCGCCGCCGATATCGACCAGGGCCACCGGCTCCGGCGGGAAGGGGATGGCATGGGACACCGCCTTGTGAATGAGGCGGGCCTCCTCCTCGCCCGAGATCACCTTGATGGGAATCCCCAGCTTCTCGGCCTCCAGGACAAAGGCCTGGGCGTTCTTCGCATCCCGAAGGGCCGCCGTCCCGCACGCCATGAGGGAGTCGCAGCCGAAGTCGCGGATGGTCTTGGCCATCTGGGTCAGGGCTTCGAGTCCGGCCTTGAAGGCCTCGGGACCGATCTCCCCGGACCGCGCCTCCCCTCGGGCCAGCCGCACCATGGCCTTGTCCCGGGCCAGCACCAGCTGGCCCCCCATGGGGTTGGCTTCCACCACCACCATGTGGATGGAGTTGGATCCGACATCGACCGCGGCGATTCGCATGGCACGATTGTCGGCACAGTCCGGTCCAGAACCAAGGATTGTCGGAGGAAACCTCTCATGCGGTGCTGCTGGTTCGCCTGGCTTGTCGCCTCCACCCTTCTGGGGCAGCAGGTGGCCCTGAGCCTGGACGATGCCCCATTCCTGAAGCCGACCCCGCGGATGACGGCACCGGCGCAGCACGAGGCCATGCGGGCGGCCCTGAAGGCCCGGCACATCAAGGCCATCCTGTTCACCAACGGCGTGAATGGAGGGGATAGCTTGGAAGGCCGCCGGATCTTCCAGGCCTGGGGAGCAGACGGCCACCTGCTGGCCAATCACAGCTACAGCCACTGGGACCTCAACCGGGAGGAGGTGTCCCTGGCGGCCTATGAAGGGGATGTGCTGAAGGGGGAGGCCCTCATCCGGGACCTCCCCGGCTACACCAAGCGCTTCCGATACCCCTTCCTCCGGGCCGGCAACACCGTCGCCAAACGCGATGGGTTCTATGCGTTCCTGAAGGGCAGAGGCCTGGCCATTGGCCATGTCAGCATCGACACCGCCGACTGGCTGGTGGATGAGCGCCTGCGCCAACGTCTCGAGCGGGACCCGGATGCAGATCTGGCTCCCTACCGGGACCTCTACCTGAAGCACCTCTGGGCCTGTGCACGGTTCTACGATGCTTGGAGCCGGGAGGTCTTCGGCCGGCCTATCCCCCACGTCATCCTCATGCACTGCCGGCTGCTGAACGGGCTCTTTCTCGGCGATGTCATCGACTTCTTCCGGGCGAACGGTTGGGTGTGGATTGCGCCTGCTGAAGCCTTCAAGGACCCCGTCTACGCCTTGATGCCGGCGAATCTTCCCGGCGGGGAAGCCCTGGCGGACGCCGTGGCCGCCGAGCGCGGAGCTCATGGCTTCGTCCAGGCCTGGCGGGAGCGCGCCAAGAACCCGGACGACCTGCTGTTTTCCGAGCGGCGGCTGACGGAACGAATGGACCAGTTGGGGCTGTAGGGAGAAAGTACGAATTGGTTCGTTGACAAACTACGAATTGATTCGTATATTGAGCCATACCCCCTGGAGGCCCCATGTCCACCGCGCCCATCCGCCCCTCCGATGGCGAGCTCGCCATCCTGCGGGTGCTCTGGACGCGGGGGCCCTCGACCGTTCGGGACGTGCACACCGAACTGTCGAAGGAACGGGACATGGGCTACACCACCGTGTTGAAGCTCATGCAGATCATGGTGGACAAGGGGCTGCTGGCGCGGGACGAGCGCGCGCGTTCCCACACCTACAGCCCTCTGCAGGGGGAGACGGACACCCAGCGCTGCCTGCTGCAGGAACTGTTGCACAAGGCCTTCGCGGGCAGCAGCCGGGCGCTGGTCCTTCAGGCCCTGGAAGCCGATCCGGCCACGGCGGAGGAGTTGGCAGACCTCCGCCAGATGCTGAAGGAAGCCAAGGAGCGGATGCCATGAACACCCTTGCCGAAGTTCCAGTCATCCATGCCCTGGGCTGGGCGCTTTGCCACAGCCTCTGGCAAGGCACCCTCCTGGGTCTGCTGGCGGCAGGCGTGCTCCGCGCTGCCCGGAACCGGGCACCGGTGTTCCGCTACCGGGTGGCCTACGCCGCCCTGGTAATCATCCTCTTCGTGTTCCTGGGGACCCTGCTCTGGCTGCTCCCTGGAGAGGACCCGAGTCAACTCAGGGAAGGCCTGATGCAGCCTGTTTTTGCTGGTGCAGGTTCGACTGCGACGCGGTGGCTTCAGATCCGCCTGCTGCTCACGCCCTGGATGCCCTGGCTCATCGGGGCATGGTTCCTCGGCCTGGGCTTCCACCTGCTGAAACTTGCCGGTGGTCTGATTTGGCTCTACGGCCCTTGCCTCGGCGGGGCCGAGTCCGCTCCACCCATCTGGCAGCGGCGCATGGACGCACTTCGCCGCCAGGCGGGCATCAGGACCTCGGTCCGGCTCCGGGTCTCCCGCCAGGTGGATTCCTTCCTGGTGCTGGGGTGGCTCAAGCCGGTGGTGCTGGTGCCAGCGGGCGCCCTTCTGGCCCTCCCTCCGGAGGCCCTTGAAGCATTGCTGGCCCATGAACTTGCCCATATCCGTCGCGGAGACTTCCTGGCCAACCTGGCCCAGACCTTCGCCGAATCCCTCTTGTTCTTCAACCCCGCTGTCCGATGGCTCTCCCGGCACATCCGCCAGGAACGCGAACTCTGCTGCGATGACGCGGCGGTGCTGGCCTGCGGGGATCCGATTCTCTATGCCTCCGCCCTCGTGGGTCTGGAGGAACTTCGTACCCAACCGCACCTGATTCCCGATCTGGCGCTGGCCGCCAGTGGAGGCAAACTCATGTCCCGCATTGAACGCCTGCTGCTCCCCCCCATCCACCGCGACCTGGCGCGGCCCTGGGCCGCGCTGCTGCCGCTGCTCCTTGTGGCGGCGTCCCTCGGCGCCACCACCCTCTCCATGACCACTCAGCACGGGCCCAAGGCTTCTGCCGTGGGCCGAACCGCCGAATCCGAGCCCGTGGACCTTTCCTTCAAACAGATTCGCGTCAAGCATCAGCCCGAAGCACCGGCTTATCCCCCCGACGCCAAAGCCCAGCGGATCCAGGGCACGGTGGTGGTGGTGCTCACCATCGACCCACAGGGAAAGGTCATGGATGCCCGAGCGATCTCGGGCCCAGAGGAACTTCGCGCCTGCGCCGTCGGCTATGCCCGGGCCTGGGAGTTCGAACCGGCGCGTGTTAAGGGGACAGCGGTCAAGGCCCGGTTCAAGCTCACCATGCCCTTCCGGCTGAGATAGAAATGGGTTGTCAGACGGCGGCCGAACCCGGTCGCCGTCTTGACCTCTGGTAACCGTTGCGTCCGATCCAAGGGCCCGGCCATCCTCGAATCAACACTCCGAGGTGATCCCATGGCTTTGACGGTCGATGGCATTTTTGCCCTGATGCCTGAACTCTTCCTGCCCGAGAAGGCCCAGGGAATGACGGTGTCCGTGTATTACCAGGTGACGGGGGAAGGCGGCGGGGACTACACCTGCCGCATCGACAATGGGGCGTTCTCGCTCGTCCGCGAAGCGAAGCCGGATGCCACCTCGGTGGTGGTCATCGGCGCGGAGGACTGGATCGCCCTGAACGAGGGGAAGCTCGATCCCATGCAGGCCTTCATGACGGGCAAGCTGAAGGGCACCGGCGACCTCGGCCTGCTCCAGAAATTCCCGAAGTTCTTCAAGAAGCCCCAGAAGCAGAGCGGGCCGGTGAAGCCCTTGAAGGACCTGATGCCTGCGCGGCTGGCGCTGGCGGGGATTGCCCTCAAGGTCAGCGTCGGCGGTGAGCACTGGGGCGCCGACAAGGCCGGTGCGGAACTCACCGGTGACGAGGCCGCCGTGCGCAGCCTGGTCTGCGGCATTGCCGAACCTGGACCCGCGTTGCTGGGCGGCCAGCTCCGGTTATCCGGGGACATGTCCTTGCTGCGCCAGGCCTGGAAGACCTGGGCCGCCGAGCCCGAAATCACCTTCCCGGATACACCCGGCGGCAAAGCACTGGCCACGCTGAGGAAGCGGTACCGGGGCGGCGCGGAAGGCCTCCTCGAAGTGAAGGTGGATGGGGTTCCCTACCGGCTTGAGTTCACGCCGGAGGGGCTCTCGGTCCGCCCGGGCGAAGTCGAGGGTGGCGCGGGCCTGGGCATCAGCGACGGGGACTTCGCGGCCCTGAACGCCGGCAAGCTCAACCTCGTGGCGGCCCTCCTCGGGGGCGGCATCACCGTGAAGGGGGACATGAGCCAGGTGGCGGCCTACACCGCCCACTTCGATGCGGACGTCAACCCCGCCCAGGGACTGCTGGAATCCATGCCCGAGCGTTTCCTTGCTGAAAAGGCTGGAGATCTGGAAGCCTGCGTGGGCTACCAGATCGACGACACGGGCTACACCCTCTGGATCCGCAACGGGGCCTGCATGGTGTTCCCGCGCCTGCTGCAGCCCTGTGATACGCTCCTCAAGGCGAAGGCCGAGGATTTCATTGCGCTGAACACCGGAACGCTGAATGCCCAGGAGGCCTTCATGACCGGCAAGATTCAAATCGAGGGGGATCCCCTCCTGATGCAGAAGGTCGCCAAGAGCTTCCGGCGGCCCGAGGCCTGACGGTTTCTGATGACGGCCTCCGGAGCCGCCCCACGAAGAGGGCACCCGAATCCGAAGGCCGGAAAAGGTGCGTCCAACGACACCATCCGGGTGGCCAAGGCCATCGCCTCGATTCCACCGGTTCGGCCCGTGGCTATGGCCCAGGGCGACCCGGAGATGGAGCTTCAGCTCGGCCTGCCCTGCTCGGGCCGCTGCGGCCACTGCAACTTCCACCCCTGCCGGCTGCATGCGGGCATCTGAAGCCTAAGGCTGTGGTGGACGGCCTCAGGCGTCCTCCCACAGTTCCCGGAGGCGCTGGTAGCCCGCGCGGCTCACGGGCAGTCGGGTCCCATCCCTTAAGATGGCGTCCCGGTGCTCCTTGGAGTCCTGCTCAACGCGGACCAGGCGGTCGAGGTTCAGGATGTAACTGCGGTGGATGCGGATGAAGCGGGACGCATCCAGCTGGGTCTCCAGGCTGGCCAGGGTCTGCTGCTTCAGCAGGTTTTTCCCCTCGGTTCGCAGGAGGACGTAGTCGTCCTGCGCCTGCACCCAGTCCAGGCGGTCCAGGTGGACCACCGTGACCTTGGGGCCGTCCTTGACCACGATGCGCTCCAGGGGCTTGCCCTGGCGAGCAGAGGACGCCAAGTCCGAAGCGGCCGGAGGCGCGGTGCCTGGCTGGGCCGCCTGGAGGGCGCTGGCCTTGGCGAGCGCCGCGTCGAAGCGCTCCTTCGAGAACGGCTTGAGCAGGTAGTCCACGGCATGGGCCTCGAAGGCCCGGAGGGCGTGCTGGTCATAGGCGGTGACGAAGACCACCGCGGGGCGCCTGCCTTCGGCTTCCAGCAGTTCCAGCACCTCGAAGCCGTCCAGCTTGGGCATCTGGATGTCCAGGAAGATGAGGTCCGGGTGGTGCTGGGCGGCCGCCTTGAGGGCCTCGAAGCCATTCGCGCATTCGGCGGCCACCTCGACCTCCGGGTGGGCGGCCAGGTGTTCGCGAACCACAGCCCGGGCAAGGTCTTCATCGTCGATGATCAGGACTTTCATGGCTCCGTCTCCAGGGGAAAGACCAGGGTGACCCGGTGAACCTTGTCATGAATCCCCGCTTCCAGGCGCGCCCGGTTGCCAAAGCGGCCCAGCAGGCGCTGCCGCACCTGTCGCAGGCCGATGCCCAGGCCCTGAGGCACCGGGGCCTCGGGATCCAGGGGATTGTCCACCCGCACCAATACGTGGCCCGCCACCACCTCGGCGACCACACTGAGGGTTCCGCCTTCCGTGAGCGCCGCAATGCCATGCTTGATGCCGTTCTCCACCAGGGGCTGCAGCAGCAGGGTGGGCAGCAGTGCCGGCTCGGCGGCAGGATCCACTTCCCAGGCAAGGCGGAGGCGCGACCCGAACCGGATCTGCTCGATGGCCAGGTAGGCCCGCGCCAGTTCCAGCTCCTCCCGGAGGGCCACCAGCCGCCGCTCGCCCAGGCCCAGGCTCCGCCGGAGGAAGTCCGAGAGCAGCACGCACATCTCCCGGGCCCGCGCGGGATCCACGGCCGTCAGGGCGGACAGCGAGTTCAGGCTGTTGAAGAGGAAATGGGGATTCAGCTGGGCCCGGAGGGCCTTCAGCTCTGATTCCTGGGCCAGCAGCTGCAGCTCGGCACCCCGGCGCTCGGCCTCCTGGGCCCGTTCCTGGGCCAGCAGGAGGTAGCTGAGGGCCACGGAGGCCAGGTAGAGCAGGATGCCCAGCCCCGTCAAGACGGGCAGCGCAACTCCCACGTGCTGGGGCAGGGCTCCGAGGCCGGGGATCCACGCCAAAGCCCGGGCCAGGATCCAGGCCAGCCCGGACCAGAGCCCGCCCATGAGCACGGCGGCCAGGCCCCAGGCGGCGCCATGGGCGCCAAGCCCTTCGAGGGTCCGACCCAGGGGCAGGGCCCGGCAGAGGAACCAGGCGGAGAGGAAGAGCAGGGCCGCGCAGAGGCACAACGGAACCGCCAACGCCGCCGCCTCCAGCCAGGACCAGCCCTGGCTACGGGCGATGCCCGCGAGGAGCAGCACGATGGGGACCCACCCCAGGAGGTAGGTCCCCAGTCGGGCCCGGCTGGCCAGGAGGGGGTGCATCAGGATTTCACCTCGGTGCCCCCGAAGAGGATGAGGCCGGTGACGATCAGCCGCGGTCGCCCTTCGGTGGGGGCTGGACCGTGGTGGGTGTTGTCATTCAAGGCGCCGAACATGGCCGTGGCCCGGTTGGAGATCTCCCAGCCCTCGGGCACCTGGATCTCGCCGCCCCCGAACAGGACGAACACATCAATGCGGGCCTGGCCCGATTCGATGGCTGCCTGGCGGAGGTCCACTTCGAAGCCGCCGAAGATGGCCGTCAGCTCGCCACCCTTGAAGGCCTGCGTCAGCACCCGTCGCTTGAAGCCCCCGAATACCGCAGTGCCCTGCAGGAAGTCGTCGGAGTGCGCCAGCTCCGGTGGGACCCCGCGGTGCTGCTTGAGGGCCTTGATCACGATGAGGATGCCCAGGGCCACCACCAGCATGGGGGCAAGGGCTTCGGCCAGGTGCCCACGCGCGAAGGTGACCAGGAGCAGGAAGAGGCCTCCCAGGACCAGGAACCAGCCGCCCATGCCGCCCCCGCTGCCATCCTGGCGGAGCTTGGCGATCCCCATGGCCACCAGCACGAGGGGCCAGAGCTTGAAGATGGTGTGCGCTTCGATCAGGCCGAGGTTGTCGAGGGTGAGCACGAGGCCCGCCACGATGATGGCGACGCCCAGCACCAACTTGGGACTGAAGGGGCTGGGGGCCTTGGGGTCGACAGCGGTCATGGCTTCACCTGAGGGGGTTCGGTATCAGCATCACAGGAAACGGGTTGCATTGGCGAGGGAGGGCCCTTCCGGGCCATCTTGGTGGGTACGAACTGGGGGAAGAGGGCCCGCAGGGTCACGATCACGCCGCCCCAGACCAGGAAGGCCGGCCACCAGCGATCGAGCAGACCCCAGGGGCCGAACTGCTGGATGAACCCCGCCACCGCGAAGCCCAGCCAGACATGGCCACGGAGGCTGAGGGGCCCGTCCTCGCCCAGGCGGGCCAAGCCGAAGGCCGCCAGGACCAGGGGCCACCAGGTCAGCAGGTGCCAGCCGTCGTACCACCGGAACGTGTTGGCCAGAAGGATCAAGCCCAGGGCGATGACCGTGAGTCCGAACACGAGCTTCGGGGAGAACAGGGAAGGGCGGGGCTGGGTGGTCATGGGCGGTGATCCTTCTTGCAGGAGCCAATGGGCAGGGTGAAGGCAAGGGTGGGCAGCCAGAGCGTCAGCCACCACCAGGAGCCACTGATGAACCAACCTGCATGGACCATGGCCGCCTCCTTCCGTGTGTCCAGGCTACGGGCCACGGTCCAGGGGGAAAGGCGGGGATCGGCGAATGGCAGGCGGGGGTCGGCGAGCGGTCAATCCCAGCGAATGAGGCCCCCCCGGCTGCGTTCGCGCCAGGCATCCTCCAGGGGAGCTGCCTGGTCCGGCGGACAGCGGAACGTGAGCACCGCGTCCTGGGCCTCGAAGCGCTGGCCCTCGATCTCGAGGCCCGGGGTGGCGGCAAGCAGGGCGAAGGGAAGGTGGGCCAGGCCATGGGGAACGCGGATTTCGCCCATCCTCAGGATGCGGACCGCCTCCCAGAGGCGCTGCGCCTCGGCTTCGGCCAGGGCGCCCTGGACACCCTCCGTATAGGCCCGCACCAGGCCGCCGGTGCCGAGCTTCGTCCCGCCAAACCACCGGATGCAGACGGCCATGAGGTCGGTGACCTGGGCCCCCTCAAGGACGGCCAGCATGGGGCGGCCGGCGGTGCCCGAAGGCTCACCGTCGTCATCGGCCCCCTGGGCCGAGATGGGCACCCCCTCGCGCCAGGCGCTGCAGTGATGGTTGGCATCGAAGTCCCGCTTGCGCAGCCCAGCCAGGACCGAGGCGCGCGCAGGGGCGTCGGCCGCGGGGTGCAGCTCCGTGAGGAACACCGAGGCCTTCTCCCGGAAGCGGTGGGTGGCAATCCCCTTCAGTCGACGCATGGATTCAGCATGGTGGCTTCTGTGATGCCAATCAACAGACCCAAGGTAGGTGCGGATGGAAGGAGGCCGGGCCTTCATCATGGAGTTGGATCTTTGTGTGGAGACGGCATGGACCCCCTCGCGACCCCCTTCACGGCCAGTGTCCTGCCGCGCCAAGTGCCGGTCCCTTCGGACCTGGACATCGCCCAGGCCGCCACCCTGAAGCCTGTCGCCCTGTTGGCGGCCGAGTTGGGCCTTCGGCCTGAGGAATGGGAGCCCTATGGCCACACCATGGCCAAGGTATCCCTGGCCGTGAAGGATCGGCTGCGGGACCGTCCGAACGGCCGCTACATTGATGTCACGGCCATCACGCCCACCCCCCTTGGGGAAGGCAAGACCACGACCACGGTGGGCCTCAGCCAGGCCCTGGGGGCCCACCTTGGCCAGCGGGTCCTGACCTGCATCCGGCAACCCAGCCAGGGGCCTACGTTCGGCATCAAGGGCGGAGCCGCGGGAGGCGGCTACAGCCAGGTGGTTCCCATGGAGGCCTTCAACCTCCACTTGACCGGGGACATCCACGCCATCACGGCCGCCCACAACCTCTGCGCCGCGGCCTTGGATGCGCGAATGCTGCACGAGGCGGGAGCCACGGATGCCCAGCTTTTCGAGCGGCTGTTCCCCCTGGGCAAGCGCGGCCGGAAGTTCCCACGCTCCCTTCAACTGCGCTGCGCCAGGCTGGGCATCACCGGCGGGGATCCCGAGGCCTTCTCGCCCGACGAGCGACGTCGGATCTGCCGGCTGGACATCGACCCGGCCACCATTACCTGGCGCCGGGTCGTCGATACCAGCGACCGGTTCCTCCGCCGCGTGACGGTGGGCCAGGGCGACGAGGAGCAGGCCTTTGCCCACAGCACCGGGTTCGACATCACCGTAGCCAGCGAGATCATGGCGGTGCTGGCCCTGACCACAGGCCTCGCCGACTTGCGCCACCGGCTGGGCGCCATGGTGGTGGCCCAGGATCGGCAGGGCGCACCGGTGACTGCCGAGGACCTGGGCGTGGCCGGGGCCATGACCGTGCTCATGAAGGAGGCCATCAAGCCGACGCTGATGCAGACACTGGAGGGCACCCCGGTGTTCGTGCATGCCGGCCCCTTCGCCAACATTGCCCACGGCAACAGCTCCATCCTGGCGGATCAGATCGCCCTGAAGCTGGCGGACTACGTCATCACCGAGTCCGGCTTCGGCGCCGACCTGGGCATGGAGAAGTTCTTCGACATCAAATGCCGGATCTCGGGGCTGGTGCCCCAGGCGGTGGTCCTCGTGGCCACCGTTCGGGCCCTCAAGATGCACGGGGGCGGTCCCCGGGTGGTGGCCGGAAAGGCGCTTGATCCTGTCTATGTTCAGGAGGACCTCGACCTGCTTCGGCAGGGCCTGCCCAACCTGCTGCATCACATCGACCTGGCACGCCGGTTTGGCATCCCCGTGGTGGTGGCCGTCAACGGATTCACCACCGATACGGAGGCCGAATTGGAAATGGTGCGGCGCGCCTCCCTGGAGGGTGGGGCCGAGGATGCGGTGGTCTGCCAAAACTGGGCCCAGGGCGGTGAGGGAGCACTGGACCTGGCCCGGGCCGTCATGCGTGTCTGCGACCGCCCCTCGGCGTTCCGGTTCCTTTACGGCGTCGATGAGCCCATCAAGCAGAAGATCGAAACCATCGCCCGGGAAGCCTACGGGGCCGATGGAGTGGACTACTCGCCCGAGGCGGAAGCGCGCATCGAGGCCTACACGCGGTTGGGCTATGACCGCCTGCCCATCTGCATGGCGAAGACGCACCTGAGCATCAGCCATGATCCGACCCTCAAGGGGGCCCCCCGTGGCTTCCGTCTTCCGGTTCGCGACCTCCGGGCCAGCGTTGGCGCGGGATTCCTCTATCCCCTGGTCGGGACCATGGCCACCATGCCCGGCTTGCCGACCCGGCCCGGCTTTTATGACGTCGACATCGATCTGGAGACAGGCAAGGTCATCGGCCTGTCCTGAGGATTCCCCTCCCAGCCGCAGGCGCTCCCACGCCCCTGGGCAGAGGCGCGAAAACGGCCCGCGCAGGCGGGCCGTTTTCAATGCCGTAGGACGGATTCAGAGGGATCAGGTCATCCCCTCAGGCTATCGATGATTGCGTTGAAGGTCGCGCTGGGCCGCATGGCCTTGCCGGTCTTCACCTTGTCGGGATGGTAGTAGCCGCCCATGTCGACGGGCTTGCCCTGGGCAGCGATCAGCTCTTCGTTGATCTTGGCCTCGTTCGCCCCGAGGTCCTGGGCCACCTTGGAAAAGCGGGTCTGCAGGCCGGCGTCCTTGGTCTGGGCGGCCAGAGCCTGGGCCCAGTAGAGGGCCAGGTAGAAGTGGCTGCCGCGGTTGTCGATCTGGCCCACCTTGCGCGCGGGGGACTTGTCGTTGTCCAGGAACTTGGCAATGGCCTGGTCCAGCGTCTCCGCCAGCACGGCGGCCTTCGCATTTTTGAAGGCACTGGCCACATGCTCGAGGGACGCGGCGAAGGCCGAGAACTCGCCCAGGGAGTCCCAGCGCAGGTAGCCCTCCTTCTGGAATTGCTGCACGTGCTTGGGGGCTGAACCACCGGCGCCGGTCTCGAACAGGCCGCCCCCGCCCAGGAGGGGCACGATGGAAAGCATCTTGGCGCTGGTGCCAAGTTCGATGATGGGGAAGAGATCCGTGAGGTAGTCGCGGAGCACGTTGCCGGTGACGGAGATGGTGTCGAGTCCCTTGCGGATGCGGTCGCAGGAGAGCTTCATGGCGTCCACGGGGTGCAGGATGCGGATGTCCAGCCCCTTGGTGTCGTGCTGCTTCAGGTAGGTCTCGACCTTGGCGATGATCTGGGCATCGTGGGCCCGGTGCTTGTCGAGCCAGAAAACGGCAGGGGCGCCCGTGAGGCGGGCCCGGCTTACGGCCAGCTTCACCCAGTCCTGGATTGGAGCGTCCTTGGCTTGGCAGGCGCGGTAGATGTCGCCTGCCTCAACGGCCTGGGTCAGCAGGATGGTGCCATCTGCATCCACAATGCGGATGGTGCCACTGGCGGGAGCGAAGAAGGTCTTGTCGTGACTGCCATATTCCTCGGCCTTCTGGGCCATGAGACCCACATTTGGAACACTGCCGATGGTGGCGGGATTGAAGGCGCCATGCTGCTGGCAGTCCTCGATGATGGCCTTGTACATCGTGGCATAGCAGCGGTCGGGGATCATGGCCAGGGTGTCATGCAGCTTGCCGTCGGGACCCCACATCTTGCCGGAATCCCGCACCACCACGGGCATGGAGGCATCCACGATGATGTCGTTGGGTACGTGCAGGTTGGTGATGCCCTTGTCCGAGTCCACCATGGCCAGGGCTGGCCGGGTGGGGTAGACCGCCTGGATGTCGGCCTCGATCTCGGCCCGCTTGGCCTCGGGGAGGGCCTGGATCTTGGCGTAGACGTCGCCCAGGCCATTGGCCGTGTTGACGCCCAGTTCGTTCAGGGTGGCGGCGTGCTTGTCGAACACGGGCTGGTAGAAGACGGACACCGCATGGCCGAACATGACGGGGTCGGAGATCTTCATCATCGTGGCCTTCAGGTGCAGGGAGAGCAGCAGCCCCTCCTGCTTGGCCAGGTCGATCTGCTCAGCATAGAAGGCCCGCAGCGCCTTGACGCTCATGACGGAGGCGTCGAGCACCTCGCCTTCCTTCAGTGCGAGCTTCTCTTTGAGCACCATGACGGCTCCGCCCTCGGCCACGAATTCGATGCGGGCGTTGGTGGGCTTGGCGAGGGTGGTGGAGGTCTCGCTGCCATAGAAGTCGCCGGCAACCATATGCGCCACCCTTGCCTTGGACTCGGGACTCCAGGCGCCCATCTTGTGGGGATGCTGCTTGGCGAAGTTCTTGACGGACAGCGGCGCTCGCCGGTCGGAGTTGCCCTCGCGCAACACGGGGTTCACGGCGCTGCCCAGCGCCTTCGCGTACCGGGATTGGATGGCCTTCTCCATTTCATCCGCAGGCTGCTCCGGGTAGTCGGGGATGTCGAAGCCCTGGGACTGGAGTTCCTTGATGGCGGCCTTGAGTTGGGGGATGGAGGCGCTGATGTTTGGCAGCTTGATGATGTTGGCTTCGGGCTTCAGCGCCAACTCCCCCAGGGCGGCCAGGTTGTCGGGCACCTTCTGGGCCGGGGTTAGCCGGTCGGGGAAGTTGGCCAGGATGCGTCCCGCCAGTGAGATGTCGGAGGTCTCGACCTCGATGCCGGTGCCGTGGGTGAAGGCCTGGATGACGGGCAGCAGCGAATAGGTGGCCAGCGCCGGGGCTTCGTCGATCTCGGTCCAGATGATCTTCTGGGTCGTCATGGTGTCTCCTTGGGGTCAGGGCCACCTGGGCAGGGCTGCCAGCGGCACGCGTGGGTCCGACGGACGGGTAACAAGGCAGACTCCCACGGGGAAAGCCCCGCTTCAAGCGGCTTTCCCTGTGCTGACGGCGGATTGGGACTTCGGTCACGCGCTGCGGCTGGCCCTGACCTCAACCCGCCACTGGCATGGCCGTTCCGCTGGTGGCCTTCAGGACCCCGCGGGCCAAGGCGAAGTCCATGCGGCCCAGGTTCACGCCGCCAAACCCCACCTGGAAGACGAGCGTCTCGCCCTGGGCCTGGGGCACCCGGGTGGGGGTGTCCAGGAAGGTGTGGCTGTGGCCCCCGATGATGGCGTCGATGCCCGCCACCTGACCGGGCATGCGCAGGTCATCCGGAGCGCTGCCATTGGCGTTGTAGCCCAGGTGGGACAGCACCACCACCAGGTCCACCTTCTCGACCTCGCGCAGCCGCCGCACCACAGGTCGGAGGGATTCGTAGGGATCGCGCCAGTCCAGGCCTTCGTGGTTCTTGGGCGCCACCAACCCGGCAAAAGCCACGCCCACCCCCGTGATGCCCACCCGGATGCCCGGGAATGCGCGGACGATGTAGGGGTGAACCCGCTTGCCCAGAGCCGGAGCACCCTTGAAGTCGAAGTTGCAGTTCACGAAAGGGAAGGGCGGATTAGCGTGGGCCAGCTGCTCCATGGATTCCATGGCCTCCACCAGCATGCCCACCCCGTTGTCGAAGTCGTGGTTGCCCAGGGTGCCCGCGTCGTAGCCGACCATGCGCATGAGCTGGTAGTCCAGGCGCCCTTTGTAGCGGTTGAAGTAGGGTGTGCCCTGGAAGGTGTCGCCCGCGTCCAGCAGGAGCACGGGACCCAGCTGCTGCCGCAGCCGCTTGACCAGGGTGGCGCGGCGGGCCACGCCGCCCATGCCGCTGATGGCGCCGTTCCCGGGTCCGAAGGGTTCAATGCGGGAGTGGGTGTCGTTGGTGTGCAGTAGGGTGATGCTGCCTGAGGTGGTGGTCGGGGCCTCATCGCCGGCGGCCCTGAGGGGCAGCGCTACGGCGGCCGCAGCAGCGCCAAGGGAGGCCAGGAAGTCGCGGCGTTTCATGAGTACACCCTAGAACTTGAAGCTCTTGGCACGGATCGCCTCCTGGATGGGGATGGGGATGAGATAGCGTCCGGGGGCGGGAGGGAGGAGGCTCTGGTGGGCTTTGGCCAAGGCGATGCAGTGGTCCAGGAGGAGTTGCCGAAGGGTCACCCCGGTCGTAAAGGGATGGCGTCCCTTTTTCAGGGTGGGGATGGAGTCGCCGCCGCCATAGAGGTAATCCGAGGTGGCCACCTTGACCACCCCGTCGGGATCGATGGGGCGGCCATCCGCCCAGGTGACGGTGCAAGTCGGAGCTTCCGGCGTGCCGCCGACCACCGCTTTTACGCCGGAGCTGGGCTCCCCACCCCGTCGCGCGATGCCTTCCTTCACCACCTGGATGACCTCGGCTCCGGTGAGTTCGATGACCACCAGCTCGTTCTCGAACGGCATCATCTCGAAGATGTCGCCCACCTTGATCTGGCCGGGCCGGAGGTTGGCGCGCAGCCCGCCGGCGTTGGTGATGGCGAAGGGAACAGGGGCGCCTGACACGTGCGCAGCGGCGTCCCGCATGGCATCGGCGACCCAGTAGCCCAGCAGGTTTTCCTCCCCGCGACGGCCCCGGAAGACGCCCTCGGGCGCCTCCACCAGGGGCTGGCCGAAGCTGGCCTTGATCTCGGCCGCCAGGGGGGTGATGACCTTGAGGATGGTCTCGTCTTCGGGGATGTCCGCCTTGACCGGGAGGACCTCGGCGTGGGTGGACCGGACCTGGCCCAGCAGGGGCGCCACGCAGAGCAGGCCGAGCAGGAGGCTAGGATGCAGCCGCTTCATGCACGACCTCCTTCAGGGCCTCTCGGGCATCCCGCACGAGGCTGTCGTGGTTCCAGAAATGCGCCGTGGCGCGGAGCAGCCAGCCCAGCAGCCAGGCATTCACGGCCATCACCAGGAGTTGGAGACCCAGGAACAGCCAGACCCGACCAGAGGTGCCGCCCCCCAGCCGCCAGGCCAGCAGGAGCACCAGGAAGGGCAGCAGGGCCCGCAGGGCAGTTCCGATCACCGTGACCATGCCCCATTGGACTGGATGGGTCCAGAGCCGCAGGAAGGACTCGGCCAGGTGGGTGCGGTAGCCCCGCGGGCTCCCGGCGGCCCGGCCCAGGCGGCAGAACCACCACTGGAGGTTGAGCGCCGCGAAGAGGGCCATCCAGACCAGGGGGCGCCCGAAGAAGGCTGCCCAGCCTAAGAAGTCGAGGCCGGAGCCGCCCACGGCCGCCAGCCCCCGATCCACCAGCCAGGCCACCAGGGTCAACGGCAGGACACCGATGAGGAGGGTGTCTAGGGCCCCGAGCAGCCAGGGCCCCAGCCGCGCCTTCAGTCCCGCGGCATCAGCCTGCATGCGCCACCCGCACCAGACGACGAGGATGAGGCCCAGACCCAGAAGATGCACTGTCGGGGAATTGGTGAGCCGGTACTGCAGCCCGCCGTTCTCCCAGAGTTCCCATATGTCCCGGGCACGGAGGCTTTCGCCCCAGTGGCTGGGCAGGGCGCTCCAGCCCGCCGCCCGGCGCAGGTGCCCGGCCCAGCCGAGGGTGGGGCCGAGGAGAACAAGCATCCAGCCGCCCATGAGGCCCCAGCCCCATCGGGTGAATCCCCCAGGCAGGGCCGCGCCTAGAAACGCCCAGGGTCCTCGCGGCGCGAGGGGCTCCTCGTCGTGGATGGTGCCGGGCCGGTCCCTGAGGGGTTCCGAGGGGGTAAGGGGAAGGGGCTCACTGAGGTCCATGTCCGTCCACGCGCAATCCCCCATCAAACCACACTTGACAGGGCCCGGGCCGCTGGGGTTTCATCGGTCTCATGCCGCACCTCCCCTCAGCTACCCCCCAGGGCTTCTCGCACGAGGCTTGGTGGTGGCGTCTGGGCTCGGTCGGCTCCCTGTGCGAGGCCT
The DNA here is from genome assembly GCA_963740385.1 of uncultured Acidobacteriota bacterium. GTDB lineage: Bacteria > Acidobacteriota > Holophagae > Holophagales > Holophagaceae > Geothrix. The sequence goes on from CAVUDX010000007.1 coordinate 686,935, forward strand.
AGCGGCCGACGCCCTTCCGGACCCTCCGAGCCCGACCTGATGGTCGGGCTTTTTCGTTGGGGAATGATCCATGTCCCAGATATCCAGACAACTCATCCGCCACCCGCTGCCCGCGGACCTGTTTACTCCGCTGGCGGCCTACCTGGCGCTGCGTTCCTCCGGCGCCAGCCTGCTGCTGGAGTCCTGCGACCAGGGGGAGCGGGTCGGCAGGCACAGCTTCGTGCTGCTGGAAGGCGCCGGGGAGTGCCGCCTGCCAGCCCCGGCCATGGGCTGGATCGACGCCGTGCGGACCCTCGTGGGCCCCGTGCCTTCAGCCACCCTCCACGATCCCGGGGCGGCCTTGCCGGCGCTGCGGGAGGTCCTGCCCGTGGGGGTGGGCTGCGCCGGTTACCTGGGGTTCGAAGCCATGGGCGCGGCGGAGCCCAGTTTGTCATTACCAGGCAGGGACAGCCTTGGATTGCCGGGCCTCTGGGTACGCCGCTTCGACACCGCCCTGGTCTTCGACCACCTGCACCAGGTGGCCGAGTTGCAGACCCTGGATGGCGACCCGCAGGCGGGGTTCGCCCGCCTGCGGGAGCTCCGGGATCGCCTGCTGGCCGGGGTGAGGGACCCAGGTCCCTCGGGAGCCGTCCCCGTGGCCACGGCGCAGAGCAGCCGGGCGGCCTATGAAGCCCATGTGCGCAAGGCCCAGGAACTGATCCTGGATGGCGACATCTATCAGCTCGTGCCCAGCCAGCGGTTCCACATCACCAATCCGCCGCCCCCGTTGGAGGCCTACCGCCGCCTGCGCCGGCTCAATCCCAGCCCCTACGGCTTTCTCCTCGAGTGGGAGGACTTCGCCCTGGTGGGTGCCTCCCCGGAGATGCTGGTGCGGGTGCAGGACGGCGAGGCGGAGACGCTGCCCATCGCTGGTACGGTCCCCCGGGGCGCCACGCATGAAGAAGACGCCGTGCGCTTCGAGGCCCTGAAGCGCGATCCCAAGGAACTGGCCGAGCACCAGATGCTGGTGGACCTGGCACGCAACGACCTGGGGCGGGTGGCGGTGCCGGGCGGCGTCCGCGTCGACCGGCCCCTGGCGCTGCAGCGCACCAGCCATGTGCTGCACCTCACCACCACCGTGAAGGCGGCCTTGAAGCCGGGGCTGGATGCCCTGGATGTGCTCTCCGCGGCCTTTCCCGCCGGAACCGTGAGTGGTGCCCCCAAGCTGCGGGCCTGCCAGCGCATCGCCGAACTGGAGGGGGACGTCCGCGGCCCCTATGGGGGCGTCCTGCTGCGCCTGGGGGCGGATGGTGCCCTCGACACCGCCCTCATCCTGCGCACCGCCGTCTACTCCGGAGGGGCCGCCACCATCCAGGCCGGGGCGGGAGTTGTCCGGGCCTCCAAGCCCGAGTCGGAGTACTTCGAGACCCTGCACAAGCTTGGCGCCATCGCCCAAGCCCTGGGCGTGACCCTGGACGGAGGTGTCCGATGATCCTGCTCATCGACGCCCTGGACTCCTTCACCTACAACCTGGTGCAGGCCCTGGAGACCCTGGGGGCCCAGGTGCAGGTGGTGCGCCACGACGTGATCAGCCTGGAGGAAGCGCAGGCCCTGCACCCTGAAGCCGTGGTGCTGTCGCCGGGCCCGGGGCACCCCACCGAGAGCCCAGCCCACATGGCCCTGGCGGGCTCGTCCTGGGCGGTTCCCCTGCTGGGAGTCTGCCTGGGCCACCAGGCCTTGGCGGCAGCCACCGGGGGCCGGGTGACCCGCGCCCTCGAGCCCATGCACGGCGAGGCCACCCCCCTGGAACACGAGGGTTCAGGCCTGTTCCAGGGCCTGCCGCTGGGGCTGCCCGTGGGCCGGTACCACAGCCTCATCGCCGATCCCGCCGCGCTGCCGGACTGCTGGCGGGTGACGGGCCGCAGCCCCGGGGGCGAGATCATGGCCATGGAGCACCGCCAGCTGCCCCGGTGGGGGGTGCAGTTCCATCCCGAGAGCATCCTCACCCCTGATGGGCCCGCCATGCTGGCCAACTTTCTCCGTCTCGCCAAGGAACGCCTCCCATGACCCTGCTGACCACGCACAACCCCATCCGCCCCCTGCCGGAAGCCTCCGCCGCCGAGCTGATGCGCATCTTCATCGACCAGGACACGGACGCCCTGCTGGTGGGCGCCTGCCTGGCGCTGCTGGCCCAGCGTGTACCGGAGGCCCATGAGCTGGCGGCCTTCGCCGAGGCCCTGGCCGGCGTGGCCGTCCCCTTTCCGGCGGTGCCCGAGGCGGCGCTGGATACCTGCGGTACCGGCGGCGACGGCTCGTCCACCGCCAACCTCAGCACCCTGGCGGCGATGCTGCTCGCCCACCTGGGGGTGCCGATCGTCAAGCACGGCAACCGCGCCGCCACCAGCGTCTGCGGCAGCGCGGACCTGCTGGAGGCCATGGGCTACGACCTGGCTAGGTCCAGCTCGGACCTGGCCCAGGACCTCGAGCGCACCCGCTTCGCCTTCCTCTTCGCCCCGGCCTACCACCCGCTCCTGGGCCGGCTCCGGGAGATCCGCCGGCGGTTGGGCATCCCCACCATCTTCAACCTCCTCGGCCCCCTGCTGAACCCGGCCCAGCCGCCCTTGCAGCTGCTGGGGGTGGCCCGAGAGGAACTGCTCGCGCCCATGGCCGGCGCCCTGGCGCGCCGGGCCACCCTGCGCCGAGCCTTCGTGATCCATGGCAAGGACGCCGAGGGGCGCGGGCTGGACGAGGCCTCCATCGAAGGGCCCACCACCGTGCTTGCTGTGGTGGATGGCCGCCCGAGCACACCCGAGGTGCTGGTGCCACGGGAGCTGGGCATCGCCACCCCCCCCCGGCATGCCCTGCGGGTGGCCGACCGGGGCGAGGCCCTGGCGGTGGCCCGGGGACTGCTGGGCGGCGCCGCCCACCCGGAATTCAGGCCGGCGGTGGCCGAGGCGGTGGCCCTGCAGGCGGGCCTGGGCCTGGTCCTGCATCGGGGCTTGGGCCTGGACGGTCTTCCCGAAGCCCTGCGCGAGGCCCGCGAGGTCCTGCACCGCGGATTCGCCCGGCCCTTCGCTCTGCATACGGGGGTGCAGCCATGAGCCGCCTTCCCGATCCGGCCGCCCTGGTGCATGGCACCGGCCTCTCGGGCAACTCCCATCTGCAGCGGGTGCTGCTGGCGGAACTGCGCAGGCTGCCGGAACTGCAGGGCCTGGCGGCGCGACCTGCCCGGCGGGCTTCCACCCCCGGCTTCGAAGCGGCCCTGCGGCGCGACGCCAGCGCCCGCGGCGGGGCGGTCATAGCCGAGTACAAGCAGGCATCCCCCTCGCTGGGGCCCTTCGCCGCAGGAACGCCCCTCCTGCCCCAGCTCCAGGCCTACCGGGATGGCGGCGCCTCGGCCTTCTCCATTCTGGCGGAGCCCGCCTTGTTCAAGGGCTCCGCCGCCCACCTGGAGGCCGCCGCCGACCTGGGCCTGCCTAGGCTCTACAAGGGCTTCATCATCGCCGAAGCTCAGCTCGACGAGGCTGCCGCCACCGGGGCGGAGGCGGTGCTCCTCATCGCCCGAGTGCTCAAGGAGCATACCGCCGCCTTCGCCAAGGCCGCCCGCGACCGGGGCCTGGAACCCCTGGTGGAACTCCACGACCTGACGGAGGTGCCCTTCGCCCAGGCCGCCGACGCCCGCCTGGTGGGCATCAACGCCCGGGATCTCTCCACCTTCACCCTGGGTGAGCCCACCGCGATGCCCCTGCGCCAGGCGTTCCCAGAGGCCGTGCTCATCCGGGAATCCGGGCTGGCCACGCCGGAGGACGCTCGCGCCGCCCTGCGTGCGGGCTTCGATGCCGTCCTGATCGGCGAGGCCCTCATGCGCAGCCCCGACCCTCGGGGCTTCCTGGCCCGCATCCTCGCGGACCTGCATTCGGAGGCCTTGTGAGGCCCCTGGCCAAGGTTTGCGGCCTGGTGACCGCAGAGGATGCGGCCCTGGCCGAGTCGCTGGGGGCCGACCTGCTGGGCTTCGTGGTCCATCCCCCCAGCCCGCGCCACTGCGCCGACCTCTCCGTGGCGGCGCCCCGGCTGGACCGGGCCGTCCTGGTGATGGTGGCCGACCGGGCGGAAACCATCCTCGAGGTGGCCCGTGCTCACGGTTTCCGCCACGTGCAGCCGCATCTCCCGGCCTCGGCGAGACCGGCGGGAGTGGACCTGCTCAAGCAGGCAGGGCTGTTTGTGCTGCTGCCCTGGGCGGACGTACCCGATCAGGCAGTCATCGCCGCCGACCTCTACCTCTGGGAGTCCAGCCCAGCCGCCACCGGTGTGGCGGGAGGCTCGGGGCAGGGGCATGCCATGGCCTTTCCGCCCCCAGGGCCCTTCCTCCTCGCCGGTGGCCTAGAGGGGAGCAACCTCCGCGCCCGGTGGTCGGCGATACCGGCCTCCCACCAGAGTCTGGCCCGGGGCGTGGATGCCGCCAGCCGGCTCGAGGCATCGCCGGGACGGAAAGATGCGTCGAAGGTCGCGGACTTCATCCTCACCGCCCATGATCTGGAGTTCCCATGAGCCTAGCCTTCACCCTGCCGAGCCGCTTCGGCGCCCAGTCCCTGGGCGGCTGCTACGCGCCGGAGACCCTCATGCAGCCTCTGCTCGACCTGGAGGCGGCCTTCACCCGCGCGCTGGCGGATCCTGTCTTCCAGGGCGCGCTGAAGGCCGAGCTGCGCCACTTCGTGGGCCGCCCCACGCCTCTGACCCCGGCCCCCCGGCTGGCCGCCCGGCTGGGCTTGCAACAGCTCTTCCTGAAGCGGGAGGACCTCACCCATACCGGCGCCCACAAGATCAACAACGCGTTGGCCCAGGCCCTCCTGGCGCAGCGCATGGGCAAGGCGGAGATCATCGCCGAGACCGGCGCCGGCCAGCACGGCGTGGCCACCGCCGCTGCCTGCGCGCGGCTCGGGCTGGCCTGCACGGTCTACATGGGCGTCACCGACATGGCCCGGCAGGCGCCGAACGTGGCCCGCATGCGGCTGTTCGGCGCCAAGGTGGAACCCGTGGAAGCGGGGCAGGGCACCTTGAAAGAGGCGGTGAATGAGGCCCTCCGCGCCTGGGCCGGCCGTTGCGACAAGGCCCACTACATCCTCGGCTCGGCCCTGGGACCCCATCCCTTCCCGACCCTCGTGCGCACCTTCCAGACCGTGATCGGCGAAGAGGCGCGGGCCCAGGTGCTGGAGCAGGCGGGGGCCCTGCCGCAGGTGGTGCTGGCCTGTGCGGGCGGCGGCAGCAATGGTCTGGGCCTGCTGGTGCCCTTTCTTCCGGATGACGTCCGCCGCGTGGCGGTGGAGGCGGGTGGCCATGGCGCCGCGCTTGGTGAGCACGCGGCGCGCCTTGACGGGGGGCGCATGGGGGTGCTGCATGGCTGCAAGACCCTGCTGCTCCAGGATGAGCACGGCCACACGGCGGAAACCGCCAGCATCAGCGCAGGGCTGGACTACCCAGCCCTGGGCCCGGAGCTGGCGGCCCTGGCCCTCGACGGTCAGGTAGAAGTGCGCCGCGCCTCCGACACGGAGGCTCTGGAAGGCGCCCGGCTGCTCTGCGAATGCGAGGGCATCCTGCCCGCGCTGGAGAGCAGCCACGCCCTGGCCCTGCTGGCCGACCTCGCCCGGGAAGGGGCTGGTACGGTGCTGCTGGGCCTTAGTGGGCGCGGCGACAAAGACCTATCCACCTACCAGACCCGCTTGGGGATTTGAGATGAGCCTGAATCCGCTGCTGCCCTTTCTGATGGCCGGTGATCCCTCCCTCGAGGCCCTGCCTGAGTTGCTCTCCCAGGCCCGGGCCCTCGGCATCCAGGCCCTGGAACTGGGGCTTCCCCACTCCGATCCCATCGCCGATGGCCCCGTCCTGCAAGCAGCAGCCCAGCGGGCCATCGCCCGGGGCGCCACACCGCTAAAGGTGCTGGAGCGGCTGGCCGGCCTTTCGGACAGCCCAGATCTGATCCTCTTTACCTACCTGAATCCGCTGCTCCAACTCGGCGCGACACGGCTGAAGGCCCTGCTGGCTCCCACGGCGGTCCGAGCCCTCCTCGTGGTGGATCTGCCCTTCGGCGAGGAAGCCTCCTTCGAAGCCGACCTGCGCGCCGCGGGCTATCCCATGGTGCCCCTCCTCGCGCCCACCACCGACCTCACCCGCGCCCGGCAGCTCCTCGCCGACCGGCCGGATCCAGGTCCCGCCGCCCCCTTCGCGCAGCGCTTCGCGTACGTGGTGGCGCGCCTGGGGGTCACTGGCACCGGGGGGGCGCCCGACCTGCAGCCCGTGGCCCACCGGGTGGCGGAACTTCGGCAGATTTCCGATCGCCCCTTGGCGGTGGGCTTCGGTCTCTCGGATGGTCGCAGTCTGAAGCATGTGCGCGACCTCGGCGCCACGCCCGTGGTGGGCACCGCCCTGGTGCAGGCACTGGCCGAGGGCCAGGCCCTGGAACCCAATCTTGCCTCGCGGATGCTTGATGATGCCTAGATCGTGAATGATCCTTAACCAGGGTATTGTTGCCGAGGGAGTTGCAGGACAGAGGCGATTTGGTATCGTGGTCCATCTTCCTCCCTACGGAATCGGCTGGTGACAGCCACTCACCCCGGGACACCGGGTCAGGAGCTATGCCCCTATGAGTCATCGTTCACGCTTCACCCTCACCGTCCTGACCTTGGTGGCTGCGGCCGCCTTCGCGCCCCAGGCCCAGGCCTCCGGCTTCCAGCTGCGCGAGCAGAGCCCCCTCTCCCAGGGCAACGCCTTCGCCGGCATCAGTGCTGGCGGTGGCGACATCAGCGCCCTCTTCTTCAACCCTGCAGTCATGACCCAGTACGACGGTTGGCAGATGTCCCTGGGCGGCACCTATGTGAGCCTGGGGGCGAAGTTCGAGAATGCCTCCGCCACCCGCACGCCGGTGCTCCTGGGCCTTGGCTTCCAAAGTGCCCCGATCACTGGTACCAACCTCAACACCATCTCGGGGGCCTCCAGCCACGGGAACGCCGCCATCTCGGCCGTGCTGCCCGAGTTCAACCTCATGTATAGCGTCAGCAAGGACCTGAAGCTGGGGCTCTCGGTGAACGTGCCCTTCGGCCTCACCACCGAGTACGACGCCAACTGGATCGGCCGCTACCACGCGCTGAAGTCGGATCTCAAGACCATCGACATCGCCCCCAGCATCGCCTACCGGGTGGGTGGCGGCTTTACCATCGCGGCCGCCTTCGTGGCCCGAAAGGCTGATGCGGAACTGACCAATGGCGTGGACTATGGCACGGCGCTGGGCCTGAAGGTGGGTGGCGCCCTGGCTGCCGCCGGTCTCTCCACCGTGTCGCCCGGCCCTGGGCAGAATAGCCCCGTGGCCACCATCGCCATGGGGGCGCCCAATGCGACGTTCACCACGCCCGGCTATGCCATCCCCGGCGCCTGGGACGGCACCGCCGGCCTGAAGGGCAATGCCTGGGGCTATGGCTACAAGCTCGGCTTCACCTACCAGTCCACCGACCTCCGCGTGGGTCTGGCCTACCAGGGGGCGATGACCATGACCCTCAAGGGTGATGCGGCCTTCACCTATCCCGCAACGTTCCCGGCCACGGACCTCGCCGCCATTCAGGGCGCTGGCTTGAAGAACGGCAAGGGCCAAGCCGACCTCGACCTTCCTTCCACCCTCTCCCTGGGCTTTGACTACCAGGCCACGCCCACCTTCGCCCTGCAGGGCGAAGTGGCGCGTACCACCTGGTCCAAGTTCAAGACGCTCGTGGTGAAGTTCACGGATAATGTCGCGCCCCAGGCCACCGAATCCATCACGGATGAAGAGTGGAAGGACACCACCTTCATCTCCCTTGGTGGCACCTGGAAGCTCAACCAGGAGTGGACCTTCCGCGCCGGTGCCGCCTTCGACCAGAGCGCCGTCGATGATGCCCACCGCACGCCCCGCATTCCCGACAACGACCGCAAGTGGCTGTCCCTGGGCGCGAGCTACCGCTTCTCCCACAAGACCACCCTGGACATCGGCTACAGCCGCCTGTTCATCACCGATGGCAAGGTGATGCTGACCTCGGGCACCAGCCCCTACGATAACAACGCGACCCGCGGCAACCTGAACGGCACCATCAAGGCCGACATCAACATCCTGGGCGCCTCCCTCCGCTACAGCTTCTGAGGCGGGTTTTATTCATGGAAAGGGCCCGGTTTACCGGGCCCTTTCCATGAATGGTCTGGTGGATCAGACCCGCTCCACGGCCATGGCGATGGCGTTGCCGCCCCCCAGGCAGAGGGCCGCGACTCCGCGCTGCTTGCCGTGCCGTTCCAGGGCGTGGAGCAGCGTGGTCATGACCCGGGCACCGCTGGCGCCAATGGGGTGCCCCAGGGCCACGGCGCCGCCATGGACATTCACGCGGTCCGCCGGGAGCTTGAGCTCGTTCAGGGTGGCCACCAGCTGCACGGCGAAGGCCTCGTTGATCTCCCAGAGCTCGACGTCCTCAGCCTGCCAGCCCACCTGGGCCAGCAGCTTGCGGATGGCTTCCACCGGGGCCATGAGCACCCACTCGGGCTCGAGTCCCGCCGTGGCCGTGCCGAGAATCCGCGCCTGGATGGCCAGGCCGTGTGCCTTCGCGTAGGCCTCGGTGGTCACCAGCGCGATGGACGCGCCATCGTTGACGCTGGGGGCATTCCCGGCGGTGACCGTGCCGTCCTTCTTGAAAGCCGGGCGCAGCTTCGCCAGGGACTCCAGCGTGCAGTCGGCCCGGGGGCCCTCGTCTGCGGAGATCAGGACATCGCCCTTCCGGCCGGGCACGGCGATGGGGACGATCTCTTTCTGGAAGGCACCGGACTGCATGGCGGCCAGGGCCTTGCGGTGGCTCTCGACGGCCCAGGCGTCCTGCGCGGCCCGGCCCACGCCGAACTTCGCGGCTACCAGCTCGCCGGTGTGGCCCATGTGCTGGTCGGTCATGGCGCACCAGAGGCCATCCAGGATCATGGCGTCCTTGGCCTCGGTGTGCCCCATACGGGCCCCGGTGCGCAGCTTGGGCATGAGGTAGGGCGCGTTGGACATCGATTCCATGCCACCGGCCAGCACCACCTCGTGATCCCCCAGCCGCACCGCGTTGGCCGCCAGCTGGATGGCCTTGAGGCCGCTGCCACAGACCTTGTTGACCGTGAGGGCCGAAACAGTGGCAGACAGGCCGCCACGCAGCGCGGCCTGGCGGGCGGGCGCCTGGCCAATGCCCGCGCTCACCACATTGCCCAGGATGGCCTCAGTGGGTGTCACGCCGGGAACGGCCGCCAGCATGGCCTTTATCACCTGAGCAGCCAGATCGGGCGCGGCCAGGGGGGCCAACCCACCCTGGAACTTGCCAACAGGGCTGCGAAGGGAATGCAGGATGACAGCGTGCGACATAAAAGCTCCATTGCGAAAGGCGGCACCCCGCAGATCCAAATACGTCAGCTCTTGGAACCCGACCTGCGCGGCGGCAGGGGACCGGGATCATCCAGGGAGCTGAGGTCGAGGTTCTCGAGGTTGAGCGTTGGAGGGGCGGCGAGGTAGACATCCGGCGCTTCCTCCTGGAGGTGCCGGCGGGTGCGGTCCATGAGGGCTTCCACTTCCCTCAGGAAGCGGAGCCGCTCCATCTTCAGGCTCCGCAGCTGCACCTCCAGCCCCACCACGTGCTCCTGGGCTTCGCGCAGGACCTCTTCGGCCTTGAATTGGGCCTCGCGCAGAATGAGTTCCTTCTCACGGTTTGCCCCGTCCAGCACGTCCTCGCGGGTGCGCTGGGCCTGCAGCAGGGTCTCTCGGAAGATGCGGTCCTGCTCCTGGTACTGGCGGAGCCGCTCCCGGTTGTCGAGGACTTCCTCCTTGAGCTTCTGGTTCTCGGCCAGCACCTCTTCCCACTCCCCCGCCACCTCATGCAGGAAGGTGCGGACCTCGGACTCTTCGAGCCCCCGGAAGACCTTTTCGAAGTCGCGGCGCTGGATGTCGAGCGGGGTGTACTTCATGCGACCTCCTTTCAGGATCCGACGGCCTGGGCAAGTACCCGCTGCACGCCCCAGAGCACCAACAGGGCGATGAAGATGTCGAGGCTGAAACCACCGATAGGGGGAATCAAGGTTCGAATGGGATGCAGCACCGGGTCGGAGATCGCATGGAGCAAGCGCACCCAGCGGTTCCTGGGGTCGATGGGGAACCAGGAGAGCAGGGCGGTGGCGATCAGCACCCAGCTCAGCAGCGTGAGGGCGTGGTAGGCAATTCTGAAGATTAAGTCCATGGGCAGGATCCTGGGAACAAGATCATCATAGCGGGGAGGGGGCAACTTCCATGCGCATCGGCATCTCCTGCTACAGCACCTTCGGAGGCTCCGGTGTGGTGGCCACCGAGGTGGGCAAGGCCCTGGCCGCCCGGGGTCACGAGGTGCACATCCTCAGCCCCAGCCTGCCGCCCCGACTGGTGGGCTTCGAGGACCGCATCAACTTCCACGAGGTGCGGGCCAGTCCGTATCCCCTGTTCGAGGATGCCCCCTATTCAATTGCCCTGGGCTCCAAGATCGCGGATGTGGCCGAGCACCATGGCCTGGAGATCATCCACGCCCACTACGCCATCCCCCATGCCATGGCCGCCCTGCTGGCCCGGATGGCCATCGGCCACCTGAAGGTGGTCACCACCCTCCACGGCACGGACATCACGGTGGTCGGCAGCGATCCCAGCTACCTGCCCATGGTGCGGATGGCCATCCGCGAGAGCGACGGGGTGACGGCCGTCTCAGAGTTCCTGCGGCAGGAGACGATCCGCACCTTCGGGGTGCAGCGGGACATCGATGTCATCTGCAACTTCGTGGAGCCCCCCGGCCAGGAACGACCGGACTGCCGCGCCTGGCTGGCCCCCAAGGCCGCCTTTGTGCTCACCCACATCTCGAACTTCCGGCCGGTCAAGCGGGTGATGGATGTCCTGCGGGTCTTCGAGCAGGTGCGGCAGAAGGTGCCTGTGCGACTGGTCATGGTGGGTGACGGGCCGGACCGGATGGAGGCCGAAGCCTTCTGCCGGGAGCGCGGCCTCTCCCAGGAGGTCCGCTTCACGGGCAAGCAGCTGGACATTGGCACCGTGCTGGCCTGCTCGGATCTCTTCCTGCTCCCCAGCGCCACCGAGAGCTTTGGCCTGGCGGCCCTGGAGGCCATGGGGCACGGGGTGCCGGTCATCGCCAGCCGGGTGGGGGGACTGCCGGAGGTAGTCCGGCACGGGGTGGACGGCTACCTCGAGGCGGTGGGGGACGTGGAGGCCATGGCGGCCGACACCCTGCGCCTCCTGCGGGACGAGGACCTGCGGCTTCGCATGGGCAATGCGGCGCGGGAACGCGCCCTGGGCACCTTCGCGGAAGGACCGGTGGTGGATCAGTACGAAGCCCTGTACCGTCGAGTTTTGGGCCAGGACTGAGCCGGGCAGGCCGCACGGTCCTCCCAAGGTCAGCTTTACGCCTTGGCTGCCGATGAGGAAGCCATGGAGGCGACGAAGTGAGCCTGGCCCGGACCCTGGTAGCCATCCTGGCAGCGGCCCTGGCCTGGGGATCCCCCCTCTGGGGCGCGGGGCGCTGGCTGCGACCGTTTGCCCTGATGGGGCAGGCCCATGGACTGCCCGATGGCGGCATCACCTGCATCGCCCAGGATGCGGATGGCTTCATCTGGCTGGGCACCGAGAATGGCCTGCTCCGGTATGAAGGCGGGCAGGCCCGCCGCTGGACCCGCCAGGATGGCTTGCCCTCCGACCATGTGGACCGGATCCTGGCTTCGCCAGATGGGGCCATCTGGGTGTCCACGCCCCAGGGACTGGCCCGGTTTCATCGCGGCAGGTGCGACACCTTCCGGCTGGAAGGTGTGGAGGATCCCACGGGGATCGAGGCCCTGGCCCTGGATGGGTTGGGGCAGCTGTGGGTTGCCACCAGTCGGGGGGTGTTCGTCCAGGGCAAGGATGCCGTCCTGCATCGGCGCCCTTTCCCGTTGGCTGGACGGGTCCTCACCGTGGCGAGCGGCCGGCTTGGGCGCATGCTCGTGGGGACTGACCAGGGGCTGATCGCCCTGCATCCCGATGGCGGCATCGAATCCTGGACTTCGGCCCAGGGCGTGCCCACGGGGGGCGTCGAACTGACAGGCGAAGACGGGTCGGGTCGTCTTTGGATTTGCACGGGCCGCCAGCTGCTCGCCAAGGAACCCGGAGGGCTCACGTTCACAAACCGATCTTCGGAACTGAAGGCTCCCGTCACCCCCTATGGCGCCTTCACCCGTGACCAGGATGGCTCGCTCTGGCTGCCGACCCAGGAAGGGGCCCTTCACCTCCAGGGAGCCCGTGGAACGCTTCTGGGGTCGGCCAGCGGGCTGCCCATGCAGTGGGTTCGGCATGTGTTCAGAGACCGCGAAGGCGGGCTCTGGATCCTGGGGCCCACACTGGCGCGCCTTCAGGGAAACGATCAGGTCTGGAACCACCCTCTGACGGATGCGCCCTAGGGGCAGGTGGTCTGGTCCATGCTCCGGTTGCCGGGCGGGGACCTCCTGGTGGGAACGGATGATGGGGTGGTGCGAGTCGATGCCCAGCGGGCGGAACGGATTCCCGGAACCGAGGCCCAGCGCATCAAGGGCATGGCCCTGGACCCCAGCGGAAGGCTCTGGATGGTGGGGACCAGGGGACCCACGCTGTGGCTGGCTGCTGGTGGCGCCAAGGCCTCGGTGGCGCCCTTGGGGGACATGGGTGTCAGCCTCAATTCGGTCATGACGGATGCCCAGGGGCGGGTCTGGCTGAGCCATGCCCGCCTCGGCATCCTGCGATGGGATGCAGGGAAGCAAAAGCTGATCCAGGAAGTCTCCCCGCAGGGAGGGCCGAATGCCGCCCTGGGGGCCTACCAGATGGCGGAAGATGCGGAGGGCCGCATCTGGGCGGCCACGACCCTCGGCCTCTACCTGCGGGAAAAGACAGGGGCCTGGCACCTGCTGACAGATCGGGACGGCATCCTGCCCTTCGGCCTGTTCGGACTTACCCTTCGCCCCGATGGCAGCGCCTGGATCTTTTCCAGGGAACCCCTTGGACTGCAACGGATCCGGGTGGATGGCACCCGGGTGACCATCCTGGAACGGCGCCAGCTTGGTGCGGGGCTCCACTCGGATCGGATCTATGCCGTGGCTGTGGATCCGCAGGGGCGGACCTGGGCCACCACCGACCGGGGCTTCGAGTGCCTGGAGACCGGTGTGCAGGTCGGGCGGCGGGAAGGTGCCATCAGCGAAGATTGCGACCTGTTGGCCCTGCGGGTCGAGCAGGGCCGGATCTGGGTGGGCACCTCGGCCGGCCTGGTGCGCTATACACCCAGCGATCGCGTCACCCAGTTGCCGGCGCCGATGCCATTCATTTTGCAGGTGATGAAAGGAGACAAGCGATTTGAATTCCCCACTGGGACGCTCGGCTCGGTGAAGGCCGGCGATGCGAACATGGCCTTCCGTGTCGCCGTGCCCAGCTACCTGCACCAGGGACAGCTGAGAATCCAGGTGCGCCTGGTGGGGTTGGAGACGGCTTGGCGGGACCTGGATGCACCTGTGACACGCTATCAGGCCCTTTCCCGTGGCTCCTACCGCTTCGAGGCACGGGCAGCGCAGCCCGATGGTCCTTTCGGACCGGTGGCGGGGCTGACGTTCAAGGTGCTCCCCCCCTGGTGGAGCTCGTGGTGGGCCTGGACGTTCTGGGGACTGGGCGTGCTGGGGGTGTTCCGGCTCATCCTTAGTTGGCGGACGGCCAGCCTGGCGAAGCACAAGCGAGCCCTGGAAGCCTTGATTGGGGAACGCACCAACGAGTTGCGTCGGCGCAACGGGGAGCTCACCGAAGCGCTCGGGAAGGTGCGGCAACTCTCGGGGCTGCTGCCCATCTGCGCGAACTGCAAGAAGATCCGGGATGACAAGGGCTATTGGAACCAGCTGGAGCAATACATCAGCGATCACTCCGATGTGGGCTTCTCCCATGGCATCTGTCCGGACTGTGTCGAGTCCATGTTCCCGGGCCATGGCGTGCGCCCGGGCATCAGACCCGGCTCAAGGTCCTAGCGCTTCCATTCCCAGAGGATATGGGCCAGTTTCCAGCCACCTCGATAGGAGGTCAGGTGCATAAAGGCGGTCCAGGGCCCGAGGTCTGCCCGCACACTCGCGCTGCGGCCTTGAAGATCCAGCATCTGCAGGGCCAGCGGGCGGGAACGATCGGACACGGCGCGGCCCAGCAGGGTCTGGATGCCCGCGAGGCGCTGCAGGGATTCCCGGGCAGGCGGCAGGTTGGAACCCAGCACATGTCTTACCAGTTCCGGATGAAAGGAGGCCAGCATCCCGGCTGTATCTCCCTCAAGCCAGGCTCGGCTGAAGCGCTCGACGGCAGCGGTCATCCCCGCCTCCGGAGTCGTCTCGCGGGCTGCCAGCACCGGCGGAACGGGGGCGGCCTCCTCGGGAACCTCCGTCAGGCCAAGGGTGCCGACCAATAGCAGCGATGATTTCAAAGCCCCCCGTGGCATGACGCCCCCCTCTTTCAACCTTGGATGCCTGCCAGAGTAATGAGGTTGAGACCGAATTTGTTCCAGAGGGGGGACCCCCAAAAAATGAACGAAATCCCGATTTCCTTGTCATGTTTTTCCTAACCGTGACGATACCTTGGCTTGGAAGGATTCCGATTTCAACGACATCAGGAGGATGTCCATGCTGATCCAGGCGATCCAGAGCGTGATCCACCCAGCCCCTGCAGGGGTACCTGATCGGTCCACCGGAAGCCAGGCGGAAGCCGGCGCTTCCAGTCAATCCGCCCCTGCCGCAGACAGCCTCCTCCTTGGTCGGACCGCCATGAGGGTCCAGAAGGAATACCCCGAATCCTTTGCCCACGAGGCCGAAGAGTCCCTCGCCGCAACCAGCCAGGAAGCGGATAGTGGCGACCCCCAGGCCCAGCGACTGCTTGCCAAGCGACAGGAATCGAACCCGGGAGGCAGGTTGAGCCTGTACGCCTAAGCAGCTGCATCTCGGCAGTCCGAGTCTGGTGGCTTCGGTGGGGGTACAAGAAAACCGGAGCCCTTGGCTCCGGTGATCTTTTTGGTGGCTGACCATGGACTTCGGTCCGCGTCTGCGCGGGCCGAAGGAGGCAGACTCGAACTGGCGCGTGGCTGGCCACGCCCACGGGCGCTGTGCAGGCCCCACTGAGGCCTTGCTCACTGCGGGCACCATTCCCCAGGACTGGCGAATAAGACGGCAGCGCCGCAGGCGATGGCCGCCCGAAGAGCTCGGGCACAGGAAGTGCCCGAGTCAGGCTGGCCGCCCCTGCATCTCGGCAGTCCGAGTCTGGTGGCTTCGGTGGGGGTACAAGAAAACCGGAGCCCTTGGCTCCGGTTTTCTTTTTGGTGGCTGGAGGCAGACTCGAACTGCCGACCTAGGGATTATGAGACCCTCGCTCTAACCACCTGAGCTACCCAGCCACGAAGGGACAGTCTAGCGCGGGTGCTGGCCTTGGTCTACGTCAGATCGTTGACCAGCACCACGATCAGGCGCTTGGGGCCATGCACACCGTAGGCGAGGGTTTGCTCGATGTCGGCGGTCTTGCTGGGGCCGGAAATCATAAGGGCATTGGGGGGTAGGGCGCGGCCCCAGCCCAGAGCCTTCACGGCGGACCAGAAGGAGTCCTGGATGGTGGAAGCCTTCAGCAGAGCCAGGTGGACGGGCGGCACCAGGGACAGGAGCCGGGGCTCATCGGGGCCGGGCATCAGCAGCAGGCCACCGGTCTCGGCCACCCCGCCCACGGTGCTGGTGAAGCCGGCATCCACGCCAGTGAACAACTCATCCTTGAACTCTTCCACCGGGCGGTCGTAGGGCATGAGCTGGGTGACCTGGGACGTCCAGGCATTGGCCAGCACGGCACCCACTTCGCAGCCGGGCCCGAAGAGCAGGTTCTTGAGTCCCTCCCGCTCGCAGAAGGCCTGCACCACGGCAGGCCAGGCGGCCGGGGTGGCCTCGAGAAATTCGGTGTGTACCGCCTCCATGCCCTTGCGGAGGCGCTCCACGCGCTCCTGGGGCGGCCACTGACGCCGCTCCAGGACTGCGGTGTCCAATGGGGGCAGGGCGCCCGTGGCGCCCACGGCCCGCAGACGGCCGAGGATCGTGGTCCGGGAATCAGTCACGGGTGCCTCCCTCGGCCCGCATGCGCTCGCTGAGCGACCGCTTGGCCGGAACGGGTTTGGTGCGGGTGCGGGTCCATTCTTTCAGGAGGGGTGCGCCCCCTGGCAGGGCCCAGCCGAAGCGGGTGGCGAACCAGGCGCTTAACCGGTACAGGCCAGGGCGCTTCAGGACGCCGGCCCAGAGGCGCCAGGCCCAGTCCTCGCTGGCCGTACGACCCTGGCTCTTCCCCACGACCGTGGACTCCAAATCGTCGTGGGTGGCCTCCCGGCGCAGGCGCACCAGGATCTCGGGAATGGGGATCTGCACCGGGCAGACCTCGGCGCAAGCCCCGCACAGGCTGGAGCCGTGGATGAGGTCGTGGCGGACGCCGACCCCCTCCATCTGGGGGGTGAGGATCTTCCCGATAGGCCCTGGATAGACCGCCTCGTAGGCGTGGCCGCCCACGCGGGTGTAGACCGGGCAGTGGTTCATGCAGGCGCCGCAGCGAATGCAGCGCAGGGTCTCCCGCAGCTGGGGATCCGAGTAGATGTTCGAGCGGCCGTTATCCAGGATGACGAGATGGACTTCCTGGGGGCCGTCTTTTTCGCCTTGGCCCCGGGGCCCGGAGATGAGGTTGAAGTAGGTGCTGACCGCCTGGCCTGTGGCGGAGCGGGTAAGGATGGCATAGAGCGGGGCCACCTCCTCGAGGCTGGCCACCACCTTCTCGAGTCCCATGACGGCGATGTGCATGGGGGGGACATGGGTGCTCATGCGCCCGTTCCCTTCGTTTTCCACCAGGCAAAGGGTTCCAGTCTCGGCCACGGCGAAGTTCACGCCGGAGAGGCCCGCGTCCGCATCCAGAAATTTCTGCCGGAGGACCTTCCGCGCCATGGCGGTCAGTTCGTCCACATCTTCGGTGTACTTGGCGTCCTTGATCTTCTGGCTGAACTGCCGGGCGATCTGGTCCTTGTTCTTGTGGATGGCGGGCATGATGATGTGGCTCGGCGTCTCGCCATCGAGCTGGATGATGTACTCGCCCAAATCGGATTCCAGGGCCTCGATGCCCTTGGATTCGAGGAAGGCGTTGAGGTGCATCTCCTCGGAGACCATGCTCTTGCCCTTGACCAGGGTCTTGGCCCCTCGGGCCTGGAGCAGTCCCAGGATCAGCTCGTTGGCCTGCTCGCAGGTTTCCGCCCAGTGCACCTGGATGCCGTTTCGGGTGCAGCTGGCTTCAAGTTGTTCAAGGAGCTCCGGCAGGGCCAGCAGGCTGCGGGAGCGAATGGCGGTGCTGAGCTCCCGCAGATCCTGAAGATCCCGCGGATCGGGGAACTGGGCCTTGCGCTTGCTCATGAGGCCATCCATGGCCCGGCGGAAATTGGCCCGGAGCTGGGGATCGAGCAGGGCCTTGGCGGCTGAATCACGGAAGAGGATCTCGGTCTCAGCGTGCATGGGTGCGCTCCCAGAGGAACTCGGCGATGTGCTGAACCTTGAGGGGACTGGACTGGGCTCCCAGGGTCCCGCCCACATTCATGAGACAGCCGCCATCCGTGGAAAGGAGGACGGAGGCGCCGGTGGCCTCGGCGTCCGCAGCCTTGTCGCAGGACATGACTCCCGACACTTCGGGCTGGCGCACCGAGAATGTCCCACCGAAGCCGCAGCACTCGAATTCACGGGCGAGGGGGGCCAACTCGACGTTGGCGAGCTGCCCGATAAGCGCCTGGGGTTCGCCCTTCAGGCCGAGGTCGCGCACGGCATGGCAGGAGCTGTGCCAGGTCACCTTGACGGGCTCGCCCAGGTCGGTCAGCTTCACCTCCAACACCTCCACCAGGAACTGGGTCAGCTCGTAGACCCGGGCACTGAAGGCGGTCACCGCAGCTTCATCCGGCTGGCCATGGAAGAGCTCCGGGTAGTGCACCTTCATCATGCCCGCGCAGCTGCCGGAGGGCAGGATCACGGGGAAGTCTTCGGGGAACAAGGCGACCTGGGTGCGGGCCACGTCCCGGGCCTCCTCCCAGTAGCCGCAGTTGAAGGCGGGCTGGCCGCAGCAGGTCTGGCCTTCCGGGAAAATCACCTCGACCCCCGCCTGGCGCAGGAGCTGGATGCCGGCCATGCCGGCGTCGGGGAAGAAGAGATCGACCAGGCAGGTTCCGTAGAAATAGACCTTCTTGGGCTTGGTGTCGGTCATTGGGGTGCCTCCGGCCGGGTGGAGGATTCAAGGAGGTAGAGGAAGCTGCGGTAGACCTCGCCCGTGGAGCGGGTCATGCCCACTTCGCAGGTGCGGCTGCTGGCGTAGTACCCATCGAAGACCTGGGCCCTGACTTCGCGGGCCTCATGCTTGGTGGCCGAGGCGGTTAGCTCGGGGTGGGTGAAGCCGCGATCCCCCGCGAAGCCGCAGCAGCCCGCATCGCGGGGTACCACCACGGTGTCCGCGCAGGCCTTGGTAACCCCTTCCAGCTTGGGCAGGAGGTTCATCTTGGTGACGGAACAGACCGGGTGCAGCACCACGGAGTTCACCTTCCGCCGCACCTGGAGCCGTGGCAAGAGCACATCGTGGGCGAAGGCCGTGCTGTCGAGGATTTTCAGCTTGTCGAACCTCGCCTGGTTTTCGGGCGTGAGGTAGGCGCGGCTGGTGACCATGCCGTAGGTGCAGGGACTGGTGTCCATCACGATGGACAGGCGACCCTCCTGGCTCCACGCCCAGAACTTCTCGATGGCCCGGTTCACAGTGAAGCGATGGGCCTCGTCATACCCCTTGGAGCTGAAGGGCACACCGCAGCAGGTGCCTTCCACATCCAGGGGGATGTGGACCGGGACGCCCGCCCGTTCGGCAACCTTGACTAGGGCCTCCACCAGGCTCATCTCCTCGGGCTCGCCGGGCAGGTGGCCCATCATGCGGGAGATGCAGGCGGGGAAGTAGATGGCCTGGGCCCCTTTTAGGGCGGTGCGGGGCAGGGCGGCCTTGGCGGCCTTGGGCATCTCCGGGCTCCACTGGTGGGAGGCGCCGACGGTCTTCAGGGCCCGGGTGATGAAGGGCATCACCTTGGGGCCGAACAGGCTCTGTACCAGGTGACCCGAGCGCAGGGCGACCCGCATGACCGGCTCGATGGTGGCGAAATTCCGGGCGACGGAGAGGGCGATCTTCTGGGCCCGCCGGCTGTGGTTGGCCCGCCGGAAGCGCTTGGTCAGCTGGCCGGTGTCGATGCTCACGGGGCAGGCGGTGGCGCAGAGACCATCCACCGCGCAGGTGTCCAGCGCCATGTACTCGAAGGATTCCTGGAGGGAGGCCAGCAGGGCCGGGTTTTCGCGGTTGCTCTCAAGGCGCGCCATCTCCCGGCGCACCACAATGCGCTGGCGTGGCGTCAGGGTCAGCTCCCGACTGGGGCACTTGGGCTCGCAGTAGCCGCACTCGATGCACTTGTCGACCTCCTCCTCCACGCCTGGCATGGGCTTGAGATCGGCGAGGTGACAATGGGGATCGGCGTTGAGGATGACCCCGGGGTTCAGGAGGCGCAGGGGATCCACCAGGTCCTTCAGCTGTTCCATGACCGCCTTGGCTTCGGGCCCCCACTCGGCTTCCACGAAGGGCGCCATGTTCCGTCCGGTGCCGTGTTCGGCCTTGAGGGCCCCGTCATATTTCTTCACCACCAGTTCCACCACGTCGTCGATGAACCGGGCATAGCGGTCCACCGCGGCCTGGTCGTTGAAGGACTGGGTGATGACGAAGTGCAGGTTCCCGTCCTTGGCGTGGCCGAAGATGATGGCTTCGTCGTAGCCGTGCTTCGCAAAGAGCCTGGTGAGATCCACCGCGGCATCAGCCAGCTTGTCGATGGGGAAGGCCACATCCTCGATGAGCACCGTGGTGCCCCGCTTGCGGACCGCGCCCACGGAGGGGAAAGTGCCCGAACGAATTTTCCAGAGCAGGGCCTGTTCGACGGGGTCGTGGGTGAACCGGGCCGGCTCCAGCAGGGTCAGCCCTGCGGCGGTGGTCAATCCCTTCTGCTCCAGCCCAGCCCGCTCGGCCTCCTCCCGGCCGTGGAATTCCACCAGCAGGGCAGCGGCACCGGCTGGGAGGGACTTGATGCTGGGGGGGATGCCCGGCTGGGTTTCAACCGATGTCAGGGAGGCCCGGTCCAGAAGCTCCAGCGCTGCGGCTCCGGCATCCCGCAGGGGCACGATGGCCGCGCAAGCCGCATGAAGATCAGGGAACAGGAGGAATCCCGTGACCTTCACGGGGAGGTCGGGCACAGACTTCAGCACCGCTTCGGCGATGAAGGCCAGGGTGCCTTCCGAACCCACCAGCAGGTTGCGGAAGATCTCCACCGGGCGGTCGAAATCGAGGAAGGCGTTCAGGGAATAGCCACAGGTGTTCTTCATCCGGTACTTGGCCCGGATGCGTTCAGCCAGGGCAGGGTTGCCGAGCAGGTCAGCCTTGAGCCTGAGCAGCCCGGCCGCTAAGGCGGGCTCGGCGGCCTGGAACCGCGCATCGGCATCCGGCGCCGCAGTGTCAATGACGGTGCCCGAAGGCAGCACGAAGGTCAGGGACTCCAGGGTGTGGTAGGCGTTCTGGCTCACGCCGCAGCACATGCCGCTGGAGTTGTTGGAGAGGATGCCCCCCACGGTGCAGGTGTTGATGGAGGCCGGATCGGGTCCCATCTTCGCTTTGAAGAACTTGAGGGCGTGGTTCACGTGGGCGCCGATGACCCCTGGCTGCACCTTCACCTTGGCGCCACCTTCCAGCACCTGGATGCCTCGCCAGTTCCGAGCTACTTCCACGAGGATGCCATCCGATACCGACTGGCCGGAGAGACTGGTGCCCGCGGCGCGAAAGGTCATGGGGATCTTCTGGGCCTGACTTAATCGGAAGAGTCCCTGGATGTCCTCGACACTGCTTGCGAAGGCCACCGCCTTGGGGATCAGCCGGTAGAAGCTGGCGTCGGAAGCGAAGGCGATCAGCTCCACGGGCCGATCCAGGACACGATCCGGTCCCACGATGGCGGCAAGGGAATCCCTCAGGGAAGTCGCGATGGCACTGGTCATGAGAAACATCCTCTTCCCCGGGGGGGAGGTAAAAGGTCCCGCCGACGCCTGGCATGTCGGCGGGACCCGGTTTGTTCGTCGAGAGTCCGCCGGGCCTACTTGGCCGGGGCGGGGGCGGGCAGGGTGGCCGCAGGCGCGGCCGGGGCGGGCGGCGCTGCAACGGTTTCCGTCACGGCGGGGGCCGCAGGCACCTGAGGCATCCAGTTGGCGGGGAGGACCTTCGCGTAGAGGAAGATCACCACGCCCACGAGGGCGGCCAGGGCCAGGCTGTGGAAGAACACGTAGCGGAGGATGTTGCCTTCTTCGCCCTGCTGGTTGGTGGCCACGGACGCCACCACAAGGCTCTGGGCGTCGATCATCTTGCCCATGACGCCACCCGCACTGTTGGCAGCGGCGGTGAGGATCGGGTTCAGGCCCAGCTGCTGGGCGGTGATCTTCTGGAGGCCACCGAACAGCACATTCGAAGAGGTGTCACTGCCCGTGAGGGCCACACCCAACCAGCCCAGCATGGCGCTGAAGAAGGGGAAGAGGGCGCCGGTGGCCGCGAAGGCCAGACCCATGGTGGCGTCCAGGCCCGCGGACTTGGAGGTGAAGCCCAAGGCCAGCATGGCAGCGATGGTGAGCAGGGAGATCTTCACCCGGCCGATGGTCTTGCCGAACACCTTGAGGATCTCGATGGGGCTGAAGCCCAGTACCAGGCCGCTGAGGATGCCGGCCAGGAAGAGGCTGGTGCCCGTGGTGGAGAGCCAGTTGAGGGAATACACCGCGGACTCCTTGGAGACCTTGGCGACCACCGGAGGAGCCTTCTGGACGTTGTTGTGCAGCAGGGGGATTTCGAAGTTCTTGACGGTCTTGCCTGCGAGGAAGTTGGGGGCGGTCTTGGTGCCGCCATTCAGGAAGGTCTTGACGTGAGGGGTGCCCCAGGCGAACACGAAGACGGACAAAAAGACCCAGGGCAGCCAGGCCTTGACGACCTTGCCGGTGCTCTGGTCGACGTTGGCGGCGATCTTCTCGTCACGCTCGTGCTCGTAGCGCCAGATGGTCTTGGGCTGCCAGACCTTGAGCAGGATGACGGTGGCAATCATGGAGACGATGGCGCCGATGATGTCAACCAGCCAGGGGCCGTGGAAGTTGCTGACCAGGAACTGGGTGATGGCGAAGCTGCCACCAGCCACGAGGCAGGCCGGCCAGACTTCCATCATGGCCTTGCGCCCGGCCATGGTCCAAATGATCCAGAAGGGCACGACAAGCGAGAAAATGGGCAGGATGCGGCCCACGGCAGCGCTTAGCATGTCCAGGGGCAGGCCGGTCACGCCGGCGAGGGCGATGATGGGTGTGCCCAGGGCGCCATAGGCCACGGGGGCCGTGTTGCCGATGAGCGCCAGCCCGGCGGCCTGCATGGGGCGGAAGCCCAGGCCGATCAGCATGGCTGCGGAGATCGCCACCGGAGTGCCGAAGCCGGCCGCGCCCTCAATGAAAGCGCCGAAGCTGAAGGCGATGAGCAGGGCCTGGATGCGGCGATCCGAAGCGAGCCCGGCGATGGAGTGCTTCACCACCTCGAAATCACCGGACTTCACCGTGATGTCGTAGATGAAGATGGCGTTGAGCACGATCCAGCCGATGGGCAGCAGGCCCACCAGGGCGCCCTGGAAGGCGGCCATGCCGGCCATGCCGGCGGGCATCCGGTAGACGAAAATGGCCACCGCCAAGCAGGTGATGAGGCCAAGGATCGCCGCGTAATGCGCCTTCACGTGTTTGGCCAGGAGACCCAACAACACGAAGACTGGTAAGGCGGCCACCAGGGCGGAGAGGAAGATATTCCCCATGACGGGGGAATAGACTTGGGTCCAGGGGGTCATGCAGCCTCCATGTGGGGGGTAGGAAGAAGATGGGTGGGTAGGGTTTTGGTAAAGAGCTTGGCCGAAGGTTACAATGGGTCTAGTGGTCAGACCATAGCGAAGGGGTTGGTTTTTAGTCACACTTTCCTTTGCTCTTTTTTTTCAACAGTTATAATTTATGGGACCAGGATGACCATGGATTTTACGCCGATCAAAACCAAACGGCTCTACGAAGAAATCGTTGAGCAGATCAAACAGCTAATCACCGACGGGAAACTCAAGCCCGGGGACCGGTTGCTGGCTGAGCGCGAGCTTGCCGAGCAGTTCCAGGTGAGCCGGGCCTCGGTCCGGGAAGCCATCCGCACCCTGGAGATGCTGGGCGTCATCGACATCCGGCCCGGCGAGGGCACCTTCGTCCGGGGCACCGAAACCGATGACATCATCCGGCCCCTGGCCATGTTCCTGGCCGTAGAGCGCAGCTCACTCCTGGACATGTTTGAGATGCGGCGCATCTTTGAGACCGCCACCGCCAGGTTGGCCGCTGAGCGGGCCTCCGAGGAGGAGCTGGATCACATCGAGTCGATGCTGGAGAAGATGCGCGAGCGGCTGAACGTCCTCGACCCTGAAAAAGGTGAGGAGTTTGACGCCGCCTTCCACTACGCCGTGGCCGAGGCCACCCACAACAGCCTGCTGACCAAGCTGTTCAAGACCGTCTCCGAAGAATTCGCCAAGGCCAACTCGGTGGCTCGCCGCCAGCTGTATCACGACAACATCCAGAACGCCCAGAAGATCATCGACCAGCATTCTGAAATCCTGGAGGCCATCCGCTCTCGCAATCCCCTGGTGGCCTCCGAGGCCATGCTGGCCCACCTCATCTTTGCCGAAGGGGAACTGCGCAAGTGGATCGTCTGAGACGCCTGATTGCCTCCAATGGGGGTCGAGGCGTGACTGTGATGCAGTGAATGGTGACGAGGGCACGTCCTGTGCCCTCGCCCTCCGGGCGGCCATGGCTGCTTCGCATCCATCCCGTCCTATTTCGCAATCCTGCGAAATGGTGACGAGGGCACGTCCTGTGCCCTCGCCCTTGTTGGGCCGCCGCCCCTGGCGTCGGCCCTCTTTACCGAATCCCGGCAAATGGTGGCCCCGGTGGGGTTCGAACCCACGACCAAGCGGTTATGAGCCGCCAGCTCTGACCGCTGAGCTACAGGGCCGGGGCCAGTGTAGCAAGCGATCCGCCCGACAGGTCGGCCTCAGAGACCCTGGATGGACCGACCTCCGACGGCGAACTCCAGGAGTTGCAGCATGCGGTCCGCCAGGGTGGGGAGATCCTTCGCCTCGAGGAGGAACTGCCGCTCGGTGGGTTCGAAATCCAGGGCCATGGCCAGTGTGTTGAGCCGCCCCGCATCCTCTAGGGGCAGATCCAACAGCTCCTTGAGCTGGGCTTCGATGCCTTCGGCAGCGGCGTAGGCCTGCAGGGAGTCCATGAGGCGCTTGCGGTGGGGGCCCGGCCAGAGCACCGAGGCGTTGAAGGGGATGCGTTCCGTGTGGGCCTGGCGGTAGGGTTTCCCGGGTACCTCCTCAACGATCCGGATGGCCTCCTTGCCTTGCAGCAGCAGGTTCCAGCGGCCCGCGGTCAAGGGCTCGGCCCGGACCACTTCCGCCAGGCAACCCACCTCGAAGGTTGCGGCTGCTTCGCCCAGGCTGCCCGGGTCCGGCGTGGCCTTCATGAGGGTGAGGACAAAATGGTGGTGGGCATTGAGGACATCCACGGTGAGCGCCTGGTACCTGGGCTCGAACACATGGATGGGCAAGAAGGTTTGCGGGAAGAGCACGACCCGGGGCAGGGGGAACAGGGGAAGAATGGCTGGTAGCATGGACACCTTGCTCGCCAATGCATCGGAGTCGACGCCGTGAAGGATGAGAACGAGGAGCCTGGGGCTGCGGGGGTCGGGCAGGCGGTCCTGGCCGCGGCCCGGGGGGCACTGAGCGATCTGATGGACCACTGGGACCCTGCACAGGTCGAGGACTGGACATCCATGGTCGTGGGACGCAACGGCCGGGTGGTCCTTACGGGCATGGGGAAGTCGGGCCTGGTGGCCCAGAAGATCGCGGCAACCCTCGCTTCCACCGGGAGTCCCAGCTTCTTCCTCCATCCAGCAGAAGCCCTCCATGGCGACCTGGGCATGGTGACCCCCGACGATGCCATCCTGGCCCTTTCGAACAGCGGCGAGAGCGAGGAGGTCGTGAGGCTCCTGCCGAGCCTCCTGCGGCTGGGCATTCCCCTGGCGGCCATCACCTCCCGACCGGACAGCAGCCTGGGTCAGGCCGCCACCTGGACCTTCTCCTACCGGCTGCCCCAAGGGGAGGGCTGCCCCTTGGAACTGGCCCCCATGGCGAGCACTACCTTGCAACTGGTGTGGGGCGATGTGCTGGCGGCTTGCCTGATGGCCCGCCGCCGGTTCACCCGAGACCTGTTCGCCCTGAATCATCCTGCTGGAAGTCTCGGCGTCAAATTACTCAAGGTAGAAGCCTTGATGCATAAAACTTGGCCCAGAGTGAGCCCCGCATCGGCCTTGACCGAGATCCTCAAGGCCATGAGCGAAGGGCGCCTGGGGATGGCCGCAGTGATGGAGGGCGCCGGGCTCGTGGGGGTCATCACGGATGGTGACCTCCGGCGGGCCCTGGAACGGGCTGAACGGGAGGGACGCAATCCACTGGGGTTGAAGGCTGAGACCATCATGACCCGGCAACCCGCAACCGTCGGACCGGAGGCCTTGGCCCTGGCCGCGGCAGGTGAAATGGAGCACCGGAAGATCACCTTCCTCATGGTCATCTCCAACGGGGTCCCCTGTGGGGTGATTCACATCCATGATCTATTGACTTCAAAGGTTTTATAGTCAATGTTTTGTTTTGTTTCCATCGTTTCAAGGTTACATAATATACATTATCGAAAGCTAAATTTGGACCCTCTGTGCCCAAGTTGATTACCCGCTACGTCCTCAAGCGCTGGGCGACCCCCTTCCTGGGCGCCCTGTTGTTCTATGGGTTCCTCCTTCTGTCCTGGGAGATGGTCACCATCTCCAAACAGATCTTTTCCGAAGGTGCCCCACTTCGCTGGCTGGTCCCCATGCTGTTGACCGCGCTCCCCGAAAACCTGGGGCTGGTCCTGCCCATGGCGGCGGTGCTGGGAGGCCTGATCGGAACCCAGCAAATGATGGAGGGTTCGGAGCTCGTGGCCGCCCAAGGCCTGGGCGCTGGGCGCAAGACTTGGACCTCGCCCTGGCTACTCATGTCGCTGACCCTGGTGGTGCTTGCCACCCTTAACGCTCACTTCCTGGTGCCTGCTTCCGCCCGGCTTCAACAGCGTGTCCATGTCCGAATGGCGGAGGAGGCCAAGGCCCGGTTTCTGCGACCGGGGGCTCCCCCCTGGTTTCCTCCTGGGGCTCCGAATTCAGCCTTTTGGGTCTCCCCTGAAGGACAGATCCACATCATGGAATCGACGCCCCAGGGCGTGCAGCACCTGACGGCCTCCTCCATGACTTACGCCCTTGAGGCCAAACCCGATGGGTCCTCCGAGTTGCAACTCCAATTAAAAGGACTGCAGGGAGCCCTCTACCAGACCGCTGGTTCTGGGAGCGTGATCCACCTCAGCCAGGAGAAACAGGTCCTCCGCTTTGCCATCCCGAGTGCAACTCGTCTCCTGCCTCCCACCCCCCTCAGATATGAGAACTCGACCACTCTATGGAGGATCCTCAAGGCGACTCCAGGCCCCGAGGGGGAGACCCCCGAATCACTGGACCTTCGACAAAAGGCATCCATCGAATTCAGCCGCAGGACCACCCTGCCCCTGGCTGCAGCGGCCCTGCTTCTGCTGGGGATCGCCCTCGGTTTCGGGCATCCCAGGTTCTACCGGGGTGGCGCCATCCTCAAGAGCCTGGGCGTCATCATGCTGTATTACCTCGTCATGAAATACGCCGAGAACATGTGGATCACCGGGAAATTCAGGTCGCTGATTCCGCTCCTGTGGATTCCCTTGCCCTTCCTCGCCGTGGGGTGGCTGCTGTTCAACGACCGTCTTAAGCCCCATCGCACCAAACATTTATTTTCAAAATTTACAGTGCCCATTGCGCCGATTTTCCGACGTGCCCAGCCTTTCCTCGTGAATTGCCAGGCCGGATGGGACAGGTTCTTCTGCTGGTTTCACGGCAAAGGCACCCAGCACGGCATTCTCCGGCACTGGGCCACACTGGCCTGGTGGAAAAACTGGGCCTCTGCCCTGGGTAGCCTGCTCGTCCTCAACCTGTTGATTGAATACGCCAGTCTGGCTGGAGACCTTTCAAAGAATAACGTTCATGTATATGTGTTTGCAGCTTATTGGTTTTGGAACCTTCCCCCCTTTCTCGTGGTGGCACTGCCCATGGCCTTCCTCCTGGGCACCCTGCTGACCCTTTCGGAGGCAGCGCTTAACCGGGAGTGGCTGGCCCTGCGGGCAGGCGGGGTCAGCCTCTTGCGCTGGCTCTATAGCAGCCGGTGGGCCTGGGGGCTGGTCGCGGTCCTGACCCTGGGCCTTCAGGTCGGGGTGGCACCGAGTGCCATGACCCGTGCCAACAGGCTTTATCGAAAAATCCTCAATCGGTCCGAGGCTCAGATGTCCACCCGTCCCTGGCTCTATCTGGGGTCGACCGGGGTCCTCTGGAACCTCCAGGCCGACCAGCGCTGGGGTTTCCCCTTGAAAGCGCCGGGTGAGGCTCCCATCCTGCTGCGCTGGCACCTCGGTGATTCCCATTCCGAGGCCCTGGCCTGGGGAGGGCTGCACCTGGTTCCCGGCCCTCCAGCTGAGCGGCTGTTCCCTTCCGAATCCTTGCGGCATGCCGCGACCGCTGAGGAAGCGGGCAGCCTGGATCTGATGCAGTGGCAAGTCTGGGCCCCGGACCCCGAGCGGGCCTATATGTTGTGGAGTAGGCTGCTTGGATGGCTCGCCGGCCCCTGCCTGGTGCTCGCCATGCTCTCGTTCGCCTTCCCGGGCCCCCGACAGGGGCGAGGTCAGGCGCTTGGCGCGGGACTGGTGGCCGGGCTGGTCTTCCTCGGCCTGCAGACCCTGTTCTGGGGAGCCGCCAGAGCGGCGGAACTGCCGGCTTCCTGGGGGGTGGCTGCTCCCCTGCTCCTGTTGCTGTCCACAGCTTTGCTCCGGCTGCGGCGCCTGAGGACCTGATGACTTCGGCCCTGCTCGACCGCGCCCTCGCTCCTCTGGCGGCCCACCCAACCCTGCGTCCCGGCAGCCGGATTCTGGCGGCCATGTCCGGGGGGGTGGACAGCTCCGTCATGGCCGCCTTGCTGCATCGGGCGGGCTATGAGGTCATCGGCGTGTCCATGCAGCTCTTCGAGAAACCCTCTGGCCAAGCGTCCGAGGGCAAGTGCTGCACCCTTGATGACTTCCAGGATGCTCGAAGGGTGGCCTTCGAATGCGGGTTTTCGCATTATGTGTTGGACTTCGAGGAACGCTTTCGCGACACCGTGATTGAAGGCTTCATCCAAGGCTATTTGGATGGAGAAACACCTAGCCCTTGCATTCGTTGCAATCAGCACCTCAAGTTCTCAATTCTGATGGATCGCGCCGAAGCCATGGGGGCCGCCTTCGTAGCCACCGGGCACTACGCGGGCATCACGCACACCCCTGAGGGGTGGCACTTGCTCAAGGCGCAGGATCCCGCCAAGGACCAGAGCTATTTCCTGTTCCACCATACGCAGGCCACTCTGGCCCGCAGCCTCTTCCCCCTCTCCCACCTCACCAAGCCCGAGGTGCGGCAGGTTGGGATGGAACTGGGCCTGCACCTGGCAGACAAGCCCGAAAGTCAGGAGATCTGCTTTGTCACCCAGGACCGGTACGACGCCTTCCTGGACGCCGAGGGACGCGCACCAAGCCTGGGCCAGGGAGAGATCCGGCATGTCGATGGGCGGGTCCTCGGGCACCACCAAGGCTACTGGCGCCACACCGTGGGACAGCGGCGCGGTCTGGGGGTGTCCGCCGCCGAGCCCCTGTATGTCCTCCGGCTGGATCCGGCTACGAACACGGTCTGGGTAGGGCCTGAGGCCGCCCTCATGGATCGAGATCTCGTAGCCGGAGACCTCACCTGGACCAATCAGGCCCCCGCCGGCCCCCTGGTCTGCGCGGCGCGGATCCGCAGCCGCGCCCCGGAAGCCGAGGCGCTGGTCATCCCTCTGCCCGACGGGAAGGTGAAAGTCGCCTTTGCGGAACCCCAGCGAGCCATCGCGCCTGGCCAGGCGGTGGTCTTTTATCGTGACGCCGAGGTCCTCGGCGGCGGGTGGATCCAGGGCTCCCTGTGATCCCTACCCAGCCGGGCAGCCGATAGTCTGGAGGCATGAACACTTACCGACTCTGGGTCCAAGCCCATCCTTTCTTCTCCGCCGCGGTGCAGTTCGGCCTGCTTGGCACCTTGGGGGAATGGGTGGCCCATGTCCTCAGGACCCGTCTCCCCTCCCTGCCCTGCACTCCCATTCAACTGCTGGCGAAGGTCCTGGCCTGGGCCCTGCTCGGTTGTGTCATCAAGGCCGGGTTTGTGGGCATGAAGGGGTTCACCCGGGCCCTGCTGGACCACGGGGTGCTCCCGGCCTTCCTCGGCACGGGCCTGGGCTGGGCCTTTGCGCTATCCACCCTGACCAATATTTTTTTCGGGCCCCAGATGATGCTGTTCCACCGGCTGGAGGACAACCTCATCCTCCGCCGACGGGGCTTCGAGGGCATGGGGCCAGCCCTGCGGACCCTCCTCTGGTTCTGGATCCCCGCCCATACCCTCACCTTCAGCCTGCCGGCGGAGTTTCAGTTGGGATTGGCCGCCCTATGGTCCCTGGCCCTGGGGCTGATCCTCGGCCTGGCGGCCATCCGCCGTCCGGCCTGACCTGCCGCGAAATGGAACCTTGGAGGACCTTGTGACGGACGCAGCCTTTCAGGATCACTATCCGGAGGAAGTCGCCCACTGCTACGGCTGTGGCAGGCTTAACAAGCTTGGCCTGCGCCTTCGCACCCGGTGGGAAGGAGAGGAATCGGTGACGCGGTTCCAACCCCGCCCGGAACACATCGCCATTCCGGGCTTTGTCTACGGGGGGTTGCTGGCCTCGCTGGTGGACTGCCACGGGACCGGCACGGCCGCGGCCTCCATGTACCGCCTTGAAGGGCGGTCCCTGGACAGCCTCCCCGCCTTTCGGTTCGTGACCGCATCCCTCCACGTGGACTACCTCAAGCCAACACCGATGGATGTGGAGTTGGAAATCCGGGGCCGGGTAAAGGAGATCAAGGGACGGCGGGTGGTCGTCGAAGCCGAGGTCTACGCCCTGGGTGTCCTCACTGCCCGCGGTGAAGTGGTGGCCGTCCAGATGCCCGAGACCTTCGCCGGA
This sequence comes from uncultured Acidobacteriota bacterium, assembly GCA_963740385.1. Lineage (GTDB taxonomy): Bacteria > Acidobacteriota > Holophagae > Holophagales > Holophagaceae > Geothrix. Next base: position 717,339 of record CAVUDX010000007.1, read on the forward strand.
AATGACTGACCGGCGAACACCTCGGTGGCTGGGCCTGCCTGCGCGCGCTTCGCGCTTTCGATTCCGCTCAGCAAAAAAGCCCCCTTGCGGGGGCTGATCTGGAGGCGCCGATCGGAGTCGAACCGATGCATACGGGATTTGCAGTCCCGGGCCTTACCACTTGGCTACGGCGCCTTGCTGAACGAGGTCTGGCTTTGAAGCAATCCGGGCCGCATGTGCGGCCCGGATGGTGGAGCGGGTGATGGGATTTGAACCCACGACTTCAACCTTGGCAAGGTTGCACTCTACCACTGAGTTACACCCGCGTGAGAGATCAAGACTAGCAATGGCGCAGAAGACGGTCAACGGTCTTTTTCGGCACCACACCTACCGCAGAGGCCGAAGAGCATGAGCTGATGCCGGGTGATCCTGAACCCGGAGAGACCCTCCAGGTCCTTCAGGGAGGACTCCAGGCCACAGGCGTCGACTTCGACGGTCCGGCCACATTGCTCGCACTGAAGGTGATGGTGGTGGCGGCGCGAGTCGCAGCGTACGAAGCGCATCACCTGATCCACCCCCAGCAGGCTCTCCGCCCAGCCCTCTTGAACGAAACGCTCAAGGTTGCGATAGACCGTGGGCAGCCCGGAGCGACGCTCCGGCATCCGTTCCCAGATCTCCTCCACGGTCAAAGGGCGGTCTGAATCCTTCAGGACACGGAGGATCCCCTCGCGCTGAGGGGTCTGCCGCATGCCTGCGGCGCGGAGGGATGGGGTCGAGGTTCCAGGTTCGGCCATGGCTCTAGGATGGCAGATTCGGGCACCATGAAGGCCATGCTCCAGCGCACCTGGGGAAGGTTGGGCTCCACGGACACCAGTGCCCCCTTCCTTCCACTCTCCTTCCGCTTCTTCGCCACCTTCGGCCTGCTGGTGGTGCATGCGGCCCTGCCAGTCGATGGGCGGGCCTCGGGCCACGGCGAGGCCATCTACCTGATCGTCTTGGCGGCCATGCTTGCCGAGTCTGCCTGGGAATCCGCCCGCGGGCTGCAGGCGACAAACCAGCTGTTTCCAACGCCCCGTCCGGCCTGGATCCGCTGGAACCTGGCCCTGGACCTGGTCCTGGTGAGCCTGGTGATCGCCTTTCAGGGGGTCATGCAGGAACGCTTCGCCACCCTCTATATCTTCCCGGTGTTGGCTTCTGCCTTCTACCTCGCCACGACCGAGATCGTCTGGATCGGCGTCGTGTCCTCCCTCACCCACATTCTGCTGGTCCTGGCCTTCACCACTGGTCTGCTGCCGGCCTTCGGCTTGTCGAGCGAGTTGACCGATCCCGATCCCAGCCGACTCTCCTTTCTCCTGGGAATCGCCTCGCTGCAGATTTTCGCAACCACCCTGCTCGTGGTGTTCATTCGCCGGAACCTGGACCGACTCCGCACGGACCTGAGCGTCAGCGAGGCGGCGGTTGATGAACTCTCCGAGCTGCACCAGCGGGTGGTGCAGTCCATGAACTCGGGGCTCATCACCCTGGACTTGAACGGCTGCGTGACTTCCGCCAACCCTGCCGCCGAAACCATTCTTGGCGCGGCGGTCCCCCTGGGCACTCCCGTTCACAAGCTGCTGCCCCTGCAGGACCCTCTGCCGCGGCGCCGCGGACGGGAGCACCGCTTCGAGGTGGCCATCCCCGATCTGGTGCGAGGGCGACGCCTGCTGGGTGGCCACCTGGCCTCCCTGCGCGGTGCCAACGGCCAGGAAACCGGTCAGCTACTGCTGTTCCAGGATCTCACTGAGCTCAAGGCTCTGGAGGAGCGCACCCGCATCAGCGAGCGGCTGGCGGCCATCGGTCAGTTGGCGGCCGGACTCGCCCACGAACTAAGGAATCCGCTCGCTTCCATCAGTGGCTGCGTCCAGCTGCTGCAGCGGGAGGATACGCCAGCGGGGGTCAGTTCCCGCGTGCTTGGGATCCTTGACCGCGAAACCCAGCGTGTCGGTGCCATCGTTTCGGACTTCCTGGACCTGGCCCGTCCTCAGCCACCCAGCGAGACGGTTCTGAACCTCCCGCGGGTCCTGGAGGAGGTGCGGTCCAGCTGGGAGATGGATCCCCGCACGGAAGGATTGATACTCACCATGGACCCGGCACCGGTGGTCTGGTTCCGATCGGACCCGACGGGTTTGCACCGGGTGCTCATGAATCTCCTCAGCAACGCCCGCAAGGCGGTCCGGGGCATGCCCACCCCAGAGGTCCAGCTGGTCAGCCGGGTTGATGAGGCCAGCCTGACCTTGACCATTTCCGACAACGGGTGCGGCATGACCGAGGTTCAGCTGGAGCGGCTGTTCGTTCCCTTCGCGGGAAGTTTCGAGGAAGGTTCCGGTCTGGGCATGAGCCTGGTCTACAAGTTCATCGAGGCCATGGGCTGGCAGATCAAGGTCCAGAGCCACCCGGACTGGGGGTCTCGCATCGAAATCATCCTTCCCCTGCTTCGGGAGGGTGGGGGCGTGGCGCCAGAATCGAGAGAGGCGTAAACTTCTCCCTGCTTTCTAGCATCAAAATCAGGCAAACACCCTTGTCGGGTCCACCAGGCACCTGCCACAGTGGTTCATCCCTTTCAACGCGTTTGGTCTGACCCCCTTTGGGTCCGACTGCCCGGGTGTGATGGGACGGGCCACTGGCCATCGCCTTTGACATCTCCGCACCGCCCACTGGGCCAGGAATTTCCATGAACCGGAAGCTCATTCGACCGAACCTAAGTGAACTGAAGGACAAGCTGGGAATCCCTGCCAAACCCAGCGGGGGGGAGGTCTTGACGCCGGTCCCGATGGCGTTGACCCCCAGTGGAGAGCCAAATCCGGCGGTCAATCCCTCTGCGGCCACCGCTCCGCAGGGGCTCGGCAGTCCGCGGCGGAAGATCGCCCCGCCCGAGCAGACCAATGCCGAAAGCTTTTACTACCTCAAGCAGATGCAGTCCAAGACCCCCATGGTGATTGTGCTCCAGGACGACGAGAAGGTCAGGGGCGTCATCGAGTGGTATGACAAGCACTGTCTGAAAATCAACCGGATCAAGGAACCCAACGTCCTCGTCCCCAAACACAACATCAAGTACATCTACAAGCAGGAGGAGGAGCCTCGCATCCGGCGCAGCCGGACGGCCAAGAAGGAGGAGGCTCTGGCCCCTGAAGTGGTCGAGATCCCAGTGTTCGACTGAGCCGGCGAGAACCTTGACCGGCCCCCTCATGTCTCGTCGCCCCCGTCTCGCCCTCACCCTGGGGGATCCCTGCGGCATTGGTCCGGAGTTGCTTCTTGGCAGCCTGGCGGCCCTCCAGGCGGTGGCAGACCTCACCGTGGTGGGCTGCCGCGGCGGTATCGACCTGCTCAAGGGGCTGGCCGGGGCCCCCGTGACCTGGCGGTGGTATGAGGACCCGGATCCTGCACCCCGACCGGGAGCAGCCTGGCTGGGCCGCCTGGAGACCCTTTCCCTGAATGGGGCGACCCCCGAGGTGCTTGGCACGGCAGCCTGGCTCGACCCCACCCCGGAACTCAGGGCCGAGCACCTGTGCCTTGGGGTTGGCTCCGCAGCCTCGGGCAAGGCCACCGTCGAGGCCATCCGCCTGGCCGCCCGCCTCGCCCTCAGCGGAGAGGTGGATGCCCTGGTCACCCTGCCCATGGCCAAGTCCGCCGCCCATCTGGCGGGATTCCCCATCCCGGGCCACACCGAATTCCTCCGTGACCTGGCGGGCGTCCCTCGTGTCCAGATGGCCTTCGTGAGCCCCAGCCTAAACGTGGTGCTGCACACGGTGCATCAGAGCCTCCGTTCCGTGCTGGACACCCTGGAGGCCGGAGAAGTGGCGGAGACCCTGACCTTCGCCACGGAGCACTTCCAGCGGTTGTGGGGCAGGCCTGGGCTTCGGGTGGCACTTTGCGCCCTCAACCCCCATGCGGGAGAGCAGGGTGCCTTTGGTGGTGAGGAAGCCCTGCTGACCGAGGCGCTCGATCGTGCGCGGGCCCAGGTCCTCCAGGGACTGCTGGATGTCGACGGGCCGAAGTTTACCGGCCCCTTGCCTGCCGATAGCGTGTTTGTACGGGCCGCGCTGGGGGAGTTCGACCTGGTGGTGGCGCTCTACCACGACCAAGGCTTGATTCCAGTGAAGCTCATGGAGCCCACCCGGGCGGTGAACCTCACCCTCGGACTGCCCTACATCCGCACGAGTCCAGACCATGGGACGGCCTTCGACAAGGCCGGGAAATGGATCGGCGATGCTCGGAACTTCATGGAAGCCGCTGCGCTGGCCGTGCGGTTGGCCGAGGGACGGGGCCTCGCTTCCGGCCACGGCGCTCCCGGGCCATGATGGCTCGGCGTTGGTTTGGCCCAGGGGCGGGTGGCCCAGGTCAGCCCCAGTCCTCCGGCAACATTCCCCGCACCGCGCTGCCGGTGCTCCCCGCTGGCCCTCGCCACCTGCTCGCCCACCTGGAGCGCCTCACCAGGGGGGCTGAAGCGCTGGGGCAGCCCGTGCCCTGGCTCCAAGGCGCCCGCCCAGAGCTGGAAGCGTGGGTGAAGGCCCAACTGGGGTTGAATGCCTCTGCGGCCCTGCGCCTCGTTCTGGATCCCTTCCTGCGGACCATCGAGGCCCGCTTGGAGCCACTGCCCATGGCTGCGGATCCGTACCGCCTGATCCGGTTGCCCCACCCACTCGGCGGCCGACGACAGGAGCCTCTCCTCAGACACAAGGGCCTGGCTGGCCCCTGGTCCAGTGGGGTGCTCGCCATTGCGCAGACCCAAGGGGCGGCGGACGCCCTGCTCTGCTGGCCCGACGGGACCGTGGGGGAAACAGCCATCGCCGCCGTCGCCCTCGAGGTGGGGCGCGACCTGGTACTCCCACCCCACGAGGGGCGCGTGGCCAGCCTGGCCGAACAGCTGGACCTGCCTGAATGGGCGGCATCCCGGAACCTGCGGATTACCCATGGGCCCCTGACCATCGAAGCGCTGGCCGAAGGACGGCTCTGGTGTCTGAACGCCCTGCGAGGCGTCTGGACCGGGATCCTGCTGTGAGATTCTGTCGGAGAGGACCCTCGCCATGGCCCATGCGGACCTGATCGCGGCGCTGCTGCTTCCCCTGCCCCCCTGGCTGGGGTTCTGGATTTTTCGCCGCAAGGGGCGCATCGGCCTCAGCTATGGCTATTTCCTGGGAGGCATCCTGGCGCTGCTCGCTCTGCCCTGGACCAGGCTGACGGGCATTCCAGTGCCCACCCCCCAGCTGGGGGGGGCCCTCTTCGGATTCACCCTGTTCCTCCAGGCTCAGCGGGAGGGCGCTCCTGGCATCCGGCGCCTGGTGGTGGGGGTGGGTGGGGCCACCGGTTTCCTCCTCCTCCTGCTGGTGCGCCTGCACCTGCCCTGGCAGGAGGTGCCCCTGTTCTGGGTGGTGGCAGCCCTGGAGATGGTGCTCTGGCTGCTCTTCTCGGACCTGGCTTACCGCCTGGCGAAGGGACGTCAGCTGGAAGTGCGTATGCCCCTGGTGGGCTCGCTGGCCATGGGAATGGGGACCCTGGCCCAGCTGCTGTGGCCCGATGGACAGCCCCGCCTGTCCCTGGCGGCAGCCCTGATTTCCGGGTTGCTGCTGGGGCTGGTGGCCCTGCAGCAACTCCGCTGGCTGCGCGAGCAAGGGGCGTGGGTGGAGGGCCGGGGGGAGGGGATTCGAACCGCCTTGGCCCTGCTGGAAAAAGACACCCCCGATCCTGGCGTGTCCCTCAGCCTGGGCCTGGAAGCCCAGCAACCCGTCTGGTTGGTGGACGCCAAGGGCCGCATCCTCGAGTCCAATGGTCCCTTGAGCCGTCTGACCGGGCTCCCCAGGCATCGACTGAGGGGATTTGACTTGAACGCCATCTTCCAGGGCGGCGACACGCCTGTCTGGGAGGGAATGCAGGGTCAGCTGCTCCGCTACGGCTGCGCGTCCCTCCAGGCCACCCAGGTTAGTGACGACGGGACGTTCAGGTCCGTGGCCCTGGAGGCTTCCTCTTTCGACCGCGGCATGGCGTTGGTCTGGATCAGAGAGTCCACTCCGGGTGCCATCCGCCTGGGCGGCGGTGGGACCCTGCAACCCCTGGGTGACGAGCAGGAACGGCGCCAGCGGGCCAATGCGCTGATCGCCCTTTCGGTCGCGGCCAGGGGCTTTGCGAGTGCCGCGGGCGGCGTCGCTGGCGAAGGGATGGACCAGCTGCGGACCGCCCTCCTGCGCCTGGATCCATCCCTCGCGAGCCGGCCAGAGCGGGTCGAGCTCGAGGGTCGATCTTCCCTCGAGGGGCTATTGCCACGGCTGCTGGCCCTGCTGCCACCTGGCGGCCAGATCGCCCTGCGGGCCGAGGCCCTTCCCCTGCCCGTCGAAGTCGACACGCTCCACCGCCTGGCCACCCATCTGGTCCTGCATGCCCTGGAGCATGCGCCGGCAGTGCCGCTCACCTTGACCCTCGAAGCCGTGGACCTGGGAACCCGCGCCTTCGGCCTGTTGCAGGTGGTGCCCGATACAACAGGCAAGACGAAGGTGGCCAAGACCATCTTTGGCCTGGCGTGGTTGCGCCAGGCCGTCCAGGAGGCAGGGGGCCTGCTGGCGCTGGACCAGGAGGAGACCTTGGGACTCTGGCCCAGGGTCTACCTGCCCACCGTCATGCCCCTCGGCTCGACCCCGGCCCGGGCTACCCTCGCGGGTCGCACTATCTGGATTGTCGACCAGGACCCCTTGGCTCGAGAGGCAATGGCCGCCCTCGTCCGGACCCAGCAAGACCAGGTTTGCGTCTTCGAGAGCCTGCCGGAACTCCTCAGGTCCAGCCGCACAGGCCCTGCGCCGGACGCCCTGGTCCTGGAGCGAACCCCCCGACTCGAGCGGTTCCATCGTTCCCTGCGCGCCTTCCAAAAGGAGCCCCTGCCGACCTTGGTCATCGGCATGGGGCAGCCCCTGCCGGTCAATCCAGGCAGCCTGGGTCTGCGTCGGCTGGGCTTTCTGGAACGGCCCTTTGCGCCGGATGCCTTCTTCGAGGCCCTCCAGGCCCTCCTGCACCAGCCGGAGCGTCCCGGCCCCAGGCTGTTGTAGGCTGATCCCCGGGAGGTGGCATGTCCACTGTGGCTGTGATCCTGGCGGCGGGCCTTGGCACCCGCATGAAATCCCGCCTGCCGAAGGTGCTCCATCCCATCCTGGGCGACCCGTCCCTGCTCTGGGTGCTCCGGGCCCTGCCCGCCGACCTTGGCGCCGCCGTGGTGGTGGTTCACCATGGCAAGGGCCTGGTGGAGGCGGAGCTGGCCACCTGGCAGAAGGCCGGACTCCTGCCCTGCCCAGTCCGGACGGTGGACCAGGGCCAGCCTTTGGGCACCGGCCATGCCGTCCAGGTGTGCATCCCCGAACTGGATCGGCTGGGAGCCACGCGGGTGGCCATCCTCAGTGGCGATGTTCCCCTTATGTCTGCGGACACGGTGCGGGACCTCTGTGCCTCCGAGGCGCAGCTCCTGGCCATGGATCTGGCGGATCCCGGCTCCTACGGGCGAGTGCTCCAGCGTCCAGACGGCCACCTCGCTGGCCTGGTGGAGGCCAAGGATGCGACCCCGGAGCAGCGGGCCGTCCGCAGGGTCAACGGGGGTGCGTATGCCCTCCCCTGGCAGCCCTTGCGGGAGGCGCTCCAGGGCCTCTCCAACGACAATGCTCAACGGGAATATTACCTGACCGACGCCGTGGCCGCCGTGGCCCAAAAGGTTGCAGTCACAGTGCGCATCTGCGACCCCGAGGAACTCGCCGGCATGAACTCGCGGGGCGATCAGGCCATGCTCCAGGCCGCCGCCCAGCGCCGGATCAACCAGGGCTGGATGACCGCGGGGGTGACCTTTCTCCAGACCGATACCACCCTGGTGGGTCCCCGGGTGTGCCTGCAACAGGATGTGCTGCTGGAGCCGGGGGTGCGCCTCGAAGGCGCCGTGAGCGTGGGGGAGGGCTGCCGCATCGGCCAGGGATCGGTGCTTTTCGATACCCAGCTGGAGGCCGACGTGCTGGTGCGCCCCTACAGTGTGATGGAAGGCGCCAAGGTCGGCCGGGGATCGAAGGTGGGCCCCTTCGCCCGCCTTCGGGAAGGCACCGAGCTGGCGGAGCAGGTGCACATCGGTAATTTTGTGGAAACCAAGAAGGCCCGTCTGGCCAAGGGGGCCAAGGCCAACCACCTCGCCTACCTCGGCGACAGCGAGATCGGGGAAGGCACCAACATCGGGGCGGGAGTCATCACCTGCAACTACGACGGGGTGAACAAACACCGCACGACGATCGGGCGAAACGTCTTCGTGGGCTCCGACACTCAGTTGGTGGCCCCCCTGGTCATCGGGGACGGCGCCTTGATCGGCGCCGGCAGCACCATCACCAGGGACGTGCCCGCCGATGGCCTGGCCCTGAGCCGCACGGCCCAGACCATCCGGGAAGCCGGTGCCTCGAAGCTGCGGGCCCGGCAGAAGAAGGGGACTGGGTTAAGCTAGTCCTTTCCGTTCGGAGTCCCATGGTCCTGACGCTATTCGACAAGGCCGGCACCCTGGTGCTGAGCGCCACAGATACCTTCGGGGATTTCGCGGTTCTGGCCGGGCGTACCTTTGCCGCCATTTTTAAGCGCCCTTTCGACGGGAAGAACCTGTTGGGCCAGTTCTACTCGGTGGGAGTCAACTCCATCCCCGTCGTGGTGCTCACCAGCCTGGCCGTGAGCATGGTGTTCGCCGTGCAGCTTGCCTTCGGTTTCCGCCAGTTCCAGGCCGAGGGCCTGGCTTCCCAGGTGGAGGGTCTGGCGGTCATGCGCGAGCTGGCCCCGGTCATCACGGGGCTCATGCTGGCGGGGCGCATCGGCTCTGCCATGGCGGCCGAATTGGGCACCATGCAGGTCACCGAGCAGATCGACGCCCTGGAGTGCCTCGCCACAGATCCCATCCAATACCTCTTCGTACCCAGGCTCCTGGCGTCCATGGTTGTGGTACCCCTGCTCACGGTGGTGTCCGTATACATAGGCTTCTGGGGTGGCTATCTCATTCTCGTCGGTGTCGAAGGCCAGAGCGCCTATGTCTACGGCAACGAGTTCTACAAGCTGCTGGCCTTCCGCGACCTTCGGATCGCCATCTACAAGGGCTTTGTCTTCGGGATCATCATCGCCCTGGTGGGCTGCTGGAAGGGCTACCGCACCCAAGGCGGCGCCGAAGGCGTGGGACACGCCCCCACCAGCAGCGTGGTGACCAGCAGCCTGTGGATTCTGATCGCCGACTTCTTCCTCACCAAACTTTTGCTGGTGTGACGACATGGCCGTGATCGACGTCGTCAACCTGTCCAAGGCCTTCGGTCCCAAGGTGGTGCTCTCCGGGGTGAACCTCCATGTGGAGGAGGGCGAAAGCCTGGTGGTCATGGGCGGTTCTGGCACCGGCAAGACCGTACTCCTTCGCAACATCATGGGCCTGCTTACCCCCGATTCCGGGCATGTCGCAGTGGAAGGGAAGATCATTTCCCAACTCACCCGGGAGGAGCTCTTCCAGGTCCGCCAGAGCATCGGCATGTGTTTCCAGATGGCGGCGCTCTTCGACTCCATGACGGTCTTCGAGAACGTGGCCTTTGGCCTCCGGCGCCACATGGCCATGAGTGAAGACGAGATCCGGGCCAGGGTGGAGGATTGCCTGACCATGGTTGGGCTCAAAGGCACGGACAAGCTGAAGCCAGCGGAACTCTCGGGCGGCATGAAGCGCCGCGTGGGCTTCGCCAGGGCCATCGCGCTGAAGCCGAAGATCCTGCTCTACGATGAACCCACCACGGGCCTCGATCCTGTCATGACCGATGTCATTGGACGGATCATCCTGGATCTGAAACATGAACTTGGCATCACCAGCATCACCATCACCCACGACCTGAAATCGGCCTTTGAGATTGCCGACCGCGTCGCCCTCCTGTTCCGCGGCGAGTGTATCGCCTGCGAAACCCCGGACGCCTTCAAGGTCAATCCCCATCCGGTGATCCAGCAGTTTCTGCGGGGGGACGCGGACGGCCCCTTCCTGCAGGACCCGCCCCCGCCCAAGCGCAAGGTTTTGGAGGCCCATTCATGAAACTCGAGACCAAGGTCGGCCTCTTCTTCACCGGTGCCATCGTCCTGATGGGCGTCCTCATCTTCCGCACCGAGAAACTGGAATTCGGGGGCAAGCGCAATCAGGTCGAGCGCTTGACCTATTTCAAGCAGGTGGCGGGCCTGAACCTGCAGAGCAAGATCCTGGTGGCCGGAGTGAGGGTCGGCGACGTGCAGACCATCGCCCTGGAGAACGGCAGAGCCAGGGTCGGACTCAGCATTTCCAAGGATGTAAACCTATACAAGGATGCGGTGGTGTCCCTGGGCTCCATCGGCATCCTGGGCGAAAAGTTCGTGGATCTGGACCCCGGTCACAGCGCCCAGGGCCCGTTTCCCGAGGGCCAAGCCTTGCCCAGCAAGGACGGGGTCAGCCTCGACAACCTCATGGAAACCCTCTCCGAGATCGGGAAGAACGTGCAGGGCGTCACCAAGGCTCTGAACGAATCCATCGGTGGCGAGCAGGGGCGGCAGAAGCTGGATGAAATCGTGGACAACATCCGCGTGCTGACGGCGGAGTTCAGGTCCATGGCCCAGGAGAACCATGGGGCCATCAACCAGACCATGGCCAATGTCGAAGCCCTTTCCACCGACCTGCGTGACAAGCTGCCGAAGCTGGCCCAGCAGTTCGAGAGTGTTGGCAAAAACCTCAATGCCATGCTTGAGGAGAACCGACCTGAGCTGAAGGGCGTAGTGGGCGATGTTCGCAAGCTGGCCCAGAGCTTTCAGGGCACCGCCGACAACCTGAAGGTCCTCACTGACCGTATCAACAAGGGTGAGGGGACCATCGGCAAGCTGCTCAACGACGAGACGACCATCAAGAAGATCAATGAGGCGGTGGACAATGTGAACGGCCTGCTGGGCGGGTTCAACAAGATGGACTTCCGCCTGGACATGGGTGCCGCCCAGTGGGACAAGCGCAACGACAGCCGCGTGGGTCTGGGCCTGGACATCGCACCTAGACCGGACTACTGGTACGCCCTGGGCTTCGCCTCGACCCCCGACGGCAAGGTGAGCGAAAGCACCCGCACCGTGACCCAGCTGGATCCCATCACGGGCCAGCCGGTGACGGTCCTGGAGAAGAACAAGTTCGTCACGACGGACCAGGCTTTCACCGTCTCGGCCCAGTTCGCCAAGCGCCTGGGACCGGTGATCTTCTCCGCAGGCATCGTGGAGAGCAAGGGTGGAGGCGGGGTCGAGATTCGCACCCTGGAGGATGACCGCCTGCGCTTTGGTCTGCTGGCCTATGACTTCACCAAGCGGGAGGACAAGCCCAACCCCCGCTACCGGTTCACCAGCAGCTACCAGTTCTGGAAGGGAGCCTACATCCAGGCAGGCGTTCAGGACATCGGCAACAAGGACCTCCGCACCGTGTTCTTCGGGGGCGGCTTGCGCTGGAAGGACGATGATCTCAAGAAGATGATCGGCCTGGCCAGCTCGTCCAAGTGAAGACACCGCGCGCCCTGCCTCAATCCGGACCCCTGCCTGGGGAGCGGGGGACGCTGTTCCGGTGGGTCCGTCGGGGCCTGCCCCTGACCTTCGCCGGGCTTGCCTTTCTGGCCGCGGCCTTTCATGGCACCGGACGCGGCTGGTGGCTGCTGGCGGGGGTTGGAGCCCTGGCCAGCGCCTGGCCCAGTTTTCTGAGGGGCGGCGCCATGCGCCGGAATGAGGCACGAATTGCCCGCCAGGACAGCCTTTGGGCCAACGCCTTCCGGCCCCTTGCCCGCTGGCTCGGCCAGGAAGATACCTGGATCCTCTCCTTCTGCGGGCACAACAACCGCCGCGTGCGGGAGGCCTTTGCCCAGCGGCAGGCACGGCGCGCCTTGATCCTGCTGCCCCACTGCATCCAGATGGCCCGCTGCAAAGCCGGCATTCTGGAGGACCTGCAGACCTGCTACGACTGCGGCCTTTGCCCGGTGGGCGACTACATGAACGCCGTCCTCCTCAATCGCTGGGAAGGCCGCATCACCAACCGCAGCCACAAGGCCTACCGTGAGGCCCGGGAGTACCGTCCCGACCTCATCGTCGCCGTCAGCTGCACGGATCGCCTGCTCAAGGGCCTCACCAAGCTGCCGGAGATCCCGTCCTACGTCATTCCCCTCACCCTGCCCCATGGCATGTGCGTGGACACGGACTTCAGCATTCCCCACCTGCTTGCGGCCATGGATACCCTGGTGGAGCCCCGGCGGCCGCCTGGAGCGATCCAACCCCTGCACCGGGAAGGCATCGCATGACCGCGGGAGCCTATCGGATCCGACGCACCCTGGAAAGCTTGATTGGGGCGGAAGGCTTGGCCTACCTGCTGCACCTTCGGCCCCTGGAGTGGCCCATCATGTCTGCCCACTTTCTGTTGGGCACGTTGCTGGCCCTGGGCTGGGGGTTCCGGCCCGGGCCGGTTCTTTTGGGCTGGTTCATCTTCGTCCTGCTGATGAATGGCGGCACCCTCGCCATCAACAGCGCCTTCGACCAGGACGAGGGGGACATCGGGTACCTGAAGGCACCCCCCAAACCCCCTGAGCACTTGGCCGCGTTCGCCTCGGTGCTGCTGGTCGCCGCCACGATTCTGGGGTTCCTGCTGCCCCTGCCCTTTGCCCTCATCAACCTGGCCTGCGTCCTGATGAGCGTCCTCTATTCCGTTCCCCCGCCCAGGCTGAAGGCCCGGGCCGGGTGGGACCTCCTGATCAACTGCCTGGGCTTCGGAATGCTGACACCCCTGGCGGGCTGGGCCCTCACCGGCCGGCCCTTCACCCCGGCCTTCCTGGCCTGCACCGCCGGCTTCGCCCTGCTCTTCGCCACCCTCTACCCCATGACTCAGATCTACCAGGTGGCCGAAGACAGCCGCCGGGGAGACCGGACCCTGGTCATTCAGGTCGGAGTGAGGCGCAGCCTCATCCTGGCCTTGGTCGCCGGGATCCTGGCGCACGGCTGTTTCCTGGCCGGGGCCCTGCTCCTGCACCGGCCGGTTGCCTTCCTCGTTCCGTCCCTCCTGGGATGGGTGGGGCTGCTCCTGGTCTGGCTTCGCAACCAGCGGACCTGGACCGATCGGCAGCACGAAGCCGGGATGTACTGGGGCCTGGGTGCCTGGGCTGTGACGGATGTGACACTCCTGGTGCTTTTGTGGCCCTGAAAGGTCATGCCCTGCGCCCCCAGGTCCGATAGACTTGGAAGAAGTGATGACAATCGGAATCTTCTGGAGCAGGCATGGGGTTGCATAGGGGCTACCGGATCTTGGGGACTTGGCTCTCCGCCTGCCTCCTGCTGGGCGCGAGCACCCCTCGGCAGGCCCCCCGGCTGTCCCTGAAATCCGCCTCTGCCCTGGTTCTCGACCAGGTCACGGGGCAGGCCCTGGTAGAGAAGGAAGCCGGTGCGGTGGTGCCCATCGCCTCCCTCACCAAGCTCATGACCGCCATGGTGCTCCTGGATGCCCGCCTGGACCCGGAGGAGATGCTCACCATCGGCAAGGATGACAAGGACGACCTCCGGCACAGCCGCTCGCGGCTTCCCGTCGGCACGCAACTTCCGCGGGAACAGGCCCTCCTCCTGGCCCTGCTCGCCTCCGAGAACCGGGCCGCCCATGCCCTGGGCCGGACCTACCCCGGGGGGCTCTCGGCCTTTGTCGCGGCCATGAATCGCAAAGCGGACGAGCTGGGACTGACTGGAGCTCATTTCGAGGATCCCACAGGGCTCTCTAGTGGCAACGTGGCTACAGCTTGGGATTTGGCCCGCATTCTTCAAGCGGCCTATCACTACCCAGAGATCCGCGATTTCACCACTCGGCCGGCCACCACCATTCGGTCTGGACGCCGGAGCATCCAGTTTCCCAACACCAATGCCCTGGTTCGCAATCCCCGGTGGACCATCGGATTGTCCAAGACCGGGTACATCGAGGAGGCAGGGCGCTGCCTGGTCATGCAGGCCATGCTCGCCAACCGCCCAGTGCTGGTGATCCTTTTGGATTCCTGGGGAAAGTACACCCGCCTTGGCGATGCCAACCGGATCAAGCAGTGGCTGGAAAGCCACCTTGGCCCCAAGGGCTGAGCCGTCCGTGCTCGTCCCAGAGCTGCCAGTCCCCTTTCCCCTCTCCTGGGGCTTCAGCACCCGGCTGGATCCACCTGAAGGCTTGCCGCGGCCCCGGCTGAACCAGGTGCATCGCTGTGGGGTGGTGGAAGCCCCGGAAGCGGTGGTCGAGGGGGATGGGCTCTGGACCACCCTGCCTGGTCAGCGCATCGGCGTGCGGGTGGCCGATTGCGTGCCCATCCTGCTGGCTGGGCTCCTGCCGGGGGACCGACCCTGGGTGGCCGCGCTGCATGCGGGCTGGCGAGGCGCCACGGGTCATGGCGACCCCACCCCTGGTGGCGGCATCCTGCGGCGGGGGGTGGCCTGCTTTCAGCGCATGGGTGGATCCCCTGCAGCGCTGGCCTGGTCCCTGGGGCCCGCCATCCTGGCCTGCCATTTTGAAGTGGGCCAGGAAGTCATCGCCGCCGCCCGTGCAGATTCGGCCTGGACAGAGACACTGCAACTACCCGGGCCGGGCGGGAAGCCCCACCTGGACCTGCACGGGTTCCTGCGCGCCCAGGCCTTGGACCTCGGCCTTCTGTCCGAGCAGGACGGGAGCATCCCGCACTGCACCGTCTGCCGCCCCGACCTGTTCTTTTCCTACCGGCGAGGTGAGACGACGGGTCGCCAGTGGGGCTGGATCCAGATCGGCTAACCTGGGTTCAGGGGGCACCGCCAGTGCGTCCAGCCACAGAAGGACGGGGACCGACATGCTGAACATCACGGACATTCGCATCACCAAGGTTGATGGTGACGACAAGCTCAAGGCCTTTGCCGCCCTGGTGTTCGAGGATTGCTTTCTGGTGGGGGATCTTCGGGTGGTGGAAGGCGAGGACGGCTACTTCGTGGCCATGCCCAGTCGCCGCAAGCGCGACGGGAGCTTCAAGGACATCGCCTATCCCCTGAACAACACCCTCCGGGAGGACATCGAGGAACGGGTGCTCCTGGCCTACGAGACTGCCACCGGGCACCGGGCCATCAGCCGCATCGAACGAGGAGAGGCGGTCCAGGTGCGCCCCGACCTGCTCGGCGTGGAGGAATTCGGGTTCACCCCGAAGCCGTCCCTGTAGCCCGCCAACCGGGCTTGGGAAAGACCGGAACCCGCGCTATGCTTGCCTTTGCGCCTGGGGAGTAGCCAAGTGGTAAGGCAGCAGGTTTTGATCCTGCGTACCGAGGGTTCGAATCCTTCCTCCCCAACCAGAACGACCGCCGCAAGGCGGTTTTTTTGGTTGGGGAGCGCCTGAAGGATTTGAATCGGGGAAGGCGCGCAGGCAGGGCCAGCTATGGAGCGCCCGGGGGGCGGTCCGAAGCGGGCCGACGCAGTCGGAGGCCCGTGCAGCCAGCCCCGCGGCCGGAGCGTCACCCCGTGGGGTGACGTGGAGGGAATCCTTCCTCCCCAACCAGAACGACCGCCGCAAGGCGGTTTTTTTGGTTGGGGAGCGCCTGAAGGATTTGAATCGGGGAAGGTGCGCAGGCAGGGCCAGCTTTGGGGCGCCCGGGGAGTCAGAGCGGAAACTTCAGGGTCTGGTCCTTGGTCAATTCCACGGGCACTTCCCGGCTGTTGCGGACGCCCCTCACGGTGACCAGGTGGCGGCCCTGGGTCACCCGGATGCTGCCATTCCCATCGCTCTCGATCCCGGTCTCCTGCCCATCCACCAGGACCTTTCCGGTTCCCGGAAAGGTGTCAACCGAAAGGGAAACCAGGCCTGGAACGGACAAGGCCTGCGTCTGACCTGGCGGGAGGTTGATGGTTCGGGACTCACGATAGAAGTAGCGGGAACTGGTCAAATCGAGCTTGTACGACCCCGGCTCCAAGGCCAGGGTCCCGCCGGGATGAAGCTCACCCAGGTCCCTCCCGTCAGCCCTCACCCGCACCGAGAACCCCCCCGTGAGCTTGAGTTGTCCCTGGGCCTTGGGATCCAGGGAGGGCTCTTCCCGGGTGTCGGAGGTGGTGGCCTCCTTCAGGGCAAAGGCCCGACCACCCGGTACATCGCCCGAATCCAGGTTCACCGCAAACCCGAGGGTGCCCTTGGTCAGCGTGAGCCGGTGGGGGAGCCCCTGGTTCCACGAGACCTTCAGGGGGGTGGTCCCTGCCAGCGGTTTTTCGTCCAACACCACCGTGGCGCCCTGGGGCACCGAGTCCACCAGTTCCTCACTCACGACCGGCGCCAAGGTGAAGGGGCCCGGTACCTCGCCGGCCTTGAAGACGTAGTCAAACGGCTGATGGCCCCTGAGCTCGAAATGCACTTTGTCGCCCGGCACCAGGGACTGGTTGGTGGGGGTGGCTCCAACCGGCAGGTCGTTGATGAGGACCTTGGCGCCCACAGGAATGGATTCGAGTTGAAGCCGAGTGCCCCGGGGTCCCTTCAGGAACAGCCACCCTCCGCCGAGGGCCACCAGCAGTGCGACGGCGGCCACCCAGGGCCAGGGTGACGACCGACCCTTCCCCCGAGTCACCACCATGGTTTCGTCGAAGGAGGTGGAGACAATCTCCGGCAGGACCGCCTCGCCACTGCCCCCCAGGAGGCTGAGGACTTCCCGGCGGTCCTCCTTGCCCAGGTCCACCACACAGTCGAGGAGGTCCCTCACGAAGGCGGTGCAGGTCGCATAACGGTCTTCGGGCCGCTTGGCCAGCACCTTCCCGAAGACCCGCCGCCAGCCCTCCGGCAGGATGCCGAGCACCGGAGGCTGCAACTCGACCGGGGGTTCATTGACGATGCGATAGAGAATGGTGTTGATGGAGTTCCCGGGAAAGGGAGACTGCCCAGCCATGAGTTCGAAAACCAGCACGCCGAAGCTGAAGAGGTCCGAGCGGCCGTCCACCTCGCCCTCTCGGATCTGCTCAGGGCTGGCGTAGCTGGGGGTGCCCAGGAAGGTGCCGGTCTGGGTAAGGCTGGCGTCTTCTCGTTTGGCGATGCCGAAATCCATGAGCTTCGGCCGACCGTCCTCCCCCACCATGACGTTCCCGGGCTTGACGTCCCGGTGGATGACGTGTTTGGCGTGGGCATGGTCGAGGGCCTCGGCCAATCCAACCGCGATGCGGAACTTCTCCTTCAGGCCCATGGGGGGACCGTTCTTAATGAGACCGTCCAGAGGCTTGCCCGGGACGTACTCCATGGCCAGGAAGGGGCCCTGGCCTTCCTCTTCCCCCACGTCATAGATGGCCACGATCCCCGGGTGGTTCAGGAGGCCCGAGACCTCCGCCTCCCGCTGAAAGCGGGCCAGATATTCATGCCGGTCCGCCTCGGTGCGGACGGCGTCCAGCTTCATGACCTTGATGGCAACCTTCCGCTTGATCCGGGGGTCATCCGCAAGCACCACACTGCCCATCGCCCCGGACCCGAGCAGGCGGAGCACCTGGTATCGGCCGATGATTCTGGGGAAGTTGGGGCTATCCAGGTCGTCCATGCCAGCCATCCTACCGGACGCATCGGAGATGCCGCGGTAGATTGTTAGGTTTTTCATGGATTTTCCAACCATATCTGAGACAATTTAGGCGGGCCAGCTGATGCGGGCTGTGGAGGGTTTGTTCCGTGATGGATGTCGTCAGAACTGTCGTTCTCGCCACCTATTTCACCCTGCTCACCATCCTGAGCATCTACGGGGCGCATCGCCTCTGGATGCTGCTGCTCTACTACCGCCACAAGAAGGACGTGCCCCAGCCCGTGGGGGATGACACCTACCTGCCCGTGGTCACCGTGCAGCTGGCGGTGTTCAACGAGATGAACGTCATCGAGCGCCTCATGGAATACGTGGTGCGCATGGACTGGCCCAGAGAGAAGCTGGAGATCCAGGTCCTCGATGATTCCACGGATGACACCGTGAAGGTCGCCAGCGCCGTGGTGGACCGCTACAAGGCCCTCGGCTTCGATATCCACTACCTGCACCGGACGGACCGCACGGGCTTCAAGGCCGGCGCCCTGTCCGAGGGACTGAAAGTCGCCAAGGGCGAGCTGGTGGCCATGTTTGACGCGGACTTCCTCCCCACCGAGGATTTCCTCCGCAAGGCCGTGCCCCACTTCGCCAACGAGAAGGTGGCCTTCGTCCAGGGCTGCTGGGCCCACCTCAACCGCGAATTTTCACTGTTGACGCAGGTTCAAGCCATCCTCCTCGACGGCCACTTTGTCTTCGAGCACACGGCCCGCCACCGCTCCAAGGCCTTCTTCAATTTCAGCGGCACCGCCGGCATGTGGCGCGTGTCCGCCATCGCCGATGCGGGCGGTTGGGAACACGACACCATCACCGAGGATGCGGACCTGTCCTATCGCGCCCAGCTCAAGGGCTGGAAGGGTGTCTACCTCAAGGACCTGGTCGTCCCGGCGGAACTGCCTGTGGAGGTCAACGCCTTTAAGAGCCAGCAGCACCGCTGGGCCAAGGGCAACGCCCAGGTCATCCGCAAGCTCATGCTGACCATTTGGAAATCCAATGAGAGCTTGCACACCAAGCTCGAGTGCTGGTTCCACCTCACGGCCAACTGCAATTACATGCTGATGGTGGTGTTGTCCATCATCATGGTGCCCGCCATGATCTTCCGGGCCGGCACCCCGGTGCACATCCTCCTGCTCACGGATGGTCCCTTCTTCCTCCTCAATGCCGTCAGCGTGGGCCTCTACTTCGGCCTCTCCCAGAAGGAACTGACCGACAACACGGGCTGGACAAAGCGCCTGAAGTACATCCCCGGCCTCATGGGACTGGGCATTGGTCTGGCGCTGAATCAGGCCAAGGCTGTGCTGGAGGGCTTCTTTACTGACGACAAGGAGTTCAAGCGCACCCCCAAGTACGGGGTGGATGCCAATGGCAAGACCGTCACCAAGCGGGCTTACAAGGTGCCCAAGAGCCTGATGACCTTCCTGGAACTGGGCTTCGCCATCTACTACTTTGGTGCGGTGCTGGTGGCCATCTACATCCGCAAGTGGGCCTCGGTCCCCTTCCTCTGGCTGTTCTTCAGCGGGTTCTCCTACATGAGCATCCTCTCCCTGGCTGATGTGAAGCTGTTCCGCCGCCTGGCCATGGATGAGCCTGCCGACGATGCCCAGAGCGCCGCGAACTTTGTCCAGTAGGCCCAGCCACCGATAAGGGCTTATGGCCCGCCCCGCGTCCTCCCGCCCCCGCGCCGCCGCCCTCCGGTACCGGCCGGAGGCACCCTTCCAGGATGCCGCCCCGCGCCTTGTCGCCAAGGGGCAGGGACTGCTGGCGGAGCGCATCCTTGCACTGGCTAAGGAACACGGGGTGTCGGTCACCCGAGATCCCGATCTGCTGGCGGCCCTGGATCCCCTGGACCTCGATCGGCTGATCCCCCCAGAGCTCTTCCAGGCGGTGGCGGTCCTCCTGGCCGCCCTCTACCGGGCCAACCGGAAGGCCTCTGGGGAGGGGGCGTAATCCTGGCTTCCAGCCCTCGCCCCCAGGGCGGCCCGGCCCCTCCGCGGCATTCCGTCCCATTCGTCCTCCGCTTTGCTATGGTCGGAGGGTGATCGACCTCCACTGCCACACCCTGCACTCC
Organism: uncultured Acidobacteriota bacterium; assembly: GCA_963740385.1. Taxonomy (GTDB): domain Bacteria; phylum Acidobacteriota; class Holophagae; order Holophagales; family Holophagaceae; genus Geothrix. The sequence goes on from CAVUDX010000007.1 coordinate 736,969, forward strand.
GACGGCACCGACACCTCCGAGCGCCTGGCCCTGCTGGGGGAGGCGGCACGGCTGACCGCCCTGTGCCTGACGGACCACGACACCCTGGGCGGCATCCCTGAGTTCCTCGCCATGCAGCCCAAGGTGAAGGTTCGGCTCCTGGTGGGCACGGAGCTGAGTTGCACCTTCCTGGGCCGCTCACTTCACGTGCTCGGCCTCCTGGTCGATCCTGCGGATGCGACCTTCCAGGCTCGGTTGGTGGAGCTGCGGGGCCGGCGCGAGGACCGGAACCACCGCATGGTCACTCGACTCACGGAGCTAGGGTTTCCGCTGACCTATCAGGAAGTGGCCGCTCAGGCAGACTCACCCCTTCTCTCGCGGGTGCACTTCGCCAAGGCCCTGGCCGTCAGGGGCCATGTACGCCGGCCACCGGAAGCCTTCGAGCGCCTCATCGGGGATGACTGCCCCGGCTACGTCCCCCGTCGGGAACTGACCCCTGCAGAGGCTGCGCGCTGGATCCGCGAGGCCGGAGGCGTTCCGGTGGTGGCCCACCCGGGCCGCTTCGGAGGCCGCGGGTTTCGCTGGGACGATGCCATGGCCGACCTGCAGCGGCAGGGGCTCGAAGGTCTGGAAGGCTACTACGGCGAATACCGCGCCAATGAACAAGCGTATTTCACCGCCCTCGCCCGAAGGCTCGGCATGGTGGTGACCGGGGGCAGCGACTACCACGGGGCCCACAAGCCCGGATTGAGGCTGGGTGCGGGGCGAGGCGGGCTCAAGGTGCCCGACGAACTGTTGGTGGAACTCGAAACCCAGCAAAGGCTTGGATCCTACGGCTGAGTGCCGATAGGCTGGGAAGACGAGGCTTTCATGTCCAACCGGATCCTCCTGGTGGAGGACGACCCCATCAATGTGAAGTTCATCCAGACCGTGCTCGTCAAGAAGGGCGGCTACGATGTGCTGGTTTCCGAGGAAGTGGATGAAATTATTCAGCTTGCCCGCGAAGCCGACCTGGCGGCCATCATCATGGACGTAAGCCTTTCCCGCTCGAATTTCGAGGGGAAAAAGGTCGATGGGATCTTCATCACCCAGCTCCTAAAACAGGATGAGATCACCCGGCACATCCCCGTACTGCTGGCCACGGCCCACGCCATGTTCGGCGACCGGGAGAAATACCTGGAGCTTACCGGCGCCGAGGGCTACATCGCCAAGCCCATTCACGATCCAGCCACCCTGATTGACGCGGTGAAGGCCGTGATCCGGGGCTGACCATGGCCCCGAAACCCCTGCCCCTGGCCGCCTTCAGATTGCTCATCGAATACGACGGCAGCCGCTTCCAGGGCTGGCAGAAACAAAGCTCACGCCAGACCCGGGAAGGGGTCCGGACGGTGGCCGGCAGCCTTGAGCACGTCCTTCATGAAGCGGGACTCCACCTTGTCTACCTCGGCGGGGCGGGTCGGACCGACGCCGGCGTCCATGCCCTGGGCCAGGTGGCCCACCTGCACCTCGAAGCCAAGGGGGCGCCACGCCCAGGAGAACTCCGGCGCATCCTGGACAGCGCCCTGCCCCAGGACATCGCGATTCGCGACGTGCGGACCTGCCCGCCCCGCTTCCACGCGCGCCACGATGCCATCGATCGCACCTACCTCTATCAGATCAGCCGTCGGCGCAGCGCCTTCGGCAAGCCCTGGATCTGGTGGGTGAAGCGCCCCCTGGATCTCGATCGCCTGACCCAGGCCTGGGTGACCTTCCAGGGCGACCAGGATGTCTCTGCCTTCGCGGACCTCGACCCGGAAGAAGATGGCCGGACCCGCCTCCTGCACTGCGAGGTGGCCGAGTCGGGCGCCCTGGTCCTCCTGCGGGTTCGCGCCACCCACTACTACCGTCGGCTGGTCCGCCGGATGGTGGGCGCCGCCGTGGTCTGTGCCCTGGGCGAGGAAGAACCCCGCCGGGTGCTGGAGGATCTGCGGTCCCCCACCGAGGCCGCCAACCTCGCCTGGGGTGCCAGGGCCGCCCCCAGTTCAGGCCTGTTCCTAGAAGCCGTGCGGTACCCCGGGGATCCCGAACCCGGCCCCCCCCGATCCACCCTCATCATCCCCTGAGGCACCCGACCATGCTCACCCGCGACGAAGGCTGGCAGCTGCTCTGCGAATGGACCCCCTCCGAGAAACTGCGCACGCACGCCCGGGCTGTCGAGCTGGTCATGCGCGACCTGGCCAAGGGCCTCGGGGCCGACCAGGATCGGTTCGGTCTGGCTGGATTGCTGCACGACGCCGACTATGACAGCTGGCCTGCGGAGCACCCCCAGCGCATCGTCGCCTGGCTGCAAGAACGGGGCGAAGCAGATCTGGCGCACGCCATCAGTGCCCACTACACCCACTGGGGCGTCTCGTACGATTCCCTGCTGGACAAGGCCCTGCTGGCCTCGGACGAGATCACCGGCTTCGTGATGGCCTGCGCACTGGTCCGGCCCACCCGGACCGAAGGGCTGGAACCGAAGAGCGTGAAGAAGAAGCTCAAGGACAAGGCTTTCGCGGCCGGAGTGGATCGCCGCGAGGTCGCCGAGGGCCTGCGGATGCTCATGGAGGCCGTGGGTGGCACCGAGGACGAGCACCTCGCCCGCATCATTGCCGTGCTGCATGAACACCGTGCCGAGCTGGGTCTGGCCTAGCGGACAAACGCCTCGCCTACCACCTCGGCCACCCGCTGCCGCCGGAGGATGAGGGTCCGGAGCATTTCCTGCTTGGCCAGGACGGTCTGAGTGCGGCGGGCTGCATCCGGAAGGAGCCGGGGTCCCTCCACCGGATCGGCCAGGCTGGCCAGTTCCTCGCGCACCCGGGCTTCGGCGGCGGCCACCCGGATTACCCGGATCTCCCGTCGGCCGCCGCCGGCGCCCCAGTTGTTCTCGGTCCACAGGGGCTCCACTTCGGCCGCGGCGAGGACCACCCGCACCCGGCCATCGGCACCAGGGCGGCGCTCGAACCGGACCTTCAACGCCGCGCCATCCCGGTTGTCGCCCCCGGCCACGGGGAAGAGGTCGGCCCGGTACATGCGGTCCTGGTTGCTGATGAAGTTGCCCAGGGAGAAGGCCACCAGGGCCTTGCGCCCTTCCCCTTCCACCAGTTCCACCGGCTGGAGCACATGGGGATGATGGCCCAGGAGGAGGTCACAGCCCGCCCCCACCAGGGCCCGGGCGATGTCCCGCTGCCGACGGGTGGGCGTGTGCTGGTACTCGTTGCCCCAGTGGATGCTCACCACCACCAGGTCGGCCTGGCGGCGGGCCTCCCGAACCGCCTGCAAGGCGGGTTCCAGGTCCAGGGGCCGCACCCAGGGCTCGGTGGCCCGACGGTTCAAATCGAGGTTGAACAGGTCCGTGAAGGCCAGAAAGGCCACCCGGTATCCTTGCCGCTCCAAGACCTGGAGCGCCTCGGCGCTGGCCCGGTCCTCGCCACTTCCTACCGCCACCAGGCGTTCGGCCCGCAGCCGCTGCAGGGTCTCGCGGACGCCCTTGGGCCCCTGGTCAAAGGCGTGGTTGTTGGCCGTCGAGAGTACCGTGAAGCCGCCCGCGCGCAGGGCCCTGGGCAGGGCCTCGGGTGCATTGAACTGGAAGGGAATGCCCGGGCGCCCCGAGGTCGGGGCCACCGGCGTCTCCAAGTTGGCGAAGGCCAGGTCCACCCCCTGGAAGAGCGGGACGAGGTCAGCCCAGAGGGCCGGGAAGCCAACCGGAGTCTGGCTGGCGGCGGCCTTCACATCCTGGTGCATGAGGATGTCCCCCACCGCCACAAGGCTGAGCGACGGGGCCGGTGGCGGGGTCTTCGGGGCAGGCCGGGGCCTGCAGCCGAAGCAGGCACCGAGGGCCACCAGGGCCATCAATCCACCGTGAACAATCCCTGTTATGCCCACTCTTCGGGACCGTAGTAGACCTCCACCGGCAGGCCCGGCAGGCGACCCCGGAGGCTGGCGGCGATGGCATCCATGGGCAGCCGGCCAAGGGGCCGGGCCTCGGGTTCGGGCGTCGGCCTGGCCACCGTGTAGAGTTGCAGGCCCTGCAGGCGCCCCCCCTGCGCCAGGATGGCCTCCAGGCGGCCGGCATAGGCCTCAAGCTCCGCCTCGCTGGGGCCCTGCCCCTGCCACTCCAGGAACAGGGTCTGAATGAGAATGGGCCAGCGCCGGGCGGTGGCCAGCAGGTTGTCGAGAATGCGCTGGAAGGGCACCTGGCTCCTGCAGATCTCCCGGTAGAAGGCCTCGGTCCCGGCATCGAGCTTCGCCCACACCTCGCCCTGGTTGGCCATCAGCGTCTCGAGTCCGGCGAGCACATCCGGCGCCTGCAGCCGGCTGGAATCCGTGATCAGCACCAATTTCACCAGGTCGAGCCCGCGCTTGCGTTTCATGGCGGCCACCCGGCTCACCACTTCGGCGAACTCCCGGGCGGTGGTGGGCTCCCCATCCCCGCTGAAGGCGATGTCGTTCAGTCGGCGTTGTTCCGGTCGTGCGGAATCGAAGGGGGGGATCGCGTAAATCTCGCCGCTGGTCGCAAGGTCCAGGAGGAGGCCCAGTTCCTCCGTCAGTAGGTCGAGGTCGAGGTCACTCCGCTTGGGTGGGGTGCGGCGATCCACCTCGCAGTAGACGCAGTCGAAGTTGCAAACCTTGTCGGGATTTAAGTTGACGCCGAGACTTACCCCTCGGCTGCGCCGGGAGATCACCGGGTAGCAGTAGTCGAAATCCCGCCAGACACGCCGGTGGTCCAGGTGGGCCTTGATCAGTTCCGTCATGCCTCCAGCATACGCCCTTCCCTGCCGGGCCTGGTCCTGGGCCGAGGTGGACACGGGGGTCAGGCCTCGGTGCGCCGGCGTTTCTCCACCGACGCGGCCCGGACCATGTCCGGCTTCCATTGCACGGGTTCGGGGCGCAGCGCCTCGTCCACCGCCACCATCACGAACTCGCCGCTGGTGACCTCCCGGCGGAGGTCGGAGACGGGTTCGTAGACCTCCACCTCGATCTGGAGGGTCAAGCTGGTGTTCCCCTGCCGCGTGACACCCACATGGAACTCGATGATCTCCCCGGCCCGCACAGGGCTGTGGAAGAGGAGCTCCGAGACCTTCACCGTCAGGAAGCGACGGTTCCGCGACAGCAGGGAGGCGGCGATGCCCGCCACCTTGTCCATGCGGGCCATCATGTCGCCCCCGAAGAGGGCGGCGTTGAGACCGATATCCATGTCCAGGACCATCTCTCGTGAGATCAACATGTCTGAAAATTAACCACCAAGGCACCAAGACACCAAGAACTGCTTTGTTCTTTTCTTGGGGTCTTGGTGCCTTGGTGGTGATCGGTGGCCTTTTGGCCTACTTCAGGCGCTCGGCCAGGGCTTTGCCCATGTCCGCTGGGCTCTGCACCACGGTGATGCCAGCGGCGGTGAGGGCCTTCATCTTCTCGGCGGCGGTGCCCTTGCCCCCTGAAATGATGGCGCCGGCATGGCCCATGCGGCGGCCCGGAGGGGCCGTCTGGCCGGCGATGAAGGCCACCACGGGCTTCTTCATGTGGGCCTTCACCCAGGCGGCGGCGTCTTCCTCGGCGCTGCCGCCGATCTCGCCGATCATGATGACGGCATGGGTGTCGGGGTCGTTGTTGAACAGTTCCAGGGCGTCGATGTGGCTGGTGCCGTTCACGGGGTCGCCGCCGATGCCGATGCAGGTGCTCTGGCCGATGCCAAGCGCCGTGAGCTGGCCCACAGCCTCATAGGTGAGGGTGCCGGAACGGCTGACCACGCCCACATGGCCCTGCTTGTGGATGCGGCCGGGCATGATGCCGATCTTGGCCATGCCGGGGCTGATGATGCCGGGGCAGTTGGGGCCGATGAGGCGGCTCTTGGGATAGTTGGGGAGCACCCGCTTGACCCGGACCATGTCCAGGACGGGGATGCCCTCGGTGATGCAGACCACCAGCTCGATGCCCGCATCCAGGGCTTCGAGGATGGCGTCGGCGGCGGCCACGGGGGGCACGAAGATCATGGTGGCGTTGGCGCCGGTCTTGGCGACGGCGTCCTGGACAGTGTTGAAGACCGGGAAGCCTTCGATTTCCGTGCCACCCTTGCCCGGCGTGACGCCACCCACCACCTGGGTGCCGTAGTCGCGGCAGCCCTTGGCGTGGAAGAGGCCCTCGCGGCCCGTGATGCCCTGGACGATGAGTTTGGTGTGGTTGCCCACGAGTACTGCCATGTCATACCTCGCTGGATTCGATTTCGGGTTCCGGGGATGGGATGAGGGTGCGGGCCTCCCGCGCACTCATTCAGGGGGGCCCGGGGGCATGCGCGCAGCGCGGAACCCCGGGACAGCGTTAACGGACGGAGGCGACCACCTTCTCGGCGGCATCCTTCAGGTCGACGGCGACGATGAGATTCAGGCCACTCTTGGCGAGAATCTCCTTGCCCTCCTCGACGTTGGTGCCCTCGAGGCGCACCACCACCGGCACCTTGATGCCGATTTCCTTGGCTGCGTTCACGATGCCCGAGGCCACGATGTCGCAACGCATGATGCCGCCAAAAATATTGACCAGCACGGCCTTCACGGAGGGATCCTGCAGGATGATGCGGAAGGCATTCTTCACCGCATCCTCGGTGGCGCTGCCGCCCACGTCCAGGAAGTTCGCCGGGGAGCTGCCGCAGTACTTGATGATGTCCATGGTGGCCATGGCCAGGCCCGCACCGTTCACCATGCAGCCGATGCTGCCGTCGAGCTTGATGAAGTTGAGGTTGTACTTGCTCGCCTCCACTTCCTCTTCCGCCTCCTCGTTCAGGTCACGGTAGGCCAGCACGTCGGGATGGCGGACGAGGCCGTTGTCATCGAAGCCGATCTTGGCGTCGAGGGCCGTCACTTCGCCCTGCTTCGTGACCACCAGCGGGTTGATCTCCACCATGGAGCAGTCCTTCTCCACGAAGAGGCGGTAGAGGTTCTGGAGGAAGGTCACGCCCTGCTTGAAGGAGTCGCCCTCGAGCCCGAGGGCGAAGGCCACCTGGCGGGCCTGGAAGCCGCAGAGGCCCAGGGCCGGGTCCACGGCCACCCTGACGATCTTCTCGGGGGTCTTCTCGGCCACTTCCTCGATCTCCACACCGCCCTCGGTGGAGGCCAGGATGGTGACGCGGCTGGTGACGCGGTCCACCAGGAAGCTGAGGTACAGCTCCCGGGCGATGTCCACCGGCTTGGAGAGGAAGATCGTGCGCACCTTCCGACCTTCAGCGCCGGTCTGCTTGGTGACCAGCTGCATGCCGACCATGGCCTTGAACAGCTCGGCGGCCTTGTCGGGGTCGGTGGCGAACTTCACGCCCCCGCCCTTGCCACGTCCTCCGGCATGGATCTGGGCCTTCACGACGCTGGCGCCACCGAACTCCTTGGTGATCATGCGGGCGGCTTCCGCGTCCGGGGCGACCTTTCCATCCGGAGTGGCCACGTGATAGAGCCGAAGCAGTTCCTTGGCTTGGTATTCATGGATGTTCATGCGGTCTCCAGGAAGGGTCGACTCCCAGTTTACCGGCGGAACCTCGCCATCGGACCCCGAAGGCTGTGACCCGTGGCATCCTTTGGGCATCCCGGAGTCTCAAGCCATGGCCCAGCTGGATCGCCTGCTCTCCCATGTCATCACCAAGGCTGGCAGTCGGCTGGAACTCAAGGCCGACCGCAAACCCCGTCTCGAGCTCAAGAACGGCGAGTCCATCGACCTGCTGCCGAACCCGCTGCCCGCGGTCATGGTGGATGTGCTGGCCGCCGACGTGGTTCCCGCCGCCCAGAAGGCCGCCTGGCAGAAGGAGGGGCAGGCCGAGTTCGACTATGACCTGGCGGGCCAGTGCTTCCATGTCCGTTTGAGCCGGTACATGGAGACCTCCCAGATCCAGGCCGAACACCTGGGGCCCGCCCGCGGCACTCCCGCACCTCCGCCGAAGCCTGCCGCTTCCCTGGAAGCGCCCCCGGTCACCGGAGCCCCCAGCCCCCAGCCGGTGGCCATGGCGGAAGCGGCCCCCCGCAAGTCCCCCGCCCCGATCCGCCGGTCCCAGGCCCACCCGCTGGGAGAGACATTGCTGGCCACCCTGCTGGAACGGCAGGGGTCCGACCTCCACCTCACGACCCATGAACCGCCCTTGGCCCGCATCCACGGGGACATGAAGGAACTGGAGGGATTCGGTCCCATGGACCCCGCCACCCTCCTCGAGCTCATGGAGTCGCTGGCACCCGCCGCCGCCTGGGAGCGGTTCGAGGCGCACCATGATGCGGATTTCGCCTATGCCTACGAAGCCGGAGGCTGCCGCCTCCGGGTGAACTTCTTCCACGACCGTGTGGGGCCGGGCCTGGTCTGCCGGGTGATTCCCAACCAGCTGCCAGACCCGGACCGCCTGGGTCTGCCCGAGCCGGTCCGCCGCCTGGCAACCCTGTCCAAGGGGCTGGTGCTGGTCACCGGGCCCACCGGCAGCGGCAAGTCCACGACCCTGGCCGCCATCGTGGACATCGCCAACCAGAAGCGGCGGGATCACATCCTCACCATCGAGGATCCCATCGAGTTCGTCCACCCCCGCAAGGGCTGTCTGGTGAACCAGCGCGAAGTCGGCACCCACACCGACAGCTTCAAGACGGGATTGCGGGCGGCCCTCCGCGAGGATCCCGACGTGGTGCTGGTGGGCGAGATGCGCGACCTGGAGACCATCGCCATCGCCCTCGAGACCGCCGCCACCGGCCACCTGGTGTTCGGCACCCTCCACACCAGCAGCGCCATAGGCACCATCGACCGCATCGTTGACCAGTTCCCCGCGGACCGGCAGCAGCAGATCCGCGTGATGCTGGCGGATTCCCTGAAGTGCGTGGTGAGCCAGGTCCTGCTCAAGAAGATCGGAGGGGGCCGCGTCGCAGCCCTGGAGACCCTGTTCATCAGCCCGGCCATCGCCAACCTCATCCGCGAAGGCAAGAACTTCCAGATCACCAGCGCCATGCAGACCGGCCGCAGCTATGGCCAGCGGCTGATGAACGATGCGCTGGTGGAACTCATCCAGGGCCGGAAGGTGGAGCCCATGGAGGCCTACCTGCGCTGCCCCGACAAGGAGAGCTTCATCGCCGCCTGCAAGCGGGCCGGCATCCCCTTCGACCTGCGCCTGGGGGAGGTCGAGGGGTGAACTTACTTGCTGCGCGATAGCAGGGCCTCGGGAATGTCGCGCAGTAGGTCCCCCGTCGCCACGTCCCCGGCCACCTCACCCACCTGGGCCACGGCCTTGCGGGAGGCCTGGAGGGCCAGCTGGCGGGTTTCCGCCAGGGCATCATGGCGTTCGATGAGGCTCCGCAGCAGGGCCTCTTCAGCAGGGGGAATGGGCACCTCCTCGCCCCGGTTCCAGATGGTGCGGACCAGGGAGTTCGCCTCATCCGGGGCTTTCTCAAGCAGGGTGAGCATGGGCAGGGTGAGCTTGCCCTCGCGCAGGTCGCTGAACGCGGGCTTGCCCAACTGCTCGCTGGTGGCCGTGTAGTCCAGCAGGTCGTCCACCAGCTGGAAGGCCCGTCCCACCTGCAGGCCGTACTCGCGCATGGCCAGGCACTCGGGTTCGCTCCGGCCGGTGAGCACCGCGCCTGTCTCGGTGCATCCGCTGAACAGCAGGGCGGTCTTCCGCTCCTGGATGTCGAAGTAGTCCTTGCGGCTGGTGTCCAGCTTGAACAGAACGTCGTTCTGGATGAGCTCACCCTCGATCATGCGGGTGGTGACCTCCGCGAAGATCTCCATCATCCGCCAGCTCCGGCCGGCAATGGCCTCGTTCATGGCCACCAGGTAGAGCAGGTCCCCGAACAGCACGGTGAGGGTGTTGCCCCAGAGGCGGTTGAGGGTGGGCATGCCCCGCCGCAGCTGGGCGTGGTCGATGACGTCGTCATGCACCAGGGTGGCGGTGTGGATGAGCTCGAAGACCGCGCCGAAGCGGACGTCCTCCTCGTTCTTTACCCCGCAGAACCGGGACGCCAGCATCACCAGGGCGGGCCGCAGGCGCTTGCCCTGGCCACCCCGGACATGGTCCGCCAGCTTCTGGACCACCTCCACATCGCTCTGGAGGATGCGCTGCAGTTCCCCCTCCACCGCCGCCAGCTTGGGGGCGATGGGGGAGAAGTAGCGGGACAGGTCCAGGCGGGACATCCGCTCAGCCCCGGTAGTTGGTGAACTGCAGGTCGAGTCCCTGGTCGTCCTTCTTGAACAGGGCGATGACCTCCTGGAGGTCGTCCCGGCTCTTGCCGCTCACCCGCAGCTGGTCGCCCTGGATGCTGGCCTGGACCTTGATCTTGGCGTCCTTGACGGCCTTGATCAGGCCCTTCGCCTTCTCCACCGGGATGCCCTGCTGGATGGTGACCTCCTGGCGAACGCTGCCCTTGGCCGCCGGTTCGATTTTCCCGTAGACCATGCTGCGGATGCTCACCCCGCGCTTGTGCAGCTTGGTCTGCAGCACATCGATGACGGCCTTCAGCTTCACCTCGTCGTCGCTGGTAAGCATCAGCACCTTGTCGTCCTTGAGTTCGATCTTGGACACGGACCCCTTGAAGTCGTATCGCTGGCCGATTTCCTTCATGGCCTGGGACAAGGCGTTCTTCACCTCATCCAAGTCCACCTTGCAGACAACATCGAAGGAACATTCAGTGGCCATGGGGCGCTCCTCAGCTGGATCCAGGCTCCAGACTAGCGCCTCGCCTTGGGTTAGGAAAAGGCGAGGACAGGATTAACAGGATTAGAAAGGATTCACAGGATTCAGAAGGCAGCTGCTGTTTATTGATCCTGTTCATCCTGTCCCCGTTTTTGGACGGGAAGCCTCAGGGCTTGGCACCGCCCCCGAGACTGCGGAAGAAGGCCAGGGTGCTGAGCCGCAAGCCCACCAGCACGACCGCCTCGTCCTTCCCGTGCCAGCCCTTGTTGACCGAGCCTTCCATGTAGAAGTCGCCACTGGCCCCCTGGGAGCCGAACTGGGTAAGCACCACCCGGCCCCGCAGGTAGAGGCGGTCTGGATGGATGAAGAGCGGGTCGCGGAGGTAGGACCATTCGGCAAAGGACCCCTTCAGTGCCCCTTCCTCCTGCCGGGTGGTGAGGCCCACCTTGAAGCGGTTGTGGAACTCGTCCCGGGCCGAGGTGGTCAGATCCTGCTGGGCCACAGGCTGGCTGGTTCCCACCACCCCCGCGGTGCCGACGACGCCCCAGCTTACCCGTTCCGTGAGGGTTTTCATCCACCAGAGCCCCACTTCCCCATGGAACTGGCCACTGCTGGTGATCACGTTCAGCGTGTCCGAGGTCTCGATGCTGGAGGACTGGAAGGCCAAGGTGCTGAAGACCTCCCACCAGGTGTCCTGGGAGGGCCGCCGGAAGGTTTGGCGGATGTCCAGCGCGACGAAGGGGCGGGACTTGGAAAAGAAGGAACCATTCGGGTCCTGCTCGCTGTAGAGGCTGGAGAACTGGAACCCGCCATAGAGGTCGACCTGCAACTCGTCCGCGTCCAGCTTCAGGGGATCCTCGGCCCAGCGGGCCCGCGCGATGACCTTGTCCATCTCCCGGAAGGCCCGGAGCAGTGCCGTCTGCGCGTCCACCAGGGCCTGGGCCTGGGGCAGGCTGGGCGAACCCTCCCGCTCCAGGGTGTTGCGCAGGGACTGGGCCTGGTGCAGCCCCCGTTCCACTTCCAGGATGCGGTGCAGGAGGTCATGCTGCTTGGCCCTCAGGGCCTTGAAGAACGCCCTTCGGTCCGCTGGAGCCAGCGCACGGATGGCTTGTTCCAGGTCAGGCTCGAACCTGAGGTTGGGGGCCCCAGCCACCTGACAGGGAGGCACGGCTGGCGTGGGCGCCTGTGCAAGCAGCGCCACGGCAGGTAGGGTCAGGAGGAACGGACGCAGCATGTCATGCCTCCAGGCGCGCACACAGGCCAGGCCAACCTTCCCAGAGCCCGAGCAGCTGGAAGGCCGACAGCACCAGGGCATGGTGGATGTCCCCCTGGCGCATGCGCGTCTGCCATTCCAGCCAGGGGACGGCCCATACCTGCAGTTCCTCAGCGGGGTCCAGCTCGAGGGCACCGTCCGGGTCACACTCCAGCGCCAGGAACGTGTGGCAGCGGTTGTTCTGGGTGGCGGGGTTGGGTGTGCAGGAACCCAGGGAAACCCAGTGGCGGGAGGCATGGCCGGTCTCCTCCCGCAACTCGCGCTGGGCGGCCGCCAGCGGCGTCTCCCCGGCATCGCACCCGCCGCCGGGGATCTCCAGGGTCGAGGCGTCGATGCCATGGCGGAACTGTTCCACCACCAGCAACTCAAGGTTGGCATTGAAGGCCACCACATTCACCCAGTCCGGGCCCTGAAGGCGGTAGAAGGCGTGCTCACGGCCGGAGTGGGGGCTACGGCGCAGGGCCACGATCTGACGGAACAGCCGGGAGTCCTGCCGGATGCTCTCGGATTCCTGGGTCCAGGGGCGGTCGGGGTCGAATCCCTCGGGGTGGCGGTGCAGCAGCCGCATCAGTACCTCGGCACGCTGGGGTCCACCTGACTGACGGCGTCGATGCCGCCCGAAAGGTGGGCCAGGTCACGGAAGCCAAGGCTGGCCAGCACCCGCATGGCATAGAGGCTGCGCACCCCATGGTGGCAGTAGGCGGCTACGGGCCGCCCGGCATCCAGCTCGCCGACCCGGTCGGCCAGCTGGCCCAGTGGAATCAGCACGGCTCCGGGCAGCCTGGCCAGGGCGTATTCCCAGGGCTCCCGCACATCGAGGATCTGGACCTGCCCGGGATCCAGGTCCCGAAAGGCGGCGACACCAAGATTGGGCCCCGCCTCAAACACGGCCGACCCCCGTCTGGGCCTGCACCCGACTGCAGATGTGGTGGGTGATGACTTCCAGGGCCGTCCGGTTCTCGACCCCCGTGGGCACGATGAGGTCGGCCCAGCGCTTGCTGGGCTCCACGAATTCGAGGTGCATGGGGCGGACACTGGATTCGTACTGATCCATCACGCTGTCCAGGCTCCGCCCCCGCTCGCGGGTGTCGCGGCGGATCCGGCGGAGGATGCGGATGTCGGCGTCCGTGTCCACGAACACCTTGACGTCCAGCTGGTCCCGCAGCTCGGGCAGCGCGAAGAGCAGGAGGCCTTCCAGGATGACCACCTGTCCCGGTGGCACCGGGTCCTCCCAGCCCATCCGGTCCGAGAGGGTGAAGTCGTAGCGGGGTTTGCGGATGCTCTCCCCCCGGTGGAGGGCCGAGAGGTGCGCGGCCATCAACTCGAGGTCGAAGGCGTGGGGATGGTCCCAGTTGACCGGGCGGCCCTCGAAGCGGCCACGCACCACTTCCAGCGGCGCATAGTAGGCATCCATGTCCAGCATCAGGGTGGCGATGCGCTGGTCCCGGAGCCGCTTCACCAGCTCGGCCGCCACCGACGTCTTGCCGCTGCCCGATCCCCCCACGATGCCCACCAGCATCGGCCGCTCCGTCATGGTGCCCCCTTCCCTTCATGGTAGGCGCTCCTGGCGCCGCCGGGAGGACTGGAACCAATGGGTGACCCCTCGGTGCCCCCTGTCAGCGCTGGCCCGGCTCTGCTATGGTTCGGACCATGCGCCGCGTCCATCCCGTCCCTGCCCTGGCCGCCCTGATCGTGCTGGCCGGCTGCAGCTCCGAAGACCCCAGGTTGCCCGCCAACCTCTACGAGGAGGCCCGGAAGCTGAACCTGGAGGGCCGCAGCCTGGAAGCCCGGGCCATGATGCAGCAGCTGATTGCCCGGTACCCGGATACCGAGGCCGCCCAGCAGGCCAAGCGAGACCTCTACCTCATCGAGGCGTTCGTGAACCGGGACATCTCAGACCGCCAGAAGCAGGTCCGGGTGTCCATGAAGCGGATCACCGACGCCATGATCCGCTTCAAGGCCAAGAAGGGCGAATACCCTGCCGCCTTGACTGATCTGGTGCCGGACTACCTGGAACAGGTGCCCGAGGCGCCCTGGGGCCACCCCTACCTCTACCGCCCCTATGTGAGCCAGCCCATCGAGGAGATCCCGGTCAAGCGGGGGCCCGCCCGGCAGCGGTTCAACACCCGGTTCGATGGCTACTACCTCGCCTGCCTGGGCACCGACCTCCAGCCCGGCGGTGAGGGCCTGGCGGCTGACATCCTCATCAAGGACGGCGAGCCCTGGACGGACGGCCCCTTCCCCCCGGTCCCCCAGCCTCAGCCGATCCGCTAGGCGCCAAGCCCCGATGGGCGCCCGGCAAGGCGAGGATCACGCCGGGTGGGTCGCGAACGACCTCGGAGCCCGCCTAATTCACGCCCCAATCCAGAATCACCTTCCCGCTCTGTCCGCTCCGCATGGCGTCGAAGCCCTTCTGGAAGTCGTCGATGCTGAAGTGGTGCGTGATCACGGGGGTAATGTCCAGGCCGCTCTGGACCTCCCGACCGCCGGGTGACGGAGGGCGCGCCAGTGGCGCGCTCGGAGTCGGGACCCGGCGAGGAGGGAATCAGGCCTGAGTGGGTCGCGAACGACCTCGGAGCCCGCCTACTTCACGCCCCAATCCAGAATCACCTTCCCGCTCTGTCCGCTCCGCATGGCGTCGAAGCCCTTCTGGAAGTCGTCGATGCTGAAGTGGTGCGTGATCACGGGGGTGATGTCCAGGCCGCTCTGGACCTCCCGACCGCCGGGTGACGGAGGGCGCGCCAGTGGCGCGCTCGGAGTCGGGACCCGGCGAGGAGGGAATCAGGCCTGAGTGGGTCGCGACCGACCTCGGAGCCCGCCTACTTCACGCCCCAATCCAGAATCACCTTCCCGCTCTGTCCGCTCCGCATGGCGTCGAAGCCCTTCTGGAAGTCGTCGATGCTGAAGTGGTGCGTGATCACGGGGGTGATGTCCAGGCCGCTCTGGACCTCCCGACCGCCGGGTGACGGAGGGCGCGCCAGTGGCGCGCTCGGAGTCGGGACCCGGCGAGGAGGGAATCAGGCCTGAGTGGGTCGCGACCGACCTCGGAGCCCGCCTACTTCACGCCCCAATCCAGAATCACCTTCCCGCTCTGTCCGCTCCGCATGGCGTCGAAGCCCTTCTGGAAGTCGTCGATGCTGAAGTGGTGCGTGATCACGGGGGTGATGTCCAGGCCGCTCTGGACCATAGCGGCCATCTTGTACCAGGTCTCGAACATCTCCCGGCCGTAGATCCCCTTCAAAATGAGCCCCTTGAAGATCACCTGGCTCCAGTCGATGGCGCAGTCGCCGGGCAGGATGCCCAGGAGGGCGATGCGGCCGCCGTGGTGCATGGCCTCGAGCATGGACTGGAAGGCGCTGCGGTTGCCGCTCATCTCCAGGCCCACATCGAAGCCTTCGGTCATGCCCAGGTCCTTCATGACCTCCGGCAGGGACCTGATCATGGGGTTCACGGCCACCGTGGCGCCCATCTTCCGGGCCAGCTCCAGGCGGTACTCGTTCACGTCGGTGATCACCACGTGTCGGGCGCCCACATGCTTGGCGATGGCCACGGCCATGATACCGATGGGGCCAGCCCCCGTGATGAGCACATCCTCCCCCACCAGGTCGAAGCTGAGGGCCGTGTGGGCGGCGTTGCCATAGGGGTCGAAAATGGCCGCCACGTCGTCCGGCACGTTGGCGGGCACCTTGAACACGTTGAAGGAGGGGATGCTCAGGTATTCGGCGAAGGAACCCGTTCGGTTCACCCCCACGCCCACGGTGTTGCGGCAGAGGTGGCGTTTGCCCGCCCGGCAGTTCCGGCAGTGGCCGCAGGTGATGTGGCCCTCACCACTGACGCGGTCGCCCGGCTGGTAGCCCTCCACCTCGGAGCCCACCCGCTCGATGACGCCGTAGTATTCATGGCCCACCACCATGGGCACGGGAATGGTCTTCTGGGCCCACTCGTCCCAGTTGTAGATGTGCACATCCGTGCCGCAGATGGCGCTCTTGTGGACGCGGATCAGCACATCGTTCGGCCCCACCTCCGGCATGGGGGCTTCCCCCATCCAGATGCCTTCCTCGCGCTTGGTCTTCAAGAGGGCTTTCATTCAGGGCTCCCAATAAAACGCCAACCGGACCATTTCATCACCAACCGCAAGGGGGACCAACGGGGGGCATCAGGACTTGACGATCCGTGAACCCTGCCGATAGGGTTCATTACGGCTCTCCCATGACGACCTCCCTCCTGCGGCGCAACCGCAATACCAATCCCACCCCTCGCGCGAATCGCGCGTGGGCCGGCGAGGGCGTCTCCTAGACAAGCCTCCACCTTCCGGACCACCCCCGATTCGCAGCCGCGGATCGGGGGTTTTCCTTTACCCCTACGGAGTTCCCATGTGCGGCATCCTCAGCATCCTCAACCTGGACCCGGTGACATCCAATCAGGGCGAGCTGCGCCGCCAGGCCCTGGCCATGGCCCGGAAGATCCGGCACCGGGGGCCCGACTGGAGCGGCATCTACAGCGACGACCGGGCCATTCTCGTGCACGAGCGCCTCTCCATCGTGGACGTGGAGCACGGCGCACAGCCCCTGGTCGACACCCTCCAGGGCGCGGTCCTGGCCGTCAATGGCGAGATCTACAACCACCAGGACCTGCGGCGAGGCCTGCGCGAATCCCACGACTTCCAGACCCTGTCGGACTGCGAGGTCATCCTCTACCTCTACGACGAGTTGTCGCCGCGCGATTTCCTCAACCGCATGAACGGCATCTTCGCGTTCGTGCTCTACGACCCCAAACGCGAAACCTTCCTCATCGCCCGGGACCCCATCGGCGTCGTGCCCCTCTATGTGGGCTGGGACCGGCACGACCACCTCTATGTCGCCTCCGAGATGAAGGCCCTGGTGGGCCACTGCGAGCGCATCCGCGAGGTGCCGCCCGGTCACTATTTCCTGGGCCATGAGGCGGACAAGGGATTCCAGCGCTACTACCAGCCGGACTGGGCCGAGCCCGGGCACGTTCCCACCGGCGCCTATGATCCGGCCGCCCTGCGGGCCGCGCTGGAGGCCGCCGTGCGCCGCCAGCTCATGTGCGACGTACCCTATGGGGTGCTCATCTCCGGCGGGGTGGACTCCTCCGTGATTGCCGCCATCGCCGCCCAGTACCGGGAGGGCCGGGTGGAGGAAGGGGGCGCCGCTCCCGCCTGGTGGCCACGGATCCACTCCTTCGCCATCGGCCTGGAGGGGGCGCCGGACCTGGCGCCCGCGCGCCTGGTGGCCGAGCACATCGGCGCCATCCACCACGAGATCCACTTCACCATCCAGGAGGGCCTGGATGCCCTCTCCGACGTGGTCCACCATGTGGAGACCTTTGACGTGACCACCATCCGGGCCTCCACCCCCATGTACCTCCTCATGCGGAAGATCCGGGCCATGGGCATCAAGATGGTGCTGTCGGGCGAGGGGGCCGACGAGATCTTCGGCGGTTACCTCTACTTCCACAAGGCCCCGGATGGCCCCGAGCTCCATGCCGAGACCGTCCGCAAGCTCCAGAAACTGCATCTCTATGACTGCGCCCGGGCCAACAAGTCGAGCGCCGCCTGGGGCGTCGAGGCCCGGGTGCCCTTCCTGGACCGGGAGTTCCTGGATGTGGCCATGCGCATGGATCCTTCGGTGAAGCTGCCCCGGAACGCCCCCCGCCCCCGTCCCATCGAGAAGTTCCCCCTCCGGCAGGCCTTCGATGGCCTCATCCCCGACGAAGTGCTCTGGCGCCAGAAGGAGCAGTTCTCGGATGGCGTGGGCTACGCCTGGATCAACGCCCTGAAGGCCACCGCCGAACGGGAGATCAGCGATGGCATGATGCGCGGCGCCGCCGAGCGCTTCCCGGTCAAGACGCCCGAGACCAAGGAGGCCTACCTCTACCGGCAGCTCTTCGAGCAGCACTTCCCCAGCGCCACGGCGGTGAACTGCGTGCCCTTCGAGCGGAGCGTGGCCTGCAGCACCGAAACGGCCCTGCGCTGGGATGCCTCCTTCGCGAAGCTCGCCGATCCCTCGGGGCGGGCGGTCATGGATGTCCACGACCAGGGCTACCAGACCCCGTGAGCCGCCGGGGGCCGCGCTATCATGCCGGAACCCGGACCGCGCCCATGACTTCCCCCACCGACAGCCGCCAGCATCCCCGCATCCCCATGGCCCATGAGGTGAAGCTGGTCGCGGAGGATCGCATCATCGCGTGTCCCCGGGCCCTCAACCTCAGCCTGGGCGGCATTCTGGTGGAAGGCGTGGCGGGCCTGCCCGTGGGCAGCGACTGCGGGGTGGCGATCCTGCTGGTGAATGGGGACCCGGGCCGCCGGGTGGTGGCCCGGGGCACGGTGGTCCGGTCCGACGCCCAGGGGGTGGCCATCGATTTCTCCCGCTCGCTGGATCCCCTCAGCCGGCGGGCCCTCCAGATGCTGATCCAGTCCCTGGAGGCTCCGGGCGAGGGCGACGGCCTGGGCCTCGACCCCCCACCCCATCAGGACCCCCGCCCATGACGGAACCCGTCGTCGCCCTCACCCACCTCATGGATCGCATCAAGCCTGGCTCCTCCCGCCACGTCCACGCGGAGGAGCCCTGGCAGCCGCCGGACTTCACGCGCTACGAGGACATCCGGGAGTGGCTGCGGGACTCGGTGATGAGCGCCACCATGTACGAGCGCTTCCCCGATGGCCGGTGGACCATCCAACTGCTCCTCAAGGAGCAGAACCCGGGCACCTACCGCTACCTGGTGCTATGAGCGCCGCCATGCAGCCACCCCGCGGCCCCGCCCTGCCCCTCCAGCTTCTGGCCCTGCTTCTCCTGGCCGGGGCCGCTGCCCTCGTCTCCAACCAGCTGGCCACCCCGGCCCGGCGGCTGACCTGGCTGCAGCGTCCGAGCAGGGCCCTGGCACCGCAACCTCAGCTGGAGCCCCCCCGGCCCGAGCCGGGGCCGCCACCGGCCGTCCCCGCGCAGGCCCGGCCCATCCCTCCCGCGCCTGCCTCGAAGGCAGCGCCCCCAGCCCCGCCGCAGCTGCCTCCCCATCAGGCCCCGGTGCCACCCGTGGCGTCCGGCGCCCCTGCGACGACGCCCCTGCGCGAGATCAGCACCGGCGAAGCCTGGGCCGCCTTTCAGGCGGGCACGCCATTCCTGGATGCTCGCCGCAGCGGGGAGTACGCCCTGGGCCACGTGCGCGGCGCCTGGTGCACCCCGGTCTGGGAGGCCGACCTGGAAGACCGCCTCTTCGGCTTCAAGGCCCAGCGGCGGCCGGGCCCGGACGATCCCATCGTCATCTACTGCACCGGCGGCGACTGCCGGGACTCCCATCTGCTGGCGGAGAAGCTCCTGGGCGAAGGGTACTTCCACCTGCTCATCTACCGGGATGGCTACCCCGCCTGGGTGGTCGCGGGCCATCCCACCGCGACAGGGCAGCCATGAGGACCTGGATTCGCCATCCCTGGGTCTCCCGCCTCGCCCGGCTCGGCCTGGGCCTGGTGTTCCTCCTGGCGGCCCTGCCCAAGCTGGCGGACCCACCGGGCTTCGCCAAGGCCATCTGGGCCTACGGCCTGGTGCCCCCCTGGGGCCTGAACCCCATGGCTCTGGTGCTGCCATGGCTCGAGCTGATCTGCGGGCTGGCGCTCCTCACCGGCCACTGGACCCGGGCTGCCGCCGCCTGGTCGGCAGCCCTGCTGCTCAGCTTCGCCCTGGCCTTGGGGATCAACCTGGCCCGCCACCGGCCCGTGGACTGCGGCTGCTTCGGCAGCAGCGCCCCCAAGACCGAGGGCGAACGCCTCACGGACATGCGCTGGTCGCTCCTGCGAGATCTGGGGTTGCTGCTGCTGGTCGCACAGGTGCTGGCAGCGACTCGAACGCCTGGACTTGCTGGTGGGGATTCGGGAACCGAAACAAGCATGGGGAGCTAAGCGAAGGTCGTCGTAGGAAACGAGGCTGGCGCAGCAGGCCCTGCTCCGCGCTCCTCCGTTCCTCAGCTTGCCTCCGCTGACTATTTCCCTTTTCCACCAGCCGCTACGAGATGACCCCCAGGTCACGGCCCACCTTGGTGAAGGCGGCGATGGCGTGATCGAGGTCCGCCTGGGTGTGGGCGGCGCTCATCTGGGTGCGGATGCGGGCCAGCCCCTTGGGCACCACGGGGAAGAAGAAGCCGATGACGTAGACGCCCTCGTCCAGCAGGCGCTTGGAGAATTCCTGGGCCAGGGGCGCCTCGTAGAGCATGACGGGCACGATGGGATGCTCGCCAGGCAGCAGCTTGAAGCCCGCATTCTCCATGCCCGCACGGAAATACTTGGCATTGGCGTGCACCTGCCGAATGAGCCCCTGGCTGTCCTTGAGCAGTTCCAGCACCTTGAGGGTGGCAGCCACGATGGTCGGGGCCACGGAGTTCGAGAACAGGTAGGGCCGCGCCTTCTGGCGCAGCCAGTCGATGGCCACCTGCTTCCCGGCGATGTAGCCACCGGAGGCGCCCCCCAGGGCCTTGCCGAAGGTGCCGGTCATGAAGTCCACCCGCCCCAGGACCCCACAGTGTTCGTGCGTTCCCCGGCCGTTTTCGCCCATGAAGCCCACGGCGTGGCTGTCGTCCACCATCACCATGGCGCCGTATCGTTCCGCCAGGTCGCAGATCTGGGCCAGCTTGGCGATGTAGCCGTCCATGCTGAAGACGCCGTCGGTCACCACCAGCTTGAAGCGGGCGCCCGCGGCGTCGGCGGCCTTGAGCTGGGCCTCCAGGTCGGCCATGTCGGAGTTGGCGTAGCGGAAGCGCTTGGCCTTGCAGAGGCGGATGCCGTCGATGATGGAGGCGTGGTTCAGCGCGTCGCTGATGACGGCATCCTCCTCGCCCAGCAGCCCCTCGAAGATGGCGCCGTTGGCGTCGAAGCAGGAAGAGTACAGCTGGGTGTCCTCGAACCCCAGGAATTCGGCCAGTTTCTGCTCCAACTCCCGGTGGATGTCCTGGGTGCCGCAGATGAAGCGCACCGAGGCCATGCCGAACCCGTGGTCGCCCATGACCCCCTTGGCGGCCTTGATCACCTCGGGGTGGTTGGCCAGTCCCAGGTAGTTGTTGGCGCAGAGGCAGACCACATCCTTCCCGTTGGCCCGCATCTGGGGCTGCTGGGGGGAGGTGATCACCCGCTCGGTCTTGAACAGGCCGGCCTCCTTCAGCAGCTCGATCTCGCGGGTCAGGTGGGCCAGGTAGCCGGGGTTCACGGGCAGCTCCTATCGTCAGTGGGCCCATAGGATACTGCGCGGTGGCCGGGGCCACGCCAACTTGTGTCACCATCCTTGCGAACTGGAAAGGAACCGAGCGTGCGCGTCCTCCCGATCCTCCTCCTCCCCGCCCTGGTGCTCACCCTTGCCTGCAGCAGCAAGCTGGAGCGCCGCCGGGCCGAAGACCTGATCCACCAGGCCTACCCCGTGGTGGTGCCCGTCACGGTGCCCGAGCGGGCCAGCGCAGAGAAGGGCACCCCCGCCCACCTCCGGCTGGTGACCCTCAAGGAGCACCTGGACCGGACGGGTTGGTTCGACAGCCAGGTCACCACGGAGGGCAACCAGGAGACCTTCCTGTTCCGCCTGAAGTCCGAGGCGCCCAAGGCCATCAAGGCAGCCCCCAACGGCTTCACCATGCCCGCGGCTGAAGCGGCCTTCGTGCGCGCCACGGCCATGGAGCCCACCCGCGAAGGGGCCCGGGTGGCCTACGAGATTCGGCTGGAGCACCCAACTGCCCAGTTCGAGGTGTTCCAGGTGCTCCACCCGGAGGTGAAGGTGGGGCAGACCAAGGTTCGCCACGCCACCTTCGAGCGCCACCGGGGAGCCTGGGAGCTGACTGGCACCGACGAGGCCTTCCGCAAGCCCGACTGAGGCCCCCCATCGGTGAATTGACCGGCGTTACACCAAGGTCGCTTGGGCGAACCCGGGCCGTCCAGTAGCCTGGAGGCATCGAGGTCCCCTTGGAGCACAGCCCCACCTTTCGCCTGCGTCGGTTCCTGAACTGGTTTCCGCTTGGCCTCACCTACGCGGCCATGTACATGGGTCGCTACAACTTCAACATCGTGAAGAACGACATCGGGGCCTGGTACCACCTGGACAAGGCCCAGATGGGCCTCATCGCCTCCGCGGGCTTCTGGACCTATGGCCTGGCCGTGGCCTTCAACGGGCCTCTGGCCGATCGCATCGGGGGCCGCAAGGCCATCCTCCTGGGCGCCCTGGGCGCGGCCCTGGTGAACCTGCTCATCGGCCTGATGTTCCTCAATGGCGATGGTTCCAAGGTGCTGGTGAGCATGAGTCTGCTCTGGAGCCTGAACATGTATTTCCAGAGCTTCGGGGCCCTCTCCGTGGTCAAGGTGAACAGCACCTGGTTCCATGTCCGGGAGCGGGGCGTCTTCGGCGGCATCTTCGGGATCATGATCAGCTCGGGCTACTTCCTGGCCACCACCATCGGCGCCTGGCTGCTGGCCAGCTTCCGCAGCTGGACCGTCATCTGGTTCGTGCCGGCGGCAGCCATGACCTTCATGTTCGGGGTGGACTGGTTCCTGGTGCGCAACCGCCCCAGTCACGCCGGGCATGCCGATTTCGACACGGGCGACGGCTCCGACGCCGGGTCGGCCGAGGACACGCCCCTGCCCCTGCGGGAGCTCTTCCGGAAGGTCTTCCACAACCCCATCATCGTCTCGCTGATCTTCGCGGAGTTCTGCACCGGCTTCGTGCGCCAAGGGGTGATGCTCTACTTCACCGAGTATCTCCAGGAGGTCTACCACCTGGGCAAGGCAGAGCACCTCTACTGGTGGACAGGCATTGCCTTCATGGGCGGCGGCATCTTCGGCGGCCTCCTTTGTGGCTGGATGAGCGACAAGCTGTTCCAGTCCCGCCGTCCCCCCGTGGCCTTCTTCTTCTACCTGGTGCAGGTCGTGATGCTCGGGCTGCTGGGCCTCACCCTGGGCCAGGGCACCACCGGCGGCCAGATCTGGGCGGTCATCCTGCTCGGCCTCACCGCCATGTTCATCTTCGGCGTGCATGGCATGCTCAGCGGCACCGCCAGCATGGACTTCGGTGGCCGGAAGGCGGCAGCCTCCGTGGCGGGGGCGCTGGACGGCATCCAGTATGTCGGCGCGGGCCTCACGGGCTTCGGCCTGGGCTGGATCCTCAAGACCTACGGCTGGGATGGCATCGCCACCCACGGCCACCAGCCCGCCAACGCCTGGGTCTGGGTGGGCTCCATCATCCCCTTCAGCCTGGTGGGCGCCCTCATCATGACCCGCCTCTGGCACGCCAAGCCGGGCGCCGGGGCGCACTGAACCATCCCCGGATGCCTTCGGGGTGCATCCTTCCTTCCCCTTGATCAGCTGTTCTTCGCCAACTGATCAAAGGCCGCCTTCAGGCCGCCGTGGATGGCGTTCACGTCGGCGGGCTTCCATAGCTTCTGATCCTCGCGGACGAAGGTCGTCAGATCGTTCCGGTTGTCGAACCGGGCGACGGGCAGGTGGTAGACCTTGGTCTCATAGCGGTCGCCCGCCTGGATGAGGCGCTCCATGCGGAGGGTGCCGGGGCGGTCACTCTGCTCCATGAGCCAGGCCATGTCGTCGCAGCCGTACTGGCCCAGCATCACCTCCATGGGCACGCTGTGGTGCAGGATGCTGCCCTGCCCGTCGGGGCGGCCGCGCTCGATGTTCTTGCGGCGGCTCTCGGTCGGATCCACCCAGACATAGAGTACCGCGGCCTTGGCGAGGATGGCGGGATCCAGCGCTTGGAAGGCGGCGCCGTAGCCATGGGGCGGGCAGAGGGGGAAGGCCGAGCCGTTGGCCCCGCCCCGGGCCGCCTCGATGACCAGGGTCCGCCCCGCCTTGTCCAGGGCGTTCTGGCGGTTCAGGACCTCCAGCTCGGCGCGGCACTCGGCCTCGAGGGCTGCGGCCATGCGCACCCGGATGCGGTGGGGCAGCTCACCCATGGGCTGGGCGAGGCCCACCTTGGCGTGGGCGGCGTCGAGGCGATCGAAGAGGTGCTGGGCGGCGCTCGCCACCTCGACCTGGCGGCTGGCCATGAGGTTCGCGTGGTCCTCGTTGAGCAGCTCGATGAGCACGGCCCAGGTCCAGTTGTCGCGAAAGGGCCGGGTGGGGCCGTGGTAGTAGGCGTAGCCCAGGCCGTTGGCCTTCAGCTCGTCATCGATGCGGTGCATGAGGTGCACGTAGGGATAGTCGTCCAGCTGCAGAGTGGAGCCCATGTGGAAGTCGTTGCGGCACTGGTCGGGGGTGAGGCTGGCCAGATATCGGCGCACTTCCGACTTGCCCGAGGCGGGCAGGCTGAACAGCAGGATGGTGTCGAGGAGCTGGGTCATGGGCATCACCGTACAGAACCCCAAGAATGCCATGAATCCTCGATCTGCGCCCTTCCCCGTGTTATCCCTAGACCATGCGTGACCGCGAAATCGTCGAGCGCGTCCGGGACGCCACGGACCTGCTGGCCCTGGTGGGCCAGGCGGTGAAACTGCGCAAGCAGGGCACCGCCTACGTGGGCCTCTGCCCCTTCCATGCCGAGCGCACGCCCAGCTTCCAGGTGGTGCCGAACCGAGGCTTCTACCACTGCTTCGGCTGCGGCAAGCACGGCGATGCCTTCGCCTGGCTCATGGAGCGGGAGGGCATGACCTTTCCCGAGGCCCTGGAGACCCTGGCCCGCGCCGCCGGCGTGGACCTGCCGGAGCGCCGGGAACGGCCTGCGGCCGAAGTGGACCTGGAAACCCGCATGCGTACCGCCCTGGAGGCGGCCCAGGCCTTCTATGAGGCCCAGCTGGCGCGGCATGAGGCTGCCCGCACCTACCTGGCGGACCGGGGCTACGCCGGCGCATTTCTCGCGGAGGCGGGCTTCGGCGTGGCGCCCGATGGCTGGGAGGCGCTGGTCCAGCACCTGCGGGGTCTGAACTTCTCCGGCGAACTGCTCGAGCAGACGGGCCTGGCCAGCCGCAGCGAGCGTGGCACCCAGATCGACTTCCTGCGCAACCGACTCACCATCCCCATCCACGACGCCAGGGGCCGCATCGTGGCCTTCGGCGGACGCGTGCTGGGCGAAGGCCAGCCCAAGTACCTCAATACCCGCGACACGCCCCTCTTCCACAAGGGGGGCACCCTCTTCGGCTTCCACCGGGCCAAGGGCGCCATGAAGGACGGCGCCCTGGTGGTGGAAGGCTACTTCGATGTGCTCCAGCTCCACCAGAACGGCATCCACCAGGCGGTGGCCCCCCTGGGCACGGCCCTCACCGAGGAGCACCTGGCCCTGCTGGGGCGCTTCACCCGCCGGGTCATTCTCTGCTTCGACGGCGATGCGGCAGGACGCCGGGCCATGGAGAAGGGCCTGCGCCTGGCCCTGCCCCTGGGCTTCGAGGTGCGCCTGCTGGAGCTGCCCCAGGGGGAGGATCCCGATACCTGGTGCCTCAAGCTGGGGGGCGAGGCCTTCCAGGACCTGCTGCGGGCGGCCCCCGACTGGACCGCCTTCATGGTGGACCGGGCCATGGAAGGCAAGGACCTGCGGCGCATCACCGACCGCATGGGTGCCTTCAAGGACCTGCTGGACTTCCTGCCCTACCTGCCCCGCACCACCGAAAGCCGCGACCTCTTCGCCAGCCTGGCCCACCAGCTGCAGGTGCCGCTGCAGGAGCTGGACCGGGCCGTCCGGAGTCGGCAGGTCAGGGCCCCGGAGGCCGACCCGGACAGCTCAGGCCCCCGGCCCCTGCCGGAGCTGGACGACGCGATCCGCAGCCTGCTGCTGCTGGCTGGCTCGGGCCATGTGACCCTGGTCCAGGGGCTGCCCCCCGCCTGGTGGGAGACACTGGACGGATCTCCCCTGGTGCAGGCCCTCCTGGATGCCGAAGGCGAGGTGACGCAACTCCCCGAGGGCGTGGTGGCCGTCCTCCGCCACCTCCAGGCCCAGGCCAGCCGTCAGGAGGAGGCGGGGCGCGACGCCGAGGCCCTGTTCGCTCGGCTGGAGGGCCGCTATGTCGACCGGGAGCTCCAGGCCAACAACCGCCTGCTCCAGGAACCTGGCACCCTGGTGGATGCCGGGCTGACCAGCCGCCTGATGGCCCGTCAGAACGACCTGCTGGCGCGCCAGAAGGAGCTGTCCCGGCGTCGCCGGGGCGCCCGCTGACGCCCGCCTGACGGCGGACCCTTGCCCTGACGCGCAGATCCCCTATACTGAAAAGTTCCGGACTCGGCCCGTACATTGGCCGAGTTCTGCATATCCTTCGGCCACCGGCTCCCCGGCCCGACGTCCGCAGTGCTCTTTGAGGTCCGAATGGTTCCGACGCCGCAGCTCGATAGCTACTACCTCCTGACCAAAGCCCTGATCTCCATCGGAAGGAAAAACGGAATCCTGCTGGTTGACCAGCTCAACGACTTCCTCCCCGACACCGCCTCCAGCCCCATCGACCTTGAAGTGGTCATGGGTCTGTTCGCCCGTCTGGGCGTGGGCATCGGCGCCACCGAGGAGGCAGCCCAGGCGGCCCGGGAGGCCATCGAGCCCGAGTTCACCCTGGTGGAAGGCGGCGGCAAGTCCGAGAAGGACCTGGAAGTCGAGATCGACAGCCCCGACAGCGACAAGTTCAACGACCCGGTCCGCATGTACCTCAAGGAGATGGGCACCGTACCGCTCCTCAAGCGCGAAGACGAGGTCGAAATCGCCAAGCGCATCGAGATCGGCGTCCGCAGCGTCATGCGGGCCCTGTCCCGGTCCCGCCTGGCGGCCAGCCTGCTCATCGACATCGGCCGCATGCTTAAGGAGAACCCCGGCAAGATCCGCGAGGTCGTCGGCCTCTCGGACGAGGTAGATGACGACGAGGATGCCGAGAGCACTTCCGCCACCCAGCACGTGCACCACCAGTTCGAGAAGCTGCTGGTCTTCGACCAGGCTCTGCAGGACCTGCTGGAGCTCAAGACCCAGGTGGACGCCGGCACCAAGACGCTGCCCAAGCGCCGCAAGCTGGGCCGCGAGATCCTCCAGGCCCGGGGCCGCCTCTCCCGCCAGATCCGCAAGCTGGGCCTGAACAGCCTCGCTGTGACGCGCCTCATCGACCGCATCACCCACCAGCACAGCCAGGTGATGGCGGGCGAGCGCAAGTGCCGCGAGCTGCGGGACCGCCTCAAGAACCCTGCCTTCGCCAAGCTGAAGGACAAGTACAAGGACGAGCTGGCCCACATCGAGAAGACCCTGGCCGACTTCTTCGACAAGTACGAGACCACCAGCGAGCAGTTCCACAAGGACTTCAACGGCCTGAAGGGCGCCGAGAGCATCAGCCGGGCCGCCAAGGCCGAGCTCATCGAGGCCAACCTGCGCCTCGTGGTGTCCATCGCCAAGCGCTATACCAACCGCGGCCTGCAGTTCCTGGATCTCATCCAGGAAGGCAACATCGGGCTCATGAAGGCCGTGGACAAGTTCGAGTACAGCCGCGGTTTCAAGTTCTCCACCTACGCCACCTGGTGGATCCGGCAGGCCATCACCCGCGCCATCGCCGACCAGGCCCGCACCATCCGCATCCCCGTGCACATGATCGAGACCATCAACAAGCTCATCCGCACCCAGCGTGAGCTGGTGCAGAAGCTGGGCCGGGAACCCTCCAGCGAGGAGATCGCCCACGCCATGGACATGCCCGTGGGCAAGGTCCGCAAGGTGATGAAGATCGCCCAGGAACCCATCTCCCTGGAAACGCCCATCGGCGAGGAGGAGGATTCCCACCTGGGGGATTTCATCGAGGACAAGACCGTCGTCTCCCCCGTGGAGCAGGTGGTACAGCAGCGCCTCAAGGAGACGGTCCGCAACGTGCTCAACACCCTCAGCGAGCGCGAGGAGCGTGTGCTGCGCATGCGCTTCGGCGTGGGCGACGAGGGCAGCGAGCACACCCTCGAGGAAGTGGGCAGCGAGTTCGCCGTCACCCGCGAGCGCATCCGCCAGATCGAGTCCAAGGCGTTGAGAAAGATCAGGCACCCTCGCTACTCAAAAACGCTCAAGGCGTTCCTGGGATAGAGAAGAGTACCGATCACCACCGAGACACCAAGACACCAAGACGTGCAAAGGAGCTTGCTTTTGCTTTTCTTGGTGTCTTGGTGTCTTGGTGGTGAGATCTTTTCCCCCTGCCTGTCTTGAATCACGCTTGGCTTGAATGCTGGATAGCCTGAACCTGTGACTGACGCCAAACAAAGCCCCTTCGCTCCGCTCCGGAACCGCCTCTTCATGGCGATCTGGATCGCGGCGATGGCCTCCAACGTGGGCACCTGGGTGCAGAGCGTCGGCGAAAAGTGGCTCATGTCCGAGCTCACCCGCTCGCCCCTGCTGATGAGCCTCATCGAGACCGGCTCCACCCTGCCCATGCTCATGCTCTCGATGCCCGGTGGCGCCATAGCCGACATCGTGGACCGGCGCCGCCTCCTGCTGGGCACCCAGACCTGGATGCTCCTGGTGGCCATGGCCATGGCTACCCTCTCCTGGTTGCATCTGGTGACTCCCGGCGTCCTCATCGCCATGTCCCTGCTGTTGGGGGTGGGCGCGGCCCTCAACGCCCCCGCCTGGCAGGCCTCGGTGCCCGATCTGGTCCCGAAGGACCAGATCGCCCCCGCCGTGGCTCTCAACAGCGCCGGCTTCAACCTGAGCCGGGCGGTCGGTCCGGCCCTGGGCGGGCTCATCGTGGGGTGGTTCGGTCCCACCTGGGCCTTCGCCCTCAACGCCGTCTCCTTCGTGGGCGTGGTGGTCGTCCTGAAGGGCTGGAAGCGGGAGCGCAGCCCCGCCGACCTGCCCGCCGAGCGGTTCACCGCGGCCATGAAGGTGGGGCTGCGGTACACCCGGCACCGCAAGGCCCTCCAGGTGATCCTCCTCCGCGGGGGCACCTTCGTATTCTTCGGCGGCACCATGTTCTCGCTGCTGCCCACCCTCGCCATCCACCACCTGGGATTGGGCTCCACGGCCTTCGGCCTGCTCCTCGGCTGCTCCGGGGCGGGGGCCGTCGCGGCCACCCTGGTGCTGCCCAGCCTGCGGAGCCGCCTGACGCCCAATGCCCTCCTGGCCACCGCCACGGTGCTCTTTGCCGGCGGCCTCCTGGTGCTTGCCTTCGTGGGCCGGGTCGGGGCCGTTGCCCTGGCGCTGTTCGTGTGCGGCGGCGGCTGGCTGACGGTCCTCAGCACCTGCAACACCGGCGTCCAGCTCTCGGTGCCCTCCTGGGTGCGGGCCCGGGCCCTGGGCGTCTACATCACCGTCTGGGGCGGTGCCATGGCGGGCGGCGCCGCATTCTGGGGGGTGGTCGGCGAGCGCTGGGGCATCCCCACGGCCTACGCCACTGCCAGCCTGGGCATGCTGCTGGCCCTGGCGGCGACGGCCCGGCTGAAGATGCAGGCCCTGCACGAACCCATGGACCTGAGCCCCCACCGGCTGCAGCCCCACGCGCCGGGCAACATCCATCCCGATGAAGGGCCCATCCTCACCGTCCTGGAGTACCGGGTACCGGAGGCGCAGCAGGCCGCGTTCAAGGCCGCCATGCGCGAAGTGCGCCGCATCCGCATCCGCGACGGGGCCGTGCGCTGGTCCCTCTTCCAGGACCTGGAGCCCCCCGAACCGGGCCTGGTGCGGTTCGTGGAGAGCTTCCTCGGCTCCAGTTGGGGGGAGCACCTGCGCCAGCACCACCGGGCCACCGTGGAGGACCGCGTGGCCTTCCGGCGCGCCTACGGCCTGGTGCAGGATGCCAAGCCCCGCATCCGCCACCTGGTGGCCGCCTGGGAGGACTCGCGCTCCCTGCTGGATCGGATCTTCGAGTAGCGGCCTCGCCGGGCTAGGCTCCTCAGGTGGTTTCGGTCATGCTGAGACCATCGCTTCGGAGCCTTCGCCCGTGCTTTCCAAGGACCAGACCCTGGGCAAATACCAGATCCTGGACCGCCTGGGTTCCGGCGGCTTCGGGGCGGTGTACCTGGCCATGGACACCTGGGTGAACCGCAAGGTGGCCCTCAAGGTGCCCCACCAGCAGCAGGACGAGATCGTCGACCTCCTCAAGGAGCCCCGCATCATGGCGGGGCTGAAGCACCCCAACATCGTCGAGCTCATCACGGTCGAGCGGAAGAACGGCATCTTCTTCATGGTGCTGGAGTACGTCGAGGGCGAGGGCCTCGACCGCTTCATCCGCCGCGAGCGGTCCCTGCCGCCAACCCGCGCCCTGGAGATCGCGCTCGATGTCTGCAGCGCCATCGCCTTCGCCCATGGCCACCAGATCCTGCACCGCGACCTGCGCCCGGCCAACATCCTCATCAACCGCGAGGGCGTGGCCAAGGTCACGGACTTCGGCACCTCCCGGGTGCTGGAGATGCAGCACGTGCCCTACGCCCCCACCCGCATCGGCTCGCCGCCCTACATGGCCCCCGAGCACTTCCGTGGCCGGGCGGTGTTCCAGTCCGACCTGTGGTCCCTGGGCATCACCCTCTACGAGATGCTCACGGGCACTGTGCCCTTCTACGACGCCGACCCCCTCAAGATCGCCCAGGCCTTCACCAGCCAACCCATCGTGGCGCCCCACCTGCGCAACCCCATCGTGCCCAAGGCCTTCTCCGAGGTGGTCATGAAGGCCCTGGCGGTCAACCTGGGGGAGCGCTACCTCTCAGCCCAGGCGCTGCTGGAGGCCCTGCGGCGCCTGAAGGACAGCGTCGCCCGCGAGACCCGCCCCCTGGGCACCGCCGTGCTGTCCACCTCCACCACCGGGCCCCACCTCACCCTCAAGGCCGCCACGCAGTCCAGGCTCTGCCGCTTCTGCTACAAGCAGCTTCCGCGCATGGCCATGATCTGCCCCAACTGCGGCGAAAAGAACTGATGTTCCAACCATCCACCAGGGAGGCGGTGCGTCGGCTCTGGGGTCGGCGCTGGGTGCGGCGCGTCACCTATGGGCTGGTGGCCGGAGGTGCGGTCTTCACAGGGCTGCCCTGGCTGGCCTCCCGCCCGGAAATCCTGGCCTGGACCGTCCGCCGCATCGACACGCTGGTCCAGGAAGAGACGGGTCTGCCGCTCGCCATTGGCCGCATCGAACTCCATCCCCTCCTCGGCTCCCTGGTGCTGCAGGAGGTGCGCCTGGGGGGCGACCTGCTGACGGTCCGGCGCGTGGAAGTACAGGCCGACCTCTGGTCCCTCCTCGGACCCAACCCCCACCTCTACGCCATCAAGCTGGACCAGCCCCACCTGGTGCTCACGGAGGCCGGGCTCGCGGCCATCCACCTGAAGCCGCACCCCCCCCGGAAGGGCCCCCTGCCCCAGGTTCGGCTCGACCAGTTCACCCTGTCGGAAGGTGAGCTGCGGATTCCCCAGGCCATGGGCCGCATTCCCCAGCTCCAGTACCAGTTCGAGGTCAAGGGCCGGGGCCTGGGGCCCAACCACCTCCGGGTGGAGTGGACCGGCACCCATCTGGCCGTGCACGGCCCCGACGGCTGGAAGCGCGGGCGCCTGGACCTCAACGCGGAGGTCTCCGAACCCTCGCTCCGGGTGCACGAAGCCTATCTGCGCCTAGGGGAAAGTCAGCTCCGCCTCCACGGGCACTTCGATCCAGCCCGCCAGGCGAAACCGGATCAGCTGGAGGCGGCGTTCACAGCCCTGGTGGATTTGGACCAGGCCGCCCGCTGGGGGGGCCAGACCCGCCCGGCCCTCACCGGTCGCCTGGATCTGGTGGGGACCCTCCAGGGCACCCTGGCCAAGCCCACCTGGACCCTCACGGCCGAAGGCGAGGCCCTCCGGCCCGCCCAGGCGGCCCTGCTGCCGGGCAGCCTCTCCCTCAAGGGATCTGGCGATCTGAGCCAGGCACGCCTGGAAGGGCTGCACTGGACCTCGCCCCAGGGGGATCTGGAAGCCCATGGCAGCTGGTCCCGCTCGGCCCCCCTGCGGGCCGTGGTCCACGGCACCAACCTCGACCTCGAGCCTCTGAATGCGGCCTTCCGGCTGCAGGAATGGCGGGGCGTCCAGGGTCAGTTGCAGGTGCAGGTCGAGGGGCCGCTCCCCGGCACGCCCATGGACCGCCTGGACCGTTGGCAGGCCGACCTGGCCCTCGGGCTCACCCAGAACAACGCGCCTGCCGGCGGCCTGGAGGCGTCCCTCAAGCAGGGACAGCTGGCCCTGAAGCGCCTGCGGCTCGACCTGGCCTCCCTCCAGCTGGAGGGCACCGCCTCGGCCACCTTTGGCCCCCATGGGCTGCAGCGCCTGAATGGCGAGGGACGGACGGAGGTGAACGCCAGCCAGGTGGCCCAGGCCCTCCGCGCCTGGGACGTGGTGGACCTGGACATGGAAGGCCAGACCCGGGCGAGCGCCCAGGTGCGCTGGAGTCGTCCCGCCGGGTTCGAGCTGGATGGCACGGCGGAGGTGGACCAGCCCCGCTGGCACGGGGCGCGGGCCGACCGCATCCTGGCCCACACGGTCGCCATCCGGGGCACCGAACTGCGCATCCAGGACATTGACCTGCACAAGGAGGAGGGCAGCGGCGGCGGAAACCTCTGGCTCACCTGGGGCGACACGGCCCCGGGCCAGCCCCAGATGGACATGTGCTACACCGCCTCCAAGCTGCCCGTGGCCGAAGGGCTGCGCGCCGCCGACCTCAAGGACGAGGCCGGCCGGGACCTGCCCCTCACGGGCCTGGGCAGTGGGTGGGTCCGGCTCTGGGGCCCTTTTCATCAGCTGCAGATGCAGGGTGCGGCCCAAGTCGAACAAGGCGAAGCGTACGGAATCACAATTCCAGCGGCTTCCTCGGACTTCTGGATGGACCTGGACCGGCTGCGGCTCAACCTGTCGGATGTCCGGGTGGGGGAGCGGCCCGATCGCCTCGGGCGGGGCGCCGTCCCGCCCGAAGGGGCGCTGGCCCTCACGGGCCGCTCGGAGATGGATTTCCAGGCCTGGACCTGGCACGTGGACCTGGAGGGCCGCGTGGACACTCACCTCCTCGCCCTGCCCGGCCCCCGCATCCAGGCCCAGGTAGAGGGCCGCGTGCTGGGGCCCATCACCAGCCCCTTCGGCGACCTGGATCTGCCCGATGGGCGCCTGCAGGTGAGCCAGGGGCGGATGTTCTTCGGCGACCGGAGCCTGGAGGGCCTCCAGGGCCACCTCCAGCTGGCGCGGGGCAGGCTGGCAGGCAGCCTCGGCATGGAGGGCCTGCCCCAGCCCCTGATCAACCTGGAGGTTCAGCGCCGGGGCGTCGACCTGGAAGGCCAGGCCCAGATCGCCATTTCCTCCAGCAGCGCCCGCACCGAACGGCTCGCCCGCAGCCTGACCAACGACCTGCTGGAGGACCTCAGCCTGTCCGCGACCCTCAAGGGCCGGTGGCGCAACGGTCGCGACCTCACCTGGAACGGCACCCTCGACACCCTGGCGGCCCGGTTCAACGCCTTCGAACTGCACCAGGCCGCCCCCTCCACCATGCAGGGCGACCAGACCGGCGCCCGGGTGGACATCGCCCTCCGGGGTGGTGCCCGCGCCCCGGTGGCCGGAGGGAGTCCCCAGGCGGCGGAGGTCCGACTCTCCGGCAGCCTGCCCTTCTCGACCGAGGCACCCATGGCCGTGCAGGTCCAGGGCGGCGCCGACCTGGCCCACCTGAAGTCGATCCTCGACCGGATCATGGAAGTGGACGAATACAGCCTGCTCTCCGAGCTGAGCGTCCAGGGCACCAGCCGCTTCAACCTGCTGGTCCACGGCTCCTACTTCGACCCCCTGCTGGATGGGACCCTTAGCCTGGAGCGGGGCCAGATGAACCTGCGCGGCTACCAGGGCGCCGAGGACATCCAGGCCGAGGTGGTGCTCAAGGATCACACCCTGACCGTGGCCGAGGACAAGCCCGTCCAGGGCACCCTGGCCCACGGGGCGCTCCGGGCCAGCGGCACCGCCAGCTGGCAACTGGGCGGCCTGGACACCTACCGCATCAAGGCCAACCTGGCCCACTTCCAGCTGCGGGACGTGCCGGACGGCCTGGACCTCCAGGGCAGTCTCCAGGCCACCCTCGAAGGCACCGACGAGGGCGGCATGCTCAAGGGCCGCCTGCAGGCCGACCGCCTCACCTACCAGACCGAAGTCAAGCTGGCGGACCTCATCCTGCGCAGCGCCTTGAGCGACAGCGGCGGCCTTACGGGCCTCGACCTCGACGATCCCCTTGAGCGCATCCGACTGGACCTCGACCTCGACCTCCGCAGCCCCTGGAGCTTCGACACCAACCTCCTGAAGCTGGAGGGGCGCACCGAGGGCCCCTTCCAGGTGCTCGGCACCCTGGGTCATCCTGTGCCCAAGGGCACCATGGTCTTCCAGGCGGGGGGCCGCGTGACCAACATCTTCCCCGCCGGCGACATGGTGGTGGACCGGGGGTCGCTCACCTTCTCCGAGCTGAGGCCCCTCGACCCCCTCATCAGCCTCCAGGGCAGCGTGACCTCGATCCCCGGGTACACCGTCAACCTCGACATCCGGGGCACCCTCAGCAACCTCACCATCGTGCCCAGCTCCATCCCGAGCCTGCGGCAGGATGAGATCGTCGCCATCCTCATCAACCCTGGCAACGTGGCCAATGTGGGCACGGCGGGCTCCAGCTCCGGGGCCACCCAGGGCGCCATCACCACGGGCCTGGCCAGCGCCAGCTCCGGCCTCATCTCCACCCTCGCCTTCGCCCCCTTCCAGGAACAGCTGCGCCGCACCTTCGGCCTGGACCGGGTGAACGTCGCCGTGCGCACCACCACCCTCGGCAACACCGAGACGGAGGTCACCCTCGGCAAGAGCATCAACCTGCTGGGCCAGCGCAGCGCCTTCGTGCTGTCCCACCGGAAGACCGGCGAACTCAGCATCACCTCCGGCCAGGTGGAGTGGCGCTTCGGCAACCTCATCCTCCAGCTGGGCGCCAGCAAGGGAGCCGGCTCGGGGCTCAACCCCTCCGGCGAGATCCGCCACACCTGGAGCCCGCGCTAGGCCGGGACCCGCGTCCAAGGAGCTGCCCATGATCACCGTGAAGTGCTTCGCCCGCTACCGCGCCCTCCTGGGGTTCAGCGAGCTGGCGCTCCCGGCCGCGGCATCTCTGGCGGAGCTGCTGGCGGATCCCCGGTTCGCGGCCCTGCCCGCAGACGCCCTGCTGGCCGTCAACCAGGCCTTTGCCCAGCGGGACAGCCCCCTGGCGGACGGGGACGAAGTGGCCCTCATGCCCCCGGTCTCCGGCGGCTGACGGGGCTGCCTCGGCCCGCCTTTCACGGTTGCAGGGTTGCCTCCAGGGCCTCCGTCAGGGTCTGGATCGAGAAGGGCTTCTGCAGGAAGCAGCCGAAGCCGTGATCCCGCGCAGCGCCCTTCCCTTCCTCCTCGCTGTACCCGCTGCATAGGATCGCCCGAGTGCCGGGACGGATCCGGCTGATGGCCTCGAAGGCCTCCCAGCCCCCCATGCGCGGCATGGTGGCGTCGGTGATGACCAGGGCGATCTCGTCCTGGTGGGCTTGGAACATCGCCACCGCCTCCACCCCGTCGCAGGCCTGGAAGCACGGGCGCTGCAGCACCTCGGTCAAAACCTCCACCAGGGAGAGCCGCAGGTCCGCATCGTCATCCACCACCAGTACCCCCCGGGGCTGGCCCGGCAGAAGGACCGGGGCGGTCCGCCCTGACTGAGCCAGGGATCCTCCCTCCGTGAGGCTGGCCGGGAAATAGAGCCGGAAGGTGGAGCCCTCACCGGGCACGCTCAGCACCTGCAGCCCGGCGTAGTGGCCCTGGAGGATCCCCACGGCCGCCGCGAGCCCCAGCCCCCGGCCCAGTTCCTTGGTGGTGAAGAAGGGATCGAAGAGGCGGGGCAGCAGGTGGGCCTCCATGCCCGAGCCTGTGTCACGGACCGAGAGCACCACCAGTGGCCCTTCGGGATACGGCAGGGCCCAGTAGCCATCCGCCGGATCCACGTCCTGGCTGTGTCCGTGGACGGCGCCGATCTCGATGGTACCTGGGCCGCCACCCATGGCCTCGGTCCCATTGACCACCAGTGCCGAGAGCACCTGCAGCACCTGGTCGGGATCGCAGTCGATCCAGGCACGGTGCTCCCCCGCTGGACAGAGGCGCACCACCACCTTCTCGGAGGTGAGGTCCTCCAGGCTGTCCTGATGGCCCTGGACCAGGGCACAGGCATCCCACCGGGCCAGTCGGTGGAAGCCCCGCCCCGAATAGTCCAGCATGCGCGAGGACAGCTGGGACGCCTTGTTGAGGGACGCGAGGGCCTTGCCCAGGGAGGCCCGCACCCGCTCGGGCTCGCTTAGCCGCCGTTCCGCCAGCTCCAGATGCCCCTGCACGCTCTGGAAGAGGTTATTGAAGTCATGGGCGATGCTGCCAGCCATCAGCGCCAGGCTCTCCTGCTTCTGGGCCCTGCGCAGAGCCTCGTCCGTCCGCTTGCGCCGAGACTCGTTGGTGAACAGCGCCAGGGTGCGCGGTTGCCCCCCCTGACCCACGAAGGGGCCGGTGGACACGAAGACCTCCAGCAGGCGGCCATCCTTGCGACGCAGCTGGGTCTCGAACTGGTCGCTGGATCCGCTGGCGGGATTCAGGAACTTCGCCTGGAAGAGGGGCCAGTGCTCCGGCGGGGCCAGGTCCTGGAGGGTGAGCCCGTCCAGTTCCTCGGGCTGGTAGCCCAGCATCTGGAACAGCCGGGGGTTCCAGAAGGTGAAGGTGCCCTGGGCATGGATGAGGGCCACGCCTTCACTCAACCGATCCATCAGCTTGCGGTATTTCCGCTCGCTGCTCCGGAGGCGCTCCTCGGCGGCGGCCCGCTCCCGCCGGAGCTCGGCCATGCTGGTGGCCGCCAGGAGCGAGCGGGTCAATGCCCCGGGACTCAGCAGGTTCTTGTTCAGGTAGTCGTCAGCCCCCAGCCGCATGGCCTCGGCCGCCAGCCGCTCATCGCCCGCCCCCGTGAGCAGCACCACCGGCTGGACATCGCCGGCCTCCCTCAGCTCGGCGATGATCTCCAGTCCGGTCTGGGCGCCCATGAGGAAGTCCACCATCAAGACATGGGGGCCGAGGGTCTGCAGGTCCGCCTGGGCCTCACCCCAGCTGGCGAAGGCCAGCATGGTCACATCCCAGTCCTGCACGTCCCGCGCATGCCGACGCAGCAGTTCGATGTCGACCGAATCGTCGTCCACGACAACCAGGGTGAGGGGTAGGCGCTTCATTCATTCATCCCTGCTTGGGAGGCAACACCACGATTTCCAGCCAGTATTCCTGCAGGAGCTTCAGGGCCCGCAGGAAGGCACCCACATCCACCGGCTTGGTGATGTAGGACTTCACGCCCAGGTCATAGCTGTGGACGACATCCTCCTCCTGGCTGGAGGTGGTGAGCACGATGATGGCCGGCTGGGGACAGCCCGGGGTGTTGCGGATGGTTTCCAGCACGCGCCTGCCGTCCATGCGCGGCATGTTCAGGTCCAGGAGGAAGAGGTCCGGTGAGGGGCTGGTGGCGGGGTCGGTGTACTTTCCCCGCCGCAGCAGGTAGTCCAGGGCTTCCTCGCCATCCTGGACGATGAAGAGGTCGTTGAGGATCTTGCCCCCTTCCAGGGCCCGGCGGGTCAGCTCCTGGTCGCCCGGGTCATCCTCAGCCAGCAGGATCACAGCGCGACGCTTCAGTGTGTTCATGAATCCTCCTAGGACGCGTTGGGTTGTGGCTGGGTGGGGAGGTAGGTCATGAAGCTCGTGCCTTCCCCCACCACGGACTCCACCCAGATGCGTCCGCCGTGGCGCTCGACGATCTTCCGGCAGATCGAAAGGCCGATGCCGGTGCCCTCATAGGCGCCCCGACCATGCAGGCGCTTGAAGGGGGCGAAGATCTGGTCGAAGTGGCGAGGCTCGATGCCGATGCCATTGTCCTCCACCCGGAGCACCCAGCCCTCTCCATCGCGAACGGCGGAGACCTTAACCCGCGCGGGCCGCTCAGGGTGATGGAACTTCACGGCATTGCCCACCAGGTTCTGGAACAGGCGGGCGAGCATGGCCTGGTCACCGTATACCTCGGGCAGTGAGGTCCTTGTGACAAGGGCCTCCGCCTCTCCCACACCCAGGTCCAGGTTCTGCAGGGCTTCTTCCAGGCATTGATCCAGGTGGACGCGTGTCATCCGCATCTCGTTCCGTCCGGTGCGCGACAGGGTGAGCAGGTCCTGGATCAGGCGCTGCATGCGCCTGCCGGCATCCACGATGTATTTCAAGTCCAGCGCGGCCCGCTCAGGCAGCTCACCGGGCAAATCCCCCGGCAGCAACTCGCTGAAGGAGACGAGCTTCCGCAGGGGTTCCTGCAGGTCATGGCTCGCGACGAAATTGAACTCATCCAGCTCCACCACCTTCTGCTGTAGGCGGAGGTTTGCCTCTTCGAGGGCCAGCTGTTGCTGCTGGAGGAGGTCCTGGGCCGCCTTCATTTCGGTGACATCCAGGGTGGTGCCGATCACCCCGATGATGGAGCCATCGACGTCCCGGTAGGGCGCCTTGTCCGTCAGCAGCCAGCGCAGGCCCTTGGCCGAGTCCATGGGCTCGAAGATGCCCACCTTGGGAGTGCCGGAGGTGATGACCTCTAGGTCGTCCTTCCAGAAGGCTTCCGCCTGCTCATGGGGAAAGAGGTCCCACAGCGAGGCGCCTTCAATCTCCGCCTTGGGCATGCCCATGATCTCGGCAAAGGCTCGGTTCACCCGGACGAAGTGGTTGTCTTTGTCCTTGTAGAACACCCAGGTGCGGATGGTGTCGAGAATCGTCTCCAGCTCGGCTTTCTGGGCCTGCAGGGCCCCGGTCCGTTCTTCGACCTCGCCTTCCAGGGACTCGGAGATGCCCTGCAGGCGGGCCTCGGCGCTCCTCCGCTCCAGCACTTCCTCCCACAGCGTCATGAAAACGGCCACCAGGATCCCGAAGGCCAGGAGCAGCGCGAGGGACAACGCGACAGCCGTACGCAGGCCGCTCAGTCGCGACTGGGCCTGGCGTCGGCCGAGGTCCAGCCTCTGCTCCTCGCGGAGGGTCTGGAGTTGGCGGCGTACCTGCGCCATCAGGTCGCCCCCGGCACCCGACGCGAGGATGGCGGTGGCCTCCCTTACCTGGCCCTGCTGGCGCAGGTTCACCAGGGAGGCGGTAAAGGCAAGCTTCTGTTCCACCGAGGCGCGCAAGGCCTCCCGGGGGCCCTCGCCCAGGGACCAGGTCCCTCCCTCCCCGTTGCGGAGGTTCCGCAGGTCTCCCTCGATGGCGGCGCGCAGCCCGGCCTGCCCCTGGAGGAACCGCCCTTCGCCCGTGGCGAGGAAGCCCCGCCCCTCGGACTCCAGGGCCTGGAGGTCCTGGACCAGGATATCCAGTCGCTGCAGGTTGGCGACGGCCTCAAGCACCGCCTGGTGGGAGCGTCCGAGGGAGCGAAGGCTGCGTTCGGCGCCAACTCCCGCCACCGCCAGGAGCGCCAGGGCCTGGATGAGGGCCAGGGTCAGGAACCGCTTGTCCGGGCGGGCCCCGCACTGTGCCCGCTGGGCCAGCAGGATCCCCCCTGCAAGGATGAGAAAGGCCACGGCGGTGGGCGGGGCCATGGCCGTAAACGGGCCGAAGGTCGCCAGGGCGGGCAGGTCCAGCAGGTAGGCAATGAGCCCCAGGACGCCAAAGAGGGAACCGCCCGCCACCAGCCAGGGCACCCCCCGTGCCCGGGGGCGCAGGAGGAGGAGCACCAGGGCCCCGCCCAGCAGCAGGAAGGCCAAGGCCGTTGGAGGCGCCATGCGGCCCGGGTGGGAGGTGTCCACCGCTCCCGCCGCCTCGCGCACCAGCAGCTGATCCATGCCGAAATCCAGCCCCAGGGCGTACTGCACGAGGGAGAGGCCCCCCACCAGGATGGCCAGTCCGCAAAGGCCCAGGATGAGGTTCCGCTGCGGGGTCGGCAGGGGCTCCGCCCGGCTCACCCGCACCAGGGCCACGCCCATGCACAGGAAGGAGGCCGCCGTGTTGGCCTTCATGGTCACCAGGCCTGGCAGGATGCTGCGCAGCACCTGGATGTCGGCATACCAGCCCACCAGCACCGCCACGCCCACCCCAGCCACCGCCCACCCAGCCAGGCTCGGCAACCTCAGGTGGATGTTCATGGCGGCCCTCTGGAAGGTGCGGATATCCGTACCCAGCCCTTCGACCCCTCCCAAGCCCAGCTGTAGTTCCGGGCCACCCAAGGCTTGCTCAGCCCTCGCGCCGGATCTCCAGCACTTCCCCGCCGCTGAGGCGCAGCAGCTCCTGGAAGGCGGGTTCCTGACGCAACCGGTCCTCGGGTCGCTCGCCCGCTGAGGCAGGGCCCGGGCCCTCGAACGCGACCTCCACCGTGGTCAGGCCGGGGACCACCGCCGCCAGGGCCGACAGCAGGTGCGGGCTGGCCTTCTCCCGCTCGAAGTCCTGGAGGGTGTGGCGCACGTTGTCGGGGAAGGTGAAGCGCAAAACCGGAGGCGCCCAGCTGAGCGCCGAGGCCAGCTGGGGTGCGGTGGCCAGGGTCCGCAGGCCCGGCACCCGGCGCAGCGCCTCGC
The DNA here is from genome assembly GCA_963740385.1 of uncultured Acidobacteriota bacterium. Lineage (GTDB taxonomy): Bacteria > Acidobacteriota > Holophagae > Holophagales > Holophagaceae > Geothrix. The sequence goes on from CAVUDX010000007.1 coordinate 777,352, forward strand.
TGCAGGCGGCCCGCAGCTGATCGGGGGTCGCGGGCGCGGGCCGGACGGCAGGCGCCGGTGGGGGCGCCGGGGCGCGGGCGGGTGCCGTCGGGCGAGGCCCCTCAGGCGCCGGCGCGGCCTGGGGGGCCCGCGTAGGGCCCGGTGCCGCCGTGGGTTTCAAGGGCGGGCCCGCGGCCACGGCGGTGCCGGAGACCAGGGCGTCCAGGGAGGCCAGGTGCGGCAGCTGGGCCGCCGTGAGCAGGGCCAGCTCCACCACCACCCGGGGCAGGCTGGTGTCCCGCAGGTCGCGCTCGCGGCTCAGCAGCAGGTGCAACATCCGCGCCCAGCGCAGCAGCTCCTGGGGGCCGTGGGCGCCACGGGCCTCCTCCTCCAGCCGGTCGCGGAAGGCCAGCACCAGCTCGCGCCAGAAGGTGGCCCAGTCGGCGCCCTGCTCGTTCAGCTCGCGGCAGGCTTCCACCAGGGCCGCCGTGTCCCCGATGGCCAGGGCCGACAGCACGCCCTGCACCAGGTGGGCGCTGACGATGCCCAGCTGCTCGCGGACCGCCTCCTCCAGCACCTGGCCGTCGCCCGCGGCGATGACGCGGTCGAGGATGGTCAGCGCATCGCGCATGGAGCCCTGCCCCGCCTCGGCCACCAGGCGCAGGCTGCCGGCCTCGAAGGCCACGCCCTCGGACTCGCACACGTGCCTGAGCCGGCCCTCGATGAGGCCCACAGGAATGAGGCGGAAGGGGAAGATCTGCACCCGGCTCTTGATGGTGTCGGGCACGTCCTGCAGCTCGGTGGTGGCCAGCACGAAGATGGCGTGGGGCGGCGGTTCCTCGATGACCTTCAGCAGCGCGTTGAAGGCCTCGGTGCTCAGCATGTGCACTTCGTCGATGATGTAGACGCGGTAGCGGCAGAAGGCGGGCCGGGTCTGCACCTGCTCCCGCAGCGCGCGGGCATCGGCCACGGAGGCGCGGCTGGCGGCGTCGATCTCGACGATGTCCAGGCTGCTGTCCGGCTGCTCGGCGGCGCGGCAGGGGTCGCACACGCCGCAGGGCGTCGCCGTGGGGCCTTCCTGGCAGTTCAGCGCCCGGGCCAGGATGCGGGCCGTGCTGGTCTTGCCGGTGCCGCGCACCCCCGCGAACAGGTAGGCCTGGTGGATCTTCCCGCTCTCCTTGGCCCGCTTCAGGGCGTTGGCCAGGGCCTTCACGCTGCCTTCCTGGCCGACCAGGTCGGAGAGCAGGCGGGGGCGGTATTTCAGGGCGAGGGTGGTCATGAGGCCCCCAGTTTCCCACAGCGCGGCGGCCCCCGTCATAAGCAAGTCCGGGGAAGGGGCATAAGCGAGGCTTGGGGTCCCGTCCGGCCACGCTTTCCGCTACTCTGCCTCATCCCGAAGGACACCCGATGCAGTCAGCGGCCCGGAACGAGCACGACGCGTGCGGGGTTGGCTTCATTGCCAGCCGGACTGGTGAAGCCTGCCACCACATCCTCGCGGATGCCCTCCACGCCCTGCGCTGCGTCGAGCACCGGGGCGGCTGTGCCGCCGACCAGGTCTCCAGCGACGGCGCGGGGGTAATGACCGACATCCCCTTCGCGCTGCTGGGCTACCGGCCCGGCGAGATCGCCGTGGCCAGCCTGCTTGCGCCCCCGGACCTGCTGCGCCTCCAGGAATCCCTCTCCATCTTCCGGGCGACCTTCGACTTCTTCGACCTCAAGGTGCTGGCCTTCCGCGAGGTGCCCGTCGACCCCTCCGTGCTGGGCGAGGACGCGCGGAAGTCCATGCCCGCCCTGCGCCACGCCATCCTCCAGCGGCCCGCCCACTGCCGCACCGACGCCTCCTTCGACAAGCTGCTCTACAACGCCAAGCAGGTGCTCCGCACCAAGCTCTCCGAGGCGGGCATCCAGAACGCCTTCTTCTTCGCCTCGCTGTCGGCCCGCACCATCGTCTACAAGGCCCTCACCCGCGCGGCGGACCTGCACCGCTTCTACCTCGACCTGCAGAACCCCGCCTACATCACCCGGTTCGCCCTCATCCACCGCCGCTTCAGCACCAACACGCGCACCTCCTGGGACAAGGCCCAGCCCTTCCGCCTCATCGCCCACAACGGGGAGATCAACACCATCGCCGGCAACCGCAGCCGCGCCATCTCCCGCGAGATGTCCATCGGGCTGAAGGCCGACCAGCTGGTCACCCACGGCTCCATCAGCGACTCCGGCAGCTTCAACGAGATCGCCGAGGCCCTGCTCTACCGCAGCAGCATCCCGCACATGGAGGACATCCTCGCCATCATGATGCCCCCCGCCGAAGGCCAGACGGACTTCTACACCTTCTGGAGCCGGGCCATGGAGCCCTGGGATGGCCCCGCCATCGTGATGTTCTCCGACGGCAACACCGTGGGCGCCCGCCTGGACCGCAACGGCTTCCGCCCGGCCCGGTGGACCCTCACGGACGACCGCTTCATCCTCGCCTCCGAGGCCGGGGCCTTCCCGGTGGAAGAGGCCGCCATCCGCCGCAAGGGCATCGTCTACGCGGGCACCGGCGTGAAGGTGGACCTGCCCACGGGCCGCATCCACTTCCGCGACGCCAGCCAGTCCCGCGAGAACCGCGATGCCGCCTTCGACGCCCGCGCCACCCCCATCGGCTCCCTGCCGGAGGAGCCCGGCGCCGAGGGGCCCGTGGGCGCCTTCCGCAAGACCCTCTTCACCTGCTCGCGGGAGGAGCTGGAGAAGATGCTCTACCCCATGATCGCCACGGGCAAGGAGGCCATCGGCTCCATGGGCGACACGGCCCGGCCCAATGTGTTCTCCTCCGAGCCCCGGCCCTTCTTCGACTACTTCTACCAGCACTTCGCCCAGGTCACGAACCCGCCCCTGGACTACCTCCGCGAAGGCAACATCACCGACCTGCGGGTGTTCCTGGGCCGGGCCCCGAACATCTTCTTCCCCAAGGACCTCGTCCCGCTGAACGAGGCCATCGAGCTGCCCCGGCCCCTCCTCGACCTGGGCCAGTACCGCTTCCTCCAGCGCATGCAGCGCCTGCGGCCCTCGGAATCCCACATCATCCCGCGCGTCTTCCCCATGCTGTTCCGCCGGGAGGACGGCATCCGCGGCTTCCACGCCGCCATCGAGCACCTGGCCGCCGAGGTGCGCCAGGCCGTGGAGACCGGCACCACGGTGATCATCCTCAGCGACCAGGAGGCCTCGGTGGCGCAGCCGCCCATCCCGGGCCTCATCGCCCTGCGGGCCGTGGTGCACACCCTCAACGAATCGGGCCTCCGCCTCAACGCTTCCATCGTCGTGCACACCGCCGAGGTGCGCACCTCCCACCACCTCGCCGCCCTCATCAGCTTCGGCGCCGCCGCCGTCTGCCCCTACCTGGCCCTCGAGATCGCCCGCCGGGACGAGCACCCCTCCTTCGCCGGCCTCACCGCCGACCAGCGGGAGCAGAACCTCATGGCGGCGCTGGAATCGGGCCTGCTGAAGATCATGGCCAAGTCGGGCATCTCCGTGGTGCAGAGCTACATGAGCGCCAAGCTCTTCACCGCCGTGGGCCTGGGCGCCGAGCTGATGGAGATCTTCTTCCCGGGCCATGCCAGCCCCATCGGCGGCATCGGCTATGAGGAGCTGGCGGGCGACGTGCTGCTGAAGACCGGCCTGGCCGCCCAGTCCGGTTTCCAGGACAAGCTGCTGCACACCCACCAGTTCCGCGAATCCACCAAGGCGGGCGAGGGCGAGCGCCACGCCATGACCTCGGCCCGCGCACGCCTCCTGCACAGGCTGGTGGCGCTGGACCCGGACACCCCCGAGGCTGCGGCCCTCTACCAGGACTACCTCGCCTCCCTGAAGGCCGACGAGCCCATCAACCCCCGCCACCTGCTGGCCTTCCGCCCGGCCCCCACCGCCCTGCCCCTGGCCGACGTCGAGCCCCGCGCCGACATCCTCGCCCGCTTCGGCGCCGGGGCCATGTCCTTCGGCGCCGTGAGCGCCGAGAGCCAGCGGGACCTCATCCTCGCCATGGAGGCGGTGGGTGGCCGCAGCAACAGCGGCGAGGGCGGCGAGAACCCCTTCTACTGGACCGATGGCGTCACCGCCACCACCAAGCAGGTGGCCTCGGCGCGCTTCGGCGTCACTGCCGAGTACCTGGTGTCGGGCCAGGAGCTGCAGATCAAGGTGGCCCAGGGCGCCAAGCCCGGCGAGGGCGGCCAGCTCATGAAGGTGAAGGTGGACGCCACCATCGCCCAGGCCCGGTTCTCCCTGCCCGGGGTGGACCTCATCTCGCCGCCGCCCCTGCACGACATCTACAGCATCGAGGACTTGAAGGAGCTCATCTACGAGCTGAAGCAGGTGCACCCCACCGCGAAGATCAGCGTGAAGCTGGTCTCGGGCACGGGCATCGGCACCATCGCCATGGGCGTGGCCAAGGCCGGGGCCGACATCATCTACATCGCGGGCGGCGACGGCGGTACCGGCGCCGCCACCCTGGGCTCCATGAAGCATGCGGGCCTGCCCTGGGAGTTCGGCCTCATCGAGGCCCACAGCGCCCTGCGGGAGAACCGGCTCCGCGACCAGGTGGAGCTGCGGGTGGATGGCGGGCTGCTCACAGGCAAAGACATCGTCACGGCGGCCATCCTCGGCGCCCAGGGCTTCGAGTTCGGCAAGCTGCTGCTGGTGGCCGAGGGCTGCGTCATGGCCCGCATCTGCGAGAAGAACACCTGCCCCGCAGGCATCGCCACCCACGACCCGAAGTTCAAGGCCCGCTACACCGGCACCCCCGAGGCCATCGCGCGGCTGCTGACCCTGCTCGCCGAGGACGTGCGGGGCCACCTCGCCCGCCTGGGCGTCGACAGCCTGGCGGCCCTCCAGGACCGCTCAGACCTCCTCCAGATCGCCCCGGAGCACGCGGGCTTCGTCCAGGACCGCAAGCTGGACCTCTCCGCGTTCCTGGCGCCCCGGCCCGCCGTCGAAGCCGCCTCCCTCCACCTCGAGCCGGAGGGGGTGGGCCCGCTCAACCGCCAGCTGGTGGCAGCCGCCCAGCCCTTCCTCCTGCAGGGGGAGTCCCTCCAGCTGGCCTTCCCCATCACCACCGAGGACCGGGGCGTGCTCGCCACCCTGGCGGGGGAGATCGCCCAGGGTGTCCGCGAGCGCCGCCGCCGGGGCCTCGATCCCACCCTTCCCGGCCAGGTGGAGGTCACCTTCACCGGCAGCGCCGGCCAGGGCTTCGGCGCCTTCCTCACCGAGGGCTTGGCGGTGCGCCTGCTGGGCGAGGCCAACGACTCCGTCGGCAAGTCCATGTCCGGCGGCACCCTGGTGCTGCGCCCCAGCCCCCAGGCCACCTTCGTGCCCGAGGAGAACGCCATCCTGGGCAACGGGGCCCTCTACGGCGCCACCGGTGGCCACTGCTTCGCCCGGGGCCTCGCCGGCGACCGCTTCGCCGTGCGCAACAGCGGCGCCACCGCCGTGGTGGAAGGCGCCGGCCACCACGCCTGCGAATACATGACCCGAGGCACCGTCGCCATCCTCGGCAAGGTGCTGGCCAACGCCGGCGCCGGCATGACCGGCGGCTGCCTGTTCCTGCGGCGCGAGCACGCCCACCGCATCAACGCCGACTACCTCGCCGCCATCCCCTGGCAACCCGAACAGGAAGCCCAGTTCCGCGACCTCCTCGCCGCCCATGCCGCCGAGACCGGCAGCGCCACCGCCCAGGCCCTCCTTGCCGACTGGCCTGCCACCCTGACCCAATTCAGCCCCTACGTCCCCGTCGCCATCGCCCAGGCCCTGAAACAGGCCTGACCCGACCTTGAGCTGGGCCGCGCCAGGCCAGGGCCTGCCCGGCCCGACTCACCGGGCCCCGCACCGTCCCCGCCAAGCCCCACCTGCCCGGCTGGCCCGGTCCCCCCTTGCCCAGCTCACCCCCTGGCCCAGTTCACCCCCTGCCTCCCCTTCGCCCTCGCCGAGGCCCAAAAGCAAGCCAGACCAAGGCCCCCCAGCACGCCCCCAAACCAGTCCCCCATCCGCCTTCCACCGGTCTGCCTATTTTTTCGGTAGGCTTGGGGGATTTTCAACACTTCCACCCCCCCCACCCCTGTTTAGGCGAACCACCAACACCCCCACACGGTTCGTCTAATACCTAGTTAGGCAGCTCTAGGAAATTCCGTATTTCTGGTTCTTTCAAAGGCTCTTTGAACTCCAACGTCTCTTTCGGGCAGCTCGTCAGCCAGGTTGGGGCGTCGTGGCCCACCAGTTCCCGAGTCGCCTGGGTTTGGCCTGCTGGTACCCTGGGTTGGTCAATCAACAGCTCTCATTGTCCAGGCGCGCAGGTTCAAGCATTCAAGTTCACTGCCTAACCCTTCGCTCAAGTCGGACCCCACCTGCATTGCCTCCCGCTCTCTCTCAGCAATTCGCTATCTCGGCTTCGTCTATCGCCTCGGTGCAGGTGGGGCCGCTTAGCTTCTTCCGTTAGGCGCCCTCCACTTGATGGAAAATTACTGACCAGTGGTTCAGAAACTTATACAAACATCAGGAGAATCCAATGCGACTCACCATAATTGCTGTTTTACTTCTTATAGCAGTCGGATGTAAAGTCGCTGACAGCACTCCGAATACGATTGTTACAAAGTCAATAAACTCGAAACCTAGTCAATTCATCCTATTCTGCGATAGTGCCTACGAGGGTGATTTATCAATCGCCTTAATGAAAAACGGATTTACTATCAAGCCGATTCCATTGACTCAGGCCGTTGTCGAACTAGAAACATCAACAAAAATTGTTGAGTACAACGAGGCGGGGTATCGGTATGCCTTGAAAATTTCAATAAGACACAATTACCGGGATGTCTGTGTTTTTTCAGGTGGCCACCTCGTCGATGTAACAATGACAGTGATTGATATTTCATCGAATGAAACCTTGGCAATTATTCAGCAGAATGGCCCCGATCGAAATTGCCCTCCACTTACACCAGTTTGGGAATTACTCGCTAAAGAACTGAAACGAGTACTCGGTACCGCCTAACCCTCCGCTCAACTCGGACCCCGCCTGCATTGCCTTTCGCTCTTTCTCTTCTCCCTGCTTCCTCGGCTTCGTTCATCGTCTCGGTGCAGGCGCGGCCGGTTAGCTTCATTCGTTATGCGCTTTCGGGCTTCTCGTTCGGCCGACCTTCTGATCCTTCTCAATTTCCCGTTTGACTCCGTCTGTTCGGCTGCAACTGTCGCCTGCGATTGGGAAACATCTGCGCCAGGCTCTCCTGAATGGCGTGATTGCGCTCTCACTGCGCCAGGCCATTCCCCGGCATAATGGGTGAAAGCTCATTCTTTCCTACCAGCGCCCTGATTCAGTCCACGCCTTCGGGTTCATTTGCCCCAGTCATGGCGCAATCCAATTCGGTATTCTCCCTTGGGCTCGCAAACATGAATTTCCATCCTCATCCAATCGGAAACCCCCTGCGCTCGATCATGTCCAAGCGTTCCACCTGCTCGAGTGGGTGCCAGCGTGTTTGCGCGCCTAACCCTCCGCTCAAGTCGGACCCCGCCTGCATTGCCTTCCGTTCTCTCTCAACTTCTCGCTATCTCGGCTTCGTTCGTCGCCTCGGTGCAGGCGTGGCCGCTTAGCTTTGTTCGTTAGGCAGTCCCCACACGGTCCAACAACTCGCCAGCTTTGAGGCTCTATGGATTACCTCCTTATCTATGACTACTCAGCTGACTACCTTGAGCGAAGGGGTTCATTCAGAAATGAACACCTAGCCCTAGCTTGGGCTGCTCAATCCAATGGATCGCTCGTACTGGCCGGCGTCCTTGCGAATCCAACTGACGGTGCTGTATTCCACTTCAAATGCGACTCACCGGCTGTAATCGAAGAGTTCATAAAGTCTGATCCATATTTTGTAAATGGTCTGGTGACTGAGTGGCGAATTCGAGAATGGGTCACCTCTGTTGGTGATTCCGCTTCTACGCCTGTTCGTCCAAGTTCTGAACGATAATGACCTAATCGCCCGTAATGCTGCCTAACCCTCCGCTGCACTCGGACCCCGCCTGCTTTGCCTTTCGCTCTCTCTCAATTTCTTGCTAACTCGGCTTCGATCTGCGCCTCGGCGCAGGCGGGGCCGGTGAGCTTTATTCGTTAGGCCTCGTTCGCCCTTCTCTGCCAAAGGTTGGTCTCAGCGTTCTTTCAGCAGTGATGTGCTTCGGTTCCCATCGGCACAGATTCATCGCCTAGCATTGAAATCAACATCTCAAGAATGGCGTTATTGCTAACTTCCGGTCCCTTCGTGGTCTATCCCTGGCATCATCGGGGCTACATCAGCTTTCGTTCCCCTCAATTGGCTTTTCCATTGGCGCAATAACCCACGTTTCTTCCTTTGGGTTCGTCGGCATGATCTTCCGCTCACACACAATCGCCCCCGAATCCCGGCGCATAGCATGCTCGGGGGGTCAAAGCCCAGTGCTCGGCCTAACCGTTGGTTCAACTCGGACCCAACCGCGTGTTGCAGGCGCTCTCCCGTGAACATACCGATTTCCGTTCCCCTCCGTTCGCCCGGCTCGCGGTTGGGCCCGGTTAACCTTGTTCGTTAGGTCGCTCAATGCCGCGTTCCCGAAAACGCAAGCAAGGCCAATCGAAACCAGAAGGGCCCAATCATGCCTGGTGGGCCATCGCTGGGTTTGTAGCTGTCTTTGTCCTCCTTATTGTTTATGCCAACAGCCCAGAAAACAGTCAGATGTTGATCACCTGCTATGGGCTATTTGGGCTCACAGTTTTCGGATCTTGGATTGTCATTCGTTCAGGTGAGCTTTATCTTCGGGGCAATATCATCATCCGTACTGCCCAGCCAGTCCAATTCTGGCTAGCTCTTGCCCTTGTGTTCTTCCCACTTTTCTTGGGTTCTGGCTTCATCATTGCAATGCACCTAAGGTCTCTATTCGCGGCCTAACCCCTAGCTCAACTCGGACCCCGCCTGCATTGTCTTCCGCTCTCTCTCAACATCCCGCTATCTCGGCTTCGCTCAGCGCCTCGGTGCAGGCGGTGCCGGTTAGCTGCTTCCGTTAGGCCGCTCACCGAATGATTCCTACTCGAGCAATCCAATGATGACCAAACGGCAAATCCTTCGGCAACTAGCTTGGAGGATTGCATACCTTTCCTATGCCAGCGTCATCTTGATTTGGTCCATCCAAACAGTGGCCGAAGTCAACAAAGTCCCACAACTAACCAATTCGGCGGCCCCTACTGCATACGCGACCGTGCTTATTTTCATCCTCATTGGTGGTCCAACCCTCCCAGCTTCTATCGTCAGCACTTTGGGCTATATGGGTATAGGCATTGGTTTTCGTTCAGCTTTCAAAGCAGCACCAATCGAGGTTCATGTTGTCATTTGCTGGGTCATTTTCACTCTGGGTGGCTACCTACAATGGTTCTGGTTCTGGCCTCGCTACAAATCGCGTAAAATTCGTAATGCAACTTCCGATCGCTCTCCTCGTCCTGCATCTCCCGGCGCGGCCTAACCCCTCGCTCAAGTCGGACCCCGCCTGCATTGCCTTTCGCTCTCTCTCAGCATTTCGCTATCTCGGCTCCGCTCCCCGTTTCGGTGCAGGCGTGGCCGCTTAGCTTTTTCCGTTAGGCGCTTTCGGGCTTCTCAGTCAGTTGGCCCATTGATCCTTCTCAATCGTTCGTGGGTAACGGTCGGTCCGGCCTTTCCCAGCGCCTGGCCCTTGGTTGCGTAAGCTCCGGCTTTTCCTGAATGGCGTGATTGCGCTCTCACAACGGCACGTCGTTCCCCTGGCATAATTGGCTCCAGTTCCTTCATTCCTACCGATGTACGGGCCAACACGGCTGTTTCGTCTCTCACTTGCCTCGGTCGTGGCGCAATCCAATTCAGTTCTTTCCCTTTGGGCTCGGCGATATGAATCCCCGCTCTCGTCCAGTCGGCATCCCCTTCGTCCTGGCTGGTTCACGCAGTTCGGGTGCTCGAGTGGTCGGCAGCGTGGTTGCGCGCCAAACCCTTCGCTCAAGTCGGACCCAACCTGCACGACCTGCTTTCCTCTCTCTTGATAGTGCTTTCTCGTCTCTGTTTAGCTTTTGGGCCGCAGGTTGGGCCGCTTAGCTTTTTCGTTAGGCACACCGTCAGGGTTTCTCTGTCTGGCTGCCCTACCGTTCGCCCGTCGAACCAACACTGTTCGGCGTGGCCCACCCAGAAACGCTAGAACTCTTGTCATCATCATCCAACCTGGTCGGTAACCTGGGTCCACGACCAGCGTTTAAAGCTTTCAGGTCTGCAACATCCTGCAAATGGTCTTTCAAAGGTCCAAAGAATAGGCGCCGCAGGCTCGAGTTGAGCACTTCCCCAGTTCTGGCCCTGCCTAACCTCTCGCTCAAGTCGGACCCCACCTGCATTGCCTCCCGCTCTCTCTCATCTCCCTGCCTTCTCGGCTTCGTCCAGCGCCTCGGTGCAGGTGGGGCCGCTTAGCTTCTTCCGTTAGGCCGCTCATGTTGCCATTAGTGCTCATCGCAGGCTTTCACTCGCAGGCAAATGTGCCTGCTCCATTACCGCCCAAATTCACTTCAGCCTGGACGGCACTGAAGGCTGTCCCAGAAGATGCAGCCGAATACGCCTTACTCCCATACCCGGAGGCGAACCTTTTGCGCCTCTGGGCATTCAATGTGAATAACCCAGTCCCAACCAGATTCGGGGATATATCTGATCTAGATGTAGTTCCTGATGGTGGTTCACCGCCTGGAATTGCGGTCTATGCGAGGAACGATCAGTGGTGTCTGGTCCATTCAAGTAAATCTGGCTGGTACTGGGTGCTTCTACGAGAGGCAGAACTAAAGGATGTCAATGAACCTCCCTATGACAATCCTTCTAAAGTGATTTATACGGCACTCGAATTCCCGAAGGTCACTGAAGATCTTCTCGAAACAGATTCGAATGGTTGGGCGACCTTCAACTCAATTACGATCATCCATCCACTAGAAGATGAGCAACTCCGATCCGGTCCAGATTTAAAATCGAAATCACTTGGACGGGTTGAAGGGGAATATTTGCGTATTTTAGAGCGTAGCGGTGATTGGGTTCGAGTGCAGGAGCCCTCTAAAATCAAGATGGTTCCTGCTGGTGAAGACAGAGTGGACTATTTGAAGGTCAGGTGGAATCCAAAACGAACTGGTTGGATTCGTTGGAGAATCCCAGGCCCAGTTCCAGGCAGTAGTATTAAACGCCTTCGGGGAACAGCGAACTTTGGCATCATTGACTAGTAATCATCAGGAGTGGCATGAACCTTATCAGTCGTTCCAGAGCGGCCTAACCCTCCGCTCAACTCGGACCCCGCCTGCATTGTCTGGCGTCCTCTCTCTTCATTCGTCTTTCTCGGCTCCGCTCAGTGCCTCGGTGCAGGCGGGGCCGGTTAGCTTGGTTCGTTAGGCAGCTCTAGGAAATTCCGTATTTCTGGTTCTTTCAAAGGCTCTTTGAACTCCAACGTCTCTTTCGAGCAGCTCCTCAGCCAGGTTGGGGCGTCGTGGCCCACCAGTTCCCGGGTCGCCTTGGTTTGGCCTGCTGGTACCCTGGGTTGGTCAATCAACAGCTCTCACTGTCCAGGCGCGCAGGTTCAAGCATTCAAGTTCACTGCCTAACCCTTCGCTCAAGTCGGACCCCGCCTACATTGCCTTCCGTTCTCTCTCAGCATTTCGCTATCTCGGCTCCGCTCGTCGCCTCGGCGCAGGCGTGGCCGCTTAGCTTGTTTCGTTAGGTTGCTCCCCGAGGAACCATGCAACGTCAGATCACTCGAATCCTCAGGCTTTCCACTTTTGCGCTGGGTTTATCTTTATCTGCCTCCGAGCCGTGCCTGAAATATGAGCCCGAAGTTGTTGAGCTGGTTGGCACCATGAAGCCTCATGTGTTTCCTGGCCCTCCGAACTTTGAAAGCGTCAAAGGTGGCGACACACCTGAGAATTACTGGGTCCTGCATTTATCCAAGCCAATTTGTGTCGTTCCAGCTGAGCCTGATCCTCATGGCATCAATGAACCTGAATCAGGCGTGAATCGGCTGCAACTCAATCAGATCGACTACAAGGGCAGTAAACATCTCCTCGGCAAGCGAGTTAAGGTGAAGGGCCGTCTCCTTCATGCCATAACCGGGCATCACCACACCAAGGTTATGCTCGAAGTCATTTCAGTCGAACCTGCAACCTAACCCTCCGCTGCACTCGGACCCCGCCTGCATTGCCTCTCGCTCTCTCTCATCTCCCTGCTTCCTCGGCTTCGTTCAACGCCTCGGCGCAGGCGTGGCCGGTGAGCTTCATTCGTTAGGCCGCTTATCGAGGGCCAGTTCGCCTATTTATTTAGTACGCATCGTTACCCGATGCTCGTCCTCCTGGCGCCAGGCAATTCCCACCCCCGAAAGCGTTAGAATGGTCTATCCATCCGTGATCTTCCGGTCTGCCTATCCAGTTTTCACCGTTTCGTAGTTCTACTGTTCGTTCAACACTTGCCAACCTTCTCAACCCCGCTTAGGCGATCTCAACACCCGTTAAGGGTGGTCGTCTAATACCTAGTTAGGCTTTCCCAGAGAGGCTAGTCACCAATGAATCAGCGAAACCCTTGGGCATACATTCGCTGGAGTCGCAGGGTATTCATCGGTCTTCCCATTGTTTTCATTCTTGGAATGCTGATCACCACTGTGGTCTTCCCAAATGTCCCAACCGAGGTAGCTTTTGAGAAGTTTGGAATCTCACTCGTCCTATTAGGGTGGGTCTTTGTATTGATTCCAACCTCTAGTCCCAGATGCAACCGATGCTTCGTTCTCTGGAACCTTCCGAACTGGGGCTACTGGTTCGGTTTATATCTCAAAAATGCCTTTCGCCCATTCGTTTATATCTCGGCAGTATTCAATTCTCCATGCCCACACTGCGGGCTTGAATACTTCGCTGATCCAGGTGATTCTAACGCGCCTCAAGGTTTATGAATTCAGCGCGTAAAGCCTAACCCTCCGCTGCACTCGGACCCCGCCTGCATTGCCTTCCGCTCTCTCTCAACCTCTTGCTACCTCGGCTTCGTTCAGCGCCTCGGTGCAGGCGGGGCCGGTGAGCTTCATTCGTTAGGCATCCCATGAATCACCAGGTCCGGACTGCAAGGTTTTCGGATGCGCTGGAGATAGCCCGTCTTTCCACTTCGCTGGGCTATCCAGTCGAACCGAACGTCATTTCCTCACGCTTAGAAATCCTCCTGGAACACCCTTCTCAGCTGGTTCTGGTCGGGGAAGCTACTACCGACACGGGCCTATTGGGCTGGTTAGCCGCCGAACGTCGTGTTTCATTGGAATCAGGTATTAGGTTTGAAATTGTTGGCCTTGTTGTTGACGAATCTTCCCGTCGCTCAGGTGTCGGAAGGGCTCTTGTTCAAGCCTTTGAGCGTTGGGTTTCGGGCCAGGGCGGTGGCAGCCTGGTCGTACGGTCAAATGTCCAACGCCCTGAATCGCATGGTTTTTACGAATCGCTCGGCTATCTTCTAAAAAAGAGTCAGCATGTCTACAGCAAGGCCCTGTCTGCCTAACCCTCGGCTCAACTCGGACCCCACCTGCATTGTCTCCCGCCCTCTCTCATCTTCCTGCTTTCTCGGCTTCGCTCAGCGCCTCGGTGCAGGTGTGGCCGGTTAGCTTCATTCGTTAGGCGTGCCACCCCTTTTAAGGCTGTCTCATGAACCAGAGTGATTCCATGCAAGCTCTACCGGTCACGGGCAAATTACCGGACCACAGCAACTTTGCTAGCAATGGAACCTGGATTGCCGTCTTGTTCTCATCGCCCTTACTTCTGATGGGGATCATTTCAGGCATTTCCATGGTGTTGAAAGGTAGGTCCAGCTCGTTGCCACTGCTACTCACCTTTGTTATACCAATCCCCATCCTCATCCTGTCGGGCAGATGGTGGGCAACAAGTGGACTTTCCCAAGGCAAGTTCCGTTTCCTACTCTCCTGTTTTGCAGTAGGCGTCGGCATCATCGCCGCCTACCTGGCTGCCTTCTACCTCTGGATGTGGCTTGGTGCGCATCTGCCCCCCAAATTCACCACAAAAGATCTGGGTTTTACGTCGACCGCAATCTTTTTCAGCACTGCTTGGTCCTTCTGCCTTGCTTCAACAGTCAAGTGGAGGGTTCGCAAACTTCTAAAAAATCCCCCCAACCAGCACGCCTAACCCTTAGCTCAACTCGGACCCCGCCTGCCTTGCCTTCCGTTCTTTCTCTTCATTCCGCTTCCTCGGCTTCGTTCAGCGCCTCGGTGCAGGCGTGGCCGGTTAGCCTGTTTCGTTAGGCATCCAATGGGCAACCTGAGCAACCAGAGAAGGCAAACCAAGAACGTCCTCGGTTACTTCAGCTTGTCAGCGTTCATCATCTTGTTGCTTGTTCAACTCACAAGCTTCTTTACAAGCCCTGGTTCCATTTTTCGATTTTACGCTCTGATCGTTTCCGGATTTTGCCTTCTCGTCATTCTGGTCGTCTCAGTCCTCGCCAGAAGATTGCTAAAGTCAGGTAAACTCCACCCACCTTCAGCGCAGCCTTAGAGATCATCAGCATGGCCTGCCTAACCCTCCGCTCAAGTCGGACCCCGCCTGCATTGCCTTCCGCTCTCTCTCATCAGTTCGCTATCTCGGCTCCGCTCATCGCCTCGGTTCAGGCGTGGCCGCTTAGCTTCATTCGTTAGGCAGCTCTACGAAATTCCGTATTTCTGGTTCTTTCAAAGGCTCTTTGAACTCCAACGTCTCTTTCGGGCAGCTCGTCAGCCAGGTTGGGGCGTCGTGGCCCACCAGTTCCCGGGTCGCCTGGGTTTGGCCTGCTGGTACCCTGGGTTGGTCAATCAACAGCTCTCATTGTCCAGGCGCGCAGGTTCAAGCATTCAAGTTCACTGCCTAACCCTTCGCTCAAGTCGGACCCCGCCTGCATTGCCTCCCGCTCTCTCTCAGCAATTCGCTATCTCGGCTTCGTCTATCGCCTCGGTGCAGGTGGGGCCGCTTAGCTTCATCCGTTAGGCGCTCCTCACCTCCGAACGCCAAAAGGTCCCATCGTGAATCGCTGGAATATTCCAAAGTCACTAGAAGTTGATGTTTTGGAACGTGATACTGCCTGCGTTTACTGTGGTGTTGATTTCTCTCAGCCAGCATCGCCCAGAGGCTCAAAACCATCGTGGGAGCACATAACCAACGACGCCAAGATCGTCACACCCGAAAACATCGCTCGGTGTTGCATGTCCTGTAACGCCAGCAAAGGCGCAAAGGACTTGGCGGCCTGGCTTCAATCAAACTACTGCAAGCGTAAGGGCATAACCGTGCATACTGTTTCAAAAGTCGTCCAGAACGCTCTTTCAAAGCCCCCCGCACGTGCAAGCGCCTAACCTCTCGCTCAAGTCGGACCCCGCCTGCATTGCCTTCCGCTCTCTCTCAACATCTTGCTACCCCGGCTTCGCTCATTGCATCGGTGCAGGCGTGGCCGCTTAGCTTCATTCGTTAGGCCGATCCATGAAGATTGATAGCAACCAGCAAGGCTCCCCCAATCGAAGCCGCCTGATTCCTATTCTTGGTTGGAGTTGGACTGCCTTTGCTTGCCTGCTAATCGTCATTTCTCTGATGTCATTGGTCATTCGCATAGTGCAGGGGCTGATGCCTCTACCCCCAGATTTTCATCTTATGCCTTTTAGGGCCATGTTACTGACCTCTGGCATTCTCTTCACAATTGGCTCAGCCATCGCTATCGCCTCACAGCTCATGATCCGGCGCAAGGTTTGGGCCTGGAAAAGCCTACGAATTATCAATTTGGGTTTCATCATTTACATTGTCATCAAATCTCTAACACCTGGACAATTCCCAACCTTTTCCAGGCTTCATCAACCAGGTGACCCACCAGCCTTGACCTACTTCAGCGTGGCGTTTTCCATCTTCGTTCTCATAATTTGGCTTGGGTTCTTTGTTGCTTCTCTTTTCCTACTCAACCTTGAAAGGGTAAAGGCCGAGTTCCCTTCAACCGCAGTCCCATCGGCCTAACCCTCCGCTCAAGTCGGACCCCGCCTGCATTGCCTTTCGTTCTCTCTCAGCATTTCGCTATCTCGGCTCCGCTCATCGTCTCGGTGCAGGCGCGGCCGCTTAGCTTTGTCCGTTAGGCAGCTCTAGGAAATTCCGTATTTCTGGTTTTTTCAAAGGCTCTTTGAACTCCAACGTCTCTTTCGAGCAGCTCGTCAGCCAGGTTGGGGCGTCGTGGCCCACCAGTTCCCGGGTCGCCTGGGTTTGGCCTGCTGGTACCCTGGGTGGGTCAATCAACAGCTCTCACTGTCCAGGCGCGCAGGTTCGAGCATTCAAGTTCACTGCCTAACCCTTCGCTCAAGTCGGACCCCACCTGCATTGCCTCCCGCTCTCTCTCAACATCTTGCTATCCCGGCTTCGTCCAGCGCCTCGGTGTAGGTGGGGCCGCTTAGCTTCATTCGTTAGGCATTCTCCTGTTCTAGGTGGGGTGGCTCGATGAAATTACCCAATCTCGCCTCAACCTTCATGGTCATCAGGCCTGATCTTTCATGTACACCGGTACCAGTTAGCCCAACACTCTACGAGGAACTTGACTCCAAATTTAATGATTTCAAATCATGCCTTCTTGTTGCTGAATTCTCATTTTCTGAGGATTGGCCAACCTGGGAAATTCATCCCCACGGCGATGAGCTCTTGTATCTCCTTTCCGGCGAGTGCTCGATTCATCTACAGGTTGATGGTGTTGAAGAAATTGTTCAATTCACGGGTAATGGTTCTGTCATCAAAGTACCAATGGGCACATGGCATACTGCCAAAGTTAAAAAACCATGCCGAATTCTCTTCATCACACCCGGTGAAGGCACGGAGAATAATGCCAAACCTCGTTCTCAGAATGCCTAACCTCTCGCTCAAGTCGGACCCAACCTGCACGGCCTGCTTTGCCTTCTCCTGGTACATCTTTCTCGTCTTCGTTCACCTTTGCGGCTGCAGGTTGGGCCGCTTAGCTTCTTCCGTTAGGGCTCCACTATGGTTCTAATCGCCATCGCTTGCCCAGCACCCCAAGTAGAGGTCGTGACGTCCTCCCCACTTCTATACCAAGGATGGTGAGAGTCCTCCCCCTCTGGAGGGCCCCTTGAGAAAGAGCAGATACACCGAGGAGCAGATCATCTTGGCCTTGAAAGAGCACGAGGCCGGCAGGACCACAGCCCAGATCTGCCGAAAGCTCGGAGTCAGCGAGCAGACCTTCTACCGGTGGAAGGCCAAGTTCGGCGGCATGGACGTGGCCGATGCAAAGCGGTTGAAGGGGCTGGAGGATGAGAACCGAAAGCTGAAGCAGCTTGTAGGGGAGCTTGCGCTCGACAATCAGGGCCTGAGGTTCCTGCTCACAAAAAAATTCTGAGGCCCCCGGATCGACGGAAGGCTGTGAGTGGCCTTCGGACCCAGTTTCAGATGAGCGAACGGCGGGCCTGCCGGGTGATCGGAATGCAGCGGTGCAGCTATCGGTATCAGTCCCGGCGAAAGGACTGGGTCGAGTTGCGCCAGCGACTCCTGCAACTGGCCGCCGAACGGAAGCGGTTTGGCTACCAGCGACTCCATGTGCTCCTGCGGAGGGAGGGCTTCCCCGTGAACGTGAAACGGATCTACCGGCTCTACAAGGAGGAAGGGCTCTCCGTGCGGAAGCGCATCCGAAAGCGGCTGAAGGGGTGCCCCCGGAAGGAGCTACAGGCCCCCACCAGGCCCGGTGAGCAGTGGGCCATGGACTTCACTTCGGACGCCCTGGCCGATGGCCGGGCGCTGCGGACCCTGAATGTGGTCGATACCTTCACTCGCGAGTGCCTGGCCATCGAGGTGGACACCAGCCTGCCGGGTCTTCGGGTGGGGCGGGTGCTGGACCGGATCATCCACGAACGGGGCAGGCCAGAGGTCATCGTCACCGACAACGGCCCGGAGTTCACCAGCCGGGTGTTCGACCAGTGGTGCTACCAACGAAGGATCCGGCATCACTTCATCCAGCCGGGGAAGCCCATGCAGAACGGCACCTGCGAGAGCTTCAATGGGCGCTTCCGAGATGAATGCCTGAACGAGCACTGGTTCCGGAGCCTCCCCGAAGCCAGGAGGATCGCCGAAGCCTGGCGAAATGATTACAATCACCGCAGACCCCACGGCCCCCTCGGTGACATCACCCCTGCCGAAGCGGCGCAACGCTGGGATTCACTCCGGTCGCCTACGGCTCCCTCCGCGAATCCCAGCGAGACAACCCTTAACCCAGGACTCTCACCATCCTTGGTATAGAAGTGGGGAGGACGTCAGGCCCCCGCCTGCATTGCCTTCCGTTCTCTCTCAGCTTCTCGCTTCCTCGGCTCCGTTCGTCGTTTCGGTGCAGGCGGGGCCGGTTAGCCTTGTTCGTTAGGCCTCTACGAACTCCAACGTCTCTTTCGAGCAGCTCGTCAGCCAGGTTGGGGCGTCGTGGCCCACCAGTTCCCGGGTCGCCTGGGTTTGGCCTGCTGGTACCCTGGGTGGGTCAATCAACAGCTCTCACTGTCCAGGCGCGCAGGTTCGAGCATTCAAGTTCACTGCCTAACCCTTCGCTCAAGTCGGACCCCACCTGCATTGCCTCCCGCTCTCTCTCAAACATCTCTTGTCATCCCGGCTTCGTCCAGCGCCTCGGTGTAGGTGGGGCCGCTTAGCTTCATTCGTTAGGCATTCTCCTGTTCTAGGTGGGGTGGCTCGATGAAATTACCCAATCTCGCCTCAACCTTCATGGTCATCAGGCCTGATCTTTCATGTACACCGGTACCAGTTAGCCCAACACTCTACGAGGAACTTGACTCCAAATTTAATGATTTCAAATCATGCCTTCTTGTTGCTGAATTCTCATTTTCTGAGGATTGGCCAACCTGGGAAATTCATCCCCACGGCGATGAGCTCTTGTATCTCCTTTCCGGCGAGTGCTCGATTCATCTACAGGTTGATGGTGTTGAAGAAATTGTTCAATTCACGGGTAATGGTTCTGTCATCAAAGTACCAATGGGCACATGGCATACTGCCAAAGTTAAAAAACCATGCCGAATTCTCTTCATCACACCCGGTGAAGGCACGGAGAATAATGCCAAACCTCGTTCTCAGAACGCCTAACCCTCTCGCTCAAGTCGGACCCAACCTGCACGGCCTGCTTTGCCTTCTCTTGTACATCTTTCTCGTCTTCGTTCGTCTTTGCGGCTGCAGGTTGGGCCGCTTAGCTTCTTCCGTTAG
>CAVUDX010000008.1:0-52500 GCA_963740385.1 uncultured Acidobacteriota bacterium
GCAATTACTTCGAGCCCTTGACTTTGGCGACGATTTCTTCCGCCACGTTCCGGGGTGCTTCCTCGTAGTGCGAGAACTGCATGGTGTAGTTGCCGCGGCCCTGGGTCATGCCACGGAGGGTGGTGGAATAGGCAAACATCTCGGCCAAGGGCACCTTGGAAGTGACCACCTTGACGCCGGCCCGGTCCTCCATGTTCTCGATGCGACCCCGGCGGCTGTTCAGGTTGCCGATGACGTCACCCATGTAGTCCTCGGGGACCACGACCTCGACAGCCATGATGGGTTCGAGAATCACCGGGGAGGCCTTCTCGCAGCCAGCCTTGAAGCCCATGGAGCCGGCAATCTTGAACGCCATTTCGTTGGAGTCCACGTCGTGGTAGCTGCCGTCGTAGATGGTGATCTTGATGTCGACGCAGGGATAGCCCGCGAGGACACCAGACTGCATGGCCTCCTGGATGCCCTGGTCGATGGGCTTGATGTACTCCTTGGGGATCACACCGCCCTTGATGTCGTTGATGAACTCGTAGCCCTTGCCGGCTTCGTTGGGTTCGACATACATCCGCACATGACCGTATTGGCCGCGGCCACCTGACTGACGCACGAACTTCCCTTCGGAATCCACGCGCTTCCGGATGGTTTCGCGGTAGGCCACCATGGGCTTGCCCACGTTGGCCTCGACCTTGAACTCCCGCATCATGCGATCGACGATGATCTCAAGGTGCAGCTCGCCCATGCCGGCGATGATGGTCTGGTTGGTCTCGGGATCCGACTTCACCTTGAAGGTGGGATCTTCCTGGGCCAGACGGCTCAGGGCCACGCCCATCTTCTCCTGGTCGGCCTTGGTCTTGGGCTCGATGGCCACCTGGATGACGGGGTCCGGGAAATCCATGGACTCGAGGATGACCGGGTGGTTCTCATCACAGATGGTCTGGCCGGTGAGCACTTCCTTGAGGCCCACGGCGGCGGCGATGTCGCCGGTGCGAACTTCCTCGATGTCCTCGCGCTTGTTGGCGTGCATCTGCAGCAGACGGCCAATGCGCTCGCGGCGACCCTTGGCGGCGTTGAAGACGCCGGAACCGGCCGCCAGCACGCCGGAATAGACCCGGATAAAGGCGAGGGAGCCCACGAAGGGATCCGCCATGATCTTGAAGATGAGGGCCGAGAAGGGTTCCTTGTCTTCGGCCTTGCGCTCAACGGTGTTGCCATCGGGATCGACGCCCTTGATGGCGGCGATGTCCAGGGGCGAAGGCATGTAGCTCACCACCGCGTCGAGCATGGGCTGGACGCCCTTGTTCTTGAAGGCGGAGCCACACATCATCGGCGTGAAGGTGAGGTCGATGCAGCCCTTGCGGATGCCACCGCGAAGCTCTTCCTCGGTCAGCTCTTCGCCGGCCAGGTACTTCTCCATGAGCGCATCGTCGGTCTCGGCGACCATCTCGATCATCTTGTCGCGCCATTCCTTGGCGGTCTCTGCCAGCTCGGCGGGGATCTCGCTGTAGAGGACCTTGAAGCCCTTCTCGCCTTCATCAAAAGTGAGGGCCTTCATGATCACTAGATCCACCACGCCCTTGAAGAACTCCTCGGCCCCGATGGGGATCTGGATGGGCATGGGCCGCGCCTTGAGGCGGGTCTTCATCATCTCGACCACGCGGAAGAAGTCGGCGCCGGGGCGATCCATCTTGTTCACGAAGGCCATGCGCGGTACGCCGTACTTGTCGGCCTGACGCCACACGGTCTCGGACTGGGGCTCAACGCCGCCCACCGCGCAGAACACGGCGCAGGCGCCGTCCAGCACGCGCAAGGAGCGCTCCACCTCGGCCGTGAAGTCCACGTGGCCGGGGGTGTCGATGATGTTGATGCGGTGCTCGATGCCCTTCAACTGGCCCGTCTGGGGCGTCCAGGCGGCCGTGATGGCCGCGGAGGTGATGGTGATGCCCCGCTCCTGCTCCTGGACCATCCAGTCGGTGGTCGCGGCCCCTTCATGGACCTCGCCGATCTTGTGGATCTTCCCGGTATAGAAGAGAATTCGCTCCGTCGTGGTGGTCTTGCCGGCATCGATGTGCGCCATGATGCCGATGTTCCGGTAGCGCTCGAGGGGGGTCTGACGGGCCACAGCGGCCTCCTGAATGGGTCAAAGCGGGATCTGAGTCGGGAGTGCTTCTTCAAAGACCTTCGCGGAAGGAGCCGCCAGGTCGGCGGCTCCTTCCGGTCAGACGGGCTGCTACCAGCGGAAGTGGGCGAAGGCCTTGTTGGCTTCAGCCATCTTGTGGACGTCGTCCTTCTTCTTGATGGCGGCGCCGCGGAAGTTCATGGCGTCGAGAATCTCGCCCGCCAGCTTGTCGCGCATGGTGCGCTCGCCACGGGAGGCCGAGTAGGTCTTCAGCCAGCGCATGGCCAGGGACTGGCGGCGGTTCTGGGGAACCTCCACGGGCACCTGGTAGGTGGCACCGCCCACACGGCGGGATTTCACTTCCACCGAGGGCTTGATGTTGTTGAGGGCCTTCTGGAAGGCCTCGAGGGCCTCCTCGCCGGACTTCTTGGCGACGATCTCCAGTGCGCCGTAGAGGATGCGCTCGGCGGTGGCCTTCTTGCCGCGCTCCATGAGGATGTTCACGAACTTGGAGACGGTGAGGCTGTTGTAGACGGGATCCGGGAGGATCTCACGCTTGGCGGGTGCGTTGCGACGGGCCATGGTCTACCCCCCCTACTTCTTCTTGGCCGGCGCGGCGCCAGCCTTGGGGCGCTTGGCGCCGTACTTGGAACGGGACTGGTTGCGGCCGGCGACGCCCGTGGCGTCGAGGGTCCCGCGCACCACGTGATAGCGGACACCGGGGAGATCCTTCACGCGGCCACCGCGGATGAGCACGATGCTGTGCTCCTGCAGGTTATGGCCGACACCCGGGATGTAGGTGGTGCACTCGATGCCGTTGGTGAGGCGCACGCGGGCCACCTTGCGAAGCGCGGAGTTCGGCTTCTTGGGGGTGGTGGTGAACACGCGGGTGCAAACGCCACGCTTCTGCGGGCAGGCGTCGAGCGCGGGGCTCTTCGTCTTGTTCTGGAAGGTCTTCCGCCCGTGGCGGATAAGCTGATTGATGGTAGGCACACCATCCTCCAAGGAAGGCACCGGGTTGTCCGGGCCTGGGCCCGAGAGGTTCGCCGAAAGGGTGCATCGGGGAACGTCGGACGGATGAAATCCTGCGCCGACCCACAGGGCCGGAACCATCTAGGCTATCGGAATGGCCCCCAAAGTCAACGGCGCAAGTGTGAATTGAGGAGAACGTCACCCGGCCAGGGGACAGCCGCACCCGCCCGCAGCACAGCCATGACCCCCCTTGGGGGCCTCGGTCTTGACCGCCGGTGCACTCGGCTCCTGGGCGGCGCCTTTGTACCAGCCGTCGCCGGACAGGGCGAAGGCCGCCACGGAGAGCTGGCGCTTCATCCCCTCGGCCGCCCCGCAAGCCGGGCAGGCGTGCACCGGGGGCGCCGAGATGCCTTCGAGCTTCTCCTCGGGCTGGCCGCAAGCTTCACAACGGTATTCGTAGAGGGGCATGGCAGACTTCTCCTGGGAATCGTCCCCGAACCGATGATTTTATCCAGGTACTGAGATGCCGTCACCGATCCCTTTCTTCCAGAACGCTGAAGCCTTCCTGGCCACTGTGCCCCGCCCTGGAACCCTCTGCTTTACCAACGGATGTTTCGATCTGATCCATCCAGGGCACGTGCAGTATCTGGCCGAGGCCCGCGCCCTGGGCGATTTCCTCGTGGTGGGGCTCAACAGCGACGCCTCCGTCGCGCGGTTGAAAGGTCCGGGCCGTCCCCTTCAGGACGAAGCGGCCCGCGCGGCGATCCTCCTGGGCCTCCGAAGCGTGGACGCCGTCATCCGTTTCGATGAGGACACCCCGCTGGAATTGATCCGGGCCCTCCAGCCCGAGGTGCTGGTGAAGGGCGGCGACTACACTCCAGAGGGGGTGGTGGGGCGAGAGGTCGTGGAAGGCCGGGGCGGCAAGCTGGTGCTGATCCCCTTCCTGCCCGGCCACAGCACCTCCCGCATCGAGCAGCGCATCCGCTCCGGCCGGGGCGTCACCCTCGAATAGGGGTACCTAGGCCTTTCGGATGAAGCCTGCACGGCTGGCTGGCGCTAGGTTGGGAATGGCCCCGCTTCCGGGCCGACCACCTCAGGAGCCTGCATGCGTTCACGCCTTGTCCTTACCCTTGTTTTGATGGGCTTGCCGCTGGCCGCCCAAAACATCACGGGGGGGTTGCAGACCGGACTCACCCTGCCCGTGGGTGATTTCAAGGACAAGTCCGGCGCGGGCACCAACCAGTTTGTCGGCCTCCATGTCGGCGGCCACCTTGACTTCACCCTGACCACCCATCATGAAATTCGCGCCCAGCTGACCTACCACAACCTGTCCGGATCCGACTGGGGGAGCGCCTATGGCGACATCCAGAACGACTACAAGGTGCTGCAGGTCGGCGCCGACTGGGTCTACCACTTCCTGGGCCCCAACCAGGGGTGGTACACAGTGGCCGGGGCCAGCCTAAACAGCATCAAGGACGACTACAGCGGGGCCGGATTCAGCGGCAGTGCCAGCCAGAGTGGGCGGATCGGGGTTCGGGGTGGTGGCGGCTACACCTTCACCCGGACGTTCTCGCTCGAGGGCACCCTCAACCAGGTCATGGTCGACAAGAACGGCAGTGATGGCTTTGGTTTCGATACGGCCACCTGGGTGCAGATCAGCGCCGTGTTCAGGTTCGGCCGATAGACCCTTCCCCTCCAAAAAAACGGGCCGCTTCCGCGGCCCGTTTGCATTCCTCGAATGGTCCTTACAGCAGTGGAGACAGCAGCTGCCAGTACTTCGGCAGGGGCCAGAGGTCGGCGTCGCAGGCTTCCTCGAGCTGGTCGAGCACCTCGCGGAGGGCATGCTTGGCCTGGTTCACCTGGTTGCCAAAGGCTTCGGTGCGCGCATGGAGGTCCTCGGTGGCTTCTGCCGCCACCAGGGCATCCTTCATGGCCGCCAGCCGGGACTGCGCTTCCCCGGCAAGGGCCGACTGGGCCTGCAGGGCGGCCTTCAGCGCCTCGGGAACCGCGATGCCTGCGCTGGCAAGCTTGCCGAGGGTGTCAGCCCGGGCGCCGAGGTCGGCGATGACCGAGGGGATGATCTGGGTCTCGGCCATCTGGCGCAGGACCTGGGTCTCGATGGCGATGACCTTCTGGTACTCCTCGTGACGGATGTGGAGCCTGGACTCCTGCTCACCTTCGGAAAGGATCCCGGGCCTGGCTAGCACCGCCTTCACCTTGGGTTCTTCCCAGATGTGGAGCGCCGCCACGGTGTCCTTGGCGTGGGGCAGCCCGCGCCGCTCCGCCTCCTGCTTCCAGGCGTCGGAGTACCCGTTGCCCTCGAAGCGGATGGCCTTGGTCTCGATGATGGCCTGGCGAACCACCGCGAGCACTGCGGCCTTGTGCTCCTTGCCCGCCTTGAGCTCCGCTTCAAGCCTGGCGTTGAGATCCTCCAGGGCCTCCGCCACGGCGGCGTTGATCACCGTGAGCGGCAGGGCGATGGCCTGGCTGGAGCCGACCGCGCGGAACTCGAACTTGTTGCCGGTGAAGGCGAAGGGACTGGTGCGGTTGCGGTCGGTGGCGTCCTTCTCGATGCGCGGCAGATTGCCGATGGCAAGATCGATGATCTTCTGGCTCGAGGCGTCTGCGGCGGCGCCCTTCTCGATGGCATCCAGGATGTGGTTCAGCTGGGCGCCGAGGAAGGCGGACATGATCGCGGGGGGCGCTTCGTTGGCACCGAGGCGGTGGTCATTGCCCGCGAAAGCGATGGAAGCGCGCAGCAGGCCGCCGTGGGTATGGATGGCCTTCAGCGTGGCGCAGAGGAAATAGAGGAACTGCAGGTTCTCCTCGGGGGTCTGCCCGGGCTCCAGGAGGTTCTGCCCCTCGTTGGTGGCGATGCTCCAGTTCACGTGCTTGCCGCTGCCGTTCACCCCGGCGAAGGGCTTCTCGTGCAGCAGGATTGCCAGGCCATGGCGCTCGCCCACGGACTTGAGGATCTCCATCAGCAGCTGGTTGTGGTCGCTCGCGAGGTTGGCGGCCTCGTAGATGGGCGCGATCTCGAACTGATTGGGGGCAACCTCGTTGTGGCGGGTCTTGGCGGGGATGCCGAGTTTGAAGCACTCCAGCTCCACCTCCTGCATGAACCCGAGCACCCGCTCCTTGATGCTGCCGAAGTAGTGGTCCTCAAGCTCCTGACCCTTCGGGGGTTTCGCGCCCTGCAGCGTGCGGTTCGCGAACATCAGGTCCGGCCGCTCCCGGGCCAGGTCCAGATCCACGGCGAAATACTCCTGCTCAGGGCCGCACTGGGCCACCACGGACTCGGCATGCACGCCGAAGTGCTTCAACGCGGCCTTGGCGCGCTCGGAGACCACCCCCATGGACCGGAGCAGGGGCACCTTGTGATCCAGGGCTTCGCCGTGGTACCCGATGAAGGCTGTGGGGATGCAGAGCGTCTTGCCCAGCGGCCCCTCCATGATGAAGGCCGGGCTGGCGGGATCCCAGGCCGTGTAGCCACGGGCCTCGAAGGTGGCCCGCAGGCCGCCGCTCGGGAAGGAGCTGGCGTCGGGTTCGCCCTGGATGAGCTGGCTTCCACTGAAGCGCTCGATCACCTGTCCGGGCTCGTCGTCCCAGGTGATGAATGCATCATGCTTTTCGGCCGTGGCACCGGTCATGGGCAGGAACCAGTGGGTGAAGTGGGTGCAACCCTGATCCAGGGCCCACTCCTTCATCGCGAGCGCCACGCTCCTGGCCACGTCCGGCGAGAGGGCTTCACCGCGCTTCAGGGCCTGGCGATAGGCCTTGTACACATCCTTCTGCAGCCGTTCGCGCATGGTGCGCTCGCTGAACGTGTTGCAGCCGAAGTACTGGCTGATCTTGATCTGATCCAGCCGTAAGATGCTGGATGTGTCAGGCGCTTGCGCCTTGGCCATGTGTTCCCCCCTATTGGATGAAAAGGCATGAATGCAAATAGACCTGGACCGATGTCCGCCCACGGGGGGCAGCCATCGGATTCCCACATCCACCTGGACCCTGCGATCCAGGGCCAGGATACCGGAAACCCCTCTGTGACAACAGGGTTTGATGCGGGTGAGCGAGCCCTCGGCCTGCTCGAAAACCTCCGAGCGTTCCAGGGTGGTCTGCCTCGCGGGGCCGCTCTTGCCTGGGAGCGGGTCATTTTTTCGGAGGTTTTTCAGGATCCGGAACCTCGACTCCGGATTAGGCGGTTTCTCGACAAGGGCTAGAATCGAGCCATGGACCTGACCGCCCCCTACGTCCCCGACCTTGGCTCCATCCCTGCGGGCCTGGACCTGCCCGAGGCGATCCGGGAACTGAAGCGCGCGCGCAAGGCGGTTCTCCTGGCCCACTACTACCAGGAGCCGGAGATCCAGGATCTGGCGGATTTCGTGGGGGACAGCCTTCAGCTCAGCCAGCAGGCCGCCAAGGCCGATGCCGACGTCATCGCCTTCTGCGGCGTGCACTTCATGGCCGAGACCGCCAAGATCCTCAACCCCACCAAGACCGTGGTCATCCCCGACATGGACGCCGGCTGCAGCCTGGCGGACCGCTGCCCCGCCGATCACTTCGAGCAGTGGCTGAAGCAGTACCCGGATCACGACGTGGTCAGCTACATCAACTGCTCCGCGGGGGTGAAGGCGCTGAGCACCATCATCTGCACCAGCAGCAACGCCGTGCGGGTGGTGGAGAGCCTCCCCAAGGATCGGAAGATCGTCTTCGCCCCGGACCGCCACCTGGGCAAGTGGGTCATGAACCAGACCGGCCGCGACATGGCGCTCTTCCCAGGGTTCTGCATCGTCCACGAGCAGTTCACCGCCAAGCGGGTCGCGGCCGTGAAGGCCCAGCATCCCGAAGCCAAGCTCATCGCCCATCCCGAGTGCGACGCGACAGTGAGTCAGCTGGCCGACTTCGTGGGCTCCACGGCGGCCCTGCTGAACTATGTGGCCACCAGTCCGTCCAAGGCGTTCATCGTGGCCACGGAGGCAGGCATCCTGCACCAGATGCGCCGCCGCCGCCCCGAGGCTGAGCTCATTCCCGCGCCCGCCGACAGCGGCTGCAACTGCAGCCTGTGCCCCTACATGAAGCTGAACAGCCTGGAGAAGCTCTACCTCTGTCTGCGGGATCTGGAACCCGAGATCCACCTGGACGAGGCGGTGCGGCTGCGGGCCCTGCGGCCCCTGGAACGGATGCTGGCCTTGGGTTGAGGCGTTCGACCGCAGGGTCCGCTAAGCTGACGGTCACCCTCCTGTCGAGACGCCATGTTCCGCCACCGCACCTCACGCTTCCGTGCCCTGCACCCCAGCCTTGGCCCTTCGCGGTGGCAGCGGCTGCAGCAACGGAGCGGCTTCGTGCTGCTGGTCCTGGCCGGCCTGGCGACCGCGGCCCTGCTGATCGCCGCGCCCCGGTACTACCTGTACAACCGGTGGGACGACAGCCGAAACACCTACATGGAGGCCCACTGGGTGGACTTCGAGGCGGTGGAGCGCCACTGGAAGACCCTGCCGATCCTGCATGCCGTCAAGACCGGTGACGAGCCGGACGTGCGTCGGTTCCTGGCGGACCAGCCCCTGGCCGTGGCCCTCCTGGACCGGTTCGAGGGCCGTCAGCTCTGGTTTCGCGAGGGCGACCGCCTGATCACCCCCAAGGATCCCGTCCTCGCCCAGCAGTACCTCGGCTGGTGCTGGCACGCGGAAATGGCTCAGCGCTTCGAGTGGAATCCACCCAAGACCCAGGATCCCGATTTCGGCAAGATCGCCACCGTGGTGCTGCTCTCGGATCGGTGGCTGGTCATCAAGCGGTGGCAGCCCGGTTCCGAGGCGGTCGAACGGGAGCTGGAGATTGCCCTGAGCCCGAACCGTGCCCTGCGCATGGGGCTTGTGTGGGAAACGGACTTTGCTCGTGACGACCTCAAACCCCAGCCCTGGGGCGCCGAACCGCATCTGCAGGCCGATCCCTCCCGGCTTGCCAGCCTGCCCCTGGGCACCGTCACCAAGACCAACGCCTTTGGCGATGGCTGGAACCTGGCGGGCGTGGCCTTCGATGCCCAGCAGCTTGCTTTTCGGAAGGCCCTGAAGCGCCAGTACTGGCTGGCTTCCGGCGTGGCAGCCCTGATCGGCGTGGCCATCCTCCTCGGGCTCTGGCTGCGTCACCACAGCCAGCGGAAAGCGGTGCTGGATGCCGACCGTCTCGCCTCCATGACCCACAGCCTCAAGACCCCCCTGGCCATCCTGAAGTTCCGGTGCGACTCCCTGCGCCTGGGCCGCCTGAGCCCGGATCGCGCCGACGAGGAGCTGCTCAAGATCGGCGAGGAAGTGGACCACCTGACCACCCTCATCGAGAGTGGCCTGCGCGTCATCCGTGGCGGCGGCCCGTCCGGCCCCCGCGGCCAGGCCACCCAGGCCTGGTTCCAGGAGGTGGCCGAAGACCTGCGCCCCGGCTTCGAGCTTGAGAACCGCGAGCTGGACCTCCGCCTGGCTCCCGAGGCCGGGCACGCGCCGCTGCCCTCCCTTCGGGCCGCCATCCTCACCCTGGTCGAGAACGCGCTGGGTCACGGGCGGGGCAAGGTGACCCTGGAGACCTGGCGGAACAAGCGCCGCTTCTGCATCCAGGTGACGGATGAAGGGGATGGCTTGGAACTCCACCAGCTCAAGGCCCTGGGCAAGCCCTTCCAGCGCATGCGGGAACAGGGCAAGGAAGGCTTCCAGCGGGAGGGCTTGGGCCTGGGCCTGAGCCTCCTCATCCAGGTGGCTGAGCAGGAGGGCTGGGGCCTCACCTTCACGTCGGCACCCGGCGAGGGGCTCTCCGCCCTGCTTGAGGTCCCTGCCGCATGAAGTGGAATGCCCGAATCCGAAGTCGGCCGGAATTGCCCTTTGTTCAGTAATTTATCGACTTTGTTGCCTTTAGCTTAGGAAATAAATCGAGATTTCGCCTTGTCATTCCCAGCAAAGGTCGCCATGGTGAACCCACTGGTCCTTGAGCGAGATTCCGTGACCCACATCCTCGTGGTAGAGGACGAACCCAGCCTCTGCCAGCTCCTCGTGAACAACCTCAGCTTCGAAGGCTACTCGGTGGAGGCGGCCGGTGATGGTGTGCCCGCCCTGGCCGCCCACGCCGCCCGGCGGGCGGACCTCATCGTGCTGGACCTGATGTTGCCGCAAATGGACGGTTTCGAGGTGCTGCGGGCCCTGCGGGATCGCAAAGACGAGGTGCCCGTGCTGATGCTCACAGCCCGGGGCGAGGAGATCGACCGGGTGCAGGGCCTGAGTCTTGGGGCCGACGACTACCTGGTGAAGCCCTTCTCGGTTCTGGAATTGATGGCAAGGGTGAAGGCCATCCTGCGGCGCACCCGCCCCATGGATCGCCCCCCCTCCTGCGGTCGGGCCCCTTCCGCTTCGACCTGCCCCGCCTTGAAGCCCGGCGCGATGGCCGCGTGCTGGAGCTTACCCCCCGGGAGTTCCGGCTCCTGGAGATCCTCATCACCCACCCCGGGCGGACCCATAGCCGGAAGGAGCTCCTTCAGCTGGCCTGGGAGACCGATGCCCGTCCCAGTGCCCGCACAGTGGATGTGCACATCGCCAACCTCCGGCGGAAGCTGGGCGAAGAGGAAGGGGCGCCCTGGATCGCCACGGTGGGAGGGGAAGGCTACCGCTGGATTACCCAGGTCCAGGCCGAAACCGCCTAGATCCCCCCTGCACCTGCCTGGGGCATTCCGGTCCAGAATGGATGGATGACGCCCTGGAACCCCCACAGCTGGCAACGCTTCCCGGCCCATCAGCAGCCGGACTACGACCATCCTTCCGAGCTGGAGGGCGTGTTGGCGAGGCTGCGGCGCCTGCCCCCGCTGGTGGTCCCGGAGGAAATCGACCAGCTGAAGCGGCTGCTTGCGGAGGCCGCCGCGGGCCGCCGCTTCCTGCTGCAGGGCGGGGATTGCGCCGAACAGTTCAAGGACTGCACACCGGAATCCATCGAAGGCAAGCTGCGCGTCCTGCTGCAGATGTCCGTGGCCCTGACCCATGGCGGGCGCAAGCCGGTGGTGCGGGTCGGACGGATCGCGGGCCAGTTCGCCAAGCCCCGCAGCCGGCCCACGGAGACCATCCGGGGCCAGGAGCTGCCCAGCTACCGGGGCGACCTCATCAACGGCCTGCACGCCGACCTAGGAACCCGCCGACCCGATCCCGGCCGCATGCTGGAGGCCTATTTCCATGCCTCCGCAACCCTGAATCACCTGCGGGCCCTCACGGCCGGGGGCTTTGCGGACCTGCACCATCCCGAGCGCTGGGAGCTGCCGGGTGGCACGGGGGAAGTCCCCGCCTACCGCCGCACCCTCGATCAGGTCCGCGAGTCGCTGGACTTCCTGGAAGCCCTGGGCGGCGTGCAGCGGGAGGTGCTGGAGCGCATCGACTTCTTCACAAGCCACGAGGCCCTGCTCCTGCCCTACGAAGAGGCCCTCACCCGCTGGATCCCCGAGGCATCGACCTACTACAACCTGGGTGCCCATACCCTCTGGGTCGGCGAACGCACCCGACAGCTGGACGGTGCCCACATCGAATACCTCCGCGGCATCCGCAACCCCATCGGCGTGAAGGTGGGTCCCAGCGCCACGCCCGAGCACCTCGTGGCACTGCTCGACCGCCTGGACCCAGAGCGGGAGCCAGGCCGCATCACCCTCATCTCCCGCTTCGGCGCCGCCAAAATCCAGGCAGCCCTGCCCCCGCTGCTGGCCGCCGTGCGGGCCACGGACCACCCGGTGCTCTGGAGCTGCGATCCCATGCACGGCAATGGCACCGAGAGCGCCACGGGCCTGAAGACCCGGGAGTTCAGCGCCATCCTCTCCGAGCTCAAGCAGGCCTTCGAACTCCACCGGGCCCACGGCTCCCACCTGGGAGGCGTTCACATCGAGCTGACCGGCCAGGCCGTCACGGAATGCACCGGAGGCACCGAAGGCCTCGCCGAGGCTGACTTGGCCAAGGCCTACGAGACCGGCTGCGACCCTCGGCTCAATGGTACCCAGAGCCTGGAGATGGCCTTCCTCATCGCGGCCATGATGCGGGGCTGAACGCCTCAACCGGTCCCTTCAGGCTGGGTCCCTTTCTCCGACGGGAGTTCCCTTGAGACATGTCCTGATCGCCTGCTGTGTGGCCCTGCTGCTGGGGTGTGGCGGGGGGGGCGGCTCCGACATCCGCTACGGCACGGATCCCTGGGGCGACACCACCGCCGCCATCCAGGCCGCGCAGTCCCAGTTCCCCGGCGGGCTCGCCGTGGAGGTCATGACTCCGGCGGGGATCGTCTACTCCAGTTCTTTCGGTGGCTTCACCAACCAGACCTACGTCCCCGTGGCCTCGGCCTCCAAGCTGGTGAGCGCCACCGTGCTGCTCCGCCTGGTGGACCAGGGCATCCTCTCCCTCGACACGCCAGCCAAGGCGCTGCTGACGGACCGGACCGGTGCTGCCTGGTCCGGCAACATGGGCAACATCCAGCTGCGCCATCTGCTCAGCTTCACCAGTGGCATCAGCGGCGACGATGCCGCCTCGGAAGACGCCAGCATCACCCTGGCGGAGGCGGTCAACCGGATCTACGACGACCAGGCTGCCACGGCCCTCCTGCCGGGATCGACCTTCTACTACGGCTCGACCCACCTGAGGATTGCCGCCCGGATGGCCGAAGTGGCGACCGGGAAGCCCTGGCGCCAGCTGTTCGACGAGCAGCTGCGGGTCCCCCTGGCCTGGTCACTGCTCAGCACCTTTGGCGGCGCGCAGAACCCCAACCCGGCGGGCAGCCTGGCCTGCACGGGAAAGGAGTACAGCCGCTTCCTCATGCTCCAGCTCCGCCAGGGCCTGGATGGCAGCAACCGCCTGCTGGCCCAGGCCACCATCCAGCAGCAGCGCCAGGACGGCTTCAGCCCCAGCACCCTCATCGCCTACAGCCCCTATGTGGCCGTCCAGGGCAAGGCCTTCCACTACGGGTTCGGCAACTGGCTGGAGACGGCGGACGGCCAGCCCCCCACCGTCGGCAATCCTGTCATCCGCTGGTCCAGTACCGGCAAGTTCGGCTGGGCGCCCTGGATCGCCGCCGATGGCACCTATGCGGCCTTGATCATGACCCAGCAGGCGGATCAGGCCATCGCCTTCGTGCCTTCGGAGCTCCTCAAGGCCCAGTTGGATCCATTGATCCGCGCCGCGCTGGCGGGCAACCCTCCGGTCATCCGCCCTGTGCCCTGAGGGGCCTATTGGACGGTGAGGTGGAGCCCATCCTCCCCCATTCGAACGGTCAGCCGGTCGAAATCCCCCATCAGGATCAGCTCCAGGCCCGGCTCCAGGTGCTGCAGTGGCTTCAGCTTGGCGGATGGCAGCAGGCGCGCCTCCCCGGGCCGGAGCAAGGGGAGTTCCAGGCCTTCCCATGCCTCGATGGACAGAGATCGGTGGGCGGCGCCTGCCTTCAGCGTCAAGGGGGCCCCAGGCCAGGCGTCGCTCATCCAGTGCCCGAGCACTGGGCCCGCCTCGTCCTCGAAGGCCAGGCAATATCCAGCGGGCCCCCCATCCGCCTGGCCAAGGACCGCCAGGCTTGGCCGGGGTGGTCCGGACAGCGTGGCGCCAGCGCCGCGCACGCTGAACCGGTCGAGCGGCCGGCCATCGGACCGGCTCAAGGCCGAGGGTCTGGGCAGGCAGGGATGCAGGACGAGCCCCTCCGGCCCGGGGCCCAGGGCGTCCGGCAGCGTGCCCCGGCGATCCCACTTCTCGGCATAGGCCACGGTCTGCCGGGCCCGCGCCAGGGCCCTGGGCCCCCCTTCCAGCACCAGTCGCAGACTCGGCGGTACCAGGACCTCCGCCAGCCGCTCGGGCAGTCCCTCGCCAAGCCGGCGCAGGCGAACCGCCTCCAGGCGGTTCAGGTCGACGAGGCGACCGGACGCCAGTCGGGCCACCAGGGCCCGACGCTCGCCGGGGCCTTCGGTCCAGGAGGCCGTCCCGAGGTGCATCAGGCTTGGGCTTCGAGCCATTCCCGCGTAGCGGGGGCGAGGGGGTTGGGCCGATTGATGGCGAAATCGAGCATCACCTGGACCGTCTTACCCTCCGCGAAGACCTCACCCCCCAGGCCCCGGGTGATCCGATAGGTCAGGTCGAAGGAGCTGTTCCCCACCTTGGTGCATTGGAGCTCAACCCGCACGTCATCCCCCAGCAGGATGGGCATTCGGTAGTCCACCTCAGCCCGGGCGATGAGGAAACCCTCCTCCTGGAACTTCCGCCCGCCCAGGAAGGTGCGCCACCACTGGAACCGGGCCTGCTCCATGTAGCTCACGACCACGGCGTTGTTCACGTGGCCCATGGCGTCCAGGTCGCGAAACCGCACCTCGATGGGATGGGAAAAGGGCATGGGGCCTCCGTCCTCCCACGATACCGCCAACCCGTGGCATCATGCGCCAGGTCCCGCCTTGGACGCCCATCGATGCCCACCCCGCTCATCATTGCCTACGATCCAGCCTGCGCGCCCTGCTGCCGGATGGCCCTCTGGCTGGCCCGCCGAGACCGCCAAGGACTGTTGCCCGTGATGGACCTGCGGGATCCCAACCTGCTCGTCCTGGCCCCCGAGCTCGGCGGGCGGCCCATCGAGAAGGAGCTCCACGGCCTGGACCTGGGCACCCGGTCCATCTACGTCGGCCCCGACCTGCTGGCACCGGTGGTGCATCGGCTGCCCGCCTGGCGGTGGCTTGGACTGCTGCTCGCCGTACCCGGGTGCCCCGGACTGGCGCATCGCCTCTTCTTGCGCTGGACCTCCCGGCGGTAGCCGCCCACAACCGGCTCGCCCTTGGCGTAGCCTGGAGGCATGGCTTCCGACCGACCCATGCCCTGGAACCCCGACCGCAGCTGGGCCGACCCGCTCATCCTGCTGCTGGCCCTGCTGGCCCTGTTTGCCGCGGGGCTAACCCTGGGGGGACGGCGACGGAGTGCCCTCCGCCCTGCCCAGCAGGCGAGCCTGCAGGCCCGCCTGCTGGAAGTGGGGCTCGCCGGTCCCAGACTGCTGACCGGCCAAGGTCGGAGTGCCCACGACTGGGACCAGGCCACCGCTCAGGTCAAGGCGCCCTGGGATCGGGCCCTATTGGCGGTCCTCAAGGGCGAGCTTCAGGCCGCATCCGGCACAGCCCCGCCCATGCCCCAGGTTCCAATCCCCGGAGGTCCCGGTGGCGACAGCTTCCATCAGGTCTGCCTGGCGGCCTACGGGGAGGGGCCACTGCCCACGCCTGCGGAGCGGGCGGAGGTGCATCGCCGTCTGGGGAACGGCTACAGCGCCGACCTGCTGGAGGCCCGCCTCCAGGACCGCGAGGGGGGTGGAGCGGCCCTGCGGGCCCAGGCCCGGTCGGCCCTCCTCCGCCGCCTGCTCGGCCTGGCGATCCTGGGCTTCATCGCCCTGGCCGCCGCCGCCGGGGGGTTGGCCGTGGGCATCTACCTCATGGTGACGTGGCGCGACCTGCGACCCCGCCCCCTGCCCACCTGGTCCCTGTCGGGTCGGGCGGCTGCGCTGGTCTTCCTGCTCTGGTTCCTGGCCTTCTTCCTGGCCGGCAACGTGGCGGGCATGCTGCTCCTCCCTTGGCCTTCCCTGCACTGGCTGGCCCTGCCCCTTGGCTATGGGCTTCATGCGCTGGTGGGCACCTGGCTGATCTGCCGGGCGGAGGGTCTGTCGGTCGCCGAGCTGTGGCACAAGGTCGCCCCCGGCCGCATGGGCCGGGACCTCGCGTGGGCAGGGGCCTTCCTGGCCCTGGCGCTGTGCCTTGTCCTCGCCGTGGCCGTGGTCTCCAACGTGCTGCTGAAGCCCGACCAGAGCCCCCAGCGGGACCTCCAGGACCTGCTGCGAAGCCTCTCGGGCTGGGCTCCGAATCTGGCGCTTTTCCTCACCGTGGCCGGGGTGGCGCCCTGGTTCGAGGAACTCCTCTTCCGGGGGTTCCTCCTGCCCGTGATGGCGCGCCAGGGACGGCTGGTCTCCGCCCTGCTGCTGTCCTCCCTGCTCTTCGGAGCCATCCACCTGCAGCCCCTGGGCCTCCCAGTGCTGAGCACCCTGGGGCTGGTGCTGGGCCTGGCCCTGCGGCAGAGCGGCAGCCTGCGCACCCCCATCCTGGTGCACGCCTGCTGGAACGGGTCGATGTTCCTGTTCCTCCGGGCCTTTGCCTAAGGCGCCAGGCGCACCCTGGAGAGGATGGGCACCAGCCACCAGAACAGCTGCAGCACCAGGAAGATCACGGCCACCCACTTGAGGAGCAGCATCCAGTCCGTGACCTCGGACTGGGTGGTCGTCCGGGTCTTCCGGGAGGCCAGGTAGGTCTCCACGGGATCCTCCGCCAAGCTGATTTTGACGGGCTGGCTCTGCCGGGAGCGCACCTCCGTGGCGTGCTCCCCGCTGTCTTCGACGGGCTCCCGCAGGGCATCCGGGATGCGGAACCGGGCGGTGGATACGCTGCTGCCATCGTCGTCCTGCCCTAGGGCGGCGAACAGCCGGGCCCGCATGCTGGCCGGCCCGGGCAGGGCGTCGATGAGTTCCTCCATGAACTCAGGCAGCGTCGTGTAGCGGTCATCCGGATCCGGCGAGAGGGCCCGCTGGAACACGCTGCCCAGGCGTGGCGGCAGGTCCGTTGGCAGGAAAATGGGCTCTTGGAGAATGTGGATGATGATCTCAGTAAGCCCGCCGCCGGGGTGGGGCAGCGCGCCCGTCAGCAACTCGAAGGCCGTGGCGGCAAAGCTGTAGCGGTCCGAGGCCGGCGTGCCCTCTCCGCCCTTCAGCACCTCCGGCGGAGCGTAGGCCGGGGAACCCAGAAAGTCCCCGGTGACCGTCAGGCGCAGGGCGAGGGTCTGGGCATAGCCGTCCTGGTCGGGGTCGTCCAACAGGGGGTCATCCAGGGCGCGCTCCGGGTTCAGGCTCATGTGGCCCATGGTCCGGGCGATGCCGAAGTCCATGAGCTTGGCCCGCCCCTCCTCGCTCAGCAGGATGTTGTCAGGCTTCACATCCCGGTGGACGATGGCCCGCCGATGCGCCGCCCGCAGGGCCCGCATGGCCTGGATCAGCACCCGGGCTGCGGCTTCCTGGTCGAGGGATTTCTCCCGGATGTGCTTGGCCAGGCTCTTGCCCTCGACATATTCCATGGCCAGGAAGGGGCCCAGGTCCTCCTCCACCCCCACGTCATAGATGGTGACCAGGTTCGGGTGGTTCAGCTGGGCGCTGATTTCGGCTTCCCGGCGGAACCGCAGCATGGCCTGGTTGCGGGCCGCCCCAGCTACCCGCACCACCTTGATGGCCACCCGCCGCTTGAGCAGGGGGTCCTCCGCCAGGTAGACGGTCCCCATGCCGCCCTGTCCGATGGGCCGCAGAACCTGATACCTGCCGATGGTCTTCGGATCTGCCATGGAACAGAGATTCTACCCAGAGGATGACCGCCGCAGTCGGGATAGAATGGAGGTTTCGACTTTCCGGAGTGCCCATGGCCGCCCTGCTCGAAGCCATCGAGATCAAGCGCAAGATGTTCTTCGAACTTGAAGACACGCCCTACCACTGCCTGGACGTGGACATTTCCACCCCCACGGCCCGGGGCGGCCAGACCCTGGTCCGCATCAAGATGCGCAACCTGCTGACCCGGGCGGTCTTTGACAAGACCTTCAAGGCCGGCGACAAGTTCAAGGAACCCGACCTGGTCCTGGCCCCCGCCAGCTACCTCTACAGCGACGGGGACGGGTCTCACTTCATGGACCAGGAGACCTACGAGACCCACACCCTGGGCCCCGACCTCCTCGGAGACGCCCTGGACTACCTCACCGAGGGGCTCATCGTGCAGATCCAGAAGTTCAACGGCAACCCCATTGGACTCCAGATGCCCACCCAGGTGGAGCTGACGGTCACCTACACCGAGCCCGGCGCCCGGGGGGACACGGCCAGCGGCAACGTCACCAAGCCCGCCAAGCTGGAGACCGGCATCGAGATCAAGGTGCCCCTCTTCATCAAGGAGGGCGAGAAGGTGAAGGTGAGCACCGAGACCGGGGACTTCGCCGGCCGGGCCTGAACCATCCAAGCCGGAGGCGCGGAATACACGGAGGAAGCACTGAGAAAACACGAGAGAACAGGCTTCGGGAATCTCAAGGGTCCTCTCACCCAGCCATTCTTTGTGTGCATTGCTCCGTGCCCACCGTGCTTCGGTAGTGCCTCCTTCCGGTGGTCCCCATGAAGAAATTCCGCCTCGGGCAGAGCCGGGAGGCCCAGGACCTGGACCAGGGGGGAACCTACTCCCGCGAGCGGGGCGGGGAGAGCAAGCGGCGGCAGCGGCGGGCTGGCCAGCTGGAGACGGGCATCGAGTCCCACGATGCCGAGACCCTGCTGCGGCTTCCCGAAGCGGGTCCCTGGATGCACCTCCCCGAAGCGACGCTGGTCCAACGCCACAGCCAGTGGGTGGACCTCGAGTTGGAAGATCGCACCCTCCTGCGGGCCACCCTGGGCGGCAAGCTGAAGGGCGTGCGCCTGGTGTGCGGGGACCGGGTTCGCTATCTGATGGCACCCCTAGAGGGCGACGCGGCAGCCGAGCCCCCGGCGAGCCGAGGCGAAGGCGCCTCGCCGGAAGCCCAGGTGGTGGCAGTCATGCCCCGGAAATCACTCTTGCGCCGCGGCGGCATCGATGACCGCGAGCCCTGGCAGCTGATCTGCGCGAACGCTGACGAACTCTGGATCTGCGCGGCCGTGGTGGACCCCCCGCTGCGCCCCGGCCTCCTGGAGCGGGCCCAGCTGCTGGCCCTGGATGCCGGGCTCACCTTCCGGGTCATCGTCACCAAGCGGGACCGGGCCTCCCGGGAAGACGCCCTGCCCGAGCTGGATCCCTTGCGCGAACAGGGCGTGGCCATCCACGAGACCGCGGCCCTGAAGGACGAAGGGGTGGCGCCCCTCCGAGCGCTCCTGCAGGGCCGGGTGGTGGTGCTGCTGGGCCACAGCGGCGTCGGCAAGACCACCCTGGTCAACGCCCTGAACCCGGAGGCGGTCCTCAAGACCGGCGGGCTCACCCGGTTCGGCACCGGGAAACAGACCACCACCTCCACGCGGTGGCTGCCCCTCCAGTCGGGCGGCACACTCCTCGATACCCCAGGCATCCGGACCCTCAGCGTCCGGGGTCTGGATCGCGCGCTGCTGGGCGAGGTGTTCCGGGAGTTCCCGCCCGAGGTGCTGGAGGATCCAACGGCCTTCGATGCGGAAGACGAGGCCACCCTGGACCGCCTGGATCTGGCCTATCCGGAACGACTTCAGAGCCTGCAGCGCCTCTGGCTGGAGATGGAGGACCGGAACCCCAACCAGAATGTCTGGAGGTAGCGCGCCGAGGCGGACACCAGGTGTGACGGTTCTGACATCCCCCCGACCAAAGGGGCACCCAGGATTGATGGGGAGCCCGGGAGGCGGGACACTTCGGGAGATGCCAGGTCCCACCGAAGCCGCCGTCGCCCCCCAGGGCCAGCCCCACCGCCTGGTGTACTTCGGGTTGGCGCTGTTGCTGGTGGGGAACGCGGTCCTGCCCCTTCTGTACGACCTGCATCCCCTGGTCTGGTTCCTCGACTACCTGGACGTGCTGATCCTCGCCTTCGGGGCGGCAGCGTTGTGCTGGCGCCGGGCCAGGCAGGAAGGCCCACCCGCCTTCCTGCTGCTGGGCCTGGGTGCGGCCCTGGGGGGGCTCACCTATGTCCCCACCATGCTGTCCTTGCCCGGGGCAGTTCGCAGCGGCCCCATCATCTCCCTCCTCGGCCTTCTGGCCCTGGGGGTCGGCTTTTTTCGGTGGCCCCAGCAGACCCGTATGCCCCGGGACCGCGTGCGTGCCACCTTGGATGGCCTGGCGATCGCCCTATCGCTCTTCACCGTGGCCTGGGTGGGGCTCAAGGCGACGCACTGGGTTGGGCGCCTGCCCCGCGGCATGCTGCTCATCTATCTGGTTCAGATCAGTGCCTGCCTTGGCGTTCTGGCGCTTTGGCTGCTCCAGGAAACACGCCTCAGCCGCCCGGAGCAGGCACGGACCAAGCAGCTGGTCCGTTGGGCCCTGCTTGCGCTCCTGGCACATAGCTGCCTCGGCGCCGCCCTGCGGGTCGCCGGGAGCTACTACCCAGGCTACCTGGGCCACGCCGTCGAGGTGCTCCACCAGGTGGCGAACGTGCTGCTGGCCCTGGCGGCCTTGAGCCCTTCGGCTCCCAAGAAGGCGCGTTCGGGAGCGCCGGCCTTGGGCTCGGCGCGGGCCCTCATCCCCTCTGCCATCACCCTGGGCGTGCTGGTTCTGGCCGCCTTCCAGCTGGCCCGCCCCCAGGCCGAACCTCCCCTCACCCTTCTGGGACTCAGCCTCACCCTGATGGGAATCCTGGCCCTTCGCCACGGCCTCCTGATCCTGGACCTGGAGCGGTTTTCGCGGCATCTGGAGGCGCGGGTCGAGGCCCGCACCCAGGAACTCGAAGCCCACCATCAGGCGGCCCTGGGCGACCTGCGCATGCGCATGATGGCCGGCCTAGCGGCGGGCCTCGCCCACGACCTCAACAACATCCTGGGAATCATCCGGCTGCGGGTGGACCTGCTCGAGGACACCTGTTCCCCGCAGCAGAAGGAGGACCTCAATGTGCTCGGAGAGGCCTCGGAGCGGGCCGTCGCCCTGACGCGGCGCATTCTCGCCTCGGGACGCACCGAGTCCCTCGTGTCATCCCACCTCGACTTCACGGCCTGGGTGGAATCCCGAGGGGACCTGTTCCGCGCCCTGCTCCGCGCGGGCCAGCGGCTGGACCTTCAGGTCGCGCCGGAGCTCAGCGTCTATGCCGATGCCCAATCCCTTGACCAGGTCTTCGAGAACCTGCTGACCAATGCCAGGGATGCCCTGGGTCCAGATGGGACCATCGGGATTCGGGCCCTGCCGAGTCGGGAGATGGTGCGGATCGAGCTCTGGGACAACGGTCCTGGCATCGCACCGGACCACCTGGAGCGCCTGTTTGAGCCATTCTTCACCACCAAGCCCAGCGGGACCGGCCTGGGCCTGGCCACGGTCCGCAATCTGATCCTCCAGAATCGGGGCAGCATCCGCGTCGAGAGCCACCTGGGCGTGGGCACCAGCTTCCACCTGGAGCTGCCCATGGGGGCTGAGCCCAGCTGAGGCGCGCCTGCTAGCCTGAGTCCATGCAGGACCGCATGCAGAGCGAATCGAGACTCCTGGGACTCGCCTATGGCGCGGTGTTCGGCACCCTGTTTCCCCTTTTTCATTTCGCTGCGCGGGCCTTCAGCCGCCGCGAGCGGGGCCATGAGATCGCCGACCAGGTGGCCAATGCCTTCATGGCCCTGCGCCCCAAGTACCTGGACGCCGTGCTGGGCAACACCTCGCGGGTGCTGGGGCTGCCCTGCACCCACCCGGCGGTGGACCGCACCGCCCGGGACATGGTGCGCCAGCATGCCCGGGCCTGGGTGGACTTCTTCCACTTCGGCCAGCGCTCCCCCGAGGAGGCTCTCAGCCAATTCGCCAGCCTCCAGGGACTGGAGCACCTGGACGAGGCCATGGCCGAAGGACGAGGGGTCATCCTCCTGACGGCCCATGCCGGGAACTACGAGCTGGGGGGCATCCTCCTGCGGTCCCGGAACCTGAAGGTCC
Organism: uncultured Acidobacteriota bacterium; assembly: GCA_963740385.1. Taxonomy (GTDB): domain Bacteria; phylum Acidobacteriota; class Holophagae; order Holophagales; family Holophagaceae; genus Geothrix. The sequence goes on from CAVUDX010000008.1 coordinate 21,693, forward strand.
ACGCGGTCTATAAGCCGGACCGGTTCGAAGCGGTGGAGCGGCTCCGCGAGGGCCTCCGCGCCCAAGGCGGCGTGGTGGGCATCCCCGTGGACGGTGTGGGGTTCTCCACGCTGCCCCTGGTCAAGCTGCTGCGGGAGGGCGCCCTGGTGGGGATGCAGGGGGACCGGGACTTCAGCATGAATGGCGTTCCCATCCCCTTCTTCGGCCGGGAGGTGCCCTTCCCCCGGGGGCCCTGGGAGCTGGCCGCCATGACCGGGGCCCCCATCATCACCAGCTTCTTCTACACGGACGAGGACCGGCGTTTCCATGCCCGGTTTGGCGCACCCATCCGGGTCGAAGGCGCCCGGGGCCAGCGCCTGGGCTCCATGGAGGCGGGCATGCGGGCCTATGTGGCAGACCTGGAAGCCCTGATCCGCGCCCATCCCAGCCAGTGGTACTGCTTCTACCCCTTCTGGGATGACCCCCACCGGGCGGCCTTCTGACCTCCCCTGAGCCTCCGTTCAGACCTCAAGGGGTCGCACTCGGTGCCCAGTCATAGGATGATGGGCCCAGGCCCTGGCCATCCGCTGGGGTTTCGGAATCTACAAGGAGTTCCTTCATGCGCGGCACCCTACCCCTGCTTCTCGTCCTCGTGGCCTCCTTCGGCTGCCAGTCCAAGAAATCCGAGGCCATCGTGGCCGCCCCCATCACCCCGACCGCCGGTGCCATGCCTGCCGCCGCCACCGGAGGCATCACCGGCAAGGTGCTGGAGCGCATCGAAGCGGCGCCCTACTGCTACCTGCGCCTGGAGACCGCCCGCGGCGAAGTCTGGGTGGCCGTCCCAGAGGCCAAGATTGAAAAGGGCACCGAAGTCACCGTGGTGAATCCCATGCTGATGGCCAACTTCGAGTCGAAGACGCTGAAGCGCACCTTCGCCGAAGTCTACTTTGGCAACCTGGGCCCCGCCGGCGGGGCCGCGCCCGCGCCTGCCGCCCCGGCTCCCGCTGGCGGTACCGCCGCGCCGATGGGCACCCCGCCGCCCGTGCCCATGGAAGTGGGCAAGATCGACAAGGCCACCGGGGCGGATGCGCGCACCATCGCCGAGGTCTGGAGCCAGAAGGGCAAGCTGAAGGAGAAGGCCGTCACCATCCGTGGCAAGGTCGTGAAGTACAACCCCGGCGTCATGGGCAAGAACTGGATCCACCTCCAGGACGGCACGGGTGATCAGGCCAAGGGCACCCACGACATCACCGTCACGAGCCAGGATGCCGTGGCCAAGGGCGATGTGGTGACGGTCCACGGCATGGTCCGGCTCGACAAGGACTTCGGCGCGGGCTACACCTATGCCGTGATCGTCGAGGAAGCCAAGGTCCAGAAGCAGTAGGACGGGCAGGCCCTGGTCAGCTGCGGGCGTCCTCGGACGCCCGCAGCTGCATGGGGGCTAGGTTGAACTTCAGCACGTCGAAGTTGGAGCTGAGGTCAAAATCCCTCGGCATGATGTAGCTCGGGTGCCGGGCGGTGACCCTGTTCGGGGTCTGGCCTGAGGCGGGACCAAAGAGGGGTTGCACCGGAAAGTCCACCTGGTAGAAGGCCTTGGCAATGAGGGCTGAGCAGATCACCTCGCGGCTGCTGGAACTGCCCAGATAGAGGGGGCGACGGCGCCAGCGGGCCGGCAGCAAGTGAAAGGGGGTCAGGTAACGGCCCAGGTCGAAGATGTTGCGTCGGTCATACCGCAGACCAAGATGCCGCAGCATCTCCGCCACCACGCGATCCAGGGCACCGCCCTCCAGGCCCTTGGCACGGCACACCCGGAGGTTATGGTCCCCGTACCAGGCCACGGGCTTCACCCGCACCCCCTCGGCCATGTCGCTTTCCAGGACCAGGTGCAGCGCTTCAGGACCGAACTGTTGCCGGGCCGCCTCCGCATGGGGACCACCCCAGCGCAGCAGCGCATCACCGATGTACATGCCCGCGTGGCTCCAGCTGCTCTGGGTGAGGGTCATGATGATGCGGCTGATACGCGACTTCCCTTCGACCAGCACCACGTCTCCGGGGCGCAGGTCCCGCTTCATGCGGTCGAGGTCGTTGGGCACCCGACGCTGGTAGGTGGGGAGCTCGGCGGTGAGAAAGCCCACCAGCCCGCGGGTCAGCGCATCGTGGAGGAACATGGCCCCTCCTTTCGGGGCTAGACCGCCACGGGGGCGGGCGTCAGACCCTTCACCCAGGCGGGGACCGTTCGCACACCCTTGGGTGGCTGGAGGGCCTTCTGATACCTCCGCAGCTCGCCATCGTGGTTGACGATGAAGTCGCTCTCCTCGACATGGCTGGTGACGGGAAGCCAGGCCGTGGCGGTGCGGCCCAGGTCGGAGGGCGTCACCTCCAACATCAGGCTGAAGGAGGCGGTCTGGAGGATCTGACCCAGCAGTGCGCCTTCCCGGGCGCTGGTGAACCCGGCGTCATGCAGCACCACCACACCCTTGACCGTGCCGTTCTGCACCTTGCCCAACAGCTCTTCCAGGGCCCCAAAGCGGAAGCCGCGCTCGCTGAACCCGCGGCGATTGACGATGCCATCGGCGCTGGTCTGGTACTTGGGCAGGACCACGGGAATGGTGTGGTCCCCGCTGCCGTAGCGCAGGTCCGGAGCCGAGGCCAACTCGCCCAGCCGCTGGGCCGTGTCGCAGCCGAAGGTCGCTTGGCCCACCACCGCGACGGTGGTCAGGCCTAGCCAGGCCTCCCGGATGGCTTCCAGCGAGGCGGGAACGCCCCGGAGGAGCGGCAGGGGCGCGGCACCGGTGCGGGCATAGTGGACGTAGGCCTGGCGCTCGGCATCGCTGATGAAGTGGGTCGCTTCCTGGCCCTCCAGGGGCCGCGGCCGGAAGCGATGGATCTGGTTGCCTTCGTGGTCGATCCAGATGGGGCTGCCCAGGGCCGAATGGCGGCTGATGGAGGGGACGCTCTTCAGGTACCAGACCCGCTTCCGGAAGCGGAAGTCCCGGCTCGTGAGGGCCCCCACCGGGCAGAGGTCCACGACGTTCCCCGCGAAGGGGTTCTGGTCCATGCTCTTGCCCGTGTAGGTGGTGACTTCCAGGTGGGAGCCGCGGGAGGCCACGGTCAGCTCGCCACCGCCAGTGATCTCCTGGGTGAAGCGCACGCAGCGGGTGCAGTGGATGCAGCGGTTCTTGTCGATGACGATCTTGGCGCCCAGGTCCTCGTAGCGGTAGCGGCGCTTCACCTCGGCCATGCGAGAGTCGCCGCTGCCGTAGTGGTAGGAGTAGTCCTGCAGCTTGCACTCGCCAGCCTGGTCGCAGATGGGGCAGTCCAGCGGGTGGTTGATGAGCAGGAATTCCATGACCCCGGCCCGGGCATCGGCCACGGCGGGCGAGTTGGTGAGCACCTCCATGACCACGGCCTCGGGATTGTCCTTGGGCGCGGGGGGTACGGTGGTGGTGCAGCTGGTGGCCAGCTTGGGCTGGCCCTTGATCTCCACCATGCACATGCGGCAGGTGGCCACGGGTGTGAGGGCCGGGTGATAGCAGTAGTGGGGGATGTCGATGCCGACGGTGCGGCAGGCATCCAGCACGAGGGTGCCGGGGGTCACGCTCAGTTCAACGTCGTTGATCTTGATCGTCGGCATGGGCCCACTCCAGGCCTACCAGGATGGGGCTTGGCGCGTGGAAGGTAAAGGTGGAGCCCTCAACCTCTTCCGATGGCGCCGACCATGCATCGTCGGCAGAAGTCCAGGAAATCCTCCAGATCCGGGATATCGACCTGGGCTGTGGCAGGGATCACATTCGGGACGACCACCCGCTTCCTCAACTCCCCTGTGGCTTCCAGGGAAAACACGAACCAGGCGAGGCGGTCCTTCTCCGAAGACAGGGTCAGGCTCACCACCTTGGTCTCGAAAAACAGGTCCGGCGCGCCGCCATCCTCCGGGGTCCGCCAGTCCGGAATGTGGCTGCGCTTTACGAATTCGGTCTTCAGCTGCGCCAGGGTGTGCTGAACCGTGAACTGGACCTCGACTTGAACCTCCATGGCGCCTCCCCCCTCTCTCTTCGGCGGAATCCACCGGAACCCGAACACTGGACATCCAACCCTTCCGAAAGGGCCTGGGGCATGGAAAAATCAAGGGTTCAGGGGGCGGACATGCCGACGGCATTGATCTCGGTTTACGACAAGACGGGGCTCCTGCCCCTCGCGGAGGGACTGCTGGCCCAGGGTTGGCGGCTGCTGGCCACGGGCGGCACCCTGCGGGCGCTCCAGGAGGCCAAGCTTCAGGCCACAGAAGTCGCCAGCCACACGGGCGCACCCGAATGCTTTGACGGCCGGGTGAAGACCCTCCACCCGAAGATCCACGGTGGCCTGCTGTTCCGACGGGACCTGCCGGACCATGTGGCCGACGCCAAGGCCCAGGGCATCGATCCCATCGACCTGGTGGTGATCAACCTCTACCCCTTCGAGGCCACCATCGCCCGGGAAGGCGTCACCTCGGCCGAGGCCATCGAGCAGATCGACATCGGCGGGCCCAGCATGATCCGGAGCGCGTCCAAGAACCACGCCTCGGTGACCGTGCTGACGGACCCAACGCAATATGCCCCCTTCCTGGAGAAGCTGCAGGCGGGCGCCTGGAGCCTCGACGACCGCCGCCGCTGCGCCCTGGAGGCCTTCCGGCGCACCGCCGCCTACGACGCGGCCATCTCCGGCTGGATGGAGCGGGAGCTCACCACCCGGAAGGCTGCGGACCTGCCCCATCACCTCTGCGTCAACCTGGTCCAGAAACAGGGGTTGCGCTATGGAGAGAACCCCCACCAGGCCGCGGCCTTCTTTGTCGAACCGGGCCGGCCCGTCGAAGGCATGGCCGCCTGCCACCAGCACCAGGGCAAGGAACTGAGCTTCAACAACCTGCTGGATGCCGATGCCTGCGCCCGCCTGGTGTGGCAGTTCCCCGCCCCCGCCTGTGTCGTCGTCAAGCACAACAACCCCTGTGGGGTGGGCCAGGGGCCCCATGCCCTCGAAGCCTTCATGCGGGCCCAGGCGGGCGATCCCGTCAGCGCCTTTGGCGGCATCGTGGCCTTCAACCGGCCTGTGGGCGTCGAGGTGGCCCACGTCATGGCCCAGAACTTCTGGGAAGTCATCATGGCGCCCGCTTTCACTGGCGAGGCCCTGGAGGTCTTCGCGGCGAAGAAGCAGCTGCGCATCCTGCAGACCCCCGACCACTGGCCCCAGAGCGCCGAGGGTCTTGACACCCGCTCCATCGGCGGCGGCTACCTGGTGCAGCGGGCCGATGAGGCCTTTGTGCCCTTCGAGGCCTGGGAGATGAAGGCCAGCGGCCCTGGCGCCAGGCCCAAGGCCGAGGACCTGATGCTGGCCCAGCGGGTGGCCAAGGCCGTCAAGTCCAATGCCATCGTACTGGTCAAGGATGGCGCCACCGTGGGCATCGGCGCGGGCCAGATGAGCCGGGTGGATTCCGTCGAGATCGCCTGCCGCAAGGCCGGCGAGCGTGCGGCCGGGGCCGTGCTTGGCAGCGACGCCTTCTTCCCGTTCCCGGATGGCATCGAGGTCGCCGCGGCCCACGGCGTCACCGCCTTCGTCGAGCCCGGGGGCAGCCTGCGGGACAACGAGGTCATCGCCGCCGCCCAGCGCCTGGGCGTCTGGCTGTTCTTCACCGGCATGAGACACTTCAGGCATTAATGCTGTCCGGGGGTAATGCGCTGCGCGCACACCCCCGGGCCCCCACGCGGGAGTCGGGCCAAGCCCGTCTCCCGCTTGTTTCCTCCGACCTGCCCCACGGATTTCCGATGAAAACCTCCGAACTGCGCCAGCGTTTCCTGCAGTACTTCGAGCACCAGGGGCACCGCCGGGTGGCTTCCAGCGCCGTCATCGGCCCCGCCGACGACCCCACGGTGATGTGGACGAACTCGGGGATGATCCAGTTCAAGGATGTGTTCCTGGGCAAAGAGAACCGGGACTACCGCCGGGCCACCACCAGCCAGAAGTGCCTCCGGGCGGGCGGCAAGCACAACGACCTCGACATGGTGGGCTTCACCGCCCGGCACCACACCTTCTTCGAGATGCTCGGGAACTTCAGCTTTGGCGACTACTTCAAGGCCGACGCCATCCGGTTCGCGTGGGAGTTCCTCACGGGCCCCGTGGACCAGGGCAACCTGGGCCTGGATGCCTCCCGCCTCTGGGTGACGGTCTTCGAAGGCGCCGATGGGGTGCCCGCCGACACCGAGGCGGAGGAGCTGTGGAGGGCCGCCGGAGTGCGGCCCGATCGGATCATGCGCTTCGGGAAGAAGGACAACTTCTGGCAGATGGGCGATACCGGCCCCTGCGGGCCCTGCTCTGAGCTGCACTATGACCGCGGGGAGCAGGTCCCAGGGGACGCCATCCCCAACGGCGATGGCGACCGGGTCATGGAGATCTGGAACCTGGTCTTCATGCAGTACGAACGCGACGCCCAGGGTGGACTGACCCCCCTGCCCAAGCCCAGCATCGACACGGGCATGGGCCTCGAGCGCACCGCCAGCATCCTGCAGGGTGTGGACAGCAACTACGAGATCGACCTCTTCGTACCCATCTTCGAGGCCATCTGGAAGGCGGCGAAGGTGCGGCCCGAGGAGCGCCGGGAGCACACCAACCGGACCGCCTCCCAGGTCATCGCGGACCACATCCGGGCGGCCACCTTCATGTGCTTCGACGGCGTGGTACCCAGCAACGAGGGCCGTGGCTACGTGCTGCGCAAGATCATCCGGCGCGCGCTCCGCTTTGGCCGGAAGCTCGGCATCGAGGGGCTCTTCTTCGCGGATCTGGCTCCGGCCGTCTTCCAGGCCATGGGTGATCAGTACCCCGAGCTGCTGGCCGAGATGGGGCGCATCCAGAAGTCCCTACACCGCGAGGAGCAGCAGTTCAGCCAGACCCTCTCGACGGGCCTGAAGCTTCTCGACGCCAGCGAGGTCGCTTCGGGCACCCTTTCCGGGTCTGACATCTTCAAGCTCTACGACACCTACGGATTCCCCGTGGACCTGGTCGAGGACTGGTGCCGGGAACGGGGCGTGGTGGCGGACCTCGGCGGCTTCCAGGAGGAGCTGGCGGCCCAGCGGGCCCGGGCCCGGGCGGCCATGAAGGCCCACGACCTGCGCCTCGCGGGCGATCTGGCGGTGCTGGCGGACTTCCCCCCCACGCGCTTCACCGGCTACGACCACCTGGAGAGCCAGGCCCACGTCGTGGCCCTGTTCGACGCGGAACACCACCGAGTGAAGCAGCTCACCGGCGAAGGGTACGTGCTGCTGGATCGCACGCCCTTCTACGCCCTCTCCGGCGGCCAGGTGGGCGACACCGGTCAGCTCCGCTTCGAGGGCGGCCACGCCGAGGTGGTGGACTGCACCGCCCCCGCCCAGCGACGCCACCTGCACAAGGTGACGGTGCAGGGCACCCTGGTCGAGAACATGGCGGTCAACGCGCTGGTGCACCCCATCCGCCGCCGGCGTGTCCGGGCCCACCACACCGCCACCCATCTGCTCCATGCGGCCCTACGGGAGGTGCTCGGCACCCACGTGAAGCAGGCCGGCAGCGTGGTGGATGCCTCCCGCCTGCGCTTCGACTTCACCCACTTCGCGCCCCTCGAGCCCGCCCAGATCGCTGAGATCGAGCGCCTCGCTTCCCGGCAGGCCCTGAAATCCGTCTCCACGGAGGTCAAGGAGATGGACATCGACGAGGCCCTTTCCTCCGGCGCCATGGCCCTGTTCGGGGAGAAATACGGTGACGTGGTGCGGGTGGTGAAGGTGCCCGGGTTCTCCACGGAGCTCTGCGGCGGCACCCATGTGCCCAACACCGGCGAGATCGGGGTGGTGAAGATCATCTCCGAAGGCGCGGTCAGTGCGGGCGTGCGGCGCATCGAGGCCGTGGCGGGCGAGATGGCCCTGGAACTCCTCCAGGCCGACGAGGCCATGCTCCAGGGCCTGGCCCGACAGGTCAATGCCAACCGGGAGACGCTGCCGGAGCAGCTGCTGGCCAAGGACCAACGCATCGCCCAGCTGGAGCGGGACCTCAAGGATGCCAAGCTGAAGGCCGCCAGCGGAGGGGGCCGGGCCGAGCAGGTCGATGAGGTCCGCGGCACAACCCTGGTCTCCGCCCTGGTCGAGGGCCTGGAAGGCCCCGCCCTGCGAGAATTCATGGATCAGGTCCGCACCCGCCACCACCGGGCGGTCATCGTACTCGCCTCCACCCTGGGCCCCGACAAACTGGCGGTGCTGGTGTCGGTGGCTCCCGACCTGCCCCAGGACGCCGGCCAGCTCTTCAAGGTCATGGTGCCCCACCTAGGGGGTCGCGGAGGTGGCAAGAAGGATTTGGCCCAGGGGGGCGGCACCCGTCCGGAAGGGTTGCCTGAAGCCCTGTCGGCGCTCCGGGAAGCCCTGTAGGATCTAGGGAATTACCTGAACAACCCCTTGTCCTAAACGGATCTGGGAGCACCTCGGGAGACCCAGCCTTCATGCTTCCCATCCGCCGCCTGCTGCTCCGGGACTTGCTTGTCCTGATGGTGGGCGTCATCGCCCTGATCATCGGGCTCTCCTGGTGGAGCCAGCAGCACGCGCTTGCCCGGCAGGCCGAGGCCCGCACCCGGGCGGCCCTACATCACCTGGATGGCAGCCTCCGCCAGGAGTTCCTCGCCTCGCAGTCCCTGGGCCAGGTGCTCCAGGCCTGGTGGCTGGGCGGCACCCTGGACCCCTCGCGGCCCCAGGAGGCGGCCCGGCTGGTGATGCCCCTCCTCGCCACCCAGCGGGGCATCACCAGCCTGAACCTGGCCCGGGCCGATGGCCCCTCCCTCCTCTTTCTCCGACTGGGTGGCGTCTGGTCGCTGCGGGAGCTGGTTCAGCCGGGTCACGCGGCGCAAGTACGCTGGCACCGCCTGGATGCCTCCGGCGCCACCCTGGCCTCGGAAGGCTGGACCCCCATGGACTACGATCCCCGGGCCCGGCCCTGGTACCAGGTGGGAGCCGCAGCCCAGTCCGCGACCTGGACCGAACCCTATGCCTTCTATACGACCCGGGATCCGGGCATCACCTGCACCTTCCCCGTACGGACCGCCAGCGGCGTCCTGGGCGTCGTCGCCCTCGACTTCCTGCTGGATGATCTGACGGCGGCGGTCTGGGCGGCTCAGCCAACTCCCCACAGCCGCTGCCTCATCGTAGACCCCGCCAATCGGGTCGTGGTCCTTCCCCAGGACGCTTCCTTCGAAACGCCAGAGGCACGCCGCCAGGCTTTCCTGAGTCGCCTGTCTGCGACCTTCCTTCCCACCCAGGCAGGGCTGCTGGCCACGGAGGGGTCCCATGACGCCTTCCGGGTTTATGAATCCAATGGCGCCACCCACCTTGGGTTGGTGACCCCCTTCGAGGGGCTGCCCGGCATCCAGTGGCGGCTCCTGCTGACCGTGCCCCAGGAAGATTTGCTGGGCCCTGTCTGGTCAAGGATCTGGACCCTCCTGGGCATGGCTGTGCTCAGCCTGGCCCTGGCCGGCTGGCGCATCCGCCACATCGCCCGGCGGGTGGCGGGTCCTATTTCCCAGCTGGGAGCCCTGGCCGAAGCCCTGGGTCAGGGCGAGCTCCCGCCACCCATCCACTCCCACATCCAGGAACTCAAGAGCCTGGACCAGGCCCTGCGGCAGGCCAGCGAAAGCCTGTCCGACCAGGCCCGGCTCCAGCGCCAGTTGGAACACAGCCAGCGCATGGAGACCGTGGGTACCCTGGCGGGGGGCATCGCCCACGACGTGAACAACCAGCTGGCCGCCATCCTGGGGCAGCTTCACCTCTGCCGCGAGATCCTGCCGGAAGGCCACCCGGTACTCCGGCGCATCGAACGGGCGGAAGAAGCAACCCGCCGCTGCGCCCAGACCACCAAAGCCCTGCTGTCCTTCAGCCACCAGTCGCGGCCCGAGCTGCGTCCACTGGACCTCAACACCCTGGTGCTGGAGACCTCCACCATCCTGGAGCCGCTGCTTGGTGGCCGGATCCGGCTGCACCGCGAACTGACTCCAGACCTGCCCTTCGTCTCAGGGGATGCCGTCCAGCTGGAGCAGGTGCTGATGAACCTCGGGGTCAATGCCCGGGACGCCATGCCCGAGGGCGGCCACCTGAGCCTCACCACCCACCTGGGCTCCGATGGGCGAGTCTGCCTCGACATTGCCGACTCCGGAACGGGCATTCCCGAAGCCATCCTGCCTCGCCTCTTCGAACCCTTCGTGACCACCAAGGCCACGGGCAAGGGCACCGGCCTGGGCCTGGCCATGGTGTTCTCCATCGTGAAGGCCCACCATGGCGAGATCCGCGCCGAAAACCTACCGGACGGAGGGGCCCGCTTCCGCTTGGCCCTGCCTCCCGCTCAGGTCGGTGCACCTGCAGGCCCTCTGGCATTGGAGGGGCTCCGGGCCGCCGCCCCAGGGCTGGCGGGGCGCCGCATCCTGGTGGTGGAGGACGAGGCCATGCTCCGCGAGATGCTGGCGGATGCCCTCACCCTGGCCCGCATGCAGGTCACCACCGCCCCCGATGGCCTGCTGGCCTGGCAGGCCTGGCAGCACCAGGTGGGGGGGTTCGACCTGGTGCTCAGTGACCAGCGCATGCCCGACTGCACGGGGCTTGAGCTGATGGCCCTGATCCGCAACAGCGGGTCGGATGTCCCCTTTATCCTGGTGAGTGGCCAGGGCCTGGAGGCGGTGGAGGAATCCTTGTCGCGGGACCCGCGGGTCCGGGTGCTCTCCAAGCCCTTCGAGCTGCCCCGCCTGCTGCCCATCATGGAGTCCCTGCTGGCGGTGAAACAGGGGTAGCCGATCAGGCGTCTTTGCGCGGCCCTTAGGGCTTGGCTGTACCCTTTTCGTGGCACCCCAGGCAGGTGGCCAGCTTGGGATCGGGGCTGCGCCAGTAGACGAAGTCCTCGTTTCCGAAGTCCTTCCGCAGGTTCTCGGGGATGCGCCCCCAGTAAAACGCGAAGGCCGTGGTGCCATCCGCCTTGGTCTCCTTCATGTAGAGCGGCCCGGGCTCAGTGCTGGGCTTGCCATGCTCGTCCGAGAAGGTGGACATGACTGCATAGGCTCCCGGGGGCAGGGGCTTCCCGGCTTTGTAGGCGTCGATGCCCGACGCCGTGACCCAGATGCGACGCCAGCGGTCCCCATGGGCCTTGCTGCGCACGGGCGCGGCCTCCGCCGGTTCGAGGCTGGCGTAGTCGAGGGCGCGAATGGGGAGGTCCTTCTCCACATCGTTGCGTCGCGCGGCGTCCGCCTCGGCGGCGGCCTTGTTGGTCTCCTCGTTGCCGAAGACCATGATGCCGCCCAGCTTTCCGCTGAAGGCCCAGCAGCCCAGCCAGAGGAAGCCCACCAGCAGGGCCGGGGCACCGACGCCACGTTCCCAGAACCGACGCCCGGCTCGCCTGTTTTCAGTGGCTCCGGCCCCGAATTCCCGTCGCCACACGCGCCAGAGGAGGAAGACGCAGAGCCCCCCGATGAGGAACCCGGCCAGGGCCGCCAGGATGTGGATCTGCAGGATCTTCTGGAGCACCTGCTTTTCATTGGCCACCACGGGCAGGAAGCCTGTGGGCCCGATGAGGTTGATCTGCCGGCCCCAGACCAGGCCACTGAACAGGGCCGCCGTGCTGGCCAGCCAGCCGATGAGCGCCACGAAAAAGGAGGTGCCCGTCAGGATCCGCCCGTGCTTGGCATGGAAGGAGGCGAGCATCGCCAGGGGCAGGACCGCCACCAGGCCGATGGGGATGTGCACGAAGGCCGGGTGCTCCCGGGCGATGAACTCGATGAGGGGCGAGGCAATCATGGAAGTCCTTGGCTTAGAAGACGCGGGCGACGTTGAAGCCGATGGACCACTGGGCCGAAGGCCGGGGGCCGCCGCCGTAGTCTCCGCTCATGACCTGGTTGCCGGTGGTGCCACTGGCGTTGCTGCCCACCAGGGTGAACCGGTGCTTGAAGGTCTTGTAGGAGATCCCCGCAGCGAAGCCCGGCTGGTAGGTGGTGCCATCGGTGATGCCACCGGGGGCGGCCTTGGCCAGCTTTGAGGGCCGGGGATAGTACTCGCCCACCACCGAGAACTTCTCGGTGATGCCATACCGCAGCCCCAGGCCCAGGTTGAAGAGGCCGCCCTTGCTCGCCGTGGTGATGGGCGGCTGACCAGGGGCGGCAGTGAGCACCACATCCGTGGTGGTGGTCTTGGTGATGTAGGTGGGGACCAGGGAGACGATGAAGTCATCCGTGACGAAGATCTCCACGGGCACCTGCACCGTGATGCCGCTGATGCCCACTCGGCCGAGGGGGGTCAGATTCTCCTTCACCACCTCGTCGAAGCGCTCGGCCCGGACGGCCATGCGCACCCGGTCGCCGTTCATCACCTGCTCCTGGAAGCCGAAGGTGAAGGTCTTGTTGTCCGCCGTCCGGTAGATGAAGAGGTTCAAGCCCTTGACGGGCTTGATGCCGAAGGTGAACCCCAGGCCGGCATAGGTGTAGCCATCCAGGCCGTAGACATCCTTGCCGTGATCCTTCACCGGCTGGATGAACCGGTGGGTGAACACCACACCGATGTCCCAGTACTGCATGCGCTCCGCCGAAGGCAGGTTGATCACCAGCGGGTATTCGGAGGATTCGGCGTGGAGCGCTCCCCCGGCCATGAGGGCGCAGGCGAGCAGGGGAGCGATCTTCCGTGTCATCGGATCTCCAGGGCTAGGGCGAGAACGGGAACGACTACTTGGCCGAGAACTTGCGCATGATGGCGATCATGCCCTTGGCGTCGGCCTCGCCCATCTTGTCCTTGAAGGCAGGCATCTTGTCCTTGCCGTTCATGGTGATGTTCACCCAGTCGCTGTCCTTCTTCTTGTTGGCCTTGCGGCTGTCGGTGAAGTCGAACCCGGCATCCGGCAGGGGCTTCCCGCTGTTGTCGCGGCCATTGCCGTTCACGCCGTGGCAGCGCGCGCAGGCGTCCATCCAGTACTTGTTCAGGTCGCCCGAGAACTTGGGCAGGTCCTTGGCGGGATCGCCGGCCATGAGGGAGGCGCCAGCCAGCAGCAGGGCGGAAAGGACGAGACGGTTCATGGTGACTCCTATGGAGAAGGGTTGGAGAAGCGGAATGGGTCGGAGGGTTTCCATCAATTCCAGATGCGCCCGCTGTCGTGGGCCTCGCCGTGGCAGGACATGGTGCAGTACCCCTGGCCGATGGTGCCGGTGGTGGTATAGGTTCGGGCGCCCGTCATTTGAGCGGGAGACAGCAGGATGGTGTCACTGGACAGTTGGTCGGGAGACTGGCGCACAGCAGTGGTGTTCAGGTACTTGAAATGGTTCTGGGCCCCGGATTTGGCTTGGGTCATGTCGTGGCAATAGTCGCAGGCCACCTGGTGTTGGTTCGGGGCTACGTGGCGCCCGGTGGCGTCGTTGTACTGGGTGGCCGTGGAGGCGACCTTGTGGCAGTTCATGCAGTAGGTCGTGGCGTTGAAGGCCAGCTTGCCGTTCTGCCAGCCTGGGGTGGTCTGGCCCCCGTGGCAGCTCACCGCATTGCAGGTGAAGGCGGAAAGGCTGGGGGTAGTGCCAAGGGTCCCGGTCTGGGCCTTGAAGGTCGCGCTGATGGCCACGGGGGCAGGACCGGTTCCAGTGGGGGTGCCATTGGGGCCACGGTTGGCGCCGTTATAGTGCGGCTGACTGGCGCCACCTTCGCCTGGCTGGGAGCCGGCATGGCAGGTGGCACAGGTGAGTGGGGTCGACAGGCCCAGGTGCTTGGCATGGGCTCCGGCGATGTTGGGGAAAGTGGTGCCCGCAGGCCCCTGGGTCTTGAAGTTGGCATCGGCATGGCACGAGGCGCAGGTGCCCGGCCCCTTCCCGGCATCCAGTGGCGAACCCGCCACGTGGCAGACGGTGCAACTCGGGCCGGCCTTGCCGGTTCCAGGGCCGCTCGCGTCATGGCAGTTGATGCACTCCCCGTTGAACTGGGCGAGGGTGACATTCTGGTGCGTGTTGCCGGTCCCAGAAGTCGTGGTCATGCCAGTGAGGAACGGGGCGGGGTGGGCCGCTGCGCCGGGCCCGTTGGCATGACAGCTGTTGGCGTTGAAGGATCCGGTGAAGCAGCCCGGAGCGCCCACCACCGGTGAGGTAGCGCCCTGGGTGACCCCATGGCACAACCCGCACACGGCCGCCCGTTTGGCGGTATCCGTGGCCGCAGCAGCATTGCGGTGGGAAGCCACGTAGGTACCGCTAGCGATGCTGCTGGGCGCCTTGTACCAGCTGTCGGGATGGGCCTTGGCCTGCAGGTGGCAGCTTGAGCAGGTCGTCGTGGTGGTGCCACCGTCGAATTTGTTGGTGCCGGGCACGCCGTGGCAGGTCTGGCAGTAGAGGATGTCGGCTTTGGCCACGACGCCATGGAAGGTGGCATCCGTAGCCCCCGCACTTGTGGGATCGGTCCAATTGACCCCGATGGGATGCGGGGCCACCCCTGGGCCATTGGCATGGCAGCTGACCGCGGCGTGTTCCGAGTTGCCGAAGCTGGCGCTGTAGCAGCTGGGGGCGGAGGGCAGCGTGGATGCGCCCGCCTTGGTCACGGCATGGCAGATCACGCAGGATCCGCTGGTATTCAAAGGATCAGTCGCATTGCGGTGAGATGAGACATAGCCGGGGAAGGTGTTGTTGGAGGCCATGTACCAGGTGGTCGGGTGGGCCCCGGCACCAGTCGTTTTGGAATGGCAGGAGGAACAAGCCGTGGTCGCCGAGCCCCCGTCGAACTTGGTGGTTCCAGGGGTGCCATGGCAGCTCTGGCAGTACTTCAGGTTCGCCTTGGCCTGGATGCCATGGAAGGAGGCACTGGTCGGGTCCTTCCAGATGCTGCCAAGGGGGTGGGGTGCGCCCGCATCCCCGTGGCACAGGGTCGCGTTATAGCATCCGGGCTGGGTGCCGGCCGGGGCAGGCGTGGCAGGGTGACGCAGGGGGTTGTTGGGAGAGCCGGGGTAGTGGCACTGGGCGCATACCGCTGCATTGCTGGTGTCAGTTGTCGTGTGGCTCCAGAGCGTGCCACCCGAGGTCCGCCAGGGCTTCGGGGGATGAGGGGCGTTCACGCCATGGCAAGTGAAGCAGGTCTTGGTTGAAAGCCCTCCGGAGAAGTCCTTCCCGTGGCAAATCTGGCAGGAGACCAGGCTGCCGCCCGTGACGGGATCAGCCGATACCTTCGCCCGCATGCCGTGGACATCCGAGGTGGCCCAACCAGGCACCGTTTGGTGATGGCAGCCGGTGGTCATGCAGGTGGGAACCCCGCTCCCGACCTTCAGGACGGAAATCTCGTGGCACCGGGTGCAGGCGTCGACACTCGCCACTGCAGGCCCTGCATGGCTGTTGACCCAGCCGGCGGGATGGTAGTTCCCGTAGTACTGATTCAACGTGCCACCGCCCTTGCCACCACCGCAGCCGATGCTGCCGAAGGCTGCGAGCGCGAGGCCGCCCACCAGGCCGAGGAAGGCCATCGTCCATTTGCGATTCCAGGTCAAGATCATGGCGACACCCAAGGAAGGCAGGCTGCTTGAACGAGCGGGCGCTGGCGGTGGAGCGGGAAGGGAAGTTCGATGGTGAGCATGTGCCATCGATTTGTAACGGAAAAAATGAGTGCTGACTAAAGCTTGAAGCGTAGGGGCAGGTCCCAATCCTAGTGCGGACAAGGGGGCAAGCGACCGGAAAAACCTGGACCCGGAGAAAACCCCTGTCATGGGTTCTTTTACTATCGCCCGTGGGGTCACCAGTTCCCATATCCCAAATGGATCCTAGTTATTAGATCATTCGGTCTAGGGTCTTCCCGTTGCCCCGGAAGACCCCTTCGCCTACCCTCAAGCTTCCATGCAGCCATCCCCGGCAGGAACCCGATCCGCCCCCTGGCGGGCCTTGCGCCGCCTTGTCATGCTCCTGCCATGGCTGGCCCTCGGCGTCACGGGTTTCGCCTTGGACCCCGCCCGGCCCCTCTCCCAGCAAGCCCACCGCATCTGGCAGACCGAGGACGGCCTGCTCCAGGACACGGTCACCGCCCTCCTGGAATCCCGGGACGGCTTCCTCTGGATTGGCACTGAGGCGGGCCTGGTGCGGTTCGACGGGGCCACCTTCGACCATTATTCCCGCATTACCGCCCCGACCTTCGAGCACAACGAGGTGCAATGTCTGGCCGAAGGCCAGGATGGCAGCCTCTGGATCGGCACCAGCGAACCGGGCCTCTACCGCCTCGAGAAGGGCGTTTTCCGGGCCCTGGGGTCTGCCGACGGGCTGCCGGACCAGCCCATTGTCAAGCTCCTGCGCGATCGCCAGGGGACCCTCTGGGCCGCCCCTGCCCAGGGTCCCTTGCTCCGGTTTGATGGGAGCCGGTTCCAGCCGGTCCCCTCAGACGCGAGCCAATTGCACATCCGAGCCCTCAGCGAGGACCCCGACGGCACGGTCTGGGTGGGCACCACCGGGGCGGGCCTCTGGCGCGTCCGCGAGGGCCGGCTGGTCCTGGCGGCGCTGACCTCCGACGACATCCTGGCCCTGGAAGCGGGGGGCGCCGAGGACGTCTGGGTGGGCACCCGCTCCCACGGCCTGCTGCAGTTGCATGAGGGGCGGCTCGAAGCCCCGGCCTGGAGTCGTGGGTTGCCAGCCAAGGCGGTGCGCACCCTCCTGGTGGACCGGGAAGGCAGCCTCTGGATCGGTCTGGAGCAGGCGGGGTTGTTCCGCCGCCGCCCCACCGGCCTGCTGGAAGCTTCGCTCGACCCCTTCGGGGCCCACTGGACCCCCATCTCCCTGTTGGAGGACACCTCCGGGGCCCTCTGGTCCGGCAGCGAGGATCGTGGCCTCCGGGTGCTCTTTCCCGTGCCCTTCAAGCGGTTGCCCGTGGTGGGGGCGGACCCGGAGGAACCCGCCTGGAGCGTCTGCCAGGATGCCCAGGGGACCGTCTGGTGCCTCACGGGCGACCAGGCCCTGGGGCGAGTCCGGAAGGACCACGTGGAACGCCTCGTCCCGGCCCCAGCCCTCGGCAGCCCCATCAGCTGCCTCTGGCCCCGCCGGGCGGGTGGCCTCTGGGTCGGCACGCGCAAAGGTGATCTCTTCGCCATGACCGACGGCCGGTTCACCCGGCTGCCCCGGACAGGGTGGCCCCAGGCGGACACCATCCTCTCCCTGTTCGAAGATCCGCTGGGCGTCCTCTGGGTGGCGACCGCACGCCAGGGGCTGCTGAAGCTGGTCCCCGGGAAGGCCCCAGTCCTGTTCCCTGCAGAGGGAAATGTCCTGGCCATGACTAGCAACGGATCGGGTCCCCTGTATTTGGCCAGCCGGACCCGGGGGCTGGGCATCCTGGAGGCCGGTCAGGTGCGATGGCTGGGCCGGGCCGAGGGACTGGGCTCCAGCGGAGCCCTCTCGCTGCACCTGGATGACGAGAACATCCTGTGGGTCGGTACCGCCGATGGCCCACGGGTGTTCCGCGATGGACGGTTCCAGGACCTCCCGCAGCGCACGGGCCCGCTGCTGCTCGCCATCCACGCCATCCTGGAGGACAGCGACCACCGCATCTGGCTGAGCACCGGCCAGGGCGTGTTCCAGCTCCCCCGGGCCGCCCTCCTGCGGTCAGGGGATCGGACCCGGCCCTTGCAGCCCGTGGTCTTCGACCATCACGACGGCATGCCCTCACGGGAGACCAACCGGGGCGCCCAGCCGGTGGCCTGGCTCACCCGGGAAGGTGACTTCTACTTCCCCACCAGCCGGGGTCTCGCCCGCCTGGATGCCCAGTTCGCCACACCCAAGGGTCCGCCGTTGCGACTCCACCTTCTGAAGGCCGAGAGCGACGAAACCGTGCTTCCCGACGGTCAGCCCATCGAGGTTCCACCCGGGACCCACAAGTTCGAGGTCTACTACACCGCCACCTCGCTCACCCGGGCGGACAAGGTGCGGTTCCGCTACCGCCTGGAAGGCTGGGAGAACACCTGGAACGACGTGGGGGATCGCCGCTTCTCGGCCTTCTCCAATGTGGCGCCGGGCTCCTACCGGTTCGTGGTCCAGGCCTGGCGGCTGGACGAGCACAGCCCCGAGCGCGAGCTGTCCATTCAGGTGGTAGTCCTCCCCTTCCTCTACCAGCGCCCGGCGTTCTGGATCGCCTGCACCCTGCTGGCGGGGGCCTTCGGCTGGTGGCTGATCCGGCTGCGTATCCAGCAGGTGGAAGCCCGGTCCGCCGTGCTGGGCGAGCGCAACCGCATGGCGCGGGAGATTCATGACCACCTGGCCCAGGGGTTCACGGGCGTGCTGCTCCAACTGGAAGCCGCCGAGGCCAAGCTATCCCGCATGCAGGGCGATCCGGCTCCGGTGCTGACCCGCCTGGACCACGCCCGGAACCTGGCCGTCGCCAGCCTTCAGGAGGCCCGCCGCTCGGTGATGACGCTGCGGCCCCGGAAGCCCGAAGGCACCGACCTCCTCGGCGCCCTGCGCCTCCTGGCGGACCGCATGCTGGCCGGGACCGACATCCAGGTCGAGCTGGCCATGAGCGGCAAATCCCGCGCCCTGCCGCCTCGGACCGAGGACGAGCTCCTGCGCATGGCCCAGGAGATGTTCACGAACGCGCTGCGCCACGGCAAGGCCCGCTGGGTGCGTGCGGCGCTGCACTTTGAAGGACGGTGGGTCCACTTGAGCGTCGAAGACGACGGTCGAGGCTTCGACCCCTCGGCGGACGCCGCCGGCTACGGCATGCGCAGCATCCGCGAGAGCGTCAAGCAGCTCGGCGGCCGCATTGAGATTGACAGCAGTGAGGGCCTCGGCTCCCGCATCACCATTACCCTACCCATCAGGAGGTGGCGCCCATGACCACAACCCCGGCCGATCGAATCCGCCTGCTCATCGTCGACGACCACCCGGTGGTGCGGGATGGCCTGGTCACCATCCTCAACGAAGGCGAGCCCGATCTGGAGGTCGTGGGCGAAGCCGGGGATGGCAAGGAGGCCGTCACCGCCTGGCGTACCCTCCGTCCCACGGTCACCATCATGGACCTCCAGCTGCCCGGGCAGACCGGCGTGGAAGCCATCCAGGCCATCCGGCGAGAGGATCCCGACGCCCGGATCCTGGTGCTCACCACCTTCGACGGCGATGCCGACATCCAGCGGGCCCTGGAGGCCGGCGCCCGTGGCTACCTGCTGAAGAGCGTGCGCCGGGCCATCCTCATCGAAGCGGTACGGGCCGTCGCCGCAGGGCAGCGCTA
The DNA here is from genome assembly GCA_963740385.1 of uncultured Acidobacteriota bacterium. GTDB lineage: Bacteria > Acidobacteriota > Holophagae > Holophagales > Holophagaceae > Geothrix. The sequence continues at coordinate 40,886 of CAVUDX010000008.1, forward strand.
CCTGCCGCCCGCCACTGCCGCCCGCCTGGTGGAGGCCATGGAAGCCGAGCGCCTCACCCCCCGTGAACTGGATGTGCTCAAGCTGCTCGCAGAGGGCCACCGCAACCGGGAGATCGCCGACGCGCTTGGCCTGGCCGAGCCCACCGTCAAAATCCATGTCAACAACCTGCTCCGCAAGCTGGAGGCCAAGGACCGCACCGAAGCGACCGTCATCGCCCTCAAGCGCGGGTTGATCCACCTGGGCACCCACTGAGCCCCCACCCCGTGGCAAAAGAAGGGGACGGGCGTAGCCCCGGAAATTGGTCAGTACCGCGAGGCCTTGCCCCAAAGGGGCGGGGGCCAAGCAAGCGCTTCACCTGGTTTCCGGGCGTACGACCAGCGGGGGCCCGTCAGCGGGCGACTTCGACGGCGCGCAGCTCCCGCATGACCGTGACCTTGATCTGCCCGGGGTACTGCATCTCGGCCTCGATGCGGCGGGAGACGTCCTTGGCGATCCAGTAGGCCTGGTCGTCATTGACGGCCCCGGCATCCACCAGGATGCGGATCTCGCGGCCCGCCTGCATGGCAAAGCTCTTCTGCACGCCCTTGTAGCTGTTGGCGATGCCCTCGAGCTGCTCCAGGCGCTTGACGTAGGTCTCCAGCATCTCGCGACGGGCACCGGGGCGCGCCGCGCTGAGGGCGTCGGCCGCCGTGATGAGCATGGCCTCCACGGTCCTGGGCTCGAAGTCCCCGTGGTGGCAGCTCATGGCGTGGATGACCTCTTCCTTCTCGCCATAGCGCTGCATCAGCTGCATGCCGATCTCGATGTGGGTGCCTTCCACCTCGCGGTCGATGGCCTTGCCGATGTCATGGAAGAGACCGGCCCGGCGCGAGAGCTTGGCATTGGCGCCCATCTCACCCGCCATGTACTCGGCGATGCGGGCCACCTCCTTGGTGTGCTCCAGCACGTTCTGCCCGTAGGAGGTCCGGTAGTTCAGGCGGCCCACCAGCTTGTGCAGCTTGGGGTGCACGTCGGGGAAGCCCAGCTCGATGCAGGCGGCTTCGCCGATCTCCTTGAGGTGCTGGTCCATGTCCACCTTGACCTTCTCCACCACCTCCTCGATGCGGGCGGGGTGGATGCGGCCATCGGCCAGGAGCTTGAGGATGGCCTGCCGGGCCACCTCGCGGCGGATGGGATCGAAGCTTGAAACGACGATGCTCTCCGGGGTGTCGTCCACAATGAGGTCGCACCCGGTGGCCTTTTCCAGCGCCCGGATGTTGCGGCCCTCGCGGCCGATGATGCGGCCCTTGAGGTCATCGCTGGGGAGCTGCACGGAGCTCACCGCCTGCTCGGTCACCACGTCCGAGGCCACCCGCTGGATGGCTGCGCCGATGGTCCAGCGGGCCTTCTTGGCGGCCTCCTCCTGGGCTTCCTCATCGATGCGGCGCACGAGCTTGGCCGCGTCCATGCGGGCGGAGTACTCCAGCTGCTCGATGAGCTCCTTCTTGGCGTCCTCCCGGGTAAGGCCCGCGATCTGTTCCAGCCGCTGGGCTTGGGCTTCCACCAATCGCTTCGCCTCAACCTGCTGGGCCTCCAGTCGCTCCAGGTCTGCCTTGCGCTTCTCGGTCAGGGTCTCGAGATCCTTGGCCTTCTGGTCCACCTGCTGGACCTTCTTGTCTAGGCCCTCCTCCTTGGTCTGGAGGCGCTCTTCCAGCTTCTCGAGGGCCTTCTGCCGCTCAGCCAGCAGCTTCTCGGCTTCCTGGCGGGCCTGCAGGGCCTGCTCCTTGGCCTTGAGCTCCGATTCCTTGCGGAGGGACTCGGTGTCCTTCTCGGCCCGCTCCCGCAGGCGGAGGGCCTCGCGCTTCGCCTCCTCCAGCAGGCGCTCGCGCTCGACCTTGAGATCGCTCTCGGCCTTGGCCTGGGCCTGGGAGGCTTCCGTGGTCGCCTTCTGCGCCCGCAGGGCCATGAGGAGGCCCACGCCGGACGCGGCGAAGAACAGCAGCAGGAAGATCCAGTCGATGAGATTCATGGGCGACTCCAAGGAAGAGGATCCAAAGAGCCACCAGCACCCGAATTGAAAATCCCCGCTCAGTCGTGGAGGCGTGCCGAGTTCCCTAGGTTATAGGGGGGAAACCAGATTCCCGGACTAAGGCGCGCCGACGCGCGGAACGCACAGGTCAGGGGGAAGGTCTCCCGTGTCGACATACGGAACAAGCGCTTGGCCATGATCACGGGCCTCGCAGGGAAATCAGTCTCCGTCCTCGTCGAGGAGTGGCACGGGGGCGGAAGGTTCGTCCGGAACATCGTTCAGCAGCTTGGAGAGGGTCTGTTCCAGGTTGTGGGTGTGCTGGTTGGCTTCCTGTTCCAGACGCGCCACACGGTGCGCCAGGTTCAGGGCGGCCAGAAGATACCAGGACGGAGTGTCGAGGCCCTTCGGGACGCACCCCCATCTTAGCTGGCATTGGGAGTCCATGTCCCGAAAGGTCTCCTCGAGGACGGACACCGCCGCCTCCAGGGTCTCGGGGCGGTCCGTCTGGACCTGCAGCGACCGCCCCTGGACCGTCACCGAGACGGGCCGGGTGCCCGGCAGGGGGACGGGCGCCTTCATCCCAGGGCCTCCAGGGCCCTCAGGATGGCCGCGACCTGCTCCTTCACCGCCTCCCGGTCCGCCTCCAAGGCGGCCTTGTCGGCAACGGCCTCCTCAAGGCGAGCCCGGAGGGATTGCAGCTCCTGCGCCTCGGCAGCCCCGTTCGACCGCAAGGCATCAAGCTCTTCTTTCAACTGGTTACGTTGTTGAACCAGGGCCTGCATCTTGGTTTCGAGCTGTTTCAGAAGGTCCATGGGCGCCTCAAACCCCCATCTTACGCCCGCAGCCTGGCGCCCAGGGGCTCCACCGCAGCCAGGGCCTCCGCCACCCAGGCATCCACTTCGCCCCCCACCAGCGTGCGGTCCGCCTGGAAGCGCATCCGAAGGAGCCAGGCCTGGCGCCCAGGGGGGAGGCTCTTGTGGCGGAAGACATCGACGCATCGGAGGTCCTGCAGCGCTTCCGGCGGCAGTGCGGCGCGCAGGGTCGCGGCCAGGGCCTCGTAGGACTGGCCGAGGTCCACCAGCAGGGACAGGTCCCGCTCCACCACGGGATGTCGACTGAAAGGGCGGAACGCCGGGATGATCCTGGGGGCGGCTTCCGGCAGGTCCGTGACCGGCAGCTCGCAGCCGAAGAGCCCTTCCCCCAAGCTGTGAATGGCGGGCAGCGCCGCCGCACCCAGCCCCTGGAGGATGCCCCGCAGGTCTGCCGCCTGCACAGGGCGGGCCGGGGTCAGGTAGTCGTCGCCCCCGAGTACCCCGCCCCACACCACACCCAGAGCGAAGTGTTCACGCGGACCTTCCAGGGCGCTCTCATAGACCGGTGACACCTCGAACAGGCGGACGTCCTTCGCCCCCTGACGCAAGTTCTGCTCGGCGACGTCACGAAGGCTGCCCAGCAGGCTGCCGCGCAGGATCGAATATTCCTGGCCCAACGGGTTCGCCAGGGTTCTCCCGGCGGCGGCATTGCCAGGCTGGGCGAAGGCCGCATCGGCCTCGGGGCTGATGAAGCCATAGGTCACGGTCTGGTGGAACCCCAGGTGGGCCAGGCGGCGGGCCAGTCGCTGCCGCGCCAGGATGGCGGGGGCGAGGGGCTCCGGCGGGCCCTCCATGGGGGGGATGACCGAAGGAATGCTCGCGTAGCCACGAAGCCGCAGAACCTCCTCCGCCAGATCCTCGGACAACCCCAGATCGTGGCGCCAGGTCGGCGGGGTCACCTTGAGCGCGCCCTCGCCTGTGGCGACGGTGCAACCCAGGGCCTCCAGGGCGCGCGCCGCGGTCTCCATGGACAGGGGCTCGCCCGCCACCCGGGCCAGCAGCGCCTCGGTGAGGGTGACCTCGGCCTGTCCGGCAGGCAGGGCTCCGGCCGTCCAGGCGCCCAGCAGCCGCGCCCCACACCAGGCTTGCAGGCGCTGGATCAGGAGGTTGCGCGCCACGGGAGCCATGGCCCGGTCCGCGCCCCGGCCGAAGCGGTGCGAAGCGTCGGTATGGAGGCTGTGGCGCCGGGCGGTGGCGCGCACCGTTTTCGGGTCGAAGTAGGCGCTCTCCAGCAGCACCCGGCGGGTGGCTTCGGTCACCTTGGTGCTGTCGCCACCCATGACGCCCGCCAGAGCGATGGCCCCAGCTTCGTCGGCGATGACCAGGTCGTCCGGAGTCAAAGTGCGGGTGATGCCATCCAGGGTTACGAGCGATTCACCGGGCTTCGCCCAGCGCACCGTCACCGCGCCCGTCACCCGGTCCGCATCGAAGGCATGGGTGGGGTGGCCGTAGCGATGGAGCAGTTCGTTGGAAGCATCCACCGCTGGCAGGCGCTTGGGCGTGGCGGCCAGGTTCACAAGGAAGGCTTGAACCCCCTCCGGCGTCTGACCAGGGCCGAGTTCCAGGATGGCCGTGCAGTACACCGGGCAGGCCGTCGCCTCCAGGCGGACCTCCAGCAACGGGGCAGTCTCTTCCACGGCCGCTTGAGCGAGCCCCGTCATGGGCTGGCCCAGCTTGGCCGCCAGCTCCCGGGCGAGCCCCCGGTGGGACATGGCATCCCCCCGGTTGGCGGTGATGTCAACGTCCAGCACGTCGACGCCGCCGTGGGCTTCGACGCCATCCACCGGAAAACCCAAGGAGGCCAGAAGCTCACAGAGGTCGCGGGTCTCCAGGGTCGCTGCCGCAGGAAGCTCCTGGGCCAGGGCGTTGCGTTCGATCCACATCAGTCCAGCCCTCCCATGGCCTTGAGGAAGCGCTGGTCGTTCTCGAAGAACAGGCGCAAGTCCGGTGTCTGGCTCAGCATCATGGCCATGCGCTCGACGCCCATGCCGAAGGCCCAGCCGGACCACTCGGTGGGGTCGATGCCGGCATACCTCAGCACGTTTGGATGGATGAGCCCGGCACCCAGGATCTCCACCCACCCCGACCCCTTGCACACGCGGCAACCCTTGGCGCCGCAGAGCGGGCAGCTCACGTCCACCTCGCAGCCGGGCTCCACGAAGGGGAAGTAGGAGGGCCGCAGGCGGATCTCGGCATGGGGGCCGAACAAGGCCCGCAGGGCGTACTCCAGGGTTCCCTTCAGGTGCTGCATGCCGATGCCATGGCCCACCAGCATGCCTTCGACCTGGTGGAACATGGGGCTGTGGGTGGGATCGATCTCATCCTTGCGGTACACCCGTCCCGGCGCCAGAAAGCGGATGCCGCCGCGAGTCGCCAGCTGTGGTGCCACCCGCAGGAGGGTGCGGACTTGCACGGGGCTGGTGTGCGTGCGCAGGAGCAGGTTCGGATGGGCGGCCAGGTAGAAGGTGTCCGAGCTGGCCTTGGCGGGATGATCCTCTGGGATGTTCAGGCCGTCGAAGTTGTGGGCCTCCGTCTCGACCTCGGGGCCTTCCTCCACATGGAAGCCAAGGGGGCGGAACACCTCCACCAGGCGGTCCATGAGCCGGTTCAGCGGGTGCAGGGCGCCCTGGGGCGGAACGGGTGGCGGCAGCGTGGGGTCCCACTGTGCGGTTAAGTCCTGCTGGTGCTTCCGCGCGGCCTCCAGTTCCGCCTGGCGGGCCTTGAGGCCTTCCTCCCAGCCCTGTTTCAGGCCGTTGATGGCCGCCCCGAGGTCGCGCTTCTGCTCCTTGGCTGCGGCCTTGAGCAGGTCCATCAGGCGAGCGGCATGGCTGCCCTCCCGGCCCACGTAGGCCCCCTTCAGGCGCAGCAGTGCATCCAGATCGCCGCAACCGGCCAGCGCCTCCGGAAAGGCCCGGCCAGCCTCGAGGATGTCCGCGGGAAGCAGGTGGTCCATGGTGTCCCTCAGGGCGGGTGTCTGGAAACAAGGAAAGGCCGCTCGCGCGGCCTTTCGGGTATCTGCGATGGGGTGCGTCGCGATCAGCCCTTGGCCACGGCCACGAGCTTGGTAAACGCGTCGGGATTGCGGACAGCGAGATCCGCGAGGATCTTGCGGTCGAGGTCCACGGACGCCTTCTTGAGGCCGCCCATGAACTTGGAATAGCTGGTGCCGTTCTGGGTGCAGGCGGCGCTGATGCGGACCACCCAAAGGCGGCGGAAGTCGCGCTTCTTGACCTTGCGGTCACGGTAGGCGTAGCCAAGAGCCTTCTCGACGGCCTCCTTGGCGGAGCGGTACAGGCGGGACTTGGCGCCGTAGAAGCCCTTGGCGAACTTCATCATGCGCTTGCGGCGCTGGGCGCGCTTGAATCCACGTTTGACGCGAGTCATGTTGCTTCCTTTCCTCGAGGCAGCTCTAAAGAGCGTTTGAAGGCCTCATCGGGGGTGGCCTCAGCCACCGGGTTGAACTGACGATTGTAAAACCATCAGAGAGAGAATCCAAGCACCAAGCTGGCTGAGCCTCCCGGGGCGTGGGGGTCCGGAGGTGTGCGCGCAGCGAAGCGGAGCGCGGAACCCCCGGAGGACATCACGCGTAGGGCAGCATCGCCATGACGGCCTTCTGGTCGGCCTTTGAGACCATGCGGCCCATGTCGAGCTGACGCTTCCGCTTGGCGGTTTTCTTGGTCAGGATGTGGCGCTGGTGGGAGCAGCCGCGCTTGAACTTGCCACCGGCAGTCTTCTTGAAGCGCTTCTGGGCGCCCTTGTGGGTCTTGATCTTGTAGCCGCTCATGGGGTCCTCACTGGATCGGGGCTTCGGTTGCTGGTGTTTCGGTCTTGGCCGGCTTGGGTTTCTTCGGGGCCTTCGGGACTTCGATGATCTTGGGGGCGAGGATGGCGTGCATGTCGCGGCCGTCAATCCCGGCGCCCTTTTCCACGATGGCCTTGTCGCCGACCCGCTGGATGACTTCCTCAATGATCCGGTAGCCGATGTCCCGATGGACCACTTCGCGTCCGCGGAACATGACCACCACTTTGACTTTGTCTTCTTCCTCCAGGAACCGCAGGATGTGCTTCACCTTGAAGTCGAAGTCGTGGTCATCGGTCTTGGGGCGGAATTTCACTTCCTTGACCACGATGTTTTTCTGTTTGGCCCGGGCGGCGTGTTCCCGCTTCGCTTCCATGAACTTGTACTTGCCGTAGTCCATGATTCGGCAGACAGGCGGGTTGGCATTACCAGCCACTTCCACCAGATCAAGACCGCGCTCTTCTGCAATCCGGATGGCCTGGTGAGGAGGCATCACGCCAAGCTGTTCGCCATCTTCTGAGATGACGCGGACCTCTTGGGCCCGGATGCCGTCGTTGATGCGGGTCTCGTTTGGACGAATGGTTCCTCCCCTAGTTGCACAAGGACACAAAGCTTACCACTTGACAGACCATCCGCCAAGTGCGGAAAACGAACTCAATGCTGGCGATCCCGCACTTCGGTAGCCAGGCCGGCCAGGAAGGCATCCAGCCCCTGCACGCCCTGGTCGCCACGGTGACGGTGGCGCACCGACACGGTTCCGGCCTCGGCTTCGCGGTCACCAATGACCAGCATGTAGGGCACCTTCGCCAGCTGGGCGTCGCGGATCTTCGCCTTCAGGCTTTCGTTTCGGAGGTCCAGGTCCGCGCGCAGCCCCAAGGCCTTGGCCCGGGCGGCAGCTTCCCTGGCAAAGCCATGGGCCCGGTCCGTAATGGGGAGTATCGCCACCTGTACCGGCGCCAACCAGGGCGGGAAGGCTCCGGCCGTGTGCTCCACCAGGATGCCCATGAACCGCTCCAGACTGCCGAGGATGGCCCGGTGCAGCATGATGGGCTGGCCCTCGCTGCCATCGGCCTGGGTGTAGGCCAGGTTGAATCGCTCCGGCAGCATGTAGTCCACCTGGAGGGTGCCCAGCTGCCAGGGACGCTTGAGGGCATCCAGGATCTGGAACTCGATCTTCGGGCCGTAGAAGGCTCCTTCTCCGGGGTTCAGGGTAAAGGGCATGCCCGCCTCGTCGAGGGCCTCGGCCAGGGCCTGCTCGGCGGCATCCCAGATCGCATCCGATCCCAATCGCTTCTCGGGTCGAGTGCTCAGCGCCACCCGCATGCCTTCGAAGCCAAAGGTGTCGTAGACCTCCGTCAGCAGGGCCAGAAAGGACGCCATCTCCCCCTTGATCTGATCGGGCGTGCAGTAGATGTGGGCGTCATCCTGGCAGAAGGTGCGCACCCGGGTCAGTCCATGGGTCACGCCACTGCGTTCGTAGCGGTGCAATCGACCAAAATCGGCGTACCGGATGGGGAGATCCCGGTAGCTGTGCTTCTGGCTGCCGAACATGAGGCAATGGCCCGGACAGTTCATGGGCTTCACCGCGTACTCCCGCTCCTCGGCGTTGGTGAAGTACATGTTTTCGGCGTAGTTCTCGTAGTGGCCGCTGGTCTTCCAGAGGGCCACGTCCATGATCTGGGGGGTGATCACCTCGTCGTAGCCGTACTTGAAATACAATTCCCGGATGTAGTCGACCAGCCCGTTGTAGACCTGCGTGCCCTTGGGATGGAAGAAGGGGGATGCCGGCGCCTCCGGGTGGAAGGAATAGAGCCCCAGTTCCTTGCCAAGCTTCCGATGGTCCCGGGCCTTCGCCTCTTCCAGGCGCTTCAGGTGCTCATCCAGGTCTTTCTGGGAATGGAAGGCGGTGCCATAGATGCGGCTGAGCATCTGGTTTCGCTCGTCCCCCTTCCAGTAGGCTCCGGCGATGCTCAGGAGCTTGAATACCTTGAGTTTACTTGTGTTGGGCACATGGGGGCCGCGGCAGAGGTCGTAGAAGTCCCCCTGCTTGTAACCACTGATGATGCCCGAGGCCGGGATGCTGGACACCACCTCGACCTTGAGGGGCTCCCCCATGCTGGCAAAACGGGCCACGGCCGCATCCCGACTGAGGTCCTCCCGGGTCACCTCGATGCCCTCTTCCACCACCTTGCGCATCTCGGCCTCGATGGCTGGCAGATCTTCAGGGGTGAAGGGTTGATCCACCCAGAAATCGTAGTAGAACCCGTCTTCAATGACCGGTCCGATGCCCACCTTCGCGCCGGGATAGAGCCGCTTCACGGCATGAGCCAGGAGGTGGGCCGTGGAGTGGCGGATCAGCTCCAAGCTTTCCGGCGCCTTGCTGGTGACGATCTCCACCTTCACCCCATGGGCCAAGGGGGCCTTGAGATCGGTCAGGCGGCCGTCGACCTTGACGGCCAAGGCGGCGTCCAGCAACCGGGCACCGATGCCAGCGGCCAGGTCGGCCCCAGTGGCGCCCTCGGGCAGCTGCCGAAGGGAGTCGTCTGGAAGTCGGACCTCGATGGACATGGGTTCCTCTAGATAAAGGGGGGTTTTTATCAGTAAAACGGCTCCGGGCCATCATTTGTGATGGCCCGGAGGGGTTTTAACGTCGCAGCGACCTACTTTCCCACTCCTCAAGGAGCAGTATCATCGGCCCTCCAAGTCTTAACTGCCGTGTTCGGTATGGGAACGGGTGTGACACTTGGGGAAAAGCCACGACGAAGGCTTAGAAGGGATGAGAAGGGATTTGGCGAGGCGCGTATGGCGCTCTCTTGGGTTTTGGTCGGCAGTTTGGGCTCGCGCCCCATTCCAGATTCGCCTTGCAGGCGATCTGGCCTGGGTTCGCTCCACGCTCTTCGCAGTCGCTCAGAGCTGGCCCAAACCTGCACTTCAATGCAATTGATTGATGAAAGGTCAAGTCAGTGGACCGATTAGTATCGCTCAGCTTAAGCCGTTACCGGCCTTACACATGCGACCTATCAACGTGGTGGTCTTCCACGGGTCTCATAGGGAGATCTCATCTTGAGGGGTGTTTCGCGCTTAGATGCTTTCAGCGCTTCTCACTTCCCGACATAGCTACCCAGCGTTGCATTTGGAAACACAACTGGAACACCAGAGGTCAGTCCATCCCGGTCCTCTCGTACTAAGGACAGGTCCTCTCAAATCTCCTGCGCCCACACTAGATAGGGACCGAACTGTCTCGCGACGTTCTGAACCCAACTCACGTACCACTATTGATCGGCGAACAGCCGAACCCTTGGGACCTGCTTCAGCCCCAGGATGTGATGAGTCGACATCGAGGTGCCAAACCTTGCCGTCGATATGAACTCTTGGGCAAGATCAGCCTGTTATCCCCGGCGTACCTTTTATCCGTTGAGCGATGGCCCTTCCATTCGGGACCACCGGATCACTATAACCTGCTTTCGCACCTGCTCGTCGTGTCTGACTCGCAGTCAAGCTCCCTTATACTATTGCGCTCTGCGGCTGATTTCCAAACAGCCTGAGGGAACCTTCGTACGCCTCCGTTACGCTTTAGGAGGCGACCGCCCCAGTCAAACTACCCGCCTGACATTGTCTTCCACCCGGATTACGGGTGCGAGTTAGAGATCAGCATTGCGCAGGGTGGTATCTCAACGTTGGCTCCACCGACCCTAACGAGCCAGTTTCAAAGCCTCCCACCTATCCTGCACAGCACAATGCCAACCTCAATGTCAAGGTGTAGTAAAGGTGCACGGGGTCTTTCCGTCTAAGTGCGGGTAACCGGCATCTTCACCGGTGCTACAAGTTCGCTGAGTCTCTGCTGGAGACAGTTTCCAGATCGTTACGCCATTCGTGCAGGTCGGAACTTACCCGACAAGGAATTTCGCTACCTTAGGACCGTTATAGTTACGGCCGCCGTTCACCGGGGCTTAAATTCGCAGCTTCGCTTGCGCTGACCGCTCCTCTTGACCTTCCGGCACCGGGCAGGCGTCAGCCCCTATACCTCCTCTTTGGAGTTTGCAGAGACCTGTGTTTTTGTTAAACAGTCGCCTGGAACATTTATGTGCCACCACCTCGGGCTATGAACCCTACCGTGGTACCCCTTCTCCCGAAGTTACGGGGTTAATTTGCCGAGTTCCTTCAGCAGAGTTCTCTCAAACGCCTGAGGATTCTCTCCTCGACTACCTGTGTCGGTTTGCGGTACGGACACAAATACCTCTCCTTAGCAGCTTTTCTCGGCAGTGTAGGATTAGGACTTTTCGTCAGAGTTCTTGGGCTCATGGCACCCGGACTTCCCTAAGCGCCACCCTTGAAAACTTTCGCAGAACATTCCATAGCTCTGCGTCCCTACCTTCCTGCGTCCCTGCATCGTACAAACGAGGTATTCATGGTGCTGGAATATTAACCAGCCTTCCATCGCCTACGCCTTTCGGCCTCGGCTTAGGGTCCGACTAACCCAACGCGGATTGACCTTGCGTTGGAAACCTTAGTCTTACGGCGGACAGGGTTCTCGCCTGTCTTTACGCTACTTATGCCGACAGAGTCTCTTCCCATGTCTCCAGCTGTCCTTACGGTCAACCTTCACAGACGTAGGGAATGCTCCCCTACCACTTACGTTCGCAGCTTCGGTACTATGCTTGAGCCCCGTTGAATTGTCGGCACAGACCCGCTTGACCAGTGAGCTATTACGCTTTCTTTAAAGGATAGCTGCTTCTAAGCTAACCTCCTGGCTGTCTAAGCACATCCACATCCTTTTCCACTTAGCATAGATTTTGGGACCTTAGCTGGCGATCTGGGTTCTTTCCCTCTCGACTACGGATCTTATCACCCGCAGTCTGACTGCCGGACTTCACGGCGTGCCATTCGAAGATTGGTTGGATTCAGTAAGCTGGTAAGCCCCCTAGTCCATTCAGG
>CAVUDX010000008.1:57500-770157 GCA_963740385.1 uncultured Acidobacteriota bacterium
GGGATGGCCCACAAAGGCCTCACTCCCCAGGCGCCAGGATGCCCCATCGATTTCAGCGGAGACCCCACCCCCGGTGTGCGCCCGGAACGCCGTGGTGGCCAACAGGTCACCTTGGTACGCCTGGCGAAGGCCCCGGGCGATGGGGTGCGCCGAATCGCGCTCCAGGCTGGCGGCGACCGCGAGGAGTAGCGCTTCCTCCCCGCCCCCGGAGATTAGCACCCGGCGCAGTGTAGGCCGGCCCTCCGTGAGGGTGCCGGTCTTGTCGAAGACCAGGTCCGTGGCCTGGCCGAAGGCCTCCAGGGCCGCTGCGTCCCGTACCAATACGCCCTTACGGGCTGCTGCGCCCAACCCCACCATCACCGCCACGGGCGTGGCCAGGCCAAGGGCACAGGGGCAGGCAATCACCAGGAGGGTCACCGCCGGACGCCAGGCATGTGACAGCCCACCCCCCAGCCACAACCACCCTCCGAAGGTCAGTAGCGCCAGCCCCAGGACCACCGGGACGAAGACCGCGCTCACCTGATCCGCCAAGTCCTGGGCCGGAGCCTTGGACCCCTGGGCCTGGGCCACCATGGCCGCCATGTGGGCCAGTTGGGTATCGGCGCCCACGGCTTGGATCAACAGGGTGAGGGCCGACCCATGGACCACGGTACCCGCCACCAGGCCCTCTCCCCGGGTCTTGGGTACCGGCAGGGGCTCCCCCGTCAGCATGGATTCATCGACCTCCGCCTGGCCCTCCACAACCTTGCCGTCGGCTGGCACAGCCTGCCCCGGCACCACCCGCACCCGATCTCCCGGCACCAGGGCTGAGACTGGCACCTCCACCAAGGTGCCGTCGGCCTGAAGGCGAAGCGCCGTTGGCGGAGCCAGTGACAGCAGGGCTTTCAGCGCATCCGTCGCCCGGGCCTTGGCCCTTGCCTCGAGGTACTTGCCGGTCAACAGAAAGGCCACCAGCGCTGCAGCCGTCTCAAAGCTGAGGTGGTGGGCGCCTCCCCACCACTCGACCATGGCGAAGGCCCACGCGACCCCCGCGCCCAGGGCGACCAGGGTGTCCATGGAGGCCTGGCCATGGCGCGCCTGGCGAATCGCCCGAACGAAGAAGCCACGCCCAGCCCCGAACACCACCGGGGTGGCGAGGAGGGCCTGGACATAGCCCGGCAGGTGCAAATCCACCTTCGGCAACATCATGAGCAGCAATGGCGCCGTCAGGACCAGTGCGAGGACCATGCCCCACCGCGCGCGGGCCAGGTCCTCACCGTCGGTGGCGCCTGCTTCGGGTGTCTCCACCGCCAAGCCATAACCGGCCTCCTCGACCTGACGGGCCAGGGTCTCGAAGGGCGCGGTTCCTTCCACCGTGGCGCTGGACGTGGCCAGGTTCACCGACACTGCGGCGACCCCTGGTGTCTCGGCCAAGGCCCGCTCCACATGCCGGACGCAGGAGGCGCAGGTCATGCCCGAGATGCGGTAGGTCTGCTGATTCACGCCTGCACCTCCAGCCAGCTCAGGATAGGGCTGGTTCAGGCCGGGCCCAGCCATTCATAGCCGGCTGCGGTGACGCTCGCGGCCATGGCTTCCAGGTTGAGCGCTCCCTCGACCGTGGCGGTTCCCTTGGCCACATCAATGACCACAGCCGCCACCCCCGGCACCTGCTTCAGCGCCTTCTCCACATGCTTGGCGCATCCACCGCAGGTCATGCCGTTGACGCGAAAGGTGGTTGGTTCCATGGCGTTCTCCTTGGGTCTTCAGATCCGATGTTCCGTGAGCGCCGGCAGCCGTGCGGCTTCCGCCAGCAGCGTCTCCATCAGGTTGCAGCCCAGCTCGCTGCTCTGCCCGTCCGGCGTGCCCAGGGTGATGCGCAGAATGTCCACCAGCAGCTTGATTTCGGCGAGCTTGGACTCTAGGGCCTGCAGCTTGGTCCCCAGGGCCTCGCGGACATGGGCACAGGGCGCGCTGTCCTGCCGCAGAGCGCGGAGCAGCTCCTGCACCTCGTCCAGGCTGAAGCCGGCAGCCTGGGCCGCCCGGAGGATGCCCACCCAGTGCACGGCCTCGGGCGGGAAGAGCCGGTAGCCCTTGGGCGAGCGGGGCAGGTCCCCGAACACGCCCGCGTCGGCATAGAAGCGCAGGTTGCGGGCCGTGATGCCCGAGCGGGACGCCAACTGGCCGATCTTGAGCATCCGAATGCCTGCAGGGACAGGTGTCGGTCGTACTTCCATCGCAGTAGCCATGGGAACCTCCAGGTCAACCCTGCCCCCAGCATAAGATTCCAGTTACATGGAAGATCAAGGATAAAAATCACACTTCAACTATATGCCCCTTTGGTGATGCAGCATCAGGTGCAAAAGGGTCACCGCCGCTGGCGTGATCCCCGGGATCCGGCTGGCCTGCCCAAGGGTCTCTGGACGATGCAATACAAGCTTTTCCATGACTTCACGGGAAATGCCCTGGAGGTGCTCGACCCGGAAATCCGCGGGGATCCGCACATGGTCCCAGCCCCGCTGGCCCTCCAGGAGGCGGGCCTCCCGGTCCCGGTAGGGGGCATAACGGAGGTCGAACAGGAGGAGATCCCGTTCCGTGGCCGGATTCCACCCGGGCTGATCGGCTTCCCAGGCCTCCAGGAGGGTTAGGCAGGCATCCGCTTCCACAGATCCGATCTGTTGACGCCTAAAGAGTTCGGAAAGGGTCATGCCCGCATCGAGGCGGATCCCCACCTGGGCGGCGATGGGACCGAACACGCTGGTCTGGGTGACCCAGGCGGCCTCGCAAGCCTCCTTCAAGCGCTCCCGGCGCTCCATCCGGGCCTCCACCTGCCCGAGTTCGGTCGGGTTTAACGCGCCGATCTCCCGGGCCTGGTGGAACAGCCGGCCATCCGCCAGGTCGCAGGCCAGCCCCAGGCGGTGTTCGGCCCTGGCTGTCAACATGCGGTAGGGCTCATCGGTCCCCTTGGTGACCAGATCGTCGACCATCACGCCGAGATAGGCCTGGTCGCGCCCGAGGATCACGGGACCCAGGTCCTTGAGCCAGCGGACGGCGTTGGCCCCTGCCAGCAGGCCCTGGCCCGCGGCCTCTTCGTAGCCGGTGGTTCCATTGATCTGGCCCGCAAACCACACGCCCTCCAGCCCCTCGACCGAGAGGTCCCGCCGCAGTTGGAGGGGGTCGAAGCTGTCGTATTCAATGGCGTAGCCTGGCCTCAGGATCTCCGCCTGCTCGAAGCCGGGGAGGCTGCGCACCATGCGCGTCTGGACGTCCGGTGGCATGGAGGTGGAGAGGCCCGCCAGGTAGATTTCTTCGGTCTCCAGGCTCTCCGGTTCCACGAAGATCTGGTGCCGGCGCTTGTCCGGAAACTTCACGAACTTGTCTTCGATGGACGGGCAGTAGCGCGGACCGACACCCTCAATGTGCCCGCCGTAGAGGCTGGATTTGGGCAGGTTCTCGCGAACGATGGCCTCGGTCTCGGCCGTGGTGTGGACGATGTGGCAGGGCACCTGCCGCTGGGGGATGGCCGTGCTGAAGAAGCTGAAGGGCCTGGGGGGCTGGTCCCCGGGCTGCACCTCGAGGCGATCGAAGTCGATGCTGGCCCGGGCCAAGCGGGGGCTGGTCCCCGTCTTCAGGCGGCGGTGGCGCAATCCCAGGGCGTGCAGCTGCTCGGCCAGGTGGGTGCTGGCAGGCTCCCCGGCCCGGCCTGCCTCCAGACGCCGGTCCCCGATGAGGATGCGGCCATTCAGGAAGGTTCCACTGGTCACCACCACCGCGTCGCAGGGGAGGGTGGAGCCATCCAGCAACTCGACGCCCACGAGACCCCGGGTGCCCGTCCCCCAGAGCAGTCCCGCCGCCGTACCCTGCCGCAGCCTCAGGTTCGGAGTGCGCTCCAGGAGGCTTCGGGCGGCATTCCGGTACTTCACCTTGTCGGCCTGGGCCCGGGGCCCCCGGACGGCCACGCCCCGGCTCTCGTTGAGGATCCGGAAATGGATGCCCGTGGCGTCGATCAGGCGCCCCATGGCCCCGCCCAAGGCGTCCAGCTCCCGCACCATGTGTCCTTTGCCCACGCCGCCAATGCTGGGATTGCAGCTCATCTGGCCGATCTGATCGAGGTTCATGGTGAGCAGGGTTGTGGTCATGCCCATGCGGGCCGAGACATAGGCAGCCTCGATCCCCGCGTGACCCCCACCAATCACCACCACCTGCTTCAATCAATCCCCCGAAAGGTGTCAGGATACCCGCCTGACACCCGGGAGCCGGTTCCCGTCTGGATGTGAGAAACTGTCCCCATGCGACCCCATCTGAGTCCCGAGGAGCGCCGCGCCAGGCGGCAGCGCGCCATGCGTCGTTCCATGTTCGTGCTGCCTTCCAGCATCACCATGGCCTCCGTCTTCTGCGGGTTCTCCAGCGTGGTCATGTCCCTTAACGCCGCGGGGGCGACCCCGGAGCGGTTCTTCCTCTGGGCGGCCGGGTTGCTGGTCCTCGCGGGCATCTTCGACGGCCTCGACGGCAGGGTGGCCCGGGCCACCAATACCGCCACGGAATTCGGCGTGCAGCTTGACAGCCTGGCCGATGTCATCAGCTTTGGCATGGCCCCCGCCATCCTCGCCTACCGCTATGGGTTCTTCCAGTTGGGCATCCAGGATTCCCACCTCCGGGCGGCGGGCTGGGCCGCCTGCTTCGTCTTCACGGCCTGCGGGGCCCTCCGCCTGGCGCGATTCAACGTGCAGGTGGGCGCCGTGGACGCCCGCTTTTTCGTCGGGCTGCCCATCCCCGCCGGCGCCGCCTGTGTGGCCTCGATCATCATCTGGCACCCGACGCCGCCCGCCAGCACGCTCCAGGCCTACTGGTTCGCCGGGGGGTTGTTCCTGGTAGGCATGTTGATGGTGTCCACCATCCGCTTCTCGAGCTTCAAGAAGCGGGCAACCACGCCCCGGGCGGTCATGGTCACCAACCTTGCCATCGTGCTGCTGCTGGCCCTGCTCATCCTCTTTCAGCAGCGCTTCTTCGTGGGCTTCTTCGCCGCCTACATCGCCCTGAGCCTGGCCATGAACCTTGCCTGGCGACTGGGCTGGCGGGGCATCGAACCTCCCCGCGACGGAGAGTACGAGCCCGAGCCCGCCACCTGACCCGCCCGGGATCCGAAATCCCGGTTCCAGGATTCCTGGGTTACAGGCTGGTGGCCCCATCCGGGACGCCCACACCGGCCACGGCGGCAACTTTGGCGTTGCACAGCAGCTTGCCGCCCGTGCCAGGCCCCACTCCGAGGGAGGCGCCCTGCTTCACGCCCGCCTCGGTGGTGGCCGCCGTGGGCACCTTCATGGCGGCCATGCGCTGGATCAGGAAGGTGGCCGCGGAAGACCCATCGCCGACCACATGGTCACCGGCCAGCAGCACCACGGCGTCGGGCTTGCGGCCTGTCAATGTGCCGATGGCCTTGCCCATGTCCTGGGGACCCTTCACGTCGATCACCATGACCTTCATGCCTCCGGCTGCCCCAGTGAGCGTGGAGAGGGCGGCTTTGCTGGAGCCGACGTCGCAGACCACGGCGATGGTGGACACCTGGGGCCAGGCCTTCTTCATGGCGCTCATGAGCGCATCATAATCGCCTGCATTTAAGGCGCTTGAAACAACGGCGAGGGACAGGAACGCCGTGCGGAACTGGACCATGGGAGCCTCCATTGGTCCTTTCATCGGCAGCTACGTCGCTCCGCTGGAGATCCGGCGGGTTTGCCGTCTTTTTTACAATCAGGTCAGGATGCCGGCGATGCAGGCACTGAGGAAATTGGCCAGGGTTCCCGCCAGCATCGCGCGGAAACCGAGCCGGGCCAAGTCGCCGCGACGCTCGGGCACCAGGGCGCCGATGCCGCCGACCTGGATGGCGATGCTGCTGAAGTTGGCGAACCCGCAGAGCGCGAAAGTGGCGATCAGCTTGGCCTTGGCGGAGAGGTGCGTCATGGTACCCAGGTCCAGGAAGGCCACGAACTCGTTCACCACCATGCGTTTGCCCAGGAGGGCCCCCACCTGGCCCGCCTCGCCCCAGGGCACCCCCATGAGATAGGCAGGTACCTTGAAGGCCCAGCCGAGCACCAGCTCCAGGCTGAACCCAGGGTGGATGGCCTTCATGAGGCCGTTGAGCAAATAGATCAGGGCAATGAAGGCGATGAGCATCACGGCCACGTTGAAGGCCAGCTGGCCGCCCTCGAAGGCGCCCCGGGCCGCCGCATCCAGCACGTTGGCGTCGTGGTTCGGGATGTCCACCTGGATGCCACCGGAGGTGGCCGGTTGTTCCGTCTCCGGCTCGAGCATCTTGGCCATCATCACCGCGCCGGGCGCCGTCATGATCACTGCCGTGAGAAGGTGGACGATGTCGACGTGGGCCACCTGTACATAGGCCACCATGATGCTGCCGGAGACGTGGGCCATGCCTGCGGTCATGACCACCATGAGCTCGCTGCGGGTCATGGCCGAAAGAAAGGGGCGGATCGTCAGCGGCGCCTCGGTCTGACCCATCAGGATGCTGGCCGCCACACTGACGCTTTCGGCCCCTGAGACCTTCAGGAAGCGCCCCATGGCCCGTGCGGCCGCCCCCACCACCCACTGCATGATGCCCAGGTAGTAGAGCACCGCGAAAATCGAGGCCACGAAGATGATGGTGGGCAGCACCGCGAAGGCGAAGACCATGCCCACGCTGCTGCCGGGCCCATCCGACAGGCTGCCGAAAACGAAGCTGGCCCCGGCATGGGCGTACTCCATCAGGTGCTCGACGACGATCCGCATGTGATCGAACGAGGAGCCCACCAGGTTGCCCCGCAGGAGGCCCAGCACGATGAGCACGAACAGCCCCCAATTGAGGGCACGGTTTTCGTAGTGGGCGAAGCGCCGCAGCAACATGGGGGTGAACATCAGCAGCAGCACCCCCCAGCCTGCACCTTTCGGGAAGGGGAGGAACGCAAGCAGGCCAGCAATCTGCGGGCCCTTCAGCACCATCAGGGCGAAGACCCACTGAAGGACGAGGCCCCAGGCGATGGTGCGCCAGTGGATCGCGCTGCGCCGGTGGGACAGGGCGTACGCAAGGGCCATGAAGGCCACGATTCCGGCGAGGCCGATCAGCCGTTCCATCGAGAACTCCCTACAGTTCGCCGTTCAGGGCCTCGACGGCCTGTTCCATGTGGAAGCGGGCCCGGCCCAGGATGCCTTCCCGCTGCATAACGAGCACCAAGGTGCATTGCTCCTTGGCCCCGATCATGAGGATCCAGTGCTGGTCAGTCGCGAAGGCCACCTGTTTGACCTCCCCACGGTCGAACTCCTCGACGGCCTGCTGCAAATGCCGCTTCACCACATGCTGGTAGGCCCCAAGCAACTGGAGCCCCTCATTCGAGACCTGGATCGTGCGCGAGCACACCGGGTCGCCGTCCCGATCGTTGAAGGTCGCGGCGAGGGCTTCGGGTACCCGCTCGATGAGCTGATCCAGGATTTGCTGGAACATGATTGGACTCCGATGATGCGTGTCCAAAGCATGACCGCACCGGGGTCGGTTATCAAATTCCGCGGATCACCTGCAGCGCCCAGATGCCCAGCAGGAGCGCCCAGGCGGCCCACCGGGTCCAGGGGGCGGCCGGCAAGGGTGGATAGGGCCGGTTCCGCCAGGCCCGGAGAAGGTCCCACCCTGCCAGGACCGGGAGCAGACCCATCCCGGCGGCAGCCACCGGATGCCAGTGGAAGGCCGCGCGCCAGTCGCCGTGACCCAGGCTGAGGAGGCAGCGGGTCAATCCGCAGGTGGCACAGGCGTACCCCGTCAGCGCCTTGAAGGGGCAACCCGGCAGCATGGATTCAAAAGGCCGCAGCAGACCCGCCAGAGCCACGCCCACCCACGCGGCCAGGGCCCCCAGGGCAATCCAAGGAACCCGCCTCATGAGCCCATCCGAAGCATCAGGATCAGGAAGCCCAAGAGGCCCCCGGCACAGCATCCCAGGAGGGCGGCATGCACGATGGTGGCAGCCACTCCCCGCCAGGGTTCACAGCCATGCCGTGCGGCCAGGGCCACCCCCCGGAACAACCACAGGTAGCCATCCAGGAGCAGGAGGGGAAGGGCCAACCAGGCGCCCACCCAGGGGAGGAAGCCCAGCAGACCCACCAGGGTGCCCAGGGCGGTGATGCGGAGGGCCTCGGCCTCGGCCAGCAGGCTGGTGCGGAAGCCTCGCCGTTGACCGAGACCCCCCAGCAGCCAGAGCCCCGTGTGATCCCACACCGCGTGATGAAGCCAGGTGCCCAGCACCCCGAGTGGGACCCAGAGGCACAACCAAGGCCAAATGTGCGTGAAGGCTGGGGTAGGGGGCAGTGCCGCCAGCGCCTCCGGCACCGCCGCCGGATCCCAGCCGAACCAGCCCAGCAGGGGCAGCGGGGTGGCTCCCGAGCGCAGCCCCTCGAAGGACTGCAAGGCTCGCCACACGGTGGCTGCGGTGTTCAACAGGGCCAGGGGCATCCAGACGAGGGCCATGCGGAACAGCGCCCGTCCAAGGGGGGGCGGCTCGATTGGAAACGCCGATCCCGGGTGGGCGAGGGCCCGGAAGGAGGCCTGAAAGGGCACCCGCATCACTTTCTCAGGAAGAGCTTCTCGAACTCTCGAAGCGCCACCGCATCCCCGTCGCGTTTCAGGGGACCGTAGAAATCCATGGGATTCAGTTCGGAGAACTCCCCGAAGGTGGCGACATTCCCGTTGATGTAGGCGATGAACTCGTCCTGGCGGCCCTTGATGTAGCCCCGGAAGGGCCGGGCCAGCACCCCCAGCAGCGCCGAGTCCAGGGCCGTCCAGGTCTGCAGCTGGCTCTCGAAGCCTTGCTTGCCTTCCCAGTATCGATAGGAGGTGAGCATCCGCGCCCCCACTGAAAAGGGGGTCTTCAGTCGCCCCTTCTCCGCCCGCCCCTCCACGAGGTAGACCCGGTGGCCTGGACGCTGGTAGACAAGGCGCAGGGTCCCTCGGAGCCCACGGGTGTCATCAATGCTCCAGGCCCCATCCGGATGGACAAAGGCGTAGAAGGCTGGCACGAACTGGCAGTACCGCCACATGGCCGCCCCCAGGATCGGGTGGTCGAAGAGCTTCTCCATGGTGGCCAGCCGCACGTGCTTGGGCTGGGTCCGGGTTTCGAACACGAAATCGGCCCGCTGGATGATGTCCTGGGCTTCCGCCTGGGCTGCCGGGGGCATCTGACTTAGAAAGGCAGGCGACTGGGCCCGGAGGCCGAGGACAAGGAGGCAGGCAACCAGGGCGCGCATGCGAAAACGCTAACACTCTCCAGAGAAAAGCGTGGTTCTTGACCTGGGGGCCCCGGGCGCCGATGGGAAACAGGATGGCCGTCCCTTCCCGACATCTCCCCCAGACGCCCCTGGACGAACTCAGGTCCTGGCTGGGCGGCCATCTGGAAGGGGATGGCCCCTCCCAGGTGCGATTGCTCCAGCTCCTCTCCCACCTGCGGCAGATGGCCCTGCCGGAGCTGGGCATGCGCCTCCTCAAAGCGTCCTCCCCCCCTCCCTCAAGCGGTTCATCCTGGGGCTCACCGCCCGCTTCGATTGGCCGGAATGGACCCCATGGCTGCTGCAGGCGCTGCAGCAGGAACCTGACCTGGGGGTGTTCGACGATGGCTGTGCCGCCCTGGGTCGGTTGGAGCTGCGCTCATCCCTGGAAGCCCTCCAGAAGCTGGCGGCCCAGCGTACGGATCCCGATCGGCAGCTGATCCTGCGGCGGGAACTGGGGAGCATGGAGGGACAACAACCCCTCTCCTTTTACATGGGTCGGCTGTTGGAGGGGGAGGCGAACGTCCGCCTCGCCCACCAGGGCGCCCGCGGCCTGGCGGCCGTCGCGAGGCCCGAGGACCTCGACCTCCTGCTGGAGGCCATGGCGGGGGCCGATGCCCTTGCCTTCCGCTTGCTCTTGCGGGCTGCCACAGAGCTGCCTGGGGGTGGGGCAGGCCCGGCGCTGCTCGACCTGTTCCAGGAGACCCTGCAAACCCTGGTGGACCTGGAAGCTCTGGCCACCCTGACGCAGCGCGTTCAGGCCGGAGCCAGGGGCGCCGCCCGGACCACGCTGGCCGAGGCGTTGACCGACCGCATGGGCCGTGACCATGAGTCGGTGATGGCTGCCCTGAACCAGGCCCTCGCCACCGGGGAGGAAGGCCCGGCCCTGCCGCCCCTGGAGATGCTGCGCGACCAGGCCAAGGGACCCTACGAACGGTTCCTGACGGATGCCCTGATCGTCCTCATGGAGGGCAAGGTGGCCCGGTTCAACGCCATGGTGACCGAGGCCCAGGACACGGCGGGCAAACAACAGGCCAGCCTCGGGGTCACCCTGGGCCTGATCTGTGATGCCCTGGTCCGCCTGTGCAAGGAGGGGCAGCACCCCCCGAGTCAGGTGATGCCACTCCTCCTGGACGCCTTCATGCGCTTCACGCGCAGCGATGGGCTGGACCACGCCTTCTGTCGCATGGTCCCGGCCTCGGATGAGGCCGCCCTGGCCCAGGTCTTGGCCATCCCCGACCTCAAGCGCCGGTCCGCCTGTCTCGACGTGCTGGGTGCCCGGGAGGAGGACGCGCTGGTACCCTTCTTCCTGCGCGCCATGCAAGATCCCATCGTCGAGGTGGGGCACCGGGCCATGCACCACTTCGCCAAGCTGCCCTCGAGCTTTCCCTCCGTGATGGCGTTGTTCGAATCAGGGCAGCCGGAGAAAGTACGCAGTGCCCTGCGCATCTTTGCCGTGAATGGCACCGCCGCCGCCGCCGAGCCCTTGATGGCCTTCCTGGCCACCGATGGACGCGATGACCTCGTGCTGGAGGCCGTCGAAGCCCTCGGGGCCATCCGGAATCCAGCTGCCGGTCCCATCCTCCTGGACCTCCTGCATGATGGCAAACCAGCCCGCCTGCAAGAGGCCCTCGTGGAAGCCCTCTGCGCCCTGGGCACCCCCGAAGCCGGCCTCGGTCTCCTGGAAAAGGCCCCCCACCTCAAGCTTCCCCTGGTGCTCATCTGCGCCCTGGAGGGCATCCTGGCCGCCTTCCCAGGCTTCGAACGCCCCCTCCCCCAGGACGCGCTACCCGGCCTGGAGGAATTGATCACCCGCTGCTGCGACGATCGGGAGGGGGAAGGCCAGCGCCTGCGGGCCATCCTCGCCACCCAGCACCTCTACTGCTTCGACCAGGGGCTCTACGCCCGCCTGAAAGACAGCTTTTCGGATTTCCTGTTCGACCTCCGGACCAAGGGGGATTGGGATCGGGACACCAACGACCGGGTGGCCGCCGTAGTCAAGGAACTGGGACGGCGGAGCGCAAGCCTCAACCAGATCGCCAGCCGCGAGGACAAGGCCCGGACGCAGATGCAGGGGGTTCCCGCCGCCGGTGCTGCCCGGGCGGGCGCCCTGCTGGCCCTCCGCGAGACCCTCCAGGATCCTGAATTCATCCTCCGCGCCGAATTCGCCCATGAAGTGATGACCTTTCTCTCGAGGGAATGGGACCGCAAGGACCAGGACTGGCGGGAGCTCGCAAGGCTCTGCGAAATCGCCGGCTGCACCCGGCAGACCGAGCTGGTGGAGCCCCTCAAGGAGCTCTTCCACCAGGCCAGCGGCCTGGGCCTGCGGAGCGCGGCCAAAGAGGCCCTGCTGGCCCTCGGGCTGGCCGAGGCGGATATCTCCCGGCGCGCACCGATCCATTCCATTCTGCTGCTGGAACCCAGCGCGTTCTTCCGCAAGCGCCTCGTGGTGGTCCTCGCCAAGAGCTGGGACGTCCGGGAGGCGGGCAGCCGCGCCGAGGCCGGGCCCCTCCTTGCCGAGCGTCCCGTGGACCTCCTCATATCCGAACAGGCGGATGGCGAGGGAGACCTGGGCCCTTGGTTGAAGCTGCAAGTGGACACCAGGCGATGTCGACAGGTGCTGCTCTCCACAGCTGTGCGCGACACGCCCACCCAGGAGCCCTGGCTCATGGGCGCGCTCTACAAGCCCTATGCACCCGAGGCCCTGCTCAAGGCGCTCGAACCCTGAGCAGGGCCTGGCCGGATATGCTGTCCCTCTGCTCCGAGGCCTCCATGCACGTCCCTGCTCACTGGTTCCGCCCCCTGGCCTTGCTGGTCTGCCTGTGGCCGGTCCGGTTGGGGGCCCAGGCACCCGTCCCACCGCCAGCCGACCCCCCGGCCCAGGGACCCCGGCCCGCGCCGGACAACGAACTGGCCGAGCGGCTCTACCAGAGCGGGGATCGGGCCTACAGCACCAAAGCCTACAAGGCCGCCCTGGAGACCTGGCAGCAGCTCCTGCAGGTCGCGCCCAGAAGCCCTTTCGCCGCCCAGGCCCTGCTGCGGATGGCCCGCCACGCCGTAGAGATCGACCAGCAACCAGACGCCGCCATGCCCTTTCTGGACCAGCTGCGCACCGACTATCTCAAGTTTCCCGAGGCCCCCGAGGCGCTCCTACTGCGTGGGGAGCTGCTGGCCCGACGGGCCCGGCGGCCTGCTGAACTCAAGGATGCCGCTGCGGAGTTCCACCGCGTGCTCGACCTCTTCCCGGATGCCCCGGCCTGTGCCGAGGCCCGTCTCCAGCTGGGCCTGGCCCTGGCTGGCCAGGAGCTGTGGGGGCGCGCCCTGGTGCAATTCGTGGACGCCATCCGTCTGCACACCGGGTCCCCGGTGGTGCCCAAGGCCCTTCTGCAGGCGGGCGAAGTTCTAGACCGCTTGGGCGATCTGGACGGATCCCTCCGGATGCTGCAGCGCCTCCACGTCGTGGCCCCCGGCAGTCCCGAGGCCGGGGAAGCCGCCTGGCGCATGGCCGTGCGCGTGAAGCACCGCCTACAGAAGCCGCCCCTTCGCAACGAGGGACCCTGGCCGGCGGGTCGCGTGAAGTGGTTGAAGACCCCCATCCTCCTTGCTACCGCGCCCAACGGCGACCTGCTGCTCTTCCAGAATGACCTGGACCGGACCTTCCGCCTCCACGACGGCGAGCTGCTGCCCCAGGGGCCCCAGGCCACCGGCGTCCGGGCCCTGCTCGGCGGGCCTGGGGGCGCTGTGTGGATGCTCACCAAGGCGGGCCTGGTGCGGGAGGATGCACCGACCGTCAGTCCCCTGGGCGCCCTCTCCGCCATCTCCGGAGCCACCCTGGATGCCTGGGGCAACCTCTGGGTGGCCGATGCCAAGACCCCGGCCCTGACGCTGTTCAACCCCGCTGGAGAGGTTCGAACGCTGGCGTCCCCCACGGCCAACGCCCTGGCCGCCGCCGCTCCCGGCCTCCTGGTCCTGGCGGCGGACGCCGACCGCAAACTCCTGTTCCTGGATAGCGATGGCCAGCCCCGCGTAATCGTGCCCTACGGCAAGGACCTCCCGGCCCCTTTCCGGAATGTGGTGGCCCTGGCGGGCGATGGCGCCGGACAGGTGGCCGCCCTGGTGGACGGCGGAGATTTTGGCGAGGGTGTGGTGATCTTCGGTCCCGACGGTGCCGTCCTGCGCAGTGCCACCTTCAAGGAGCTCGGTGTCAGCGGCCGCATCACCTCGCTGGCTCTGGACCGCTCCGGGGGCGTGATCCTCTGCGACCGCCGCAACGATGTGCTGATCCGGCTGAACTGACATGAGACTTCGCGCCCTGCTCGCCATCCCCTGCTTCCTCGGCCTGCTCTGGGGCCAGGAGCCCGCCCTCAAGGACACCTTCGTCCAGGCCAAGGCCCTCTGGGCCGGCCAGGGCGATCGAGAAGCCGCCACGGCCCGCTTCGACAGCGTGGTGGTGGCGCTCGCCCCCAAGGCCGCCGCCCTGACGCCCGACTGGCTGCAGGTGCTCTGCGAGAGCTACAACTGGCTCGCCGTGCTGGACGATCGCAGCCCCCAGAACAAGCCGCGGGCCCTGGCCCGCCTCCAGTCCCTCATCGACCTCAACCCCGATTTCGAGCTGGACCGCGCCCTCACCTCCCAGCGGCTCACCTCGGTGTTCGAGCGCATGAAGGGCGAAAAGTACGCGCTGGTCAAGCTCAGCTATGTCCCCGAGGGAGGTCGCCTCCTGGTGGACGGCAAGGCTGGAACCGCCCTGCCACGAAAGCACCTCCCCTTCGGCAGCCACCGACTCATCTACGAGCGCCCAGGCTACGCGCCCGCCGACCTGGTGGTGGAACTGGCGCCCAGGGACGTGAAATCCGTCGAGTTCAAGCTCACCCGCACCGCCTCGACCGTCACGGTCTACGTCAAACCCGCCGACGTGGAGCTCCTGCTGGATGGCCGGAGCCTCGGCTACACCATCGGCCATGCGGGGCCCGATGCGGCCGCGGTGGCCCTTCCGCTCGGCCTGCGCCCCGAGGACCTCTCGGCGCCCTTCGTCATCCCCGAACTCCTCCCCGGCAAGCACCGGCTCGAGCTGCGCGCACCCTGCTACCGAACGAAGGTGCTGCTGCTGGGTGAAGAACTCGCCACACCCATGGCCGACCACATCCTGCAGCCCGTGGTGATGGAACCGTCCCGCGGCACCCTCACCGTGACCTCTCCCTGGCCCCAGGGCGAGCTGTTGCTCTCGGGTCAGAGCCACGGCCCCCTGCCCGCCAAGGACCTGGCCATCTGCACCGGCACCTATGACCTCCTGGTTCGGTTTCCGGGGGGGGGCTTTGCCCGCAGCATCACCCTGGCGGAAGGCCAATCCCTCAGCCTCGAGGCCCGCCCCAAGCCCCGCCTGGCCTACCTCGGCCTGGAAGGGGGCGAGTTCACAGGCCGGGGCCGCTTCGAGGGACAGCTGGACAGCCTGGGTGAGCGCCTGCAGCAGCTGGTCTACCTCCCCCTGCATCCGCAGGACAACCCCCAGCAGGCCCTGGCCCGGCTAAGGGCCTCGCGGGAAGCAGAACTGGTGCTGTGGGCCCGGCCCATCCCGGACAAGGTCGTCCATCGGGTCGAGCTGGTGCTCGCCACCCTCGAGGGCGAGGAGGAACACATCGAAGTGAAACCCCTGGAACGCGATCCCCTGGGCGCCTTGGTACAGCGGCTCAACGCCCTTCCCCCCCTGAGCGAACCGGGGCTGGGAGCCAACCTCCTGGACCTTCCCGGCGAGCCGGGGCCCTACGTGCTCGCGGCCACCGACGCGGCCCTGAAGGCCGGGCTGCAGGTGGGCAAGCCCATCCTCCAGGCCCAGGGGAAGGCCGTACCCAGTGTGGAGAGCCTGCAGCAACAGGTGGTGGCCACCAAGGGCACTCTGGTCATCACCCAGGCAGGGGGCGAACGCTCCCTTCCGGTGTCCAAGGAGGCGCTGGAAGTCCCACTTGGCAGCCCGGCCCTCTGCTACCCGGCCCTGCTCGCCCAGCTGCGCCTCCTGCAGCTCGGGGCCACCGGGGACGAGGCCAACCTGATCAAGCTCAACCTGGCCCTGGTACTCATGCAGTTCCAGAAATACGAGAAGGCCATCGAGCTCCTGCGGGATGCGCGGCTCAGCACGGCACGAGGCGTCAGCCAAGGCACCCTCGACTACTACACGGGTCGCTGCTTCCTGCGCCTTGGCCCCGCCTACCAGAGCGAAGCCGGGCAGGCATTCCGCCAGGCCCTGAAGTATCCTCAATCAACCCTTCTCGGTCCCGATGGTCCCCTGGTCGCCCCTCTGGCCCGGCAGGCCCTCGAAGACCTGAAGTGAGGCGGAGGAACCATGCGCAATCAACGCGGTGAAGGCAAGCTGGGCTGTCTCATCTCCCTGGTGGTGCTGGGCAGCCTGGGGGCAGCCGCCTACAAGGCCGTGCCCGTGTACTACGGGAACAGTGAGCTGGTGGACGCCTGCGACTTCATCGCCAGCGGTGCTTCACGCAAACCCCTCGAGACCGTCGAGCGGGAAGTCAAGGAGAAGGCCCGGGACCTCGGGGTCATCGAGGTGCTCACCCAGAAGAACGCCATCCGCGTCAGCAAGGCGGGGGGCGGCGACGCGGGAACCTGCACCATCGCCCTGCACTACAAGCGGACCATCGACTTCTACGGCATCTACCAGTGGACCCTGGAGACCGACAAGCGCATCACGAAGCCCATCTTCGAAAACATCAACTGACCCCGCCCGTCATGCCGTGGCCCCTGCCCCAGGACGCCTGCCTCGGCCCCGGCGAGGCCTGGCGCCCCGTGCGCATCCCCGGCTCGAAGTCCGTCACGAATCGGGCCCTGCTCCTGGCGGCCTTGGCCCCCGGCACCAGCCGCCTCCGGGGCGGTCTGGACGCCGACGACACCCGCTGGATGCGCCAGTCCCTGCGGGCCCTGGGGATTGCCATCGAGGAGACCCCCGAAGGATGGGCCATCCACGGCGGCCATCCTCCTGCAGCCCGGGAGCCGCTCTGGCTGGGCGCCTCCGGCACCACCCTCCGCTTCCTCCTCCCCTGGCTGGCCCTGGCCTTGAAGGAGCCGGTCCGCCTCGAGGGTGATCCCAGGCTCTTCGAACGACCCCTGGGGCCACTCTTGACGCCCCTCGAAGCCCTCGGCGCCCGCTGGCAGCCCGACGCCACCGGCGCCTGGCTGCACCCTACCCCGACGCCACCGCGGTGCCTGCAACTCACCGTGGACGCCCGGCTCAGCAGCCAGTTCCTCTCGGGCCTGGCCTTGGCCGCTGCGGCCCTGCCCGAGCCCAGCACCCTTCGCTGGTCCGACGTGGCCAGCGCCAGCTACCTGGCGCTCACCACCCAGTGGCTGCACCGCTTTGGCTGCAAGGCCCACCTGGAGCCGGGGGTCTGGCGCCTGCCCGGGGGCGCCCTCCGAGCCGTGGACCTCGACCTGCCAGGCGACTGGAGCGGGGCGGCGGCGTTCCTGGCCGGAGCCGCCGCCACCGGCCGGACCCTGCAGGTGGGGCCGCTGGATCCGGCTGACGCCCAGGGGGATCGCGCCCTGGTGGACATCCTGCAGACGGCCGGCTGTGCCATTGCGTGGGCAGGACCTGGAGCGTTGACCATCGTCGGCGCCCTGCGCCAGGGCCTCGATGCCGACCTCACCGACTGTCCCGACCTGGGTCCCGTCCTGGCGGCCCTGGCTGCCCTCGCGCCGGGACCTTCGGAGCTGCGGGGCCTGCAGACCCTGCCCCTCAAGGAATGCGACCGGCTGGACGCCTCGGCGGAGCTGGTCCGCTGGCTGGGGGGTGAGGCGGACATCATCGGCGATCACACCCTGCGCATCCGCCCTGGGATGCCTTCCGAACGACGGGCGCCCTTCGACCCCCGGGCGGATCACCGCATGGCCTTCGCCGCCGCGGTGGGCGGCCTCCGGTGGGGCGGGACGCTGCAGGATCCCGGGTGCGTCGCCAAGACGTTTCCCGCTTTCTGGACGGTCTGGCAGGACATGCTGGGATGTTGAGGGCCGCCTGGCTGGGCCACTGGAAGACCCCGTGGGGACTGGACCGGGGCCGGCGCTGGGGCGATGCCCCCTGGGCCCTGGTGGCCGTGACCCAGGCCTGGCTCCTCGGGGGTCGCGAGGGCTGCTGGCCCCGGCTCCCACCAGTGGCCCGTGCCGGCAGCGGCCCGTGGGTTCCGGAGTTGCCCACGGCCCACGCACCCCGGCCCGACCCAGCCTGGGTGGCCAGGCTTCGGCACGGGAGCGAGGGGGTCGCCGCCGACCGCCGGGGCACCAAGGAGCCCGAGTGGCTGGCCTGGGCCTGGGAGGCGCTGCTGGAAGGGGACGGCATGCCCTGGATGGCCGCAGGTTCGCTCGTGCTCGACCTGCCCCAGCGCCTCCACTGGTTCCCCCTCCTCGCCGCCGTGGATGCCAAGGGTCGGTTGCAGGTCCCCCCCTTCCTCGACTGGCTGCCCGCCGACTGGCACGACCTCCCGCCGGGGTGGTGGGAGACCCTGCTGCGGGCCCAGGACTCTGAAGGCAAGCTCCTGCCGGAAGGCCCCCTCGACCCGGGGCTGCCCTGGCCGGCGATCCAGCGCCATGCCGGGCCCCTCTGTCTGCCCACCCTGCCGGAGGATCTGGCACCCTTCGCCCCCTGCCTCTGGCTGCACCGGACCTCCGGGGGCACCTGGTTCCTGGACCCCAGCCTGCGGGCCTGGGCTCGGGGCTGCGGGGCCGGACCGGCAGGACTGGGGCCCCTGGTTCCCGGAGGCCTCGGCGCTGGCGCGGCCCCCGAACCCGCGCTGGGGGACCTGCTCCAGCAGCGCATGCCCCGCGCCCACCCGCCGGGCTGGGCGCCCTCCCTGGCGGCGGACCTGGAGGAACACCTGCAGCGCCCCATGCCCCCGCCCGCCACGGGCCACCCCACCTGGGACCGCCTCCGCATGCGCTGGGGCGGAGAACCCGCCCTAGGAGCGCCCGGCTACCCCGCCTGGGGCACTCCCGCCCATCCCTGCGCCGACCCCTTCCACTGGATGGCAGAGGGTCGAGCGGCCGTCCTGGGATGCGCCCCCGAGCGCGCCCTGCGGGCCTTCACCCTGGCCCATGGCCACTTTCTCCGCCTGGGCGCCTCGGGCTGGGCCGCCCGGGCCGCCTCCAATGCGGCCCGAACGGCCCTGCAGTGGGCTGACCTGCCGGCCCATGGCCGGTGGGCCCAGCTTCGGGGCCCCCTGCCGCAACCCTGGCGGGACCTGGAACAGGCCGAGCTGGCCGAGGTGCTGCGGGAACCCGAAGACACCCTGGCCCTGCTGCGAACCCTGGTGGCGGCCCATCCCGACCTCCCCCAGGCCTGGGGCCTGCTGGCGTCGCATGCCCTGGACGGCGAGCGCTGGGACCTTGTCCGGGAGGGCCTTGCCCACGTGCGGGACCACCCCTATGCCGTGTTCCTGGAAGCCGCTCTGGGCCCCCTGATGGAGCCACCTCCGCCCGATGCGGACCCCGAGACCCGCGTGAGCTGGGAAGCCCACCGTCTCTTCCGGGGACATGGAGATGCGCTCAGGTTCTGGGAGGCCTGGCGGGACTGCCCCGCCCAGATCATGTGCCTGGAACTGGGGCTGCAGGTGCTCGAACGGGTGCCGGCCGAGCGAACGGCCCAGGCCCTGCTGGCGTTGCAAACCATTGCCGATCGCGCAGCCTCCCCCCGGCACCAGCGCCGCCTGGCCACCCTGTGGCCCGCGCCCCCCAGCGAGGACCAGGCCACCCCCGCCCGGCTGCTCCAGGACTGGCTCGCCCAGCGCGAAACACCCACCTGGATCGCCTGGGAGGAGGAGGGACGCTTGCGGTCCCTCGGCGCCGGGGCCGCTCCCCCCGATGGAGCCCTCAGCCGGATGGCCCGCGACGGGGCCCTCGCCCCCTTCCAGCAGGATGGCTGGGTCTGGCGTGGCCTGCCGCTGGTCTGGGAGGGCTGCCCCGTCGGTGCGGTGCTGCTCGGATCTTCGCCTGATCAGCCCCTGCAACCACCCCTGGAGCCCTTGCTGGTGGCGCCCTGGCTGGCGCGCCTGCGGGCCCGCCGGCCTGCTGAACTACCCGTGGAATCCCAGCTGCTCTGGACCGATGGCAGTGAGCCCATGGCCACGGTGCTGCGGGAGCTGGACCGGGTGGCCACCTCGGACCTGCCCGTGCTCATCCTGGGGCCCACGGGCAGCGGCAAGGAACTGGCCGTGCGGGAGCTGCACCGGCGCTCGGGACGCCCGGGCGCCCTGGTGGCCGTCAACTGCTCGGCCTTCGCCGAAGGCCTGCTGGAGTCGGAACTCTTCGGGCACACCAAAGGCGCGTTCACCGGCGCGGACCGTGACCGGCGCGGCGCCATCGAGGCGGCGCGGGGCGGCACCCTGTTCCTCGACGAGGTGGCCGACCTGTCGCCCCGCCTGCAGTCCCTCCTGCTGCGCGTGCTGCAGGAGCGCGAGGTCCGCCGGGTCGGCTCCGACCACGCCATGAAAATCGATGTGCGCTTCGCTGCAGCGACCCATCGTGCCCTGGAGACACTGGCCAGCGAGGGCGCCTTCCGCCGGGATCTGCTGTTCCGCCTCCAGGGGGCGGTGCTGAGCCTGCCCCCCCTGACTGCCCGCCGCCACGAGTTTCCCTTCCTGCTGCCCCGGCTGGTGGCGCAGGCGGCCATGGTCGTCAAGCGGCCCCTTCCCGCCGTGGCCCCAGGGCTCGACCAGGCCCTGGGCCGGCTGCCCTGGCCGGGCAATGTGCGGGAGCTGCTCCACGCCCTCGAGCGGGCCATCCTCCGCTGCGAAGGGGGCATCCTCAAACCCTCCCACTTCCCCGAGCTGGCCACGCCGCTCCGGCCCTCCCGCACCTGGGAGGAAGCCACCCAGGCCTTTCAACGCCAGCTCCTCTTGGAAGCCCTGCGGACCTGCGGTTTTCGCATCGCGGAGGCGGCCCAGGCCCTGGGCCTGACCCGACCCGCCCTCTACACGACCGCCAAGCGCCTGGGGCTCGACCTGCGGGCCGAGCGACAGCCCACTGCCGACTAGATCCGCCGGCCAAAGCTCCGCTCCAGGTCGCCCAAGGTGAGCTTCTTGAGGATGGGCCGGCCATGGGGACAGGTGTTGGGGACCTCGCAGGCCAGCAGGTCCTGGATGAGGCCAATGGCCAGCTCCGGCGGCAGCTGGTGGTGTTTCTTGATGGCCGCGCGGCAGGCCAGTTCAGCGTTCAGGTCCCGCCGGAAGACCTCCAGGTCGAGGCGGCCTTCCTGCTCCAGGCGGGCCAGCAGGTCCTCGATGAGTCCCAGGGGCTCGCGGTCCACCAGGAAATCCGGGAGGCCCCGCACCACCAAGGCGTCGCCCCCGAAGGGCTCGCACAGGACCCCGGCCGCCTCCATGTCGGCAAGGAAGGGCGTCAGCCGCGCCAAGGCGCCCGGCCCCACCTGCACCACCTGGGGCGGCAGCAGGGGCTGGATGGCGGGGGTGTGGTGGCGGAGGAAGAGCCGCTCGAAGAGCACCCGCTCGTGGGCCACGTGCTGATCCACGAGCCACAGCTCCGGGCCGGTGGGCGTGTCCACTTCCGCCACCAGATAGGTCCGCTGGAAGGCCCCCAGATACCGCACCGAAGGGGACCTGCCGAACCCCGGGGTGGCACCTTCCGCGACGCCACCCGCTCCCGGCGCGGCGGCGTAGGCTGCGTCCAGAGACCGTGGGGAGAAGGCTTCGGTCAGCGCCCGGGCAGCCTCTGGAACGCCCCCTGGAGCGCCATCCCAGAGGCGTGGATGCTGGGAGGGGGCCCGGCGGGAGGGGTCCAGCTCGAACTCAGCCTCGAGGGGTTTCGGAGGCATCTCCAGCACCGAGGCAAGGCCCCCCCGCAGCTTCGACCAGGCCTCCTCCGCGCCCCCCTTCACCCAGGCGAAGATGCGCTGGGGCTCGCGGAAGCGCACCTCGGCCTTGGTGGGGTGCACGTTCACGTCCACCGCCTCGGGCGGGAGGTCCAGGAACACCACGGCCGCGGGGTAGGCGCCCTTGGCGAAGGTGCCCGCCCAGGCCTCCGAGAGGGCCGCGAGCAGGAGGCGGTCCCGGACGGCCCGGCCATTGACGAAGAGGTAGAGGTGGTTGCGGTCCCGGAAGCTGAGGTCCGGTGGCGACACGAAGCCCCGCAACTGCCAGGGCGGCTCGCCGTTCACGAAGGGCACCAGGCGGCCCAGCCGCTCGCCCAGGAGGGGGGCCAGCCGCTCTCCCGCATCCCTCACCGGGGGCAGCACCAGGGGCGCACCCCGGTCGGGGCGGAGGGTCCAGTGCACCCCGGGCGCACTCAGGGCCAGGCGTGCCACCACGCCCCACAGCTGGGCGTGCTCGGTTTCTGTGGATTTCAGGAAGCGCCGTCGGGCGGGCAGCTGGGCAAAGAGGTCGCGTACCGTGACCGTGGTGCCCCGGCTGCGGGCCAGCGGCGAGACGTCCCGGATGATGCCGAACTCACAGCGCAGGCGGTGCCCCGCGCCGTCGGCTTCGGCGCTGGTCAGCTCGAACCGGCTGACGCTGGCGATGCTGGGCAGTGCCTCTCCGCGAAACCCGAAGGTGCCCAGCCGTCCCAGGTCCTCTGCCGTCCGCACCTTGCTGGTGGCATGGCGCTCCAAGGCCAGGTAGAGGTCGTCCCGGGCCA
Source organism: uncultured Acidobacteriota bacterium (assembly GCA_963740385.1). Classification (GTDB taxonomy): domain Bacteria; phylum Acidobacteriota; class Holophagae; order Holophagales; family Holophagaceae; genus Geothrix. Next base: position 79,413 of record CAVUDX010000008.1, read on the forward strand.
TGCCCGAGCCGTCGTCGGCCACCGCCAGCAGCCGTTTGCCCCCTTCCTCCCAGGCGACCTCGATGCGCCGGGCACCTGCGTCCAGGGCATTCTCCACCAGCTCCTTCAGCACCGAGGCGGGCCGCTCCACCACCTCGCCGGCGGCGATCTGGTTGGCGACCTGGTCGCTGAGGATCCGGATCTTGGACATATCTCCTAGACGGTACCAGCTACCGGCGCCCGAACGTCAGCGGGCGACCCAGAACGAAGGCCCGCAGGGTCTGGGACTGGAGGGCCAGGTGCGCCCCGTAGGCCAGCAGGAAACCTCCGGAGCTGATGCCATGCACCCAGGCGTAGCAGGTGCGCAGCGCCGGGCTGGTGGCCACCTGCACCAGGTAGCCCGACACCACCATGGGCGCGATGAGGGAGGCTGCCCGCAGCCCCGAGGTCCGCCCCTGCTCCCCCTGCCTCAGCCGTGGCTGCAGGTGGCCCCACACCATCATGCCCAGGCAGAACAGCAGCGTCGGCGCCACCAGGATGTGCAGGTGCTGGGCAAGGCCCAGCCAGGGGTGCGGCTCGGGCCCGAACTCTCCGACCCGCATGCCGTAATAGCGCAGCAGACCATCCGCCAGCCCCGTGGCGCCCGTCAGGAGGGCCGCGAGGTGGAGGCTCCACTTCTCAAGCGGACTCATGCCGCCTCCCGGTAGAGCACCTGGTGCAGCGCCAGGCAGCGGCGGGCCGCATCCGTCATGGCGTGGGCCGTGAGGGTGGCGCCGGACAGCGGGTGGATCGCCGCCTTGAGGCTGAGCTGGCCATCCAGCGCGCGGCCTTCGAACTGCTTCACCCAGGCTTCCCGGGCCTTGTACTCGGCGGGCTCTCGAAAGGCCACCGCCTCCACCCGGAGGATCCGACCTTCCGGCGTGATGGCCACCAGCAGCGTCTCGTTCAGGGTGCGGACCCGGTGGGTGTCGAAGAAGCCCACCCCCAACAGCACGCCATTCCTGCGGGCTTCATAGGCCACCGTCCAGCTGCCCGGCAGGTCCACCTGGCTGAGGGCCCTCACGCGAATGGCCTGGGCATCCGTCAGCACGAACTCCCGGCGAACCAGGGTCGCCTGCGGAAAGGCCAGGGCCAAGGCCTCTGTTGACGTGGGCAGGCCCGCCACGAGGGGCAGGGTCAGTGCAAGCGGGGCGAGGATGCGGATCATGGTCACCCTCAGAAGGTGTAGCCCAGGGCCAGGCTCACCTGGTCCCGGCCCGTGCGGGCCTGGTTCTCAACCTTGGCCAGGTCGAGCTTCACGGCCACCTGGGGGATGGGCTTGTAGGCGACACCCACCGTCAGCAGGGTCTGGTCCTGCTCCGGTCCAGCGACCACGCCGCTGACCACCTCCTGCTGCGCGTTCAGCCGCTCCCAGCGCACATAGGGGACGAGGGCCTGCTGGCCGCCCCGAAGCAGGTCGTACCCCGCCTCGAGGTAGCCCCCCCACTGCTTGGTTCCCACCTGGCGCGCGGGATCCGAAGTGGCCAGGGCCTGCACACCGGCAGAGCCGTTCGAGGCCCGGGCGTAGAGGCCACGCACTTGGAATCCCCGCGCACGGTACTCCGCGTGGGCATCCCACAGGGTGGTGGTAAGCGCTTCCCCGTCGCCCGTCTGGTTGCTGTTGCCGGTGTAGAAGCTGGCGCCGAGGAGCACCCCGGGCAGCGGTGTCCAGTCCACGCGGCCTGTCCAGGCCAGGCTCTGCGCGTTGGCCTCCTTGCCGGCCTGCCGCCCGCCCCGGATGCCCGAGGCGCTGAAGCCGGTGCCGTCCAGGCCGTTCATCACATAGACGCGGTAACTCAGGTGGCCCGGCAGGTCGCCATGGAGGCCCAGACCGTTCTCGTGCCAGGTCGCGGGAATGATGGTGCGCTCCACCACGGGCCGGCGGGCGCCCAGGAACGCCGGCGGCTCGTGCAGCTCGTTGATGAAGCCCATGGGCACTAGCATCTGACCCGCACGGATGTTGAAGCCCTTTGACAGGAGGAAGTCCAGATAGGCGAACTCCACGATGACCTCGCCCTCCGGCTTGTCGTCGCTGTAGCCCCCGTGCTCGAATTCGACCTCCGAGTTGAACACGATGCGGTCGCTGAATTTGTAGCCCGTGTAGATCACCAGCCGCAGGGCGTCCGCCCTTTTTTCCGAACCGACCCGGGTACCGTCCTGGAGGGTCGCGGCCTTGTTCTCGTAGAGAAACTCGCCATAGCCTCCCACGCTGAGGCCCGACGCGGCGGCGTAAACCTTGCTCGCGCCAGGGGCCAGCCCGTAGCGGCCCTCTTCCCCAGTCACCGGTGTGGCGCTGCCGGATTTCTGGGCCTCCAGCTCGCGGGACATGGCGTCCAAACGTCGCTCCAGGTCGGCGATGCGCTTGTCGTGATTCACCGGTTCTTGGGCAACGGCAGATACGGCCATCAGGGCGGACATGAGGGGCGTGAAGATGACTTTCATTTCGGCTCCGAAGGGGGGATGGTGGGGCTCAAAGCCCGGAGGGGATGCGTCATTCGGACGCTGCCGTCGTTGAGAAGAAATGCCGCAGCCACTGCCCGGCGCTCGGCCCACAGGAAACCTGCCTGGGGTCCCAGGACGTAGAGCGCCGTGGAGAGGACATCGGCGGTGAGGCCGTCGGGCGCCACCACCGCCACGCTGCCCCAGGCCGGGCAGGGCAGGCCACTGCGGGGGTCCAGGAGGTGCCGTCCCCGCTCGGAGGTGCCGCTGCTGGCCAGGGAGGCGTTCGTCAGGACGAAGGTGAGGCGCGCCCGCTGGCGATCGCGAGAATCGGCCACCGACACTGGCAATGGTCGGCCCCAGGCCAGGAGCTGTCCCCCTAAATCCAGGAGTCCGCAGGGCGTGCCCGCCACGGCCTTCATGCGATCCAGAGCATACCCCTTGAGGAAGCCCCCTTCCTCCACGCCCGCCCCTGGGTGGCGCAAGCGGGCGGTCCCCGCCTGGGCATCCAGTTCCAGGAGGGCCGCGCCGGAGGCCTGCCGGGCTACGGCCAGCGTCTGGGGATCCGGGGTCCGTCCCCCCTCCCGGAGGCCCCAGGCTCGCACCAGGGCCAGGAGCACCGGGTCGAAGGCACCTCCCGTCTGCTCGTTCCAGGCTTTGGCCTGGCCCAGCAGGTCCAGCCACTCCCGGTCCAGGGCCACCGGACGGCCCTGGGCTGCGGCCAGGCGGCTCCAGGGCGTGCCAGGATTCCAGGTGGAGCAGGCGGCCTCCAGGCGGGCCACCTCCGCCAGCGCGGCCTCGGACCTGCGGTCCAGGTCCGTCGCGCCTTCCAGATGGACGTGCAGTTCCGTCCCCATGGCCAGCACCCGCCGGTCCAGGCCCTGGGCCGCCAGCAGGGCTGGGACCAGGATGAGGGGGAGCAGACGAACAATCATGAGAATGAGTCTCATATTTAATCAATTCCTGGACAAGGGGTTCTTTTGCGAATTGATCTCAAAATGTGATCGCCGTCACGCCCGGTCAAACTGGGGCCATGTCCCGCCGTCCCCTGGCCCTCCGCACCGCCGCCGCCTGGCTGCTACTCCTATCCGCCGGACTGCGTGCCGCGCCGGGTCGCGTCCAGGCCCCGGATGCGGCCTGGCTCACCTTCACCACGCCCCACTACCGCATCCACTGCCCCGCCGCCTTCCGGGCCTTCGGTGCGGAGGTGGCGGGCCGGGTCGAGGGCGTGCACGCCCAGTACCTGGGCCTCGTTGGGTTCGCCTATGAGAACCCCCGCAAGCCCATCGACATCCTGATCCTCGATCCGGTGCTGGAGGCCAATGGCATGGCCATCCCCCTGCTGCCTCGGCCCCAGGTGATCCTCTGGAAAACCCCACCCGAGGCGGACTCCATCATCGGCCACCACCGGGGCTGGGCCGAGCTGCTGGTGGCCCACGAGCTGGGGCACATGCACCACCTGCTGCGGCCCGCGCGACGTCCCACCCTGTGGCAGCGCTGGACCGCCCTGCTGGGCCCCCTGCCGGGGAAGGCGCCCCGCTGGGTGACCGAGGGCTACGCCACGTTCCTGGAAGGCAGGCTCACGGGCAGTGGCCGGCCCCACAGCGCGATCCGCGCCGCGGTGCTGCGGCAGTGGGCGCTGGAAGGCAAGCTGCCCACCTATGAGGCCCTCAGTGGCAGCCAGGGCTTTCTGGGCGAAAGCATGGCCTACCTGGGCGGGAGCGCCTACCTGGCCTGGCTGGAGGAACGGGCGACCGACCCCAAGAGCCTGCAGACCCTGTGGCTGCGGATGGCGGGCCGCAGGGACTTCGACGCGGCTTTCCAGGCCACCTTCGGCTTCAGTCCCCAGGACGGCTACCAGCGCTTCTGCGCTGAGCTCACCCACACGGCCCTGGAGCTGGAGCGCCGGGTGAGGGCCCAAGGCCTGCGGGAGGGCGCGCTGGTCACCCAGCTCCCAGGCTGGGCCACGGACCTGGCCCTCAGCCCGGACGGCCGGTACCTGCTGGCCCGGGTGCTGGCGCCCGAGCGCCCCGGCCTCTGGGTCTGGGACTTGAAGGTCGGCCCCAAGGTTCCGCAGCCGCAGCCGGGGGAACCCGCCGACCAAGCGCCCCTGCGCCCCGTCCTGCCGCCCACCCATCGCCTGGGTCGCATCGATGGGGCCCTGCCCTGGAAGCCCCGCTGGATTGGCCCCGACCGCATCGCCTTACAGCTGCGCCTGCCGGACGAGGAGGGCGTGCTGACCCCGCAGCCGCGCCAGTGGACGCTTGGGAACGGGCTGACCCGGACCACCACGCCACCCCCGGCGCCGCCTGCGCCCGGTCCCCAGTGGAAGGACGTCGACGGGATCTGGAACCTGGTGGACGCCACCGGAAAGCCCCTCACCCGCACCCTGGGGGCCGCCTGGAACCCGGTGGTGACCCCCGATGGCCGGTGGATCTACTACACCCAGCTCACCGCTACGGGGCTGCAGATCCGCCGCCTCGATGCCACCCTTCCCGCCCTGGTGGACGCGCCGCTGCCCCAGGACCCCGCCGCCCTGATGCAGGGGGTGGTGTTGCCCAAGCCCGATGAGCCCAGCCCCCTGCCGCCCCCGGTGGCCGTGGAGCCCCACCCTTATCGCGTCGGGGCAACCCTCGACACCTTCTCCCTGGCGGGCTACAGCGCCACGCCCTCAGGCCTCAGCGCCCAGCTCGGCGTGGGGGGAAACGACCTCCTGGGCCGCCTGAACTGGCAGGTGCTGGCGGGCCTCGGGGATGGCGCGGGGCCCCGGGGCGCCATGGCGGGTGCCTCCTGGCACGGCTGGCGCTGGGCCCCCTCCTTCCAGGCCTTCTCGGTGCTGGAACGACCCTCGGGCCAGCGGTTCACGCCCGTACAGGGGTTCGACCGCGAGCGCCGGGGGGCTGAGCTCGCCTTCGACTACCAGGACCTGGGCCGGCCCCAGGCCCGCTTCCGGCCGGTGCTGGCATTCGAACGGACCACCTTTGCCTCGGGCGAGCGCTTCGGACGCCTGGCCTGGGGTGGCGAGGGTCTGCTGGCCCAGGCCTGGAGCCGAGATTCGCAGGGCCTGAACCTCGCCTTCGCGGTGCGGGAACAGTGGGGCCGCACAGAGGGCCAGGCCTGGCGACTCACCCGGCTCGCCGCCACCTTGGGCTGGCAGAATCCCTGGGCCCCCCTGTCGGTGCGCGTGGAGACGGGGCAGATCGGCGGGGCGCCCACGGCCCTGGACCGCTTCCACCTGGGCGGTGTGCCCACCTCCCTGCTGCCGCCCGCCCTGGATGCCAATCGCGTGGCCCAACCGGCCCTGCCCGCCTACACGGCCACCGGCAACCGCCTGCTGCGCCTGCGTGGGGAACTGGGCCTGGGCCTGTTGCAGGCCTATGTGGACCACGCGACTGTCTGGCAGGACTCGGCAGGACGCCCCTCGGCCCAGCGGGTGGTGGGCCTTGAGCTGGACAGCCGGCGGCTCGGCTTGCCTCAGGACATCCTGCGCCGACTGGTGGGCAACCTGTCTTTCAACTTGGGCCTGCACCGGCCCCTGGATGGCGCCATGAAGGGCCGTACGGTGGGAACCCTCAGCGTGATCGTGCGACCCTAGGAATCCGCATGCCTTTCCTCGTCGCCCTCGTCCTCATCGTGCTCGTCCAGTGGTTCCACTTACGGCTGCTGAGGCTGGAGCTGCCCCCGCGCCTGCAGCGCTGGGCGCCCTGGGCGCTGGGGCTCCTGCACCTGCCTCTCATCCTCTTCGCGGGGATGCGCATCGCCGGATTGAGCGGCCACAGCCTGGCCCCCCTGCTGCGGATGATGGCTCGGGCGGGATTCTATTTCCAGGCCTTCACGGTGCTGCACCTCCTCCTGGCCATGGCGGCCGAGGGGCTCTGGTGGCTGCGGGCAAAGGACCCACCCGAACCCGGGGACGCGGCCGACATCGGGCCGGTGGATCCGGGCCGACGCCAGTTCCTCCGTACGGCGGCCCTGGCCAGCACCGGGGTGGCGGTGTCCTTCAGCGTGGTGGGGGGCCGCGAGGCTTTCGGGGATCCAGGGGTGACCCGGTTGACCCTGGCCTTTCCGGACCTACCCCCCGGCCTCGACGGGCTGCGCTTGGCCCAGCTGAGCGACCTCCATGCCGGCCCCCTGGTGGGCGCCGAAACCCTCCGCCGCTGGCGGGTACTCACCGAACGGGAGCGACCGGAACTGCTGCTGTTCACGGGGGACCTGGTGGACAGCCGGCCAGAGGAACTGGCCCCCCTGCTGGAAGCGTTCGAGGGCTTCCGCCCGCCCCTGGGCGCCTTCGCCGTGCTGGGCAACCACGACTACTTCGACGATCCCAAGCCCATCTGGCGGGACTTGGCGGCCGCCGGCATCCCCTGCCTTGAGAATGCGTCGACGCTCATTTCCCGGGGAGGAGGAACCCTGGCCCTGCTCGGCCTCCAGGACCCCATGGCCCGCAACGGCCGCTTTCGCCGCCTGGTCTTCGGCCCGGGACCACGCCCCGCCGAGGCAGCCCGCGACCTGCCCGAGGACGCGTTCCGCGTTTGCATGAACCACCGGCCCAGCGAATGGGAGGAAGCCCTCACCGCCGGGGCGAGGCTCACCCTCAGCGGCCACACCCATGGCGGCCAGATCAACCCCATTCCCGGCTTCAGCAGCGCCCGTCTCATCGGCCCCCGCACGGCGGGCCTCTACGAACAGGCGGGGAACCTGCTCTATGTGAGCCGGGGGCTCGGGGTGGTGGGCCTGCCCATCCGCATCGCGGCTCCTCCGGAGATCGTCATCATCTCCTTAAAGCTGGGACCTACTTCACCTTCCTGAGGCCCGCGAGCACCTGCTCCAGGGCCTGGTTCGCCGCCTCGGGGGCCTGCGGAGGGGGTGTGAGGGCGCGCTTCGACACCCCGGGAAGGGCCGCCAGGCCCCGCTGGAAGGCGGCGCAGACCCGGCACACCAGCAGGTGGAACCAGATGCCCAGCCGGGCCCCGAGGGGCAGGGCGCCCTCGGCGTACTCGGTGAGCTGGGTCTGAACTTCGTGGCAGGAGGGCATGAGCTTCATGGGCGGCCTCCCAGGACATGGGTGCGGAGGCGCGCCTGGAGGTGCACCCGGGCGCGGTGGAGGCGCTGCCGGACCGTCCCAGCGCTGAGCTGGAGGTGCCGGGCGATGTCTTCGGTGTCCCAGCCCTCCAGGTCCTTCAGCACGAACACCTGCCGGTGGCCATCCGGTAGCTCGTCCAGGGCCCGGGCCAGGCACTCCCGCATTTCACGGCGCTCCACCAGGTCATGGGCCTGAGCCTCCACCTGCCACTCGGGCCGGTGGTCTGTCTCCAGGTGGTGCCCCCGCGCATCGAAGGGACCCAGGGCCAGCGGCTCGGGCTGTTCCTTCTCATGGATGCGGACCCGGCTGCGCCGCACCATCAGGGCGGCGTTGAGGCAGATCTTGTACCCCCAGCTGCTGAAGCGGCTGCGGCCTTCGAACCTGGGCAGATCGCGGTGGATACTCATGAGGGCGTCCTGGAGCGCATCCTGCGTGTCGGCGGTGTTGCCGAGGATGCGATGGATCCCGTGGTGAAACAGGGCAAGGTGGGGCTGCACCAGCAGGCCGAAGGCATCGGAATCGCCGCAGGCGGCCCGCTGGATCAGTTCGGTTTCAGAGTCTGATGGTTCTGTCATCCGCAGCCAGTGTCAGCGGCAGGAACAGCCCCAGGCAAGCTACTTCTCGGCGGGGCGCGAAGGCTTCCGCCCGGGGGCCGGCTTGGCGGGCGCCGGGGGATCCTCGAAGAAGCCCACCAGCAAAAGGTCCAGCTCCACCGGTCGCTTCAGGCTGATCTTGGCGGCCACGCTGTCGGCCCCGATGCCGTAGTCGAGGCGATCGAGGGGCAGGGTCGCCCGGTAGGACCAGGTTTTGACATCCGCTCCGTTCATGCCCTCGGCGGCCTGGAAGGGGATCTCAATCGCCTTGCTGACGCCGTGCATGGTGAGGGTGCCCTTGACGAGGACGCGGTCGCCCTCCCGCCGGACCTCCTGCGATTCGAAGGTGATGGCGGGGTACTTGGCCACGTCGAAGAAGTCCGCCGTGCGCAGGTGCTCGTCTCGGCTCTTGTTGGCGGTGTCGATGGAGCGGGCCTGGATGTCGAGGTGAACCTTCACCCCTTCAAGGGTGGCTGGGTCGCCCTGAATATCCGCCTTGAAGCGGGTGAAGCGCCCCGGCACGTCGAAGAGCAGGGTCGAGGCCTTGAAGCCGAGGACCGTGTGGTTCTGGTCCACCCGGAAGACCTTGCTCTGGGCCAGAAGGGGGGCGACCACCAGCAGGGCTGGCAGGAGGAAGCGGAAGCGCATGGGGGCCTCGAAGTTAAGGGGTGGATTCGAATCCTGCGACGGCACCATCCCGATGGAGGTTGCGCAGGAGGGTCAGGGGTGCAACTAGGTCGGGGAACCCCAGCGCGGCGGCGGCCGCCTCCAGCGTCGCGTCCTGGGCCTTCACCAGGAGGGCTGCCGTGGCCGCGGTGAGTTCCAGCAAGTGGGCCTCCCCCCCAGCATCCCGGTAGGCCAGCAGGTGAGTGGGCCGGACTTCGGGGATGGGGCTGTCCTCGCGGGCCAGGTGGACGGCATGGGCGTAGGACACCACCTGGGTGGCGGCGTCCAGCACCACCCGGTCCGTGGGTTCCGGCTCGGCGTGCAGGCCCAGCGGGGCCTCCCCATCGGGGAACCGGGCCACCAGCACCTCCAGCAGCTCCGCATGGGCGAGCTCCAGCAGGAAGGGCCAGCGGTCCTGGCCCCACCGGGTCTCTGCCAGCCAGCCCAGGAAGGCCGGAGCGATGTCGCGGTAGTGCTGGCTGCGCACCACGCGGGCCTCCAGAAAGGCCTGCAGGCAGGCCTCCCAGGCGTCGGCGCCCTCAAGCAGCGCCTTCAGCACCGGAAACATGTCTTCCAGGGGCTCGGTCAGGCCCATGCGGGCCAGCTCGCGATAGGTCTTCAGGGCTTCGGCCTGCTCGCGAAAGGCCCGCTGGTCGTCGGCTGGCAATTCCATGCGCCGGGCGGGACGACCTGGGTCGGAGTCCAGCGCCTCGTCGCTGCCGTCGAGGATCAGCGAGGCCATGGCCCGCTGCAGGCGAAGGGTGCGGGTGTCGGCGGCAGCCTCAGCCATGGCGCACCCCGGCAGGGCTGAGGGCCTGGTCGTAGGCGGTCTGCAGACGGGCCCGCTCCGCAAGCAGTGTGTCCAGGTCGGGAATGTGGTTGTCCCGCTCCAGCAACACGGGCACGGGCCGGCCCAGACGCTTGAGGGTCCACTGCATGAGGTCGACGACGGGGTCGATCACTTCGGCCCCGTGGGTGTCGATGGTCAGCTCGCCGAAGCGTTTGTGGCCGGCGATGTGGATCTGGGCCACGCGGTCCAGTGGCATGTCCGCCAGCCAGGCCTTCGGGTCGAAGCCGAAGTTCAGGGCGTTCACGTAGACATTGTTCACGTCCAGCAGCCAGCCCACATCGGCGCCTTCGAGCACCGCCGTGATGAAATCGGCCTCCTCCATCTCGGAGGCGCCCAGCTCGGCATAGTAGGTGATGTTCTCCAGCAGGAGCGGCACCGGCAGGCGCGCCTGCAGGTCCTTCGCCCGCTTGATGGTGTGACGCGCCGACTCCCGCGTGAAGGGGAGCGGCAGCAGCTCGTGGAGGCAGGAGCCCTCCACGCTGGTGAAGCAGAGGTGCTCCGAGTGCCAGGGGGTCCCAGTCTTGATCAGGAAGTCGCCCAGCTCTGAGAGGTAGGTCTCATCCCAGGGGTCGCAACCACCCACGGACATGGCCAGGCCATGGGTGAGGACCGCATCCCGCTCCAGGATCGCACTGGCCAAACGGAAGGGGCGGCCCCCATCACCCACCACGTTCTCAGGACAGGTCTCCCAGAAGGGTACGCCGTGCCCGGCTTGCGCCGCGACGGCCTCCAGGTGGGGGCGACGCAGCCCCAACCCGACCCCGGTGAACCTGTCCTGAGCCATGGCCAATCTCCAGGTGGACTACTTCTTGTCCTTGCCGCAGGAGGCTTCCTTCTTGTCCTTGCCGCAGGAACCGTCCTTCTTCTCCTTCTTGTGCTTCATGTCCTTGCCGCAGGAGCCCTTTCCGCAGGAGCCTTCCTTGGCCTTGGCCTTGTCGGGGGCCTTGCCTTCCTCCTTGGCGTCCTTGGCACCGGACCCGCAGCTGCCGGCCATGGTGAGGGTCGCTTCATTCCCGAAGGCCTCGACCGGGGTTGCGCCGATCGTCGCCGGGCCGCCGGCCATCAGTGAACCCGCCGCGAACAGGGTGGCGGCGCCGATGAGCTTGGTGATCATGTATCCTCCGAGCGGACAGAGCCGCCGAGGGGGCCGCACGGCGGCCCCGTTGTGGAACAGGACAAGGTCGACCCGGATGGCTCCGATCTGGACCGAAGTGCTGTTGTTACCTGTTAGGGTGCGACCGTCCCGCCCATTGTGACATTTTTTTATCTCTATGGATCGAACCGATCGTCGCCGCTTTCCTGCAAAGGGCACGCCGGCACCCCCTGTCGATGGCGGGCCACCCAGTCGTAGCCACCCTCCAGGAGCCGCTGCGGCAGCCAGCCCAGCATCCGCCCCAGCAGCCGCCAGCCCGGACCCAGCCGCGCCAACAGGTGGCGCACCGCCGCCGACCGGAGCAACAGGTCGCCCGACTCCGTGAGGACCACGAGGCTGTCCGGCAGCTCCGCCCGCATCGCCGGTGCCAGGACCGCCTGAAAGGTGCTTCCGCCGAGGGGTGCAAAGCGGATGGCCCGGGAGGCATCCCGACGGGCCACCATGCGGACGGCCAGCTGGCAGAGCCCACAGGGTCCATCGAAGAAGACCCGGGTCACCCCCGGATGAGGATCCACAGGCCCACCGCGATGAAGGCGCTCCCCGCCAGGTACTTGATGGCCGCCTCGGGAATGAAGCGGAAGAGGACCCCGCCCAGGGCCACGCCGATGGCCGTGGCGCAGACCAGCGCCGCGCTCGCGGCAAGGAAGACGGTCCAGAGCTGGCCGCTGCGCACCGTCGCGCTCATGGCCGCCAACTGGGTCTTGTCGCCGATCTCCGCCAGAAAGATGGTGCCGAAGGTGGTCCAGAAGAGGGCTCGGTTCATGGGAGGGTCCTGGGCATGGGGTGGACGGGATCGCGTCATCGGCGGTCAACTGCGGCACACTGATTGGATGGTACTTGAGTCCTTCGACCTTCCCACGACCTTCGTGGACACGCCCGCCAAGCTCCAGGAGGCCCTGCCGCAGTGGCATGCCGCTGGCGTCCTCTCCGTCGATATCGAGTGCAGCCTCACCGGAATGCACCACTGTGTCCTGGCCCTCATGCAGGTGGCCACCCACGACCAGGCCTGGTTGGTGGACCCCCTGGCCCTGGACGGCCTCATGCGCCCAGCCCTGCAGGCCATGGCCCAGGTGCCCTGGATCGTCCATGACTTCTCCGGCGACGGCATCGTCTTCAAGCGCCTCTACGACGTGGTGCCCGACAGCATCATGGACACCATGCTGCTCTCCCGGGCCCTGGGCTACCCCCAGCCGGGCCTGAAGACCATGGCCAAGCTCAAGCTGGGGCTCGACATCCCCAAGGAAGAGCAGGATTCCAACTGGATGCTCCGGCCCCTCCGCGAGGCGCAGATCAGCTACGCCAGCCGCGACGCGGCCCTCCTGTTGCCCCTGCTCCGCATCCTAGCCGATGAGGCGGACACGAAGCGCGACCACCCGGAGATTGGGCCCCGCCTCGCCGCCCTGCCCAAGGAGATCCGGCACATGCTGCGCCGCATCCGGGCCTATGCCCCCCCCAAACACGATCCCGTGGTGGAGAAGGTGAAGCACTTGGGCCACCTGGCGGTGGATCGCGCCATGAAGCTGACGGCCCTGCGCTGGGCCTGGGGCAACGAGGGGGATGTGGGTGCCGTTATGGAGCTGGGCAACCGCTGGCTCATGGCCCGGCTCGCCCACCCCCCGACCTCCCTGGAAGCGCTGGAGCGCACCATCCCCAACCCCCGCTTCCGCCGCAAGCGAGGGGAGGCGCTCTGGGCGGTCTTTGCGGAAGGGGCGCATGAAACTCAGGACCCGGCAGAATCGTCCGATGCGTTGATTTGGAACAACCCTGGACGCCCATGACCCCTGATCCCGCCTCCCCCTCCGACGCCACCTCCGAAGGCGGCATCCCCCTGACCTTTCCGAAGGGGCTGCTGGGCTTCGAGGCCCTCACGTCCTACGTGCTCATCGAGCCCAAGGACGGCTATCCCCTCAAGTTCCTCCAGTCCACTGAGGCGGCCGAAGTCTCCTTCATCTGCATCGACCCGGTGACAGTGAAGAAGGACTACCAGGTACCCCTCAGCGACGAAGAGGCCCAGGCCCTGGGGATCGAGGCGCCCGCCGATGCCCTGATCCTGACCCTGGTGGTGGTACCGGACGACCCCCGCGGCATGACCACCAACCTGGCGGGCCCCTTGGTGGTGAACATCAAGACTCGGATGGGCCGCCAGATCATCCTCAGCTCGGAAACCTACCCGCTCCGCTGCCCGATCCTCATCCAGGACTGAGCGGGTCTGCTAGGCTTCCGACATGCTTGTGATCACCCGGAAGCCGGACCAGTCCATCGTCATCGGGGGCGAGATCGAGGTTGTCGTCCTCGGCATCACCAAGGACGGTGTGCGCCTGGGCATCAACGCCCCGCGCAGCGTGCAAGTCCACCGCCGCGAGGTCTTCGAGGCCATCGCCGCCGAGAATGTGGCCGCCACCCAGGCCAAGGTCTCCGTTCAGGACGCCGCCGCGGTGCTGAGGGCCGCTCAAGTCCGGAAGCCCCACGTCCGATAAAGCCTGATTGAGGTCCCTGTGGACATTTCCCCCGCCACCGCCATCGCCATGAAGCAGCTGGTCGTCCAGAACCAGGTGGCGACCAGCGTGCTGAAGAAGAGCCTCGACGTGCAGGCGGAGCAGGGCGCCGCGTTGATCCAGATGATGGCCCAGGGCAGCGGCGTGGGTGGCCGCGTCGATCTCTACGCCTAAGTCCTATTTCAGGTAGGGCGCCAGATACCGCCCGGTCACGCTGGTCTTCCGCTTGGCCACCTCTTCTGGGGTACCCACGGCGATGATGCGGCCACCCTCGCCACCGCCTTCGGGACCCAGGTCGAGGATCCAGTCTGCGGTCTTGATGACGTCGAGGTTGTGCTCGATGACGATGATGGTGTTGCCGGTCTCCACCAGGCGCGTGATGACCTCCAGCAGCTTCTGGATGTCCTTGAGGTGCAGGCCCGTGGTGGGCTCGTCCAGGATGTAGACGGTGCGGCCCGTGGCCCGCTTGCTCAGCTCCTTGGCCAGCTTCACCCGCTGGGCCTCGCCACCGGACAGGGTGGTGGCGCTCTGGCCCAGGCGGATGTAGCCCAGGCCGACGTCCATGAGGGTCTGCAGCTTGTTGGCCAGCACCGGGATGGGTGCGAAGAGACCCAGCGCCTCTTCCACGGTCATGGCCAGCACGTCGGAGATGCTCTTGCCCTTGTAGTGGATCTCCATGGTTTCGCGGTTGTAACGCTTGCCCTTGCACTGCTCGCAGGTGACGTAGACATCCGGGAGGAAGTGCATCTCGATCTTGAGAACTCCGTCACCCTCGCACTTCTCGCACCGTCCCCCCTTCACGTTGAAGCTGTAGCGGCCCGGGGCGTAGCCGCGGGCCTTGCTCTCCGGCAATTGGGCGAAGAGCTCCCGCAGGGGGGTGAAGAGGCCCGTGTAGGTGGCGGGGTTGCTGCGGGGGGTGCGGCCGATGGGAGCCTGGTCGATGTCGATGACCTTGTCGATGGCCTCGAGCCCCTTGATGGCCTTGTGCTTGCCGACCACGTGGACGCCCTGGTGCAGCTGGTTGGCCAAGGCCTTGTAGAGGATCTCGTTCACCAGGGTGCTCTTGCCCGAGCCGCTCACCCCCGTCACACACGTGACGAGCCCGATGGGGAAGTCCGCGTCGACCTTCTTCAGGTTGTTCTCCTCCGCCCCCACCACCGAGAGGTGGCCCCGGACCGCCTTGCGCCGCTTGCGCGGAACAGGGATGGCGTCCCGGCCCGAGAGGAAGTCGCCGGTGATGGAACCCTTCGTCCGGCTGATCTCCGCCGGTGTGCCCTGGGCCACCACCTGGCCACCGTGCTCTCCCGCCCCCGGGCCCATGTCCACCACGTGGTCGGCGGCGAGGATGGTCTCCAGGTCGTGCTCCACAACCAGCACCGTGTTGCCCAGGTCGCGCATCTCCTGGAGGGTTCGGATGAGCTGCAGGTTGTCCCGCTGGTGCAGGCCGATGCTGGGCTCGTCCAGCACGTAGAGCACCCCCTGCAGCTTCGAGCCGATCTGCGTGGCGAGCCGGATGCGCTGGCCCTCCCCGCCCGACAGGGTGGCCGCGCTGCGGTCGAGGGTGAGGTACCCGAGGCCCACGTCATCCAGGAAGCCCAGGCGCTCCCGGATCTCCTTCAGCACCTTCTCGGCAATGACGGCATCCTTGCCCTCCAGGGCCAGATCCTCGAACCACTTCCGGGCGTCCCGCACGCTCTGGGCCACCACCTGGGCGATGTTCTGGGCGCCAACGTAGACTGCCAGCACCTCGGGCTTCAGCCGCTGGCCACCGCAGTCCTCGCAGGGGATCACCCGCATGGACTGCTCCATCTCGGCCTGGATCTCTTCGCTGGTGGTCTCCCGGTAGCGCCGGTCGAGGTTGCCGATGATCCCCTCGAAGTGGTGCACGAAGTCGTAGCGGTTCCGGTTCCGTTTGCTCTCGTAGGTGAAGCGCATCTCCTTGTCGGTGCCGTGCAGCAGCAGGCGGCGGATGTCCGCAGGCAGCTTCTTCCAGGGCACGTCCAGGCTGAACTTCAGCTTGCGGGCCAGCTGCTCCAGCAGCTGGGAGCGCCAGCCGTCCTCGGAAACGCTCTTCCAGCCGCTGGCCTGGATGGCGCCTTCGTTGATGGAGAGCGCCGGATTCGGGATGATCAGCTCCTCCGCGAACTGCCGCTTGAAGCCCAGGCCGTCGCAGGTGGGGCAGGCGCCGTAGGGGCTGTTGAAAGAGAACGAGCGGGGCTCCAGCTCCGGCAGGCCCAGCCCGAATTTCAGACACTTGCCGTTGTTGCAGGCCAGCTTGCTGGAGAAGAGCTGCTCGGTGCCGTCCACATCGATGAGGGCGCTGCCCTCCGCCAGGTTGCAGGCGATCTCCAGGCTGTCGGCCAGGCGCGTCTGGATGGCGGGGCTCACCTTCAGGCGGTCGATGACCACTTCGATGGTGTGCTTCTTCTGCTTGTCCAGGTCGGGAACGCCCTCGGTGAGATCGAGCATCTGGCCGTTGACCCGGGCCCGGATGTAACCGCGCTTCATGAGGTCCTGCAGCAGTTTCTTGTATTCGCCCTTGCGGCCCCGCACCACGGGGGCCAGCAGCTGCAGCTTGGTACCTTCGGGTTTGGCCAGGATCTGGTCCGCCATCTCCTGGATGGTCTGGCTCGCGATGGCCTTGCCGCACGCCACGCACGTGGGCTTGCCCGTGCGGGCGAAGAGCAGGCGCAGGTAATCGTAAATCTCGGTGACCGTGGCCACGGTGGAGCGGGGGTTCTTGCTGGTGGTCTTCTGCTCAATGGAGATGGCGGGGGAGAGGCCTTCGATGCTGTCCACATCAGGCTTCTCCATCTGGTCGAGGAACTGCCGCGCGTAGGCCGACAGGCTCTCCACATAGCGCCGCTGGCCCTCGGCATACAGCGTGTCGAAGGCCAGACTGGACTTGCCGGAGCCCGACAAGCCCGTGATCACCACCAGCTGATTTCGGGGCAGCGAGAGATCGAGGTTCTTCAAGTTGTGCTCGCGGGCACCTTTGATGTGGATGTGTTCCATAAGCCTCCAAGCTTACGCCATTTTTTCGCCTATCTGAAACCGGTCTAGAATCATCTGATGCATCCAGCGGAACTGGCGATCCTGCTTCACCGCGCCCTTGAGGTTCGCTTGGCGCGCCTGCAGGAGGGCCTGGCAGTGGACCAGTGGGTCGCCGACATGGAACGGCTGCACCAGGTGCGGGTGGCGGCCCGCCGCCTGGGGGCCGTGCTGGATCTGGTGGACCCCGAAACCTACCCAGGGCACAAGGGCCAGCGCCGTGCCCTGAAGGGACTGGTGGACACCCTCGGCCTGCCCCGCGAGCTGGATGTCCATGCGGCCTTCCTGGCCACCCAGCTCCGGTCCTCCGAGCACCCGGGCCCCTCGGCGGTGCTTGAATACCTCCTGGAGCAGCTCGACCGGCAGCGGGCCAAGGCCCATCGCAGCATGACCAAAGAGCTGCACCATCTGCACCTGCCTGACCTCCAGCGCCTCCTGGACGTCCCGGCCCTGGCCAATCCCTTCCAGGGCACCTCCCTGCAGGAGGCGGCCTGGGGCTGCCTGGCCCCCCGGGCCGGGGCCGCCCTGGGTGGCCTCGGCGACCTTGCCGCCCAGGAGGACGCCGCCGCCCTTCACAAGGCCCGAGTGCGCATCAAGAAATTGCGGTATGCCGTGGAGGCCCTGGAGGGCGCTTTCGCCGAACCTCCCGAGGCCCTGCTCAAGGACCTCCGGACCCTGCAGACGGTGCTGGGGGATCACCACGACCTGGCCGCCCTGGAAGCCCTGCTCTGGGAGTTGGAGGCGGGGCTCCAGGCCCGGAACCGCCAAGCGCTCCAGGCCGGGGTGCTGGACCTGCTGGGGAACGTGGCAGAGGCGCGCCGGGCCGCCTTCGATCGGTTCACGGCGCTGGCAGACACGCTGGATCCCCATGCCTTCGCCCGCCGGGTGCGTCCCGCCCTCGGGCTTCCCCCCGGGGAAGGGTCGCCAGCATGACCTTCTGGCAGCTCCGGATGCGCCCCCTGACCTGGCTGCGCAGCCTGCATGCCAAGCTCTTCCTGCTGTTGGGCCTGGTGACCAGCGTGCTCACTGTGGCCGTAGCCTATTCCATCACCCGCAACAGCCGCCGGGAGCTGGAAACCTACTCGCGCATGCTGGTCATTGAAGCCGCCGGCACCGTGGAGACCGACATCCTGCAGCGGGATCCCACGTTCAAGGACCCCGACAAGCTGGACCAGCTGCTCTCCAGCATCGCCGGCCCGGACCGCAGCATCTTCCAGATTGATGTGTTCCGGCGCGTGGGCAAGGGCGATGAGGTGGAGCTCGTGCGGTCTTCGGGCGAGGAGGCCGACGTTGAATGGGGGTCCGAGATCGGCTCGTACCTGTCTCTGAAGGGCCCCCAGGCCACGCTGGTGGACCTCAACACCGGCAACAAGGCCTGGAAGGTCTATCAGCCCATCCATGGCCACAAGCCGGGGCAGCCCGCCATCGGCCTCATCCGGGCCTACTGCGACCTGGAACGCTGGGAAGTGGTGTGGACCCTCAATTTCAAGAAGACCCTCCATACGCTCCCCGGTGTGCTGCTGGGGGAGTTCATCCTCCTGTGGCTCATCCTCCGCATGCTCATCAGCGATCCCATCGAAGCCCTGGCCCTCACCATGCAGCGCCTCGAGCAGGGCGAAGCCAGCGCCCGGGCCCCGGTGAAGCGCAGCGACGAGTTGGGCCTCATCGCCGAACGCTTCAACGACATGGCCATCCAGCTGGAGCGGGCGGGGCGGGAACGGGAGGCGCTGATCCAGGAAATCCAGGGCCTCAATGCCAACCTGCAGGACCGCATCGACAGCGCCCTCTCGGAACTCCAGGCGAAGAACCGCGAGCTCGCCTCGCTGGTGGAGCGCAACGCCCTGCTGCGGGAGGAACTGGGCGCCCAGGAGCGCCTGGCGGTCGCCGGCCAGCTGACGGCCACCTTCGCCCACGAGGTGGGCACGCCCCTGAACCTGGTCACGGGCCACCTGCAGCTGCTGGACGCCCAGAAGGACCTCCCGGACAAGACCCGCGAACGCCTCCAGGTCATCCGTGGCCAGATCCAGCGCGTGGGCGACATCGTGCGCCGGCTGCTGGACCTCACCCGGCGGCCCCAGCTCAACCGTCAGCCCCAGCCCTTCAGCGACCTGCTCTCGGATCTGCAGCAGCTCTGGTCCCCCACCCTCACGGCGCATGGCATCACCGTCGACGCGGACATCCCCGCAGACTGCTGCCTGGACGTGGACCGCCGGCAGATGGAGCAGCTCTTCATCAACCTCATGAACAACGCGGTGGACGCCATGCCAGGAGGGGGCAAGGTGCGCCTCCGCGCTCACCCTTCAGACGAGAGCACTCCGGAGGGTCTCTGGTGGGAAGTGCACTTCCACGACTCGGGCCAGGGCATCCCCGCCGACCTGCTGTCCCAGGTCTTCCGGCCGATGTTCACCACCAAGTCGGAAGGGAAGGGCACGGGGCTCGGCCTCAGCATCTGCCGGGAAATCATTCGCAACCACGGCGGCGAGATCCGCATCGAAAGCCCCGAGGGCCGGGGCACCTGCGTGGTGTTCACCCTGCCGGGAGCGGTGAAGGCCTAGATCTCCACCACTTCGACATCCCCCAGGGCTTCTTCCAGGAACCGGCTGCCCACTTCCTTCAGGCGGCTGCTGGCGTCCGTGAGCTGGACGCGCAGCTCGCCCCGGGCGCTGGCGGTGCGGTAGCCGAGGCGGCCCTGCAGAAGGCGATCCACCGCCTTGGCGGTGACCCGGCCGCTGTCGATCCAGAGGGTGCCGGGCCGGCTGCGGTCCAGGCTCTCCAGGAGCGTGGGGTAATGCGTGCAGCCGAGGACCACCGTCTTCACCTCGAAGGGCAGCTGGTTCAAGTACCGGCGGCAGATGCTGTCCGTGACGGGGTCGTCGAACCAGCCCTCCTCGGCCAGGGGCACCAGCAAGGGGCAGGCCACGCTGTGGATGACCTTGGCCGGATCACGACGCCGGATGGCGGCTTCATAGGCGGCGCTGCTCACTGTGGCCAGCGTGCCGATGATGCCCACGGCACCCGGATGTTCCGCCGCCGCTTCGGCTCCAGGTTCGATCACGCCGATCACCGGACAGGGGCTCACCGCCTGCAGGGCGGGCAGGCCGTGGGCACTGGCGGTGTTGCAGGCGATGACGATGAGCTTGGGGTCGTGGCGCTGCAGCAGCTCCCCCATCTGCAGGGTGTAGCGCTCGATGGTGCGGTGGCTCTTCGTGCCGTAGGGCAGCCGGGCGGTGTCCCCCAGGTAGACCAGGTCCTCCTGCGGCAGCAGCTGGCGCAGGGCGTGGATGACGGTGAGTCCGCCAATGCCCGAGTCGAAGACACCGATGGGTCGGTCCGGTCGGCTCATGCCGCCACCCGTTCCGCCAGCACGGCGATCCACTCGCCTTCCTGCCGCACCTGCCTGGGCTGGAAGCCATGGGAGGCCAGGCTCACCAGGGCCTCATCGGTACGCTCCGCCAGGATGCCGCTGGCGATGAGCCAGGCCCCCGGAGCGGCCACCTCCGCCATGCGCGGCAGCAGCTCCTGGATAGTCTCCAGCAGGATGTTGGCCAGCAGCCCCGCGTAGGGACCAGCCACGCGCGGATGATCCAGGGTGCCCACGAAGCTCTCGTAGGGCTTGGTGCCCTTCAGCAAGTGGGCGTTCAGCTCCATGAGCTCCGCCATGGCGGGTCCGCAATCCGGGTCGATGTCAAAGGCGGTGAGGCCCTGGCCTCCCAGCAGGTGGGCCGCCAGGGAGAGAATGCCCGTGCCGGCGCCGATGTCGAGGATGGGGCCCTGCAGCCGACCCTCGGCGGCCAGGTCTTCGAGCAGCTCCATACAGAGGCGGGTGGTCTCGTGGCCACCGGTGCCGAAGGCCAGCCCGGGATTCACCACCAGGTCGATGCGATCCGTCGGCCCAGCCCCTTCGTCCCAAAGGGGTCGCACATGGAACCGCCGACCCACGGGGAAGGCCCCGAAGCCCTCCCGGCTCTTGGCCAGCCAGTCCTCATCTTCGAACCCCTCCGTTTCGAGTAGTTGCACGCCGGGGAAGGCCGCCAGCCCGGCGGCCTCGGGGGCCGCCTGGCCCGGGGGAAAGTAGGCGTAGCAAACCCGGGGTGGATCCGCCTCCCGGTAGAAGGCCGAGGACCCCCCGGTTTCCAGCCAGGCACACAGAGGCTCTTCCTGGACGTCCGGAACCGCCAGCTTCCAGCGGAGATGCGATGCATGTGCCATGGGCCCAGGTTAGCAGGGGAGCGCCGGGAACCATTGACCCCCGGGCGGCATTCACTTGGTGCGGTCGAGCATGCCGTGGTCAGTGAGTGGAGCCTTTGGGGGGCTTTAGTAAGCGGGGGGGGACTTGGTCCCCCCCCGTGTCATAGCGGGTCTACTCCACCGGTTCAGAGGCTTCCGCGTCTTCCAGGTCGAGTCTTTTCATCTTTTCCAGGAAGGTCGTGCGCTTCAGCCCCAGCAGGTCGGCGGCGCGCTTCTTGTTGCCCCGGGTGATGGCCAGGCTCTGGAGCATAAGGGTCTTCTCCATGTCGGAGACCACCTGGTTCAGGTCCAGCCCCTCGGCGGGCAGGTCCATCCCAAAGGTAGGCACCGGCGGGGGGGCGAAGGCGTCAGCCACCGCCAGGGGAACCGGCTGAAGCGAGGGGGTGTGCCCCACGGCCTCGGCGAGGCCGGGGTCACCCATGCGCTCGGCCAGGAAGGCGAAGTCCTCGCGGGTGAGCACGGGGCGGGTGCCAGACAACACGATGGCCCGCTCGATGGCATTCTCCAGCTGCCGCACGTTGCCTGGCCAGGGCAGGGACATGAGCAACGGGTCCACGCTGGGGTGCAGGGCCTTGGGGTAGAGGCCGTGCTCCCGCGCCTTCCGGTTGAGGAAGTGCTGGGCCAGGAAGGGCACCTCCTCCTTCCGCGCCCGCAGGGGCGGCATGGTGATGGGCACCACCTCCAGCCGGTAGAAGAGGTCCTCGCGGAAGCTGTGGTCCTGCACCTTCTTCCAGAGGTCCACGTTGGAGGCCGTCACGACGCGCACATCGACCTTGACCGGGGCGCCGCCGCCCAGGGGCTGGACTTCCCGCTCCTGGAGCACCCGCAGCAGGCGCACCTGGGCCGCCAGAGGCATGGTGCCCACTTCGTCGAGGAAGATGGTGCCGCCCTGGGCCTCGCGGAACTTGCCCGGCGTGTCCTTGCGGGCATCGGTGAAGGCGCCCTTGTTGTAGCCAAACAGTTCCGATTCCAGCAGGTTGTCGGGGATGGCGCCGCAGTGCACGGCCACGAAGGGCTCGGCGTTGTCGGCGCTCATGCGGTGGATGGCCCGGGCGATGACCTCCTTGCCCGTGCCGCTCTCCCCCAGCAGCAGCACCGTGGCCCGGGTGGCGGCGGCGCTGCGGGCGCGGGCCAGCACGTCTTGCATGGCGATGCTGGTGCCCACCAGGCCGAAGGCCAGGGCCTGGGAGGCGCTCAGCTGGGTGGTGGTGCCCGAACGGGGGCGAAGGCCCGGCATAGGTGGCTCCGGTCCCAGCACGCCCCAGCGCACCGAACCCAGGGAACCCCACTCCGACAGGGCCTTGGCATCCATGGGCGCCGCATCCGGCTTCAGGCCCAGCAGGATCGGCAGGGCGGCCACCTCGGCCATCATGCGGTTCAATTCCGGCGGGGGCCAGGCGCCCTTGGCGCTGATGACCCACAGATCCACATCCCTCGGGGCAAGGGCGGGCGCGGTGCCGCGGTCCACTGTCACGTCCCAGAGGGCCGCCCACCGATGCTCCAGCCCCCCGGTGTCGTCCCCGAGGGTGGACCAGTGAAGGCGCGGCAGCTGGGTCATGGGCTCCTTGTTTGCAAAAAGCCTAGAGCCACACAGCTAGGGGTCAAGTCAAAAAAATGACGGCGAACACATTCCCTTGCCCGTGAGCCTAGGATGGAAGGAGCCTTCCGGAGGTTCCCATGGCCCTGATGGAATCCACCATGATCCCGCTCGGCACGGCCTGTCCCGACTTCACCCTGCCCGGAGTGGATGGCCGGCTCTGGTCGCTCCACGACTTCCATACCCCGGCCCTGCTGGTGGTGGTCATGTGCAACCACTGCCCCTACGTGCAGGCCATCGACGACCGCCTGAATGCCCTGGCCCAGGCCTACACCGGCCGTTGCGGGGTGGTGGGCATCAACTCGAACGACGCGGTAACCCATCCCGACGACAGCTTCGAGGCCATGCGGGTCCGGGCCCGGGCCAAGGGCTATGCCTTCCCCTACCTCTGGGACGAAGAGCAGACCGTCGCGCGGGCCCTCGGTGCCGTCTGCACGCCCGACTTCTTCCTCTACGACGCGCACCGTCGCCTGGCCTACCGCGGCCGCCTGGACGACAACTGGAAGGACCCCGGCCGTGTGACCCGGCAGGAGCTGAAGGAGGCCGTCGAGCGGGTGTTGGCGGGCGAGGATCCCCTGGAGGTCCAGCACCCCAGCATGGGCTGCTCCATCAAGTGGCGGTCGCGATGAAGCGCTCCCTGCTGGCCCTGCTCCTGGCCCCGGCGCTCCTGGCCCAGGCCCCGGGCCTGAAGCTCGGCGATCCCTGCCCGGCCTTCAGCCTGCCGGGAACCGATGGCCGCACCCACACCGCCGAGGCCCGGGAGCCCCTGCTCATGGTGGTCTTCCTCAGCACCGAGTGCCCCTATGTCATGGCCACCCAGGCCCGCATCAATGCCTATGCGAGCCAGTACGCAGGCCGGGTCGCCGTGGTCGCCATCAACGCCAACGATGTGGACACCCACGCCAAGGAATCCCTGGCGGACATGAAAGCCCAGGCCACCGGTCAGGGCTTCGTCTTTCCCTGCCTGAAGGATGCCCCCCAGGTGGTGACGCGCACCTTCGGCGCCGTGTGCACGCCGGACTTCTTCCTCTTCGACACTGCCCGCAAGCTGGCCTATCGGGGCCGCATGGACGACAGCTGGCGCGATGCCACGAAGGTCACCGTGCGCGACCTTGACGCCGCCACCGAGGCGCTGCTGGCAGGGCGCCCCGTGGCCACCGTGCAGGTGCCCAGCCGGGGTTGCTCCATTAAGTGGAAGCCCTGATCCGTCACACCCTCAGCGTATGATCGGAGGTTCCACCGGAGCCTCCATGCGCCTTGCTGCCCTGCCCTTCTGCCTCGCCGCCCTGCCGCTCTGCGCCCAGTGGGACCTACGCCTGGAGCTGCCGCGGCCCACGGGCCAGAGCCTGCCGCAGACGCTCCTCAGCGGCAGCGGGCAGCTGGTGTCGGGCGACCTGGACTCCGGGCGGGGCTTCATCGCCTCCGTGAACCACCAGCTCTTCCGCGTCGGCCCCCTCCTGAAACTGGAATGGGGGGGCGAGTACTCGCAGTTCACGGCGGATGGCACCCTCGCCCAGGGCGCGACCACCCAAACCACCCGGCTGAAGCAGCAGGGGCTGGGCCTGGGCCTGAACGCCCAAGTCTGGGTGCCCTTCATCGGCATCGCCGGTGAAATCGGCCTCATCCAGCGCCTTCAGCACTACACCTTCGACACCGCCGGAGCCTCCAGCACCAAGGACCTGAGTCGCACCTGGCTGCGGGTGGGTGCCCGCTGGCGCATCCCCTCCGTGGTGGTACATCCCTACCTGGCGGCCAGCTACCAGCAGCCCACCAGCAAGGACCGCCCCGTGAAGCTCAGCAGCAGCTCGGACCTGGCGGCCTACTTCTCCGCCCAGGGCAGCGGCCAGGAAGTGGAGCGCCTCTGGACCTTCGGCGTCGGGGTGACCTTCTGATGCGCCGGTCGTCCCTCGCCCCGCTGGTCGCCGCCGCCCTTGCCTCGGCCCTGGTCTGGGCTGCGCCGGCGCAGATCCGGCGGCCCAAGCTGGTGGTGGTCATCTCCATCGATCAGTTCTCGGCGGAGCTGATGCAGACCTACGGTCCCGAACTAAACGGCGGCATCGCCCGGCTGCGGCGGGAAGGCGTCTGGTTCACCGAGGCCTACCACGACCACGGCTTCACCGACACCGGCCCGGGGCACTCGGTGCTGCTGTCCGGCCGCTTCCCCTCCCACACCGGCATCGTGGAGAACCGCTGGATCGACCGGGCCTCGGGCAAGGTCGTCTACTGCGTCGATGACGCCGCCGCCCGCCCGGTTCCCGGCACGGGCGCCCCCGCTGCCTCCAATGCCCGCTTCCTGGGGGACGCCCTCGGGGACTGGCTGCAGGCGCAAGTGCCCGGCAGCCGCGTCTTCGCCGTGTCCGGCAAGGACCGGGCGGCGATCCTCATGGCGGGCCGACGCCCCACCGGCGCCTTCTGGTTCACGGGGCCGGCCGGGTTCGGCACCTCCACCACCTACTCTGATCACCTGCCCACCTGGCTGCTGCGCTACGACCAGGACCTGTCCAGCCGCATCGCCCGCGATAGCTGGCTCTGGACCAAGGCCCCAGACACACCGGAAGGGCGCAAGGGCCACTGGACCTTCGGTGAGTTGACCATCCGGAACGGCGACCTCCCGCGCCTCATCCAGGGCGCAGGGATGCCCCTGGACAAGGGCTTCGAGGGTCGGTTCCGCCGCTCCCCCTTCCTCGATGCCGTGACCTTCGAGGCGGCGGAGGCCCTGCTGCAGGGTGAGCACCTCGGGCACGGCCCCGGCACCGACCTCCTGGCCCTCAGCTTCTCCGCCACGGACTACGTCGGCCATGCCTATGGCCAGCTCGGCACCGAGATGCGCGATCAGATCCACCGGCTGGACCACGCCCTGGGTCGCCTCCTGGACGCACTGCACCGCCAGCACCCCGGGGCCTGGGTGGTGCTGTCCGCCGACCATGGCGGCCTGGACGTTGTGGAGGTCCTGAAGGAGCGCGGCTTCCCGGCCATGCGGCTCCTGCCCATTCCCTTCCTCGAGGCCCTGCAGGCGGAGCTGCGCACGGCCTTCAAGGTGGAGCGGAACCTGCTGTTGCCCCCGGCCGAGGTGAACACCCTGTATCTCGATGCGGCCGCGCTCGACGCGGCCCACCTGGACCGTGCCGCCGTGCTGAAGCGGGCCCAGGCTTGGCTCCGGGCCCGGCCGGAGGTGGCCGACGCCTTCACCGCCGAGGAGCTGCGGACCACCGCGACCGCCGTCGCAGGCAGCCCCCGGGACACGCCCCTCCGGGTGCTCATGGC
This sequence comes from uncultured Acidobacteriota bacterium, assembly GCA_963740385.1. Lineage (GTDB taxonomy): Bacteria > Acidobacteriota > Holophagae > Holophagales > Holophagaceae > Geothrix. The sequence goes on from CAVUDX010000008.1 coordinate 104,870, forward strand.
CCGCAGCTTCCATCCAGAGCGCAGCGGCGACCTACTGATCGCCGTGAAGCCCTGGGTGAACATCGGCACGCCGCCCAAGGAGTACCTTACGAACCACGGCACCCCGAACGGCTATGACCGGCGGGTCCCCCTGATCTTCTGGGGTCCCTGGAAGCGCGGCCAGCGCCAGGAGCCGGTGCGCACCGTGGACCTCGCCCCGACCCTGGCCCACGAGCTGGGACTGAAACCCGGGCCCGTGGATGGGAAGGTGCTGGATCTTGGGCGATAGGAAGGCGTCAAAAGCTCACCATCAAGACACCAGGACACCCGGGATAGCCCCACACACCTGCCTCTCTTGGTGCCTTGGCGTCTTGGTGGTAATCAGGTGGCTTCGAGGCCTTTTTGAATTGTCCGGAGCCTCCATGGCCCTCTCTCCCGCCGCCTCCATCGTCATCCTCACCGGCGCGGGCATCTCCGCCGAGAGCGGCCTGCGGACCTTCCGCGCCGCCGACGGCCTCTGGGAGGACCACCGGGTGGAGGACGTGGCCACCCCAGAGGCCTTCCGCCGCGATCCGACCCTGGTCTACCGTTTCTACAACGAGCGGCGCCGCAGCCTCGCCACCGTGCAGCCCAACGCCGCGCACCTGGCCCTGGCCCGGCTGGAGCGCGCCTGGACCGGCGACCTGCTGCTGGTCACGCAGAACGTGGACGACCTCCACGACCGGGCGGGCTCGCAGCGGCTCCTGCACATGCACGGGGAGCTCCTGGAGGCGCACTGCCTCACCTGCCGCGCCATTTCCGACTGGCCCGGCGACATGGATGGCGGGAGCCGCTGCCCCGCCTGTGGCCGCGGCGGCGTGCGGCCCCACATCGTCTGGTTCGGCGAGCGTCCCCTCGGCATGGACCGCATCTACGCTGCCCTGGAGGCCTGCGACCTGTTCCTGGCCATCGGCACCAGCGGCCATGTCTATCCCGCGGCGGGCTTCGTGGAGGCCGTGGGCGCCCGAACCCGGACGGTGGAGCTCAACCTGGAGGCCAGCCGCGTGGCCAGCGCCTTCCAGGAGGTGCGCACCGGCCGCGCCACGGACCTGGTGCCCGCCTTGGTGGACGAGCTGCTGGCGCCGTAACGCTCCAGGTCAGGCCTGGCCCAGGGCCGTCAGGATGACGCCGTCTTCCCCCTCCCCCTGGCGCCAGATCACCGCCACGCGCCCGCTGGGGGACAGCACCGCACCGGGATCCTGGAACCCGCTTCGGGAGGAGGCGCTCAGGACGGTGGGTCGCGGGCTCCAGGCCTTGCCATCGAACCGCCGGAGGCAGACCACCCGCTGGGGTCCTTGATCCTGGAGCCAGATCACCAGGGCGTGCCCGAGGACGTTGACGGAAAGGGTATGGGCCTGGCTCTGGCCCACATCCTCCACCAGGAGGGTCCGCGACGAATCCCACCGACCCTGGACGAAGCGCTTCGCGAACAGCTTCATCACCCCTGCCACTTCCTGCCGCCACGCGGCGTGGGCCCGGCCCTGCCGATCCATGCCCACCTGGGGCCAGAGGATGCGATGCCCCGAGCTGAGCAGCGGGGATCGGGTCCACTCGATGGTGCGTCCATCCAGGTGGCTGGCCTGAAGGGTCTGGATCCCGCCACTGCCCTCCTGCACCCAGAGCACCAGGGCGTTGCCCGCCGGATCCATGTCCATCCGCAGGTAGGTCGTCCGCTCGGAAGCCACCAGGGTCGGCCGGTCACTCCAGGCATGCGATCCGGGGTCGTAGTGGCAGGCCAGGATGCGGTCCCCCTCGGGCCCCTCCGTGTGCCAGACGATCAGCCCCTTCCCGGAATCGTTGACGGCCAGCTGCGGGAACAGGGGCCTCGGAGCAGGCTCCCCCAACCGCCTCGGCTCCACATCCCAGGCCGCTTCGGCCGCATGGTAGGCGGTGCTGTAGACCTGGTGGCCTTCCGCCTCCTCTCGGCACCAGACCACGTGGATGTTGCCGTCGGGGTCCATGGCCGTGTGCAAGCTGGAGACCGCCCCCGGAGCGGCCTGCAGGACCACGGGGTAGGGCACCCAGGTTTCCTCCAGGTTCACCATGTGCCGGGCGCAGACCCGCACGGCCGCCTGCTCGTGCTCCTGCCACACCACCGCGAGATCGCTCCGGTAGTTCATGGCGATCTCCGGGGCCTGGGCCTGGGTCAGGGCACCGTCGAGGCGCCGGGGCACCACGTCCCAGCCGCGCTGGTCGGCGTGGTAGCGGCAGATGTAGATGCCCTCCTGCTCGGCGCCCCGGTGATGCCAGGCCGCCAGGGCATTGCCCGCTTCATCGAGGGCGATCTGCGGGCGCCCGACCGGCCCCCGGTCCAACACCCCAGGCGCGCTCCAGGTACCGACCTGGTTTGCGGGTGTTCCGGGGAGCAGTTTGCCCAGCAGAGCGCGAAGGGACATGGGAACCTCCTCGGCAAGCCAGGGTGGCCGGAGGGTCCGGTCCGGCCACTCTGGAGGGCGGCGGTGCTCGGGGATCCTACTTCACCACCGGCAGCTCCACGAAGCTGGCCTGGCCCGGGGCGTGGTAGATGCGCTGCGTGGCACGCTGATAGTCGGCGGGCTTGGCGAAGAAGATGTTCGGCACAAAGGTCTGGGGGTTGCGGTCGTAGAGGGGGAACCAGCTGGACTGCACCTGCACCATGACGCGGTGGCCCGGAAGGAACACGTGGTTCGCGGTGGGCAGGGCGAACCGGAACACCAACGGGGTGTTCGGCGTGAGCGCCTTGGGGGCCTCGGTGCTCTCGCGGTAGCGGCCCCGGAAGATGTCGGCCGAGACCATGAGCTGGTAGCCGCCCATGGCAGGCTGGCTGGCCACCTCGTCGGGGTAGAGGTCGATCACCTTCACCACCCAGTCGCTGTCGGTGCCGCTGGTGGACGCCACCAGGTTCGCCACGGGCTCCCCCGCGATCCGCAGTGGCGCCTGCAGGGGTTCGGAGACATAGGCCACTACGTCGGTGCGGCCCGAGGCCTCTCGCTGGTCATCCGTGAGCCACTGGGGCCAGGTGTGCGCCGCGTCGTAGCCCACGGGCTGGATGGGCCGGGCCCGGAAGGGCACGGGCTTGGCGGGGTCCGAGACGTACTCGTCGAAGGGGGCATCCGTGGCCTTGGGGGCGGCAGTCATCACCGTCAGGCCCGCCCCCAGGTAGAAGGGCGTGCCCGCTGTGGCAGTGCCCGCGCCCGCCAGGGGCCAGCCCGGCAGCTTCCGCCAGACGTTGGTGCCGGTCTCGAAGGCGCTCACCGGCGGCAGCTCGGCCCCCGGCATCCCCTTCAGGTGCCGGTCGAAAAAGGGCTTCAGGATGTCGCGGCGGAACTGCAGGCCCGTGTCCTGGTGGAACTTCAGGGGCCCAAGGCTGCTGCCGTCGCCGATCTCCCCGCCGTGGTTCCAGGGCCCCATGGCCACATGCAGCAGGTGGGCGCTGTCCTTGGGTGCCAGCGCCTTCCAGACCGCCACGGCCCCGTAGATGTCCTCGGCGTCGTAGAGGCTGTGCACCAGCAGGGTGGGTACAGTCAGCGGCGCCCTGGCCAGCACCTGGTCCATGGCCTGCTGGCGCCAGAAGCTGTCGTAGGCGGGGTGCTCCGCCACCTTCCGCCAGAAGCCCAGCTGGTCCATGCCGTGGCTGGCGGCCAGCGCTCCGGTGGACCCGGCCCGCAGGAACAGGTCGTAGTCGTCAAAGGTGTGGGTCCACCACTTCAGGTCGTTCGCCCGGCTGGCTTCCTGCTCGTAGATGTAGGAAAGGTTCTGGGCCCGGAAGGCGCCGTGGTGGAACCAGTCGTCCCCCCGCCACCCATCCACCATGGGGTTCATGGGCACCGCTGCCTTCAGGGCCGGGTGGGGGTTCACCAGCGCCATCAGCGGCAGGAAGCCGTCGTAGGAAATGCCCAGAATGCCCACCCGGCCGTTGCTCTCCGGCAGGTGCTTCACCAGCCAGTCGATGGTGTCGTAGGTGTCCGTGCTGTGGTCCACGGCACTCGGGTTCAGGGGCCCACGCAGGGGCCGGTTCATGACGTAGTCGCCTTCGCTGCCGTACTTGCCGCGGATGTCCTGCACCACGCGGATGTAGCCCCCCTCCACGATGAGGTCGGTCACGTTGTCGTAGCCCTGCAGGGTGGGCCCGAGGTGCGCGCTGGCGGCATGGGAGGTCTGCTCCACGGCGTTGTAGGGGGTCCGGGTCAGCAGGATGGGCGCATCCTTGGCCCCCTTGGGGATGAGGATGATGGTCTTCAACTGCACGCCGTCCCGCATGGGGATCATCACTTCGCGCCGGGAGTAGTCCCAGGTCTCCGAAGCCACTTTGAATTCGGCGGGCATTTCGGCAGACAGGGTGGCCTGGGCCCCCAGGTTCACCGTCAGCAGCAGGGCAAGGAGTCCGAAGGATCGGGATGGGCGCATGGCACCTCCTGGGCTCCCGGTGCCAGTGGGACCGCGCCCAGGAGGGCGGGGCACGGTGTCGGAACAGGGAGGGGTTGGACAGTCTAGCCTAGGGGCGGCCCGGCACAGCCCCATAGCGCTGCTTGACGGCGGCCACGGAGGCCGCCACCAGCTGCTCCAGGACCTCAAGGTCCACCTCGCTCAGCCGGCGGAGATACAGACACCCCTTCCCCATCTTGTATTTGCCCAGTCGCCCAAGCAGCACATCCCGCTCCGGGAAGGCCGCCATCAGGTAGACACTGATGTCGCCTTTCCGCGCGGCGAAGCCGGTGAGGCAGCTGTCGCCCTCGCGCCCGCTTTCGTACCGGTAGTGGTAACTGCCAAAGCCGACGATGCTCGGACCCCACATGGTGGCTGCCTCCCCGGTGGCCCGGGCCATCAATCGGGCCAGCGCCTCGCAATCCTGCCGCCGCCCCTCGTCGGCCATGGCGGCGAGGTGGGCCGCCACGCTGGCCCCGGTGGGTCGGGTCTTGTTCTCAGCCATGATCGCTCCTCCGAAGGACGTTCTGGGATCACCGGCTCCAGGGGGTCGGGCCAAGCGGCCAGGGGTGGCACCGGGTGGATCGGGAGGCGAGGCGCAAGGGCCTGCGGATGGCCTGGATGGCTGCCATCAGCGCGGCCTGCCGGCTCTGTGGGACGAACAGGATCTGATGGTCCTCGTCCTCCCGGAGCAGGGCCTTCCCGGCCCGGGACAGGGTGAACCCCTCCAGATCGTCGGTGGAGAACGCCTCCTTCGGCTGCAGCAGCCCCGCCTGGAAGGCCCGGTGAAACGGAATCCAGCGGGCCATCAGGAACGTGGCCAGTTCCACCTCTCCCCTGGCCGCGCAGGTTCGAAGCATCTCCTCCCGCGCGTCGAAGAATTCAGGGGGCAGGCACATGCGGGGCTCCTGGAAGGGCGTGGCAAGCCTAACGGCCTAATGCATGGGGATCTGCTCTGTTTTCGGCCGGGTGACCGGGGTGATCAGCGGGCCGGGCGAGGTGTAGGTGGCGGGGCCGACCAGCCTCAACCTTGGCGCGTGTGCCCCAGGCGCCGCCGGGGGTACCCCCAGGAGCCAGGCGTTGGGCTTGATCAGGACGTCGCCGCTGGCGACAGCGGCCTGCTTCCCCTTGGACAGCTCGACCCGATACTCCCCGGGCGGCAGCTCCCCGGCCTTGAAGGCCCCTTGAGCATCCGTGGTGGCAACCCAGCGGCGACCGTCCAGCCCCAGGAGGCGGACCTGCGCCCCGGGCACGGGCTGGCCCTTCACATCCTGGACCAGGCCCTTGAGGCCACCTGTCCCCAGGGAGAGGGTGGGCCGGGCCGGCAGGAGCGCGGGGCCGGGGGGCACCAGCAGCAACAGGGACAGCACCAGGGCACCCACGGCTCGCCTACCGGGAGCCGCAGCACCAGCCCGGCAAAGGCTGCGGGCTGGGATTGCAAGGGGGAACGGGTGGGCAAGTCATGACGGTTGGATGCCGGGAAGGGGTGGGGTGGGCCTGAGCCAAGCAGAGTACACCCCCAGGGTTGCGGTGAGGCGATGGACCTCGGTGCGCGCACGGGAAGGTTCAGGCGGCGACGCAGAGGCTGGACGAAGGGGTGGACTCGCCACCCCAGTCCCGGCGCGGAGGGGGACCCTCCCCAGGCCACAGGCCCATCAACCTCTCAAGTCGATCGACGCGGGGAGGTTGCCTCCGTACAGGCTGCACCTGGCCCTAGGGTCTTGACCTACTTCAGCAGCCGTTCTTCCGCCAGCCGCAACATGTGCTCCGTGGCGAGGACGCCGTCCCGGTGGTTCAGGTGCTGAAAGTGGCCTTTCAGGTGACGGAGGGTGCGCGGCACGGCGGGGGCGAAGTGAGCTTTCTTCCGGTGCACCAGCTGGTGCCCAAAAGTCCCCAGGGCCTTGAAGTTGCGCTGAAGGGCGCTGAGGGTCAGTTCCTCCTGCAGGGCCTCATGGCTCCAGCCCAGTTCCTCCTGCAGGGTCTCCACCAGGATGCGCGCGGCCTCCCGGGACCAGTCCCAGTAGCCGTCGTAGAGGAGGCTGGCGAGGTCGTAGGTAGCGGCGCCTCGGCGGGCATCCTGGAAGTCGATGACCACCAGGCGATCCCCATGAACCATCAGGTTGCGCACGTGGAAGTCACGGTGGGCAAAGAAGTGGGCCCGGGTCTCCAGGCTGGCGTGGGCCTCCTCCATCAGCCGGTCCAGCCAGCGCGGCGGCTCCTTCTGCAGGAAATCCTGGAAGAAGTTGACGCGGCAGTACTCCCACTCGAATACGAACTTGGGCTCGTCGAAGCAGCGCTGCATGAAGAAGGCATGGCCCGGCGCCCCCAGGGTGAGGGGCCCGGCCAGGGTCGCCAGCAGCCAGCCGGCCTTCTGCGCCCAGGCCCGCTCCTCTTCGGGATGCTGCACCAGGCGCGCCTCCAAGGTGGTATCGCCCAGGTCTTCGACCAGGAGGCAGCGGTCCGGGTCGTCGCTCTGGAGGATGGTGGGCACCCGCAGCAGGGGGTCCAGGTAGGCCTGCAGCGCCCGGAACTCGAAGTAGCTGTCGTCGGCCTTTTCCAGGGTGTCCACCGGGTGCAGCACCACCAGGGCCGTGCCCAGCTGGGGATGGTTCACCCGGAAGTACTGGCGCGCCCCCACGTCCCCTGCCAGAGGCCGGGGCTCGGTGAGGGTCCAGCGCTCCAGGGCGCGGGCGACACGGGGGTCCATCGGATCAGGGTACTCCCATCCTTCTGGGCGGAAAGGATCTCCCTGCGGGGTGCCGCGGGCGAGCCCCTGGGCCGGTCAGCGCTGGAACACCTGGTAGTGCACCCCGGCAGCGAATTGGGCCATCCGGCCCACGGCCACAAACCCGTCCGAATACCCATGCCCCGTCGGCAACCCTGCCCCCTGCACTTCGATGAGGTGGGGCGTCGTATGGCCCACGGGACGCGTGAGCACGGCCACGAAGGTGGCCTGGTTCCCCGCCCCGAAGGCCGTGACCACATAGCCTTGCTGGCCCAGGGGCGGCAGCAGTTGGCTTAGCTCAAGGGGGGTCCCACTCACCACCTGGGTCTCGTAGGTTCCGTTGTCTCCTTGCCGGGTGGCGGCCAGGGCCAGGAAGGGCCCGGTGGCCAGGGCATTGTCGTAGGGCTTCCCATAGATCGCCACCGCCGTGACGATGCCACCCCCTTGCCCCTGGGTGGCCGCCCAGGAGGCCAGCTCGCCGAGGCTGGTGAACGTGGTCCGGAGGGTTGCGTATTCAGGGCTGCCATCGTGGGGCCCGCTGGCCACCAGGGCAAAGCCCCGGACGCTGAGGTCCAGGGAAGTGACGACCAGACCCCGGGCCGCGAAGTCGTCCAGCCGCTGGTCCAACACCGCCAAATGGTCCGCAGTGCAGGTGGAGGTGGTGCCTCCGACCAGGGGGAAGTCCACCGCCACGCCAGAGCAGGCCCAGCCATCCCCCGTGGGGTTGGCGATCTCCAGGGGGCCGGCATGAGCGAGGCCGGCCCACCCGATCATGACGCCCTGGGCCCCATCGGTCGGGGTGCCCAGGCCGTAGTCCGCCCCAAGGAGGCTGCTGGCGGGAAAAGCCCCGGTCCACTGCCAGCGGAGGTCGGGCACCCGGCCCGCGACGAAGAGCTGAAACTGAGTGCTGGCCACCCCCGAGCCGTTGTAGGCCATCACCGTGTAGGTGGCTTCCGCCGAGGGCGAGGTGGGCGTTCCCGCGATGGCCCCGGTCTGGGTGTCAAAGGTCAGCCCGAGGGGCAGGAGCGGGAGGATGGCGAACGCGTCCACCCCCCCTGTGACGGTTGGTTGGATGGGGGGCAGAGGCTCATCGACGACGGTCTGGATCAGCCCAGTGGAATAGGTGAGGTTGGCGGGGGCTGGCGGTCGGTTCGACCTCCCGCCACAGCCGATTCCAGCCAGGAGGCTGAGGCCCAGGGCACTTCCAAGGAGGATCCGTCCAGGGTTCAAAGACATGAATGACCTTCCCATCTGGTGTCCAACCGCGGGGCGGAGGGATCGCGCCGAAATGCTATCTGCCCCCTGGGCTATCTCCGGCCCGATTCCCGCGAACGGTGGTATTCGGCAGCCCCAACCGCACCTGGTTGCCTCCTTCTTCGAACCAGAGGGCATCCGTGTCGACCACGGCAGCGGGCGGCGCGGCGCCGGGGCCCAGAACGCAGCGGGCAAGGCGGCCGGCGGGCCGCGCGGAAGGATGCACGTAGCAACCTGCCAGGCGCCCCTCTTGCTCCGGGGCCAGGTCAGCGGCGGCGGCGATGAGGGCGTCGGGCGTGCCCACCTCCTGCCAGCGGAAGGGGGCCACCACCACCCCGAGGTGCCCCATGGGAAGCTGCGCGAGACGCGGGCGCAGGTCGTTCACCTCGCTGGGGCCATCGGGCAGCATGGCCAGGGCCTCGGGGGACCAGGCAGCTGCGCCGGTGAAATGGAAGGGGCCCTTGGGGCCGGCCACGCCCTTGGGCAGCACACGGTCTGCCGCATCCAGCCACACCGGATTCCAGTCGCCCCCGGGGTGGGGAACGAGCAGCCAGCTGAGGGTGGCGTGGGCCTCACGGTGGCGGGCACGCAGCCGGTCGAAGGGGACCGCTTCGGCCCAGGCGTCGGCGTTCCAGGTGAGCAGCTCCGCCTCCACCCGGCCCCGGGCGTGCACCAGGCCCCCGGCGCTGCCCAGCAGTTGGGGCTCCTCGAACACCTCCAACCCTTCAGCCACTGTCCGCAGCCGCTCCGGCAGCAGGTGGGCATTGCAGCCCAGACGGGTGGCCCCCGCCCGCCGCAGCGCCTCGGCCCCCCACTGCAGCAGGGGTCGGCCACCCAGGGTCCAGGCGGGCTTCGGCAGACACTGGCTCAGGGCGCCCATGCGCAGCCCCAGGCCTGCGGCCAGCAGAAAACCGTCGAGGGGCTCAGCCACGGGGCTCCGCCGCCTCCGGCGGCAGGGGCTTCAGCAGGAACTGGCCTGGGGCCAGGCCCCGCATGGAGAGCACCCGGATGCGCCAGCCCTGGAGGCGCAGTTCATCACCGGGCCGCAGCACCCGGCCCAGCTGCTCCTGGAAGAAGCCGCCGAGACTCACGGAACCGGCCTCCGTTTCCAGGGTCAGGTGCAGGTGGTCCTCCAGCTGTTCGAGCATGACGTTGCCCTGGGCCAGCCAGGCCCCGCCACGGGTTTTCCGCAGCTGGATGGCCTCCCGGTCGAACTCGTCCTGGATCTCCCCCACCAGCTCCTCGAGGACATCCTCCAGGGTGACGAGGCCATCGACTCCGCCATGCTCGTTCACCACCAGCGCCAGATGCTGCTTCCGCTGCTGGAACTCCAGCAGGAGCCCCTGAATCCCCTTCATCTCCGGCACGAAGAACACCGGTCGGGCCAGGGCCCGCAGGTCCAGGTCTCCCTGGCGGTCCTGCAGCGCCCAGAGCAGTTCCTTGAGGTGGATGATGCCCACCACCCGGTCCAGGTCCCCTTCCACCAGGGGGATGCGGGTGTGGGGCGTGGTGCGGGCCAGGATCAGGTTGTCGGCGAGGCTGCGCGTCAGGTCGAAGCAGACCACGTGGGCCCGGGGCACTGCGATCTCCTTGACGGTGCGGCGGCTGAAGTCGAAGAGGTTCTCGATGAGTTCCTTGCGGTCCAGCTCCAGCCGACCCTCGGCCTGGCTGCGCTCCAGCATGCGCCGGAATTCGGCCTCGGAGGGCAGCAGGTCCTCGGCGTCCGCTTCGGGATGCACCCCGAAGACCGCCAGCACCAGGTGGCTCAGCTTGGTGAGCCCCCAGGTGAGCGGTCGCACCAGCCGGGACCAGGCCAACAGGGGCGCGGCGGTGCGCAGGGCCCAGGGCAGGGCCGAGCGGATGGCCAGATTGCGGGGCACCAGCTCCGCCAGCACCACATGCAACGTGGTCATCACCAGCAGGGCCAGGCCCGAGCTGAGGGGGAGGATGAGGGCGGGCCAGGGCAGGCGCCCGAAGAGGGTGCGGAAACCGTGGCTGAAGAGCTCCTCCCCCACCGCGCCGAGGGCCAGAGCGCAGATCACGATGCCCGCCTGGATGGCCGAGAGGTGGTGGGAGAGCCCCCGGTGCACCTCAAGGGCACGCGCGGCGCGGGGATCCTCCTCCGACATGGCCTCGAGCTGGGTCTCACGCACCCGCACCGCGGCGAACTCGGCCATGACGAAGAAGGCGCTGATGAGAATGAGGGCGGCGCAGATGAGGGCCGCGGTGAGGCTCATGGCGCGCTAACCCTTGGCAAGATCGGAACCCCGCCGGAGCTTGTCCTGGATTTCCTGCAGCAGGCCATCGAGGTTCTGCAGCCGGTCGCGGTGTTCCGAAAGCTGGCCATGGACCGCCTGCTTCTCCCGCTCGAGGGCCCCATGGGCCTCCTGCTGGTCAACCAGAGCCTGGTTCAGGCGGCCGATCTCCACTTCCTTCTGGTCCAGCCCGTTCATCAGCTCGAGGCGTTCCCCGTCGTGAAGGATCCGCAACTCATCCAGGCTCTGCCGGAGGGCCGCCAGCTCTTCGCTGAGCCGCTGCACTTCCTCTTGGCTCAGCTCAAGCTGGCCTTGCCGTTCCTGGAGCTGCTCCTCCCGGGCCTGCACCTGGCCTTGGCTGGCCTCCAGTTCCGCCTCCAGTTGGCGAAGCCGAACGCCTAGCTCGGCCAGATCGCGGCCCTGGCCCCGCATGGTGGCTTCCAGGCCGGCGATTTCCAGCTGGGAGGTATGGACCTTCTCCTTGAACCCGGCCACCTCCAGCAGGGCCGCCTGATGGACGCCCTCCAGGGTGGCCTGCTGGGCCACCAGGCCTTCGATGGTGGTGTTGAGCTGCTCCTTGGCGATGGTGGCGGCTTCCAGCTCCTGCGTCAGGGTGGTGAGGGCCGCTTCCTGTTTGGCCAGCACCGGCTCCACTTCCTGACAGCGGGCCCGGAAGGGCTCCAGGTCCAGGTTCTCGTGCAGGAGGCGATCCCGCTCCTTCAGCAGGTCGATGGCCCGGTGGGCCTTCTCGCTCACCTGCGTGTTGAGAGACTCCACCTGCTGGATGAGCTCCGTGCGCTCGGTGAGGGCTTCCCGAAGCTGGGCCTTGAGGGCCTCGACGCTCTCCCCTTCGCGGCCCCGGGTCTCCTCCAGGGCGCGCAGGGCCGCTTCGGTGTCCACGAGGCGTGCCTGCAGGGTCTCCGACTCGCGGTTGCGCCGCTCCAGGTCATCCAGGTTGAGGGTCACGGAGTTGAGCTGACGCTGAATCTGTTGGGTCTCGGCTTCGGCGGCCTGCAGGCGTTGTTCCTTGGCCCGCAGCTCTTCATGCAGTGCGGCCACCTGGTCCTCGAGGAGCTTCACGTGTCGGCTGTCATGGCCGACCTCGACCTCCTCCAGCTGGACGGTCTGCTTGGGGGAAGCAGGCCGCCGCCCCCCGGAAGAAGGGGCCGCGGCCACATGAAGGTCGGGGGGGGGGGCATCAAGGGCGCCTTTGAGGCCATCGAGCCAGTCATCGCCCAGTTCCGTATCCACCAGCTCGCCCAGAGGGTTGTCGGGATCCAGGGCCCGACCGGGCACCAAAGGTGTGAGGGCCGCCACCAAGGCGCTGGGAGCCATGGGCTTGTGGAGGTAGAGGTCGGCCCGACCCTTGAGGCTCTGGTGCCTCCGATACTCCTCCTCGGTGGCCTTGGCACTGATGAGGGCGACCTTCACGCCATCCAGCTTGCTGCTCTTCCGGATGCTCGAGCAGAGGGCATAGCCCTTGTTGTCAGAGACCTCCACGCTGATCAGCACGGTCGCGTAGGCGCCGGTCTCCAGGCGGGAGGCCACGCCCTCGGGCGAGTTCACCACTTCCAGATCGAAGGCCGCTTCAAGGCTGACCTGGTGCTCCTTGAGGAAGCTCCGATCGCTGTCCACGAGGAGAAGGCGTTGGCCCATGGTCGATCCTTAGGCGGGGTTGAACCCCCAAGTCTAGCGGAAGGAATGAAGCCCCGGGACTCCCGGGGCTTCATTGGTGGATAACTTGCTGCTGAACGGCTCAGCGGGGTGGGACGGCCAAGGTCACCTTCTGGTTGCCGTTGGGTGCCTGGATGAACAACAGGAGGGTGCGGCCCCCGGCCTTCTTCACCTGGGCGTTGAACTCTGCAAGATTGTTCACAGGTTGCCGACCTACTTCAGAAATGACCATGCCCGGGGCCAGGCCACGCTCGGCTGCGGGGGAGCGGGGATCCACGGAGGTCACCACCACGCCCTTGAGCCGGTTCTTCAGGTCCATGGGCTCGACGGTGAAGCCGTAGCTCTTTTCGAGGCTGAGGCTCTTGAGGTCGCCCTGGGCGGAACCACCGGGCTCCTCCTCGGGCTCCTCGCCGGAGTCCCGCCGACGCTGGTCTTCCAGGGCCTTCCGGTCGCCCAGGGTGGCCGCCAGATGAAGGGTCTTGCCATCCCGCTGGATGGTTAGCTTGACGGTATCCCCCGCCCGGCGGCCGGAGATCAGCGCCACCACCTCGTCGGGGTTCCGCACGGCCTGGCCGTCCACCGCGGTGATCACGTCCAGCCGCTGCACCCCGGCCTTGTCCGCGGCCTGGCCCTTCTCGACGGTGCTCACCACCACGCCTTCCTTCACCCCCAGGGCATCCTGGTAGGCCTGATCCAGCTCCATGGGCCCGATGCCAAGGTAGCCCCGGCTGACGGGCTTCCCGCTGCGCAGGTCCTTGAGGATGCGGTTGACCTGGCTGATGGGCACGGCGAAGCCGATGTTCTGCCCGGCGGGGTTGATGGCTGTGTTGATCCCCACCACCTCGCCGTGGAGGTTCAGCAGGGGCCCTCCGGAGTTGCCCCGGTTGATGGCGGCGTCCGTCTGCAGGAAGGAGCTGACGCCGGTATCGAGCTTCCGCCCCTTGGCGCTGATGATGCCCTGGGTGACGGTGTGCTCAAGGCCGAGGGGGTTGCCGATGGCCACCACCCACTCGCCGATGCGCAGGGAGTCGGAATCCCCCAGCTTGGCGAAGGGCAGGTGGGACGCGTCGATCTTGATGAGAGCAATGTCCAGTTCCTTGTCCTTGCCCAGCACCGAGGCCTTGTAGGTCTTCCCGTCGCTGGTCTTCACCTCCAGCGCGTTATCAGAGCCGCCCATGCTGGCGATGACGTGGTAATTGGTCAGGATCTCGCCCTGGGGGCTGATGATCACGCCCGACCCGCCGGAGACCGCCCGCTGCTCGTCGTCCCCACCCCGGGGCGACCGCCGCTGCTGAGGCCCACCAGGCCCGAAGAAGAAGTCGAAGAAGTCCTGGCCGCCGACCTGGGGGTGCTCGAAGCGACGGTTCTTCACGAAGCTCGTGTTGGTGATGGACACCACGGTGGGATTGAGCTTGTCCGCCACCTCGGCGATGGGCGGCAACCGGTCCATGCCCTTGGCATCCACCAGCACCGGCTTCTCCTCCTGGGCGGCGGCCTTCCAGCCGTGGCTGAGCCCCATGCCCAGGGCCATGCACCCCGCCGCAAAGACTGACAACCCAAGAACCTGCTTGACCTGACGATTCATGGAACTCCTCACTTGGCCGGGACCCGGCACGTTACTTCGATGACCCCAGTCGCCCCAAGGTTCCCGCTGGCCATCCCGAGCCGCCCAGGATAGTCTGGATGATCCAACGGCGGCTGTAGCTCAGTTGGTTAGAGTACTGGATTGTGATTCCAGGTGTCGCCGGTTCGAGTCCGGTCAGCCGCCCCAGATTGAAAAAGCCCTCCGCAGGAGGGTTTTTTCAATCTGGAACGCCGGGACTCGAACCGGCGACAGTGAGCTTGCGGAGGCCCTCCGGGGGAGGGCCGGAGCAAGATCGGCAGACCGCAAAGCGGGCTGCGGCCGGTTCGAGTCTCCGCAACGTGGGTCGAGGCCTCAGGCGGGCCGACCTCCGGCGACAGTGAGCTTGCGGAGGCCCTCCGGGGGAGGGCCGGAGCAAGATCGGCAGACCGCAAAGCGGGCTGCGGCCGGTTCGAGTCCCGGTGGCATGGGTCGATGCCTCAGGCGGGTCGGATCTCCGGCGACAGTGAGCTTGCGGAGGCCCTCCGGGGGAGGGCGGGAGCAAGATCGGCAGACCGCAAAGCGGGCTGCGGCCGGTTCGAGTCCCGGTGGCATGGGTCGATGCCTCAGGCGGGTCGGATCTCCGGCGACAGTGAGCTTGCGGAGGCCCTCCGGGGGAGGGCCGGAGCAAGATCGGCAGACCGCAAAGCGGGCTGCGGCCGGTTCGAGTCCCGGTGGCATGGGTCGAGGCCCCGGGCAGGCCGACACCCGGCGACAGTGAGCTTGCGGAGGCCCTCCGGGGGAGGGCGGGAGCAAGATCGGCAGACCGCAAAGCGGGCTGCGGCCGGTTCGAGGCCCGGTGGCGTGGGTCGAGGCCTCAGGCGGGCCGACCTCCGGCGACAGTGGGATCGCGGAGACAGCCCGGGGGAGGCTCCGCCTCCCTGAGCCATAGGCGAAGGGGAGCACCGTGCGGGCCACGGTGCGTCAGGCGGAGGGTCGGAGCGGGACCGGCGGACGGCACAGCCGGACGCGGGCCGGTTCGAGTCTCCGCAACGTGGGTCGAGGCCTCAGGCGGGCCGACCTCCGGCGACAGTAACTTGCGGAGGCCCTCCGGGGGAGGGCCGGAGCAAGACCCGCAGGCCACAACGCAGCTGCAGCCGGTTCGAGGCCCACCCAGGTGGGCCAAACGCCCCGACCCCTCGTCAGCCGGGCACCGGGATCTCGACCCGCGGTGCTTCATGACAGCGGCCTGCTGAGGGGGGCCCCTGGTGTCGATCTGCCCTTTATCCCTTCACCCGGTTCCGCCCTTCGGTCTTAGCTTGGTACATGGCCTGGTCCGCCCGAGCCAGGAGCTGGGTGGCGGTCTCTCCGGGCTGCCACTGCGCCACGCCGAAGCTGGCCGAGACGGGCTGACCGCCACGGGAAGTTACCCCCGCGACCATGGCCTCGCGCAGCCGCTCGGCCGCACCCAGGGCCACGTCCAGGTCGGCGCCCGGCAGCAAGATGAGGAATTCTTCCCCTCCGTAGCGCCCCAGCCGGTCGTAGGCCCGGAGGGTGGCCCTCAGGCGGTCAGCCATCTGCCGTAGCACCTCGTCTCCGGCCGCGTGGCCATGGGCATCATTGATGCGCTTGAAGTGGTCCACATCCATGATGGCGCAGCTGAAGGGGATGCTACCACGCTGATGGCGCTCCAGCTCCAGGTCGAGGTCCAGAAGAATCGACCGGCGATTGGCCAAGCCCGTGAGCAGGTCGGTGGTGGCCATCGCCTCCAGTTGCACGCGGATTTCCTTCAACCGACGGACGAGCTTCCAGAACAGGAGGTAGATGGCACCCAGCAGAAGTAAGGTGGTGGTGAGCGCGAGGAGCACCACCAGCATCAGGTTCTGCCGAAGGCGTGCCTGCAGTTCGCTCACCCGGAAAGACACACTGATGCCACCTCGGATGTCCCCGAGGCGATAACCCTGCTTGGCGTGGCATTCGAGGCAACTGGCCTCGACCCGCAGCGGTGCCATGTACCGGTAGGTTTCTACCCCCCCCAGAGTCTGGATCCAAAACCGCTCTGGGACCCCCTTGGCAAAGGCCTCCAGACTGCTCCGTTCCGTGTCGTCCGGTGCATTGCCGGGGTTGAGGGGATTCAGGCTCGTGATGTGAAAGGCGTACCCCTGATCCTTTTCCAGCAGTTCCGAAAGTTCCCTGGTCATGAGTGCCGGGTTCTTCTTCGTGAAGACGCGGCCATCGGTGGTGGTGATGTCCGGGTTCTCAAGGTAGGGGTTGGAAACCACCCCGGGTTTCTTCTCGACGAACACGCCGCCGTAGTTGGCATTCCAGTGGCGCATGAGGACGATGTTGGCGAAGTCCCGCCGGGCCCGTTGCAGCATCTCCTCCCGGATCAGTTGCCGCTGCTTCAGCGCCATGCCCAGGAAGCCTCCCGAGATGCAGAGGGCCACGGCCAGGGAGGCAGAACCCAGGAAAAACCGAAAGGTCCGCACCTCGGTCTGGGTGTCGAGTGGAAAGGGTCTGGGCGGTTCGGCGGGCATGAAGGCTCGGAGCGGAGGGGATCCGCGCCTTTTCGGCCTGGCCGGGTCTGGAAGTGAGTTCAGGGGGAATCCGGGGGAAGCGCCTCCCCAACCGACCGGTACCAGCAAGGTGTAGGGTCCAGACCACCCGCGTTCGGCCTGGTGGGAGCATGCTGCCGTGGCTCCCAAGCTCGGGCGCTTGGTGCCCCATGGGTCGGTCACCCGCCGTCTGGGCAGGCCTCGCACCAGGCCGTCAGCCCTACTTCTTGGCGGGCCCCGAACTCGGCGGGTTCACCAAGACCGCCTCTTCGATGAGCACCTCATAGGCATAGCCAGATCCGAAGTCCTTGTTCAACCGGACCACGCCCTGGAAGGTGACCACATCCCCCTTGGTGACCTGAGCTTGGGTTGTGAGGGCCACATCATGGGTCCGCTTGCCGGCATTCCCGCTTCCGTCCTGCAGGTGCACCCAGTTCTTCCCCAAGACGCCCGAGGTGTATTGCACCACCTTGCCGCGGACAACCACCACCTTGTCTTTCAACTCACGCTTTTTGGCCCAGATCTCGACGACGGTGAAGGCATTGGCACCGGTGGCCTTCCTGACCTTACCCACCACTACGGGTGCGCTTGGCGCGGCCGAGGGTCCGGGATGCGCTGAACCACCCGGATGCTGCAGCACCCCGGCGACGCTGGCGCCAGTCCCGAAATAGATCTCCGAGAAGGTCCGCTTCAACGTCTTCGATTCGAAATTCCCCATCTGCACGGGGTTCAGGATGGTGACCTCCGCCCCTGGCTCAATGGCCATTTCGGGGATGGCGGCCCAGAGGTCGCCCTTAGAGGTCTTCAGGCGCAGGTAACAGTATGGGGAAGCGGCGATCCGTTCCAGCACCTGCCCCTTCAGGGCCTCAGCTTGGTCGTAGCCGCTGGCGTTGACGCCACCTGGGTGACCCGCAGGCAACGTCTGGGTGGCGGGCGGGGTGGCCATGAGGGCAGGGGTGGTGAGGCACAGCGTAAGGAGGGCAATGCGCATGGGGGCTCCGGGGGAATGGTCGGTGGCCTGGGATGAGGGACGGGGTCGAGGCTGGGCTGGGGCGTGGGCCAGGGCGCCCTGGGAAGCTAGGGATGACCGGCCATGTGAGGGTGCATTTGGGGCATTTTGGTGCCGAGGTGGCTGAAGTGCTTGCCATAGGCGCGCATCATCTCCTTGCAGGCACTGAGGAGGTAGCGCCGCTTGAATCCCTCAGGGAGCGCTTTGATCTCGGGAATCTTCTGGGCGTAGAACTCCATGTAGCACCGTCCGAGGGCAATGCTGACCTCCTCGAGGGTCATGGCGTAGGGCTCGATGATGGGCGTGGCGAGGTTGTACTTGGCGTAGTCGAAGACACGGATGCGGTCCTTCATCTCCTCGTAGAGTTGCGTGAAGGGCATGGGAGTGAGCACGGGAAACACGGCGATGTCGGGGTTCATCCGCTTGGCCACCGCAATGGTCCGATCGATGGAGGCCTGGGTCTCCGTGGGGTGCCCAATCATGAAGGAGGCTTCCGTGACGATATCGTGCTCGCGGGCGAGGCGGATGGCGCGGGCGATGGCATTCACGTCGTTGCCCTTGTTGAGGGCCACCAGCAGTTCGTCCGTGCCAGCCTCGGCCCCGATGTAGAGGTGTACGACCCCGGCGGCCCGGTACTTGGGCAGCAGATCCTCATCCCGGACCACATCCTCAGCCCGGGTCTCCATCAGCAGCCGAACGCCCAGGTCGGCCTCGATAAACAGGTCGAGGAGGTGTTCCCATCGTTCCCGATCATGGGTTGGGTAAGGGTCGATCATGGTGATGGATTCGACCCCGTACTCCGCCACCAGGTGCCGTACTTCGGCTAGAACGTCCTCGGGCGTGCGGGCTCGCCAGTCCCCGCGCCAGAAGGCGCGGTGGCTGCAGAATGAGCAGCCCATCATGCAGCCGCGGGAAGTCAGGATCGAGGCCATGCGGCCCGGGGGGTCGATCCGATACCTGTAGAGATCCCAGTCGAGGAGGTGCCAGGCGGGCCGGGCCGCATCCAGGTCCTGGATGTGGGGCCGCAACTCGGTGACGAGGACAAGGCCGTCGCGACGGAAGGCGATGCCCTTCACGCCATCGAGTCCACCCTCAGCCAAGGCCGCCAGCAGGTCCGGCAAGGTGGCCTCGGCCTCCCCCCGCAGGACAATGTCCACCGCACTGGCGGGATCATCCAGCAGTTCTTGATACTTGAAGGTGGGAAAGGGACCGCCCAAGAGCGTAGCAATGGCCGGGTCGACCCCCTTTGCGACCGCCAGGGCTTGAAGGGCCGCCGGCACCACCGCAGTGCTGATGGCGCCCGTAACGGGCAGGTAGTCGTAGGCCACCACGATCTCAGGGCGGAATGCCACCACGGCCTCGCGGATGGACCCGAAGCTGCCGCCCTCCGTGTTCATGGCGTCGTAGATCCGGGCCTCATGGCCCGCCTGCTCCACGGCGCCGGCCAGGTAGGCGATCTGGAGCGGCGGCCAGGTGCCAATGGCTTCCACGCCCCAACTGGAGTAGGGCGGCACCACGAAAAGAACCTTGCTCATGGGCTCACCCTGATCAACTCCCGCCCTTCCAGTCTAGCCTCAAAGATGACGAAAAAAGTCACAATGGTCCTGCGGTTGTTCCACCAAATTATTGGAAATAGGCGGCGTGCATGGAGGGGATGAGGAACGGGAAGATGAAGACCGTCAAGATCGACAGGGCAAAGCAGGCCACCGTCATCCAGGCCGTCGCCTTCTGGCTCAGCCGGTAGAACAGGCGGACATGCAGCAGTGAGCCATAGCAGAGCCAGGTAACGAGCGACCAGGTCTCGATGGGGTCCCACCCCCAATAGCGTCCCCAGGACTGGTTGGCCCAGATCGCACCCATGACGATGGTGGTGGACCAGAAGACAAAGCCGAAACCCACGAATCGCACCGTGTAGGCATCAAGCACATCCGCGTCTGGCAGGCGGTCGAGAAACCGGCTGGAGGCTCCGCGCAATTTTCGGAGGAGCACCACCGCCGACGCGAAGGACAGCAGGAACGCGCCTACGGCTAGCTTGTTGAAGAGGACGTGGAAGACGAGCCAGATCGAGCGGAGGGTGGGTGGTAGGTTCCGCGCCTCGGGGCTGGTGAGCAGCCCGAGGCCAACCATGAGAATGGACCCCGGCAGGGCCACCAGGGCCAGGCCCGTCCAGGCGGGCTTCCGCCACGTGGCGATAAGCAGCATAACGATGGCGATCCACGCATTGGAGGAAAGCACTTCGTATTTCAGCATGTAGGGCCCGTGGCCCACTTCCACCCAACGGACGACGAGGGCCACGGAGTGAGGCACCAGCCCAAGGCCAGTCAGCCAAAGGGCCCATCGAACCCGAACGGGATGGTTCCACAGCAACGCGTGCGCGAACAGGATGGTGGCCAGGATGTAGAGGCCCACGGCCACCCAGTGGAGGATGGCTTCAAGCAGGAAGGGGTTCACGGCTTGCCTCCTTGAGTCGGCGCAATCATGGCATGGGCATCCTGAGCATCCATCTGCCAGGGCGTGGCTTTCCTTCCCACCTGGGGTGGGGCGGCGAACCGGGTTTCCCGCACCAGCCAGGCGCCCTTCACCCGCTGGAACAGATACAGGATTTCATAACGGTCTTCGGAGGCTTCCCCCACCTGCTCGCCAGAGCCGACGCGTCGGTCCAGGTATGTCCAGCGCTCCCGGGTATGGATTTCGAGCTCATTCTTGCTTCGTTGGACACTGACCACCTGGAGTTCGTCGAGGTGCGCGTCTAGGATGAGGCCCATGTCCATCCGGACGCCAATGAGCCCGGTGAGGTTCTTACCGGCCAATCCATCGGCAGTGACCACCTGGTCGATCAGGTGGACATCGCAGCGACGGTAGGCCTCCCCAACCACCTGATTGTAGTGCTCCACCAGGGCTCGGGCGTCGTCCGGAGAAACCCGCCCGCAGGCCAGCCCTAGGAACAAGACGGCCAAGAGTGTGAAGGCTTTGGGGCTCATGACGGACCTCCGTGTTTGCGCACCAGGCGCTCGAAGCGGTCGCGGAAGAGGGGGGAGAACCGGTGAGGTCGCATCGCGACCAGAACCCGGTCCCCATCCCCCTCAGGCGTCACTTTTACGAGCTCGTCCACGCGGGTAACCGTGTAGGTCAGTGCGGCGCCAGCAAGGCCAGCGATAAACCCGACGTACACCAACCACAAGCCTGGGTCACGATCACCATGGAGGCGCACCCAGTAGGGCAACCCCACCAACCGCACCAAGCCACCTCCAGGCAAGGCGACCTCTTGCCCCGGTGCCAGCTGACCGACAAAGCGGAGAAGACCCCCCTCCGTGACCCGTAGCACCAAGTGGGTGGGCCGATCCTGGCCACTCGCAAGGATGGTCCGCGCATGCAGTACCAGGCCTGAACCCGTTTGTGCGGAGAACAACCCCGGGGCCTCCTGGCGCATCATCAGGGCTTGACGCTGGAGGGGTCCAGCCCCCCCGGTCCATTCCATCAGGGCGGCTGGCCCCACGTCCGAGTTCACAAAGATCCTGCCTTTGGAGGTATGCATCTCCTGGTTGATGCCAACCACCAAGGGGCCCGAACCTTCGAGGGAGAACTGAACCGCCAGGTCGCGGATGCCGCCACTTTCGTACCAGGACAGGCGCACGGCATCCAGGTGGAGGGGCGTGTCCACCTTGAATGGATGAGCCAACGGCCCGGGCCACTGGGCTCCCCAGGCTTCGACCGTCGGTGGGAGCACCTCCTGCTCCAGGAGGTCCACCGCCGCGCTCACCCCCCATAGCCCTCGCAGGGTGGCCGCGGCAATGACCAAGAGCAGGCCGAGGTGGAAGAGGAGAGAACCCGCAGCGCCCACCCGCCCTCGCACTCGGATCTGGGTGCCTGCCTGCCCAGGGGTCCGCGACCGCAAGAAGGTTGTCTGGAAAGGTGCCGTCCGGAAGTGTGCCTCCGTGAGGGTCTGGGTCCAGGCAGCCCGGAATCGACGGAACTGCTCCGCGACGACGATGACCAGGGACACCGTGGCCAGGGCCAGGGCCACGATGAAGGCAGGACTGTGAAACAGGTGATCCAGGGCCAGGGTGTCGACCAAGGCCGTGACGATGGGGCCATGCCCCCGCAGCCGCGCGAGGGCCTCCGGTTCAGCGCTGCCCACCTGGGGAAGGCTGGCGCCCAGGACGCTCACCAATGTGATGAAGGAGAGCGCCCCGACGATGGTCGCCGGGGCGCGGAAGAACCGTTTCAAGGCACGGGGCCAACCCAAGGTCATGACAGCAGATTGCCCGAGGTGAGAGGCCCCTGGCCAGCGTCCCGGGCTACCAGGAGTTCGACGCGTTGGAGGCTAGGCTGTGATTGGTGCAGCCGCTGTGGGGCGAACCGCAGTTGGATTCCGAGTAGGAGCTCGACTTGGTGAAGGCGCGCAGCCAGGCATTGGTCTTGTTGGCCTGGTAGGCATAGCGGGCAGGCAGCCCGGCCGTGTTGGTGGCGATCAGCCGGCCAAGCTTGCCCCCATGGGGAACCACGATGTGGCAGCTGTAGCAGGGGGCGCTGGAGTGTTCTCCTCGCGTGTGCACACTGTTGGTGGAAGTCCCGTGACAGTTCCAGCACCAGCTCGTGGTTCGGTTTGCCAGGGTGACATTGGGCCAGTTGGCGGCATTGGCGCCCCGCAGCATGAATTGCACCGCAGCCCCGTGGGGGCCCTGGGCCGCGGGTGTGGCCGCATCCGTGTTGTGGCAGTCCGAACAGAGCATGGTCTGGGTGCCCGCATTGACATTCCATGGGGCCTTCAGGGAGCCGGCGGACAGGTTTTTCGGTGCGGCTGAGTTGGTGTAGTTGCTCAGCCCGGTGACCACAGGGTGGCCCGAGGCGTTCTTCGGGTTGAACTCTTGGGCCAGATCCGATTCGTCCTGGGTGATGACATAAGCCGCTGCAGAGGCATCGGTGGGTCCTGTGTAGGCTGCGGCTAGGGTGAGACTCGTGGTGGACCCGAAGGCGGAAATCCGGTAGGCCGGGGAGCTGATGTCTTTTTGGATGTACATACCCACCATCTGTGCGGTCCAGGTGGTGCCGGTGCCGGTTACCGCCGTGCTGCCGTTGGTGAACCGCGCGGTACCGGTGGCGTAATAGGCAGTGACGCCACCCCAGGCGACCGTACGGGTCACGGTGCTGCCGGTGGTGGAGCTCACTGGGTCATAGCTGGTGTGGCACTTGAAGCAGACCTGGTACTGGTACTCCGCACCGCTGGCTGCGGTGGTGGGGGAACCTGTGTTGATCTTGGTGAACCAGCTGGCTGCGGGGGTGGCCCAGTTGGCCAGGCTCCCCCAGTTGAAGAGGACGCCGTCCACGCCCCGCAAGGCGTTAATAAAAACTGTGGTGCCGGCAGCGTTGCGGATCCGGTTCCGGTCCAGGGTGGCGGTGGTGGTGTAGGTGTGAACCCCAGCCGCAGCCATGTGCGGGTTGTGGCAATCGGCGCACCCGACGAGACGATTTCCGGCGGTACGTTCGACCGGATGCCGGATGCTCTTGGTGGCCTGGGTGCGTACGTCCTTGTTGGAAGGTCCGTTGCTGTCGTGACAGGTGAGGCAAAGGTTGTCCTGGCGGGCGCCGAGGGCGAACGCGTACTTGGCGCCCGGGTTCCCGGCATCGGGCCACCCGTGGGGGGTGTGGCAGTTCTTGCAGGCGCCCCGCAGGGTGGTATCCGTGATGGCGGCATAGGTGCTTCCGCCGTACTGGTCCCCCGGCCAGAGGATGCCGCTGGTGGGATTGGTGTGGGCATTGGCGGTGGCCGTATCCGCGAGGGTGTGGCAGTCCACGCAGAGGGCAGTCGAATTGCTCACTCGCAGCAGCATGCCTGCTGGCGTGGTGGTCGTGGGAGCCCCATGCACGTCGTGGCAGGAAAGGCAGTGCACATTGCCCGCAAAGGTCAGGGGCACGTTGGTGGGCGTCTTTGTGTTGGCGGCGCCAGCAACAGGAAGGTTGACGGGGTGAGAGGTGCCGCCCTTGCCGACATTGCGGGCCGCATGGCAGTCCCCGCAGAGTGCACCCGTATCGTTCTGGACTCGCTGGAAGTGACGGTTGTTGGTGGTTCCCGCCGTATAGGTCTGGGAGGAGGCCGGATCGAAGGGAGCGAGGGCCTGGGAGTGCTGGTCGTGGCAGGTGGAGCACATCATCCGGCCGGATTCCAATCGCGGCGCCATGGCGGCGGAGGTGGGATTCACCAGGTCGGGACGCACATACAAGAGGAAGATGTTGTTCAAAACGAACGTGCCAGTGGTGGAGAAGGACACAGACACGCCGGTGGTACCAAGGGCGGCGGGCGCGCTGGTGGTGGTCACGGCGGTGATGGCGGCCCCATAAGTGGTGGTGCCGTTCACCGTCTGACGCCAGTCGTATTTGGCAGCCCCGGTTGCTCCCGCGGTGGAGATCCGAATCTCGATGGTGGCCGCGTAGGCGCCCGTGTAGGCGCCGGAGGGGGTGATGGTACCGGTAGAGGTGTTCGGCGTGCCTTTGATGATGCGTCCTTGGGCGCCGGAATCCCACCGGTGGGAAGTTCCCCCGGCAGTGGCTCCCACCAGCCCCGTGGGGACTGCCTGGTCGGCCACCGCAAGGGCCTTGTTGGTGGCGAGGCCACCGGACATATGACAGCTCAAGCAGAGGTTCGAGTTCCCGGCCACGGTGGTGAGCGTCCCCCCAGGCGCGCCATGCAGTTTGTGGCAGCTGACGCACTGAACATTGCCTGCCCCCCCGGCATGGGGAGGATCCGACGCCCGCAGGCCGGCACTAACGGAAAGCAGTCCGAGGCCAAGGAGGAGGATGCGGAAGGGCTTCATCGGGCACCCCCGGGCAGGGTCGTGACTTTCACTTCGGCGATGCTTTCGAAGGCTCGACCATCCGTCAGACGCCCTGACACAACCAGGAGGGCGTCCCCATCCGCCATGGTTGCCGCCAATTGGGCCTCATCGAACTGCACCCGGTATTCCAGGCTTCCATCCAGGTCGAAGTCCCCGATGAAGGCGCCCGGGGAGGGAATGGCGGCAAGGCCGTTGGCCCTGATGGAACTGGCAAGGATGGTGGTGGGATCGACTCCCGGCATCTTGATGAGGATGGAGACTGGGGCCCGACGGACCGGGAGGTCGTCAGGCCACTCCCCTTCGGGCGGGTTTCTCTCTGGATGGCGCCATGCCGCCCTGGGGTTCATGCGCCGGGCCGACAGGCGGCGGCCCGGCGCCACGCGGTTGCGCACGAGAATTCCAGGCTCGACCACAAGGGTGGCATCCAGAATCGAGGGGTCCGTGTAGGTGTCGAGCCCGAAGACCTCGACCCGTGCGTTCCCCGCGGCAGCCACGAACAGCCGATTGTTCCGGTCCACCACCAAGCTGGCAGGTCCCTGGAGTTCTCCCGGCCCCGATCCAAAGCTACCGATGGACCCCAGGCTGGTTCCAGTGGAAGTCATCACCATGATCACGCCCCGAAAGGCATCCGCCAGGTAGATTCGGCCCTGGCTGTCAGACAACAGGCCCTGGACGCGCCCGAAGGTAGCGTTGGTCCCGATCATGTTCGTCTTGCCAAAGGCCCTGACAAACGTCCCGTTGGCATCGAACACCTGCATGCGCTCGTTGCCTTGGTCGGAGACCACGACCTCGCCGGCGGGCGTGACCGCCAAGCCCGCCGGGAAATCGAATTGGCCGGTGAGGGACCCATAGCCGCCAAACTGACGGACCAACACACCATTGGTGCCGTACACCTTCACTAGGTTGGCGCGGCTATCGACCACATAGACCAGCCCATCCGGCCCGATCTGGATGTGGTTGGGTAGCAGGAATTCCCCATCGCCCTGGCCCAGGGCCCCGGCGGGTAACCAGGTGGACGTGAAGATCCTCACGCGCCCCGCTCCCCCCTCGCAGACGAAGATGCGCCCCGAGGGATCCACAGCCAGGCCCAACGGCTTCTGAAAGCCCGACTTGATGGCAGTAACTTTGCCGGACTCGTCACGCACCGTGATGAGATTCCTGGCCGCGTCCGCCACATAGAGATGCCCGGTAGCGTCCGTGGCGAGCCGAACTGGCTCCCGGAACCCGCGCGCATAGGCTCGGAGTGGCGTGGCTGTAGGAAGGGTGGGCGGTGGCGTGACCTGGGCAAATAGTCCGAGGGTGGCGAGGACGGGTGCCGCGCTGCGGAGGAAGAGGGACCAGTGACTCATTTCGGGGACCTCCGGGTGGAGCACGGAGCATTCGAGGCTTAGGCATCCCACACCAGACAGGGACAACCTCCTGATGTATAAGCGTTCCCCGCCTTAGTTGACAAGGCACTGATCTATGTAGACCAAAAGATCTAGGCCTTCTGCGCCGCCAAGAGCGGCCACTGCACTGCTCTTTGCTTAGAAAAAAAAACCATATGATGAAAATCACAAAAATAAACCACCCCGAGTTCGTCTATGACACCTATCTTCGATGGGGTCAGTGCCAAGCCGCTGCAATCAGCTTGATCGGCACAAGACCACCCACAAAGGCACCCATGCCCGTCCGCTTTGTTCACGTAATCGCCGCGATCGCCCTGGTGGTGAACGGAGCGATGCCCCTGTGCGGGCAAGCCCGCCCCTCGCAGGCCTCGGCACCCGCAGTGGAGGAACAGCTTGTCTGGCCACCCCCACCGGCACCGCCCCGCATCAAGTGGGTGGCCGAATACCGAAATGCGTTTGATGTTGGCGCCAAGAAGAAACGCAGTTTCATCGATCGCCTGGCCGGCAAATCCGAAGACGTGATCTGGCTCCAGCGACCCTTGTCTGTGGCCGTGGACAAAGAGGGCGTAGTCTTTGTTGGCGATTTCAACCTAGGCATCGTGGCCTTCGACCCCGCCAACAAACGGATCTGGGCCTTCTCCTCCGTCAGCGGAGCCACCCTGCCCACCCCCACGGGGCTGGCGGTGGATTCCAGCCGCGTTTTCGCGGCCAGTGCCAACACCCACACCCTGGCGGTCTTCGACAAGCAGGGTCGCCAGCTGGCGGCCCTAGGCAAGGCCGACGGCATCAATCGGCCCGTGGGCCTGGCCGTCGACGAGTCCAAGGACCTGCTGGTGCTGGTCAACGGAGACGAACATTCGGTGCGCCTCTACAACAGATCTCTCAAACTGCTGAAGACCATCGGCGGCCGGGGATCGGAAGAAGGGCAGTTCAACTTCCCCACCTACGTCTGCATGGTCCCTGGCCTGGGCTTCGCCATCTCGGACACGGGCAATTTCCGGGTCCAGCTGTTCGACTACCAGGGCCGATTCCTCCGCATGTTCGGCAAGGTCGGTGACCTGCCGGGCCAGTTCGCCCGGCCCAAGGGCATCGCGGTGGATCCCGACGGCAACCTCTATGTGGTGGATGCCACCTTCAGCAACTTCCAGATCTTCGACCAGGAGGGTCGGATCCTGACCTTCGTGGGCCGAGGCGGCTCCCTCCGGGGCCAGTTCCAGGCCCCCAATGACATCGCCATCGGTCCCGATGGCGGCATCTATGTGGCCGACAGCATCAACGGCCGCATCCAGAAATTCCAGTACCTCCCCGAGGCCAAGGCGGCCCCCGCCGCTCCCCTGGAACGGTAGTACCACTCCCCAACCCCTTTTCCCAACCCCACCCCACTAGAGGTCCGCCATGAAGCGCCTTCTCCTCCTCCTGGCCGCCGGCTCCCTGAGCCTGTCGGCCGCCATCACCGGCACCAAGCACGACATGAGCAGCACCGGCCCTGGCGTCAAGACCAACGTGACCCAGACCTGCGTCTTCTGCCACACCCCCCACGGCTCCGCCACTGCGGCCAACCAGATCATCCCCCTGTGGAACAAAACCACGACCGTCACCACCGGCTTCACGATGTACAGCAGCGGCACCCTCCAGGGCACCGTGGACACCACGCCCACAGGCGCCTCCATGGCCTGCTTCACCTGCCACGATGGCACCCAGGCCATCGGCAGCATGATCAACCTGCCCAGCGGCGTGGCCAGCGTCACCTACACCGCCGGCGGCGGGGTCAATGCCACCGGATTCATCGCCTCCGGCACTTCGCTCCTCGGCAAGGACCTCTCCAACGATCACCCGGTGTCCATCACCTATGCGCAGAACCTGGATGCCGGCCTGGTGAACCCCACCACCTTCACCGCCACTGGGGTCCGCCTCTTCCCCACGAATGCCAATGGCTCCAAGGTGCAGTGCGCCTCCTGCCACGACGTGCACAACAACACCAATGCACCGTTCCTGCGCGCGAGCATGACCAACTCCGCGCTCTGCACCGCCTGCCACATCAAGTAGCAGCGCCCCTGAACCAAGACTGGCAAGCGGGGGGTGGCGAAACCGCCCCCCGCTTCGTGCCAGTTTCGAGCCCTGAAGGTCCCTCGTGAAGCTTCGCGTCCTACCGCTGCTCTTGGCCGCCGCGGCCACCGCCGGAAGGGCGGAGGACTGCCCGTTGCTGATCAACCAGCGGTTCCAGCTCCACTACAACCAGTGGCAGATAAGCCAGACCCCGGCGACCGCCGCGACCCAGGCCGTATACGAGGTGGATGCGCTGGTGCCCATCGTCACCTACCGGCTGGGGTCGCTGTCGCTCTCAGGGGCGGTGGAATACAACCGCCTGGCTTACGGGACCGAGGCTGATTCCGAGACCGGTATCAGCCGGTACGGGGCCCGGTTGAGCCTGTTCCCCTACCGGCCGTTCCGGATGTACTTCGACTACCAGCACTCGCAATCGCCGGACCTGCTGGGCTCCGGTCGGGTGCAAGGCCAGACCTGGGGCGGCGGCATCACCTACGGCAGCCGATTCCTGCAGGATGTGCGCCTGTCCTACCGTCACGGCGCGTCGAAGCTGGAGGACCTCCGGGACGAATGGTCCCTTTGGAAACTGGAGACCAACGAGCAGGTTGGCAACACCAAGCTCCAGCTGCAAGGCACCCGGCAGGAGTTCCTTCCCTTCGGCGCCGACCAAGGCTGGCGGCTCTTCATTGCGAACCTGGATACCGAATCCCACATCGGGCGCGACTGGATGCTGCGCACCCGGTCACAGCTCCAGGACACCCAGACCAGCCGCTGGACGGACATCAGTGCGACCTTCTACGGACCCATTACGGGCTCCCTGCATTCCCTCTCCACCGTCTCGGCCGGAGGGTCTACCGTCCTCAACGACCGCACCACGACCAGCTTCGGATCCGAGTCCGTGGTCTTTTCCACCGACCGCTGGTCGGCTTACACCAGCGGTGCTTTCAGCCGCTCCGAGACCAAATCCCTGGGGCAGTCGGTTCGGCTCGGCTCCGTGACCCTCGGCTCCATGTACACGCTCAACCAGGACTGGCGGTTCCACTCGGATTTCGGCGTCTCCAAGGTTCAGCAGACCTTCTCCGCTGTGGATGTCGAGCGAACGACCACCACGGTGAACCTCGGCTTTGCCCGGGGCGGCGATGTCCCCGAACTGGTTCGGCACTCCCTCTTCTTAATCAGCGATTGGACGTTCCGGCGCCGTGTCCAGGACGAATACCCGCCAGATTACGTGCCCACGGAACTCGCCCAGGATATGATCCGTCGCCGCATGCGGCAGATGGGCAGCTTTGGGTTCACGGCGGACCTCTGGCGCATGAGCGACAGCCTCACCCAAGGAAAACTGGACTGGGCACGGGTGACCGGCCAGGTTCAAACCCGGGGCAGCTTCACCCTCTATCTTGCGGGCGATTACAAACATGATGCGGAGATGACCCTCCCCGGGCTCGATTCGCGCACCACCGACCTTGTGGCCAACAGCTCCTACCAGGTGGGAGTCACCTCCTTGATGGCCTCCCTCGGGTACAGCAGCTACAAGCAGCAGCCCGTCCCTGGGGCGGCCGTGCCCAGTCCGGCGAGTTCCTATGCCGCGCAGGATGGCCTGAGCCGAAACGCCTCCCTGGGTGTCGCCACCCGGATGCTGGACATTCCCGTTGGATTCATGATTCTCCGCTATTCGCCCGCCCAGACCTCGCCCACAACCACCGTGAGCACTTGGGCCGACTTGAACGTGCGCCAGGTCTCCCTTCGGGTAAGGTATGAAGTCACCCGGATGGAGAATGGCTTCCGCAGCAGTCGGGTGACCTTGGACCTCCTGCGGTGGTTCGACACGATTTGCGTAAGGTCATGGCGATGAGGGTGGGATTGCGACAAGGTGTGTGGCTCTGTCTGACGTCTGTCATGATGGCGCAGCCTTTGCCTCCTGGCCTGATTCGGCAGGGGCCCCTGCCCGGTTCCCCAGCCAACCTTCAGGCAGCCCTACCCACCGGCCCCAAACAGCCCCGCACGGATGCCCACCAAGCCTGCGCCAACTGTCACCGCGGCCACCGGGGCGCAGTCGCCACCGCTGCCATGGTTCGCCAGGGCAAAGTGGCCGCCTCCAACCGCGCCAATGCCTCAGACCAGGTCTGCCTCTCCTGCCACGAGGGAGTGAACGCCGGCCTCGCCGCCAATGCCGCCCCGAAACTTCCGCCGACCGGCGGTGAGGTGTCGGGGCACTTGAAGGACCAGTTCAGCAGCCGCAAGGCCCAAGGCTATGCCCGAATCGTCCGGGTTGGTTCCAAACAGATTCAGTTGACGCAGGCCTGTTCGGGCTGTCATGACCCGCATGGAAAGGAGGTAGGACGCCTCCGCACCCTGGCCTTCGACACACGGGGGCAACTGCTCGAACGGCGCGCCCAGACAGTGGCCGACCGGTGCTTCGGCTGTCACGCCGGTCCCGAAGCTGCTTCGCTCACTGGCTCAGATTCCGATGTGGGCAGACAGTTCTCATCAGGGGTGGCCTCCAGCCACGTCATCGGCGCCACGGCCGCCAGCCGCCCAGAGCTGCCCAGCCTGAAAACCTCGGCCTTCCAGGGGCGGCTCGATTGTGGATCCTGCCATGACAATCCGGACCCGTCGGGTGCCCGAGGTCCCCACACTTCGTCGAATGCGTCGCTCCTGAAGGCCGCCTTTGGCCGGGAGCGGGACTTGGCCCGGCTGGGGGATCGGGTTAACGATCTGTGCTACCTGTGCCACGATCGGCATTCCATTGCCTCCAACCAGTCTTTCCCCTTCCACAACCAGCACCTCACTGGGTTCACGCAGGGCGGCCCAGCGTCCCCGCGGCAGTACCGCTCCGGGCTGTCGGAGGCTTCCGCTGTGCTTGGCGTCCGCTCGGCCCGGGACCTTCGCCCTGGGCAGGGGGGCGCTTTCATGGCAGGCGTGGGGGAACCCGCTACCTGTGCCACCTGCCACGCGTCCCACGGTTCGCTTCGTCAGGCAGCCATGATCGAGTTCGATCGTTCGGTGGTGATTGCCTCCTCCATGGGTGGCATCTCGTTCCAACGTTCAGGGCTGGGACATGGGACCTGCACCCTCTCGTGCCATGGTTACGACCACGTTCAGACCCGCTACTGAGGTCGGCATCCAGACCTCCCGTCACGTGGCGCCTGGGCAAGTGCACCTGAGCGCCCGGGAGGGTTGATGCAAGGAGATCGCATGCCAAGTCACACCGCCATGCCCATGCTTTGCTCGCTCCTGCTGGTGACCAAAGCCACACCGCACTTTGCAGCCACACCGCCCAAGTCCCTTCCCAACAAGGTCCCGGCGACGCAATCCCTCCCTGCCCTCGATGATCGACTGACTGCCCTCCTGGCCGCCACCCCTGGACTCACCCCAGAACAGGCGCGCCAGAGGGTTCCCAGGCTCGAGGAAGCGTGGCGACTGGCCAAGGCTCGGGGACTCCTGGCTGGCCCAGCCTGGATAGCGTCCCTGGAGGCAGGGCGGGTGGCCATCCTGGCCAGGACCTATTTGGACAAGCAGCCCGGCCACCCCGGTCCCACTGATGCCCAGATTCAGGCTGCCTACCTGGCGCAGGGTGAGCAACGCCAGGTCTCCCACATCCTGTGCACAACCCGGGAGGACGCCGAGGCGGCCCTGCAACGCGTCCGCAACGGCGCATCCATGGACCAGGTGGCCTTAGAGGTTTCGCGTGATCCTAGCGCCTCCCTCAACCACGGGGACCTGGGTTGGGTCCGGCAAAAGGACCTAGTCATGGCCTTTGGTGACCCCGTCTTTGCCGCTCCGGTCGGGGCCTTGGTGGGCCCGTTGAAGTCTGAATACGGGTGGCATGTGGCCCGGGTCATGGCCCGCAGAGTCCCCACCGTGGAGTCGTTTGCAGCGGAGCGCAGCAGGCTCCTCAAGCAAGCCGTCGACTCCCAGCAGGCCTTGCAGCGGGAAGCTGCGCTGGTCCCTCTTCGAAAGCGCTACCCCCTGGTTGCGGATCGAACCGTCCTGGGCGCAGATCGGACTACCGAGCTCCTTCCCGGTGATGAGTCCAAAGTCGCAGGACGGGTGGCGGGAGTGCCCATCACCTTGAAGGATCTGAAACACCATCTGGTGGACGTTCTCAAAACCATGGGCCAGAGCCACTCGCTGGGAGCTGACACCAAGGCCAGGTTCATGGAGGGCCTGGCAGATCCCATCCGGCTGGCCACAGCCGCCCGCCGGCTCGGCCTGGACCACCAACCTGCGGTGCGGGCGTCCCTCTGGGTGGATGCTCGGGAGCGGGCCTACGCGCGTTATGCGGAGGCCTATTTGACCACCCTCACAGTGCCGGAGGCCGACCTGAAGTCCCACCACGCAGCGCATCCGGATCGGTTTCGCCAGGTAGGCGGGCTGCGCATCCAGGTGCTAGTGGCCGATAGCCGAGACCGGGTGGATGAAGCCCTGGCGATGGTGCGAGGGGGAATGGGCTGGCGTGAGGCCGTGGCCCGCTATGGCAACGCGGAAGCCACAGGCACTCCCGAGCCCAGCTGGATCGAGGTGACTGCCCTGGAGCGTCTGGTTCCGCCCAGCCTCATGCAGCCTCTCCTGCAGGGAGCCCTCGACCAGGTGGTCGGACCCATGCTCGGACCCGATGGATTCATGCTCTTCAGGGTGCTGGAACGCCGTCCGGGTCAGGTGGAACCCTTCGAAGCCTGCCGCGAAGCCGTACGTTCCGATTACCTGCGCGAGCGGGGACCGGATCTGGTGATCGAATCGCTCGACCACCCTCTTATGACCGAATAGCCCCACAGCGAACGCCTGCCGCTTTCACGCGGTACCTGCCGACTCAGGCTAGGAGTGGCAGGTATCGCAGGCGGTGACGGTGAGGAGGTGGAGGTTTTTCGAGAAGTGGGGGGAGTGGCACGACAGGCAGGAAAGCGGCTTGCCCGTCTTCTTGATCACCCGATCGGAGGTCGGGTGGTTGGCGGCGGGATGGTTGGCGCGCTTGTCCTTGTGGCAATTCAGGCAGATGCCCTGGATGTTGCCCCGCGGAAAGCCCTTGGCGTCGCCACCATGGGCGTTGTGACACACCGCGCACTGCCCCTCCATCACGGGCTTGTGCTTCGAGAGGGCCTTGGTCGCTTGCTCCCGCAGATCCTCATGGCACTGCAGACACAGCACCGTTGGATTGTCGGCGAGAAGGGAGGGGAGGCTCGAGGCGTGCGGGGTATGGCATGCGGTGCACTCTCCCCCAGCCACGGGGGGGTGCGGGAAGGGCAGGCTTGCCGCCTTGGCCACCCCTTGGTGGCAGGTGAAGCAGAGCCCCGGCATGGCCTGCTTGGTGCGGAAGGGCTTGGTCTCGCCGGAGGGGACATGGCAGGTGGCGCAGGCCCCCTGCTCCACGGGCGCATGGGCGGTGCCGCGCAGCATTCCCTTGTGGTCCGTCCCGTGGGGATCATGGCAGGTCAGGCAGTCCTTGGCAGCCACCGGGTAACCCTTGTGCGGCTGCTGGAGGTCCTTCAGGTCGTGGCAGTTCACACAGAGTTGATCCGAGGGCTGGCTGAGGCCCTTGGCCAGTGGCCCGGTATGGGGTACGTGGCAGCTCAAGCACTCTCCGGCCGCGGCGGGTGCATGGGGATGCTTGGCCTTCACGGCCGTGGCAATGGTTTCATGGCAGCTCAGGCAGAGTTCCAGCGGCTTCTGCCGGAGGAGGCCCTTCCCCTCGCCCGCATGGGGAAGGTGGCAGGACCGGCAATCCTTCTCCACATAAGGACGGTGAGCCCAGCCTGACGGGGGAATCGGGGTGGCCTCGTGACAGGTCATGCAGACCTGGCTGCCCGGCTGGGCCAACAGGGCTTCATTCCGTGAGGCGTGAGGTTTGTGACAAGCCGTGCAGTCGCCGGATTGGAAGGGTGCGTGCAGCGTGGTCGCGCCCTTCGGCTGCAGGTCGCCGTGGCAGTTGGTGCAGAGCTGCGGCACCGCTGCGGCGAGGCCCGGGACAGGGCCGGGGCGCCTGCCGGCCTCGGGGGAGACATGGCAGTTGTCGCAACTTTCCAGGAACGGCGCATGGGTGACCTTGAGGATCAGCCCCTTTCGAAGGGATTCATGGGGTTCATGGCAACCGGAACAATCCACTGTCTGAAGGGACCCCACCCGGTGTTTCTGTAGCAGGGGAGCGTCTTTCAGGTCGTGGCAGGTGGCGCAGGTCGCCTGAATGGTGGCGGCGACGAGCATGGCGGGACCATTGCCGGCATGGGGACTGTGACAGGTGGTGCAGTCGCCCCCGCTGACAGGGGCGTGCACGGTCTGGAAGCGGTCCTTGCGCGTGTGGCAGGCGTAGCAGCTGTTGGGTTGCTCGCGCTTCAGCAGTTTGGGGCCCTCACTGCCATGGGGATCATGGCAGGCCAGGCACCCCCGCTGGCCCAGGGCCGGCTTGTGCTGGGTGGCGCCCTTCAGGATGTCCTTGTGGCAGGCGGTGCAAAGCTTTTCGGTGTTGTCTCGCAGCAGCTTGGGGATGGTGCCGCCATGCGGTGTGTGGCATGCGCTGCACTGCCCCTGCTTCACCGGAGCGTGCAGGAATGGCTTGGCCAGAGTCTTCTTGTGGCAGGTGCCGCAGGTTTCGAGCTGGCCCCCCTTGATGAGATTGCCCGCCGGGGAGGCGTGGGGGGTGTGGCACGCCATGCACTGCCCCTTCCGGACGGGATCGTGCGAAATGGGGCCCTTCGCCACACCCTTATGGCACGCGGCACAGAGTTCGTTGGCAGGCTTGATGAGCATGGGTGAGATGGCGCTGCTGTGGGCCTCGTGGCAGGCGAGGCAGGCTCCGGCCACGGCGGGTTTGTGTTGACTCTTTCCTTCCAGCAGGCCTTGGTGGCACCCAAGGCAGAGCTGCGCCGGGGGCGCCGACAGCAGGTGCTTTTCGGCTGAATCATGGGGTTTGTGGCAGTCGAGGCAGGCGCCCTCCCGGAAGGGCGGATGCTGCGACTTGCCCTTTTCAAGGCCCTGGTGGCACTGGGCGCAAACTTCGGCTGGCTGACCCTTGAGCAGGCCCTTGGCATTGGCGGCATGGGCCACGTGACAGCTCAGGCACTCCCCAGCCTTGACGGGCTGGTGCTGGACACCGGGTCCTGGAATGGGGCCGTGGCAATCGAGGCAGAGTTCCGGAACCGGCTTGCTTAGCTTGGGCAGGCCGTTGACCGAGCCCAGATGGCAATCGGAACATTGACCGGGCGCAAAGGGGGCGTGCTGCTGGTCCCGGATCATCCCCTTGTTCTTGGAGCCATGCGGGTTGTGGCAGGTGACGCAGGCATCTGCCCGGACCGTCAGGTTCGCATGGGGTTTGGCAAGGCTGCTCGTGTCATGGCAGGTCAGGCACTGACCCGGGGGGCCCACTTTCAGCAGGTTCCGGACGGCAGACGGGTGGGGCTGGTGGCAGGCGAGGCAGTCTTCCGTGGCTGCATGCGGATGGGACGAGCTGATTCGAGCCTTGATGTCCACATGGCAGGAGAGGCAGAGCTCCTGGGGCGCCTTCTTCAACAGGTGCATCCGGCCGGTGTCATGAGAGCCATGGCATGCGCCGCACTCGCCTTTGCCGCTGAACCGGTGGGCGGAGCGCTCGGCCGGGGCAGGCGTGAAGCCTTTGTGGCATACCACGCACAGTGCCCTCCCTCCGCCCGCATGAAGGATGTTGACATTCGCTGTCCCATGGCTCTTGTGGCACCACATGCAGCGCTTGTCGACTACCGGTTTGTGAGCCGTGGTGGAGGTGGCGCTGGCGATCACCTTGGGATGGCATTCCTGGCAAGCAGGCGGCGCGGCCATGGCGGACATGCCGAGGGCGCTGCTCCATGCGAGCAGCAGTGAAATCAGGGTGCGATGTGGATGGGTCATGAGTTCAGCCCTGTCTCAAGCGAGCGGTGGGTCTTTCAAGCATCATTGATTCATCTTAAAGGCCCCTTTGTGGTTGCCAAGATGCCACCCGGGTCTTTTATTCATCCCGGGCCAGCCGACCCAGCCCTTCCCCTTCTTTGACCTGCGGAAGCCGGGGCGTGCGAGCCATCCAGACCTCGACCACACCACGGATATTTCTCTTCGGGGAATTCAGAACTCTCGGCAGTTTCATCAGTTCCGCAGCCTTGCTGAAGAGCGCCCCGCCAGGCTCGCCGAGCCAGGCAGGTGCCAGAGCCGGAGTATTTCCCAAGCGTGACCTCCATCACGACTTCGCAACAGGCACCGGAACCCTGGGGAAGGGCCTGTGGTGCGGCCTCGTCATCCGAACGTCGCCGAGAAGCAGGACGAAAGGAGGGATGATGGCCCCGCGGATGTACCAGGCCCTACTGCTTGGCGTGACGTCGCCAAATCAGTACGACCAGGAGGACCAACCCCGCTGCCCCGGGCAGCCACAGCCAGGGATGCGGCTGAAGCCATCTTCCGGGCGCGGAGGGGGCCACCTCAAGCACTGGGACTGGCGCCTTGGCCGACTCGGCGACGGCCTGAACCCCCGGGGATGCCTGGGGGGCCATGGCTCCCACTCGCGCGGTGGTGGGCGTGGGCGACTCGGAGGACTTGAGCAGGCCTGAAATGGATACGACCCTCGGCCGGTGGCCACCCACCAGGAAGTGCGCGGGCACACGCTCTGCTGCGCGCTCCGCTGCAGCCTTGGTGGGATATTCAGAGAGGAAGAGTTGGAACGCAGGTGTCCCACTCTGAAGTTGAGTGGGTGCAATCCAGAGGTCGGGAGCATCGCCAGGAAATGCACTGACTGCGGTCTTCAGCGAGTTCGGCCGACGGGCGACTTCCAGGCGAAGGGTCCAATGGCTCGCAGGCAAGGTGGCGAGGTAACTGCGTCCAAGCGCCACGGCCTTCGCCACATCACCTTGCCGAAGCGCGTCAAGCCGTTGACCAAGTTCACCCTCACCCCCAGAGGTACCAGTTCTCTGGCCGACTGTCCGGGTCTGTGCAGTCGGAGTCGCAACTGCAAGGGGTTGGGCGGTAACCGGTGGCACGGTACCGGCCCCAGGCCCAGGATGGAGGGCCGGTTGACCCGGAGTGGGAGAAAGCGCTGAACGGGGTACGACGCTCAGGACGGGCACCACCCTCGGTCGTTGGCCGCCTTCCAGGAACACCTGTGGCACAGCCTTGGCAGCCCGCTCTGCTTCACCCTTCGAAGGAAAATCCGAGAGGAACAACTGGTAGGCGGTCCGTCCATCTCGAAGGGTCATGGGGGCAATGAAGAGATCGGGTGACCCGTCGGGGAACGCCACGACCGCATGTTTCAGTGTGGAGGACAGGGTGGCGACTTCCAGACGGATGGTCCAACGATGGGCAGGGAGCGCGTCGAGGTGCTTAAGCCCAAGCTCCACGGCTGTCGCGAGGTCTTCCTTGCGAAGTGCCTCCAGCCGCTGGTTCCGCTCTGAGCGCGACTCTCTGGAAGGAGCCTCCCCCGTCGGTGGCGGGGCGTCCCCCACCCCTTTGGCTGGCTCCGGAAGCAGCCCACCACTGGTAGGGTCCCCCGGTTGCGGCACCGCCGACACGGTGGGCGTGCCAGATCGTTCGACCGCAGGGGTGGGCGGGGCCGCCGTGGGCTCAGGCCTGACAGCGACCAGGGGGGATGGGGTCACTTCCGGATTCGCAGCCGTCGGCAGATCGGAGGGGGTTGGCCTCGTCGGCACCGCCTGTGGTTCAGGACGCGCCACTGGGATGGCCACCGGTATCTCGGAGGCGACTGGTGGCGGAATCGCCATGGGTTGGCTGGATTTGGCCTGCCCGCCCCAGGTGAACCCTGCCATGAATGAGACCCGACTTTCCTTTAGGTCTGGGTTCGAAAACACGAACAGGTAGCGTCCCTCCAGGCCCCAGATGAACCCGTTCACGGGCCGATGCAGGAACCCCAGGGCGGCATGGAGTTCCGCTGCTGTGACGGTCTTCTTGTCGAGGGGGCTGCCAGTGACCTTGGGGATGGAAACCACCCCAAGGCCCTGCCCGAAATAGGGCCAGAAGCGCCTGGACGGTCCCTGGAGGAACCCAGTCAAGTGCGTCATCGACAGCGCCGAGTGGGTCAGGTTTGCGCTGGGGAGGAGGTCGCTCTCCGGGTGCGCCACTTGAACCTCGAAGCTCAGACCGAAGCGCTGGCCCTCGAAGACTCTGCCTACCTGGGCTCCGAAAAAGGGCGCTGTCTTTAAGTTGGTCTGGGTATCCAGGGACAGGGTGCCCCCCCGCAGTCCAACCCAATTGAACCCTTGAGCCCCTTCCCGAGGGTTTTCCCCACCGGTTCCTTCCGCGCCCGCCTCTCCGGCCAACCCAGGGGCGCGGCTGGTCGAGGCTGGCGGTGGACTGGTCTGCATTGCTTAGCTCCAGAAGAATCCGGTTCATCAATGGTGTGGCAGTAAAAATTCCCTTGATGTCTTTTAATAGTAAAGGGTGCGCAGGATGGGCTTGCGACGAAATTTCGACACCAATTGAAATCCCTGCAGGAACGATGCCGAAGCGGCCCCAACTCCCGCAAACGGGTCAGGCCACAGCCTCAAGCTTCCACGCACCAGAACCAACGGTGGGAGAACCAACTAACGCGCCCCGCACTCGCTCAAGGCATCACTCAGCCGCAGCGGAGGGTTATTTTCACAAAGGGCGGCTGGCCTGTCCGTGGATTGATTCGGCGGAAAAGGCTGGGAAACCCGAACCCAGGCCAGCTGGTCGTCACTCGCGGAACCCCTTTCCACCCCAACGTGGACAGGCATCCGTTGTGATGGCCGGGCAAGCTCAATTCCAGATGTTGTTGGCAGTGGTGTGAGTGGTCCCGTGGCAGCTCAGGGCGCAGCCGCCCCGACCGATGGTCGCATTCACGGTGTAGGTGAGGGCCCCTGTGGCGGGCTGGGCGCCGCCTCCGAACTTGATGGTGTCGCTCGAGAGCTGGTCGGGCGAGATCCGCACGGCCGAGGTATCCAGGTACTTGAAGTGATTCTGGGCGCCCTGGGTGGCCAAGGTCATGTCGTGGCAGTAGTCACAGGTGGTGTTGTGGAGGTTGGGGTTGTTGTGCCGCCCGGTCAGGTCGTTGTACTGGGCCGGGGTTGAAGCGATCTTGTGGCAGTTCGTGCAATAGGTGGTCGCGTTCACCGTCAGGGTGCCGCTCTGCCACCCGGGGGTGGTCCGGCCGCCATGGCAGCTGATGTTGGAGCAGGTGAAGGCCGAGGCGCTGGCGGTGAAGCCCGCCGCACCGGACTGGGCATTGAAGGTCGGAATCACCGAGACAGAGGCGGGGCCCGAGAGGATGGGGCTGCTCAGGCGCTTGTTGGCATTGCTGTAGTGGGTGTTGGCGGAATCACCGGGAACAGAACCCACATGACAGGCCTCGCATACCGATGATGCCAGGGAGGCGGGCAGCGGTGGGGTGCTGCGAGTGAACGTCCGCAAGGAGAGGTGCTTGAGGTGCGCGCCCTGGATGTTCGGCCAGCTGGAGCCGTTGGGGCCCTGGGTCTTGAAGTTGGGACCCACATGGCAGGACAGGCAGGTGCCCGCGCCGGTGGCCACGGCCGTCGGATCCGCCAGGGTGTGGCAGATGTTGCAGGTGGGTCCCGACTTGGTCGAGATGCCCGCCAGGTCGTGGCAGGTGGCGCACTCGCCATTGAACTGGGCCAGCGTGAGGGTCTGGTGCTGGTTGCCGCCGGTGCTGAGATCGCCGGTCAGGTACGGCACTGGATGCGCCACCCCGGCGCCCTTGGGCATGGCCCAGTGGTTGTTGGCGGGGGTGTGGATCTGGCTGTGGCAAGTCAAGGCACAGCCGCCGTCGCCCTCGGGGTAGGTCGCATCGATGGTGTAGGTGGCGGCCCCCGTGATGGGGTAGGTGCCGTTGGATAGGGCAAAGCGGATGGTGGTGCTGGGCCGCTTGCTGGCGCTGCCCACGGCCGTGGTGTTGAGCTCGGCGAAGTGGTTCAAAGCCCCGGGCGTGGCCTGCGTCATGTCGTGGCAGATGGTACAGTCCAGCGTGCCGGCCGTGGAGTGCGTGCCCCAGGCATGGCGGCCGATGGCATCGTTGTACTGGGAGGGCGTGGTGCCGTAGTTGATGGCATGGCAGGCGGTGCACTGGGTCGAGGACTGGATACTGCCGGTCTGCCAGTTGGGCGTGGCCAGGCCGCCATGGCAGCTGGTGCTGGAGCAGGTGAGGGAGGCAGGGTTGAAGGCCGCCGTGTTGCCGCTCTGCGCATGGTAGGTGGCATCGATGGCCACGGTGGCGGGACCGGCGGGCACGGCCACCCGGGCATTGGCGCCGTCATAATGGGTGGTGGTCCCCGTCCCGGCGTTGGCATGACAGGTGTTGCAGGTGAGGGGTGTCAGCAGCCCCATGTGCTTGGTGTGGGCCCCGGCGATGCTGGGGTAGCTCACGCCCATGGGGCCCGTGGGAAGGCCGGACCCGCCCACATGGCAGGAGAGGCAGGTGCTCGCGCCCGTGACGGCTTGAGTGGGATCCCCCAGCAGGTGGCAGATCGAGCAGGCGGGAGCGGTCACCAGGGGCGAGGTGCCGGAGGTGGCGTGGCAGGAGGCGCAGTCGGCGGAGAAGACGGCGGCGGTGGTGGTGAGGTGGGCGTTGCCCTGGGTGTCGGTCTGGCCCGCGTAGAACGGGATGGGATGGGGCGCGCCGCTGGCGGTCCAGGTGTCGATGGCCGCCACGTGGATGTGCGTGTGGCAGGTGAGGGCACAGCCTCCGTTGCCCTGCGTCGCGCTGGTCACGGTGTAGGTCCCGGCGGTGACGATGACCGGGTTGAAGACGATGGTCCCGCTGGGCATCTGGTCGGCGGGCACCCCGCTCGACACGCCGTCCACCGCGCTGGTGTTCAGGTACTTGAAGTGGGCCAGGGCGCCGGGTGAGGCGTTCGCCATGTTGTGGCAGGTCGTGCAGGCGATGGCATTGGCGGCGTTGGTCGCGTCATGCGTGCCCAGGCTGTGCCGCCCGAAGGCGTCGTTGTACTGGGCGGTCGTCCCCGCCGAGGCCGCCACGCCGTGGCAGGCCGTGCACTGGGTGCCGCTGTTCAGCGTCCCCGTCTGCCAGCCCGGCGTCGCCTGGCCGCCGTGGCAGCTCACGTTCGAGCACGTCAGGGAGGCGGGCGTGAAGGCAGGGTTCCCCCCCGACTTGGCCTTGAACAGGAAGTCGATGGCCACGGTGGCCGGCCCGCTGGGCACGCCGGACCGCGCGTTGGCGTTGCTGTAGTGGGTGGCGGTGCCCGACCCGCTGCCCGCGTGGCAGGCATCGCAGGTCAGGGCGGTCGCCAGCGACAAGTGCTTGGTGTGCGCCCCGGCGATGCTGGGGAAGCCCGTGCCCGTCGGGCCCTTGGGCAGGCCTGCGGGTCCCACGTGGCAGGACAGGCAGGTGCCCGCGCCTGTGGCGGCCACGGTGGGATTGGCCAGCGCGTGGCAGGTCGAGCACAGAGGTGACGCCGCATTCGGCGAGGTGCCCGTGTAGGCATGGCAGTTGGCGCAGTCCGCCGCGAAGGTGGTGGCGGTTGCGTTCAAGTGGCCGTTCCCCTGGGTGTCTGTCTGGCCGGTGAGGAAGGGGATGGGATGGGGCACCCCCACGATGGTCCAGTCGTTCACCGCTGCGGTGTGGATGTGCGTGTGGCAGGTGAGGGCGCAGCCCCCGTTGCCCTGCGTCAGGCTGGTCACGGTGTAGGTGCCGGGTCCCGAGACGATGGCCGGGTTGAAGGCGATGGTGCCGCTGGGCAGCTGGTCCGCCGGCGAGCCGGTGGCCACCCCATCCACGGCGGGGGTGTTCAGGTACTTGAAGTGGGCCAGGGCGCCGGGGGACCCGTTGGCCATGTTGTGGCAGGTGGTGCAGGCGATGGCATTGGCGGGTACCAGGGCGTTGTGCGTGCCCAGGCTGTGCCGCCCGAAGGCGTCGTTGAACTGCGTGACCGTCGCGGCCGACGCCGCCACGTTGTGGCACGCCGTGCACTGCGTGTTGCTGTTGATCGAACCCACCGACCAGCTCGGCGTCGCCTTGCCCCCATGGCAGCTCACGTTCGAACACGTCAGCGCAGCTGGGGTGAACAGGGCGCTGCCAGACTTGGCGTTGAAGGTGGCCGCGATCACGACGGGGGCGGGCCCTGTGGGTACCAGGACCCGCGCATTGGCGTTGTCGTAGTGCTCAAAGGTGCCGCTGCCGCTGCCGGCATGGCAGGTGTCGCAGGTGAGGGTCGTCCCCAGGGACAGGTGCTTGGTGTGGGCTCCGGCGATGCTCGGGAAGCCCGTGCCCGTCGGTCCCTTCGGCAATCCACTGGCCCCGATGTGGCAGGACAGGCAGGTGCCCGCGTTGGTGCCTGCGGTGGTGGGATTGGCCAGGGTGTGGCACTTGTTGCAGAGCGGGGCCCCGGCCATGGGCGACGTGCCCGAATGGGCGTGGCAGGAGGCGCAGTCGGCGGAGAAGACGGCGGCGGTGGTGGTGAGGTGGGCGTTGCCCTGGGTGTCGGTCTGGCCCGCGTAGAACGGGATGGGATGGGGCGCGCCGCTGGCGGTCCAGGTGTCGATGGCCGCCACGTGGATGTGCGTGTGGCAGGTGAGGGCACAGCCTCCGTTGCCCTGCGTCGCGCTGGTCACGGTGTAGGTCCCGGCGGTGACGATGACCGGGTTGAAGACGATGGTCCCGCTGGGCATCTGGTCGGCGGGCACCCCGCTCGACACGCCGTCCACCGCGCTGGTGTTCAGGTACTTGAAGTGGGCCAGGGCGCCGGGTGAGGCGTTCGCCATGTTGTGGCAGGTCGTGCAGGCGATGGCATTGGCGGCGTTGGTCGCGTCATGCGTGCCCAGGCTGTGCCGCCCGAAGGCGTCGTTGTACTGGGCGGTCGTCCCCGCCGAGGCCGCCACGCCGTGGCAGGCCGTGCACTGGGTGCCGCTGTTCAGCGTCCCCGTCTGCCAGCCCGGCGTCGCCTGGCCGCCGTGGCAGCTCACGTTCGAGCACGTCAGGGAGGCGGGCGTGAAGGCAGGGTTCCCCCCCGACTTGGCCTTGAACAGGAAGTCGATGGCCACGGTGGCCGGCCCGCTGGGCACGCCGGACCGCGCGTTGGCGTTGCTGTAGTGGGTGGCGGTGCCCGACCCGCTGCCCGCGTGGCAGGCATCGCAGGTCAGGGCGGTCGCCAGCGACAAGTGCTTGGTGTGCGCCCCGGCGATGCTGGGGAAGCCCGTGCCCGTCGGGCCCTTGGGCAGGCCTGCGGGTCCCACGTGGCAGGACAG
Source organism: uncultured Acidobacteriota bacterium (assembly GCA_963740385.1). Lineage (GTDB taxonomy): Bacteria > Acidobacteriota > Holophagae > Holophagales > Holophagaceae > Geothrix. Next base: position 147,772 of record CAVUDX010000008.1, read on the forward strand.
GCAGGTGCCCGCGCCTGTGGCGGCCACGGTGGGATTGGCCAGCGCGTGGCAGGTCGAGCACAGAGGTGACGCCGCATTCGGCGAGGTGCCCGTGTAGGCATGGCAGTTGGCGCAGTCCGCCGCGAAGGTGGTGGCGGTTGCGTTCAAGTGGCCGTTCCCCTGGGTGTCTGTCTGGCCGGTGAGGAAGGGGATGGGATGGGGCACCCCCACGATGGTCCAGTCGTTCACCGCTGCGGTGTGGATGTGCGTGTGGCAGGTGAGGGCGCAGCCCCCGTTGCCCTGCGTCAGGCTGGTCACGGTGTAGGTGCCGGGTCCCGAGACGATGGCCGGGTTGAAGGCGATGGTGCCGCTGGGCAGCTGGTCCGCCGGCGAGCCGGTGGCCACCCCATCCACGGCGGGGGTGTTCAGGTACTTGAAGTGGGCCAGGGCGCCGGGGGACCCGTTGGCCATGTTGTGGCAGGTGGTGCAGGCGATGGCATTGGCGGGTACCAGGGCGTTGTGCGTGCCCAGGCTGTGCCGCCCGAAGGCGTCGTTGAACTGGGTGACCGTCGCGGCCGACGCCGCCACGTTGTGGCACGCCGTGCACTGCGTGTTGCTGTTGATCGAACCCACCGACCAGCTCGGCGTGGCCTGGCCCCCGTGGCAGCTCACGTTCGAACACGTCAACGCCGTATCGGAGAAGCCAAGCGGTTCGCCCGTCTTGGCCTGGAACAACGCATCCAGCTGGACCGGCGCGGGGCCCGCCAAATACCAAATGCGCGCATTGGCGTTGTCGTAGTGCTCAAAGGTGCCGCTGCCGCTGCCGGCATGGCAGGTGTCGCAGGTGAGGGTCGTCCCCAGGGACAGGTGCTTGGTGTGGGCTCCGGCGATGCTCGGGAAGCCCGTGCCCGTCGGTCCCTTCGGCAATCCACTGGCCCCGATGTGGCAGGACAGGCAGGTGCCCGCGTTCGTTCCGGGCAGGGTGGGATCCGCCAGCTGGTGGCACTCCTCGCAGAGCGGTGCAGTGGTGGTTGGGGAGACGCCAGTGTAGGCATGGCAGGTCGCGCAATCAGCCGCGAACTGGGCGGCGGTCACGGTCATGTGCCCGTTCCCCTTGGCATCAGTGTCAGCCTTCAGGAAGGGCAGTGGATGGGGTGCCACGTTCTGGGCGTGGCACAGGGTGGCGTTGTAGCAGCCGGGCTGGGTGCCCGCCGGGGCGGGTTCCGCCGGGTGGCCCACCGGATTGTTCGGGGATCCGGGGTAGTGGCACTGGGCGCAGATGGCCGCGTTGGAAGGGTCCGTGGTCACATGGGTGAAGGTGGATCCATTGGCGATGCGCCAGGGCTTGGCAGGGTGGGGTGCGGCGACACCGTGGCAGACCTGGCAGGCATTGGCGGTGGCACCGCCCTGGAAGCGGGTGCCATGGCAGATCTGGCAGGCGGCCAACCCGCCCCCATCCATGCCGTCCCGGGCCAGCTTCGCAATGGAGCCATGGGTGCCCGGCAGGGCGAATCCCGGCGTGGCCTGGTGGTGGCACCCGGTGGTCATGCAGGTGGGGATGCCGCTCCCCACCCGGAGGATGGAAAGCTCGTGGCACTTCAAGCAGGCATCGACCCCGGCGACCGCCTGACCCCGGTGGGCGGTCATCCAGCCTTGGGGGTGGTAGTTCCCGTAGTAGGGCGCGGTGCCCGAGGCCCCCTTCGAGCCGCCACAGCCCACCAGAACGAGTACCGCCATCACCATCAGGGCCTGCTGCCAGCGTCTCAGGTTGCTCATGGGCTCGATCCTGGTGAGGGGTCTGGAGGAGTGGTTTGGGGGGTTCACTGGTCGCAGGCATCGCCTGACAGGGAGAGAGGGACTCCCGGCTGGACCCTGGTCCTCATATCGGTTGAAGGTGTCTCAGAGGATAGGCGAGTCTCCGGTGTTTGCCATCACAAGTACAAGGTCCTTATTGCTTTACATTCTCAATAACCTTAGACCCTATGGACTACCTCCGACCCTTCAGGCCGTTGCACCGTCACGAAAACCCGCGCCGGTGCAGATACATGTCTGAACTGGAATGATTCGGCTCCGGGGTTTCCCCCAGATTGGAATCCTTCGTGGGTGGCCCCAAAAAAATCCGCGCGACTGCCCAGAAGCCCCTGGTTGGGACAACTTGTGACGCCGAAGCCCCGGGGCGTCTGAAAAAATCCCTTGTCGAATGCCCCTTCCGGCCGCCTCCACCCCGCCTTTGTGCCGACCAGGTGGATGCGCCTTCCCTGCTGACTCCCCCATCCTGCGAGACCGTCATGCCACGCCGAACCATCGACGTCGAGGAGCGCCTGCCCCTGGCGCAGACCCTGCCCTTGAGCCTGCAGCACCTGTTTGCCATGTTCGGGGCCACGGTGCTGGTGCCCTATCTGCTGCACGTGAACCCAGCGACCAGCCTGCTGATGAATGGCGTCGGCACGCTGCTTTACCTGTGGATCTGCAAGGGCCGGGTGCCCGCCTACCTCGGCTCCAGCTTCGCCTTCATCGCCCCGGTGCTGGCGGTGCTGGCGGTGCCCGCCCTGGGGGGCTACGCCGCTGCGCAGGGTGGCTTCATCGCCTTCGGCCTCTTCTTTGTGCTGGTGAGCCAGGTGGTGCGGGTGGCCGGCACCCGCTGGATCGACGTCATCTTTCCGGCTGCCGCCATGGGGGCCATCGTGGCCGTCATCGGTCTGGAGCTGGCCCCGGTGGCCGCCGATATGGCCGGGCTGACCGGCAAGGCGTCGGGCCTCTTCACCCCAAGCTCCGCCATGGCCGTGTCTCTCTTCACCCTGGGCCTCACCATCCTCTGCTCGGTGCTGCTGCGCGGCTTCTGGGGCGTGATCCCAGTGCTCCTGGGCGTGGTGGGCGGAACCCTCCTTGCCCTCTTCCTCGGCAAGGTGGACCTCGCCGCCATCGCCGCCGCCCCCTGGTTCCAGGTGCCGTCGCTCTATCGTCCCACCTTCAACCTCCAAGCCATCCTGATGATCATGCCGGCCGCGCTGGTGGTGCTGGCGGAACACGTGGGCCACCTGGTGGTCACCGGCAACATCATGGGCCGGGACCTGGTGAAGGACCCTGGTCTGCACCGTTCCCTGCTGGGGGACGGGTTATCCAACATCCTCTCCGGCTTCACCGGCGCCACCCCGAACACGACCTACGGCGAGAACATCGGCGTCATGGCCATCACCAAGGTCTACAGCGTCTGGGTGATTCGCGGCGCGGCCCTGATCGCCATCCTGGTGAGCTTCATCGGCAAGGCCGCCGCAGCCATCCGCGCCATCCCCGTGCCCGTCATGGGCGGCGTCTGCCTCCTGCTCTTCGGCGTCATCGCCGCCGCCGGCATCCGCATGCTGGTCGAAAAACAGGTGGACTACACCAAGGCCCGGAACCTGGTGCTCACCAGCGTGGTGCTCATCAGCGGCATCAGCGGGGCAGCGGTGAAGCTTGGCACGGTCGAGTTGCGCGGCATGGCCCTCGGCACCGTGGTGGCCATCGTCCTCAGCCTCCTGTTCTGGGGTTTCGACCGCCTTGGGATCAGCAACGACGCAAACGGCATCGCCTGAACACCTTCCCTCACCACCACTTGGAGTTGGCATGGAACGGTTTTTCCACCTGAAAGCAAAGGGCACCACGGTGGCCACGGAGGTGCTGGCGGGTACCACCACCTTCATCTCCATGGCCTACGTGATCTCGCTGATCCCCAACGCCTTCCTGAAGGTGGCAGGCATCGCGCCCAACGTCGGCTTCACGGCCTTTGTGGTGTGCGCCATCCTCTCCACCCTCATCGGCGCCTTCTACGCGAACCTGCCCATCGCCTTCGCCTCGGGCATCGGGCTCTCGGCCTTCTTCGCCTTTACGGTCTGTGCCCCCGCGGGCCAGGGGGGCATGGGCTACACCATCCAGGTGGCCCTCACGGCGCTGCTGCTGGAAGGCATCGTCTTCATTGCCCTCAGCGCCATGAAGATCCGCGAGGCGTTCATGGATGCCATTCCCTTCTCCCTGAAGAAGGGCATCTCGGTGGGCATCGGGCTCTTCATCGCCATCATCGGGTTTGTGGACTCCGGCGTCACCCAGGTGGGCCTCAAGTTCGAGCCGGACACGATCTTTCCGGTGCTCAAGAACGACCCCTCGGCCCTGTTCGGCCTGCATGACGTCAACAACCTCTTCATCGCCCGGTTCTGGGATCACGGTCACCTCACCCCCGCCTTCTGGTCGGTGGTGGGCCTCTTCCTCATTGCCGTGCTGGTGGCCAGGCGCGTGAAGGGGGCCATCCTCCTGGGCATCCTCGCCATTACCCTGGTGGGCCTGCTGCCCGTGAGCTGGGGCGGCGGCTTCACCCACCTGCCCAAGGGTGCCCTCTTCCAGATCCCCACGTGGCCCACGATGTTCCAGTACGACTGGAGCTGGACGCGATCCCTGGGCGGCCTGGTCAACATCTTCATCATTTTGTTCACCCTGCTCTTCGTGGACATGTTCGACACCATCGGCACGCTCATGGGCATCGGCGCCCAAGGCAAGCTGCTGGACAAGGACGGCAAGTTCCCAGGGGCCTCCAAGGCCTTCATGGCCGACGCCGTGGGCACCACCGTTGCCTCCATGCTGGGCACCACGGCGGTCACGGCCTACATCGAGAGCGCCTCCGGCGTCGCCGAGGGCGGCAAGACCGGCCTCACCGCCCTGGTGGTGGCGGGCTGGCTGGCGGTGGCCCTGTTCCTCTCGCCGCTCTTCCTGATGGTGCCACTGCAGGCTACGGCACCGGCGCTGATGATGATCGGCTTCTTCATGCTCTCGGAGATCCGCGAGATCCCCTTCAACGATGTCTCCGAGGCGATTCCCGCCTACCTCGCCGTCATCGTCATGCCCTTCACCTTCTCCATCGTCAACGGCATCGCCCTGGGCATGATCGCCTACACCGTGCTGAAGGCCGCCACCGGGCGCTTCAAGGACATCCACCCGATCATCCTCGGCCTCTCCTTCGTATTCCTCATCAAGCTCCTCTTCCTGTCCGCCTAGGCCCCTCAGCCCATCTGGAGACTCCCCATGACCAAGCTCGCCCTCGCCCTCCTCGTGGCGGCCGCTCTGCCCCTTGGCGCCGCCGACTGGAGCGATACCTTCATCGGCTATCGCACCGGCAACCAGTTCCGGGAGCCCGGCATCGACGGCACCCTGGCCAAGAACATCGTGCAGCTCGGCCATGCCAGCGGCTGGGCCTACGGCACCAACTTCTTCAACGTGGACATGCTCATGTCCGACCAAGGCGATCCTACTGCCAGCGGCACCAGCGGGGCGAACGAGGTCTATGTGGTGTACCGCGGCTCGGTGAGCCTCGGGAAGATCCACCAGAGGGACCTCGGTTTCGGCCCAGTGCGTGACATCTCCCTCACGGCGGGCTTTGATTTCAACGCCAAGGACAACGCGTTCGCCTCCAAGAAGCGCTTCCTGGTCCTCGGCCCCACCTTCAACTTCAACCTCTCCGCCGGCTTCCTCGACCTGGGCATCTGGGCTTGCCACGAGCAGAACTACAACGGCATTGTGGGCAAATCCGTGGACTTCAAAACGACCTACATGGTGTCCGCCGCCTGGGGCGTCCCCTTCCAGCTGGGCCCCGTCGCCACCGAGTTCAAGGGCTATGCCAACTACGTCGGGCCCAAGGGCAAGGATGGCTTCGGCGTCGAGACCGAGGCCGAAACCCTGGCCAACCTGGCCCTGATGGTCGACCTCAGCCCCCTCTTCGGCACCAAGAAGAAGGTCTACGCGGGCCCCGGCTTCGAATACTGGAACAACAAGTTCGGCGGCAGGAACAGCAGCGCCCCCGCGCCCGCCACCAACCGCCGCGTCACCGCCCCCATGCTCCAGGTGCAGATCCACTTCTAAACAGACCCGCTAGACTATGAGGTGCGTGCCCATAGCTCAGGTGGATAGAGCAACGGCCTTCTAAGCCGTAGGTCGCTGGTTCGAGTCCAGCTGGGCGCACCAGCGCCCAGCTGGACTCGGGCCAGCGAGTGGGATTCCGGAGGCGCCACTTGATGTGGCGCCGTCGGAAGACCCGCGGTTGGCGGAGCCAGACGCGGTTCGAGTCTCCCTTGGTGAGTCGCTACGCGCACCAGCGCTCAGCTGGACTCGGGCCAGCGAGTGGGATTCCGGAGGCGCCACTTGATGTGGCGCCGTCGGAAGACCAGCGGCTGGCGGAGCCAGACGCGGTTCGAGTCTCCCTTGGTGAGGCGATACGCGCACCAGCGCCCAGCTGGACTCGGGCCAGCGAGTGGGATTCCGGAGGCGCCACTTGATGTGGCGCCGTCGGAAGACCCGCGGTTGGCGGAGCCAGACGCGGTTCGAGTCTCCCTTGGTGAGTCGCTACGCGCACCAGCGCCCAGCTGGACTCGGGCCAGCGAGTGGGATTCCGGAGGCGCCACTTGATGTGGCGCCGTCGGAAGACCCGCGGTTGGCGGAGCCAGACGCGGTTCGAGTCTCCCTTGGTGAGTCGCTACGCGCACCAGCGCCCAGCTGGACTCGGGCCAGCGAGTGGGATTCCGGAGGCGCCACTTGATGTGGCGCAATAGGAAGACCAGCGGTTGGCGGAGCCAGACGTGGTTCGAGTCTCACTTGGTGAGTCGCTACGCGCACCAGCGCCCAGCTGGACTCGAATCAGCCCCGGCCACGCAAGCGTGGCCGAGGTCAGGGGATTCCCGGGGGCAGCACCCGTATGCCTCCAGGTCCCCTTCCGCTCCCAAACCGGTTCACCGCCCCCACCTTCCGCAGCCCGATCCTGGCTCCGGGAGCCAGATAGACCCGGGCCACGGCCTGGGTGGGCGAAAGCACCCTCAGGGGAGTGACCACCGCGATGTCCTTGCCGAAAGAAAGCCGGAGGTCCTCGGTGAAGCCGGTACCGCTGATCTGGAGTTCGGCTTCCGTGCCCACATGGAGCACCGAAGGCGTGACCGCCTCGACCCGGGGCGGCTCCCCGCGCGCCACTCGGACGAAATAGCGGATGGTGGGCACCTCAAAGGTCACGGAGGGCGAGAGGAAGCGCAGGGTCACCTGGTGCTCGCCGAGCTCCATCGTGGGCAGGGAGGGCAGGTCCCGGGAGTCCAGCGTAAGGGTCGATGCGAAGGCCACCTGCCGCGTCAGGGTGCCCACGGCGATGCCATCCACCAGCCACTGCGCCAGCAGCTGGCCGGTGCCCTGGCATTTGAGATCCAGGTAGGCCACGAGCGGGCTGAAGCCTTGGGGAACCGCCGCATCGACCCCGCCGTCCGCCCACCGCAGGCGGAGCATGGCCACGCCGAAGGGGGCGGCTGGATGCTCCGCCACGCGCAGCTGGGCCTGGGCCACCTGGGGCGCGGATAGGGTCCCCCCTGCGGTCAGCGTGCGGTATCGCGCGCGCACCATATACGACCCCGGACTGGCGTAGGTGGTGGTAGTGACGGTGCCGCCGTCCTGGATCGTGCCGTCCCCGAATGACCACTGCACGGGACCGAAGGGATCCGGCGTCGCCGTGAGGACCAAGGTAACGGGTCGGCCAGGGAAGGGTAGCGCCGGGGACGCAGTGATCTGCCCCGCCGCCTGCAGGAGCAGGGAGAGGGAGCAGGCGAGGCCGGCGCGGAACCAGTGCATGGTCCACCCTTCAGAAGGACAAGTTCAACAGGAGGAACACGCGGTTGTCCTCAACCAGGCCCGTGAAGACCGGCGTGCGCGCGTAGCGGGCCTTCACGCCCAGGCTGCCCCGGAGCGGGGCGTGGAGGTAGGCATCCAGGGTGAGGCCCAGCGTGCCCTCCGCGGTGGAGGCATTGAGGGTCGCCCCGGTGGAGAGCACGGTGCGGGAGGCGCCCCCATTCAGGAGCAGCATGAGGGCTCCCGGAATGAGTGTGAACTGGGCATTCAGAAACCCGTTGCTCACGGTGGTCTGCTCATCGCCCGGCTGGGACAGCAGCCGGGTCCAGCTCAGGTTCGGGGACAGCCGCCCCCAGGTGCCCAATCCCACATTCCCGCCCAAGGACAGGGCCTTGCTGGTGCCTGTGGTGTCGCTGTAGCCCGTTGCGCGCAGACGGTCGAACTGGGCATTGAAGGTGAGCATCACCTGCGCGGGCAGTTGGAAGTCCAGGCCCGTCACCAGTCCCGCCCGCTCACTGTTGCTGAAGGGGATCAGCGGGTTGGCCACCACCTCCGCCTCCTGGCGCCCCGTGCGCACGCCCAGCCGCCAGGTGGCCATGGGATGGAGTACCACCCGGGCTTCCAGGCCCTGGGACTGGTTCCAGGCCTGGGTCAGGTTGGCCTGCCCTGTGGGATTCGTGCGTTCGTCCGAGGCCGTGGCACTGAGCCCCCAGCCGGAACGATTCAGGCTGAGGTTGCCATCCAGCACCCGGCGGTCGCCCGTAAAGAAGGCCACTCCTACAGTACCGAACCCCACCCCCACGGATCGATAGCCCACCTGGGCACTGAAGGGACCATCCGCCCACTGGGCCGCGAGCCGCCAGGCCTGGTCGCTCACCTTCTGCGCCTCGGTACGGGCGTCTGGGGTGAAGAGGCTTCGGGCGTACTCACCCGAGACCGCAAGCCGTTGCTCCAGGAAGCGGCCATCTACCACCAGGGAGCCGGTGGAGCCCTCCCGAACCGGCGAGGTGAAGGCCGTCACCAGGTTGCCCGCGGTGGACGGGTCATCCTGCCCCGTCAGGAAGATCAGCCGGGTCCGCAAGGCATTGCCGAACCATGCGTAGCCGAGGGAACCGCCGTAGGCCTCGCTGCCCGCCATGGGCCACACCAGGCCCGTCACGCCCACCTGGTGCTCGGTGTTGAGGGCGAAGAGGTGGGCGCCGAGCGATGGCGATGCGTAGGTATAGTCGAGCCCCCGGCGCCCGCCCGGTCCGAGGGTGAACTCCGATTCCTGGGACATGAGGTCTCCCGCCTGCAGGCGGTGGTTCCCCACCCCGTAGGTGGCTTGAATGTCCCCGATGCTCCAACGGGCCTGGGTGCCCACCGGCTGGTTCGTATAGACCAGGCGGGTGGCCAGGAGCAGGTGGCGATCCTCCTCGTCCTTCTGGAAGACGTAGCGCAGCTGCCCGGCAGCCAGCAGGGTGGGTTCCTCGGCCACCGGCACCTTCCGGTGGACGATGTCGGTGGCACTGAGGTCCGCATAGAGGGGCCCGTGGACGGGTGGCGCCACGGGCGCGGTCTCAGGGGTGGCTGCTTCTGGCAGGTTCAGGCTGAAAAAGCTGGTGGGTGCATCAGCGGGCTGGGTGGTGACACCACTCGCGCCCCGCGATGCCACGTAGCACTGGAGGGGCAGCCCGGTGGGCAGCGCCGCAGTGGCCTCGGCGCGGAACAGGCCATCCGGAGACGCGACCAGGGTCAGGGACTCGAACTGGGTCTCCCCTTCCCGGCGATGGAACAGCACCACCCACTCGGTGCCCGGGGGCGCCTTGGCCTGCACCACCAGAGGCCCGCCCGCCACCGTGGGCAGGACGAAGTCCACCTCCACAGTGGGGGCGGGGGCCTGGGCCATGGCCGCCGCCCCCACTGTGAAGGCGGCGATCAGCCCGCGAAGGTATCCGGGTTTACGCACAATGCGCCTGATGTGGCAGCGGATCCTGTCACTTCATCAGCGTCACGTGCCCGGTCTTGGTGTGGGTCTTCCCATCCTGGGCCATCCCCCAGGACCAGCTCTGGACCTCGATGGTGCCGGGCTGGGCCTCCACCACCACCTTGACGACGCAGCGTCCTCCGACGTTGTCGGGCAGTGCCTGGCCTTCGGCCTGGGCGACCCGCTCGGAGGTGAATCCCCCCTTGCCCTTGGCCAGGTCCCAGTCCACCAGACAGACCATGGGCTTGTGCATGCGCTTGCCGGTGGGGAGGCCGCTGGCTGCATCCCGGGGGGCCACCACCGGCTGCCCACCAGGGGCGGTCTTCATGACGTGGAAGTCCTGCATGCTCACCTTGCCGGCCCCGGCACCCGAACCGGGCGAGGCCCCCGGGGCCGCCGCCGTGGCCGAGCCCCGGGTGATGCTCATGTCCTGCATGCTCACCTTGCCCGCGCCCATGCCGCTGCCCGTGGCCTTCGCCTCGATGACCAGGTCGGAATGACCATCTCCGTCCAGGTCGGCCAGGGTGACCGACCGCCCATCGGCGTTGGTCAGCACGAGCTGGTATTCACCGGGCGGCACGTTGGTGAACCGCACAGTGCCGTTGGGATCCGCAGAGGCGGCCGCCACCGTTGCACCAGCCCGGTTCTGGAGCACCGCCTTGGCGATGTGCTTGCCCTGGGCCGCTTGGGCGGCGACGACCATCAACATTGAGACTGCGACCGCATAAGACCGTTTCACAGAACCCTCCTTGAGGTGGATGTGGGGATAGTCCAAACAGTCTACTGACAGCTATGCATCGATGGGAAAAATTCGGATAAATCATAAAATTTGGTTTCAATGGATTTCGGCGACCGAACGGCGGGGTAGGCCCCACCAGGGCCCAGGAGCTTCCCTCCAAGGGTCATCCTTGCCGCTTCGGCTCCCCCGCCTATCGCTCGCCGTAGGCCTTGTCGAGAAGCTTCCGGGCATCCACGCAGATGGGACACATGCAGACCGAGCGGGTGGCCGACTTGGCATGCTCCATCATGAAGCGCCGCAGCAGGGCGATCAGCTTCGCGGGGGAGATGGTTTCCGGGGACACGGGAACTCCAGGACTGCAGGCGGATGGACGGGCTGGCCTAGACGAAGAGATTACCCTGTTGAACGGCAGGGACTGCCGACTGTGGCTTCAGGGTGCAGTGGATGTGCCAGAAAAGCGGGGACGGGGTCGGCTCCCTGCCTTGGCGCCGACCCAGCCAAGCGTGGCTCCGAACCGCGCCTGGCTGCGCCAGCCGCCGGTCTCGCTCCCGACAGCGCACTGCGCTGTCTCCGCGAGCCCACTCGGAGGTTGGCCGTTCTCCTATCCCGACCTCGTCCCACCATTGCCTGGCCTCGAACCGCGCCTGGCTGCGCCAGCCGCCGGTCTCGCTCCCGACAGCGCACTGCGCTGTCTCCGCGAGCCCACTCGGAGGTTCGAATCACCGTCTGGTTCCGACCAAGAAAAGGGGGCCAGTGGCCCCCTTTTCTTGGTCGGGGCGAGAGGATTCGAACCTCCGACCCTCTGCTCCCAAAGCAGATGCGCTACCAGGCTGCGCCACGCCCCGATGGGTTCAGTCTAGCGTTACTTGCCGCTGATGGCGACGCTGCGGAGGTTGAGGCCGGCGCGCTGGAGGTCGAAGATCTTGGTGGCGAGGCCGAGCATGAGCTGGGTCTCCATGTCCTCGCGGCCCCGCTTGGTGGCACCGGCGGGGGGGATAGCGGCGATGTCGGCGACGGTGCGGGTCTTGGACCAGGAGAGGTCCATGGCGAAGGAGACCTTCTTGTCGAGGCTGGCCAGCTCGCCGGCCACGTTGGTCATGAGGCCATCGCCGCCGTAGCCGATCCGCAGCCAACCCGGTCCTTCGAAGCCCCGGCTGCTGTTGGTGATGTTCACGGACGCCAGCTTGCCGTTGCTGCCATAGCTGAAGTCCATGCGGGTCTGCACGCCCTGCTCGTCGTTGCGGAAATCCAGGCGGACGGGCTGCTTGGTGGCCTTGTCTACCGCGACCTCAAGCCGGCCGCGCTTCCAAAAGCCCAGGCTCTGGGCCAGGCTCTGCTCCCGCTTCTTGGCGTCCCAGGGCTGGGTGGGGGCGGTGAACACGAGGCGCTGGAGGGTCTTTCCGCCGGCGGACTCATCGCCGGCCAGGCTGGCCTTAAAGGTGGGGGCGTCGATGTAGACGGCCTTGATGTCGTTCAGGGTCTGCCGGAACCAGGCCATGTAGGTGAGGGGGGCATCGGAGGGGGGCAGGTCCACGCGGGTGGTGTAGGCGTTCTGGTCCTTGCTGTAGAGGAAGCCCCGGTTGCCGCGCCGCGTGTAGAGCAGGGTGCCGAAGTCCCCGGCCAGGTCCGTCCGGAAGTCGCCGTTGGCGAAGTAGGTGCCGCGGATGCGCAGGTTGGCCTGGCCGCCCTGGCTGTTTCCCTTAACTTGGCCATCGCTGAGGCTGTCCACTTTCTGGTTGACCGCTGCGCCACTGAGGGCCACGTTCAGCGTGCCCTGCATCCCCACCGAGGTGACCCCCTGGTAGGGCTGGCCAAACCACCCGGCATCCACCGCATCCAGGGTCTGGCGCAGGGCGGATCGGGCTGCTTCGGATTCGGGGGTGCTCTTGGGCGCGGCCTTGGCCTGGCTCTTTGTGGTGGCCTTCTTGCTGCTCTGGCGGCTGGACTTGGCAGGGGTTTGGGCCGGGAGGAGGGTGGCCAGGAGCAGCAGGGGGAGAATGGTTGGGCGCATGAAAACCTCGTGGATCTATCTCTTGGGGTGTTTGGCAGGAGCCTTTGGTTCCGGTTGCTCCTTGGCATAGCAGGCCCGGCAGAGGGCCTTGGTCGGGTCATCCGGCACGAAGGGCAGGTATTCCTGGCCGCCGCAGACGGCACAGGTGATGTGGGTCAGGATGCGGGCGGCATCCTTGCCGCCCTTCCGTTTGTAGACGAAGGACCGCCGGTAGCAGTCGGGGCACAGGTAGAACTTCTGGCCCGACTCCACCCGGAAGTGGATGCCGCATTCGGCGCAGATCTTCTCCCGGGGGGCCTTGGGATCAGGCGGAGCCACGGCCACCCGCTTGGTCAAGAGCACGGGGGTGGGCTTGGGCGTCTGTTCCGGAACCGATTCCCCTGGCAGGCGATCGTCCGAGGCTTTGGGGCCTTGCTTCATGGTCATGCTTCCAGCTGCGGCCAGGGCCGAAGGACCAGGGTACCCCATCCAACCGGGACCCGCGAGTGAACGAACCCGAAGTCTGGCATCCTGGGCCCATGTCCCAGCCCACCCACCTCCTGGACGCCCTGCGCCGCGGGGAGGCGCGAGCGCTGGGCCGGGGCATCTCCTGGATGGAAAATGGCCACCCATCGGCCCGCGAGCTGATGGCCCTTGCCTGGCCCCACGTGGGCCGCGCCGACGTGATCGGCATCACCGGTTCCCCCGGGGCGGGCAAGAGCACCCTCACCGACCAGCTGGCCCGGACCCTCCGGGCCGAGGGCCGCCGGGTGGGCATCCTGGCGGTGGATCCCACCTCCCCCTTCAGCGGCGGCGCCATCCTGGGCGACCGCATCCGCATGCAGCGCATCGCGGCGGACCCGGGCATCTTCATCCGGAGCATGGCCACCCGGGGGGCCCTGGGCGGCCTGGCCCGGGCCACCATGGACGCCATCGACCTGCTGGATGTGGCGGGTTTCGACACCATCCTCGTGGAGACCGTGGGTGTGGGCCAGGACGAGGTGGACGTGGTCAGCTGTGTCCAGACCTGCTGCGTGGTATTGGTTCCGGGCATGGGCGACGAGATCCAGGCCATCAAGGCCGGCATCATGGAGGTGGCGGACCTCTTCGTGATCAACAAGGCCGACCGGGAGGGCGCGGATCAGGTGGAGCGGGAGTTGGAGGCCATGAAGTCCCTGGCCCCGGCCCTGGACTGGGATCCCCCCGTCTTGCGGACCATCGCCCAGCGAGGGGAAGGCGTGCCGGAACTGCTGGGGAAGATTCGGGAGCACGGGGGCTGGCTGCGGGCCCAGGGGGGGCTAGCCCGGAAGGCCCAGGAGCGGGCCCGCCTGCGCTTCGACGCCCTGCTGGCCGAGGCGGCCCTGCGCCGGGCCAAGGCAGAAGCTGGGCCCGATCGCCTGGCCGCGGCCCTGGCGGGCATTGTTGAGCTCCGGGTGGATCCCTATACCGCTGTGCGCCAGGTGCTGGGCGAAGCTTAGGTCCCCCACCCAGGCACCGATAGGGGGGCATGGGCGCCCGCAACCTCAACAAGGAGCAGGTCGAGGCCATTCGCATGGTCTTCCAGCGGCTCTGCGAGGGCGAGCAGACCCTCCAGGTGGGGCATGGCGACTTCCACGGGGAGTTCAAGGTCCTGGCGGAGACGCCGGACCGCATCATCCTCGGCATTTCGGATGTGGAACGGGGCCAGTGGCGCCTGAAGCTCGGCTCCCGCCTCATCCTCAAGCTGCTGGACCGGGGGCTGCCCTTCGAGGCCACGGTGGAGTTCCAGGGCCACGGGCGGCTGCACGGCGCGGAGGCCTGCCATGTGACCATGCCCCGGCTGCTGCGGGCCATGGACACCCACCGCCTGGCGGACTTCGTGCCCGACCGGCCCATCCCTTGCCCCTTCGCCGACCAGCACAACGATGTGAAGGATGGCCTGGCGACTGCCTTCGGCGAGGACGGCCTGGAGCTGGCCGCCCCGTCGGGCACCAGGGTCCTGGGGGACATGCTGCGCCTCCAGGCCTCCTCCACGGTGGAGTTGCGGGCGGCCGTCGGGGACAGCCTGGTCCTGCCGGTGGAGGTGGCCTACTTCGGCGACCACATCTGGGGGCTCCGCCTCGCCGAGTCCGCCGACCGCCTGACCGTGGGCCGGTATCGCCAGTGGCTGCTGGAGGCCCGCCACCAGCAGGCCAACCGGGACCGCGCCCGGTTCAATCCCGGTGGACTGGAATCCACCAAGCTCCCGGGACGTGCCGAAGCCGCCAAGGCGGCCCCATCCCATTCGGCCCGGATCCTGGTGGACCGGGATCCCCTGGTGTTGGTACTGGCGGAAGGCGAGGCCTTTCCCACCCGCCTGGGCGAGGCCATCGGCCGCAAGCTGGGTGTGGCCGCCTACGATCCCGGACCGGGCCCACTGACCCCCGCCCTCGCCGACCTGGGCGTCGGTAACCAGGACTGGGGCCGAGTCCGCCTCATCCTCATCCACCACAAGCTGCGGTCGGGCACCGCCATGGAGCGCTGCCGTCGGCTGACCCAGGACGAGGCCTGCCCCCTGCCCGTCCTGCTCGTGGGCACCGAGGAGGATGCGGACCTGAAGCGCAACCGGGCCATCATGGCCGGCGCGGTGGATTTCCTGGTGATCGAGCCCTTCCACGTCCTGGCCGTGCTTCGCGCGCTGGACGAGACCCTCCGCCTCTTCGCCTGAACTTCACCCCAGGGCCCGGCCCTCCGATGGGGTGGGGACGGCCTCGCCCTGGGCCCCCGGGAGTGCCCATGTCCTTATCCAGCCGCCTGAGCATGAAGGGGAAGCTCCTGCTGATGCTGGCGCCGCCCCTGGCGGGCTATGCGTACTTCAACCTGAAGGACACCTGGGACCGGTACCAGGAGCTGGCCGCCAAGGGCCTGCTCCAGTCGGGACTGGACCTGGGCCAGCCCCCGTGGCGTGCCTTCGTCTTCAACGTGGGACTCTCCTTCGTCATCTGGGTGGTTGCCTTCCTCGTGGTCTATCGCATCAGCCTCTGGATCACGCGCCCCCTGAAGGACCTGGCGGAGGGCCTCAGCCAGAGCGACCTCACCCGGGAGCTGCCCGTGGAGACGGAAGATGAAATCGGCCAGGCGGCCAAGGCCTTCAATTCCTACAACGCCCGGCTGCGGGGGGTTTTCCAGAACCTGGCGGGTTCTTCCAGCTCGGTGGCCAGCGGCGCCACCCAGCTGTCGGCCTCCAGCGACCAGATGGCCACCACCAGCACCAGCCTGGCGGGGAACTCCGAGGCCCAGCGCGCGGCCTTCGAGCGCGTGGCAGCGGCGGTCACGGAGCTGTCCGCCTCCATCGAGCAGGTCTCCGGCAACATCCACCGGTCCCAGAAGGAGTCGGAAGACGCCGTGGCGGCGGTGAAGCGGGGCATCCTGACCGGGGAGGCCAGCGCCCGGGCCATGGAGGACATCCGCTCCGCCACCACCCGCATGGTCAGCGCCGTCCGGCTGATCCAGGACATCGCCCGCCAGACCAACCTGCTCTCCCTCAACGCCGCCATCGAGGCCGCCAAGGCCGGTGCCATGGGCAAGGGCTTCGCCGTGGTGGCCGAGGAGGTCCGCAAGCTGGCAGAGCGCAGCGGCGCCGCCGCCCGGGAGATCGGCGAGCTCATCGAACAGAGCAACTCCTCCGTGGACCAGGGTGCCGACATGGTCAACGACACCGTGACCGCCCTCGGTGCCATCGACACCCACATCCAGGGCGTGGCAGCCATGATCCTCGAGGTGGGGGCGGCGGCGGACGAGCAGGCCCGCACCAGCGCCGAAGTGGCCGAGCAGGTCGACGAGAACCTGGCCAGGGTGGCGGACAACGCTTCTGCCACCACCCAGATGGCTCGCACTGTCTCGGAGGTGGCCCAGACCGCCGCCGAGCTGGCCCGGGTGGCGGAGGACCAGCACCACCTGGTGGGGCAATTCAGGGTCTGAGGCAGCTCCGAGACATCGCCTTGAATCAGGGCTGAGCGATCAATCCATACAACTCGGGCCGCCGGTCCCGGAAGAACCCGAAGGAGGCCCGGTTGCGCCGGATCTCCTCCAGATCGAACTCGGCAACGATCACTCCGGCCTCGGTCCGCCCCAGCTCCGCCACCTTGTCGCCCCGGTGGTTGGCGATGAAGGAGTGCCCATAGAAAGTCTGATCGCCCTCCAGGCCGATGCGGTTGGCCGCCACCACGGGGACCACGTTGGACACCGCGTGGCCGATCATGGCCCGCTGCCAGAGGTCCTTGGTGTCCAGCTCGGGGGACTCGGGCTCGGTGCCGATGGCCGTGGGATAGAGCAGCAGCTCCGCCCCCATCAGCATCAGCACCCGGGCGCACTCCGGGTACCACTGGTCCCAGCAGATGCCCGCCCCGATGCGCCCGAACCGGGTGTCCCAGACCTTGAAGCCGGTGTTCCCGGGCCGGAAGTAGAATTTCTCCTCGTAGCCCGGTCCGTCGGGGATGTGGCTCTTTCGGTAGATGCCCAGCAGGGAGCCATCGGCGTCGAGCATGGCCAGGCTGTTGTAGTGGTGGTGCCCATCCCGTTCATAAAACGAGACCGGAATCACCACGCCCAGCTCCTTGGCCAGGGCCTGGAAGCGGGTGAGGGTGGGGTGGTTCGCCACGGGCTTGGCCCAGTCGAAGAAGGCGTCCTTCTCCTCGCGGCAGAAGTAGGGGCCCTCAAACAGCTCTGGCGGCAGGACCACCTGCGCCCCCTGGGCGGCGGCGTCCCGCACCAGGGACTCGACCCGGGCCACGTTGGCCTCCAGGTCCCCCGTGAAGGCACACTGGACGGCGGCGACAGAAATGATCCGGGCCTCGTTCATGGGACCTCCGGCTGCTGCTGGGTGATGCAGTGGAAGGCGCCGCCGCCGCTGAGGATGGCACGGGCGGACCGGCCCAGGACGCGGCGCCCCGGAAACAGAGGGGTCAGGGCAGCCACGGCGGCCGCATCAAACTCGGTTCCGTAGGTGGGCACCACCACGGTGCGGTTGCCGATGTAGAAGTTGACGAAGCTGGCGGGCATGACCACCCCTTCTTCGTCCAGCACCACCCCCGGCGAGGGGATGCGCACCACCTGGAGCCGGCGGCCCCGGGCATCCGTGAAGGTGGCCAGGTCGGCGGCCAGGCGGTCGAGGGTGGCGGCATTGGGATCGGCGGGATCCTGCGCTGCCATGCACACCACCACGCCGGGCGCCACGAAGCGCGCCAGCGTGTCGATGTGGCCGTCGGTGTGATCGTGCAGCAGACCCTCATCCAACCAGAGCACCTTCTCTGCGCCCAGGTCGGCCTTCAGGGCGGCTTCGAGGTCCCCCTGGGTCATGCCGGGGTTGCGGTTGGGGTTCAGCAGGCACTGGCGGGTGGTGAGGAGGGTGCCCTCGCCATCCACCTCCACCGAGCCGCCTTCCAGCACCCAGTCGTGGTCCACCGGGGCCACCCCACTGCGGGTGGCCACCCGGGCTGCCACCTGGTCGTCCCCGGGCAGCAGATACTTGCCGCCCCAGCCGTTGAAGCGGAAGCAGGCGGCTCGCAGGGCCCCGCCCACCTCGTGGACGAAGATGGGGGCCGTGTCCCGCAGCCAGATGTCGCCCACGGGAATGGGATGGAAGCGCACCTGGCCCAACACCGGTGCAAGAGCGGCACGGGCTTCGGCCTCCGCCAAGGCATCCTGCACCAGCAGGTCCAGGGCCTCTCCGCCGTCCTCGGCGATGGCCAGAGCCAGGCCGGCCACCTCTGCCTGGGCCGAGGCCAGGTGCGCCTGCCACAGGTGGCCATGGCTGGGCCAGGCCAGCCAGCAGGCGCGGTGGGGGGCCCATTCGGCGGGCTGGACGAAGCGAAGCGGCTGCATGCGGGAAGGATCCATCGGCCCCGACGTGGGGCGCACCCTCCAGTTCAGCAAAAGCGGCTCCCCCCGTCGAGGGGAATGGCGGGACCAAGGCACCTGCCCCTTTCGGTCTGGCCCCGGCGGCTGAATACCACGTAAGATGAGGTCCCCATCCCTGGAGCCACCGTGAACCTCGCTCGGGCCCTGCGCCTTCCCTTCCTGGCCCTCGCCCTGCTTGCCATGGCCTCCCGGCCCCTGCCGGCTCAGCGGCCCCGGACCTCCCCAGCGGCGGAAGCCGTCCGGGCGCACTACACCAAGCGCGAGGTGCAGATTCCCATGCGCGACGGGGTGCGGTTGTTCACGGCCATCTACACCCCCAAGGAAGCAGGGCGGACCTACCCCATCCTGCTGCAGCGTACTCCCTACAGCATCTATCCCTATGGCGAGGAGGCCTTCCCAGGCCACCTGGGCCCCTCGGCCCGCTTCCAGGAGGAGGGGTTCATTTTCGTTTACCAGGACGTGCGGGGCCGCATGATGTCCGAGGGCGATTTCGTGAACATGCGGCCCCAGCGCGCCGTGAGTGGCGCAGCCATCGACGAGAGCACGGACACCTTCGACACCATCGACTGGCTGGTAAAGCACGTCGACGGGAACAACGGCCGCGTGGGCCAGTGGGGCATCAGCTATCCCGGCTTCTACACGGCGGTGGGCATGCTCTCAGGGCATCCAGCCCTCAAGGCCGTTTCCCCCGAAGCGCCCATCGTGGACTGGTTCGCGGGCGATGACTTCCACCGCAATGGCGCCCTCTGGATGCCCCATGCCTTCAACTTCATGGTGAGCTTCGGTCTGCCCCGGCCCGGTCCCACCCAGGCGTGGCCCAAGGGCTTCGAGCACGGCACCTCGGATGGCTACGCGTGGTTCCTGCGGCTGGGCTCCACCGCCGCCACCCGCCAGTTCACCAAGGACGTGGCCTTCTGGAACGAGATGCTGGACCACCCCACCTACGACGCCTTCTGGCAGGCCCGCAACCTGCGGCCCCAGTTGAAGGACGTCAAGCCTGCCGTCCTCACCGTCGGCGGCTGGTTCGACGCCGAGAACCTCTACGGGGCCCTCCAGGTGTTCAAGACCGTGGGCCGCCAGAGCCCCGCCACGGACAACCGCCTGGTCATGGGGCCTTGGTCCCATGGTGCCTGGGAGCGCACCCCCGGCGACCACCTGGGTCCGGTGCAGTTCGGAGCCCCCACCTCGGAATGGTTCCAGAGCGATGTGCTCTTCCCCTTCTTCATGCACCACCTCAAGGGTGTGCAGGCCCTCGACCTGGCCAAGGCCACGGTGTTCGAGACCGGCGCCAACCGCTGGCACCACTTCGAGACGTGGCCACCGAAGGGCGTGCAGGAGGGCCGCCTGTACCTGCAGCCAGGGGGCAGGCTCGCCCTCACGGCCCCGCCCGCCGACGGCGGTGCCGACTCGTTCGTCTCCGATCCCGCCAAGCCCGTCCCCTTCATCGAGCAGGTGAACATCGGCATGCCGAAGGAGTACATGACGGCGGATCAGCGGTTCGCGGGGCGCCGCACCGATGTGCTGGTGTTCCAGACCGAGCCTCTGGCGGAAGACCTCACCTTCGCCGGCCCCCTGCGGCCCGAGCTCTTCGTGGCCACCACGGGCACCGACGCCGACTGGGTGGTGAAGCTCGTCGATGTCTACCCGGATGATTTCAAGAACCCCGACTTCAAGGAGGGGAGCTCCCCCTGGGACCGCACGCCCAACCCCATGGGCGGCTACCAGCAGCTGGTGCGCGGCGAAGTCATGCGGGGGAAGTTCCGCGACAGCCTGGAAACACCCGCCCCCTTCGTGCCCGGGCAGCCCACCCGCGTGGCCTGGACCATGAACGACATCTTCCACACCTTCCAGAAGGGCCACCGCGTGATGGTCCAGCTCCAGAGCAGCTGGTTCCCCCTCATGGACCGCAACCCCCAGGTGTTCATGGACATCAACCAGGCCAAGCCCGAGGACTACCGGAAGGCCACCCACACCGTGTTCCATGACGCGGCACGGCCGAGTTCGCTGGGCGTTGGAACCTGGTCGGCAAAATAACCCATACCCCACTGGTGAACGGAGATGAACCCCCATGGTCGACGTGATGGTCGTGCATCCCGGCCATCACCGGCTAATCCCGTCGTACCCTCCACCCCTCCAGCACCCGGAACCGGCTGCCCATCAGGTTGGGCAGGGTGAGCTGCAGCAGGTTCTCGGTGCGGGCGCGGCGTTCGGGGTCGGGTAGGGTCAGCCAGGTCATGCCCCACTGGTCCAGGGGGGCATGGGTGCGGATCCAGCGGCTCAGTTCCTGGTGGCCGAGTTCCGTGCACCCTGCCGCCTCCAGCAGGTGCGCCAGACGTGTGAAGTCCACGTCGGCGGTGAGGTCGGCTTCGCCCAGGTCATCGTGCCACTTGCCGTCCACCGTGTGGGCCTTGAAACGGCGCAGGTCGGCGCCCTTGGCCAGCAGGCGGTCGGCGCTCTCCCCATAGTCGATGGCCAGAAAGAGGCCCGCCGCGAGGGATCCGGCGAGCGACTGCACCAGGCCGGGCAGAGCCTCGCACCAGATGCTGCCATCCCGCGGCTCCAGACCGTCGGTCTGGGCAGCGAACCAGGCCCCGGCTTCGGCGGGATCGGCGGCCTGCCACTCGGGGCCCGTGGCCGTCAGCACTTCGCGGGTCCAGGTGGTGCCATCCCAGCGCCAGGGCTGGGCGGGCAGGGCGTCGAAGAGCTCGTTGCTGAAGATGGCCCCGGTAAAGGGCTCCAGGGGCTCGGCTTCGGCGCTGAACCTTGCCCGGCCTGCTGCGAGGAAGGGCGCCAGGGCCACCTCCGCCGCCCGGCGGGCCGCAGGGTTGTCGTCGCGGTGGACATAGACCAGGGCCTCCGCGAAGGGGCCAGCGGCCGCGTTCAGCAGGTCGCGACCCAGCCAGCCACGCCCCGCACCGGGCTCCAGGGCCGTGAACCGCGCGGGCCGACCCAGGCGCTCCCAGGCCGCCTCCAGCCGCAGGGCCAGGGTCTGCCCCAGGAGCGGCCCCAGGTCCAGGGCGGTGTAGTAGTCCTTGCCCGCGAAGCCCCAGGGACCGTCGGTCCGCCGGTAGTAGCCGTGCTCCGGGTGGTAGAGGCCCAGGGCCATCACCTCCGCGGCGGGGACGGGGCCCCCCGCGAGTCGGGTTTGCAGCAGCTCGTTCAGTGGATTCATACCCATTCGCATTCAAAAAGGGGTTCAACCGCGAATGACGCGAAAGGCTTGCCCTGCAAGCCGCGCGAAGGAGATGAAGCACGTTCAGGGACGCGTGGCCAGGTTCGCGCACCGGCGCAGGACACCGCCCGTTCGCGACCCGCAAAGCGGGCATTCGCGCCAATTCGCGGTTCCTTCCTTTTGCCTTTAAGCCTGCAACGCGGCATCACTTCTTCTCCAAGGGCCACTTCTCCAGCAGCACGGGCACCAGCCACTGGGTGAGCAGCAGGGCCAGCGCCACGCCGCCCAGGCAGGCGAGGCCGAGGCCGCGCAGCCCCCGGTAGCCGCTGAACACCATGCCGCCGAAGCCAGCGAGGGTGGTGCCGGCGCAGACGGCGTTGACCCGGGCCACGCGCTGCGGGGCATCCTTCTCCCCCCGAGACCGGTGCAGGAGGTTGAAGGCGGTGTCGACACTGACCCCCAGGGCGATGGGGATGGCCATGAGGGACAGGAAGGTCAGGGGCTCGCCACCCCAGCCCAGGGCGCCGAAGACCCCTGCCTGGCTCGCGAGCAGCGGCACCAGGGCGTAGGCCCCGAAGCGCCAGCTTCGGCCGAAGAGGGCGATCACGCCGAAGATCCCGGCCAGGGCCAGCAGCACCGCCTGCTGGACGGCCTCCTTGGCGATGCCCTTCACGACTCGGAACAGGGGCTGCGTGCCCACGAAGCGGCCCCCGGCGGCTTCCACCACGGGCGTGAGCCGGAGCAGGGCGGCTTCCTCGAGCCGCAGGGGCACGGTCAAGGCCGGGGCCAGGGGCAGGGGCTTCCGGCCGCGATGGAGGGTCTCCCAGAGGGTCCACCGGTGGGGCTCTGGCGGCGGCACGGCACGGGGGAGCAGGGCCTGGAGGGCCGCCACCGGCTGGGTGGGATCGGCCGCAGCGGCCGCCAGGGCCGCCAAGGGCCCTTCCAGTCCCGCGGGATCCAGGCCCGCTTCGGAGGCCGCGTCCAGCACCTGCCGCCGCCAGGTCTCCGAGCCGAGCACGTGGCGCAGCTCGGGGTCCAGGGTCTTCCAGTCGGGGAAGGGCAGCCCCGCTTCGCGGAGAATGGGGCTCAGCTTGTTCCACCGGGCCGGCAGGCGGTCCGGATCCTCCAGGGGGATCTGCAGCGCCAGCGGCTGCAGGCTCGCCCCCAGGGTGCGGGTGAGGCGCTCCTGCAGGGTGAGCGCGGGGTTGCCCTGGGCGCGGAAGCGACGCAGGTCCTCCTCCCAGCGGGTACGAGGGGCCCCGGCCAGAGCCAGGGCCAGGAGGGCCAGGGCCGCCCAGGGGGCCCAGCGGCGACGGGGCGCCACGGGCGGCGGCGGGCCGGGAGCAAAGGTGCCGGTGCCGCGATCCAGGGCCAGCAGCAGCGGAGGCAGCACCAGGAACGTGGCCACCAGGCAGGCCAGAAGCCCGAGCCCCGTGGTGACGCCCAGGTCGCGGATGCCCGGGAAGGGCGCGAAGGCCAGGGCCAGGAAGGCCATGGCGGTGGCGAGGGCGCCCGCTACGACGCCGGGGCCGGTGCCTAGCAGCGCCGCCCGCAGAGCCCAGGGCTTGGTGCGCCCAGCCCGCCGCTCATCCCGGTAGCGACTGAACAGGAGGATGCCCACGTCGTCGCCCACACCCAGCAGCACCGCGCCGAAGCCGGCGGCCATGAGGTTGATGCGCCCGAGGATCCACCCGGTCATTCCCAGCGCCCAGAGCATGCCGACGAGCAACGGCACGATCACGAAGCCATAGCCGGCCAGGGTGCGGAAGCCCAGCCAATAGACCAGACCGATGAGGACGAAGCTGAGGGCGAGGCTGAGCAGCACCTCCACCGTGAGGCGATGGCTTTCCCAGGCGGTGATGGCGTGGGCGCCCGTGACCTGGAGGGCGAAGGGCCGCTCGGCGGAGGGCGCCAGCGCCGCCTCCACCTGACTGAGTCCCGCCGCCGCCGGCAGCGGGCCCACCGCCCCCCGGCCCAGCCAGGTCAGCGCGCGGGTGGTGGCCTTGGCATCGGTGGCAGGAAAGCTGGCCACCAGAGGCAGGAGCACGAAACGGCCATCCTTGGTCTCGAAATAGCCCGTCCGGATGCGCAACGTGAAGGCGCGCCCCAGTTCCGTGGCCTTGGCCATGCCCTCGCCATTCTGAGGGGCCAGGTTCCGGAGCCCCAGGGGGTCGAGCCGAGCCAGGGCGGCGGCCACCGGCTCTGGCGAGGACAGGGCTCGGGCCGTTGCCTTCAGGCGGCGCTGGAGGCTGGCCGGGTCTTTCAGGGGCGCCAGCCGATCCCCGAGCCAGGCCGGGGCCAGGGCATAGAGGGTCTCGGTGGTGAGGCGGCTGACGGCGGCGTCTCCCTCGGCGATGGCGCCCACCGCCAGCAGGGCGGGCCAGGGACTCACCCCCCCTGGACCGGGCACCGGCACGGGATCGGACAGGCGTCCCTCGGCCGCCAGGCCGTTGAGGGGCAGGTTTCCCTCCACCAGCAGGCGGTCCACCAAGCCTTCGGCCCAGGCCCGCCGGGCCTCCAGGGTAGCTTCGCCCCCTTCGGCCACCAGCCAGAGAAGCTCCTGCTGCCCCACACCGGCTTCCAGGTTGGCCCGCACCGCGGGATGCTCCGCGGGCAGCAGGCTCATCAGGTCCAGGGCGCGTTCCACCCGGAGCGTGCCCCAACTCAGCAGGAGGGTCAGCCCGGCCACCACCAGCCAGAGCCCCCGGGACCGGGCCAGGTGCAGTCGGAGCAGCCCCCGCAACAGCGCCTTCAAGCCACTACCCGCGTTCCATGCGATCAATCCAGGGCCTCAGAGCTGGCACCATCTCCACCCGCTCGGCGCCGCGTAGGCGCTCCAGCAGGCTGGTGTCCTCGAGCCGCGCGAGGGGGTGGTTCTCGCGGCGCTCCAGCGCCTCGGGCGGACCGGCCGCCGTGAGGATCGTCGGCAGCTCCTCGCTGTAGCGGTGGTCGAGCAGCTGTGCAAGGGCGGCGGCCACCCGGATGTCGGTGTCCATGCGGTCCCAGTCGTCGAGCACCAGGAGGGGGGGATCCTGCAGGGGCTCGATGAGGTCCCGTACGCTCTGAAAGCCCCGGTTCTGGAAGCTGCGCACGTCGTAGTAGGTGTCCTTGATGGCCTGACTGAGGGAGCGGACGGACACGAAGCGACCCGGCCTGCTCTGGCGTTCGGTCCAGGCCCTGAGGGCCGCTGCCGCGAGGGTGCTGCGGCCGCTCTGGGCGGGGCCGTATATCCACCAGAGCTCCCAGCCGTGGCGGAATCGGTGCTTCCCGGTGGTCGCCCACTGGGCCAGCCCTTCGGCGCCCGCCGGGCGGATGCCATGCTCGGGGCGCTTGCGCAGAGCCTGGAGGAGCTTCACCAGGTCCTCGCGGCCCTCCAGCTCGCCCACTTCCTCCAGCGGTCGGGCCAGCAGCTCCTCCAATTCCGGGGCCCGGTCGAGCAGGGCCCGGACGCCGTGGGCCTGTGAGTTGTTCCACCACTTCCAGAACCGCGCGAAGTCCGCCTCCCGGTAGCGGGTGGGCAGGCCCAGGGTCGCTGCGTCCGGGGCCAGCTCTTCCGTGCAGCCGCAGACCCACACCGGCTTCTGGGGATCCGGGTCGATGACGAGGCCCCGCCCTTCGCACCGCGGACAATCCGGACGGCCCTTCATGGTCCGTCCCCCCCGCGCAGGAAGCCCCCCAGCACCTCGCGGCGCCGCTCGCGGATGCGGGCGAAGGCACGCTCCTCCAGCTGCCGCACCCGCTCCCGCGAGATGGGCGGGTCGAAGCGCTTGCCGATCTGTTCCAGGGTGAGTGGGTCTTCCCCCCCGATGCCGAAGTGCAGCGAGATGATGGTGCGCTCCTTCTCGCTCAAGGAGGCCAGGCTCTCCTCGATCTGCTCCAGGAAGGCTTCCTGGTCCAGGGTGTGCATGGCGGAAGGCTCCACCTCCTGCTCCAGGCTGTCGCCCACGGTGAGGTCCGAATCGCCGAGCCCCTGCTCGGTGGACACGGTAGAAGTGGTCTGCTGAAGCAGCTGGTAGCGCTCCACATCCTCAACACTGAGGTTGGCCGCCGTGGCGATCTCCTGCAGCAGGGGCGTGCGACCCAGGGCCTGGCTCAGCTTCTGGGTCACCCGATTCAGTTGGACCAGGTGGCCTGCCACCTTCTGGGGCAGGCGGATCTTGTTCCCGTGCTCCGCCAGGGCATGAAAAATGGCCTGACGCACCCACCAGGAAGCATAGGTGAGGAACTTGTTCAGGCGCTCCGGGTCGAAGCGCTTGGCGGCCTCGATCAGGCCCAGGTTGCCCTCGCTGATGAGGTCCAGCAGGTCGAGCCCCATGCCCTCAAACTTTCGGGCCTCCTTGACCACGAACCTCAGGTTGCCTTCCACCAGCTTGCGCAGGCCCTCCGGGTTGCGGTCGTTCTGCCACATGCGCCCGTAGAAGCGCTCCTCCTCCGCCGTCAACAGCGGGAGGTGGCGGATCGAGTCGAAGTATTTGTCGAGCGAGCGCTCTTCGAGATGCCGGAGGGGCACGGTTCACCTTGGGGGCAGGTGTGGATCACCGCAGGGGGAACGACCAGCATAGCAAGCGATCCCGGCCCTCCGGCCAAGTCTCCTGTGGCTCAGCGCTTGCGCAGTCCATGCGGCGTGAGTTTCACGAGGCCCGTCGCAGAGGTGGGCCGCGGCACGTCCTTGACCCCCGCTGCCTCCAGGGCCTGAGTGAGTCGCTCCAGGTCCTCCTGCAGGTGGTTGAGCCGATCCCGCATCCCCAGCACCACTTCCACACCGGCGAGGTTGACGCCCAGGTCGCGGGTGAGGTTGAGGATGAACTCCAGCCGCTCAAGGTCCTCGTCGCTGTAGAGGCGGGTCTTCCCTTCGGTGCGGCTGGGCGCGAGCAGACCTTCCCGCTCATAGAGCCGCAGGGTCTGGGGGTGCACGCTGTAGCGCATGGACACCACCCCAATCATGTAGGCGCCCATCCTCGGGTCTTTAGCCATGGTGATCACCCCGCTGTTTGCGCACGGCCTCGTCGTTCAGCTCCGCCAACTCGCGCAGCAGCTCCTTGCTGCGCTCGTCCTGCACGGTGGGGGTCACCACGGACACCTCGGCAATGAGGTCGCCCCTCTGGCTGCCGCGCGGAATGGGCATGCCCTGACCCTTCAGCCGCAGCCGCGCGCCTGTCTGGGTTCCCGGCGGCACCTTGATGGTCTGCTGGCCCTCGGGGGTGGGGACGTCCACCTTCGCGCCCAGGGCAGCTTCCGTGAAACTGACGGGCAGCTTCACGTAGAGGTTTGGCCCCTTGCGCTCGAACCGCGTGTCCTGCTCCATGCTGATCTGCAGGAAGAGGTCACCGGGACCGCCTCCCCGTCGCCCGGCTTCGCCCTTCCCGGCAACCCGCAGCTTGGCGCCATCCTCTACGCCGGCCGGGATGGCGATGGTAACCGTCTCCTGGCGGCTGTGCCGTCCGGCGCCGCCACAGTCGGGGCAGGCGGGGGCCTTGGTACCGCGGCCACCGCACTCCGGGCAGGTGCGGCCGAAGGAGAGGAAGCCCGAGCCCCCGCCCACCTTGCCCTTCCCCTGACAAGTACGACAGGTCTCTTGCTTCCGGTTGGATTCGCCCGTGCCCCGGCAGGCCAGGCATGGCTCCGAGCGATTCACCCGAAGGTTCAGCCGCGTGCCCTCGAAGGCCTCCCGGAAGCGGAGACGCACGGAGTGGATGAGGTCCTCGCCCCGCTCCGGGCCGTGCCGCATCGGTCGCCCACCGAAGCCGGCGAAGATGTCTTCGAAGCCGAAGCCAGCCCCTTGCTGGAATCCCGGTGGGATCTGCGCGCCGGGCCCGCTGGGATCACCGTAGGTGTCATAGTTCTTCCGCTTCTCGGGATCTGACAGCACCTCGTTGGCTTCCGTCAGCTTCTTGAACTCCCCCTCCGCCTTGACATCGCCGGGGTTCAGATCCGGGTGGTGCTTCCGCGCCAGCTTTCGGTACGCCTTCTTGATGTCCTCTTCCGAGGCCGACTTGGGCACGCCCAGGATCTTGTAGTAGTCGGGGTGGGACATAGGTTTAGTCTATGGCACTAAGATTTCGTTCGTGGTGGAAAATCTGAACTGAGGTGGAAAAGAAGAGGCCCGGCTTGGCCGGGCCTCTTCGCTGGGGCCCGGGGGTAGGCGCGCTGCGCGGAACCCCCGGGCAG
Organism: uncultured Acidobacteriota bacterium; assembly: GCA_963740385.1. Lineage (GTDB taxonomy): Bacteria > Acidobacteriota > Holophagae > Holophagales > Holophagaceae > Geothrix. Next base: position 175,283 of record CAVUDX010000008.1, read on the forward strand.
ACTTAGCTGACGACCTCGGCATCGATGACATTGTCATCGGCCTTCTTGTCCTCGCCGGTCGCACCAGGGGTGGGGCCGCCATCCTGCGGCGGCTCCTGCTTGTAGAGGCTCTCGGCCAGCTTGTGGCTCTTGGCGGTGAGGGCTTCCAGCGCCTTCTTGATCCGATCCTTCTCCAGGCTCGCCAGGGCCGCCTTGGCCTCGACGATGGCCTCCTCAGCCTCCTTCTTGTCGGCCTCGGGCAGCTTGTCCCCGCTGTCCTTCAAGAGCTTCTCGACCTGATAGACCATCTGGTCCAGGTGGTTTTTCTCTTCCAGCATGGACTTGCGGTCCTCGTCCTCCGCCTTGTGGGCTTCGGCATCCTTGACCTTGGCATCGATCTCCTCCTTGGAGAGGCCCGTGCTGCCGGTCAGGGTGATGCTGGCGTCCTTGCCGGTGCCCTTGTCCTTGGCGGTGACGTGCACGATGCCATTCGCATCGATGTCGAACACCACTTCGATCTGCGGCATGCCACGGGGGGCGGGGGCGATGTTGCCCAGGTGGAACTGGCCGAGGAGCTTATTGCCCTCCACGACGGGGCGCTCGCCCTGGAACACCTCGATGTCCACGCCGGGCTGGTTATCCACGGCGGTGGTGTAGATCTCGCTGCGCTTGGTGGGAATGGTGGTGTTGCGGGGGATGATGACGCTCATCTGCCCGCCATTGGCGTTGATGCCCAGGCTCAGCGGGGTGACGTCTAGCAGCAGCACCCCCTTCACATCGCCAGAGAGCACCCCCGCCTGCACGGCCGCGCCCACCGCCACCACCTCATCGGGGTTCACGCTGTGGTTGGGCTCCTTGCCGAAGATCTGCTTCACCATTTCCAGCACCTTGGGGATGCGGGTGGAGCCACCGACCATCACCACTTCGTCAATCTCGTGGTGGGCCAGCTTGGCGTCCTTCACGGCGTTCTCGCAGGGGCCCTTCAGCTTCTGGAGGACGGGCTCAATCATCAGCTCGAACTTCGCGCGGCTGAGGGTCTTGTTCACGTGCTTGGGGCCGCTGGCGTCGGCGGTGATGTAGGGCAGGCTGATGTCGGTCTGGGTGGTGCTCGAGAGCTCGATCTTCGCCTTCTCGGCGGCTTCTTTCAGGCGCTGCATGGCGTCCGCCTGCTTGCGGAGGTCGATGCCCTCGTCCTTCTGGAACTCGTCGGCCAGCCAGTCGATGATGGCCTGGTCGATGTTGTCGCCGCCCAGGTGGGTGTCGCCGTTGGTGGACTTCACCTCGACCACGCCCTCGGAAACTTCAAGAATCGAGATGTCGAAGGTGCCGCCGCCGAAGTCGAAGACCGCGATGGTGCCGTCCTTCTTCTTGTCCAGGCCGTAGGCCAGGGCCGCGGCCGTAGGCTCATTGACGATGCGTTTCACCTCCAGGCCCGCGATGGCGCCGGCATCCTTGGTGGCCTGCCGCTGGGCGTCGTTAAAGTAGGCGGGCACCGTGATGACGGCTTCCGTGACCTTCTCGCCCAGGTAGGCCTCGGCGGCCTCCTTCATCTTGTTGATGACGGCGGCGCTGATCTCCTCGGGGCTCAGCTTCTTGCCCAGCACGTCGACCACACAGCCGCCCTTGTCGGCGCGCTCGACCGTGTAGGGAACGAGCTTCTGCTCGCGGTCCGAGTCGGCAAAAGGCAGGCCCATGAATCGCTTAATGGAATAGATGGTGCTTTTGGGCTGGGCGACGGCCTGGCGCTTGGCCGAGGCACCCACAAGGCGCTCGGTGGTCTTGGGGTTGAAGCCCACGACCGAGGGGGTGGTGTTCGCCCCTTCGGGGTTGGGGATCACCTTGGGCTGCCCGCCCTCCATGACCGCCACGCAGCTGTTGGTGGTGCCCAAATCGATGCCGATGATCTTGCCCATGGAAGCTCCTCATATGGACCCAGGTCGGGAGTAACCCACCTTGGCTCTCTTGAGCATAAGGGGTCTATGGGTCATGTCAAGCCAATCTTCATTTTTTGACTCATATTTTCTTCGTTAATCAACCATAATCCCACTGGCGTTATGCTGAGCGGCATGGTCCTACGCCCCTGCCCCACCTGCCGCAAGCCCACCCCCTGGGAGGGCAATGCCTTCAAGCCCTTCTGCTCGGAGCGCTGCCAGGTCCAGGACCTGGGGGCTTGGGCCAGCGAGAGCTACCGCGTCCCCGAGAAGCCCTCCGAAGAGGATGGCGAGGGGTGGACCGACGTGCTTCCTGACTAGCTACTTCGCCTGGTGCACCTTCTTCACCATGTACCGGGGCCGGTCCCGCACTTCCTGGTAGATGCGGCCGATGTACTCGCCCAGCAGGCCGAAGGCGATGAACTGGCAACCCACGAAGAAGAAGAGGATGGCGAACAGGGTGAACACGCCCTCGGCGGTGCCTTCTGGATGCACGAACCGGTAGAGCACCAGACCAAGAAAGAGCAGGAAGCCCACCCCGGCGGTGATGACCCCAAAGACGCTGAGCATCTGCAAGGGCAGCAGGCTGAAGCTGGTGAGCAGGTCGAACTGCAGGTTGATCAGCTTCCACAGGCCGTACTTGCTTTCCCCGGCGGCCCGCTCGGCATGGGCCACGGGCACTTCGGTGATGCGTTTGGCGAAGCTGTTGGCCAGGGCGGGGATGAAGCTCGACCGCTCTTTGCAGAGCAGCATGGCGTTTACGACATCCCGGCTGTAGGCGCGCAGCATGCAGCCGTAGTCATGCAGCTTCACACCGGTGGTCTTGCGGGTGACGGCGTTGACGATCTTGCTGGGCATGGTGCGGAAGAAGCTGTCGTTCTCCTGGCGGCCCTGCCGCCAGCCTCCCACCACGTCGTAGCCTTCTTCCACCTTGGCCACCAGCTTGGGGATTTCTTCCGGGGGGTTCTGGAGGTCGGCGTCGAGGGTGACCACCACCTGCCCCTGCACTTCGGCGAAGGCCCCGAAGATGGCGCTGTGCTGCCCGTAGTTCCGGTTGAATTCCACGATCTTGACCCGGGGCTCGGCCTTGGCGAGGTCCACCAGCATGGCGAGGCTGCGATCCCGGCTGCCATCGTCCGTGAAGATCACCTCCCAGGGCTTGCCCGGATCGGCGAAATGGGTGGCCAGCACCCGGGACAGGCGGTCCCAGAGGGCGGGGATGTTCTCTTCTTCGTTGTAGATGGGAATGACAATGCTGAGATACGGGTCCATGGACGCTCCGGGTCTCCCATTCTAGTAGGATCAACAGGTCTCCGGAGTGACCCATGGCCGACCCCAAGATCCTGCTGGTGGAAGACGAGCTCAGCCTCGCCGAGGGGATCAAACTAAACCTCGAGCTGGAGGGGCTGGCCTGCACCTGGATTCCCCGGGGTGATCAGGCCCTGAAACAGATCCTGGCCGAGACCTTCGACCTGGTCATCCTGGACGTCATGCTGCCGGGCATGGACGGCTTCACCATCTGTGAGAAGGTCCGGGAGGCCAAGAATTTCACGCCCATCCTCTTCCTCACCGCCAAGAATACGGACGACGACCGGATGCACGGGTTCGAGACCGGGGCTGACGACTACCTGGGCAAGCCCTTCCAGGTGCGGGAGCTGCTGCTCCGCGTGCGCGCCATCCTGCGGCGGGAGGCCTGGTACCGTGGCCGCGAGATCAACAGCCGCCAGGCCTTCGGCACCTACTGGGTGGATTTCGACAACTTCTGCGGCGAGGGCCCCACTGGCCCGTTCCAGCTGGGCGTGAAGGAATCCATGATCCTCAAGCTGCTCATGGAGCGGCCGGGCCAGGTGGTCAGCCGCACGGACATCCTCGACAAGGTGTGGGGCGAAGACGCCTATCCCACCAGCCGCACCGTGGACAACTTTATCGTGCGCATTCGCCGGGTGATGGAGGACGACCCCCACCATCCCCGCTGGGTCCACACCATCCGCAGCGTGGGCTACCAGTTCGATCCGGAGGGCAAGCAGCGCAAGGGCGAGGAGTGACCCTCCATTGACGACCGCCAGGTTTGAACCTTTGGGAACCTGGCCTCACTGATGGGTGTCCTTGTCCACCGACCCCGGTGGCCCTTTTGGAGACGCCATGTCACGCGCAATCCGTTCGGTCGCTCTGTCTGCGGCCGCGCTCGTCCTCGGTTCAGGTTCTGCCAAGGCCGAGGAGCCCAGGTACGGTTTCCAGCTCCATGCCAGCCTCCCCACCGGAGACCTGAAAAACGCCGTCGACAACAAGCCTGGTGCGGGGTTGGGCGCCCACGTCACCTTCGACCTGGGTGGGGGGCATGTCCTCCGGCCAAGGGTCGATGCAGTGTTCTTCCCTGAGGGGGCTTTCAATGGATTCAAAACCAAGGCCCACGAGCTCAGTCTGGGTGGGGACTATCTGTACTTTCCCGGAGGAAAGCCTGCCGGGCTCTACCTGACCGCGGGAGTGGGGCTGCACCGCTGGACCGTGGACACCACAACGCCCGCCGTCGGCTCCACGCCCGGTACCTCGGGAACCCAGTCCTCCACCCGGTTTGGATACGCGGCGGGAGTCGGCTTCAACTTCAACCCCTCGGTGGGCGCCGAACTGCGCTACGTCAGCACCCACTATGCCAACCAAACCGCCTGGGATCCCAGCGCCAATGCCATCCAGGTCGGCGTGACCTACCGGTTCTGAACCGATCCGGGAACGCTGAACATAAAGGAAGCGGGGCGCCTCGGCGCCCCGCTTCGGCCTGCAGCAACGCCTATTTGACTGTGAGCTCGCGGCTGCGGCCCAGCAGCTCGAAGGTGGCCATCTGGGTGGCGAGGTCGGCCGGGGCCGGCCCCAGCTTCACTTCAGCGAGGATGACCCGCTTCTCCTCGCCCTTGCTGAACTTGCTGTCGCCAAGCACCGGCTCCAGGGCAGGCAGCAGCGTCAGTTCGCCGGCGGGGCCCTCGGGGGCCTTGCCGGTGGCGATGTCCCCCGCATGGGCCATCAGGCCGGTGCCGGGTGTGGCGCCCAGCCGACGCAGGTCGAGCCAGCCGAAGCCAGGGTCGCGCAGCAGGTCGAGGTCATCCTTGTCCAGCCAGGCGGCGAGGTCCGCCAGGGCCTTGGTCTGTATGGGATCGGGCAGGCGGCGGGTCTTCTTCTCACCCTTGACCTCCACCTCCTGCGGGGTGTTCTCGATCCAGGCCTGGGCCCGCTTCACCCATAGCCCAGTGATGGCCTTCTGGTCCGAGAAGCCATCCGGGGCCTTGGGCCCCTTCTTTGTCTTGGCCTTCTTGCCCTTGGCGGGAGGCTCTGGTTCCGCCCAGCTGGGGGCCGCCGCATCCACCTTCGGGTCCAGCAGCAGGCCCTTCAGCTTGAGCAGTCGCGATTCCAGGCCCTTGGGGCCGGCCTTGGCCATGGCGCGGGTCGCGTCCCGCAGATCCTTCCAGGTGGTCGCGAGGAGCAGCTTCTTGCCCTCCGCATCGTAGAGCCCATGCTGGGACCGCAGCGCGGCGAGGTAGGCGTCCACCGCCGTGAGTACCGCCTGTTGCTTGGCGGGCAGGAACAGCTTGGCGTCCTGGAAGGCCTTGAGGGCCTCCCGGACTTCGATCACCCGGGGGTGGCTGCGATAGAGCCCCAGCTCGTGGGCCGAGAGGGCGGCGCGCTGCAGGGTGTAGGCCAGCTTGCGCTGGCTGGGGCGGAGCTGATCAAAGGGGGTGGCCGCGGGCGCTGGCTTTTCCTCAGGAGGTGCCGCCACAGGGGCGGGGGCCACGGGAACCGCTTCGACAGCGGGCGCCTGGGGCTTGGTTTCCACCGCAGGTGCCGGAGCGGGCGCAGGCGGCGGTTCGGGAGGGGGCGTCTGGGCCAGAAGGCCCGAGGCCAGAAGGGTGGCCAAAACCCAGCGTCGCTGCATGGATGACTCCTAGGTGAAGTGCTGTGGAAGCCCCCATTATGCCGCAGGGGACAACCTCACGCCTCGACCGGAGTCTCTAGGAGGCGCTCAAGACTTTGCTTGAGCTGCTTTAGATCGAATGGCTTACCAAGGTAGGGCACCTGGCTCGTCTCCAGGAACTCCCGGGTCTTCGCATCGAAGGAATCGCCCGTGGTGTATAGGATCCGTCGGGTCATGGCGGGCCGCTGGGCCTTCAGCCAGTCGAAGAGTTCCACCCCCGAGAGCCCGGGCATCCGGATGTCGGAGACGATGACGTCGAATTCGCCCGCACCGAGGGCCTGGATCGCCTCGTCCCCACGGGTGCTGGAAGCGACCTCCATGCCCCAAGCCCCGAGGGCATCCACCAGGCATTCCAACAAGAATGCTTCGTCGTCCACCACCAGGGCCCGGCACCCCTTGAGCCCAACCGGCGCGGCGATGGGAGCCGCCACAGGGGCTGGGGTCGTCCGGGGCACCTCCAGCAGGAAGGCGTTCCCCAACCCTTCCTGGCTGCGGGTACTGAGCCGCCCGCCGTGCTGGCGGACGATGATGTCGGCGATGGGCAGGCTCAGGCCCTCGGTGCTGCTCGCCCGGGCTGGGTCAAAGAGTTCGGCCTGCTTTTCGTTTGCGAGGGCTGGACCGGTGTCCTGGATGACCACCTGGAGCTGCTCGCCGGAGACCCGGGTGGCGATCCGAAGGCGTTTCATGGGACTCATGGCCATGGCCTGGAGGCCATTCAACAGCAGGTTGGTGAGGGCCTGGAGCATGAGCGCGGGGTCCAGGGCGGTTTCCGGCAGGGCGGGCTCGAGGTTCAGCTCCACGGACACGCCCATGCGCTGCGCCTTGGCATCCACCATGGCGGCCGCCTCTTGCACCAACTGGTTCAGCTGGACAGCGGCGGGCCTTGGGCTGGGCGGGTTCAGGACCGTCTGGAGGGGCTGGAGCAGGCCCTGGATGGATTCCACCGCTTTGACGAGGCGGGTGGCCTGTTCGGCCTGGTGGGGGTCCAACGCGGACTCCGTGATCAGGCGGGATTCCAGCAGGACGGGGGTCAGCCGGTTGGCCACTTCATGGAACAGGGAGGGCACCAGACGCCCCAGGGCCTCATGCTTCTGGGAATGGACGAGCTGGTTCTGCAGATCGCGTTGCTCGCTCAGGTCGCGGACCAAGGCGGAGAAAGCCAGAATCCGATCATCGTTGCCGCGCACGGGTGCGAAGGTGACGAGGGCCGGGAAGGCCACGCCTCCCTTCCGCAGCCGGGTGGTGGCCATGTCCCGGACCACCTGGCCCCGACCCACCTGCTGGGTGACCTGGTCCAGTTCGCCCAGCAGGCTGTCTGGGGTGAGCTGGGCCATGCTGCGGCCAACGATCTCGGGCCGCGCGTAGCCGAACATCCGTTCGGCGGCCATGTTCCAGGTGAGGATCTTGCCGTCTACCGAGAAGGAAATGACGGCCTCGCCGATGTTCTGCACCAGGCCTTCTAGGTATTTTCGGGTCTTGAGGTTGTCCTGATTGGCGCGTTCCAGCTGGGTGTAGAGCTGATTAAGCTCATCGTTCTTCTTCTCGAGGGTGTCCTTGACCTGCTTCAGCTCGGAGTAGAGCCGGGCGGTCTCCATGTTGGACTTGAGGGCATCCTCCAGCAGCTCCTGGGCGTCGGCCACCTTGCCAGGGGTCAGGTCGGCAACGCTCACGTTGTTGTGCCGCAGCACCGTGGCTTCAGAGGGCGGAGGAAGCTGGACCTCCTGCGGGGTCGGCAGCTCCCGCATGCTCGATCGGACATTGGACTCGATGAGGTTCAACATCTCGTCGAAGTCCTTGATCTTCTTGTCGAGGTGGTACTTCTTGAAGGTGTAGCCCACGGTCTCGCGGGTGATGGACAGGAAGGTGTCCAGCACCCCAGTGCCGCGGTTGGCGACGGATTCGAAGTAGGGAACGCTGCGGAAGTTCAGCCGCCGGTTCATGACCCCAACGGGCATGGCGTCCGGCAGGTCCCGCTTGTTGTACTGGATGACGAAGGGGATCTGCTTGATGTTCAGCCGATTCGCATTGAGGTTGTGGTACAGGTTCGACAGCGAGTCCACGTTGTCCTGCATCTTGGCTTCGCTGGAGTCCGCCACGAACACCACGCCATCGGCCCCGCCCAGCACCACCCGGCGGCTGGCGTCGTACTGTACCTGGCCAGGTACCGTATAGATCTGCAGGTGGATGGCGTTCCCGTAGATGTAGCCCAGGTTGATGGGCAACAGGTCGAAGAAGAGGGTGCGATCCTCCTGTGTGTTGACGGAGAACATCTCCCCCCGCTGGTCGTCCGAACACATGGCATGCAGGGACTGGAGGTTCGTCGTCTTCCCGGACAGGCCCGGCCCGTAGTAGACCAGCTTGAGCAGGATCTCGTTGGCACGGGTATTGAACTGAACCATGGGTTCGCCGGGAAAAAAGTGGAATTCAGCCTACCACGGGGGATCATGGCGCAAGCCACCCCATCCCTCTCAACGGCAGGCCCTGTGCTAGCATGACCTTTTTCACCCTTCAGAGGATTCCGGCGCGATGCCCGTCCCCACCCCTGTGGCGCTCAGGACCCTGCATGGCCCGCAGGGCAGTCGCGACAGCGCCTTTCTGGGCCTGTCCACCCCTTGGGGCCCGCGATGACGGTACCGACCCACGTGACTCGGGCACTTCCTGTGCCCTCGCCCCTCCGGGGCCGCCATCCGCTGCGCGGCTGCGGTCCTAATCCGCAGTTCTGCGGATTGGTCGCCATCATTGTCTCGGTATGCCCTCCGGGCATACGCGAGGCCAGTCACGCGGATGGGCCCTGGATTTCCACCCCTTGGGGCCCGCGATGACGGTACCGACCCACGTCGCCATCATTATGGACGGGAACGGGCGCTGGGCGGCGCAGCGGGGGTGGCCCCGCATCAAGGGGCACAAGGCCGGGGTGCAGACCGTCGAACGCATCCTTGAGGCCGCCGCCGATGCTGGCATCCGGCACCTCAGCCTCTACGCCTTCTCCACGGAGAACTGGAAGCGCCCTGCCCTGGAGGTGGGGGCCCTGATGGCCCTGCTGCGCATGTACCTCCGTATGTTCGTCTCCCAGTTGGGCCGGAAGGGGATCCGCTTCCACCATCTCGGCTCCCTGGAGGGCATGCCGGCGGGCATCCAGGCCGACATCCGGCACCTGGAGCAGGCGACCGCCACCAATCCGGGGATGACGTTCCACCTGGCGGTGAACTACGGATCCAGGCTTGAGCTGGTGCAGGCGGCCCGCCGCTGCGTGGCGGATGGCCTGGCCCCAGAAGCCCTGGACGAGGCCGCCCTGGAGGCCCGCTTGTGGACCGCCGGCATCCCCGACGTGGACCTGCTCATCCGCACCAGCGGGGAGCACCGCATCTCCAACTTCCTGCTCTGGCAGTCCGCCTATGCCGAGCTGTACATGACGGACCTGCTGTGGCCCGACTTTGGCCCCCAGGCGCTGACCGCGGCGCTTGAGGACTACGCCCAGCGCGAACGCCGCTTCGGGGGGCTCTGATGGACCGGACCACACCCAAGGTCGACACCCGGAACATGACCGTGCGCATCACCACGGCCCTCGTGTTCGGCGTCTTCTTCTTCAGCCTCCTCTGGTTCGGAGACCGCCCCTGGGCCCCCTGGACCTACCTGATCGTCATGGCCGGAGCCATGGTTATGGGCATGCACGAGATGACCCTCATCGGCCGGGCCCGGGGCTTCAACCCCTCGCTGGTGTCCGGCGTTCTGGTGGCCTGGGGCTTCCTGGCCCACTTCTTCCTCGCAACCGGCAACCAGGACCCGCTCCCATTGTGGATGGTGGTCGCCGGCGGAGCCCTGGTCATCCATTTCGGTGCACTCTTCTTCGACCCCAAGCTCGAGGAGGCCCTGGCCAGCCAGGCCATCACCTGGCTTGGGGCCCTATACCTAGGCCTCGGCCTGGGCCTTCAACAAAAGCTGTTCATGCTCCAGGGCACCCTGCCTAAGACTGGCAGCCGGCTGATTTTGGCCCTGTTCATCATCACGTGGTTCGGCGACACCGCCGCCTACTTCGTGGGCAGCTACTTCGGCCGCCACAAACTTGCCCCCAAGGTGAGCCCCAAGAAGAGCTGGGAGGGTGCCCTGGGCAACCTCGGCGGCAACCTGGTGGGCGCCTTCCTCATGCGGGCCACCGTCTGCACAGAGTGGACCGTGGTGGATGCGGTGGCCCTGGGTCTGCTGCTGGGCGTGGCGGGTCAGCTGGGTGACCTGGTGGAGAGCAGCTGGAAGCGCAGCGCCGGTGTGAAGGATTCCAATGTCGGTGGCGTCTCCATTCCGGGTCACGGCGGCATGCTGGACCGGGTGGACAGCCTCGTCTTCGCCGCGCCGGTGTTCTTCGCCTACCTGCACTTCGTCCACGGGTTCAACTAATTGCGCCACCTCGCCGTCCTTGGTTCCACGGGCTCCATCGGCACCGCCACCCTCGACGTGGTGCGGGCCCACCCCGAGCGGCTGTCCGTGGTGGCCCTGGCCGCGGGCCGGAACCGCGAGCTGCTGAAGGTTCAGTGCGAGGCCTTCCGCCCCCGCTGCGTGTCTGTGGGGTCCGAGGCGGACGCCGCCTGGCTGCGGTCCAATCTCTCCTACGCGCCGGACCTGCACTGGGGCCTGGAAGGACTCCTGGCCTGCGCCCTCCACGGGGACGTCGACACGGTGGTGGCCGCCATCGTGGGAAGCGCGGGGCTGGCCAGCACCGAGGCCGCGCTGCGGGCGGGCCGCCGGGTCTGCGTGGCCAACAAGGAGTCCCTGGTGGTGGGCGGAGCCCTCATGCACGAGGCGGCCCTGGCCGGTGCCGGCGAGCTGCTGCCCGTGGACAGCGAGCATGCGGCGCTGCACCAGCTGCTGGATGGGCGGCCGGCGGCCTCCATCCGCGAAGTGCGCATCACCGCCAGCGGGGGCCCCTTCCGGGACTGGTCCCTGGCCCGCATTCAGGCGGCCACCGTCGAGGAAGCCCTCAACCACCCCACCTGGAAGATGGGCCCGAAGATCACCATCGACAGCGCCACCCTCATGAACAAGGGCTTGGAGGTCATCGAGGCCTCGGTGCTCTTCGGCCTCACCCCGGACCAGGTGGCCGTGACGGTGCATCCGCAAAGCCAGGTGCACGCCATGGTGGGCTTTCACGACGGCAGCTACCAGCTGCAGGTCTGCGCCAATGACATGAAGCTGCCCATTCAGTACTGCCTGCTCTACCCGGACAAGCAGCCGGGCCCGGTGGCCCCTTACCCATGGAATCAGGCCCGGAACTGGACCTTCGAGGTCCCCGACCTGGATCGCTTCCCCTGCCTGGGGCTGGCCTTCGAGGCCCTGCGGGAGGGTGGCACCGCCCCGGCCCTGCTGAACGCCGCCAACGAGGTGGCTGTCGCCGCCTTTCTGGAGCAAAGGCTGGGGTTCTGGGACATCCAGGCCTGTAATCGGGAGGTGCTCTCCCACCTGCCGGCCCAGCCCCTGCACTCCCTCGACCAAGTGCTGGATGCAGACCGGGCCGCAAGGCGTCATGCTGAAGGGTGGGTCCAAGCCCGGGCCTGATCTGTTTGGACATCCATGAAGCGCCTGCCCCTCGTCCTGTCCCTCGCCGCCGTCTCCGTCCTGGCCCTGAAGTGGCCCGGCGCGGGGTTCTGGGGCCCCGTCATCATGCTGGGCGGTCTCATCTTCCTCCACGAAGGCGGGCACTTCCTCGCCGCCAAGTACATGGGCATGCCCGTGGAGGTGTTCTCCCTGGGCTTCGGCCCCCGGCTCTTCGGCTTCAAGTGGCGCGAGACGGATGTGCGCCTCTCCGCCCTGCCCCTGGGTGGTTATGTGAAGCTGGCGGGCTTCAACCCGGAAGAGCCCGGCGCGGACGATCCCTACGGCTTCCTGCAGCAGCCTTTCCGCAAGCGCATGCTGTTCTACAGCGGCGGCATCCTCTCCAACCTCCTCACCACCCTGCTGCTCTTCACCCTGGTGGGGGCGGACCAGGCCCGGGTGACCAAGTTCCAGGAATCCTGGGCCATCCTCGAGGTGTCCCCCGGTGGGGGCGCCGAGCAAGGCGGCCTGAAGGTGGGGGATGAACTCCACGGCATTGCGAACCTCACCTTTCCCGGTGCGGAATTCGAGGCGGCTGTGGCCTACATCCAGGCCCACGTCGGCGAACCCATCCCCTTCCAGGTTTCCCGCGACGGCAAGCCCCTGGCGCTGCAGCTCACCCCGCGCCTAGAGGACGGCAAGGGCCGCCTGGGTTTCCGCCCCGCCGCGCTGGCTACGCCCCTGGAGCGCCGGGCCTACCGTCCCAGCGACTTCGCCGAAGGCGGCCGCTACGCGGTGGCTGTGTCCTGGCGCATGAGCGGACAGGTGTTCGGGTTCCTCAAGCGCCTCGTCACCTTCCAGGCCCGGAGCGCCGAGGTGGCCGGTCCCATTGGCATCATCCGCCAGGGCAGCCGGGCCGCGAAGAGCTCGCTCATGGAGTTCCTCTTCATGTGCGGGGCCATCAGCCTGCAGCTGGCCCTGCTTAACGCCCTGCCCATCCCGGCCCTGGACGGGGGCCACATGGCCCTGCTCACCTTCGAGAAACTCCGGCGGAAAGACCTCACCATTGAGCTGAAGGAAAAGATCCTGACCGGCGGCTTCCTCCTCCTGGCCTCGCTCATGACCCTGGTGATCGTCCTGGACCTCTTGAAGCTGCGGAAATAGCCCGGCCTAGAGGCCCAGCAGCTCCTTCATCCGCGGCGTGACGCTCCGACTCACCTCCAGGTCCAGCCCGTCGGCCACCCGCACGGAGGCTCGGCCGCCCTCCAGGGGCTTGAGGCCCAGGACCGCTTCCGGGCGCAGGAGCAGGTGGCGCTGGATGCGGACCAGACCCACGCCGGGGAAGGCCGCCTCCACCTCCGCCAGGGTGGTCCAGGCGGTGCGATGGCGGCCCCCCGCGGCCCAGGCCCAGACCACCTCCTCCTCCACCTCGAAGTGGGTGGTGCGCTTCAGGTCAAGGAACACGTGCCCCTCGCCGGCCTTCACCGGGAATCGCTGGGGCGCGGGACCCCCGCCCTCGGCCCGCCGCAGGCCCCCCTCGCGGAGCCGCGCCAAGGTCTTCTCCAGCCGTTCCGCCGAGACGGGCTTGATGATGTAGTCCACCGCAGCGGCTTCGAAGGCACGCACGGCGTGTTCAGAGTAGGCGGTGACGAAGACGACCGGTGGACAATGGCTGCAGTCCGCCAGCTCCGCCGAGACTTCCAGGCCCGTGGCCCCGGGCATCTGGATGTCCAGGAAGAGGGCGTCCACCTCCCGGGGCTCCCGCAGCCAGTCCAGCACGGCCGGTCCGTCTTCCAGCTCCGCCTTCACGTCGCAGCCCGCTTCCCGCAGCAGCCGGGCCAGGCGCGCCCGGGCCAGGGGCTCGTCATCCGCCAGGGCCACCCGCAGGGGCTTCATGCTCGTGCCTTCATGGTCGTGTCCCCTTCAGCGGCAGCTGGACCTCCGCCACCGTCAGGCCCCCCTCGGTGCGCAGGTGGAAGGTCCCTCCCGAACCATAGGTGAGTTTCAGGCGGGCTTCCAGGTTCTGGAGGCCCACCCCCTGGCCCGGCACCAGGCCCAGGCCCCGGCCCGTGTTGGCGACCCGCAGCCGGAGTCCCTGCCCCAGTCGCACCAGGCTGATGGCCAGGTCGCCCCCGGCGGGGTTCGGGGCGATGCCATGCTTCAGGGCGTTTTCCACCAAAGGCTGGACCAGGAAGGGCGGAGCCTCCTCCCGGTCGAGGTCGGGGTCCCAGTCCCAGGTGACTCGCAGACGGGGACCGAACCGCAGGCCCTCCACCGCCAGGAACCGCTGGACCAAGGCCCGCTCCTCACCCAGGGGGGCGCTGGGCCGGTTGCCGTGCTTCAGCAAGGCCCGGTACAGCTCCGAGAGATCCAGAATGGCCTGCTCGGCAGCTAAGGGATCCTGCCGCACCAGTTCCGCCAGGCCGTTCAGGGAGTTGAACAGCACGTGGGGGCTCAGTTGCCCCCGCAGCAGCACCCACTGGGCCTCTTCCAGCTTGGCCAGGGCCACGGCGCGCTCCTCCTCGGTGGTCTCCCCCAGGGAGATGATGCCGCCCATGATGGTCATCATGGGGTCGCCGATCATGAGGTTGAGGCCAAGCACCTGCTTGAAGCTCACCCTCACCCCCGTGGCCAGGCCGAGGGCCTCGGCCTTCAGGCTGGCATCCCGCACCAGCAGCCAGCTGAGGGCCACCAGGGCAAGGATGAGGAGGGCGTTGAACACCAGTGCCTGGGTGACCCCCCGGAAGAAGGGCGCCCGCAGGCGGTCGTCACCGGTCCAGCGCCAGGGCAGAGGGCTGATGAAGCCGTAGGAAAAGGACACCAGGAAGGGGGTGAGCAGGGCGTTGGCCAGGGCGCCTGGATGGCGCAGCTGCACGCCCGCCGGCACGATGACGAACTGGAACAGGGTAAACAGCCCGGTGAAGGCCAGCACGATGGTCCAGGTCATGCGTCGGCGCAGGCGCTTCCGGAAGTGCTGCTTCAGGGCGGAGAATCGCATGGTTCGAGGATGCCCCAGCATCGGCTTGGCGCCCAGCCTTCCAGACCAGCCGCACCTCGAAGGGGCTGGGCGGCGGGGAATGGCCGCCCAGCCGAAGCCGGTGTCCAGAAGCCGACCTGGCACGCCCTGGGGCTGGCAGGCACCCAAGGGGCATGTTCGGAGTTTCCATGCGCTTTGCCTTGGCTTGTCTGCTCACCACCACCCTGGCCCTTCCCGCGGCCGAACGAAAGGTGCCCATGTCCCTCCATGCGATCACCCTGAACACCCTGGATGGCAAGCCCCAGTCCCTGGCGATCTACAAGGGCAAGGTGGTGCTGGCCGTCAATGTCGCCAGCGAGTGCGGCTACACGCCGCAGTATGCGGGCCTCCAGAAGCTCTACGCCGAGTGGAAGGACCGTGGCCTGGTGGTGCTGGGCTTCCCCTGCAACCAGTTCGGCGGGCAGGAACCCGGCAGCGCCGGCGACATCCAGAGCTTCTGCCAGAAGAATTACGGCGTGACCTTCCCGCTCTTCGAGAAGCTCGACGTGAAGGGGCCCCGCAAGGCCCCGATCTACCAGTTCCTCACCGCCACCCAGGGGGAGCCGGCCTGGAACTTCCACAAGTACCTGGTTGGCAAGGACGGCCAGGTCCTCCAGGCCTTTGGCAGCGGGGTGACCCCGGACAGTTCGGAGCTGAAGGCCGCCATCGAGGCCGCACTGAAGTAGCCTTCTGATTCAGGCGAGGGGTGCGGCCATGTCTCGGTCCACCTATTTTTGGGTGGCCACGGCTGCCGGCGGAGGCTGCTGCATCTCCACGTAGAGGGCCTTCACCCCGTTGATGAGAAACTGCATGGCCACGGCGGCCAGGATGAGCCCCATGAGCTTGTTCATCACCTTGGTGCCGATGGCCCCCAGGCGCGAGAACACGGCGGGCGCCTTGCGCAGGAAGAGGTAGACGATCCAGGTATTCAACAGGATCGCCAGCAGGATCACGCCGTATTCCCACCAGCCGACGCCTGCGATCATGCCCATCACCGTGGAGATGGTGCCCGGCCCCGCCAGCAGGGGGATGCCGAAGGGGATGATGGCGAAGTCGTCCGGGTGCTTCAGGCTGGCCTCGGCCCGCTCGTCTTCGGTGCTGCGCTCCCGGGGATCGTCGCCGTAGAGCATGGAGATGGCCCGGTACAGGACCAGCACGCCGCCCACAAAGCGCATGGCCAGAGCCGTGAACCCGAAGAGGCTGAAGATGAACTGGCCCACCAGGGCGAAGGCCAGCATCGCGGCGCCGGCCGTGAGCGCGGCCTTCTTCGAGCTGCGCCGCAGGGCCTTGCGATCCATGCCCGCCGTGGCCCCCGCGAAGATCGCCGCGGCGCTGATGGGATTCAACACCGAGAAGAGCGACGTGGTCACCCCGAGGGCGAAGGACCAGGTGGGCAGGGGGCCGAGGTGGGGCATGCCCAACTGTAGCGTTACCATGGCGCAATGCGTGACCTGGACGCCCTGCGGGAACAACACAAGCGCCGCCTCTCCTGGATGCCCTGGCTCTATTTCGCCCTGAAACCGCGGCACCGGGCCTGGGCCGAGCCCTGGCAGGCGGAAGTGCAAGCCCGCCTCGTGGCCCAGGAGACGGTGGCGCTTGGAACGGGCTGCTTCATCGCCCCGGAAGCCGCCATCTTTGGTGAGCCGGGCCGCGCCGTGACCCTGGGGGACCGCTGCGCCGTCGCCGCCCAGGCCTTCCTTCACGGACCCCTCACCCTGGGAAGCGACGTCAGCGTCAATGCAGGCGCCCGCTTGGACGGGGGTCGCAAGGGCATCACCATTGGCGATGGCACCCGCATCGCCAGTGGCGCCGTCCTCTATGCCTTCGACCACGGCCTGAAGGCCGACCGCGACATCAGGGACCAGCCTGTGCGCTCGCGGGGCATCCGCATCGGTCGGGACGTCTGGATTGGCGCGAACGCCGGCATCACCGATGGGGTCAGCATCGGTGACCATGCGGTGGTGGCCATGGGCGCCGTGGTCACCCGAGACGTGCCGGATTGGGCCATCGTCGCGGGGGTGCCGGCGACCCTCATGGGTGACCGCCGAGACCGGTGACCGCCCCGGTGGCGGGTGTCGCCCCCTGCCTCACCGTGGCGTCCAGGCGTTGCAATTGGCGCAGCCCGAGCTTCTCAATAATCTATAAGCAAATATGAATCACATAGATGTGTTTTGGCACGCCTCGTGAAATCTTCCCTGCCTCGGGCCCACCGGGGCCCATCGCATCAGGGAGGTTCCATGCGTCGTCTGGCCCTGCTCGCCCTTCTCACCCTCGTGACCCTGCCCGTCGCCGCCCACGGCCATCATCAGCCTCGTCCGTACCGGCGGGGAGCGATGGAATTCTGCCGTCCCGACTCCCACTGGGTCGCGCGCCGCTATGACCCGCGGGAGGATCGCTGGGCTCGCCGCCCCGCCCGCTGCGACGAGCGCCGCTGGGAGGACCGGTTCGACCGGTATGAGGATCGCTGCGAGGACCGCATCGTCCTGGGTCCCCTCCCCCGGCCGCTGCTCCCGCCCCTGCCATTCAGGGGCCAGGTGATTGTGCGTTTTCGCTGACGTTTGGACAGCCGCTGTCTATGGGCTGGGTGAACAATGAGGCGTACCTCCCCCTGGGTTTTTCGGTTCCCGGACTTGACAAGCGCGAAAAAAAGACGAATATAGATGGAACGGGACCTACGGAGCGCCCATGCGGACACCCCTTCGTCAGTTCGGCTACAAGCTCAGCGACTACTTCATGGAATATGGCCCCCTCGAGGCCAGCAACCTGGAGGCCGCCAAGGCCCTGGTGCGGCAGCGGCTCGGGGTCGGCCGGCTGCCGCTGGGCGTACAGATCTGGGACCTCAGTGAACGCCCCCTGACCCGTTGGCGGGTGGACGCCGCCAGCTGAAGCGCCTACGGCTGGTCCGCGCGGCCCTTCCACCAGGCCAGGCCTTCGGCCACGTCCTTCGCAATCTGCACCCTCAGCTCCTCCACCGAAGCGAACTTCGCCTCGCCACGGAGGCGGTGGAGGAACCGCAATTCCATGCGCGCGCCATAGAGGTCGCCCTCGTAGCCCGGAAGGTGCGTCTCCACCGACATGCGTCGCCCCTCAAAGGTCGGTTTCTCCCCCACGTTGGTGAGGCCGAGGTGGATGCCGCCGTGATGGGGGAGCCATGCCTCGGTGACATAGACCCCGAAGGCCGGCAGCTGCTCCTGCTCCCAGGCGAGGTTCGCGGTGGGGAAGCCGAGGTGCCGGCCCCGCCGGTCCCCTTCCACCACGACCCCGGTCAGAGCATACGGATGGCCCAGGAACTGCGCCGCCTCCTCGACCCGGCCCTGATCCAGCGTCTCTCGGATGCGGGTACTGGACAGACGGCCGCCATCCGCGGCCCGCAGGGCGAGGGTGTGAACGCGGCAGCCGTGGGCCGCTCCCCAGGCTTCGAGGGTCTCCACGGTCCCCTGCCGGTCCCGGCCGAAACAGAAGGCCCGGCCCACATGCAGCTCCACCGGCGACAGGATGCGGCCCAGCTGGTCGAGGAAGGCCTCCGGACTCAGCTCGGAGAAGGCCCGGCTGAAGGGGATCACCCAGGCCAGGTCCATGCCCTCCGCCGCAAAAGCCGCCAGCCGCTGCTCCAGCGTCATCATCAGCTTCGGCTTCCGCTGCGGCGCCACCACCAGGGTGGGGTGGGGGTCGAAGGTCACCACGGCCGCAGGTCGAGCCAGGGCCCGGGCGCGCCCGGCGGCCAACCGGAGCAGCTCCCGGTGGCCCGCATGGACGCCGTCGAAGGTGCCCAGGGTGACCACCACGGGCGGTGACGCCGGGGCAGTCTCCAGCGTGTGGTGCCAGACCTCCATCACTCGGCCCCGCCATGCTCGGAAGGCCAGGCCAGGCTGGCGATGACGCTGCCCGACAGCACGGCGGCGATGACCAGGAGGCTGACCTGGACGGGAATGTGCAGCCACTGGGCGATGCACATCTTCACCCCCACGAAGGTCAGCACGACAGCCAGCCCGGTCTTCAGGCGGTGGAACCGATCCATCATCTTGGCGAGCAGGAAGTAGAGGCTGCGGAGCCCCAGGATGGCGAAGATGTTGGACGTGTAGACCACGAAGGGGTCGCGGCTGACGGCCAAGACCGCCGGGATGGAATCCACGGCGAAGACCAGGTCGGTCACCTCGATGGTCAAGAGCACCAACAGCATCGGCGTGGCGAGCCGGCGGCCTTCCCGCACCACCCAGAAATGCTCGTGGCCCCCGGTCTCGTCATAGGGAACGAAGCGCCGGAAGGCCCGCACCAGACCGTTCTGGGTCGGATCCGCGTCCTTGGTTTCCACCAGCAGCATTTTCAGGCCGGTGTAGACCAGGAAGGCCCCGAAGAGGTACATCATCCATTCGAAGCGGTTCAACAGCGCCGTGCCCGCCAGGATCATGGCGGCGCGCATGACGAGGGCGCCCAGCACGCCCCAGAAGAGCACCCGGTGCTGGTGGCGCAGGTCCACCTGGAAGCTCTGGAAGACCAGCACGAACACGAAGAGGTTGTCGACGCTGAGGGACTTCTCCAGCACATAGCCGGTGAACCACTCGAGGCCCTTCTGGGTCCCCTCGGCCTGGAAGATCAGCACGTTGAAAATGAGCGCCAGCGTGATCCAGACCGCACTCCAGATGCCCGCCTCCCGCATGGAGGGGGCGTGCACTCGGCGGTGGAAGACCCCGAGGTCGAGGGCCAGCATGAGGAACACGAACGCGTGGAATCCCACCCAGGCCCACCAGGGCGCGGCTTGGAGCAGTGCGTCGACCAAAGGTCCTCCCGGACCACCAGCTTATCTGGGATGGGCAAGGGGCGTGCGTCGCCGCAGCAAAGGAACGGGCCCCAGCTGAGGCCCGTTCCGTCTTCCAGTCGTCCTACTTCCGGGTCTGGGCGTCGTGCTTCTGCCGGTGGATCCTGCGGCTTTCGCGGTTCTGCTCCCGCTCGATCTTGGCGGCTTCCTTTTTGGTGACCTTGCCATCGGCTTCCGCCTTGGCAATGTCGCGGTTGACCTTCCCCTCCTGGCGCTCCAGGCGGGCGGTCTCCTTCGGGGTCAGCTGGCCGCTGGCCACGCCCTGGGCGATGCGCTTCTGCTGCCGTTCAGCGCGCTTCTCGGCGTGCTGCTCGCGCTTGGGGGTGCTGGTCTGGGTGCCGGGCTGGGGGGCCTGGGCGGCCAGGGAGGCGCCCAGAAGCAGGGTGCCGAAGAGGGCCGCGGCGAGACGGAGGCGGTTCATGGCCGTTCCTTTCAAGTTAGGGGCAAGGGCCCCGGGGGGAGTGGAATCACGTCCTGTGCCAGTCAGGCATCCGGACTGACCCCACGCTTTGGAGAATGGTTGAGGCGACCCGGTGAGGAACGTTGCCCCATGGGTGCGCAGGCCGTGTCGCGCCTTGCATCACGCAGGCCCCTGGCTGGCATCATGGAAGGCCATGAGCCTTCCCCGCCTCTTTCTGGATGTCGACGCCGCTGCAGAGGGCCTGGTGGTGCCCCTCGGCCCGGAGGCCACCCGTCATCTGCGGGCCCTCCGCCTCAAGCCCGGTGCCGCCGTGGAACTCGTCCTCGGTGACCAGGCCTGGCGCGCCGACCTCGTGGAACTGGATCGAGCACGTGCTTCGGTTCGGCTGGTGGCCCCCCTCCTGGAGGACCGCGAACCGCCCATCGCCCTCCAGGCTTGTCTCCCCCTGCCCGCCCAGCTCAGCCTCTTCGACGAATGGCTGCCACCCCTGGTGGAGCTGGGGGTCACCCTGGTGCAGCCCGTGATCTATGCCCGCAGCGAGTTCGATCCGACCAAGACGGCCGCGCGCATGGACCGGTGGCGCCGCCTCATCCAGACGGCCTGCGAGCAGAGCCACCGCTCCCGGCGCCCCGACCTGCGCCCTCCCATGCCTTTTGCAGGGCTGCTCACCTGGGAGGCGCCCCAGAAGTGGGTGGCCTACGAGCTCCGGACCGGCCAGGGGAACCCCCCGTTTCGCCGGGAGGCCCTGGCCTTCACCAGTGGGCCCGAGGGGGGCATCACCGACGAGGAGTTCGTCGCCCTCGCCGCGGCCGGGTGGCTCGCGGTCAGCCTTGGGCCGAGCATCCTCCGGGCCGTGACCACCCCGGTGGCACTTCTGGGGGCGGTGCAGTTCCAGTTGGGACAGACCGACCCCGTGTGAGCCCCGGCTTCGGCCGGTGGATCGAGGGTGGTCTGTGCTTTTCATCCCTTTTCCGGTTTTTTTCGGCGTACCGGTCAAGAATGCCCCGGCCTTGACGATGGGTAGGTTTGTGCCCGGCCGGGCGTGTGCCCAGGACGGCCTTGAGGAGATCCGTTCATGAAGCTTGTGACCCTTCTGTCCGCCGCCGCCCTGCTGACCACCTCCCTGGTGGCGGGGGACTACGACTCCATCGGCAAGGCCATGCACAGTGCCTGGCCCCATGTGGGCACCGTGGCCGTGGTGTGCGACGCCGCCCACAGCAAGAGCTCCGTCGATGCCATCAGTGGGGCCCTGCCCGGCATGAAGGTTGTCGTCATCGACGTGAAGGGGCCCCAGGACATGGGCAAGGCCCTCGGCACCCTCGGCAGCCGGCGGCCTGATGCCGTGGTGCTGGTGGCCGGGGACAAGGTCGCCGGCGACGGGACCAGCGCCGCCACCTTCCTCATTCAGCGCATGGCCGCCGCCAAGGTGCCCACCGTGGCCACCACGGAGGCCGGGGTGCGCCAGGGCGCCGTCCTCGGCATGGGTCCCGGCACCGGCGGCAAGCTGCTGGCCAATGCCAAGGTTGCCGGCGTCGCAGGGGTTACCATCCCCGCCGGGGCCAGCCAGATCTGACCCCAACACACCACGCCATGCGAGGTAGCATGAAGGCTCCCCCGGGAGCCTTCATGCGTTGTGCGCTGCCCTTGCTGGTCACGACCGGCCTCCTGGCCCAGACCCCCGTACCACCCAGGGTTCCGGAAGCCCCCCTGCGGGCTCACTTGGCCTTCCTGGCGGACGACCTTCTCGAAGGCCGCGGAACTGGGCAACGGGGGGCGGACCTTGCGGTGCGGTACCTCGAGACGCAGCTCCAGGCCCTGGGCCTGAAGCCCGCCAACGGGGCTTCCTTCCGCCAGCCAGTGCGCCTGGTGGGCCTGCGCACCCAGCCCGAAGGCAGCGTGATCAGCTTCCAGGGCGGCGGCGCCTGTGCCAGTCCGGCCTTCGGGACGGACATCGTCTACGGCGCGGGGGTGCCCAGCGCCGAGCAGACCTTCGAGGCGCCGCTGGTGTTCGTGGGCTACGGCATTGACGCCCCAGAGTGGCGCTGGAACGACTACAAGGACCTGGACCTGCGGGGCAAGGTGCTACTCATGCTCGTGAACGAGCCCACCCCCACCGCGGAGGAACCCGCGCTGTTCGACGGCCCCAACCTCAGCGCCTACGGCCGCTGGACCACCAAGTTCGAGATGGCGGCCCGGCACGGGGCCGCCGGGGTGCTGCTGGTCCACACCACGCCCTCGGCCAGCTACGGCTGGTCCGTCGTGCGCAACGGGTGGGACGGGGAACGGTTCCAACTGGCCCGGGGACCTGCGGGCGCCCCCCTGGAAGGCTGGGTCACCGAGGCCACCGCCCGGGCCCTGGTCCAACAGGGGGGCCAGGACCTCGACGCCCTGCGCGGGGCCGCGCTGCGTCGTGACTTCAGGCCGGTGCCGCTCGAGCTCACCCTCAAGGGCACCCTGCGCAGTTCCGTGCGCACCGTGGACCAATTCAACGTGGCCGGGCTCATCCCCGGCACCGACCCCCAGCTGAAGCAGGAGCTGGTGATCTATACCGCCCACTGGGATCACCTGGGCATGGGCAAAGCCCCCAACGGGGACTCCCATCCGGGGCACGAGGGGGACGCCATTTACAACGGCGCCGTGGACAACGCCTCCGGGTGCGCGGCCCTGCTGGCCATGGCCCAGGTGGCCCGGGCCCAGCCCGCGAAGCGCAGCCAGATGTTCCTCTTTGTCTGCGCCGAGGAGCAGGGGCTCCTGGGCTCCAAGGCCTACGCGACGGATCCGCTGTGGCCGCTGGCGACGACCGCCGCGGACCTGAACCTCGACAGCCTCAACTTCGTGGCTCCCACCCGGGACATCGGCCTGCCGTTCGGTGAGCGCAGCACCCTGGGCGAGCTGGGCGCCGCCGTAGCCAAGGCCTCGGGCCTGCGCGTGGCACCGACGCGACCCGACACCTCTGGCGGCTACTTCCGCTCGGACCACTACAGCTTCGTCTCCGCGGGCGTACCTGCGCTGTCCGTGGGCGGCGGTCGGGACTACCTGGGTGCCGACCCGACGGCCCTGAAGGCCAAGGCCACCGCCTTTGGGCCCCGCTACCACCAGGTGACGGACGAATACGACCCCACCTGGGACCTGCGCGGCATGGTGCAGCAGGCCCAGTTCACCCTGGACCTGGGCCTGGCCATCGCCAACGCCCCCACGCGGCCCCACTTCAAGGCCACACCCTAGGTGGTTGCGGCACCCGCCCAAGCGGATCCCCCAACGAAAATCCCCCGATCCTCGCGCCGCCCTTCGGCTCCCGCTCCCAAGCGCCGATGCCTCCTTCCGTTAGAATGGGCCGAGACTGGTGGAGGAGCTTCCATGCGGCAATTGGTTCCCTTGGTTCTGGTGGGGTTGGCCTCCTTTGGTCAGGCCCAGGCGCCAACCGCCCCGGCCCCGACGCCCGCCATGGCTGCGTCCGTGGCACCCACCTCAACCGGGGATTTGAACCCATTCGTCGACCTCTTCTACCCAGGGGCGGCCTGGCCTGACCTCTCCCAGACGGCGTTCAAGCACCTGGGCACCAGCACCGTCGAGGGCACGACCCACCTGAAGGGCGAGGTGGACGGCTTTCAGGTGGATGTGTTCACGGTCGACCAGAAAACTGTGGCCGGCGGCATTCTCACCCAGCCCCAGGTCATCCCCATCGGCGATGAGGCCGCGGCCCAGCGCCACATCGCGGCCATGGAGAAGGTCATGGCCCGCATGGGCGCCCTGGTTCATCAGCCTGTGAAGACGAATGACGAGCCTGCCCGGACCACCCAGCTGTCTGCCGGCTACAAGTCGATCTTCTACGGGGCCAAGGCCTTCTACATCAACACCGGCGGCTACCGCATCGAGACCCGCATCGAGTTCGGTTCCAAGCGGTACTACTACACCATCCTTGAATCCGCGCTGCCGGGCAGCATCACCTTTCAGTTCCGCAAGGGCTGAGTCCTGCGCGCCATGGCATCCACCCCGGCATCCGCCCCCCCGTCCCGCCCCTTTGTCGGCCTCCTCGGCTGGCTGGGGTTGGCTTTTGGCTCTGCAGCGCTGGGGGCCCTCGCCTCCACCCAGGCGCGGACCTTCTACGCCCAGATCGTCCGTCCCACCTGGGCCCCGCCGGGCTGGGTCTTCGGGCCGGTGTGGAGCCTGCTGTACCTGCTGATGGGCCTTGCGGCCTGGCTGGTGTGGCGCGAGGGCGGGTTTCGTGGGGCCCGCTCAGCCCTGACCCTGTTCCTGGTGCAGCTTGCGGCCAACGCCCTCTGGTCCTGGCTGTTCTTCGCCTGGCGCCAGGGTGCGCTGGCCTCCCTGGAGATCCTCCTGCTGTGGGGGCTCATCCTCGCCACCCTGCTCGCCTTCCGGCGCGTGAAGCCCCTGGCGGCCTGGCTGCTGCTGCCCTACCTGGCCTGGGTGACCTTCGCCGTCGCCCTCTGCTGGGCCACCTGGCGGATGAATCCACAGGCGCTTTAGCCGAGGTCCCGGGTTCCCTGCAGCGACGCCTTGGCGGCTTCCATGCGGGTGATGGCCTCGGGGCCCTTTTGCAGGGCCAGGGCCACCGTGAGCACGTCGATGATGGTCAGGTGGACCAGCCGGGCCACCATGGGCGCGTACACGTCCGGGTTTTCCTGCACATCGGCGGGGAGCAGCAGGTCGGCGACCTCCGCCAGGGGCGAGCCGGTGCGCGTCAGCGCCACCACGGTGGCGCCGGCGCGGCGCGCCAGGGCCGCGACCTCCAGCAGGGAGCGGGTGCGGCCGGAGTTGGAAATGATCAGCGCCACGGCGTCGCTGGGCAGCAGGGCTGCGGCCACCCGCTGCATCTGGGCGTCCACGCAGGCGATCGTGGGCGTACCCAGTCGGAACAGCTTCATCTGCGCGTCCAGGACCGTGACGCTGGAGTTGCCAAGGCCATAGCACTCGATGCGGCTGGCGCGGTCGAAGGCCGCCACCACGCGGGCCACAGCCTCCGGCGGCAGCGCGTCGCGGCCCAGGGCCAGCCCCGAGGCGGCGGCATCGAAGACCTTGCGGATGAGGTGGGCCGGGTCATCGCCCGGGCTCAGGCGGGCGTGCACGAAGGGGATGCCCGCCCCCAGGTCGCCCGCCAGCTTCAGCTTGAAGGCCGGCAGCCCGGTGCATTGGAGGCGGCGGCAGAAGCGTATGACCGTGGGCTGGCTCACCTGGGCCCAGAGGGCCAGCTGGGAGATGGGCGCGGAGATCACTTCCACGGGTCGCTGCAGCACGAGCTCCGCCACGCGGCGCTCGGAGGGCGGCAGCGTGGGCAGGGAGGCCTGGATGCGGGTCAGCAGCGACATGGCTAGGGCGCCCAGTAGACCGTGACGGGCACGGCCGTCTGGCGGAGGATGGCGCGTACGGGCAAGGCCTCCACCGGGCCCTCCCCCAGGGCCTGCTCCAGGATCAGGCGCTTGGCGGGCCCGCTGATCATGAGCGCAATGTCCCGACTCTGCAGCAGGGCGTGCAGGGAGAGGCTCAGGCGGGCGTGGGGGGCGTAAGGGGGGCGGACCGCCAGGACGGGCGCCTCGGTGCTGAGCCCGTGGGCCAGCTCGGCGGCACCAGGGAACAGCGAGGCGGTGTGGCCATCCTCGCCCATACCGAGGATCACCTGGCTGAAGGGCTTGGTGAGCCGATCCAAGGCTGCAGACACCGTCGACACCGCAGCCTCCGGCGTCGCCCCCCCCGTGTACAGAGGCACCATGCGGGCCTCCGCCGCCCGGCCCTTCAACAGGTGGTCGCGGACCAGGGCCTCGTTGCTGTCCGGGTCGTCCGGCGCCACCCAGCGCTCATCGGCAAGGGTCACGGCCACCCGGGCCCAGTCCAACGGCTGGCTGGCGAGGGCCTGGAAAAGCGGCACCGGGCTGCGTCCCCCGGACACCACCAGCACCGCTTCATCCTGGGCGAGCAGGTCCTCCTTCAGGCGCTTCGCCACATGCTGGGCGAGGGCCGCCGTCAGGCGGGCCGCATCGGTGCACTCACGGATCACACACACAGGTCAGTCCTCCTCGTTCCACGCGAGGCTGTCCCGGGAGAGCAGGGCGCTGGAGGCGGCAGGGCCCCAGCTGCCGGCCGTGTAGAACTTCGGACGCTCCTCGCTCGCCTCCCAGCTGTCCAGGATGGGCTCCACCCAGCGCCAGGCGGCCTCCTGCTCGTCGCGGCGCACGAAGAGGGTGAGCTTGCCGCGGATGGCATCCAGCAGCAGGCGCTCGTAGGCCTCCAGCCGCCGCGCCCGGAAGGACTCGGCAAAGTCGAGGTTGAGGTTCACGGGATGCAGGGCCATGGCGTCGCCCGGCTGCTTGGCCACCAGGTACAGCCGCATGCTCTCGTCCGGCTGCATGCGGATGATGAGCCGGTTGGCGCGGCTGGCATGGCGGGCCTCGTCGAAGATGGGGTGGGGCACCTGCCGGAAGTTGATGACGATCTCCGCCAGCTTCTCGGGCATGCGCTTGCCCGTGCGGAGGAAGAAGGGGACCCCGGCCCACCGCCAGGTGTCGATCTCCGCCTTCACGGCCACGAAGGTTTCCGTGCGACTGCCGAGGGCCACCCCCGGCTCCTCCGCATAGGCCGGCACGGGCTTACCCGCCACGGCCCCGGCCTTGTACTGCCCCCGCACAGTCTTGGTGGCCACATCCTGGGGCGTGAAGGGCTTGAGGGAGCGCAGCACCTTCAGCTTCTCGTCGCGCACGGCGTCGGGGTCGCTGCTGGTGGGCGGCTCCATGGCCACGATGCAGAGCAGCTGCAGCAGGTGGTTCTGCAGCATGTCGCGCAGGGCGCCCGTATGGTCGTAGAAGTCGCCGCGCCCTTCAGCCCCCAGCTGCTCGGCGACGGTGATCTGCACATCCTGCACCCACTCGCGCCGCCACAGCGGCTCGAAGAGCACGTTGCCGAACCGCAGGGCCAGCAGGTTCTGCACGGGCTCCTTGCCCAGGTAGTGGTCGATGCGGAAGATCTGCTGCTCGGTGAAGTGCCGGCCCACGGCGTCGTTGATCTCGCAGGAGGACGCCAGGTCATGGCCCAGGGGCTTCTCCACCACCACCCGGCTGCTGGCGGTGATAAGACCCGCCTGGCCGAGGTGCTCCGAGAGGGCCGCGAAGACCTCCGGCGCGGTGGAGTAGTAGAAGACCCGCACCCGATCCGGGTGCTGACCCAGCGCCGCCCCCAGGGCCTGGTAGGAGGCCGGGTCCTGCGCATCCAGGGGGAAGTAGGAGAGGCGCGCCGCAAAGGCGCTCCAGGTGTCGGCGTCGAAGGCGGCCCCCAGGAAGGGCTTGCAGGTGGCTTCCGCCAGGGCCAGGAAGCCCTCCCGGTCCAGCTGCTTCCGGGCCGCGGCGAGGATGCGCGATCCCGGCGACACCGTTCCCGCCTGCACCTGCTGGTAGAGGGCGGGCAGCAGCTTGCGCATGGCCAGGTCGCCCGTGCCGCCGAACAGCACCATGTCGAAATCGGGCAGGGTCATCATGGAGGCTCCGAGTGTAGAAATGCTACACGATTGCCACCAAAAAGCATCCAGTGTGAGTAATATTATTACGTCCCCTGCGGGACCCCGCGAGGCTTCGCCATGGCATTGAACCCGTTTGTGGCCGAGTGTACGGAGCGCATCCGGCAGCGCAGCCGCGCCTCCCGGGAGGCCTACCTCGCCCTGCTCCGGGAGGCCGCCGTCTCCATGCCTCAGCGCTGCGGCCTCTCCTGCTCCAACCTCGCCCACACGTTTGCCGCCGCCGGCCCCGATAAGGCCGCCCTCAAGGAGGGTGCCGGGCCCAACCTGGCCATCGTGACGGCCTACAACGACATGCTGTCGGCCCACCAGCCCCTGGGGACCTACCCCGACTGGATCAAGGAGACGGTCCGCACCGTCGGCGCCACGGCCCAGGTGGCCGGAGGCGTGCCCGCCATGTGCGACGGCATCACCCAGGGCCAACCGGGCATGGAACTCTCCCTCTTCTCCCGTGACGTCATCGCCCTGGCCACGGCGGTCTCCCTCTCACACAACGTCTTCGACGCCGTGCTCTGCCTGGGGGTCTGCGACAAGATCGTGCCCGGGCTGCTCATCGGTGCCCTGCAGTTCGGCCACCTGCCGGCGGTGTTCGTGCCCGGCGGCCCCATGGCCTCGGGCCTCCCCAACGAGGCGAAAGCCAAGGTGCGCCAGCGCGCCGCCGCGGGCCTGGCGGACCGGGCGGAGCTCCTGGAGGCCGAGGCCAGCTCCTACGGCGCCCCGGGCACCTGCACCTTCTACGGCACCGCCAACACCAACCAGATGCTGATGGAGGTGCTGGGGCTGCACCTGCCCGGGGCCTCCTTTGTGCCCGCCCTCAGCCCCCTGCGCGAAGCCCTCACCCGGCACGCGGCCCTGCGGGCCGCCGCCCTCGTGGCGGGTGGCCCGGACCACACCCCCCTGGGCCTGGTGGTGGACGAGCGGGCCATCGTCAACGGCATCGTGGGCCTGCTGGCCACCGGCGGCTCCACCAACCACACGCTGCACCTGGTCGCCATCGCCCGGGCTGCGGGCATCCACATCGACTGGAGCGACTTCGACGCCCTCTCGGCCCACGTGCCCCTGCTCACCCGGGTCTACCCCAATGGCCAGGCGGACGTGAACGCCTTCCACCGGGCGGGGGGCATGGGCTTCCTCATCCGGGAGCTGCTGGATGCGGGGCTGTTGCACGAGGACGTGCTGACCGTGGCGGGACCGGGGCTCCGCGCCTACACCCAGGCCCCGGAGCTGGGACCGGAGGGGCTCGCCTGGCGTCCGGCCCCCGCAAGTAGCGGAGACGAGGCCATCCTGCGGCCTGCGGCCCGGCCCTTCTCCCCCAACGGGGGGCTGCGCCTGCTGACGGGCAACCTGGGCCGGGCGGTGATCAAGGTCTCCGCCGTGAAACCCGAGCACCGCCGCGTGGTGGCCCCGGCCCAGGTCTTCGACAGCCAGGAGGCGCTGCAGCGGGCCTACCAGACCGGGGCGCTGAACCACGACCTGGTGGCGGTGGTGCGCTTCCAGGGCCCCCGTGCCAACGGCATGCCTGAGCTGCACAAGCTCACCCCGCCGCTGGCCAACCTGCAGGAGCAGGGCTTCCAGGTGGCGCTCCTCACCGACGGACGCATGTCCGGGGCCTCGGGCAAGGTGCCCGCCGCCATTCACCTTTCCCCCGAGGCCCTGGCTGGTGGTGCCCTGGCCCGGATCCAGGACGGCGACCTCATCGAGCTGGATGCGGAGGCGGGCACCCTCATGGTCCGGGTGGATCCCGCCCAGTGGGCCCTGCGCCCCACGGCACCGCCCCCTGCGGCCGCCCATGCCCGCGGCCTGGGCCGCGACCTCTTCGGCCTCTTCCGGTCCCACGCCACCGAGGCGGAGGCCGGTGCCACCTCCTTCGGACCCTCCTTCGACCGGAGCCACCCATGAGCCAGACCTCCAGCCTTGAGGCGATTCTCCAGGCCTCGCCGGTCCTGCCGGTCCTGGCCATCGACCGGGTGGATCAGGCCCTGCCCCTGGCAGCGGCGCTGCTGGAAGGCGGCATCTTCACCCTGGAGGTGACCCTGCGCACGCCGGTGGCGCTGGAGGTCATCCGCACCATCGCCCGGGCCTTCCCGGAGGCCCGCGTGGGGGCGGGCACCGTCACCACGCCCGGGGCCCTGCAGCTGGCTGCCGATGCCGGGGCCTGCTTCGCGGTGAGCCCCGGCCTCACCTGGGCCCTGGCCGAGGCGGCCCGCGTGGCCGCCATCCCCCTCCTGCCCGGGGTGATGACCCCCACCGACGCCATGGCGGCCATGGACCTCGGCTACCCGCTCCTCAAGCTGTTCCCGGCCGAACAGGCGGGCGGCATCCCCATGCTGAAGGCCCTGGCGGGGCCCTTCAGCCAGCTGCAGTTCTGCCCCACCGGGGGCATCACGGCGCAGTCCGCCCCGGCCTACCTCGCCCAGCCCAACGTGGTGTGCGTGGGCGGCTCCTGGCTGGCACCCCGCGCGCTGCTCGAGGCCGGGGACTGGGCGGCCATCCGGGCATTGGCGCGTGAAGCCGCCCGCTTGAAGCGGTAAAGTGAGGGTTGCGGCCTCTTTTCCAACGACACCACCAAGGAGCACCCCATGGCCATCAAGGTAGGCATCAACGGCTTCGGCCGCATCGGACGCATGGTCTTCCGCGCCGCCGTGCAGCACTTCCCCGACATCGAGATCGTGGGCATCAACGACCTGCTGGAGCCGGACTACCTTGCCTACATGCTGCAGTTCGACTCGGTACACGGCCGCTTCAAGGGCACCGTGGCCGTGGACGGCAACACCCTGGTGGTGAACGGCAAGCGCATTCGCCTCACCGCCGAGAAGGATCCCGCCGCCCTGAAGTGGGACGAGCTGGGTGTGGATGTGGTGGTGGAGTCCACAGGCATCTTCCTGGAGAAGTCCGGCCCCAAGGGCGCCGACAAGCACCTCCAGGCCGGGGCCAAGAAGGTGGTTCTGTCCGCCCCCAGCAAGGACGACACCCCCATGTTCGTCTACGGCGTCAACGACAAGTCCTACGCGGGCGAGACCATCATCTCCAACGCCAGCTGCACCACCAACTGCCTGGCCCCCGTGGCCAAGGTGCTGCATGACACCTTCGGCATCAAGCGAGGCCTGATGACCACCGTGCACGCCGCCACCGCCACCCAGAAGACCGTGGACGGCCCCAGCAACAAGGACTGGCGGGGCGGACGGGGCATCCTGGAGAACATCATCCCCAGCAGCACCGGCGCGGCCAAGGCCGTGGGCAAGGTCATTCCCGACCTGAACAAGAAGCTCACGGGCATGTCCTTCCGGGTGCCCACCTCCGATGTCTCCGTGGTGGACCTCACCGTGGAGCTCAAGACCGAGACCACCTATGAGGCCGTCTGCGCCGCCATGAAGGCCGCCTCGGAAGGCCCCATGAAGGGCGTCCTCGGCTACACCACGCAGAAGGTGGTCTCCACCGACTTCCGTGGCGAGAGCTGCACGTCGGTCTTCGACGCCGATGCGGGCATCATGCTGGACTCCACCTTCCTGAAGGTGGTGGCCTGGTACGACAACGAGTGGGGCTACTCCTGCAAGGTGCTGGAGATGGTCAAGGTCATCGCCAAGTAATCCCCCTTTGCACTGCGGGCGCGTGGAGATCCCATTTGGGGCTTCCACGCGCTCGCCGCGTGTGGGGGAGGCCGCTCGCCCGGTATCCTGGTGGCCGCCCCATGTTGGAGGTACCGCCATGCTGAAGCCGTTCCTGCTCCTTTCCGGCCTGGCCCTGGCGTCTGTCGTGCCCACTGTGGCGGCGCCACCCGCAGCGGTGAGGGGCCAGGTGCCCGCCGACCTCCCCACCGGGGAACGCTGGCTGCGTCATTTCCAGGAGGACCTGCTGCCCTTCTGGAACCTGCCCGACGCCTGGGGCTCGCCCCGAGGTAGCTTTCCCACCTTCCGGGGCAACGACGGGAGGGTGGTGGACTGGGCCAAGCCACCGGAAGAACTCGCAGACGCGCCGGGCTGGCTCTCCTCCGAATTCGGCCGCCAGTACGTGCGGATGATCTCGCGCCAGACCTACTTCTATTGCGTGGCCTATCACCTGACGGGCGACCCGAACCTGCTGGCGCTGGCCCGGGACGGGGTGACCTTCATCCGCCAGCGGGCCCTGGACCCCGCCACCGGCAGCGCCGTGTCCTATTGGGAGAAGGGCCTGCCCCAACCGGCGGTGCTGGCCCGCACGAGCCAGGACCTGGCCTATGCGGAGCTGGGCATGGCCATGTACTACTACCTCACCCGGGACCCGGCGGTGCTGAAGGACATCCAGCGGTTGAAGCAGCACATCTTCAGCCAGTACTGGAACCCCCAGTGGCAGGCCCTGCGCTGGGTGGTGGCCGAGGATGCCGAGGGCAACCAGCGGCGCCAGGAGCTGGTGGCCCAGCTGGACCAGATCAACGCCTACCTCCTGCTGCTCACGCCGATCCTCCCGGCCCCTGAGCGGAAGGCCTGGACCGCGGACCTGCACCGCCTCGCCAAGGCCCTGGTGAAGGACTACTACCACCCTGAGGGGCAGTACTTCTGGGGCACCATCGATGACCCGGCCCGAAAGCGCTTTGGCGCCCGGCACGTGGATTTCGGCCACTCCGCCAAGGCCTTCTGGATGCTGGAACGCCTTGGTTGGCTCACCAAGGACCCCACCCTGGTGGACCTGGCCACCGCCGGGGGCAAGCACCTGCTGCAGGTGGCCTACCTGCCGGGCTCCGGCACCTGGGGGTCCCGCTGGCGCACGGATGGGACGGCCGATGCAGGCAAGGAGTGGTGGATCTACGCCGAGTTGGACCAGTTGGCCGAGACCCTGGCCCTGCGCGACCCCGCCCAGGCGGCCCCCCTCCCGCGCACCGCGGACTTCTGGTTCCGGGTGATGGTGGACGCCAAGGGGCACGAGTTGTGGGGCGGTGCCGGTGGCCCCCGGCTGGAAGCGTGGGAAGGCCCGAAGATCCACCAGTGGAAGAGCGGCTACCACAGCGCCGAGCACGCCCTGGTGGGCTACCTCACCGCCCAAGCCCTGCATGGCCAGCCGGCCATCCTCTACTTCGCCCCGGCCGACCCCAAGGCCCTGCTCCGGCCCTACGTGTTCGAGGGCAAGGCGGGACGCCGCCTCGCCTTCCCCCTGGCTGGTTTCCCGGGCCACCAAAAGGTGGCGGTGGCGTTCACCGAGCTGCGCTGAACTGCATCAAAGTCCCCGGCGGCGGTCAGGCGAAAACGCGGCTGCGGGCAGACTCCGAGATCGCCACCACCGCCGGGTGCCGGATGCGGCGATCGAGCGTGAGGGCGTAGACCCGCTCCCGGACCCGCTCGGCCGCGCCTAGGCGCTTGACCTGATACTGCCGCTGGATTTCCGCCGCGAGGGTGGCGGGTGCGGCGAAGAACCCCAGGCCCCGCTGCCCGAAGCTCTTCATGAGCGCACTGTCGTCGAACTCCCCAACGATCCTGGGGTGCACCCCTTCCAGCTCGAACCACTGGTCGAGTCCCCGCCGCAGCGCCGTCCCCTCGGGCGGTAGCAGGAACGGCGCACCGTTCAGGCATCGGGGGAAGGCGCCGGGATGGGCCTTCACCAGGGAGGCCGAGCCGAAGATCTGGACCCCGCACTCCCCAAGCAGGTGACTGAAGGCCTTCACCCCACTGTTGGGTGGCAGGGGGAGGTCGGAGAGCACCAGGTCCAGCTCATGCAGGGAGAGCTGGGCCAGCAGTCGGTCGGTCCGGTCCTCGCGACAGAGCAGGCGGATGGGTTCCGGCAGGTGGAGGGCTGGCTCCAAGAGCGTGCGCACCATGAGCTTGGCCAGCGCATCTGAGATGCCCACGGCCAGGATCGGGCGGCTGCCGCCGGTCCGACCGGCCAGAGCGTCCTGCAGTTCCTGGCCCAGGCCGAAGATGCTGTCCGCATACCGGAAGGCCGTGCGCCCGGCCTCGGTCATCGCCAGGCCGCGCCCCTGCTTTTCGAACAGGCGCACCCCCAGAGCCGCTTCCAGGCTGCGGATCTGGGCACTCAGGGTGGGCTGGGCCAGTCGCAGGCGCTCCGCTGCCCGGGTGACGCTGCCTTCCCGCGCCGTGGTCCAGAAGTAGAACAGGTGGTGGTAGTTCAGCCACTCCACAGCAGCCTCCTTTGGTTTGATTTTATCTATGTTTTAGAGGTTTTTATCTATTGGATCTATTTATCGTCGGATCCGAAACTTTGGCTTCGGAGGTCCCATGAACATCCAGATCCGAGGCATCGGAATCCCCCCCACGGAGGCCCTGGCGGCCCACATCGAGCGTCGCATCGCCTTCGCCCTCTCCCGCTTCTCGGCCCAGATCGAGCGCGTCGTCGTCCGGTTCAGCGATCTGAATGGTCCCCGGGGCGGTTCTGACAAGGTCTGCCGGGTGGGCTTCACCTTGAGGGGCCGACGCGCGGAAGCCGTGGAGGCCCGGGACGCGGATCTCTACTTCGCAGTGGACCAGGCGGCGGTGAAGGCCGGCCGGCGCGTGGCCCGGATGCTCGAACAGGCCAGGGCCTAGGAGGACCTCATGAACCGCTTCAAGACCTTTCTTCTGCTCGGGCTCGTCACCAGCCTCCTGATCGCTCTGGGCGCCACCCTAGGCAAGGGCTGGCTCATCGGCTGCACCGTGGCGGCCTTCGCCCTGAACCTGGGTGCCTATTTCTACAGCGACCGGCTCGTCCTGCGCATGCAGGGGGCGGAAGAGCTCCCCGAACGGGAAGCCCCCACCCTCCACGCCGACGTGGCCGAGCTGGCAGCCCGGGCGGGCATCCCCAAGCCGAAGCTCTACCTCGTGCGGGATGACGCCCCCAACGCCTTCGCCACGGGCCGCAACCCCGAACACGGCGTGGTGGCCTTCACCGAGGGCCTGCTTCGCACCATGCCCCGCCGGGAGCTGCGCGGCGTTATCGCCCACGAGCTCTCGCACATCCAGAACCGGGACATCCTGGTGGCCACAGTGGCCGCGGGCCTCGCGGGCGCGGTGAGCCTCCTGGCCAATGTCCTCCAGTGGGGTGCCCTCCTGGGCGGCGGTTCCCAGAGCGACGAGGAGGGCGGCGGCAGCCCCTTCGGCGGCCTCCTCTTCGCCCTCCTGGCGCCGCTCGGGGCCTCCCTCATCCAGTTCGCCATCTCGCGCTCCCGGGAGTTCATGGCCGACGCCAGTGCGGCGCAGGTGACGGGTGATCCCGAAGGTCTGGCCCTCGCCCTCGAGCGGCTGGGTCGCCTTCAGGAGGTGATCGAGCCCGGCCCCACTGCCCAGCCCGCCACGGCCAGCCTCATGATTGCCAGCCCCTTCGCGGGCGGCGGGCTCCTCCGGTGGTTCAGCACCCACCCCCCCCTCGACGATCGCATTGCCCGGCTGCGGGATCGCTCGCGCCGCCCCGGCCTCGCGGCCTAAGGAGCCCTGAATGGAAAGCATCGGTTCCCCATGGATGTGGGCCGGCTTCATCGCCTTCGTGCTGGGCATGCTGGCCCTGGACCTGGGCGTCTTCCACCGCCAGGCCCACAAGGTGGGCGTGAAGGAGGCAGCCATCTGGAGCCTCGTGTGGGTGGGCTGCGCCCTGGCCTTCAACGCCCTCCTCTGGCACAGCTTCGGCTCCCAGCGGGGCATGGAGTTCCTCACGGGCTACCTCATCGAGAAGGCCCTCAGCGTGGACAACATCTTCGTGTTCGTCCTCATCTTCGGGGCCTTCTCGGTGCCCGAGGCCTACCAGCACCGGGTGCTGTTCTGGGGCATCCTGGGTGCCCTGGTGATGCGGGCCATCTTCGTGGGCCTCGGGGCTGCGCTGATCGCCAGCTTCCACTGGGTGCTCTACCTGT
The DNA here is from genome assembly GCA_963740385.1 of uncultured Acidobacteriota bacterium. Classification (GTDB taxonomy): domain Bacteria; phylum Acidobacteriota; class Holophagae; order Holophagales; family Holophagaceae; genus Geothrix. Next base: position 210,256 of record CAVUDX010000008.1, read on the forward strand.
TCGGCGCCTTCCTGGTCATCACGGGCCTGAAGATGCTGCTGCTGCGAGACCAGGGCTTCGATCCGCGGCAGAACCCCCTGTTCCGGCTCTTCAAGCGGCTGGTTCCCGCCGTGGACACCTACCACGGCCCGGCGTTCACGGTGGTCCAGGACGGTCGGCGCTACGCCACCCCCCTGCTGCTGGTGCTGGTGGCCGTGGAACTCACGGACCTGGTCTTCGCCGTGGACTCGGTGCCGGCCATCTTCGCCGTCACGAAGGACCCCTTCATCGTCTTCACCTCCAACATCTTCGCCATCCTGGGCCTGCGGAGCCTCTACTTCCTGCTGGCGGGCGTGGTGGGACGCTTCCACCTGCTGAAGGTCGGGCTGAGCCTGGTCCTGGTCTTCGTGGGCATGAAGATGCTCCTGGTGGAGCTCTACAAGGTCCCTGTGGCCTGGAGCCTGGCGGTCATCGGCCTGCTGGTGGGTGGTTCGGTGGTGGCCTCCCTGCTGCTGCCCCGCAGGGGGGCGCCCGGTGCGGGTCTCCCCGAGGCGGGGGTCTCGTGAGCGCCTGCACCCTCCCCGCCGGGACGACCCCCTCCTACGGCCCGCTCCTGGTGCTGCTGGCCTCCCTGTCCGCCGCCCCCGGCATCGGCTCCCTGACCGGTCCGGTGGTGGGCCTGGCCACCCTGCTTCTGGGCCTGCAGCTCATGGCGGGGAGGCCCCTTCCCTGGCTGCCGGCCTGGGCCCGAAGGCGGATGGGGGCTTCCAGCCTGGGGGTCCGCTTCTCGGCCTGGCTGCAGGACCGCTGCCGTCCCCTGCTGCACCTCAAGGCGCCGCGGTTTCCGGTCCTGCTCGCGGGCCTCACCGTGGCCTGGAGCAGCCTGATCCTGATCCTCCCCCTGGCCTTCGTCCCCTTCAGCAACACCATCCCCTCCGTCGCGGTGGGGCTCGTGGGCGTTGGCCTGCTGGCCCAGCGCAGCCTCCTGGGCTGGCTCGGGTTTGCCCTTGCCGGAGGCTACACGGTGGTCCTCGCCCTCCTGGGCGAGGCTCTGATCCTGGCCGCCCAGGCCCTCTTCCGCCACCTTACCTGACCCGGGATCCACGATCCCCCCTTTCCAGGAGTTCCCATGCCCGTCAAGCCCAGCACCCCTGAAGAAACCTTCTTCGCCCAGCAGGAACTAGAGCGGAGGCGAACCCTGGCCATCGCCAAGGAGGAACAACTGCGCGCCGAGGAGCGCCGCCAGCTCCAGAAGCAGCACTGGATGCGCTGCCCCAAGTGCGGGATGGAGCTCCTCGAGATCGACTTCCGGGGTCACAAGGTGGACCAGTGCAGCGCCTGTCGCGGGCTGTGGCTGGATGCCGGGGAGTTCGAAGCCATCACGCGCAGCGAGGAGGCGGGCTTCCTGGGGGACCTCAAACGCATGTTCTGGACCTGAGCCCACCAGGCGGGATCCGGTCCGGCCTATTTCCTGAGGATGGCCGAGGTCATGGGCTGGACCGTCACGGTGGCACCGAGGACCGAAACGCCCGTGGGGGAAGGGATGGCTGCCACGCCCGCCTTGGCACCATCCACCACCACGATCGCTGCACTGAGATCCTGGTCGGCCGTGAAGGTCTTGGCCGTGGCGTCGGCATTGTGGAAGACATAGTAGGTGCCAGAGCCATCAGTGGAGGTGGCCTTGTAACCGAAGGCCAAGGTGGTGCCGCCCGCCCCGTCGGGGTTGATGGCCGTCAGGTTGGCGGCCCGGGAGGCGTCGGGCAGGCGGAAGGCATTGGTGGCTTTGCGCAGGGCGATGAGGCCCTGGGCATAGGCATAGAGCTTGTATCCGTTCTGGCTGGTGTCGTAGTTGGTGAAACCACCCGCCAGGGGATTGCCGCCGGCGTAGACTCGCGACCAGGCCACCATGTTGATGGCGTCCGAGGCGTTGTAGGAGTTATCAACGAAGGTCCGGTGGGAGGTCTGGCTGGACTTGGTGTTCGGGGTGGCGCCGGAGGTGGCCTCCTTGGAGCGGAACATCTCGTCCCCGGCATGGATGAAGGCGAGCCCCTGGGAGCTGAGCAGCACCGCATAGGCCACCTTGGCCCGCTTGAGGATGTCCGCATCCCCGGTGGCGCCAATCGCGGCGCCCGTGGCCAGGGCCAGGACATCGTAGAGGCAGAGGTTGTCGTGGCAGGTGAGGTAGCTGATGACGTTCTGGGTGGACCCTGGCACGAAGCCATTGGTGGGCAGCCCTGCGGCATTCGCAAAGAGGTTGGCGGGGCTCTGCGGCGCTCCGGTCAGGAAGGCCGTGGCACCATCGCTGGGATAGCCGTTCTTGAAGATCTGACGGTAGCTGTCGGAGAACATGGCGAGGTTCTGGCCAGTGAACTGGGTGGCGTTCACCTGATCCGCCCCGGTGGTGGCGTCTCCGTTGTAGTCAATGGCGGGCCCGCTGTAGAAGCCGTTCCACCCCTCGCCCAGGAACACCACCTTGGGGTTGAGGGCCTGGGCGGCGCCGTAGGCGGCCTTGAGCGTCTGGGTGTCCAGCACGCCCATGAGGTCGAAGCGGAAGCCGTCGACCTTGTACTCGCCCACCCAGTGGACGATGGAGTCCACGATGAGCTTGCGGACCATCTTGGCCTCGGACCGCACATCCTGGCTGCCGGCGCCATTGCGGCTGGTGGCCCGGTAGAAGTAGCCCTGGATGCCGGTGTTGCCCAGCACACTGTTGTTGGCCGTGTGGTTGTAGACCACATCCAGGATCACCCCCATGCCATGTTTGTGGATCTCGTTGATGAGGGTCTTCAGCTCGTTGATGCGAGCCGCGGGCGTGTCCGGAGCAGCGGAGTACATCCCCGTCGGGGTGAAGTAGTTCTGGGGGTCGTAGCCCCAGTTGTAGTTGGCGCCGCCGGTCTGACTGAGGCTCAGCTCGCGCGTGCCGATGCGGGTCTGGTCGTAGGTGTAGTTCGCCAGGGGGCAGAGCAGCTGGACATGGGTGACCCCCAGTTTCTGGATGTGTGGCAGCAGGTCCACCAGGCCCTTGAAGGTGCCCCAGGTGTGGCCCGAGGCGAAGCCGCTGAGGGCGGGGTCCACCGTCAGGTCCCGCACACCGGCCTCATACACGATGGCGTCCCGGGTGCCACCAAAGGCGTAGGGGGTGGGGGATGTCCCATCGGTGCCCTTCATGGCCGATCCGTCAAAATAGAAGGAGCTGCCGGTGTAGGGCGTCCAGGCGCCGCCGTCCGGAAGGACCACGGCCGAATCCAGGATGGCTCCCTTCCCAATAGAATCCCCGGCGATGGTGTTGCCCGTGGTGTGCTTCCACTGGGCCATGGACTTGGCATAGGGGTCGAGCACGTACTCGTTGCCCACCTTGTAGACGTAGTAGGGCTGGGCGGGCAGGGCCTGGCTCGCCGTGGTCCAGATGCCTCCAGTGCCCCGGGTCATGGCCAGGGTGGCCGCCGGAGCACTCAGGGAGTCATCCCAGCGGGCGTACAGGTTCACCGTCACACTCGTGGCCGTGGGGTTCCAATAGGCGAAGGTCACGTTGCCCCCGCTGACCAGGGCCCCCAGCGGGGTGCTGGGCACCTTGTAGTAGGCCGCATCGACAGGGGGGGTGCTGTTGGGATCAGCATCCAGGCTGGGGGTGGTGGTACTGGTGGTGGCTCCACCACCGCCTCCGCCACCGCACCCCAGGAGGAGGGCTAGGCCCGAGACCATGGCGAAGAAGATGAGTCGGGACATGGGATCCTCCAGCTTCACATTCAGGCAGGGATGCTACCGGGCGCTGCGCTTGTACATCCGGGTGTAGTACTCGTCGAGCATGCGCTGCACCCCGAAGGCCTCCCGGGTGGTTTCGATGGAGGCCACCATCATGTCCACCCAGGCCTCGTGACGATCGTAATAGGTGGGCAGCACCTCTTCGGCCAGCACCTTCTTGAAGGCCTTGAAGTCGTGCCTGTCGAGCACAGCTTCGTCCTCGCTCTCGAAGCCGTCTCCGAACTGCCAGCCGTTCACGCCGTGCTGGCAGGCCTCGGGCCACCAGCCATCGAGGATGGAGAGGTTGAGCACGCCATTCATGGCGGCCTTCATGCCCGAGGTGCCCGAGGCCTCCTTGGGCCGGCGGGGGTTGTTGAGCCACACATCCGAGCCCCGGGTGAGCATGCGGCCGATCTCCATGTCGTAGTTTTCCAAGAAGACCACGCTGTCCGGGTACCGTCTGGTCATGTCGAGGATGTTTTCCACGATCTTCTTGCCATTGTCGTCCAGGGGGTGGGCCTTCCCCGAGAACACGATCTGCAGCCGGCCGCTCTTCAGCAGGGGCTCGATGAACTTGCGGTCTGTGAAGATGAAGTTGGAGCGCTTGTAGGGCGCCGCGCGCCGGGAGAAGCCGATGAGGAGCTTGCCCGCATCCAGCTTCACGCCGGTGCGCTGCTCCACGAAGGCGATGAGCTTCTTCTTGTTGTCCTGGTGGGCTTTCCAGAGCGCGTCCTTGGCCTTCCTCGAGCCATCCCAGGCGGCCGCCAGGTCGAGCATCCGCGAATCCACCCAGGTGGGCCGGTGGATGGCATTGGTGATGCCAATGATCTCGCTGCGCCCGGCGATGTCCTTCCACATCTTGTTGGAGGTGACGGCGTGCAGGTCGGCCACAGCGTTGGTGATGCGGGACAGGCGCAGGGCGCCAACCGTCATGTTGAAGGGACTGCCACCCAACTGCTTGAGCTGGGCCTTGGTGAGGCCCAGGTTTGCACCCAGGTAGAGGAACCGGTCGATGGGGTGGGACTCGTTGCCCTGCACGATGGGGGTGTGGGTGGTGAACACCACTTCCTCCCGCGTCTTGGCCCAGGCGGCGTCGAAGGGAACCCCCTTCGCCATGCGCTGGGTGAGCAGCTCGAAGCCGGCGAACAGGGCATGCCCTTCGTTGAAGTGGTAGACGTCCGGCTTGATGCGCAGCGCCTGCAGGGCCCGCACCCCGCCGATGCCCAGAACCATCTCCTGGGCCACGCGCTCCTCGCCAAACCACCCATAGAGCTGGCCGGTGATCCAGCGGGACTCGCCGTCATTCGCCTCGATGTCGGTATCGAGCAGGTACAGGGAGTCCACCCCGAAGCTGTTCACCCGCCAGACCTTGATCTTCACGGGCTTGCCCTTGATTTCGACCTCGACGATGACCCCGGTGTCTTCCAGGAACTCGTGGTTGCCGTTGCGGTAGGCGTCAAAGACCGTTCCCGAATCGGCATCGATCATCTGTTCGCCGTACCCCTGTTTCCACCGGATGCCGATGCCCACCATGGGATAGCCGTGGTCTTTCACGCCCTTGAGGTAATCCCCGGCCAGGATGCCCAGCCCGCCCGCGTAGATCTTGAACGGGCTCTCGAGGGCGTACTCCATGCAGAAATACGCGACCCTGGGCAGCTTCTTCGTGGACATGCACGCTCCTTCATTCTCGATCTCTGCGGATGGTTCGGGTCCGTTCCCCTGGGGGATGGCCTGTTGTCTGGGGTCAGTGGGCGGTGCCCTGGAGGCGCTCCAGGAGCACCGTCTGGTCGGCCTTGAGGCGGACCTTCCCGTCCTTCACGGTGACCGTCTGACCCGTGTAGGCGTCCCGCAGGAGCTGGCCCTCCTCGAAGACCCCGGCGACCGGAAGGCTGACGTCACCGGTGGCACCCAGGGCCACCACCACCCGGTCCCCGCTGAGGGGCTCCACCCGGCTGAAGGTGTAGGGGGAGGCGCTGAGCTGCTGGTGCTGGCCGATGGCCAGGGCCCGGTGGCGGGCGCGGAAGGTGCCGAGCTTGCGCCAGTGGGCCAGGACCTTGGCATCCACCTTGTCCCAGTTCATGTCGGAGCGGGTGGCCTGCTGCGGATCGGTGCGGGGCTCGTAGCCCAGGGGCCGGGCCGTCTCATCGCCGTAGAAGATCTGCACGCCGCCCGGGGCCAGCAGCAGCGCTGTGCCGCCCTCCACGAGCCGCGCCCGATCGAAGAGCTCCGTGTCGTGGGAGGAGATGTAGTTGAGCAGGGTCACGGGCTTGCCGCCCTGCTCCTTCGCGTACCGGCTGAAGAGCTTCTCGGGCTTGGAGAATTCGCCTTCCTCCTGCTGGAAGCCGAAGTTGATCATGGCATCGAAGCCGTGGCCGAGCATCCGCCGGGCGGCGCCAGAGGGCCCCCAGTACTCGCCCACCATCCAGAAGGGGGCGTCATCCACCTTGCGGGTGGGGTTCTTGGTCTTGAACTCGGCCAGGGCATTCTGGCTTTCTGCCTTCAGGGCGGCCCAGGCCTCGGGCTCCACGTGCTTGACGGTGTCGCAGCGGAAGCCGTCAATGCCGTACTCGCGCACCCATTCCGTGAGCCACTTGATCAGGTAGCCGCGCACCGTGGTGTTGGGCAGGTCCACGGCCCTGGTGTCCGCCTTCTCCTTGAGGAACTTCGGCAGCTTGACGAATTCGGTGCTCTCCGTGCGGAAGTCCGGGAGGAAGGCCAGCTGCATGGTCAGGTCGTTGCGGCCCCCGTCCATGTAGCCCGGCAGGCCGGCCCGCACCCAGGGGCGACCCCACCAGGCATCCCAAGCGCCGGGGGTGTCGCGGTTGTAGTCAATCCAGTTGTGGTAGTTCCGCAGGAGGCTGGCGTCCTTCTCCCAGTCCGGCCAGAGCACATCGATGTGGAGGTCCTTGGCAGTCTGGAGATCCAGGTAGCCCGGGTGGTTCATGACGATGTCGAAGAGGACGCGGATGCCCTGGCTGTGGGCGCTGTCCACGAAGGCGCGCAGGTCCGCTGGGGTGCCCATGTTTTTATCCAGCACCGTGTAGTCCAGGGCGTAGTAGCCGTGATAGGCGAAGTGCTTGAACTCCTTCTGGCCGCCCTGCACCCAGCCGTGGATCTGCTCGTAGGGAGCCGTGATCCAGATGGCGTTGACGCCCAGGTCCTTGAACCAGCCCTCCTTCACCTTCTGGGTGAGGCCCCTGAGGTCGCCCCCATGGAAGGTGCCCACATCGGCCTTGGGAGTCGCCTCCCGCGTGCGCCCATAGCTGCCGTCATTGGACGGGTCCCCGTTGACGAAGCGGTCCGTCATCACGAAGTAGACGATGGGGTTTTCCGCGAAGGAGCCCGGCACGGAGACCGGTGCCTGGGCAACGAGGCAACTGGCCGCGATCAGGCCTGCGGTCAGAAATAGAGAAGGAATGGCGAGGCGCATGGGGATTCCGTGGCTTGAAGGGTGTGAAAGCCAGGGACGGGCTTCGCCCGCCCCTGGCGTGGGGGCGTGGGGGGAGGCTCCAGGTCCGCAAGCCTTGGCGAGCGGGATCACGCGGCAGTGCAGCGTGTGCAACCTGGAGGCGCGCAGCGCGGAACCCCCACATTCATAACCATCACTTCTTGCAGACGTGATCCTTCAGGGCATCTTCCTTGGAGAAGTAGATGGCGCGGTCGCCGTTGACCACCCAGATCTCCTTGTGGGCATTGCCGTCGAAGGCCATGTCCTTGGCGCCCTGCTCCTTGATGTCGCCCTTGTGGATGATGTAGTTCACCTGGGCCCGGGAGCCGGTGTTGAACTCCGAGAGGTCCACCACCCAGAAGACACCGAAGTCGTTGGTGCCGGTGGGCATCATGGGGTTGGGCCACTCGATGTCGGGCAGCGGCATGTTGGGGCTCTTCCAGAGGTGCACCCCCCAGCGGTCGTACTTGCCGTCGCAGCGGTGGTAGTTGATCTGGATCTTGCCCTCGGGCGGGGCGGCGATGGCCGGAGCGATGGCCAGGGCGATCACGGCGATCGCCTTGAGGAAGGTCGTGCGGAGGCTCATGCGTGACTCCTTGTGGGAAAAGGGAGGGCAGGGGCCCTCGGTGGAAAAGGGATTCAGCCCTTGTTGGCGCCGGAGGTCAGCCCGGCGATCATCCAGCGCTGGGCGAGGATGAACACCACGGAGATCGGCAGACCCGAGAGGATGGCGGCGGCGGCGAAGTCGCCCCAGAGGTACTTCTGGGCGTAGAGAAACTGCTTCATGCCTGCGGCCATGGTGAGCTTGTCCTGGCTGCGCAGCAGAACGGAGGCCACCGGGTACTCGTTTACGGCCCCGATGAAGGCCAGCAGGAAGATGACCATGATGATGGGCAGCGCCATGGGCAGCAGAACCCGCCAGAAGGCCTGCCAGGGCGTGGCGCCGTCGACGGTGGCGGCTTCCTCGATCTCGCCGGGAATGGTTTCGTAGAAACCCTTGATGGTCCAGATGTGCAGCGCGATGCCACCGGAATAGGCCAGCACCAGGGCCCAGGGGCTGTCGATCCCGAACAACGGGAAGCTGTGACCCAGGCGGGAGAAAATGGCATGGATGGCAATCAGCGCGAGGATGGTGGGGAACATCTGCATCAGCATGAGGCCCACCAGCGCGGCCTTCTTACCGGCAAAGCGCATGCGGGCGAAGGCATAAGCGGCCGTCGTGGAGAGCAGCACGGCGGTTACGGCGGACAGGCTGGCGATCTTCACGGAGTTCCAGAGCCAGCGGAGCACCGGTAGGTCGGGGGTGATCACGCGGCCATCCGCGTTGGTGACCGGCAGGCCCAGTGCAAAGCGCCAGTGCTCAAGGCTGATCTCCTTGGGGATCAGGCTCCCGGTGGCGAAATTGCCTGGCCGGAGGGAGATGGAGACCGTCATCAGGAGGGGGAAGAGTACCAGGGCACAGAGGGCGATGAGGAAGAGGTGGGCGGCCACTTGGCGCCAGCGCTGCGACTTGTCGATGACGATGGCCATGCCTGACTCCTCTCAGCCCTTGGTGTCTTCGGCGATCTTCGTGGCCTTGATCTGCACCACGGAGATGACGGCCACCAGGAGGAACACCACGGTGGAAATGGCCGCGCCCAGGGCGAACTTCTGGCCTGAATCGCCGAAGGCCATGCGGTAGGTGTAGGACACCAGGATGTCCGTGGTGCCTGCGGGCACGGAGGTGTTCAGGAAGTCCGGCAACCCCCCGGTCAGCAGGTTGATGAGCACGAAGTTGTTGAAGTTGAAGGCGAACGAGGAGATCAGCAGGGGTGTCAGCGGCTTCATGATCAGCGGCATGGTGATGCGGAAGAAGTTGGTGAGCGGTCCCGCGCCGGCCACCGCGGAGGCCTCGTAGAGGTCCTGTGGAATGGCCTTGATCAGCCCCATGCAGATCACCATCATGTACGGGAACCCCAGCCAGGTATTGACGATGAGGATCATCGTCTTGGCCAGGAAGGGGTCGGAGAACCAGGTGGGCTTGATCCCGAAGAGGGTGCTCAGGACGAGGTTGATCTCCCCTGAGTTGTTGTTGAACAGGCCCTTGAACACCAGGATGGAGATGAAGCCCGGGATGGCGTAGGGCAGGAAGAGCACCAGCCGGTACACCGACCGGAAGCGCAGCGATTCCCAGCTCAGCAGCACCGCCAGCACCATGCCCAGGGTGGTGCAGAAGATCACCGTGAGGGTCGAGAACACCACGGTCCAGATGAAGATCTTCCAGAGAGGCTCGCGGAGGCTCGCATCGGTGAAGATGTCGAGGTAGTTCTTCCAGCCCACATCCACCTGGAAGCCGGGCGTCACCTTGTTCCCGTCCTCGGTCTCGTAGAAGCCCGTCTTGAAGTTGGGGCGCAGCACTGCCTGGGTCTCGTGGTTGGTGAGGCTCCCGTCCGGGTTCCGGGTGTACTGGGGCCGGGAGGGGGCGAACTCCCGCAGGCCGGTCATGCGCACATGATTGCCGTCTGGGAGGGTCAGGCTCAGGCCCTTTAGAAAGGTCTGGTGGTCGATGATCTGCGACAGGGGCATGGTATCCCCCGCCAGGGGCTCCAGGGCGGCGGTGGCCTTCAGGGTGAGGTGGGTGGCCTCCTCGCCCATGGCGAACGGTTCAGTGAGGAACGCCTGGCCGGTGTCCACGTCCTCCAGCCGGATGCGCCACCGCCCACCGTCCGCGTGTAACTCCGAATTGAAGGTGGCGCCTTCGGCGCGGTAGGTCTCCTCCAGCAGGTAGTTGGTGGCCCGCGGAAAGGTCAGCAGGTTGGTGGAGCTGTAGTTGGAGAACCCGATGCGGATGGTGTAGAGCATCGGGAACACCACGAAGATCAGCGCCGCTCCGATGCCCGGAAAGAGGTACCGGTAGGCGTAGGTCCTGGGTGAGGTGTAGATCCAGATGAAGCAGCCCAGCGTCACGAGCAGGATTCCCGCCAGCAGGCTCTCCCCGGTGGCGTAGATCGTGGTGATGATAAACAGCCCGGCCAGGCTCAGGAGAACCATCACAAGGGGCTGGAGGAGGCGTTTGAGGGCCGGGTGCATGCGCATGACGGGTTCCGGGTCAGAGGGGAACACCTGCCCGGGGACCGACCGAACGGCCCGTCCCCGGGTGGCGGGTGGCTACTTCAGGATGCGCTTGGCGGCGGCGTCCAGGGCTTCCTTGGGGGTCTGTCGGCCCTCGGTCATGTTGTTGAGGGCAGAGACCATGGCGGCCCAGAACCGGCCCATGCGGGGGTTGTTGGGCATCACCACGCCATCCTTGGCCGAGGCCATGGACACCTGGATGAAGGGGTCCTGCTTCATCTTGGCGAAGGCGGCCTTGTTGGCGGGCGCGCCGATGGCCACATCGGCGTTGATGGTCTCCAGACCCTTCACGCTCAGCATGCTGTTCTCGATGAACTCACGGGCGATGTCCACGTTGCCGGCGGCCGAGGCGGCCTTGGTGATCATGGCCCCCATGTAGCCGACAAAGGGCTTGGAGGGCTTCCCGGCCACGCTGGGAATCTTGGCCACACCGAAGTTGATCTTGGCCTTCTTGAGGTTGTCCCAGGCCCAGGGGCCGCTGATCATCATGGCCAGCTTGCCCTGCGCCATCTGGGCTTCCATGTCGGCATAGGTGGCGCCCTTGGGCATGACGCCCTCCTTCACCATTCTCGTCAGCAGCTCGGCGCCCTTCAGGGCCCCGTCGTTGTTCACGCCCGTGTCCTTCTGGTCATAGGTGCCGTCGGCATTCATCTTGAAGGCGTAACCGCCGTTGGCCGCCAGCATGGGCATGGTGAAGTAGGTGTTGGTGTAGTCCCAGAGAATGGCTTTCTTGCCCTGGGCGACGAACTTCTTGTCGAGGGCGAAGATCTCCTCGAAGGTTTTGGGGGGGGTCTTCAACAGGGCCTTGTTGTAGATGAGGGACACGGCCTCGATGGCCACCGGGTAGGCCCAGACCTTCCCCTTGATGGTGAAGGCCTGCCAGGCGGAAGGGTCGATCTCCTCCTTGACCTTCTTGCCCGGCGTGACGGCGTTGATAACGCCGCTGTCGGCCCACTCACCGACGCGGTCGTGGGCCCAGATCCAGATGTCGGGACCCTTGCCCTCTTCGGCGGCCTGCTGGAACTTGCCGGGGGCATCCTCGGGATGCTCCACCACCACCTTCACCCCGGTCTTCTTGGCGAACTCGTCGCCCACCTTCTGGAGTCCGTTGTAGCCCTTGTCGCCGTTGATCCAGACCAGCAGCTTGCCCTTTTCGGCGGCCTGACCGAGGGTGCAGGCGCCCGCCACCAGGCAGAGCATTGCGGTGGTCGCCAGTTTGCGGAGGGGGGTGGAAGATCGCATGGATGACTCCTTGAAAGTGGCCCGGGGGCCCGGGTGAAGGGAGATCAGATAAGGCGGGGCAGGGACCGGTCATCCGGTCCGAACAGCTGGCAGTGCTTGGCGGGGAAGCGGAGATGGGTGGTATCACCGGTGCGCAGCGGGTTCTCGGGGCTCGCCTTGACCGTGAGCTGTCCGTCGCCGCCGGGGGACTTCACATACAGGAAGACCGTATCCCCGAGGTGTTCGGCCACGACGACCTCCGTGGTGGCGGTGCCCTCGCTTGGTTCGGTTTCAGCGAGGAGCCGCTCCGGGCGGATGCCCAGGGTCAGGGCCGTACCGGATGATAGCTCCCGGGCGTCCGCGGAAGCGGGCAGAAGGGTGCCGTCCTCCAGGCAGACCGTGGCCCCCAGGTCGGTGGCAGACACCAGCGTGCAGGGGAGGAAGTTCATTTTTGGGGAGCCGATGAAGCCCGCTACGAAGCGGTTCGCGGGCCGGTGGTAAAGCTCCAGCGGCGTGCCCACCTGCTCAAGGCGGCCCTGGTTGATCACCACGATGCGGTTCGCCAGGGTCATGGCCTCTACCTGGTCATGGGTGACATAGACCATGGTGGTGGCCAGGTCCTTGTGGAGGCGCGCCAGCTCGACGCGCATCTGCACCCGGAGGCCGGCGTCGAGGTTGGAGAGGGGCTCGTCAAAGAGGAAGACACCGGGCTTCCGCACAATGGCCCTGCCGATCGCCACCCGCTGTCGCTGTCCCCCCGACAGCGCTTTTGGACGGCGATCGAGCAGGGATTCGATCTGGAGGATCTCGGCGCCACGCTGCACGGCGGCCTGAATCTCCATCTTCGAATGTCCGGCCAGCTTCAGACCGAAGGCCATGTTCTCGGCCACGGTCATGTGGGGATAGAGGGCATAGCTCTGGAACACCATGGCGATGCCGCGCTTCGACGGCGGCACCTCGTTCATGGTCTGGCCGCCGATGAGCAGCTCCCCGCTGGTGATTTCCTCCAACCCCGCGATGCAGCGCAGCAGGGTGGACTTCCCGCAGCCCGAGGGCCCCACGAAGACGATGAATTCCCCGTCCTGGATCTCGAGGTCGATGCCATGGAGGATCTCCACGTCGCCGAAGGACTTGCGCAGGGCTTTGAACTGGAGGTTGGCCATGGGGTGGGGTCCGGGAAAGGCGTGGGGAAGTCTGATGAATAGGCCCAGGGGGCCTGCGGGCAAGATCAGGGTAGGTCGCCATGGAGGGTGCCCTGGAACCCGGTACCTGCCAGGTAGAGCACCCGCACGCCATAGGGCGGGATGGCCGGGGCGGTGAGACTGTCGCCAGAGAGCCCCGCCACGCCCTTGAGGTCGCCAAGAATGGCCTGGACGGGCCCATCCACGGGCACGCCGTGGGCGGCCAGGTCGGATACCACCACCGTCTGAGGGGTAGCGCCCAGGTTGGCCACCACCAGCACTCGCTCGGTGCCCGCATCCCGCAGGTAGGCCAGGGCCTTGGATGGCCCCACATCCGTGGGCAGGGACGCGAAGCCACCGCGGAGGGCCGGGTAGGCCTTGCGTGCCTGGATGAGGTACCGGCACCAGCTGAGGATGGAATCGGGCTGGGCCATCTGCGTGGTGACGGCGGACCAGTCCATGGGTTGGCGCAGGTTCAGGTCCGTGCCCGCCTGCCCGGTCATACCCACCTCATTGCCGTAGTAGAGAATCGGCGTGCCCGGCGAGAGCAGTGTCAGAGCCTCCGCCAGGATGATCTTGGGCTTGCTTCCGCCGTACTGGGTGGCCGGGCGGGAGATGAGGTTGTCATGGTTGGAGTCAAAGGTGGCGGTTCGGCTGCCCGCCGGATAGGTGCGCTGCTGATAGTCCCAGAGGGAGGTCACCAGGGTGGCATCCCCTCGGGAGATGGCGTTGGCGATGGCCCAGGGCGTGCTGAAGTCCAGGCACATGTGGAATTCGTTGCTGCCGTTCCCGTAGTAGGGCGCCACACCGGAGGCATCGTTGGTCCAGGCTTCGGCGATCATGGCCTTGGCGCTGTGCTTGGTCGGGTCTCCGCCCGGGTGGGGATGCAGGTCGCCACTGGCGTACTCGTCCAGGAGGCTGCGGAAGGCCTGCAGCTGAAGGTGGGTGTCTGGTTGATCCGCCTGTTGGCCGGGCCCGGATTCACAGAGGTAGCGGGCGGCGTCCACCCGCATGCCGTCGAACCCGCGATCCAGCCAATAGCGCTGCACCCTGCGCAGTTCGGACTGGACGGCGGGGTTGTAGACATTGAGGTCGGCCAGGGAGTCGGTGCCGAAGGCCGTGTAGAAATAGCCGGCGGCACCGGGCTTCCAGACATCAGAAGCAGTGCCGCCACCCCAGGGCAGGCCCCAGCCCGCTGGCGTGGTCGCCTGCCAGACATACCAGCTCGCGCGGGTTGCGGGGTTGGTGAACCAGGGGTGTTTCGTGGATGTATGGTTTGGTACGAAATCGAAGAGGATGCGCATGCCCCGGGCATGGACCGCATCCAGCAGGGCCTTCAGGTCGGCCCGGGTGCCGAACCGGTCGTTCACGGCGTAGTAGTCCGTCGTGTCGTACCCGTGCATGTTCGGGCCCTTGTAGTCGCACTCGAAAATGGGCGAGAGCCAGAGCGTGTTGACGCCCAGGTTCTGCAGGTAATCCAGCTTGCCCAATAGGCCCGGGAGGTCGCCGATGCCGTCGCCATAGGCGCCATCGGCGAAGGCCTTCACCCAGACGTGGTAGATGACCGCGTCGCGGTACCATCCCGCCGCGCTTTCCAACTGCTGACCCGGTGCGATGGTGGTGGTATCCACCGGGTAGCGATTGGCCGCCGCGCTCGGACCCTGGCAACCCAGCCCGCCCCCCAGAAGGGAGACGAGCAGGGCGCTCAGGGTCAGAACGGAACGACGGTTCATGGGGTCCTCGAATCCACTGGAACAGCCCACGGCCCGTCCATGGGGACGGGCCGTGGGTGCGTGCGGTTTACCACCAGGCTTCGATCTGGGCACCGAAGGTGGTGCCAGCCTGGGAACCATTGAAGACGCCGAGGCCGCTGGGAGTGCCCCAGGCAGTGGCGTACTTGTTCCAGTTGGCCTTGGTCACGAAGAGGCGGAGGACCGGGCGGGACCACCAGCTGGACTGGGGGCTGAACTGCAGGGCGAGGGTCTTCTTGATCATGCTGCGGGTCTGGCCATCGGAGCCGGAACCGTCGCCGCTGACCTTGAAGCGGTCCCATCCAATCTCGGCGGCCAGGCTGATGTGCTTGGTGAAGAAGTAGGTGGGGCGGGCGCCGAGGGAATCCCAGATCATCTCCCGGTGGCCAGGCTGGGTGGGATCCTCGGTCTGGACACGGTGCACCAGCGCGGCGCCCATGCCGAACTGCTTGGTGGGCTGGATAAACAGGTTGTCCATCAGCATCCACCAGTTGTTGCGGGTGTTGACTTCCGGGTTGTACCAGTTCCAGAACGTGGAGCCGTCCCCCTTGGTGAAGTAGAGCTTGTTGTCGCCACCCAGGATGCCGGACTGCTGGTACTCGAAGTGGTACCGGCGGCCCAGGTTGGTGTAGGCCTCATTGCCCGTGCCCTTGCGGACGCTGGGCTCGTTGTACTGGAACCCGAACTGGAAGGAGGAACCCTCCCAGATGGAGAGACCGGACCAGCGCAGGTCATGGGAGGCCACCACCACCTTGCCGTTGTAGTTGAAGACGTCGGTCTGAACGGCGCCCGGGAAGTGACCAGCACCCCAGCCATAATCAACGTTGTTGCGGTCGGCTTGGATGTAGGCGTAGCTCAGCTTGCCGAGGCCCACATTCACATTCTCAAGGCCCACGCCGTCGCCGCTGTTGTTCCAGTAGTAGAAGTCCAGCATGTGCAGGTCATGGCGCTGGTAGAACCGGCGTCCCATCCAGAGGGTGGCATTCCTGAGCAAGGAGGAATCGCCGAGGACACCATTCGCCTCGCCCCATCCTTCCCGGAGATAGACCATCTGGTTTTGCGGCGCCGAGTGGGAGTAGTCCACATTGCCGCCTGCGTCCACGCTGGCATCCCGCGCGTCGTTCCACTGGCGGAACGTGGGACGGAAATGGAGCTTGAAGTTTGTTTCACCCTTCTCGTAGGCCTTCACGTCGATGGCCAGCTCGAAGTAGTTGTCCTCTTCGTTCCCCAGGCGGTAGCCGGGGCCGCCCGAGGGGTTGCCCACGGTGCCGGGCAGATAGAAGCTGCCAAGCTCCCCACCATTGGAGGAGCGTCCCGCGCCGGCGCGCATGTAGCCATGGATGTCGAACACGTCCTGGCCAAGGAGTGATCCGCAGACCAGCGCCATGGGCAGCGCGGCCTTGAGTAGGGAGAGACCTTTCATTGTCTTGCCTCCGGTGAGTGTGCCGCTGTGCGGCTGGGTGAGTGGCATGGGGGGTGGGCTCCGGGCTGCGGAGCGGGGCGTTATGCCTTGTGGCCGAAGAAGCCTCCCCAGGGGGGGAGGGAGAGCAAGCGGCCATCGAGGGTCGCCTCGAAGCCATGGCCAACGAGCGGGGTCACCGCCGCCGGAAGGGTGTGCGCGATGGGTCTTTCGCTGAGGTTGAAGACAGCCAGTAGGCGTTCGTCGCCCTGTTCCCGCTGCAGGGCCAGGATGGGTTCGGGTGCGGCCTCGAACCGGATGCTGCCTCGGCAGAGCGCTTCGGAACCCCGGCGCCAGGTCAGGAACCGGCGATAGAACCCCAGCACCGAGTCGGGATCCTGGGCCTGCTGCGCCACGGCGCGCCCCAGGTGGTCCGGGTACATGGGCAGCCAGGGTTCCCCGGCGGAGAAACCACCATTGGGTGCTTCGGTGGTCCAGGGCATGGGGGTGCGGCAGCCGTCGCGGCCCTTGTAGTCGGGCCAGAAGGCGATGCCGTAGGGATCGATGAGCCGATCGAAGGGCACCTCGGCCTCGGGCAGGCCCAACTCCTCGCCCTGATAGATGCAGAAGCTCCCCCGCAGCGAACCCAGCACCGCCAGCAGCAGCTTGGCAAAGGCGGGATCGTCGACGCCCTTGCCCCAGCGGGTGACCACCCGCACGCAGTCATGGTTGGAGAGCGACCAGCACCCCCAACCACCCCCCCGTCGGATGAGGGCCTCGAAGTCTTGGACCACGGTCCGGATGCGACTGGCGGTGAATTCCTCCGTGAAGAGGCTGAAGCCATAGGCCATGTGCAGCTTGTCCCCGTCGGCTGTGTACTCGGCCATGGTCGTCAGGGCGCCCTCGTCGCCGATCTCCCCCACGCTCGCAACGCCGTACTCGTTCATGAGGCTGCGCAGGCGCTTCAGGAAGCCCAGGTTTTCGGGCCGGCTCTTGTCGTAGCGGTGGATCTGGCTGCCGTAGGGATTGCCTTCGCGTACGGAGGTCAGCTCGACCTTCCCTGGAGGGGCCGCGGGATTGTCCCGGAGCTTCGCGTCGTGGAAATGGAAATTGCAGGCGTCGAACCGGAAGCCATCCACGCCCCGCTCCATCCAGAACCGCACTTCCTCCAGCAACTGATCCTGTACCGGTGTGTGGTGGAAGTTCAGGTCCGGCTGGGATTCCAGGAAGTTGTGCAGGTAGTACTGGCGTCGGCGCGGCTCCCAGGCCCAGGCGGAGCCGCCAAACACCGATTGCCAGTTGTTGGGGGGCGTGCCGTCCGGCTTCGGGTCTGCCCACACATACCAGTCCGCCTTGGCATTGGTCCGGTTGGTCCGGCTCTCCTTGAACCAGGCGTGCTGGTTCGAGGAATGCGAGAGCACCTGGTCGATGAGCACCCGCAGGCCCAGGCGATGGGCCTCCGCCACCAGGTGGTCGAAGTCCGCCAGGGTACCGAAGGTCGGATCGACATCCCGGTAGTTCGACACGTCATAGCCGAAGTCCTTCATGGGCGAGGTGAAGAAGGGGGAGATCCAGATGGCATCCACCCCGAGCTCTGCCACGTAGGGCAGGTGGGCGGTGATGCCCGGCAGATCCCCGATGCCATCCCCGTTGGTGTCCTGGAAGCTGCGGGGGTAGATCTGGTAGATGGCCGCGCCGCGCCACCAGTCTGCCCGATGCCGCGGATCGACCCGGGCCACGTCGGGCCGGGGGTCGGTTCCTTGGGTGGAGCTGGGCAGCGGCATGAGTCAGGTCCAAAGGAAGGCGGACTGGGACAGGCTAGGGGAATTGAGCTTGTAACCGGTTACAACGTGCGGCGAACTGGAGGCCTTCACTGAGCTGGGGGCGGGTGTGGTGGAACTGAGGCAGTGGGTTCAGTGAAATGTATGTAAGCGGTTACAAGGTGGTCGCAGGTATGGTCGACCGGCGTCACAGGTCTGTCAAGCCAGGAATCCCGGGACCCGGGAACTTTTTTGACGAACGGCACAAGAGACCCTTCTTCAAGTATTTATTGAACATGACATCCGCGTCGTGACGGGTTTTCCCCGCAGGACGCCGGGGGGCGGTGGACTTGGGGCAGGGCTCTGGACCATTCTGATCACCTCCAGGGCCCCCAACTCACCCCAAGACCCACCGTTCCCCTCCACCCGCATCCTCTAGGTGATGAATCCGTGCATGCAAGCGTTGACAAACCCGTCCTGGTCGCCGATGTGGGCGGTACCAACCTGAACCTGGCCTTGATGGCCCACGAGGGCTCGCAGTATCGGCTCCTGCGGAAGGCCCGCTTCAACACCCAGGAGGAACAGTCCATCCTTGGGCCCATCCATGGGTTTCTCAACGCGGACCCATCCCTCCAGCCCGACCGGGCCTGCCTCTCCGGCGCCGGGCCCGTCCTGGAGCGCCGCATCCACCTCACGAACGCCCCCTGGGACATCGATGCCCAGGCCCTGGAGCGGGACCTGGGCATCCCGGTCCATCTGGTCAACGACTTCATCGCCCTGTCCTCTGGGGTGACCCAGTTGGACCTGGCGGATCCCCGCCAGGTGACGGCCCTGGCTCACGGGGACGGCAGCCACCCGCAGGCCGACCCCCGGGGCCTTGCCCTGGTGGTGGGTGCGGGCACCGGCCTCGGCGTCGGCTTTGTCATCCGCACCCCCGAGGGCCCCCGGGCCTTTCCCAGCGAAGGCGGGCACATCGGCCTGCCGGTGTTCGACGAGGACTCCATGGCGCTCTGGCGCCACCTCCAGACGGGACTCTCTGGACCTCCGGGCGCGGAGATGGCGGTCTCGGGGGCGGGCCTCGCCCACATTTTCCGCTTCCTCCTGGATACGCGGCGGGTGCCCTGGACCCCGGCGGCCTCGGCGGTTCTGGCCCTGCCCACTGCGGATCAGCCGGCGAGCATCTCGCTGCAGGCCGCAGCGGATCCCGCCTGCGCCCGGGCCATGGCCCTGTTCGTCGAGCTGTATGCGCGGGTCTGCGCCGAACTCTGCGCGGTGTTCCTGCCCACCGGTGGCCTCTTTCTCGCTGGGGGTATCGCCTCCAAGAACACCGACCACTTCATGCAGGATGGTCGCTTCATGGCGCGGTTCGAGCGCAACTACCGGATCCACCTGGATCGGTTGACCCGCGCCACCCCCGTGTTCCTCGTGCACGACTACGACCTGAGCCTCTTCGGTGCGGCCCACGCCTTTGAGACCACCCGCTGGCGTACTTGAACCGTGCCCTCCCAAGGCCTTCACCCCACTCGCATTGACAGCCAGGGCAGCCGAACGTTATTCATGGGGTATCGCTTTCTTCTTCCTGAAACTCAGTGCCTGCGGCCCCCTACATGAAGATCACCATCGGCGAAATCGCCCTGCAGGCCGGTGTGTCCACGGGCACCGTGAGCCGCGTGATCAACGGCAAGCCCACTGTGGCGGCGGAGACCCGCGCCACGGTCCTGGCGGTGATGAAGAAACTCGGCTACGAGCCCGATCCGGTGGCGCGGGAGCTGTCCCGGCGCAGCAAACACACCCTTGGCATCTGGGTGGGAGCAGGCGAGAACCGCCTGTCGCCCTACTTCAACGTGATCTGGCGGGCCCTGCTACGAGAGATGCAGCTGCACGCCACGCAGTTCATCGAGCTGCCGGTGGACATCACGCCGGTGCGGCGGCGCATGGACGCGGTGCTGATGTTCCACTGCGCCGACATCGATCAGCGCCTGGCCACCCTCTGGCGCCGGGGCGTGCCCGCGGCCCTGATCGGCCACCACCCTGGCGTCTCCTGCGTGGCACCGGACGACACCGGTGGGGGGCGCCTGGCAGGGGTGCACCTGCTGGCCCTCGGGCACCGCGACCTGCTGCACCTCACCGTGGCCGATGAACACCAGTGGGCGGTAGACCGCGCCGCCGGCTTCACGGCGGCCCTCGCCGAGGGTGGCGGCGCCTCCCTGGCTCCAGTCATCCTGCGCGGGGGCGGGTCCGTGCTGGGCGGCTACCGGCTCATGCGGGATGCCTGGCAACAGGGTCACCGCCCGACGGGCATCTTCTGCGCCACGGACGAGATGGCCGTGGGCGCCCTGGGGGCCCTCGCCGACCTCGGCATCTCCGTCCCTGGCCAGGTCTCCGTCCTGGGCTTCGACGGCCTGGTGGACCTCTATCCTGGCCTCGCCTCCATCGCCCAGGATATTCCCGCCATCGCCCACGAGGCCGTCACCCTTGCGCTCGGCGCCATCGAACGGGACGCGGTCCGGCACACCCTGGTTCCAGTGAATTTCCTCGAAGGGGCCACCCTGGGACCCGCCCCCGGGAAGGGCTGAGGCCCGCGCCCCCGGCGCGGACGGGTCTGTCAGGGGGCCTGCACGGCGAAGCCCTGGAAGCCCTCCCCTGACCAGACGAGGGGATCGGGGCGGAAGGTGGGGGTGGTCGTGCCTGCGGCGTCCCCGGGTGCACCGAATCGGGCCGGCCACACAGGCGCGGGGCGCAGGTCCGGCCGGGCCTCCGCCAGTCGGTCCCGGTGGGCCACCCCCTCCTCGGGCAGCCAGGAGCACACCGCGTAGATGAGCAGCCCGCCCGGGGCCAGCCGCGAGGCCGCCGCCATGAGCAGGCGATGCTGGAGCCCGGTGAGCCGGGGCAGGTCGCTGTGGTCCACCCAGCCCCATTCGGGGTGTTTCTGGAGGGTGCCGCTGCCACTGCAGGGTGCATCCAGGAGGATGAGGTCGAAGGTGCCCCCGTTGGTTTCCAGCCACTCCGCTGCGTCCGCCTGGATGACCCGGGCCTCGATTCCGCGCTGTTCCAAGGTCTGCCGCAGGCGGGCGGCCCGCCGGGGATGCACTTCCAGGGCGGTCAGCGCCGCACCTGGATGGCGCAGCGCCAGGGCCGTGGTCTTCCCGCCGGGGGCGGCGCAGGCATCCAGGATGCGGGTCACGGGCCGGTCCCAGGCATAGGCCAGCAGGGCCTGGGAACTGCGATCCTGCACCATGCCGCCACCCGCCTCCAGCCAGGGACGCGGGAAGGGGGCTCCCTCCTCCAGGCACAGGCAGCCCGCCAGCGTGGCCTCGGAGACCAGGCCCTCTGGCACCGGCCCGGAGAGGGTTCGAAAGGTCGGTCGCGACGGCTGCTGGAGCCGGGACCAGAGGGCCTCCAGGTCGGCGCCCAGCCCATGCGGCGCGAGGGCCGCCTGCAGGGCCCGCTCCACAGCCGGGGTCCTGTCCAGGGACGCGGGCAGAGCGTCCAGTCCGGCAGCCAGGGCACCGCGGTCCTTCGCCGCCCGACGCAGCAAGGCATTCACCAGGCCCTTGTGGGGCGGGAAGCCCAGGTCCCGGGTGGCCGCCAGCTCCACGGCCTCGTGGACCGCCGCATGGTCGCTGACGCCGCTCAGCCAGGCCAGCTGGGCCAGCCCCATGGCCAGAGCCACGCGGGTGCCCAGCGGCACCCCGCGGTCCGGATCCTTCAGGTTCGGCTTCACCCAGGCCTGGAGGCGACCCCAGTGGCGCAGGCACAGCCCGAGCAGGGCCTGGGCCAGGTGGGCGTCCTCCCCCAGGTCCCGGTCCCAGATGTCCGGCACCCGTCCGCCCTCCCCGAAGACTTCGTGCAGGGCGTGGGCGACATGGAGGCGGGCAGGGGTGGGCATCGCCTTCCATCATCCAGGAAAGCCCCTCCACTTGATAGGCAGGGTCCCCGGTGAACCCGTGGGCACCTTCCGTTCGCAGGAACAAACACCACCGATCGGCGGTCTTTGCTTTGTTTTTCCTATTGCAAGGCAAGCCGGTTATCTCGAATTGGGCTTTTTAAATTCTGGCTAACCGTTCATAAAAATCTATTATCTACCGGTCGTGGTCTTGCAATTTTCCAGCATTGTTCGTCACGACTGGTTTTGATTCGAATCCGGGCGGGGCCCAGCCCCGCCCATCCTTTCACCGCCCCCTGTGGGCCCCCCTGAGGAGCACCCCATGCCCCCTCCCGATCTCCACGACGCCCCGATCCTCACGAAGAAGGACCTGTTGTGGCCGCTCTTCTGCCCGAAGCCTCTCGTGAAGATCCTCTGCTACACGGACGACACCAGCGTGCAGATGGACCGGTCGACCGCCTTCGGCCTCGGCATCCTCAAGGACTGGCTCCTGACCGCCAATCCCTTCTATGCCACGTTCCAGATGGACCTGCTGAACCGCCACACCGGGGGCCACGCCAGCCAGAAGCTCACGGCGGCGCTGCTGGCGGGCTACGACCAGGTCTGGTTCTTCGGGGTCGGGCAGTGCAACCTGCCGGGCGCGCCCCAGAATGAGCTGACCGCCCCCGAGGTGGCCGCCCTCCAGACCTGGATGGACGCTGGGGGTGGTGTCCTCATCACCGGCGATCACGCCAACCCCAAGCCCTTCGGGGCCGATGCGGGCCTGGACCCCCTGCTGAACCTGGGCCGGGCCATCGGCAAGAATGTGCCCCGCGCTGGGCAGTTGCGCAAGTGGGAGGGCCTGCCGGACGCCAGCACCACGGGCAACCACAACACCATGGTGCCCACGCCGGCGCTGCCGGATGTCAATGCGCCGGGCCAGCCGCAACAGTCCGACCATGTGCCCCAGCAGCTGCTCCTCACCCGCCACACGGTGCCGTCCTGGCATCCGTACTTCATCCGACGGCGGCGTCCACACCCCCTGTTCTGTGGCAAGACCGGCCTCATCGAGGTGTTCCCGGACCACATGCACGAAGGGCTGCCCGTACTGCCGGCGGCCTTCGGCCCCGAGTGGCCCACGGGCGGCGGAGGCATCCGCCCCCTCCCGGCCATCGAAGCCAAGGGCACCGACAAGCGCAACGGAGCCGTCTACCCGGTCACCATCGCCTACGACGGCGACGATGGCGGGGTGGGCCGCATCGTGGCAGACGCCACCTGGCACCACTACTTCAACATCAACCTCCAGGGCTTCACCTCGGGCTCGCCGGCCTTCACGGCGGATGGCAGCGCCGAGCAGCAGGCCATCGCGAACTACTACCAGAACCTGGCCGTGTGGCTGTCCCCGAAGGCCAAGCGCCAGGCCATGCGCTGCTCCCTCTGGTGGTGGCTGGCGACCCACCCCGAGGTCCTGGAGGTGGCCCGGTCACCCTACTGGATCCTCGGCGGCACGGCCTACGATGTGCTCGGCCGGTGCGCCAGCCAGTGCACCATCACCGAGTTCATCTGGGTGGACTTTCCCAGGTACCTCATCTATGAACGCGACCCCAGGCACCCGCCCCTGCCCTGGCCCCCAGAGGAAGTCATCCTGGGCGGCATCCTCCTCGAATACCAGGAGGCCATCCAGCAGGCCGCCGCGGGCCAACCCGTGCCGGATCGCCACGCCCTGCAGGCCAATGGCTTCAAGCGGGCCGCCGCCTACCACGCCGAAAGCCTGGCCGCAGGCCTGAAGGGCGCCCAGAGCGCCGTGGCGGCACTGGAGAAGGTGCTCAAGCCTGGCCGCGCCAAGGGCTGATGGCACCCTGAACAGAGGCGGTGGGGGCCCCGGTTCCCACCGCCTCCGCCCGTGGGTCCGGCCGCTCGGCAGGTGGTGTGGCATCCTGTCCCCAGGCTTCCCCGGAGCACCCATGGCCCACACCTATCCCGTCACGCTCACCTGGACCGGCAACACCCTGGATGGCACCTACAACCGCAACGCCACGGTGAGCACCGCCGGCAAGCACCCCCTTGCCGTCAGCAGCGCCCCCGAATACGCGGGCGACGCCAGCCGCTGGAACCCCGAGGACCTGCTGGGCTCGGCCCTGGCCACCTGTCACATGCTGACCTTCCTGGCCCTCTGCGCGAAGGCCAAGGTGGAGGTGCTGGCCTACGAGGACCACGCGGAAGCCGTGCTGGACACCGTCGACAAGGTCACCCGCATCACCCAGGTGCACCTGCGGCCGGTCATCCGCGTCACCCGCGGCACCAGCATGGCCAAGGTGGTGGAGCTCTTCGAGAAGGCCCACAAGTACTGCTTCGTGGCCAACTCCGTCACCTGCGAGGCCGTGCTGGCCCCCCGCATCGTCGAGGCCTAGCTCGGGGAGCACCGGTGCGCTGTCCCTTCTGTGGGCATCTGGAGGACAAGGTGGTGGACTCCCGGGAGTCCCGCGAGGGGGACTCCATCCGCCGCCGGCGCGAGTGCCTCTCCTGCTCGCGCCGCTTCACCAGCTACGAGCGGGTAGAGGAGGTGCCGCTGGTGATCCTCAAGAAGGACGGACGGCGCGAGCCCTTTGATCGCCAGAAGCTCATGAAGGGCCTGCTGCTGGCCTGCCAGAAGCGGTCCGTGTCCCTGGCCCGCATCGAGCAACTGGTGGGGGACCTGCACGCCCGCCTCATGGAACGGCCTGATCGAGAGATCCGCAGCCGCGAGCTGGGGGAGCTCATCATGGACGAGCTGAAGGGGCTGGACCAGGTGGCCTACGTGCGCTTCGCCAGCGTCTACCGCGACTTCAAGGATCTGCCGGACTTCGTGAAGGCCCTGGAGGGCCTCATGCACAAGGAGGCGGCGGCGGGGCGGAGCGCGTCGCCGCCGGCATCGGAGCCGGCCCCCACACTGGCCAAACCCGTGGCCCAGGCGCTGTTTCCGGGCGAGGCCGAGGCACCGCTCCCGAGGACCCGCAAGAAGTAGGGGTATCCTGGGGACCGAGGTAGTTCCGTGGCCGAAGATGTCCTGCTCCCCCCCCAGCCCGATGAGACGCCGAAGCTGCCTGAAGAGCTGCCGGTGCTGCCCTTGCGGGACGTCGTGGTGTACCCCTATGTGATCCTGCCCCTCAGCATCAGCCGGGAGAAGTCCATCCGGGCGGTGGACACGGCCCTGGTCGAGAACCGCATGATCCTGCTGCTCTCCCAGAAGCAGACGGAAATGGACAACCCCCGGCCCGAGGACCTCTACCAGGTGGGCACGGCGGCCCTCATCATGCGGGTGCTGAAGCTGCCGGATGGCCGCATCCGCGCCCTGGTGCAGGGCCTCCAGCGCGTGCGGGTGGAGTATTTCACCGAGACCGAGCAGCTCTTCAAAGCCCGGGTGGAGCCCCTGGCTGAGCCCGAGCTGAAGTCTCCCGCCCTGGAACAGGACGCCCTGCTGCGCAGCGTCAAGCAGACCCTCGAAAAAGCCGTGGCCCTGGGCAAGACCCTGCCCCAGGAGGTGCTGGTCATCGCCGGCAACCTCGACAACCCGGGCCGCCTGGCGGACCTGGTGGCCTCCAACCTCGACCTGAAGCTCCAGCAGACCCAGGAAGTGCTGGAGATCGCCCATCCGGGCCTGCGGCTCAAGCGGGTCAACGAGCTGCTCATGCGGGAGATCCAGCTGCTGGAAGTGCAGCAGAAGATCACCATGGAAGCCCGTGGCGAGATGGACAAGAGCCAGCGGGAGTACTACCTGCGCCAGCAGCTCAAGGCCATCCAGCAGGAGCTGGGCGAGGGCTCGGAACTGTCCGAGGAGGTCGCCGCCTTCCGCGACAAGCTCGCCAAGATGACGGTGCCCGAAGAGCCGCTGGTGGAGATCGAGCGCAACCTCAAGAAGCTCGAGCGCATGCACCCGGATTCCAGCGAGACGGCGGTCACCCGCACCTACCTGGAGTGGATGACCGAGCTGCCCTGGGGCGTCCAGACGACGGACAACCTGGACCTGATCGAAGCCAAGACCGTGTTGGACGAGGACCACTACGGGCTGGCGAAGATCAAGGACCGCCTGCTGGAGTTCCTGGCGGTGCGCAAGCTCAAGCCGGACCTGCGTGGCACCATCCTCTGCTTCGTGGGCCCACCAGGCGTGGGCAAGACCAGCCTCGGCAAGTCCATCGCCCGGGCCCTGGGCCGGAAGTACGCCCGCATTTCCCTGGGTGGCGTGCACGACGAGAGCGAGATCCGGGGCCACCGCCGCACCTACGTGGGGGCCATGCCCGGCCGCATCATCCAGGCCCTGCACCAGGTCAAGAGCATGAACCCCGTGATCATGCTCGACGAGGTGGACAAGATCGGCCGCGACATGCGCGGCGATCCCAGCGCGGCCCTGCTGGAGGTGCTGGATCCCGAGCAGAACCACACCTTCCGCGACCACTACCTGAATGTGCCCCTGGACCTCAGCCAGGTCCTCTTCCTGGCCAACGCCAACGAGTTGGAGCCCATCCATCCGGCCTTCAAGGACCGCATGGAGATCATCTACCTCAGCAGCTACACGCTGGAGGAGAAGCTGGGCATCGCCGAGCAGTACCTGATCCCCAAGCAGCTGGAGAAGCACGGGGTCACCCGCAAGCAGGTGGCCATTCCACGCAAGGCCCTGGTCGCCATCATCACGGGGTATACCCGGGAAGCGGGTCTGCGCCAGCTGGAGCGCGAGATCGGCGCCATCTGCCGCAAGGTCGCCCGCCGCGTGGCGGAGAACACCCTCAAGAAGAAACTCACCCTCACCGACGAGGCCATCCACGAGCTGCTGGGCCCCGTGAAGCTCCTGCAGGACGAGCGGCTGAAGTCGCCCCGCGTCGGCGTCGTCACGGGCCTGGCCTGGACCTCCGTGGGCGGCGACGTGCTCTTCGTCGAGGCCCTGAAGATGCCCGGCAAGGGGCTGCTCACCCTCACCGGGCAGCTGGGCGACGTCATGAAGGAGAGCGCCCAGGCGGCCCTCAGCTACATCCGCAGCCGCGGCGAAGCCTTCCAGATCGACCCCGAGGTCTTCCAGAAGCAGGACCTCCACGTGCACTTCCCCGAGGGCGCCATTCCCAAGGACGGCCCCAGCGCCGGCCTGGCCATCGCCACGGTGCTGCTGTCCGTGCTGAAGGGGGTTCCCGTGCGGAACACCCTGGCCATGACAGGCGAGATCGACCTGCGGGGCGAGGCCCTGGCCATCGGCGGTCTCAAGGAAAAGGCCCTGGCGGCCCTGCGGGTGGGCATCAAAGACATCCTCATCCCCCACGCCAACCAGAAGGACCTGGAGGAGATCGACCCCGAGCTGCGTAAGCAGCTGCGCTTCCACCCGGTCAAACACGTGGAGGAGGTCTTCGAGCACGCGCTGGTGGGCTGGATCCGGCCCGAGCCCGCGAGGCCCGTGGCCAGGCCCCGGGCGAAGCCCGTCCCCAAGCCCAAGGCCAAGGTCAAACGCAAGCCAGGCTCCCGGCGTTAGCCTTCGGGAGCGCACACCCGCGTCGATTTATTCTCAGCGCGACCCTTGTGGGGCCTTCTCGGCAGCGGTACATTCCCTACCGGAGGGTCACCATGATCGCCGAGGCCTTCTCCCTGGTGCTCCAGCTCCCACCCCTGGCCTTTGGTCCCGCCAGGGCCCCTGAGGCGTTTGCGCCACCCAGGGCCCTGGTCTGCGACATCCACCAGCTGGGTCGGGTGGAGGTGCCGGAGCTACTTGTGCGGCTGCCGCCTGTCCAGTCCGCCCTGGTTCCGGGTGATTTCAGGCCGGCCCCCGAGCGGTTCCTCATCAACCGGCCGGTGGACATCCTCATTGCCCTGGCCACCATCTACGCAGGTCGCGGCACTTGGGACGAGACCCCCTGGTCCGTTCGCACCTGGCAGGCCACCGGCGCGGCCGCACCCGTCTTTGTGCCGCCGCAGCCGCCCCCGTTCCTGGCGACGCAACCCCATTAGTTCCACGTGGAACACTATTTGCCGTTGAGGCTGCTGAGGTATTTCCCCACCCACTCCGCCTCCTGGTCGGTGCCTGCGAAGGGGGGCATGCGGTCCAGGTAGGGGTTCATGCCGGGATCCAGCTCCCGCAGCCCCTGCACGAGGAAGCCGTTGTCCTCGGCGCTGTTCTTGGCGGTGAGCGCCTTCAGGCTGCGGTAGCCCTCGCGGGTGTGGCAGGCCAGGCACTGGCTCCGCAGGATTGCCTCGCCCCGGGCCAGCTCCGTGTCTCCCTTGGAGGCCGCGAAGGTGCGCGCCCAGGCGTTGCCCGCCAGGAAGCCGTCCCGCTGGTAGGCCGCCACCTCATCGACCCGGATGCCGTTGGAGTACATGACCCCGCGAATGACAAAGGGCTTGCGCGCCACTTCGCGAATCCACTCGAAACCGCCGAAGCCCCAGCAGGCCAGCAGGAGGCCCCCCAGCGCCACGGGCCGCCGGAAGGAGCCTGGCGCCAGACCCGCCCAGAGGGCCAGGAGGGCCGGTACCAGGAAGGCGCCCAGCCCCCAGAGCGCCCACTTGAAGCCCTGGGCGAGGCCGGTGGCCCCGGACAGGTTGCCCAGCACCAGGGCCCGGGCGGGCTCCGGGAAGCTCTGGAAGTAGTACCAGCCCGTGGGGATGGCCAGGAGCACACCAGCCCCCGTGAGCAGGGCCGAGGGCCGGAGGAGGCGTGGCCGCAGCGCGGGTGGCGCCACACTGCCCGCCGCCAGGGCCCAGAGCCCGCCCAGGGCCAGGGCCACCCAGGTGCGCAGCAGCAGGCTGGGCAGGTAGGTGGCGTTGAAGAAGCCGTCCCACATGCCGTGGGTGGCCACCCAACCCTTTCCGGGGCTCAGCATGAAGGTGATGATGCCGTTGATGACCACGAGGCTCAGCCACGCGCAGAGGGCGTAGAGCCACGCCAAGGCCAGGCGCTGCCGGGGGCGGAGGCGCTCGTGGGCCAGCACCAGCACGAAGAGCGTGGCCATCTCGCCGATGAAGAGCAGCCACTCGATGGCCCAGCCCATGACGAAGGCGCGGATGAGGTGCTGTGTGGCCGTGGGGTTCACCAGGCCGATGGCCACCCAGATGCCCACGCCGGTGCCCGCGCCGAAGATGCTGGAGAGCCAGAGCAGGGCTTTGGCCCGGCGCCGCAGCCAGGCGACCATGGCCTCGTCCCGGGCGCCTTCGGCCCGGCCGGTCATCACCGCCAGCCAGACCCCCGCCCCCACCACCAGGTGGGCGATGGAGACATGGATGATGCTGATGATCCCGATGATCCAGCCGCTGCCCAGGAAGGGAAGGTCCCACACGGGATGGTTCATGGCTGTTCCTCCCTGGCGGGCGCGGGTTGCTTAGCCCAGCGCAGGATGACCACCAGCAACACCCCCAGGCCCACCAGCGTGGCCGCGAACACCCCCAGGGATAGCCAGTCTGTGTGGTAGGGCAGGGCGGCCGGGTGGAAGCCGAAGGCCGCCAGGCTGGCATCCCGGGCCTGGTCCCGCAGCAGGATCATGCCGAGGACCGAGGCCATGCCCAGGGCAAAGGGCGGCCATACGGCCCGGGCTGGCGCTCCCGCCTGGCTGGCGGGGATGGCCATGAACAGGGCCAGGGCGCCGCAGGCGATGGAGGCCCACAGGGTCAGACTCGGGGCGGTGGTCGCGTTCAGCAGCAGGGTGAATACCGGTTCCGGCTGCTTCACCAGCAGCCAGGTGCCCCAGAGGCCCTGGGTGGCCGTGGCGGCGAGGAACCAGACCAGGCCCACCCGGCGGGCGTAGGGGTGGTCGCGACGGGCCCCCCAGGCCGCCAGCAGCAGCCCCGCCACCGCCGCGATGCTCGCCACCATGTGCAGGTACCGGGGCCAGAGGGTGGGATCCGCCGTGTTCATCCGCAGGCCATGGGGGGAGGCAGCCAGGTGGGCGGCCCAGAGGTCCGGACGCAGCGACAGGGTGGTGACGTTCACCAGCATGAGGCCCACCCCCAGCAGGAGGAGCGCCGCCAGGATTCCTGTGGCGGCCTGGAACCCCGTGGAGCCCCTGGCGCCCACGAACCGGTAGAGCAGGACATAGCCCGCCATCAGGAAGGCCAGCATGGCCAGCCAGGGGAAGGCTGTCAGCACCGAGGCCGTGTAGAAGAAGGCACCATAGCTAAGCTGCACGAAGAGCAGGGGCGCCACGCCCAGGGTGATGGCGAAGGTGACCGCCGCGGGCAGCAGGGGGGCCAACCGGCCCACGAGCTCCCGGTCCTCGGGCTTCCCCCGCAGGGCTTGCACCGCCAGGATCAGGCTGCCTCCGACCCCCAGGTTTACCGCCATGAGGTGCAGGGTGAAGGTGGCCAGCAGCAGCGCCTTCAACGCAGCCGGCGGCATGGGCAGCGGCAGGGGATCCGGGGCGGGCAGGGGCAGCGGCATCATGGGCGACTCCAGACTTCCGGGGTGCGGGGGGCCAACCCCTCCAGGGTAAGCCGCCAACGGCGAATCGTGGCTCGGGGAAGCCTCGACGGTTCGCTAGACTGGACTTTCTCGAGGTGTCCGTGGGCGTGTTCGGCGGCCTGATCAACCAGTTCAAGAAGGGCCTCCAGCGCACCCAGGCGCTGGTGCTGGCGCCCATGGGCCGCCTGCTGGGGCTGCGCCGGCTGGACGAGGCCCAGCTGGGGGAGCTCGAGGACCTGCTGCTGCAGGCGGACCTTGGGGTCAGGGCTGTGGATCAGCTCATGGTGCGCCTCCGACGCGAGCTCAAGGCCGGGGGCGAGGTCGATCCCAAGGCCCTGCTGAAGGAGGAATTGCTCCAGCTCCTGCGCCAGCATCCCCCCCGGCCCTTCCTGGCCGCCGGGACACAGGTGGTGCTGCTGGTGGGCGTCAACGGTGTGGGCAAGACCACCACCCTCGGCAAGCTGGCGGCCCACCTGAAGGGCCGAGGCGAGGAGGTGCTGGTCGTGGCCGGCGACACCTTCCGCGCGGCAGCCATCGACCAGCTGGAGCGCTGGGGGGAGCGAGCCGGCGTGCCGGTCATCCGCAACCAGATGGGGGGCGACCCCGCCGCCATCGCCTTCGACGGCGCCACCAGCGCCAAGGCCAAGGGCACGCCCTGGGTCCTCATCGACACGGCGGGCCGCCTGCACACCAAGGACCATCTCATGAAGGAGCTGGACAAGATCCACCGCAGCCTCCGGAAGGTGCTCCCCGAGGCGCCCCACCGCGTGCTGCTGGTGCTGGACGCCACCACAGGCCAGAACGGCCTTGCACAGGCCGAGGCCTTCGCCCGCACGGCGGGCGTGACCGACCTGGTGCTCACCAAGCTGGACGGCAGTGCCAAGGGTGGCGTGGTGGTCTCCATTCTCGACCGCCTGCGGCTCCCCATCGCCTTCGTGGGGGTGGGTGAGGGGGTGGACGACCTCCTTCCGTTTGACGCCGAGGCCTTCGTGGACGGTCTCCTCGATGCCTGAGGGGGTGCTCACCCCCGCGTTGGCCTGGGCCCTGGCCACCGGCGGCCCCTGGCCTGACCCGGCCGCCCTGGAAGGCGACGCCCGCTACATGGCCCTGGCCATTCAGGAAGCCCTGCGGGGCGTGGGCCTGGCCAGCCCCAACCCGCCGGTGGGCTGTGTCCTGGTGCGGGGGGACCGAGTCATCGGCTGCGGCGTGCACACCCGGGCCGGCGATCCACACGGCGAGATCATGGCCCTGCGGGATGCGGAGGCCCACGGGGAGGATCCCAGGGGCGCCACCGCCTACGTGACCCTGGAGCCCTGCTGCCACCAGGGACGCACGGGTCCCTGCACCCTGGCCCTCATCCAGGCGGGCATCACCCGGGTGGTGGTGGGCGTGCGGGATCCCAACCCCCGGGTGGATGGCGGGGGCCTGGCCATCCTGCGGGCCCAGGGCCTGCAGGTGGAGGAGGGCCTCCTGGGCGAGGCCTGTGGCCGGCTGCATGCACCCTTCTTCAAGCTCATCCGCACGGGGCTCCCCTGGGTGACCCTCAAGCTGGCCCTGGGGTCCGATGGCTCCCTGGGTCCCGTGGGCCACAGCACCCAGGTCACGCCGCCGGAGGTCCAGGGGCTCGCCCACGCCCTCCGACGCGCTTCCGAGGCCCTCGTGGTGGGCCGCCAGACCATCGAGGTGGATGACCCCCAGCTCACCGACCGCTGGCCCGCGCCCACCGCCCCGCACCGCAGCTTCGCCCGGGTGGTGGTGGACGCGGCAGGGCGGGTGCCCTCGACCGCCCGGGTCTGGACCCCGGTGGCGGGGCAACCGGCCTTCCGGGCGGTCACCGGGGACCCCCAGCCCCTTCGGGGCGTGGAGGATCTGCACCTGCCCCCCCAGGGCCGGGGATGCAGTTTGCGCCACCTGTTGCACGAACTGGCCGCACGGGGGGTCGCCCGGGTACTGGTGGAAGGGGGTGGTACCCTGGCAGAGGGCTTCCTGGCCCTGGGGCTGGTGGACGAGTTTCACCAGTTCCAAAGTGAGTTCCCCGCTCAGGGCCCCAGACTAAACCTTTCTTTATCAACCACCTGGCAGGAACACGCAGCGATTGGCTGGGGGTCCGGGACGTGGCGCGTCTGGCGCTGATGCCGCCCTGGCATGGTCCTTGACCTCAGAGGTTTGCCCCCCCAAGGAGATCCCATGTCCAAGCCCAGCTGGCTCCTTCCTCTCGGCGCATCGGCCTTGGCCCTCTCCATGGCCTGCGGCGGGGGCGGGTTTGGTCCCCCTCCCGAGGCCCAGATCACCATCCAGGCCCGCTATGAGAAGCGCCCCCTGACGCCCTCGGGGCTTGGTGCGCCCGTGAACCGCCCCGCCCGGGTCCTGCTGGGCTGAGGTGCGCGAGGCGGGTTCCGACGCGCTCGTGGCCTCGGGCTACCTGGGCAGCGACGGGACGGGCACCACCAGCGTGCCACGCGGGCTGACGGTCTATGTGCAGGTGTACGCCCAATACCAGGTGCCCAGTGCCAACCCCAACGACTTCTTCATGCGGGGCAGCGTCAAGAACGCCCCGGATCCCATCGCCCCCGCCACCCCTTATATCAGCAGCAGCGCCTTTGCCAGCCTGCCCGTGTGGTCCGTCACCAGCGCCGCCATCGGAGCCAACCAGGACGGCACCGTGGGTGTGACCGCCCTGGCCAGCAACCGCATCGCTGGGGCCTTCAACATCGCCGACCAGGCCGTGACCTTCGCCACCGCCGTCCGCGACGTGGAATCCTCCACCAGCTTCCGCCTGCCCAACCTTCACACCTTCTGGACCACCAGTGCGAATGCCGCCGATCAGGCCCGCACCTATCCGGCCCTCACCTTCGCTTCGGCCAACAGCTTCCTGGTGTCCGACAGCGGCCGCGCCCTCTTCCACCATCAGGTAAAGGGCCTGGGCAGCGGTGCCCCGCAGACCGAGACCGACGAGTGGGATGACGGGGTGCTGCAGGAGACCTTTGCCCGCCTGCTCTTCGCCGACCACAGCTACAAGGCCGACGGCAGCAGTAGCCTGTCCCTCCTCCGCCGGGACAACGACAACGTCTGGGTAGACCGGGGGATCCAGAGCGAGTCCACCGCCGCCTTCGTGGCCGGGTTCTCGGATTTCCTGGCCGGCGCCGTGCGTCAGGACAGCCTCCTGTTGGACAGCTACGTGGATGCGGGCGGCGTGGCCCGGGTGGACGCCTTCGACCTGGCCAGCCACGCCTCGGTGCCCGTCGCCGACAAGGGCGAGTTCACCCGGGGCTCCATCGCCGTCAGCCTCTGGGGCATCTGGAAGCAGGCCCTGGGCGGCGGCAGCCCGGGCCTCCGCACCCTGTGGGACAGCGTGCGCTCCACCACAGCCTATGCCGACGGTACGGGGGAATACGAGCAGGCCACCCTGGGCTGCTACCCCACCTACCTGCAGGGCGTGGCCAGCCGCGTGACCACCGGCACGTGGACCACGGTCCTGAATGAGCTGGCGCTGGAGGGCGTGGCCAACCCGACCGCCAGCTATTTCGCCGGCACGGCCCTGTGGGAGACCCGCTCGCCCAGCTTCTCGGCCAACGGGTCGCTCCAGACCTACGCCTCCACCTACTACTACGACCGGAACCAGAGCCAGGCCTGGCGCTTCACCCATGGTGGGGGCGCCCGTACCATCACCATGACCCCCACCAGTGGCCAGGACTTCTACCTGGAGCTGCTGGGTCCGGGCGGCTGGGTGGCCGGCAGCTTCGATAACGCCGGCTTGCCCCGCACCCTCAACTTCAGCAACCTCCCCGCCGGTGTCTATGCCGCCCGGGTGCGGGCCGGAGCCACCACCGCCACGGGTTCGAACACCTATACCCTCAGCGTGAACTAAGGTCGCATCCGGGGGGCTCAGCCCCCACCCACCAGCCGCACCACCTCGAGGCGGTCCCCTTCCCGCAGGAGTGTACCGGGGTGCTCGGCGCGTCGCACCACCGCGCCGTTCAGCTCCACGGCGCTGCCGAAGGCCGGAAGCTCCAGCCACGCGGCCAGGTCAGCCACGGTGGCCAGGGTGGCTGGAACCTCCCGACCCTCCCCGTTGATCTGCAGCTTCACCGGGCGCTCGCGGCGGCCTGGAAGCCCTTCTCCAGGTCCGCGATGAGGTCCGGCTGATCCTCGATGCCCACGGAAAACCGCAGCAGGCCATCGGTGATGCCCAGGCGGGCTTTCACCTCGGGGGCCGTCTTCAGGTGGCTCATGCTGGCGGGATGCTGGATGAGGCTCTCCACCCCCCCGAGGCTCACGCCCCGGGTAACCACCTCGAGGGCCTCACAGAAGCGCTGCCCGGCCACCAGGCCCGCCTGCAGTTCGAAGCCGATCATGGCCCCGAAGCCCTTCTCCATCTGCCGGACCGCAATGTCGTGGCCGGGGTGGTTGGGCAGGCCGGGGTAGTCCACCCGCGCCACGTGGGGCTGCCAGAGCAGCCACTGGGCCAGGGCCTGGGCGTTGTCCGAGGCGCGGCGGACGCGCAGGGCCAGGGTCTTCAATCCCCGGTGCAGAAGCCACGCGGCCATGGGGTCCAGGGTGGGGCCCATGATCTTGGTAAGGTGCCAGCAGGCCACCACATCCGCTTCGGATCCCGCGATGACGCCGGCCACCACGTCCGAGTGGCCCGCCAGATACTTTGTGGCCGAGGCCACGCTGAGGTCGATGCCGAACGCCAGGGGCCGGGTGTGGATGGGACTGGGGAAGGTGTTGTCGGCCACGGTACGGATGCCGTACCGCCGCCCAAGGGCCGCCACACCCGCCAAATCGGTCAGGGCCAGGGTGGGATTGGAGGGCGTCTCGACCCAGATCATGCGGGTCTCGGGCCGAAGGGCTGCTTCCCACTCGCCCAGGTCCAGGGTGTTCTGCACCCAGGTCACCGTCATGTCCCGCTCCGCCTCCCAGCGCCGGATGAGCTGCTCGGTGCCCAGGTAGATCGCAGCTGGCGCCACCAGGTGATCCCCGGGCTTGAGCAGGGCCTCGAAAACCAGGGCGAAGGCGGCCATGCCCGACGCGGTCGCCAGGGCGCGCTCGGCGCCCTCCAGCTCCGCAAGCACTGCCTCCACTTCACTGGTGTTGGGATTGCCCCAGCGGGTGTAGAAGGCCGGGGGTTCGATGCTGGCCGCAAACTCAGCGCCCTCGCTGTTCTCCAGCAGCTGGAAGACCGAGGTCTGGAAGATGGGTGTGGTCACGGCCCGGGTGGGGTTGAAGCGCTTCCCGGCATGAATCGCGGTGGTGGTGGGTCCCCAGGGTTTGGGCATAAGCGTGCGCTCCTGCCCCCAGCATAGGCGCGGGAGGGCTATCGCTTCCAGAAGACGATGGCCAGGGCCACTACGGCGAAGAGGATCACCACGATGAGGCGCCAGAAGGTGGGGCGGTCATCCGGCAGGTCGTAGGGGCCCCGGTCCTCCAGGGCCGCCCGGGTCAGCTCGTCCTCCGGCGCGGGCACCAGACCCCGACAGTCCTGGCACCGGAAGGGCTCGCCGGGGAACTCCACCGCGGCCACCACGGAGCAGCCGCAGCTCGTGCAGATGTGCGCCACGCCCGGATGGTAGGCCTCAAGGGCGCGGGGGATCTCGTTGGTCATGGGCCCAGGATGGGGCCAGGCTCAATCCTTGGCCAGGGCCTTCGTCAGCAGGTCGGCCACAATCCCTGGGTCCAGCCGCCCCCCCCCTGCCTTCAGGACCTTGCCCACCAGGAAGCCCTTCAAGGCCGTCTTTCCGCTCCGGTACTGCGCCACCGGCTCCGGGTGGGCAGCCAGCACCTCCGCCACCAGGGCCTCGATGGCCGCCCCGTCGCTCACCTGGGCCAGGCCGCGCTGGGCCACGATGGCCTCGGCGGACCCTTCCCCCGCAAGCAGGGCAGGGAACACCTGCTCCTTCGCGGTACCGAACCCAAGGGTGCGGGCTTCCACCAGGCGAACGAGCCCCGCGAGGTCCTCCGGGGCAAGTGGGAAGGCCTCGATCCCCAGGCCGCGCTCATTCAGGGTGCGGCTCACTTCGCCCAGCATCCAGGTGGCGGCAGCCCGTCCCGATCCGCCCTCCCGGGCCAGTTGTTCGAAATACGCCGCGAAGGCCGGGCTCTGGGCCAGGGCCTGGGCTTCCTCCAACCCCAGGCCGAACTGTTCCCGCCACCGCTGTACCTGCTGTTGGGGAAGCTCCGGAAGCTCCGCCCGCGCCCGCGCCACCTCGGCGGCATCCACCACCAGCGGTGGCAGGTCCGGCTCGGGGAAGTAGCGGTAGTCCATGGCGGCTTCCTTGGTGCGCTGGGACCGGGTCTCCCCTGCGGCAGCGTCCCAGCCCCGCGTTTCCATGGCGAGGGAGTCCCCCCGTTCGAGGCAGCCCTGGTGCCGGTTGATTTCGTAGTCCAGCGCTTGCCGCATGTGCCTGAAAGAGTTGAGGTTTTTAATTTCGACACGTGTGCCGAAGGCCCTTTCTCCCTCCCGCCGGACACTGACATTGGCGTCGCAGCGCAGCTGCCCTTCCTCGAGGTTGCCTTCGCCGATGCCCAGGGCCACCACCAGTCGGTGCAGGGCCTTGAGGTAGTCCGAGGCCTCCTGGGCGCTGCGGAGATCGGGGGCGCCCACGACCTCCAACAGTGGCACACCGGCCCGGTTGAGGTCCACATGGCTGACAGCGTCCGCCCGGTCGTGCAGGCTCTTGCCGGCGTCCTCCTCCAGGTGGGCCCGCTCGATGCGGATGGCCACCGGAGCGGCCTCCCCCCGGACGGCCGGATCACCCGGGATCTCCAGTACTCCGCCTTCCACCAGGGCCACCGGTCCCTGGGTGATCTGGTACCCCTTGGGCAGGTCGGGGTAGAAGTACTGCTTGCGGTAGAAGGTGCTCCTGGGACGGATTTCCGCACCCACGGCCAGGCCGAACCGCAGGGCCAGACGCACGGCCTCCGCGTTCAGCGCCGGCAGAGCGCCGGGCAGGCCGAGGCAGACGGGACAGGTCAGGCTGTTGGGCGGCGCCCCGGCCGCATTTCGGCAGGGGCAGAACAGCTTGGACTGGGTGCGCAGTTGGACATGCACCTCTAGTCCGATCACCGCTTCGTATCCCGATGCCATGGTGTCTCCAGTCGCCCAGTGTAGCGGTGGCCCTACTTTCCCAGACAGAAGCCCTGAAACAGGGCATCCAGGGCACTCTCGGCCCGGTCTTCGCCGCTCAGCCGGGCCAGCAGACTCCAGGCTCCTTGAAGGAGCGACGCTACCAGCTCGGGTGGCCCCCCGGGCGCAAGGGCCAGCAGAAGCTCAAGCTGCTGGGTCAGTTCGCCCAGGAGTGCCACCTGGCGGTCCGTGGCCAGGGCGCCCAGGCAAGCGTCCAGGGACACCCCCTCCAACAGCCGACCCTTCAGCGCGGCTTCAAGGGCGTCGAGGTCTCCTTGGGGCGCCGCAATGGCCACGCCCGGAGTCGGACCCCGGTCGTTGAAGGTACCCACCCGGAGCACTTTGCCCAGAAAGGGCGCCAAGGCTGCTTCCACCAAGGGGGTGGGCGCCTCCCCGGAAGGAACCAGGTGGAGAACCAGGTCGGCCGATTCCAGGACGGCCTGGACGCGGCCCACACCCAGCCGCTCCACGGGATCCTCCGTGGCGTGCAATCCGGCGGTGTCGAACAACCTCAAGGGCAGGCCGCGCCACTCGCAGCGCACCTCGAGGACATCCCGGGTGGTGCCGGGCACCTCCGTGACGATGGCCCGGTCCTCCTCCGCCAGGGCATTGAAGAGGGTGCTCTTGCCTGCATTGGGGGCGCCCACCAGCGCCACCCGGATCCCATCCTGGAGGCGCTGGGCCACCCTGGCCCGGGTTTGTTCCACGTGGAACCGGGCGCACAGGGGCGCGATTTCATATTTTAAGTCCACCAGATTTAGTGAAATCCCCTCTTCTTCGCCGTAGTCCACCACCGCTTCGGCCCGGGCCATCCAGGGGGTGAGCTGCTGCCGGGCGGCGACGATCCAGTCGGGCAGGGCGCCGGCGCGGGACTGGGCCAGGCGGAGTTGCGTGTCGGTCTCGGCGGCCACCAGGTCCCGCAGTGCCTCGGCGGCGGGAAGGCTCTGCTTGCCGTTCAGCAGGGCGCGCCGGGTGAACTCGCCGGGCTCCGCCAACCGGATGCCCAGGCTGCCCAGGTGTTCAAGAAGGCGCCGCACCAGCAGGGGATTCCCGTGGGTTTGCAGCTCCACCACATCCTCGCCGGTGTAGCTGTCGGGGGCGGGGAAGAAGAGCACCAGGGCCCGCTCGGCGAAGCCATCCCACCGCAGCGTCCGGAGGGTCGCCTGGCGCGGCTCCGGCAGGCCCAGAAAGGGTTTAAGGCGCGTCGCCAAGTCTGGGCCCGACACGCGGACCAGCGCCACCGCCGAGGGGAAGGGGGGGGTGGCCGGGGCGCAAATGGGAGCGGGGAGCGGCACCCGGCCCGTCTACTTCCGGAAGACCCGAACGGGCTTGAAGGTGCCATCGCCTTCGCTCTCGGTCCCCAGGCCGGGCTCACGACCGACCACCAGATGGACCCAGCGGCGCTCCCGGGCGCTCAGGGCCCCGAGGGTGTGGCTGCCCAACTCGCGCGCCTTGGCTGCGGCGAACTGGCCCATGGCCATGACCTCCTGCATGCGGAACAGCCGGGCGCCCTTCACGTCGAGGTAGGCCAGCTTCTGGTCCTCCCGCTCGCCCTGGGCCTCGTGGACCAGGAACTGGAGCGCATCGAGGGCCACGCCGCGGTTGGCCCCCAGCAGGGCTGCATCCGTCCCGGCCACGGCCACGCGGTTGGGGAAGGCCTCCTCGTCGCCCGAGGGCGCGAACCGGGCCTCAAGGGCCAGTCCGAGCTGACCGCCCCACCGGGTGATCAGGTCGGGCACGGTGTCCAGGCTGATTCCAGGTTTCCGCACGGCAGGCTCCTATACGGTGATGGGCTGGGGCTCGTAGGACCTCATGATCCACCAGGTCTGGACCAGGCCGATGAGGTTGAACATGAAGTAGTAGATCACCAGCCCCGCAGCGCTCTGGGCAAAGAAGAAGGTCATCATGGCGGGCATCAGCACCAGCATCATCTTCCGCTGGGCGGGGTCGCCCACGCTCGGCGTCATGTACTGCTGGGCGAACATCGAGACGCCCATGAGCACCGGGAAGATGTAGTAGGGGTCCTTGGAGGACAGGTCGGTGATCCAGCCGAAGAACGGGGCGTGGCGGAGCTCGAAGACGTTCTGGAGCATGGACCACAGGGCCAGGAAAATGGGCATCTGCAGCAGCATAGGCAGGCAGCCGCCCATGGGGTTGTGGCCGTTCTTCTTGTAGAGGGCCATGAGCTCCTTCTGCATTTCGGCCTTCTTGGTCATGTCGCTGCCGAACTTCTCGTACTTGGCCTGGAGCGCCTTCTGGTGCGGCTCAAAGTCTTTCATCCGCAGCATGGAGATGGTCTGCTTGGTGTTGAGCTGCCAGGTGGCCAGCCGGATGAGGATGGTGAACAGCACGATGGACCAGCCCCAGTTGCCCACCACCAGGTGGACCTTCTTCAGGATCCAGAACATCAGGTGGGCCACGGCGCCGAAGAAGCCGTAGTCGATGACCTGGGTGAAGGGCTTCTCGAAGGCCAGCAGGGGCTCGGCCTTCTTGGGGCCCAGGTAGAGGGACGCTTCCAGGTGGCCGTTCTGGGGCAGCAGCTCGAAGCCCGCATCGTCCCGGCTGGCGGGGCGGGGGAGCTTCCAAAGTGCGGCGAAGTAGTGATTATGCTGGCTTTTTGAATCCTTCTCCAGCCCCGCGTCGAGGCCAAGGCGCTCGGCGGTGGGGGGCAGAACCTTGCGCTTGGCCCCCAGGAACTTGAAGAAGGGATCGTGCAGCATGTCCGTCCAGGTGACGGCGTCCACGGCCTTTTCGGTGAGGGTAAAGACCCGGCCCAGGTGCTTGACCGGCTCCTCGGAGGTGGGATTCACGATCAGCTGCAGGGCGGCATTGCGCGTCGACGTGGCCTCCACGGCCAGCACAAGGCCCTGGTTCGGCACCCGATAGCTCAGCCGCTCGCCGACGGTGTTCTCAAAGGTGACCTGAACGCCGGCCGGTCCGCGTTCCTCGCGCACGGTCTCAAAGCCCACCCCCTTGAGCGCCCCGATCCCGGGAAAGGTGGGCGGAAAGAACACTGTGCCGTCCTGGCGCCAGACCACCTGCTTGAGGGCTCCGCTGGCCACCTGCCAACTGAGGGTGAGATCCTCGGTGGACAAGGTGTGCATGGCGGCTGGATCCGCAGCCTTCACGCCGGTTTCCACTGCGGCAGGCACGGGAGGGGGCGGCGCGGGCGCGGCCACCACGGGCGCGGCCTGGGGTGCCTGAGGCGCGGACTGCGCATCGACCTTGGGCACGGGCTTGGCGTAGCGCGACGAGAGCCAGAACTGCCCTCCGAGGAGGATCATGCTGCCGACCACGAAGAGCAGGACATTGCGATTGTTCATGGGGTATCCAAGTCGGGAAGGCGCATCAGGGCCAGGCTCAGCTGGTGCTGGATGTCCTGGGTACAAATCGTATCAAGGGGTGGCGCGGTGCGGCCCGGACGAACCCAAACAACCCAGGGCCGTCCCACGAGGGGACCCAGCCCAGCCAGGAAGGCCATGCGCACGCGACGCCGGAAGCCGTTGCGTTGCACCGCCCCTCCGGTCTTGCGCGGGGAGGTCACCAGGAGAAGTGGACCCTCTGCGCCAGGGTGAACCCAGGCGCGGATGTCCAGGGACGCCGAAGGCCCCAGCAGGGGCCGGGGCAGGGGCGCGGGGACCGCGTGGTCTTTGTGCCGCACCGTGCGGAAGCGGCCTCTGTAGAGCACCGACGCGGCGCTAGAGCGCCAGGACGTGGCGACCCTTGGCGCGGCGGCGCTTGAGCACCAGGCGGCCATTCTTCGTCTTCATGCGGCTCAGGAAGCCGTGGGTCTTGGCGCGGCGACGGTTGTTGGGCTGAAAGGTGCGCTTCATG
This sequence comes from uncultured Acidobacteriota bacterium, assembly GCA_963740385.1. GTDB lineage: Bacteria > Acidobacteriota > Holophagae > Holophagales > Holophagaceae > Geothrix. The sequence goes on from CAVUDX010000008.1 coordinate 251,076, forward strand.
GTTCCACCTCGGGGGTCCCCTCCCGGGGAGGAGAGCGAACCTTCGAGGCTACCAGCGAGCCCCTTCCGCCTCAAGGGGATTTCATCGCGCGCATCCCGCGTCCGGGATGCTAGATTGGTCTCCCCCCCGCGAGTCAGGCGTGGCCAGAGGGTGCGCCGCACCCTCCGTCGACGGCGCCCGTGCGTGTTTCGCTCTCAAGCCAGCCGGTGCATTCATGCCTTCCGATCCCACAGCCCTCTGGGACACCATTTGCCTCGGCCTGTCCAAGCAGCTGCCGGAGGCCAGCTACAAGGAGTGGATCCTCCCGTGCCAGCCCCTCCGCCTCAAGGAGGGTGCACTCTGGATCCAGGTGCCCAGCGCGGCCGCGAAGCTCTGGATCGAGCAGCAGCTGCCCGAGGAGTTCAACGATGCGCTGGCGCAGGGTGGCCTGGGCGATCTACGCCTCGAATTCCAGGTCAACGGAACCCCGGTGGTGGAGGCCAAACCCGCTCCCCGCCGGTCCTCCAGCGCCATGGCTACCGGTCCCGAGCCACAGAGTTCCTTCCCCCACCTGTTCAACCGCTACACCCTCGATCGCTTCGTGGTCGGCCCGGGCAGCCAGTTGGCCTTCGCCGCCGCGAAAGCGGTCGTGGACAGCTACGGCAAGGCTGCCACACCCCTGAGCATGAACCCGCTGTTCATCTACGGTGGCGCTGGTCTGGGCAAGACCCACCTGATGGTCGGCATCGGGAAGGGCCTGCTGGAGCGGGATCCCAAGCTCCGGGTCGTCTATCTCAAGGTGGACAACTTCTTCAACGAGCTGACCGTGGCCATCCGCGCCAAGAACACGGAGCCCATGCGGAAGAAGTATCAGCAGAACGACGTGCTCCTGCTGGATGACGTCCAGACCCTCGGGAAGATGGAGCGGACCCAGGAAGAGATTTTCCACATCCTCGAACACCTGCTGCAGCACGGGAAGCAGATCGTCCTGACGTCCGACAAGCCCCCCCAGCGACTGGAGGGCTGCCATGAACGCCTGATCACCCGGTTCAAGTGGGGCCTCACGGCCGATATCCAGCCTCCTGATTTCGAGACGCGCATCGCGATCTTAAAAAAGAAGCTGGAAGATGCTGATTTTAAGAATGTTCCAATTATTCCAGAAGATGTTCTCACCTTCATCGCCCACAAGGCGAAGGGCAGCGTCCGGGACCTCGAGGGTTTCCTCACGCGCGTGATCTTCCAGGCCAGCCTGGTGGGCGTTCCACCCTCCCTTGAGATCGCCCACGCGGCCTTCCAGGGCCAGAGCGGGGAGGAGGCGACTGCCCCCATCCCGCCCGAGCGCATCTTCCGGATGACCGCTGAGACCTTCAATGTCTCCTTTGTGGACCTGATGAAGAAGCGCTCGCGCCAGCAGGCGATTCTGCTGCCCCGCCAGGTGGCCATGTATCTGGCGCGGGAGGTGGCGTCCCTTTCCTTCACGGACATTGGACGCGCGTTCAACATGCACCACTCCACCGTGATGAATGCCATTGATTCGGTTCGCGACCGCATGAAGCGGGATCCGGAATTCCACAGGATGGTCCAGGCTCTCCTCAACAGCATTCATTGATATGATTGAATAAATAATGTTTTCCACACAGGGGTCCCTGTCTGAGTCCACAGGGGTTGCGCGTGGCTCGGTGTGGCACCGGTTGTTCACGTGGTTCCGCACTGTCCATGGGGGTTTCCGCAGCCTGTCCCCTGTGGCGAAACTCCGCTAAGATAGGGCTTTGACGCCTCTTTCCACAGGTTGCCCAGGTCCTCAGCATCATCAAGGGTGATTCATGAATCTTCAGTTACAGGTTTCCAAGGATCGTCTGGATAGGACACTGGGTCTCCTGAAACATGCCCTTGATCGGCGGGTGACCCTTCCGATCCTGCAGCACATCCTGGTGGATGTCCGGGCCAAGGAAGTGGTCATGAAGGCTACGGACATGGAGTTGGCCTTTGAGGCCACGGTCCCCGGCGAGGGTCAGGGGCAGTGGACCATGGCAGTGCCCGGCAAGAAATTCATTGAAACGGTGCGGGTCTTCCCCGAAGGGATTCTGAGCCTGGAGTGTCCTGATGCAGGCGGCCGCCTGTGGCTGCGGGCCAAGGGGATGAACTCCGAGCACAACATTCAGCCCGGCGAGGGTTTCCCGGAGTTGCCCGCGCCGGGGAAGGACCTTCCGGTGGTCCGGATCCCCGTTCTGCGCTTCAAGCGCGCCATCCAGCTCGGTTCCATCGCGGTCAGCAAGGATGCGACCAAACCCACCCTGTCGGCGGTGCTGGTGCACCTCTCCAAGCACCACGTGCGCGTCGTCTCCACCGATGGCTTCCGTCTGGCGGTGGCGGAGGTGCCCTGCGACACCAAGCTCAAGGACGAGGTGCGGCTCATTGTTCCCAAGCGGGCCCTGGATCTCATTCCCACGCTGCTGGGCGATGAGGGGGAAGTGGAGCTCTGCTGGGACGGAACCACGCTCTTCCTGGATCAGCCCGGGCTCAAGTTCAGCACCCGCCTGGTGACAGGCAACTATCCCGCCTACGAAAAGGTGCTGCCGGCCGAGCTCCCGAAGCGCGTGATCATGGACCGCGACGTGTTCCTCAAGACCCTCCGCTTCGTGGGTCTGAAGAAGGACGACTACAACAAGAACGTGCGGTTGTTCTATGAATTCCCCAACCTCCGCACGGTATTCCAGCATCCGGACGAGGGCGTCAACCAGGCGACCCTCCCCTTCACCGGGGAAGAGCACCCCTTCGAGCTGGCCTTCAACATCGACTACCTCACGGAGCTGCTGGAGCGCCTGCCGGGCGAGGAAGTGGTCTACCAGTTCAAGGATGAAGTGGGGCAGGGGGTCTTCATGTCGCCCAGCCTCGAGGACTTCAGCTTCCGCTATGTCCTCATGCCCGTCCGCTTTGCCAACAGCGCCACTGCTTGAGTCGCGCTGACACCACCGATAAGCCGCAGTCCACCGTTCCTCGAAAAAGCGAGTCTTGATGTCTGAAGAAGTGCTAGGCGCCCGCGTCCATACCCCCCTTGAAACCGATAGCTACACCGCCGACAACATCACCGTTCTGCGAGACCTGGAGGCCGTCCGGAAGCGGCCCGGCATGTACATCGGCGACACGGACGATGGCAGTGGCCTCCACCACATGGTCTACGAGGTGGTGGACAACGCCGTGGACGAGGCCCTGGCGGGCTTCTGCACCCGCGTCGACGTCATCCTGCACCGCGATGGCAGCTGCAGTGTGGACGACAACGGCCGCGGCATCCCCGTGGATATCCACAAGGAAGAGGGCCGCAGCGCTGCGGAAGTGATCATGACCGTCCTCCATGCCGGGGGAAAATTCGACAACACCAGCACCGAGGGGAAGAACGCCTACAAGGTCTCCGGCGGCCTCCACGGCGTCGGAGTCTCCTGTGTCAACGCCCTCTCCGCCAAGCTGTGGCTGACGGTCTGGAAGGAGGGCCAGGAATACGCCATGACCTTCAGCCAGGGGAAGGCCGATGCTCCCCTGAAGGCCGTGGGCCCCACGGCCCGGCGGGGCACCCGCGTCCGCTTTCTGCCCGATCCCGAGGTGTTCAACAACGTCCTGGACTTCAGCTTCGAGGTGCTCAGCCAGCGGCTGCGGGAGTTGAGCTACCTCAACCAGGGCGTCCACATCCGGGTCACCGACGAGCGCACCGGGGACACCCACGACTTCATGAACGCCGGCGGCATCAGCGCCTTCGTCGAGCACCTCAACCGCAACAAGCCCGTGCTCCATAAGCCCCCGATCTACATCAAGGACGAGAAGCAGGACATCACCGTGGAGGTGGCCCTCCAGTGGAATGACTCCTACCAGGAGACCCTGTACTGCTTCACAAACAACATCCGCAACCGTGACGGCGGCGCGCACCTGGAGGGCTTCCGGGCCGCCATGACCAGGGTCATCAACGCCTACGCCGAGAAGAACAACCTGCTCAAGAGCGCCAAGGTGAGCCTCTCGGGCGAGGATGTCCGGGAGGGCCTGACGGCGGTTTTGAGTGCCAAAGTCCCTGACCCCAAGTTTTCTAGCCAAACCAAAGACCGCCTCGTCTCCAGCGAGGTGAAGGGCATCGTCCAGACCATCGTCTACGAAAAGCTCTCCAGCTTCTTCGAGGAGAACCCGCGGGAGGCCAAGGCCATCCTGGAAAAGGCCATCGAGGCCGCCCGGGCCCGCGAGGCGGCCCGCAAGGCCCGCGACCTGACCCGGCGCAAGGGCGCCCTGGACGGGGGCGGCCTGCCGGGCAAGCTGGCGGACTGTCAGGAGAAGGACCCCGCCCTCAGCGAGATCTTCCTGGTGGAGGGCGACTCCGCCGGTGGCAGCGCCAAGCAGGGCCGGCACCGGGCCACCCAGGCCATCCTGCCGCTCAAGGGCAAGGTCCTGAACGTGGAGAAGGCCCGTTTCGACAAGATCCTCAGCCACAACGAGCTGCGGGTGCTCATCCAGGCCCTCGGCACGGGGATCGGCAAGGAGGAGTTCAAGGTCGAGAACCTGCGCTACCACAAGATTGTGCTCATGACCGACGCCGACGTGGACGGCTCGCACATCCGGACCCTGCTGCTCACCTTCTTCTACCGCCAGATGCCCGAGCTGGTGGCCCGCGGCCACCTCTACATCGCCCAGCCCCCGCTTTACAAGGTCAAGAAGGGGAAGACCGAGAAATACCTCAAGGACGAACGGGCCCTGGAAGAGTTCCTGTTTCATAAGGCCCTGGATGGCTGGAGCCTCAGCCTGCCGGATGGCAACGAGCAGAAGGGCGCCACCCTGGTCCGCGAGATGAAGAAGTGGGGCGAGGTTCAGCACCTCTACGCCAAGCTCGACCGCCGTGGCTATGCGCGCCCCCTGGTGGACGCCCTGTTGCTGGCCGGGCTGTTGGATGAAGACCGCTTTGAGAGCCAGGAAGCGTTGGAGGCCCTGGGTGAGGCCGTCGTCCGACAGAAGTTGGGCGCCTGCGAGGTGGAAACCATCGAGGCCTTGGACCGACCCCCCGAAGGGGACGAACCGGGCGAACAGGAACCCGCCAGCCACCGCCTCAGGGTGGTGCGGATGCACCTAAGCAGGCCCATCACTCTGTGGATCGACAAGCAGGTGGCCCATTGGGGTGAGTTCCGACGACTGGCGGCCCTGAACCTGGAGCTGGCCGCCTACCGTGGCGGAGAGCTGCGCCTGCGGCGCCTCAAGGACGTGAAGGACGCCGCCAAGGACAAGGATGCCGAGGAGGAGGGTGACGAGGGCGCCCCCAAGATGGGCAAGGAACAGGTCTTCTCCGACCCAGAGGCCATGCTGGCCATGGTGCTGGAGGAGGGCAAGCGGGGCCTCGGCATCCAGCGCTACAAGGGCCTGGGCGAGATGAACCCCGAGCAGCTGTGGGAGACCACCATGGATCCCGAGCGCCGAACCCTGCTCCAGGTCCGCGTGGATGACGCCGTGGAGGCCGACGAGATCTTCACTATCCTCATGGGGGATGCCGTGGAACCCCGACGGCGTTTCATCGAGACCAACGCCCTTCTGGCCGAGAACATCGACATCTAAGTTCATTTTTTTCAAGATGTCGCGCAGCGTTCCACGTAGAACACCGGGAAACCCATGAATCCGAATCGCATCGAACCCCTGGAAATCGAAAAAGAAATGCGGAAGTCCTATCTGGACTACGCCATGAGCGTCATCGTGGGCCGGGCCCTGCCTGACGTCCGCGACGGACTCAAGCCGGTGCACCGCCGGGTGCTCTTCGCCATGAAGGAGGCCGGCAACGACTGGAACCGGGCCTACAAGAAGTCTGCCCGTACGGTCGGTGACGTCATGGGTAAGTATCATCCCCACGGCGACTCGGCCATCTACGACACCCTCGTGCGCATGGCCCAGCCCTTCTCGATGCGCCACGTCCTGGTGGACGGCCAGGGCAACTTTGGCTCCATCGACGGCGACTCCGCGGCGGCCATGCGCTACACCGAGGCGCGCCTGTCGCGCCTGGCCAACGAGATGATGAACGACATCGACCAGGACACGGTCGATTTCGGACCCAACTACGACGGCAGCATGGAAGAACCGCTGGTGCTCCCGGCCCGGTTCCCCAACCTGCTGGTGAACGGCTCCCAGGGCATCGCCGTGGGCATGGCCACCAGCATCCCCCCGCACAACCTGCGGGAGTGTTGCAGCGCGCTGATCCACCTCATCGACCAGCCCAGCCTTCCCCTCGAGGGGCTCATGGCCCACATCAAGGGCCCCGATTTCCCTGGGGGCGGCCTCATGCTGGGCACCGAGGGTGTCCTGGATGCCTATCGGACGGGTCGGGGCCGCTGTGTGGTCCGGGCCAAGTCCCACGTGGAACAGATCCGGCGGGCGGGGGACCGGGAGCAGCTGGTGTTCACCGAGCTGCCCTATCAGGTGAACAAGGCCACCCTCATCGAAAAGATCGCCGACCTGGTGCGGGATAAGAAGATCGACGGCATCAGCGACCTGCGGGACGAGTCCGACCGGGAAGGCATCCGCCTGGTGGTGGAGCTCAAGAAGAACGAGCCCAGCGACATCGTCCTGAACCAGCTCTACCAGCAGACCCAGCTCCAGAACAGTTTCCCCATCACCATGCTGGCCATCGTGAATGGGCAGCCCCGGATCTGCACCCTCCGGGAGGTGCTGCAGGAATTCATCGGCTTCCGCCGGGAGGTGGTGACCCGCCGGACCCTCTTCCAGCTGCGGAAGGCCGAGGAGCGCCACCACGTCCTCATGGGCCTGAAGATCGCCCTGGATCACCTGGACGCGGTCATCAAGCTCATCCGGGCGGCCAAGAGCCCCGAGGAGGCCAAGGCGGGCCTGATGGCGGGTGCCTTTGCCACGGCTGCGGCCATCAAGAAGGACCCCACCTTGTGCCTGTCGGCCGTCCAGGCCCAGGCCATTCTCGACATGCGCCTCCAGCGCCTCACGGGCCTCGAACGGGAGAAGATCCTCGACGAGCTGGCCGAACTCGAGAAGACCATCGCCAAGTTGAAGGCCATCCTGGCCGATGAAAGCCTGCTCCTGAAGGTCATCAAGGAAGAGCTTCGGCTGGTGGCAGAGCAGTTCGGCAACGACCGCCGCACGGAGATCACCGGCTATTCTGGCGAAATCCGCATGGAAGACGTGGTCCCGGACGACCCCATGGTCGTCACCATGTCCAAGGCCGGCTACATCAAGCGCACCGACCTCAACGCCTACCGCCGTCAGCGTCGCGGGGGCAAGGGCAAGGTGGGCATGAAGACCAAGGACGAGGACTTCGTCGAGCAGCTCTTCATGACCAAGGCCCACGACACCCTCATGGCCTTCACGGACAAGGGCATCGTCTACGCCCTCAAGGTCTACGACCTCCCGGAAGCGGCCGCTTCCACCCGGGGCAAGCACATCCGCAACCTCATCTCCCTGAAGGACGGGGAGAACGTGGTGACCCTCATGGCCCTGCGGGACTTCCCGGAGGGGGAGAACCTGGTTTTCGCCACCGCCGACGGCACCGTGAAGAAATCCAGCCTGGCCGCCTACGCCAACATCCGGGCCAATGGCCTCATCGCCCTGAACATCAGCGATGACAACAGCCTGGTGGCGGTGCGTCGCTCCACGGGCAGTCAGCAGATCTACCTGGCCACAGCCTTGGGCAAGGCCATCCGCTTCCCCGAAGAGGATGTACGGGCCACAGGGCGGGCCACCACCGGCGTTCGCGGCATGAAGCTGGCCAAGAGCGACCACATTGTTGACATGGAAGTGGCAGACCCCCTGCCGGACCTGCCGGAAGGCGTGGAGCCCGACGAGAGCACCGAGGACCACGGCATGCTGCTGACGGTCTGCGAGAAGGGCTACGGCAAGCGCAGCCTCCTTCAGGACTATCGCCTGCAGGGTCGTGGCGGCACGGGGGTCATAAACATCCGGGCGGGCGTTCGCAACGGCCACGTGGTGGGCTTCAAGCTGGTTAAGCCCGGGGAAGGGTGCCTGCTCATCAGCCAGGAAGGCATGGTCATCCGCTTCCTCATCGACGAGGTCCGCAAGACCGGGCGCAATGCCCAAGGGGTGGGCCTGCTCAAACTGGCCAGCGCCGAGGACCGAGTGGTGGGCCTGGCCAAGATCGAGGCCAGTGCCATGGCCCTCGATGAGGAGGAGGATCTGGCGGACCTGGACCAGGTGCATCCCGGCCCCGACGAGAGCGGCGAACAGCCGAAGCTCGGGCTGTAGCCGCCCACCGGAAAAGGTCGTGGGGGACTGGTTCATCCAGTCCTCCGCTGGCCTTGGCGCCCCCCACACGACAGCCCTTGGGCTTTAGCTGTGGAGGTAGGTCCCCCAGTCCCCACCGGGCAGTTCAATGGCCTCCCGCAGGAGGCGGGGCAGGCGTTCCACATGGAACACGTGAACCCAGGCCTGGTAGATCTGTCCGCCCTGAAGCACCACCGGGAGCACCTCGCGGCTGAACAGCCCCTCTTCAACACCCATCAGGGGATCGAGGTCAGACAGAGCGGTCGTCAGATCGGCTGGGTCTGGGTACCCTACAAACTCACCGAACACCCATCCAGGTGCAGGCGGCGGGGCGGGGGGGGGCTCCGCCGGCACCAGGGCGGGGTAGCCCAGGGGCAAATGGAACAGGCGACCCGCCACCCAGGCAGACGTCCAGCCCTCGGGTTGGGTGCGCTGGAGCCACCCATGCTCGCGCCCACCCTCCCGGAGGGGGCCGTAGACGAACAGGCCGTCAGCGTCCAACCAGGGACGCTCCATTCGGGCACCGGATGCCCAGGTGGTTCAGGGCCCCAAAGAGGTCCCGGATCCGAAAGGGTTTGGCGATGAAGTGCCTATGCGGGCCATCCAGGAGCCCGGGTTGGAGGTTGGGGCTGTGACCACTCATGAGAAGGGTGGGCTGGCCGGGGCGGATCCGATGGATGCGTTCCATGACCTCGCTCCCGTGGAGGTGGGGCATCACCTGGTCCAGGATGATCACATCCCAGGCATCGGGCTGGGCCAGGAAACAGTCCAGGGCGGCCTGACCGTCGGGGGCCACCGTCACGGCAAACCCCTCGCCCTCCAACACCTCCCGGGTCAGTTCCTGGATGCCCGGTTCATCATCCGCGAGCAGCACCCGCGGGGAAGGGTCTGACACGGGGAGGGACATGGGGGCTATTCGGGAATGGGGAACTGGTCGGTGAGGTGGAACACTTCCTGGCGAACCCGGGCGAAGGTGCTCTCGTCGGCGCGGTGCTTGAGGGTGAGGTCGAAGAACCGGGCGACCTGGTCCATCTCCTCCTCCTTCATGCCGCGGGTGGTCAGGGCGGGGCTGCCCAGGCGGATGCCCGAGGGCTTGAGAGGGGGGTTGGGGTCGAAGGGAATGCCGTTCTTGTTGGTGGTGAGGCCAGCCCGGTGGAGGCAGTCCTCCGCCTCGTGACCCAGCAACCCGTGGTCGCGGAGGTCCACCAGGAAGAGGTGGTTGTCGGTGCCGCCGCTGACGATGCGCCACCCACGATCCTGCAGCCCCTTGGCCAGGGCGTGGGCGTTGCGGATGACCTGGCCGCTGTAGGCCTTGAACTCCGGCTGCTGGGCTTCATGCAGGGCGACGGCTTTGGCCGCGATGACGTGCATGAGGGGGCCGCCCTGGACACCCGGGAAGACAGATCGGTCCAAGTCTTTTGCATACTGTTGTTTACATAGAATCAGCCCCCCCCGGGGGCCGCGGAGGGTCTTATGGGTGGTGGTGGTGACATAATCCGCGTAGGGCACGGGATTGGGATGGTGCCCGGTGGCCACCAGTCCGGCGATGTGGGCCATGTCCACCATGAGGAGCGCACCCACCTCGTCGCAGATTTCCCGGAAGCGGGGGAAGTTCCACTCGCGGCTGTAGGCCGAGGCCCCCACCACGACCATTTTGGGACGGTGCTGCAGGGCCAGGCTGCGCACCTCGTCCATGTCCACCCGTTCGTCTTCCTGGCGCACGTGGTAGGGCACGAACTTGTAGAGGATGCCCGAGCTGTTCAGGGGGTGCCCGTGGGTGAGGTGGCCGCCGTGGGCGAGGTCAAGGCCCAAGACGGTATCGCCGGGCTTGAGGGCGGCGAGGTAGACGGCCATGTTGGCCTGGGCACCGCTGTGGGGCTGCACGTTGGCATGCTCGGCGCCAAAGATCTGCTTGGCGCGGTCCCGGGCCAGGTTCTCGATGATGTCCACCTGGCCACAGCCACCGTAGTAGCGCTTGCCGGGGTAGCCTTCGGCGTACTTGTTGGTGAAGTGCGAACCCATGGTCTGCATGACGGCGCGGGACGCGTAGTTCTCCGAGGCGATGAGCTCCAGGTGGTGCCGCTGCCGCTGGACTTCCAATTCCAGGGCCTGGAACACAGCGGGGTCGGAGGTGCGGATCACTTCGTACATGGCAGCGGGCTCCCGGGTGATGACCCTATCCTAGCCGCGACCTCCCGCCCCCAAGGCACCCTCTTCGTGAGCGCGATCACAGGTGCGGGGCCGTGCGACACTGGTGGGCCGGAGTTCCCATGTCCTTCCTTCCCGCCCATGATGGCCCTGAGCTGGAGCATTTCGAGCACCCCCTGGCCACCCGCTACGCCAGCAAGGCCATGGTGCGCCTGCTGTCCCCCCTCTACCGCCAGCGGGTCTGGCGCCGGCTGTGGATCGCCCTGGCGGAGGCGGAATCCGAGCTTGGCCTGCCCGTCACCCCCGCCCAGATCGCCGAACTGAAGGCCACCCAGGACGCCGTGGATCTGGAGGCCATCGCCCGGCACGAGGCGGCCCTCCGCCACGACGTGATGGCCGCCATCCACGCCTGGGGGGAGCAGGCGCCCGGGGCCCGCCCTATCATCCACCTCGGGGCCACCAGCTGCTTCGTCACGGACAACGGCGACCTGCTGATCGTCCAGGAGGCCCTGGCCCTGCTGCGCCGCCGCCTGCAGGACGTGATCGCCGCCCTGGCGGGCTTCGCGGCGCAGTGGCAGGACCAGCCCACCCTCGGCTTCACCCACTTCCAGCCCGCCCAGCCCACCACGGTGGGCAAGCGGGCCACCCTGTGGATCCAGGACCTGCTCCTGGACCTGGAGGACCTGGACCACGTCATTCGCACCACCCCCGTGCGCGGCGTCAAGGGGGTCACGGGCACCCAGGCCACCTTCTTGGAGCTCTTGGATGGGGATGGCGCCAAGGTCGAGCGGCTCGAGCAGCGCTTCTGCGAGAAGGTCGGCTTCCCCGCCATCCCCGTCTCGGGCCAGACGGCCACGCGCAAGCTGGAGGATCGGATCGGGCAGGTGCTCTGCGGGCTTGCGGCCTCGGCCTCGAAGTTTGCCTGTGACCTGCGCCTGCTCCAGCACCTCAAGGAGGTGGAGGAACCCTTCGAGACCAAGCAGATCGGCTCGAGCGCCATGCCCTACAAGCGCAATCCCATGCGCTCGGAGCGCATCAACAGCCTGGCCCGCTTTGTCCTGGGGCTGGTGCCCAGCAGCTACCAGACCAGCGCGACGCAGTGGATGGAGCGCACCCTGGACGACTCCGCCCACCGACGGCTCACCATGAGCCAGGGCCTGCTGGCGGTGGACGCCATCCTGGTGCTGATGAAGAACGTGGCCTCGGGGCTGGTGGTGAATCCCCGGATGATCCAGGCCCGCCTCATGGGCGAGCTGCCCTTCATGGCGGCCGAGGTGTTGCTTATGGAGGGTGTCCGGCGTGGTGGCGACCGCCAGGACCTGCACGAGGCCTTCCGGACCGCCTCCCTGGAAGCTGGGCGCCGCATCAAACAGGAGGGGCGGCCCAACGAACTGCTGGCGCTGCTGGCGGCCGACCCTGCCTGGGGCATGACCGAAGCGGAGCTGACCGCCCTGCTGGACGCCCAGCGCTTTACGGGGCGGGCGGGCGAGCAGGTGCGGGCCTTCTTGGCCGGCCCCGTGGCCCTGGCCCTGAAGGACCATGTTCCGGCTGAAGCGGCCGACATTCGCGTCTGACCATAGAAAGGCATTCCATGTTGAAAGTGGCGGTAATTGGGGCCCAGACCATGTTGGGGCGGGAGTTGGTGGGGGCCCTGGAAGCCCGGGAAGCCTCGGTGGTGCCCCTCTCCATCGGCGCGCTCACGGTTGAGGAGGAAGTGGGCGACCTGGTGGTCTTCGCCCCGAGCCCCCTGCTGTTGGAAGGCCTGGACGCGGTACTCCTGGCGGGGACGCCCGATTTCGCCCTGTTGGAAGGCTTTTCCGGCCGGATCCTGGACCTGCGGGCCGAGCCCGAGGCGCGGCTTGACCCAATGCCCCTGGCGGGGCCCTGGCCTCAGGACGTGAAGTCCCTCCGGGGCCGGCCGGCCCTCGAGCAGGTGCTGGCCCTGCTGCCCTCCCTCCTGGATGGCCTGGGCGAGGTGGGCGGCACCCACCTCCGCTCGGTGGCGTGGATGGGAGATCGGGGTCTGGATGGCCTGGTGGAGCAGACCCTTGCCGTGCTCAACGGGGAGGATCCCGACCTGAAGACCCTGGGCTACCGGCAGGCCTTCGAGCTGGTGCCCGTGACCCCGGCCATGGGCCAGGGCCGCCTCATGGAGATCCGGGTGCCCACCTTCCATGGCGACCTGCTCGTGCTGCAGGTGCGGGCCCTCGAAGGCCAGACCCTGAGCCGGCGGGAGGCTCCGGCGGGCGTCAAGTGGCTGGAGACGGCGCCCAGCTCCCGGGAGGTGGCCGTCAGCGCCGAGCTGTTGGCCCACGCGGACCTCACGGGCGATGCCAAGGCCGCCATGCTGACGCTGGGTTTCGATCCCGTGCTCTGGGGCGTGCTTCGGCCCACCATGCGTGTCCTGGGCTTGATGTAGGCGCTCCGGGAGATGGCCAAGAAGTTCGAGGAACCCCAGGCGCGCGGAGACTTCTTCAAGTCCCTGGGTACGTTGTTCGCGGGGTTCGTGGCCAACCGCCTCGAGGATGCGGTCACGGGGCTTGGCCCCAAGCTGCTAAGGCCCCCTGGCGCCCTGGACGAGCTCGCCTTCCTGACCCAGTGCACCCGCTGCGACAAGTGCATGCGGGCCTGTCCCGAGAACGCCATCGTGGTGGCGACGCCCTCCGCCGGCCTCGCCCTGAAGACGCCCTACCTCGACCCCCGGGCCATTCCCTGTTTCCTCTGCACAACCCTGCCATGCATCGCCGAGTGCGAGGACGGCGCCCTGGTCTGGCCCGAGCTCACCCTGGCCGATGGGCGGGTGATCGAGGGCCCCAAGGCCGTCCGCATGGGAACAGCCCGGGTGCTGCCCAAGCACTGCGTCACCTTCGAGACCCTGGAGCGCGAGGCCCGCGCCTGCCGCATCTGTGTGGACCGCTGCCCCTACCCTGAGGAGGCCATCCGCATCGCGCCTCCCGCCGAGGGCGAGGCCGTCGGCCACCCCGTGGTGGAGGCCGATGTCTGCACCGGGTGCGGCCTCTGCGTGTTCGCCTGCCCCTCCGAACCGGCGGCCATCCTGGTGGAACCGCGGCGGGGGTGACGCGCCGAGCGTGCCGGTCGGGCCGAAGGCAGGAAGGCGAGCATCGGGAGTGGGCAGCAGGCTTGTTCCAAGGGGGGCAAGCCAAGCCCAGTAGGATCTTTCTGCGGATGGAATAACCGGGCTGTCCCCAGTCCCGTAACGGGTCCATGCGCTTCAACCATGTTTTGTTCAACCCCGAAACCGGCCTCCTCCGCTCAGGGTGGCGGATCGTCTGGCTGAGCTTATGGGTCTGGCCCCTGTTCCTGGCCCTCCGCCCCCTGGTGCGCTTGGCGCGCCAGCATCTGCAGGAACCCTGGCTGCGGGTGGCCAGCGGGCTCCTCGGCCTGGTCACCATCCTGGGGTGCCTCGCACTCTACCGCCGCTTCGCCCGGGTGGTGGAACACCGTGTGCCTCGCGAGGTGCAGGTGGATCGGCACACGCCGTGGCACGTGGGGCTGGGCCTCCTGCTGGGGGGCGGGATCATGCTGGTGATCACCACCAGCCTGACCCTGGCGGGGGCCTACCGGGTGGAGGGCTTCAACAGCGCCTGGGGGCTTGTGAGGGCCTTCGTGTTCTATCTGCCCCAGACCTTCATTGAGGATTTTGTCTTCTGCCTGGTTCTTTTCCGTCCGCTTCGGGAGGGCATTGGCCGATGGCCCGCCCTGATGGTGGCCGCCTCGCTCTTCATGCTGGCGCATGCCCCCAATGCCAACGAAAGCGTTCTGGGCCTGATGGAAATCCTCACCGGCGGCCTCCTGATGTACTACGCCTTCGATCGCACGAACCGGTTCTGGACCGTGTGGGCCCTTCACTTTTCCTGGAACTTCACGATGAACGGCGTGCTGGGCATGGCCAACAGCGGGCAGGTGTTCCCGGGCTGGGTCAAGCCGGTCATGACGGGGCCCGTCTGGCTCACGGGCGGCGCCACGGGTCCGGAGGCTTCGGTTTTGGCACTGGGGCTGGACCTGCTGGCTCTGTTCCTACTCTCCCGCAAGCCCGATGCCTGGTTCCGGGGCCACAAACCGCCGCATCCCCAGGTCCTGGCCTCAGAGCCCTGACCCATTGAAGTCCGGAGGGGCTCGCCGTCACGGAGTTCCGCCTAGGCGATGCTGATCCCCTCCATCTCCGCCACCTCATGGGCGTTGAAGCTGGAGCGCACCAGCGGGCCGGCGTAGACCGTCTGGAATCCGAAGGCCTTGGCCTTCTGGCCCAAGTCGGCGAAGTCATCCGGATGGACATACCGCTTCACGGGCAGCTGGTGACGGGTGGGGCGCAGGTACTGGCCTAGGGTGAGGATGTCCACACTGGCATCGGCGAGCGCCTCGAAGACCTCCAGCAGCTCGGGCTCGGTCTCGCCCAGCCCCAGCATGAGTCCGCTTTTGGTCTTGAAGGCGGGGCCATAGAGGGCCGTGCCCAGGTCCTTCGCGTGGCGCAGGACCGCCAGGCTGCGCGCGAAGCGCCCGGCGGGCCGCACCTCGGGGTAGAGGCTGGGCACCGTCTCGGTGTTGTGGTTGAACACAGTGGGGCCGCTGGCCACCACCCGGGCCACAGCATCCAGGTCGCCCAGGAAGTCCGGCACCAGCACCTCCACGCCCACCCCCGGGTTGCGGCGGCGGATGGCGAGGACGGTATCGGCGAAGTGGGCGGCCCCACCATCTGGCAGGTCATCCCGGTTCACACTGGTGAGCACCGCGAAGCGCAGGCCCATGGCGGCCACCCGCTCGGCCGTCTCCTGGGGTTCGCGGGGGTCGAGGCCGCGGGGCTTCCCGCTCTGGATGCTGCAGAAGCCGCAGGCCCGGGTGCAGACCTCACCCATCAACAGGAAGGTGGCGGTGCCCTGGGTGAAGCAGTGGGTGCGGTTGGGACAGCGGGCCTCTTCGCAGACCGTGTGCAGGTGGGAGTCCCGGAGGTCGGCCTTCATGCGGTGGAGGTCACCGAGTTTGACCCGCTCCTTGGCGAGCCACTCGGGCAGGCGTGGGTGGCCGTCAAGCACTTCGCGACCCACGCGTTTTGAGAACCGGGCCATCCACCCTCCATGGGAACCCTCAGTTTCCCTTAACATCCAGGCATGTCCAAGCGCCTATCCAGCCTGCTGCGCCGCGAGCAGCTCGCCTTCCTTGGTCGGGACCGGGCCGGCTGGGAGGAGCATCTCACGCGGGTGCGGGGTTTCCTGGGGGAGGGGCTGCAGGCGGCGGACCCGGCGCGGCCCCTGCTGATCCTGGGGGCGGGATCGGGCCTGGAAGTGCCTTGGGGGCTGGCGCCTCCGGACACCACGGGCTGGGACGCGGACCCCTGGAGCCGCATCTGGACTGCCCTCCGGCACCGCCGCTGGCCGCCCTGGCGGTTCGAGGACCTGACGGGGGGGATGGACGCCCTGGTGGCCGCCGCCCAGCGGGCGGGGACCGAGCCCTGGTCTGGGCGGCGCCGGAACCGGCGGACCGCGGCCCTCCGCCTGGCGGGCTTGCTGCCCTCGCTGCAGCCGGACTCGCTGGCCCTGCGAGGTTGGATCAAGGACCACCGACCAGGCACCATCCTGGTGGCCAACGTCATGGGGCAGTTCGGGGTGGTGGCGGAACGGCTTGTGGAATCCGCGCTGGGCCTGGTGCCCTGGGAGGCGGATCCCGAGCGGGGCGATCCCCTGGCGACGGCCCTGGACGCCTGGACGCGCCGCACGCTCCTGGCCTTCCTCGAAGTGCTGGCGGACAGCGGTGCGGACCTGTGGCTGGTGCATGACCGCGCCGTGCTGTTTCAGGGAGGACGGTTGTCGCTGGGCCCCTGGACCGACGCATGGACCCAGCAGGTGAAGCGGGAGGGCGAACCACTGGAGGCCAGCGATCCCCTGGTGGGCATCGATGTGTCCGCGGTGCTCGCGGGGACGGGCCTCCGGGCCACCCAACGGGTCCGGTGGCTGTGGCCGCTGGCGCCGGACCAGCAGCACCTCGTGGAGGCACTGGCGTTCCACAGGTCCCGAATTCCTGTGGCGACGGTCAACCCTTACCCCTGTGGCGCCTCACCCACCCCATAATGGGAGGCCTTGGATTGGATTGGATTGGATTGGATTGGAGTGGCTTGGATATGGGTTGGTTCGGCTGGGCGTTGGCGGCGATGGGCTTCATGGGGCTCGCCAATCTGGGAATGAAGGCCGCGAACCTCCAGGGCCTGGGCTCGGCCACCGTGCTCTTCTGGGTGGTGCTGGGCGAATTGCCCCTGGCGCTGGCCTATTGGGGTTGGCGCGGGCGGCCCACCGGAGCACCCGCCGGGGTGGTGTGGGCGTTGGGTGCGGGAGCCTGCACTGCCGTGGCGCTGATCCTGTTGAACGAGAGCTTCGCCCGGGGCGCCAAGGGTGCGGTGGCGGTGGGCATCATGAATGCCAACTTCGCGCTGGTGGCGATCCTCGCCTTCCTGCTCTTCCGGGAGCACCTCCAGCCCGTGAAGCTCCTGGGCCTCGCCGCCACCCTCTCCGGCCTCTGGCTGATGGCGCGATGACGGGGGGCGCGTAGCTCATGGGCGGGTTTCGGCGACTCATCCTGGGCCGGCGCCTCGCCAATGAGGAAGGCGACGAGGCCCGTATCAGCAACCCCATCGCCCTGGCGGTCTTCAGCTCTGACGCCCTCTCCTCTGTGGCCTACGCCACGGGTGAGATCATGGCCGCCCTGGCGCCCTACATGGCCATGGCGGCCTTCGGACCGGCCGTGCTCCGGCAATCCTGGCCCGTGGCGGTAGGCATCGTCCTGCTGCTGGTGATCCTCACCGTGAGCTACCGCCAGACCATCTTTGCCTACCCGAGTGGGGGTGGTGCCTACATCGTGGCCCGGGAGAACCTGGGCGAGCTGCCGGCGCAGGTGGCGGGGGCCTCCCTGCTGGTGGACTATGTGCTTACGGTGGCCGTGAGCGTCTCTGCGGGCGTCACGGCCATCACCAGCGCCTTCCCGTCCATGGACCCCTATCGGGTGCTCCTTGCGGTGGCGGTCATCGGGTTCGTGGGGCTCATGAACCTGCGCGGGGTCAAGGAGAGCGGCGCGGTGTTCGCTTTTCCGACCTACGGGTTTGCCGTGGCCATGTTCGGCCTCATCGCCTACGGGTTCTGGCGGTACTTCACCGGCAGCATGGTGGCGGCGGAGCACCATGTGGTCGTGCCCCCCCCCTTCCCCGGATGGATCGGCATCTGGGTGTTCATGAAGGCCTATGCCGCCGGGTGCACCGCCCTCACGGGCATCGAGGCCACGTCCAACGGGGTGGCGGCGTTCCGGGAGCCCACCTCCCGCAATGCGGCGAAGACCATGTCCCTGATGGTGCTGATGCTCGGCACCCTGTTCCTTGGCATCACCTGGCTGGCCAACCATGTGGGGGTGACTTACACCGGCGGGGCCGAGTCGCTGCTCTCCATGCTCGCCCGCCGCATCCTGGGCTCTGGCCCGGGTCTTCCCCATGTGCTGTATCTGGGCGTCCAGGCCTTCACCATGCTCATCCTGCTCCTGGCGGCCAACACCTCCTACGCGGGGTTTCCCAGCCTGGCGGCCATGATGGCCCGGGACGGCTTCCTGCCCCGCCAGTTCGCCAGCCAGGGGGACCGCCTGGTGTTCTCCAACGGCATCTTCATTTTGTCGCTCCTCTCGGCCCTGCTGGTCTGGATCTTCAATGCCAAGGAGCACCACCTCTTGCCCCTCTACGCCCTGGGCGTGTTCATGGGCTTCACCATCTCCCAGACCGGCATGGTGCGCCACTGGATCAAGACCCGGGGCCACCACTGGCGGGTCAAGACCGTCGTGAACGGCACCGGCGCCATCACCACCCTGCTGGTCATGCTGGTCATCGTCGTCACCAAGTTCACCCATGGAGCCTGGGTGGTGGTGCTGGTGCTGCCGCTCCTGGTGGTGGCCTTCTACAACATCCACCGCCACTACATCCGGGTGAAGTCCATCCTCGCCGGCAGCCGGGCCGACTTCATCAGTCCGCGCAAGAACCGCGTGGTGGTGCTGGTCTCGGGCATCCACTCCGGTGTGGTCCAGTCCCTGAACTACGCCAAGGTCATCGCCGTCCATGGCGAAGTGGAGGCGCTGACCGTGGACTTCCCCGATGAACATGGCCGGGACAGCGCTGCCCTGGAACGGCTCCGCGCCGACTGGCCGCGCTACTGCGAGGGCATCCCGCTCCGCGCCCTCCGGAGTCCCTACCGCAAGATCGTGGAGCCCATCGTGGCGGAACTCGACCGCATGCGCCGGGCCGAGCCGGAATACACCATCACCGTGATTCTGCCGGAGTTCGTGACCGGCCACTGGTGGGCCAACCTGCTGCACAACCAGACCGCCTGGCGCATCAAGGGCACCCTGCTTTCAAGGCCCAAGACGGTGGTGATCTCCATCCCCTATCACCTGGAACCCATTATCGAATGATTCGGCGGCCCCTGGGGGCCTCACGCCCAATTGCGGGAAGCGCCGTTCGGGCGGATGCTTCTCTGCGCCCTCCCTGTCGTCGCCGAACCGGGACCGCCTTTCCCCCCTGCCCAGACCCACGAATACCCCCTACTTGCCAGCGACCACGGAGTGTTGAGGATGGCCAAGATTCGACGAATGCTCCTGGGGCGCCGGCTTGCCAGCGAAGAGTCCCACGAAGCCCGCATCAGCAACCCCATCGCCCTGGCGGTGTTCAGCTCCGATGCCCTCTCCTCCGTGGCCTACGCCACGGGCGAGATCATGGCGGCCCTGGCCCCATACATGGCCATGGCGGCCTTCGGACCCGCGGTGCTCAGGCAGTCCTGGCCCGTGGCGGTGGGCATCGTCCTGCTGCTGGTGATCCTTACCGTGAGCTACCGCCAGACCATTTTCGCCTACCCCAGTGGGGGGGGTGCCTACATCGTGGCCAAGGAGAACCTGGGCGAGCTGCCGGCGCAGGTGGCGGGGGCCTCGTTGCTCATCGACTATGTCCTCACGGTGGCAGTGAGTGTCTCCGCGGGCGTCACGGCCATCACCTCCGCCTTCCCGTCCATGGACACCCATCGCGTGCTGCTGGGGATCGGGGTGATCGCCTTCGTGGGGCTCATGAACCTGCGGGGCGTCAAGGAAAGTGGCGCCGTGTTCGCCCTTCCCACCTATGGCTTCGTGCTTTCCATGTTCGGCATCATCGGGCTGGGCTTTTACCGCTACTTCACCGGCGGACTGCAGGCTGCCGTGCACCACGAGCTGGTGCCGCCCGCCTTTCCAGGCTGGATCGCCGTCTGGGTCTTCATGAAGGCCTACGCCGCGGGCTGTACGGCCCTCACGGGCGTGGAGGCCATCTCCAACGGGGTGTCCGCCTTCCGGGAACCAACCTCCCGCAATGCCTCCAACACCATGGTCTCCATGGTGCTCATGCTCGGAGCCATGTTCCTGGGCATCACCTGGCTGGCGAACCACCTGGGCGTGACCTATACGGGCGGGGCGGAGTCGCTGCTGTCCATGCTGTCGCGCCGAATCCTGGGAGACGGGCCCGGCGCGGCCCACGTGGCCTACCTGGCCGTCCAGACCTTCACCATGCTGATCTTGCTGTTGGCGGCGAACACCGCCTATGCGGACTTCCCCCGCCTGGGCGCCATGATGGCCCGGGACGGGTTCCTGCCCCGCCAGTTCGCCAGTCAGGGGGACCGGCTGGTCTTCTCCAACGGCATCTTTATCCTCTCCCTGCTTTCCGCGATCCTGGTCTGGCTCTTCAACGCCAAGGAGCATCACCTTCTGCCGCTCTATGCCCTGGGTGTCTTCCTGGGGTTCACCCTGTCGCAGACCGGCATGGTGCGACACTGGCTGAAGGACCGGGGCCGCCACTGGGGGTTGAAGGCGGTCATCAACGGCACCGGCGCCCTCACCACGCTCATCGTGATGATCGTGATCACCACCACCAAGTTCTCCCACGGGGCCTGGGTGGTGGTCCTGGTGCTACCCCTGTTGGTGATGGGCTTCTACAACATCCACCGCCACTACATCCGCGTGAAGTCCATCCTGGCTGGCAGCCGGGCAGACTTCATCAGCCCCCGCAAGAACCGGGTGGTGGTGCTGGTCTCGGGCATCCACTCGGGCGTGGTGCAGGCCCTGAACTACGCCAAGGTCATTGCGGACCATGGCGAGGTGGAAGCCCTGACGGTGGACTTCCCGGACGAGCATGGCCGGGACAGCGCGGCCCTGGAAAGGCTCCGGGCGGACTGGCCCCGCTACTGCGAGGGCATTCCCCTGCGGTCCCTCCGCAGCCCCTACCGCAAGATCGTCGAACCCATTGTGGAAGAGCTGGACCGCATGCGCCGGGTGGAACCGGAGTACACCATCACGGTGATCCTGCCGGAGTTCGTGACCGGCCACTGGTGGGCGAACGTGCTGCACAACCAGACCGCCTGGCGCATCAAGGGCACCCTGCTCATGAAGCCCAAGACGGTGGTGATCTCCATTCCCTACCACCTGGAGCCCCTCGTCGAGTAGGGCCGCCGAGGCCCCTCAGCGCAGGCGGGTGGTGGGTCTGGCCAGCAGCTCCTGGCCACTCAGCAGCTCCGCCAGGGTCTGGTGCCGGGGGCTGAGCACCATGCAGAGGAAGCTCAGGGGGAAGCACAGCACCGAGACCAGGTGTACCAGGGAGAAGGCCATGCGCCGCTCGGGGGCGTTCTCCGGGAGGGTGACCCCGAAGACCCCCATCAGGGGCGACTGGCCCGTCAGCACCAGGGGCGCCATGAAGAGCATCCACGACACGGCGAACAGGTAGGGCACCACCAGGGGCCAGGCGCCAAGGAACAGGCGGGTAGGAGACACCCCCAGCACCCATGCGGGCAGCAGCAGGGCGAGCCCTTGGGTGGCGGCCAGGAGCAGGCCCTCAGCCACCTCCACCTTCACCAGGGGCCAGAAGCTGCTGGTGGCATCGGGGCCTCCGAGAAACGACTGGGCGGGGGCCGGATCCAGGGTCGGCGCTTCGTTCGGCCGCTCCAGCTCCTCGGGGGAGACCTCCACGAGCACCGGCGCCACCCGCCCGAGGGCCGGGGCGTTCAGGGCGCGCGGGGCGGCATCGAAGGAGGCCTGGGGGATGGCTGACGCCTGGAACAGCATGGGCCGACCTTGGCGCGGGGGCGCCAGGGCCAAACCGCACTCTGGGCACTCGGCCGCAAGGGCGGACAGGTGGGTGTGGCAGCTTGGGCAGGTGCGCCGGGTCGGAGTGGCCATGGCCCAGTACTATCGGGTATATCGCGCCTTCAGAGAACCACCCAGGAAAAAGAGCCCGACCCGCCATCTGGCAGCCATGGGACCATGGACGATTCAGGTCACCCAGGCCCACCACCAAGCCCCCTCAGACCCGGCCGAAAAAGGACCCCATGATGACGACCGAGCCGATTGGACTGTTTCACCCCAGCACCCGGTTCTACCGCTTCACCATCCTCATCTTCATCAGCTTGCTGGTGCTGGGCAGCTACTTTGCCTACGACAGCATCGGGGCCCTTGAGAACACCCTGATGGCGGAGCTGAACCTGACCCGCAGCACCATCGGTTCGCTCTACACCGCCTATTCCGTGGCCGCCATCGCCATCGTGTTCTTCGGGGGCATGCTCTACGACAAGCTGGGTCCCCGCAAGGCCAGCCTGCTCTTCAGCGTGCTGGTGTTCGTGGGCGCCGTCATCGTGGCGGTGGCCAAGGGGAAATGGACGCTCATCTTCGGCCGCCTGGTCTTCGGTGCCGGATCGGAATCCCTGATCGTGGTGCAGAGCGCCATCATCAGCCGGTGGTTCAAGGGCAAGGAGATGGCCATGGCCTTCGGCATCGCCCTGACCCTCAGCCGGGTCGGGACGGTGTTCGCCTTCAACACGGAAGAGCTCATTGCCGACCACTTCCACAGCTTCCGGGCCGCCCTCTGGGCCGCCGCCCTGCTCTGCCTGTTCTCGGTGCTCTGCAACCTGGTCTTCATCGCCATGGACCGGCACGGTGAGAAGGTGCTCTCTCTGAAGAAAGCGGAAGCGGGCGACAAGATCGTCTTCGCCGACCTCAAGAAGTTCACCTCCTCATACTGGTTCGTGGTCCTGCTCTGCGTGACCTTCTACAGCGCCATCTTCCCCTTCACCGCCCTTTCCTCGGACATGTTCCATGACAAGTGGGGCATTCCCAACGTGACCGTGATGGCAGGCGGCTTCCTGACGAAGGTGTTCTACAACTTCACCCACATGTTCAACACGGCGCCAGGAATCACGAGCATCACCATCGCCGCCTCGATGATTTTCGCGCCCTTCGCCGGTGGTCTTGTCGATCGCTTTGGGCGACGTGCGTCCCTGATGGTGGTGGGGGCCCTGATCATGATTCCCGCCCACCTCCTGCTGGGGATCACCCACTGGAACCCCATTCCCATGATGGCGATGCTGGGCGTGGCCTTCGTACTGGTGCCCGCCGCCATGTGGCCCTCGGTGCCGCTGGTGGTGGAGGAGAAGCGGGTGGGAACGGCCTTCGGCCTCATGACCGCCATCCAGAATCTGGGGCTGGCCCTGTTTCCCTACCTCAACGGAAAGCTGCGGGATCTCACGGGTACCTACACCGCCACCCAGGTGATGTTCACGGGGCTGGGCTGCGTGGGGCTCGTGTTTGCGTTCCTGCTGCTGCGCTCCGACAAGCGTCTGGGCGGGGTGCTGGAGGCAGGCAGCGCCAAGCCGTCCTGAGGCAGTACACTGGCATCCTCCTGGAGGCCGCATGACCCGCTGGCGAAGGACCTTGGCCCGACTGGCCGCCGGTGCGGTGGGTCTGGCCATCCTTCTGGCCCTGGCGGCCTGCGGGCCGGAACCGGCCCCGCCCCCGCAGACACCCGCCCAGGTTCAGGTGGCACCGCAGGATCCCATTCCGGGGCACGCCCGGGAGACCCTGGCCTACATCCGCCAACATGGCTTCGCTCCGCCGGGCTACGTGGGGGGCCGCGTGTTCGGCAACTACGAAGGCATGCTGCCGCGCTATGACAGCCGGAAGAAGCGCATCGAATACCGGGAGTGGGACGTGCGAGCTCGCGCCGAAGGCAAGAACCGGGGCACCGAGCGCCTGGTCACAGGGAACGATGGCCGGGCCTGGTACACCGACGACCACTACCGCACCTTCACGGAGGTGAAATGACGCTCCCGGACTGGCTGCAGCCCTGGGAGGGCACCCCCGAGGCCCTGCTCGCCGCCACCGAGGGCCAGGCCCCCCGGCGCTGGCTGCGGGGCTCCCGCATGCGCACCAAGCAGGGCCTCCTGGATGAGTGGGCCGCCGCCGTCCAGTTCCCCCCCCACTTCGGCGGCACCTGGGACGCCCTGAGGGATGCCCTGGCCGACCTGCCCGAGGGCGGCCTGTTCCTGGTGCTGGAAGCCCACCAGCTGCTGCAGGACGCCCCGCCCGAGGAAGGCGCCCTCTGGCTGGCCGTCATGCAGGCCGTGGCCGAGGACCTGGCCCCCCATCCCTTCCAGCTGGTGCTCCAGGCGGATTCGGAACGGTACCCCGCCTTGTTGGAGGGCCTCGCGAGCCTAGGCGGTCGCTGAACGGTGGCGGGCTAGGGCCTCTCGGGCCTCGGCCCGTACCTTGCCCTGGAACCAGGGGGTCCAGCCCAGCACCCAGCCCGTCAGCCCGAACGCCTGCCGGCTCCAGGCCCAGAAGTTGAAAGCATCGCGGTGGGTGCGGAGGAGCCCATCCTGGAGGAGGAACGTGGCCCTGATGCGGTTGACCACCGGACGGCCCGTACGGCCGAACGTGTAGCGGGCCACCCAGTGGGCCTCGGCCTCGGTCTCGTTGGCGCGCACCACCCGATGGGTGACCTGCAGGTCCGTCGCGCGGCCCAGCAGCATGGCCCACATGGCGCAGGCGCCGTCGCGATCCAGGGAGCCGAAGGCGGGATCCTCGAAGGTGGCGTCGGGGTGGTAGCAGGCGGCCATGGCGGCGGCATCATGGCGGGCGAAGGCCTCGTAGAACCGCTCCACCACCGGGGCTCCGGCCATCAGAACTGGGCCTTGAAGGCCTCAAAGGCCGCCCGGAGCTCTGCAAGCTCCTCGCGAAGGGAGGTCACGTCGGACTCGAGCTGCTCCATGCGGCCCGCCCGGGGCGCCGAGGCCTCGGACAGCGGAAACGGGGTGTCCGGCGCCACGGGCCCCGCCAGCAGGTGCGCCACCCGGGCTTCCCGCGCGCCGGGGGCGCGGGCCAGCCGCACCACCAGGGGAGGCTCCGCGTCCATGAGCACCGCCAGGCAGGCCTCCACTTCGGCCAGGTCCGGGAAGGCATACATCCGGCGGGTGTTGGTGCGCAGCTCGCCGGGCGTCTGCGGTCCCCGCAGCAGCAGCTCCCCCAGCAGGGCCGCCTCCTGCACCGAGAGGTTCCAGGTGGGCTTGGCGGTGTGGGCGACCTTCAGCACCCGACCCGGCCAGTGCTCGGCCAGCCCCCGGGTGACGAGGGCCTCCACGGCCGCGCTCACCTCGGGCTCCCCTACCGACAGCACGGGCTCCCGGTTGCTGGACTGGTTGCAGGCGTTCACCAGGCTGTTGAGCGAGAGGGGGTAGACGTCCGGCGTGCTCAGCTGCTTTTCCAGCAGGCAGCCCAGGACACGGCATTCGAGGGGGGCGAGGTCGTAGTCCGCCATGACCTAGCCTCCGATGACCCCGGCCAGGGGACTGCTGGCGCTGGCGGTGAGCCGACGGGCCATGCGCCCGCTCTCGAAGGCCAGGCGCCCAGCCTGCACGGCGAAATCCATGGCCTGGGCCATCTTGGTGGGCTCGCCCGCCTCGGCGACGGCGGTGTTCAGCAGCACGCCGTCGGCGCCCAGCTCCATGGCAATGGCGGCGTCCGAGGCGGTGCCCACCCCCGCATCGACGATCATGGGCAGGTTGAAGGTGTCCACCACCTCCTTGATGAGCAGCAGGGTCATGGGGTTCTGCACGCCCAGGCCCGAGCCGATGGCGCTGCCCAGGGGCATGACGGCGGCGCAGCCGACATCGCAGAGCTTCTTGGCCAGGATGGGGTCGGCATTCACGTAGGGCAGGACAATGAACCCCTCTTTGACCAGGATCTTGGCGGCCTCCAGGGTTTCTTCGTTGTCGGGGTACAGGCTCTTGGCATCGCCGATGACCTCCAGCTTGACCCAGTCCGTCTGCAGGGCCTCGCGGGCCAGCCGGGCCACCCGCAGGGCATCCTCCCGGGTGTAGCAGCCGGCGGTGTTGGGCAGGAGGGCGATGTCCTTGGGGATCCAGTTGAGGATGTTGTCCTCCCCCTTGGCGGCCAGGTCGAAGCGGCGTACCGCCAGGGTGACCATGTCCACCCGCGCGGCCCGGTAGCAGGCCTGCATGGTGGCGAAGTCCTTGTATTTGCCGGTGCCCAGCACGAGGCGGTTGTGGAAGGTCTTGCCGGCAATGACGAGTGACATGGGCGCTCCGAAGCACCAGTGTAGCTCCGCCAAGGCTCAAGGCGGCGCAACCCCGGGCCAGACCAGGGGCAGGCTGTGGTCTCCGGATGCATCTCGATACCGCAGGGACAGCCCCAGCGATTGGTGGGGATCCGGGCCCACCAGGAACACCAGTCCCCGTCGGTGCTCACCGGAAGCCAGGGGGCCAGGCGACCAGGCCTGGGCGGCGAAGAAGGCCCCCAGCCGGCGGTTGCTGTGGGCGGCCACCCACGCATTGGGCAGGCCAATGGCGACACCGATGATCGTCACGCCGGTGAAGACGGCCCGATCCGAGGGCCCCACTGAGCCCGGAGAGCCGGAGTTGCTCGATCCCAGGGCCGCCAGGCCCGGCACCAAGGGGTAGAGGAGGAACAGGAGGGGCTGCTGTTTCACGAGCCGGAGAGCCGCCTCCGGACCCAGGAGTTGGGCCCCGTCCGGCACCGCCAGGGACAGCTCGGAAAGCTCGCCCCCCGACTGGTTCTCGAGGGCAAGGACCGCGATCCGGAGGCGGGCCCGCTGGGCTTTCTCTTCGTAGCCGGAGTTGTCGCCCCAGGGCTGGGGCACCAGCGTGGCGGCCAGACCTCCGTGGGGTTCAGAGACCCGGGCTGGGGCGAGGGCCACGGGCCGGTAGATGCGGGCGCAACCAAGGCTCAGGAAGCCGAGCAGAAGGGCGGCAAGGAGGGGTCTCATGAGACCTCCGGAGGATGCCTCCAGACAGGATAACCCTTGAACGTTGGGACGAGGGCGAAGGCCAGTCCCAGCAGGGTGCCCCAGAGGTGCGCCGCTGGCAGGACCTGCCAACCCTCGGGCCGAAGCAGGAGGCTGCTGCCCAGGGCGGCTTCCGCGCCCAGCTTCAGCAGCAGGCCCCCCAACAGAAGGAGGCCGACGCCCTGGGACTCCCGCCGCAGGGTCAGCCGCAGGCCGACCAGGGCCCACAGGGCGCAGGCCAGTCCCGAGGCGCCGCGGTACTGGCCTGTGCCCAGTCCGGGCAGGAGGGCCAGACTGAGCAATGGTGCCAGGAGGAGGGCGGTCCCGAGGAGCCTTCGGCGATCCCGAGGGGCGACCAGAACGAAGGGCACCGCCAGAGCCATCGTGTTGGCGAAGAGGTGCTCCCACCCGAAGTGGGCGAGGTGACCCGTCCAGAGGCGCCAGGGCTCCCGCAGCGCGTCGGCGGTGAGGGCGAAGGGGTCCATCAGGCCCGCCGGAGCTTCCAGGCACCGCCAAGCAGGAGAAGGGCCATCAGGGTCTCGATCCAGCTGAAACTCCCGCCGAAGTTGCGGCCGCCACTCTGGCGGAGCGACACCCCCTGCCGGTCCACCACATCCACGTCCTTGCGCTCGCCGCTGGCGATCTCGGCCTTGAAGGTGGCGACCTCCGCGTCAAGGTTCTTGGCCAGGTCCGTCATGGCCTCCTGCAGGCCCCTGGCGGAGTGCTCCCTCAGCTGCACCTCCCGGTGGGCCCAGGTGGAGCTGCCCTTGATGCGGCTCTGGCCAGGGGCACGCAGCAGGAAGGTGTGGCTGGCCACGTCGTAGGCGGCGGCGTCGATGAGGGTGTTGGTGTCGTTGGCGTCACCCGGCAGCACATAGGCTCCGACGATGGACAGGTAGGTGAAGCTGTACCAGCGCGGATCCGTGTTCTGCACCTGGTCCACGCTGACCAGGGCCATGACATCCACCCCATACATGCGGGCCACCTGGTCCATGTTCTCGAAGCCGCCGGAGGGCCGGAGGTAGGCCCGGGGGATGAGCTTGATCTCGGAGACCCAGGGCTTGTCCTTGAAGCTCTGCTTCACCACGTCGAGCAGGGGCTTCTCCTGCCCCGGGGCGAGGAGGCCCTGCACCCGCCAGGAACTGGTGTCCCCCGGCACAAAGGCGATGCCCAACCGGAGGGGCAGCTTGAGGCGGGCCCCGGCCGGGTTGGGGGTGGGCGCCTGGTTGGCCTTGGGGTAGAGGTAGTCCATGAGGCTGCTGCGGCGGACGCGGGTTTCAGGGGTGTTGCAGCCGACCAGGGCCAGGAGGACCAGGGCTGCGGAGAGAACGGCACGGCGGGAAGGCATGGAGGCTCCTGGAAGGGGACGGCGCGAGCAAGGGGATGTGGATACGCAGCCGTATGGTTGCCATACGGTAGAGTATGGTATGCTCGTCCCGTCCCCTGTCAAGGTCGTCATGATGTCGCCCCGCAAAAAGCCCCGTGCCCTCGTCACCCTCTCCCGGGAGGCCTGGGTGAAGGCCGCGTCGAATCTCATCGCCCAGGAAGGCGTAAAGGCTGTGGCGGTGGAACCCCTCGCCCAGGCCCTCGGGGTCACGAAAGGGAGCTTCTATTGGCATTTCCGGAACCGGGACGAGCTGGTTCACGCGGCCCTGGAGGCCTGGGAGCAGGATCAGAGCGATGACGTCGTCAGCCGCTACGCGGGCATTCCCGATCCCCGGCGGCGCCTGCGCGTGCTGCTCTTCGCGGCCTTTGAGGACCTGGAGAATGGGAAGTTCTTCGCAGCCCTCGCCGTGTCCAACGAGGATCCCCGCGTGCAGCCCTACCTTCGGCGCGCCTCGGAGCGACGCCTCGCCTTCGGCTTCGAAGCCTTCCGTGACCTCGGCCTCTCGGCAGCCGAGGCGCGGGAGCGGGCCCTGCTGGCCTACGCCGCCTACGCAGGCTACTTCCAGCTGCTGCGCAGCACGCCAGAGGCCGTGGCTGCGGTGACAGACCTCAGTGGGTATGTGCGCCGCCTCGCCGATGCCCTGGTGCCCCCCGAGGACCCCACCTGAGGTCCATGCCGGGCCGGGGTTGCATCCGGGCCCAGGACCGTGGGAAGGTGGTGCTTCCGATGGAGGCGCGGTCCCCATCAGTACCGCAGGCGAGGGGGATGACTCCGATGACCCGGTGGGAAAGGGGAGGATCGCCGAAGGGAACGCGGCCCATCGACGCGGTCCCTGGACGTCGAGGCGAAAGCCCGGCGGCTGTCGTGCCGGTCACCCGGTACGGAGGGCCTGAGGCGCTGCGGCGGGACCGTCCCCACCGCGTTCCTGAAGGCACCGTCGGCACGCCGAGGTAGTCATGGACGCATCCCCCGCAGAATCCCGTCGCTGGCTGGCCGCCCGCCTGGTGGCCCTCTGCGAGGCTGACACCACGTCGGGTCGCGAAGATGCCGGGCTTCCAGTGCTCAAAGCGCTGTTGACGGAGCTCGGGGCCCGGGTGGTCGAGCAGCCCGTGGCTCCCGGACGGACCAACGTGCTGGCCCTGTGGGGTTCGCCCCGCCTCCTGTTCTCCACCCACCTCGACACCGTGCCGCCCTTCCTGCCGCCCAGGTTGGAGGCGGATGCCGTCCATGGCCGGGGCACCTGCGACGCCAAAGGCCAGGTGCTCGCCCAGCTGGCGGCCATCCGGCGCCTGGTGGCCGAGGGCCGGGAGGGCCTCGCCTGGCTGGGGGTGGTCGGGGAGGAGACCGACAGCGTCGGCGCCACGGCAGCGGCGCAGCTCGCCGACCACTTCCCCCACTTGAAGGCCCTCATCAACGGCGAACCCACCGACCTGAAGCTCGCCACCGGGCAGCGCGGCGTGCAGCACCTCAGCCTTCGCTGCCAGGGCCAGGCGGCCCACAGCGGCAGTCCTGAGCTGGGGCACAACGCCACTTGGCCGCTGCTGGACTGGCTGCAGCGCCTGCGGGAACAAGGCCGCCCCGTGGATCCCGAGCTGGGACCCGAGCTCTGGAACCTGGGTCTGCTCCGGGCGGGCGAGGCGCTGAACTCGGTTCCTGCGACCGCCGAAGCCCAGCTCATGGCGCGCGTCGTGCCCGGGAGCCGCTTCCTGGAGGAGGTGCAACGGCTGGCGCCCCCGGAAGGTACGGTGAGCCTGCGCCTGGACGAACCGGCTGACCGCTACCCCGCCATTCCGGGCTTTCCGCACGCACCCATGCCCTTTGGCTCCGATGCCCCGGCCCTGCGGGCGCTGGTGCCCGACCGCACCGTGGTGCTGGCGGGTCCCGGCAGCATCACGGTGGCCCACACCCTGGCGGAGCACCTTCACTTGGCGGACCTGGAGGCGGGGGTGGACCTGAACCACCGCCTCGCCCTGCATTTCCTGGGAGACTGAACCATGACCACCAAAATCCCCGTCACGGTCCTCGGCGCCACGGGTGTCGTCGGGCAGCGCTTCGTGCGCCGCCTCGCCCACCATCCCCTGTTCCGCATCGAGCACCTCGCGGCCAGCGAGCGCAGCTCCGGCAAGCGCTATCGCGATGCCTGCGCCTGGCGCCTGGATGGGGAGCCCTATGGCGGCCTGGGCGACCAGGTGATGGTGGACGGCACGCCGGAGTTCGCGCTGTCGCCGGTGGTCTTCAGCGCCCTTGACACCGCCCCGGCGAAGGAGCTGGAACCGGCCTTCGCCAAGGCCGGCGGCATGGTCTTCTCCAATGCGGCGGCCTTCCGGATGTCCCCGGAGGTGCCACTCCTGGTCCCCGAAGTGAACGCCGACCACCTGGGCCTGCTGGACCTCCAGCGCCACCACCACGGCTGGACCGGGGGCATCGTGACCAATGCGAACTGCACCGCCACGGTGCTGGTCATGGCCCTGGCCCCGCTGCAGGCGGCTTTCGGCATCGAGGCCGTGCTGATGACTTCCATGCAGGCCATCAGCGGGGCCGGGTACCCGGGGGTCGCCAGCCTCGACATCCTGGGCAACGTCATCCCCTTCATCCGCAACGAGGAGGCGAAGGTGGAGGAGGAGACCCCCAAGATGCTTGGCCGCTTCACGGGCCAGGGGGTTGAGCTCGCGTCCATGACTGTGAGCGCCCTCTGCCACCGCGTGCCGGTCATGGAGGGCCACACGGAGGCGGTCAGCGTGCGGCTGAAGGGCCAGCCTACCCTCGAGGCGGTGCGCGAGGCCTTCCTGGCCTGGCGGCCCGAACCCCAGCGGTTGGGGCTGTTCTCTGCCCCCGCCGTCCCGATCCACGTCCACACCCTGGAGGACCGGCCCCAGGTGCGCCGCGACGTGGAGGTGGACGAGGGCATGAGTGTCCACGTGGGCCGCATCCGGGTCTGCCCCATCCTTGGGGTGAAGTTCGCGCTGCTGGGCCACAACACGGAGCGCGGCGCGGCGGGAGGCAGCATCCTGAATGCCGAGCTGGCGCATGCGAAGGGGTACCTCCGATGATCGTCCTCAAGTTCGGAGGCAGCAGCGTGGCCGATGCCGCCTGCATGCGCCAGGTGGCATCCCTGGTGGAGGCCGCCCGGCCCGAGGCGCCGCTGGTGGTGCTGTCGGCCATGGGCAAGACCACCAACGCCCTTTTCGGGGCGGCCAAGGCCGCGGAGGGTGGGGATCTCGCCGAGGCCATGGACCGGCAGCGGGCCCTCATGGCGGCCCACCGGACGGCGGCTGACGGGCTCTTCGACGGCGCGGTGCCCGACGCGCTGGACGTGGCCCTCACGGAGCTCTTCGGGGAGCTTGAATTGCTGCTCCGGGGCGTGGCGCTGCTGCGGGAGCTGAGCCCCCGCAGCATGGACGCCATTGCGGCCATTGGGGAGCGTTTGTCCACGCGGATCTTCGCCGCCTTCATGGGGGGGAGCTGGGTGGATGCCCGCACCGTGCTGCGAACGGACGCGGTCTTCGGGGAGGCCCTGCCCCAGCCGAAGGCCATCCAGGTTCTGGCGGCCGCTCACCTGCAGCCCCTGCTGGGGCCAGGCCGGGTGGTGGTCACCCAGGGCTACATCGGCGCCACGGAGGAAGGCCTCACCACCACCCTGGGGCGCGGCGGCAGCGACTACTCGGCGGCCCTCTTCGGGGCAGCCCTGGGTGCGCGGGAGGTGCAGATCTGGACCGACGTGGAAGGCGTGCTCACCTGCGATCCCCGCATCGTCCCCGAGGCCCTGCCCATCCTCGAACTGAGCTTCGCCGAAGCGGCCGAGCTGGCCGCCTTCGGGGCCAAGGTGCTCCACCCGGCCACCATCCAGCCGGCGGTGGAGGCTGGCATCCCCGTCACGGTGCGCCACACCCAGAAGCCGCAGGGGCGCTTCACCACCATCTCGGCGGAGGTGCGCACGGGTCGGCCCATCACCGCCCTGGCGAGCCGAAGCCCGGTGACGGTACTCACGGTGAGCAGCTCCCGGATGCTGGCCCAGAGCGGCTTCCTGGCGCGGCTCTTCGAGGTGTTCGGCCGCCGGGGCGTGAGCGTCGACCTGGTGGCCACCGCCGAGGTAAGCGTCTCCCTCACGGTGGAGGCGGATGTGCCCCTGAAGGCACTGCTGCAGGACCTATCGGCCTTCGCGGCCGTGGAAGTCCACGAGGGCCGGGCGATCATCGCCGCGGTGGGAGAGCGTCTGAAGTCCACGCCAGGCCTGGGGGCCCAGCTGCTCACCGCCCTCGGCGACATCAATGTCGAGATGATCAGTATGGGTGCCAACGAGATCAACCTGAGCCTGGTGGTGACGGAGGACCGTACGGCGGAAGCCCTGCGCCGCCTCCACCGCGTGCTGGTGGGGGGTGCGCCTTGAGCGCCCTCCGCATCGGCCTGTTCGGGCGGGGCCGGCTGGGCGCTGCCATTGCCCAGGAGGCCGGCGGTAGCTTCGCATGGCACATCGACAAGGGAGAGGCGCCATCAGGTGCTGTCGATGTGGCCATCGACGCCAGCGTCGCCGAAGCGGTGCCCGAGCACCTGGCCTGGGCCCTGGAGACGGGCACCGACCTGGTGATCGGCGCCACGGGCTGGCACCTGCCGGACCTAGAAGCCCGCGTGGGGGGCCGCATCGGCGTCCTCACCGCGTCGAACTTTTCGCTCACGGTGGCGTTCATGGCGCGGCTGGCCACGGTGATGGGCCGGTTCGCCGCCCTGGATCCGGACCGCGATCCGTACCTGGTGGAGCACCACCACCGCCTGAAGGCCGACGCCCCTTCGGGCACCGCCAAGACCCTGGCTGCCGCCGTGCTGACAGGCTGCCCCCGCAAGACCGGCTGGACCCTGGACGCCCCGGCCGCGGAGCAGCTGAACATTGGGGTGATCCGGGCCGGGGCGGAGTTCGGCACCCACACCGTGGGCCTCGATGCCCCCGCCGAGGTGCTGACGCTCACCCACACGGCCCGGTCCCGGGCGCCCTTCGCCCAGGGGGCCCTGGCAGCCGCCCGCTGGCTGCCTGGCCGGAAGGGCTGCTACACCATGGAGCACCTCGCGGCTGAGCTGTTGGATCCCCTGTTCCGATTTGGAGGCACGCCATGACCTTGGATCTCTCCGGCCTCGCGGTCGCCCTGGCCACGCCGTTCACCCCGGCGGGGGACGTGGACCTCCCCGCCTTCCGGCGCCTGGTCCGCCATGTGGTGGGCGGCGGCGTGGATACCCTGGTACCTCTGGGCACCACCGGGGAGGCTTCGACCCTGCTGGAGGATGAGCGCGACGCCCTCATCAGCGCCTGCCTTGAGGAAAGCAGCGGGCGGACGGTGCTGGTGGGCACGGGCCACAACGCCACCCGGCAGGCGGCGGCCATGACCAAGCGGGCCCAGGCGCTGGGGGCCGCCGGGGCCCTGGTGGTGACGCCCTACTACAACAAGCCCAGCCCCGATGGCCTGGTGGCCCACTACGCGGCCATCGCCGAGGCCGCGCCGGGCTTTCCCCTGGTGGCCTACAACGTGCCGGGGCGCACAGGCCTGAACGTCACGCCGCCCGTGCTGATGCGGCTGTGGGAAAACCCGCAGGTGGTGGCGGTGAAGGAGAGCAGTGGCAGCCTGGCCCAGATCGCGGAGATCGCCCGCACCCTGCCGCCCGGCAAGACCCTGCTCTCGGGCGATGACAACCTGGCGCTGGCCGCCCTGGCGGTGGGCGCCTCAGGCCTGGTCTCGGTGCTGGCCAACGTGCTGCCCCGCGAGACCGCCGGCATGATCGCCGCCGCCCGCCGCGGCAACACCCTGGAGGCCCTGCGCCTGCACCAGCAACTGCTGCCCCTCATGGACGCGCTGTTCCTGGAGAGCAACCCCATCCCCCTGAAGGCGGCCCTCAAGCTGCTGGGCCTGGGCGAGGATGGGGTGCGCCTGCCCCTGGCGCCCGCCTCCCCCGGCACCCGCACCCGCCTGGCCGAGGCCCTGTGCCTGGCGGCCGAAGGCACCATTCCCGGAGTGATGTGATGGTTGTCGATCCCGATTCCATTCGCGCCTTCTTCTCCCGCCCACCGGAAGCGCTGGCAGGGGATCCCGAAGCCCCCGCCATGCACCAGGTACTGCTGGTGGCCCTGGAGACGGGCACGGTCCGCGCCGCCCAACGCCGGGAGGACGGTACCTGGGAGGCCAACACCTGGGTGAAGCAGGCCATCCTCTGCGGCTTCCGCCGCACCAATCTGGTGGAGATGGCGGGGCCCGGCTTCCCCATGTTCGACAAGACCGCCTACCCGCCCCGCCACTTCGGCCTGGAAGACGCCGTGCGCCTGGTACCCGGCGGCTCCGCCGTGCGGCGAGGGGCACACCTGGCCCGCAGCGTGGTGCTGATGCCGCCCGCCTACGTGAACGTGGGGGCCTTCGTGGACGAGGGCACCATGATCGACAGCCACGCCCTCGTGGGCAGCTGCGCCCAGATCGGGAAGCGCGTGCACCTCTCCGCCGCGGCCCAGATTGGCGGGGTGCTGGAACCCGCCGGGGCCCGGCCGGTCATTGTGGAGGACGATGCCTTCGTGGGCGGCCTCGTGGGCCTGTTCGAGGGCATTGTGGTCCGTCGCCGTGCGGTGCTGGCCTCCGGCGTGGTCATCACCGGCAGCACCGTGATCTATGACCTGGTGCATGGGCGGGAGCTGCGCCAGGAGGTGCCCGAAGGCGCCGTGGTGGTGCCCGGTGCCCGTCCGGCCTCGGGTGACTACGCCAAGGCGCACGGGCTGCAGTTGGCCGCCCCCTGCATCGTGAAGTACCGCGACGACAAGACCGATGCGGCCACGGCGCTCGAACAGGCGCTGCGGTAGGCAGAGCAGAAGGAAAATACGAACCACCAAGACACCAAGGCACCAAGAAAAGAAAACAGAAGGTTCTTGGCAGTTCTTGGCGTCTTGGTGCCTTGGTGGTGATCTGTTCTGGTTGAATCGTATGTGAAGGATGAATCCGTGAATCCCGCCACCCGCCTGTCCCTGCTGAAGCCCTCGCCCATCCGCGCCATCACGGATGGCACGCCGCCCGGGGCCATCCCCCTGGGGCTCGGCGAGCCCACCTGGGACCTGCCGGAGGTGGCGCGCAAGGCCCTGCTCCGCGACCCCGGCCCCTGCGCCTACGTGCCCCACGTGGGCCTGCTGGAACTGCGCCGGGCCGTGGCAGCTTTCCACGGCGCCCAGGTGGAGGAGGTGCTCATCACCACGGGCTCCCAGGGCGCACTTTTCTCGCTGTTCCAGGCCTGGGTGAACCCCGGCACCAAGGTGCTCATGCCCGATCCGGGCTTCGTGGCCTACCCAGCGCTGGCCCGCATGGCGGGGGCCGAGCCCGTGACCTACCGGCTGTCGGGAGACCGCTTCCGGCTGGATGCGGATGCGCTGATCGCCGTGTTGGACGCCACGCCGGACGCCTCCGCCGTGATCCTCAACCTGCCCTCGAACCCCACGGGCGGCGGTGGGGATCTGGTGGCGCTGAAGCGCGTGGCCGACGCCTGCACGGCCCGGGGGGTGCTGCTCATCTCCGATGAGGTCTACCGTGACCTGCACTTCGGGGTGCGGGCCCCCAGCCTGCGCGATGTCACAGACCGTGGCGTGGTCACCAGCTCCGTGAGCAAAGGCTGGGGCGCGCCGGGCCTGCGGGTGGGCTGGGCCGTGGGTGACCCCGCCTGGCTGGTGCCCGCCCGCACCGTGCACGGCTATGCGGTCACGGGCACGGCCACCCCCGCCCAGTGGGCGGCGCTGGCGCTGCTGGAGCACTCGGACGCGATCCTGGCCGAGGCCCGGTCCGCCGTGGGTGAGCGCTGGCAGGCCCTGGCGGCGGCCCTGCGGGAGGAACTGGGCCACCTCGTCGAACCGCCCGATGGCACCTTCTACCACTTCATGCCCCTGCCTGTTTCCGCGCACGCCGATCCGCTGGCGTTCTGCCTGAAGCTGCGGGACGAGGCCAAGGTGGTGCTTATCCCTGGCCTAGCCTTTGGTGAGGGCGGCCGGGCCCACGCCCGTCTCAGCTTTGCCGCCACCCCCGAGCAGCTGCGGGAAGGCGTGCGGCGGCTGGCGCCGTACTGGCGGGAGTGAACCCCATGTCCGACGCGACCGCAACCCTCCTCGACCGCCTGGATGCCCAGTGGCAGGCGCTCCTGGAGCAGGTTCAACCCCTGGGAGAGACCGCGCTGCGCACCCAGCCGCGATCAGAGGCCTGGTCCATCCTCGACATCCTGGAGCATGTGGTGGTGTCCGAGGCGGTGATCTTGAAGGGACTGCCGCCATGGGACACCCTGACCGCCCAGCGCCGGACCCTGGCCCACCGCGCCAAGCTCCTCCTGGTTCGACTCGTGCTGGCCCTGGGCATTCCCGTGAAGGTGCCCTCGCGGCGGATGCTGCCCTCGGGCCAGCTCGGGCTGGATCAGATCACCGAACAGCGACGCGGGCACCAGGAGTGGCTCAGAGCCTTCCTGGCGGAGGCCGGCGAAGGGGCTGACCACAGGGCCTGCTTCAGCCACCCCGTGGCGGGGCCCATCAGCCTGCGTGAAGCCCTCCGGCTGGACCTCATGCATATGCAGACCCACGGCAAGCAGATTCGAGCACGCCTTCGGGAGCTGCAAACCGCGAAGGTGGGCCCATCCGAGACGTCCCCATGACCCCTCTCTTCGCGTTGGATGACGCCACCTGCCGCAGGCTTGCGGAAGCCCACGGCACGCCCTGCTTTGCCTACTCGGGCGCCGCCGCGGCAGAGCAGTTCGCGTCCCTGCGCCGGGTTCTGCCGCCTCGGGTGCGGCTGGCCTACGCGGTGAAGGCCAACCCGCATCCGGACCTGCTGGCCTGCTTTGCTGCCCTGGGGGCCAGCTTCGACTGTGCCTCCATCGGGGAGCTGGCGCGGGTGGAGGCCTTGCAGCTGCCACCGGGCCGGACCTTCTTCGCGGGGCCAGGCAAGCGCACCGAGGAACTCCGCAAGGCCGTGGCCATGGGGGTTCGGGTGCAGGCCGAGGGCTTCGAGGATCTGGCGCGGCTGGATGCGCTGGTGGATCGCGAGACCGCCGTGAACCTGCGGGTGCATCCCGCCTTTGACCTCGACGAAGGCACCCGCATCATCGGCGGCAGCGGTCCCTCGGCCTTCGGGGTGGACGAGGAGGACGTGCCAACCCTGTTGGAGAAGGCCAGCCACCTGCGCCATGTCCGCGTCCGGGGCCTGCACGTCTTTGCCGCCAGCAACCAGCGCGACGCCGCGAAGCTGCTGGCCATCCACGGCGCAGTGCTGGACCTCGCCCGGCGGCTGCGAGATACCCATGGCCTCACCCTCGAGCAGATCGATCTGGGGGGCGGGCTGGGCATCCCCTACGGATCGAACGAGACACCACTGGATCTGGCGGCGCTGGGAACGGGGTTGGGCGACCTGCTGAACCGCCACCCCTGGTTCTCCGGCGAGCTGATCCTCGAACCGGGACGCTTCCTGGCCGGCCCCTGTGGCCTTTACCTGGCGCGGGTGGTGCGCATCAAGGCGAGCCGAGGCACCCGCTTCGCCATCCTCGAAGGGGGCATCAACCACCTCATCCGCCCGCTGCTCACGGGCCAGCCGTTCCCCGTGAAGGCCGTGGGCAAGGGCGAGGGAACCCTGCCGCATACGCTGGCCGGGCCCCTCTGCACCAGTCTCGACCGCCTGGGGGACCTGCCCTTGCCGGAGCTGGTGGCGGGTGACCTGCTGGCCTTTGGCAGCACCGGGGCCTATGGCCTGAACGAGGGCATGACCCATTTCCTGAGCCACCCCGTGCCACCCGAAGTCTGGGTGCCCTAGCCGAGCAGGGAGATCCAGCCCTCCTGCTGGTTATTGGGCAGGGTTTTGACCCGCTCCAGGAGCTTGAGCCGGGCCTGCCAGGTCTTGTCGTCAGGGAAGAGTGCGCGGCCGCGCCGCAGGTCGTCCCGGGCCGCCTCCCACTTGCCCTGGCTGGCGTGGGCCACGGCCAGCGTCTGGTGCAGCCGACCCGCACGCCTGCGGAGGTCAGCGCTGCCAGGCTGGGCCCGCAGGAGGGCGTCGATGACCCGGGCGGCGGTTTCCAGGTCGCCATTCTGGAGGTGTTTCTGGAACTCGGGCAGGCTGGCGCCGGTTACGCCACCGGGCAGCCCGGCCCGGGCCTTCTCCAAGAGCTGGGCTCCGGTGGCGCTGGAGGACTGGCGGGCCACCAGCGTCTCGGCCCGCAGGTAGGCGCGCAGGGGGTCGGTCACCAGGGTGGCTTCCACTTCGTCCTGGATGGCTTCGGGGGATTCCGTGAGGTCCGGGGCCTGGGCCTGCTTGGCCACGGGCGCCACGGCCGCGGCCCGGGCCCTGCGGACGTCGTCCTTCAGGGCCTGGTCCCGGCGGTAGGCGCGGACCAGGCCGAAGGTCACCGCCACCACCAGGAGTCCTCCCCCGACGGCGGCCAGCACCTTGGGGTCCTGGAAGCCAGGCACCTGTTGGGCGGCCTCGCGCAGCCGGTCGGGCAGGGAGAGGCCCGTGCGAGGGGCGGGCACGGCCTTGAGAAGCGCGGCGGGGGGCTCCACGGCCTGGGGCTCGGTGGAGGCGGCCTGGGGCGGTTCGACCATGGCGATGCGACCCAGGGGATCCAGCGACAGGATGGGCCCGGCGGAGGGCGCAGCGCCTGGACGGCGGCAGCGCTCCAGGCCCTGGAGGGCGCGGGCGTTGCCGGGATCCAGACCCAGCGCCTGCTGGAAGGTGAAGGCGGCCTCCTCGTTCCGCTGGAGCTGCAGCAGGTGTTCGGCCTGGCGGAGCTTCAGATCCAGGGCGCTGGCCTCGGGCGAGCCCGTGGGGTCGGGGCCGGTGGGCGACGTGGTCGAAGGTGTGGCTCGGACCTCGGCGCGAGCCTGGCGCAGGTAGCCCTCGACCTCCAGGCGCTGGGGGTCGAGCCAAAGCACCCGCTCCCACTTGGAGATGGCCTCTTCCACCAGGCCCATGTCGTAGAGCTGCACCGCTTCGCGCAGCAGCTTCTCGAGATCCTCCTCCCCATCGGGTTGCAGCGAGGGGGCCGCGTCCGGTTCCGCGTGGGCGTCGAGGCCAGGCAGCCCCAGCTCGCGCCGGGCCCCGTTGGCATAGCCACGGGCGAGGGCGTGGGCGGGGTTCACGGCCAGGATGCGCTCCCACTTGCGCAGGGCATCTTGAAGCTGGCCCATGTCGTACAGCGTGCACCCTTCCGCCAGCAGCCGGTCCAGGTCCTCGGGGGCGGGTGACGGGGCGGCCACGGGCAGGGTTGTTTCGGGGGCGGTGGCCCGGGGATTGGCGGAAGGGGGCAGGGGCACGGGGGGAACCCCGGGTTCCGGGACCGGGCTAAGGGCGGAGGGTGGGAGCGGCTCGGGCACCAGGGGCGCTTCGGGGCTGGGTTTGGCCTCCACCTGGGGTTCAGGAACGTCAGCCACTTCCGGTTCGGGCACGGGCTCGGGGAAGGGCCCTGCGGGGGGGGCCGCCGCCGGGGTGGGCGCCGGTGGCGGGGCGGGCGGCTGGGCCTCGGCCGCGTCGCGCTGGGCGAGGAGGCGCGCCTTCACCAGCAGCAGCCCGTTGCGAGCCTCCACATGCGCGGGGTGCTGCTTGAGGATCGCCTGCCAGATCTGGCCGGCCTTGACGATGTCGCCCTTGGCGAACAGCTCATCCGCCTGGTGGAGGTAGGGCGTGTAGGGATCAGGCGTCATGGTCGGGGTCTCAATGGAGCGGGAACTCGTCCGTGTTGCGCACCAGCAGCATGAAGGTGCTGTTGCCGCAGGTGAACTCCTGCTGGCTGGCCAGCTGGACCGGGCCGGTGATGCGCTCGCCATTCACCAGGGTCCCGTTGGTGGACTGCAGGTCGCTGATCCAGACGGTGCCATCCCGGTGGATCTCGAGCTTGGCGTGGCGCCGGGAGGTCTCGGGATCCCGCGTGATCACGTCACCATCTTCGCGGCCGATGACGGTCTGGGGTTGTTCCAGCACCTGCACGGTGGAGGCCTGGGGGCCGCTGAGGAAGGCGAGGCTGAAGCGCAGGCCTGGGGGCATGCCCGGCACCTGGAGCCCGGCGGCGATCAGCATGGCTTCGCGGTCCCGTTTGGCCGTGGTGCGCGCGGCCGGGACGGGCGTGGGAGGCGTGGGCTCATCCTCGGGCATGGGCATGGAGAGGGGGGCGGTGAACAGCTCGGCGAAACCGTCGTCCATGGGCTCCGGGGCCAGGGTTGGGTTCTCTACCTCGAAAACATGGCTGCACTTCGGGCATTTGAACCGCTTGGCGCGGGTGGCGCCAAAGCGGGATTCGTCGTACTGGAAGCGGGCCTGGCAGGCCGGGCAAACCACGATCATCGGGGCCTCGAAAGCTGATGCAGTGTACCCCTACTTCACTTCTTGCGCGTGGCGAAGAAGCTGAATTCACTGCGCAGGGGAATGCCCTCGGGCAGCTTGAAGCCCGTCACGGCGGCGGGCAGGGGCTGATTGACCTTGAGGGCGCCAAGCTCCAGCAGCCAGGAATCCCCGCTGCGCTCGACCCACTGCACCTGCCGGGGCAGCCAGGTCTCCTTGTCCACCCAGAGGTTGAGGGCCTGCATGCGCTTCCGGAGCGACAGCGTGCGCGGCGTCAGGGTCAAGTACCAGGTGGCGCTGCCGTCCTGGGCCTCGCCCAGGGCGATCTGGAAGTAGTCGGCCAGGTAGCTGAGCTTCTGGCCCAGCCCCAGGAACTTGCGGTCGGCGTTCCGGATGATCCCGATTTTCATCAGCTCGCCCTCCCGGGCCGCCGGGCTGTAAGAGATCAGGGCCTTGGGGGTCAGGTGGAGGATCAGGTCTTCCGGGGCCTGGAAGGCGAAATGGGCAAAGTCGGAACCCTGGAGGTACAGAGTGCCCTTGGTCACCGAAGGGGTGCGCAGGAGGGCGCGCCGCAGCGTGAGGGTGAAGGGGCACTGCAGGGTCTGCACCTTGGCTTGGGCTTCGTCGAACCGCTCGACCACCACCCGCAGGGGCGGCGGGGCCTCGGCCCACAGGGGGAGGAGGGCGTGGGACAGGAGCAGGACGAGCAGGCGCTGGCGCATGGGACCTCTCAGACGGATGCGGCGGACAGGGCCAGGGGTTCCCGTTGGTGGGCCAGGAACAGCGCGGTCCGGGTGCCCCGGAGGACCTCTTCAGCGGCGAACCGCGCCAGGTCGGGGTGGTTGTTGGATTCACTGAGGTGCGCCAGGACCACCTGCACGAGGCGGGGCGAGCAGATCCGGGCCAGCAGTTCGGCCATGGCCGCGTTGCTGAGGTGCCCCACCCGGCTCAGGATGCGGGCCTTCAGCTGCGGGGGATAGCCACCCTCCCGCAGCATGTCGACGTCGTGGTTGGCCTCCAACACCAAGAGGTCGAGGTCCTGGAGGTGGTCGGCCACCAGGGCCGTGGGCACCCCCAGGTCCGTGACCACGGCGGCGGCGCATCCGCCCGCCTCGATTCGGAAGGCGACGGGATCGGCCGCGTCATGGGGCAGGGCGAAGGGCTGCACTCGCCACCCGGCCCAGTCCAGGGCCTGGCCGGCCTTCAGCTCGATCCACCGCTCCGGGGGAATCCGGATCCCCTGGGCATGCTCAGCGGCCCGCCGGGTCTCCGGCGTGGCGAGGATGGCCCAGGGGGTACGCCGCAGGATGACCGCCAGGGACGCGATGTGGTCCGAGTGCTCGTGGGTCAAGGCCAGGGCCTGGATCCGGGCGCTGTCTAGCCCCAGCAGGCCGAGGCGCTGATGGATCTGGCGGAGGGAGAGGCCGGCATCCACCAGCAGGGTCCGGTCGCCGTCCGACAGGGCGTGGCAGTTTCCCTTGGAGCCCGAGGCGAGCGCGGCGTAGTGCATGGTCCAGGATAGCGCTTACACTAGCGGGATGAACGCCACGCTCCGACCCTCCACCCTCGCCGACCTCGAAACCCATGTGGCTCATCGCGTGGCCCTGTTCCGCGACATGGAGATGGGCTCGGAGGAAGGCCTACAGCGCATGGCCGATGCCTTCCGGCACCTGCTGCGCGGCTGGCTGGTCACCGGGCAGTGCCGCGGGCTTGTGTTCGAGGACCAGGGCCAGGTTGTTTCCGGCGTGCTCATGCTGATGCATGACAGCCTGCCCACCCCGGTGTCCCCGCTCGCCGTGCGGGGCTACCTCTTCAACGTCTACACCGCACCGTCCCACCGGCGTCGGGGCCTGGCCGCCCGCCTGACCGACGCGGCGCTGGACCTGGCCCGGGACCTGGGCATTGAGATCATGGAAGTGCACGCCAGCCTGGAAGCCGAAGGTCTCTACCAGCGGATGGGCTTTGCTCCCACCAGCGAGATGCGCCTGGTGATGGGCGCCGGCATCAAGACGCCGAAGCTGTGGAAGCATCGGCGCTAGGAGCGCTTCGAGGCGCGCCCTTCCACCACCACACCCCTAGGATGGCCAGGCCGCAGATCACGGCGCAGGGCAGGCTCGCCTCCAGGCCGAACTCGCCTCCCGTCAGCCATTCCGGCCGGCCATGGAAGACCGGCGTCCAGAGCCCTGGCGTATCGGTGGTGCCGCTGACGCCAAACCCGAGCAGGCTGCCCTGGGCCCAGTTCCAGCCGAGGTGCACGCCGATGGGCAGGGCCAGGCTGCGGGTCCGCAGGTAGCAGAAGCCCAGCAGGATGGCGGCGAGCCCGATGTTCAGGGTGGCCCAGGCCTTGGTGGCACCGTGCATGCCCGGGTTGCCCCAGTGGCCCAGGGCGAATAGCGCCGCGAAGACCAGCTGCCCGACCCAGGTGCCTGCGCCCTCCACCAGGCGCTGGAAGGGGAAGCCCCGGGAGACAATCTCCTCGTTGAAGGCCACCCCCAGGAAGAGCCAGGCGGCCCAGAGGGTCTGACCCAGGCCCACGCCTTGGGCGCGCTGCCAGTGGAAGCCATCCAGGCCGCGCACCACCAGGGCCGTCACCCCGATGATGAGGATGCCGCCAAGGGTTCCGGCGAGGCCCTCCAACAGCCAGCGGCCTTCGAAGCGGAAGCCCAGGCTGGCGAGGGAGCGGCCTTCGAGCTTTACGCAGATGTAGCTGGCCAGCACACCGATGAGGACGCCCATCCAGGCCCCGGCGCCTCGGCGCAGGCCCAGGAAGTGCGCGACGAGGTTCACCAGGAACCCGAGGGCCATGAGCACCAGGATGAAGCCCAGCACCTTCCAGCCGCTGCGCACCGCGCCTTGCTTGTTGAGGAACCAGGGGGTCATTGGATCTCCGGGAAGCCCTGGCTACGGGCGGGGCGCGGGTGCGTTGAGTCCTACAGCACGCTCTGGAATTCGGCGAAGCAGCGGGAGATCTCCAGGAAGACCTTCTCCTCCTTGGGCTTGATGGCCACGGCGCGGGCGAACCAGGCGGCGGCCTTCTTGCGCTGACCTGCGACCAGAAGCGCGCGGCCGAATTGCAGGAACCGTTCCCAGTCGTCCTTCTCCAGGGCCACCATGACGTTCATGTAGCGCTCCGCTTCGTTGACAAGGCCGACCTCCGCCAGGTCCACCGCCGCCTGGGTGATGGCGTCCTTGTTCTTGGGGTCGCGCTTGACGATCTTTTCGTAACCCTCCAGCGCCTCGGTCTTGTAGCCATGCTTCAGCCAGGCCACCGCGATGAGCCGCAGCACCTCCCCATCCTTGGTCTCCCGGGCCTCCGCCTCCCGAAAAGCCGCCTCGGCCTTGGGTTTGTCCAGGGCCGCCAGGTAAGCCCGGCCACACTCGGCCATGTATTTCGCATCCTTCGGCTTGAGGGCGCGGGCCTGGTCCGCGCAGGCCTCGAGGATGGCCCGGCGGTCTCCGGCGAAGAAGGCCTCGTCGAAGGTGACGGCCTTGGGGGATTGCGCCAGGGCGGGCCTCGGGCCGAGGGCCAGCGACGCCGCAAGGAAGACGAGGGAATGGCTGCGGGTGAAGGCCATCGTAGCTCCTGGAGGAGGGGATTGAGCCTGGATTGTAGCCCTGCGGCGGGGCGGATGGTCCATCCACCTTGGCCAGGGCTCAGGGGGCCGGAGGCGTGGCCTTGGCATCCCCGGCGGGACGGCCCTGGACCAGCAGGTCGGCGTAGCCCTCGGCGATCTGGGCCCAGAGGTCGGAATCCTTGGGTTCCACCTGCACGGCCAGGGCGAAGTAGCGGGCGGCCTGGTCGCGCTCGCCCGCCAGCAGGGCCGCCCGGCCGAAGTCGACAAAGTTGTTGGCGTCCCTCGGGTCGGCCAGGTAGGCCGTCTCCATCCAGGCGATGGCTTCCGGAACCATCCCCGCCTTGAGCAGGTCAATGGCGGCCCGGGTGAGGCTGCTGTCCTTGCCCATGAAGCCCTGGCTGTCGGCGCTGCCCATGGCCTCGTAGGCCCTCAGGGCTTCGGCCTTGTAGCCGTTGCGGAGCAGGGCCAAGCCGATGGTGCGGCAGGTCTCGGCGCCAGCGCCATCGGTTTTTCCGAACGAGGGAGCTGCACGGGATTCGCCCAATCCTGTGGCGGGGTTGACCGTACTTTGGACGAAGACGCCCGCAAAGCGCAGGCTGCCCTTGCGGAAGGCCCGGGCGAAGGCCTCCTCGGCCTTGTCCCGCTGGCCCGCCGACAGGTAGACCCACCCCAGCTGGGCCAGCTCATCGCCGCCATTCGCACCCAGGGCCAGGGCGGTCTCGGCGCAGGTGACCATGACGAGGGGCTTTGGCTGCTGGAAGAAGGCCTTGTCGGCGGGG
Source organism: uncultured Acidobacteriota bacterium (assembly GCA_963740385.1). Taxonomy (GTDB): domain Bacteria; phylum Acidobacteriota; class Holophagae; order Holophagales; family Holophagaceae; genus Geothrix. The sequence continues at coordinate 295,655 of CAVUDX010000008.1, forward strand.
GTGGGCACCTGGGCCAGGGCCGCAGGGAGGGCGGCCAGCAGCAGGGAGAGGAGGCGCGAGCGGCGGGTGCGTTGCATGGGTGCCTCAGTGCTCAAGGCCGTGGTCGGCCAGGGCCATGGCGATGTCCAGCCAGCGGCGCTCGTTCCTAGGTTTGACCGCGATGGCCCGCTCGAACCAGATCGGGGCCACCGCTTCGTGGCCTGTACGGATGCAGGCGCAGGCGAATTCCACGAATTCGCTGTCGGCCTTCCGGTCGGCGGCATAGGCCAGATCCATGATCCGCATCGCCTCTTCCGCCAGGCTGTGGTCCATCAGCAGGATGGCGAGGTGCGTGAGCGCCCCGGCATCCTTTGCGCCCTTGAGGCAGGCCTTCTCGATGAGGGCGGGTACCGGCCCCCGGATGCCGCATGTCAACCAGACGCGGGCCATGAGCACGTAGGTGTCGGCCTCGGGGGCTTTCTTTTCCAGGGCAAGCAGCAGGTCTTCGGCCTTGGCGCGCTCCCCCGCCAGCAGAAGGGCCCGGGCCTCCGCAGCGACGGCATCCTCGCTCTTCGGCTTCAGGCTTCGGGCTATGGCGGCACAGTGGAGCATGACGGCCTTGGGGTCGCCCTTGAAGAAGCTTGCGTCGGGCACTTGCCCCACCAAGGGCAGGGACAGCAGAACCAGGGCGGATTTCCAATCCATGGGGACCTCAAAACAGGTGAAGCTTTAGGGAATGAACGGGTTATTTGCTGTCAACCGAGGGGCCCAGGAGGCCATCCTTGGCCAGGGCCCGGCAGATCTCGGCTGCGGACGCCCCTGGAGAGCCCACCCCCGACGTGCCGGTGCAGTTGAGGATGGCGCGCCAGACCACCTCGCCGCCATCGGCCTCAGAAAGGGTGAGGTCAAAGGTGGCACCGCCGCTGGAAGCGGGAAAGGCGGTACCTGGCTGGGCGCCTGCGAGGGCCTTGGCGGTCTGCCGGATGTCGAGCCTGTGAGTGGGCTTGAAGGCCGCCACGTCGGCCTGGATGCGGGCTTCCTGATCGAAGGCCAACACCTCCCTCACCCGCACCTGGCAGGCCACCCGCTGCGCCGCGAAGCGGCTTTCCAGCGAGGCCTTGAGCTGATCGACAAAGTCCAGGGACCCCGCAGGGCCCGGGGAAACAAGGACGTAGACCCGATCGAGCCTGCGCCCGTACCCGACTTTTGGAAGGGACACGACCTCGGTGGTGGTGCAGGCCGTGAACAGGAGCAGCCCGGCCAGACCGGTCAGCGGTGCGATGGGTCTCATGTCGGGAACTCCGTGTGAACGACCTAAAGCGGGATGTTCCCGTGCTTCTTGGGGGGCGTGCTGTCGCGCTTGGTGTCGAGGAAGGCGAGGGCCTTGACGAGCTTCAGCCGGGTCTCGCGGGGCAGGATCACCTCGTCGATGAAGCCGAACTCGGCGGCGATGTAGGGGTTGGCGAACTTCTCGTTGTACTCGGCCACCAGCTCGGCTTTGCGGGCTGCGGGATCCGGGGCGATGGCGATGGTCTTCCCGTGCAGCACGTTCATGGCCCCCTCGGCGCCCATGACGGCGATCTCCGCCGTGGGATAGGCGAAGTTGAAGTCGGTGCGGATGTGCTTGCTGGCCATCACGCAGTAGGCGCCGCCGTAGGCCTTGCGGGTGATGACAGTGATCTTGGGCACCGTGGCCTCGCAGAAGGCGAAGAGCAGCTTGGCACCATGACGGATGATGCCGCCGTGCTCCTGGGTGACCCCCGGCAGGAAGCCCGGCACATCCTCGAAGGTGATCAGGGGGATGTTGAAGGCATCGCAGAAGCGCACGAAGCGGGCCCCCTTCTCGCTGGAGGCGATGTCCAGCACCCCGGCGTAGAAGGCGGGCTGGTTGGCCACGATGCCGACGCTGCGGCCGTCGATGCGGGCGAAGCCGACGACCAGGTTGGGCGCGAAGGCCTCATGCACCTCGAAGAAGTGGGCATCGTCCACCACGCCCTTGATGATGTCGCGGATGTCGTAGGGCTTGCTGGGGTCATCGGGCACGACCTTGTCCAGGTCGGGATTCTCCAGGGGCATCTCGCGCTTCGGGGCCCGGCGGGGGGCCTCGCCCAGGTTGTTGCTTGGCAGGAAGGAGAGCAGCTCCCGCGTGTGGGCCAGGGCCGCCAGGTCGCTGGGGCACACGAAGTGGGCCACGCCGCTCTTGGCGCTGTGGGTGGTGGCGCCGCCCAGCTCCTCCTTGGTGACCTCCTCGTGGGTGACCGCCTTGATGACATCCGGACCGGTCACGAACATGTAGCTGGTGCCCTTCACCATGGTGATGAAGTCGGTGATGGCGGGGCTGTAGACGGCCCCCCCTGCGCAGGGGCCCATGATGAGGCTGATCTGCGGAATGACGCCCGAGGCCAGGGTGTTGCGCAGGAAGATGTCGGCGTAGCCGCCCAGGGAGACCACGCCTTCCTGGATGCGGGCGCCGCCGCTGTCGTTGAGGCCGATGACGGGGCAGCCGACTTTCATGGCCAGGTCCATCACCTTGCAGATCTTCTTGGCGTAGGCCTCGCTGAGGGAGCCGCCGAAGACCGTGAAGTCCTGGGCGAAGATGGCCACAGGGCGGCCATCCACGCGGCCGAAGCCCGTCACCACGCCATCGCCGGGAATCTTCTCCACCCCCCAGTTGCGGTGGACCATGAGGGCGTCCATCTCCTCGAAGGAGCCCTCGTCCAGGAAGGCCGCCACGCGCTCCCGGGCCGTGAGCTTACCGCCTTCGTGCTGCTTCTCCACCCGGGCTTCCCCCCCGCCCGCAAGCGCCTGGGCGTGCTTGGCCTTCAGCAGTTCAATCTTCTTTTCGAGGGACATGGGGGCTCCCGGGCAGGCGGACGGGCATAGGGATGGGGATTGGCCCCAGTCTAGCGCGGAGCCCCTGGCCCCGGACCCCCCATCGGGCCGAACCCTATCGGATGGGCCTGGGCTGGGTCATGGCCTCCAGGCTGAAGGCCTCGTCCAGTTCGGCAGGCGTCAGCCAGCCCTTGTTCAGGATGAGCTCCCGGACGGGTACCCCGGTCGCCAGGGCCTCCTTGGCCACCTCGGTGGCCCGCTTGTAGCCAATGGCGGGCATGACCGCCGTGACGATGCCGATGCTGTGCTCCACCAGGTCACGGCAGCGCTCCCGGTTGGCGGTGATCCCCACGATGCACTTGGTGGTCAGCACGTTCACGGCAGCGGTGAGGGTGCGCATGCTGGTGGCCAGGCTGTAGGCCAGGATGGGCTCCATGACGTTGAGCTGCAGCTGGCCGGCCTCGGCGGCGAGAGTGATGGTGAGGTCGTTGCCGATGACCATGTAGGCCACCTGGTTGACCACCTCGGGGATCACGGGATTCACCTTGCCGGGCATGATGCTGCTGCCGGGCTGCACGGGCGGGAGGTTGAGCTCCCCGAAGCCGCAGCGGGGCCCACTGCTCAGCAGGCGCAGGTCGTTGCAGAGCTTGCTGAGCTTCACGGCGGCGCGCTTGACGACACCAGAGAACATCACGAAGGCGCCGGTGTCGGGGGTGGCCTCCACCAGGTTCTCCGCCAGGACGATCTCCAGTCCGGTGATGGCCCTCAGCTCGTCGACCACCAGCTGGGGGTAGCGCGGGTCGGCGCAGATGCCCGTGCCGATGGCGGTGCCGCCCATGTTCACCTCCAGGAAAAGGCGGGCCGTTTCGCGCAGCCGCGCGATGTCCTCGCCGGTGGTGATGGCGAAGGCCTCGAACTCCTGGCCGAGCGTCATAGGCACCGCGTCCTGCAGCTGGGTGCGGCCCATCTTGATGACATCCGAGAACTCCTGGCCCTTGGCGTGCAGGGCCGCCTTGAGGCGCTCCATGGCCCCCAGCAGGTTTTTCAGCATGAAGATGGTGCTGAGGCGCAGGGCCGTGGGGTAGACGTCGTTGGTGCTCTGGCCCAGGTTCACGTGGTCGTTGGGGTGGCAGAAGGCATACTCGCCCCGGGCGTGGCCCAGCAGCTCCAGCGCCCGGTTGGCAATGACCTCGTTGGCGTTCATGTTGGTGGAGGTGCCGGCGCCACCCTGCACCATGTCCGTGGGGAAGTGGCCGTGCCAGTGGCCGTCGAGGATCTCCTGGGAGGCCCGGTCAATGGCGTCGGCGATGGCGGGATCCAGCAGGCCCAGCCGCGCGTTGGCCCGGGCCGCGGCCTGCTTGACCATGGCCAGGGCCCGGATCATGGCGGGGAAGTGGCTGGTGGGAGTGCCCGTGATGGGGAAGTTGTGCACGGCGCGCAGGGTCTGCACGCCGAAGAGGGCATCCTCGGGCACGTCGAGGGGGCCGATGAGGTCGGATTCCCGGCGGGTCCTGCCGCTGGCGTAGGCCTGCTCGCGGCCCGTGCGGGGCGTGGCCGAGTAGAGCAGGCGCTGGTGCAGGACATTGGCCACCTTGCTGAGCACCGCGATGGCGGCGCCGCCATCCTGCCCGAGGCTCGCGAGCACGGCCTCGCGGTCCAACTCCAGCAGCACCGCCGGGGTGAGGGAGACACCGGTGGCGGTATGGGTACTGATGGCCAGGAAGGACTGCTCGCCCGCCACGTCGCCCGGGCCCAGGAGGACCACGGGTTCCGGCCCATCTCCGTTGTCCCGGGTGATCTCCACCCGGCCCTCGGCGATCACCGTGGCGCCGCGCCGGGGCTCGCCTTGGCTGAACAGGGTGGTTCCCGCCGGGACTTCCCGGCGGCGGGCGGCCTGGGCGATGAAGCGCAGATCGGCGTCCGAGAGGCCAGAGAAGATCTCGCAGCGGCGGAGAACAGACGTGGTCGCATCCATGGGAAACACCTCGCGGCCCGGGGCTGGGCCCTCAGCCATGGTAGTGATGTCCCCGGACGGTTCGGTCACGAATGCTCCGTCAACCCTGGGGATCTGCCAGACCGTCAAGCCTGGGCAGGGTTCAGGCGGGGCAGCGGAAGACCAGGGCCGTGTTGATGCCACCGAAGGCGAAGTTGTTGCTCACGAAGCAGCTGGCCTGGAGGGCGCGCGGTGCGCCCTGGAGGTAGTCCAGCTCGGCGCAGCGGGGATCGGGGGTGACGAGGTTCAGGGTGGGGGCGATGCGCTGGGCCAGGGTCATGTGGATGCCCACCCAGGCCTCGATGGAGCCGCAGGCCCCCAGCGGGTGGCCGAAGTAGCTCTTGAAGGAGACGATGGGGATGGGCCGTCGGAACACTTCGTAGGTGGCGTGGCTTTCGGCGATGTCGCCATGTTCGGTGGCGGTGCCGTGGGCATTCACCCAGTCCACCTCCTCGGGGCGCAGCGCGGCATCCACAAGGGCCAGGCGGATGGCCTCGGCCATGGTCTCCTTCTGGGGCTGGGTGATGTGGGCGCCGTCGGAGTTGGTGCCGAAGCCGAGCACCTCGGCGTAGATGCGGGCGCCCCGGGCGAGGGCGTGGTCCCGGTCCTCCAGGATGAGGGTGCAGCCCCCTTCGCCCACCACGAGGCCATCGCGGTCCACATCGAAGGGCCGGGGCGTGGTCTGGGGCGCGTCATTCTTGAGGCTGGTGGCGTAGAGGGTGTCGAAGACGGCGGCGGTGTAGATGCTGAGCTCGTCGCAGCCCCCGGCGATCATCACGGTCTGGCGGCCCTGCTGGATGGTCTCGTAGGCATAGCCGATGGCCTGGCTGCTGGAGGTGCACGCGGTGCTGGTGGGAATCACCCGGCCCGTGAGGCCGAAGTAGACGCCGATGTTGACGGCCGCGGTGTGGCTCATGGCCTGGATGTAGCCGGTGGCCCCGATGCCGCTGATGCGTCCCATGGCCAGGCTCTTGCCCAGGGCCACCATGGGCTCCACGCTCCCGAAGGAGGAGCCGTAGGCCACGCCGACCTGGCCCTTCCGCAGGATGGGGTCCCCCAGGAGGCCCGCGTCCTCCAGGGCCAGCTCCGTGGCGCGCACGCCAAGGAGGGCCACGCGCCCCATGGAGCGCACCATCTTCCGGGGGTAGTGCTCGGGCACGGTGAAGTGCTCCACGGGCACGCCCAGGCGCGTCTGGATCTCGGGGTACTGCTCCCAGGCCGCCATGGTGCGCACGCCGCTGCGGCCCGCCTCCATGGCGGGGCCGATGGCGGCCCAGCTGTCCCCGAGGGGCGTGACGCCGCCCATGCCTGTCACCACCACGCGGCGCATCAGACCATCCCTCCGTTGACACCAATGACCTGGCGCGTGATGTAGTTGGCAGCGTCCGACAGCAGGAAGGCCACGGTGGCCGCCACGTCTTCCGGCTGGCCGACCCGGGCCATGGGGATGGCCTGCAGGGCCCGCTCCAGGACCGTCTCGTCCACCATCTCCGACTCGATCAGCCCGGGCGCGACGCAGTTGACCGTGATGCCGCGGGTGGCGACCTCCACGGCCAGGGCCTTGGCGGCGCCGATGAGCCCCGCCTTGGCGGCGCTGTAGTTCACCTGGCCCCGGTTGCCCACGACTCCGGAGACACTGGAGATGCAGACAATCCGGCCGCCCTTCCGGGTCTTGATCATGGGGATGAGGAGGGGCTGCACCACATTGAAGAAGGCGTCGAGCCCCACGGCCAGCACCTGGTCCCAGTCCTCCCCGCTGAGGGCGGGGAAGGCGCCATCCCGGGTGATGCCCGCGTTGCAGACGATGCCGTAGAAGGGACCCTCGGCGGCCACCTTGGCCTCGAGGGCCGCCAGGGTGGCCGCCCGATCTGTCACGTCGAAGGCCAGCCAGTCGGCGGAGCCACCGGTCGCCCGGAGCTCCGCGCAGAGGGCCTGGACGGTGGCCGCGCGGCCATAGCAGTGGGCCGTCACCTGAAAGCCGTCGGCCGCCAGGCGCCGGGCGATGGCGCCGCCGAGGCGGCCGCTGGCACCGGTGACGAGCACGCGTCGGGAGGGGGGAGGGGAAGCGGGATTCATGGCTGTTCGATCGCTTTCAACCTAGCACGGGCCAGCGTCTGCCCGGCTTGACGCACAGCACAGTCGAAGGCGCCGAGGCCGTCCTCATCCAGGAACACCGCCACAGCCTCCACCTCGTAGGCCTGGCCGGAGGGGAAAGTGGGCACGAGGGCCTCGAAGGACCGGGTGCCCAGCAGGAAGCCGATCCGGGGGGATCGGCCCGCTTGCAGGTGCCGATGGCCGCTGAAGGCGGCGGCGGTCTGGGCCATCCACTCCAGGGCCAGCCAGGCGGGGGCGGCACCATCCTCCTGCAGGTACCACGCACCGGCCTCCACCCGGGCCAGGGCCACACAGTGCTCCGGGGAAAGATCGAGCACCTGCTCGAGGAGCAGGGCGGGGCCCCGGTGGTGGAGGAGGTCGGTGAGGGGCGGGAAGGCGCTCACGGGGCCGTTCCGAGGATCAGGCTCAGGTTGTTGCCGCCGAAGGCGAAGGCGTTCGTCATGCAGGTGTCCGGCCCCCGGAGGATGGCGCCATCTGGCACCAGGGAGAGGGCCGGCAGGTCGGGGTCCAGGGCCCCGTCCCAGCGGTGCGGGGGCAGGCGCCGTCCAGGGTTCCAGGCCGGCTGCAGGGTGAGCCAGGCGAAGGCCAGCTCCAGGGCCGCGGCGGCCCCCAGGGCATGGCCGGTCAGGGGCTTGGTGCCGCTGCAGGGCACCCCCTCCCCGAACACCCGGTGGGTGGCCAGGCTCTCCATCTCGTCGTTCTTGGGTGTGGCCGTGGCGTGGAGGTTCAGGTAGCCGATGGCCTCCGGCGCCAGCCCGGCCTCGGCCAGGGCGGCCCGCATGGCTGCCTCGGCGCCGCGGCCCGAAGGCTCCGGCGCCGAGATGTGGTGGGCGTCGCTGGAGGCCCCCGTCCCCAGCAGGGCCAACTCCGAGGGCTCCCGGCGGAGGACAAAGAGGGCTGCCCCTTCTCCCACGTTGATGCCGCAGCGGTTCCGGCTCATGGGGTTGCAGAGGGTGGGCGTGGCGGATTCCAGGGAGGCGAAGCCGTTGAGCGTCAGGCCGCAGAGGGAATCGGAGCCGCCGGTCAAAACGGCGTCGCAGAGCCCCAGGCGCAGCAGGTGGCGGGCCGTGACCAGGGCCTTGCCGCTGGACGTGCAGGCGGTGGACACCGTGAGGGCGGGGCCGGTGAGGCCCAGGAACTCGGCCAGGAAGGGGGCCAGCCGGCCGATCTCCTGCTGCTGATAGTGGAACTCCGGGGGCAGGACACCGTGGGTCAGGCGATGGGCCATGGCCCGCTCCGTGGCCTCGATGCCCGAGGTGCTGGTGCCGAGCACCACGCCCACGCGGTGCCGGCCATGGCGGGCGATCTCCCGGTCCACCTCCGGGCGGATCTCCTCCAGGGCGGCCAGCAGCAGCCGGGTGTTCCGCGAGTCGTCCGCCGCGAAGGCCGCGGGCAGGGGCGCCAGGGGCCCCGGCACCCGGCCCACCCGGGCGGGTCCTGCGGGCAGCCAGCCATCCTCCAGCACCAGCCCCCTGGTATCCCCTGCGAAGAGCGCCGCGGCCACCTCGGCCTTGCCGCGGCCGAGGGCGCAGACCAGGCCCAAGGCCGCCAGATGCCCCTCGCTCCCTGGGCTCATGCCAGGGCCCGCTCGATGGCGGCCACCAGCCCGGCGGGGGTCTCGAAGCGGGCCTCGCCGGTCTGGGCATCGACCGGCAGCTGCAGGGTGGTGCCCCGGGTCAGGCGCTCGCCACTGGCCAGGTCATGGATCTCGTAGTGGATCCTCAGGCGGCAGTCGTAGGCCTCCAGGGTGGCCTGCACCCGGACCTTCTGCCCGTAGCGGAGGGGCCGGAGGTAGCGCAGGTCGCAGGTCACCACCGGCCAGATGCAGCCCGAGGCCTCCATGTCGGCCAGGTCCATGCCCACGCGGCGCAGGAGCGCGGTGCGGGCCACCTCGAAGTACTTGAGGTAGTGCCCGTGCCAGACCACACCCATGGAATCCACGTCGTGGAAGGGCACGTCGATGGTCACATCGGCCTGGAGGGGTGCGGTCATGCAGGGGTCCCTGGAGCGGGCTGGGGGGTGGCCGAAGGCGGGTCCGGCTCGGCGTGGGTCGCACCCCAGAAGTCATAGAAATTAAACCACTGGAAGGGCGTCTGGCGGCACTGGGCCTCCACCGCCTCGGCATACCGCGCCACCCAGCCCCGGAGGGCCTCCTCCCGCCCCCGCCGGGGCAACTCGATGCGGTCGGCGAAGGGCTCCAGGTGCACCCGGTAGCCGGTGCCATCGTGGACACAGAAGAACAGGTAGACGGGGCACTGCAGCAGGTGGGCCAGGAAGATGGGGCCCATGGGGAAGGGAGCCTCCTGGCCCAGGAAGGGCACCCGCACGGTGCGGCCGTTCTCGGAGACCGGCGGCCGGTCCCCCACGAGGAACAGGCTCTCGCCCCGGGCCACCTTGTCCTCCAGGGCCATCGCGGTGCCCAGGGTGACCTCCGGCAGATGAATCAGGTTGGCCTCGTAGTGGGGGTTCACCTGCTTGAGGAGGTCCTGGAAGCGCACCACGTGCTCGGAATAGACCACGGCATGGAGGCCCCTCAGCCCTTCCTTGGCGGCCAGGCCCCGGAGCATGTCCAGGTTGCCCAGGTGGGCGCTGAGGTACAGCCCCCCCCGCCCCGAGGCCTGTTGGGCCTGGAAGGCCTCGGCTTCGGGGAACTGGAGGGGGAAGCTCCCCGCATCCATCCAGGCCAGGAAGCGGTCCACGTAGGACAGGGCGAACGCGCGGATGTGACGGTAGGTGGCCCAGGTTCCAGGTTCGGTCGGCAAGCCGGGCAGGGGTCCCGCATGGTGGAACAGGCGCTGGAGGTAGTCCCTGGAGGCCTGTCGGGCGGCAGCCCCCGTGAGGAAGAAGTAGGCCGCCACGAACTCGGTGATGAAGCGGAGCCCGCGGGCACCCAGGAGGCGGTAGGTCCAGAGGGCCAGCCGCAGGCCGAAGGTGGTGCCCCGCTCCTGGATGCGGGACCAGTGGGGCTTCGCCGTTGCCGAACCGCGCCCACGCAGGAGGCGGTGTGGCAGGCGGCGCAGCATGCCCAGCACCAGCCGGGTGTGCATGCGCGTGAGGCGGAGGTTGTCCCGCACGAGGTCGAAGTGGGACACCCCGTCCGCCGGATAGCTGACTCCCACCGGGGCATTCAGCACCGGCAGCCCCGCCCAATGCAGGCGGACGATGATGGCGGTGTCGAAGTCCATGCGCTGGGGCAGCGGCGTCGTGTCGCAGAGGGCCTGGGTGGGCGCCAGCGGGTAGAGCCGGAAGCCGCAGAGGGAGTCCCCGATGTCGAAGGAGAGGGTCTCCAGCCACACCCAGGCGTGGGTGAACCAGCGGCCGTAGCGCCGCGCCGCGGGCACCGGCCCTTCGTAGCGCGGGATGCCCGCGATTACGGCCTCGGGGTGCGCCTCGCCCAGCCGGAGGAAGCGGCCCACGGCCTCGGGGTCGTGCTGCCCGTCCGCGTCCACCTGCAGGGCGTGGGTGAAGCCTTCGGCGTGGGCCCGCTGGAAGGCCGCCACCACCGCCGCCCCCTTGCCCCGGTTCACCTCCCAGCGAGCGAGGCGGATCTGGGGGTGTGCTGCGGCCCATCGCTCGAGGTCCCGGCGGGTGGCGGCGTCGCTGCCGTCGTCCTGCAGGAAGAGGGGCAGGTGGTACTGGAGCAGGGCCTCCAGCGTGCGGCCCAGGGCAGGGCCGGGATTGAACACCGGCACGATGAGGCAGGGTCGGAAGGCGCTCATGGGGTTGGGATGAAGACGACGCTTCCCTTGGATTTCCGTCCCTGGACACCCTGGTAGGTGAAGCCCAGGTGCCCCTTGGCGGCCTGCCAGTCGAGGTGCAGTTCCAGGGGTTCGCCCGGCCCGATGGGGGCCTGGAACTTGAGGTGCTCGAGGGCCCGAAAGGCTCCGGTGATGCCGTAGGCTTCCCGTCCCAGCCGGATGGCCCAGTCCACCTGGAGGAGCCCGGAGAGGATCGCCGCCCCCGGGAAGTGGCCCTCGAAGGCGGCGTGGTCCGCGTCCACCTGCAGGGCGAAACGCCCGGGTGCTCCAGGGATCGCCTGCAGCGCCCCGGGGAAGGGCATCACGACTGCAGCATCCCGTGGATGGTGGCCACCACGTCGCCCACGGTGCGCACGTCCTTGAACTCCTGGGCCTTCACCCGGCGGCCCGTGAAGTCCTGGAGCTGAATGGCCAGCTCCACGGCATCGATGCTGTCGAGGTCGAGGTCCTTGAACAGGTGGGAGTCCCGCGTGATGGTGGCGGGATCGAGCTGGAAGGAGTCGGCCAGCACCTCCACCAGCTTCTGGAAGATGTCCTGTTCGGAGAGGGGTGCGGTGGTTTTGGGTGCGCTCATGAAACGGCCTGCCGGTGAGAGGCGACAAAGGCGGCGAGGGTCGCCGGGGTGCGGAAGTGGTGGGCGTAGCCGGAGGTCTTGTCGTCCTCAAGCTGCAGGTGGTAGGCCTTCTTCAGGGCGATGCCCAGCTCGAAGGCGTCGATGGAATCCAGCCCCAGCCCGCCGGCGAACAGCGGCTGATCGTCGCCGATGTCCTCTGGGCGGGTGTCCTCCAGGTCAAGGGTCTTGACGATGAACCGCTTCATGTCGAGCGGGGTGATGTCCTGAATCATGAATCTCCTGGTTGAACCGGTCTTCGAGCCATGCCGTCACCTTGCGGGCAGCCTGGGGCGGCGGAAGGTCGGTGAGACTGGGCCAGGGCAGGTCGAGGGGCGCGGCAGCGCGGATGCAATAATCGCATGGATCGCGAGGCATCTCATACCACCTGTGACCTTTGGCCAGGAGGGGCGGCGAGCAGGAAATGAGGAGGGGCAGGATCCGCGCCCGGGCCCGTAGGGCAAGGTGGGCCGCCCCCCGGTGGAAGGCATAGGGCGCGTCGGGCTGGGTCCGGGTGCCCTCCGGGAAGAGCAGCAGGGTCTCCCCACGGGCCAGGGCCTCGGCACCCAGCTCGATGACCGACGTGGCGTCCAGGGCGGGAATGTAGCCGGCGGCCCGCACCACCCGGCCGAACAGGGGGTTGTTCCAGATGTCGCCCTTGACGACACAGGTAAGCTGGTCGATCCGGCCCAGGAGGAGCACCACGTCCAGGTAGCCCGGATGGGTGGCCAGCAGCAGGAGGCCATCCAGGTCGGCACGGGGCGGCAGGTCCCGGGTGGTCAGGTCATAGATGCCCGCCCACTCCAGGAAACCCACCAGGGCCACGAAATACTTGTGAACCACCCAGCGGGTGCGCCAGTGCAGCCGATCGGTCCCCCCTGGCAGCAGGTGCAGCAGGGGCAGGCCCAGCAGCGTGAACAACAGCCCCCCGATCCCGAGCGACGAGAAGCCGATGCCGCTGGCGAGGACCTTGAGGGTGCGCTTCATGGCCGGTCAGACCAGGGCCCACTGCCAGGTGCCGGAACCCGCCGCCCAGGGTCCCTCGGGCTGGCCGGTGTGCAGGGCGTGGAGCGCCTGCAGGGACTGGGGCAGGGGACCGGGCTCCCCGGGGCCCGCCGACCGCGTGACCTGGAGGAGGTGGGCTGTCGGGGTGCCGAGGAGCAGGGCGATGGCATGCAGGGGCGGTTCCTGGTCCACAAAGCCCTGAAACAGCTCGGGCAGGGGGTCTTCGCCGTAGACATAGAGCACGGCTGAGCCGGTATCCTCCCGCCAGAGGCTGTAGGCCTCCAGCAGGCCCCACCCGAAGGTCTCGGGACCGGCCGCCAGGGACACCGAGGGGCTGGCATCCTGCCGGGCGATGGACCAGAGGCCCGCCACCGCGTTGTGCACGTTGAGAGAAAACTGGGCTGGGGAGGTGGGCAGCTCCCGGGCCAGGTCCTCCAGCATGGGGAGTGTGCGGGCCACATCCCCGTGGCGCGAGGCGAAGACCGAGCGCACGGGCCCGATCCCCGCCGTCACCCGCCCGGCCACGTGCAGCATGGCGCGGCCCAGGGCCCCCAGGCGCCGCCGCAGCAGGGGCTCCACGAAGGCCACATCGGGCGGCCCGGAGTCGACGTCTAAGCAAGTCCCTGGACGGGCCGGAACGAGGGGCTCCGGGGACCAGGCGGCGGCACGGCACACGGGGACAGAAAAGGCGTCAAGGGGCATGGGGTTGCGACAGGAGGAAGCGCCGCCAGGCCGGTGTCCGGTGGCAGCGGTGGGGGGGTCAGTGGGCGGCCGGCGCGGCTGGCGCAGTCGCCGCCGGGGGCTTCTGGGCGAGGGCCCCCAGGAAGGCGGCGTCGGTGAGCAAGCGGGAGACGCCGTTGATCAGGCTGTCCGAGAGGGTCTCGTGGTAGTTCTCCAGCTTGTAGGAGCGCCCGAACCGGGTGGCACGCCCCAGGACCAGGCCCTTCCAGAGGGGGTGATCCCCCGCCCGGACCTCCACCATGGCGCGGAACTCGCCCTGGTAGGTCTCCTTCTCCACCACATCGAACCGCAGCAGCTCGCCGCTGAGGACCACCGTGGCCTCCTCGGCCTTCTCGGTCATGGGCAGGCCCATCTCCTTCAACAACTGAAAGACGTGCGCGCGAATGAAGGGCGGCACCGGGTCAGGTGTCGTCACCAGCCGGGGCGCATCCTTCTCCTGGTTCTCGCCGAGGGTGCCTGGGTCCTTCCGGCTGTCGGTGAAGGGCAGGACCGCGATCTTCTGGCCGTTGAACGCCAGGAGGTTCAGGGGGCCGACGCCCTCCGCCAGGGAGGAGGTTGGCTTCCACACCAGGGGGGTGGACTGGGAGGCACCTCCCGCCAGCAGCAGGGTGCCGAAGAGGGTGGCCGCGCCAAGGCGGAGAAGCGGCAGGGTGGATGGGCTCATCGGTCAACTCCTGGAGGCGAACTGCAGCTGAAGATACCCGCATGGCACCAGGTGGAGGCGCGCTCAGGGGTGCGCGGGGGGATCCTGGGTGATGGCGTCCTCCCGCAGCTTCTCGCCGCCCACCACGTGGAAGTGGAGGTGGAACACGCTCTGGTTGGCGTCCTTGCCCGTATTGGCGATGACGCGGAAGCCCTGGTCCAGGATGCCCTGGTCCCGCGCCACCTTGACGCAGGCGCTCAACAGGGCGGCCCGGGTCTCCACGGGCAGCTCTTCAAGCTCCTTCAGGCTCACCACATGCTGCTTGGGGATGACCAGGAGGTGCACCTTGGCCCGGGGCCGGATATCCCAGAAGGCCAGCACGTAGGAATCCTCGTAGACCTTCTTGGAGGGTGCGGTGCCGGCCACGATCTTGCAGAAGATGCAGTCGGCCCGGGAGGTGACCGGCGCAGGCGCCACCTGTGGACTCCGGCAGGAGGCCAGGAGCAGGGGCAGCAACAGGAGCGGCAGGAGCCCGATGCGCGGCATCAGCGCCCGCTCTTTTTCCAATCCGCCAGGAAGCCTTCCACGCCCTTGTCCGTCAGGGGGTGCTTCAGCATCTGGTCGAAGACCTTGGTGGGGATGGTGGCCACGTGGGCGCCGGCGAGGGCGGACTCGGTGACGTGGCGGGGGCTGCGGATGCTGGCGGCCAAACACTGGGTCTCGAAGCCGTAGTTCTCGAAGATGGCGCAGATCTCCCGGACCAGTTCCATCCCCTCGAGGTTGATGTCGTCCAGGCGACCCACGAAGGGGCTCACATAGGTGGCCCCAGCCTTGGCGGCCATGAGGGCCTGGGCGGCGCTGAAGCAGAGGGTGACATTGGTGTGAATGCCCTCGGCGGTCAGGGCCTTGCAGGCCTTCAGGCCCTCGGCGATGAGGGGCAGTTTCACCACCACGTTCTTGTGGATCTTGGAGAGGCGGCGCCCCTCCTCGATCATCCCGGGGGCCTCCAGGCCGATGACCTCGGCGCTGATGGGGCCGTCCACAATGCCGCAGATCTCCTCGATGATCTGCTCGAAGGGCTTGCCGGTCTCCTTGGCGATGAGGCTGGGGTTGGTGGTCACCCCGTCCAGCACGCCCAGGGCGTTGATGCGCTTGATCTCATCGATGTTGGCGGTGTCGATAAAGAACTTCATGGACGGCTCCGGCAAATAGTCAGGATACCAGGGGGGGCGTGCCCCGTCGGGTGGGAAGGGGCTACGCTGGAGGCAGGAGTTCTGTGATGGCGAATCCCGAGATCAAGGTTCTGGACCGAGGCTTCGTGCGCCTCATCGACCACATGGGTTCGGATCTCTCAGTGGTGAACGCGGCCCGGGTGTCCTTCGGCAAGGTGAAGACCGCCTTCGAGCCCAGCGACGCCAAGCTGGTGGACTACCTCGCGGAGCATGAGCACACCTCGCCCTTCCGCCACACGGCCTTGACCCTGCACGTGAAGGCCCCGATCTTCGTGTTCCGGCAGTGGATGAAGCACCGCATCGGTTCCGAGTTCAACGAGATCAGCGGCCGCTACGTGGAGTTTCCCGAGGACGAGTTCTTCGTGCCCGCCACTTTCCGCCAGCAGGCGAAGGTGAACAAGCAGGGCAGCGAGGGCGAGATCCCCGAAGCGAACCGCGCCAGCGCCGCCGAGGTCTACCTCGAAGGCTGCCGCAGCGCCGTGACGCACTACAAGGAACTCATTGCCCTGGGCGTCTGCCGGGAGCAGGCCCGCTGCGTGCTGCCGCTGGCGCTCTATTCCGAGGTGTACTGGACTGTGAGCCTGCAGGCCGTGGCCCACTTCATCCGGCTGCGGGCCGATGCGCACGCCCAGTGGGAGATCCAGCAGTACGCGGCGGCCGTACGTCAGGTGGTGGAGCCGCTCTTTCCCGTGGGCCTCAAGGCCCTGCTGGCCTCGGGCAGGGGATGACCAGCCCGCCCCTCAACCCAGCGCTCTTCCACCTGGATGAGGGACACCTCTGGGTCATGCACTGTTCCGAAGGCCCCGTGCCCCGGGTGGGCATGCGGGCCGTGCGAGCCTTCATGCAAAAGGAACTGCAGCCCTGGGAGGTGCGCTGGGAGGAGGACTTCCAGGCCCTGCCGGCGGCGGTGCGGACCGAGGCTGCGCAGCTGCTCGGAGCCCAGCGCGACGATGTCAGCCTGACGCCCAGTACCTCCAGCGGCCTGGTGGCGGTGGCCCAGGGGTTTCCATGGCAACCGGGCGACGAGGTGCTGGCCCCGCTGGGGGAGTTCCCCTCCAACGCCTGGCCCTGGCTGGCCCTGGCGCCCCGGGGCGTCGGCTTCCGCGAGGTGCCCCTGTGGGAAGGCCACCGGTCCGGCCGCGCCGCCTGGGCCAGCACCCCGCCCGCAGGGGAGCTGCAGCCCGAACAGCGCTTGCTGGAAGCCCTGGGTCCGCGCACTCGCCTGCTGGCGGTGTCCTGGGTGCGTTTCCAGGATGGGCTGCGGCTGGACCTGCAGAAGCTGGGCGACGGCTGCCGGGTGCGGGGCGTGCATTTGGTGGTGGATGGCATCCAGGCCGCCGGGACGGTGCCGGTGGACCTGGCGGGGGTTTCCGCCTTCGCCACCGGTGGCTACAAAGGCTTGCTGGCACCCCAGGGCATGGGGTTCCTGTGGACCGAGGCGCGGTTCCGGGGCACGCTGGCGCCGTCCGGCACTTGGCTATCCGTGGAGGAGGCCACCGACTTCACCCGGCCTTCGACGGATTTCGATCGACCTTGGCTGCTCGATGGGCGGGCCCTGGAACCGGGTGGGCCGGACCTGCTGCATGCGGCGGCCCTGGTGGAATCCCTGCGCCTGCTGAACCAGACCGGCATTCCGGCCATTGCCGCGCACATCGATGGCCTGCAGCGACAGCTCCTCCGGTCGCTGGGAAGTTCGCCGTGGGCCGAGGACTGCCACCGCCTCGAGCACCTGCGGGCCACCGGCCGGCTGGGCTCCATCCTCGCCTTCCACCATGGCGGCCGGGGTCCGGCGTTCCTGGACACTGCCCTCCGCTCGGGCTATCGCCGGGGCATCTATGCCTCTGTGCGGGAGGGGTACCTGCGGGTGGCCTTCCACGGCTTCCACTCTGAGGGGGATGTGGCCCGGGTGGCGGAGTGGTTGAATTCGGCTAGCGGAACAGCCAGCTGACCTTGGCCTGGATCACATCGTCCGAGGGAAGGTGCCGGAGGAGCGCCAGATCCCGCCGGGGGGCCAGGCTGGCGTGGCTGTCGATCAGGGCATCGGTGCCGGTGCCGTGCGTGTACACCAGGAAGGCTGTTGATCCGGGGCTGAACTCCCACCGGGCGATGAGGTTGAGGTTCCAGGCCCGGTAGCTGAAGGCCGTCTGGGGGGTGGTGCCCGGCGGTACATCGTCGGGCAGCCCGGGCAGCAGGGTGTGGTCGTTCCCGTAGTGCTGCAGGTCGCGAAAGGTCCAATTGGCCACCAGCCACTGGCTGAAGAACTGGAGGGTCAGCCTCGGGTTGAAGGCGTAGGCCACCCGCAGGGTCTGGTCCAGCTGGCTGAGGCGGCGCAGCCCCACGATGGGGGTGGCCACCGGTGTGTCGAGCCACTGGAGCTCCCCCTCATCCCGGGTCATGGCTGTGGACAACTGCAGTTCCAGCGCAGAGGTGGGCTTGAGGATCTGGAAGACCTTCGCGTCGGTGGAGGGTCCCCCCTCCTGCCAGGCGCGGTTGGCGTTGACGCGGACGTACCAGGGGAAATTGCCTGGCGTGTCGAAGCCCAGATTGGCGTAGGGCACCGAGGGGCGGGCGAGGTACTTCTTCACGGGCTCGTCGTACGTGCGCAGCTCGCGATCGTCCGCCGCCGCCACATCCACCCCGCCCCCGCCCCAGAGGGCGAAGAAGTTGGTGAAATCGGTCTTGGCCCAGAGGTCGTAGTTGCGCAGGAAGACCCGGCCCGCCTGATCACGGGCTGCTGTGTGGTTGACGCCCACCTCCCAGTTGCGGAACACGCCCCAGGTCCTGTCCCAGTGCCGGGAGGCCAGGGCGAAGACGCGCTGCTCGTCGGCCCGGCCGAGGTAGCCCACGTCGTTGGGGTTGTAGGTACGGTCGGCGTAGATGCCCTGAACCTCCACCCGCCAGCCGTCCGGCCAGTCCTGGCGGGCCCGGAACCGGCCCCGCCAGCCCTGGGTCTGCTGGTCCTTCGGCCCGGCCTGGCTCCGGCTGAGGGTGCCCTCCAGCAGGCCACCCCGAGCCTCGGTGCGATAGACCCCGTCGACGGCCTGCACCTGGGCCACGCGGCCCTCGGGGCCCGCCTGGACCATCCCCGAGGCGAACCCGCCGAGGTAGCTGCCCCGGTCGTCCAGCAACTGCTGGACGCGGAGGACGCCGAAGTGGGTGAGCGGCGACAGCTCCCGCCGGGCGCTGCGGCCGGAGGCATCCACCACCACGGCGCTCGCGGGTTCCACGCTGGCGCCCAGGAGGCCCACGTTGGTGCCGGAGGCGTACTTGGCGGTGTACTTGGCCGCCGCGCTGATGTCCGTGGCCTGGGGTCGGTCCTGGAGGGCTTCCCCCGCATTCAGCTCCGGGTCTGAGAGGCCCGCCCCGATGCGGCGGCTGTAGAAGAGATCCGGACCCGCCACCCGGAAGAGGTCCATGCCCTCCAGGAAGAAGGGGCGCTTCTCCGGGAAGAAGGTTTCCACCGTGCCTAGGTTCAGCACGGCCTGATCGACCTCCACCTGTCCGAAATCAGGGCGGAGGGAGAGGTCCAGCTGGGCATGGGAACTGAGGCCCAAGCGCGCATCCAGGCCGACCCGGCCCTTCCAGCGGCGGTCGTCATAGGGGGCGGTGGTTTCGAATTTCCGGGCCGCCGACACATAGGGCAGCCACTCCCGCCTGGGCTGGGGCTTCAGGCCCTCCAGGCCCACCAGCTCCGGAAACCGGCTGACGAACCCGGAATCCCCACGGGGGACGACCATCCACCGGCTGGATTCCCGCACCGAGCCCTGGTCCACACGGCTGAAGTTGATGCCCCAGGTCTGGGGGCCGCTGTCGCCGTTGAAGCGCAGGAGGGAGAGGGGGATCTTCAGCTCCACCGACCACCCCTCCGCATCCAGGGACACGGCGCTCTCCCAGACGCCGTCCCAGCTGGCGTCGTAGGTGGTGTCGTTGTAGATGAGCTGGTCCTTCTGCACGCCAGCGGCGTTCACTTCGAACACCAGCGCCGACCGGTGGTTGTGGATGGAGTCGATGGCCACGCCGAACCAGTCGCTCTGGCTGTCCTGGTCCCGCCGGTGCAGCCGCCGCACCACCTGCGACCCGCCCCCATCGAGCTTGGGGTCATGGTGCAGGCGGGCGCCTACAAAGAGGAACCGGTCGTTGTAGAGCACCCGCACCTCGGTGCGCTGGCGGGCCGGCACGCCGCGCTCGGGCCATTCCTGGGTGAACCCTGTGGCCACCGGGGCCTGGGACCAGGCGGGCTCATCCAGGCGGCCGTCGATCCGGAGCATGGCGGAGGTGCGGAGGGCCCGCAGCCCGGCCCTGGGGCCTTGGGCCGCCAGCCACAGGCTGTTCAGTAGAAGGCATCCAAGCAAAATCGTCGCGCGCATGGCTCTCCAGGCGGCGCTCCGGCCCCCAACCCCTGGTTTATACCACAACTAGCGAGGTAAGATGGAGCACGATCCCCATGGGACGGTCGGCAGGTTCATCCGATAATGGGCCGCAAGGAGTCTTCATGCGCCAGTGGTTCATCGCACTGCTATCCCTTCCGCTGCTGGCGGGCGGGGGCGGCACCGTCCTCGTCAAGCAGACGTCCTTCATGGCTGAAGTGGCTGGGACCGAGGCGGAGAAGGCCAAGGGCCTGATGTACCGGCAGAGCCTTGCCAAGGACCGCTGCATGTTCTTCGTCTATGGCGAGGATGGCAACCACACCATCTGGATGAAGAACTGTCTGATTGCCCTGGATGTGGCCTGGGTCGATGCCGAGGGCAAGGTGGTGGAGGTCTTCGACCATGTGCCCCCCTGCAGCCCCATGCTGGGAGACGACTGCCCGACCTATGGCGGCATGGTGCCCTCCCGACATTTCATCGAGTTTCCGGCCGGCACCTTTCGGCGACTGGGCCTGAAAAAGGGCGACCGCCTGGGCTGGGATCTCACCATGGATGACGGCCGCGTCGTGCGCGGAGGCGCGCCAATCAAGGCCAAAAAGCGCTAGACCTTGTCTTCGGCCCGATTGGTTTCCTTCCCACGACGGGCGGGGCGGGTGAGGGTGCGGAGGTGCTCCGGCGTGGGGGGCAGCTCACCCAGATCCAGGGGACTCAGACGGTCGGCGAGCAGCTTCCAGGCCCGGGCCTGCCGGGGCAGCCGCTCCGGCTGGATGACCTCGAAACCCTGCGCGTAGCTGACGAAGGGGGGCATCACCAGGGCATAACCAGTGAAGAGGAAGGCCGGCAGGCGCAGCCAGTCAGCTTCGCCCTGGGGCCCCGCAGCGGGCACCGCGAAGAGGGGATGAACCCCGCCGTTGATCCAGAAACCATGAGAGGGCTCGTGCCTGGGATAGACGAAGATGCGGCGCCGGTGCATCAAAGTGAAAGGACCCACCCGGTGCTGCTCGACGGGGACGATGCCCGTGCCTTCCAAGGCCGGACCGCCACTGCGCTCCGGATGGCCCACCACCTGGACCACCTGGCGCCCCCCTGACCGCAGCTTCCGGAAGATGGTGCGCAGCTCATCGGCTTCGTCCCCTTCCAGGCCGCCCTGGCTGGGTTTCAGATCGCCCAGGAGCGCCACCTGCTCGGGGGCATAGTCGTCGAGGAGGCTGAAGACCCGCTCCCAGATCTCGATCTGGGGGGTGGCGGGCATGGGGTCGGGCCGCCGCCGCCGGGCCGCGCCCAGGCCGAAGAACAGGTCCGACAGCACCAGCGTCTTGTGCCGCGGCAGCCACAGGGCGCGCCGGCTGTCGAGCACCACGTCTTCGTTGAGCTGGACCTGCACGGGGACCTCCAGCCTTCCATTGGACCACAGGCCACCGCAGAATCCCCGGAGGGGGAACCTTGGGTCTGGGCCATGGTCAAGTGATGACGCTGGACTGGCGCGGCATGCGCCGCCAGGTGCTGGTCCACGAGCCGCCGGGAGCGGCCGGGGCCTGCCTGCCCCTGGTGGTGGCGCTGCATGGCACGGGCGGCACCGCCCGCCTCATGGCCGTGCTGTCGGGCTTCAACCGCCTGGCCCATGAGCGGGGCTTCCGGGTCGCCTACCCCCAGGCCCTGGGCACAACGGGCACGGAGGATCCCAGCGTGGGTGCGGCCTGGAACGCAGGGCCGGGGACCGGCTGCCCGCTGCAGCCCGAAGCCGACGACGTGGGTTTCCTCTCCGCTGTGGTGGCCCGGCTGGTGGAAGATCAGCAGGCGGATCCCCAGCGGTGCTTTGTCGCCGGGTTCTCCAATGGGGCCCGCATGGCCTATCGGCTCGCGCTGGAGGCGCCCTGGGTGGCCGCCGTGGCGACGGTGGCGGGCGCCCCGGTGTGGGGCGCGGCACCGCTGCATCCCGTGCCCACCTTGGCCTTCCATGGCACAGAGGATCGCCACATCCCCTACGAGGGCGGGGTGGGACCCCAGGGCCGACGCCTGCCGGCCCTGCCTGCGCCTGATGCCCTAGCCCGCTGGGCGGCCCTCATGGGGTGCCTCCACGTGGAGCCCGAGGAGCGCCTCGACCCGCACACCTTGAGGACCTGGTCTTCTCAGACGTGTACCGTGGGCCTCTGGACCGTGGCGGGGATGGGCCACGCCTGGCCCGGGGGCCGCCGGTACACCCCCGAGGCGGACCCCCCGGCACCCGATCTGTCAGCCAGCCACCTGAGCTGGGCGTTCTTCGAGGCCCACCCACGGGAGCCCCCATGCACTTGACGTCATTCCCTCTGCTGGGTGGTTTGGGCACGGGCCTCTGCGGGGGCCTGCTGTCGGGCCTGTTCGGGGTGGGTGGCGGCATCGTCATGGTGCCCCTCCTGGCCTTGGTGCTGGGGCTGGACCAGCACCGGGCCCAGGGCGTTACCCTGGCGGCCATGCTGCTGCCCACCGGGCTGCCGGCCGTGCTCCAGTACCGCCACCGGGGCATCACCACGAGCCTCCCCCTCGTCGGGGTGCTGGTGCTGGCCTTCCTGTTCGGCATCTATGGCGGCGCCCTGGTGGCGAACCAGATCCCCTCTGGCGTGCTCCGGTGGGGCTATGCCGGGTTCCTCCTGCTGCTCGCGGCCCGGACCTTTCTGCGGATGGAACCCCAGGTGGTGGACCGGGCGGTGGAGCCCTTTGACCTAAAGGGCCTCTGGCGCTGGGGCCTGCCCATCGGGCTGCTGGCCGGGGTGGTCTCGGGCCTGACGGGCCTGGGCGGGGCGGTGGTGGTCATCCCCCTGCTGGCCGCCCGGTTCCGGATGACCCAGCACGAGGCCCAACTCACCAGCCTGATGATGCTTCTGCCTCCCATTGGCCTGCCGGGGGTCTATGTCTACGCCAAGGCCCAAGGGGGGCTGCCCTGGCTGGTCATCGGGGGTGTGGCCCTGGGCTTCGCCGCAGGAGCGCTGGGGGGTGCCCGGGTGGCCACCCAGATGGGGGGCGCCAAGCTGAAGCGGATCTACGCGGGGATCGTGCTGCTCATGGCCCTGCTGGTGATGCTCCACGGGCACTAAGGCGGCTCGTGGCCGATGCTAGAGGAAGCTGAGCCGCGGGTAGGACGCGCCCAGCAGGGTGTTGGTGGTGGTGGCGGCCTGCCCCAGCCACCGCTCCAATACGGTGGCGTAGAGGCTGCGGAAGTCGGTGGTGAACTTCATGTTCCCGTTGCCGTCCAGGCTGGTGAGGTCGGGATAGGCGCCATACAGCCCCCCTTT
Source organism: uncultured Acidobacteriota bacterium (assembly GCA_963740385.1). Taxonomy (GTDB): domain Bacteria; phylum Acidobacteriota; class Holophagae; order Holophagales; family Holophagaceae; genus Geothrix. Next base: position 318,199 of record CAVUDX010000008.1, read on the forward strand.
CACCGCCTTGCCCACACAGAAGGACAGGCCCGCAGTGCCGTGGTCGGTGCCGCCGTTGTTCTCCTGCACCCGCCGACCGAACTCGCTGTAGGCCAGGATCATCACCTGGTCCTGGGCCTTGCCCGAGGCCGTCGTGATGGTGGCCAGGTCGTCGTAGAAGGCCTTGATGGAGCCCCCCAGGGCCCGCTGCAGGTTGGGGTGGTCGACGGCCTGGTTGCTGTGGGTGTCCCAGCCCCCCAGGCGCGAGAAGAAAACCTGGGCGGGCAATCCCGCAGCGATCATCTGGGCGATGAGCTTGAACTGGCCGCTGAGGCTGTTGGTGAGGTTCCCGCCATCCAGGCGCGTCACCGGGTACCCGGTGTCCCCGGGATAAAGCACGGTGGGGGTGCGGGCGGGCAGCGAACCGCCCGTGCCGAAGGCAGGGTTGTTCTGGGCCTCGAGGAAGAGGGTGCCGGCCTGGGCCGCGCTCAGATAGCCGGGATCCGTGGTGGTGGCGCCAAGCGAAGCACCCCACCCGGCCTCCAGGGTGGCGGCGTCGGGGACCGTGCTGCCGCTGATGAGGTAGGAGGGGAACACATACCCGCCGGCGCTGGTGATGGAGACGAAGCTCCGGCTGCTGCCCCGGAGCATGACCGGCAGGTCGGGCCGCACCGTGAGGCCCCGCAGCACATCGCCGGTGGGGCTGAAGGCCGTGTCGGCAAAGCGGCCCAACCAGCCGGTGCCGGCGGGGGTGGCTGCGCCCTGGCCCCACAGGTCGATGGAGGTGAAATGCGACAGGTTGGGGTTGGGCATGCCGATGCCCTGGATCCATGCCACCCGGCCACTGGCATGCAACTCGTCCATCCCGATGAAGTCTTTGTTGAGGGCAATGTTGCTCCCCAGGTCCGTCAGCAGGGCCGGATCGGTGATGCCCAGGGTCGCGCGCTTTGACTGGTAGACGCCCAGGTTGGCGCCGCCGTTGGGCGGCAGCACGTTCAGCCAGTCATAGCCGCCATCGATGTTCACGATCACCAGGATGGGGGCGGTCGGTACTGGGATGGGGGGCTGACCAGGGGCACTCCCGCTCTTGCCACCGCCGCCGCAGCCGCTGAGGCCCGCCAGGGCGACGCCGGTGGCGCCCAGGGTCTGGATGAATTCCCGTCGCGTGGTCATGGTCATGCTCCCTAGTACAGCTGGCCCGCGGGCGAGCACAGGATGAGGAAGGCCAGTTCCCGGGCCTTGGTCTGGGAGGCGGTGTCCCACGCGAAGGTGGAAGGCCACAGCGCGGCGAGCCAGCCAGCGACTACCCCGGCGGGCAGGGGGCCCGGCTGCAGCAGGCTGGCCAGGCGGTCGAACACATCCTGGGCCGTGGCCGGGGGCGTGGGGAACCAGGCGGCCACGGTGGTGGGGAAGAGGGGATACGTGGTTCCGTTGGAGGAGCGCGACTCGGCCAGGGTCAGGGCCGCGGCCGCCTTGGTGCGGTAACGCATGGTGTTGCTGTTCAGCCAGGCGCTGTGCTCCTTCCAGCCATTGGGTCCGCTGGGGTCGAGGAGCTTCATGCCCATCTGGTCGAAGGTGGTGGCGTTGTTGGCGACGAGCCGCCAGGCCGGGTACCCCTTGGGGGTTTGGGCGCTGGCGGTGGCCAGGTCGGGGCAGAGCATCCGGGCGGCGCGCACCAGCCAGGACACCGGCCCTTCCAGCAGCGCATGGCGGTTGGTGGCAGCAAAGAAGTACTGGGACTTGAGGAGGGCCTTGAGGATGACCCTCAGGTCGAAGGCCGTGGTCCGGATCAGCAACGCCACATCGGCGAGGTCCTGGGCGGAGTAGCCCGTGGTGACGAAGTGGGTGAGCAGTCGCTGGGCGAGGAACTGGGAGCAGTTGTCGCCCCGGACCGAGACGATGCTGCGCAGGGCGTTCTCGCCCATGGCCCAGCCGTTGGCCGTGGTGGTGACATCCAGGGTCTGGCCGAACAGGGTGATGGTGCCCGTGGCGTGCCGACTGTACGAGGTGGCGCGGGCGGCGCCACTGTAGACCCGCGTGTCGGGGCTGATGACCGAGCCGTCATAGACCTTGAAGTGCCCGTCGGCCGCCTTCTTCTGGGAGGGGCTCGCGGGGTTGGCGATGTAGTCGGCCTCGGCGATGGTGAAGCTCCAGCCGCTGAGGGCCCGGGCCAGCTGGGTGATGTCGGTCTGGTTGTACCCGTTGTCCGCGCCCAGGCTGTAGAGCTCCAGGGCTTCGCGGGCATAGTTCTCGTTGGGGATGCTGGTGCCGGAGGCGTTGTTGAGGATCGAATCCAGCCAGATGCACATGGCCGGGTCCTTGCTCACCGCCACCAGCAGGTCGTCGAACGAGGCCAGGCCCTGGCTCCGGAACACCTGCACCTGTCTGAGCATCAGGGCTGCGTTGTTGACCTTGTGCCAGCCCGTGGCGAAGAGGTTGTGCCAGAACAGGGCCAGCCGCTCCTGGAAGGCATAGGGGTTGTGCTGCATGCGCCAGGCCCAGGCGGCCTGGGCGGTGTTGAGGTTGTTGCGCCAGGCGTCGGCGCCCTCCACGAGGAAGGCGTGGGGACCGGGTACCGCGGGGACGTTGACGCTTCCCGGGTCGTTGGCGTTGGCATTGACCTGGGGCTCCGTGACCACGTCGGCCGTGGCCAGGGCAGCGCCAAAGGCCGTCAGGTCGTGGGCGGGTCCGGTACCGTCGATCCAGGCGTCGATGGCCGCGCCTGGCGCCTGGGCCTGCAGGGCTGCGGCGTCGGCCGGAGACAGCCCGAAGCCGGCCCGGCGGGCGAAGTGCTGGACATCGGCGACGGACCAGCTGCTGATGGCGGCGAGGTTGGCCATGGATTCTCCTGGTTGATCAGGGCTAGTTGTTCAGGGCGCCGGCGCTGATCCAGGCCGAGAGGGTGTCGAGGGTGGGCTGGCAGAGGTTGGGGGCCCCCTGGGGCATGCGGGTGCCGTAGCCGGTTCCACCTGGCTGGTCCTGGGTGACCTTGACCATGAGCCAGGAGCGGGCGGGATCCCCCGGGACCACCCGGAGCCACCCGGCGGGGGCATTGGCGGGGGTGACGTTAACCAACTGGGCGCGGATCTGGGTGGCGGTACCTGAAAAATCGATGTGGCCGGTGGCGGAGGCGCCCGCGTGGCAGGTGGTGGTCGCCGAGCCGCAGCTGGCCTGGAACGCGGGCACCAGGTCCGCCGCCAGGGAAGGACTGGCCTTGGCCACGGGAATGGGACAGGTGGTGGCCGGGGGGGGTGGCGCGGGGGGCGGCGCCGAAGCACTGCTGCCACCGCAGGCACCCAAGAGCAGTGTCAGGGCCAGGGGCAGGATCGGGCGCATGGGTCTCCGGAGGATGAACACCCAGCATGGAGGGTTCTGAATGGTGGTCAAGGTCACGACAGCTAATCCTTTGGGCCTAGTCCAGAGACAGAAACAGGCGCCACAAGGTTTACCCGTCGATGCGCTATCCTCGATCTGGAGGTGGCCGTGTCCCTGGACGTCCCGACCCCCCTCTTCGTGGGGGAGCGACTGCGAGACCTGATCCTGTGCTACGCGGGACCCTGGGCCTTCGTGCCGTACATGCGGAACCGGGAGGACGCGGAGCTGTTGTGGCATGCCCGCCAGGGCGTCATCCTCGCGTTTGCCGAGTGCGTGTTCACCCTGGCGATGGTCATCGTCGGGCTCTTCCCCGTCTTTGGCTCCATCTCCATCCGCTTCTTCCTGCCCCTCTGGCTCCTCTGGTGCCTGGGCATGTCCGTGACCAGCATCCTGCAGGGCACCAAGGGCAAGAAGCACCGCATTCCGGTCATTCACCAGTTCATCGACTACCTCTGATCCGATGTGGGTCGCGGAGCACGCGACTTGATGTCGCGTGCGGAGCGGGGCCCCACACGGATCAGAATCACGCCGGAAGGAGAACGGCCGGTCGCGGAGCATGCGACTTGATGTCGCGTGCGGAGCGGGGCCCCACACGGATCAGAATCACACTGAATGGAGAACGGCAGGTCGCGGTGGTCGAGGGTCAGGCTTCCGCAGGCCGGGCATGCAAGATCAGCATGGCGTCCCCGTAGCTGAAGAACTGGTAGCGGGCCCGCACGGCCTCGGCGTAGGCCGCCTGGGCCAGCTCCAGCCCAAGCAGGGCGGAGACCAGCACGAACAGGGTGCTCTCGGGCAGGTGGAAGTTGGTGAGCAGGTGGTCTGCCGTGCGCAGGGCGTAGCCCGGCGTGATGAAGAGGCGGGTCGCCCCCTCTCGTGCCAGCCGCTGCCCATCCCAGGCGCCTTCGAGGGTGCGGAGGGCAGTGGTGCCGATGCACAGGATGGGTCGGGAGCGGGCCTTGAAGGCTTGTTCCAGTGCCGCGGCGCTGGCCTCGGGAATCTCGAAGCGCTCCTCGTGCATGGCATGGTCTTCCAGCCGCTCGGCGGTCATGGGGCGGAAGGTGCCGAGCCCCACATGGAGACGGACGGGAAGCCAGTCACAGCCCCGCGCGCGCAAGGATTCAATGAGTTCGGGCGTGAAGTGGAGGCCCGCCGTGGGGGCGGCGACGGCCTCGCCCTCCCGGGCGGCGAACACCGTCTGGTAGCGCGCTTCGTCTTCCGGCCCCGCGAGGTGGTCGATGTAGGGGGGCAGGGGCAGGCGGCCGATGCGGTCGATCTCGTCCCAGGCGAGGCCATGGTCGCTGTGCACCCGCACGGACCGGAGGCCTTCGGGGAGGGTGGCCAGCACTTCCAGGCGGGCCAGGTCTGCACCGGTTTCGGGATCCACCACCTGGGCCGCGGCGCCGGGCTTGAGCCGGGCGCCCGGCTTCACCAGCGCTTCGAACACGCCTTCACCGAGGCTGCGGAGCAGCAGCGCTTCACCGGCCCCGCCCCCCGCCCGCCGCAGGAAGAGCCGGGCGTGCCGCACCCGCACGTCGTTGGGGACGCAGAGGCTGCGGGCCGGGACGAGCTCTGGCAGGTCCCGGATGGTCCAGTGGGACCAGGTGCCGGTTCGGGCATCCACCACCAGCAGGCGCGCCCCGTCGCGCTCTGGCGCGGGATGCTGCGCGATGAGATCCGGCGGCAGGTCGAAGTGGAAGGCCGAGCGGTGCATTAGGTCTCGGAGAACTGCAGGCGGTGGAGCCGGGCGTACTCGCCGGCCCGCAGGAGCAGCTCGTCGTGGGTGCCCTGCTCCACAATGCGTCCCTGCTTGAGGGCACAAATGCGGGTGGCCCGCTGGATGGTGCTGAGGCGGTGGGCGATCACCAGCGTGGTGCGGTTCTCCATGAGGGTTTCCAGGGCGGCCTGCACCGCCCGCTCGCTCTCGGTATCCAGGGCGCTGGTGGCCTCGTCGAGGATGAGGATGGGGGGATCCTGCAGCAGGGCCCGGGCGATGGCGAGCCTTTGGCGCTGGCCGCCGCTGAGGCTGGAGCCGGTCTCCGCCAGGGGCATGTCGTAGCCCTTGGGCAGGCCCATGATGAAGTCGTGGGCATGGGCCTTCTTGGCCGCGGCCACCACCTCCTCGCGGGTGGCCTCCATGCCATAGGCGATGTTGTCGTGCACCGTATCCATGAACAGGAGCGTCTCCTGGGTGACGATGCCGATGACCTTCCGGAGCTCCCGGGGGTCGAAGTCCCGGAGGTCGATGCCATCCAGCGTGATCCGGCCCCCGGTGGGATCGAAGAACCGAGGCACCAGGTTGACCAGCGTGGTCTTGCCACCCCCGCTGCCGCCCACCAGGGCCACCGTCTCGCCGGACCGCACCTCCAGGTCGATGCCCCGCAGCACCGGGTGTTTCTCGTCGTAGGTGAACTCGACCCCCTCGAAGCGCAACAGGGAGGGCCGCGCGGGCAGGGGCACGGGCGTGGGGTTCACCGGCAGCTGGGGCTCCCGGTCCAGCATGCTGTAGACGCGGTCCAGGCTGGCGGAGGCCACCTGGATTTCGTTGTTCAGCTTGGTCAGCCGCCGCAGGGGATCGTAGAGGGCGTAGATGGCCAGGATGTAGGTCAGGAAGTTCTCGGTGGTGAGGGTGCCGGACTTGAAACGGCCCGAGGCGTAGGCCGCCAGACTCGCCAGGAGCAGGCCGCCCACCAGCTCCATGATCGGGGTCGAGAGGGCGGAGGCCCGGGCACTCTTCATGCCGAGCCGGTAGAGCTCGTGGTTCTGAACATGGAAGCGCCGGGCCTCGTAGCCTTCTCGGGCAAAGGCCTGGACGACACGGATGTTGCTGAAGACCTCCTTCAGCCGCTGCAGCAGCCGGCTGGAAGCCTCCTGGTTGCGGTGGTTCACCTTGCGGATGCGTTGGCTGAGCTTTTTCACCGGGAGGACCACCAGGGGCCCCGCCAGGAAGAGTGTCAGGCTCAGCTTCCAGTCCATGTAGAGCACCGTGGCCAGCATGGTGACGGCGACACAGACCTCGCGCACGGCCTCGGCCAGCTGGTTGCTGGCGATGCCCTGCACGGCGCCCACGTCACTGATGTTGCGGGTCAGCAGCTCGCCGACGGGATGGCGCTGGAAGAAGGCAGGCTCCTGCCGGAGAAAATGCTCGAAGAGCCGCTCCCGGAAGTCCTGGGTGGCCCGGATGCCGCTGCGCACCATCAAGAGGGTGCCACTGTAGGTCAGTAAGCCCTTCAGTGCGAACAGGGTCACCAGGACCAGGGGCACCAGGAGGCCGTTCGTGCGCAGGGAGGACGCTTCCGGCAGGTGGGCCAGGGCCCAGACCCGGAGGTGCTCCAGCTGGCCGAACAGCCCCGGCTGGGCGGCGTTTAAGGCGTGGCCCTTGCCGTCGTCGAACACAAACTTGATGGAGGCGATGAGGGCACCCTGGCAGAGCCCCGCCAGCAGCAGCAGGAAGGAGGCCAGGGCGATGGCGGCCGCGTGGGCGCGCAGGTGGTCATTGAAGAAGCGGAGGAGTCGGGACATGGTCAGCGTCCAGCTTAGCCGCTCCCAGGACGTCTCACGGCGCCGGGGCCTACTCGACGGTGACGGTCACGGTGCTCTTGCCGTCATCCAGGCTGAAGAGCTCCGTGCCCTTGGGGGCGTTCAGAGCCTGGTCCATGAGGCGATCCAGGTCGACGCCCTTACGCTTCGCCTGCTGCATCTGTTCATCGGACAGGTAGCCCCCCACGGCCCGGGCGAGGGTCACCGCCAGGCGGATGGTGAGGGCCTCCGCCTTGTCCCGCTCCTTGACCCGTACGACCAGGAAGCGTCCCTGGGCCTGGCCCGCGACCTGCAGCTTGGCCCCCATGGACTGCAGGGCCAGGCGGCACGCCTCGGAGAAGGAGTCCACCCCCAGCCCCGCCTGCAGGACCGGGATGGCGCGGGTGTCCCGGCGCTTGGCCAGCTGGAGGGCGGCGGCGATGCGCACGTCTTCCCGCTCGTCGGAAAGGGCCTGGGCCAGACCGGCCACCGCCAGGGCGCTGTCCCACTGGCGGATGCCCCAGCAGCGCACGCGGTTGAGCCGGGCCTCCTTGCCGAGCATCCGCTGGTCGGGGTGCTTGGCCAGGAAGTCGGTGTAGGCTTCGGCAGCTTCATCCCAGCGCTGGTCCTGTTCCAGGCTGGAGGCCAGCCAGTAGCGGGCGTCCACGGCCCGCGAGCTGGTGGGGAACTCGCGGAGGAGGGTGCGGTAGGCCTGGACGGCCTCGAACCAACGCTGGGCGTAGCGCAGGTCCCGTGCCTGCCGGAACAGGCCCTCGGCGGGGCTCTCGGACGCGGCGAGGGCCAGGGGTTCGAGCGCGGCCCAGGCCATTGGCTGGGTGGGGGCCACCGGCCCGGCGAGGGCCCACAGGAGAGGGAGGATCATGCGTCCGCTCCACGCAGACGGCGTTCCATGCGTTCAGCCTGGGACTCCAGGTCATGGGCGGCGGCCCACTGCCGCAGCTCCCGGGCCCGCTCGACGCTGAGGCAGCTGTCCTCGAAGGCCACTTCGGAGAGCCAGGTGTGCAGGCTGGCGCGAATGGCCTCGGCCTCCTTGACCGGAGCACCCTGGGCGGCCAGCTGATGGCTGGCTTCGAGGAGGGCCATGGCCATCTCACGTTCCTGGCGGCGGTCCTCCTCACCCTTCTTGCAGAGGGCGGGGTTCTGCTCGAAGTCCTGGAGCAGGGTCGAGCTCTGCTGGAAGAAGGCGATCCAGGCTCGTTCCTGGGTGCGCTTGTGCGCCAAGTGCTCCAGACGGGCCGTATCCTGGGCCTGGACCTTGAGGAACTGGATCCGCTGATAGGTGAAAGCGGCGGGGATGAGGGCCACCAGCAGCACCGCCGCAGCCAGCAGGGACCAGGAGGCGGTCCAGCGGGGCCTTTGGGCGGGGGCCAGCGTCTCCGCGAGGTCGGGTGCGAGCTGGCCCAGGGTGAGGTGCCACTCCAGCAGGTCCGCCAGCTCCGCCTGGGTGGCGGGGTCCTGGGGCCAGAGCTCGGGCTGTTCAAGCAGGTCGAACAGGCGGGCGTCGTCCGGGGAGCCGGACTCGAGGCGCTGGAGGTCGTGGGGGGAGGTCATGGCTGGGGTCCAAGGGTCTTGCGAAGTTTCTGGAGGCTCTGGAAGAGGGTGGCTTTCACGGTGCCCTCGGCGCAGCCGAGGTCCTGGGCAATGCGTTTCACGGGGTGTTCCTGCACGTAGTAGGCGAGGACCATGGCCCGCTGGCGCGGGGTCAGTCCTTCCAGGGCCCCCTTCAGGGCCTGGATCCGCCTGCTTTGGTCCACGGATTCCCAGGGGGTGGAAGGGTGGGGATCCGGTGCGTCAAAGGTCTCGGGAGGGGGTACCTCCCGTCCTCTTCTACGCAGGTGGTCGGTGGCTGCATTAGCCGCCAACGTAAAAAGCCACGCGGCGACCGGTCGACCCTCCTCAAACCGCTGACAATGCTGGAGGCATTTGAGAAAAACCTCCTGGGCCAATTCCTGGACCACACCCGTCTCGCCCTGGAGCCGGCGGTGCAGGAAGGCGAACAGGGGCCGCTCAAAGCGGGCCATGAGGTGGGCGAGAGCCTCCTCCTTGCCCGCCTTCAGCTGGGTCATCCAGTATTCAGGGGACGGCTCCGCTGGCAGGGTCCCCCCGCCATCGGCACCGAGGGGCAGGGCCGGATTCATGCCTTGGGGTCTCCAGCCTGGGGCCCGCCCTTGGATTTCCAGAAGGAGAAGCCCGGCTGCCCCAGTTTTTCCATCACCAGCTTCAGCTGTTCGGAGGAGAGGGCGCAGCGCAGTCCCACCCGCCGTTTTTCCTGCATGAGCTCTGGGGCCGTCCCCGGGGTGGACTGGACGGCGTTGGCTGCGGCCACCAGTCTCTGCAGCCAGGGGGTGACGCGGTCGATGCCCTCGGGCGTGCCCGCCAGGGCCAGCTCGAACCGGATCGGCTGGTCCGGGCCCTGCCCGGGGGTGACACTCCAGAACAGCGCGTTCACCCCCTGCGGGAGGTCGCGGACCACGCTCTCGTCCAGGTTCTTGCGCAGGCCGCCCAGCAGGGGCTCGGGCCGAAGGAAGCCCTGGAAGGGTGCCTTGGGATCGATCCACTCGGCGGCCAGGGCGGCGTCGGGCTGGGCTCCGAGGTTGTCCTGGGAGGCCAGGTGGTTCATGGATTCCAGGGAGCCGATCCAGATCTGGCCCTGCTCGTCGCTGGCGGCCCGGATGTGGGCCTTCACGCCACCCGTCTCAATGTCGAGGATCACGTAGAGGGGCCACTCGCGGCCCCGGATGCGCAGGGAGCCTTCCTGCGGGAACGATTCCGCCAGCGCGGCCAGGAGGGCTGCCGGGTCCTTGAACTGGTTGAGCTGGATCAGTACATGCTCCAGCCCCTTCTTCAGGTCGGAGGCACCCTGGGGGGGATTGCCGAACACCTGGAAGGTGACGCGACCCGTCTCGGTGCGTGGGTTGATGTGGGCCTTCTGGAGGAACAGGTCCAGGGCGCGCTCCACCATGGGTTCCTGCGACAGGACGGCCTGGATCTCCTTCTGGGTGAGCATCCAGGAGGCCTCCCCGGAGACGACGATCAGGGTGTCGGCGGGCGCCGTGTGGGCCCAGGCCGGCATGCGGGTCTTGCGGTGGCAGGCGGGCGTCATGACCAGGCAGACGGAGGCCACCGCGGCGGGTATGAGAATGGCGGCGGGGCGTCGCATGGTGGCTCCTGCTAGGACTACGGCCAGCTCCGTCCTGCGTTTACCTCAGCCCAGTGACCGCAGGGCGGTGGGCAGGTGGGGGCTGCGGAGGAGTTGCTGTTGTTCGGGCTCGGAGAGCAGCCCCCAGATGCGCATGGAGGCTTCCCGTGGGGTCTTGGGGTTGAGGAGCAGCTCCGCCATGATGGCCGAGTGGGCCATCAGCACCGGATGCCCGGCGATCTGCTCGAGCACGGCCCGTGGGGTCAGCTTGTTGCGGGCGAGGCGGAGGAGGATGCCGGGATCCAGCTGGCGGTCGGCCACCATGAGTCGCAGGGTCTCCTCGTCCTGCAGCACCTCCTGGGGGAGGTGGCGCATGAGCTCTCCACCGGAGCCACGGATGGCCGCAATCCGGTCATGGACCTCCATGCCCAGGTAGAGGGCCCGGAGATGCTCCAGGGCGCGCCGCTTGACCTCCAGGTGGAGCACCCGGGGATCCCGCAGCACCTCGATGGCGGGCTTCATGCCGGTCAGCCCACTGAACAACCGCAAGGCCGTCGGTTCGGACACCTGTGGGTGGTGGACCAGGGCTTCGGCCACCATGGGCTCCTGGATCCAGCCGGCATGGTTTGCGAGCAGCTCCACCCGGTCGCGGTCCAGGGCCGTCAGGGTGGCGGCCAGCAGGCGGGGCGTGAGGGCGGGATTCTCCAGGGCGAGGCGGAAGACCTGTGGATCTGGATCCTTAAGCACCTGGCTGAGCTGATCTTCCTGGGTGGCCTGGCTGGCCAGGAACACCCGCTCCTCCAGGGTGGCCCAGCGGCCCTCCTCGCCCCGCTCGGGCAGGGCAGAGGTCATGCCGGACCGCTGGCGGAGCAGGCGATCATAGAAGTACTTGACCACCCTGAGGAGCTGGGGCGACTGGCGCTTGGTCCAGAAAGTGATGAACTGGTATTCCGCCTCGTCGAGCTGGGTGAACAGGCTGACCATACGCCGCAGGGAGGCGTGGTCCAGGTCGCCCTGGTCGAGGGTCGTCACCAACAGCTTGGACAGGGCGATGCGCCGGGACAGGTCCGGTGGGCAGCCCGGGGCATCCTGCAGGCTCTCCCGAACGGGCTCGCGGAAATACCAGCGGGCCTCGGCATACACCTCCTCGAAGAAGGCCGATTCCGTGCTGGCAGCCAGGGCGCGACAGACGACCTCCTCGGTGACGAGGGGGTTCTGCAGCGCGGTCTGCCGCAATTCCACATCCGCATCCACCAGGAAGGAGACCAGCTCCTCCGGTTGGGCAGTCTGACGGGCGCGGTTCAGGCGGCCCATCCGGTCGAGCTCCGGGGCTGGAGCCTGGACCGCGAGGGCCTCCGGGATGAGGGTCAGGGTCTCCCAGTCGGGATGCTCCGTGGGCAGGGGGGGCAGCTCCTGGGTCATCCCCGTGGCGGACACGGTCTTGGCCAGCTGCTTGGCCAGCAGCTTGGCCACCGGTTTCAGGCTCACGTTGAGCTGGGAGTAGAGCACCTTCACCGACTCGGAGCGCTCGGTCCGTTCGCCGGCGGGGGCCTTGTCCATCTCCCGCATCTGATCGAAGAGGGAGACCACCATCTCCAGGTCCCGCCGGATGGGTTCCGGGGTCGCCTCGTTCTCGGCCAGCCCCAGCAGAATGGGCCAGTGGGCCAGCCAGTGGGGCGTCCTGGCCATGAGTACCAGGAGCCTGGGGGAGGCCAGCGAGCGGGCCAGCCCCTCCAGCATGTGGATCTGACCCTCGGAGGGCAGCTGGGGCCGCACCAGCGCGAGGTGACGGAAATGAATCCGCTCGGTGTCTGTGAGGGTTTCCAGGAACGCGGACTCCCCAGCTGTCACGGTTCCTCCAGGATCAGGCGCAGGCGGCCTGGAGGAAGGCCAGAAGCCTCGGATTCTGCTGGAACAGCAAGGCATCGACCAGCCCACCCTTCAGGCCCGGGTGCTGATGGAGTGACTCAAGGTGGTGGGGGGCCGTGAGGCTGCCGCCCATGACGAGGGGAAGACCGGTGGTGGCCGCGAGCTCCTGGGCCGTGCGGAAGTCTGGATCCGCCGTGGAGTCCTCCGGGATATCCACGAAGAGGAGCCGCCGGAACCCGTAGGCCTTGGCCCGCAGGGCCAGATCGAGGGCGCTGAGGCTGGTGGTGTCCACCCAGCCCGAGCGGTGCACCTTGCCGCCCCGCGCGTCGATGGCCGCCGTCAGGAAGGGCTGGAACCGGGCCATGAGCTGCTCGGAGACCATGGGCGACTTGTGCAGGATGGTGCCGACCACGAGCCAGGTGGCGCCGAGGTCGATGAAAAACTGGGCCTGATCGGAACTCCGGATGCCCCCGGCCACCTGGATACAAACCTTCCGTTCCCGGGCGTGGCACCCCTTCAGAATCTGGGCGATGAGTTCTCGGTTGTTGCCCCTGCCCATGGCCGCGTCCACATCCACCAGGGCCAGCCGGGTGGCCCCCCCTTCGATCAGGCGGACGGCCAGTTCCAGGGGCGTCTGCACCAGGAGGTCCCCCAGGCCCGCGGTGGAGACCACACGGCCGTTCTGGAGGTTCAAGGTCGGGTAGATCTTCACGCGCTCACCCCAGGTAAAGAGGCATCTGGGAGTGTAACGCAAGGGTCACAGAGATGGACGGGTTCCAAGCTGGGTCAGCAGTTGGCGGGCGGCATCCCCTTCAGCCCGCTTGCGGGTGAGGCCTTCGGACCGGGCGGTCAAGTCGCCCACGCTGACCTGCATGGTGAAGCGGGGGGCATGGCCAGGGCCAGCCTGTTCCACCAGGGCATAGATCGGTGCGGGCAGACCCAGTCGCGCGGCCGTCTCCTGCAGGTGGGTCTTGGGGTCGGTGCGGGTCCAGCTCTCGGGCTGGGCCTCGCGGATGGCGGCCAGGAACCGGGCTTCCACCAGCGCGCGCACCACCAGCGAGGCGTCCTCGCCGTGGGCCTGCGCATCAAGGTAGACCGCCGCCAGCAGGGCTTCCAGGGCGTCGGCGAGGGGCTTGGGGCCCATGGGCGGTGCCTTTCGCGGGTGGGCCGCCCGTAGGGCCTGGTCCAGGCCCAGGTCCAGGGCCCAGGCCCGCAGGGACTCGGTGCGCACCAGCACGCCCCGGAGCTTGCTCATGGCGCCTTCCTGCCAATCTGGACGCTCCCGATGGAGCAGGTAGGCCACCGTGAAGTTGAGCAGGGCGTCGCCCAGAAACTCAAAGCGCTGGTTGTCCCGCTTGGCGCCAGCGGAGGTGTGGGTCAGGGCTTCCACAAGAAGGGCGGGGTTCCGGAAGCGGTAGCCCAGGCGGGCTTCCAGGGCGCCCGTATCGACGTGATGGGAGGCCATGGTCAGTCTGCCAGCTCGTTGGGAAGCTGGCGGTTCAGCCGAGCCTTCATGAGAATGGAGTGGAACTGGGGATTCCGGCTCATCATGGGGAGTTGGCCCCTGCGGCGCCCCTCGCGAACCTCGTGAATGAACTCGTCCGTCCTTCCCTGGCGAGCCAAAACCAGGGCCAGCCAGGCTCGGGCGGTGGAATTCTCGGGGTTTGCCTTCAAGGATTGGCGGAACCCAAGGATGGCCCGGTCGGGATCCTTCTCGATGAGTAGGATGGATTCGCTCATGGTCGAATTGCCGAGCGAGAGGCGGGCGGGCACTTCCATTTTCTCCAACTGGTCATCCCTGAAGGGGTCTGGCTTGCCCTGGGGCGTGGGCTCTGGGTTGCGCACGACAGGTGGGCGGATGGGCTCGGGCCTGGGCACCTCGGTCCTGGCCTCACCCTTGGGGCCCGGCTTCGCTTCAGGGCTGCCAGCTGGAGGGAGGTTCAAGGTGGGCGGGACCACAGCGGGTTTCCCTGCGGTCCAGGAAGGTGGCGCGTCGGGCTTCCCGGGCGGTGGGGCTTCCGGTGTGGCGGCGGTGGCTTGGGCGGCCGGATCCAGGGGGGTCTCGGCAGTGCGTCCCTTAAGCAGGTACCAGGAGGTGCCCCCCAGGCCCGCCAGCACCAGGGCGGCCACCCCCACCCAGAGGCCCGTGCCGGATCGGCGAGGCCGGGGGGAAGGGGATGCGACGGGCGCCGCGGCGGCCCGAATCGGCGGCGGAGCCATGGGCTGCAGGGTGGTGGCCTCGGCGGAGGGGCGGACGGGGGCCGTGGGAGCGGCGGCCCGCATGAGGGTGGTGGCTTGCTCGAGGTCGCCCACCCAGGAGGGATCCTTGGCGGACCGCAAGGCCTTGGCCAGCTCCTCGGCAGTCTGGAAGCGCTCGTCGGGGTTCTTGCAGAGGGCCCGGTCCATCACCGTGCGGATGGCGGGGCTGATGCCCTGCAGCATTTCCGTGTCGATGGGATCGGGCGCCTCGTTGACGATCTTGTAGAGCACGGTGGGGGTGGTGTCTCCGGCGAAGGGCTTGCGGCCGCTGAGGCACTCGTAGAGCATGACGCCCACGGCGAACAGGTCGCTGCGGGGGTCGGGTTTGCCGGTGCGGATGTACTCCGGGGCCATGTAGCTCACGGTGCCCATGACCATGCCGGTGGCCGTCATGTCCGAGTTGCTGATCTTGGCCACGCCAAAATCCATGACCTTGGCGTGCAGCCGCTTGCCGTCCCGCTGGACTCGGACGTTGGTGGGCTTGATGTCCCGGTGGACAATCTGCTGCCGGTGGGCGAACCCCAGGCCATCGCAGACCTGGGCCAGCACTTCCAGGGCCTCCGAGCGCGACAGGGACTGCTCCTGCAGCAGCTCGTCCAGGTCGTGCCCCCGCACATACTCCATGGCGATGTAGAGGACACCCTGGTCCTCGCCAAACTCGTAGATGGTGACGAGGTTCGGGTGGTTCAGGACGCCGGCGGCCCGCGCCTCCCGGGCGAACCGCTCCTTGGCCTCGCCGCCCTGGGCGGAGGCCGGGAGGATGGTCTTGATGGCCACCTCGCGGCCAATGGAAGGATCCACCCCCAGGTAGACCTCTCCCATGGCGCCGTTGCCCAACACGCGCTTGATCTCGAATTTTCCGAGCTTTTCAAACATGGAGAAACCCATCAGAGCCGTGCGAGGTGCCGAGGGACAGGATAGGCCCGGATGAGGCCCTGGCCAAGGGACTTGGGATATTTCGGCATCCAGACCGGGTTTTGGGGGCTGGCATCCTGGCGCGGAACATGCAAACTAGAAGCCACTCCCGGAGCCTCAGTGCCCGAAGTTCGCGTCCGACATTTCCTGCCGGCCCTCATGGGTTCCCTCCACCAGCAGAAGGCGGAGGGCGAGCTAATTCTGGAACAGAATGACGGCACGCGCCGTCTGTACTGGTCCGGCGGCGACCTGAAGTACCTGCGCAGCGACGCGGTGGGCGAGCAGTTCGGCAACTTCCTCATCCGCCGCGGTGTGCTGGACATGGCCTCTCTCAAGGAGCTGCTGGCGGACGGCGAAGGGGCCCGGGTGGGTGACCGGGTCGTGCAGTGGGGCCTCATGTCCGTCGAGGAGCGCGACGAGCGGCTGCACGAGCTGCTGGGCTCGGTGCTGCTGCACGCCATGGAGCACACCATCCTCAAGATGACCTGGATCCCCGGGGGGCTGGACGACAACCTCAGCGGCGACCTGCAATTCCGGCTCGACCATCGCTGGCTGGTCTGGGACACCTTCCAGAGCGCCAACATCGACCGCGAGCTCGTGGAGATGTTCCGCAGCGAGCCCGACTGGCGCTGGAAGGCCCCCCCCGACCTGCTGGATTCCCTGAGCAGTCTGCCCCTGACCCCCACCCTGGCCTACGCCCTCTCGCTGTTGGGCACCGAGCCGCTCGGGTGCGACACCATCTCGTCCCTCACGGGTCTGTCGGCGGAACAGACCGCCCGCCTGGTGGCGACCCTCTGGGCCCTGGGTGGGCTGGACCTCGTGCGCGGGGCCTTGCCCCTGTTGCCGAAACCGGAAGTCCCGCCCACGCCTCCCGAACCCGAACCGGAGGTAGAGGTCGAGGACGAGCCGATTCTGCTGGTTCAGGAGGACTTGATCCCTCCTCCGGCCCTGGCCCCTTTGCCGGATGTCCTCGAACTTGACGTTCCGGATTCGACCCCGGCCTCCCTCCCGCCCATGCCCTTCGAGGATGAGGAGCCATCGGCCACCGAGCGGGCCCGGCGGCTCGTGGTGAAGGCCAAGTCCCTGGTGATGCAGGACCGCACCAGCGAGGCCATCCGGGCCCTCGAGCAGGCCATCAAGATCGATGGCGATTCCCCCAACGCCTTCGAGGCCTGGATGCTTCTTGGCAGGCTCCGGCTCAGCAATCCGGCCTGGTCCACCCGGGCCATCGAGGCCCTCCAGGTGGCCTCCCGGCTCAGCCCCCAGGCGGCCGAGCCCTGGGCGCTCATGGGCGAGCTCTACCACCGCAAGGGGTTCAAGGCCAACGCCCAGGGCTGCTTCCGGCGGGCGCTGGAACTGGACCCTTCCGTGGCGGTTCCGGCCGGCTGGTCGGACACCGACCCCGCCGTAGTCCTCCCCAAGGAGGTCCAGGCAAGCCTCATGGGCAAGCTCCGGGGCATGTTTGGCCGGGAGAAGGACCGCTAGCGGGTCAAGTCGTGTCTTTTCAACCAGCCCCTGGAGGTCCCCCCGGGGGCTGAAACCTTCAGCTAAAGGTTTTCGGGGTTGAGTCCGAAAGGGGAGGGGTCGGGGGCTTTCCCCGTTCCCAACCCAACCGGCAGCACGGATGCTGCCAAGGCACATCACGGAGGATGTCATGCCTACGATTCTCAATAACGTCACGGCCATGCAGGCCAGCCGCCAGATCGGCGCGACCCAGATGGGGCTCAAGCAGGCCATCGAGCGCCTCACCACCGGCAAGCGCATCAACCGCGCCTCCGACGATGCCGCTGGCATGGTCGCGGGCACCGTGGCCGAAGCGGCTGCCCGCACCGCCAAGGAATCCGTCCGCGGGTTCCAGACCACCTACTTCAATGCCCAGGCGTCGGACGGCTACCTGGAAGAGGCCACCAACCAGGCCCTGCGCCTGGCGGAGCTCGAGGGTAGCGGCAACTCCGCTTCCGCCGAATACACGGCCGTGAAGGCCACCTACAGTGCGGCGGCCACCCTGGGCGGCGCGGCGGGCGGGGGAACGAACAGTGCTACCGCCCTGACGGAAATCACCACCCAGCGCTCCACCTTGGCCGCCACCATGGCCACGGCCCAGAGCAACGCCAACGTCGCCGGCATCAAGGCGGAAGGTCAGTTCGCCATTTCCGACTCCATCAATGGTGCGGACATCGGCGCCGAGATGGTGAACCTCACCAAGTACCAGATCCTGATGCAGGCTGGCACCAGCGCCCTGAGCAACGCGAACCAGTCCAGCCAGACCGTGCTTGGCCTCTTCCGGTAGCAGGCTTTTCTAGACTTCGGGAGGGGGCGGGCAGCATCCGCCCCCTCCGTCTAGAAGTCTGGGGAGGGAGGACACATGGCTGATCAAGTGAACCCAACGGGTGGCTTGGCACCGGGCATTCCTCTGGCCGCTTCGGTCGCCCCTGTGCCGAAGCCCACTTCGAGGAATCCCCGCCCACCGAGTACCCTCGAAGCCCCGGCTCCCGGGAAGGGTGGTGCCCCTGCTTCCGGAGCCTCGGAGGCCGCCGCTGAATCGGTGAATCAGCACCTTCAGCAGACGGGCTCCGAGCTGAAGTTTCAGGTGGACAAGGCCACGGGCCGGACCATCTTCAAGGTGGTGAACGAGACCACCGGGGAAGTGGTCCTCCAGGTGCCTTCGGAGGAAGTCCTGGCCATGGCGCGCAATTTGCGCTCCATGGATAAGCAAGCGGGCGCCTCGGGCGTCTTGGTGGACAAGGAGGGCTAGGCTCTTCTCGCGAATCGGAGGAACACCATGGCGACGACCAACTCGGCACTCAGCTTCCAGGGGCTCTCCACCGGCCTCCAGACCGACGCTTTGGTCAACGCAATCCTGGCGCAGGAAAGCAAGTCACTCCAGGGTTTCGAAGCCCGGCAGACCCGCAACAACGCCAAGACGACGGCCTTGAATTCCATGAAGGCCAGCATGAACACGCTGTCCATCAGCCTGGCGGCCCTGCAGGACAAGCTCAATGCGAGGACCGTCACCAGCACCGATGCCAACAATGCCTATGTCACCGCCACCGCCTCGGGGTCGGCGTCGGGCAATTACGACCTAACCGTGTCCACGGTCGCCACCAAGGGCCGGATTGCTCCGACCCTGGTCAATGGCGTACCCCAGAACTTGGCGGTGGCCAACCCCGCCACCGCCATCTTCAGCAGCCCCCAAGCCAGCTTCGCGGTGCGCGGGACCGACGGCGTCATCAAGACCTTCCAGGTCACCGACAACAGCCTGAATGGCCTAAAGAACGCCATCAACGCGTCAGGCGCTGGCGTCTCGGCGGCCATCATCAACACCGGCTCGGGCTCCACTCCCTATCAGCTGGTGATCTCCGCCAAGGATACCGGCACCGGTGTCACGGGGGGGGTCGTCACCCTGGCGGCCATCAACAACGCGGATGGGTCGGGCACCACGGTGGATCCAGCCCTGGGCATCGCCACGGGCACCCTGACCGGCACCTTCGGTGCGCCCACGGACCTCACCGGGGGCCTCACCTCTGGGGTGGCCGAGACGGCGAAGGACGCGGTGTTCACCCTGAACGGCATCCAGCTCACGCGGAAGACCAACGTCATCTCCGACGCAGCCGAGGGCGTCACCTTTACCCTCAAGCAGGGCGGGCAGACTGGCAGCACCACCCTCACCGTGGCCCAGGACAAGGCCACCGCCACCGCGGGCATGCAGGATGTCATCACGAAGTTCAACGCCCTGGCGAAGATCTACACCGATGCCTCGACGGCCACCAAGGATCCGAACGGCACCATCCTGCCGGCGGCGCTCTCGGGTGACGCCACCTCACGCGCCATCATGGCCCAGATCCGTACCACGCTGTCTGGGGCCTCGTCCGGCCTGCCCGGCACCTCTGCCTTCCAGAACGCCGCGAGCCTGGGCGTGAAAACCAATCCAGATGGCACCCTCAGCCTCAACACCACCACCTTCCAGGCCGCCATGGAGAAGGATCCTGCGGCCGCCATGCGCCTGTTCACGTTCTCGGGTGATTCCAACAACGGGATCCTCGCCTTCCAGAGCGGGACCGACAAAACGGCCACTGGGACAGTCACCTACACCATCACCAAGGATGTCTCGGGCACCTACACCGGGGTCTTCACCGGCACCGCGAACGGCCCCGTCACCTTGACCAGTACCAATGGCACCTTCATCGGGGGAGCCGGTGACTTGGAGGGCCTGACCCTGAAAGTCACTGGGGAGGGTTCGGGGACCTTGAACCTTAGCCGTGGCTCGGGCCAGGCGGTGAGGGACCTGATCACGAACTACCAGGCCTCGGGGAGTGGGGTGCTGGCCAAGGCCCTGACCAACATCCAGACCCAGAACAAGACCCTTGAGGACCAAATCGCCGCGGCCAATTCGGCCCTTGAGCGCCGTAAGCTCGTGCTGCAGGCGCAGTTCTCCAAGATGGAAGTCCTCATTGCCCAGATGAAGAGCTCCGCCGGCTCGCTCTCTGGAGCCTAGCCGGGGTTCAAGGCCCCCCGGCACCCGCCGATAAGCAGGAAGAGGAACGCCTTCATGAACGCCTATGCTCAATCTGCAAACACCTACCTCACCCAGCGGGTGCTAGGGGCGGATCCCGCGCGACAGGCGGCCCTGCTGATGGAAGCAGGGCAGCGTTACCTCGGAAAGGCCATCAAGGCCATGGGACTGAAGGATCACTTCGAAGTGGCGAAGTGCCTGGACCGCGTCGCGGAGATCATCACCGAGTCGGTGCTGCGGCTGGATCACGAGGAGGGGGGCGAACTCGCCCGTCACCTGCTGAAGGTCTACGACTGGTGGACCCGCGAGCTGTTCGAGGCCAGCCGGACGCGAGACAGGGCTCGGCTTGAGGCGCTCTCCCAGCACATGGGGGAGATTCGCCAGGCCTGGGAGCAGCTCCAGGAGAAGCAGGTGCGTGGACCCAGTGACAGCGAGTTCCAGATCGGGGACCAGGTCGTATGACCCTGCCAAGACTCCTTGTGGCCCTTGCGCAGATGGAGGGCTGGTTGAACGATCCAGCCTGGGTGCCCGAGGAAGAGATGCTGGCCCAGTGGGAGCTGCGCTTCCAAGCGGCCCTGGCGGAAGCCCGCCAGGACCCCGGCTGGGAGCCGGTGCAGGCACGGGCGCACCAGGCCGGCGCCCGCCTGGAGGAACGGATCGTGAGCGTGGCCCGCGCCAGGGACCAGGTGAAGGCCGAGCTGGATGGGCAGGAGCGCGGGGTGCGGGCCCTCCGGGGTTACGGAGCACATACCCGCTGAGCGGTCGATTGAACGTGGCGGGGCTTCGCGCTTCAGGCCCAGGCTGGAAGTCGGCCAGAATGCCTGGATGACCTGCCGAGGAGTGTTGCGATGAGCCCATGGGGTTCGAAGGTCGCCCGCGCCGATGCCCTGGCGACCCAGGGGCGGTGGCGGGAGGCGGCCGCGGCCTACGCAGCCCTGATGAAGGCGGGACAAGTCGCCGCTGGGCTGCACCACAACTACGGCATCGTCCTCATGCACCTGGGGGAGGTTGAGCGGGCCATTGAGCTGCTGCAGGAGGCCTGCCGCCGGGATCCCCAGTCTCTGGATGCCTTGAACAACCTGTCGGGGGCCCAGCTGAAGCAGGGGAATCCGCTGGCTGCGGAAGCCACCTGTCGTCAGGTCCTCGCGCGGGACCCCGGCCACCCCATGGCCTGGACCAACCTGGGGCTGGCGCTCTGCGAGCAGGGCCGTGTCGCGGAAGGGATCGCCGCCATGGGGCAGGCGCTGGACCTCGCCCCTGAGTACGCCATTGCCCGGGACAACCTCCTGCTGAACCTCAACTACATCGCCACCGATGGGAAGGAACTGGCCGAATTCCATCGCAGGCTCTGCGCCACCCAGCAAGTCTCGGCAGCAAGACTGCGTTCCCACGCTCTGGGGGGGAGGATCCGACTGGGCTATGTGTCCAGCGATTTCAGGAGCCACTCGGTGGCGTACTTCATGACAGCTGTAGTGGAGGGTCACGACCGGCGTGCCTTCGAGGTGAGCTGCTATTCGTCCACCCACACTCCGGATGCGGTGACTGAGCGCTTTGCCCGGGCTGCAGACCGGTTCGTGGATGTGGCCACGCTCACGGACGCGGAGGCGGCCGCCCGCATCGAGGCGGACGGCGTCGACATCCTGGTCGACTTGGGTGGGCACACGGCGGGGAACCGGCTGGGGATCTTCGCCCTGCGACCCGCGCCCATCCAGGCGACCTACCTGGGCTATCCGGCGACCACCGGGTGCCCCTTCATCGATTACCGCCTGGTGGATTCGGTGACCGACCCCCCGGGCACCGACCGTTTCGCGACGGAGCAGCTGGTCCGCCTGCCCGCGCCGTTCCTGTGTTACGAGGCCTGGCCCGGGGCGCCACCCCCGGCACCCCTGCCGGCCCAGGCGCGGGGCCATGTCACCTACGGCTCTTTCAACCACGCCTCGAAGATCTCGGACGCCACAGTGGACCTCTGGTGCCGGATCCTGGCGGCCTCCCCCGAATCCAGGCTCTGCCTCAAGGCCCGCGCCTTCTCCGCCCCCGATGCCTGTGCGGCCATGCGGAGGCGGTTCGAGGCACAGGGCATCGACGGGACGCGAATCAACCTGCAGGGGCTGGTGGGGGACCTCCAGGCGCACCTCGCGACCTATGGCGAGGTGGACATTGCCCTGGACACCTTTCCCTACCACGGCACCACGACCACCTGCGAGGCGCTCTGGATGGGCGTCCCGGTCATCACGCTGGCGGGAGAGCTGCACGCGGCCAGGGTGGGGGCGAGCCTCCTGGCGGCCGTGGGGCTCCAGAGCCTGGTGGCGCCGACGCCGGAGGCCTATGTGGGACTCGCACTGTCCCTCCCGAAGGAGCCGGCGCGCCTGGCGGCCCTGCGGGCCCGGCTGCGTGGCATCGTGGCGAGTTCGGCCCTCTGCGACCGGGGCCGGCTGGTGAAGGGCCTTGAAGCGGCCTACCAGACCATGGCTCAGGGGCAAGCCCAGGGCTGAATCACGGGGGTTTGGCCAGCTCGCGGGCGAGGCGTTGCAGCACGCTGTTCCAGTCCCCGGGCCGCGGCTGCCGGTAGAGGCGCACGCTGGGGTACCAGGGACTGTCCTCCCGGCCCAGCATCCAGCGCCAGTCAGGAATGAAGGACAGCAGGAGGCACGTGGGGAGGCCCAGGGCACCGGCCAGGTGGGCCAGCACGGTGTCCACCGTGATGACGAGGTCCATGGCGCGAAGGGCATGGGCCGTGTTGGCAAACCCTTTCAGCAGCGGGTCCAGGGTGCGCAAGCCGGGGAGGGGAGGCGCCTCGGCGGCGTCGAACTGAAAGCTGTAGTAGGTGATGTCCGGCAACCCGGCGAGGGGTGCCAGGGCCGCGCTCGGGAGGGAGCGCTTCGCATCGCGGGCATAGGTGGCATTGCCGGCCCAACAGAGCCCGATGCGCCTCCGAGCTGCCGGGAGGGAAAGCGCTGTGTCGATGGCCTCCCGTTGGGGTACCTGGGGAGGGACGTGGAGGTAGGGAACCCCGCCCGGCAGGCCGGCCAGGTCGAGGCCCAGCAGCGCGGGAACAGACAGCAGGGAGGCCTGGAGGTCGAAGGAATCACCGACGGCACCGTGGGGGAAGACGGCGTCGAATCCAGGGCAGGTGGTGGCCAGGTCCACCAGGGGGGGCTGGACCTCCGCCAGGACCCGCCCGCCCAGGGCCTTCACCCGGGAGGCGAACCGCAGGAACATCAGGGTGTCACCGAAGCCCTGCTCCCAGGTGAGGAGCAGTGTCTTGCCGGGGAAGCGCTCGCCCCGCCACTGGGGTTGGGGGTAGGGGCCGACGGCGGGCACCCGGCCCGGGATGTCCAGTCGCGCCTCGAAGCGCCGCCAACCCGACGCCAGGTCGCCGAACAGGAGGTCGATGTGGCTGGCCACGTACTCCCGCTCGGCGCCGGAGTAGGGGGCCAGCTGCCGCGCCATGTCCTCGCGCAGTGCAGCCCAGTCGCCTTGCCGGGTGAGCAGGAGGTTGCGGCGGTCCAGCGCGAGGGTGTGGCCGGGCGCCTGCGCGAGGACGCCCTCCAGCAGGCGACGGGCTCCGGTGAGGTCGCCCTGCTCGGCCAGGCAGTCGGCATACATGAGGCGTCCCGACAGGCGCGAGGGCTCCAGCGCCAGGGCCTCCTGGAACCTGGCTGCCGACGCCGCCAGGTGGCCCTGGTGCATGAGCACGGCGGCGGCATGGACCAGAGCGCCGTAGTGGTGGGGATTGAGCCCCAGGGCCGTCTGGCAGGCCGCGCCGGCCTCCTCCAGGCGGCCCCGGACCATCAAGAGCCCGCCGAGCTCCACCCACCCATCGAGGGCCGCTGGATGGGCCTCCAGAAACCTGCGGTAGGCCTCGATGGCTTCCGCCTGCCGGCCGGCCCGGTCCAGGGCGCGGGCCGCGTCGAGGGTCTCGGGCGGGCTCGAAGGCAAGGCATCTCCAGGACGGCGGGGTGAATCCATTCCACCATAGGCTTGTCCCGGGAAGGGCGGATGGGCGAACATCGGGCCAGGGGGTGGTTCCGATGACCGTCATGGCACCGGTGTCCTGGGGCGAACTGCTCGACAAGATCACCATCCTGGAGATCAAGGCGGCCCGCATCCAGGACTCCGAGAAGGTGGCCAACGTCCAGCGGGAGTTGGCCCTGCTGGAGCCCCTGCGGGAGGAGGCGCGCCGCGCCCAAGCCGAGGTGGCACGGCTGGAGGCGGAGCTCAAGGCCGTGAACGAAAGCCTCTGGGAGGTGGAGGATCGCATCCGGGACTGCGAGCGGCGGCAGGATTTCGGACCCGCCTTCATCGCGCTGGCCCGGTCGGTCTACCGGCAGAATGACCAGCGGGCGCGACTGAAGCGCGAGCTCAACCTGGCCCTGGATTCAGGCCTGGTGGAAGAGAAGTCCTACCGCGCCTACTGAATCACCGCACCCGGCGCAGGTAGCCCTCCGGCGCCACGGTAATCAGCAGCTTGTTGTGGATGCTGGCATCCACCTCGAACTCTGGGTGCGCCTTGAGGAAAGCCCGGGCCGCAGTCTTGGGGTTGTCCCCCGGGCCCCAGGGCCGGTCGGGATAGCAGTCGGCGGGCATGTCCTCCACCAGGGTGTCGAACACGACGCAGTAGCTGCCTACGGTGGTCAAGGGACTGTAGGCTTCCAGCTCCGCGAGGACATGGGCGTGGGTGTGGTTCGAATCCAGCACCACCAGGACCCGGCCCTTGCCCTGGGCAGCGGCGTGGGCCTGGGCGATCACCTGGTCATCGAGGCTGGACCCTTCGATCATGCGGATGCGCCGGGCCAGGGGGTGGGCCTCGATGGCGGTGCGGTTGTGGGGCCGGATCTCGATGTCGATGCCTAGTACCTGCGCATCGGCCGGCCCGCCGCAGGCGGCGTTGAGTTCCAGCAGCGAGGCGTAGAGCACAAGGGAGCCGCCGTGGGCGATGCCCGTCTCCAGGATGAGGTCCGGCTGGAGCCGCCAGACCAGCTCCTGCATGGCGACGATGTCCTGGGGGTACTGGATGATGGGGCGCCCCAGCCAGGAGAAGTTGTAGGAGTACTTGGGTGGCACGGAGGCCTGAAGGAAGGCCAGGGCATGGCCCTTCAGGACCTCGTTGGAGCCGTTGTCGGCGATGCGCGCATCGACTTCCTGGTTGAAATCCATGGGTGGCCCTCCTGGGTCGTGGATCGGGGTCAGGGGTGGTTCATCAGGCTGTCCCACCGGGTACGGTCGCCCCAGAACGACATGGGTTCGTAGTCGGGGTAGGGGTAATATCCCAGGTCGAGCGCCACGGTGCGACCGGAGGCCTCGATCCAGGCCTCCACCATGGATCTCACCGTGCGGGGCTGGCCGGAGCAGAGGTTCACGGTGCCCAGCTCCCGGCCGGACAGGGCCGCCGCCACCAGCATCGCCGCCTGCCGCTCCACGGGCAGGAAGTCGCGCACCTGCGCGCCGCCGGACATCCGGAAGGTCGGCTCGCCGCGCTGCAGACAGGCCTGAAGCGCGGGATAGAGGGAATTGCCACTCTGGCCTTCGCCGTAGGAGTAGAACAGGCGAGCCCAGGTGAAGGCGAAGGGGCTGGCTTCCTGCAGGAGGCCGAGCATGCGCCGCAGGGTGTCCTTGGCCAGGCCATAGGCCGTGGTGGGCTCCGTCGGTTGGGCTTCCCGCAGGGCGCCTTCCTGCAGGCCATACTCGAGGCAGCTGCCGGTGACCACCAGGCTGGGGAGACCGGCCTGCACCATGAGGTTGAGAAACCGGTACTGCTGGGGTAGCTCGGCCTCCACATGACGCAGAGACCGGTAGTTGGGCAATCCATCCCAGGCCAGGTGGAGGAGGACATCGGGCTGGCCCAGCCGTGCGACATCGGTCGCCTGGCAGTGGGCGAGATCCAGTGGAAGAATGTCCACGGCTTGGCCAAAGCCGCTCAGGCGTGCGGGATCGCGGGTGATGGCCAGGGGTCGCACGCCCGCCTGGAGAAGGGCGGCCAGGACGTGGCGGCCGATGTAGCCCGAGGCGCCGGTAACCGCGACCTTCATCTAGTGCACCTGCAGCTCTGGCACGGCTGTCACAAGGCGGCCGCCCCACGCGCGGACGTAGGCCAGCTGGGGGATCAGCTCCTCCCGCAGGTTCCAGGGGAGGAGCAGCACCAGGTCGGGCCGGTGGTCCCGCAGCGCGGACTCGGGGAGAATGGGGATGCGGCTGCCGGGCATGAACTTGGATTGCTTGGCCGGGTTGCGGTCCACCACGAAGGGAACGAAGTCGGGGCGCACCCCGGCAAAGTTGAACAGCGTGTTGCCCTTGGCGGCAGCGCCGTAGGCGGCCACGCGCTGGCCGGAGCGCTTGGCCTCCAGCAGGAAGGCGAGGAGGGCGTGCTTGATGCCCTCGGCCCTGGGCTGGAAGGCGGTGTAAAAGGCCTCCGTCTGAAGGCCGGCAGCGCCCTCCGCCGCGAGGGCTGCGGCCAGGTGCGGGCTGGGTTGCCGATGGGAGGTGTCCGCCCGCTGCACGAAGAGGCGCAGGCTGCCCCCGTGGGTGTTCAGGTGTTCGACGTCGAAGGCGGCCAGGCGGTTTGTGGCGAGGATGCCCAGCAGGGCGGTGAGGGACAGGTAGGAGAAGTGCTCGTGGTAGATGGTGTCGAACTGGGCCGCTTCCACCAGGCGGAGCAGGTGGGGGAACTCGAAGGTGGCGACGCCGGCGGGATTGAGGAGCCGGGCCACCCCGCCAAGGAAATCGTTGATGTCTGGCACGTGCGCCAGCACGTTGTTGGCGACGAGGAGGTCGGCCCCCCGGCCCTGGGCCGCGAGCGCCGCCCCGAGGGAGGCGCCGAAGAAGGACTCGACGATCTCAAGGCCCCGGTCGCGGGCGGCCCGCGCCGTGCTGGCGGTGGGCTCGATGCCCAGGCAGGGGATGCCCCTGGCCTGGACGTACTGCAGCAGGTAGCCATCGTTGGCGGCCACCTCCACCACATGCGACGACGGCCCCAGGTTGAACCGATGGGCCATGGCCTCGACGTAGGCTTCGGAGTGCTTCAACCAGGAGTCGGAGAAGGAACTGAAATAGGCATAGTCGTCATTGAAGAGCGCATCCGCCGCCGCGAAGTCCTCGGTCTGGACGAGCCAGCAGCCCGTGCAGACCAGCACCCGCAAGGGGAACCAGGCCTCCGGCCCATGCAGCGCAGCCTCCGTGAGATAGGCATTGGAGGGCGGAGCGGAGCCCAGGTCCAGGAAGGGGAGGCTCAGATCGCGCAGGCAGTGGCGGCATTTCATTGGCTGAGTCCGGAGTAGTCGGAGGGCAGGAAGGGGTGACCCTGGTCGCGATCCGACAGGTCGGTGACGGGCTGGGGCCAGGCGATGGCAAGCCGGGGGTCGAGCGGGTGGAGCCCGGCCTCCGCTTCGGGGTGATAGGCCGCCGAGTGGAAGTAGAGCAACTCGCAGTCCGCCTCCAGGGTCTGAAAGCCATGGGCAAAGCCCTCGGGGATCACCAGGGTGTTGGCCTGGCCCGGCGCGAGGCATGCAGAGCGCCACTGGAGGAAGGTGGGGGAATCGCGACGGAGGTCCACGGCGACGTCGAAGACGCTGCCCCGCAGGCAGCTCACCACCTTCACCTCCGCATGGGGTGGGTGCTGGAAATGGAGGCCGCGAATGGTCCCGGCCTGCCGCGTCAGGGTGTGGTTGACCTGGCTGATGGAGGTGGAGAACCCGAACGCCCGGAAGGTCTCCGCGCAGAAGAGGCGCGTGAAGCTCCCGCGGCGATCCTCCAGCGTCTTTCGCCGCAGCAGCAGGAGGCCCGGTGGGCCAAGGGGCTCGACCTCGAAGCGGGGGGCGCTCATGGTCGGGACCCACCAGTGGGAGTGGCCGCGTGGGCCTGGATCTGGGCCAAGGACAGGCTGGCCATGTCCCCACCCTGCCGCCAGGCAAGGTGCCAGTCCAGGGTCCGGGCGAGGGCCGTGTCGAGGTCCCAGCGGGCCCTCCATCCAAGCCGGGTTCGGGCCAGGGTGCTATCAAGGGCCAACAAGTGGGCCTCGTGGGGCCGGGGGCCCGTGTCGGAGGTCCAGCGGAAGGCGGGCACCTGCTGTTCGAGCCGTGCCATGATCCACGCCACGGTGCGGGCGCCCTCATCGGAGGGGCCGAAATTCCAGGCGCCGGAATACCGCTCGGGCTCGCCGTGCAAGCGTTCGGCGAGGGTCAGGTAGCCCGAGAGGGGTTCCAACACATGCTGCCAGGGACGGACCGAGGTGGGCGCACGCACCACCAGGGGGACGCCTCCATCCAGCGCCCGCAAGGCATCGGGGAGGAGGCGGTCCAGGGCCCAGTCGCCTCCCCCGATGACATTGCCGGCCCGGGCGGTGGCCACACCCACCTGGGTTCCTCCCAGGAAAGAGCGCCGATAGGCCGCGGTGACGAGCTCCGAGCAGGCCTTGCTGCTGGAGTAGGGATCGGCGCCCCCCAGGGGGTCCGCTTCCTGGTACCCCCGCTCCCACTCGCGGTTCTCGTAGCACTTGTCGGTGGTGACGTTCACCACGGCGCGAAGGGACGGCACGCCGCGCAGGGCCTCGAGGAGGTGCACCGTGCCCATCACGTTGGTGGCGTAGGTCTCGACCGGCGTGGCGTAGCTGGGCCGCACCAGCGCCTGGGCCGCGAGGTGGAAGACCAGTTCGGGGGCGGCCTGGCGCACGGTTGCGGAGAGTGCCTCCCGGTCTCGCACATCCCCCAGCACATGGCCCGCGAGGAGGGTTTCGAGGTTGGCGGCGTGAAAGAAGGAAGGGTTCGTGGGTGGGGGCAGCGCGAACCCGAAGACCTGGGCGCCGAGGGACTGCAGCCAAAGCGACAACCAGCCGCCCTTGAAGCCGGTGTGCCCGGTGACGAGCACCCGCTTCCCGCGCCAGAAGGCCGGGTTCATTCCCAGGTTTTCCATGGCGCCTTCCCTTGGGCCCACAAGGCTTCGAGCTGGGTCTTGTCCCGAAGGGTATCCATGGGCTGCCAGAAGCCCCGGTGCTTGTAGGCCATCAACTCACCTTCGGCCGCGAGGCGCGCCACCGGGTCGGCTTCCCAGGTGGTGTCATCGCCTGCGATGTAGTCGAGGCAGGCGGGTGCAAGCACGAAGAATCCGCCATTGATCCAGGCCCCATCGCCCAGGGGTTTTTCGATGAAGCCGTGCACCTGTTCGCCCTCCATGGCGAGGGAGCCATAGCGACCCGGTGGCTGCACCGCCGTGACCGTGGCCTTCTTGCCGTGCGCCCTGTGGAAGGCGAGGAGTTGCGAGATGTCGACGTCGGAGACCCCGTCCCCGTAGGTGAGGCAGAAGCTGCCCTCCTCCCGCACGTAGGGGGCGATGCGCTTCAGGCGCCCTCCGGTCATGGTCTCCGAGCCGGTGTCCACCAGGGTCACGCGCCAGGGCTCCGCGTGCTGCTCATGCACCTGCATCCGGTTGTGCTCGACATCGAAGGTCACGTCGCTCATGTGGAGGAAGTAGTTCGAGAAGTATTCCTTCACCATGAAGCCCTTGAAGCCGAGGCAGATGATGAAGTCGTTCAGTCCGTGGCGGGAGTACATCTTCATGATGTGCCAGAGGATGGGGCGCCCTCCGATCTCCACCATGGGCTTGGGGCGGATGACAGTCTCCTCGCTGAGCCGCGTGCCAAGCCCACCCGCCAGGATCACCACCTTCATGCGTTGCCTCCCTGCCCCTGGTTGCCAGCCACCCAGCGGTTGAACATGTCCCGGTAGGCGGATTCTACCGCCCGTGCGAAACCCGGGCCATCCATGAGCGGGGAGGCGCGGATCCGGTCGCGCATGCCAAGGCGCAGGTCCCGCAACCGTTCCGGGTCGGCCGCATGACGGCACGCGCGCGCAAGGTAGTCGTCCTCGCTGGTGGCGATCCAGTCGGGCAGTCCCAGGTTCATCAGCATGCCCACACCCAGGCGGCCGACGGGCGGGCGGCCCGCGAGGGTGATGGCCGGCACCCCCATCCAGAAGGCATCCAGGAGCATGGTGCCGCCGCTGTGGGGAAAGCTGTCGAGCAGGATGTCGATGTCATTCAGCCCGTCGAAGATGTTCGCGCTCTTCCGCAGGGTGACCCGCTCGAGGTCCACGCCGTGCCGTTGGAGGAAGGCCCGGTAGTAGGCCTGGGTGTGGGGATCGGCAAAGGGGCCGAAGTCGAGGATCAGGCGGGCGGTGGGCAGCCGTTTCAGCAGCTCACCCCAGACCCGGAAGGTGCGGTGGTTCAGCCGCTCGGTGCGCCCGGTGTAGCCGAAGGTGGGATAGCCGTTGGCGAGGCAGGGGGGCGGAACCAGATCGGAGGCCTGCTCCTTCGGCCGGAAAACCATGAATGAGTGCGGCAGCCGAACGATGGTCTCGCGGGTGAGGGTGCCCTCGGGCGCGACGTGCGGGTCGAACAGCACGTAGTCCACGGCCTTCAGCCCGGTGGTCCAGGCGGCTCCGAGCCAGGTGGCCTGGATGGGGGCGGGCTTCAGGGTGAAGACGCCCAGTCGGTCGTCCTGCATGTGGTTGCAGAGGTCCACGAGGATGTCGATGCGGTCTTCCCGGATCAGATCCGCCGCCGCGGCATCGGTGAGGGGCCGGATGTCCCGCCAGTGCTCGAACTGGCCCTTGAACAGCTGCGTCCAGGCCACTTCCGTTTCAACGTTGGAGTAGGCGAAAAGCTCAAATTCTTCACGGTTATGATTGGTAAACAGTGGCCAGAAATAAAATCTTGATGTATGTTTTCTAAAATCAGGAGATACGTATCCAATACGAAGGCGCCTATTGGGGTTTCGATCGTGCTGGCTGAAGTCTGAGACTGGATCTGGGAATCGGTCTCCCCATTTCACAAATTCATTAAAAATGGTCTCAGCGCTTAAATCAGGATGATAGGAGAAGGTATAGAGCCGCTGCTCCCACATGAGGGGTTGATCGGGCTTGAAGGCAAAGGCAAGATCGCTCTGTGCGACTACCTCTTCATAATCCGACAGGTAGGCGAGGCTGATGGCCAGCTCGTGGCGCATTTCCGCGAAATCGGGTTTGACGGCCAGGGTCCTGCGGCATAACTCTTCGGCATCCTTGATGCGCATCAGCAGAAAATAAAGGGCTTTTAATACAAGATTCGCTTTATAGTGAGCCGGTTCGATTGCCAGGGTTTTAAGGTAGCAATCGATGGCTTCTTCGTAGTGAGCCAGCTCTTTCAGGCTGTGACCCATGTAGCAATAGGCATTGGCGAAGCCTGGGTTCAGGGATACGGCTGTCCGGTAGGCGGCGACGGCCTCCTCGCGTCGACCCGCCCGGTCCAGGGCGACGCCCAGGTTGCATTGGGCTTCGGCGTCGCCAGGGAGCAGCCGCGCCGCAGCCTGGAGGGGGGCGATCGCATCCTTGTGTTGCGCCTCCAGGGCGGCTCCCAGGATCAGCCAGGCGAACCCTGATTCCGGATGGGTTTCGACCAAGCTGCGCACCCGAGCCTCGACCGCCTCGGGTTTTCCCGCATTGAAAAGGGCGACGAGTTCGTTCAGGGCTTCGGGGGTGGGTTGAGGTGAATCGGGCGGCAGTGCGGTCGTCACTCGGAGCCTCCTCGGGGGCCGGTCGGCCAGGTCCCGCGTGCCTCCGACCATAAGCTGAGCTCTTCAGGGGAAACAAGCATTATGGCCACGGAAGGAACCCGGCCACGTCCCACCTCGCCGCCGCCCGGCGGGGGTGCGGGTGCGCCCGCGGCCCGCCGTCGTCGACGGCTCAAGGGCCTGGCGTCGGGGGGAGGGCGCACCAGCGCGCGAACATGGTGCGATAGGCCGCCTCCACGCTGCGGGCGAAGCCAGGGCCATCCAGAAGGGGGGAACGCCTCATCCGGTCCCGCATGCCCAGCCTGAGCTCCTCCAGCAGTTCCGGTTGGCGCGCGAAGCAGCAGGCCTTGGCGACATACTCTGCCTCGGAATGGGCCACCCAGTCGGGCAGTCCAAGGTTCATGAGCATGCCGAGACCAAGGCGACCCACCGGTGGCCGACTGGCCAGGGTCACGGCGGGTACCCCCATCCAGAAGGCATCCATCAGCATGGTTCCGCCACTGTGCGGAAAGCTGTCCAGGAGGATGTCGATGTCGTTCAGGCCCTGGAATATGTTGGCGCTGTTGCGGAAGGTGATGCGCTCGAGATCCAGACCGAACTTCGCGAGGGTGTCGCGGTAGTAGGCCTGGGTTTCGGGGTCGGCGAACGGGCCGTAGTCGAGGAGCAACTGTGCATTGGGCAGCTCCTTGAGGATGGCCGCCCAGGCTTTGAACACCCGGTGGTTGAGTCGCTCCGTGCGGCCCGTGTAGCCGAAGGTTACAAAACCACGGCGACGGCAGGGGGGTGGATGCACCTCACCCGCCAGCTCCGAAGGTCGGAACACCATGAAGGAGTGGGGCAGGCGGTGGATGGATTCCGAGGTCAATGTTCCTTCAGGCGCTACGTGGGGGTCCAAGAGCACGTAGTCCATGGCTTCCAACCCCGTGGTCCAGGCTGACCCGAGCCAAGTGACCTGAACGGGTGCCGGCTTCAGGGCGAATACACCGAGCCGCTCGTCCTGCATGTGGCCGCACAGATCCACCAGGACATCGATCCGATCCTCCCGGATGAGGGTTGCGGCAGCCTCATCACTCAGGCTTCGGATGTCGCGCCAGTGGTCGAACTGTCCCTTGAAGATACGGGTCCAGGCCACCTCCGTTTTGACGTTGGAATACGCAAAGAGTTCCATGGTTGTGTGGTCGTGGTGGGCAAAGAGCGGCCAGAAATATAGCCTTGAGCTATGGGCACGAAAGTCAGGTGACACATAGCCAATACGAAGTCGGCGATTGGGATTTTTGTCATAGTTCAAATAAAATGATAAAGGTGTTGGATAGCGAGATCCCCACGTTTGGAATTCACGAAAAATATCTATAACATTTAAATCAGGGTGATAAGACAAACAGTAAAGGCGCTGTTCCCAAATGATCGGGTGTCCTGGCGAAGCTTGAATGGCCATATTACTTTCAGATAAAACATCCTTATAATCTGATAAATAAGCAAGAATTTTGGCATAATATTGTCGAACCTCACTTGCATTTGGGTTCAATTCCAAAAATACCTGACATAAATGTTTGACTCGAATGAATTTTTTTTGCTGCATATACAATCCGCACAGCATTAAAACGGCATGTATATGAAAGGGATCCAGATTTAATACAATATTATAATGATTAATGGCATTTTGGATGGCGCCTATTTGTGAATAAATAAAAGCCATATTGTTATGAGATACAATGGAGCCAGGGTCTAATTTAATGGTTTTATTATAATATTCCAGAGAAACATCAAGCTCGCCGAGCTCCTGATGGATGATGGCCAAATTATAAGTGGCATGTGAAGCATGAGGCGCAAGGGCCAAGCCGCGAAGAAACGCATCCCTAGCTGGCTGAAGATGACCCTGTTGGAGCGCCGCAACCCCAGCCTGGAAATGGGCCTCCGCTTCGGAGTGGTGGGGTGGAGATGGGTGAGGCTCGCGATCACCAGTCATGGTTTGGCCTCCTACCCACCGGTGAAATGGGATTGGGATGAGGCTAGACCGACTTGAGACCGCCAGGCAAGCTGGATCCGGAGTGATGTCAGCGACCCAGGACTAGGCTCCGATTCAGGTGAAGGGCCAACCTGCCGAAACGAGAGGAAGAGAGGTGGCGGCATGTGGCAGGAAGCACGTGGAAGCATGCGCGCGGAGGGTCCTTCACCGCCGCCGGAAGGTGTACACCCGTTCGGGACTATGGCTCCAGGCCAGCCGTGTACAGGGCCGGCCTCTGAGCAGCCCGCGTCGCCGGTTGACGCGACCGGGGCCACCGTCCATATGGTGGTCCTGCTGCTGGAAGCGGGTCAGCGCCGGCTCCTCAAGGTGGAAGAGGCCATCCAGAGGAAGGACGCGCAGTGCCGCGACTACCACCTGCGAAAATTCCTCTGCACCCTTCAGGAATTGGACAAGCGCCTGAACCATGAGGCGGGAGGATCCTTGGTGGCCAACCTCACCCGGGTGTACGGGTGGTGGGGTGCCGAGGCGGCGGAAGCATGTGATGGGGAGGACTTGCCGAGGTTGACGCGGATCCATGAGCAGATGGGAGACATCCGCCGGAGTTGGGAACACGTTCTGTTCGAGGGCGTGGGTCTGTCGGAGAACCCGGAGTTCTAGCCGTGACCTTCGTCTGTCCGGAGCCTCTTTGGGCTTGGAGTGATCCTAGGCTGTGCCGAACAGCCGGTCGCCGGCATCACCCAGGCCGGGAAGGATGTAGCCCTTTTCGTTGAGCTGGCGGTCGACGGCGCCGACG
Source organism: uncultured Acidobacteriota bacterium (assembly GCA_963740385.1). GTDB lineage: Bacteria > Acidobacteriota > Holophagae > Holophagales > Holophagaceae > Geothrix. The sequence continues at coordinate 352,080 of CAVUDX010000008.1, forward strand.
ACGATGGTCAACTCCGGGTGGTCGCCCTGCAGCCGTTCCAGGCCTTCGGGCGCCGCCAGTAGAGAGACCAGGGACAGGTTGACCGCGCCGGCGTCCTTGAGTTGGCGGACCGCTTCGGACGCACTCCCGCCCGTGGCAAGCATGGGATCGAGGATGAAGACGGGCCGGGCTTCCAGGAGTGGCGGGAAGTTCCGGTAGTAGGGCACGGGGACCAGGGAGTCGTGATCGCGGTAGAGGCCGAGGTGGCCCACCTTGGCCGTAGGCAGTAGTTGCAGGAAGGAGGGGAGCAAACCGAGGCCCGCGCGGAGCACCGGTACCAGCACGGGATCCAGGTGGCCGAGGCGCAACGTGCTCGTGCGTTCAAGGGGCGTCTCCACCACCACGGATTCCATCGGGAGCGTCCGGGTGGACTCCACCGCGAGAATGAGCCCCGCCTCTTCGATGAGCCTTCGAAAGAGGCTGCCGGGGGTCTTGCGATCCCGAATGAGCGAGAGCTTGTGGTGGAGGAGGGGGTGGTCGACGACATGAATGGTCATGGATGCCTCGAGGCCACCCGGGGATCCAGTCCGCCATCCGGAGGGGTCGTGGGGCAGGCGCGAGATGAAGCGTAGCAGGGCTCCAGGAGCCGTTGCCAGAGATCCGGAACGACCCGTTTGGACCGTGCGCAGCACCCGTCGGCTTGGATGGATGGGAACACGAGCATCGGTGCTGGGAAGACAGCAGCGTCAATAAGCACGCTGGTTGGCGCATCAACCCGTGTGGACCGCCGGCCTTCGGAGACCGTGCTCCCAGTGTCCATTGTGCGTGGGCATGGGAGGTAAACCGGCAGACCATGGGGCAAATAGAAGCGGGTCCAACGGGGGAGGTAGCGTCAAAAAAAATGAAGATTTTTCATTTTTCTCTGTTGACCTCTTCCAGATCGCTGGTTTCATGTTGAATCAGAGGAAAAACGGACCATCATCTTCCCCATAGGGCCTACAGCGAGGTATCTGAGATTTGGAGAGTGGGAAATGCTAAAGAAAGTCGCCATCTTTAAGGCCCTGGATGTTGAAATCAAGAAGCAACGGGGTCCTGTGGCGGTGAAGGATGCCTACAAGGGGCACCACTCCCTCAAGGAGGAACTCAGCCAGCCTGGAATCACCATTTTGGGTGAGGTTGCCGGGGGTGATCCCGGCCGGGGTCAGGTTCGTGAAACCTACAAGGCCTCCACCCACGCCAAGAGCCTGGCGGAAAACGGGGCCCGTGCCCTGTCGGTGGCCACCGACAAGTTCCTCTACTACGGCGAGGACAAACACCTCTCCGAGGTCAGAAGCCAGGTCAAGCTGCCCCTCATCCGGAGGGAGTTCATCTTCGAGGAATACCAGGTCGAGGAGAGCAAGATCCTGGGTGCTGACGCCATCTTCCTCATGCCGGCCCTGCTAGGCCAGGAGCGCCTCCAGACCCTATTGAAGTTCGCGACGAGCAAGGGGCTCGACGTAGTGGTCGAGGTCACCTCCGAAGCGGAACTCGCTCGCGCCCTCGAAGCCGGGGCCGACATGATCTGCGCCGTGGGGCGGAACCTGGATACCTGGGAATCCTCCTGGGAGCAGGCCGTGGCCCTGGTCAAGAAAATCCCCAAGAGCTGCCTCCGGTTGGTGGAGGGGGGGATTCACAAATTAGATCAAATCAAGCAAATGGAAACATTGGGCGTCCACGGGTTACTGATTGGGGACGCCCTCCTGGATGACTATTACCCCGGCAAGCGCCTGGCCCAGATCCTGGCAGGCATCGAGCCGCCGAAAAAAACCGCGAAGCCCAAGGGCAAGAGCGGTTCTGCCGCTGCCGCGGCGCAAGCCCCCACGGCTGTTTCCGCAGCCAAGGAACGCATATCCACCCAGCGGAAAGATTCGGTTTCACCAGGCACGAAAAATGCTACTGGGAAACCCTCTTCCCGCACGACCCCTTCCAACCCCGCCCAAAAGGGCGTAAAGGAGCCACCCATGGCTGAACTGACCAACATGGTCGCCCCCACCGAGCCCGTCGCCGCCAAGAAGCCGGCGAAGAAGGCCGCCCCCAAGAAGAAGGCCGCCGCCAAGAAGCCGGCCGCCAAGAAGGCCGCGCCGAAGAAGGCCGCTGCCAAGAAGCCGGCCGCCAAGAAGGCCGTGAAGAAGGCCGCGCCGAAGAAGGCCGCCGCCAAGAAGCCGGCCGCCAAGAAGGCCGTGAAGAAGGCCGCGCCGAAGAAGGCCGCCGCCAAGAAGGCCGCGCCGAAGAAGGCCGTGAAGAAGGCTGTGAAGAAGGCCGCGCCGAAGAAGGCCGCCGCCAAGAAGGCCGCGCCGAAGAAGGCCGTGAAGAAGGCTGTGAAGAAGGCCGCGCCGAAGAAGGCCGCTGCCAAGAAGCCAGCCGCCAAGAAGGCCGTGAAGAAGGCCGCGCCGAAGAAGGCCGCTGCCAAGAAGCCCGCCGCCAAGAAGGCCGCGCCGAAGAAGGCCGCTGCCAAGAAGCCCGCCGCCAAGAAGGCCGCCAAGAAGTAGGGCCGTACCGCTGGATCAACCTGGCTAAGATCAGAGAGGCGCGAAGGCGCGCCTCTCTGATCCAGGTGTTGTCATGATCATTATCGACCGAGTCTCCGCCCTCGAAGTGCTCGACAGCCGTGGCAACCCCACGGTACTGGCCCGGGTGCACCTCTCTGATGGGACGGTCGGTCAGTCGCTGGTTCCTTCGGGCGCCTCGACGGGCAGTCGGGAAGCCCTCGAGCGTCGGGACGGTGATAAGAAGCGCTACCTGGGCAAAGGCGTCCTCGGGGCTGTGGACGCCATCAATGTCGAACTGGCTGGCGCGCTGCAGGGGATGGACCCCCTCCAGCAAGCCGAACTCGACGAGCTGATGTGCGACCTGGATGGGACCGAAAACAAGGGTCGGCTGGGAGCCAATGCCGTTCTAGGGGTGTCCATGGCGCTGGCGGAGGCCTCGGCCAAGGCGACCCGCATGCCGCTCTACCGGTACTTGGGGGGGGCCTCGGCCCGGCTGCTCCCGGTGCCCATGATGAACATCCTTAATGGCGGGGCCCACGCCGACAACAACGTGGACATCCAGGAGTTCATGGTGGTGCCTGTAGGTGCTCCGACCTTCCGGGAGGCCCTCCGTTGGGGTGCCGAGGTCTACCATGCCCTCAAGGGGGTCCTGAAGGCCCGCAAGCTGGCCACTGGCGTGGGAGATGAAGGGGGTTTCGCCCCCAACCTCGGCTCCAACGAGGAGGCCCTGGTCCTCATCGGCGACGCGGTCAAGAAGGCAGGGTACAAGCTGGGCAAGGACATCTTCCTGGCCCTGGACTGTGCCGCCAGCGAGTTCCACACGGGCAAGGGCTATGCCCTGGATGGCGCCCCGAAGTCCCCGGCCAAGCTGGTGGAGTATTACGAGGGCCTGGTGGCCCGGCATCCCATCGTATCCATCGAGGATGGGTTCGCCGAGGGCGACTGGAAGGGCTGGAAGGCCCAGACCGTGGCCATGGGGGCCAAGACCCAGCTGGTGGGGGATGACCTCTTCGTCACCAATCCCGCCATCCTTGCGCGGGGTATCCAAGAGGGTGTGGCGAACGCGATTCTCATCAAGCTCAACCAGATCGGGACGGTCACCGAGACCTTGAAGGCCGTGGAGATGGCCCACAAAGCCGGGTACCGGGCCATCATCAGCCACCGCAGCGGCGAGACCGAGGACACCTTCATTGCCGATCTGGCCGTGGCCACGGGGGCCGGGCAGATTAAGACCGGCGCCCCCTGCCGCACCGACCGGGTGGCCAAGTACAACCGGCTGCTCCAGATCGAGTGGGAACTCGGGGCCGCCGCGCGCTACGCCGGCCGAGAGGCCTTCGGCCAGCAGCTCCTATAGGGGAACCGCCATGAATGCCAACTGGCTCCTGAAGTCCTCCACCCTGTGGGGCGTGCTCGGAGCCTCGGGCCTGCTGTCGCTGCTGGCCATCCTCTTCTCTCAAGGCGGCCTGCCTGAGCTGAGGAAGCGCGAAGGCGAACTGCGGTCCGCCCGGGCCCGCCTGGTGGAACTGAATCAGCGGAACCGCGAGCTGCTGGACGAGGTACAGCGGCTCGCCGCCAAGGATCCAGAATTGATGGAGGCACTGGCCCGGCGCCAGGGCTATGCCCGCAAGGGTGAGACCGTCTACACCTTCCGCAACCGCGAGCGCTAGGTTGGATCTGCAACTCGCATCTGCCGCAGGCAATGTCTTCGGGTACCTCTGGGCAAGCGAGGCTAAAGGCCTTGAATTGAGTAATTATGCCAAACGGCTATGTCCGAGGGGGCGGGGGTTCGGTTTAGATGGCCTTTTTTTGATGCAAACCCCGGATTCCGGCCCATGGGTGCTTGAGCACTGGGATGCAGACGGATCTAAAACCTTTTGTTCTAACGGTAGCAGAGCGGCCCTGGGCATTCCTGGAGCCCCGAAAGGCGCCCTGATCGAGGCGATCTCGAATGGCGAGCAAATCCTCCTTCGCAGGGAGGGTGGGGAGGTCGGCATCCGGATGCCGGAGGGGATCGGATTCGGATTGCAGCCGGTTCCGTTGGCCACGCCCGGACCCAGTGGCTTCGGTTGGATCGGGAACCCACAGCTGGTGGTGCGGGTGCCCTCGGTGGACGAAGTGGATCTGCAGCAGCTCGCACCACCCCTGCGCCACCACGCCGCCTTCCCTGACGGAACGAACGTCAACGTGGTGGAGATCACGGCACCGGGCCTCGCGAAGATCCGCTCCTGGGAACGGGGTGTCGAGGGCGAGACCCTGTGCTGTGGAACCGGCACTGCCGTCGCCGCAGCCTGGCTGGCGGCCACGGAAGGGATCACCGAGTGGCGCCTCCACACCGCAGGAGGCGAGATCGTCTCGGTGTCCCTCACCCTCGAACCCGGGGGCACTTGGCGAGACCTGTGGTTGTCCGGAAGGGTGGCGAGGCTGGGGACGGTGCACCCGGATGCCTCGATTCTGCAGGGCTTGTGACCCGCGACGCAGGGCCGCTTCAGTGTGGAACCCATCCTGGTAGACTGGCATGTTCCACACCCAGAGGGGATGCTGTGATGCATGGTTTGACGAGCGCCTGCACGTTGAGGAGGGCCGCCTGATGCGTGCCCGGGTGGTGGCCTTGGCAAACCAGAAGGGGGGCGTGGGGAAGACCACCACGGCCATCAATCTGGCAGCCTCCCTCGCGATGATGGAGAAGATGGTCCTCCTGGTGGATTTCGATCCCCAGGGCCACAGCACCACTGGGCTGGGGTTCGCCAAACCGGACCATCGGGCGGGCGCCTATGCGCTCATGAAGGGCGCTCCTGCCGAGGCCCTCCTGCTGAGTACCGAGGTGCCCATGATGCAGGTGCTGCCCGCGGGGAAGGATCTCGCCCAGCTGGAGTTCGAGCTCTTCGAGCTGCCCCAGCTGCAGGTGCTCAAGAACGCCCTGGCGCCCCTGCTGGACCGGTTCGACTACATCCTGATCGACCCGCCGCCCAGCCTCGGCATGATCACCCTCAACGCCCTGACAGCCTCTGACGAAGTCATCGTGCCAATGCCCTGTGAGTTCTTCGCCCTGGACGGCCTCGCGGAACTCACGGAGACTCTGCGCCGCATCCAGTCCGGGCCAAACCCGCGCCTGAAGCTGGGGGGCATCCTGCTGACCATGGCCGAAGAGCGCACGAACCTCGGTGCCGCGGTGGCCAATGAAGTGCGCCACGCCTTTCCCGGGAAGGTCTTCCAGACCATGATTCCCCGGAACATCCGCCTTGCCGAAGCCCCGAGCCACGGGAAACCCGTGGCGTTCTACGATCTGCGCTCGAAGGGCGCCCAGGCCTACCTCAGCCTCGCGAAAGAGTGGCTTGGACTGGAAGTCCTCGCGAGGAGGGAAGCCTGATGACCCAGCTCAAGCGTCCGGCCCTGGGCCGTGGACTGACGTCCCTCATGAGCCAGCTGGCTCCCGAGGACACGAACCAGCGGGAGCTGCCCCTCGGCAGCCTCGTGCCCAATCGCGCCCAGCCCCGCACCCATTTCGATGAGGCGGCGCTGCAGGAGCTGGCGGAAAGCCTGAAGCAGCATGGGATGGTCCAACCCATCGTGGTGCGCAAGGTGGGCGACCAGTTCGAGATCATTGCGGGCGAGCGCCGCTGGCGGGCAGCCCGGAAGGCGGGGCTGGCCATGGTGCCGGTGGTCATCAAGGAGGTGCCCGATGACCGCCTGCTCGAGATCGCCCTGGTGGAGAACATCCAGCGCCAGGAATTGAATCCCATCGAGGAAGCCACGGCCTACTGGCAGCTGGGCGAGCACCTGAGGCTCACCCAGGAGCAGGTGGCGGACCGGGTCGGCAAGTCCCGGCCCCAGGTGGCCAACACCTTGCGCCTGCTCCGGCTTCCTGCGGAGCTCAAGGCCGAGGTGGCCCATGGGCGCCTGAGCACCGGCCACGCCAAGGTGCTGCTGGGGGTGCCCGATCCCAAGCTCCAGGACCAGCTTGCGGGGGAGGTCATCGCCCAGCAGCTCAGTGTCCGGGCCCTGGAAGCCCGCATCCAACAGCTGCAGAAGCAGACCAAGAGCAAGGCCAAGAAGCGGCACCCGCAGGAGTTGTTCATCAAGGCGGCGGCCGAGGAGCTGACCCAGTCCTGGGGCACCCGCATTGAGATCAAGGCCAAGGGCAAGGCGGGCGCCCTGGTGATGCACTACGGCAGCGAAGGGGAGCTGGATCGTCTCTTCGAGGCCCTCAAGCACGGTCCCGCGAAGCGGCGGTAGGAGCTCCCATGTCGTCCTGGTTCGTCAAGAAGCGTCAGCAGAAGACCGCCGTCGAAGCAAAGACAGTCCGGGTGCCCGAAGGCCTCTGGATCAAGTGTGATGCCTGCAAGGAGTTGATCTACCGCAAGGAGCTGGTCAACACCCATAACGTCTGTCCCAAGTGTGGCTATCACTTCCGCATCGGTGTCGAGGAGCGCCTCGAGAACCTGATGGACGAAGGCTGGACCACCCTCTTCAGCGAGTTGCGCAGCGCCGATCCCCTGGGCTTCGTGGCCATGAAGAGCTACAAGGACCAGCTGAAGAAGCTGGATCAGGCGGGGCAGGACGAGGACGCGGTGGTGGTGGTGGAGGGCACCCTCTCCGGCCAACCGGTGGTCACCGCCGTCATGAACTTCGACTTCCTGGCGGCGAGCATGGGCAGCGTGGTGGGCGAAAAGCTCCGCCTCGGAGCCGAGCGGGCCCTGGAAAAGCGATGTGGCTTCATCATCGTCAGCTGCAGCGGTGGGGCGCGCATGCAGGAGGGCACCCTCTCCCTGATGCAGATGGCCAAGGTCAGCGCCGCCCTCGCCAAGCTGGACCGGGCGGGGCTCCCCTACCTGAGCCTCCTGACCGATCCCACCACCGGGGGGGTGAGCGCCAGCTACGCCATGCTCGGGGACCTGAACATCGCCGAGCCCAAGGCTCTCATCGGGTTCGCCGGGCCCCGCGTCATCGAGCAGACCATCAAGCAGAGCCTGCCCGAGGGCTTCCAGCGGTCGGAGTTCCTCCTGGCCCACGGCATGGTGGACAAGGTGGTCACCCGGGATCACCTCAAGGACTTCATCGCCGCCACGCTGGCCTGGATGATGCCTTCGCCCAAAGACTGATGGGCACAGACTTCGAACCTGTCTACATCCCCCGGCTCATGGAGCGCGGGCACCTCGGCATCAAGTGCGGCCTGGAGAACATCCGGGCGCTTCTGGAAGGCCTGGGGCATTCCGAGGAAGGGTTCCCGGTGGTACTCATTGCCGGGACCAACGGCAAGGGCAGCACGGGGGCCTTCCTCGCGCACATGCTGCGTGCCGCGGGCTTCGTGGTGGGCTGGACCACCTCGCCTCACCTGCGGGAGGTCACCGAGCGCATCTGGGTGGATGGCGAACCCATCGGGGTCGGAGCCCTGGATCTGCTGCTCGGGGAGGCCTTCGAGGCCGAGGCGCGCTTGGGGCTCCAGGCGACCTACTTCGAACTGATGATCACCGCCGCCCTCTCAGCCTTTCGCATGACCGGGGTCGAGGTGGCGCTCCTCGAGGTAGGCATGGGAGGGCGCTGGGATGCCACCAATGCCACGGAGCCCATCATGACGGTGCTCACCACCGTGGGGCTCGACCACCAGCAGTATCTCGGCGACACCCGGGAGGCCATCGCCCGGGAAAAGCTGTGCACGGCCCGCGAGGGACGCCCGCTCGTCCTGGGCCCCGGCCTGGACCCGGCGTGGATTCGTCCGCTGCTGCCCTGTGCCCCGACCCTGCACCCGGCCCCGCCTCTGGGGAACGCGGACCTGCACTGGGATCACACCAAGGTCGAGGGGCGGCACGTCGCCCTGGCGGGTCGGCACCAGCTGGACAACCTTGCGACGGCGTTGGAGGCCATCCGCCAGCTGCGGGGCCTCGGGTTTCCCATCGATGAGACACGCGCCTGGGAAGGGGCCGCCCACACCCACTGGCCGGGGCGGCTCTGGCAGGTGCCCGGGCTCGAGGGCGTGTGGATGGATGGTGCCCACAACCCGGATGGTGCCCGTGCCCTGGCGGACCATGCCCTGGCGTGCGGGGTGCGTCCCCACCTGTACGTGGGCTCCATGGGGGACAAGGACCTGGCGGGCGTGGCCCGCGAACTGAAGCGGATGCAGCCCCTCTCGGTGACCTTCGTCCAGGGGGATGCGGCCCGCTATGCCACCGGCCCGGCCCTGGCGGAGGCCTGGGGCCAGGAGGCGACGATGCTCACGGTGCGGCAGGCATCGGCGCACTTTCGGGCCAGATCTGCGGCGCCGCGTCTGGTGACCGGGTCGCTCTACCTGCTCGGGGATCTGCTCCGGGAGCTGGACATCCAGCCGTTCTAGGAATAGCTCCCGGGTTCAACCCGGGGAGGGACGGGCTACCCTGGGACCATGTCCGCCGACTCCACCCGCGCCGTCGCCCTCGCCCTCGTGGCCAACGGGGGGATCGCCCTCTCCAAGTTCGGGGTGTACCTGCTGACCGGCAGCTCGAGCCTGCTGACGGAGGCGATCCATTCCACCGCCGACTGTGCGAACCAGGTGCTGCTCTTCATCGGGATGCGCCGGGGTGCCAAGCCGGCAGGGCCAACGCACCCGCTGGGGTACGGGCAGGCGGCCTTCGTGGCGAGCTTCCTCGTGGCCCTGTTGCTGTTCACCATCGGCGGACTCTACTCACTGGTGGAGGGCCTCCACAAGATCCGCCACCCGGAGCAGCCTCACCACCTGGTGTGGGCGGTGGCCTTGCTGATCTTCGCCCTCGGCCTGGAGGGCTGGTCCCTGCGGGGGGCCCTGCGCGCCGCCGCCTCGGAACGCAGGGGCCGCTCCCTCTTCCGATACATGCGGCAGTCCAGCCGTACGGAGCTGGTGGTGGTGCTGGCGGAGGACCTCGCTGCGCTGGTGGGGCTGGTCCTCGCGCTCGGTGCGGTGCTGCTCACGATGGCCACCGGCAACGGAGTGTGGGACGGGGTGGGCAGCGTGGCCATCGGCCTCCTGCTCATCGCCGTGGCTGCCTTCGTGGGCGCCGAGGTGACCAGCCTCCTGATGAACGAGGCACCCCCCCTGGCCCTACGGGCCGCCATTCGGGCCGCAGTTGATGAGGATCCTGCGGTCGAGCATGTACTGAACCTGGTGGCCGTCATCGTGGGCAGCGAACGCCTCATGGTCGCCCTCCAGGTGCAGTTCCGCGATCAACCCAGTGGCACTGCGCTGGTGGCAGCCATCAATGCCCTGGAGCGCCGCCTCCACCAGCAGTTTCCCCAGATCCAACACCTCTTCGTGGAGCCTGACGAGGACTGACTCCCGCTGCGTCAACATGACGCAGCCCGGACGATCAACCTCGGGCTGGATTCCGGCTCCAAGCTCCCGAAGACCTCCCCATCATCTGGGCTCCACCGCTTGGCGGTCGTCGCCTGGCGAGGGACCGACCCGGCGTTCGGGGCTGGCTCTCACCTGGAGGTTCCATGCATCAGCAGATCTGCCTGTACCTCGTCGCCTGCCTGGGGGGCAGCCCCCTTCTGGCCGCCGACCACCCCCTCCACCAGCAGGCTGCCCGCAGCCTGGTCTCCCGAACCTTCCAGCTCGGGCTGGATCGGGACGCCGGCTTCTCCCCTGGGCGCATCCACCAGGATGCCCTCCTGAATGAAGCGGATGTTCGGATGGAGCAGCTCTATCGAGGCGTCAAGGTGTTTGGTGGCGAGGCCATCGTCCACCTGTCCGCAGGGACCACCCGAAGCATCACCGACGGGCTGGTCCGCGGCCTGAGCCTTGGCACCACCCCGGCCGTGGCCGCCAGCGAGGCGCTTGCCATTGCCCATCAGGACCTGAACCCGGTCGGACCCTATGCGCATCCCCCACGGGCCGAGCTGGTGGTGGCCCCCATTGAAACCAGTGGAAGGATCGTTCCGATGCTGGCCTGGCACCTCCATACCGAGCTCGAAAACGGCGCCTTTGAAACGGCGCACACCGACTTCTTCATTGATGCCCGCACGGGGGCGATCCTCGAACGGTGGAGCACCCTCCAGACCTCCGCAGCCAGTGGCACGGGCCTCTCCCAGTACAGCGGAGTCGTGACCCTGGACACCAACAGCCTCGCCAGCGGGTTCGAGCTAAGAGACATGACCCGGGGCACCGGAGGCACCTATGGCCAGAACGTCGTCACCAACATGAACCACAGCACCAGTGTGAACGGGGCCATCTATACCGATGGGGACAACACCTGGGGCGACGGCCTCAATTACGTGGAGACCACCGATACCACCCTGGCCAACGGCCAGACCGCCGCGGTGGACGCAGCCTATGGCATGCAGAAGACCTGGGACATGTACAAGAATGTCCTGGGGCGCAATGGCATCGACGACAAGGGCACCGCGACCTTCAGCCGCGTCCACTACAGCTCGGCCTATGACAACGCGTTCTGGTCGGACAGCTGCTTCTGCATGACCTATGGGGACGGATCCTCGTTCACCACCCTGACCTCACCCGATGTGGCAGGACATGAAATGAGCCATGGCGTGATGGCAACCACTGCTGCCCTGACCTATAAAGGCGAAAGCGGCGGATTGAACGAGGCCAACTCGGACATCCTGGGAACCATGGTTGAGTTCTATGCGAGAGGCGCGTCCCTGGCGGTCCTTCCGAACTTCACCGACATCAATGCCACCTTGTCCACGGTAGGAGGGGTGGTCCCGGCGGCGAACTACCTGATTGGGGAGCAACTGGAGACATCGAGCTTCACGCACCCCTTGCGGTGGATGTACAAGCCCAGCCTGGACGGCAAGAGCCCGGACGCCTGGTACAGCACCATTCGGCGCCTTGATGTGCACTACAGCTCGGGACCGGCCAACCACTGGTTCTTCCTCCTAGCGCATGGCAGCCAGGTGGATGCCTTCTCGGGGAACATCGCCAGCCCCATGGCCAATGGGGTGACCAGTGTGGTGGGCATCGGCAACCAGAAGGCTGCGGCCATCTGGTTCCGCGCCGTCACGAAATACATGACCTCCAGTACGGTGTATGCCGGCGCCCGGACGGCAACCCTCCTGGCTGCCGCGGACCTCTACGGGGCGTCCTCCCCTGAGTACGCGGTCGTCAACCTGGCTTGGAAGGCAGTCAACGTGCTCTGAGCGGGGCCGGGATTCCCTGTGCCGGCGTCCCTCGTGTGTGGGAGGCCGGTACAGGGGTTCAGCCTTCGGGCAACTCCGACGCGCCCAGGCGGAAGGTCTCCCCCAGCGCCCCATAGTTGGGACCCGCCACCGAGGCGAGGCGGCTGACGGGGGTCCAGAGGCTGGCATCGGCGCAGTCGTGGTCAGCGCTCCAGATGCGCTCTGCCGCATGGGCCATGAGCACGTCCAGCAGGACGAGGGTGCTGCTTGGACCGAGTTCCAGTTCGCGGTTCAGCCGGCACTCCAGGGCCACCGGGGCGGCGGTCAGACGGGGGGGAGTGACCAGGATGGAGGGGTGGGTGGCCAGGCCCAGCCGCGCCACCTCGCTAACCTCCGGGCCGGGGTCAGCGGCGCTGGCATGCAGGGCCTCCAGCAGCGGCAGGTCCGCCAGGTGCACCACCGCTTCGCTGCGCTCCCTCAGGTTGCGGTGGGTGTCCTTGAGGCTGCCATCGGACCTTCGGCCCAGGGTCACGGCCAGCATGGGCGGGCCGAAGATGCCCATGAAGCTGCTGAAGGGGGCGAGGTTCACCCGGCCGGTGGCATCCACCGTGGTGATCCAGGCGATGGGGCGGGGGATGACCAGGCTGGAGAGGATGCGGTAGATGTCGCGCTTGGGAGCGCCCTGGAAGTCGCGGGTGACCATGGCCAGCCTCCATCTATTTATTATGGATACGACCGCCGCGCCGACGAACAGCCCATCGCGGGGGTCATGCTCCGATGATCTTGATGAGGACCCGCTTGTCCCTCTGGCCATCGAACTCGCCGTAGAAGATCTGCTCCCAGGTGCCGAGGTCAAGGCGTCCTGCGGTGATGGCCACCACCACCTCCCGGCCCATGATCTGCCGCTTGTGGTGGGCGTCGCCGTTGTCTTCCCCGGTGCGGTTGTGGAGGTACCCACCGGTGGCTGGGTTGCTGCCCGCATTGAACGGAGCCAACCGCTCCAGCCAGCGCAGGTAGTCCTGTTTGAGGCCGGACTCCTCGTCGTTGATGAAGACGCTGGAGGTGATGTGCATGGAGTTGACCAGGCACAGGCCTTCGAGGATGCCGCTTTCCCGGACCGCGGCGGCCACCTCGTCGGTGATGTTGACGAAGCCCGTGCGGCCCGGGAGGTGAAGCGTGAGGACCTTCCGGTGGCTCTGCATGGCGGAAGCATAACAAACCCCCGGACCGGGGCCCGGGGGGTCCAGGGTCGGGTGCGGATCAATAACCTACGACCGTAAAGTCGTCGAGGTTGATGCGGTTGGCTCCACCGCCGGTCTTGCGCACTTCGAAGCGGATACCGCCAGGGACATTGACCGTGAAGGAAGCGCTGGCGAGGGTCGTAGAGGCGGTGGTGACGGTGCCGCCGGTCTGGGTCCAACTGGCGCCGCCGTTGGTGCTGTACCACAGCGTCCAGGTGCTGCTGCCATCCGAACCGTAGGTGGCGTGCTTGATCGATACGGTCTTCGCGCCGCTGGCGGAGGTGAAGCCCATGGTGAGCTTGCCGGTGTTGCGGATCCGCACGCTCTGGGCACCGTTCTTCCGGTCGCTGGTGGTGTTGCCCAGCAGGGCATCGTTCAAGGTCCAGGCACCTGTGGGCAGGGTGACGCTGCCCGTGGCATAGGCGGTCTTGGTCCCGGTGTTGAAGGTCTCGGCGAGGGTGGAGCCGGCGCTGGCGGTGAAGGTTGCGCTGAGGGTGTGGTTGGCCGAGACATTCGTGAAGGTGTAGGTGGCCAGGGCGCCCTTGTTGACGCCGTCCACCGTGAGGCTGGCGATGGCAAAACCCACCGAGGGAGTGAGGGTGAAGGTCTGGCTGCCGCCGGCGGCCACCGACACGGTGCCACTGGGACTGATGGTGCCTCCCGTGCCGGCGCTGGCAGTGAGGACATAGGTGGCAGGGGTCACGTTCACGGTGCGGGTGGCCGAGGCCGACTGGCCCTGGTTGCTGGTGGCGGTGAAGGTGGCCACAAAGGTACCGGTACCGGTGTAGGTGTGGCTCACGGGACCGAGCACAGCCGCCGTGGCCCCGTCCCCGAAAGCCCAGGCATAGGTGAGGGGGCTGCCATCGGCAATGCTGGCGGTCCCCTGGAAGGAGACCGGGGTGCCGGTGGCCACGGTGAGGTTGCTGGCGGGTGCGGTGATGCCCACGGTGGGCGCCGGGGCGGGGGCGCCGGCATCCCCGGCGAGGTAGGCGGTGGCGTTGAGGAAGAAGGCCCGGTTGCTGTTGATGGTGTAGCTGTTGTGCAGGGACTTCCCGGAGGTGGTGGTGGTCCCATCATCACTGGGGGAGCTGTCGCTGATGGCCACCACGCGGCCCGCCCCCACGGTGGCGGTCACGATGAAGCTGCCGGTGTCGGCGGCGATGCCCGTGTGCAGGATTTCCTTCACGTTGGGATTCTGGGCGGGGCTGGGCGCAAGGTAGGCGTAGCTGTGGAAGTCCATCAAACTCAGGGAGCCGTACGTGCCGTGGATGATGGCCTGCTCGGGAGAACTGGTGCCGGTGGCGAAGGCGGTGCTGGTGGTGTTGGCCAGGGCATCCCCCGGACCATGTCCCACCACGAAGGTGAAGCCGTAGGGGTTGGCACCGTTCACGGACACCAGGTCGTTGAAGACCGTGAAGGCGTCGGTGCTGCCGGGCACGGAGCTGGTCACCCGGCTGGCGCCCTGGTGGTTGCCGATGATGAAGAGCCCGCCGCCATGCTGCACATAGGCATAGATGGCCTGCTTTTCCGCTGCCGTGAAGTACACGTAGCACTCGGGCAGCACATAGGCGGCGTACTTGGAGAGGTCTTGGGCGTTGGTGGCATCCCCATAGGTGATACGCCCGCTGGGCGGGAGGGTCTCGACGCCATAGCCAGCCTGTTGGAGGTCGAAGGCCCAGGCACTGATGCCGCCGTTCCAGGCTGTTTCCGTGGTGGGGTTGGTGGGCGAGGGCAGGGGCTCGCTGCCGGAGCAGATCACCCACTCGGCGCTGGTGCCGCCGTCTTCATGCTTGGTGTGGTTGAAGAGGAGCTTCTTCGGTGCCTGGGCCACCAGGCTGAAGGTGAGGGCGAGGGCCCCCAAAATTCGGAGTGCGTGCATGGTCACCTCGAGAAGGACACGGTCGGCTCCCATTCCACCCGAGGGACCCGTGACTGCGAGGTGAATTCCGCGATCTTCACAACAATTAACAATTCGATGGCTCTGCCATCTCACGGCACACTGGAAGCTCCTTCCGGATGCCCCATGCTGCTGCTCGCCCTTCTCCTCCAGGTGCCCATTCCCCCGCCGCCAGTGCCTGTGGGGCCACCGCCCACGACGGCGGTCAAGGAAGTGCCCTCCGCCCGCATCACCCTCACCACGCCCTTTCCTGTCCACCTGGGCAGCGTGGGTCCACGGGAGGTGCGGGAGGCTGAGTATGGGATCCGCAGCACCGCGGACCATCCGTTCCGGTTCCGGCTGCTGGACGTCTCCCTCGGGGTGACCCTGGATGAAGGCCAGCTGATCGAGCCCATGCAACCCGGGGAGGTCCGGATGCTGCGCCTGCAGGTGAATCCCACGGGGATGGAGGGCTTCGTCAAGGGCGCTGTCCGCCTGGGCACCGACGATCCGGCCCAGCCGACCTACATCCTCCGGTTCGACATGCTGGTTCGACCCGAAGTGGCCGTGGACCAGGCGCGGAAGAGCCTGGGGGACGTGGCGCTCTTTGAAAGCCCAGAGGCCCACTTCCGCTTCACCCGTGAAGGGGGCGACCCCCTCAAGCTGGTACTGGCCAACGTCCTTCCGTCCTACCTTGACTCGGAGTGGGTGCTCCGGGAGGGCGGCACGGACCTGCGCCTCACCCTCCGGCCCACACGGCTGGAGCCCGGCACCACGGCGGGGCTGGAGGTGATCAAAGTGGCCACCAATGCCCCGCGCCAGCCGCTGTTCACCCTCTACCTCGACTGGCGCATCGCCACCGCCACCGTACCCACACCCTCCCGTCTGGTGTTCACCGACTTGAAGACCACGCTGGAAGGCCTGGAGCTGAAGGCGCGCGATGGCAAGCCCTTCCGCCTCCTCCAGGCCGAGATCCAGGGCAAGGGTTTCGAACTGCTCGACCACCCCTCGGCGGCGGCGACGCGCCATGTCCTCCGGGTGCGCCGGGTGGGCCGCACGCCCGAGGCCATGCTGGTGCTCCGGTGCTCGAACATGGAGGCACCCCTGCGGGTGCCCCTGCGCTTCCTTGATCCCGCGCTCCGCCCCGCCTCCACGGCGGTGCCGCCCATGACGCCTCCGGCGGAAGAACACCACCACCATTGACGTTCGCAGTGCCGTGACCAGCGGGACACGGGGGGCCTGTTACCCTGAGCGCCCCTTCGAGGTGTCCCATGATCTTGATCGCGATCCTCCTGTTTCTGGCAAGCGCCCTGGCCTGGCGGTGGAAGACCCGGGTCGGCTTCCCGCTGTCGGCCCGCCTGGTGCTTGTGCAGTGGGTGGGGCTGGGCCTGGGCATCCTGGCCTTTTTTGCGTCCATGGCCGTGATCGTGCCGCCCGGCCAGGCGGGTGTGGTGGTGCTGTTCGGCGATGTGCGGGAGAAGGCCCTGCCCGCGGGGCTGCACTTCATCAACCCCTTTTCCCAGGTGGTGGAGATGGAGGTGCGCACCAAGAACTACACCATGTCCAACGTGGGGGACGAGGGCCAGCGACGGGGCGACGACTCCATCGCCGTCATCAGCAGTGACGGGCTTACGGTGCGGCTGGATTGCACCATCTTCTATGCGCTGCAGCAGGCCAAGGTGGCCAAGATCTACAGCGAGATCGGGCCCGATGTGGAAGAGAAGATCCTGCGCAGCGAGATCCGCGCGAGCCTTCGGGATGCCGCCGCCAACCTGCTGGCCACCGAGCTCTACACCTCCAAGCGCCAGTCCTTCGTCGACCAGGTGACCAAGACCCTCAAGGCCTCCTTCGAGAGCCGCGGCATCACCATGGAGCAGGTGCTGCTCCGCAACGTGCTGCTGCCCGACCAGATCACCAAGGCCATCAACGACAAGATCGCCGCCGACCAGGATGCCCAGAAGATGGCCTTCGTGCTGCAGAAGGAGAAGCAGGAAGCCGAGCGCAAGCGCATCGAGGCCGAGGGTCAGGCCAAGGCCCAGCAGATCGTCAGCGCCAGCCTCACCCCCCAGATCATCGAGTACCAGCGCATCCAGGCCCTGCGGGAGATCGGCGCCAAGGGCAACCTCATCATCACGCCCATGGGCGGTGCGACCCCGCTTATTCAGGTGTCTCAGAAGAAGTAATCAGATGCTGGTGGGGGGAGCCTTAGGCTTCACGGGGACCTTCTGGGGTTCCTTGGGGGTCGGCCCCTCCTTCAGGTGCAGTTCCACCTTGATGACTTGGCCATCCCGGAGGGCGTCGAAGACCACCGTGTCCCCCGGGGGCTCCAGCTCCAGCATGGCCATGAGCTGACCCTCACTCTCGATGGCCCGGCCCTGATAGCCCAGCAGGATGTCGCCCATGGTCGTCACCTGCCCTCTGTCGTCCAGCACCAGCGGCCGCAGCCCCGCCCGGCCCGCCGGGGAATCGGGGTCCACCTGGGACACCACCAGGCCGCGGGTGATGCCGAAGGCCCGCAGGGCTTCATAGGTGCCTAGGGCGAAGAAGCCCATGCGGGGTGGTTCCAGCCGGCCCCGGGCGATGAGCAGGGGGACGACGCGGTTGAGGGTGTCGACGGGGATGGCGAAGCCGATGCCCACGGAGGCGCCCGTCGCCGCGGCGATGGCCGTGTTCATGCCCAGCAGGCGTCCCGAGCTATCGAGCAGGGGGCCCCCGGAGTTGCCCGGGTTGACGGCGGCATCGGTCTGGATGGCGTTGAGGATGCGCGTGCTGTAGCCCGTATCGATCTCGCGGCCCAGGGCGGAGATGACGCCC
This sequence comes from uncultured Acidobacteriota bacterium, assembly GCA_963740385.1. Classification (GTDB taxonomy): domain Bacteria; phylum Acidobacteriota; class Holophagae; order Holophagales; family Holophagaceae; genus Geothrix. The sequence goes on from CAVUDX010000008.1 coordinate 369,599, forward strand.
TTGGTGAGGGAGTGGTCGAGGCCGAAGGGGTTGCCGATGGCCATGACGGACTGACCCACCTGGAGGTCGCGGCTGCGGCCGATGGGGATGGGCTCCATGGCGGTGAGGGGGGCGAAGACCTGGAGCACGGCGATGTCGTAGGCGAAGCTGGTGCCGATCACACGGCCCTTGTAGGTCTTGCCGTCTCCGAGGGTGACTTCCACCTCATCCACGTCCCCGATCCGGTGTCCGCCCTGCTCGACGGTGATGACGTGGTGGTTGGTGACGACATGCCCCCAGGCATCCCATACGAAGCCGGTGCCGGTGCCGGTGGGCACCTTGGTGATGTCCTTCGTACGAAGGTCCTGAACGGGCGCCACGGCCGACACGAACACCACGCTGTGCTTGGCCTGCTTGAAGCGCCGGATGGTGTTTCGCTCTTCGGCACTGAGGGGGGCTCCCGGCGCGACGGAGCGGGGCTTGGCGTGGGCCCGGAAGCGCTGGATGGTGGCGTCTTCGGTGGGAATCGGGGGTTTGGACACCGTCTGAGCCACCAGGACCAGAGGCAGCAGAACGATCAAGGCAGCGCGGATCATGGAGCCTCCTGTCTTGATTATGGGGCCAGGGGCCCGTCCGGTTCCCCCGGTCGGTCGTCCTGCGCTACCTTTAACGAACTCACTCTCTGGATGTCCATGGCCGATCCGCTGGATTCCGCGCCCCGTCGCCGCCTGCCGCTGGCCATGCTGGGTGTGCTCTTGGCGGTGATCGTGTCGGCGGGCCTGCTGGTGGCCCGGTATCGGCGGGAGGGACCGGGGCGTACGCTCCAGGTGCTGTACATCGAGCGCGACGGCGCGGCCTCGGATGACCTGGACAGCGACCTCCAGCGGGCCTTCAGGGACCTGGTGGAATACGACCTGGGGATGACCCCCGGCGTTTCGGTGACCCGTTCCGCCCAATTCCCCGGGGCCGAGCAGTTGAACCGTCTGCCGGCGGCCACGCTGCTGCTGGACCTCCAACCCCGGCGGGAAGGCCAACTGCTTGCCCTGGAGGTGCGAAAGGTGCGGGTCGGGGTGTTGCGCACCCGGGGCGCCTCGGCCTGGGAGGTTGCACGGCTGCCGGGGGGCCCCCCGGGGGAGGTGCTGGCTGCCTTTCGCTCCCTGCTGCCGCTGCGGGTGGATCGGGCGGGACCACCGGGGCGGCTGTTCCCGGCGGAGCCCGAGGCCTTCTGGCAACTGCTGCGGGCCCAGGGCTGGCATCGCCAGAACGACCACCTCGAGGCTGCCATGCAGCTCGCGCGGCGGGTGGTGGAGGTGGACCCCCACTGCGCCACGGCCTGGATGGTCCGCGGCGACCTGCTCTACCGTCAGCTGCTGATCGATCCCCTCGCGCATCCTCAGGGCCAGGTGGAGGCCGAGCGGTTCTTCCGCCGGGCCCTCGAACTGGCGCCGGATCATCCGACCTGCGGCTACCTGCTCGCCCAGCTCAAGATCGATGCCGGTGACCAGAGGGAGGCCTTGCAGGTGCTCCAGGGCAGCCTGCAGGCCCACCCTCAGGATCCGACCCTGTACACGGGGCTCGCCTACGCGGCGCGGTGCGCCGGCCTGCTGGACCTGGCGGTTCGGGCCCTGGCGCGACGTGATCAGCTGGTCTTTTCGGAGCTGCAACCCAACGTCACGGAGAACACCTACCTCTACACCGGCGACCTGGCCCGCTTCGAGGCCGGGCTGGTGGAGCGCCCCGGCGATCCCAGGAATGCCGTCGTCCGCTTCTACCGGGGCTACGTGGCCCTGCTGCGGGGCGACCGGATGGCCGCACGCTACTGGTTCGCTCAAGCGCAGGCCTTGCCTAACCGCTTCGCCCAGTTCCATCAGCTGGCGGAGGTCTACGAGGCCCTGGCCGAAGGGCGGAATGCCGTCGCCTCGACCCTCCTGGCTCAGCTGGACCAGAGCCGGGTGGGCCTGCGGGTCCCTGACGGGGAGTTCACGTTCAAGATGGCCGAGGCGGCCGCCCAGCTGGGCCAGGGCCCCCTGGCCCTGGAATTGGCGAATCGGGCCTTCAGCCAGGGTTTCGGCTGCACGCGCTGGTTCGAGGAGAGCCCCTTCCTGGCCCCCATCCGGGGCACCCCGGCCTGGAACGCCCTGGTCCAACACCTGGAGGACCGCCAGAAAATGATCCAGTCGCGCTTCTCTCCCGCCGCTTTCAGGCTCTGAGGGCGCCAAACAACACCCCACGGTAAGCTGGCCGGATGCCAAAGCTGATGACACGGTCTCTTCGCACGGTCCTGCTCTTCGGCGCGGCCTTTGTGCTGCTCCTGGGGGTGGGGACAGGGCTCGCCTGGCTCTTGGCCCGAAGGGGGGCCCACCATGCCGTCAGGATCCTCCTGATCACCGCACCCCCCGCCCCGGACAGCGGCCTGGATGCCCACCAGGGGCGGGCGCTCGGTGCCCTGGTGCAGGACCACCTGGAACTGTTCGGCGGTTTCGCGGTCACCAGCGTGACGGAAGTCCCCCAGGACCTCGATTCCTTCCGGAGCGAGGCCCAGACGCTGCTGGTCCAGCTCCAGCCCAGCCGGCGGGGCGAGGACCTCGCACTGGCCTACAAGCACCTCTGGGGCCACCAGGTGCGGAAGGGGTTCCCACCGGTCTGGACCACCCATGAAGGCGGGGCAGTCCCGCCCGAGGAGGCTTTCGACCACTTTCTCAAGACCTTTCCCAAGCCCGTTACCAGCGGGGGCCCAAGCCTGACACCGCGCACCCCCCGTGTGTTCTGGGACCTGGTGCAGGCGTCCGCCTGGCGGCTCCAGAACCAGCACCTCGACGCGGCCACCCGACTGGCGGAGCAGACCACCCGGGAAGCACCGGACTGCGCCTCCGCCTGGATTCTCTACGGCAACCTGCGCTACCGCTACATCCTCAACAGCCCCGAGGCCTTCCGGCACGAGCAGACGGACACGGAGGCCCAGCTCCAGCACGGGCTCGCCCTGGCGCCAGGGCATCCCAGGGGGACCTTCCTGCTGTCCCTGCTCATGGCGGACAGCGGTGACCAGCGGGAGGCCCTGGACCTGCTGTTGCGGGTGCGCCGCCGGCAACCCTACAACCCCACCCTGCTCACCGGCATCGCCTACGCCGCCCGCGGGGCCGGGCTGCTGCCCCTGGCCCGCCGGGCCATGGACCTCCGGGATAGCCTGGCCATTGCAAGGCTCCAGCCCCAGGCGGTGGACATCACCTGCCTGTACACCGGGGAGATCCCCCGCTTCGAGGCCAGCCTCCAGGAGCAGACCGGCCACCTCCGGAGCACCTCTGGCGTTCTGCCGTTCTACCGGGGCTATCTGGCACTTGTGCGCGGCGATCAGGCCAAGGCCCGGCAGGAATTTGGCGCAGCCGCCCGCCTGGAGCATGGCTATCCCAGCGTGGTGCGCCTCAGTGCGATTTTCGAGCTGATCCTGCAGGGGCAGAAGGACACGGCCTGGCGGAAGCTCCGGGAGTACGACCAGGAGCGCATCGGCATGCGGGAGCCCGACGGGGAGTTCACCCTTCGCCTGGCCGAGGCCTACGCCTTGCTGGGTGACCGCGCCAGTGCCATGGACATGGCGTCCAGGGCCTTCGCACGGGGCTTTGGGTGCACGGCCTGGTACGAGCGGAGCCCCATGCTGGCCCCCCTGCGGGGCCTGCCGAAATGGCAATCCCTCATCCAGCACCTCAAGGAGCGGCAGGCACTCATGGAGGACCGCTTCCCCGTCGGCCTGCTGGAGGACAACTGACCTCGGGTCAACCTGTTCTTCGGGTGGAGGGAAGGGGCCGGTAGACTGGAGGTTCGCCCAGACGGGGGATCCATGTCCACACTGACCGCGACTGCTGCCATCGACCATGACCAGGAAGGCTATGCCCCCAGGCACAAGGTGCGCTTCGTCACCGCAGCCAGCCTGTTCGACGGGCACGACGCCAGCATCAACATCATGCGCCGCATCCTCCAGGCCACCGGGTGCGAGGTGATCCACCTGGGGCACAACCGGGCGGTGCGCGACATCGTGGACACCGCCATCCAGGAGGATGCCCAGGGCATCGCCGTCTCCAGCTACCAGGGCGGCCATGTCGAGTACTTCAAGTACATGGTGGACCTGCTGCGGGACCGGGGCGCGGGGCACATCCAGGTCTTCGGCGGCGGCGGCGGGGTCATTGCGCCCGAGGAGATCCGCGAACTGGAGGCCTACGGCGTGGCTCGGATCTACAGCCCGGAGGACGGGCGGCGCATGGGCCTGCAGGGCATGATCGACGACATGGTCGAGCGGTGCGACGTGGATCCCCGGACCACTCCCGAATTCCATCGGCTGGCCCGGCGCATCACCCGGATCGAGCTCGGCGAGGGCGGCGCCCCGTCGACTGAGGCCCCCACCAAGACCATCCCTGTGCTGGGCATCACCGGTACGGGCGGGGCGGGCAAGTCCTCCCTCATTGACGAGCTGCTACGGCGGTTCCTGGTGGACTTCCCGGGCAAGCAGGTGGCGGTGCTCAGTGTCGATCCCACCAAGCGGAAGACGGGGGGCGCCCTGCTGGGCGACCGCATCCGCATGAATGCGCTCTACCATCCTGACCTGCGGGACCGGGTCTTCATGCGCAGCCTCGCAACCCGCAGCGCCGCCCATCGGGCCACCAGCGAAGCCCTCGTAGCCAGCATCGCCGCCGCCAAGGCCGAAGGCTACGATCTGGTGATCGTGGAGACCGCGGGCATTGGGCAGAGCGACAGCGAGATCGCCGACCTGGTGGACCTGTCCATGTACGTCATGACGCCGGAATACGGTGCCGCCAGCCAGCTCGAGAAGATCGACATGCTGGATTTCGCCGATGTGGTGGTGCTGAACAAGGCCGACAAGCGGGGCGCCGAGGACGCCCTCCGGGATGTGCGCAAGCAGGTGCAGCGGGCCCACAAGCGCTTCGACCAGGCCCCCGAGGACATGCCCGTCTATGCCACCTGCGCCAGCCAGTTCAACGACCCCGCCACCAACTGGTTGTTCGTCAACCTGGTGAAGCTGCTGGCGGCCAAGACCGGCCTCGACTGGCAACCCAAGCTGGAGGCGGATGCCACGGCCCCCCGGCGCTCCGCCATCATTCCCCCGGAGAAGGTGCGCTACCTGGCGGAGATCGCCGACACCGTGCAGGGCTACAAGGCCTGGGCCCACCGCCAGGCGAGCACGGCCGAACTGGCCCATGCTCTCTGGAGCAGCCTCCGGGCCCTGGGCGACAAGGTTCCCCCGGCGGGCACCTTCTATGATGCGGTCCACCTCACGGAGCCCGGGGAGGGCGATCAGGGCATTGCGGTCCAGGTGCTGCGGCAGCGCTACCAGGAGCACCTGGGCGAACTGCACGGCGAGAGCCGCCGGCTCATCCACGACTGGGCGGAGCTGAAGCGCAGCTACACCGAGCCCGAGAACATCTATGTTGTACGGGGCCGCGAGATCCGGACCGAGAACTACACCCTCTCCCTGAGCGGAACGCGGGTGCCCAAGGTGGCGGTGCCGCCCTACACGGGTTGGGGGGAGCTGCTGGATTGGCAGTTGCTGGAGAACCTGCCGGGCCGGTTCCCCTTCACGGCGGGCGTCTTCGAGTACAAGCGCGTGGGCGAGGATCCCACCCGCATGTTTGCGGGCGAGGGGACCCCCGAGCGCACCAACAAGCGCTTCCACTACGTCAGTAAGGGCCAGCCGGCGGTGCGGCTGAGCACCGCCTTCGACAGCGTCACCCTCTACGGCGAGGATCCCCACGTCCGCCCCGACATCTACGGCAAGGTCGGCAACAGCGGCGTCTCCGTCAGCACGGTGGATGACGCCAAGAAGCTCTACTCGGGCTTCGACCTGCTCTGCCCCACCACCAGCGTCAGCATGACCATCAACGGCCCCGCCCCCACCATGCTGGCCTTCTTCCTCAACGCGGCCATCGATCAGCGGGCCGAGCAGTGGCTGAAGGAACACGGACAGCTGGAGGCCGCCCAGGCCAAGATCGACGCGCTCTACGCGGCCCAGGGACTGACCCGCCCCCGCTATGCCGAGTCCCTTCCGGACGGCAACGATGGCCTGGGCCTCGCCCTCCTGGGGGCCACGGCCGACCAGGTGTTGCCGGCCGAGGTCTATGCCAAGCTGCGCGCCGAGGCGCTGCAGACCGTGCGGGGCACGGTCCAGGCCGACATCCTCAAGGAGGACCAGGCCCAGAACACCTGCATCTTCAGTGCGGAGTTCAGCCTCAAGGTCATGGGCGACATCCAGCAGACCTTCATCGAGGAGAAGGTCCGCAATTTCTACTCCGTGAGCATCAGTGGTTACCACATCGCCGAGGCGGGCGCGAACCCCATCAGCCAGCTGGCCTTCACCCTCGCCAATGGCTTTACCTTCGTCGAGTACTACCTGTCCCGGGGCATGCACATCGACGACTTCGCCCCCAACCTTTCATTCTTCTTCAGCAACGGCCTAGATCCGGAATACAGCGTCATCGGGCGAGTGGCCCGCCGCATCTGGTCCGTGGCCATGAAGGAGAAGTACGGCGCCAACGACCGCAGCCAGAAGCTGAAGTACCACATCCAGACCTCGGGCCGTTCCCTGCACGCGCAGGAGATCGACTTCAACGACATCCGCACCACCCTGCAGGCGCTGTACGCCATCTACGACAACTGCAACAGCCTGCACACCAATGCCTACGACGAGGCCATCACGACTCCCACCGAGGAGAGCGTCCGGCGGGCCATCGCCATCCAGCTCATCATCAACCGGGAGCTGGGCCAGGCCAAGAACGAGAACCCCCTCCAGGGCGCCTTCATCATTGAACAGCTCACAGAGCTGGTGGAGGAGGCGGTGCTGCTGGAGTTCCGCCGCCTGGCCGACCGGGGCGGGGTGCTCGGGGCCATGGAGACCATGTACCAGCGGGGCAAGATCCAGGAAGAGTCCATGCAGTACGAGCACCTCAAGCACAGCGGCGAGCTGCCCATCATCGGGGTGAACACCTTCCTGAACCCGAAGCCGGCCGAACTCGGCGCGCCCGAGCTCATCCGCAGTACCGAGGCGGAGAAGCAGCAGCAGATCGACACCCTCGCCGCCTTCCACGCCCGCAACCGGGACCGGGCCCCGGCTGCGCTGGCCCGCCTGAAGGAGGTGGCTCGCGCCGGCGGCAACCTCTTCGAGGAGCTCCTCGACGCCGCCAAGGTCTGCAGCCTCGGTCAGATCAGCCAAGCCCTCTACGAAGTAGGCGGGCAGTATCGGCGGAATATGTAAGCGACCGCCGGGTGGTGGAGCAGGCTGCGGGGCAGCCTGCGGAGCCGGGACCCGGCGAGGAGCTTATGCCACGAGACCGCCGGGGAGGCTCCACAGCCGCGAGCAATGCGAGCGGGAGCGGGCCGCTTGGGCGGCCCGCGTTCTGTGGAGTGGAGCAGGCTGCGGGGCAGCCTGCGGAGCCGGGACCCGGCGAGGAGCTTATGCCATGGCGAAGCTCAGACGGGTGGCGAGGGACGCTGCAGTGCAGCGTTCCGAGCCGGGCACCCGTCGAGCTGAGCATCGTGTCCAGGTTGGCCCTAGCCCGCGTTCGAGGTTCCGAGCCGGGCACCCGTCGAGCTGAGCATCGTGTCCAGGTTGGCCCTAGCCCGCGTTCGAGGTTCCGAGCCGGGCACCCGTCGAGCTGAGCATCGTGTCCAGGTTGGCCCTGGCCCGCGTTCGAGGTTCCGAGCCGGGCACCCGTCGAGCTGAGCATCGTGTCCAGGTTGGCCCTGGCCCGCGTTCGAGGTTCCGAGCCGGGCACCCGTCGAGCTGAGCCTTACGCCAAGGTGGCCGTGTTCCATCTCAGGTTTCTCGGTCCCGGGCCCCTCGTCCTCGCGCATGCTGGCATCTGATGAAGGGAGGCCTCTCCATGCCACAGGACCGATTGCCCGACCTCGAAGGCATGACCCTCTCGGGCCGCAGGGTCCGCTTCCCCCAGGACCTGCCCGCGGAGGGGCTGGTCCTGGTGGTCGGCTTCACCCATGCGGCCCGGCACGACGTGGGTGCCTGGAAAGTGGCCCTCGCTGCGGCCGAGCAGGCGTACCTTAGCCTGCCGACGTCTGCGGTCGACACGGTGCCCGAGCGGCTAGAGGGCGTGGCCGAAGCCATGCGTGTCCATGTGCCTTCAAAGGCCTGGGACCAGGTGCTGCAGATCCACCGGGGAGGGCCGACCCTTCTGGCGGCCTTCGGCTGGGAGCCCGATGTGTGCGCCAAGGTGCTGCGGGTGGCGTCGGATGGGACCGTGCGCGCTCACCATGGCCACGGAGGCTTCACTCCCGAAGCCCTTGAGCGGCTGCTGGGGGATTGAGCCTGGCGACCCGCCCGCACCATGCATTGGCCGGGCCTAGGCAGGGAGGGTGGTGTCCAGCGGCCCTGCATGTCGGGGGATGATCTGCTCGTCCAGGGTGATGCCCAGGGCTTCCAGCTCGGGGAGCACCGCCCGGTAGAACTCTGGGGCGGTGGGGATCTGGACGCCAATGGCGTCGAAGCGGCCCTCGATGATCATCCGCACGGCGATGGCGGCGGGCAGAGACACGGTGCTGGCCATGGCGGAGTCGCCGAAGGGCTCGCCTTCCTTGACCAGGCGGCTCTGGATGTCCTCGGAGTGGCCGTCGGGGAACACAGCCCGGACGCGGTGCTCGAGGTGGACCAGATCCCGCTCGCCGGGCCGGTACTGCATCAGGCGCATCAGCCGGTGGACGAAGGCATCCAGGGGCGAGCCGTGGGCGAAGGGCAGGGGGCGATCCGAGAGCAAGCCGGCCCACTCCAGGCGGGCCATGATGTCGCCGTCGGGGTCCTGGCTCAGGTGCAGGGCCAGGCGGGAGATGGCGCTGCCCGGGCCCTGGGGGACGTGGCGCAGCAGCAGGTCCCGGTAGCTGAAGCCTTCTGGCCAGGGGGTCTCCTCGATATCCAGGAGGCCCAGGTCGGCCACGGCCTTAAGGGTGGCGGACCAGCCGGGATAGCGGATGGTGCCGCGGAAGAGGCCCCGGGCATCCATGAGCCCGTAGGGTGCCTGGTAGGAGAGGCTGTCGCGGTTGGGATAGACCTCAAGTACCCCCTGATTGGGGACGGGGAACGGCCAGCAGTGGGCGAAGAGCTCGGGCCCGGGCACCTCCACCAGCTTGCCGTCGCGGAGGTAGCGGGCGGACTGGCGGGCGGCCAGCAGGACCGCCCGGGGGAACCAGCTGAACTTGTAGCCCCAGGGGTTGGTGTTGGCCCCGGTGGCGGGCAGGCCCCCGCAGACGCTGAGGAAGCGCTCGACGCGCCCCCCCCTGGCGCGGACCCGCCGGATGAGACGGACGCCGCTCATGTGGTCGATGCCGGGATCGAGGCCCATCTCCCCCAGCAGCAGGACGCCTTTCCGGGTCGCCTCGTCGTCCAGCTCGCGCAGGCTCTGGGGGACGTAGCTGGTGTTCACGAAAGGCAGGCTGCGGTCCAGCGCCAGCCGCGCCACGCGGGGGTTGAAGTTGGCGGGCAGCAGGGAGACCACCAGGTCGGCCTCGTCCATGAGGTTCCCCAGCACCTTGTCATCGTTCAGGTCCGCCGCAATGACGCGGCCCCGGGAGTACTCCTCCAGGACCTGCTCCACGTGCCGGGTGTCCAGGGCCGCCACCAGCAGGCGGTGGGGGGTTCTTCCAAGCAGGTAACGCACCAGGGGCGGGGAGATCATCCCCGCCCCGAGCACCAGAATGTTTTTTGACATCATGCCGTGACCTTCACCTCGATCGGAAGGTGAGCGAACGCAGGTGCGAGGCTGCCCCGATGCACGATGATGGCGCGTTTGAGCTCCTCGGGCAACGCGAGCTCCTCCAGGGGGAGGGACCAATCGCAGCGGGCCAAGGCGGGCACGTAGGCCATGAGGCTATCGCCGAAGTGCTCGGAAGCATCCCGCGATAGCTCACAGGGCAGGTTGTCCACGGCCATGAGGACCGGGCCGGCCCCTTCCACCCCGGGCCGGGTGGTGCGGGTGGCCACCTGGTAGACATAGGTGGGGTTCCCGGGCTCGGTGGCGTGGGCGTTCACCTCGATGGACCCCTCGGGGTCGCAGGTGATGTCGCCGATGACGCGCAGGCGCGGCTGGGGTTCCCGCGCCCAGAGGGCCTTGAGGTGATCGTGCGTGACCAGCCGGGGCTCTCCGGGCTCCCAGTAGGTGCCGTTCACCAGGGCGGTGATCCGGGGCAGGTAGCGGTCCAGGGCGCTCATGTAGAGCTCGGGGTGGTCCCGGAGTTCCTGGGAGTCGAAGCCGCCGTCGCTGATGCGCTGCACCCGCTGGTGCCGGCCGATGACCACCTTGTAGAGCAGGTTACGGGGCTCGTCACGGCCCTCGCCAAGGTGTTCCAGGTCCTCGGGTGCCACCTCTTCGTGGGGCAGCCGGTCGAAGGCCTCCTGGGCGCCCTTGGCCACGTTGCCGCTGCCGAGGAAGGCCACCACCACCGGGCGCAGGCCCGTGGGCAGGCCCGACTTGCGGATCTCCTCCCCGAGCCGGGTGAGGTGCTTGAAGGCCTCTTCCACGTCGTAGTACTCGTAGGTGGGCTTGAGCTTGGCCAGCGGGGAGGGCATGCCCTCCAGCGCCAGGCGCTGGCCCAGGGCCCGCAGGGTGTCCAGCATCCCCGCGTAGCCGGCATAGCGGCCGAAGAAGAGCTTCCGGTGCCGCCGCCGATCCACCACCGCCTCGTAGTCCAGCAGGGTCGTGCCCAGTTCCAGGTGCCGGGCCAGGACTTCCCGCCCGGGCACCTGCCCCTTGTGGGTGTGGCTGAAGTAGAGGTAGGTCTTGTCGGGAGCGATGGCCTCCAAGGGAACTTCCTTGACCCCGAGGATCACCTTGGCCTCGGCCACGGCACCCAGGGAGGCCCCGGCTTCCAGGTAGGCCTCGTCGGAGAAGATGCGCTTGGCACTGGGCTCGACCCGGAAGGTGAGGCCATGCTGTTTCTGGAGCTCGGCCACATGGTCCGGCGACAGGGGAGCCCGCCGTTCCCAGCGGTTCTTGTCTTCAGCGCGAATGCCCAGGATGTTCATGAAGCCTCCTTCGTCCGAGGGGGTCCATCCGTAGGCTTCGGCAGGCCGAAGGCCGCTCCTGCAGGCCATGGAAAATCAGCCAAGCGATGAAGCACTGTGGACCAAGTGTGAAAAGGGGTGCCGACTCAGGTTATTAACAACCTGACGGGCACATGACAACAGCAGATACAATTCATTTCATTGTCGCAAGGAACACATGAAATGAAGGCCAGTCGATCCCCAACATTAACGAAAAAAAGCATATTTGTCCACCATTATTGACAGATTCCAAGGCCTTACACGGTGAACTTGGTCAAAAGATGCCCCGTCGAATGGGCTCAAACCTCGGGGATTGTAGCCCTTGAGCCGATGAGGCATGACAAGGGACGGCCCCGTTCTGGGCACGGTCCATGCAGGAACGTATAGTAGAAGCCCATGTATCGTCGCCTCCTGAGCCTCTGGCTCTTCCCCCAGGTCGCCGTCCTGATGCTGTCCGCCGGGAGGCCGAAGGCCCCATCCTCCGGCGTCACATACCTCTACACCTACTACGACCGCCAGGGCCGGCTGGTGATCAACAACCTGCCGCCCAGCTACATGAAGGGACAGGGGTTGGTCCTGAAGCATGTGGGGGTGGGCAAGGTGCGCCTCGCCGTCACGACGGCAGAGATGGCCAAGGCCCTGAAGAGCCCCGAACTCATCGCGCTGGTGGATGAGATCGCCCAGGCGGAGGGGGTGGATCACCACCTGGCCCGGGCCATCATCCAGGCCGAGAGCGCCTTCAACTACAAGGCCCGCTCCAAAGCCGGGGCCCTGGGCCTCATGCAGCTGATGCCCTCCACCGCCGAGCGGTTCGGGGTGGTGGATCCCTTCGATCCCCGGCAGAACATCAGCGGGGGAGTGAAGTATCTCAAGTGGCTGCATGGCTACTACGAGGGCGACCTCACCAAGGTGGTGGCCGCCTACAACGCCGGCGAAGGCGCCGTGAACAGGTACAAGGGCGTCCCGCCCTACAAGGAGACCCGGGCCTATGTGCCCCGGGTGCTCGACCTCTACCGCCACAAGGCGGTACAGCCGGATCCCAAGCTGGCGGGCAGCATGGCCGTGCTCAAGAAGGGCCGGGGCGGCTTCCAGGTGGAGGAGCAGCGGGAAGTCACCGAGGCAGCGGCCCAGCAGCGTGCCGCCACCCGCATCTACCAGTGGACCGACGCGGAGGGCCGCATCCAGATCAGCGACCAGCCCCCTCCCAAGGGCACGCTCGGCGTCAAACCGTTCGGGGCGCCCTGAACCTCAGGGCTTCCGGCGTTCCGCCACATAGGCTTCCAGCGCCTCTAGCGAGGCCTGGAACGTGGTCTGAAGGCGCTCGGCGAGCTGGGGGTCCAGCACCGAGGAGCCGCTGCGTCCCAGTCCTTCCACCTCGGCGGCCAGGCGCCGCAGGGCATCGGCCCCCAGGGCACCGGCCCCGCCTTTGAGGGCATGACCGGCCCGGGAGAGCTCCTCGGCGTGGCCCTGGTCGGCCGCCGCCAGGATGTCGCGGAGGCGGCGCGGCGTATCCTCCCGGAAGATCCCGATCATCTCGCTGAGCAGACCCGTGCCGCCGTCATCGAGCTCCACCAGGTTCTGGAGGGTGGCCTGGTCCAGCAGGTTGGATGTGGTCATCGCCGATCTCCCCTTCCATGCTGAGGCAGGTGGGTCGGTTCGTCCAACGAGATGGGCTACGCTGGAGGGATGACCGAGCCCCAGTCCCTCTCGCCCGCGGAAACGGCGCTCTCGCTGCTGTTCCGCAAGCTCCATCCCCACCTCGAGGATGCGGCCCATGCCCTGGCCCAGGGGGCGGCCCGCCGAGACCTGGAGCGGATGCACCTCAAGCTGATCACCGCTCGGTTGAAGACGGTGGAAGTCATCGAGGCTGAGGCGGCCGCCCTGGCGGAGAACACGCCCCTGGCCGAGGTGCTCGATACCCTGGCCGCCAACCTGACCCCCGTGGGGGAGAGCTACCGGCAGGCCCTGATCCTGACCCAGCTCTGCCTGGAAGAGGCCCCGGCGGAGCTGCTGCCCCATGCCCCCGAGGGGGCCGTGACCACATCCTCCTGGGGCCCCCGGATGACGGATTTTCTTGCGCACCTGGAGGACCCCGCCTACCAGGCCCACCGTCGCTGGCAGGCCGTGGCGGAGGACATCGGGGAAACCGAAGAGGAGTAGGCCCCGGCATGAACAGCGCCCCGCCGAGGCGGGGCGCTGGGTGTCAGGGGCTGCCTAGAAGCGGATGCCGGCGTAGAGGCCGATCTGCAGCTTGGGGGCGAACGCCTTCAGGTTGTCCTCATCGCTGGCCGCTGCATCGAAGCTCTTGCTTGTGAGGGGCACGGCCACTTCCAGGCCGATAAACGGCTTCACCAGGGGGCTGGGGACTGCGTAGCCCACGTTGGCCCGCAGCCAGGGGCGGTTGAAGGAGGCATCGCTGAGTCCCGAATTGGTGACATTCAACTTCTCGAAGCGGTACTCGATGCCGGCCCCGACGGCCACCAGCGCCTTGAAGTTGAACATGGCGCCCACGCTGAAGTGCTGGTGCTTGAACTTCTCGCCGGTGTCCACGCCGTTCACTTCGATCTTGGTGTCGGTCTTGGGCTGGAAGCCGGCGGTGAGCTGGAAGAGGGCGGGCCCCATGTCCACCACGCTGTAGCCCAGGCGGGCCCCCAGGATGGTTTGGCTCTTGGGCTCGGCCGAGGCTCCCAGCACGTCGATGCTCTTGTAGGTCTGCTGGCCGGCAAACAGGCCCACCTCCCAGGACTGGGCGGCCAGGGGCATGCCGATGACAAGTGCGGCCAGGATGAGTCGTTTCATGGTGACCTCCATAGGTGAGCTAGCGGTTGGCATCGACGGTAGCAGGGTTCCAGGGACATGGCTTGTTTTCCCCTGGGGGGTCCGCCGTTTGACCCCGGGCTCCTGTCATTCGGCCCCCCCTTCCTGTCATTCGGAAATGGCCCTCCACCGCCTTGGCCGAAGGCGCGTCTCCTGGTGTGGACGGATGACCCGCCCCTTCGCTTCTGGAGCCCTCCATGCGCACCGCTTCCCTTCGATCCCTCCTGCTGGCCGCCGGCCTGGTGGCCCTCGGCAGCTCCCTCTTCGCCCAGGCCCCCGGGCCGGGCTTCGGCCGCGGCTTCGGACCTGGCCAGGGCCTCGCCGGTGAAGGCCGCATGCTGCGGCGCCTGAACCTCACCGACGCCCAGAAGGCCCAGGTGAAGGCCATCCACCAGAATCATCAGGCGGCCTTCCAGGCCAAGGGTGACGCGGCGAAGGCGGCCCGGCAGGCCATGCATGACGCCATGGTGAACCCCGCCACCGACACCCAGACCCTCAAGGCGCTGCACGACAAGGTCTCCGCCGCCCAGTTCGACCTGATGCTCGAGCACCGGGCCGCGCGCCAGGAGATCCTGCCCATCCTCACCCCCGAGCAGAAGGCCCAGTTCGAGCAGGGCCCCATGGGCCCGAACAAGGGCCGCCGCGGCGGCGGTCGGGGTCGCGGCGCGGGCGCCCCCGCCGGCCCGGCCTCCTGATCCGGCCCAGCCCGGTATCCTGAGGCATCATGCAGGCCCACGCCGTCCTCCAGGCCACCTGGCAACGCGCGCGGCGCCCCCGCACCTGGGGCGCCGCGCTGCTGTTGGGCCTGGTCTGGAACGGGGCCACGTGGCTGCTGGGGTTCCAGGAAGCTCACCTGGCCGAACGCCTTCTGCCGTCCCTCTGGGTGGCCCTGTTCCTCGTGCTCGCCCCGGTGCCCTGGCAGTGGACGGGGGAGGGGGCGCCCATGGCGGGCGTTCTCCGGGGCGCTACCCAGGCCCTGGTCTGGATGGCAGCCCTGACCTTCAGCGTCGTTCTGCTTCTGGGCTCCCTCGGGGGTCCCGCCCCTGGGCGGGGCCCCGGCGCGGGCCAGCTGGAACGGGGCGGCCCGCGCCGTGGCCTGGGTCCCAGGCAAGACGAGGTGGGCCCGCGCCAGAACGACCTGGCCCCCCGGCGGGAAGACCTGAACCCGCGCCGGGAGATCCGGCGCGGCCTCCCCATCCATCCCAGGCAGTGGGCCTTTGGGGTGGCCCTCCTGACCCTGGGCCTGCTGCTGGGGTGGGTGCTGGCCGACCGGGAGCGGGCGGAGTTCCAGGAAGCCGCGGCGCATCGTGCGGCGCGGGAAGCCCAGGCCCGGGTGCTGCAGGGCCAGATGAACCCCCATGTGCTCTTCAACGCCATCAGCGGCCTCACGGAACTGGTGCGGGAGGATCCGGCGGCGGCGGAAGCCGCCCTGGTGAACCTGTCCGACCTGCTGCGGGCCCTGCTGGCCCACGGCTCACGCCTGCGGGCCCCCTTGAGCGAGGAGCGCCGCCTGGTGGGGCTGCACCTCGCGCTGGAACGCCTCCGGCTGGGCCACCGGCTGCGCGAGACCTGGGACTGGCCCAGTGAGCTGGACGCGCTGGAAGTGCCGCCACTGATGATCCAGCCCCTGGTGGAGAATGCCCTGAAACATGGCGTGGCCCTGGCCGTCGGTGGCGGCGAGCTGGCGGTGCAGGTGCGCCAGGAAGGCGGGGCGCTGCTGATCCGCGTGGCCAACACCGGCCCAGCGCCGCCCGACGTGCAGGGCCAGGGCCTCGGGCTGAGCAACCTGCGGGAACGCCTCACGCTGCTGGGCGAACCCGAATCGGCGCTGAGCCTCACCCGCCAGGGGGAGTGGACCGTGGTGGAGCTGCGGCTGCGGGTGGGCGCATGAGCAGCGGGGCCTTGCGGGTGCTGGTGGCGGAAGATGAGCCCTTCAACCTGCGGCGCCTGACGCGGCTGCTGCGGGAGGCGGGCTGCGAGGTGGTGGCGGAGCTGGAGGACGGCGCGGCGGTGCTGGACTGGCTGGACCGGGGCGAGCCCGTGGATGCGCTCTTCCTCGACATCCAGATGCCGGGCCTCACGGGCCTGGATGTGGTGGCGGACCTCTCCCGCCAAGTGCCGGTCGTATTCGTGACCGCCTACGCCGAGCATGCCGTGAAGGCCTTCGAGCAGGCGGCCACGGACTATCTGCTGAAGCCGGTGACCGCCGAGCGCCTGGCCGCCACCCTCCAGCGGCTGCGGCCCCAGGGCGGCGGCGCTGCGGCGGCAAAACCCACGGGCCTGCTGAGGGTTCCGGTGAAGGCGGGGGAAGGGGTGGTGCTGGTGGACCTGGCCAAGGTCACCCACTTTCAATTCGAAGACGACGCGGTGTGGGCCTTGGCCGGCGAGCGCCTGCGCACCACCTGGAAGACCCTGGCGGAAGCCGAGGCCGCCCTGGGCACGCGCGTGGTGCGGGGCCACCGCCACCTGCTGATCCGCCCGGAGGCCGTGGTGGGCGTCCGCGCCGGGGATTCAGGCCGCCTGCTGGTCCGGCTGGCCGGGGGCACGGAATTGGAAGTGAGCCGGGGCGCCGCGCCGGAGCTCAAGGCGAGGCTGGGGCTGGGCTAGGACCGATAAGACCACCGCCAAGACGCCAAGAACGCCAAGAAACCGACCAAGGCATGTCTGTGCCTCTTGGCGCCATTGGCGTCTTGGCGTCTTGGCGGTGAAGCTCTGGTATTGGGTTTCTACACTTCCGCAATGAGCTCGATCTCGACCTTCGCGCCCCGGGGCAGGGCGGCCACCTGGACGGTGCTGCGGGCGGGCTTGGCGCCGCCGAGGGCCTTCTCATAGACGGCGTTGAAGGCGACGAAGTCGGCCATGTCGGAAAGGAAGACGGTGGTCTTCACCACGCGGTCCCAGCCAGTGTTGGCGGCGGCCAGCACGGCACCGAGGTTTTTCAGTACCTGCTCGGCCTGAGGTTCGATGGGGCCGGTCACCATCTCCATGGTCTCGGGGATCAGGGGAATCTGGCCCGAGGTGAACAGGTGGTTGCCGGAGATCTGGGCCTGGCTGTAGGGGCCGATGGCGGCGGGGGCGTGCGGCGTCGAGATGGTGCGCATGGTCACTCCTGGTGAAGGTCGTACTCAAGGCTTCTTGCCCCAGCGCCGCTTCTTGTGGCGCCAGTTCCGGTTGGGTTTCGGGGCGGGCTGGAGGGGCGCGTCGAAGGGGGAGGCGGGCTGCTCCAATTCCCCTTCGCCTTCGCCGTCATCGAGACGGCGCGGGCCCTCTTCGATCTGCTGCTGCACCCACTGGGCGGTGCGGTGCATGAGGGCGGCGAGGCAGAGGCTGGTCTCGATGCGGGCATGGGGCAGGGGTCCCAGCTGCGTGAACACCGAGGGATCCGGCGGGATCACCCGGGGGATGGCGATCTCCGGCAGCGGCATGGGCAGGGCGTCGTAGGCCTCCTCGGGCAGCCGGCGCCAGGGTTCGGGCTCCGCCTGCTCCCGGCGCAGCAGGTCCGCCACGGTCTGCTTCTTCTTGGGCGGGCGGCCCCGCTTCTTGGGGGCGGCCACGGCGGCGGCGTCGAGGGCGGACTGGAGGGCCTGGAGCACTTCCTCGCGGCTCTTGCCCCGCAGGTCGAAGAGCAGCCAGGGATCGCGGTCCAGGGCTTCGGCCATGACGTAGCAGACGGCCGCCACGTGCTTGCATGGGTTGGCCCAGTCGGGGCAGTCGCAGTGGGTCTGCAGCTCCTTCGGGACACGGGGATAGAGGCTGGCGCCCGCCTCGCGGAAGGTCTCATCCAGGCCCTGGGGCATCTCGCCCGCCAGCAGGGAGGCGACGAAGCGGCTCTCCAGGGCGATGCGGTCCAGGGCCTTCTCCCACTGGGCCGACGTGAGGGCGGGCAGGCCCAGGGTGACGTTGTAGGTCTTGCGGCCATGCACCCGGGCCTGGATCTCGCCGGGCTGCACCCCGAAGTGGGAGACGTGACCGTCTTCCGCGTACTTCTTGCCGCGGGGCAGCCGGTTCTCGTAGTCGTCGCCCAGCTTCTCAAGGCCGTTGATCCAGAGGCGGCCCCACCAGGTGGCGCCGAAGCGGTCGGTGTGGCTGATCACGGGGCCACCTCCTTGGCTTTGCGCCGGCCCACCTTGGCCGTGGCTTTCGGTGCCGTCGGCTCGTCGCCATTGCCTTCATCGGGATCCAGCACCTCGGCGTCGGGATCCAGCGCCACCAGGCGGCGCAGGGCCTCGTCGTCCAGCTCGGTGAGCCAGCCTTCGCCGGTACCCACCACCCGGTCCGCCAGGTCCCGCTTGGATTCCAGCAGGGCGTCGATCTTCTCTTCCAGGGTGCCGATGGTGACGAGCTTGTGCACCTGCACGTTCTTGGTCTGGCCGATGCGGTAGGTGCGGTCCGTCGCCTGATCCTCCACGGCGGGGTTCCACCAGCGGTCGAAGTGGAACACGTGGGTGGCTGCGGTGAGGTTGAGGCCCACACCGCCGGCCTTGAGGCTCAGCAGCAGCACCGGCGGGGAGTCCGGGTCCTCCTGGAAGGTGCGGACCATCTCATCGCGGCCCTCGCGGCTCGTGCCGCCGTGGAGGAAGGGCGGCTCGAAGCCCAGGGTGTCCTGGAGGTGGACCTGCAGCCGGTCGCCCATCTCCTTGAACTGGGTGAAGACCAAGGCCCGCTCGCCCGCTTCGACCACCTCCTCGAGCATCTCGGTGAGGCGGTCCAGCTTGCCGCTGCGGCCCCGGTAAGGCCCCTGGGCCTTGAGGAACTGGCTGGGGTGGTTGCAGATCTGCTTGAGATGGGTGAGCAGGGCCAGGATGCGGCCGCGCCGCTCGATGCCCGTGGCGGCGTCCAGCTCCTCGTCCATCTTCTCGACGCGGTACTGGTAGAGTTCGGCCTGCTCGCGGCTGAGGGTGGTGAAGACCTTCATCTCCTGCTTCTCGGGCAGGTCCTGGATGATGGACTTGTCACTCTTGAGGCGGCGGAGGATGAAGGGGCCGATGCGCTGCCGCAGCTCGGCGGCGGCGTCGGGATCGCGGTACTTCTCGATGGGCGTGGCGAAGCGCTCCTTGAACTGGGACTCGGTGCCCAGGTACCCCGGCAACCCGGCGCTCATGATGGCCCACAGCTCGGTAAGCCGGTTCTCGATGGGGGTGCCCGTCAGGGCCAGGCGGCACCCGCCCCGCAGCTTGCGGATGGCCTTGGCCTGGGCCGAGCCCGCGTTCTTGATGGCCTGGGCCTCGTCCACCACCACCATGCCCCAGGGGCGGGCGGCAAAGGTCTCCTCCTCGCGGCGCACCACGCCGTAGGTGGTGAGCACCAGGGTATGCGGCTTGAAGGTGGAGGGCAGGGTGTCGCGATTATTGCCGTGGTGCACGAAGACCGGCAGCGTGGGGGCGAACTTGGCGAGCTCGCGCTCCCAGTTCCCCAGCAGGGAGGTGGGGCAGACCAGCAGGGTGGCGGGGCCGAACTCAGGGCTCTGGAGCTGCCGGTGGAGCAGCAGCGCCAGCACCTGGATCGTCTTGCCCAGGCCCATGTCGTCGGCCAGGATGCCGCCCAGGCCCAGGCGCGCCAGGCCCTCCAGCCAGGCCAGGCCGCGCAGCTGGTAGGGACGCAGCTGGCCATGAAAGGTCTCGGGCTGGGTGATGGGCTTGTCCGGGAGGATCTTGAGGTCGTCGAGGGCCGCGCCAAAGTCGCCGGCCACCTCCACCTCGATGGCCTCGCTGACGCCGGGGATGCGGGCCGTGCCGGTGAGGGCCGCGGCCAGGGCCTCGCCCTTGGTCATGCTCTCGAAGCCCGCCCCGGCACTGGCCTGGATGACGGCGGTGATCTGCTTGAGGGTCTCTGGGTCCAGTGCCACCCACTTGCCCTTCCAGGCCACCAGCGGGTGCTTGAGGCTGGCCATCTGGGCGAAGTCCTCGACGCTCAGGGCCTCGTCGCCCAGCATCAGCGACCAGTCTGCGCTGACGCTGCCCTCCAGGCCCGCCTGGGCCAGAGGTGCGGAATCCACCACGTTGCGGGCGCCCAGGCGCACCTTGGCGCGGAGGCGCCGGGCACCGCCGAAGTCCGCCAGGCCTTCGGGAATGTGGACGAGAAAGCCCGCCTCCTTCAGCTGCGCGGCGCCGCGGGTGAGGAAGCCCCAGGCCTCCGTGGGCCGCAGCACCAGGTCCTCGGGCTTCTGGCCCGAGAGGGCGCGCTCCAGGGCCGGGAAGAAGGGGACGGCGCGAGCCAGGCCCCGCAGCAGCACCTGGCGGGCCTGCAGCACCTCGGGTTCCGTGGAGGGTTCCCAGAGCTTGGCCACGCCGATGTCGGCCCCGGCCTCGGTCTCCAGCCCCACCTGGAGGATCCAGCCCTCTTCGGCCATCCGGTCGGCGTCCTGCACCGCCTGGGTGACGGTGGGCACGTCCGGCGCCTCGAGGCGCAAGCTGGGCCGCAGCCACTGGGGCCGGGCGCCCTCGCTCCACTGGGCCAGCTGCTCGCCCAGGGTGCGTTCGGTGATGCCGGTGGTGGGGAATTCCGGCAGCTGGTGGGAGAGGGCCACCATGATGCGCTCGTCCCAGGGCAGGCGGTCGCGCTTATGGCCCCGCAGGCGGTGGATGAGGCCCAGGCGCGGGTCGTCCCCAGCCCGCAGCCCGCCGGAGACGAACCGCATGATGAAGTCGGCGCCGTCTTCCAGGAAGGCGGTCAGCACCGCGTCCGCGGCGGGGGGCATGGCCAGGTCGTCCTCGATGTCGAAGGCGTCCAGCTCGCCGAGGGCCACGGTCTTGGTGAAGGCCCAGGTGTCGTTTTCCGGGAAGGCCACGGCGGCGGGGGGCATGGCTTCCGTGAGCTGGCGAAGGGCCGACCGGTCCGAGGGGCTGGTGAGGCTGACGCCCCAGCGGGCCTTCCAGGGGGTTCCCCGGGTGTCGAGCTGGGGCAGCAGGGCGCCCCGGACCACCAGGGACTGCAGCAGGCGCAAGGCCGCCGCCCAGTAGCGCAGGGTGGGACCCGCCCCGCCCGGGCGGAGCGCCAGGGAGGAGAGCCAGGGGTAGGCCCGCTGCCACCGGAGGGGGACTGCGTGCATCTCCACCAGGGAGCCGTCGGCGAGGAAGATCTGGGCCTTGGCCGGAGTCAGGCGCTCCCGCCCCTGCAATTCCCCGGGGAGGGTACGCAGCGCGCGCACCCACTCGGCGGGTTCCACCGCCTCCGGCATGCAGAGCAGGAAGCCCCGGTCCTGGGGACGGTACTGGAGAAAGGGATTCAGCATGAGGAGGGGACCGCCCCTTGACGGTAGGATGCAGGGCAGGGGGCGAGACGATGCGGCTTGGGTTTGCTAGCGATCATGCAGGGTTCGACCTGAAGGAACGGCTCAAGGCCTGGGCCAGGGAGCAGGGGCATGAGGTGGTGGATTTCGGCACGGATGGGTCGGCCTCGGTGGACTACCCGGATTTCGCGCACCGGGCGGCGGAGGGCATGGAGCAGTGGGAGCGCCTGGTGCTGGTCTGCGGATCCGGCATCGGCATCAGCATCGCGGCCAACCGCCATGCCGGCATCCGCTGCGCGCTGGTGACCTCCCCTGAGCACTCGGCACTGGCCCGGCAGCACAATGACGCAAACGCCATCGCTTTCGGCCAGCGGCTGACGGATCCGCTCAAGGCAGAATCCTACCTCAAATTGTTCCTGGAGACACCTTTTGAAGGGGGGCGTCACCAGGGGCGGGTCGAAAAGATCGAGCGCAAGGGCTGCTGCTGATGCGCCAGAGCGAGCAACTGCGCCCCCTCAGCCTGGAGAAAGGCGTGCAGCTCCACGCCGCAGGCTCCTGCCTGGTGAAGCTGGGCCGCACCCATGTGCTGTGTGCCGCCAGCCTGGAAGAGAAGGTGCCGGGCTGGATGAAGGGGCGGGGCAAGGGCTGGCTCACGGCCGAGTACGGCATGCTGCCCGCCGCCACCCACACCCGCTCGGACCGGGAGGCCGCCCGCGGCAAGCAGCAGGGTCGCACCGTGGAGATCCAGCGCCTCATCGGCCGCAGCCTGCGCCAGGCGGTGGATCTGGCGGGCCTGGGCGAGCGCACCCTGGCCGTGGATTGCGATGTCCTCAATGCCGACGGGGGCACCCGCTGTGCCGCCATCACCGGCGCCTGGGTGGCCGTGGTGCTGGCGCTGCGCAGCCAGGGCCTGGAAGGTGCCTTGATTCGCCAGGTGGCCGCCGTGAGCGCCGGGATCGTGGAATCCGGCGAGGGCCGCCGGGGCCTGGTGCTGGACCTGGAGTACGAGGAGGACCACCTGGCCGCCGTGGACTGCAACCTGGTGGCGGCCCGGCCCATGGCCGGGGGTGACCTTGACCTGGTGGAGCTCCAGGGGACCGGCGAGGGCAGGGCCTTCAGCCGAACCGAGGCCATGGGGCTGGTGGACCTCGGCCTCCTGGGCTGCGCCGCCCTCATGGGGGCCCAGCGGGCGGCCTTGACATGAGGTGGGTCCTGGGGGCCCTGGCGCTGCCGGCCGTGCTGGCCGGGCAGGCGCCGCCGGGCACTCAGGCCGCCTCCCCCCCCGCCACCCGCCGCATCGAGGTGGTGGTGCAGGCCCCGGACATGCTCTTCCGGTTCAGCCCCCGGGTGGAGATCCCAGGCATGCCCCGGGTCGCCTTGGCCCTCAGCGGAGGCGGGGCCCGGGGCTTGGCGGAAATCGGTGTCCTCCAGCGGCTGGAGGAGGTGGGCTACCCCCTGGACAGCATCGCGGGCACCAGCGCCGGGGCCCTGGTGGGCGCCCTCTACGCCAGCGGCTTCTCGGGCCGGGAGATCGAGAACCTCTTCGGTCGCATGGACCTGACCCGAGCCTTCCTGGAGCCGCTCTGGCGGAATCCCGGCGAGACCCTGCAGGAGCAGGAGGAGCGCGCCGATACGTCCCTCTCCATCGAGCGGGACCGAAGCCATTTCTTCCTGGCCCAGGGTCTGCGCAGTGGCAAAGAGCTGCAGCACACCCTCCAGGCCCTGCTGGCCCGGGGCGCCTACTACTCGGGCGGGGACTTCAACCGATTGCAGCGGCCGCTGCGGGTGTTGGCCACCAACCTGGAAACCGGCCAGGGACGCGTCTTCGCCCGGGGCGACCTGGCCGAGGCGGTGCGGGCCTCCATGTCCATCCCCGGCGGCTTCCGTCCCGTGGTCATCGATGGCCAGCAGTACGTCGATGGGGCCCTGGTGGAGAACCTGCCGGTGTTCACGGCCCGGGATGCCTTCCGGCCCGATCTGGTCATCGGGGTCGACATCAGCGCGCCGCTGGAGCATCGCCCCTCCACGAGCATCTTCTCCGTCGCCGCCCGCAGCCTTGATCTGGTGGTGGAGCGCCGGCAGTGGGAGAGCCGGGCCGCGGCGGATTTCCTCATCCGCCCCGACATCAACGATGCCCCCTTCCTGGAGTACGGTACCCAGGGAACCCGGCTGGTCCGGGAAGGTCGGGACGGCTTCGATGCCCGGCGCGATGCGCTGGACGCGCTGTTGCGCAGCCGCCTCAGCCAGGCGCGCCTAGCCGCGACGCGCGTGGCCTTCGAGAGCCCTGGGGGCGTGAACACCGCCGTCGAAGGGCTGCTGGCCACCACCCTGCGGGCAGACCCTGCCGGGATTCGCGAGCAGGATGTGCAAATCCTCCTCCAGCAGATCCTGGTCCATGGCTTGGCCCAGGAGGCCTGGGCCACGGTCGATCCAGGCTCGGTCGTGACCATCCACTTGCGGCCCTGCGCCCCGGTCCAGGCCGTGGAGATCGAGGCCCCGGAAGCCTGGCGCGGCGCCATCCAGGCGGCCGTGGCCGACTCCATCCAGATCGGGGCCCCGTTCAACCCCCAGGTCTTCGGCCGCATGATGGGCCAGCTGGTCTACCGCTTCCTTATGGAAGGATCGCCCCTGGCCGACGCGCGTGGCTCGGTCTTCAATCCAGTCACCGGCCGCCTCCACATTGTCCTCGCGGAACCCCTCATCACCCGGGTCGACGCCCGGACCTCGGCCCGGGATGCCCTGGATGACACGCACCTGCTGCGGCTGCTGGGTGAGCTGAAGGGCCGCCCCTTCCGTCCCGAGGAGTTGCAAAATCGCATCGCCCTGGCAGAGCACCGGTTCCGCCTATCGGAGCTGCGGTACCAGCTCCGCCCTGATGGCGCCGGCGGCGCGGAGCTGGCGCTCATTCCCATCCCCGAGCAGCGGGCGCAGCTGGATGTCGCCCTCGGGTACGAAACCACCCTGGGGGGCCAGCTGGGGCTCGCCTACCGGGCCCTGAATGTTGGCTTTAAGGGCAGTGAGCTGGAGCTGAGCGCGGCCCGGAACCGCTTGCAGGAGCAAGCCACCCTGGCCCTGAGGAGCCCCTTCGGGTTTGCCCCGGGGGCGGGGCTCGAACTGGCCGCGAACTACTGGCAGCAGCGGCTGGACATCCCCTTACCGTGGCCCACTCCGGAGCTGCCCGGGGATGGCATGGATGCCCGCATCAGCGCCTCCGATCTGACCCTGCGTACCTACATCCGGTTCAGCAACCTGGGCACCGGGAAGCTCAGCCTCGACCTGGACCGCCGCAATGCCGCCTTCCGGGAGGACGGCCTGCGAACCACCCAGACCCAGGACGCCGCCTTCCTGTCGGCCGA
This sequence comes from uncultured Acidobacteriota bacterium, assembly GCA_963740385.1. Lineage (GTDB taxonomy): Bacteria > Acidobacteriota > Holophagae > Holophagales > Holophagaceae > Geothrix. The sequence continues at coordinate 394,026 of CAVUDX010000008.1, forward strand.
GTGGGACAACTTCGACCGCCACACCCTGCCCAGGCGGGGCCTGCTGCTGCGCGCCCGGTTCGGGATGGGCCATGCCCAGCCGGGGCCGCTTCCGGGTGCGAACTTCCAGCAGAGCTACTTCCGGGCCCGGGGCGTGACTTCCTTTGGCGATATGGTGGGGGCCGACCTGGATCTGGAGTACGGCCAGGGCCATCGCCTGCCCCTGGACCGATGGTGGGCGCTGGGGGGCCCCTCCTTCGTCATCGGCTCGCGGTCCGTGGGCTTCATGGCCCCGAACTTCGCCGCCGTGCGCTTCGGCATCCCCTTCCGGTTCTACCTGGGCCTGGGCCTGACAGTGGTGCTGTCCCCCCGCTTCGACCTCGCCTGGGTGGCCCGGGATCCCGCGGGACTCCTGAAGACCGAAGACTCCCCCAAGGCTCAGGGGACGGGCCTCATGCTGCGCACCACCCTGTCCAGCTTCTACGTGGAGCTCTCCTACGGCTTCCTGAAGGTCCAGACCCCCCAGGATCCCGGCCACGCCGTGGGCAGCTTCAACGTGCTCATCGGCACCCAGCCCTTCGACCTCTGGAAACGACGATAGCTGTTGTCCGGGGGGTTCCCCAGGTGACGCATGCGTCGCCTGGATCCAGGGGCGCGCTGTGCGCACACCCCCCGAAGCCCCCGCGGCTCGACCGGGCCAAGCCCGGCCGAGGTTTGAACGCCGCCCACCCCGGAGGCCATGGGAGCCCCCTCGGGTCCCTGGACCCGGGCTGGGCGGTCTGCCCAAGTCTGGACTGTGACCCTTTCCTGGGGCGGCCTTCAGGGGCGCCCTGATACCCTGGACCGTTGGGTTTCCCACGCTCTTTGCCCGAGGCCGCCATGCGCTACCTGCCCTCTTCCCCCGTCGAGGACCAAGCCCTCCTGGACACCATTGGCGTCCCGAGCGCCGAAGCGCTGCTGGTGGGCATCCCCGAACCCCTGCGCCTGCCCCGGCCGCTGGACTTGCCCACCCAGGGCGCCGAGCAGGAGGTGGCCTGGCAGATGATGGGGCTGGCCAACAAGAACATGCGCTTCTGCGCCCAGTTCCTGGGCGCCGGGGCCTACGACCACTTCGTGCCCTCCGCCATCGACGCCATGGTGAGCCGGCAGGAGTGGTTCACGGCCTACACGCCCTACCAGCCCGAGATCAGCCAGGGCACCCTGCAGCACATCTTCGAATACCAGACCCTCATCTGCGACCTCACCGGCCTCGAGGTCACCAACGCCAGCCTCTACGATGGCGGCACCGCCTGCGTGGAGGCCGCCCTCATGGCCGTCCGCGTGCAGAAGAAGCGCACCACCGTGCTGGTGAGCCGCGGCCTGCACCCCCTTTACCGCAAGGTGCTGGACACCAACTTCGCCCCCCACGAGGGCCTGAAGCTGGTGGAGGTGGGCCTGAAGGACGGTGTGACGGACCTGGCCGATCTGCAGGCCAAGCTGGGCCCGGATGTGGCGGCCGTGCTGGTGGGCTACCCCAACTTCCTGGGCGCCGTGGAGGATCTGGCGGCCCTGGCCGAACCCATCCACGCCGCCGGGGCCCTGCTGGTGAGCGTCACCCAGGAGGCCTTCGCCTTCGGCTGGTTCGAGGCGCCGGGCAAGTTGGGCGCCGACATGGCCTGCGGCGAGGCCATGAGCCTCGGTAACAAGCCGAACTTCGGCGGTCCCTTCCTGGGCTTCCTGGCGGTGAAGGATGCGCACAAGCGTGAGATCCCTGGCCGCGTGGTGGGCCAGACCAAGGACCTGAAGGGCGAGACCGGCTACGTGCTGACCCTCACGGCCCGCGAGCAGCACATCCGCCGCGACAAGGCCACCAGCAACATCTGCTCGAACCAGGGCCTTGTGGCCCTGCGCGCCAACGTGTTCATGCACCTGGCGGGCCCCATGGGCCTCACGGGCCTGGCCGCCCAGAACGCCGCCAAGGCCCAGTACCTGCGCCAGCGCCTGTTGGAGCTACCGGACATGGAACCGGTCCTCGACCAGCCCTTCTTCAATGAATTCGTGCTGCGTTACTCGGGCGACTACGCGGCGCTGGAGGCGGCCTGCCTGAATGAGAGCCTGCTGCCGGGCCTGGACCTGGGCCGCTTCTATCCCGAGTACGCGGGGTGCATCCTCTGGTGCGCCACGGAACTCCACACCCGCCAGATGATCGAGAGCCTTGTCGAGATCCTGGCCCGCGTCCCCGCCACGGTCTAAGAGGAGCCGCCCATGTTTCTCCGTCAGCGCGAACCCCTCTCCTTCGAGCGCTCCGTCCCCGGCAAGCGGGGCATGGACCTCCCCAAGCTGGATGTGCCCCTCGCCCAGGACACCCGCCCCGCCCACCTCAGGCGCAGCGGCTTCGACGCCCTGCCGGAGCTGAGCGAGGTGGAGGTCATCCGCCACTTCACCCGGCTCTCCAAGTGGAACTACGGCGTGGACGACGGCATCTACCCGCTGGGCTCCTGCACCATGAAGCACAACCCGCGACTCAATGAGAAGGTCGCCAGCCTGCCGGGCTTCACGGACAGCCACCCCATGGCGCCGGACGCCCTGGTGCAGGGCAACCTCGAGCTGCTGTTCACCTTGCAGGGCTGGCTGGCGGAGATCACGGGCCTGCCCGGCGTCACCCTCCAGCCCAGCGCCGGGGCGGCGGGCGAGCTCACGGGCGTCATGCTCATCCGCGCCTACCACCTGAGCCATGGCCGCAAGCGCCGGGTGATCCTCATCCCCGACAGCGGCCACGGCACCAACCCCGCCACCGCCGCCATGGCGGGCTACGACGTGGTGGAGCTGCCCTCCCTGCCGGATGGCACCATCAGCTTCGACGACGTCACCGACCCGGTGAACGGCAAGGTGCGCAAGGGCCTCAAGACCCTCGTGGCCGAGCTGGGCAGCGAGATTGCCGGGGCCATGATCACCAACCCCAACACCGTGGGCGTCTTCGAATACCGCTTCAAGGAGATCAGCGACCTGCTGCACAGCGTGGACGCCCTGGTCTACATGGACGGCGCCAACATGAACGCCCTGGTGGGCGTGGCCCGGCCCGGCGACTTCGGCGTGGATGTCATGCACCTCAACCTGCACAAGACCATGTCCACGCCCCACGGCGGCGGCGGCCCCGGCGCGGGCCCCGTCTGCTGCGTCGAGAAGCTCATGCCCTTCCTGCCGGTGCCAGTGGTGGTGCGCGACACCGTGAAGGTGGGTGAGGGCGAGGTGCCCCGACACAGCTACCGCCTGGACTGGAACCACCCTCAGAGCATCGGCAAGGTGCACACCTTCCATGGCAACTTCGGCATCCTCGTGCGGGCCCTCACCTACTGCCTGAGCCACGGCTCGGACGGCCTGAAGGAGGCCACCCTGCGGGCCATCGTGAACGCCAACTACATCCGCGCCCGGCTGAAGGACGCCTACGCCCTGCACATCGACTCCCCCAGCCTCCACGAGGTGGTGTTCAGCGACACCCTCCAGGCCAAGCACGACGTGCACACCCTGGACATCGCCAAGCGCCTCATCGACCACGGCTACCACCCGCCCACGATCTACTTCCCCCTCATCGTGCCGGGCGCGCTGATGATCGAGCCCACCGAGAGCGAGGGCAAGGACGAGTTGGACGCCTTCTGCGACACGATGCTGGCCATCGCGAAGGAAGCCGAGACCGATTCCGAAGCCCTGCACCAGGCGCCCACCCTCGCCCCTCTGCGCCGCATGGACGAGACCACCGCGGCGCGGAAGCCGGTGCTGAGGTGGGTGAAGGGCTGAGCTAAAGCGGAGGTGAACCCAAAGGGCACCGCAGAGCCCGTATTGTTCACCGCCGATCGAACCTAGGCGCCATCACCAGCAGGGTCTGGGTGGAGGCGATGCCGGGGAGTTTGGCCACTTCGTCGCGGAGGCGGTTGAGGTCCTCCATGCGCTCGGCCTCCAGCTGCAGCACCAGGTCGATGTCGCCGCTCACGGAGTCGGCCACGCGCACCTCGGGGAACGTTTCCAGGGTGCGCAGGGCCCGCTCGTGGCTTGGGCCGCTGCCCTTCACCAGCAGATAGGCGCGGATGCCTGGTTGGGTTTCCCGCGCCAGGCGCAGGGTATAGCCCAGGATCACCCCATCGCGCTCCAGGCGCTTCAGCCGTTCCTGTACGGCGGAACGGGACAGGCCCACCCGCGCTGCCAGCGCCACTTGGGTGAGGCGGGCGTCCGCGCCCAGCTCCGCCAGGAGGCGGCGGTCCAGGTCATCCAGGTCGGGCTTGGGCATGGAAGCTCCGGGTCAGCGAACGGGGTGAGCGGAAGCGCCAAAGGCATCCGATCGACGGAGGTAGTCTGGCACCCTGCCGGACATCCGGCACCCTGCTGCCTAGACCCCGGCCGCCCTCGCCCGAATCCTGGGGGATCAGCCCCGGAGCCAGCATGCGCCTCAGTCCCGCCCTCGTCGTCCCAGCCCTGGTGGTGACCCTCACCGCTCAGGACAGAGCCGTAGCCGTGACGCCCGCCCAGCGGAAGGCGGTGGTGGAGGCCCTCGCCAAGGAGCTGAAGGCCCGCTATGTGTTCCCCGAGGTCGCTGAAAGGACGGGCACGGCCCTGCTCGCCCGGGAGGCCGCAGGCGCCTACGAGGGCGCGGGCACCGCCGGGGCCTTCGCCGAGGCCCTGTCGAAGGACCTGCGGGAGCTGGGCCAGGATGGCCACTTCCGCGTGCGCTTCGACCCTGAGTTCAAGCCCATGGGCGAGGACGATGACAAGCCGCCCACGCCCGAGGAGGTGGCCCGCATGCGCCAGTTCTCCCAGCGCCGGGCCTTCGGCATCGCCAAGGTGGAGCAGCTGCCGGGCAACGTGGGCTACCTGGACATCCGGGGCTTCGGGCCCACGGAGTTCGTAGGCCCCGCCTTCTCGGCGGCGCTCTCCATCCTCTCGGGCACCGAGGCGCTCATCCTCGACCTGCGGCAGAACGGCGGCGGCGACCCCGAGAGCGTGGCCTACCTGGTGAGCCACTTCTTCGCGGAGGGGGACACGCGCCACCTCAACTCCATCTACAACCGCCCCCGCGACACCACCCGCCAGTACTGGACCAGTCCCACGGTGGCGGTGCGCTACACCAAGCCGGTCTATGTGCTCACCTCCGCCCGCACCTTCTCCGGCGGCGAGGAGTGCGCCTACGACTTCCAGACCCAGAAGCGGGCCACGCTGGTGGGCGAGACCACCGGCGGGGGCGCCAATCCGGGGGGAGCGGTGGCCCTGGGCCAGGGCTTCAACGCCTTCATCCCCACGGGGCGGGCCATCAACCCCGTCACCCACACCAACTGGGAGCACGTGGGCGTGAAGCCCGAGGTGGCCGTCCCCGCCGCCGAGGCCTTGAAGACGGCCCATGCGGCCATCCTCAAGGACCTGCTGGCGAAGGAGAAGGATCCCGAATACCGCCAGCGCCTGCAGGCCATCCAGGCCCGGGTGGAAAAGGGAGAGCCTGAGTCCGTTCGCTACGGCCGCTAGGCTGCCTCACCCTAGTCGTGGGGAATCAGGTGCACCGCCGCGGCCTTGAGGATGGCGCAGACCTGGTCGCCCACGTTCAACGCCAGGTCCGCGCAGGCCTGGCGGGTGACGAGGCTCTCCAGGGGGAAGCCGCAGTCGAGGCTGAGGCGCATCAGCGAGCCCTCCGGCTGGAGGCCGGTGATGCGGGCGGGCAGGCGGTTGCGGGCGGTGGATTCGGCTCCGCAGCCCCGCTCCACGGCCACGTCCTCGCCCCGGATGCAGACGAAGACCTGCCAGCCCAGGCTGCCGGGATCGGCGGCGAGGATGCGGGCCGCGCCCACCGCGACGGTGGCCATGCCCCCGGTGATGGACTCGATCTGGCCCCGCACCACGGTCTCGACGCCCAGGATGGCGGCCACGGCGGGGTCGGTCGGGCGGTCGAAGACCTGCTGGATGTCACCGCTCTGGCAGACCCGGCCGTGGTCCATCACCACCAGGCGGTCGCCCAGCTGCAGGGCCTCGCTGCGGTCGTGGGTCACGAGCACCGTGGGCACGTCAAGACGGCGCAGGAGGCCCCGCAGCTCCCCCCGGAGGCGCTGCTGGGCGGGGCGGTCCAGGGCCGAGAGGGGCTCGTCCAGCAGCAGCAGGCGGGGCCGCCGGGCCAGGGCGCGCCCCAAGGCCACGCGCTGCTGCTGGCCACCCGAAAGCTCAGCGGGCCGGCGCGCCTCCAGGCCCTCCAGGCCGAGCAGCGCCACCAGCTCGCCCACCCGCTGGGCCCGCTCCTGCGCGGGGAGGCTCCCCAGGCCATAGCTCAGGTTCGCGGCCACGCCCAGGTGGGGGAACAGGTGGTAGCCCTGGGTGAGCAGGCCCACCTGACGGTCCTGCGGGGGGAGGTGAAGGCCGGTCGCCGCGTCCGCCCAGCGCTGCTCGCCCACGGTCAGGGTGCCCTGGTCGGCGCGCTCCAGACCCGCCAGCAGCCGCAGGACCGTGGTCTTGCCCGACCCGGAAGGCCCGAACAGCACCGTCACCGAGAAGCCCGGCGCGGGAATGTCGAAGGCGGCCTGGACCGTCATCCCGCCGGAGTAGCGCCGGTCGGCGCGGGCGATCAGATGAGCGTCCACGGCTTCCTCTGGTGGCGCCGCAGGGCGTAGGTGAAGGTCAGCACCAGGAACGACACTCCCAGCAGCAGGGCCGCCGTGCGGGCGGCCGAGGCGTAGTCCATGGCTTGCACCTGGTCGTAGATGGCGATGCTCACAGTGCGGGTGCGGCCCGGCAGGTTGCCGCCCACCATGAGCACCACCCCGAATTCGCCGAGCGTATGGGCGAAGCTGAGCACCACCCCGGTGAGGAGGCCCGACCAGGAGAGCGGCACGATGACCCGCAGGATGGTGCGCAGGCGGGACTCGCCCAGGCACCAGGAGGCCTCGATCAAGCCCTGATCCACAGAGGCGAAGCCGGCGGTCAGGGGCTGGATCATGAAGGGCAGGCTGTAGAGCACCGAGGCGATCAGCAGGCCCTCGAAGGAGAAGGGCAGGGTGGTGCCGAAGAGCCCCTCCCAGGCCCGGCCCAGCGGGCTGCGGGGGCCCATGGCCAGCAGGAGGTAGAAGCCCAGCACCGTCGGAGGCAGCACCAGGGGCATGGCCACCACGGCCTCCACCAGGAACTTCCACCGCCGGGTCGAGAAGGCCAGCCAGTGGGCCAGGGGCAGGCCGATGAGCAGGAGGATGCCCGTGGTGAGGGAGGCGAGCAAGATGCTCAGGCGGATGGCTTGCCAGTCCATCAGGGGGCCGCCGCGAAGCCGTACCGGCCAAGGATCGCCACGCCCTCGGGGGAGCGCAGGAAGGCCTGGAAGGCCAGGGCCTCGGCCCGGTGCTGGGCATGGGTCAGGACCACGCCGCCTTGCGCAAGGGGGGGATAGGCGTCCTCAGGCACCAACCAGTACCGCCCTGAAGCGGCCATGACCGGGGCCTTGGCCAGGGAGAGGGCGATGAGGCCGATGTCGGCGGCGCCGGTCTGCACGAACTGGGCGGTCTGGCTGATGTTCTCGCCGAAGACGAGGCGGGGTCGCAGGGCCTCCAGCAGGCCCAGCCGGGCGAGGGCCGCTTCCGCCGCCCGGCCATAGGGGGCATGCCGCGGGTTGGCGATGGCGATCCTGCGGGCGGCGGGGTGCCGCAGGGCCTGCATGCCGAGCTGCTCTACCGGGATGGGCGAGCCCTTCGGCACCCAGAGCACCAGGTGGCCCCGGCTGTAGGTGAAGGTGGTGGTTCCATCAGCCAGGCCCCCTTCCACCAGCTTCCGGGGATAGGTCAGGTCCGCCGAGAGGAAGAGGTCGAAGGGCGCCTGGTTCATGAGCTGGGACCAGAGGGTTCCGGACGCGCCATAGGTGACGGACACCGCGATGTCCGGCTGGACCTTGGCGAAGGCCGCCGTCGCTGCCCCGAGGGCAAACTGCAGGTCCGAGGCCGCCGCGACGGCCAGGGTGCGGGGCGGCGTGGCGTGCCCCATGGCGCCGAGGCAGGCGGTGAGCCACAGGGGAAGCAGGGCGCGGGGGGGCAACATGGAGGGCTCGGGGGCAGACCCGGCGCCGCCGGGCCTTCTGACGGTAGGGCGGGGACGGGCCAGGGTCAATGCGCAGGGCGGGGTCACCACCCGTTCGGCGGAGGCTGGGCTGACGGGGGGGGCGGCGACGGGCACAATAGAGGGTTCCCCGGAGTCCCCATGCGTCCTCGTGCCGTCCTTCCCGCCCTGCTCCTCGGCCTGCCCCTCGCGGCCCAGACCCTGGCGCCCACCCCGGCCCAGCTGCAGGCCCGGGCGGACCAGTTCCTGGCCCTGGTGAACGCGGGCTACCAGTCCCTCTACTACGTCTCCCAGGAGGCCACCTGGGCCGCCTCCACGGATGTAAGCCCCGTGCACGACGCGGGCGCCGAGTGGGCCGGCAAGGCCTTCGCGGCCTTCAACGGCAATCCCCTGGTGATCACCGAGGCCAAGGAGCTGCTGGCGCACCGCAAGGACCTGAACGACCTCACGGTCCGCCAGCTGGAGCGCGTGCTGCTCATGCCCTACCTGGCCGAGGGACCCATGACCAAGCCCAAGCTGGTGGCCGACCGCATCGAGGCGGAGACGAAGCAGGTCTCCATCATGAACGCCTTCCAGTTCAAGGTGGACGGCCGCCCCGTGAGCGCCAACGACCTGGACGCCAAGCTGGGCTCCAGCGACGACCTGGCCGAGCGGCTGAAGTGGTGGGAGGCCAGCAAGGAGATCGGCATCCCCCTGAAGGACGGCCTCGTGCGCCTGCGCGACCTGCGCAACGGCGTGGCGAAGGAATTGGGCTACCCCGACTACTTCACCCTCCAGGTGGCCCGCTACGGTCTCACCAAGGAGGAGATGCTCGCCTACAACCGCAAGTTCATGGCCGAGCTGAAGCCCCTCTACCTGCAGCTGCACACCTGGGTGAAGTACGAGATGGCCAAGAAGTACGGCCAGCCCGTGCCCAAGGCCATCCCCGCCCACTGGATCAACAACCGCTGGAGCCAGAACTGGACGGGCTTCGTGAAGGCCGTGGACTTCGATCCCTACTTCAAGGGCTGGCAGCCCGAGCGCATCGTGAAGACCGCCGAGGCCTTCTACACGGGCCTTGGCTTCGATCCCCTGCCGGCCTCCTTCTGGGCCAAGTCCGACCTCTACCCGGTCAAGCCCGGCGAGACCCGCAAGAAGAACAGCCACGCCTCCTGCTGGCACCTGGACTTGAATACCGACATCCGCTCCCTCATGAGCGTGGAGCCGAACTTCGAGTGGTTCGAGACCACCCACCACGAGCTGGGCCACGGCTACTACTTCATGTCCTACAGCCGCCCCGAAGTGCCGCCCCTCCTGCGGGACGGCGCCAACCCCAGCTTCCACGAGGGCGTGGGCGAGCTCATCGCCATGGCGACCCGGCAGATCCCCTACCTGAAAGCCGCCGGCGTGCTGCCCGCGGACTACAAGGTGAACGAGATGGACGTGCTGCTCAACGATGCCCTGGAAGTCGCCATCCCCTTCATGTACTGGGCCTGCGGCACCATGCCCGAGTGGGAGGCCGAGTTCTATGGCGGCATGCCCGCCGATCAGATGAACGCCCGCTGGTGGAAGATCGTCCACGACCTCCAGGGCGTCGTGCCCCCCAGCCCGCGGGGCGAGCAGTTCTGCGACGCCGCCACCAAGACCCACATCAACGACAACCCCGCCTACTACTACAGCTACGGCTGGGCCACGGTGTTCAAGTTCCAGATGCATGACCACATCGCCCGGAAGATCCTGCACCAGGATCCCCACGCCACCAACTACGCGGGCCACAAGGAGGTGGGGGCCTTCCTGAAGAAGATCCTCGCCAAGGGGGCCACGGAGGACTGGCGCACGGTGCTGAAGGACGCCACGGGTGAGGACCTCTCCACCCGCGCCATGATGGACTACTTCAAGCCCCTCATGGCCTGGCTTGAGCAGCAGAACAAGGGCCGGCAGATCGGGTGGTAACCAGCCACCACGGAAGCGCGGTGGACCTTGAGCACAGCACGGAGAGGCCCACCCATCCACGTCAAGGTCCCCCGTGTCTCTGTGGTGAATGCTTCATGGTGAAGGCGGCATGAATCCCATCATTCCCAAAGCCCAGGTCCTGAAGGCCCTCACGCGGGACCGGCACATCCGGCTGACGGCCCTGCAGGCCAGCCCCCTCTGGGACGGGGTCCGGCGGGGCCATCCCCACCTGGACCCCGAGGCCTGCGCCTGCCTGACGGAGCTGCTCACCGCCACGGCCCTCCTGCAGGGCCGCACCCTCTTCGAGGAACGCCTGCAGCTGCTGGTGAAGGGCGCGGGCCGGGCCAAGGCTGTGGTGGCCGACTGCTGGCCCGACGGCACCATCCGGGGCGTGCTGGATGTCAGCGAGGTGCCCACCGGGGACTGGATCGCCGCGCCGGGCGTGATGCAGGTGATGCGCTCCAACGCCAGCGGCCAGCCCTACATTGGCCATCTGGAGCTGGTGGCGGGCGGAATCCAGCTGCAGGTGGAGCAGTACCTCCTGCAGTCCGAACAGGTGCAGGCCAGCCTCACCCTCTGGTGCGACCCGGGCACCGGCGAGGCCGGGGGCCTGCTGGTGGAGCCGCTGCCGGACTGCCCACCGGACCGACTGGCGCGCCTGGTCCAGGCCCTGGAGGGCCTCGACGTGGTGCCCCTGTGGGAGCGCACCGCCGAGTTCCTGGCGGACTGGATCTCCCAGGGCGAGGGCATCGATGACGTAGCCGCCGCCGACCTCTTCTACCGCTGCCGCTGCTCGCGGGACTCCCTGCTGGCGACCCTGCGGGGCTTCAGCGCCGAGCAGAAGGCCGACCTGTTCACCGACGACACGCCGCTCGAGGTGCGCTGCGACTACTGCGGCGCCCTCTACCCGCTCAGCCGGGCGGACCTGCTGTCGGGGGAGGGCTGATGGCCACCCGCGTTGCCATCGCGGAGCGGGGGCGCCCCCTGGGATCGCCGGTCTCGGTGTGGCTGAGCTTCCGGGCGGTGCCCTTCCTGGTGGCGGGCCTGACCAAGCTGTGGTCCTACACCCTGCGGGTGCGCCGCGAGGGCTTCGAGGCGGTGGAAGGCCTGGTGGCCCGGGACGAGCGGTTCGTCCTGGCCTTCTGGCACCGGCGGCTCTTCATGATGCCCCTGGCCTATCCCTTTCAGCGGCGGCTGCCCTCGGGGGAGGCGCGGGGCGTGGCCATCCTCTCCAGCGACAGCCGCGACGGGGAGCGCAGCGCCGCCACCTGGCGCTGGTTCGGCATCCACGCCGTGCGGGGCACCGCCAGCGACGACGGCGCCAAGGCCCTGGTGCGCATGATCCAGGCCGTGCGGCAGGGCTGGGACTTCGGCATCACGCCCGACGGCCCGCGCGGTCCCCTCATGACCCTGAAGCCCGGCACCCTCGCCCTGGCGCGCAAGACCGGCGCCTGGATCGTCCCCGTCAGCCTCGCCTACGACCGCTGCTTCGAGCTGAAGACCTGGGACCGCATGGTGATCCCCATGCCCTTCGCCACCTGCGTCATCCGGTACGGCGAGCCCACCCGGCTGCCGCCGAAAGGGGATGATGCGGCAGAAGGGGCGCGGCTCCAGGGGGAGATGGACAAGCTGGAAGCCTGGGCGGAGGGATTCTCCCATGCCTAACCTCGCAGTGGTCTCCCTCTCCGGTGGCATGGACTCCTGTGTGACGGCCGCCCTGGCCCGGGACCTGGGCTTCGAGCTGGCCCTGCTGCATGCGGACTACGGCCAGCGCACCCAGGGCCGGGAGCGCCAGGCCTTCCAGGACATCGCGGACTTCTACGCGGTGCCCGCCTCGCGCCGCCTCATCATCGGCTTCGACGCGCTCAAAGCCATTGGTGGCTCGGCGCTGACAGATGCCTCCATCGACCTGCCGGAGGGCGATCCCGACCGCGCCGGCGTGCCGGTGAGCTACGTGCCCTTCCGCAACGCGCACCTGTTGGCCACCTGCGTGAGCTGGGCCGAGGTGCTGGGGGCCTCGGCCATCTTCGTGGGCTTCGTGGAGGAGGACAGCAGCGGCTACCCCGACTGCCGGGAGGCCTTCCTGCGCAGCTTCGAGCAGACCGCCAACCTGGGCACGAAGCCCGAGACAAGGCTCGCCTTCCACGCGCCCCTCCTCCACTTGCGCAAGGCCGACATCGTGCGCCGGGGCCGGGAGCTGGGCGCGCCGCTGCACCTGAGCTGGTCCTGCTACCAGGGCGAGGCCGAGGCCTGCGGCCACTGCGACAGCTGCCACCTGCGCCTGCGGGGCTTCAAGGAGGCGGGCTTCCCCGACCCCATCCCCTACGCCCATGTGCCTGCGCACCTGCGGGTCTGAGGTCAGCCGATCCTGGTGACGAGGACGTCCCCGAGCACCAGCGCGTCCAGGCCCGTGCCCAGGAAGCAGCGGAGGGCATCCTCGGGGCTGCAGACGATGGGCTCGCCGCGCACGTTGAAGGAGGTGTTGAGGAGCATGGGCACGCCGGTGCGTGCACCCATGCGCGTCAGCAGGTCCCAGTAGCGGGGGTTGGCCTCCCGGCGCACCACCTGCACCCGCGAGGTGCCGTTCACATGCACGACGGCGGGGATCTCGGCGGCCCGCTCGGCCCGGACGCGCACGGCCACGGTCATGTGCTCATACTGGTCCAGGCCCCGCAGGTGGAAGAACGCATCGGCGGCCTCTGCGGTGACGCTGGGGGCGAAGGGGCGAAACGCCTCGCGCTTCTTCACCACCTGGTTCACCCGGTCCTTCATGTCCGCCCGACGGGGGTCGGCGAGGATGGAGCGGTTGCCCAGGGCCCGGGGGCCGAACTCCATGCGGCCCTGGAACCAGCCCACCACTTGGCCGTCCGCGAGCAGGCCGACCGTGCGGTCCAGGAGGTCAGCCGGCCGCTCCCACCGGACCTGGCTGGCATGGGCGGCCAGCGCGGCGTCGACGTCGCCCGGCGTGAACGCGGGGCCAAGGTAGGGGCTGGCCAAGCGACCTGCCGGGAGGGCGCCCCTCCGGCGCCGCTCGGCGATGAGGGCGGCCCCCAGGGCCGCACCGGGATCGCCCGCGGCGGGCTGCACGAAGAGGCGGTCGAAGGGACCTTCCTGGTCCAGCCTTCCGCTCAGGCTGCAGTTCAGGGCGACGCCGCCGGCCAGGCAGAGGTGGCGAGTGCGGTGGGTGGCCTCGAAGGGCGCCAGCAGGCGCAGCACGGTCTGCTCGAGGGCCTGCTGCAGGCCCGCGGCCACGGCGATGTGCCGGGCCTCGATGGGTTCGTCCGGGTGCCGCGGCGCGCCCAGGCGGCGACGCCAGCGGAGCGTTCGGCTGGCGGGATCCTTCAGCAGGGCCGGAATGGTGAACCGGCCCCCCTCGGTCCACTGCAGCTGCTCCAGGAAGAAGGGCAGGTAGGTGTCGTCGTCGCCATAGGCCGCCAGGCCCATGACCTTGTATTCATCCTCGATGGGCTCGAAGCCCAGGAAGTGGGTGCCGAAGGCGTAGAGCAGGCCTAGCGAGCTGGTGGCGGGCAGGGTCAGCAGGGGCCTCAGGCTGGGGCCTTCGCCCAGGAACAGCGTGAGGGAATCGGATTCGCCATTGCCGTCCATGACCAGCACGAGGCTGCGCTCAAAGCCTGAAAGATAGAAGGCGCTGGCCGCGTGGGCCAGGTGGTGGTCCACCGCTTGCAGGCCAGGGAAGGCGGCCCGCACCTCGGCAACGGCCCCGAGGGTGCGCTCGTACTCCGCCAGGATGGCGCGCCGCACGGTCAGGCTGTCGCCGCCGGAGGCCTCCAGCACCCGGTCCAGGTGCTCGTCGGACAGGTCCAGGTAGTGGGCCACGGGCAGGTCGCCCAGGGGGCAGCCTGCCGCCGCCGCGCAGGCGGCCGCAGCGCGCCGGGGCAGGCCCATGGTGTGCTTGAAGCGCGTGAGGCGTTCCTCCTCCACGGCGAAGCGGGGCTGGCCATCCGCCACGAGTACCGCCGCCGCGTCATGGCCGATGTCACCCACCGGGATGGGCACGGCGGGATGCCGCCGGGCGTTTTCCTGGATGTGGCGGAAGGGATGGAGGTCGAAGCCGGGGAGGCCGCTAAGGCCGAGCTGGGGGGACATGGATGCCGTTCGGTTGCCTGAAAAGCTCAATGGTATCGTTCAGGAGGCCAGCCCCGACGTGACCTTGGACACGCCTGGGCCCTCCATAGGCGGTCCATGCGCGTCACCCTCGTCCACCCCTCGGGGTTCAACTTCGTCCCTGGCCAGCCCGACTTTTCGGTGCTGGCCAACCGCCTGGCGCCGCTGGGCATCCTGTCCCTGGCGGCCTGGCTGGAGCAGCACGGGCACCCCACGGCGGTCTACGACTGCCTCGGCCCCCTCGCGCCCCCCTCGCTGGAAGCCCAGGCGGCGGCCATCCTGGCCACGGACCCCGAGCTGGTGGGCTTTTCGGCGACCACCTCGGGGTTCATGGACGCGGTGGACCTGGCCGTCCTGCTGAAGCAGGCCCGTCCCGGCCTCGTCATCGTGGCGGGCAATGCCCATGCATCCAGCCTCGGTGCGCCCCTGCTGGCGGCCTTCCCGGAGCTGGATGCCCTCTGCCTGGGCGAGGGCGAGGGCCCGCTGCTGGACCTGGCCAACGGGTTGGCCCTGGGTGATATTCCAAACCTGGTGTGGCGCGACGGCGAGCGCCTGGTCACCAACCCGCGCCGGCCGCGCCTCCAGACCCTGGACGACCTGCCCTTCCCCGCCTACGAGAAGCTCGCGGGCTTTCCCGACCGCTACCACCTGCCGCTGTTCAGCCACGTGCATCGGCTCGGGGCCACCATGATCACCTCCCGGGGCTGCCCCTACACCTGCTCCTTCTGCGACCGGACCGTCTTCGAACACCTCTACCGCTTCAACAGCCCCGCCTACATCCACGCGCACATGAAGCACCTGCGGGACCGCTTCGGAGTACGCCACATCAACTTCTACGACGACCTCTTCACGGCCCACCAGGGACGCATCACCGAGCTGTGCCAGCGCCTCATCGACGAACCCCTGGGCATGCAGTTCAACTGCATCATCCGCACGGGCCATACCTCAGACGACCTGCTGCGCCTGCTGAAGCGGGCCGGCTGCCTCATGGTGAGCCTGGGCGTGGAGAGCGCCGACCCCGGCATGATGGCCCGGCACAAGGCCGGCGTCACCCTCGAGGCGGTGCGCGAGACGGTGGCGAAGGTCCATGCGGCCGGGCTGCGGGCCAAGGGCCTCTTCATCTTCGGCCTGCCCGGCGAGACGCCGAAGACCTTTCAGGCCACCAGCGACTTCATCCTCTCGCTGGACCTGGATGACATGAACCTCACCAAGTTCAGCCCGCTGCACGGGGCGCCCCTCTGGGATGAGTGCGTCTCCGGGAAGGAAGGCCACTTCATCGAGGACTGGCGCCTGCTCAACTGCCTCAATCCCGTCTACCTGCCCCAGGGCTTCGACTCCAGGGCGCAGATGGACGACCTCTACAACGCGCACATCCAGCGGTTCTACAGCAGCAAGGCCTACCGCCACCGCTTCGGGCGCCGGGTCTGGGAGCACCGCTGGAGCCTCTGGCACCTGCTGCGTCACCTGCCGGCCACGCTGGCGGCCCGGCGCTACTTCAGCACCCGGCAGGCCGAGGGGGCCCGGCCCTATGACCGGCACCCGCGCCAGCCCGTGGGGTTGCGGCCCCTGCCCCTGGGGCGCTGAGGCGCTACCCTGGAAGGCCACCTGAACGGATCCGCCATGGCCACCCGGAAGACCCCCCAAGCCTCCCTGCCCAATCCCCTGCCGAAGTTCGTGGTGACCCGGCCCACCGGTGCCCTCGATACCTTCGAGAGCCCCCGGCCCGGGCGGCCCTTCACCATCACCTTCGAGACCGAGGAATTCACCTGCCTGTGCCCGCTGACGGGCCAGCCCGACTTCGCCAAGCTGCGCATCCTCTACCAGCCCGACCAGCTCTGCGTGGAGTCGAAGTCGCTCAAGCTCTACCTGTGGAGCTTTCGCGACCAGGGCGCCTTCCACGAAGCCGTCACCAACCAGATCCTCGACGACCTGGTGAAGGCCCTGCAGCCCCAGTGGCTGCGGGTCGAGGGCGACTTCCTCATCCGCGGTGGCATCCGCACGCTGGTGGTGGCGGAACACGGGAAGCAGAAATGAGGTGCACTCGATACCTCGGACTGACCCTCGCGCTGCTTGGTGGCGCAGTCACCGCGCAGGCCCAGACCCGGATATCGAAGCGGATTGAATCCACCCTCCAGCAGGATCTGGCGCGCAAAGAACGACAGACGACCATGGGCATGGTGGACGCCTATGACAAGGCCACCAAGGCCTATGCCGTAGAAATTGGGCGAGTATTCCGCAAGTTAGAATCAACACTGCCCGCCAATCAGCGGGAAGCCATGGTGAATGGGCAGCTTGCTTGGCAGGATTACCTCAAGACCCAACGACTGTTTGTCAGTTACGTCTACGATGCAGACGGGACCATCCATAAGCCGATGGCCATGCTTCTTTTGAAGGAGACACTGCAGCATCGCCTCGAAGAGTTGTGTGGGTACTTCATGCGGACCCAGGACGAGCTCGATGAGACCGTCCCTGTTGGGGCAGATTGGTGCAAGGAGAAGCACGAGGATCTGGGCCTGGACGATGCCCTTGTCGCGGCATCCCAGGCAGCGAAACCCTTGGGCCTATCCCCAAAGCGACCATGAAGGCCGTCATCGCCCTCGGTTCCAACCTCGGTGACCGCCGGGCACACCTGGTGGCAGGGCTCACGGCGCTGCAGACGCTGGGCACGGTGCTGCCCTCACCGCTGGTGATGGAGACGCCGGATGAATCTGGCCGGGGGCCCGCCTACCTCAACACCGTGGCGATCCTGGTGACGTCGGAGACCGACCCCTGCCGGCTGCTGGAGGCTATGCTGCGGCTGGAGCTGGCGGCGGGCCGGGACCGCAGCGTGGGGCGGAATGCGCCGCGCACCCTGGATCTGGACCTCATCACCACCGATGGCCCCCCCGGCGCCTGGACCTGGGCCACGCCCGAGGACTTGCAGGCCCTGGGCCCCGAGCTGAGCCTGGAGCTGCCCCACCCCCGGGCCTTCAGCCGCCCC
The DNA here is from genome assembly GCA_963740385.1 of uncultured Acidobacteriota bacterium. GTDB lineage: Bacteria > Acidobacteriota > Holophagae > Holophagales > Holophagaceae > Geothrix. Next base: position 411,085 of record CAVUDX010000008.1, read on the forward strand.
TTCGTGCTGGAGCCCTGGCGGGCGCTGGCGAATCCCGGGGCCTGTGGCGGGGTGATTCCTTCCGGTTCGGCATGAAACGGCCCCCGAGCCTGGGGGCCGTTTCAGCGAGCGTTACGGAGCTACTTCGTCCAGCGCTCGCACCACCCCAGCACCGTCTCGTACCAGAGCTTGCTGTTCTGGGGCTTCAGCACGAAGTGGAACTCGTCGGGGTAGTAGAGCAGCTCACTGGGCACGCCGCGCAGCTGCAGGGTGTTGAAGAGCTGGAAGGCCTCGCCCACGGGGACGCGGTAGTCGCGCTCGCCGTGGATGACCAGCATGGGCTTGGTCATCTGGGCGATGGCGCTGCTGGGGCTCTGGGAGCGCCAGCGGGCCTGGTTGGCGGTGCTCTCCCAGGGCCAGCCCTTGAACTCCCAGCGGGGGAACCACAGCTCCTCGCTGCCCAGCTGCATGCTCTCGGTGTTGAAGATGCCCGCGTGGGTGACGAAGGCGGCGAAGCGGTCGGCCTGGTGTCCCGCCAGCCAGTTGGTGGCGTAGCCGCCGTAGCTGCCGCCGCAGGCCACCACCCGCTTGGGATCGGCGTTGGGGTAGGCCTTCAGCACGCCATCGAGGAGGTTCATGAGGTCGGTCATGACGGCGCCGTTCCAGTCGCCGCTGATGGCATCGGTGTAGGCCTGGCCGAAGCCCGTGGACCCGCGGGGGTTGGGCAGCACCGTGATGAAGCCGCGGCCGGCCCAGGCCTGGGCGTTCCAGCGGGGGTGCCAGCCGTCCTCGTTGACGCCCTGGGGGCCACCGTGGATGACGAAGGCCACGGGGTAGGTCTTGGCGGGGTCGTAACCCACGGGCTTCAGGATGAAGGCGTGGGCCTTGGCGGGCTTGCCCGCGACGGGCACCGTGTCCACCCAGAAGTCCTCACCCTTGTTGAGGCCCAGCTCCTGGGCCAGGGCGGTGTTGTGGTGAGAGGCGGGGCTGAGCTTGCCGGAGGTTAGATCGAGAGAGACGAGATCCGGCGGGGTCGCCAGGGTGGTGGTAAGCAGCACAGCACGGTCCTGGGTCAGGGCGAACCCTCCGATGTGCAGGCCCGTGGTGAGGCGGTGGAGGCCCTTGGCATCCCACCGGAAGAGCTCGGTGTGGGCCAGCCGCTCGCTGGTGGCCACCAGGTCGCTGCCCTGCCACTGGAACTCCCCGAAGCTCTGGTCGAAGGCCTCGGTGGTGCGCACCACCTTGGCGGTGGCACGGTCCAGCACCCACAGCTCGAACTTGTCGGACTCGAAGCCCGGGCGGCGCTGGGCGCGCCAGGCCAGGTAATTGCCGTCCGGCGAGTAGCGGGGCGTGGTGTCCATGGCCGGGTTGTCGGTCAGCTTCCTGGCGGGGCCGCCGGCGAGGGCCACCTCGTAGAGCTCGCCGTTGGTGCTGACGGCCTTGGTCTGCTCCGGGGCCGACTCAAAGGCGAGCGTCCGGCTGTCGGGGGCCCAGTCGAAGCCGTCCCCGGCGGCCACATCCGCGAAGTTCGGCACGTCCGTGGTGAAGCCCGCCGTGAGGTCCCTTGGGGCGGCGCTGCCGTCCGCAGGCACCACGAAGAGGTGGCTCACCTGCTGGGGGTCCTTCCACTCGTTCCAGTGGCGATACATCAGGGTGGTGATGAGCCGGCCTGTCACCTTGCTGTCCTTCTGGGCCTGCAGGTAGGCGGCATTCTCGGCCTCATTGCCGCTGGGCACGGTGGTGCTGAGGAAGGCCAGCCACTTGCCGTCGGGACTCCACACCTGGCCGGCCGCGCCGCCGCTCAGCTTCGTGACCTGGCGTCGCGCCTTGGAGGCCAGGTCCACCACCCACACCTGGTCGTCCGCCTGGTAGGCCAGGCGCGTGCCGTCAGGGCTGAAGCGGGGCCGTGACTGGCTGCCGGAGCCCAGGTCCAGCTCCTGGGCCTTGGCGCCAGGCGCCTGGAACCAGATGCGAGTCACGGTCCTGTTGGCACCGAAGTCCACGGTGCCCACCTGGTAGGCCAGGGCGCCGGCGACGCTGAGCTGGGGGTCCGCAACCTTCTTGACCTTGAAGAGGTCGTCCACCTGCAGGGGCCGTGAGGCCAGCAGGGCCATGGAGGCGGTGAAGAGGAGGGCGGTTCGCATGGGAGGTCCCTTCAGTATTCCGACTGCAGGTACCGGGCGATCACCATCCGCTGGATCTCGCTGGTGCCCTCGCCGATGGTGCAGAGCTTGACGTCCCGGTAGTACTTCTCCACCGGGTAGTCCTTGATGTAGCCATAGCCGCCAAGGATCTGCACGGCCTGGTCCGCCACGCGGCAGGCCACTTCCGAGCTGTAGAGCTTGGCCATGCTGGCGGCCTTGGCGTAAGGCAGGCCCGCATCCTTCAGGCCGGCGGCGCGGTAGATGAGGAGGCGGGCGGCCTCAACCTCCGTTCCCATGTCCGCCAGCTTGAACTGGATGCCCTGGTGATCGGCCAGGGGGCGGCCGAAGGTGTGGCGGATCTTGCTGTAGCGCACCGCCTCCTCGAAGGCGCCCTGGGCCATGCCCAGGCCCAGCGCCCCGATGCTGATGCGGCCTCCATCGAGGGTCTTCATGGCCTGCTTGAACCCCACGCCATCCTCACCCAGGAGGTTGGCCTCGGGGACCTTCACATCCTCCATGATGAGTTCCGAGGTGTCGCTGGCGCGGAGACCCAGCTTGTTCTCCTGCTTGCCGGGGCGGAAGCCGTTCATGCCCTTCTCCAGCACGAAGGCGCTGATGCCATCGGCGCTGCTGTGGCCGTCGCGCGGGGCGCGGGTGCGGGCCATCACCACGAAGATGTCGCCCACGGTCCCATGGGTGATGAAGGTCTTGGTGCCGTTCAGCACGTAGTGGGACCCCTCTTTCTTGGCGGAGGTCCGCAGGGAGCCCGCATCGCTGCCCGAGCCCGGCTCCGTGAGGCCCCAGGCGCCGATGGCCTTGCCGCTGGCCAGGGGCTTCAGGTAGGCCTGCTTCTGCCGCTCATCGCCCATGCTGAAGATGTGGTTGCTGCAGAGGCTGTTGTGGGCGGCGACGGTGATGCCCACGGAGCCATCCACCCGGGAGAGCTCTTCGACCACCACGGCGTATTCCAGGTAGCCCATGCCGGCGCCCCCGTACTGCTCGGGGAAGATGACACCCATCATCCCCATCTCACCCAGCTGCTTCACCACCTCGGAGGGAAAGGTCTTGGCCTCGTCCCAGGCCATGACGTGGGGGCGAATCTCCTTCTCGGCGAACTTCCGCACTTCCTGGCGCAGGGCCTCGACGTGCTCGGGCAGCGTGACGTCCATGAATACCTCGGATCAGAGCGTGGTGGCCACCGTGGCGGCAACCCCCCGCTGAAGGAGCTGCTTCTTCTTGAGCATGGCCTCGGCCTCGGGCATGACCTCCAGAGCCTTGAGGATCGCGGGATCCTTCTCGCACTGGAGCTTGAAGCCGGCCTCGACGCCGAAGGCCACATTCTGCATCTCGATGGAGAGCTGCTCCTGGACGGCCTCCAGGTTGGCCTGCCAGTCCTTGTCGCTGACGGTGAGCTTCTGCTCCTCCATCCAGGCACGGAACCTTGCCAGCACGGCCTCGTCGGCGTGCTCGCCGGGCTTGATGCCGAAGTGCTCCTTCTCGTGGACCGCGAACCGGAAGAAAGCCTGGTGCCGGAAGCGCAGGTTCACCATGAACTCGTTCAGGCGCTGGGTCGGCAGGGCATAGTCCGGGTTGATGCCGCCGCCGCCATAGACCGTCCTGCCCAGGTCGGTCTTGAAGGCTGGTCCTTGGGGCTTGGCGTCCTTCTCGTCTTCGGGGTTGTAGTAGTCGTCCAGGCCGTGCGTATAGTCCCGCTGAATGCTGCGGCCAGAGGGCGTGTAGTAGCGGGCGGTGGTGAGGGCCAGGGCGCGCGAGCGGTTGATGGTCAGGACGCTCTGCACCAGGCCCTTGCCCCAGCTGGTCTGGCCGACCACCAGGCCCCGGTCGTGGTCCTGCACGGCGCCGGTGACGATCTCGCTGGCGCTGGCGGAGCCGCGGTTGATGAGGATCACCAGGGGGAAGGGATCCAACTGGGCGCCCTTGCTGGTGCGTGTCTGGTTCTCCTCGCGGCCTTCGCGGCCCTTCTGGCTGACGATGAGCTGGTCGGGGCCCAGCAGCTGGCGGCAGATGCCGATGGCGGCGTCCAGGACGCCCCCGCCGTTGCCGCGCAGGTCGAGGATCAGCTGCTTCATCCCCTGCTTCTTGAGGGTCGAGACGGCCTTCTCGAACTCTTCCGACGTGGTCTCCCCGAAGTCCTTGATAAGAATCAGGCCCGTGGTGGGATTCAGCATGAAGCTGTAGTAGACGCTGTTGGTGGGCACCTCGGCGCGGGGAATGGAGAAGTGCAGCAGCTCCGGTACGCCCGACCGCTGGATGGCCAGCTCCACCAGAACGCCCTTCTCCCCGCGCAGCTTCTGGAGGGCTGCGTTGGAGCTCATGCCTTCCGTGCTGGCGCCGTCGATCTCCTTGATGATGTCGCCGGAGCGGACCCCCAGCCGTTCTGCGGGGCCACCCTTCATGGGGCTGATGATGGCGATGCCCTGGTCGTGCTGCTGGATGATGGCGCCGATGCCGAAGAAGGAGCCCTTCTGCTCCTCCCGCAACAGACGGAACTCACTCTCGTCCATGTAGTTGGAGTGGGGATCCAGGGTGTGCAGCATGCCCTGGATGGTGGCGTGGGTGAGCTGCTTGGAGGTGGGGGGTTCCGGGCTTTCCTTCTGCACGAGGTCCATGATCTCGGTGAGGGTGTCCAGGTTCCGCTGGCGGGAGCTCTCGCCGGCAGACCGGGCCAGCAGGGGGCCGGCCACGGCGACCGTGAGGGCCATCGCCATCCACATCCAGTTGCGCTTGATGAATCGGGGCATGGGGTTTCCTGGGAACGTCCCTCCAGGATACGCCCCCCCCGGGTTGGGTGCGACCGCGCGTTTGGTCAGAAGCCCTGGAGGATGGTCTGCGCGGCAGGTTCCATGCGCTCGCGGCGCGCGCGGGTGGCGCGGATGATGCTCTCGAACTGCTGATAGGCGGCCTCAAGCTCATCATTCATCACGAGGTAGTCATAGACGTGGTACAGCTCCATCTCATGCCGGGCATGCTGCAGGCGGATGCGGATCTGCTCCTCGGAGTCCTTGCCGCGGCTGCGCAGGCGCGCCTCCAGGCTGGCAGCGGAGGGGGGCAGGATGAAGATCATGCAGGCCTGGGGCAGGGTCCTGCGCAGGTTCATGGCGCCGGTGGTCTCGATGTCCAACAGCACGTCGCGACCCGAGGCCAGTACCCCCTCCAGCCAGGCCCGGCCGGTGCCGTAGCGGTGGCCGTAGACCTGCACCCACTCGACGAAGCCGTCCTCGCGGACCATGGCGTCGAACTGGGCGTCGTCGACGAAGAAATAGTCCCTGCCATCCACCTCGCCGGGGCGGGGCTTGCGGGTGGTGAAGGAGATCGAGAAGACCAGATCCGGCACGCTGGCCACCAGGCGCTGGACCAGGGTCGACTTGCCGGCCCCCGAAGGCGCCGAGACCACGAACACATTGCCAGGCTGCGGCATCAAGGCCCCCTCCAGGCTCCACTTTACCGGAGGGAGCCCTGGACTTGGCACCCCGCTGGCCTAGGCTGGAAGACCTGGAGGTACCCATGCGCACCTGGATGGTCATTGCGGCCTGCATCCCCTCGCTTTCCGCCCAGGCAGGCTTCACCCCCAAACCCACGGCCCACCACCTGGCCATGAAGGACCAGGTGGGGACCTGGAAGGCCACCGCCCGGATGTTCTTCGATCCCGCCAAGGCCCCCGTGGTCTCCACGGGCACCGAGACCAATACCCTGGTGGCCGGCGGGCTCTGGCTCAGATCCGAGTTGAAGGCCGAGATGATGGGCCAGCCCTATGAGGGGCACGGGCTGTTCGGCTACGACACCCTGCAGCACGCCCACGTGGGGGCCTGGGTGGACAACGCCGGCACCTGGATGGCCCAGACCAGGGGAACCTGCGACCAGGACTGTCGCGTGCAGACCCTGTTCTTCGAGGCCTACGACGAAAGTGGCAAGCCTGCCACCCAGAAGCAGGTGCACACCCAGGTGGACAAGGACCACAGGACCCTGGTGATGTTCACCAAGGCCCCCGACGGGTCCTTCGTGAAGACGATGGAGATGGCCTACACGCGGGTGAAGTAGCGGGGCCCTACTCGAAGCCCTCCTCTTCCGGCTCGGGTTCCTTGGGTTTGGGCGGGGCCTTGAAGATGGCTGAGGCGCTGCGTCGGCCATCCATGACAATGTGCGCGGGGCTTGCCAGGCGCGTGTGCACCAGGCAACCGCTGCGGGAGACTTCCGGCTGCAGGCGCAGCCAGTCCCAGTCCAGCAGGCTGGTGCCCCGGGGGTAGGGCACGGTGAAGTAGCCGATGTTCAGGGATGTGACGTTATGGAAGAAGTGCGAGCCCAGGGAGGCATCGGCCTGGAAGTGCTCCATGGCGTATTCCACGATCACCTGGGCGCAGGAGATCATGGACCAGGTGATGGGAATGCCCAGGTGCTGGTCGTTGCTGCCCCAGCGCCCGGGGCCCAGCAGGACGTACTTGCCGCCCTCGGTCCGGAACTGGTCGTTCAGCTTCTCCAGTTTGGCCGCAAGGGCGGGCGTCTCGAATTTGTCGAAGCCATCTGGATCCACCCACACGACGTCCCGCAGGCCCTCCACCACGCCGTTGCCCACGCAGCGTTCGGAGAACAGGAACAGGTCCGCCGGCTCCAGCTGGTCGGGATCGAGGTTGACCTCCACCGAGTCCAGCAGCTGGTGCTTGATCTGGAGCAGGGTGAAGGTGGGCTTCCCGTTCTGGGGATCCTTGTCGAGGTTCACCGCGAACTCGATCTCCACGGGCGTCTCCATGGCCTCCCGGAGCACCTCCAGCAGGTGCTGGAGGATCTTCGCCAGGGGGAAGTGGTCGTACTTCAGGACGTCGCGGAAGTTCACGATGCGTGGTCCGGGATCGTCCAGGCTGTCGCGGATGCGGTCGTCGTTCCAGTCCCAGACGGAGGCGCAGTGCTGCAGGGACCCCTCCTGTTCCGCCTCGCTGATGTCCAGGGTGAGCAGCGTGGCGTCCTCGCCGCTGTAGAGGTCCACGGAGGTGCGGCTCATATCCAGGGCGTAGAAGTGTTTCTGGGTGGTGCGCAGCTGCTCCTTGGGCGGCAGCATGTCCATCTCGGGGTAGGGTGGGGCGAAGCGGTAGGTCTTCCCGCCCTCCACCACGTACTTGCCCAGGCCCAACGCAATGTTGGCGATGCCGTCCTGGGGCTGGGTGTAGGCCACGGGGTAGTAGTTGAAGGACTGGGCCACCCCGGAGATGTGCGGGTAGAAGTGGTCGCCGAAGCGGCTGCCGGATACTTCCTGAATGAGGATGGCCATCTGCTCTTCCTCGATCTTGTAGTCGATGGCCTGGAAGTAGGATCGGGCGGCCTTCGAGTACACCGAGGCATAGACCAGCTTGATGGCTTCGGTGAGCTGGGCCTCCCGCACGGCGGGGTCGGGGTCGTTGTTGGGCAGGAAGAAGGTATTGTAGAGCCCGGCGAAGGGGTGCGAGAGGCTGTCTTCCAGCAGGCCCGAGGAGCGCACCGCCAGTGGGTTGCGGCCATGCTTGGCCAGGAAGAGCCGGAGCTTGACCAGCAATTCCTGGGAGAGGGTGCCCATGAGAAAGCGGCGCTTGATGGCATCGTCGTCCACATCCCCCTGAAGCAGCTGACGGAGGCCGTTCCGGGTGATGAAGGCGATGAATTCCTCCGTGCCGATGATGGCCGAGCGGGGGATTCGGATGTTCGCGCCGGGGAACAGGTGCTCGAGGTCCATGCGGGAGAGCAGGGAGTGGATGAAGGCCACCCCCCGGCCCTTGCCGCCCATGGAGCCCTGGGCCATGCGCAGGATGTTGGGCTCGTCCTTGGGGGTCGACTCCGTCAAGGGGATGACCTTGCCGAGCGTCTTCATGCGCTGCACGTAGTCGCCCACGTTGATGAGGAAGGACCGCATCTCCTCGGGATTCCGGTAGTCCGAGATCCTGGACAGGGCCAGCACCTTGGCCACCTGCACTTCGCCACGGGCCATGATCCAGGCCGAGAAGTGGTTGCGGGAGGCGTGGTAGACCAGGGATTCCACGGGCACCGTGCGCAGCTTGGCCTGCAGCTCCTCCATGTTGCGGGCCCGGTCGATCTCGCTGCCCCGCTCGTCGCGGAAGATGAAGTCCCCGAATCCCAGGCTGTCGTAGAAGAAGCTCGAGAGCTCGGAGCCCAGGGTGTAGGAGTTCTTGTTCAGGAAGCCGCTGTCGATGGCGGTGGCCCAGGACTCCTTGTAGGGGTCGGAGGACTGCAGCAGCGTGGGCAGGTGGGGGTTGCGGTCCTTCACGGCCTTGATGAGCTTGATGCCGGCCTCCCGGTCCAGGGCGCCGTCCTTGGGGAACTTGCGGTCGGTGATCACGCAGAGCAGGTAGTCCTGGTAGCGCTCCGCGAAGCCGATGGCCTCCTCGTAGGTGGTGGCGAGGATCACCTTGGGGCGGACCCGCATGGAGAGCGTGCGGGTCATGCCATCCATGTTCTGGTCCGTGGCGAGCCGGGTGGTCTGCTTGAGGATCTCGCTGTAGAGGATGGGCAGGTAGCGCGAGTAGTAGCGGATGCTGTCCTCGACGAGGAGGATCACGCGGGTTAGGCCCACGGTGGTGTCGTTCTCCACGTTGGCCCGGTCTTCCATGTACTTCACCATGGCCATGAAGATCTCGGGATTGCCGTTCCAGACGAAGATCTGGTCGTAGAACCGCTGCAGCTCCTGCCTGCGCCGGTCCATGGCCCCGACTTCGACGTTGTCGTTGAGCAGCAGGTAGATGGGGATGCCCGGGGCGGTCTTCCGCAGGGACCTGGACAGCTCCACGTGACCACCCTGGCCCAGGCGGCTCATGACAATGATCATGTCGAAATGCCGCTCCGAGCAGCGCTCCAGGGCCTCCTCGGTGGTGGACACGTTGATCACCCGGGGCGGGTTGCTCATGTTCAGCTGGTAGTAGCCGTCGAAGAGGATCTCCGTGAGGAGGCCATCCTGCTCCAGGGTGAAGGCGTCGAAGGCCGGGGCGACCAGCAGGATCTCGCGGGTGCGCAGGGGCATGAGGTCGTGGAAGATCTCCTTGTCCGAAGCGTACTTCCGGAAGATCTCGTTGAACTCGTGATGGGTCATCGCGGCCTCGTTCCCTGACTGGGCAGTGTACAAACGAAAGGAGGGTCCGGCTGGACCCTCCTTTCCTGATTCGATGGCAAGGCCTTACACGAGGCCCTGGTCAATCATGGAGTCGGCCACCTTGAGGAAGCCGGCGATGTTGGCGCCGTTCACGTAGTTGCCGGGGGTGCCGAAGCGCTCGGCGGCGGTCACGCAGGACTTGTGGATGTTGACCATGATCTGGTGGAGGCGGGCATCCACTTCCTCGGCCGTCCAGCCCAGGCGCATGGAGTTCTGGCTCATTTCGAGGCCGGAGGTGGCCACGCCGCCAGCGTTGGAAGCCTTGCCGGGGGCGAAGAGGATCTTGTCCGTGTTGGCCTGGAAGAACTCGACGGCCTCCAGGGTGCTGGGCATGTTGGCGCCTTCGACCACAGCCAAGCAGCCGTTGGCCAGCAGGGTCTTGGCCTCGTCCAGGTTCAGCTCGTTCTGGATGGCGCAGGGCAGGGCCACGTCCACCTTCTGTTCCCAGGGCCGCTTGCCGGCGTGGAACTGGGCGGTGGGGTACTTCTGGACGTAGGGGGCCACGGACATGCGGTCAATGCGGAGCATGGCTTCCATGTGGGCGATCTTCTCGCCGCTGATGCCGTCGGCATCGTAGATGTAGCCGTCGGGGCCGGAGATGGTGACCACCTTGGCACCCAGCTGGGTGGCCTTGCTGACGGCGCCCCAGGCGACGTTGCCGAAGCCGGAGACGGCGACCTTCTTGCCCTCCATGGTCTCGCCCTTGGTCTTCAGCATTTCCTGGGCGAAGTAGACCACGCCGTAGCCGGTGGCCTCGGGGCGCACGAGGCTGCCGCCCCAGTACTGGCCCTTGCCGGTGAGCACGCCGGTGAACTCGTTCGCGAGCTTCTTGTACATCCCGAACATGTAGCCCACTTCGCGACCGCCCACGCCGATGTCACCGGCGGGCACGTCGGTGTCGGGGCCGATGTGGCGGAAGAGCTCCATCATGAAGGACTGGCAAAAGCGCATGATCTCGGCGTCGGACTTGCCGTTGGGATCGAAGGCCGAACCGCCCTTGCCGCCGCCCATGGGGAGGCCGGTGAGGCTGTTCTTGAAGATCTGCTCGAAGCCCAGGAACTTCAGGGTGTCGAGGGTGACGTTGGGGTGGAAGCGGATGCCGCCCTTGTAGGGCCCGATGGCGCTGTTGAACTGCACCCGGTAGCCGGTGTGGATCTTGATCTGGCCCTTGTCATCCACCCAGGGCACGCGGAAGGAGATGGCGCGCTCGGGCTCGACGAGCCGCTCGAGGATGGCGTGCTTCTTGTACTTTGGTTCCTTCTCGAGGACCGGAGCCAGGGAGTGGAGGATCTCGGTGGCCGCCTGGATGAAGAGGCTCTCCCAGGGGGCCTTCTTCTTGAGACCCTCAAGGACTTCGTTGACGTACTGGCTCATGGTTCCTCCTGGAAGGAAGGTGTTGAGAAAGATTGGGCTCAAGCCCGGGGCAGGATGGTCTGGATGGGTACACCGCGGGGCCCGTCCCGGGGCAGCGGCAGGGTGGATCAAAGGCCGGAAACAGGACGACATGACTCTATCCCCAGGAGCGAGGCAGAGCGAGGGCAGGGGGAAGAATAGGTGATGGGAAGCACTCAAATGGGGGCATCCCGTGGCCACATGGGGACGTTTCTTGACGAACCGTCAAGCCATCTGGGGCGGGTCAGTGCACCACCCAGTCGCTGCGCTTGACCAGCCTGGCTTCAGGCCCGGGCGTGAGCTGCATGACATAGCAGCCCTTGGAGGCGTAGCGCTGCCCGGGACCGAAGCCCAGCCGCTCGAAATCCGGAAGGACCTGGTCGGGCAGCATGGCGATGCGGTCGAAGAGGTTGTCGCGGTAGAAGGCGCCGTACATCTCCATGAGGGCCTTGCTGAACACCTGGACCAGCGAGTACATGCGGGAGGCGATCCGCTTGCCGTCCAGGCGCGTGGCTGTCCGCGCCAGGCTCGGCACGGTGTTCCGCAGGGAGCGGGCCTCGTCCTCGGGGGCGCGGTAGGGGTAGGTGATGAAGGTCTGCGGGCGAAGCGCCTCGGGCAGGCCGTAGACCTGGGCCTGCCACTGGCCCCCGGATAGGTACAGGGGCAGGGTGGGGGTCGTGGCCCGAAGCGCGGCCCGGCAGGCCTCGAGCTGGGCGGGGCCGGTCCAGAGGAGGAGGGCCGCCGGATGCTCGCGCCGCAGGAGGTCCTGCAGCGCGGCTGGATCCAGGGCCTGCCCCTCGGCGAGGCGGAGGGTGGCCGGGGCGGGGCGGCCCAGCTCGCGCCAGGCCGCGGCGAAGCCCGCCTCCAGGCGCCGGCCCGGCTCCCCCTGCACCACCTGCACCACCCGGGCGTCCCTGGATGCGGCGAGGCCGTCCGCCAGGTAGGCGGCAGCGGTTTCGCCCTCCTGGGTGTACCCCCGCGAGAAATAGAGGGTGTACCAGTCGGTCTCCGAGACCACGGGGTAGTCGGTGACGGGCAGGAGGCACGGGATGCGCCAGGCCTCGCAGAAGGCGTGGATGGGCTGCCAGCTGCCGTAGCCGATGCCGCCAAGGAAGGCGAACACGGGCCGTTTCCGGTAGCGGACCTCCAGCTGGCGCGTCCAGGTGGCCGGCGGTCCCGAGAGCACCCAGGGCTCCAGGTGGAGAGTTCGGTGGTCCGCGATGAGGTTCCGCCCCGCCCGGGAGCGGAACATCCGGTGATCGAAGCCCGCTGGCAGCTTGTTCTGGAAGGCGACGTAGTCCTGCAGGGGCTTCAGCATGGCCTCGCGGTCCTCGGCCGAGACCTCGGGGCAGATGATGGTGGCCAGGTACATGTCCTGGTCATCCACGCCGGGCGGCAGCTCAGCCGAGAGCGTCCGCAGGTAGCGGATCAGGAGGGCCATGTCCGGGTCCGAGAGGTCGTAGCGGGGCATCACGTCGTCGAACGCGCGGCCCGAAGGGTCGATCCCGATGCGGAGCGCCTCCGCCAGGCTTGCATCGGTGTAGGCGGGGCGCAGGGGCGGGGCCGTCAGCCCCAGGGCCGGCCGCTCGGGCCCGGGTACCCGGGGCAGGGCCCGGTAGCGGGGCTGGAAGAGGGCGGGCGCGTGGACCGGCGGCGTGACCACGCCCCCCTCGGTGGAGCCCAGGCCGCTCCACATGTGGCAGTGGGCGCAGGTCATGGCCTCGCTCGGGACGGGGATGTCCCCCCGGACGATGCCCGGCACCGGCGCCCCCGAGGGCAGGCGGCCTTCCCGGTAGATGCGCTCCCCTTGCAGCCACCAGGCGGGGCGGGGCGGGGGGGCCGCGCCCAAGGCCGGGGCCAGCAAGACGAGCAGCAGCGAGGAGCGCCAAAGCTGAAACATGACCGAGTTGTAACAGAATTCACTGACTTGAAAGGTGTTTATAGAAAATTACCCGGTTTGTGGCCCGAAAATAGGGAGAAGCCCCCATATACGCCTATCGATCTACATCCGACCCTGAGGCTCATTCACCACTTCCACCTCGGGAATTGGATGCCGCCGTCCCCCAAGCAGCGGACTCCAGCGTGAAATGATCGGGAGGTCACCATGCCCAGGACGATGCTCCTTTCCGCCACCGGCGCCGCCCTGGTGGCAGCCCTGATTGGCTGTGGCGGCAGCCGCACCACCACGGTGGTCACCCAGAATGTGCCGGTGCCGGCCGCCTCACCCACTGAGATCCTGGACCCGCTCAAGCTGCAGCAGTTCGGCAGCCCCCTGCCCATCATCCCCTACGCCACGCCGGATACCACCAGCCGGCCGGGCTACGAGTCCTATACCGTGACGGCGGAACAGACCACGGGCTTCGACTTCGGGCTGCGGAAGCGGGACGGCAGCGAGTTCATCAACCCGGTCACGAACCAGCCCATCCGCACCACGGTGTGGGGCTACACCGTCAACGGCATCAAGGCGGGCTACCTCGGCGCCAGCGTCCAGGCCCGCTCCACCCTGCCGGGCGAGACGGGCCTGCCGGTGTCGATGAAGTACGTCAACGACCTGCGCGGCCCGGACGGCGCCCTCCTCACCAAGCACCTGCTGACCGTGGACAAGACCATGGATGGGACGGCGGCCGGCGAGTCCGAGATCCGCATCGTGACCCACCTGCATGGGGGGCACGTGCAGCCGCAGTCGGATGGGCACCCCCTGGCCTGGGTGACCAACGATCCCACCGCCCACACGGGCCTGCCTGCGGACCCGGTCACCGGCATGCCCGGGCGCCCCGATGGCAACACCGTCACCTACACCTACGAAAACACCCAGCCCGCCATGCAGATCTGGTTCCACGACCATGCGCTGGGCATTACACGCATCAACGTCTACGCCGGACTCGCCGCCAACTACATCATCCGGGACGCCCAGGAGGACAGCCTCCACCTGCCCTCGGGGGCCTACGAGATCCCCCTGGTCATCCAGGACCGCACCTTCAACGAGGACGGCTCTCTGCACTATTCCGCCGTGCCCCTCCTGGATGCCACGGGGGAGCAGGCGGTGGTGGACGGCCAGCCCGTCTTCACTTCCTACCCCGAGTTCTTCGGGAACACCATCGTGGTGAATGGCAAGGTCTGGCCCTACCTGGATGTGGAGCCCCGGAAGTACCGCTTCCGCATCCTGAATGGCTCCGACTCGCGGTTCTACCACCTCTGGCTGGAGCTGGCCGGAGGCGGCAGCATCCCCGCCACGGCCATCCAGCTCATCGGGAACGAGGGCGGCCTGCTGCCGGCCGCCGTGCGCGTGGGGAGAAGCGATGACTCCGCCTGGCTGGTGGCCCCCGCCGAGCGCTCCGACCTCATCATCGACTTCAGCCAGCTCCCCGCAGGGGCCGTGCTGACCATGCGGAATGACGCCACCACGCCCTATCCAGGGGGCGACGACGTCGCCGCCAACACCACGGGCCGGGTCATGCAGTTCCGCATCACCAAGCCCCTGGCCGGCACCGATACCAGCGTCCTGCCCGCCAACCCCCGGCCCATCATCCGCCCCGCGGGCTGGGATACGCCCACCCGCACGGCCACGTTCGACCTCCAGGAGACCGACGAGTTCGACCGCTATGTCTACAGCCCCGAGACCGGCACGGCCCTGCCGCGCCTGATGCTGAAGGTCAACGGCCGGGCCTTCTCCGACCCGCTGCACCCCCAGGAGCTGCACGACCTGAACGCCATCGAGGACTGGATCCTCATCAACAGCACCGTGGACATGCACCCCATGCACGTGCACCTCGTCCACTTCGAGGTGCTGGAGAAGGGCACCCTGACGGCGGACAACTACGTGGCCGCCACCGAGCTGACCATGCCGGCGGTGCTCGGCGCCGGCCTCCAGCCCAACGTGGATGACCTGGGACGGGCGGTGACCCCGGGCTCGGGCGACCCCTATACCATCAACCCCGACGAGGCCGGCTGGAAGGAGACCGTCCGGGTCCCCCCCGGCTCCCAGGACGGCCTGCGGGTGGGGTACGCCAAGGTCCGCGCGAAGTTCGACATCGCCGGGACCTACATGTGGCACTGCCACATCCTGGCCCACGAGGAGCACGAGATGATGCGGCCCTTCCAGGTGGTGGGCCCCTGATTTCGCCCAAACCCGCGCCCAGCCTCACTTCTTGGGGGGATGGGCCGGGGCAGGGAAGGGCCGGAAGGTCCAGCCCAGTGGGGGGAGGCTAAATTTTTTTCCTCGCGGAGGGGGCACCGGGCTTGACTCTGCGCGGAATGAGGGCAGCATGCTATCGGGCCTGCGCCCTCACACAGGAGCCATTTCATGGCTGAGAATCTTACGAAGGCTGAACTCGTCGACGCCGTCGCCAAGGCTGCCGACATCACCAAGTCAGCCGCGGCTGCCGCCATCGGCTGCTTCCTCGGATCCATCGCCGGCCACGTCGGCAAGGGTGGCAAGGTGACGCTGGTGGGCTTCGGGACCTTCTCCCAGAAGACCCGCAAGGCCCGCACTGGCCGCAATCCCCAGACCGGCGCTGCCATCAAGATCGCCGCCAGCAAGAGCATGGGCTTCAAGCCCAGCAAGGCCGCCAAGGCTGCCAAGAAGGCCGCCCCCAAGAAGGTTGCCAAGAAGAAGTAGTTCAAGGTCATACCGCAGCGGGGGGGTTCCATGGACCTCCCCGCTGGTTCTGTACAGGCCCAACCGGCCTTTCAAGTGCACGTGGGGAGCCCCGGGCTGAATGGAACCTCTGGCCAAGGCTCCGGTCGTTCCTGGGGTGCCGAATTCCTTAGGCATACTGCCCAAACGGGCGCAGGATCAGCTTGGTGGATGGCCTGGGCGATCAGGCGAGGCGTTCCAGTCCAGGTCATGGCCCTTCCTGCCTGGGAACCACCCGGGAGCGAACATGACCGAGCGCACGGTACCGGGGCGGATCGCCTTTCTCGGCGGGTTCCTGCCCCGCCTCTGCGGCATCGCCACCTTCACCCACGACCTATGCGAGGCCGTGGCCGAGGCGGCGCCTGAAGCTCAATGCTTCGCGGGGGCTGTGAACGACCGCCTGGACGCCTACGAGTATCCCGAGCGGGTGCGCTTCGAGCTGGACGAGCGGGATGTGGACTCCTACCGTCGGGCGGCGGATTTCCTGAATTTCAACAAGGTGGACGTCCTCTGCGTCCAGCATGAGTTCGGCATCTATGGCGGGCCGGCGGGCAGCCACCTGCTGGCCCTGCTGAAAGAAGTGCGGATGCCTGTGGTGACCACCCTGCACACGGTGCTGCGGGAGCCCAATCCGGCTCAATTGAAGGTGATGGAAGAGCTGGCGCGGCGCAGCGATCGCCTGGTGGTGATGGCCCAGAAGGGTGCGGAGATTCTGCGCGATGCCTACGGGATTCCGGACGCGAAGGTGGACCTCATCCCCCACGGCATTCCCGACATCCCCTTCATCGACTCCAGCTTCTACAAGGCCGAACTCGGCGTGGAAGGCCGGATGGTCCTGCTCACCTTCGGCCTGCTGGGTCCCGGCAAGGGCATCGAAACGGCCATCGAGGCGCTCCCGGCCATCGTGAAGCGGCATCCGAACGTCGTCTACCTCATCCTGGGCGCCACCCATCCCCACCTCGTCGCCCGGGATGGCGAGAGCTACCGCCTGGGCCTCGAGCGGCTGGCCGAGGCCTGCGGGGTGAAGGAACACGTGATCTTCTACAACCGCTTCGTCTCGCTGGAGGACCTCAAGGAGTTCATCGGCGCGACGGACATCTACCTGACGCCCTACCTCAACGAGGCCCAGATCACCTCGGGCACGCTGGCCTATGTCTTCGGCGCCGGCAAGGCCGTGGTGTCCACGCCCTACTGGCACGCGCAGGAGCTGCTGGCCGACGGGCGCGGCATCCTGGTCCCCTTCCGGGATCCGCAGGCCATCGCGGAGGGCGTCTGCACCTACCTCGACGATCCCGGGCGCTTGCAGCGGACCCGGGAAACGGCCTACCAGGTGGGCCGCGGGATGATCTGGCCCGCCGTGGCCCAACGGTACCTCGAGTCCTTCCAGCGGGCGGGGGCGGACCGGAAGGCCGCCCCCCGCAAGGCCTTCGCGCAGTGGACGTTGGGCAGCCGTCCCTACGACTTGCCGCCCCTCCGGCTGGATCACCTCGTGCGCATGAGCGACGGGACTGGCATCTTCCAGCACGCCATCTTCAACGTCCCGAACTTCCACGAAGGCTATTGCACCGACGACAACGCCCGGGCTCTGATTCTCTGCGTGCTTCTGGACGAGCTGGGCGGCAGGCCCCCGGAGGAGCTGCTCGACCGTCAGGCCACCAGCTACCTGGCCTTCCTTTCCGCGGCGCTGAACCAGGAAACCCGCCGCTTCCGCAACTTCATGAGCCATGGCCGGCAGTGGCTGGAGGAGGCTGGCAGCGAGGACAGCCACGCCCGGGCGCTCTGGGCGCTGGGCACCTGCGCGGGGCGTTCCCGCAATGAGGGGCATCGCCGGCTGGCCAGCCAGCTGCTCGAGCGCGGCCTCCCGGCGGTGGAAGGATTCTCCTCGCCGCGGGCCTGGGCCTTCACCCTGCTTGGCATCCACGAGTTCCTGGGCCGCCATCCCGGCCACCCCCAGATGCTCAGCGCCTGCAGCAGCCTTACTGACCGGCTCGTGGCGCTCTGGAAGGCGTGTGCCACCCCGGACTGGCCCTGGTTCGAACCCATCGCCTCCTACGACAACGCCCGGCTCTGCCAGGCCCTCCTGCTGGGAGGCCAGCGTATGCCCCACCCCGAGGCGCTGGACATCGGCTTGCAGTCCCTCCGCTGGCTCGCCTCCCTGCAGCGGACTCAGGCTGGCCACTTCCGGCCCATCGGCAGCAACGGCTTCTGCGAGCGGGGCGGCGCCAGGGCCGACTTCGACCAGCAGCCCGTGGAGGCGCAGGCCATGGTCTCCGCGTGCCTTGAGGCCTACCGGGCGACCCGGGAGGACGCCTGGTCCCACGAAGCCAGGCGGGCCTTCGAGTGGTTCCTGGGCCGCAACGACCTGGGGGTGCCGCTCTACGACTCCAGCAGTGGCGGCTGCAGCGACGGGCTGCACCAGGACCGGGTCAGCGAAAACCAGGGCGCGGAATCCACCCTCGCCTTCCACCTGTCGCTGGCCGAGATGACCTTTGCCGCGCACCCCATTGCACCTCCCCTGCGGTTCTCCTGATGCGCCCCATCCGCCTGCGCCACCATGACATCAGCCTGGTTCCAGAGAGCGCCCGGGTCATCCTCCGGCCCTTCATCCCCGGCGACATTCAGCGCATCACCGCGATCCTCGACCGCACCCTGGCCTTGCGCGAGTCGGAGGTGCGCCGGGACCTGGCCCTGGTGCTGAAGGATTTCGACGCCCGGCACCTGGACATCAAGGCCTCCCTGCAGGCGAACTACGAAAAGGTGGTGCCCCACATCTCGACGCACCTGGCCCTTTCCAGGGAACGCAAGCTCCTGATTGGCGCCATCTTCACGGGCGAATATGCCCTGGAATCCGCTGCCCTCTTCAACCCCTCCATCGTCCCGCACCCGGTGCAGGAGGGCTGTCCGGAGGGGGCGCTGCGGTTCATCATGAGCCTCCGCGCCACCGGGGAAGGGCACATCTCTTCGATCGAGTTCAGGACCGGCCTCATCGGGGCGGGCGGCGCGATTCAGCTGGATGCGGTGTCCCGCTATGTTTCCGTACAGGACCTCGACCCCAACCCCAGCTACAAGAAGGCGCCCTTCGTCCAGAAGCTTCATGAGATGGGCTTTGACAACGGCGCCTCCGCCGAGGTGATGGAGCACCTGGGCGACACCTTCACCCGCAGCGAGCTGCTGCTGAACGTGCTCCGCATCGACCTGGAGACAGAGCCGGTCACCCAGGGCCTCTCCAATACGCTGAGTTGCATCCAGTGGCTCGCCGATTCCAACTACGAGATGCGCTTCCCTCCCGAACTCGCCATGAGCGAGCGCATCATCTTCCCGGCCTCTCCCAACGAGAGCAATGGCATCGAGGATGCCCGCTTCATCCGCTTCCGCGACGACGACGGGACGGTGACCTACTACGCCACCTACACGGCCTACAACGGCCGCGCCATCCTTCCCCAGCTCATTGAGACCCGGGATTTCCTCCACTTCCGGGTGCTCACACTCAATGGCTCCGCGGTCCAGAACAAGGGCATGGCCCTCTTCCCCCGGCGGATCGACGGCAACTACGCGATGCTGTCGCGCCAGGACGACGAGAACCTGTTCCTCATGCGCTCGGACAACCCCCACTACTGGAGCGACCCCAAGGTCATCTTGCGCCCAGCAGAGATCTGGGAGTCGGTGAAGATCGGCAACTGCGGCTCGCCCCTCGAGACCGAGGCGGGGTGGTTGGTGCTGACCCACGGCGTCGGTCCCATGCGCAAGTACTGCATTGGTGCCGCCCTGCTGGATCTCGACGATCCGACGAAGGTGCTGGGACGGCTCTCAGAGCCCCTGCTCTCGCCCGAAGGCGATGGCCGGGAAGGTTACGTCCCCAACGTGGTCTACAGCTGCGGCTCCCTCATCCACGGCCGCGAGCTGATCCTGCCCTATGCCATGAGCGACCATGCCTCCACCATCGTCAGCGTATCCCTGGACGAGCTGCTTGCCCGGCTGGTGGGCTGAGACGGAGAATGCCGAATTAATGCGCACACCGGGTGGAAACCCCCCAGCAAGGGTGGCGTGTCGCGGCTGGCCACGGCGCCAATCCTCTTGGAGGGCCCTCTGGCCGATCACGACCCACGCGATCCGAGGGTGGGCAAAGGCCCAGAATGAGGTATTCGAATGTCGCCAAATAGAAGCAAGGGTCGATCATCGAAGTCTTCGTGAACAAGGAATAGGTCGCACGCCTCAGAAGCATGTTGGTCCGATGCTATGGAACATGGCACTTCAAGGCCTGGAATGGGCAAAGGAGCTGGTGTATGAAAAAACGAGACAGTGGTCCAAGCCTCTCCAAAAAGAGCTACAGCGACCAGGAATCGAGCGAGTCAACCCCCCGGGCCACACGCTCAGCTCTGCAAGCTTCCGCGACCTCTTCCTCCGGGTCGCCGGCCCCCAAGATGGCCCAACAATGGGACCCGTCAAATTTGGCGCCCTTTATGCCCCCACAGTTTCCCCAATGGGAGACCGATCATCCCGTGATCAAGGAGTGGGCGACTGTCCATCAGAGTTACCTCATCCGCAAACAGCAAAACGGGCTCGCGGGCGATGAGGAGTGGATCGAGAGCCTCAGTCATCTCATGGAGACCCCCCTCTCGGAAGGGCTACACGCCTGGCTTGTGGACCTGTCGGTTGCCCATGATCCAGACGGCAGTCGCCCCTTTTTGATCCTCGCGCTGGAGAATCCCGTACAGGGGAAGGCCTTGTTGATCAGGCCAATTATCGGAGGTCCGTTGATCTCTGGGACCGTGTTGTGGACGTGCCACGAAGTCGGGGAGTCACGCTTGGGTGAGATTTGGATTGGTGCAGTGCTTGCTAAGCGTTTATATCTCGATGGTGTATCTGACCAGAAATGACCAGGGGCAGATCAGACCATCAACAGTTCGAGTATTTGTTCAATGTACTGGTACTCCCCCTCGGGGAACCAGATGGCGGAGATGTGAGCGTCAGCCAGTCGTTGTTCTAGTTTAACCGTGAGTTTCCGGGAAGGATGCTGGGACACCTCACACACCCTCCCCAGAAGCCAACAGGCTATCCACTTGGACTGACTTTTCAGGTGCAGCTAGAAAATCTCAATGTTCGCAATGCAGGTGAAAGGGCTCACCCGTTACGGCATGTAGATCTCCGTAATCACATCTGCCTCGGACCCGAAGGCCAACATGACTGTCCCATCGTTAAGCAATGTCGCCGTGTGGCCATTCCGGGCTGTCCCATGGCTGCCAGTGGTTGTCCAGAGTCCCAAGAGGGGATCGAAGGTCTCGTCAACGTGGATGGGCGGTAGCTGAATCCCCTGATTGTACCCACCCGCCACAAGCACCTTTCCGCTCGGCAGCAGGGTGGCCGTATGACCGATGCGCGCCGCGCTCAAGCTTCCTGCCGCCGTCCAGGTCCCGGACGAGAAATTATAGATTTCCGCAGAAGCCAGTGGATCGGAGTTGTTCGACCCTCCCACCACTAGCACATCCCCGCTCTGTAGCAAGATCGATGCGTGGCCTTTGCGCGCCGTACCGAGGCTGCCCGTGGGCGTCCAGATTCCCGTGGCAGGAGCATAGACCTCTGCAATGGAATACCATCCCCCCGCAACGAGCACCGTACCGTTGGGAAGCAAAGTCGCAGTGTGACCCGCACGGGCGGTTCCCATGCTACCGATCGAACTCCACGTTCCCGCAGAGGTGTCATAGAT
Source organism: uncultured Acidobacteriota bacterium (assembly GCA_963740385.1). GTDB lineage: Bacteria > Acidobacteriota > Holophagae > Holophagales > Holophagaceae > Geothrix. Next base: position 432,087 of record CAVUDX010000008.1, read on the forward strand.
TTCCGCACTGGCCACCGGCGCTACTCCGGACGAATCTCCTCCCGTGATAAGCACCTTCCCGCCTTGGAGCATCGTGGCCGTGTGGCCGGTGCGAGCCGTGTTCATACTCCCAGTGGGCGTCCAGATTCCCAGGCTGGGATCGTAGATCTCGGCGCTAGCAGTGGGGGCAGTCCCGCCCCCGGTGTCTTTCATTCCCCCCACGACCAACACCTTTCCATTGGGGAGTAAGGTGGCGGTTTGGTTCGTGCGCGACGTACCGAGGCTGCCCGTGGGCGTCCAGGCCTTCGTTGCAGGGTCGAAGAGTTCCGCGCTGTTCAGGGCCAGGGAATAGCCCAGGTTTCCTCCCGCCACCAAAACCTTCCCGTTCGGCAATAACGTGGCCGTGTGGCCGACGCGCGCGGTGCCTTGACCGGAAGCGGGGGTCCAGCTTTCCGTCGCAGGATCATACCTTTCCGTGTTGGCCCGGAATTGCGACCAGGGATTGGGATAGAATCCTCCAGCCACCAACACCGATCCATCCTGGATCTGCATGGTTACATGGAAAGTTCGCGCCGTGCCAAGGCTGCCCGTTGCCGACCACGTTCCTGCGGCAGGGTCATAGAGTTCCGCGCTGGTGAAGAGGCTGGCGTCGAAAGAGGTCCCGCCCGCCACGAGCACCTTTCCATTCGGGAGAACCGTGGCCGTGTGGTTTTCGCGCGTCATGCCCAAGCTCCCTGTGGGAGTCCAGGTGCCCGTCGCGGGATCAAAAATCTCGGCGCTGGTGAGGCCCAGGGTCGCTGGTGTCTGCTGACGTCCACCAGCGGCCAGAACCTTACCATTCGAGAGCATGGTGGCCGTGTGCCATTGTCGCGCTGTTCCCATGCTGCCGGTCGATGTCCAATCACCGGTTACGGGATTAAATATCCGTGCACTGGATGTCGTCGGATATGGGTAGTAGTTGATTTGGGGGGTCGGGCCATCCCCACCTGCCACCAACACATTTCCATTTGCGAGCAGAGTAGCTGTGTGGCCATACAGCCCATAATCCATCAAGGTGCCGTTCACAGTCCATGTTGAGGTGTTGGGGTCATAAATTTCCGAAAAATACCCCCCATTAAGCCCACCAACCACCAGGACCTTCCCGTTTTGGAGCAACGTAGCCGTGTGGCCAAGTCGAGCTAAAGCCATGTGGTCCGTCGGGGTCCAAGTCCCCAATGCGGGATCGTAGATCTCCGCACTGTTAGTAGCAGTGATCCCACTTGTCCCGCCTACCACCAGCACCTTTCCATTTCGCAACAGCGTCGCCGTATGGCCTGTGCGCGCCGTTCCCATGCTGCCGGTTTGCCACCAGGTTCCCGTGGCTGAATCGAAGATCTCGGCGGTGGCTACCTGCCCTCCGGAATCTTCCAGGACCCCTCCCACCACCAGAAATCTCCCGCCGGGAAGCTTCGTGACAGCTGCATGGGCCCGAGGTGTCGAGGGATTCCCACTTTTGACCAGCCAAGTGCCCCGCTGGACCGTGACGGTCTGGACGGCGTTAGCCGTATCTCCTGCTTGATTTCTTAGGGTCGCCTGCACCTGGAAGGTGCCTTCATTGTTGCCGGCGGAAAATCCGATGGATCCAGTGCCCTGGCCTGCGGTAATGGTGCCCGAGGCCGTGCCTGGAATGATCGACCAGGAACAGGTCATGCCGGCTTCGAGGGGCCAGCTGGCCTTCATCCAGCTGTCTCCCGGGTGTACGAAAGTGGGCAGGGCAAGCATGCCGCTTGGGATTGGTACTACTGTGAGCGCGGCAGCATTACTTGTGGCGGTTCCCGCGCTGTTGGTCACCTTGGCACGGAATTGTGCACCATTAAATGTCAATGAATCGATGGCAGGAATGGTGTAACTTGGCGAGTTGATTCTTGGGTCATTGCCCCAGGAAATCCCGTCAAAACTGAATTCCCAGGTGTAGGTTGGCGTGGGTGTGCCGGTGGCCGCCACTGTAAAGGTTGCAGCCTGCCCGACATTTACCAAATGGCTGGCGGGTTGGGATGTGATGACAGGGGCGGAGGGTGTGGGCTGGGGTTGGGGTTGGACGCCTCCTCCCCCACCGCAGGCCAGCAGAGAGGCCATCAGTAGGATGGGCAAACTGCCCAAAGAAACACCCCAAATTCGCATAGCATCTCCATCATGAAAACGACACACAGAAGCTTTTGTTCGTATCCAAGTGTAGTGTGTTATTGCTGTGAACAGGCCTGACTTCAGTCATAAAAGATGACTATGTCATGTCATTTCCAAGTGCCGGACCTATCCCACCCGCGCAAGCTCTGTCAGGGTGCCCGAGGCGCTAATCCATGCGGGTTTTCAGAGCGCTGTAGCTCAACCCCATGCTGCGGCAGATGGGATTCATGCCAAAGCGGGTAGCCAATTCCACCACATCGGCCCAGAGCTTTTCCGGCATCGGCCCCAGGCATTCCCGTTGCTGCCGCCACCGCTCGATCCTGGCCCAGACCTCATCCACTTCCGCTGGCAACGGCGCTCGAACACTTCGTCCCATAGGGCCTCCTTCATCAAGGCCCTGAGGCTATCTCAGTGAAAATCAGGAATCATGCAAGCGTACCGGAAGGACACGGTGTAACGACCCACATGACGACAGGCAGGAAGGGGAAATACTACTTCGAACCTTTCCTCAGTTCATCAAGGTAGTCCGCCCATTGCTTCATCATCTCTCGCCGCTCAGCCAGGAACTCTGTGCGGTTGTAAGCTCGCCCATTGGGATCCTTCACTGCATGGGCCAGTTGGTGTTCGATGAAGTCGACCCGGAATTTCAGCACTTCGTCCAAGACAGTACGGGCCACGGCGCGAAATCCGTGGCCACACATTTCTTCTTTGGGAATGTCCATCCGACGCAAGGCGGCGTTAACGGTGTTCTCGCTCATGGGGCGGGTGAAGCTTCGTGCCCCTCTAAAGACATAGTGACCTTGTCCCGAGAGAGGCTGGAGTTCCTTCAGAATTGTCACGGCCTGGGTGCTGAGGGGCACGATGAGATTGGGGCCCCGTTTGCTGGACTTGAATTGCCACTGGGCGGAGTCCAGGTCGACGTCCACCCATCTGGCATGTCTTAACTCACCAGGTCGGACGAACACCAATGGGGCGAGGCGCAGAGCGCACTGGACTGTCAGGGTTCCCCGATAGCCATCGATGAGACGAAGCATTTCGGCGATTCCGTTCGGTTCAGTGGTCGCTGCGAGGTGCTTGACCTTGGTGGGGGGCAAGGCGCCTCGGAGATCGGCGGCGACATCCCGCTGGGCTCGGCCCGTGGCCACGGCGTAGCGGAAGACTTGGCCACAGATGCTCAAGACGCGGTGAGCAGTCTCCAGGGCCCCACGGTTCTCGATCCGTCGGACGGCTGTCAGAAGTTCAGGGGCTGTGAGGTCGCAGACTGGGCGGCCACCAATCCAGGGGAAGATGTCATTCTCAAGACGCTTGAGGATGTTGTCACCATATTCATCGTCCAAGTTGACGATACGCTTGGCATGCCATTCCCTGGCTACCACTTCGAAGCTGTTGGCGGCTCGGTCGGCTGTAGCCAGCTTCTGGGCTTTTCGATGGGCGCTGGGGTCAACTCCATCGTCCAGCAGTTCTCGGGCCGCATCTCGGCGCTCACGGGCCTTCTTGAGGCCAACCGTAGGATAAACACCGAGAGAGAGGCGTTTCTCCTTTCCTCCGAAGCGGAATTTCAGGCGCCATCACTTGCCCCCACATGGGGCGACCTCCAGGTAGAGTCCATGCTCGTCATATAGCTTGATGGGCTTCGGGCCGGGCTTGGCCTTCCGAATAGCAACATCAGTCAAGGACATGGGGGCAACTCCTGAAGACAACACTCCCGTTGCCCCCAATATTGCCCCCATACGCTCCCGGATTTCAATGAAACCCGTCGGACCCTATCGGACCAAGAATTGTTGAAATTCGTTGATTTTAAGGATTCTTAGGACGTTATTGGATGTTGCTGGATGTCGAATTGGTGGAGGTGGTGGGAGTCGAACATGATTTATAATGGTATAAAGAATTACTATAATTTTTGCTATATTATTGATGCATAATGAATTAACAATTTTTATGATTATGTTTATTGCACAGTATACAAAAAATCTTGGTTGATTTAGAGTGTGCTGTATGGATGGTAGTATGGACTCCATGGTTGGTTCTGGAGGACTTGTGGCCAAGCTAAATCGCAGTGGGAATGGTCCGATTTTCGACGAGCAGACCCTTGCGGCATGGCACGTTCCAGGGACCTACTGCGACCACCAAGGTGGTGGGCTCTACCTACAGGTCAGGCAGGTCCGGGTAGACGGAGCCCAGCAGTGGGAAACCCAGAAGGGCAAGCGAGTTGCCAAGGTGACAAAGTACTGGTCCTTTCGGTATTGGCAGAGAATAAGGGACGGTGGCCGCAAGCTCAGGGAATTCGGAATCGGCCCGTTTACCGATTACACCCTTGAAGAGGCGCGTGGGATCGCGACGGACCAGAGAAAGATCCTGAAGAATTTTGGTGACCCGATCCTCGAGCGCAAGAGACGGAAGCAAGAGGCTCTAGATCTGATCGCCAGCATGAAAACATTTGAGGAAGCGACGCAGGCATGCTGGGAAGCCCATAAGGCAAAGTGGACGTCTGGATATGCGGATGATTGGTTGAACTCCTTAAAGACCCACGCCTATTCAATACTGGGGACCATGGAGATCAGGTCCATTAGGACCACGCACGTCCACTCTGTGCTTCAGCCTATCTGGGAGGAAATTGCAGAAACAGCAAGTCGCGTCAGGAGCCGCATCGAGGCCGTATTCGACTTCGCTAAAGGCAAAGAGTGGTACGACGCGGACAATCCCGCAGCGTGGGAAGGGAAGCTTGAGGCCCTCCTTATCGAATCACCCAGGCTCAAAAAACTGGTAAATTACCCATCGCTTCCTTTTTCCCAAATTGGAGCATTCACAGAGGTGCTTCGGCAGGAGAAAGGCACCGCAGCACGGGCCTTGGAGTTCTTGATCCTGAATGCCTCTCGCCCGCGGGAGGTCCGTGGCGCGATGGGCGAAGAATTCGATCTCGAAAAGGCCCTTTGGACAGTGCCAGCGATGCGCATGAAGGGCAAGAAGGAACATGTGATTCCGCTGTCACCTCGCGCGGTTGAGATCATTCGGAGCATGGGCAAGCTCAAGACCGGACAGTTCGTGTTCCCTGGCGGAAAGCCTGAGACTTGCCTGTCTGACGCGGCCATGACCGCGTTGATCAAGCGCATGGATGCACATCGTGCGGAGGAGGGAAACATTGGTTGGCGCGACCCGAAGGGGAAGCGCGTCGTCCCCCATGGGTTCCGTGCGACGTTTAAAACGTGGGGGCAGGACCATACCGAATTCGACCGTCAGGTCATCGAGTTCGCCCTTGCCCATGGTCTGCCGGACAAGACTGAAGCCGCCTATTCGAGGGGCGCCATGATCAAAAAGAGGCGGCCCCTGATGGATGCATGGGCTGAGTTTTGTGCCACGAAAGGACTTGGGAATGCAGCGGAACGGAAGTTCCGACGGGTAAGGGACTACTCAGTTCCGAACCCCAAAACTGTTCTCGTGGAGGTTTTCGATGAACAGTCTTCGTAGCCGGTCAACTGCCGGGTGGTCTCTGGTCCCATTCACTGAAACGACCACCGTCGCCCTAACTGTGACGCGCTGTTCACCTTTGGAATCATTGACGAAGCTCTGAAGCGCATTGCACGGACTTTTTGACGATTTAACAGATGGTGTTTGCGCAATAGGATGCCGCCCATAGGGGCTTTAACCAGTTGGATTGTTCTGTTCTGAATTCACCACAGACAAGGAACGAGAGAAGGCGGGCCAAGACGAAGATAATTATTTCTTGGGGGCCTCGCCGAGTTTGATGTTTTCAGCCGTTTTATCGTCTTCTGCAAGGACAACTACGACATCCATTCTTGGATGAACTTGGTCGGCTGCCACCATGTCCTTTCCGCGCATAATCATGGTGGTCTTATTGATGGGGATGGAAACCACCTTGCCACCCTTCACCACCAACTCTATCCGCGTTGAACTGATGAACTTTACCTTGCCTATGACCTCCTTGTGAGTGTGGGCCGAGACTATGCCTGGAACGAGCAACAAGGTCGAAGTCAGAAGGGCGAGCGAAGTGTGGTTCATGGAAGTTCCTTTCAAGAAGTCTCAGTGGGGGACAAGTGGTGAGAAGGGACGGAGGAGTTGCACCTTCTAACAAAACAATTCACCCCCTGCCGTTGATCCCACTCAAATGGGATGAGCTTCTAAACAGCCTGCATCATTCCTGAACCGGTCATCACAAGCTCACTTTTCGCAACCGCAACGCATTGCCGATGACCGATACGGAACTAAGGCTCATAGCAGCCCCGGCAATAATAGGACTAAGCAGCAACCCGAAGAATGGGTAGAGCACACCTGCTGCCACAGGAATGCCAAGTCCGTTGTAGATGAAGGCGAAGAATAGGTTCTGGCGGATGTTGCTCATGGTGGCGCGGCTGAGGCGGATGGCCTTGGCAATGCCGCGGAGATCCCCTTTCAAGAGGGTGATGCCCGCGCTTTGTATGGCCACGTCAGTGCCAGTGCCCATGGCGATTCCGACCTCGGCTTCGCTGAGTGCAGGAGCGTCATTGATGCCATCGCCGGCCATGGCCACATGCAGGCCTTCAGCCCGCAGCTTCTTCACATGGGCGACCTTCCCGGCGGGCTCAATCTCCGCTTCCACGGCATCTAGGCCCAACTGCTTGGCCACCGCAGCCGCCGTTCGGCGGTTGTCGCCCGTGAGCATGACCACCTTGATTCCGAGGGTGTGGAGATCCTTGATGGCCTCGGCGGTGGTGGCCTTGATCGGGTCTGCCACCGCAAGGACACCGGCGGGTTTGCCCTCAATGGCCACAAACATGGCGGTCTTGCCTTCTTCCTGGAGCTTCGCAGCCGAGGCCTCCAACGGTTCCAACCCAGAGATCTTTTCGTTCCTCAGGAAGTCTGGCTTGCCGATCATCACGGTTCGACCGGCTACGGTGCCGATGACGCCACCTCCCGTCACAGAGCGGAAGTCCTTGACCTCTTCGAGGCCGATGTTCTGATCCTTCGCACCCTGCACGATGGCGGCTGCGAGTGGATGTTCGCTGTTCTGCTCTAGGGAGGCGACGAGATGCAGGAATTCCTTTGGGTCGAGCCCTTCGCTGGGCAGGACCTCCATGAGCTTCGGTTTCCCCTCCGTGAGGGTGCCCGTCTTGTCCACCACGAGGGTGGTGACCTTCTCCAGCCGTTCGAGCGCTTCGGCGTTCTTCACGAGCACGCCTTCCTGGGCGCCCCGTCCGACACCCACCATGATGGACATGGGGGTGGCCAGGCCAAGGGCGCAGGGGCAGGCGATGATGAGGACAGCTACGGCGTTGACGATGGCGTGGGCAAGCTTCGGCTCCGGCCCCAGCCAAAACCAGATAAAGAAAGTGAGCACCGAAACCGCTAGAACCACCGGCACGAAGATGCCCGCGAACTTGTCGGCAAGACCTTGGATGGGCGCGCGGCTGCGCTGGGCCTCAGCCACCATCTTCACGATCTGTCCCAGCAGCGTGTCGGTGCCAATCCGCTCGGCGCGCATGACGAAACTGCCAGGGCCATTGACGGTACCGCCGGTCACCTTGTCGCCGACGGCCTTTTCCACCGGAAGCGGTTCACCGGTGAGCATGGACTCTTCCACGCTGGAATGGCCTTCGACGACTGCGCCGTCGACGGGTACCTTGTCGCCGGGGACCACCCGCAACCAGTCCCCGACCTTCACCTGGTCGAGCGGGACCACGTTGTCACCGCCTGGGGTGACCTGCCGCGCGGTGGGCGGGGCAAGGTTGAGGAGGGCCTTGATGGCGCTGCCCGTGCGGCTGCGGGCGCGGAGTTCGAGCACCTGGCCGAGCAGCACCAGGACCACGATTACCGCCGCGGCCTCAAAGTAGATGGCGACCATGCCCTCGTGCTGCATGTTGAGGGGGAACAGGTGGGGCGCCAGCATGGCCACGGCGCTGAAGATATAGGCTGCGCCCACTCCAATGGCGATTAGCGTGAACATGTTCAAATGGCGCGTCACGACCGAATTCCAGCCACGGGTGAAGAACGGCCAGCCTGCCCAAAGGACCACGGGCGTGGTGAGGGCGAATTGCAGCCAGCGCGAGGCGAGGCCACTCGCCCAAGACAAACTGGCCAAGGCCGGGATGGCATGAACCATCGCCAGGGCGAATACCGGCACGGTCAGCACGGTACCGATCCAGAAGCGCTGGGTCATGTCGCGAAGTTCGACGTTTTCCGCTTCGTCCGTAAGGGCGGTGGGTGTCTCCAGTTCCAGCGTCATCCCACACTTGGGACAATTCCCTGGATGGTCCTGTCTTACCTCGGGGTGCATGGGGCAGGTGTAGACCGGGAGTCCCGGTGCCGGTGCGCCCGCCGCCGGGCTAGTCTCAGCCACCACCGCTGGAGTAGCGTTGGCGCTGGGTGTCTCCAGTTCCAGTGTCATGCCGCACTTTGGACAGGCACCGGGATGGTCCTGGCGCACTTCGGGATGCATGGGGCAAGTGTAGACCGGGAGTCCCCCGGCAGGTACGCCTGCCGCCGGGGAATCCCCAGTCGCTGGCGTGGTAAGACCTGTGTCACTCATATGGGTCCGATTTCTTTTTGCGTGGATATGACGGGGTTGGTCTCCTACGTCATCCCACGGAGGTTAGCCGCAGCAGGATCCGGACTTTCCGGCGGGTTTTGCACCGGCGGGTGTGGCGACGAACTTCTGCTTACAGCCATCGCTGCAGAAGTAGGAGGTCTTCCCATTGCGTTCGGCGTGGAGGGCAACAGCCGGGTTCACCGTCATTCCGCAGATAGGGTCCTTGGTCACGGTTTTCGTCTCGCTCATGGTCTTGTTCCTTTTGCATGGTTGCTTTATGAAAAAAATAACTCAATCATCGAGAATCACTTTCGGGAAAACCGATTGATCGCGACGATCAACAGAACGATGAGAAGCAAGCCAATGACCGTCCAAAGCCACATCCCGCCGCCCAGCCATCCGTTCATGTGTCCGGTGGATTGATCCATCGTGGCTACCTCTTCATGGCCCTAAAGCACTGGACCCCGACCAACCTCTGCCTTGGGGCCCAGTGCGGATTCATTGTTATTTTTATTGCTTAGGCATCTCTTCCGCTTTCTTATCCATGCCCTTCATCTTCGAATGGTGCGGCTTGGAGCCCATGCCCATCTGCATGTGCTTCATCATCTCGCCATGCATCTGCTCCATCCGGGCATTCATGGCAGTCCGCTGTGCCACCATCTTGGTGACGATCTCGGCCATCAGGTCCATCTTGGCTTCCTTCGTCGCGCTGTTCATCCTCGCGACCTGGGCCGTGAGTTCGGCGTCCTGGGCCTTCATTTCGGCCATCATTTCCTTCATGTGATCACTCTTCATCTTGGAGTGATCCATTTTGGAATGATCCATCTTGGCGTGATCCGTAGACTGCGCCATGCCAGATGCACCGAGGGCCAAGGCCATGGCCAGCACGAGGCCAGCACGAACAGCCAGATTCTTGTTGAGTTGGATTTTCATGATTCATCCCTCTTTAGGTGATGGGTTGACGTCAACGTTTGGATGGTTTGGATGAGCGGACGAAACTCGAACTGGATTACGACGCGGAACGGCGTGCAGGGGTTTCGAAATGAACCGACCGGAAGGCCTCCAGTGGGTGGGCCTCGATCAGGTTCAATAAGGATTGAAAGCACTAGGTCCACCCCATGTATGGGGGCAATAGAGCATTATCCGAGCCATTACATAAACTAAATTATGGAAGCGCTTAGGTGTCTTTGTTTGGTGCGAAAACAGAAAGCATTCAATCGAAATGATGCCAACTTACATCAAATTTATGGAAAGTTTGGGGATTCGACGAAGAGGTACCCCCGACCATCCTCGTTCCAGGCGGTGCCACGGTGGTCGGAGGCGAGAATCAGGGGGCGCTTCTTAGAATCGTCGTACAGGCCCTTGAGAGTGCGGTCGAGGGCGTAGACGGCGCGCACGTCCTAGCGGTAGAAACAGGCGGCCCGGCAGGAGGGCATGGTGCAGGCAGTACCGTCCTTGAGGGGCTGGCCCATCAGGTCCTTCGGCGGGTGGGCGGAAATGCCAACGGTCTTCGCAGACCATCGGCATTTCCGCTCCATGCACTGCTTCACAGATTCCTGCAGGGGGTCATCCAGGGTGATATCCATGTTCCGGACTTCCAGGTAGTTCTGAAGGACTGCCTGAGTTAATCGCTCCCCTTCATGACTGATCCAGTGTGCCAGGTAGTCCCAACCTATCCCGCATTGCGCCAGAGGTAGTCGGGCGGGACTGGACCGGTTTCGCGCACCTTGGGAGAAGACATGGTTTTCCCCCCTTCCTTCGAGCAGCCATTGCACTGATTACAACTCTTCGTCTCCTTGGATTCGGCGGCGGGAGTCTCGGGATGCACAACCTTCTTGCCGGTGTCTTCGGCAATCGCGAAGGCGAAGGAGGAAAGGGCCAGGATGGCGAGCAGGTTGCGGGTGAGTTTCATAGTATCTCCTTCATTGGGCCGACCATCTTGGCGGCTTACATAAGGGATGCCCCAGGGATGGTTCTGTTCCATCGGGTCATTTCTCTGTCACTTGCATGGGGGAGTTAGGGGAATCGGGCCCCGATCAATCATGGTGACGATCATACGAAATTCGTGATCAGCGGAACGGCATTGATATCTGTTGAGGCGGAGTGACCATCCTTCGAGCCGAGCGCTGGACCTGAACTCCATGGCGATATCGTTGCGGGAAATGGGCAACAGGCAAGCCCGGGCCGCAAGGACGTCCCGCAATTGGCCGAGTTTCTCGAAGGTCTTCAGGAAGGTGCGCTGGACGATTCCCTTGGCGAGATCCTCTTGACTGAGCTTCACGCGGGCATAGGCATGCACCGCATCAAGATGCCCTTCCACCAGGGTGTCACAGGTCCACGTCAAAGCCTTTTCCCTGTCCCAAGTTCGAGGGACTGTCCGTAAGCTGGTCCCGCCTGTATGTGAATGCAGCGGTCGGAGAAAAATGGGCGGGACGGCGAACCGTCCCGCAGAGGTTAAGACATGTAATCCGGCATGACAGGGCCCGTTTCGCGCACTTTGGGGGGGGGAGTCCTTTTGGGGCTCGTTGTGCAGCTCTTGCATTGTTCACAGCCCTTCATCTCCTTGGATTCAGTTGCCTCCTTGGATTCAACAGCAGAGGCTCCATGGTGCTTGGCACTCACTCCATTGTCTTCAGCGAAGGCGAAGGTGAAAGAGGTGAGGGCCAGAATGGCGAGCAGAGTGTGGGCGAGTTTCATGGTATCTCCTTTTTTGGGCCGACCATCTTGGCGGCTTACATAAGGGATGCCCCAGAGCTGGTTTTGTTCCATCGGGTCATTTCTCTGTCAATCGCATGGAGTATACGGGAAACGAGCCCCAATCAATCATGGTAACGATCATGCGAAATTCGTGACCAGCGGAACGGCATTGATATCTGTTGAGGCGGACTGACCATCGCGCAGGACCAGGATGCGATCGAAATAAGCTTGGTTTTCCACGTTATGGGTCACCATGACGATGGTTTGTCCGTCCTCGTTGAGCTCCCGGAGCAAGGCCATGATCTCCGCGGAGGTCGCGGTGTCCAGACTGCCCGTGGGTTCATCCGCGAGCAGCAGGGGCGGTTGGTTGACCAGGGCCCGGGCGATGGCCACCCGCTCCTGTTCGCCGCCAGAGAGTTGGTTGGGGAGATGGCCGCCGCGGTCGCTGAGACCGACGCGGTCCAGCACTTTCATGGCCTGCTGTCGCTTGTCTGTGCTCGGCATGGACTGCACCGCCAGGGGCAGCATGACGTTCTCCAGTGCGGTCAGGTAAGGAACGAGGTTGAAGCTCTGGAAAACGAAACCGAGATACTCCCGCCTGAAATCAGCGAGTCGCTCCGAGTCCAGGGCATACAGGTCGATGCCATCGACCAGGACCGTTCCTGCCGTGGGGTGGCAGAGTCCGCCGAGAAGGGAGAGCAGCGTACTCTTGCCGGAGCCCGACTGCCCCATGACGCCCAGAAAGGTCCCCTCGTCCACCTCCAGATCGAGCCCTCTCAGCGCATCGACCTGATGGCCACCCGCACCCTTGTAGGCCTTCCGAAGCTTCTTGATGTCGATGAATGCCATGAATCAATCCTTCCGGGGCGTGCGGCCCCGCGCGTAAATGGGAGTCGGGTCGCTTCGGGGTCAAATGGCCCGGAGGGCCTCGGTCGGGTCCATCCGGCTGGCATGCAGGGCGGGATAGAAGGAAGCTGCGGTGCCCACGAGGACGGCCATCAGCAGGGAACCACCGGCCAAGGCCGGACTCCACACGAGGTGGGGATGCCCCTGGGCCAGCCAAGGGAGGAGCAGACGAGTCACGCCCATGCCAGCAAGAAAGCCGAGGATGCCAGCCAGGAGGCTGACGCTGACCGCCTCCATGAGGATCAGGCTGATCACGTGACTGCGCCGGAAGCCCAGGGCGCGGAAGATCCCGATCTCGCGGGTGCGCTCGTTGACCGAGGCCATCATGGTGACGAAGACGACCAGTGCGCCGATGAGGAGCACCACGACCGCGACGCCGAACGAGAAGGCCTTGAACTGTTCGAGGGCGTGCAGGCGGGTCTTCACCACCTGCTGGATGGCGCTCACCTTGCCGCTGGGAAGGGCCGCGGAAATCTGATCGACCATGTCCGAGACCGGACAATCCCCGCAGAGGGCTGCGACTTCGACGAGGGAGACCGTTCCCTCCTTGTGCAACAGGCGCTGGGCTGCGGACAGGGTGGCGATCAGGAGGTCATCGTCCTGGGATCCCGTTTCTCGCAGCAGGCCCGTCACGGTGAAGGGGTGACCATCCAGTAGGACGGTCGATCCGGAGCGAAGGCCGAGGCGGCCGGCGGCCCGGCTTCCGGCCACCAGCTCATCCTCGGCGGTCATCCGGCGGCCATCGACATTCCACCAGCCCTTGACGCGGAATTCGGCCCGCGGGTCCACGCCCATTACCATGACGCGGGCTTCTCCCACCTTCACCGCACCCAGGACCTTTGGTGCTACCGCCGCAATGTTGCGGTTGTTGGGGATGGTCTCGATTCGGGCGAGATCCTGCTCCCGAAGCTCCCGGGTGTCGAGCGACAACCCTCCCAGGGTGATGCCGCCATAGGAAAGGGAGAGTTCGTCGCTCTTGGGCGTGATGAGGATGTTCGCCCCGAAACTCTCAAGCTTGTGCTCGGCCTCCATGGTGAGGGATCGCGTGAGCGAAAGGAGGGTGACGACCGTGGCGACTCCGATGAGCAGTCCGGCCACCAGGAAAGCCAGGCGGGACTTCCGCCGACGAAGGTTGTTCAGGGCGATGGTGCGGAGGTTCATGTCAGGTTCCAGCTAGGAATTCGTCTGGAAATAGGCGGCGGCCAGGATCAATTCCGACTCTGGAATGACCAGCTTGTCTCCAGCCACGGTGCGCCCCAGGGGGACAGGATTGCAGCCACCCTTGACGTCGTTGATCAGGTTGGTGTGGAACCGCTGGTTGCACTTGTTGCAGACCATGAAATCCCCCACCTGACGGTACCCCATGCGACCGCGGAAGCAGACCTTGCAGGAATCGATGGCGGCGCGAATCTGGCCATCGGGGCTCTTGACGACCATGAAGTTCACGTTGGTGCTGCCGTTCTGGTAGGTGAAGAAATGCGCCTGGCCATCAGCGACATCTGCCGTGGGGAGGAGGATCTGGCCCTGGGCTGCTTTCACTAGGGTGTACCGTCCGTTGGCACCTCCAAACAGGGCGTTCCACCCGATGAAGAGGAGCGCGATGAGCCCCAGGGCGGCTCCGAGCAGGACCGGAAGGTTTTTCTTTTTTGGGGGCTGGACGAACTGCTCTTTCTTGGACTTGTGCTGGGACATTCGGAAGGCTCCTTGAGGATGGAAGAACGGTGGGCGGAAGAACTGAACGGAAGACCAGGTGGCATGGGCCGTGCGAAATCGGGGTGCCTCAACGGTGACGATTGGTGGGGCCTACTCGGCCGAGCCCAGGCGCACCAGACGGCAGGGTGGTGGATGACGGCGGATTGGTCTCTGGAAAGGGAAGACGACGGGTCGTGCCCTCATGTGGGGACTTTTAGCGAGACGCCATCGCTGGCCCTGACGCTTCTCAGGAGGCTTAGGAAGGACGGCCTGGCCCGCAGGACGGCTACTCGATCACCGGTCATCTTGATGAACCAGGTATGGGTATCCGCCTGGACCATTCCCACCGTGAGGCGCCCGTCAGCTCGTCCGGAATGATCCATATCAAAAACCGACATCAATCCGGCAGGGGCCTTCACCTGGGTGCGCTGCGGGATGAGCTCCGCCTCATTGATGGGCGGAAGACCCATTTGTTCCCGCCAACGGTTCACATTGGCCAGCTCGCCCCCGGCTGTTCCCGGCAAGGCGATCACCGAGATGTCCGCCTTTCCTGGCCCTGGGGGTCTCAGAGTGGCGAACCGAAGGCCCCCTCCGCCATATTCCTCCACCCAGCCAACGGGAAGAGTCCAGGTCAAGGTCCTTCCGGGCGAGGCTTGCGGCAAGCCCATGGCGTAGGCGCCACCGGCGTTCATGTTGCAGCCACCGTTGGCATCCACGCCATGGGGACAAGCAGGGGCGCCGTCGGGCCCCGGGGTGTGATCGCAGCCACCTTTGGCGGCGAGGGGGAGAACTCTGGACGGTCTCGCCGGGAGGGCTGCCACCAGAATCAGGGCTGCGGCGACGGGAGTCGCCAGGAGCCATCCGAAGCGGATCCACCGGCGGGTAGGCTTGGGCGTCGGTTCCATAGAAATGGTCTCTGGATCGGTCATGACCGCCCCCTCAGCTCGTGTAGGTATGGACGCTCTGGGCTGCTGTCGGCAGGTAGTTCACGCCAAACCAGCAGATCAGGACGATGGGGAAGCCCAGCAGAGGCAGCCACAGGGAGCGGGACTCTCCCGACTGCACCCTTTGGTGCAGGGGGATCAGGTAGAAGGCCCAAGTGAGGAAGGACCAGGTCTCCTTGGGATCCCAAGTCCAGTAGTTGCCCCAGGCGCCCTTGGCCCATAGGGCGCCGATCACGAGGCCCGCAGTGAGAAGGGGGAAACCCAGCCAGAGCAGCCGATTCGGAAGCGCCAGCGTCGTGGGTGAATCTCGCTTGCCCATCCACCTGCGCACCAGCAGTACTGCCGATGCGAGGCTGCTGAGGGCCAAGGTCGCGTAGGCAGCCATGTAGATCACCACATGGGGGACGAACCACGCGCTCTGCAGGGCGGGCATCAGGGTCTTCATCCGGGCTTCCGGAAGCATGAGGTTCAACACCAGGAACAACACCGCCATGGCGGCCATCGGGGCCACCAATAGATCTGTCTTCCAGCGCCAGCGGGCGAAGAAGGCGATGGCCGGCAGCCAGGCGGCATAGAGCAGGCGGGTCTCGCCCAGGGTCCGGATGGGGGGCCGCCCCAGGGTGATCCAGAGCCAGATGACCACCCCGATCAGCAGAGCCCAGCCGGCCAGGCACAGCGCGACCCCTTGGCGATTGAGGCGCGCCTGGCTGCGCACCGTCCCTAGCGCATCGAGGACCGCGCCGGAGCCCAGCAGAACGGCAGCGCTTCCGAGTATCAAGACGTCCGTCATTGGGCACCTCCTTCCTTCAACAGGCTGGGCAGCAGCCACAGCGCACCCAGGGTTCCCACAAGCAGCAGCGCCAGGCCGGTCCAGACCACGGGAATGGAAGGATCCTTCTTGGCGCCGAGAATGCTGTAGGTCGAGCCATCGGGCGAGGCCTGGTAGCTCGATTGGCTGAGCTGCCAGCCGTGAAGCATCAAGGGGTCGTTGACCCGGATGGACTGGTTCACGCCATCAGCTATGACTTCACTGCGAAAGGTCTTCGGAGAAGGCTCCATCATCATCAGGACGGTGTTCCCCTCCAGGGGCAGGTACTCGAAAGTGCCAGGGCCGGTCGCAATCCAACCTTCCCGCCGGAGGCCGTTCTTTTCGGCGATCACCTTCGCGGCGCCGACGGGCTGTGGGCGCAATCCTGCGAGCGGTTCCCACCCCCCGCTGGTGCGCACCCTGTAAAGGCGGGTTGGCTTCAGCTTCGCGCCAGTCAGGGCCAGGGAATTCAGGGCGCTCTCTCCGGTTCGAGTGGAAGTGGCGCCATCCTTGTCGCGGATGACTGTGACCGTCTCCCGCCCATCCGTCAGGAAGTGAACGCCCGGTACCGTCCGCTGCTGGAGGAAGGCGATGAGGCTCGGGAGGACTGGCTGAACCTCGCCTGGAGGGACCTGGACCAGACCAGCCTCGCCCCCATCCTTGAGCGCCAAGGGGCCCAGGTGATCCATCAGGCGAAGGGATCGGCACGCAGGTGGAGATCCGACTTCGAGATCCAGGGCCAGGAAGGGGCCGTTGAGATCCTCCTCGATCCCGCCCATGGAAGCTTGGGCGGAGGGGAAGGCCGCTTCACAAGTCACTTGCCAGCCCTGGATCTCGAATCGGGCTCCAGGCCTAAGGTCAGGAAGCGCCTTGCCGCCCTTCTGCGGGTGAATGGCATCGCCCTCCACGGAGGCTAGGTTCGCTTCCAATGGGAAGGGCTCGATATGGAAAGAGCGGAGGGCGACCGGAGTCGGGAGTTCAAGGGTGCCGCCGCGTTCGAGTACGATCGTGCCGCTGGACTGTCCTTCCAGAAGGGTCAATGTGCCCGAGAGGCCCGTCAAGTTGCCGAGCATGCCGCCAGCCAGCACCAGGGCCGTGCCGAGATGGGTGGTGAGGAAGACGCTGTTCTTGAATCCGGGAATCCAGGCGCGACGGCCAGCCGCCACCATGAGGCAGACCAGCACCGCCAGGGCCAGCGCGGCGAACCAGTAGGAATGGAATACGTCCGTGAGTCCCAGACGCTGGAGCACGGGAAGGGCCGAGCCGAGTTTGGATGCGTCTTCGGGGTTGGGGTTCTGCAGGATCAAAGTGCCGCCGAGGGCACCCACTGACAGGAACGACAGGGAGGTGATGGTGAAGGGAATGCCAGAGAGGAACCGCACCACCGAGTGTGCGGGGTAGAAGGCACCGAGGAGGAAGGTGACGATCAGTGGGATGAAGGTGAGGGCAAACGCGGCGGGGGCACCCATGATTCCAAGCTGGGTGGGGCGTGCCGTCTGAAGCGCCATGAACCCCAGGGTGAGTCCGGTCATGAGGACGATGGCCTCGGGGTAGCCCCATTCCCGGGTGGGAACGCTGGTCTCTGTGTCGATGGTGTTGGATCCGCTCATTCGGAATCCTCCCGGCTAAAGCGGGTGTGCCCTGCAGACGAGTGCCGAGCCGCGACATAGGCCTTCACAGCGGCTTCTGTCGCGGGATTCCGGAGGCCTGCCTTCCGGGCCAGCGCCAGAGCTTCCCCATCGGGCATGCCTTGATTCAGAGCCCAGTAGGCGAAGAGCGCCCCTGCGGCGCGGTTCCCCGTGGCGCAATGGACGAGCACCTTCGCCCCTGGACGCAAGGCTGACATCTGGGCTCGGAATGCATCCAACTCGATGGAGGTGGGCTCCCGGTTCAGAGGGCAACTGAGGTAGGCTGCACCGCTGTTCCTGACCGCATCCACATCCGAACTGAAATTTCCCTCGGAGGGATGTCTCAGGTTGATCACGTGGGTGATTCCCAGGGATTTGAGCGAGGCAAGGGTGGTGGCATCCGGGCTTCCTGGCAGGACCAATAGTCCGGGCCGAATTTCAACCGGCTTCAGGGGTGGCGTGGTTTGAACCAATACGAGCAGGGAAAGTGCGGGAATCATCTGGGCCTTTCATCTGGTCTGAGAAGGTGGTGGCATTTGCCGTGAGCTAGGGCTGAGACGTTTCCGCAGTGGGTCCTGGTTTGGAGGCGGCGGGGCTTGGAGGTCCAGGGGCGGGAAGCTGGCCTGGCCGGCATCCCGCGTTACTAGAGGTGGGCGTGGGACATGCGCCGTTTTTGGCACAGGAGGCATTCCCATGCTGTTGGCCGCAGCCGCAGCAGACGGCGTTCTGCATGGCTCGCTTCCGCATCACTTTGCGGATCTGCATGAAACCGATCCAGGCACCAAAAACAAGTAGCGCTAACACGCAGCAAATCACAGCGAAACGGGCACTCCTCGCATCGGACTTGGGTTGGAATTCTTCAGGTACCTCGCCCTTGGCATGCCCCACCGGGGGCATGACCAGGTCCTTGAAGAAACGCGTTGTGGGTTTCTTGCGAGGCGAGCGCTCAGGGTGGGGACTGCGGGAAGGGCTCATGGCATGGATTCCGAAGGGAGGTGATCAGCGGCAATAGGGGCCACAGGATGAGGGTCGGGCCTGAAGGTTTCCTGAAGGGGGCGGGGGGCGAAAAAGCATCAGGACGGCCAGGCTTATGCCGATCACCGCGCAGATGTAGACGGTCCAGCGCAACCAGGAGTTCTGCTGGTGAAGTAGGCCGGACAGGACCAAGTCAGGATCCGTAGGGGTGGCATTGACCTCAGTCGCGCGGTGACCAGGAACATCAACCCCAGGTCCCTGGCTATGGAGATGCCCCCTGGTCATGGCGCACCCTGCAGAGGGAATGTGAGCGTGAATTCCGTCCAGCCGTTGTCAGTTCGGGCCACGGCTGCCTCCCCTCCCATGCCCCGGAGGGTCGTCGAGACATTGAAGATCCCGAAACCGTCGCTGGACGGGATTCCAGAGAGGCAAAACACGGGATCGAACATCCTCGAGAGTTCGACCTCGGGTACACCGTGGCCTGAGTCCAGGATCTGGATGACCGCCATGTCCCCTTCCAGTTGGCTGAGTACTTGGATGGGAGCCTCCCCATTCGCCTCATCCAAGGCCCGTTGGATCAACAGCTCCAGGCTGCGGCGAACCAGGCTGATGGGGCCCCGGATCGGGTAGAGCCCTGGGTCCAGGTCCACTTCCACGCCATGCATCGTTCCCCGCTCCAGATGGAAGGATTCAATCACTTCCAAAAGACAGACCCGGAGATCGAATACCCGGATCTCCGGGGATTCTTCCGCGCTCGCAGCCGTGCGATTGAATTGCCGCAGGAGCAGAGTGGCCTGCTCCGAGGCGCGGCGAAGGATATTCCAGGCATCCATCTGCGCTGGCCGGGAATCGTCGGCGGGTTTGAGAAGCTCCTGGGCAAAGAGCATAGGATGCATGGTGTTTTCAAGGTCTCGGGCAATTGCGCTGGCCTGGCTGCCGACTTCGATCTGCCACCGCGCTTCCACCATCCGGCGCTCCCTTTCGACCTGGTCTGACACATCGCGCAGCACGGCGAGGTAAGTAGGGCCACCGGGGTGATCGATTCTGCCAATCCGGGCGTCTGCTGCGCGCAGCCTGCCACTCGTGTGGACCAGATTGATGCGAAGGGGGCTTTCAGTGGTGGTGCCCTCCATCCGACGCACGGTCTCGTCAGGAAGGATCAAGCGGATGTTTAACCCCAGGGCATGGCGCAAGGACGGCATACCCAACAACTCCGCCATCCCAGGATTGAGCTTGTGGACCTCTCCCTGAGGACTCCAGGCGATGACTGCATCCGGGATGGTGTCGACAAGGGTTTGCGAGAAGGTGGCGAGGAGGTTGCTGCGATACCGTTGATAGATGGCTAGGCCCCCAGCCACGCCAAAGCCAAGAGCAATAAGCATGGAAACACCCGCGAACATCGATAGGCGTGCCGCGTTCCGCTGGCTGGACCGGATTGCCTTCTCCAGCATGTCTTTGTGATACCGGGCCAAGGCCTGCATGCTGCCAAGGACCGTCTGGTGTTGATGGTCCAGGTGGGCATGGGCAGTCAGGGCTTCTCTCCAGAGGGTAGCCTTCCCGGGGCCTTCAGGGAGTTGTGCGAATTCCAGGGCGAGCCGTCTCGTCAGTTCGACTTGGGAAAGGTAGCCAGAGATTGAACGGTCAACCGAGGTGAGGTAGGTGTCTACTTCGTCCTGGGTGCGTCGTCCGAGCTCCTGTCGCGAGGCGGTCAGGCGATCCAGGGAAGCCTCTAGGGCAGCGGATTCGACTTCAGGCCGCACTGCGTGCAGCATGCCCGTGGCCTTCTCGTGGAGTTCCTCCAGCACCCCCAAGTGCCGGGAGGTCTCCAGGGTCCAGGTGCTGCAATGCTCAAACCCGAGGGAGGCGGCGCGGGTCGACTGGATCAACAGCCCGGACCAATAGAGAAGGCCAAGGAATGGCACGGCCACGGCTCCAAGGATCCACAGCCTGCGTGTGCGCGAGACGATCGGATACATGGGAGCCATGGCCTACCTCCAGAGTGCGAGCGATTAGTGCTTGTGGCCCATGTCGTGACCTTCGTGACCAGCAGACGGCTTCTCCGTGGCCTTGCCGGCGTTCTTGGGGGTGCCGTCCTTCGCCAGGTACTTGTCCGGATCCTTCGCAAGCTTGGTGTCGCAGTCCCCGGGGCAGCAGATGCGGTACTCCTGTCCACGAACGACGACAGTCTTCGACTTTTCGGTGACCTTCAGGCCCTGAACGGGGCATACGACATTGGTCGCGGGTTTGGCTTCGGGGCTGGCCGCGAGGGCCAGGGCGAACAGCAGGTTGAGCATGTAAATTCCTTTGGGATCACGGCCGAATTGACGATGCGGAGCCCCAGGCCGTACTTGGGGTTACCGTTGGCAAGACTCCTGAAAGCCGATGCCTTCGGGGCCCTTTTGAGGTGAAGATGGTCCGGCGCCGATGATGTTCTGCTCCCACCCCAGGCACCCACCCCAGGACAGAACCTCTTCGGCGCCGGTGGCACCCGTGCAGGTGCCATCCCCCCGCCCCGGGCGTCAACGCTGGAGACGTAGCGCTGAATTCGCCATAGGCGAAGGAGAAGGCAGTCGAGATGGGCATACTGGCATCCCGCAACCTGAGCGGAATGATCCCGCCCCGGGCTTCGTGGTAATCCAGCAGCAGCGGTCCATGGAACATATCCCGGGCGGCGGCGTTAGGCCTTGGAGGGAGGCCGCCTCGATGTTGTCGGGGGATCGTACCCAGCTTTCTCACTGGTCCTCCTTGCGGCCTGGACCCGTGAAGACCGAGACCATTGGGGCCCAGTCCGAGATGAAAATAAAATCCGGCGCCGACGACGAACTGAACCCTCCAGAACAGAACATCGTCGGCGCCGGTGGCACCCCTAGAGGTGCCTCCCCCCAGGCTCTGATTCGAGCGATGGGAGCGCATCGCCAGAACCGCCGCGCCAAGGCGCAAAGCGGCCCCCATCAGAGCCACAGGGGGGAACCGCAGGCATGGTGTGGCCACTCGCGCCTGTCCAGGAAGGGCAGGAGCGGGCTGTGCAGCGCCATGGGTGCGGTATCGGGACACAAAATCTCCTTCGCCCCATATGGCGGGGCGTCTTGCCTGGGAATCCCAGGAGCATCGGGGTCGGCCTGGCGGCCGTTCTAGCTGGGCTCCTTAGTGAAGATGGATGCTGGTGGTGATCAGGACTTCACCGACTTTCTCGAAATAAATGGCGACCTTCATACCGCCGG
The DNA here is from genome assembly GCA_963740385.1 of uncultured Acidobacteriota bacterium. Lineage (GTDB taxonomy): Bacteria > Acidobacteriota > Holophagae > Holophagales > Holophagaceae > Geothrix. The sequence goes on from CAVUDX010000008.1 coordinate 453,620, forward strand.
CTTCGGTGGGTGGTTCGTGCCAGCCCTTCTTCGAGGTCTTGGCGTGGTCCAGCAGTTTGGCGATGGCCTTGGAATGATCCATGCCGATATGGCGGGCGTCTCCCCCAAAGGCCAGCGCCTTTCCCTTGAGGTCGTACACGATCAAGGGAGGCTTCGAGGCGTCCTTGGTGGCGAAACGACCTCCGGCGTGGTTGATCTCGTGAACCAGCCGATCGAGGCCCGAGGTCTGGAGGAACTCAGCGGCTTCTGCCACCAGGGCCTTGGCCTGAGCCCGAGGTTCTCCCTGGGCCTGAACTGGGAGAAGGGCCACGGTCGAGTAGAGGATTGCGGATACGAACGATTTCATGCGCTCTCCTAGTGCTGATGACCTTCATGGGCGGCTGGGGCAGGAGCAGGCCTGTCTGCGTCCCGTTGACCCGCCTTCGAATCACGTTTCGGATCGTTGAGCGGGCGCCCCTCCTGATCGAGGTACTTGTTGTAGTCATCAGCCATGGCCGGTCCACAGCCACCGCAGCAGACCAGATAGTACTTCCCCCTGATGACCACTTCCCGGTCGCGGCCGGGCTTCACGGACTCCCCCATGACCGGGCAGATCGTGTTGGTGGCCCTCGCTTTCGGGGCACTCTCCTGGTGGGCGGAGTGGTCCTGGACTGGGCCATTTCCACCGTGACCAGAGTGACCTCCGCCGCACTGGGCATAGGCGGGAGTCAGGCCAAGGGCCAGCAAGGCCGGGAGAATGAGAGTGGACATGTTCATGTTGAACTCCATCAAAAAGGAATGAATGTGGAATTGGTTATTCGGCTTTGGGTGCGGGAGGCGCCGGAACGGGCTTGTCCACCTCTTTCTTGGGCTCTCGCTTGGGGTCGTTGAGAGGCCTACCCTCCTTGTCGAGATACTTGTCGTATTGCTCGGACATCGCTGGGCCGCACCCATCGCAACAGACCAGGTAGTAACCCCCACGGATGACGACTTCCCGATCGCGGCCCGGTTTCACCGGTCGTCCCATGACGGGGCAGATGGTGTTGGTGGCATGGACTTTCGGGCCGCTGTCCTCCTGGGCAGAGCGGGCCGGGGCCGAGCCGTGGCCACTGTGTCCAGAGCTACCTCCGTGGGTGTGCTGGGCGAAGGCTGGTGTCATCGCCGCGAAAAAGAGGATGGGGACAAGACGATTGAAATGATTCATGCGGAATTCCTTAGGTGGGAGGGGTGGGACCAGGAATGGCTACTCGGCTTTTGGAGCGGGCGGCGCTGGATCAGCCTCGCCGGGCGCTTTGGGGTCCGAATTGGGTTCGCGGCGGGACTCTCCGGATTGGTGGGAGACTCCAGGGGCACCGGGCGAGGGGGGGGCGGTGGCCTCACGAGGCGTCGTCGTGTGGTGCTCAGGCGATGGGGAGGGTTGGTGATGCCCCCGCCCATGGAAGAACACCAGCATCAGCGCCATCATTGCGCCCATCAGTAGCAGGTTCATGGGAAGCCCTTTCGAGGAAGTCAATGTTTATGGGGAGTACCATCGTGGGAATGGGGTTTGGGTGCTGTCTTGGCGGGCGTTTCGCTTGGCGCGGGAGGCGTCGCATCCATCCTTTCCTGCACTTTCACATGAGGGTGATCTTCATTTCCATGCGCATGGCCTTCGCCCTCGGAGGCGGGGAGGGATTGCACGCCGAGGCCATGGCGAAAGACGAGGTTTCCGCCCAGGAAGCCCGTGATGCCAAGGAGGGCGAGGCCCGCAAGCAGGAAGGAGCCCGAAAGCCAGCCCCCGGGCCAACCTTTGTCCCTTTCGCGCCAGGCAAGGAAGGCCAAACCAAGAAACACGACCCCGGTCGCCAGGGCCCAGTTCCGATGGAGGGTCATGGCCGCATGGCTTGGCGCATCGTGAGCCACCGTTTGGTAGCCAGCCCAGCCCGTGAGAAGGGCCGGAAGTAGAGACAGGACGCCAAGCCGGAAGTTCCAGGCGCCGGCCACCTGGAACGCATTCCGGATTCCCTCCTGGCGGGCCAGGCGCGAGCCGAGGCTGAACAGTCCACCCGAGATCAGGAGGGCCAAGGGAAAATGGATCAAGATGGGATGGAGGTGTCCAAGCGCTTCGAGCATGGGAATTCTCCTTCGCGGGTGGTTCCATGGTGTGAAGTCCCCGGGGCGTTCACACGCCCCGGGAGGGAAGGTCAGGCTGGTTCTGGCGTGAGACCCGGGATGGGCTCGGGGGTGATGGGCCCTTCCACGACTTCCTTGCGCTTCCAGAGGTAGTAGATGGAGGGGTAGACCAGCAGTTCGAGCAGGAAACTGGTGGCGAGCCCGCCGACCATGGGTGCGGCGATACGCTTCATGACGTCGGCGCCGGTGCCTGTGCTCCACATGATGGGGAGCAGGCCCATGAAGGCCGCGAAGACGGTCATGGCCTTGGGCCGTACGCGTTTCACCGCGCCGTGGATGATGGATTCCACGAGGTCGCCCGTTGTGTTCAGGCGGCCTTCTTTCCGGGCCTCTTCATGACTGAGGTCCAGGAAGAGCAGCATGAAGACCCCGGTTTCTGCGTCCAGGCCCATGAGGGCAATGAGACCCACCCAGACGGCGATGCTCATGTTGTAGCCCAAGGCATAGAGCAGCCAGAAGGCACCGATGGCGCTGAAGGGCACCGCCAGCATGACAACGGATGCCTTGAAGGCGCTCTTGGTGTTGGCGTAGAGCAGACCGAAGATCAGCACCAGCGTGATCGGTAGGATGATCTTCAGCCGTTCCTTCACGCGGATCATGTTCTCGTATTGGCCGGACCAAGTGATGCTGTAGCCCGCAGGAAGTTTGAGTTCCTTCTCGATGGTGGCCTTGGCGTGTTGGACGTAGGTGCCCACGTCGACCTTTGAGGTATCGAAGTCCACCAGCACGTAACCGTTCATCTGGCCATTCTCGTCGCGAATCATCGCGGGTCCGTTTGCCCACTTCAGGTCCGCAATTTCTTCCATGGGGATCAAGGCGCCGTTGGGCGTGGGGATGAGCACCCGCTTCAGTGCATCCGGACTTTCACGGTAATCGCGCGCATAGCGCACGTTCACGGGATAGCGGGCCCGGCCATCGTAGACCGTGCTCTGGTTATCACCACCAATGGCGGTCATCACCAGCATGTTAGCCTGCTCGACGCTGAGGCCGTACCGCGCGAGTTGCTCCCGCTTCAACACGAAGTCCAGGAAGTAGCCCTGGGCCGTACGTTCGGCGAAGGCGCTGCGGGTTCCGGGCACACCCTGGAGGACGCGTTCAGCGTCTACCGCGACCTTCTGGATGGTCTCCAGATCCGCGCCGTTGATCTTGAGGCCCACGGGGGTGCGGATGCCGGTGCTGAGCATGTCGAGCCTGGCCTTGATGGGCATGGTCCAGGCATTGGGGATGGCCGGGAGCTTCACTACGCGGTCCAGCTCGGCGACGATCTCCTCCTGGGTCATCCGGTCTCGCCATATGGGGCGAAGGATGGCCTTCAAGAAGCCCGGCGCCCAGGAACTGAACCAGCGCGGCTTTTCTCGCCACTGATCCTCGGACTTCAGGATGATCACTGTCTCCATCATGGAGAAGGGGGCCGGATCCGTGGAGGTATCGGCCCGTCCCGCCTTGCCGAAGACGCGCTCCACTTCGGGCACGGTGCGGATCAGGCGATCCTGTACCTGCAGGATGCGCTGGGCCTCGGTCTGGCTGAGGCCGGGGAGCGTCGAGGGCATGTAGAGCAGCGTTCCCTCATTCAGGGGCGGCATGAACTCGCTGCCCAGGGAGACGAAGGCCGGGATCGTGGCTAGCACCAGTAACACAGCCACACCAATGGTGGCCTTGGCATGCTTTACCACGAAGCGGCAGGGCCGTTCGTAGATCTTGTGGAGGAAGACGCTGATGGGATGCTTTTCCTCCGCGTAGTATTTCCCGACGGCAATCTGGGTCGCGGTCCAAGCCAGCCATTTCGGCTTGAAGGTGAAGGGCTCCACTCGCGCGAACATCATGCGCATGGCCGGATCCAGGGTCAGTGCCAGGAGGGCGGCGATGCCCATGGCGAAGTTCTTGGAGAAGGCGAGCGGCTTGAAGAGCCGGCCCTCCTGATCCATCAAGGTGAAGATCGGCAGGAAGCTGACCGCCACCACCAGCAGGGAGAAGAAGACACTCGGCCCCACCTCCATCAAGGCTTCGAGGCGGACATCGTAGAAACTACCTGGCTTTCCGGCCTCGATCCATTTCTCGATTTTCTTGTAGGCGTTCTCGACTTCCACGATGGCCCCGTCCACCAGCACGCCGATGGAAATGGCAATGCCGGCGAGGCTCATGAGGTTGGCATTTTGGCCGATGCCATACATCGGTATGAAGGCCAGCGCCACGCTCACGGGGATGGTGATGATGGGAACGATGGCCGAAGGAATGTGCCACAGGAAGATCAGGATGATGATTGAGACGACGATCATCTCCTCGATGAGCTTGTGCTCCACCGTCTTGATGGCACTGTGGATCAGTACCGAGCGGTCATAGACCGTGACCACTTCCACGCCCTCGGGAAGACCCTGCTTCAAATCCTTGATCTTCGCCTTCACGCGTTCAATGACATTCAGGGCGTTCTCACCTTGCCGCATCACCACGATGCCGCCCACCACGTCACCTTGGCCGTCCAAGTCCGTCAGGCCTCGCCGCATTTCGGGGCCGAGGGTTACGGTGGCCACATCACCCAGGCGCACGGGCGTGCCGTTCTCGGCCTTGAGCACCGCCTGTTCGAGGTCCTGGGTCGTCTTGACATACCCTCGCCCACGAATCATGTACTCGCGCCCGCTGTATTCCACGAGACGACCGCCCACTTCTGAGTTGGCGGATTTCACGGCACCAATAACTGATTCGATGGGGATTTTGTAGGCCGCCATCTTATTTGGATTGAGCTGGACCTGGAACTGCTTGGCCTGCCCGCCCACCGTGGCCACTTCGGCCACACCAGGCGTGCTCTGGAGGGCATACCGGAGGAACCAGTCCTGCAGGGATCTCAGTTCATCCGTGCTGTGTTTCCCACTGTGGTCGACCAAGGCGTACTGGTAGACCCAACCCACGGAGGTAGCATCTGGGCCTATGACGGGCGTAACGCCAGGGGGCAGGCTGGACGTGATCTTGCTGAGATACTCCAACGTCCGGGATCGAGCCCAGTAGATGTCCGTGCCGTCCTCGTAGATCACATAGACATAGGAAAACCCGAAATCGGAAAGAGCACGGACCGCCTTCACCTTTGGGGCACCGAGGAGGGCCGTGACGATGGGGTAGGTCACCTGATCTTCGACGATATCGGGGCTCCGGTCCCACTTGGTGTAGACGATGACCTGGGTGTCGCTGAGGTCTGGCAGGGCGTCCAGGGGGATATTCCTCATGGTCCAAAAGGACATGGCGATCAGAACAACGGAGGCGGCCATCACCAGCCAGCGGTTCTCCGCCGAAAATCGGATGATCCGCTGAAGGAAGGTTGGGTGTTCGGGGTCGTAACCGACGTGTGCGCTCATCTCAACTCCCTAGTGCTTGTGCTCAGAAGGGGCAGGGGTCGCTGCGCCCTTCTGGCTGAGATGGGCCAGGGCGGCCTTCAGGCGGGACTCGGAATCCACCAGGAAGTTGGCGCGGACGACGACTTCTTCGCCGACCTTCAACCCGGACCGGATCTCGATCTTCTCGCCCACCGTGGTGCCGGTGGTGACTTCGCGGGGTTCGAACTTGCCGTCGCCCAGCGACACGAAGACCACCTTGGTGGTGCCTGCGTCCAGCACTGCGTCCAAGGGGACGATCAGCCCCCTCCGCCCTTGCCCTTTCAGGATGACGTCGCCGAACATCTCCGGCTTGAGCTCGCCGGCAGGATTCGGGAACTCCACCCGTGCCTTGGCAGTGCGGGTCTTGGGGTCCATGACTGGATCGACGAAGACGATGCGTCCCCTGAAGGTCTTTCCTGGAGAAGCCTGGGTGGTCAGCTCGGCGGGCATGCCCACTTTGGCGCGGCTCAGTTCGGCCTCGTACACATCCACCTGCACCCAGACCCGGCTCAGATCCGTGATCTCGAAGAGAATGTCCGCCGGGGTAATGCGGGCGCCCTCCATCACGTTCTTCACCGTCACCACGCCCGAGATGGGGCTGCGCAGCGTCAGGGCCTTCTGGATCTCGCCCGTCTGCTCGAGATGGTCGATGGTCTCCTTCGGCACATCCCAAAGGCTGAGGCGGCGCCGAGCGGACTCCAGCAACTCTCCGCCACTGCCCTGTAGGGAGCCGCCTGAGAGGGATTTCTGGGTCTGGAGCGCCAGCAGGTACTCCCGCTGGGCGCTGACGAACTCGGGGCTGTAGAGGCTGAACAGGGGCTGGCCCTTGGCCACGGGCTTCCCGACGAAGTCCACGTAGAGCTTCTCCACGAAGCCCTCCACCTTCACGTTCACCTTGCGGACACGGGTCTCGTCCACGGCCACCCGGCCCAGGGCACGGAGCTCTCCGCTCACGTTTCCTTCCGCCACTTTTTCTGTCCGAAGGCCGATGAGCTGTTGGCGCTCGTGATCGATCTTCACTGCGGCATGCGTGTCCAGGCCCGTGCCTTCTCCCTTGAGCTCTCCTTCATAGACCGGCACATAGTCCATGCCCATCTCGTCCTTCATGGGGACCTGGGACGTCAGGCTCGGGTTCATCGGTGAACGGTAGAAAACGAGCTTCCCTTTCTCTTTGGGGGCGTCACTTTCCATGGGCACCAGGTCCATGCCGCATATGGGGCAAGTGCCTGCATGATCCTGGATGATCTGGGGGTGCATGGGGCATTGGAACATCTGCTTCTTGGGTGTGGTGGCGCTGGCTGCTCCGTGGTCGTGATCGTCCTTGGCGCCAGGGCGGAGCAGTGCCATCCCACCCACGCCCACCACCAGGCCGAGGGCCACGAAAGCGATGGAGCGGAAAGGGAACCCGGGCTTGGCCGGGACTTCGAGCAAGGGGTGTTCGAGGCTCATGGGGAATCTCCTACATCTTGTTCATGGCAGGACCGCTGTCCTGGGCTGCGCCCGGGGCCTTGGCGGTAGATTTCGAGGCGGAAGGCGCGGCGGCTCCAGAGGAGATGCTGGCTGAGGCGATGGATCCCCCGCTGATGGGGGCCGTGGGCCCGAGGGCGGCCTCGCGCAGGGCGATGTGCTGGGCCTGGAGTTGGGCCAGGGTCTGAAGGTAGGTCCCCTGGTCTCCGACCCACCCATTCAGGGCTTCAAGGGCGCCCAGGAAGGAACCCCGGCCCGCTTCGTACTGAGCCAGCGCGGCCTTGAAGTTGGCCTCGCTCTGCACCAGGAGACCCTCACGGTAAAGGTCCCGCGTGCGGCGTAGGGTCTGGATCTGAATGGTCCGCTCCTCCGTCCTTTGGCGAAGGAGGGTGCGAACCGAAATGACCTCGGCACCTTGTCCTTGGCGGTGATGCTCATGCTCAGCTACGGCCCGCTGTTGTTTGCTGCGACCGTAGATGGGCAGCGAAATGCTGACACCCACCTGCCACATGGGCTCCAGGCTGCCGCGAGGCATGAGACCCGCCGTCACAGCGAAATCGGGCCTCCGGTCCAGCTTGGCGAGGTCCAGTTGCTTTTCCGTCTGGCGAACGGTGGCTTGAGCGCTGGCCATTTCGGGGCTTCGCGCCTCGACCAGCTCAGGTGTGAGGGCCGTAGGCTCCGGAAGGTTCGTCAGGTTCGCCGTCGTGGGGATGGGATCTGCCGGATCATGCTGGCGAAGACGGTTCAGGGCTGCAAGGGTCGATTGCTCCTCGGCCTCCAGGGACCACACCGCCTGCTTCAGGCGCGTGAGTTCAAGCTGGGCGCGGAGCAAATCTCCCTGGCTGCCCTGGCCAACTTCATAGCGGGTCCTGGCCAGCTTTTCGGACTGTTCAAGGAAGACAGCCTGCTGATCCAGCAATCCTTTCTGGGCACGGACAAGCAGCAGGTTCGCAAAGCTGCGGCGAACATCAGCCTCTAGCCCCATCTGGACGCGAGAACGGGCAGCTTCTGACACATTCACGTTGAGGGCAGCCACTTCCTTCCGCAGTGCCCGTTTGCCGGGCCATGGCAGCGGCTGTGTGAAGGCCACACTGTAGAAGCTGGTCTCCATCTTGCCGATCTGGAGGCCCTTGAACCCATCGTTCTGAATACCCAGTGAGAGGGAGGGGTCTGGCAGCACGCCCGCCTGGGGGATGCGCTCCTGATCCATCCGGATGGCCGCATCCGCCTTCTGGATATCGGGGTACTTCGCCAAGGCTTCCTGGATCAGGGAGGTTAGAAGGGGATCCTCACCAGATGAAGTTTGACTGGTCGGCATTGGACCAGGAGTAGGAGAGGGTGCCTGAGTTTGGGCCAACCCGATAACGGGGATGAGACCCAAAGCCAAGCGCACGAATGGGCGCATGGAAATACTCCGATAGATGAGAGTGGAAACCGTTCCGATCTGCTTTTCGACTGGGCAGACCTAAGCTCTCAAATTCGGAATACCGCCAATTTCGCATGGCGATCCGGGGGACCGCTCTGCTGGGTTTCAGATGTATTAACAGAACGGTTCGATGCGGTGACGTTCAGGACTTCAAAGGACACATGAGCGACCGTACTGGGCCAAGGTTTCGGCTCGGGACGCTTGGCTGCATTCAACCCGTTCTCATCCTGACTATCACCGGCCATCCCCGTGGAGGAAGGGGAGACTCTGGAGGAGCAGGGAGTGCTGGTCGTCGAGCAGGAAGAGCCGCCTGAACCACTCGTATTTGAATTGGTCGAGCCTCGAACCGCTGAGGTTCGAATTGAGCAACCGCATTCCGCCTCAGAAACCGCCCCGCAACCGCACGTGCAGGCCATCCCTGCTGGCCCGGCCATCATGTGCGCCACCTCTACCGGACCCACCAGGGTCAGGATTGCGAGGGTGATGTAGTGGAGGAACCGGCGCAAAGTTGGCTACCTTTGACAACAAAAAAATTCAATCAGTCGTGATAATAACAAGGTGGATGCGAGTGACAATGGTCAACCAGTAAATTCTGGATCTGGACCCTCGATTCAGGAGCCTTACCTAATGGATGCCGCAGAACCCCCTTTGTTCCATCCTGAATTTCGACCACCCCGGCGGGTGATCGGCTCAACGGTCCCCGAAAGGGTGGTGCTGGTATTTGTCCCGGCCAGATCAGGCAAGTTCAGGTAGGGCCAATGCCTTCACGACTTCCATCTTCCGGGGGGCTCGATGAGGACGTATCCCCGGCCATCTTCATTCCAGGCGCGGGCCCGATAGCCTGAGGCGATGATCATGGGGCGCTTGTTGGAACCGACGTCCAAGCCCTTGAGGGTGTGCTCGAAGACGTAGACGGCCCGTCCATCCTGTAACAAGAAGCAGGCCGAGCGACAGGAGGGCATGGTGCACGCATTTCCGCCCTTAAGGGGCTGGTCCGCCAAACTCTTCGGCAAGGTGGCGGAGAAACCAACGGCCTGGGCGGACCATTGTCTGCATCGCTCCATGCATTTCTCCATAGATTCTTGAGCGGAGGCATCCACTGTGAAGTCCATACGCTGGACTTGAATGAAGTCCTGAAGCGCGGCACGGGTAAAGCGTTCTCCTTCTCGCTGGTTCCAATGAGCCATCCAGCCCCAGGCGCCAGAACCGAGGAGAAGCATGAGGACGGCAGCAATACCCAGGGCGTGCCACGTTCGGTGCGTGCCCTGGGTCTTCGCTGCCTTGAGAAGGTTGAGCCTCAGGTCCTCCGGGGCGTCGCCAGGATGAAGGGCCTTAGTGAGTTGGTGGTCAAAGCTGATGCTGGTGCTCTGATATTCCTTCATGACATACCCCCTTTCTGGGAGAGTCCTTCCTTATTCAATGCAGTCTTAAGTGCGGCTTTGGCTCGGTGTAAACGGCTCTGGACAGTACCCAGGGGCAGGTCCAAGAGGTCGGCGATCTGTTCGTAGGAAAGTTCCTGCTGGTAGCGCAGGAGGAGAAGGTTACGAGCGGCTTCAGGCATACGGCCAAGGGCGTCGGGGAGTGCTTCAAGCAAGGAAGGATCTACACCTTCTTCATTTTCTGGGCCGGGAAGAGCTTCGAAGTCCTGGTCGTCCCAGACCTCGAATCGAGCGGTCGACCTGAACTCCATGGCGATTTCATTGCGAAGAATGGACAGCAGCCAACCCCGGGCCGCGAGGGGGTCCCGCAGTTGGCTGCGTTTCTGGAAGGCCTTCAGAAAGGTGCGTTGGACGAGTTCCTTCGCAAGATCTTCCTGGCGCAGTTTCGAGCGAGCATAGGCATGCACTGCATTGAGATGCTCATCAACCAAGGATTCACAGGTCAAGTTCAAAGCGCTCCCGGCATGTGGGCCTCCTGTCGGCAGCGTTAGGAGGGGGACCCTTTATTGTCACCCTTCCCGATCACCTGGCTATGTCTTCTTCGGGTCGGTGTGTTGGTCCTGGCAGCAGGCCATGTGGCAGGACGTGGCTGCAGGACGGTACTTCCCTGCAAACCAACGGTTGTCTCCATCACATGCGGCTGTGACTGAAGCAGATGACATGGCCGCAGGACGGTACTTCCCTGCGAACCACCGGTTCTCCCCAGCGATTGCGGCTGTGACTGATGTAAGGGCAAGTAAGGTAATGAGGTGGCGGGTGAAATTCATGGCTTCTCCCTTTCTGAGTGCGGCCAATTGGGCGGCTCATCTAAGGGATGCATCAGGAGTAGCTTTGTTCCCGACGCAATTTCGTTCCTTGGATCCCTGCTCCTGGAGGCCTGCGGAGGCCTGGGAGCCACCTCAAATGAGCACAGAGCGCTCGTACGGCTGTGCTGTGGATGTCCATCCCTCGATGGGATCCAAAATCCGGTAGTAAGAGCGAAGGGTGGCACCGGCTCGTACAATCAAAGGGCATCGATCTGGGTCATTTTGACGCACCCATCCTTGGAAACGGGTCGGCGAGACTCGCTTACGTTGATAACCTCTTTGAAATCAGATGGCACGGTCCTTGAACTACCAACCCTGGGTCTGATCGCAGGACTCGGCTCGCTGGTTCCATCACCGCATCTCACATCAATCCATCCCCATTGCCATAGGAGCACCCCATGACCCGCACACAGCGTACTGCCTTCACCATTTCCCTCAGCCTGCTCAGTGCGGGTTTCGCCATGGCTCAGATGTCGGGCGGCGGCATGACGGGCGGAGGCACCAAGCCCGGCATGATGGGCGGCCAGATGGGTTCCCAGATGATGGGTGGTCAGATGATGAAGGCCGAGATGATGCGCGGCATGGTCGGCACCATGAACCAGATGCACCAGATGATGGAGAAGATGGCTGGCGCGATGGAACGCAGCCAGGGCAAGGACGGTAAGACGGTGGCCGAGATGTCCAAGATGATGGACGATATGGCCGGGATGATGAAGACCATGGCGGCGCGGATGCGGGATGGGCGTATGGACGCGGCCCTGCTGAAGACCACAAACGACCGCTTGGAGGTCATGGGTAAATCCTTGGCCGCCATGGAACCCAAGCCCACCGCTAAATCCTGAACGTTCACCTGGTCTCGAACGAGTGGCCACCGCATCTAGCCAAGGAGTACCTCGTGAACGACTGCTGTGAACCAAGTATCAAGGACCGGAGGCGGGCTCTATGGCGGACGCTCTGGATCGTCGGAGGGGTCATCGCCCTGGTGCTGGTCTCTACCTGCCTGAAGGCCCAGGAACCCGCACTCTACCTGGAGGGTGGAGTTGGCCACAAACAAGGCGATTTTGGGACGTCCACCCTGAGCAAGCTGAACCTGGCCTACGGCACGGTCGGTTATGCCTCCTCCACGTTCGACCTGAATGTGACGGTTCCCATCCTCAACCTCACCGCCCAGGGCGGCGGCGTGGATGCTTCCTCTTCAGGTTTGGGGGATGTCCTGATCCGTGGCGTGCATCGGTTCATCCCGGAAACGGCCTCTGGCTATTCGCTGGACGGCGGTCTAGCTCTGAAACTCCCCACCGCGAACAGCGACAAGGGGCTGGGAACGGGCAAAGTCGATGCGGGCGGCTTCCTGGCGATCCACCAGCGCTGGGATCGGATCCAGGCGAACCTGATTGGTGGGTGGATCCAGAGCGGGTCTTCCAATGATGCGAACCTCCCCACCACTCAGAATGGAATCTATACCGCAGGCGTCGGGTTCTCCTACTACGCCGACACGGCCAAATTCTCGGTGGCCTACGAGGCCCGAGGCGCCCTGTATCAGGGCACGCAGGCTCCCCGTGAGGTTTCCGTGGATGTGTTCAAGATGCTCAGCCCCAAGCTGGCCATGAAGGCATCCTTCATCGCAGGGCTCACGAATGGATCCCCGAAAACCAGCCTGGGACTTGGCTTGGTGTACTGGCCTTAGCGTTCGTTCAAATCACACCGATGACTGATGGAGAGGAGGTAGTGCCCTGAGGTTTCTCTGGCCCGCGTTGGCTGCCGCCCTGGCGCTCCTCCTGACCCTGTCGGGAGCGCTGGCGCCGGTCGAACTGCTTGTTCGCGACGCCATGCTGAGGAACCTCCCATCGAAGCCTGCATCCAACGTCGCGGTGGTGCTCATCGACGAAGATGCCATTCGCATGGCAGGTCGTTGGCCTTGGGACCGGGCCCAGCTTGCGCGGCTGGTAGACAAGGTCTTCGCCGCAGGCGCAAGGGGTGTCGCCATGGATCTCCTCTTTCCAGAGGAACGCGAGGGGGACGACCTCTTGGCCCAAGCCCTGAGGAAGGGACATTCTGTAATTGCCACAGGATTGGACGAAACGGGTAGGTGGCTACCGCCGAACAAGGTCCTGAGGGCCACGACGACGGGACATGTGAGCTTCGATCTGGATCGTGATGGCGTGGTGCGGAGGTTCGCCTCCATGAAGCAACTTGGGGACAGAGTGCTGCCTGCGATGCCTGTGGCGGCAGCTAGGCTTGCTGATGACAGGCTTCCCATTCCTGTAGGCCAGATGCTGAGGCCCGGTTTCCAGACACGACCAGTTCCCCAGATCAGTGCCGCAGCCGTCCTCGAATCCCGTGGCGTGGATGTCCTCCGGGGCCGTGTTGTCTTCATCGGCACCAGTGCGGCTGGGGTGGGTGACCGGTTCATCTCTCCCATCTCCCAGGGTGGTTCCCCGGAGCCGGGCGTCCTGGTAGAGGCCATCTCGGCAGAAGCCATTCTGTCTAAGGATCTGCTCCACTTGGCCTCTCCCCTCATCAATGCTTTGCTGGCGTTGGGGTTGGCCTGGCTGGGGACACTCATGCTGGCCAGCCAAGGCCGCGCCCTCCCGCTGCTGGCTCCTGGTGCGGTTCTGGCACCGCTCCTGATCTCTGCGCTATCGCTTAGCTTCCTTCATCTGGAATTGGCCCCCGTGACGATCCTGGTGGTCCTGGTGCTGGTCGGGGCTCTGATGGGATTCGCCCGTTCCCGCCGAACCACGGTGGCCATGAGCGACGCCCAGACACGGATTTCGGAGTTGGAAGACCTTCAAGAAAGCCTCTCCGAAATTCGAAAACAGGATGCCGAGGCCCGCCGCGTGGTGGCCCACGAACTCAAGACCCCCCTGACTTCAGTGAAGGGGCTGGCGCAGCTTCTGGCGCAGTTCGATCTGTCGGGTCCTGAACGGAACCGGGTGGCCCAGATGGTGGTCTCCGAGACCTCTCGGCTGGCAGAGATGGTGGATTCCCTGCTCGACCTGGAGCGGCTGCGCCTGAGGGTCTTTGAGAGGGACGCGCATCCATTGGATCTGTCCGGCCTTTGCACTGTTCGGGGGGATCTCTTAAGGGCAGGCACCAAGCGTGAGATCCTCACGGAGTTACAGGCCGATCTGCATGTTCTCGGCGACAAGGGGCTCCTGGAGAGGGTCATCGAGAACCTAGTTGCCAATGCGCTTAAGTTCTCTCCGGATGAAACCCCCATCCTGATTCGATTATCAGCAGACGGATCTTCCGCCCGCCTGGAAGTCGAGGATCGCGGGCCCGGCATCCCCACCCAGGAACGGGAAAGGATCTTCGGACGCTTTGCCCGTGGCAGCACTCAGGGCCTTGCGCCGGGACTTGGGTTGGGGCTGGCCTTGGTCGCAGAAGTGGTGAATTGGCACGGCGGCACGGTGGAAGCTGATGATAGAGCCGGGGGTGGAAGCGTTTTCCGGATCCGGCTTCCGTTGAATTTGTCCCGAAAAGCCGAATGAGGCAGGCATGAAACACATTCTTGTAGTGGATGACGACATGGCGATCCGGGAGATGGTCGCCATGGCCTTGGAGAAGAGCGGCTACCGGGTGGAGCGGGCAGACGGTTTCGCTGCGGCGCGGGCAGCCCTTCAGCGGTTCCGACCTGACCTCATCGTCAGCGACATCTACATGCCTGGTGGAAGCGGCCTAGATTTGCTCAAGGAAGTTCGGGAACTAGCGGATCCACCGCCCCTGATTCTGATGACAGCCAAAGGCAGCATCGAATCTGCGACGGAGGCGATGAAGGACGGAGTGTTCGACTACCTCGCCAAACCCTTCGACCTTGACATCATGCTGGAGCGGGCACGGGCTGCTCTCAAGGACCAGGCTACCGTCCCACCCGTTGCTGATGATGGGCCAGGAAGCATGATCGTGGGTTCCCATCCCAGCATTGTGGAGGTCTACAAGTCCATTGGCCGGGTAGCCCCCATGAAGGTGCCTGTTCTGGTCTACGGCGAAACCGGAACAGGTAAAGAACTCGTGGCCCAGGGGCTCCATCGATTTGGTCCGCACCCGAACGGTCCCTTCGTTCCCGTTCATTGTGGGGCCATCCCCGACACGCTGATCGAAAGCGAACTCTTCGGCCATCGGCGCGGAGCCTACACCGATGCCAAATCAGATCGCCGAGGTGCTCTGGCGCAGGCGAATGGCGGTACGGTCTTCCTTGATGAAATCGGAGAGATTTCTCCGACGTTCCAGGTAAAGCTCCTCAGGTTTCTGGAGGACGGGCTGGTCCTGCCCCTCGGAGCGGAGAAGCCAGAGTCGGTGGAAGTTCGGGTGGTCGCTGCGACCCACCGGGACCTGAAGGCCATGGTCGCCTCAGGAACGTTCAGACAGGATCTCTACTACCGCCTCGCCGGTTACGAGATTTCCATCCCGGCTCTCCAGGAACGAATCTCCGATCTCCCGACCCTGGTGACCCATTTCCAGCAGCGCTTCCACCGTGAACTTGGCCAACCTGAGTCGGGGTATCCAACCAAGGAAGTCCTCGCCCTGCTGGCGGCCCACGCATGGCCAGGGAATATCCGGGAGCTTGGGCATGTGATCCGAAGAATGATCATCGAGACCGGGGCGCTCGAAGACACGGTGGTCCTCCGAAAGATCCTGGGAGCCGTCATCCCTGCTGATCGCCCAGGGTCGCCTGCGATGTTCTCTCACATGAGCTTCCAGAAACCCTTCGTACCCCTGGAAGAGATGGAGCGGACCTATATCCTCTCGGTGCTGACCCACACCAAGGGCAACAAGACCGAAGCTGCCCGAATCCTCGGGATCGAGCGCAAGACCCTGGCCCGGAAGCTCAGACGAGCCGATGGTGGCGATATGGACGACTTGGAAGGAGGCGAATCATGATTCCCATGCTTGCACCGCTGATGTTCACCCTGCTTCAGGCACCCGCACCGAAGCCCGAGGCGCTCACCTACCGCTTCGAGGAAGTCAAGCGATCCGTCCTCCGTCTCCCCGCTGGGGACAAGGCGAAGGAGGTCAAGGTCGCCAAGGGCGATTCCGCGAGTCCCGGGGATGGCGTGACCACCGGATGGTGGGCCCAGACCACCATCTCGGTCCCCGAACGGGCGTCGCGATTCGAGGTGTACGCGAATACCCAGGTCAAGCTCTCAGCCGGAGAACCCGGTGTCCTGCTCGTGGTCGAGAAGGGGCGCATCAAGGCATTCTTCCAGTCCCTGGTGGAGGGCAACCGCCAGGAGCGCCAGGTCGCGGTCCCTGGTGCCCTCCTCGCCGTGCGTGGAACCCGGTACGGCGTGGAGGTGGACAAAGAAGGCAAGTCCACGCTGGTGGTCTTCGAAGGGGTGGTGGAGGTGCTCCACAAGGCTCCCCACACCGAATCGATCCGGGTGAAGGCAGGCGAGTGGGCGACCTTCGGGCCCAGCACCCTCCCTCATGTCCAACCCATGTCCATGCGTGGGTTCCAGGAAGGTAGCTGGAGCCAGGGGATGCGCCCCGATGGAACCATGGGACCTGGGGCAATGTCGCCGGGGTCCATGCAGAAGGGGAGTGGACCCATGGGGCCAGGGCCGATGCATCACTGACCATCAGACGGCGATTGGCCAGAGTTGAAGCAGGGGACCGAAGAGAGCGGTTCCCTGCTTTGTTTTTGTTGCTCTTCGATAACCGAGACTCAATCGGCGAGGTGAATGACAAGCCGGGAATCTGGCAGCGATCCTCATCGTGATCCACTTTTGCTCGCTAGCGACAATTAGCAATTCCCCATGAAAGGTGAAACCCCGGCGGGGGACCGAAGCGAAAGCCGTCGACCGTAGTGGAGGACACCCCCCTCGGGCCGCAAATCCTACATTCCTGCCACAAGGGTTGATGTAGAACGGGTTCCTTGACTCCTTGGAGGGGCTTCAAGAAAGCTACCGGCTTTCCCTTGACTCTGTACCCAGGTATAGACCTTAGCCTTCTCTACGGGAGGTGGTTGTGGTTCAGGAGTGGCTTAAGATGGGCGACCTCACCAAGGCCTGCGGGGTTAGCGATCAGGCGGTGCGGCTCTACGAGCGCATGGGCCTTCTGAGGCCAGTTGGCAAGACCGCCAAGGGGTACCGGATATACGACGCGGGGTCGGTGGAGATTATGCAGTTCATCAAGCAGGCTCAGCGAAGCGGTTTCAACCTGGAAGAGATTGGAGTGCTCCTTCATACAGACATCCAGGATGACCAGGCTTGTGCGTCCATGAAGGAGTTGTTGGACCGGAAGATCCACGCCCTCGCGGAGCGCTTGGTGGAACTCCAGAGGACGAAGGATGTCCTCCAGAGCCTGCGGAAGGCCTGCGATGGGGAGCCGGGGCCCATGTGCCCGGCCTTCCTGAGACTCTGCGTTCCAAATTGTGCCGTTCCAGATCGCCAAGGGGTGCGCTCCCTGCGTGCCACTCAAAAAGGGGTGAGACATGAAGATTGAACAGGGCCAGGAATGCGCGCCTCACACCTGTTGCAGCCAAACGGCCAAACCCACGATGGCAGCCTCATGCCCGGCGTGTGGAGCGGTCGGGGAACCCGTGAAATCGGTCACGCTGCGATCTCTGCTCCAGCCACACCTCCTTCAGCAAGTCCGGGAGGAGGGGTACCACTTTTGCGCCAGCGTGGCGTGCCAGATTGTGTACTACAGCGCGGACACCTTTCAGACCTTTGCGCGTGAGGATCTGACAGTACGGGTGGGAGTAAAGGAGGTCAGCGCACCGCGACCGCTGTGCTACTGCTTCGACCACAGTGCGGAGAGCATCCGTGAGGACTGGGTCCAGACCGGGAAGAGCACGATACTGGAGTCCATCAAGGCCGAGGTGAAAGCTGGGAATTGCCGTTGCGAAATGACCAATCCCAGCGGTGGCTGCTGCCTGGGGGAGGTGATCAAGGAGATGAAGGCGATAACGGCTGCTCCAGCGGCGCCCGCGTCAACTCACGACTGTTGCGCGCCAGTAGGCCCCATTATTGATAGGGGGTATTCCAATGGCCTCTGAACACCAGGATTGCTGCCCGCCCACCACGGGGGACGAAGCGGTGAAAACCATGGGGGCCTGCGCCCTCCCTCCGCTCAAAGCCGAGGACAGTGTCAAACGCACGGTGTGGGCCTCCGTCGGTTTGGGAGTGCTCGCCTCGGCCTGCTGCTGGGTACCCCTGGCTTTGGCAGGCCTCGGCTTAGCCACGGGAACTCTGGGCGCCAGGATCGCCTGGATTCGCCCGTGGGCCTTAGGCGGCCTTCTGCTCCTGCTTCTAGGAGTCATCGGGTGGTGGCTTCGCAAGCGTTTCACTTCGATCAGGCCTGCGGAAGCCTGCTGCGCAACGGTCCCCAGATTCCCCACCTTGGCAGTGGCGGTCCTCGCGGCCTCCTATGTGCTTGCCTGGGCCTCGCCCCGACTTCTGCACCCTGGGAAGGACTCGACGCTCGCCGCCGTGACGCCTTCTCTGTCCGCCGGGGGCACGCTCCTCGTGATCTCCACCCCCCAGTTCGATTGCCCGGCTTGCATCGGCACCCTTCCAAAGACCATGACGGCGACCGTGGGCGTGGCTTCTGTCCAGATGGACTTCGATAAGCGTGAGACCCGCATCGTATTCCAGCCGAGAGCGGAGATTGACACGATCCTAGCCCACTGGAAAACCGAACTGGGCTTCGATGGCAAAGAAGTTCGGCGGGAGATCTTACCGGCTCCTCGTTAAGGAAATGACGGGCGACGGCGGATCTCGATGCGATGAAGGGGCCGTCACCTTTGCGGCTCCGGCATCGAGCACGGGATAGCCTGCTCATCATTCGGGATGCGAGCTTTGGCCGACTCGGCGGGGTAACCGGGGCCGGTCAGTTCGAGGATCACGGCATGTGCCGATGTCATTGAGGATCAGGACATCGAAGGCATCCATCTCCTGCATCAATTCTCTCCTCTGCGGATCCGTCGCCCGGCCCAGAGCGCCGCTCACCATGCCTACAGACGCAAATTGACCGTGCCCCTATGCCTCTCTGCCGCTGCCTCCCCTGGGGAGTTGTAATTGTCGCCAGTGGGGACGGGTATTAGTCGTCAGGCAGGCACCGGGGCATTCCGCCCCAGGTTTATCGGACAGGCGGGTCAGACTGCCCCGAATGATCGACTAACTCCTTTGAATTCTGCTGGCACGCCTCTTGATATGTCATTGATCGACGCAGAAGAACTTGCCGTCGTGACATCCGAAAGGCGTATTGAATTCAAGCCAATTGAGAATATGTTTTAACAGTTGAATTGCTTTGATCCATCTCAGAAATCCCATTCACCCATGGTCCAGGAGGAAGACATGTTGCTTCGAAACACAACCCGGTTGGCCGCGAGCGCCCTGCTTCTGGTCGGCGGTCTCGGCTTCGTTGGCTGTGGGGGAAGTTCCTCCTCGGCTTCGATGGGGACACCATCCCCAACCCCGACGCCCACTGCGACCCCCATCCAGGTGAGCCTGGGTGACGCCCCGGCTGATTGGATCATGGCCTTCGGCATGACCGTGAACTCCATCTCGCTCATGAACTCCAATGGGACCTCGGTGAATGTGGCGCCCACGCCCACCCCCCTGGAGATGATGCAGTTGATGGCCACGGTGCAGCCGGTCTCCGCCATGAACGTGCCCCAGGGTACCTACACCCAGGCCACGGTCACGGTCGCTTCCGTGTCCATGGGCTACATGGACCCTGTGTCGCACACCTACAAGCAGAAGACGATGGCGGGACCCTTCACGGCCACCGTTCCGTTCAGCCCATCCATGACTGTGGGCGCCTCGCCCATGGCCCTGAATTTCGACATGAACATGGCCTCATCCGTCTCCATTGATGGCCTGGGGAACGTCACCTTCAGCCCGGTCATGACCGCCGCCATGGGAGCCGTATCCAGCAGCGCTCCCGATCCCTTCCAGGGTGGCATGCAGCACATGGTCGGCAGCGTCAGCAGTCAGTCGGGTTCCAAATTCACCATGAGTTCGTTGATGGGGATGCAGACATCGACCTTCACCACCAACAGCAGCACCCAGTTCCCCACCTCCGGCATGAACGGCATGGGGATGATGGGCAGCGGCATGATGGTGGCTGTGGACGCCATGATGCAGGCGGATGGCTCCTACCTGGCCCAGCGGGTCGAGTACATGGGCACTGGCACCGCAGGGATGATGGGTGGTGGTCTGGTTTCCTCGGTCACGGGAAATCCCCCGACTCAACTCACGCTGGTCGCCAATAGTGGCATGGGCACCGGCATGATGGCCTCTTCAATAGCCGGAACGATCACGGTCTCGTTGCCCGCTTCCGTTCCCTACAGCATCGACTCGAATGGCGTGGACCTCACGGGCCTTTCCTTCACGCCTGCCTTTGGGGCAACCAGTCTGGTAAAGGGCCAGAAGGTGGAAGTGGTGAGCGGTGGCGGCATGATGGCCGGGGGCATGATGGGCGGCCTTGGCACCGTCACGGCCAGCCAGGTGCGACTTGAGCAGCAGGGCCTCCATGGCGCGGTCTCTGCCTTCACCGCCAATGGAACCCAGGCCTCCTTCACCCTGACCCTCCCAACCGACTCTGCCTTTACCACCCTCACAGGCGCCGCCTCGGTCCAGGTCTACCAGCAGACCGGAACCAAGCTTCGAGGACTCACGACCATTTCGAACGGAACCAACATCCAGACCCGTGGCCTGCTCTTCTACGACGCTGGCGCCTACAAGCTCATCGCCACGGCCATCGGGCCAGGCGCAGCCGTGACATTCACGCCTCCTGCCGCCGGAACCACTGCCATGCAGGTGGGCCTGGGCGATGCGCCCGCTGACTGGATCATGGCCTTCGGCAACACCGTCAACTCGATCATGCTGACCAACTCCAACGGGACCACCGTGAATGTGGTGCCCACTGCCGCGCCCGTCGAGTTGATGCAGACCATGGGAACCATGCAGCCGATCTCGGCCATGAACGTGCCCCAGGGGACCTACACCCAGGCCACCATCACCCTCTCAGCCGTCTCCATGGGCTACATGGATCCCACGACCCATACCTACACCCAGAAGACGATGGCAGGGCCGTTCACGGCGACGGTTCCCTTCAGCCCAATGCTGACCGTAGGAACCTCCCCCATGGCCTTGAATTTCGACATGAACATGGCCTCGTCGGTTTCCATTGATGGTTCCGGAAATGTCACCTTCACGCCCACCATGACCGCAATGACTTCCAGCGTGGCCACGAACGGAGCGAATCCCTGGCAGGGAGGCATGCAGCATCAGGTGGGTCGGGTGTCCAGCATGACGGGATCTCAGTTCACCATGGGCTCGATGATGGGGGCCCAGACGACGACCTTCACCACGAATGGCAACACCCAGTTCCCCAGTTCCGGCCTGACCGGCATGGGCATGATGAACACCGGCATGATGGTGGCCGTGGACGCGACGCTTCAGGCTGACGGAACTTACATGGCGCAGCGCGTGGAGTACATGGGCACGGGCTCGACCGGCATGATGGGCGGCGGCCTCGTCACCTCCATCACCGGAAATCCCCCCACCCAACTCACCCTGGTGGCCAATGGCGGCATGGGCGGCGGCATGATGGCCTCTTCCATCGGCGGCACGATCACCGTCACCTTGCCTGCTTCCGTTCCCTACAGCTTCGACGCGGACGGTGTCGATCTCACCAACCTTCCGTTCACACCCGCCTTCGGCCCCACCAGCCTCGTCAAGGGCCAGAAACTGGAACTGGTCAGCACCAGCGGCATGATGGGCGGCGGCATAATGGGCGGTGGTTCGGGTCTTGGCACCCTCACGGCCAGCCAGGTTCGCCTTGAACAGCAGGGCCTCCACGGTGTGGTCTCGGCCTACACTGCCAGCGGATCCCAGGCTACTTTTACCCTGACGCTGCCCTCCGATTCCGCCTTCGCGACTATCGCTGGGACCGCCACCATCAAGGTCTATCAGCAAGCAGGCACGCAGCTTCAAGGACTCGGGTCCATCACCAACGGTAGCGAGGTCCAGGCCCGTGGCTTGTTGTTCTACGATGCAGGAACCTACAAGCTCGTCGCAACCTGGGTGACCGTCCACTAGCACCAGGCAAGTATCGATAGGACCAGCGGCACCAGGGCCATCCCCTGGTGCCGCAATTGCTTTATCTCCTCGGATTCGATTTACCCACCTGGGAACATTCGGAGTGAGGCGTGAAAGCCTGAGGTTCATGCCTTCAGTAGTCTCAACCCATTGAAGATCACCAGGAGGGACGCCCCCATGTCTGCGGCGATGGCCGACCAGAGCGAGGCATGACCTACCACCGTGAGGATTACGAATACAGCCTTCACTGCCAAGGCGAAGGTGATGTTCTGGCGGATCACAGAGAGAGTCCGACGGGAGTGGTTCACGAGCCAGGGAATCCGCGTGAGGTCGTCGTTCATGAGCGCGATGTCGGCGGTCTCGATGGCGGCGTCGCTGCCCATGGCTCCCATGGCGATGCCCAAGGTGGCTCGGGCCATAGCGGGAGCATCGTTCACGCCATCCCCGATCATGGCCACCTGACCATACTTGGCCACCAATGCCTCGACTGCCTTGACCTTGTCTTCAGGCAGAAGTTCAGCCTGGATCTCAGTCAGACCTACCTGTCGACCCACAGCCTGGGCCGTGCCCGAGTTGTCTCCTGTAAGCAGAACCAGGTGCTCTACTCCGGCTTCCCGCAGGCCTTGAAGCGTGGAAGCGCTGGTGGGACGCACGGCATCCGCCAGGGCGAGAAACCCGATCAGTTCTCGGCCCGTCCCGAAGGCCACCACCGTGCGGCCATCCCTTTCCAGGGATTCCAATTGGGCATGGATCTCGGGGGTTTCCGCGCCTTGTTCCTCCAGGAAGCGATGAGAGCCGAGCCAATAGGTGTTCCCATCAAGGATCGCCGTGGCGCCCTTGCCCTGAATGGTTTGAAAGGCCTCGGCGGGTGTAAAAGCCACGCCCTGGGATTTTAAATGAGCCACAATCGCACGGGCCAAGGGATGATCGCTTTGGGACTCCATGGCCCCTGCCACGCGCAGCAATTCTTGTTCGGTGTGACCACTGAATGGAACGACCTGTACGACACTGGGATGTCCTTCCGTGAGCGTTCCTGTCTTGTCGAAGGCGATGGCCTTCAGGTGGGCGGGAGCCTCCAGGTACATGCCGCCCTTCACGAGAACGCCATTCCTGGCGGCGGATGCCAACCCGGCCACAATGCTTACTGGGGTAGAAATTACGAGGGCACAGGGGCACGCGATCACCAACAAGACCAAGGCCCGGTAGAACCAATCAGCCCATGCGCCGCCCAGCAGAAGGGGCGGGACCAACGCCACCAGAATGGCCAAGATCATCACCACGGGGGTGTAGATCCTAGCAAAACGGTCCACCCACTGTTCAGAAGCCGCACGCTTGTTCGAGGCTTCACCGATCATACGGATGATCCGAGCGATCACCGTGTCGCTGGCTGGTTTTGAGCATTTGACCACGAGGGCGCCATCGCCGTTGATGCTACCCGCGAAGACTTCCTCACCAGGACTCTTTGTTACCGGCATGCTCTCCCCAGTGATGGGGGCCTGATTGAGGGCGCTGGTGCCCTGATGGATCAGGCCATCTAGTGGAACCCGTTCCCCAGGTTTCACTTGGAAGAGGGCGCCTATGCTGACCTCCTCAGGTCTCACGGACACCGTCACCCCATCCTTCGCAACTTGGACGAGGGTGGGCGTTAGGTCCATCAGGGCTTCCACCGCCCGGCGTGCACGGCTGAGACTCCAGCCTTCCAGCGCGTTCGAGACTGCAAAAAGGAAAGCCACCGTTGCAGCTTCAAACCATTCCCCGATGCTCATGGCACCGAGGATCGCCACCACCATGAGCAGGTTCATGTCTGGGCGCAAACGCTTTGCGGAAAGCCAGGCTTTAGGGGCGATGAACCAGCAGGCGGAGATCATGGCGCCCAAGTAGGCGCACTTGGAGAACCAGGGGACCGCGTGGACATGGCCTACGCCCTCGGCTCCAAAGGCTTCATGCAACCCGCCAGAAAACCAAAAATGCAGGCCAAAGGCCAGTGCTGTGAGCACACCGCTGGAGATCGTGAGGGCCAATTGGAGTTTTTGGCGCCCGGATTTCTTCTGAACAGATCCCGTAATCTCCTGCCATGGTTCGGCGCTCATGCCAGTACCCGCAACAGCCTTCAGGATGGCCTCGGAGGAGGCCAAAGCCCCCTCCGAGACGATCATCTTGGCATTTAAGATGTCGAAGGCGAGGCGTTCTTCGCCTCCGACCACAGGGCCCACCTCACGCTTAAGGACGGCTACTTCTTCGGCACAATCCATTCCGTGAACTTTGAAGGCCATGCGAGGGGCGTTCATTGACGCGCTCCAACGATCATTTCGAGGTCTGCTTCAACTGCATCTTTCCAGTCCTTTCGGCTAAGAGAGAGTTGGTATTTCGTCGTCTGCCACTGACTTGCACTGCCTGAAAAGGTCCAGGTTTCCTTGCGGTTCAAACGGTATTCCCCGAAGTGAGGTGACAACTCCCCTTGATAAGCCTGTACGACTTCCAAACTGATAGGAGTTCCGTCCTTCTTCACCTTGAGCCTGGCCTCCCCAGCCTTCACATTAAAGGTCCAGAACTTGCCCCCTGGGCGAGATGCTTCAAGTGGGTAGACCAAAATCACCTCCCCTGGTTCGCCATTGCCAACAGCGGGTGGTGCCTCACTTTTCAGTTGGAGGCGGCGAAGTAACCGAATCAGGACAGAGCCCGGATCCGCCAATGCAGCCAACTTAAATGGACTGACCGCCTGGTTGAACCAGTTCTGTCCTTCCACTGGAGGAGCTATTTCTCCAATTTGAAGGTCATGCGCAGCTTGCTGTGGTGCACTTGCCCAGGTGTTTCCCTGCTTGGTCGTCCCAATGAACAGGACGCCAGATTCTTTAAACTCGCCTTTCGGCTTCCCTTGGTGGGAGGACTTATATGAAACGCGGTATTCCACGGATCTGGAAGTCGGCCTGACGGGTGGTTGGGATTCCAGAAACCCTTTCAGGGCAGACAGAGTCTGTCCTGAAAGGGGCGCGGACTGCAATGAGGAGACGATAAGAACTGCAATCACGATGTTCATGATCAATTCTCCGGGTTGAGTTCAGGGTTGGCTTTCGGTTTCCCAACCCAGGCGTAGAAGCTCGGCAATGCCAGTAGGGTGAAGAGTGTGCTTGTAACAAGGCCACCCACCATGGCGATGGCCAGGGGGCGCTCCAATTCGGAGCCACCAAATCCAAAGAGCATGGGCATCAGGCCGAGAATGGCGGCCCCGGCGGTCATCAGCTTGGGGCGAACACGGCCAATGCTCGCTTCTCGCAGGGCCTCCTCGAAGGGCACTCCCTTGGCCATCAGATCCTTGGCCTGGGTGATGAGCACAAGGCTGTTCTGAACCGCCACGCCGAAGAGCCCGATCATGCCCACGATGGAACTGATATTCCAGGTCTCCCCCGCCAGCCACAGCGCGAAAAGCGCCCCGGCAAAGGCATCAGGCAAGGTGGCGATCACAACCAGCACCTCTCGCCATTTTTTGAGTGCCAAGTAGAGCAGCCCAACCACCAACGATAAGGCTGCAGCGATGGCGATGCCCAGGCGGCGTTGGGTTTCACGGGCTTCTTCGATCTTGCCCCCCAACTTCACAAAGGTCCCCTCGGGGAGCTTCACTCCTTCCAATGCTTTCTCAATGCGCTTGGCGGTCCCACCGAGATCACCCGTGGTGCGAATATTGAGTCCAATGCGGCGCTGCGCAGATTCGCGGCGGACCAGTGTTGGCGTAGATGCCTCCACAAAGCGAACCACCTGCCCCAAACTCAGGGCTCGACCATCCTCCAGAATCAGTGGCGTATCCTTCAAGGTCTCGGGGCTCATGCGGCCATCATTAGGGAAGCGGACGATGCGCTCGATGCGCTGGGGGCCATCAAAGCGGATTTCGGATTCAAGGCCCTGTAGTGCGGACTGAAGCGTCCTGGCCACAAGTACCCGTGGAACCCCAAGGCGGCGGAGGGCTTCCTCGTCCAGGGTCGCCCTCCAACGAGGCATGGGGTCGGGCGTGTCAGAGGTGACACTGCGGACGCCTTCCAGCTTCGACAGATGTTCCCGAAGTTCCGGCAACACGCCTCGAACAGCCTCCAGGTTGCGGTTGAAGAGCTTCACTTGGATATCAGCGGGGGTGCCGCCAATGCCCTCGGCAATGCGTTCCTGCATGGGAGTGTTCACTTCCACGGGGAAGGGCATGACCTCGGCAGCTTCCAGAACCTCCTTACCCACGGCACGTTCATCTGCGTCGGGATTGAGGATCACCATGATTTCGCTATCCGTGATGGGACAGGGATCCTCAGTCACCTCCGCACGCCCACTGCGCCGATAAACGGATTGCACGCCAGGAATGGCCTTCAAGCGGGAATCCAGATGGACGTTCGCCTGATCCACAGCCTCCAGGCTGCTTTCCGCAGGCACCTTGGAGAGGAGCATGAAGGCCCGTTCATCCAGGGTTGGCAGGAAGTTTGTCCCCAGCCGCATCGCGAGCCAGATACTGGGAATCGTGAGTCCCAGCGCGAGCACGCGGACCAGAGGGCCGTTGTGCATGGCCCAATCAAGACATGGCTTGTAGAACCGCTTGATGGCGGTGACGAGGCGGGGTTCCTCCAGAGAGGAGCCAGGAGGGAGGAAGCGCTCCACCAACGCGGGCACGAGGGTGAACGTAAGCACAAGACTGATGGTCATGGCCGAGGCCACGGCCATGGCTAAAGGAGCGTAGAGCTTGCCCGCGATGCCCCCCATGGAAAGCAGGGGAATGAAAACCGCCAGGATGACCAGGACGGCGATCAGGATGGGGGTGGCGACCTCGGCGGCGGCCCGGGTAAGGGCCACTCGGCGGGGCTCGACGTGGTCCTGGTGCTCGTGGAGTCGATGAGCGAGGTTTTCCACCATGATCACTGCGGCATCCACCAGCAGACCCACGGCGATGGCGAGTCCGCCCAGGGTCATGGCGTTGATGCCGAGTCCCGCGAAATAGAGGGGGATCGCCGCCCCAAAGGTGGCTAGTGGCAGCACAGCTAGAACCAGGAGGGCGCCCCGGAGATTGCCGAGGAGCACGATGAGCACTACGGCCACAAAGATTCCACCGACCAGCAGAGCAAGGGTTACGCCATTCAGGGCATGGGTGACCAGTCGGCCCTGGTCGTAGATCACATCCAGGCGCATGCCCTCGGGAAGGCCCTTCTTGAGTTCGGCCACAGCCTCCCGAACGCCCTCGGCCACATCCAGGGTCGCCGCAGTGGGCTGCTTGACGATGCGTAGGCTGACATCCTCGTGACCATCGTGTCGGGCTAACCCACGTCGGAAGGCCGGAGCCTCCCGGATCTCCGCAATATCGCCCAGGGTCACAATCCCCTTGGCAGCTTGCACGGGCAATTGGCGGACTTCATCCGGGGTTGCCGCCAGGTTGCCTACGGACATATACCAGCCCTTATCCTGAATCTCCAAGACGCCCGCAGCCAGATCCTGGTGGCTCTGTTCCAGGGCGGACATCACGCGATCAAGGCTGACGCCATGGCTGCGTACCTTCTCGGGAAGCAGCGTGATCTGAAGGGAGCGTTCCTGCCCTCCCAGCCGCTCCACGCGGGCCACGCCAGGTACGGCCTGCAGGCGGGGGGCCAACACCTGATCGGTGTGATCCCGCAGGCGCATGGGATCGACCTTTTCACCTTCCAGGACGATCTCCATCAGTTCGTGGAGACGCCCGGAAGCACTGCTCATGAGGGGCGGGCGGGTGCCTGAGGGGAAGCTCCCGATTACCCCGGAAAGTCGTTCTGCCACGAGTTGCCGGGCCCGCCAGGGATCGGTGTCCCCCTCAAAGGTTACGACCACCTGCACCAACTCGGGCAACACAAGGGTGTTTACGCGTTTGACGCCAGGCATGCCACCCAGGGCCTGCTCGGTGGGCTGGGCGACGGAGAGTTCCAGTTCGGGGGTGGCCCGACCGGGACTCTGGATGAGCACAGAAAGGATCGGCAGGCTCATGTCCGGAAAGAGATCTCGTTTGAGGCTGAGGAAGGTGAACACACCCGCCAGACACCAAGCGATGCTGAGGGCGAATACCCAGCCCTTGCGAGGAAGCAGCCAATCGAACCAGCGGCGGATTGGGGTCCGGTGCTGGGGCGTGTAAACCGCATAGGGATCATGCGGCATGGTTGGGTCGACAGGAATATCGGACCCGTTGGGGAGATTCGGATCAGTGGCCATGGCCACCCTCCTCTGCTTCTGGCTGGGTTCGCTTCTGCTGGTAGGCCTTTAAGAGATAGGCACCCTCGGCCACGACGGTCTCGCCGGGCTTCAGTCCCTCCAACACCAGCACTTCGGCCTTCACCTCTGTTCCGCGCTTCACAGGCCGGAATTCGGCGTTTTCCTTCTCGACCACAAACACGCCCCAGCGCCCCTCCATCTGCTGGAGTGCGGCCTGTGGCAGGTAGACACCCTTCTCCATGGGGACCTTCACCTCGACCGAGGTTCCAGGGATAGGCAAGGGGCCTCCCAGGAAACGCAGCCGATAGCTGAGTCGCCGAGTATCCGTCGTAAGCGTGGAAGGGGTGCCCTCCAGCCGCGCTTTCCAGGTTCTTCCATTGGCTTGACGTACCTCGCTTACCGCACCGGAATTCCACTCTCCGGGTCCGGGCTGGGACAGTTCGAGGCGAACCACGGAGGCCTGGGCCGCCTGGAAACTCCCCAATTCCTGCCCTGCCTCCACGCCCTGGCCCCGTTGGACCTTCCAGGCGACCACGGACCCGCTAGCGGGAGCCTTCAAGGCAAAGCTAGCCCCAGCATCGCCGGGCTTGAGGCCCACGGCCTCCAGGCCCAGGCGAGCCGCTTCTTCCTCGGCCTTCGCAGTATCGGTTTCGCTCCGCACGGAATCCAGATCACGGCGGGCCCCGGCACCGGCCTGGAACAGGCGCTCTTCGCGCGCAAGATCAGCCTGAGTCCGACTCAATTTGGCCTTTGCACCGATCCACTGGGCTTTGAGATGAGCCAATTCGGGACTCTGAATGAGGGCAAGGGTCGCACCCACTCCGCGAGGTTGCCCTGGGGCAGTCAGGAGTTGGCTTACGATGCCTTTCACGGGGCTGCTCAACAGGGCTTGAGCCGCTTCATCTCCGATGGCCTCCCCTGGGACCCAGCGACCTTCCAGGCGAGGCTCAGGCACTTTCATCATGCGGAGACCCCGGATGCCCTCCAGGGGAATCCGGGAACCCTCGGCCTCCCCCGCTTCGTGACCATGTTCGTGCTTCTCGGCTTCGTTCTTTGGGGTGGGCTTTTTCGAGCAACCAGTTCCGACCAGCAGGGTCAGAGCAAGTGGGAGGCTGAATGAATGAAGATTCATTGGTTCACCTTAGGGAGCAGGGTTTGCAGTTCGGAGGCCAAGAGGTGCTGGGTCTGAAGCCGTCGCAGGGAAGCCATTTGTGATTCCAAGAGTTGACGCCTGATTGGCAAAGCCTCCGACGGACGTTCGCGACCTTCCTGAAGGCGAAGGCCAACGGCCTCGATGGCCTTGGTGAAGTCCGGAATCGTCCCAATTGATGGAGCCGCCTTGATTCGTGAGATAGCAGAAACCGTGCGGGCATCGAGTTCTGCCAAAGCCTGACGAGCGGCCCCCTGACTCGCATGGAGTTGAGCCGAGGTGCTGCTACGAATGGCATCGCCTTCCCCAGGTCGCGGCAACCGCACGGCCACCCCAAAGCGAGTGACCTTATCCTCACCTTCCTGGGCGTAGCTGCCGCGCAGGCTCCATCGGCTCAGGGCCAAGGACTCCTTCAGGCGAATGCTTTGCTCTTCCATGTCGGCCTGTGCAAGCAGCGCCTTGCGAAGGGGGCCTTCTTCGAGACGACGCTCAAGATCCACGGTATAGACAACCGGCACTGGCCCAGGGTCGGCCAGCGGAACCGGGCCAATGGGAACATCGGCGAGAGCGACCAGATTCCCCCAGGTTCGGGCTTCCTGGATTCGGGCATCGTCCAAGTCTTGCTGGATCTTCAGCCACTCACCTTCCACCAGGGAAACCTGGAAGGCCGGGTCAGCCCCGGCTTCAAACCGAGCACGGGCCGCTTTCAGCCAATGCTCGACGGTCAGGAGGTCGGTTTCCCGAAGGGCGAGCAGTCTGGCGGCTAGCCAGGCGTCAAGGTAGGCCGTCCGAAGCCTAAGGGAGGATTCCCGGAGGGCTGCTTCCTTCAAGAATGGATGAGCCTTCCCGAGGCTCCCTTCCAGGCTGGTTCGGACTTTGGAAGAAAGGAATAGGGGTAGATCGACATCAAACCCCTTGTCCGTGGTTCCTGGTACACCCGGCGATCTACGGGGCCCAGCGGTGACGGCGACCGTCGGGCTCTCCCGCAGAAATCCCCGACTCTCTTGAAGTTGAAGTCGCCGCTCTGCCAGGAGCACATCCGCTCGTAATTGTTCGGGTGCAGGTCGGGCTTTTGATTGAATTTCTTGGTAGGTGAGGGGCGTCTGGGCCGCTGCCTGCACCACCAGCAGGCAGGGCAACGCCCCCAAAAGGAAGGTTCGCATCGAGACCTCGAAAGAATTGGAAGGACGGCGCGACAGGGCGAGGCCCAACCGCGAGCACAGTCGATCAATCCTTCAAGTCCGGGGAGGGTCCTTCTCCGGCTCAATATCGAGATTGACGAGATTCACGACTCGCTCAGCCACGAAGCAGGGGCAAGGCAGGGGGTCAGGCGAGGGTGGAACTGGCGCTTCCGGTACAGGCACAGTGCCGCAACCATCGGCGCAGAAGATGTGGCAGATCGGGGCGCAGTCATCACCAAGGCCTTCGGCACACCGATCCGCACTGGTGGCGCCCAGGTAGACCGAGGCCAGGCAGAGGAGGAGGATTGCGACCCAACGCCTCATGACGCGTGTACCCGGACGTGGTCCTGGGTCCCTTCGTTGAGGCAGAGGCCATGATGCATGAGCCTGATCACACAGGAATCCACGATGCTGTAGTGGATGTGGGCCCCGTGACGACGGGTGGTGAGGATGCCCAGATCAACCAGACGTCGAAGCTGATTGGAGACGGCCTGGGGCTTCATGTCTACGGCCTCAGCGAGATCTCCCATACAGGGGTCGTCCATCCTGACGAGTGCATGAAGCAAGCGAAGGCGTGTCTCAGAGGCTAGGACATCAAAGAGTCGCGCCAACTCGCCCGCTTTCTCCAGAGACAACAACGGACGTTCCTCAAGCGGGGCCTTCTGGGCACAGGCTGGAGGAACATTACGCGGCATGGGGAGACCCCTTCGTTTCACAAATCAGTGTAATGATGGATTGGGCAGATGCAAGCTAATTTCGGGTCGCATACCCGAAAAGGAGTGCGACAGGGTGACGTGCCAGAAGATGGCAAAGACGATGAGTGTGACCAGGGCTATGGCAAGGATGTTGTGGAGAGACACCGCCCTCTGGAATCCGAAGAGGTGGATGTCCACCACCATGGATTCCAACGGGAACAGATTCAAGCCTGGCTGGCGGAAACAGGCTTCCTGGAAATTAACCTGGAGACAGCAACCGTGACTTCCAAGGAAGGCAAGGACTATCCAGTGTTCTTGGCCACGGCTCGGCGGGGTTGACCGGCCAGATGCGCGAGTTGGTGGAGAAGGGCGGCAAGATCCTGGCCTGCGCCACCTGCCTGAAGATCCGGAACTCCGAGGGCACTGAACTCTGCCCCCTCTCGACCATGAAGGATCTCTACGAACTTATCCGGAATTCCGACAAGGTCGTGTCGTTCTGATTTGAAAGAGTGCCGACCCGGCCCCCCAGAGCAAGCGCGGTGAAGGCGGTGGTCAGGGCGGTGTGGCTTGCAGGTGGCAGTTCCCCTGGGCCGAGGATGCTCACCGTCGACGTGCCCTTGAACTGCCGCCCGCCGCTGCCCGCAAGGCAAAGCCAAAAGTCTCACACCGGAGGGCCGGGTATCTCGTAACCGGATCTGGTGGGCCTTCGAGCATCGACGAACCTGGATGGAAACCCACATCCATGCCGCCGAAGGGCGAGGGAGTTCCCATGAGAGGTTCCATCCACCTCACCGCGATCGCCATCCTCTCGGCCCTGGTGGCCTGCGGGGGATCTTCTTCAGGGAGTAGCTCCGCGGGTCCGGCCACACCCGCCCCCGCCGCCGTGAAGTTCACCACGGGGACCATCACGGCCCGCTCCGCAACCGCCATCCAGGTCAACAACCTCACGCTCACGACCGCCACCGCCACGGTGCTCATCGAGAAGGCGCAGCGGCCCGAAAGCGAGCTGAAGCCGGGCATGGTGGTGCGGGTCAAGGCACGCCATGACGGCCACAGCGGCGAGGCCCTCGAGGTCCAGTTTGAGGATGCGGTCAAGGGCAAGGTCGGGGCCGTGGGGACCACCACCCTCTCCGTGGGCGGTCAGTCCGTCCGGGTGGATGACAGCACCGAGTTCGAGGACAACACGACGAGACTGGGCTCCATCCATTCGGAAGATCGTGTGCGCGTGTCCGGCGTGCCCGATGACCGGGGCGGCCTCCGGGCGACGCGCATCGAGAAGAACCAGGCGGGTCTGGGCGACGACTTTGAGATCAAAGGCGTGGTATCGGACCTCACGGCCACCGGGTTCACCCTCAAGTTGTCCCCCGACGCCGGTGCGGCGGATACCTACGCCGTGAACCTGCTGGGTGGGGCGGTGCTGCCGGCGGGGCTCCTCAACGGAAGCTTCGTGGAGGTCCGCTCCCTGAAGCCGGTCCAGGCGGGAAACGTCATCGAGGCGGCCACCATCTCCCTCGAGGACCGGAGGCCGGGCGATCCCCAGAGCGAGGCCGAGGTCGAGGGCATCGTGACTTCGGCGACGAGCCCCGCCCAGTTCGTAGTGGCCGGTGTCACCGTCACGACCTCGGTCGGCACCACCTGGAACGGTGGTCTCCCCGAAGATCTGGTGGTTGGCGTGAAGGTTGAGGCGGAAGGGCTCCTTGGGAGCAACGGCATCCTGGCGGCCAGCAAGGTGAGCTTCAGGGCCAATGTCCGGCTCCAGGGGGCGGTTTCGACCCTCGTGGCCGCGGCGGACGGGACGGGCACCTTCCAGGTGAACGGCATCCTGATCCGGGTGGATGCCCTCACCGAGCAGCGCGTGACGCTCGCCAGCCTGGTGGCCGGTCAGATTGTGCAGGTCCGCGGGGCGCTGGGCCGGGATGGGCTGTCCGTGGTGGCCACCCGCATGGAAACCACCAACGACGACCGGCCGATGCTCCAAGGGGTCGTCACAGCCAAGGATGCGGCGGCGCGGACACTGACAGTCCTGGGCAAGACCGTATCGGTGGCCCAGGCCAGTATGTCCGGGCACTCCGATGTGTCCGGCGTGGATGGTCCGAGCCTGACGACGGATGCCTTCTTCTCCAGCGTTGTTGTGGGAGAGAGCATGATCAAGGCCCGCGGCAAAGACTCCGCTGCCTTCAGCGATCCCGTGCTGACCGCCAAGGAGGTCAGCCTTGAGGGTCAGAGATAGTGGGATGGAACTGAGTCTAGAGAAGTGAAGCGATCCAAGTCAGAAAAGGCTCGATCAAGACATTCCAATACAGGAACAACATCGAGCCAATGAAAAGTGTGTATAGAAGCAGCAGCCCCAAGCCAATCCAGGCGAAGGACGGAGCCTCGTCAATGATGCTGATGCCCATAAGGCACACGGCCAAGGCGGGTGCGGCGTTACTCATGGGGATGAACCCCAGAGGAGATCCCAAGACAAGACCCGCCCAAATGACCCCAGCCCCGATCCACCCACCTGGAACGGGTCGGTCCATCCAGCTCATTTTGTGGCCCCAGCGCGAGAATAAGCCATCGATGCGGACCAGCAGAGGCCAGACCTTGGTTCGATGAATGTTCAACGACTGCAACCTTGTTGGAATCCAGGGCGCTCCGTTTCCCCATAGAAATTGGACCCCGAGAGAGATAAGGGCAAGCCCCAACAACGGGCCAATGACAGAGGAAAGCCCTGGGACGAGTCCGGGAATTGCCAGCGCAACCATCATGAAGCCGAAGGCTCCATCCCCACTCAGGTTGGTCAAGGCACCGAGCGAGACCTGACCAGACGCCCCAAATTGAATCTCAACCTGGTTGATCCAGGGTCCAGCAACTGAAATTCCAGTCCTTGAAGTCCTGCCGACCACTAGAGCCCGACCTTGTGGCCAGCACCGAGAAGGGTGGCAACACCGAGGATGGCAAAAATGCCCGCAGCGATGCTGTGGACCAGTTTCACAGGTATCCGGTGAGCGATGCGATCGCCAAGGAAGACGGCAGGGACGTTGGCGATCATCATGCCCACGGTGGTTCCCATGACCACACCCACGAGGGACTTGTATTGAGCAGCCAGCGCCACGGTCGCGACCTGCGTCTTGTCGCCCATTTCCGCCAGGAAGAAGGCAATCAAGGTGGTTCCAAACACCCCGAACTTGGCGAACGTCGAATCTCCCTCATCCATCTTGTCGGGGATCAGCGTCCAAACGGCCATGCCAAGGAAGGACAGACCGAGAATCCAGCGCATGGCCTGTGGACCCACCAGGGTTGTAATCCAAGTGCCAACGGCGCCAGCGATGGCGTGATTGACGATGGTGGCCACAAAGATCCCCAGAACAATCGGGACCGGCTTCCGGTATTTGGCGGCAAGGAGAAAGGCCAGCAACTGGGTCTTGTCACCAATTTCAGCCAGGGCAACGATGCCTGCGGAGATGAGAAATGCTTCCATGCGTGGACCTCAATCAAAATTCGGATGCGAACGTGAGCAATTCCCGGTCTGGCGGATCTCGACCCGTCCGGTCAATAGGACCGGTCGAGATCGGGCCAGACAGGTGTTGCGTGGGAGAAACACCACGCCTTGGCGAAGGCTAAATTAATTGGGGATTGTTAATCAAAGATCTCCTTCCAGATGCTCTTCTTTCGGTAGCTGTCCCGGTGGTGGTCCTTTTCGTGCCCCCACGGCCCAGCAGGGGGAACTTGTTGGGACTGGGTGGCAGATGTAGGGACTTCCTGAGTCGATCGCTCGATAATCTTGTCCAGTTCACCCCGATCCAGCCAGACGCCTCGGCACTTGGGACAATAGTCGATCTCTACACCTTGGCGTTCGCTCATGACCAACGCGGCATCCTTACAAACTGGGCAGTTCATGGTGGTTCTCCTTATCGATTAAGGCCCTTTCGGGCTGATCAGGGGCTTCAACGGATCCCGCGCTGTGACGGGACTTGGGATTGCGGGCTCGGGACTCATCGAGGACAGATCCAAGCGTCCGTTCCATCCGATGGGTTGCTTGCGCAATCGCGGTGTAGATGTCGGCATGACGCCCCTCAGTGTTGATGGAGGGGTGGTTCACGATTCGGGCCTGAAGACGGCATACCTTGTCGTCTCCGCCCTTTGGTCCATTGATATCCGTCAAGCGGACGGCCATGGAACTGACATGGTCACCAAAGCGGTGCTCCAATTGATTAAGCCGAATGGCAATGTGACTGGCCATGGCCTCGGTCACAGACCATCGAAGAGAAATGATCTCTGTTCGCATCATGACCTCCTGATGTTGATCGTGAATATGTCCTTGAGGTTCGTTCGGGAGTCGATGGGAAACTCAATAAATTGGCCTGCCCCGGCCTTGGCAAGGGTCGGTAATTGAGCTCGGCCAATTTCGGCTCCCGTTCGGTCCAGGAACCGAACCTCCAACGTGGAATTGAATGGCTTCTCAAAGGTGCAGTAGATCGCCGCAACACGCTCAGGTGTTTCCCTCATGGTCAAACTGGTGGGTGAGATGCCAGCGGCCAGAAGGGATTCATGTGCCACAACCCTGGGCTTGTTTCCATTCTTCGTGAGTTGGGATCCCACCGAACCGAGGGTTTTGTCGACCGAACCCATGGCCTTTTCCATCAGGTCACCGGTCTCCTTTTGGACCCGCTGTTCTACGGCCTTGCTGGCCTGTGCTCCGATTTGATCGCATCCGGTTGCGAGGATCGCAAGGCAGGCCGTGAGGAGGAGCGTGGATTTATCCATGTAGAGTCCTCTTCTGGTGACTGTTGCCAGTCACGGTTGATCTAATCGAGCCTTGCGACTCGGGTCGTTTGTCGGAATGCCGCACCCATGCGGTTCCGCGGATTGCCGAACTTTCTCTCAGGCACGCTTGGGAGGAGGGTGATCCACCTCAAGGTCTGGCTGATTTAGGTCCTTCGTGGGTGGCAGGGACCAAATGAGCCTGGGTTCAACTCTAGAATCCACCTGTCCATTGGTCTGCACAGGAATGCCGGCATGATCCTTTTCTTCGCACACCTCTAAGATATCCGTCGTTCCAGGGTCAAAGGCGCATCCTGAACAGTAGGAAGTCATTGCCAAAGCTAGAATCACCACAGACATGAACACCAACAGCCATTTGATAGGCTGAGTCCGAGGGAGATGTCTCCGGCCAAGATGTTTGGAAGTGAAATCCGTGGGCATGGTTGTTATGGCTTTGGATTATCTGGGTGAATCAGATTGGTCAAAGGCAAATCCGAAAGATCCTTGTTGGATGACCTGAATGCATGAAGCGTGGAATGGGATCCTTGCCGATTGGTGTACGTTGACGACCGAATGGGGCTCAAGGCTTAGTCCCCCCTTGATTCATAGACGGTAAGGCTTGGCAGCTCCATGGCTGTCAGAAATCCGGACTCCCCGTACCCGGTATCAATGCCAATGAGATTTCCTGAGATATAGACATCGCTCGGATCACTTGGCGTGTGGACGCTCAGGTGCTGGGGTAAGCGGGATGTCGGTGTATGGCCGAAGACGACACGCTTTCCCTGATAGGACTCAAAAAAGGCCATGTCTCGATGCCACAGCAACCTTCTTGGATCGGAATCTATTGACGGGTGCAGCCAACCACCATCTGCTGCGGTCAGTCCACCGTGGACATAAATCGCGTGCTCATCTTCATAGAAGAAGGGCAGATTCTCCATCCAGGACACAACACCAGAAGGAAGGAAAGAGCCCGATGTCAGGGACCCCATTTCCTCCAAGGTTGATGGAAAGGCCCCGGGTTCCGGTGGTGGACCAGCGAGAAATGAACGCATCGTTGCCAGACACCCATTGCCGGAGAGGAGAACAAACCTGGAATCCTCACCAGCTATCACCTTGAGCCAGGCATCTTCGTGGTTCCCCTTAAGGCAGATGATTTTCGCAGGTGTTTGGCTGTGCAGGTCCTTCCTCAGGAAATTGATTACCTTGGCCGAATCAGGCCCTCGATCCAGGTAATCCCCGATGAAGAGGATGGTGTCATTGGGGGTCAAGGATGGCAGCCGACCCAGAAGCGTCAGGAGTCTGTCCATGTGCCCATGGATATCGCCAATAGCAATGGTTCTGCCGGTCACAGCCTCCCCCACGAATGGTGCAACCCAGAAATGAGATCGCAATCCGCAGCAACGGTTGGCCCATTGCCAAGCTTCCGAGAAGCCTGGTTGTTCACACCCAGGGCTCTCGCCCATTGATACTTAGGGGTCCGGAGAATCATTAAGTGAACCAGGTCTCGACCCATGCGCCCCTCTCCCTGTTGGAAGCCGAGGTGTCTGATGTTGATGACGGGACCTCGGCCAGTGATAACTGGTCGAAGGTCTCATTCACCAAGTGCAGTTGGGCCTGCTCTGGCTGGAGGACCGGGCCCGAAGGCCGGTATGTCGATCCCCCATTCGCGAAGCTCGCGAGAACTACTCCCCTTACTGACAAACATGCTAGCAGGAATTGAAATGGGGCGGATTCGCAATCTTCACAACCACCTCTCCGCGGTCTCCTCGTAAGACCCATCCAGCGCGAGTGATCTGTCATTTCAGAGGCCCACCCCTGAGGGCAGGCCCCTGAAATGGAGATTCATCATTGTTCTGGGGAAGACAATTCGAAGGATGAAGGGCGGAGACTCGTCTAACGATCGAACTCGCACCACGAATTGCTTCTGGGTTGAATGAGGATTCGCGACAGGGTTTGCATGGTAATTCTCGTAATCCGGCCATGGTTCTTTTAAGGCACCAACTTTAACTTTGACTCACCCAGAACCTCCGCGGTGCATAGCAGATGGCCATGAAGATCAGTTGGATGGCACAAAATCCGGTTAGTGCCCAGAAGGCTTTGTCCATGAAGCCGTAGGAATGGAGCCCGACACCGAGCATGTTCACGCCGAACCAGGAGAGGGCGGTGATCACGTTACCAAAGATCGCCATCATCATGATGCCCCGCTCACCGATGTAACCGGCCCAACGAGCATGGAGGATGATGGCGATCCAGAGCACGATCAGGAGTGCGCCGTTCTCCTTGGGATCCCAGCCCCAGAAGCGGCCCCAAGACTGATCCGCCCAGATCCCGCCAAGTACCGTGCCCACGAAGCTGAAGAAGAGGGCGAAACAAATGATGCCGTAGGCCATATCGGCCAGGGCCTTGTCCGTCACCGGGTCCGTCTTGGCGGAAAGGTGCTTCTTCAAGGCGTAGGCGATGGCGATGGCGCCGGCGAGGAAGGTGCCGGAGTAGCCGATGGTGATGGTCACTACATGGGTAGCCAACCAGAAGTTTGAATCCAGTACGGCAACCATCATCCCCATGGTGTCGCCATCGGTTCCCAGATTCTGGGCCACGATCAGAGAGACGAAGCCAGCAGCAGCGGCCACGGCGGTGCCAAAGCCCCTTCGGTACATCCGCTCGACGATGAGACCCAGGATCACCGCGCCCCAGCCCACGAACACGGCAGAGGAGTAGAGGTTGGTGACTGGCGGACGGCCCATCAGGATGATGCGAGCGGCCAGACCAAGGGTGTGGACGATGGCTCCTGAGAACAGCAGGGCATAGGCCGTGGGTCTCAGGATCTCGGGCTTATAGATCCACGAGATGCAGAGTACGAGGAAGGCTACGAAGTAAATCGAAAGGCCCACGAAGAAGGGCTGGGCCCGGTTGAAGACGAGCTCGTTCAAGGCGTGGCCCAGGGCGCCGGGCTTCAGCGTGTTGACCACGCTGTTCATCTCTGCCAGGGCTGCATTGAAGCTGGGCGCGTCACCAGCCAGGTAGGCGGCGTTCAGCTTGGCGAGGGGTACAAGACCAGGGTGCACGCCGGATCCGGCATTGGCGAAGGCGAGAGCCTCGCCGATGTTCAGCCATCCTTCGGGGCCGGCCCCCACATTGGGAGGCAGGATTCGGAAGTGGGCCAGTTGGCTAAGATCTTGATGGCGATGAGCGGCCTCGGGGGTGCCGAGGGACTGGAGTTCCCAACCGATGCCGGGGGAGCCCGCCAGTTGCAGCGTGTTGCGTAGCTTGTAGTAGAGGTAGACGCGATCGAAGAGGTTCACGATGGCGTTCTGGAACCGCGTGCGCTTCTGAGGCGGGGTTGGCTGGGCCGCCGATGCTTGCTTTTGGATCTCTTCTAAGTGCGAAGAGAGGTCGGCGAAACTGAAATAATTCCGACTATTGGTCTGCTTGGCGCCGATCAGTCCCAGCACCTCCAGATCATCGATGACGAAGATGGCGTGCTGGTCCGCCACATTGGGCCGGAACAGCACGTCGAGCATCCACTCATCGGGGCCGACCATGCGGCCTTCGTGGCGGAAACCTTGGCGGCTGTGGATCACGAGGAGGGAATTGCGGGCCACAGAATCCAGTGGTTTGACGCGGCCGCCCTCCAGGATTGGAAGTCCACCGAAACCGGAGGCATCGAAACCGCGGATCTTCCCGTCTGGCATTGCGAAGATGAGGGCAATGAGGAGGGCGAGGACCCCAGCGGCCCATGAAAGATACTTGGACAGGAAGTTCATCTCAGACCTCTTTCTGGTCCGGCCGGCGCTTCATGGAGCGTCGGAGGACGATGGTGAAGTGCACAAGAAGGCCCAGAGAGACCAGCACACATGAAATGTAGGGGAGAAGCCACCCTGGGTTCTCAACCACGGAAAGGACGGACAGCGTATCGTTCTTGCCGAAACTTGCTTGGTAGAAGGTCTTGCCCTCGTACCGCAGTGGCTGGTTCATGTAGATCAGCACTTCACGGGATTCATTCCGGGAAGGATTCACCACCTGGACCAGGCTGGAGAAGTTCTTGGGGATGTTGGTGCCCGGATATACATCGTGTCGAAACTGTTTCAGCGTGAAGGTGTAAGGCAGGTACTGGCGATGGAGGCGCATGGCCAACGTGTAGGTGCGCCCCTCGTGCGTGAAGTTTTGGGGGACACCGATGGCGACCGAAGCCAGCCAAGTGCCATAGCTGCGGCCTCCGGCCACGGGCTCCACGAAGGCCGAGGTCTGGTTCATCTCGTTGTCGGCAGAGACGACCGGACGCTCGACGATGGATACGCCCGCGCCCACGCCGGCGGTGGCAAGGGAAGGCAGGGCGCCAGGCGCCTGGTTGCTCAGCTCCGCGTTGGCGTAGAACTTCTTCACGTTCAGGGTGATCGGCGTACCTGGGATGGCGACGGCGCCGCCCTTAGACAGCAGAGTGTCGGGAACGGAGTAGACCTCATCCCAGTTGGGATCGGTGACGTCAATGATGGCAAGTTCCATCTGCTTATAGCTCTGCACGAAGTTGACCGTCTGGCCCACCTCGATGGACAGGTTGGTGTCCACTTGCATCATGCCGGCCACGAACTCTCCGGCGAAGAGGACCACCATGCCCGCGTGGACCAGCCACATACCCGCCTTGGCCCAGGTGCGTTGGATGTCCATGGTCTTAGCGATGAGGTTGAGGGTAAGGAGGAGGCCCACCAGGGCGCCGCCAGGGAAGGGCAGCCTCAGCAGCAGCGGCTGGTTCCAGACGATGAAGCTCCGCATGTAGGCGTTCACGGCGCCTTGGGTTCCCATCTCCACCTGGGCCAGGGTGCAGAAGAGCACCAGGCACATGAGCAGCGCGAGAAGGACAATGGTGAGTTGAAAGGACTTCAGGAAGGTCCAGGCTCGGGAGGCGTAAGTTTTAATCAAGGTGCAGGCTCCCCAGGATGGTCATGAAATCGGGCTTGGCCTTGGCCACGGGATCGGCGTCGCCGGTCAGCTTCAGGAACCAGGTGTTCCCATCCGGCGTGGCAATGTACCCGGCCACCATGCGGCTCTTGGCCTGGCCCTCGCTGGTGAAGTCATACACGTTGACCGTGCCGACCTTGCTCTTGATGGTGGTGCGGGACTTGGCCAGCCCTACCTCGTCGAGGGCGGGGAGGGCGATCTGACCGCGCCAGCGGTTTACGTTGGCCAGTTCGCCACCGGCGGGACCGGGCAGGACCACTACCGTGGCCTCCAACTTCCCTGCATGCGGTGGCTTGAATGTGGCGAAACGCATACCCTCGCCGGGGAGTTCACTCCAGCCCTTGGGCAGGGACCACTTCAGAGAACCCTGGCTCGTGGAGCCAGGCTGTTTCGGTTGATCGGCCCCTGGCTGGGCAGGGGGCGCCATGGATTCCTCGGCATGCCCGGGATGGTCCGGGTGGTCCTGATGGTCGTGATTGGTAGCGTTCGTTTCCTTGGGCACCCGGTAATGGGCGACCTGGTCCCTCTGGCAGCCAAGCGATAAGACCGCCATGCCCACCATCGCCAAAAGCATTTGCTTCGAAATGGTTGGGGCGTGAGAGCAGTGCGGGGAATGTGAGGTGTTCATAGGGATTCCTTGGATGCGATTCGTGAAAAATAGACTCGCGATGGCCCACTGATGGAAGTCGGAGAAGGCGTTGGGCAGTGCCTGAGACAAACCAGGCCGGGCATGACCCCCCGAAGAAGGAAGGTCCGCATTGGGATCAAGATCGCGAAGACCGGACATCGCGGCAGGGCGAAGCCCTGCAACAGCACCAGGCGATCAAATCCATCAGACCCTTGGAGGGTCCTTCTCCGGTTCAACGTCTAGGCTTGCGAAGTGGCTGACTCGTTTTATCTCGAATCGTGGCCTTACCAAGTGGACTTGTGGGGGATGCATCGGAGATTCCGGCACAAGCACGGGAGTACATTCATCGGCGCAAAAGACATGGCAGATGGGTGCGCATTCACTTGGCGTGTTGTCAGCGCACTGATCGAGGCCGTTGGCTCCGAGGTAGACCGATGCTAGACAGAGCAGGAAGATCGCGATCCAGCGCCTCATATCAAGCTCACCTGGGCATGGTCCAGGGGGTCCTCGTTGTGGCCAAGCCTTTGGACTATGAACTCAAGCACACAGGGGTCCGAGATGCGGTAATGGATGTGAAGGCCGTGTCGAATCGTCTAGAGGATGCCAAATCCTCCAGATAGCTTAACCGACTTGAGACGACCCGAGCCTTCACACCCAGAGTATCGGTCTGGTTGCCCATGAAGAGGTCGGCGAGGATGACCAGGACCTGCAAGCGGCGAAGTCCTGTCCCGGTTACCAAACCCTTTATTCCGCCCGCGAGGTCAGAGATCAAACCCAAGACCCACAGAATGCGATCGGTCTTGAATGTGAAATTCGCGGCGGCGTGATTTGTTGTTGATTAGGCAGGAGGTATCAGGGCTCGCTTGAGGCAGAGTCCCGAAGTCCCTCCTCCCTTTGGAGCCCGGCCTTTGAGCCGAACCTCAAGTAGAGGCTGGGCACCACGAGCATGTTCAAGGCGGTGCTGGACAGCAGGCCGAAGAGAATCACGAAGGCCATGGGGGCTTGGATCTCGCTGCCGGGGGCGTGGCGGCGGAGGATGATGGGCACCAGGGCCAGACCCGCCGTCAGCGCCGTCATGAGAATGGGGCTGA
Source organism: uncultured Acidobacteriota bacterium (assembly GCA_963740385.1). Taxonomy (GTDB): domain Bacteria; phylum Acidobacteriota; class Holophagae; order Holophagales; family Holophagaceae; genus Geothrix. The sequence goes on from CAVUDX010000008.1 coordinate 495,967, forward strand.
GGCGCTCCAGGGCAGCCTGCCGGATGGCCTCGACGCCGTGAAGTCCTTCGTCATGCAGGTGGTGGATGTGGGTCACCAGCATGATGCCGTTGCGGGTGGCGATGCCGAAGAGGGTGATGAAGCCGATGAGGGTGGCGACGCTCAACACACCGCCGCTGGCCCAGAGGCCGAGCACGCCGCCCATCCAGGCCAGGGGCAGGTTGACCATGACCAGGGTGGCGTCCCGGAAGCTGCGCAGGGCCAAGAAGAGTAGGCCGAAGACGATGATCACGGCCCCGAAGCCCAGCAGGGTGAGGGTCCGGGCGGCCCCTTCACCACTCTCGAACTGGCCGCCGTAGGTGACCTGGTAGCCCTGGGGCAGCTTGACCTTGTCCTTGATGCGGGCCTGGATGTCGGAGACCACGCCGAAGAGGTCCCGCCCGCCCACGTTGCAGGTGACGGCCAGTTTGCGCTGGTTGTCCTCCCGGGGGATGTAGGCCGGGGCGCGTTCGTAGTCCACTTGGGCAAGCTGGCTGATGGGCACGGGGCCCGTGGGGGTCGATATCAGCACCGAGCCGATCCGTTCGGCGTCCAGGTTGGCGGTGGGCTCCATCTTGACCAGCACATCAAAGGCTCGGTTGCCCTCGCGGACCTGGGCGACGGCCTCGCCCGCGAAGGAGAGTTCCAGGGCGTGGGCGAAGTCCTGGGTGGTGAGCCCGGCGCTGGCCAAGGCCGAGCGGTCCGGCTTGATGGCGAGCTGGGGCTGGGCGGCCTCGGCCTCCATGGCCAGATCGACCACGCCCTGGACCTGGGCCATCTCGCCCTTCACTTCCTGGGCGATGCGTCGGAGTTCCAGGCGGTCTGGCCCGAAGACCTTCACGGCGATGGCCGCCCGGCTGCCGCTGAGGATGTGGTCCACGCGGTGGCTGATGGGCTGGCCCAGGCTGATGAAAACGCCAGGGATCTGCGACAGCGACTTGCGAAGGGCGGTGAGCAGCTCTTCCTTGCTGCGGTCCTTCATCTTCAGGCCCACCTCGATCTCGGCTCCGAAGACATCCTGGCCGTGCTCGTCCAGCTCGGCTCGGCCCGTGCGGCGGGCGGTGGCCACGACCTCGGGGTGCTTGAGCATGATCTCCTCGGCCTGACGGCCCAGGCGGTCGGAGACCTCCAGGGGGGTGCCGGGGAGGCAAACGAAGGTGACGTTCAAACTGCCCTCGTTGAACTCGGGCATGAAGCTCCGCCCGGCGAAGAACAGGCTGAGGGTGGCCGTCAGAAGCCCCACAGCTCCGAGGGAGATGAGGAGCTTCCACCGGGGCAAGGCCCAGGCGAGGATCGGGGTGTAGTGAACCTTGATCCAGGTGACGAAGCGGGCCTCGTGGGAGTGCTTGCCCTCCAGATCATGGGGGAGGAGCCAGGCGCAGAGGGCCGGGGTGACTGTGAGGGCAACGAGCAGCGATGCGCCCAGGGCCACGGTGAAGGCGATGCCCAGGGGCTGGAGCAGCCGACCCTCCACGCCGCCCAGGAAGAAGATGGGCGTGAAGACCACGATGATGATGGCTGTGGCGTAAACGATGGAGGAGCGGATCTCCATGCTGGCCTTGTAGACCACTTGGAGGAAGGGCTTGCGGTGTTCTGCGGCCTTGGCTGCGTTCTCCCGCAGCCGCCGAAGCACGTTCTCCACATCGACGATGGCGTCGTCTACGAGGTCGCCGATGGCCAGCGCCATACCACCCAGGGTCATGGTGTTCAGCGTGGCCCCGAAAGCCTTCAGCACCAGGATCGCCGCCACGAGGCTGAGGGGCACGGCCACGGCGGTGATGAGGGTGGCGCGGGTGTGCATGAGGAACAGACCCACCACCAGGATCACCAGGAGGGTGCCGTCGCGGAGGGCGTCCACCACGTTGCGGATGGCCACCTGAATGAAGTTCGCCTGCCGGAAGATGTGCTTCTCCAGCTTCATACCCTTGGGGAGGGTGGTCTGGATCTCGTCCATCACCTGATCCAGACGCTTGGTCAGTTCCAGGGTGTTGGCTGCGGGTTGCTTCTGAATGGCGAGGATGACCGCAGGCTTGCCGTTGTGGCTGCCTTCGCCACGCTTGAGGGCGGGGCCGATCTTCACCTCGGCGAGGTCCTTCACCTTCACGGGCTGGCCATCCCGCCGGACGATCAATGCGGACTCCAGGTCCGAGACCGCCTGAAGGCGCCCGATACCATGGATCAGATACTCCTGACCCTGGTGCACCAGGAAGCCCGCCGAGGAACTCTCGCCTGACTTCTTGACGGCCTCGGCCACCTCCTCGGCGGTAAGCCGGTAGGCCAGCAGGCGATCCTGCTTGAGCAGCACCTGATACTGCCGAACCTCGCCACCGATGGGGATGACCTGGCTCACGCCGGGCACGGCGAGCAATCGCCGCCGGACTTCCCAGTCGGCCTGGGCACGGATGTCCATGGGGGAGTGCTGGTCACTCTCCAGGGCCACGAACATGATCTCGCCCATGACGGAGCTGATGGGGAGGAGCACCGGTGTGGGCGTGCCTGGGGGAAGCCCCCCCACTGCTGCCTGGAGGCGTTCGGAGACGACCTGCCGGGCTTGGAGGATGGGCACATCCCAGTCGAACTCGACGTGCACGAGGGACAGGCCCACGTGGCTGGTGGACCGGACGCGGCGGACTCCTGCCGCGCCCTGCATGGCGCTCTCCACCGGCTGGGTGATGAGGCGCTCCACTTCCTGGGGGGCCATGCCGTGGGCCTCGGTGCCCACGGTGACCGTGGGGGCGGTGAGATCCGGAAGCACATCCACGGGCATTCGGCTGGCCGTCCACCCGCCCCAGGCGAGCATCAGGACGGCCACCAGCAGCACGACGTAGCGTTGGTTCAGAGAGGTTCGGATGATCCGATCAAGCATCACGATCCCCTTAGTGCGCGTGACCATGCTCGGGGACCTTCCCCGAGCTGGCAGCCAGACGGACGAGGTGGGCCCCCAGTGTCACAACCCGTTCACCGGGCTGGACACCACCGAGGAGCTGCACCCAGTCCCCATCCCTCGCGCCGATCTGCACGATGCGGCGGAGGAAGCGTTCGCCCCCAGCTTGGACATACACCACGGAGAGGCCGTCCTCGTCCTGAAGAGCTGAAGCCGGGATGGCGAGGCCCTGGCTGGGGCTACCCACGCGCACGAACACCTTGCCGGTGTGGCCGACCTTCAGGGCCCCGGTGGGATTGGCGAACTCCACCAGGAAGGGCACCGTCCGTCGCTCGGGGTGGATGGCACCCCCCTGGCCGAGCATGCGTGCCCCCTGGCTGGGTTCGAGGAGCATGGCGGGCACACCCGGGGCCTGGAACCACACGCTGGCGACCTTGGCCAACCGGCCCGCCTGGGCCTCGGGTACCTGCACCTCCAGGCGGAGGCGACGAATGTCCACGATGTGGAAGAGTTCCTGGCCTTCTGCAACCTGGATGCCGGGCCCTCCATTCGCCGTGCTCACCACGCCGGACACCGGAGCCGTCAGGGCGATGGCCAAGCCGCCCTTACCCAGGGTGGCCTCGTCCCTGCGGGCCTGGGCCACCTTGAACTCGGCTTCCGCCATGGCCGCTTCGCGGGTAGCTTCTTCCACCCGCCGCTTGGGCACCGCGTCCTGCTCTAACAGGCCCTTCATGCGGGCGAGATTGGCGGTGGTCTGTTCGTGGCGCAGCCGGGCCCGCTCGAAGTCGAGTTGCACCGTGCCCTGGGAGAGATCCAAGCCAGCCTTGGGCACCAGCCCCGCGAGGCGCTGGCCCTGCTTGACCGTTTGACCCACGTTGGGGAAGGTGGCGCCTTCGAGGCGGCCCGCCACGGGGGCCAGCACGCGACCTTCGCCACCCGGCACAGCCTGGATCGTCCCGTAGGCTTCAAAGCCCTGGTAGAGGGGACGGGGCTTGGCCTCGGTGGTTCCGAAGGGCACGTTCCACTGCTGTTCCTTGAGGAAGGATATGCCGCCCTCGGCCTCGGGCACCTGGGCCTTCATGGCGGCCGCCAGATCGGGGTAGACCATGTGCTTCCCCAGGTCGAAGGTGGCTTGACCCTTGGGGCCCTTCCACAGGATGCGGACCTGGACTTCCCCCGCCGCCTTGGGCTTGGGCGCCATGCGGAAGATCCCGGGCGTCGCCGAGACCTCTCCACCGAACCGCTGTTCGCCGCCCGCGCCGGTGAGGATCACCTCGGCGCGACCATCCTTCACAGCTTGGAAGCCTTCCAGGTGCGTGAGGTGAGCCCCGAAGTTGGAGGTCTCCCCAGCCACAAGCACGGCGTATTCGACATACAGCTCCAGGCCGTCGGCATAGATCGTCGGGGCCAGGGAGGGCCGCTCGGGGGCTTCGTGACCGTGGGCTGCGGCTCCGTGAGCGTGTTCGTCAGCCACTTCCTTGCGGTTGCAGGCCAGGCTGCCGGTCAGGGTGAGCCCCAGGGCGAGGCCCCAGATGATGGGACGGCGGGAGGGCATGGCGATCATGGGTTCACCTTTCCGAGCAAGCGATCAAGGGCAATGCGGGTCCTGCGGGCGGCGTGGGCCTGGTCCAGGGCGGCCAGTTCAGCTTCGAGGAGGCTCCGAGCACCATCCAGGCGTCCCAGGAGGTCCAGCTCCCCAGCGGCAAAGGCGGCATCCAGCGCGACCTCCACCCGTCCTGAATCAACGAGGGCTTCCTTGGCCATGCGCTCGGCAGAGGCCCGGAGGTCCACGGATGCCTGCCAGAGAACGCGAAGGTCGGCCCCATCCTGCTCGCGTTGCAGTTTTGCCTGCGCAGAGGTCGCACGGGCCTCGGCCACTCCCCGGACCCGGGCTGCGTTGACCCGTCCTGGTGTCGGAAAGGTCAGCCCCAGGGAGAACACGTTGCCGTTGCCGGTTAGCCCAGCCTCCTGCCACCGCTTTACACCCAGGCCGAGCTGGAGGTCTGGCGCCCACCGGCCAGCGGCCTTGGCATCGGATTTGGCTGCCGCCTCCTGGGCCAAGGCCATGCGGGTGGCGGGGGCGCCGGGCTGTTCGGCCACGTAGGCGTCCAGGGGCGCAGGCGGCTCGGGGAGGAGATCGCCCTGAACGGTGCCGGGGCTGCATCCTAGGAGGGAACGGAGTCGGGCCTCAGCTTGGAGCAGTCGGGAGCGTTCGACCACCTCGCGCCCCCGCAGAAGTTCGACCTCGCGTCGGACCCGGCCCCGGTCGAGGCCGGACATCTCACCGGCCTGATGCAGGCGGTCCACCCGTTCCTGAAAGCGGCCCACCCGGGAGATGGATCCCTCCAGGCGGGTGAGGCGCTCTCGGGCGACCAGCACTTCGTAGAACGCTTCGCGCACCTGGGCGACCACACCCGCCACCCGCTGTTCGCTCTCCGCCTTGCCGCCCTCTTCCCGCTTGAGGGCCGCATCCCGCCGGGCCAACCGGCGACCGGAGATGTCGAAGCTCTGACTGAGCAGGAAGGTGTCCTCCCGCTTCCCGGGCTGGATCCCGTTGAACTGCTCGCGGGTCCATTCGACGCCGGGCGAGAGCCAGCTCCGGGCCTCCAGGGCTGCGCCCTCCGTCTGCTTGGCCGGGAGCTGAGTGAGCGCCTGCCATTCAGGGCGTGCCAGGGCCCGGGTGACGGCCTGGGCTTCCGTCAGAGCTTGAGTAGCTTCCTGGGCACCCAGGGGACAGAGCAAGACGGGCAGCGCCAAAAACCGACTCAGGGTCGGACTTTTGAGCAAACTTCGAGACGGGAAAACCATGGGCACCACCGGGTCAGATCAATAGGTAAATGGAAAGTCAGGGGTTGAGGAGTCCGAGCAGGGTCTCGGCTGCGTGGTGAACGGGATCGGCCAGCAGGATCAGCAGAGGGCTGAACCAGAGGAGTCGGGCCCACGAAGGTGTTGGGGGATACGGGGCTCCGAGCAGGGCGCGGACCCGGAGGGGAAGCTGGGAGCCGGTGGCACCGGGCTGTCCGGCTGGGGTCACCATGCCAAGCCGTTGCACGCGGAGCAGCACTTCGGCCATCCGCTCAGGGCTGCCCGCCTGTGGCAGGGCTTCCCGGTCACAGGCTTCCTCACAGGCAAGGGACATGTCCTCCAGGAGGGCTCGACGAATCCGCCGGGGCACGGCCATCAGCACGGCCTCGGCGATCACCATGCGCAGGGCATCCCTGCGCTTGGCGTGGGCCGTCTCGTGAGCCAATAGGACCTTGAGGTCGTCCTCATCCAGGGAGGTCATCACCATCGAGGAGAGCAGGGTGCGCGGTCGCAACAGGCCCGCCGAGAAGGCCAGAGCCTTGTTGCTGGGCAGGAGGTGGAAGCCCCCGGTCTCCTTGGCCAGGCGGAGCAGGGTTTGAACCCTACGCTGACCGTCCACGAGGCGACGTAGGAAGCGGAACCAGAAGGCACTGCCCGCCAGCCCGAGAAGGCCGAGGATTACCCATGCTTGCCCCGACGGGGCCCAGAGCCCATGCCTGAGGCAAAGGTGGGGGTGATGGTCGTGGGGAAGGCAGTGATCCTGGATCAGCCCCGGGATGGCGATGAAGGACGGCAAGAAGGTGAGGAGAAGGGCCCCGAAGGCAAGCAGCCAGGGAAGGCCAGCGATGAGGCTCAACAGGTGGGCGCGGCCCTCGGGGGCCAGCCGTCCGATGGCCACGCGCAGGCGAGGATAGGTGAATCCGAGGGCCTGACTCCCCACAGTCACCAGTCCCCCCGCCAGGAGGGTGGTGACGACGAGCAGGCCGGGTGCGTGCATCAGGGCACCCTCTGTTCTGCTCGGCGTGCCTTCAAGAGCTGCTCCAGTTCGTCGAGCACCGCCGGGTCCTGGCCCATGGCCAAATCCACGAAGGCGGCCAGCATGGGCAAGGGCTCGGAACCCTTCACCCGCTGAAGGGTCTCGTCGATCAGCCGGGCGGCCAGTTCCTCGCGGCTCAGCCTGGGTGAGTAGATGTATGCGTGGCTCAGCTTTTCACGGTCGAGCAGCCCCTTCCGGAACAGGCGCTCTAGGGCCGACTGGACGGTGTTCGGGTGGTTGTCCCGGCCCTTGCTCAGGGCCACGTGTACGGCCCGAACATCCCCTGAGCCCAACCGCCAGAGCTGCTCCAGGGCCTCCATTTCGAGGTCGCCAAGGGTTAGGGATGAAGCTGGCTGAGTCACGGGGAACCTGCGCGTCAAAGGAGTGTAATCTGAAAACCGACCGGTCATCGGTTTTAACTTCCATCACACCCCTGCTTGTCGGTGAGGCCCTTGAATCCACCCAGTTCGACCCCCCAGCTCCACACCCACGTCTTCGACTCCGGCAACCAGGCCGGGGAGCGGGGAACCCGCCTCGTCATGGTCATCACCGCCCTGATGATGGTGGTGGAGATCGTCGCAGGGTGGTGGTTCAACTCCATGGCCTTACTGGCGGACGGTTGGCACATGAGTTCCCACGCGGTGGCCATCGGCCTGAGCGCCTTCGCCTACGCCATGGCGAGACGACACGCCCAGGACCGCCGCTTCGCCTTCGGTACCTGGAAGATCGAGATCCTGGGCGGCTTCGCCAGTGCCATGTTTCTGCTGGGCGTAGCAGCCTGGATGGTAATCGGGTCTGTGGAGCGGCTGTTCGACCCCAGGCCGATCCACTACCGCGAGGCCATCATCGTGGCCATCGTGGGACTCGCTGTGAATGTGGCCTGCGCCTACATCCTGGGCCAAGCCCACGACCACGACCACGGCCACGATCACCACCATGGCCACGGAGAGGCCGGTCACCACCACGACTTGAACCTCCGATCTGCCTACCTTCATGTGATCGCCGACGCGGCGACCTCCGTCCTCGCCATCGCAGCCCTGGCCGGTGGCATGGTGTTCGGGTGGGCGTGGATGGATCCCGTCATGGGGTTCGCCGGAGCCATCCTGGTGGCCGTCTGGGCCAAGGGGTTGCTGCGGGACTCATCGCGAGTTCTCCTCGATGCGGAGATGGATCATCCGGTCGTCGAGGAGATCCGCGAGGCCATCGCCAACCAGCCCGAGTGGGGCAAAGAAACCCAGATCATCGACCTTCATGTCTGGCGCGTCGGGAAGGGGAGCTTCGCCTGCATCATTAGCTTGACTAGCAGCAATCCCCTGTTGACTGTCAGGTCCGTGCGAGAGTGCATCTCGATCCATGAGGAGGTCGTACACGTCACGGTGGAGCTCGAATGAAATGCCGCTTCTAAAGCGGACAGCTAACAAGTAACCAAGAGGCTGTGGTAGGACCGACACCCATCCAGCGCGAGCTTTCGAGCTTCGGCAGTATTCGGTTCACCTGGCGTCGTGTTTCGAAGAAGGCGAAGGTTGCGGCTGTGATCTTCCAGGACGATGGGAGGAACCGCCAAGGCGATCTTCTGGCCCTCTTGACCATGCAAATCCGCCAACGGAGACCGACAGCCATAGATGAGACTGCATAGAAGCAGGAGGTGCAGGGGGCGGTTAATCATGTGGTCGAGCTTCTCAGCAGGTTGGATGAAGCAGGGATCAAGGTTAGCCAAACAAGAAAGCCCTGGCGATCGCAGGGGTCAGCGCGGGCATCCTTTGTTACCACGGTCGCAGACTTCCCTGCGACACCGCGAAGTGGCGCTTGAAGGCATTCCTGAAGTGGTTACGAAAAGCGCAGAGGCCACTGATCACTCACCGCGCAGGTCCAGTGAAACTGGACGGGGAGGGCAATGTAATGGATTAGGGTGATGCCCTGAAGGGAACCCATCACGTGGGACCTTTGGAGAGGATGCTGGCTGTTTCCTCCTGGGGGGGCAGGTGCCCCTCCAGGATGAGGTCAATGTATGTGTCCGGATAGACGACCTCGTCGAGCTGGATGCAGCGGTGATTGAGTTCCTTGGTCATGATGATCCTCCTTGTGATTGAATTAGGCTTCCTGCCATTCGTCGTTGATGCGTGCGGAGAAATATGACCGCTCCGAGACGATCAAGACATCGAGAATGCTCAGGCTGATTACGGTTGCGCTGATACGTAAACGATCCATGAGGGTCCGGTCAGTTGCGGTTGGGATGGCCTCAGGACAAGGCTGGTACCGATAAACGACCAGTGCATCAGCGCCCACGCGAAGGGCTTCACGGAAAATCTCCCTCAAGTCGATGGAGCCGAAATCATGCATGCCCTGGAAGAGGATGCGATCCACCAGGATCCGGTCGTGGGAATCGACAGCAATGAGGCCGATGCTCGGAAGCTGGTGCTTTTCACCGCAGATTCGGATAATCCGAACGGTGTCTTCAAGTGAGGCGAGGCGGAGTGGACGACGTTGCTGGATCACACGGGTGGTGAGTTCCAGCACAATCATGAGGCGGGTGATTTCGTCCTCGTGAAAGCCTAGGGCTTTCAATTCCAGCGGACCCGCGTGGATGAGTGTGTTGAGATTCCCCGCTCGGAGGGCCTCCTCAGCCCGGTGGAGATCCTGCTGTCGGAGGAGGCTCGAAAGGAGTTGGGCATCGGAGATGTGTTCCGTGCCGCGCAGAACCGTGGCTAGGAGCAGGTTGTCTGGTTCTTGTTCGGTCCAGGGATGCTGTGCGTTGGGTTGGGTCATGGTTGAACCTTTCTGGAGGACCGGTGGATGGTCACGAAAGGCAGAATGGCCAAAGCTTCTTCCGGAATTTATTTGTCTCGAACCGAGTAGCGGGCAGGGGCAAAAAAATTTGCAAAGACGCGTCCCGGCCTGATGCAGTGAACATCCACTGGAACTCCGAGAAGTTCATCCAGATCAATAAGTACGCAGGAGGATGGACGGTGTAGGTAACGTCATGCTTGAGCCAAGACTTCTCAGGTACAGCGCGAGGGGCTCTTGGCATTTGACCCAGAAGTACCAGGATCAGCCTGCGTCAGGATCGCCAGGATGTCGGACCGATGCAGGGTCTCGGCTGTGATCAGGTGTTGGACGAGGATTCCCAGGCTGGCCTTGTGACGGGTGAGCTCCTCCAGGGCTCGGGCTTCCGCATCTTGCAGCCACACTTGGATGCGCTCCAGTAGCCTGGGTGCAAGCGCCTGCTGCAGGCTAGGTGACAAGCCGTCCAGGGACACCATGGGGAATTCGGGATCGAGACCCCACGTCCCCACGGCAAGCTGGGCCATGGTAGTGGCTTCCTTAATGTCGTTTTCAGCGCCACAGGAAGGGCCGCCATCGGGGTAGCTCAAGGCCTCTGCGACCCGGCCACCCAGGAGCACGGCCAGGCGCCGCTTGATGAAATCCGCATCCGGGAGGTCGAGGGATTCTGACTGATGGATGTATGCCGCACCCAGGGCGCCAGAGGCGGTAGGGATCACGGACAGGTGCTCCACACTGCATGGGCCCAGGAGGTGATAGGCCAACAAGGCATGACCAGCTTCATGGCAGGCTAGGCGCTGCTTCGTGTCGGGGCTCAAAGGTCGGCTGAAGTCCACCTCACCCCGCCGCAGGTTGAACAGGGCTGACGTGAGGTTCTGTGAGGAAATGCCATGAACATCGCCTGCGGTAGCCTGCTTGATGCGGTCGACCAACTGGACCAGATCAGCAGGGCTCAAGCCGGTTGTCATGGTGACGGCTTCGTTGATGGTCGCGTCGTCAGCCGACCCTTTGAGCAGGCCGTGGAGGATGGCGTGCCGGTCCTTGGTGGTAGGCAAGCCCATGTAGATGTGCTCGCCCATGCGCATGCTGCGGACGATGGCCGGATCGATGCGCTCGTACTGGTTGGTGGTGGCGAGAAGCAGCACACGGCCAGGCCCTTTGCGCAAGAGATCGATGCTGCGAAGCATGGTACCGACGATGGAGGACTGGTTGGCGGCGGACCACTCGTTGCTCTGCCCGCGCGCCCAGGCAATGGCATCGAACTCGTCGACCACCAACACGGCGGCATCGTACGACTGAAGGGACGCAAACGTTTCACGGATGATGCGTTCAGAGTCCCCGTACCACTGGCTGAGAAACTGGGAGCCGCCCATCAGGATGCACGGAACGCCGGCCTCTCCGGCCGTGGCCTCGCAGGCATGAGTCTTACCCGTCCCCGGTGGGCCGGACAGGACACAAGCACGAAGGCCGGGTTCGCCGCAGGGGTCCTTCAGCCAATCCAGGTAACCCTGAAGCCTAGTCTTGGTGGAATCCTGGCCCAGGACGTCCCTGAACCGGGCCGAGGGGATGGCTCCCCATGGAATGTCCCGTTTGAGATCCTGGGCTTGAAGCACGCGCTCCTCCCCTTCGTAAAAGAGGATCGCCGTCACATGAGGATCGCGAGGGTGGAAGCACAAACGTAGGCTTGTGCGCCATCGCAGGTGGGAAGCCTGACATCGGGCAAAGTATCTGGAGAAAAGCGCTGCCTCCACGGCCTTATCAAGAAGATTCCTGGCGGTAGTCTGCCGCGTGGTGATGCCAGCCTTGGCCTGACATTTGATCGGGATGATTAGGTCCTGGAGCCAGGACTCCGGTATCAGAGAGCGGCGGGAGTCGACGAGAAATCGCACCACCAGATGATCCAGGCCTTCAAGGGAGGGCAAGGAATCCTTCCCGTCGTGATTGAACGCGTCAATCAGAACCAGTTCGCCAGGAGGCAGTTGGTGCAGGCCTTCAAGCGTTTTGACAACCTGCAAGTTGATTTGCTTGTAGGGAAGAAGGCGTCGCACCAAGGCCTCGATCCCAGGGATACTGCTGACCAGATAGGTCCAGCAAGTCACCTCGCTTAAGGCTTCTTTCAAGCGTAAGGAAAGTAAACCGTCGGCCTGCACGACGAATTCCGGGGGTTCCTGCATCTGCTGAAACCTGGCGCCAAACGTGCTTTGGGCCATCATCAGCAGGTCCAGGAAGAATCGGTCCAGGAGCCGGTCGGCCGTGCGGAGGTCTTTCCCGGGCAAGTGAGACAAGGCGAGGGCTGGAAGCACGCCACTCTCCACCTGGAAGGTGAAGCCGGAGTGAACGAAGGATTTGGTTTCCATTAGGACACCTCTTTCTTCGCAACGCCGCTCTGTTGTGCCTTCTGCAGCATGTGATGGCCATGGTGACGTCGGAACAGCACCATGGCCCCCTTGTTCAGCCTGCTGAGCAGTTCCTTTGGCACGGGCGTCTTATGCCAGTCGGATTTCTCTTCGATCTTCTCAGCCAGGCCCAGCAGGTCCATGAGGTCCACCTCGAGCGTGCCTTCCTCGGGGGAAGCCGGACGGTTCCATAGTTCCGAACCCAAATTGGTCGTGAAGATAAACACCGCGTTTCGGAAGTCCACCTTACCCGTCGGCGACGGCAGGAAGCCCTGGTCGAGGACTGGCAGGATGCTCTCCAGTACCTTGCGGTGGGCCTTCTCAAATTCATTGCAGATGACCAAGGCATGGGGGTTCTTGGCGACAAACTGGGTGATGGAGCCCTGCCGGGAACCGTCACCGAACAGGTCCACGCCACTGGCCCACTGCACGTGCTGAGTCATCTCCACCTCAAGGACTGCGAGTCGGCGCGACTTGTGTTTCGCGAGAGAAGAAAGGCCAAGCGCCTCCGCGAACAGCCGTGCCGCAAGGGATTTGCCCGACCCGGGCGGCCCCAGGAACAGTGCCGTGGCTGGCGAGGAGCCAACCCCGCGTCGAAGTTCACGTTGGAAGGCCAGACGCTTGAGGGCTGCCACCGCCTCGGACTGGCCGACCAGGCTCTGCCGGAGTTCCGTTTCGACAGCCAGCGCGCAGTCATGGGCGGCCTTGAGGGCCAGCCTCGGATCGTGGCTCAGTCCGGACTCGGCTGCTGAACCATAGAGGCGAAGGAAGATTTCTTCCTTCGCGTCGAGGAACGTTTGGAAGCAAGCCTGAAGGGGGCGGCGCTGAGTGAGCATAACCACCACCTCGCTGGGGAGGTGGTAGTCAAAGGGAAGAACCTTTGAGGGCCTATCGTCGAGTTGGATGTTCTCCTGCGCACAGGTGCGTAGCATGGAGCCGTACCAGTCGGGGGGATCCACAGGACCTTGCCGACCAAGGGGCTCCAGCAGTTCCGCCCATTCGAGTGCGACAGCCAGATCGTCAGAGTCTACGTAGGTGCCATCCAGAGCCAAGGCCAAGGACGTGGCTGTCAGCACCCAGCGATCGGTGAGGGGGTCCCCATTGGACTGTGGGGCGTTTGGCGGCGCAGAGCCCTGGCGCCGATGGCTGGCCTGAGCCAGGAGTTCGTCGGACATGATGTGTCCTCAATTCCACCATCAATGGCGAGGGTTTGTGCCTACCTGGGCTCACAGGTGGGTTCCGCAGTCCATGCAGCAAGGACTATGGGAAACGCTCGAAATCGATGGGGGAAGGGGGGTGCCGGGGCCACCCAGTTGCTTGAATCACCGACGGTATTACCGGAAAGCCATCCGTTGGGCGCGGTTTGCTAGTCCCCGTTGGATTACCAGGCATCTCACGGAGAGACCCCAGATGTTGTTGTCGGTGAGAAAAACGTAATCCAAATAGTTCAGGATGGCAATCCGGAAAAATGAATTCCGACACCATTGATTCCAAGCACGCTCTTGTGATCTATGAACAAGTATCCAGATCGCGCGTTCGGCAGATTTCGTCAACTTGATTGGACGAACCTAAGGGGATCGTCCAGTGGTTCAGACCGGAGGGCCCCGTGTGACCAGGCCCTTGAGGGCGGAAGGATGCTGTATGGAAGTCATTCTCCTAGGCCTCCAGGGAGGGCTCGTCTTCAGGCATGGCCTCTCCCTCAAGCACCAGGTCCCAGAGATCCTGGGGGTCGGCCACGTCGTCGAGCGCGACGCAGGTGGGGATATGCGGGGTTGTCTGGCTCATATACTCCTCCGGGGGTGCCAGCGCAGTGCCGGCAAAAACGGAACGGTGCTGCGCTGGTGCCGCTGGAGGAGTAGCCAGACAACCCGCCCCACCCAGTTCTCACGAGGTGCAAGTAGATCCGGATAGGAGCCATGCCTTGATGAGGGGATCTCCACCACTGGAGTTAAGGACGCCGCAGGGCTTATCACATGGGCCAACACTGCTCGGCGAAGCCAGCGCATTAGAATCGAAGCCACATCACACTGCTGACCTCTGGCATCGACGGCATAGCTGCAATGCTATTGGGCCCCCATGGCCTGAGGCCAGAGCCATTCCTTGATAGTGAAATCGTGTGTTCCCATCGACCATCTGCCAGGGTTCGGGAGAAGACCCTCCTTCTTGGCTGGTATCGAAAAGAGGTCGCCTCTTTTCAAATCATCATTCCTGCCGTGTGTCCCGGTCATGAGCCCCCCGCGAATCGAGGGGCTCATGACCGGGCGCAAGCGATACGCTGGTTCCTGGAAGCAGTGATGACGGGATTGGTCAGCACCTTGCACGGCGCCCTGCCATCCGAAAGCGTGCCAGGTGGCTTTCCTGGCGCGATTTCGGAGGGGCGGCCGCGGGAATCCTGTATGCGATACTATCGAGATTCCAAATATGGATGGGCATCACCAAGGAGAACGGATATGCCAAACATTGCATCCATCTTGAAAGATGAAATAGTCCGATTGGCTCGAAAGGAAATGCGCAAAGAACTTGAAGGCCTTCGGAAGGCTTCCGCACAGTATCGTTCTGATATTGCAGGTTTGAAGCGCCGAGTTGCGGATCTCGAGAAACAGGTATCACGGGCGGCGAAGAAGGCCCCAGGAACTGCAACATCTAAGACCACGGATGAGTCATCCACCAAGTTCAGATTCCGCGCGAAAGGCTTGGCCACGCACCGGCAGCGGCTTGGACTATCAGCCGCTGAAGCTGGGGTCATCCTTGGAGTGTCGGCCCAGACGGTCTACAACTGGGAGGCAGAGAAATCCAGGCCAAGACAGTCGCAGTTGGCTGCCATTGCGGCGTTCAGAAAGATGGGGAAGCGGCACGCCAAAGGCGAATTGGCGAAGACGGAGGCCTGACGCCTAGCGCCGGTCTGGTTCAGACACAAGGGTAGGGCCGAGCCCAGCTCCTTACGCCAGACTGTCTCTTGTTGTGAGCCTGACGAACGCCTCGGGCCTTGAGCATCAAACCCATGCTTAAAGGGAGAGGGCGGCCTCAACCATGGGCTTGGCCCAGTCGGGAGTTTGCGCCAGTGCGGTTCGACTGGGCCCTATCACCCGCCCTTTCCGAAGATGGAGCAGGAGAAGGGGCTGGGGGGTCTGGCCCTGATGGGGATCAGCCTCAGCGGAGTTGTCGAACACTTTCAGTTCGGCCAGCCGTCCCATGAGCCGGATCAGGTTCAGGCGGCTATCGTTGAACCGTTGGCGAATGGTACCCGGAGGAATGGCATGCCCGCCCTTGGCGACCCGAGCCTGGACGCGGGCGATGTGAAGTTCGGGGCTCATCAGCCCCACGTACCAGATGCGGACATCAAGACCCGCATCCAGGGCCTCCTCGAGGGTGGCCGTGACGGTGTTCCCGCCAAGGGTGGTCTCGAAGATGAAGTCCTTCCGGAGGCGGATCGCTTCTTTCAGTTGGCGCATGCCTTCTTGCCAGGCCAAGCCGTTGGCCTCGCTTGACGATAGGCCCGGGTTCTTCGCGAGGACTTCACGGGCCACCGCATCGGGATCGAAGTGGGGCGCACCGTTCTGGCGCAGGTACTCACCGGCGATGCTGCTCTTTCCGGCTCCGTTCGTTCCAGCCAGGACGGTGACGGTCGCTTTAGCCACGTTTCTTGGCGCCCTTCACCGCCGCACCTCCGAGGTCATCAGGAGACGCCCCGAAGAGGGCGAGAGCCCCGGCTTTCGACTTGGAAGTCTGCATCGCGGCAAATCGAAGATCAAACCGCTTCCGCAGGTCGGCCAAGGGGTCGGTGTGTTCGTGGAGGAGGGCCTGATAGGTCTCGGCTGACAGGAGAACGGCGCTCACTTCCTCGTGGCGGGTAATGCTGACCACCGCCCCGCGCTGAACCCTTCCCAACAGCTTGCCGAAGTAGTTCTGTGCATCAGTGGAAGTCACGGACTCCATGGGGTGTCCTGGGACCGCAGTGAGCGTCTGAGTAGGCATGGGCATTCCCTCGTTCCCTATTATAGCCAATTTACCTATTATCGCCAATCCAATGAGTTATCCGGGTGGGCGTGCTGGTAGGGCATGACTGGCCGCGATAGGGGGGCCAAGCCAGCAGCTGCTCTGGGAAGGGCCTCGGGTTCCAGGAACTCGTGGCCGTGAGACTCGAGGTAGGAACGGGTCATTGTCGTCAGGTGCTGGACGGCCCTGGTGGTGGCCGTGGAGGGCCAGGGACTGTTCCTACTGACAGCGAACCAGCTCATCCAGGGCGACACTGGGGCGCCCAGCGCGACCGGACAAGGGCAAGGCGACCGACCGAACCAGATCTCTTCCTCGGTGAACAGTCCGCGCAAGGGGCCCAGGGATTCGGCTCTTGGCGGGGACCTCAAGCCCGTTGTACATCGACCACAAGTGGACAGCAGCTGTATTGGAGTGTGTCAGCCAACCGGGGGGAAGGGCCGATCCGGCGCGGAGGTCGCCAGAAGGTCTGAAAGAGAGGGGAACGAAGGCCTACTTTGGGCCCAGTTCGAACGGTCAAAAGCTGGCTGATCGATGAACGGAAGCCAAGCCTTCGGCAGGGTCCAGGCTGCACGGTCGGGCCCAGTCCAGCCCCAGGGACTAGGGGGGTGGGAAGGCTGGGCGACAGAGGGCAGGATGCGGTGCGGGGCCCCGCTTTCAGGCCCCAGATCGCCACGTGAACCATGCCAACCAGAAGGGACGTTCAGGTGGTCATCGAATTGGGGATTTGCCCTGAAGGATTGCCTTCAGGGAGGGTGGGCGGGATACAGCTTCGGTCCCCCAGTCCGTCAGGTCTTTGGTCCAAGGCCGGCAGCGCCGGTGAGTCGCTTCTTGGGGTCAGGCTGGACAGTTTCACGGACTCGGTCGGGGCCCAGAATTCGCCATTTCGGTGTGCTCGGTGGTGGCCCCATCCTGCGGCAAAGGGCACTTCGGCGGGCACCCCTGGGGGTGTTACCTGCTGGCCCGGGAAGCACCACGACTGGCCTGCGAATCCGACAGCCTTCCGGCCACCTTTTTCCGCGCTTGCCGGTCCTCCGACTGGCCTCACGGCCCTTCCCGGAAGGAGAAATTTCCAAAATGGAAAAGGGGCGCAAAAGGGGGGGTTCGGAACGGGTGAAATTCAGAAACGGGCTGAAATTACCAACAATTTAACTGCAAATATTGATGCAAAGTCCATAGGTGTAGTCGGGGCCCTAGGAATGATGGATTATGGTGTATAAGCTGACTGTTGGCTATACTAAGATTTCGCTTGGTGCAAACTAGCCGGGAGCCCATTTATGCAATTTGACCCTAGTATGAGATTAGTTGATCTATTTAGTCATTTAATCAACTGCAAACTTTGATGCCAACTATTTTTATTATAACATGTTTATTATCAACAAATAATGTCATAAAACTTGAGCTTTCGGGGAAGATCGGTCGAATGCAAAGTCCTTTCTGGCAGCTTTCATGGCAGGAATCAGCACATCGCGTTCGACCGCGATCGCATGCTTAAATCTACCGCTAGACCTATTGGTTGCAAAATCCAATGAATACCCATATGGATGCAAGCGAAGTTGTTTCATTGGCGCTGGAACATCTCTTAGAAGATGGCTGGTCAGATGCAGAACGAATCAGGTGGTTCGGCGCTGGTCGCGGCAGGGGGACATGAATAAGCCTATTATGTCCAAGTATTGGTGGGGCGTGCGCAGCACCACTGTTGATATTGCCGCAATATCAATTGTGCCACTAATACTGACCTGCCGTGGTCAGTGCCCGGCACCTGCATATATTCGCCTCCTTTCCGCCAGCCCAACACTATGCGCCCGGGGGCGCGTTGGGCGGGGGCGTTGGCGCAGGTCTAAGACAGCAGTGGCGGTCCATGATCTGGCTGAACGGTCGAGGTCAGCATTGGTTGGAACTCGGGCCACGCATCTCGGACACCACCCAACGTTGCTTGTGATCGGTGCTCCTGCGCCGCGTTACGTAGGCCTAGTTGGTGTGCTGAAGGCATGCCAAATGCATGTACACCCTGCCAGAACGCGGTTTGCAGGGCGATTTTAAGCTAACAGTCGTTGATAGAGAAACATACGTGCTTGAAACCCTCGTAAACGCGGCGAATAAAACCCGTCTTTCGGCCCATGGCGACTTATCGGCACTTGAAATCCCAGGGATCACGCCATTGCCAGGCACTAGTCCAGTAAGCCCACGGCCGGTGGCACCCGGCTGTCATGGGCGGTCTTCAGGTCAACATCGGCCTCGGGCCCAGCGGCATTCAGGGATTACAGCCATGTTGGTGGCATGTCGGCCATGATCTACTGGCAGGTGATATCGACATCGGAAATTCCCAGACCGGGAAAGGCCAACGGAAATGGGAATAATGATGGTGGAAGGCGGGACTGTCAGAATTGCCCAACCCCTGAACTCTGGACCCCATGACCGACCTCGCCCCCGAGCAACGCGCCCGCCAGCAGATCGATGCGCAACTGGCCGCGTCGGGCTGGGTGCTGCAGGATTACAAACAGTTCAATCCCGGGGCGGGGCGGGGCATCGCCCTTCGTGAAGTGCCGGTGAAGTCGGGCACCTGCGACTACCTGCTGCTGGTGGACCGGGCGGCCGTGGGCGTGGTCGAGGCCAAGAAGGTCGGCACCCTGCTATCAGGGGTCCAAGGGCCTTGCATCCCGCCGACATACATAGCAACGATCCAGAAATCCCAACATTCGGAAGTCAATGGCCACGCCTAAAAGCACATCGAAGCCAAAAGAGCCTCGCAGCACCAGGGCGAAAGGCGCGCCCGCGACACTGCGGTCGATGAGCGGCGCCGGGTTCGAGTTCGAGGACCTGATAAGCGCCTGGCAGATGGTAAAGGCCCTAGCGGGTGAGCACGCGCCGGGAATCGAGAGCGTCGTCATGCAGATCCAAGCCCAAGTATCGGCTTTGGGCTGGCGCGCCGACAACTTGCTGCTGACGGCCCATGCGACCGGCGCTCTGCGGCGACTGGCGATCTCGGCGAAGGGGAATTTGCAGGTGACCGCGGCCGGCCTCCCCGCTGACTTCGTGACGCGCGCCTGGGAACAGTGGCGGGAGCCGGAGGGGCCATTCAATCGCGCGACTGATGGTCTGGCTTTGGTGACGCGCGGCACACATGAGGATTTCGATCCAACGTGGCGCGAAGTAAAGAACGCGTGCAGTGGACCAGACACAGCACTCGCGATGAGCCGTATCCGAGGCAATAAAAGGCAGTCGCGCATCTTCGACAGCATTCAGAAGCCAGGCGGCGCGTCCGACGAAGAGACCATCGACCTCATTCGCCGCCTGCACGTGGTGCAGACCAACTTTCAGTTTGCGCACTCCGAGAACGAGACCCAGGCAATTGCGCAATGCCGTCGCTTGCTCGTGTCTGGCCGTGACGATGAAGCACAAGATCTCTGGAATCGGCTCATCATCGTTGCAACTGGGGTGCGCCTTAGCAGCGGGACCATCACCGTCCCGGGTCTGTTGTCCAAGCTCCATCGCCAGTTCGGCCTCCGCCATCACCCAGACTTTGAGCGTGATTGGGAGACGCTCTCCAACATCACCGCGGACCACAAGGCGCGGATAGAGACGGAGCTGCCGTCAGGCTATGCCGTGCCCCGTACAAAGGAGAAAGCGAAGCTCCAGGCAGCGGTCGCCGGCAACGCGGTCACGGTGCTCTTCGGGGAGTCGGGCTCGGGTAAATCGGCGCTGGTCAAGTCGGTGTTGGACGGCTCGTATCCATCTTGGAACCAGGTGTGGTTCGGTCCGGAGGAGCTGAAGACAGCGCTCAGCGCGGCCCGCCGCGGCACCCTTCCCCTAACACACGACCTTTCGCTTGTACTGAATTCCACGGTGAAGCCGCAGAACGTATTGGTCATCGACTCTGCAGAGCGCATTGAGGCCGGAGAATTCGTCATCCTCCGCCAACTGCTCCAAGCCATACTGCAGAATGACGGCAAAAAGACCGAGGATGCGTGGCGGGTCGTCATCGTGACGCAAACGCAGAGTTGGATCGAAGGCGCGGAGACGATACTCGGCGCGAGGAAAGCGCACCAGGTCGAAGTCGAGGCGCTCAAGAGTGATGCTGTGAAGTTGGCGCTTCTGTCGTCGCCCATCTTGGGCTGGTTGGTCGCGCATGACGACACCATTGCGGCGCTTACTAATCTGCGGACGCTGGCGTGGGTCATCAAGGCGGGCGTGGCGCTGGGATCGAACGCCGGTGGTCTGGCGTCTCACACCGCCATCGCCGACCGCCTCTGGAAGTACTGGACGCATGACCGCGCTGACGTGCAGGCGCTGGTGATGCGCCTCGCTAGGCGAGAAGCATTGTTCGAGCGAAGCTTCGCACTTACTGACTTGGAACCGGCGGACACGGCGACATTCACGCAGCGGCCTAACGAGCTCCCGCTGCGCCTGAACGCGCGGAGCAACCGCATCGAGTTCGAGCACGATCTCGCGGCGGATTGGGCGCGCTTCCAGTTTTTGAAGCAGAATTGGTCTGACACGCTGCAATGGGCCGCTCTGGCCGGCAATCCACTTTGGACGAATGCGCTCCGAATGCTGGGCCAATTCTTGCTGCGACAAGAGGCTGGGGCTTCTACGGCCTGGGACCTCGCCTTCGGGGCCGCGGAAGCAGCACAGAACAACCTAGCGGGCGATATCCTCCTCGACGCGCTCTGCTTGGACCCCGAAGCCGAACGCTTCCTGACTGAACGTGTCGACCTTCTGCTTAGCAACGCTGCGAAACACTTGACACGGCTACTTCAGCGCTTTCACCATATCGCGACGGTGCCAACTAGTGGCGGAATGGGACTGACCGAGGCGGTCGGCCTGCACCTTGAGGCACAGTATCGCTCGATTGTCTTTGGCAGGTGGCCCCCCGTTCTCCGCTTCCTCATCGCGCAACGGGAGCGATTAGCTGGGCTGGTATCGTCCGCTCTCGCGAAAGTCATCCAGACATGGCTGGTGAAGACGCCGCACAGGCTGAGCAGCGGCAATCCGATGCCTTTCCGCCTGGAGATGGCGGAGATAGCGCTCGCCATGGCTCGAGCCGTGCAGGTCGAGAAGGGCCACGGCGTGCTGTACTTGTCTCGTGAGCCGTTGCTGTACACCGCGCCACTGGCTGGCGCCGCCGACCTTCCGAACGAGGTCGGGAACTGGGCGCTCGAACTTGCGGGACGCCGAGAAATCGACGCTGACGTCATACGGCGCATTGGCGTTGTTCAATCAGAGAAGGCGAAAGAGCACACCGAGCGTCTTGAGACTGATGCTGAATACAAGGCACGGCACGAAAAACGGGAGCAGATGCCGCGCTCCCTCGGGTGGTTACGCGAGCGCTTGCCTCCTTGGCCTCTAGGGGCCAGCAATAAAGTCGACATGGATTTCCGGACCGCCTGTATCAAGGAGAACGGCATTCAGTCTCTGATGCGTGCGCAACCTGACCTGGCGGCCGAAGTCCTGCTCGCGCTTATCATCGAAGACCAGCCGGAACGGGAGTACGGGGCCGCGCAGTTTGAATTGAACCTCGCCCTCGAATACCCCCAGGACGCATACCCGACGGCCTTCTGGAAGAGCCCGTTCTTCCCCTTCTTTCAACTGGCCCCAGAAACGGCGCTCACGTCGCTCATCGCGCTGGTGAACTTCTGCACGGAGCGCTGGATCGCCGCCGAGATCGTGAAGGATCGAACTGGCAGGGCTCCCGGGGTGACACTGCAATTTGCGGACGGCTCAGAGAAGGCCTTCCCTGGCTGGTGGGATGTATTTGGCTGGCCGCAGTCCAACTCAATGGGCAACGGAAACCTGTTCTGCGCTCTGGATGCTTTGGAGCGCTGGCTTACGCTGCGGATCGACGCGGGTGAAGACATCACTCCCTATACCGAGAGGATACTCGGGGAGGGAAACTCCGCTGCGCTCGTCAGCGTGCTAATCAACGTCGCCAAATATCGCCCATCGCTGGTGACGGGGCCTCTCGCGGCTCTGATTACGTTCCCAAACTTGTTCTATTGGGATAGCGACCGCGTTAAGCAGGTTGACAACAACTTCATCGGATTGAATTGGATCCAGGGCGGTGAAGTGATGTTTAACTTCGCCCGTGACTGGATCCTGGCGCCACATCGTCAGCAGAGGTTTCTCGATGTCGTTGTCCAAATCCTGCTAACCGACAACGACGTTGCGCGGCGCCTTCAAGCGCTACTGCCGACCTGGGTGCCACCTGAAGACCCGAAGGAGGCGTTGGAGTTCAAGCTGCTATTCGCCACTCTCGACCGGGCCAACTACCAAACCTTCACCGACCCGGCGACCGGCACAGAAGCGCAAGGCTTCGTTTGTCCTGAACAACTGAGCCTTGACCTGAAGTCATGGCAGGCCAACAGCGCGCCAACCCTCACATACCTTCTTGTGCCGTTCCAGTGCGAGCGGCGGCTTCAGGGCGGCCAGCCGCTCATCGATGATGAGGCCAGGTATCTCTTCAATTTTCTCCAGGAGTGTGAGGCCGGAGCGGAAGGCGAAAATGAGGATGCGACATCGAACAGCCGTTTTGCTGCGGCCGGCACGCTCGTCGCATTGGGAGGCGCTTGGCTCGCCAAGAACCCTGAAGCGCATAAGCACGCTCTCGAAGTTGTGCGCGCCGGTGTGGCGGCGGTTGCCTCGACTGGAGAAGAGATTCGCGGTCGGCACATGGGGAGCCTCTGCGTCGAGCTGAAGTTCGTCGCCTACGCGGTCATGCATCTTTGGCTCGCCAATGGAGACGGCGGTCAGGAATGGGAGACCGCTGTCCTGCGCCTTCTGACGAGTGGCGACACGGGAGCGGCCTCTGTTGTGGTCGACCTTGCTTACGCCAATCGAGAACAGCTTGGGTCCGCGTGGTGGCGGTTGCTCCGCGCCGGGCTCTTCTGGTCGGGCCTCGTCCTACTTGCTCCGCATCACGGCGAGGGCGACGACACGGAGCACATCTGGAGGGTATGGCTGGCGCGGCTTCGGCGCTTTCCGCTCCGTGGACCGAAGGCGACGCCAGATGACCTCGATTTCAAGCGTGTCGTGGCGGGCCGAGAACGTTTGGACTTCCAGCG
This sequence comes from uncultured Acidobacteriota bacterium, assembly GCA_963740385.1. Lineage (GTDB taxonomy): Bacteria > Acidobacteriota > Holophagae > Holophagales > Holophagaceae > Geothrix. The sequence continues at coordinate 518,941 of CAVUDX010000008.1, forward strand.
CCGGAGGCGGTTCCACAATGCCGGCGACCAGCCTTGGCGCGGAAAGCCGGAGCGCAAACGGAGCGGTTATCTAGACGGTCACTTCCTCGAGGTCCTTTTCAACTGGCTCATCAAAGGCGACGGTACGGGCGACCGCAACCTCGACACGCGCTTGGTGCTGCGCATCTGGGACTACGATGCCACTCGCGCCAAGGCGCGCGAGAAGACGAAGGACGGTGAGTACGACTTGCCGAGCCAGAACCTCGGCTACGACCTCCTCCTGAGGCTCGGCGCCATGGCGATCGCAGCACCCGAAGGGGAAGATCGCGCGGTTTGGGAACCTGTTCTCTCCCACGGCCCGGCGGCGCACTACGCTCTGCAGCACTTTATCCACGGCTTATTCTTGCGCGCATTGAAAGGTGATGACCCAGTGGCCTTCGAGCGCGTCTGGCGGGCCACAGCAGAATACGGCCTCGCGGCCAATTGGTGCCAACCCGGCCTCTGGTTCTACGGCGAGCGATTGATTGGCGACCTGCTCGGCTTTGGCTACGAGGACGCGTTGTCCCGCCTGAATCCGGGCGCGGCCCTGCGGATGAGGGATGTCTACGAACGCTGGGCCACCACGCACCTGGCTCGCGACGAAGAAAACGTCACCCGTTTCTGTCATTTCCTGACGACAAAATTCGGAGCCGGGCTTCGGCTTGGCGGGCTTTGCTGGCTCGCCGCCTTGCTGAAGAAGTGCGAGCCTTCAAGTCGCTGGTATCGCGAGGATACGGGCGACGCCTTCGAGGGGCTGGTGGTAGCGGTTTTGGGTTCCGACGCGGAGGCCCTGTCGCAACACACTCAGGCGCGGCAGGCGCTGGTCGAGATAGTTGCTGCTCTTGCAGCTTTGAACAGACCAACCGCCCTGGTCCTCCAAGAACGCATAAAGCATCTGCGGTAGCAGACAGGCCGCCGCGTGAGGTCAATAGACCGAGCTTGAGGAGCTGAACCAGGTGGCGAGCCAAGCCGGATTGAGCCCATCCGTCGTGCTTGAGGCGAAGACCTACCTCTTTTTCAAGGCAGAGGGTCGCTACGGATCGTAGCCCCAGCCAAGTCTTAAGAAACCAAGGGCCAAGCCTCCCCCGAAAACCGCTGTGCACGCCGCAGGCACGGGCCTCGTAGGTCGCGGTGGTGACCACACCGCGACCCGTGTAACCCTTCAGTCGCGGGTAGGGCTGGCCAGCGATGGCGGCAACCGGGCTCGGCCGCCCACGACGACCGGAAGCCCCATCAACTCGGGATGCTTCAGCAGCTCCACCGAGGGGAAGAACGCATCCATGTCCAGGTGCGCGATGCGGCGGGGAGCGCCGGGTCGGCCTTGGTCGCTCACCGAGGGTCGTCCTTGGCCGCGATGCGTGGGGCCAAGAAGGCCTGTAGACGTTGTGCCTCTTCATCACCCACTGGAACACGGGGCGATAACCGTTGGAGAAGCTCTAGGGCCGTTTCCAGCTCGTCCAGCGCCAGGGTGGCTACCAGCAGAGGCTGGATGTGGCGGTAGCGCAGCAGGTAGCCCCGTAGCTCGTGGCGGAGGCCCGGGTGAGTGGCTTGGAGGTGGTTCATCGGGTTCATGTGAGGATTGATGATAACGAAAAAAAATCGAATAAATTGAATATTGGAGGGCGAATTGACGACCGTGTTCTGTATGGATGGAGGTATGGAATTTATATGGATAAAAAAATAAGCCACTGATTTATCAGTGGCTTACGTGTGCTATTGGTGGAGGTGGTGGGAGTCGAACCCACGTCCAAGACATGCCGGATGGCGATTCTTCCACAGGCTTGGTCCGCTCTTGAAACCTCCCGGCGGGGAACGGACGAGCCGCTCGGGACGTGCGCTCCCTGATCTCGGCCGCCGTCAGGGAGCGTCGCGGCGGCCTATCTGGTATCCCTGTCCGGCAGGCCGAAGCCACCCATTCAGGGGTTTAACGAGCCCGGTACCCAGAGATCCCGGGGACTCGCTCGGAGCCTAGGTTGCCCTAGGCAGCGAGAGCCAGTTCGAAGTTATCGTTGGCAGTTTGATGTGGGCGGATTGATAAGGGGGCCATCCGTCCAACCCCCGCCTGCACCGTGCACCTGGATCACGACCTGTCGAAACCGGTCACCCCCAAAGTGTTGGTCACTGGCCGCGACAGCGATCGATTCCGGCGTGATTCCCTCCCTGTGGGGCCCCGCTGCCCAAAGCCCACCGGGCTTTGCGTCGCGACCCACATGGTCGGGACCTGTCGAAACCGGTCACCCCCGTGGAACAGTGGCTCCGTTCTGGCCCCCGCGAGGGTTCGATTGGAGCGGAGGTTGAGTATGGGGGCGCTGGCCTCGCCGCACAAGGCTTGGGGTCAGCGGCCGGTCGCCCGGCGGGCGGTGACGCTCTCACCCCCGATGCCCCAGTTGTCGGTGTCCACTTCGTCGATGACCACCACCGTGGTCGCGGGATTCTTGCCCAGGACATCCACCAGCAGCTGGGTGGCGCCCTGGATGAGGGCGGCCTTCTGCGCCGCGGTGGCACCCTCGCGGGTGATGCGGATGTTGACGTAGGGCATGTGGCCTCCTGCCGGTGCCACGGGGGCGTGGCGCCCGGTAGTACTATCACCCCACCCCGGGGCGGCGGCACCCCCCGGCGTTCCCGGTCCAGGCAACCTTTGCGAGGCCACCCATGCAGCTCACGAACAACCACATCCTCATCACCGGCGGCGGTTCCGGCATTGGCCGGGGGCTGGCCGAAGCCTTCCACGCCCTGGGCAACCAGGTGATCATCGCCGGGCGGCGGACATCCATGTTGGAGGACACGGTCCGGTCCAACCCCGGCATGGTGCCCTATGCGGTGGACCTGCAGGATCCGGCGGCCCTGCAGGCCTTCGCGGCCCAGGTGGCGGAACGACATCCCGCCCTGAACGTCCTCATCAACAACGCGGGCATCATGCGGGCCGAGGATCTCCAGGCCCACCCCGCGAACCCGGTGGACATGGAGGAGATCCTCGCCACCAACCTCCTGGCGCCCCTCCGCCTCACGGCGGCCCTGCTGCCCCTGCTGCGGCGGCAGCCCCGGTCCACCATCATGAATGTCTCCTCCGGGCTGGCCTTCGTGCCCCTCGCCTTCACCCCCACCTACTGCGCCACCAAGGCGGCCCTGCATTCCTACACGCAGTCTCTCCGCTACCAGCTCAAGGGAACCACCACGGAGGTGGTGGAACTGATTCCGCCCTACGTGGCCACCGACCTCATGAACGGCGCCTCCGACCCCCGGGCCATGCCCCTGGACGCTTTCCTCGCCGAGGCGATGCAGCTTCTCCGAGACCACCCGGAGGCCCCGGAGATCTGCGTGGAGAACGTCAAGCGGCTTCGCTTCGCCGCGGAGACCGGCGCCTACGAGGCAGTCTTCCAGGGCTTCAACGACGCCATGGCGCAGTCCCCGCACTAGGGGCTGGTTTCACTGGGGGGGGTAGGCCAGGGCCCTGCGTTGCAGGACCGCAGGACTGTCCCCATCGGCGAAGCGCCAGGGGCGGGCCTGGTCCTCGGGGCTGGCGAAGGCGATGCCCAGGCGTGGCCCCGCGAGGATGCGGACGGGCGATGCGCCCGGCAAGAGGCCGAGCCCGCCGGGAGCCAGGAGGTCGTGGCCATCGAAGGTGCGGTCGAGGCCGAGGGCCTGGGCCACCTTCCCGGGCCCCGCGCAGAGCTTGGGACTGGCGCTGAGCGCCTGCCGCCGCCGCAGCACCGTCTCAAGGCCCGCCACCACCTCGGCCCCCCGGATGAGCACCGCCGCGGCCTCGCCTTCCGGGCCCGTCACGACGTTCAGCATCCAGTGCATGCCGTAGCACAGGTAGAGGTAGGCGCGTCCCGCGGGGCCCCACATGGGGGCATTGCGGCCAGTGCGGCCGTGGCGGGCGTGGCTGGCGGTGTCCTCGGGGCCCCCATAGGCTTCCACCTCGGTGATGCGGAGGACGACCTCGTCCCGCACGAGCCGCTGGCCCAGCAGGATGGTCGCGGCAAGCGGTGCTGGACCCTGGAGGTTCATGCCTTGAGGAGCTTCCGCGCGGTGAGGAGGGCGCTGAGCTCGGCCGTGGCCTGGGCATCGAGCACCCGCTCGGGAATCAGCACCGCCTGGGAGCGGCTGATCCGGAACAGCCAGAAGCCGCTGTGGCGCTGCACCTTCTTGAAGGCGGTCCAGGGCAGCCCGCCTTCAGTGCCGTCGGTGCGGAGGGCGAGGCCCTCGTCGTGGAGCGTCAGCTCCACCGGGGCGTAGGCATCGGCGCCCCGGCGCAGGCGGGCCCAGCGCAGCACTGCTTCGGGCAGCACCACGAACAGCAGCCCGTTCAGGAGCATGAAGCGGCCGAAGCCCTGCTGGCCCAGGGGGGTCGTGTGGCTCAACCAGCCGAGGAAGATCAGGAACAGGCCGGCCCCCACCGAGAGGCGGTACCAGAAGCGTTTGAAGGCGCGGGTGCCCCGGAGGGCCTCGTCGGGGGTCAGGGTGTATTCGGTGGTGATCTGCAAGGGGCTTCCGTCAGGACGAAGGTCGAGGTGGGGGGGATGCCGGGAAAGGGGGCCCGGGTGTGGCCGCACCCGGACGTTATTCTGACCCGTGCGGGTCCCCGGGTGCGGTCACACCCGGACCTTATTCTGACCCGTGCGGGTCCCCGCAAAGAGACCCAACCTGACATGACTCTGATCCCGGCGGGGGCCCACGATCCGGCGTCCACTGGACGCCGGATCGTGACCCGCCAGGGATCAGACCTCGTCGAAGAAGAAGGGCTTCAGCACCTGGATGCGCTGCTCCCAGTCCTCGGGGTGGATGAAGTGCAGGGCGGCCGAGACGCTGGAGAGCAGGCTGTTGCCGTCCTGGGGCGTGAAGCAGAAGCCCACCACCCGGTTCGGGTTCGGCATGGTGAGGGTGCTGAGGGGAATCACGGTCTGGTTCAGGATGCGGCCGAAGTGGCCCTGGTCGCGGCCAAAGGAGAACACGGTGTTCGCGTCCTTCTTCTCAGTGATGGCGATGCGGTCGTTGGCCTGGATGCGGGCTTTCAGGGATTCGAGGGTGGTCGGCCGCTGCAGTCGCAGGTCGAACCAGAGGCTGTGCATGTACTGGGTCGGCAGCTTGATGGCGCTGCTGAAGAGGTTCAGCGAGAGGCCCTTGGTCTGGAAGAGGTGGAAGGCGTCCCGCGCATGGTGGGTGCCGAACTTTCCGTCCTTGTGGCCACCCACCTGGGGCGCCGGGCTGAAGTCCTTCACCTGGCTGATGTCGTTGGCGCGGCGCATGCACACGAAGGTGCCCTCCACCAGGTTGTCGTCGCCCTCGGAGAGGGCCAGGGTCTGGAGGATGCAGGAGAGGTTGTGGGTGTTGCAGCTGACCACCTGGACGTACTTGTCCTTGCCGGTGAGCACCTCGTCATTCACGCCCCGGGCGTACATGGTGCCGAAGCCGAACTCGCTGCCCTGGGCGATGAACCCCAGGGTGGTGGGCTCGTACTGCTTGTAGAGCCGGTCCTTCATCTCGAGCCCCTTGGGGCTGCAGTCGATGACCACGGCGGCCTCCTCGAGGGCCTGGTCATGCAGCAGGTCCGGTTCGATGCCCCAGGCCCGGAAGCCCTCGACATTGGCGGCATCGACCGACAGCCGGGCCCCCCGGCGGAGCAGCGCCTTCACCTTGGGGCGCTCCGAGACGCTGTTCTTGTGAAAGGTGACCTCGTCGATGCCCAGCTCCTGCTGGAACTCGCAGAGCAGGCCGATGAGCGGCTCGCCGATGGTGCCGGTGCCGACGACGTGGATGACGCGCTTCCTGGACATGGATCCTCCGTGGCCGGGCTGTGTCGGGACGCCCCTACCGGCCAGAACCTTCCATCTTCCCAGGCGAGGGGCTGTCCTGCCACCCAGCCTTCCCTGGGCAGGGGTACGCGGACAGGCCGCGCGGGCATCCGCGCGGCCTGGGTGTCCAAGTCGGTCTTAGTTCTGCTTCAGGCCCTTCAGGGAGACCTCGTAGCGCAGGAAGGAAATGCCCCAGTAGCCATCGGGCTTCTTCAGGCAGCTGACGGTCATGACCTTGGTGCCATCGAAGCCCAGGGCCATGTCCTTGAGGATGGTGCGGGAGCCGTACTGGCGGGCGGCGGTGTTGTCGGTGATGCCCATGTGGCGCATCCGACCCCAGGACTTGGCGGTGAGGCCCTTGGTGAGGCGGTAGATGCCGGCGTTGAAGGCCAGGCGGGCGTCCTTGATGGAATAGTCGTCGGTCTCGCTGCCCGGCAGCTCATCCAGGCGGGCAGCCAGGTTCTCGATGCCCAGGCCCTTGATCTCCTCCGGCGTCAGGGTGAGGCCCTGGGCCTTGGCATCCAGGTGGAACTGGCGGGCGGAAGGGAACACCACATCCGGCGTGATGGGGGCCATCAGCGCGGCATGGGCGTAGTCCTTGCGCACGGCCAGATACTGCAGGTGGTAGAGGAGGTCGGCGGGTTCCGTCGCGGCGGGCGGCGGGGTGGTGGGGATCTCATCGCCGCCGCAGCTGATGAAGGCGGGAACGAGCAGCAGGCTGGCTAAGGGCAGCATCAAGGATCGGCGCATGGGCATACCTCCGTAAGGGTCGGGATACCAGGATGGTGGCGTCTTAGCGCTGGGCTGCCAAGGGAAATTCATCACAATAGGATCATGTATCCCGTTGCCCTCTACGCCTTCGGCCGCCTCCGCCTGGAACCCTGTCGGGGCCTGGAGGAGCACTACCTGCACCTCCTGCGGGCCTATGCCCGGATGGACGTCACGGAGCTGGTGGAAGGCAAGGGGGACCCACACCGGCAGCTGCTGGACGAGGCCGAGCGGCTGCGCCCCAAGCTGCGGGCCGCCCAGTGCCCAGTGCTGTTGACGCCGGAGGGGAAGCAGCGGGACAGCGAGGCCTTCGCCCGGTGGCTGGTGGAGCGCATGAACCGGGGCGAAAGCCTGGCCTTCGCCATCGGCAGCAGCCACGGCTTTGATCCGAATTTGAAAAAAGAGATCCCGGAACAGATGAGCCTCTCGCCCATGACCTTCCCCCACGAGCTGAGCCGGGTGCTGTTCCTGGAGCAGCTGTACCGGGCGTTCACCATCCTCCGCGGGAAGGAGTATCACAAATAAGCAAGGGGGACCGCCCGGCGGCTGCGCCGCCTCTGCGTCCCCCTTGGACCCCGCATCCGATCCAGGCGAAGCCTGTCTCGGATGCCTGGCTCCGGTGGTGATGGCAGCCCAGGCGGTCGAAACCCCGTTCGCCCTTTTTCCGCCCATGCTCCACACTGGACCGATGGCGCACCCCATGGACCGCTACTTTGCCCCGCCGGAGGGACGGATCTTCGCCTGCTTTCCTGGCGCGGAGGACCGTCCCGGCCAGCGGCGCATGGCCGAGCTGGTGCACAACGCGGTGGTGGATGGCGCCGCGCGCTTCCAGGGTTGGCGGGAGGCCGGCGGGGAGATGGACGATAAGCCCGAAGCCCTGATCCAGGCCGTGGAAGCCGGCACGGGCACCGGCAAGAGCCTGGGCTACCTGGTACCCGCCCTGGCCGCCGGCCACCATCCCATCCTGGTGGCCACCCGCACCAAGCAGCTGCAGCGGCAGCTGCTGGAGGAGGACGTGCCCCGGGCCGCGGGCATCCTGGGCCGCCCCATCAAGGCGGTGCTGGCCAAGGGCCGGGCCAACTACCTCTGCCGCACCGCCTGGGAGGCGGTCTCCGCCGACCCCAACCTCGAGTTCACCCGGGCGGACCAGCAGCTCTGGCTGGCCCTGCAGCGCTGGACCCTGGAGACCCAGGACGGCGACCGGGAGGGCCTGGGCCGGTTCGGCGAGGGCGAATCGCCCCTCTGGGACAAGGTCAATGCCCGCGCCGAGCGCTGCACCGGGCGCCAGTGCCCCCGCTTCGAGGACTGCTACCTCACGAAGCTGCGGGCGGAAGTGGCCGAGGCCGACCTCATCATCGTGAACCACGCGCTGCTGCTGGCGGACCGGGTGCTGCGCGAGTCCGCCTTCGGCCAGGTGCTGCCGGATGCCCCGGTGCTCATCCTCGACGAGGCCCATGACCTGGAGGAGCAGCTCACGGAGAGCTGCGCGGAAGCCTGGTCCAGCCGGGCCATGAACCTGCTCTTCACCGACCTGCGGGAGGCCGCCCGGGACCAGGGCGCGGGCCTGCTGACCCTGCTGGGGCCCTGGGAACGCGCCTGGGCCGACCTGCTGGGCTGGGTGCCCCTGGAGGGCGGCGTGCTGCCCCTGCTGGCCCCGGGCCCCGAGATGCGGGCCCTGGCGGATGCGGTAGGGGATTGGGTGGAGGCGGGCCATCCCCTGTGGCTGGAGACCCGCCGCCTCGCGGGCGCCGACCCGGAGAACCCGGTCTGGACGCGCCTCGCCGAACGGGTGGGCACGGCCTTCTCGCGCATGGAGCAGATCTTCGCCCAGCCCGAGGGCTGGGTGTCCACCCTGAACCGCGAGGGCCCCAACCTGATCCACTTCAAGTCCAATCCGGTGGATGTCCGCCCCTTCTTCCATCAGCACCTGCGGCGGGGCTTCGAGAGCGTGGTCCTCACCAGTGCCACCCTGCGGGATGGGCGCGGCTTCAACGGGCTGGGGCTGCGGCTGGGCCTCACGAAGCCCGAGGTGGAAGGGGCCGAGCACGTGGAGAGCCCCTTCGACTTCGAGGCCCAGGGCCTGCTGTTCGTGCCCCCCGACCTGCCCGAGCGGCGCCCGGGCGCAGGGGGCGGCGTGGGTGATCCCGCTTGGATCGAGGCTTCCCTCCAGGCCATGGAGCGCATGCTGCGGGCCAGCCGGGGGCGGGCGCTGCTGCTCTTCACCAGCCGCAAGATGCTGGCGACCTTCCGTCCGCGCCTGGAGGCCGCGCTGCCGGAGCTCACCTTCTTCGTGCAGGGGGACGGCCTGTCGCGGACGCAGCTCATGGAGCGGTTTCGCGCCACCCCCTCGGCGGCCCTGCTGGGCCTCGCCAGCTTCTGGCAGGGGGTGGACCTGCCGGGCGATGCGCTGAGCCTGGTGGTGGTGTCGGCGCTGCCCTTCGCGCCCCCCGACGATCCCGTGCTGCAGGCCCGCATCCGTGAGGCGGACGCTCAGCGCGAAGGCCTCGGGTTCATCGGCATCCAGGTGCCCCAGATGACCTTGAAGCTGAAGCAGGGCATCGGCCGCCTCATCCGCACCCGCTCGGATCGCGGCGTGGTGGCCGTGCTGGATCCGCGCCTCATGCTGCCGAGCGAGGACCGCCTCGGCAAGCGCTACGCCGCCCAGGTGCGGGCCGCGCTCCCACCCTTTCCCGTCACCCGGGACTGGGAGCGGGTGGAAGCCTTCCTGCAGAACCTCTGAACCGGGAACGGACCCTCGCGGGTCCGTTCTTCAGGGGGCGTGTTTCGGACGATCAAGCGCCAGGGCTGGGTGGGGGAGGGGGCGGCGGTGGCGGCGGGGCTGGGGGTGCGGGTGGCGCCGGTGGCGCGTCCGGCGCGGGCGGGGGCGGCGGCACGGGGGGCACGGACTTCGGCGTCCAGGTGGGCTTGGGCGTCTTCGATACCTGCTGCTTCAGCTGGTCGAGGCGGGCCTGGAGGGCCTGGAGCTCGGCCTGGATCATGGCCATCTCCATGGCCGGATCCCCTTCGTGGGCGCGGAGGTGGATCTTGGGAATGTGGATCTCGGGGATGTCGATGTCCTTGTCCATGCCCTCGAAGTCGAAGGTCTCCCCTTCGGGCCCCACGAAGTTCCAGGTCAGGCCGTCCTTGGCGTCCCCGCCCTTCCGGATCACCCTCACGCGCTTCTCGACCACGTCCTTGCCGTTCACCTTCTTGCGGATGACGACGCCGCCGGGATGGACTTCCTCGGTGACGATCTCGGTGTCCGTGTCCACGCCGCCGCCCTTCCGGCGGACGATGAAGGTTTTGGGACCCTCGCCCTTCTTCTCGATCACCTCCACCTGGATGCGCCTGGCTTCTGCCTGGGCCCGGTCCCCTTCGGCGCGGGCAAGGTCGCCCTGTGCCTTCGCCAGGTCCGCCTCGGCCATGGCGCGGTGCACCTCCACCTCGATCTCATCCCGGTCGGCCTTGGCGCGATCGCCCTCGGCGCGGTGCTTCATGACCCGGGCATGGTCGCGGTTCGCCTGGGCCTTGCGGGTCTCAGCCACGATGCTCCGCACCCAGTCACGGCCCTCCTTCCCGAAGGGCATCTCCTTGCCATTGACGGTGTAGACCGTCTTGCCAGGGGTGGCCTTGAAGCTGCGGGTCTCCCCACCCTTCTTCTCGTCCACCTGGAAGCTCCCGTCGCCGGCCACGACCACGGGCTCCGGCGCCTCGCCGTTGAGCTGCACGTCGCCCTTCATGCGCACGTCCAGGTTGCGGCCGTTCTCCAGCAGCTTGATGCGCGTGGAGGGCTCGGCCTTGGGGGTGGCCTCCTTGTCCTGGAGGACCACGCCGGCGGCCCCCAGCAGGGAGGCGGCCAAGAGGGCGAGGGCGGTGACCCGGGCCCCGTTCGAGGCGGGCAGGGAGGGGTGCAGGAGATGGCGGATGCGATGCATGAGGGAACCTCCGTTGGCGGCCAGGGCCAGGTGGGCAGGGGGCGGGGTGAGGGGCACGCGCAGCGCTTCCAGATCGGTGAGGGCGCGGGCCAGGATCAGGGGATCGCCGCAGGTCTGGGCGGCCACGTCATCGCAGCAGAGCTCACGCTCGGCCCGGATGCGGGCGGACAGCCACCACACGGCGGGGTGGTAGAAGAGCAGCACTTCCACCAGGGACTGCAGCAGGTTCACCAGGAAATCGCCCCGGCGGATGTGGGCCAGCTCGTGGGCCAGGATGGCCTCGAGCTGCAGGGGGGCCAGGCCCGTGAGCGCACAGGCCGGCAGCAGGATCACGGGGCGCAGCCAGCCCAGGGCCGTGGGCACCTCCACCGCCGCCGACTGCAGCAGCCGCACGGTGCGGGAGAGCTTCAGGTCCCGGCAGAGGCGCGAGAGCACCAGGTGCCACTCGCTGGGCACGGGCGTCGCGCCCTGGCGGCGCAGCCGCGCCACCCGGAGCCAGCTGCCCAGGAACCGGAGCGACAGCAGCAGCACCCCCGCCAGCCACCCAATCAGGAGCCAGGGCAGGGAGGGATCCAGGGCGAGCTTCAGCCGCTGGGCGAGGGGCGGGGCCAGGGTCGGGGCCACGGCGGCTGCCGGGAGGCCGGTGGCCGCGGCCACCCCGGCGGGCCCCGGCCGCAGCACCAGGAGGGTGAGGGTCGGGGCGGCCACCATGAGCAGCAGGAAGCCACAGGCCAGGCCATAGCGGGTCCGGGCGCTGACCCCGGGCAGGAGGGCCAGGGTCAACCAGGCCAGCAGGCCCAGGGCGGCACCCTGCCAGAGGAAATGAAGGAGGGTCCAGCCCAGGGCCTGCGCCCAGGGGTGGAGGGCCAGTTCACCGAGGGTCGTCATGGCTTCCTCCCTTCCGCCTGGTCGAGCATCTTCCGGATCTCCGCCAGCTCGTCCTGGCTGGTCTTGCGCGTGGCCAGGGCCTGCATCACCAGGTTGAGGGAGGAGCCTCCGAAGGCCTTGTCCAGCAGGTCGTCCAAGAGGTGCCGCTGGGTCTCGCTCTGGGTTCGCGTGGTGGAGAAGGTGTGCACGCGGTCCGTGACGTCCCGCTGCACCAGGCCCTTCTCGTGCATGATCTGGAGCATCTTCAGGACGGTGGTGTAGCCCAGGTCCTTTGATTCGGAGAGCACCTCGAAGACCTGCCGCACGGTGCTGGGCCCCCGCTCCCAGAGCACCCGCAGGATGGCGAGTTCAGCGTCGGTGGGGCGCGTGGCTGGCTGCATGGCAGTGGGCTCCGGAGGAGGGATGCCGATAAGATACGACAGGTTTCGTAGCAGTCAACGAAATTCTTCGTAATCGGTTTAGTCCTTCAGTGCTTTTATCTTGAAATACTTGATGGCGCCCGACCTGAATTCAGCGAGGCCCTTTTTTCAACGAATGATCCACCGCACTCAGGTCGGAAGCAGCCGGCTTAGGCACCCTTGGGCCAGACCGGTCGCTTCGGAAACGGCTGGCATGGTCAGGGTCTGCCGGAAGGTCCGGTGAGGCCACGCCTTCCGTCACCTATCGGCGCGGCCTCCCGGGTTGCAGACTTGTTGGGCTCAGGCGTCCAGTTTCCGGGGGGGCGCAGCCTTGGGAAGGGCCACTTCCGTGGACCCGTCCGGAAGGGATGCCTCGGTGGCTGGATCGTTGCGGTCGTTCTTGAAGACCTCGGCCATGGCCCCGAGGGTGGCCAGGGCCCCGCCGACCTCGGTGGGCAGGAAGATCTTCGTGGCCTTGCCATCGGCCACCTTCTCGAGGGCTTCCAGGCTGCGAAGGGCGATGAGGGCGGCGTCCGGTTTCCCGGCGTGGATGGCATTGAACACGGTTTCGATCCTGAACTTCTCGGCCTCGGCGAGGGTCCGCACGGCCTGGGCCTTGCCCTCGGCGCGGATGACTTCGCCCTTGCGGTCGCCCTCGGCCCGCAGGATCTGGCTCTCCCGTTCCCCTTCGGCCTTGAGGATGGCGCTCTGCTTGAAGCCCTCGGATTCGAGGATGGCGGCGCGCTTCTCGCGCTCGGCCTTCATCTGCTTGGACATGGCATTGGTGATGTCGGTGGGGGGTTCGATTTTCTGGATCTCGACCCGCACGACCTTCACGCCCCACTCGTCCGTCGCCTCATCCAGGACATGGCGCAGCTGGGCATTGATCTTCTCCCGGCTGGACAGCGTCTGGTCCAGTTCCATCTCGCCCACGATGTTGCGCAGGTTGGTCTGCGCCAGCTTCACGGCGGCGTACTGGAAGTTGGCGATGTTGTAGATCACGCGCACGGGGTCGGTGATCCGGAAGTAGATCACCGCATCCACCGTGACCGCCGCGTTGTCCTTGGTGATCACTTCCTGAGGGGGGACATCGATGACCTGTTCTCGGGTGTCCACCTTCGTGAGGGCCTGGAAGAAGGGCATGACGAAGGCCAGGCCGGGGTCCCGGGGCGGGGCAGAGTATTTCCCCAGCGTCTCGACCACGCCCTTCTCGAAGGGGCGGATGATCATCAAGGCCCGGCTGGCAAGAACCAGGATGAAGACGCCCAGGATGAACAGGACAAGGCTCTCAGTCATGGCTTGCTCCTTTGGCAGTCGAATCAGGTGCGTCGGTCGTAACCCGGAGGCGGGTCCCCGCGACCGCCAGCACCTGAACCCAGGAGCTGGCCTCGATGGGCGTCTCGGAGGCGGCACTCCAGAGGGCCCCGCTCTCCAGGCGGACCAGCCCCTTCCCAGTGGCGGGATCCAAGGCCTCCATCACCCGTGCGCGCTGGCCCACGAGGGAATCCAGCCCCACCGGACTGCGGGGTATGCGTGCCATCCAGCGCCGGGCCAGGGGGGCCACCGTGAGGATCAAGGCGGTGGAACCTCCGAAGAAGACGGCCCACGAGGCAATCGGTCCCGCCCCCAGCCCCACCGCAAGGGCCGCGAGCAGGGCACCCACCGCCAGGCAGGCGAAGTAGAAGAGTCCCGGGGTGACCATCTCGATCACCAGCAGAAGTACGGTAAATACCAACCACCAGACAGCAGGCATGTCTTACCTCACGGAGGGCTTGGCGTTCAAGCGGGGGGGCGACGGAAGGGGCGGGGAAGGGTGATTGGCCCGGATCGGAGGCATCAGTCCCCCCAGCGGGTCTGGGGCAGAGCGCCATGTGCGCGTCCCCAGCATCCTCCAGGTCAAGCTGCGCCCGGCACGCTTCCGCAAGCTGGCCCCCTGGACCTTCCAATGGGTGCCTGGCATCAGGGCTCCTAAAGGCTGAGGACGGGTTGCTCGGTTCCTGGGGTCTGGGGGGCAAAGGGGGTGCTGGGCTGCAGGATCTGGAGGAAGCCCTTCAGGGATGGGTGCGTCTGGAAGGTGGTGTCTGCGGGGAGGTTGACCATGTGGGCCCAGGAGGCCGGAAGGTAGGCGCAGTCCGCGAGCCCGACCACCGGTTTCCATTCAGGACTGCCCAGGCAGACGAGGAGGGGGCGGGGGGCCTCGCAGTTGCACTCCAGGTACTCGAGGGCCACCGCCGGATGGGAAAGGCGCCCCGGTGCCGGATCAACCTGAGGATTCCCCAACAGGCGCTGCCAGTCCTTGAACTCCAGATCAGGATTCCACTCGCCGCCGTTCGTAAGGTGAAGGATCTCCTCTCCCCCTTCGGCGATCAGGTGGCGCGGGAGGACCCAGGGGCGTTGGGTCAGCGCCAGACAGGTCTCCCAGGCCGGCGCCTGGGTGACCAGCGTCAGTACGATGCCGGGATGCCCCTTCAGGAAGCCGGACACCTCATGCAGGTCGTCTCCGCTGGCGGACAACCAGTAGCGGTCGGCATCAATGACCAGGTGCAGCCGTGCGGCAGCACGCTGGCTTCCCAAGGCTGAAGCCTCTTCCCGGAAGTGACCAGATCGACCAGCCATAAAGACCTCCCAAGCGCGACCACTGTCGCCACCTGGGGGGCGGCCCGACCTCCCCGATACCTGTCAGTGCGAAGGCACTGCACCACTTCTATCCTTGGATTGTATCACCTACGAATACCGGGGGCATTTTGCTCCCCAGGCTGCCAAGAAAGTTCAGGAAGCAGTTGCCGGCCCATCCGGAAAACCAGGTGGGGCCGAGCGCACTAGCTCTCCTGGGGGCTCAGGGCCTCGAGTCGGGCCTTGGCCTGGCGCTTGCCGATGCCGCGCAGGGCGGCGATGGCGGCCAGCTGGGTCTGGCGGGGCCTGGATTTCTCGGCTTCCCAGTTGTAGACGGTCTGGGCCGAGACGCCCAGGAGGGCACCCATGTCGGCGGCGGTCAGGCCCAACTTCTGCCGCTGGACGGCCAGCCGCTTGGCGCTGTAGCGGATGGAGACGCCCTCCTCGGAGGCTGCGGCAGGGGTGGCCCGGCCGGCGGCCTTCTCCGCCTTGGCAGTCTGCTTCTCGAGGGTGGCCACCCGGCGCTTCAGGGCGGCGAGCTCGGAGCGATGGGCCGCGACGGTTTTCTTCAGGGCCTCGGTTTCGGCACGCAGTTCCTTGCGCGCCAGGCGCACGATCTCGGCTTTCAGAAGGGTGGCGACGTTTGGCATGGCGGGGCTCCCAAGGGGGGTAAGTGGCGAGGCGCGGCACCCTGAGTGTCTGGGTGAGACCGGCCTAACCCCTGACCAATCCTAGTCTCTGATTCAAGTATATGTTCCCACTGCTTCTTTAGAATCGCCAGGGCGGTGCTCGATATCCATAGGCCTGGCGCGGGAATCCGCCCAGGAGGTGGGTCGCTGCAAGGAAGGCGCTGAAAGACCCGGAGGTCCATGGATCGGATTAAGGGTCCGTGAAAGCACTTTGTTTTGAGTGTTATTACGGGTAAATTCCAAGCCGCATAGCGCTCTCGAAGCCGTTCTTTGGACCTATCCAGCCTTGGCACCCCCGGTTCGCCCAGAGCCGCCGCAAGGTGTGCCCACTGGGCCTACCGCCCTGCCAGCGGGATCCACCCCATCCGGAGAAGCCCATGGCCACGAGCCCCCACCCCTTCCACCCCATCATCTACGTCCGTGGCTTTGCCGCCTCCCAGGGGGAGATCGAGGCCACGGTGGCCGATCCCTACATGGGCTTCAACGTTGGCTCCACGAAGGCCCGCATGGCCTGGACCGGCGACGTGAAGCGCTTCTACTTCGAATCGCCGCTGGTGCGCCTCATGAGCGACCACGGCTACGAGGACGTCTTCGTGGACGGCGAGGACCAGCTGCTCTCGGACCGGCCCGATGCCCTCATCCCCACCCGCAGCGTCATCATCTACCGCTACTACGACGAGGCGAGCAAGGACTTCGGCACGGGGGAGACGCCCCCCATCGAGCGCTTCGCCAAGGGGCTGGACACCCTTATCCTGCGGCTGCGGGACAAGGTCTGCGCCAACCCGGCCAACGGGGTGACGCCCGAGACCTTCCGGGTGTACCTGGTGGCCCACTCCATGGGGGGCCTCATCTGCCGGTCCTTCCTGCAGAACCCCCAGCTGGGCTCGGCGGCCGCCCGGGCCTGCGTGGACAAGGTCTACACCTACGCCACGCCCCACAACGGCATCGACATGCGCATCGTGCGCAACGTGCCGGGCTGGCTCTCCTTTGGCGACATCAACAACTTCAACCGGGACCGCATGGCGGGGTACCTGGGCCTGCCCGCCGGCGACGATGTCTCCGTCGTGACGAACTTCCCGCCGGAGCGCATCTTCAACCTGGTGGGCACCAACCCAAGGGACTACGACGTGGCCGGCGGCCTGTCGGCCTGGGCCGTAGGCGAGGCCAGTGACGGGCTGGTGCGCATCGAGAACGCCACCACCCATGGGGCTGGTCCCGACGGTCGGGACATCGAATCCCCCAGGGCCTTCGTGAACCGCAGCCACTCGGGCCCCTATGGCGTGGTGAACTCCGAGGAGGGCTACCAGAACCTCACCCGCTTCCTGTTCGGCGCCCTGCGGGTGGACGGCATCCTGGACATCGACGACATCTCGCTGCCGGTGGAGGTGCAGAAATCGCTCGAGGACGGCAAGCAGGTGCACGCCTCCTACCAGTTCGAAGTGGCGGCCAGCGTGCGCGGCTGCCAGTGGCAGATGACCCGCCGCGAGGTCCGCGAGCACTCGGCCATCTTCCGTTCCTACGAGGACCTGTTTCCCGGGGCGGCGGGCACCACCCGGCCCCCCGACCGGAGCCAGAGCCCACGCCTCTTCACCGTGTTCCTGGATCCCAGCAAGAGCGTGAAGGCCTCGGGGTCGGTGAGCTTCGCCTTCGACCTGAAGGTGCTGGTGCCAGACTACGAGGTGGATGGCGTGCTGTTCCTGAAGCGGCACTATGAAGGCGGCTATGTCTTCCGGCAGCTGGTGCTGGTGGAGGCCTTCCCTGATGCCAAGGCCCTGGGCGGCTGGCGCATCAAGTACGGCTTCCAGGACGACAACCCCGGAAAGCCTGGCAAGGACGCGCCCACCCAGGCGCTGGTGGGGGAACCGGGCCTCACCTTCGGCATCCGCCTGGACCAGAAGACGCGTCCGGGTCTCACGGGCACGCTGCGCATCGAGGCGCGGCCCTGGGCCTGACGCCAACCTGAAGGGCCGCATCCTGCGACATCTTGACGCACGGTGGTCAGCCTCAGCGGCCATTAAGGTCATGTGATCACC
Source organism: uncultured Acidobacteriota bacterium (assembly GCA_963740385.1). Lineage (GTDB taxonomy): Bacteria > Acidobacteriota > Holophagae > Holophagales > Holophagaceae > Geothrix. Next base: position 536,078 of record CAVUDX010000008.1, read on the forward strand.
CCCACCCTCCGGTGGCCTGGCTGGTGCCATGGAGGCGGGGACTCACGAGGATCGCCATGCCCTTGACCACCCTCTGCCTCCGCCTGTCCCTGGTGTGTGCCCTCCCGCTGGGAGCCCAGGACGCCAAGACCCCCGGGAAGAAGCCAGCGCATAAGCCCGTGCCTTCTGCCGTGGTGGAAGTGACGGCGCCCCTGCCCACCGAGCCCCTGGTGACGGTGACGGATCCCAAGGCGCCGCGCCAGCCGCTGCCTGCCCACGATGGCGCCGAGTTCCTCAAGACCATTCCCGGGTTCTCGGTGATCCGCAAGGGCGGCACCGACGGCGATCCCGTGCTGCGGGGCATGGCGGGCTCGCGGCTCATCATGCTGCTGGATGGCGAGCAGCTGCTGGGCGGCTGCGGCATGCGCATGGACCCGCCCACGGCCTACGTGTTTCCCGAGTCCTACGACCGCATCACCGTGGTGAAGGGGCCCGAGACCGTGCTGTACGGGCCCGGCAACTCCGCGGGCACCGTGCGCTTCGAACGGACGAACGAGCGGTTCCAGCAGCCCGGCTTCCGGGGGGTGGCCAGCCTCATGGGCGGCAGCTTCGGCCGCAACGACGAGGTGCTGGACGCCACGGGCGGCACCTCATCCTTCTACGTGCGGGGCATCGGCACCCGCTCCCACGCGAACGACTACTCGGACGGGAACGGCACCGACCTCCACTCCCGGTACACCCGCTGGAGCGGGAACCTGGCCGTCGGTTGGACCCCCAGCGACGACAGCCGCCTGGAGGTGGCGGGGACCCGCAGCAACGGCGAAGCCGCCTACGCTGACCGCACCATGGATGGCGCCAAGTTCCTGCGGGAGAACGTGGGGCTCAAGGGGGAGTTCCGTCGGCTCTCCACCCTGGTGGAGAAGCTGGAGTTCCAGGTCTACCGGAACTACGTGGACCACATCATGGACAACTACAGCCTGCGGACCTTCACGCCGACGATGATGGCCCCCCAGCCCTCGGCCATGAACCCCGACCGCACCACCACCGGCGGGCGGCTGGCCCTGGATTTGCGGCTCGCGTCCCGCACGCTGCTCACCGCCGGCCTGGATGCCCAGACCAACGAGCACACCGGCCGCATGAGCATGATGCAATGGACCATGCCCGAGGAGCTCAAGCCCCGGGTGGCGGACGGCCGCTTCCGCAACGCCGGCGTCTTTGCGGAGCTGAGCCAGGCCCTCTCCGAGCGGGACCGACTCATCGGCGGCCTGCGGGCGGACCGCTGGCACGCCGAGGATCCCCGGGCCCAGGTGGCCCTCACCATGATGATGAGCGTGGCGAATCCCACGGCCAACGCCCAGCGGGACGAGACCCTCACCAGCGGGTTCCTCCGGTACGAGCGGGAGGCCGCAGCCGGGTCCACCCTCTATGCGGGTGTCGGCCATGCCGAGCGCTTCCCCGACTACTGGGAGGCCATCACCAAGGAGAGCCAGGCCACCGTCAGCGCCTTCACCACCAGGCCGGAGAAGACCACCCAGCTAGACCTGGGCTGGGTGAAGCAGGCGGGCACGCTGCGCACGTCCGTGTCGCTCTTCTACAGTCAGGTGGGCGACTTCATCCTCATCGAATCGAACGTCAGCAAGCCCTCGGGCATGGGTACGCGGCTGGCGACCATCGCCCGCAACGTGGACGCCACCACCTGGGGCGGAGAGGTGGGCGTGGGCACCAGGCTCGCGGGCTTCCTGAAGGTGGACGCCAGCCTGGCCTACACCCATGGCCAGAACGACACGGATGACCGGCCCCTGGCCCAGATCCCGCCCCTCGAGGCGCGCCTGGGCCTGGGCTACGAGGCCGAGGCCTGGTCGGCGGGGCTGCTGCTGCGGGGCGTGGAGCGCCAGGACCGGGTGGCCGTGAACCAAGGCAACATCGTGGGCCAGGACCTGGGCCCCACGCCGGGCTTTGCGGTGGTGTCGCTGAACGCCGGCTGGAAGCCCGCCCATGGCTGGCTGGTCACCGCCGGGGTGGACAACCTGTTCAACCGCGCCTACGCCGAGCACATCAGCCGCAACACCAGCCAGGTGCCGGGCTACCTGGTGCAGGCCATCCGGGTGAACGAGCCCGGGCGCACCCTGTGGCTGAAGGCCGCCCTGACCTTCGGCCGGTAGCCCGCAAGCCATGACGTTCGATGGATAATGGCCCCACCATGACCCGACCCGGCTACGGCATCTCCCTGACCTGGCTCCTCCGCCTGCGCTGGATCACCGCCGTGGGTCAGGCGACCGCCATCCTGGTGGCGGAGCGCCTGCTGCCGGATGAGATCACGGCCTGGCCCATGCTCGGCCTGGTGGCCTTCGGGGCCCTCAGCAATGCGGCCCTCTGGTGGCGGCTGCGGCGGCCCGAGCCCGTGAAGCCGGCCCTGCCGGGCCTGGTCCTGGGCCTGGACGTGCTGCTGCTGACCGGGCTGCTCTACCTCAGCGGCGGCGCGGCCAATCCCTTCACGGCCATCTACCTCCTCCACATCACCCTGGCGGCGGTGGTCATGCGGGGCCTCTGGGCCTGGGTGCTGGGCGCGATGTCCATGGCCGGGTTCGGGATCCTCTTCGTCTGGAACGTCCATGTCCACTCCCTCAGCCACATGAACCATGGCGGCGGGGATGGCATCTCCCTGCACCTGGTGGGCATGTGGGTGGCCTTCGGCATCACGGCCGCCCTCATCGCCGCCTTCGTGGGCCTGGTCACCGAGGCCCTGCGGCAGCGGGACGAGGAGCTGGCGGCGCTCCGCGACCTCACGGCCCGGCAGTCGCGCCTGGCGGCCCTCACCACCCTGGCGGCGGGCGTGGCCCACGAGCTGGGCACGCCCCTCGGCACCATCGCGGTGGCGGCCAAGGAGCTGCAGCGCACGGCGGCGGATATGGGCCTGCAGGGCACGGAGATGGCCCAGGATGCCGCCCTCATCCGGGAGGAGGTGGGCCGCTGCCGGCGCATCCTCGACCAGATGGCCGAGCCCACGGGATCCACGCTGGGCGAGGCCTTCCAGGCCCTGGCCTGGGGCGACCTCGAGGCCGACCTCACCGAGGGCCTGCCCCCGGAGGACCGGAGCCGCCTGGCGTTCCAGTGGCCCGCCGCCGGGTGCGGCGCCATGCCCCGGCACGGCCTCGCCCGGGCCCTGCGGGCCGTGGTGGCCAACGCCCTGGAGGCCACCCCGAGACCGGGGTCCGTGAAGGTCCTGGCCCGGGCAGCCGAAGGCGCCTGGCAGCTGGAGGTGGTGGACCAGGGCGCCGGCATGGCGCCGGAGGTCCTGGCCCGCGTGGGCGAGCCCTTCTTCAGCACCAAGCCCACGGGTGCGGGCATGGGGCTGGGCCTCTTCCTGGCCCGCACCTTCGCCGAGCAGCTGGGCGGCGAGCTGCGGGTGGACTCCAGCCTGGGCAAGGGCACCCGCGTCCAGTTGCGCTGGCCCCAGGTGGCCCATGGCTGAGAGCCGCCCCTCCCTCCTGCTGGTGGATGACGATGCCGTCTACCGGGAGCGCCTGGCCCAGGCCATCACGGCCCGGGGCTACGAGGTGCGCACCGCCCCCGACGCCGAGACCGCGGCTGCCCTGGCGGAGGCCGACAGCCCCGAGTTCGCGGTGCTGGACCTGCGCATGCCCGGCGAATCGGGCCTGGACCTGCTGCGCCGCCTCATGGCCATTGATGCCACCACCAGGGTGCTCATGCTCACGGGCTACGGCAGCATCGCCACCGCCATGGAGGCGGTGCGCCTCGGCGCCGTGAACTACCTCACCAAGCCCGCCGACGTGGATGACATCCTGGCGGCGTTCAACCCGGAGGGGCAGGGCGCCGAGGTGGCCGCCGACCTGGAGACCCCCTCCCTGGCCCGGGTGGAGTGGGAGCACATCCAGCGGGTGCTCATCGACTGCGAGGGCAACCTCTCCGAAGCCGCCCGGCGCCTGGGCATGCACCGGCGGAGCCTGCAGCGGAAGGCCGCGCGCAAGCGACCGGCCCGGTAGGAGGGTGGGTTTCACCCTGCGACAAACTGACGCAGGGGGATACCTGTCGGTACAGGCACGATGGGACAAAGCCGTCATTAGGAGTCGCTTCGTGAATCAATGGAAAGCCCTCGCCTCCACCGCGCTGCTGCTGGCGGCCATGCCCGTCGCCCAGGCCTGCGGCGCCTGCGGCTGCACCCTGCACTCGGACTGGGCCACCCAGGGCTTCGGCACCCAGCCGGGGTTCCACTTCGACCTGCGCTACGACTACTTCAACCAGGACCAGCTGCGGGCGGGGACCAGGGCGGTGGATCGGAATTCCTTCCCCCTGCCCGCCGACCAAGAGATCCAGGAGCAGACCCTCAACCGCAACCTCACGGCCACCCTCGACTACAGCCCCAATGCCGACTGGGGCGTGGCGCTGGTGGTGCCCGTCTTCAACCGCTACCACGTAACGGTGGCGGAGGGGGACACGGACCCGACCTTCTCCCAGGGCAACGGTCTGGGTGATGTGCGCGTGCTGGGCCGGTACCAGGGCTTCACGGAGGACCGATCCTTCGGGGTGCAGTTCGGGTTCAAGCTGCCCACGGGTGACACCAAGCAGACCTTCAACGCCGGGGCCCAGGCGGGCGAGCAGGTGGACCGGGGCCTGCAGCTGGGTACGGGCACCACGGACCTGCTGCTGGGCGTCTACGCCTTTGGGGAGCTGGGCACGGACTGGGGGGTCTTCGGCCAGGTGCTGGTCCAGAAGCCCCTGGCTGAAAAGGACGGCTTCAAGCCGGGGGACGGCGTAAATGCCAACCTGGGCCTCCGGTACACCGGCATCCGGGTTATCACGCCGCACCTCCAGCTGAATGCCCGCATCGAGGGGCGGGAGTCGGGCGTCAACGCCGACATCGCCAACAGCGGTGCCACGCTGGTGTATCTCAGCCCCGGCCTCACCCTGCAGGCGAGCCCGCGCTTCCAGGTCTACGCCTTCGCCCAGGTGCCCGTGGCCCAGCGGGTGACCGGGCTGCAGATCGAGCCCCGCTGGAGCGCCTCCCTCGGGATGCACTGGACGTTCTAGGCGGGAGGCCGGACCAGGGGGAAGAAGTCGCGGTCTTCCTTCAGGAAGTGCAACGCCACCACTTCGTGGGCCAGGAACTGCACCACCCGTCCGAAGGGGAGGTCGCCGGCGGCGTAGGCGCCCTTCATGGCCTGGCCCTTGGCCACCAGGGCGGCATGATGCTCCCGATGCTCCGCCAGCCCCGGATACCCCAGGCTGGCGAGGATCGCCTCCTCGTCCTGGAAGTGCTGCGCCACGCTGGCGAGGGTGCCCTCCACCAACGTCAGGCAGGCCTCAGCGGGCTGGTTGGCGAGGAGGGCCTCCAGCAGCTCATTGGCCTGCAGGAACAGGTGCTGGTGCTGGGCGTCGATCATCGAGTGGCCGCAGCCGTAGCCCGGGCTCCAGACCAGCCTCAGGAACGTGGGCTCTGCGGAATCCTCCGGGGGAGCCGCGGGATTCCTGGCCACGTCCACTTCCACGCGATTCCGGCCCAGGGACTTGGCCCTGTAGAGCGCCTGGTCGGCGCGTGCCACCCAGGCTTCGAGGGGGGACCCCGCCAAGTACTCGGCCACCCCGAGGCTGATGGACACCGGGCCGATGTCCTCGAAGCTGTGGCCGGCGATGGCCTCCCGGATGCGTTCCGCCAGGATGGAGGCGCTGGCCAGGCCGGTGTTGGGCATGAGGACGATGAACTCCTCGCCGCCCCACCGGGTGAGGGAATCCGAGAGCCGGATGCACGCCCGCACGAGGTCGGCCACCGTGCGCAGCACCCGGTCCCCCTCGGGGTGCCCGTGCGTGTCGTTGACCTGCTTGAAGTGGTCGATGTCCAGCAGGAGCAGGGTCATGGGATGCCCGTACCGGCTGGAGCGGCGCATCTCCCCGGCCACGGCATCCTCCAGCTGGCGGCGGTTCCAGGCCCCGGTGAGGGGGTCGGTGGTGGCGCGCTGCGCCAGGGCTCGGACTTCCTCCCGCAGGGCCGCCTCGGCCTGCCGCCGGGCGGTGATGTCGCGGCTGATGCCCAGGATGGAGCGGGGCGTGCCATCGGAGCCATGGACCGTGGCCACGACCTCAGTCGGGATGGTGTGGCCATCCTTGTGGAGCTGATCCACTTCAAAGACCCGTGGGGCGGCCTGCCGGCCCGCCCGCCAGGCCGCCGCCGCCCGCAGCAGCTCACCCCGCAGGAGGGTGACTGATTCGGGCGACAGGAACTCGGAGGCGGGGCGCTCCATCATCTCTTCTGGGGTGAAGCCCCGCAGCTGCAGCACCGAGGGACTGACAAAGGTGAAGCAGCCGGTGGCGAGGTCCAGCGTCCAGATCACATCCCCGGCCTGCTCGGCGATGAACCGGAATTGGCGTTCGTTGGCCTGGATGACCGCAGTGAGCTCCCGCTGGACCTCCAGGGCCTTCTGCTGCCGCCGGTTCAGCCGCAGGAAGACCAGGACGCCCGCGCCCAGCAGGAGGCCGACGGGGAGGAGGATCCCGAGGGCCAGCTTCAGGCGCAGCTGGGCCAGGCGATCCGGAGCGTCGGGATCATACAGGAACCCCTCGAGCGGAAACCCCTGGGGCAGCAGGCCCAGGTTCGCATAAGTCTCGGCGATGTGCCGCCAACGCCCTTCATACATGTAGCCCATCTCCACCAGCTGGGGCTGGATGAGCGACACCATTTCATGGGCCTCGTAGCGCAGGTGGTCCTGGTCAAGGGCGGATGGGTAGGTCGTGCGGATGAGGTCGATGACCTCCTCGGGGTGCTGCATGGCGTAGGTCCAGCCGCGCAGGCTGGCTTCCCGGAAGGCCTTCACCCGCCCGGGGTGGGCCTTCAGCTCCGCCTCCGAGGTGAACAGGTTGTCGCCATAGAAGTCGATGCCCGCGCTCCGGGGCGTGAACGTGAGGTGGCGGAAGCCCGCGCGGTCGAGGAAGTAGGGTTCGTCGGAGCTGTAGGCGCTCATGGCGTCCACGCGGCCCTGGATGAGGTCCATCGAGTCGAAGCTGTGCGGCACAAGGTGGAGGGATGCCAGGGCGACCCCTTCCCGCTGGAGGTAGGCGAGCAGCTCCTCCGAGTGGGGCTCCAGCATGATGCGGCGGCCCACCAGGCCGTGAACGGAGGTGAGGCCCGGCTCCGGGCGGACCAGCAGCACCATGGGCGAGTGCTGGAACAGCGTGGCCAGTACCACCACCGGTTTGCCGTCGCGCCTGGCCAGGAGCAGGCCGCTGTTGCCAACGCCGTATTGGGCCCGGCCTTCGATCACCTCCTGGGTGGGGTCGGTGGAGGGTGAAGCTTCCACCACCCGCACGTCCAGGCCCTGCTCGCGGTAGAAGCCCTTGGCCTGGGCGGCGTAGTAGCCCGCGAACTGGAACTGGTGGCGCCACTTCAGCTGGAGGGTGACCCTGTCCAGGGGCGCAGCCCCGCCCACCCCTCCGCCTGCCAGGGCCAGGCCCAGCAGGACGCGCCACCCCCAGCGGAGGGCCTGCAGCTTCCCCATGCTCCGGGTTGGAGGGTCGGGGCGCGGGATGCCGTGCGGGTGGGGCAGGGGAGTCCTCCAGGGGCGTGGCCGATCCATCCGGGTCGGTTCCCTCCCATCGGCGACCGGCGGGCCCAAGTGGAGTCCTGGCCCCAGGCACCCGGCCCCGCAGGGCCGCCTGGGCCGATCCCGGCTGGAGAGCCCCGCGTTTCCTTGTAGAATCAAGGGTTCTACCGGAGTCGACCCATGCCCTTCCAGCCCCTGACCCAGGAACCCGAGATCCAGCGTCGCTGGCTCGAGTCCGGCGCCTTCCGCGCCAAGCGGGCCAGCGAGCTGCGGCCGGATTCGAAAACCTTCTACATGCTGGTGATGCTGCCCTACCCCAGCGGCCGCATCCACATGGGCCACGTGCGCAACTACACCCTGGGGGATGTCACGGCGCGGTTCCGGCGCATGCGGGGCTATGAGGTGATGCACCCGCTGGGCTGGGACAGCTTCGGCCTGCCGGCGGAGAACGCGGCCATCAAGCACGGCATCCATCCCGCCATCTGGACCCGGGCCAACATCGAGGAGATGAAGGGCCAGATCCAGAAGATGGGTATCAGCTATGACTGGGACCGGGAGATCGCCAGCTTCCAGGACGACTACTACCGCTGGAACCAGTGGCTCTTCCTCAGGATGTGGGAGCAGGGCGATGTCTTCCGGGCCATGCGCACCGTGAACTGGTGCGAGGCCCTGGGCACTGTGCTAGCCAACGAGCAGGTGGTGGACGGCAGGGACGAGCGCACGGGACACCCGGTCACCCAGAAGCCCCTGGAGCAGTATTTCTTCAAGACCACCAAGTATGCCGACGAGCTGTTGGACTGCCTCGATGGCCTTGATTGGCCAGAGAATGTCAAGACCATGCAGCGCCACTGGATCGGCAAGTCCGAGGGTGCGCGCCTGGCCTTCGACCTGGAGATCGGCGGCCAGATCGAGGTCTTCACCACGCGCCTGGACACCCTCTTCGGCGTGACCTTCATGGCGCTCAGCACCGAACATCCCGTCATCGAGCAGGCTGCCGAGACAGATGCCGCGCTGAAGGCCTTCTGCGACCAGGTGGCCAGCGTGAGCCGCGAGGAGCGCCTCACCAGCGACGTGAAGCTGGGCCACCGCACGGCGCTGTCCGTGCTCCACCCCTTCACCGGTGAAAAGGTGCCCGTCTTCGCCGCCAACTACGTGCTCATGGACTACGGCACCGGCGCGGTGATGGGCGTGCCCGCCCACGACGAGCGGGACCATGAGTTCGCGGAGAAGTACGGCCTGCCCATCCCCCAGGTCATCGAATCCGAGAGCGAGTGGGACCTGGGCACCCTCATCAACAGCGGCGAATTCACGGGCATGAAGAGCGAGGACGCGGTCACGGCCATGGTGGCGAAGCTGGGCGACCGCGCCGCGAAGACTACCACCTACAAGCTCAAGGACTGGGGCCTTAGCCGCCAGCGCTACTGGGGCACGCCCATTCCTACGGTGCACTGCGACGCCTGCGGGGTGGTGCCCGAGAAGGCCGAGAATCTGCCCGTGCGGCTGCCCGAGGATGTGGCCTTCACGGGCATCGGGCCGTCCCCGCTCACCACCTCGCGGTCGTTTCTGGACTGCGCGTGCCCGACCTGCGGGAAGCCCGCGCGGCGCGAGACGGACACCATGGACACCTTTGTGGACAGCAGCTGGTACTGGCTGCGCTACCTGGATCCCAAGAATACGGACCTGCCCTTCGCCAAGGCCGAGAGCGATGCCTGGATGCCGGTGGATTTGTATGTGGGCGGAATCGAGCACGCCACCATGCACCTCATCTACGCCCGCTTCTTCTACAAGGTGCTGCGCGACCTGGGGCTGGCCAGCGGCCCGGAGCCCTTCCAGAAGCTCATCTGCCAGGGCATGGTGCTGAAGGACGGCTCGAAGATGAGCAAGTCCAAGGGCAACATCGTGGATCCCGACGAGGTGATCTCCAAGTACGGCGCCGATGCCCTCCGGCTCTTCATGATCTTCGCCTCGCCCATCGAGAAGGAGATCGACTGGACCGGCTTCGAGGGCATCGAGGGGGCCAGCCGGTTCCTCAAGCGCCTCACCCGGATGGTGGAGGACCATGGTGTCTGCGCCGACCGGCTGGCCGCCAAGGAGCAGCTTTCAGGCGAGGAGAAGGCTCTTCTCATCAAGCTCAACCAGACCATCGCCCGCCTCACGGACGACCTGGAGCGCCGCTACCAGTTCAACACCGTGGTGTCGGGCCTCATGGAGCTCTCCAATGCCCTGGGCGACCTGCCCGCCGACGCCCCCCACCGGGGCGCCGTGCTGCAGCACGCCCTGGATGCCTTCGTGCGCATGATGTCGCCCGTGGCGCCCCACCTGGCGGAGCAGCTCTGGACCTCGCTCGGGAAGGCCGGTCTCTGCATGCAGGCCGCCTGGCCCGAGGCCGACCCCCAGTACCTGGAAGCCGACGAGGTGCTGGTGGTGGTGCAGGTGAACGGCAAGGTGCGCGGCCGCATCACCGTGCCCGCTTCAGCCACCGAAGACCAGCGCCGCGAGGCTGCCCTGGCCTGTCCCGAAGCCCAGTCCCATCTGGCGGGCAAGGAGATCGTCAAGGTCGTGCTGCCCCCGGGCGGCAAGCTGGTGAGCATCGTGGTGAAGGGGTAAGCCGTGACTCGAACCTTGCCTTCCGTCGTGGACTCCGTGCTGGAGCTGGTGGGCCAAACCCCGCTCTTGCGCCTGACCCGCTTTGCCCCGGAGCTGCAGCTCTTCGCGAAGCTTGAATACCTGAATCCTGGCGGCAGCGTGAAGGACCGCATCGGGGTGGGCATGATCCGGGCCGCCGAAGCCCTCGGTCAGATCAAGCCCGGTGTCAGCACCATTATCGAGCCCACCGCCGGCAACACGGGCGTGGGCCTGGCCATTGCCGCCAAGGCCCTGGGCTACCGCTGCATCCTCTGCGTGCCCACCAAGTACAGCCGCGAGAAGATGATGCTCATGAAGGCCCTGGGCGCCGAGCTGGAGCTGATCCCCAAGGAGAAGGGGATGGTCGGGGCCATCGAGCGGTGCAGGGAGCTGGCCGCCACCATCCCGAACGCCTTCGTGCCCCAGCAGTTCGACAACCCCAGCAACCCCGACAGCCACTACGCCACCACCGGGCCCGAGATCTGGGCCCAGATGGAGGGCCGGGTGGATGCGGTGGTGCTGGGCGCGGGCAGCGGCGGCACCTTCACCGGCATCGCCCGCTACCTCAGGGAGAAAAACCCGGCGCTGAAGGCCATCGTGGTCCAACCCGTGGGGTCGGTCTACTGCGGCGCCCCCCTGAAGGAGTGGGTGGTGGAGGGCGTGGGCAATGGCTTCATTCCGGCCAGCCTCGACCTCTCCCTGGCGGACCAGGTCATTGACGTGGCCGACGCCGACAGCCTCGCCACGGCCCGGGAACTCATCGCCACCGAAGGCTGCCTGGTGGGCGCCTCCAGCGGGGCCAATGCATGGGCGGCGCGGGTCTTCGCCCAATCCTTGCCGCCGGGGGCCCGGGTGGTCACCCTCTTCCCCGACGGCGCCGAGCGCTACCTGTCCAAGCAACCCGTCGCCGAATTGGAGCTGTGATGCCCCTTTCCTCCCGAGACCTGGCAGGCTGCCTCCTGGATGCCGGGGCGGTGCGCCTGCAACCCGCCGACCCCTTCACCTGGGCCAGCGGCCTCAAGTCCCCCATCTACTGCGACAACCGCCAGCTGCTGGGCCTCCCCAAGGTGCGCAGCGAGATCGTGAAGGCGCTGGCGGCCCGGGCCTCGGCCCTGGAGCCCACCCTCATCGCCGGGGCCGCCACCGCCGGGGTGCCCTGGGCGGCCATGGTGGCCGACCGCCTGAACCTGCCCATGGCCTACGTGCGCCCGACGCCCAAGAACCACGGCATGGGGCGCCAGGTGGAAGGGCCCCTGGCCCGGGGCCTGCGCACGGTGCTCATCGAGGACCTGGTCTCCACAGGCATGTCCAGTCTGAAGTGCGCCGAGGCCCTGGCCTCGGAAGGGGCCGAGGTGCCCGTGGTGCTGGCCCTCTTCAGCTATGGCCTGCCCCAGGCCCAGGCGGCCTTCGCCCAGGCGGGCATCGACCTGGCCGTGCTCAGCTCCTTTGAATCCCTGGCGGTCGAGGCGGGCGTAAGGGGAATCCTGGACGCGGCCGGTTCCGCCGCCCTGCAGGCCTGGCGCTCGGATACCGTGGCCTGGAGCCGGGCCCACGGCGGAGCCTAGGCGCCGACCCACCCGCGCGAACAGCTTTCACAGGATTAACAGGATTAACAGGATTAAAAGATTGATTAACAAGATTAAAACAACAGTTTGAGTCAGATATGGCACGAGAAGGAATCCCGTCTTTTCTTTCATCCTGTTAATCCTGCTTTTCATCCTGTTAATCCTGTCCCAGCTTTCGGGGTTCGCCATGAAGCTCTATACCCGCACCGGTGACGATGGCTCGTCCGGCCTCTTCGGGGGGGACCGGGTGAGCAAGTCCCACCTGCGCCTGGTGGCCTACGGCACCCTGGACGAACTGAACAGCATCATGGGCCTGCTCTGCCTGCACGCGACGCCCGCCTGCGCGACCCGGGAGGTCCTGCAGCAGGTCCAGCACGACCTGTTCGTGCTGGGGGCCATCCTGGCCACGCCGGCGGCCCGCCAGGACCTGCTGGGCGCCCGCATGAGCCGCCCCACCTGGGCCGTGGCCGACATGGAAGCGGACATCGACCGGCTGACGGCCCTGGCCCCGCCCATGACGGCCTTCGTGCTGCCGGGCGGCACCCCGGCCTCGGCCCACGCCCACCTGGCCCGCACGGTCTGCCGGCGCGCCGAGCGCGAGGTGGTGGCCCTCACCCACGAGGAGCCCATGAACCCCGTGGTGCTCACCTACCTGAACCGCCTCAGCGACTGGCTCTTCGCCCTGGCCCGGGCCGAGAACGCCGTGGCCGGGGTGGCCGATGTCCTCTGGCAGCCCAGGGACTGAAGGGCTTCAGCCGGGCATGAAAAACGGGCCCCGAAGGGCCCGTTTTGTCTGCAGCGTTCAGGTCCGATTAGAACTGGACCTTGAAGCCGAACCGGTAGCGACGGCCAGTCTGCCAGCCCGTGGGGGCACCGTAGCGGACGTCGGGGTTGCCGCTGTTGTCCGTGGCCTGCTGGTAGACGTTCGTGGCCATGCGGCTGTTGAAGAGGTTGAAGATGTCCACGCTGGGGATGAGCTTGAAGCGCTTGCCAAGCTTGTAGCCCCAGTCGAGGTGCACATCCACGTTGTTGAGAGCGGGGGAGCGGCCGTACTGGCCCAGCTGGCCAAAGGCCGGCGTGGCGTTGCCGTAGTAGCCGATGTCAAGGAACTGGTGGGTGGGGCCGGTGTAATCACCGATTCCGACGGCGCCGCCTGTCCAGAAGTTGACATCATTGACATTGGCAGAATTGGGGACCTGGGTTCCCGTGTTGCCAAAGCCCACATTGGCGGTGTCGTAGCCCGGGGTCTCGTGGTTGGTGGTGGACCCGTCATCGAAGAGGCTGATGGGGGAACCGCTCTGGTAGGTCCAGTTGGCGCCCACATTCAGGTCGCCGCCCAGCAGGTCAAAGCGGTGGCTGCCATAGAGCTTCACGACATGGGTGCGGTCCAGGGGCATGAGCCCATAGCCCACATAGGGGTAGTAGTCGAAGGAGGCGGTGATGTTGCCATCGGCCTGCCCGTTGGAGCTAGACACCACGCCCTCGTAGTTGCCCTCCAAGCGGCTCCAGGTGTAGCTGAAGCTGAGGACATCACGGTCGGTCTTCTTGTCCAGAGTGAAGTCCACGCTGGTGAACTTGTTGCCGGCGGTGGGGAAGCCGGTGTTCTGGACGGTGAAGAGGCCCGTGGCGGGGTTGTAGTAGTCCAGGATGTTGATGCCGTAGTTGTTCTGGGTGATCCCATTGGCGAGGAAGTAGAGCGTCAGGCTCTTGGGGTTGGGACGCCACTGCTGGAAGCCACCGGGGTTGCTGATGACGGCCGCGCCCGCGCCGTACTGGCTGGGGGTGCCGGGGTAGGCAATGGCCGGACCCTCGTCATAGGGGTTGCCGGCGTTGTCGGTGAAGACCATGTCTTCCATGGGGTTCTTCAGTTCGCGGTACTTGGCGTGGACACCGAAGGTCCAGCCGCTGGCCAGGGTGTGGTCCACGCCGAGGATGTACTCGGAGCGCTGGGTCAGCTTCACGCCTTCACCGATGGGATCGAAGCTGAAGGGCGTCGCGTAGTCCACGAGCTGGTTGTAGACAGCGTTGGTGTTGAGGGCGTAGGCACCCGTGGCGAGGTTGTAGGTGTACTGGCTGCCGGAATAGCGGTAGCGGCTGTAGACCTCGTTGGCATACACGCGGATGGCCATGCGCTGGGGGATGGCTTCGAAGTAGGTGGCATAGTTGCCGCTGATCTTCGTCTTGCCATCCTGGTTCACGTCCCAGGTGAAGCCGAGGCGGGGCTGCACGTAGTCCTTGAAGTTGTCGAACTTCATGAAGGACTTGTCCTTGTAGTCGCGCTGATCCTGGGTCTCGAAGCGGAAGCCATACATGAGCTTGAAGCCGGCGCCCATGTCCCAGCTGTCCTGGGCGTAGATGGCGTTCCAGATGGCCTTCACGGTGGCGTCGGTGCTCAGGAAGTACTGGTAGAGACTGCCGTTGGTTGTGGCCCCGCCGGCGGTGATGGTGTCACGGTGGCCGCCGGAGGTGCGGGCGATCTCCGTGTACTTGGACACGATCTGGGAGACACCGAACTTCATGTTGTGGGAGCCCAGGAAGTAGCTGAGGTCCACGCGCATCTGGGTGGTCTGGGTCTTGTCTTCCTGCACGTAGTAGCCGAGGCCACCGCGACGGAAAGCGAGGCCCAGGTTGGGGTTGTTCAGCCGGGTATTGTTGATGGGATCAGCGGCAATCCAGGCGGCGGAGCCGGGGCCGTAGGCTTCCCAACGGTAGTCGGTGATGCCCACATTGTTGCCGTCGGTGGGATCCTGGGTGGTCTTGAACTGGGTGGTGCCCAGCTTGGCGCTCAGGAAGAGGCTGGGGCTGATGGTCCAGTCATAGTTCGCCACGATGTTCTGGGTGGTGAACTTGGTGTTGGAGCCCAGTTTCGCGTCGCCCAGGGTGCCGGGGTAGGCGACCGGGAAGTCGTCCTTCAGGCTGTTGAGGTTGACCGACACGGTCAGCTGCTGATCCTGGGTGATGTACCAGTTGGCCTTGGTGAGGAACTGGTAGGTATCGGTGGTCCTCTTTCCGTTCTTCAGGCCGTTGAGGTTGGCGGGGTTCAGGGCTTCGTTGGTCTCGACCTTGTTGGCGTCGAGGCCGGCGAAGAAGAACAGCTTGTCCTTGAGGATGGGGCCGCTGACTTCGGCGCCCACGTCATAGCGGGAGGTCGGGGACTGCTGCTTGAAGTAATCGCCCTTCTTGGCCTTGGCCTGGATGCCGATGGCGTCGAAAGTGAGCCAGGCGGAGCCCAGGAACTCGTTGGTGCCGGACTTGGTGACGGCGTTGACCACGCCGCCGAGGGCGCTGTACTCGGGCTTGAAGCCGCCGGTCTGCACTTCCACCTGGTCGATGAAGTCAGTGACCAGGGCGGTGCCCTGGAACCCGCGGGCGGTGTTGGTGGTGGACAGGCCGTCCACGACGTAGTTGTTCTCCGCGGCGGAACCGCCACCGATGGAGGGGTTGTCACCGAAGGTGCCGCCGCTGTCGACCACGCCGGGGGCCAGGAACGTGACGGAGCTGATGTCACGGCCCTTGGGGATGGAGCCCAGGGTGTCCATGGAGACCGTGAGGCCGGTCTGGGTGGTGGTGTTGTCGATGGTGGTGACGGAACCGATGACTTCCACCACGGTGGAAGCTTCAGAGGCCAGCTTGATGGTGACGGGCTGGGTCTGGTTCACGAGCACCGTGATGGACTGGCTGAACTTCTGCAGGCCGGACTTGTTGACCTCGACGGTCCAAGCGCCGGGGTTCAGGAGGCCCATGCGGAACTGGCCATCGGCGCCCGTGACGGTTGTGCGGGTGGTCTGGGTGGAGGTCAAGCGGACCGTCGCACCGGAGACAGGCGCACCCTTCCCGTCCGTCACCATGCCGCTGACGCCACCGGTCGTGGTGGTCTGGGCCATGGCGACGACGCCACTCCCAGCGACGAGGACTGCGGCGGTAAAGCCGAGCCGGGTGAAGATTCGATTCATAGAAACTCCTTTGAAGAACGCGGCCAAGCCGCATTGGGGGGGGTTCGTGCTAGCCCGTCTGGCCACGAACATCACGGGCCATCGGCCACTGAGGAATCAGCGGCGCATGCATTTGGACCAGATTGACCAAAGAACGGGGTAAGTGCGAATACAGTACGCCAGGTTCCCAGCATTTCGGGAACTTTTTTTTTACAGCTTCATGCCTCAACACCCGATGGTTGCTAGCAACCAAGAGGTCTGAGCGATGGCATGTTCACTCAGATCGATGGCGGCGAGGTAGTCCGTAGAGTCTATCAGACCGCTGGACTTTGTGTATATGCGAAGAATGGGATCGCCTTTTTCCACGTGCTTGCCCACACCTGCCAGGATCCGGATGCCGACCCCCAGGTCCAGCACGTCATCCCGGTTCCGGCGGCCTGCGCCGAGGTCCATGGCCAGGAGCCCCAGGGCGCGGCCATCCATGGCGGCGATGGTGCCGGAGCGGGGGGCTTTGATCTCGGTCACCTTTCCGCCCTGGGGCAGGCGGCTGAAGTCGTCCAGGGCCCGGGCATCGCCCCCGTTGAGGGCGACGAAGCGCCGGAGGGTCTCCAGGGCGGAGCCATCCTGGATCACTTTCTGGACGCGAGCTTCGGCTTCCAAGAGGTCCTTGGCGGCCCCACCCATGATCAGCATCTCGGCGGCGAGGCGGAAGCTCATCTGGGCCAGCTCGGAGTCGCCGTGCTCGCCCCGCAGGATCTCGACGGACTCCATCACCTCCAGCGCGTTGCCGATGGCCCAGCCCAGGGGGGCATCCATGCGGGTGATGAGGGCGCGGATCTGCATGCCATGGGCGGTGCCCACATCCACCATGCTCTGGGCCAGGGTGCGGGCGTCCGTCAGGGTCTTCATGAAGGCCGTGGGGCCGCACTTCACGTCCAGTACCAGGGCGTCGGCACCACCCGCCAGCTTCTTGGACATGATGCTGGCCGTGATGAGGGGGATGCTCTCCACCGTGGCGGTGATGTCACGGAGGGCATAGAGCTTCTTGTCGGCGGGGGCGATGTCACTGGTCTGGGCGGAGTTGGCGAACCCGGTTTCGGCGAGGCTGCGCAGGAACTCCGCCTCGGTGAGTTCCACCTTGAGGCCCGGAATGGCCGCGAACTTGTCCACCGTGCCGCCCGTATGCCCCAGGCCCCGCCCGCTGAACATGGGGCAGGGCACGCCGCAGGCTGCCACGATGGGGCCGAGGATGAGGGTGGTCTTGTCACCCACCCCCCCGGTGCTGTGCTTGTCCACCTTCGTTCCTGGCACCGACGACAGGTCCAGCCGCTTCCCGGAGTCCCGCATGGCCAGGGTGAGGGCCAGGGCCTCCTCTGTGCCCATGCCCTGCCAGCAGATGGCCATGAGGAGGGCCGCGCTCTGCTCATCGGGGATGCTGCCGTCGGCGGCACCTGCCACCCAGAAGGCGATCTGCTCGGGGGACAGGGCGCCCCCCAGCTTCTTGGTGTAGATCAGGTCGTACATCCGCATGGGATGTCTCCTTGTCCCGGCGGGCTCAGATGCTCTGGAGCAGGCCTTCCATGGCGTCCGCACTGCCGCGACCCTTGAACCGCGCCTTGTAGTCGGCCAGGTCCTTGAGGGCCTGGGCCCGGTCACCGGCCAGGCGATTGGCATCCATCTGGGCGGCCCAGAAGGCCTCGGCCCAGTCTTCGTCCGGGAGGGCCTTGGCGCGCAGGGGATTCAGCTGGGTGCGGGCCTCCTGGGCCTGACCCAGGGCCAGGGCCCGCTGGGCCAGCCGGATGCGGCCCCAGGGATCCTGCGCCTGGGGGGGCGCCTGCTCTTTGCCGGTGAGCGTCAGGCGCCAGGTGGCGAGCAGTCCGGCCGTGGCAGCCTTCTGGGCGCTGGGCGCGCTCTGGGCCAGCGCTTCGAGCTGGGCCAGGTGGGCCTGCATGCGCTTTTCGACCTCCGCCGGGGGGACCGGCGTGATGCCATCGCCCTCGACGTCCATTTGCAGGGCCGCGACGGCGGCCTCGTGCTTCTCGGCCACGGAGGTGCGCCAGGCACTCCAGGCGCCCACCAGGATGCCCACCAGCACCAGGGCCGCGACACCCAGAAGGATCGGCTTGATCAGGCCTGCATCCTCCTCCCGACCTTGGTTGTACTTGGTCTGGAAATGGGCCAGGCTCTGGGACGGTTTCTGGACCTGGATCTCTCGGGCTTTGGCGGGACGGGCCATGCGAACCTCTTTCCATCAATCGGCTTCGGACCCTTGAGGATGCACCAATCCGCCCCCGTCTGGCACTTGAAAATGCACCCCTCGCTGCTATCCTGGTCCTTCGTGCCTGGGTAGCTCAGTTGGTAGAGCAATGGATTGAAAATCCATGTGTCGGCGGTTCGATTCCGTCTCCAGGCACCATAAGCATTGGGCCCCCGTTTTGGGGGCCCGATGCTTATGGAGAGACGGGATCGAAGTCACAGCCGTCTCGGGGCGCGTTCCGGAGGCCGGAGCACGCAGCGCGTGCGCAAGCCGGAGGCGCCCCTAGAACGGCGTGCGGCCCGGGGGAGGCGCGTCAGCGCCGGAGGAGGGGATTCCGTCTCCAGGCACCATAAGCATTGGGCCCCCGTTTTGGGGGCCCGATGCTTATGGAGAGACGGGATCGAAGTCACAGCCGTCTCGGGGCGCGTTCCGGAGGCCGGAGCACGCAGCGCGTGCGCAAGCCGGAGGCGCCCCTAGAACGGCGTGCGGCCCGGGGGAGGCGCGTCAGCGCCGGAGGAGGGGATTCCGTCTCCAGGCACCATAAGCATTGGGCCCCCGTTTGGGGGCCCAATGCTTATGGAGAGACGGGATCGAAGTCACAGGAATCCCGGGGTGCGTCACGGAGGTTGGCCACGCCCAGCGGATGCCCTGCCCGGTGGGCTTGTGTCCAACGGCGCCACCCGGCACGGCTAAGCTGGATGGGCAGGTTGTCTCCGGAGCTCCCCATGCTGCTGTTCCTCGCCGTTCCCCCCGCCCAGGTGGTTACCCTTCCCCCGATGCCCAACCCCGCGCTGGAGCTGGTCCAGGAGCGGCTGGAGGCCATCCCGGAAGCCTTTATCGACCGCAAGCGGACCGGGATGCGTGCCTTGGTGGCCAAGGCGCAGGCCGCCTGGAACCAGGCCAAGCCCGGCCTGAAGCAGACCATGCCAGAGCCCGACATGACCGCCATCGACCGCCAGCTGAAGGCCATGCTGACCATGAAGCCCCGGGAACAGGCCGTGGGGGCCCTGGGGGTGTCCGGCACCTTGAGCCGCTTCCAGCCCAAGTCCCGCAGCCAGGACCTGCTGCAGGCGGACCGGGCCGCCATGCTGGCCTGGTGCAGCGTGGACAACGGCCAGGTGGAGCGGCTGCCCGGGGTGGCCGAGGCCTTCCAGGTCCTCATCGATCAGGACAAGGGCCAGCACGCCCTGGGGGTGGTCCGCGTCCAGGAGGCCCTGAAGCGTCTGCGGGCCAGCCAGGAGAAGAAGCATGCTGCCGGGGCCAAGAAGGCCCTCAAGGACCTGCTGAACCTGGTGGATCTGCTCGAGAAGCCCTGACGCTGATTTGAGCCCGGTACAGCAAGCGGCCCCCGCGACGGGGGCCGCTTGCTGTAGTCAGGCGGGCCTATTCCCCGGCGGGCCGGTAGTCGTCCGCCAGCGTCACCGGTACCTTGGCCTTGATCTCTTTCTGGATCTCGGTGCTGATGGCGGCCATCCGCTGCTGCTTGTAGCCCTGGACCAGCTGGACCTTCACCGCCTCGAAGGGCGGGACGCCCTGGGCCTGTCCCTGGGCCTTCATCTTCTCCACCTGCTCCTTGTAGAAGGCCAAGAGCTGCTCGTCGGTGGGCTCCACGGTGGTGACCCGCTTCTTGGCCAGGGCCTGGAAGTAGACATTGGCGGCCTGCTGCTCCAGCTGCCGCTTGACGCTCGGCTCCTGGTCGAGCCCGGTCTGCTTGGCATAGGTGGTGATGGCCCGCGACATGGCAATGCGGCTGGCCAGCTGGGCCCGCTCGTCCCGGGCGGCGGGGTCGGTCAGGAACTTCTCCGCCTCCTTGGGATCCGGGGAGAGGGTCTTCACCACATCCTGAAATTCGGATTCGGTGATCTTCTCGCCGCCGACATTGGCAATCACCCGGCTGGCATCCGGTTTGCCGGGCTTGCAGGCCAGGGTCAGGAGCAGGGCCGAGCCGACGAGGAGGGTGGCGCGAAAGGGCGTGATGGACATGGAAGCTCCGGGAAGGCATCAAAGGATCCAGAATGACAGGTCCCGGAGGAACCCATGAGCCGAATTGACGACCTGAAGGGCCTGGAATTGGCGGTCTACAGCGCCACCTGGTGCCCGGATTGCCGGCGCCTCGAGGGCTGGCTGGCCCAGCACGGGGTCGCCCATACCAAGGTGGATATCGAGACGGTGGTCGGGGCCGCGGAAAAACTCGAGGCCGAGACGGGGAAGCGGGCCATCCCGTTTGTGCTGGTGAATGGGCGGCGCTGGGTCCGCGGCTACCACAAGGAACTGCCCCAGCGGCTGGACGGGAACCTGCTGGTGGAAGAACTGCTGGCCGCCAGGGCCTGACCCGCCGCGAACACGCGCCTGCGGGCTCAGGCGGCCCGGCCGACCCGTTCATGATTCCCTCCCTGTGGGGCCCCGCTTCGCAGGCTGCCCCGCAGCCTGCTCCGCGACCCACATGGTCGGGAGGTGGAAGAACTGCTGGCCGCCAGGGCCTGACCCGCCGCGAACACGCGCCTGCGGGCTCAGGCGGCCCGGCCGACCCGTTCATGATTCCCTCCCCGTGGGGCCCCGCTTCGCAGGCTGCCCCGCAGCCTGCTCCGCGACCCACATGGTCGGGAGGTGCAAGAACTGCTGGCCGCCAGGGCCTGACCCGCCGCGAACACGCGCCTGATGCTCGCCGGTGCGGGGGCCCCGCGATTAATCCTGCCCAGCGATGGTGGGGGGCTCGGGTTCATGGCACCCTAGGAGGTTCCCCGGGAGTCTTCAGTGGCCAGCATTTTTTCAAGCCAGTTCTGGTCCAACCTGTTCAATTCGGACCTCGCCATCGACCTTGGCACGGCGTCGACCCTGATCCACACGAAGCAGGCTGGCCGCATTGTCATCTATGAGCCCTCCATCGTGGCCATGAACACCGTCACCCATGAGGTGGAGGCCGTGGGCGACGAGGCCAAGCAGTTGCTGGGTCGGGCTCCCCAGGGTGTGCGCACCATCCGCCCCATGAAGGACGGCATGATCTTCGAGGTGGATGCCGCCGAGAAGATGCTGGCCGCTTTCATCCTGAAAGCCCGGCCCAACCGGGGCATCGCCCGCACCCGCATCGTGGTGAGCGTGCCGCCCCGAGCCCACCAGGTGGCGCGCCGGGCGGTCAAGCAGGTCTGCTATGACGCCAAGGCCGGGGAGGTCTTCCTGGTGGACCAGACCATGGTGGCGGCCATCGGGGCCGGTCTCGCCATCAACGAGAAGCGCGGCTGCATGATTCTCGACATCGGCGGTGGCACCACGGACGTGGCTGTCATCAGCTACAACGGCAAGGTCTTCTCGGATTCCATCCTCATCGCCGGCGACGAGATGGATGAGGCGGTGATCAAGTACATCCGCGAGAAGTACAACGTGATGATCTCCGAGGCCAGCGCCGAGGAGGTCAAGTGGACGCTGGGTTCAGCCTTCCCCTCCGAGTTGACCCGCACCATGGAGGTCAGCGGCCGCGATCAGTTCGAGGGCTTGCCCAAGACCCTCACGCTGAACGACTCCGAGATTCGCGAGGCCCTGGCCGAACCCATCAACGCCATCATCGATCTGGTCCGCAAGGCGCTCAACGAGACGCCCCCCCAGTTGGCGGCGGACCTGATCGACCGGGGCATCTGCCTCACCGGGGGCGGCTCCCTTATCCAGGGCCTGGACGAGCGGCTCCGCAAGGAGACCCACCTGCCGGTGTTCCGGGCCGAGGATCCCCAGACCGCCGTGGTGCGCGGCACCGCCCTGCTGCTGGAGAACATTCCCTTGCTGCGCCGCATCCAGATCCTCGACTAGGTTTGACTAGAGGAGGTCCCAGGGCATGTCCATCCGCGCATCCAGGTGGGGCTGGAGCCGAACGCGGTGGCAGCGGCTGGCGCTGGTGTTGCTGTGGCTGGGGCAGGGCACCTGGGTGCTGCTGGGCCCGAATCCCGGTCGGCACTGGGCGGCCTTGGCCGACCTTTTGTCCAGGCCATCCCAATCCCTGGCCCAGCGCTGGGAGACCTGGCAGGACGCCCGGCGCGACCGTGGCCGGACCCTGGCCGAGATCCGCGCGGAGAACCTGCGGCTCGCCTCCGAACTGGCAGAGCTCAGGACCCGGGACCTTGGCGAGGCGCCGCGCCTGGCGGAGGCGGACGCCGCCCTGGGGCTCCTCGGGCTCAAGCAGCAGCTGCCCCTCGACCTCCATGCAGCCCGGGTGATCTTCAGCACCCGACCTGCGGCCTTCGGCGGACTCGTGCTGGACCAGGGCCGGGACCAGGGGCTGGTGGCCGATCAGGGTGTGCTGGCGCCGGAGGGCATTGTCGGGCGGGTGTGGTCCGTCAGCGCCAGCCAGGCCAAGGTGCTGCCGGCGGATGCCCCCAACGCCTCCGTGGGGGTCATGCTCATGCGCAGCCGGGCCAGCGGTGTGCTGCAGGGACTTGGATCGGGTCGGGCCCAGATCCGCTACCTCAGCAACCAGGAAGTGGTGCAGGTGGGGGAAGCGGTGCTGACCAGCGGCCTCGACCGGGTCTTCCCGCGTGGGCTGCTGGTGGGCTATGTGGCGGAGGTGGCGAAGGGCGACCTGGAGCTGAAGGTCGTCGTCAACCTCTCGGCCCCGCTGGATCGCCTGCACCTGGTGCTGCTGCTGCCCGCCCGACCGCCCCTGGAGGTGCAGGCCCCCTTCCTGGCGCCTGAGCCGAAGCCGGGCCGGAAACGGGGGGCTCCATGAGGATTCCCGAGCCCTCTCCCACCCGCCAGCATCTGCTCTGCGCCGTCATCCTGGGCCTGCTCTTCCTCAGCGCGCCCTTTCCGGGGCTGCAGTCCATCCTCCACGCGATGCTCGTCCTGGCCCTGGCGCCCCGACCCGGCGCCCCGCTGGGCGGCGCGCTCTGGGCCCTTGCCGCGGGCTGGGCGCTGGAGGGCTCCCTGCGGCTCTACCCGCACCTGGGGGGAACCGCCTGGGCGGACATGACACTGACCCTGCTGGCGGGCTGGATGGCAGGTCGGTGGCCCCTGGAAGGCCTGAAGGGCTGGCTCCTGCGTCTGGGGGCCCTGAGTGTGGTCCATGCCCTGGCCATCCACGGCGCGGTGCGCCTGGCCGCCGGGCCCCATCCGTGGGGTTGGGATGGGCTGCTGGCGGTGCTGACCGTGCCGATCTGGGGCTGGATCAGCTGGCGGTTGCTCCACGCGGCCTCCGGATCCGGGCGGCGGTGACCCATGGACCCACGGCAGCGCAGCCTCCTCCGCCGTCGGCTCGGGGTGTTCAAGGTGCTCGCCTGGGGCCAGGTGGCGGTGCTGGTCCTCATCTACGCCTGGCTGCAGCTGGTGCGGCACGGCGACTACCTGCAGCAGGCCCTCCAGCAGGCCGTGAAGGTGCGTCCCATCCCGGCCCCCCGGGGGCTGGTGCTGGATCGCAACGGGAACCGTCTGGTGGACAACCGCCGGGCCCTGCACCTGGTCATCCAGCGGGAGGATCTGCCCACGGCCCCTGACGTGGTGGCCCATCTGGCGGAGGCCCTGGAGGTGGATGCAACGGCCCTGTCCCGCAAAATCCAGAGCTACCGGCAGGCGGGCAAGGGCCGGCCCCTGGTGCTGAAGGACAACCTCGACGAGATGGGCATCGCCCTGGCCGAGCGGGTGCGGGCCCGGTTCCCGTTCCTTAGCGTGGAAGTGGCGCCCCGACGGGTCTACCTGGGCGATGAGCTGGCGGGCCACGTGTTGGGCTACGTGGGCGAGGTGGACGAGCCGCTGATGAAGGCCAACCCCGGTGAATACCGCCTGGGCGAGACCATCGGCAAGGAGGGCTTCGAGGCCAGCGGCAACGACAAGCTGCGGGGCGTGGATGGCCAGAAGCGCATCCTGGTGGACCAGCTGGGCACCGAGGTCGCCAACTTCGGCCAGGTGGATGCCATCACCGGCCACAGCCTGTTCCTCACCCTGGACGCAGGGCTCCAGAAAGTCGCCCAGGAGGCCATGGGTGAGGAGGCGGGCGCCGTGGTGGTGCTGGACCTGCGCGACGGTGGCGTCCTCGCCCTGTACTCCAGCCCCTCCTACGATCCCAACCTCTTTCTGAACCGGCTCAGCCAGGACATGGTGGACCGCTACCTGGCCAACAACGAGACCAAGCCCATGGTGAACCGGGCCATCCAGGGCATCTACGCGCCGGGTTCCACCTTCAAGCTGCTGGTGGCCCTGACGGCCCTGGAGAAGGGCATCGCCACCCCCCAGACCACCATCTACTGCGCGGGGAAAAAGAACTTCTACGGCCGGGACTTCCGCTGCGACAAGCCCACGGGCCATGGGGCGCTGTCCATGGTGCAGGCCATCGCGCAGAGCTGCGACGTCTACTTCTACGAGCTCGCGTCCCGCATGGACATCGACGACATCTATGCCACAGCGGAGAAGTACGGCCTGACGGAACGCACCGGCATCGACCTTCCCCGGGAGAAGCGCAGCCGCATCCCCAGCCGGGCGTGGAAGCGCAAAGCCTCGCCCAGGGATCCGAAGTGGTACGCCGGGGAGACCATCAGTGTGGGCATCGGCCAGGGCGCCGTGGGCGTCACGCCCCTCGGCCTGGCCCGGTTCTACGCCCTGCTGGCCACCCGGGGCAAGCTGCTGACGCCCCACCTTTTCTACGGCCTGCGGGATGACCAGACCAGCCAGCTCGACCCGGCTCCCGTGGTGCCGCCCAAGGACACGCCGCTGAGCGCCAAACTCTGGGCCACCCTGGACCAGGGCCTGCGGGAGGTGGTGGAGAACGGCACGGCGTCGACCAACCCCTTCGTGCGGGAGATTGCCCAGCAGATTCCCTTCTCGGGCAAGACGGGCACCGCCCAGGTGGCCACCTTCGTGGACAAGGCCCACTACGCCCGGCAGGCCAAGCACTTGAAGGACCACGCCCTCTTCGCGGGCTACGCGCCCTCGGACCGCCCCCAGATTGCCTTCGCCGTCGTGGTGGAAAATGCCGGTTTCGGCTCCACGGCGGCCGCCCCCATCGCGGCCAAGCTGGCAAAGTACTGGTGCATCGACCGCCTCGTGAAGCCCCTGCCGCCGCCGAGGGGCCGGATGGTGGATCCCTTCGCCCCGCAGCAGGAGGAGGCCCCGGAATGAGGGAACGCTTCCGCGCCCTGGATCCCCGCCTGCTCTGGGTGGTGCTGGCGCTCATTGCATTGGGTACGCTCACCCTCTTCTCGGCGGGTCGGAACACCCCGCAGGCGGCCATCTGGCTCAAGCAGAGTCTCTGGAACCTACTGGGCATGCTGCTGCTGCTGCTGCTGGCCACCACGGACCCACGCCGGGCCTTCCGGTACAGCTTCCTCATGTACATCCTCGGCCTGGTGGCCCTGATCGCAGTGCTGGTGGTGGGCAAGAAGATCGGGGGCTCGACCCGCTGGTTCGTGGTGGCGGGCCAGACCTTCCAGCCCTCCGAGCTCATGAAATGGGTGACCCTGCTCTACGTGTCCCATCGGCTGGGCCTGCGCCCCCCCGACGCCGTGGGGCGCCTGGAGCTGCTGGGGGCAGCCGGCCTTGTGGTGTTCCCCATGCTGCTCATCCAGCGCCAGCCGGACCTGGGCATGGCCCTGAGCTTCCTGCCGATCCTCCTCATCATCCCCCTCATGAAGGGGCTGCGGGCGCGGTGGGTGGCCCTCCTGCTCCTGCTTGTCACCGTCGGGGGCATTGGCGCCTGGCGTTTCATGCTGAAGCCCTACCAGAAGCAGCGCGTGCTGATCTTTCTCGATCCCTCCTCCGACCTGCAGGGCAAGGGCTACCAGGTGAACCAGAGCCGCATCGCCATCGGGGCGGGTGGCCTCTTCGGCAAGGGATTCACCAGTGGGTCCCAGACCCAGCTCAACTTCCTGCCGGTGAAGACAACCGATTTCGCCTTCAGCGTGTGGGCGGAGGAGCGCGGGTTCCTGGGGGTCCTGCTGGCCCTGGGACTCTTCGGCCTCCTCCTGAACCGCATCCTCGATGCCGCCCGCGAAGCCCACTCCGCCGCCGAGGCGTATTTCTGCGCCGGTGCCGCGGGCATCTTTGCCCTGCACCTGCTGGTCAACGTCGGCATGGTGGCGGGGGCACTGCCCAACAAGGGCATGGTGCTCCCCTTCTTCAGCGCGGGCGGCAGCAGTACCCTGAGCTTCTTCCTGGCCCTGGGCTTCATCATGGGCATCCTGCACCGGGCGAGGGTGAGATGACAGACCTCCGGCAGCGCATGAAGGAGTTGGCCGAGGAGGTGCGCGCGCATCGCTTCCGCTACTACGTCCTGGACCAGCCCGTCCTCTCGGATGGCGAGTACGACGCACTGGAGCGGGAGCTGCGGGACCTGGAGGCGGCGCACCCGGAGCTGGCGGATCCCAACAGCCCCACACGGCGGGTGGGGGCCCCGCCCCTGGAGGCCTTCGAGAAGCGCCGCCATGCGGTGCCCATGCTCAGCCTGGACAACGCCTACTCGGACGCCGAGCTGGGCGAGTGGGAGGCGAAATGGCGGCGGCTCGTGCCCGAGGCCGTGCCGGAGTATGCGGCCGAGCTGAAGGTCGACGGCCTGTCGCTGTCCCTCCGCTACGAGGGGCGGCAGCTGGTAGAGGCTCTGACCCGGGGCGACGGGGAGTCCGGCGAGCTGGTGACGGAGAACGCCCGCACCATTGCCGACATCCCGCTGCACTTGCCCGAGACGGCGCCGGCACGCCTCACCGTGCGGGGCGAAGCGTTCCTTTCCCGCAAGCGCTGGGAGGAGCTGAACCGCCAACGGGACGCCCGGGGCGAAGCCCGCTTCGCCAATCCCCGCAACGCTGCGAGTGGCACGCTGAAGCTGCTGGACAGTCGGGAGGTGGCGGCCCGGGGCCTTTCCTTCCTGCCCTGGCAGGTGCTGTGGGACGGCGATGAATCCGAGGACCATGCCGAGGCCATGGCCCGCCTAAGCACCTGGGGATTCAACCGCATGCCCGGCCAGGCCACCGGGGATCTGGCGGCGATGCGGGTGTTCATCACGGAGCAGGCGGAGGCGCGGCTGCGGCTCCCCTTCGATACCGACGGGGTGGTGCTCAAGGTGCTGGATCCGGCCCTGCAGCAGCGCCTCGGCGCCACGGACCGCGTGCCCCGTTGGGCCATCGCCTTCAAGTACCCGGCCACCCAGGTGACCACCACGGTGAGGGGCATCACCTGGCAGGTGGGGCGCACGGGCAAGCTCACTCCCGTGGCGGAGCTGGAAGCCGTGGAGGTGGCCGGATCCATCGTCCGCCGCGCCACCCTGCACAACGCCGACGAGCTGGCCCGGCTCGGCCTGAGGGTCGGCCATCGGGTGTTCATCGAGAAGGGGGGCGAGGTGATCCCGAAGGTGGTGGCCCTGGTGCCAGGTGAGGCGGCCCGCGACCTGCCAGCCCCGCCCATTCCCTCCGCCTGCCCGGTCTGCGGCGGGGAGGTCGGCAAGACCGATGACGCCGAAGTGGCGATCCGCTGCCTCAACCCCGAATGCCCCGCGAAGCTGACGGCCCGGCTGCTGCATTTCGGCGGCCGCGCCGCGCTGGACATCGAGGGCATGGGGGAGGCCCTGGTGGACCAGCTTGTGGCCTCGGGACGCTACGACCAGCCCTGGGAGGTCTTCAGCCTGCTGCAGGACCCCCGCGCGGGATTGGCCTACCTGGCGGGGCTCGAACGGATGGCCGAGAAATCGGCCCAGAACCTCCTGGACGCCCTGGACCTCGCCCGCACCAAGCCCCTGGCCCGCTGGGTCCACGCCCTCGGCATCCCCATGGTGGGCGCGCGGACCGCCGAGCTTCTGGCTGAGGCCTACCCAAGCCTGCCTGCCCTCTGGACCGCCGACGAGCTGCGGCTTCAGGCGGTGGAGGAGGTGGGGCCCAAGGTGGCCGCGGCCCTGCGGGCCTTCACGGCGCTCCACCCGGACCTGCCAGCCCGCCTGGCCGAACTCGGGGTACAGCCGGCGCCCCCGGCTCCCCGCGACCTGACTGGTCTGCCGCTGGTGGGGGAGGTGGCCGTGGTGACGGGTACCTTGCCAACCCTCTCCCGGGAGGAGGCGGAAGCCCGGCTGAAGGGCTTGGGGGCCAAGGTCACCGGCAGCGTCTCCGCCAAGACCACCCTGCTGCTGGCCGGGGAGAAGGCGGGTTCGAAACGGGCCAAGGCCGAGGCCCTCGGCATCCCCGTGCGCGACGAGGCCTGGCTTCTGGGCCTGGAACCCTGAATTCGGACAGAAACGGCCCCCGGCAGAAAGCCCTGGACGGGTGTGGGGCCCCGTCGGATGATCAACCATCCATCGTCCGGAACTTTCCGTGCTGACAAGACTTGGCAAATTCGAAATCGTCCGCCTGCTGGCCCAGGGAAGCATGGGCGAGGTCTATGTGGGTCGGGATCCCATCTTGGGTCGCGAAGTGGCCATCAAGGTGATCCACACGGCCGCCGGTATGGGGCCGCAGGCCCGGGAGCGCTTCGCCACGGAAGCTCGGGCGGCGGGCACCCTCAACCACCCGAACATCGTCACCGTCCATGAGCTTGGGGAGGAGCAGGGCGTCCTCTACCTCGCCATGGAGCTGGTCAAGGGCGAGGACCTGGGCACCCTCATCCGGGCGGGGACCCTCTCCCCCCGCGACACGCTGGAGGTGCTGGCCCAGGTCTGCGACGGGTTGGCGGTGGCCCACCGCCACCAGATCCTCCACCGCGACATCAAGCCCTCCAACATCCGCGTGGTGTGGGACGGGAAGAACCTCCAGGCCAAGGTGCTGGACTTCGGCGTGGCCAAGGTCATCAACTCCGACGCCACCGACGAGGGCACGGTGTTCGGCACGGTGAACTACATGGCGCCGGAGTACCTCCAGAGCGGCCGACCGGATGCCCGCAGCGACCTGTTCGCCGTGGGGGTGATCCTCTACGAGTCCCTGGCGGGCATCCCTCCCTTCGACGGCCCCAGCCCCGGTTCCGTCATTTACCGGCTCCTGCACGAAAACCCCGCGCCCCTGCCGCCCACCACGTTCCATGGCATCAGCCGGGACGTGCAGGGCCTCCTGAACCATGCCCTGGCCAAGGACCCCAACAACCGCTTCCAGACGGCCGAGGACCTGGCGGCCGTGCTTCGGGCGGCCAAGGAGACCACCTGGCGCTGGGAACAGGAGCGTCCCACGGTAGCCATCTCGCGCAAGGGGATGCCCGCTCTGCGCCTGCCCCTGCCGCCCACGCCGCCTCGAGGCATGCCAATGGTGCCCACAGCACCGCCTTCCCAAGGGTTAGGACCCGCCTTCGGCAAGGGCATAGGACCCACTCCCCGCCCGGGTCTGGCTGCGCGTCCCTTCGCCACCCGCGAGCCCCAGCTGCCGCCAGGTACCGGGCCGGTGGCCCGGGCCGAGGTCCAGAAGGATGTGCTCGAGACCACCCGGCTGCAGTTGATCCAGGCGCTGGAACTCGACCCCCGGAACGTGAAGGCCCATGCCCTGCTGCTGGCCACTGACTACCGCCTGGGGCGTACGGAGGCCGTCATGCGCACCCTGCGCCAGGCCCGCGACATGGGCCTGCCCCCGGCGGAGCTGAAGGCCGTGCCCCGGTGTAAGCAGGTGGTCCAGGAAGAAATGCAGAACTGCCGCCTGCCCCTGGACCTCCATGGGGAGTTCATGGAGTACCTGGGGCTCTGACCGGGGCCCCCAGGCCTTCAGAGGGGCTGCAGCTCCAGGAGGCGCCACTGGCTGCCGACCTGCCGCCAGCGCAGCTGGAACTGACGGTGGGAGGCGTCCTGGGGCAGCAGGCCGCCCTGTCGTCCGGTGAGCATCAGGTCCACCTCCTGCAGGGCCTCCCGGCCCTGGACGGTCACCTCGTTGCGCAGCACCGTGATGCCCACATTCTCCCGGCGCAGGGTTCCCAGGAGGAAGAGGCGGGCCGCGGCCTTGTCCATCCCCTCGGGGCCCTTGAAGGCGGCATCGAGCACCTCGGTGGCTCCTGCCGCATCGCCCGCCTCAACGGCGGCCCGGCAGCCGTCGAAGGCCTTGCGTACCAGGTCCTCAGGCTTGTCAGACCGACAAGCCAGGAGGGCCAGGATCAGGCTTGCGGAGGCAAGGCTTTTCCTCATGACGGCACCCCCTCACACTGGACTATTGCGGAAGGATAGCCCCATGACCCCCGAAGGCCGCTTCGACACCCTTTGCATTCACGCCGGGCAGGCCCCCGATCCCACCAACGGCGCCATCATGACGCCGGTGTACTTCACCAGCACCTACATCCAGGAGGGGCTCGGCCAGAACAAGGGCTTCGACTATGCCCGGGTGCGCAACCCGACCCGCGATGCCCTGGAGGCCAACCTGGCGGCGCTCGAAGGCGGGGTTCACGGCATGGCCTTCGGGTCGGGCATGGCTGCAGTGCAGGCCATCTTCGAGCAGCTCAGCAGCGGCGACCACGTGGTGCTGGGGGACAACGTCTACGGGGGCACCTTCCGGCTGCTGGACAAGGTGATGACCCGCTTCGGCCTCACCTACACCCAGGTGGACACGGCGGACCTCACCGCCCTGAAGGCCGCGCTGCGTCCCACCACCAGGCTGGTGATGCTGGAGACCCCCACCAACCCCATGCTGGGGCTGACGGACATTCCCGGCGCCCGGCGCGCGATGGCCGAAGCCGGCTGCCCGGCGGTGCTGGCGGTGGACAACACCTTCGCCACCCCCTACAACCAGCGGCCCCTGGACCTGGGCGCCGACCTGGTCTTCCACTCCACCACCAAGTACCTCAACGGCCACAGCGACTCCATCGGCGGCATCGCCATCACCAACCGTGCCGACCTGGCCGAGGGCCTGCGCTTCCACCAGAAGGCCGCCGGGGGCATCCTCTCGCCCATGGAGGCCTGGCTGATCCTCCGGGGCACCAAGACGCTGCATCTCCGCATGGAGCGCCACAATGCCAGCGCCCTGCAGCTCGCCCGCTGGCTGGAAGCGCGCAAGGACCTGAAGGCCGTGTACTATCCGGGGCTGGAATCCCACCCGCAGCATGGCCTCGCGAAGCAGCAGATGCGCGGGTTCTCGGGCATCGTCAGCTTCGACACCGGGGATGCCGAGCGCACGCGGCGCATGGCCTCGGCCTTCAAGGTGTTCGCCCTGGCCGAGAGCCTCGGCGGCGTGGAGAGCCTGGTCTGCCACCCCGCCAGCATGACCCACGGCAGCGTGCCCGAAGCCGACCGGCTGCGCCTGGGCATCCACGAGAGCCTGCTCCGCCTCAGTGTCGGGGTGGAGGATGTGCAGGACCTCCTGGAAGACCTCGAGCGCGTCCTGAAGGTGTGACCGGCACCGCAGCGGGGCCGCCCGGGCGGGCCTAGACTGGCCGGGACACACGTCCCCTGCATCCCCGAGGCCACCCATGGCCCACCACACCCTCAAGGCCAGCCACCAGCGGCTGGCTGATCGACTGAACCGGTTCCCCCAGGGCGCCCCGCCCTCGGAGCTGCTCTTCCAGATCCTCCGGGTGCTGTTCACGGAAGAGGAGGCCGGGCTGGTGGCGCAGCTGCCCCTGCGGCCCTTCACGGCTGCCCACGCGGCCCGGGCCTGGAGCCAGCCGGAGGCCACCGCCCTGCGCATCCTCGACGGGCTGGCGGATCGTGGCATGCTCCTGGATCTGGAGCGTCCCGACGGCACGCGCACCTTCGTGCTGCCGCCACCCATGGCCGGCTTCTTCGAGTTCTCCATGATGCGGGTCGGCAACGGCTACGACCAGAAGCTGCTGGCGGAGCTCTTCCACCAGTATCTGAACGTGGAGGAGGACTTCGTCCGGGAGCTGTTTGCGGGGGGTGAAACCCAGCTGGGGCGGGCCTTCGTGAATGAGGGGGCGCTGCCGGATGACACCCTCCGGGTGCTGGACCACGAGCGGGCCACGGAGGTCATCCGCACGGCCTCCCACATCGGCATTGGCACCTGCTACTGCCGGCACAAGATGGCCCACTTGGGGAAGGCCTGCGCGGCGCCCATGGACATCTGCATGACCTTCAACGGAACCGCGGACTCCCTCATCCGCCACGGGATCGCCCGCCGGGTCGACGCGGTGGAAGGGCTGGACCTCCTGGCCCAGGCGGTGGAGGGCAACCTGGTGCAGTTCGGCGAGAACGTGCGCGAACAGGTGGCCTTCATCTGCAACTGCTGCGGGTGCTGCTGCGAAGCCATGTTGGCCGCCAAGCGCTTCGCGGCGCTGCAGCCCATCGCCACCACCAACTTCCTGCCCGTGGTGACCGACGCAGACTGCAGCGGCTGCGCCACATGCGTAGAGGTGTGCCCGGTGGAGGCCATGGGCCTCGTGTCCTGCGGGGACCCCCACCAGCCCCGGCGCAAGAAGGCCCGGCTGGATCCATCCCTCTGCCTGGGCTGTGGCGTGTGCGTGCGGGCCTGCACGAGGCGCGCCCTTCGCCTCCAGTCCCGGGCTCGGCGGGTCATCACGCCGGTCAACACCGCCCACCGGGTGGTGCTCATGGCCATCGAGCGCGGCACCCTCCAGCACCTGATCTTCGACCAACGGGCACACTTGCACCACCGGGCCATGGCCGCCGTTCTGGGAGTGGTGCTCCGCCTGCCACCGCTGAAACAGGCCCTGGCCAGCCGGCAAATGAAGTCGCGGTACCTTGAGCGCCTGCTGGCACGCAGGAAGGTTGTCCCCCGCGCCTGAGGGCCCTAGGGGGCGGGGACCGCCCCCAGGCCGTGCCCTTCGTACAACTCCGGATAGCTGCGGGGTTCGGCGCGATCCGGGGCCAGGCCGAGGCCCTCCATGGCGACCCGGATGGCCTGAGCGTCCCCCTCAAGCTCCAGGTAGCAGCCGAAGGGGGTCTCGTCCAGGCAGGCTTCCAGCTCGGTCCGTTCCCAGACGGCGCGCACCTTCTCCAGGCGCAGCACGGGCGTGTAGCCAAGCGCGCGCAGGATGGCCTCCAGGGCGGCGGCATCCTCCACCCCGGTCTCGCATTCCGGTCGGATCTTCAGGAGGGCGTCCGGCACCTTCGCGCCCTTCCAGGTCAGCCGGACGCGGCCCGCGAACTGGCGGGTTCGGAGGGCTTCGCCCCGGGCGCGCAGCTCGCCCTGCCGATCCCAGAGCACGCTGACTTCCGCCTGGGCGGGAGTGACCTCCTGAAATCCCAGGGCCTCCAGCCTGGCCCGGAAGGGCCCCGTTGCGGGGATGCGCAGCTTCAGCTCGGTCTCCAGGGCGGATTTCTGCTTCATGGCGGACTGGCCTCCGGCGGGGATGGGGCATGATGGTGCAACGTCCTGGGCACCCCGTGATCCCCCAACGGTACATCATCGCCACCCTCTTCATCGCCGCCATGCTGCTGCTCTACGCGGTGGTCCAGGCCCCGCGCCCCGTCAGCGCCGGAGGGGTCTCGGCGCCGGAGGCGCCCATGATCATGAACCTGGGGGCCTTCGAGGTGCTGACGGAGTATCGGCTGGTGGATGGCTGGTCGCCCCGCTTCCAGGGAGCCCTCGATCCCGACCAGCCGGAGCCTTGGCCCTTCGAAGGCGGGTTCGGCACGTCCTGGGAGCCCGCCTCGCCCTACTTGGGTGACCTCGGCCTGGCCTTGAACAGCCCCGACGGGACGAGCGAGGTCGTGCTCTGGCGTGGCCTGGAGTGGCGGCACTACCGCTTCGACGCACCGCTCACCTCGGCCCGGCTGGATCCCCTCAAGGGAAATCGCCTGTTGGTGACTCTGCAGATGGCCCCCGCGCGGTTCGAGACCCGGCTGTTGGAAGTGCCGGAGGGCCGCATTCTCTGGTCCGCTCAGTCGGGGCCCTGGAGCCGCTTCAGCTGGGACGGGCGGGCGGTGCTCATCGGGTTCTTCGAACCCTCCGTGGGGCGGGGCGATGCCAGGCTGCTGTTGACGGCCCTGCCGGTGGATGGGGAGCCCGGGGAGACCACCCTGGCCCCCTGGGATGAGCCAGGGCTGCCCGCCGCGCCGCGTGGCCTGGCCACGAAACCGGATGCGCTTTCTGACGATGGTAGGGACCTGCCGGGCTCGCGGCTGGAGTTGCCCTGGCACGCCGGGGATCGCCTCTGGATGCCCCGGGGGGATCGCCTCTGGGTGGGCAGCGTCCAGGGCTGGACATCCTGGTCGGTCCAGAGCGGCCAGTGGCGGCGGCAGGCGACGGGTGCGGGTCTTCTGATTGCGCAGCCGCCGGATCGGATGGGTCTGGTGGCCCCGCTGCCAGAGGAGGGCATGGTGCGGCAAACCAGCCCGGTGGAGCGGGTGGAATGGACGCCCCTGCCACAGGATGCACTTCCCTGGCCGGCCTGGGATGCGGCCTGGGTGTGGCGGGACGGTGGTGCCTTCGATGCGTGGGACCAGCGCTGGAACGAGAGCGCCTTGCCCCCGGAACGACAGCGCCAGTCGCTGTTCGAGACCTACCGGCCCGAATGGCGAACGGCCATGGGCCTGCGCGCGTCGGTGAAAGGCTGGCTGCCCCGGGGCCCGGAAGTGGCCCTGCGGGAGCCCCTCGGCGTGGCGTGGGTCTGGGTGGGCGACCGCATCCTCCTTGTGCGGCTGGTGGAGGTTGATCGGGTGCGGATTCTCAGGAAGCTGCTTCGCTGATCGGATCGATTGCGTCCAAAGTGCCCATTTCTGGTAGCGTTGTGCCCAGCCACTCTTTTCTCCTCCCGGCTTCCCGAGGTTCCCGATGCCCCGTCTCCTCCTCGTGGACGACAATCCCAGCATCCACAGGATTGCCGAATCCCTCCTGGCTCCCACGGATGTGGAACTAGTCTGCGTTGATTCCGCGGCGGAAGCCCTGGACCGCATCGGGCGCGGCGAACGGTTTGATGTCGCCCTGGTGGATACTGCCATGCCCGGCATGGACGGCTGGACCCTGCTGACCCGGCTCCGCGATTTGGAGGCCACCGCACGGATGCCCATCGCCCTCATGGCAGGCGTGCTGGACCCGGTGGACCCCGCCAAGCTGGCCAAGGCCCCCATCCAGGGTTTCCTGAAGAAGCCCATCGAACTGCGGGAACTGGGGGATCGGGTGAAAGCCCTGGTGGCCACTCCTGTGGTGCTGACGCCTTCGCCCTTCAGCACGGTGCCCTCCACCCCCGCCAAGGACCTGGTCAAGCGCGCGGAGGCTGCCCTGCCCGAATTGCGGCCCGAACCCCAGGCAGTGGCCGAGGCTGCGCCTGAGGCCATGGCTCTGGGCGATGGGGGCATGGAACTCGTCCTGCCTGAACCCGAGGATGACCTCCTGGTGCTCACCGCGGAGGACCTCTGGCCCGAGGAGGAGGCGCTGGCCGTCCCCCCGTTGGCGGAACTGCCTCCCGTGCTGCCCCCTGTGCTTCCGGACGTCCACCTGGAACTGGAAGAACTGGACCTGGACAGCCTTCAGGACCTGGGGGCTGATCCACTGCCGACGGCGGCTCGCGCACCTGAGCTGGCGGACATGCTGGGGGACGAGGACGATCATCTGGTGACCCTCTCGGGCCTGGAGGATCTCGACACCCTGCCGACGGATTTCGAATTCCCGGCGGATCCACTCCCGGCTGCCATGTCCTCGGAGGACGCCTTCGCGGATCTGCCGCTTGCCGCTTCCGTCATTGGTGGCGAGGCGCCAAGCCTCCCTGCAGTGTCCTCCTGGGAGCCGGTTGTTCCTGAAGTGCCTGCCGTAGTCGCCACCCCTGAGCCGGAGTCGACGCCGATTCCCGCCCCCATGGCCGCAGCTCCGGTGGCTGCCGCAGGTGGGCAGGAGGCTGCCGTGGCTGGTCATGCCGTGCCCCCGCCCTCCGGCTCCGTGTCCTCAGACCAGGCACAGGCCCTGGTTCAGGCCCTGCTGGCCGACCCGGTCCTGGTGGATGCGCTGGTCAAGGCGGTGGTGGCCCGCATGGGCGACCAGGTGCTCCGGGAGATCGCCTGGGAAGTCATGCCGGATCTGGCGGGAAGATTGCATAGTTAGGCGCATGAAGCGCCCCGATTCTCCGTCCCCTTGGCTGCCCAGCAGGCTTAACCCATGATCACCGGCTACAACACGGATGTGCGGCACGGGAACCGGATCTTCCACGTCCAGACCGAGGACAAGGGCCTGTCGAATCCCAAGATCGAGACCCTGATCTATGTGGGGGGCGAGATCCTGGACAGCTACCGCTCCTCCTACGAGGACCTGCTGGCCGCGCCGCCGGTGGTGGAATCGGCCATCCAGAGCCGCATGGACGAGCAGCATCGCGCCATCATCCGCGACATCAAGAATGGGAAGTACGATCTGACGCCGCCGGACGTCATGGAACAGCAGGCCTTCAACGACCGGCCCTTGGACCAGGCGATCCTGGAGTTCCTCCAGCAGGAAGGCGATGTGGACACCCTCGAGCTGGTACTGGATCAGCCCTTGAAGCCGGCCTTCGGCACCCTCTTCCAGGTCCGGATCAAGGCCCGGCTCTGTCAGAGCCAGAGTCCCGTGGCCGGGGCCGAGGTGGCCGTGAAGCTCGTGTCCAGCCTCAAGAAAGCCACCGGCCTGCTCTCGGGCCGGACCGGCGCCGACGGAGCCTTCACGGGTGAAGTCCAGCTGCCGCCCAGCCAGCCGGGTCAGTGCGCGGTGGTGGTCAGCTGCGCCAGCGATCAGGGCTTCGACGAAGTGAAAGCCACGGTGGTGGCCCTTTAGTTTTTGTTCTGATTATTTCCTGGACACGATGTCCAAAGGACCTATCATGAAGGCCTAGCTTGGGCGGGGGCTGACATGACCAAAGTTGAACCGGAATTGTTGAGCATTGGCGATATCTGCTCGGAGACGGGGCTTTCTGCGGATGTCATCCGGGTCTGGGAGCGCCGGTACGGGTTCCCAGTGCCCGTGCGGTTGCCCTCTGGCCATCGGCGCTACCAGCAGGAGGATCTGCACCAGCTGCGGCTGATGGCGGAGGCGGTGGCCCAGGGGCACCGTCCCTCGGTGGTGGCCCGCGCCAGCGAGGGAGCCCTTAAACGGCTGCTCATCCCGGCCGAGAACCCGCGGGTCGAAGCGCTGTTCGAGTGCGTCTTTGCCATGGACACGGATCGGCTCCGGGAGCGCCTGAAAACGGCCCTCGACCTGCTGGGCTGGAAGGGCTTCCTGCAGCAGGTGGTTTCGCCGCTGCTGGACCGGGTGGGCATGGCCTGGGCGGAAGGCAGCCTGGATGTGCACCAGGAGCACCTCATGACCGAGGTGCTGGAGGACCTTCTGCGGCAATTGCGCCTGGACTGCCGTGCGATCCCGGGGCGGGGCAGCGTCATGTTGTGCACCCTGCCGGGAGAACGCCACCGCTTGGGGCTGCTCATGGCGGCCCTGGCCTATGCCTCCCAGGGCGTTCGCACCGAGCAGCTGGGGGTGGACCTCCCGGTGGCCAGCATCGCCCAGGCCGCCCGGACCCTGAAGGTGGACCGGGTTGCGGTCAGCCTCTCCATCCAGAGTGCAGGGGAGACCACCCGGCGCCTCCTCATGGATCTAAAGGAGCGACTGCCGGAAGATTGCCGCCTGATTGTCGGGGGGCAGGGCGCGGCCCGGACTCGCCGGATCGAAGGGGTGGATCGCATGATGGGCCTCGAAGTCATCTGACTCGTGGCCCTTCAGGGGAGATGGCCGCGGTCCACATCCCACTGGCGCTTCAGCCGGTGAAGCAGCAGTCGCAATTCCAGTAGCAGGGGCCGGGCTGCCAGGAAGCAGAGGAAGCCCGCCAGTGGCAGGGTCACCTTGAAGCCGATGTGCCGGAATCCAAGGGCACCGGTGATGCCGCCGCCCAGGAAGGACACAAGGATCAGTAGCAGTAGCTTGAGCTTCTGCCGGTTGGCGACGATTCGCTCGCGCCCTTGCCGGTGGTGGACGTTCACGTAGCTCAGTTTGCTCAGCTCGATGCCGATGTCGGTGATGGTACCCGTGAGGTGGGTGGTTCGCACGGCGGCCCCGGAGATGATTGAGGTGACCGCGTTGTGCAGGCCCATGATGAAGCAGAGCAGCATCACCGTGAGGGGCAGGGTGAACTGGATCTCATCCTGCAGGCGGTTGCCCATGACGCCGAAGATGAGCATCAGGATGGCTTCGAAGGCGAGGGTGAGGGCGTAGCGGCTGCGCATGCGCCGCCGCTGGCCGAAGCTGATGAGGCTGGTGCAGACGAAGGCGCCCGCGAGGAAGCTGAGCATCATCGCCAGGGCCGCCAGGGCGGTGGTGAAATCCCCCAGGGCCACCTCATCCGCCATGGAGGACACCACCCCGGTCATGTGCGAGGTGTAATGCCCCACCGCGAGGAATCCACCCGCATTCACGGCCCCCGCCACGAACGCCATGGCCCAGGCCAGTTGGCGGTTCAGCGACTCCGAGCGCAGCGCCCCCTCCCGGACCAGCAGCTTCTCCTGAATGGGCAGCGTGGCCAGGGCCGATTCCACGGCCGCCTGGAGTTGAGGTGGGTCGAGGCGGTGCTTCAGCAGCCGCCGCAGGTAGCGGGCGACGATCAGTTGGATGGTGCGGGGGATGCGACGCATGGAGTGATTCGGCGAAAAATGGACGAATGGGATTCTGACTAATATTCATGCAAGTCGCATGACATGCTGATTTGACGTAGATCCAATTTGAAAATTAAGTTGGGAACTTTTTTGGGTCTGGCCGCAGACAAGCCTGCTGTAAGCTTGTCCGACCCAGCCATTCAGGACCGTCGAAGCGCTTTCCAAGCTTACCCATCCCACCTGGTCGTCACGACCAATTTGCGGGCCTCACCGCGGAGGAACCTCCAGTGGCAAGACTCACCAACCCAATCACGATCCTCGTGCTTCCCTTGGCACTCTGCGCCTCTCTTGGGGCCCAGGAGTCAAAGTGGACGCCCTCCTTCAAGTTCTCGACTGGTCTGGTGGAGGGAGGTGCGAAAAAGCTCTTCCTGCCGTCCAACACCAGCGGGTCGGTTGCGCCCATCTTTGGCGGCGCCGTGGAGGTGGCCTATCAGCTGGACAAGCAGTCCGCCGTGGTGTTCGACCTTGGCATCAACTTCCTCCCGGGCGACAACGGCATCGTGAGCTACATCGAGTTGCCCACGACCGCCCGCACACCGGCCTGGGTGGTGGGTGATACCTACACGGCCGAGACCCGTGACCGGAAGGTGGATGGCCAGAGCTGGCAGGCCAGCGCCCTCT
Organism: uncultured Acidobacteriota bacterium; assembly: GCA_963740385.1. Taxonomy (GTDB): domain Bacteria; phylum Acidobacteriota; class Holophagae; order Holophagales; family Holophagaceae; genus Geothrix. The sequence goes on from CAVUDX010000008.1 coordinate 575,038, forward strand.
ACCGCCGCGACACCCCCATCGAAGGCCTCTTCTGGCAGGCGGGCCTGCGCATCGGCTTCAACAAGACCACCCAGCGGGATACCGGCGCCTCCACGGTCTACCAGGTCACCGCAGTTAGCCCTACCACGGGCGCCCCCACCTTTGGAGCCGTCAACAGCAGCACCGCCATCGCCTCCGTGGACGAGAAGAAGACCACGGCCATCGGCCTCCTGGCAGGGCTGGGCTACCGGTTCGACGAGCGCTACAGCGGCGCAGCCAATGTCTACCAGACGAAGTTCGAAGGCGCGGCAGCCGGGAAGAAGTCCGGCACGGTCTTCGAGCTGAGTTTCGGCGTCCGCTTCTGAGCCCCCTTCCCGACCTCCCCTGGAGTCTCTGATGAACCGATTCCGTCTCCGCCATCTCTCTCTGCTCTCCCTGGCCATGGTGGCCACCACCGGCCTCGTGGCCCAAGATTCCACTGGCCAGATCGTTGGCTCGGTGAAGTCCAAGGCCGGTGCGCCTATCGCCGGCGTCGAGGTCCGCTTCACAGCCCCCACCCTCCAGGGCGTGCGCGTGGTGGTAACCGACGCCAGCGGGTCCTTCCGTGCGCCCCTGCTCCCCCCCGGGGCCGGCTACACCGTCACCACTAGCAAGGCCGGCTTCATGGGCAGCAAGGTCGAGGGCATTTACCTCGGCCTGGGCCAGATCCTGCGCCAGGACCTGGTCATGGTGCCGGTGCAGGCCGCCTCGGCGACCGTGGAAGTGGTGGCCTCCGCTGCGGCGGTCGACAAGACCGACGTGAAGACCAGCACCAATGTCTCCTCCGAGATGATGGACGTACTGCCCCGCTTCACCCGGGGCATGGACACCGCCGCCCTGCTGGCGCCGGGCGTCGCCACCAACAGCGCCCAGGGCAACCGCGTGCAGATCCGCGGCGCCCAGACCACGGGCAACCGCTTCCTGCTGAACGGCACCGACATCGCCGACAACGTCTTCGCCAACACGGATGGCCGCGCCTACTACGTGGACGATTCCGTGGCCGAGACCCAGGTGATCTCCAGCCCCGTGAACGCCAAGTTCGGCGGATTCACCGGCGGCGTCATCAACGCCGTCACCAAGGTGGGGAGCAACGAGTTCCAGGGCATCTTCCGGGCCAACCTCTCGCGCAACAGCTGGTCCGCCATTGCCCCTCTGGGCATGCGCCCCGGCGGCGCCAAGCCCAACCCCGGCACCGACCTCCTGAACCGCAACTACACCCTGTGGGTGGGTGGCCCCATCCTCAAGGACAAGCTCTGGTTCTCCGCCTCCACCAAGCTGGACCCGGCTCAGGCCACGGCCAACAACCTGGCCGATGTCTCTGGCCTGCTGACCGGCGATTCCCCGACGGCGAGCCGGGGCCCAGGCTACGTGCCGAGCACCACGGGCCAGGCCTTCAACATCATCTCGGCCAACCAGTTCTACGAAGTGAAGCTGACCTACGCCATCAATGCGGACCACAGCCTGGAGCTCGCGGGCAACCGCAACGTCACCGACCAGCAGAACCGCTACTACGTCCTCAGCCCGGACCCCACCACCCTGGTGCCCCAGAAGAACATCAACGAGTACCAGACCCTGGGCTACCGCGGCCTCTTCGGGACCAACCTCACGGTGGAAGCCCGCTATGCCAAGAAGCACCAGGTGCTCTCCGCGGGCGCCGATCCCGCCCAGGGCGATCCCATCCGGGCCCGCTACAGCAACACCAGCTACTACATCTTCCAGAACGGCATCTTCGACAAGACGGACGGCGGCGACAACCGCGACATCAAGACCTACACCGCCGGCCTGACCTGGTACACCCCCAACACCTTCCTGGGCACCCACACGGTCGAGGCGGGCTTCGAGCTGCTGCGCCAGGACCGCCAGGCAGCCAACGCTCAGTCCCCGACGGGCCGCCAGTTCCTGGTCTGGGGTCGCAATGCCGATGGCACCTACCGCGTGGCTGGCCGCAACAGTTACCCCACCCTCCCAGCCAATGACACGACCCGCAACACCGCCTATAGCCAGAACTATGTGCTGCTCTACAGCGTGGACAAGGGCGTGGCCAAGACCGACACCGATGGCTACTACCTCAACGACACCTGGGCCCTCACGGACCGCTGGCAGGTGATGGGCGGCATCCGCTTCGACAAGACCACCGCCAAGGACACCCTGGGTTCCCCCACGGTCACTTCCTCCGCCACCTCGCCCCGCCTCCAGGTGCGCTGGGATCCCTGGGGTGACCAGTCCTGGCTGGCCACCGCCAGCTATGCCAAGTACACGGGCAAGCTGAATGACAGCTTCACCAACCGCTTCACCCGGGCCGGCAACCCCATCAGTGAGTCCTACGGCTGGGGCGGCGCGGCCGACAATGCCATCAGCTACGCCAATGTCACCAACATTGCCAACTGGGACCTGACCACCCTGCGCTCCTACTCTGGACCGCTGGCCCGCTTCGCGGATGCCCACACCAAGGCGCCTTCGAACGACGAAATCAGCCTGGGCATCAAGCACACCTACACCGATGGCAGCTACATCAACCTCACCTACACCAAGCGCACCGGCAAGAACTTCTTCAACGACATCTACACCATCGGCGACGAAGTGCAGGTGCCCGTGATCTACAGCACCGCCGTGAGCAGCACCCGCGTCTACGCCGAGCGCTGGGCCACGGACGACCGGCTCAAGCGCGACTACAAGAGTGTCGAGCTGGATTTCATGAACCGCTTCAACGCCAAGTGGAGCCTGGGCGGCAACTACACCCTGGCCTCCCTCAAGGGCAACAGCGAAGGCTCCGAGGGCAACAACCCGCCCGTCTCCGGCGACACCACGGCGGACTTCGAGTCCGTGCATGCCAGCCGGGGCCGCGACTGGAGCTACTACGCCCCCTACGGCTACCTCACGGGCGATGTGAAGCACCGGGCCCGCATCTTCCTGAACTACGTGGACAAGAGCGCCGCCGGCGCCACCTTCAACTGCTCGCTGCTGTTCAACTACACGGGCGGCGGCGTCTACAGCCTGACCCGCGACAACTACTTCGAGGCCTACGATGACGCCCTGGCTTCCGGCTCCACCATCGCCAGCCAGTACGCGTCCTTCGGCACCTACAACCACTACTTCGGGAACCGTGGCATCGGCCGGTTCAACGACATCATGGGCTTTGACTTCAAGATGGGCACCGAAGTGCCCCTCTGGAACAAGGTGCGCTACTTCCTGGAACTGACGGTCTACAACGTCTTCAACCATTGGCAGCAGGCCACCTTCTCAACCTCGATCGTCAGCGGTTCGAACCTGCTGACCACCGATCCGACCGCGGGGTACCGGGTTCAGCCCATCACGGGCCGTTCCACCAACAACGTGACGGGCTGGGGCACCTACGGCTTCGGCGACTATGCAGGCGGGCGGTCCATGGCCGTGTCCACCGGCATCAAGTGGTAATGGCAGCGCGACCCTGAACCCCACGGAGAGACACCCATGATCCTCAAGCGATTCCTCATGCTCCCCCTGCTCACCCTGCCGCTGCTGGCCCAGGCCAATCCCTTCGAGGCCTCCCTCACGGCCACGGTCGCCAGTGGCGACCTCAACAAGATGGTGCGCAGCAACAACCTGGCGGGCTGGTCCCTCGGCTTCGCCGCCCGGCACGAGCTCAAGCCGGGTCTCAACACCCGCTTCCACCTGGCCTTCATGAGCCTGCGCGGCAAGGACGGCACGGGCCTGCAGAACGCCAACCGCCCCCACATCAACGGCGGCCTAGACCTCATGCAGGACAGCGGGGCCTGGACCTTTTTCGGCGGCCTCACCGCCACCCAGTGGAAGCAGAACACCAGCGGGACCACCAACCCCCTGTTCACCGGGGCCAACGCCAACAACGGCGTGAAGCTCGGCTTCCGGGTGGGCGCCGAATACGCCTTCTCGCCAGCCTGGCGTGCCCAGTTCGCCTTCAACCAGGCCGAGTTCAACGCCGTGCTCAACCCGGCCTGGTATTCGGTGGGCATGGTCTACCGGTTCCAGTAGGACACTTTCTTCAGGAGCAAGGGAGGGGCTTCGGCTCCTCCCTTGCCGTTTCCCGGGTGGAGCCTGCCCGACGGATTGGATAGGGTTGAGCCATGCGAACGATCCTGCTCCTCCACACCGGCGGCACCCTGGGCATGGCGCCCAGCGGGGAACCCGCCTCCCTTGCCCCCGGCAAGTTCCTGAACCACCTGCTGGAGCAGGTGCCGGAACTGGCGCAGCTGGCCTCGTTGTCGGTGGAGGTGCCCTTCAACCAGGATTCGGCCTGCCTGGAGCCGGAGCACATCCTCGCGTTGGCGGCGCGGGTGCGGACCTCCGCCAAGGAGGTCGATGGCTTCGTGATCATCCATGGGACCGACACCATGGCCTTCACCGCCTCCGTGCTGGGGTTCCTGCTGGCGGACCTCGGGAAGCCGGTGGTGCTCACGGGCAGCCAGCGACCGCTGGCCTTCGTGCGCAGCGATGCCCGCAGCAACGTGGTGAACGCCGTGGACCTGGCCTGTCGCGCCATCCCCGAAGTCGGCATCTGCTTCGGCAACCACTGGCTGCGCGGGGTGGCCGCCGACAAGCTGAGCGTCAGCCAGTTCGAGGCCTTCCAGAGCCTGAACCTGCCCCCGCTGGCGGAGATCGGCGCCGAGATCCGCCTGCACCCCGAGGCCGGGGCCTTCCCACGGCAAGTGCCTGCGGGCCTGGGCGAACGCCTGGAGCTGGCCATCCGCACCGTCACGCCCCATCCCGGCATGGCCTGGTTCCCGGCCCCCGAGGGGGCCAAGGCGGTACTCATCCAGGCCTTCGGCGCCGGGAACCTGCCCATGGGGCGCCCCGACCTGCAGGCCTTCCTGGCCGACGCCCGCGATAGGAAGCTGCCGGTGGTGGTCACCTCTCAGTGCCCGCATGGCGGTGTGGACCTCTCGGCCTACGAGCTGGGCCGGAAGCTGGAGGACCTGGGCGCCATCTCGGGCGGCCTGCACACCCGCTGGGCCGCCCTGGCCAAGCTGGGTCTGGTGCTGGGGGCGGGCGAGGGGATCGAGGGGGTGCGGGCGGCGTTTGGGGCGAGATGGGCCGGTGAGCCCACCGCTGCGGGAGCCTGGCCGCAAGCCTGAAGGCCGGGTGATTCCCTCCGCGCCGGGGCCCGACGCCGCGCGCGCCCCCGGCGCGTGCTCTGTCACCCGGCGGTCGGGAGGGCCGGCGAGCCCACCGCTGCGGGGGCCTGGCCGCAAGCCTGAAGGCCGGGTGATTCCCTCCGCGCCGGGGCCCGATCCGTGCGTAACTGCGGACCCGGGCTAGACTGGAGGATTCCGGGACCCTCACATGCTCGACGCCAACCTCCTGCGCAACGACCTTGACGCCGTGGCCGCCCGCCTCTCCGAGCGGGGCTATACGCTGGACCGGGCCCGCTATCAGGACCTGGACCAGCGGCGTCGCGCCGCGTTGCAGGAGGCGGAGGCTCTGAAGGCGGAGCGCAACCGGGTCAGCGAGGAAGTGGGTCGCTTGAAACGGGCCAAGGAGAACGCCGATGCCCTCATCGCCCAGCAGCGTGAGGTGGGCGATCGGCTGAAAGCTCTGGAAGCGGCGGAGCGCGAGATCGAGGTGGCCTTCAAGGACTTCCTTGCCGGCATTCCGAACCCGCCCCACGCCTCGGTGCCCAGCGGGCGCGATGAGCACGCCAATGTGGAGATCAAGCGCTGGGGGCAGCTCCCGAGCATCCCAGCCCCGAAGGATCATGTGGAGCTGGGCACGGCGCTCGGCATCCTCGACCTCGATCGGGCCGCGAAGATCAGCGGCGCGCGCTTCTCGGTGCTGAAGGGCCTGGGCGCCAAGCTGGAGCGGGCCCTCATCACCTTCATGCTCGACCGGCAGACCGCGGCGGGCTACCTGGAGGTGATCCCGCCCTACCTGGTGAATGCCGAGAGCATGTACGGCACCGGGCAGCTGCCGAAGTTCGAGCAGGACCTCTTCAAGACTCCGCACGGAGAGGGCGCCCTGTACCTCATTCCCACGGCGGAAGTGCCGGTGACGAACCTCTACCGCGACGAGATCCTGCCTCTGGAAGCCCTGCCCATGCGCCATTGCGCCTTTACCCCCTGCTTCCGCAGCGAGGCGGGCAGCTACGGCAAGGACACCAAGGGCATCATCCGCCAGCACCAGTTCCACAAGGTGGAGCTGGTGACCTTCGCGGCGGCCGAGCAGGCCGAGGCCGAGCTGGAGAAGCTCACGGCCGACGCCGAGGCGATTCTCGAAGCCCTGGGCCTGCCCTACCGGCGGGTGCTGCTCTGCACAGGCGACATGGGCTTCAGCAGCCAGAAGACCTACGACCTGGAGGTGTGGCTGCCGTCGCAGAAAACCTACCGGGAGATCAGCTCCTGCAGCTGGTTTGGCGATTTCCAGGCCCGGCGGGCCAACATCCGCGCCAAGGGCAAGGAGGGCAAGCCCGTCTTCGCCCACACGCTCAATGGCAGCGGGCTCGCCGTGGGCCGTACCTGGGTGGCCCTCCTGGAGAACGGGCAGCAGCCCGACGGCAGCATCGTCGTGCCGGAGGTCCTGCGTCCCTACCTGGGACTCGAGGTCATCCGCTGAAGCCCGCACCCCTTCTGTCCGTCGAGGGCCTCGGCCTCCTGAGGGCCGGGCGCTGGGACCTGCGGGGCGTCAGCTTCACGATGGCACCTGGCGAGGCCTGGGCGGTGGTGGGCGAAAGCGGGGCCGGCAAGAGCACCCTGCTTAACCTGGTCCTGGGGCTCGAGGCACCGACTGAGGGCTGCATCCGCCTGGCGGGCGCATCCTGGTCGCCAGGGCCGGAGCGGGCGCGGCGGCGGCATCGCCCCAAGGTGCAGGCGGTGTTCCAGGAGGCCCTGGCCAGCCTGCCGCCCCATCGCACCGGCTGGGAGATCCTGGAGGAGCCCCTGGCGGTATGGAACCGGGGGGATGCGGCTTCCCGGCGGGCTGCAGCCTCGCGTCAGGTGGAGCGGGTGAAGGTGCCGCTGCCGCTGCTGGACCAGCGGCCTTCGACCTGGACCGGGGGCATGGCCCAGCGCATCGCCCTCGCCCGGGCCCTCATGCTCGAACCCGCCCTGCTGGTGCTCGACGAGCCCTTCGCGGGCCTGGATGCGACACTGGCGGGCCATTTGATGGCGCTGTTCCAGGCCCTGAAGACCGAGGGGGTGAGCCTGCTCCTGGTGAGCCACGACCTGCTGGCCGTCCGGGACCTCTGCGACCAGGTGCTGGTACTGAGTCAGGGGCGGCCCTCGGGCTGCGGGACGGTGGGAGGGCTGCTTGGGCAGTCGCCCCACGCCAGCGTAGAACAGCTGCTGGCCGCCACGCTGCCGGGTGTGGCGGGCTGAGGTTTTGTTAGGAAAGCCTAGTCGTCGATCTGCACCTGAGCCGTATCGGCGTTGGTGTAGATGCCGCCGAAATGGCCCCAGAGGCTGCTGAAGCCCGGCCGCAGGCGGCCTTGGCGATCCAGGGACTGCAGCTCGGCCGAGAGCAGCTTCTGGGCTTCGCTGGTCTGCAGGTCCTGCAGGAGGCTGCGGCGCGTTTCAAAGGTCAGGGTTGGGGCGGGCTCGCGGCCAGTGATGCGGGCCACCCACAGCTTGCCGTCCTGGGTCCAGAGGATCGGAGTCGTCTGGCCCACGGGCGTCTCCAGCAGGGCCTTCCGGATGCCGGGGTGGGCCACCAGGTCACGCAGCCCGCTCAGGGGTGCCGCAGTCTGGTCGGTGACGGGGCCCACGGCCTGCAGGCCGCCGGCCTTCAGTGCCTGCTGGGCCTTGGCCACGGCCTGCTTGCGGGCTTCCTCCAGGCGATAGGCGGCCAGCACCTTGACGCGGATCTCCTTGAAGGGAGGCACGGCCTGGGGCAGTTCCTCCTGCACCCGGAAGAGCAGGTGACGGGTGGGGAAGGCCATGGGCTTGGACACCTCGCCGACCTTCAGGCGGAACACGTCCCCGACAATCTGGGCCAGTTCGGGCAGGCCTTCCGCCTGGGCACTGGGCTCGTTGCTGAAGGGCTGGCTGACCTGGGCGGGGCTGCCCAGGCTCTTGGCGGCGGCAGCGAGGTCGCCGCCGTTGGCCCGCTTGCGGATCTGCTCAAGGCGCTCCTGCGCCCGGGTGTTGAAGCGGCTGTCAGCGATCTCCTGCGCCAGCTGCGCCTTCACGTCCTCGAACTTCTGCTCGCGACGCCCCTCCAGCTTGATGAGGTGAATGCCGTACTGCGTGCGGACGGGCTCGCTGATCTCGCCCACCTTCAGCGCCGCAGCAGCATCCGAGAAGGGCTTCACCATCTTGGAGGCGTTGAACCAGCCCAGGTCGCCGCCGTTGCCCTTGGCGCTGGGATCCTCGCTCAGTTCCTCGGCGGTCTTGGCGAAGTCCTGGCCCTTGAGGAGACGGGCCCGCAAGAGCTGGGCCTTTTCGGTGGCCTGCTGCAGCTGGGTTTCCCCTTCGGCCTTGAACAGGATGTGCCGGGCCTTGAACTCCGTGGTGTCCCCCTTGCGGGCCTCGAAGGCGGCCTTCAGGTCGGCATCGCTCACCTGGAGGTCCTTCGCGAAGGCGGAACGATCCACTGCCACGAACTGGATGATCCGGCGGGGCGGCTGCAGGAACCGGTCGCCCCCGGCCTTGTAGAGGGCCTCGAGGGGGGCGTCGCCCGGGTCGGGAATCGCCTGGCTGTTCACGGCAAGGGCCACCTGCTGGAAGGCGACCTTCTCATTCCGAAGGCGATTCTCCACGGCCAGCCAGGTCTCATCCACTGGCACCTGCAGGGCCGCCTGCTGCACCAGCTTGGTGCGCAGCAGCTCAGCGCGAAGGGACCGCTCCTGCATGGTGGGATTGAAACCGGTCTCCTGGAAGATCTGCTTCAGCTCGGCGGTGGACTTCAGGGCGCCCTTGGCATCCAGGAGGATGGGGTACTGCCTCAGGAAGGCCCGCAGGCGGGCACCGACCTCCTCGTCGGTCACCACCACATGGTGCCGATCCGCCAGCTCCTCCATGAGCTTCTGGTTGGTCAGGTCCCGCAGGGCCTGGGACTGCACGAAGGGCTTCAGGGCTTCCTGGCTCGCCTGCTTGCCGTAGCGCTGGTAGAGCTCCTGCATGTGCTCGGCCAGGTCCCGCATGAGGACTTCCCGGCCGTAGACCCGGGCCACCACGGTATCCGCTGTCATGACCCCGCCTGATGGCGCGAGGTAGGCCACCATGCCCAGGAGCACGACGACCATGACCGCCGCCATGGGCGTACGGTTCGATTTGAAGACTTGGCGGAAAGAACGCAGCATGCTTGGCTCCGGTGGACGGACCCCTCAGATTACCAAGGTCGGGGGCTCCCGCCCACCCAGGGGTTGGGGGACAGGCGCGGCGCCCCTGGTTTACAATGGAGGGCTGGAGAAAGTGAATGGCCGTTCTGCCCGTGCTGACCTGGGGGGATCCCCGCCTTAAAAAGAACAGCGAGAATGTTGGGGACTGGACGCCCGAGCTGGAGCAGCTCGTGGCGGACATGTTCGAGACGGCCCTCGACGAGGAGGGCGTGGGCTTGGCGGCGCCCCAGGTGGGGGTCAACCTCAACCTGGCGGTCATCGACTGCTCCTGCGGGGAGGATCCCGCTGAGCAGATCGTCCTCATCAATCCGGAGATCATTGCCGAGTCCGGCAGCCAGGTGGGCCCGGAGGGCTGCCTGTCCATTCCCGGCATCCGCGAAGTGCTGGAGCGCCCCCAGAAGGTCACCATCCGCAACCGCGCGAGGGATGGCAGCTGGCACGAGATTACCGGAGAGGATCTGCTGGCCCGGGCCTTCTGCCATGAGATCGACCACCTCCGCGGCCGCCTGTTTGTGGAGTATTTCGGCCCCGTGAAGCGACAGGTCCTCCAGCGGAAATACCAAAAGCAACTGAAGGGGTAGCCATGACCCGCATCGCCTTCCTCGGCACCCCCCGCGCCGCCGTTCCGGCCCTGCGGGCGCTGGCGGAGGAAGGGGTGGCGGCGGTGTTCTGCAATCCAGACCGGCCCGCCGGACGGGGGCGACACCTGGAAGCGCCGCCGGTCAAGGTGGTGGCGGAGGCCCTGGGCCTGCCGGTGTACCAGCCTCTCAGCTGGAAAACTCCGGACACCCGGGAACTGTGGTCGTCCCTGGGCATCGAACTGGCCATTGTGGTGGCCTATGGCCACCTATTGCCCCCCTGGCTGCTGGAAGCCTGCCCGAAGGGAGTCTGGAACCTGCACTTCTCCCTCCTGCCCCGGTGGCGAGGGGCTGCCCCGGTCAACCACGCCCTCCTGGCTGGGGACGAGGAGACTGGCGTCAGCCTCATGCGCCTCACCGCAGGACTGGACGAGGGGCCGGTGCTGGCCCAGAGCCACCGGGACATCAGCCACGACGCCACCGCCGAGGACCTGCTGTCCATCCTATCGGTGGATGCGGCCGAGCTCCTCATGGACCAGCTGCCTCTGCTGCTTTGCGGTTGTGTCCAGCCTGTGGTGCAGGACCACGCCAAGGCGACCTTTGCCCCCAAGCTGAGCAAGGACATGGCGCGCCTCGACTGGCGGCGGCCCGCCGCGGAGCTGCACCGCCAGGTACGGGCCCTCTGGCCCTGGCCCGGCACGGAGCTGCAGATGGAAGGTCAGCCGTTGAAGATCTGCGGCGTGGGAACCCTGCGGGCCTGCTACCGGGAGCCGGGCCAGGTGCTCTGGGGCAAGGAGGGAGCCTGGCTCACGACGGCCGACGGGGCCCTGGAGCTCACCCAGCTTCAGCGCCCCGGCAAGCCCGTCCAGCCCGCCCTCCAGGCCCTGCAGCCCTGGGGCGCCACTGGGAATCGAGTGCTCGGGTGACCAAAAAACGGAGACAGAATTGAACTGGCGAGTTAACAGGGTTGGAGATTGCAGTGTAAATGCCTTTAAATCACGTTGATCCAGCTTTTCATCCTGTTAGTCCTGTCCCCCGTGGTTCGACCCGCTACGCGAGCCTCGCCGCCACGTCGCGGTAGTCGGGATCCAGCTCGTAGACAGCCTTGAATTCCTCCGCCGCCATGCTGGTGTGGCCCTGCTGGAGGTAGATCTCGGCCAGGTCGTAGCGCAGGCCGATGCTGTCTTCGGGCGGGAACCCGGGGGCCAGGATGCCCTGGCGCAGCCACTCCACGGCGGCGGCCAAGTCGCCCCGCGCCTGCTCGCAGATGCTCAGCATGGAGCAGCACTCCAGGGTTCGCTCCGGGTCGCCCATGGCGACCTTGAACTCCTCGAGGGCGGGTTCGATGAGCATCATCTCCTTGTAGGCGATGCCCAGGTTGTAGTGGGTGTCGTAGTCGTCGCCCTTCACCTGCTTCTCGACGCCTTCCCGGAAGGCGCTGAAGAGCTCATCGACACTTTGGATCTTCTCCACCACGTGCGTGGCGTCGTGCATCTCCTCGCCTTCGCCTGAATCCATGAGTGCCGTGCCCAGCACATCGGTGAGGTCGAAGAAGGAGTTGGCGAAATCGGATTCGTCCAGGGCGCTGGCCTTGGGCACATGTCCGAGTTTCTGCAGCGCGGCCTCGGCCCGGCGGAGCCGGTCCTCGAGCTCCGGGTGAGCAGGGTGCTGCTGGAGGGCTGCTTCGATCTCGATCTTGGCTTCCTCCGGGCTGCCGTAGTCGAGCTGGAAATCGATGTCGCCCAGCAGGTTCTCGAGGTCCTCCTCCAGAGGGGCGGGTCCCGGGGGTGGGGCAAGAACATCGGTCGGGGCGGGCGTTGGAAGCAGGGGCTGCGGGGGTTCGGAAAGATCCGAGAGGGCGTCGACGACCTCCGGTGCCAGCTGTTGGGTGGGCATGGGCGGCAGGGGGGTCGTCGGGGCCGAGGTGGGCGGCTCCGGGCTGGTGAAATCGCTGAGGGTCGCGTCCATCCAGCTCAGGTCCGAGGCGTCCAGGGCCGGGGGCTCGGGGATGGGCATACTCGGGACGGCGAAGGGATCGGGTGGCAGCGGGGCCAGGTCCGGCAGCAGGGGCAGGCTTTCGCCCAAGGCGATGGGTTCAGTCTGGGGGCTGGGCGCGGAGGGGAGTGGCTCGAAGCCGGGGAGGTCCAGCCCGATCAGCTCGTCGAGGCCATCGAGGGGCGGCGGCGGCGGCGCGGCCGGGGTTGGAGGCGGCAGGGCGATGGGCGTCCGGCGGGAGGGGGGCGGCGGCAGGGCACCCTGCTCCGGCAGGCCCAGGGCCCGACGATGGATGCGGGTGGAACCGGGGAAGAGCTGTTCCGCCAGGTCCAGCAGGTGGGCGGCTTCCCGCTTCCGGTCGAGCTGCACCAGGGACTGGGCGCTCTGGACGTACTGCATCTGCACCTGGGTGAGACGCCCGGTGGTGCGGTGCACCTCGACGATGGCCTCGATGATGGTCAGGTCGGCGGGATCCAGCTCCAGGGCCTTCTTGTAGGTCTCGATGGCCCGCTCGGGACTGCCACCCCGCATCAGGGCCTCGGCCTCCCGGGAGAACTGGTCGATGCGTAGCCGCCGGACGGGATCCACCTCCGTCTCCCCGCCATGTCGGGTGATCTCCTGGGGGGAGAGCACCTCGAACCCTGCCGGGCCTCCAGCAGCGCCAAAGGAGGCTGGGGCCGGGGCCGTGGCGCCGGGCACCACGCCGAGGGCCTGCAGCTGCGAGGAGAGGTGGCTGATGAGGGCCTGGTCGTTGTTCTGGTAGGCCATGCCATAGGCGCTCTGCAGCGCCTGGGTCTGCTCGGTGCGGTTGCCGCTCTGGTGGGCGATCTCCGCCAGCAGCATCCAGGCTTCGATGCTGATGCGGCCCTGCAGGGCGGACCGCAGGCTGCGGCCGATCACATCGCCGGAGCCGCGTCGGGCCAGCTCGCGGGCGATGGGGGCGAAGAGCCGAAGGCCCTCCTCACCGCGGTCGGCGTTGGCCAGGTTTCGCAAGGCCCGTTCACAAAGCGGCAGCGATTTCTCGGGCAGCTGGGCAACCTCGGCCAGGGCTTCCAGGGCCCGGTCCGGGTGGCCGCTGCGCAGCTCGATTTCGGCCAGCGCCTCCAGCAGCTCGGTGTTGCGGGGATTGGTGGTGAGGCCTTCCCGCAGGTGCTGGGCGGCCGAGGTGTAGTCTCCCTGGATGACGCCGAGGCGGCTCTGCGTCAGGTAGACCTGGGGCGTGGAAATCATGGCCTTGGCGCGTTCCAGGATCTGGCTCGCCTCGCCGTGCATCTGCTCCATGGCCAGGGACTCGGCCACCTCCAGGTAGATGCCCGCGGCGCGATCCTTCATCCCCTCCTTGTTGTAGAGGTCCGCCAGCTTGACCTTCATCTTCAGGTTCTTGGGGTCGAGGTCGACGACCTTGTTGAACTCCTCCAGCGCCCGCTTGATGAGGCCCTTTTTCTGGAAGTGCTCCGCGACCTGCAGGTGCACCTTCACCGCGTCGTTGGGGCGGTTCATCTGCCGATAGAGGTCAGCCAGACGCTGGGCCGCGTCGATGTCCTCCGGGGCATTGCGCACCACCTTCTGAAAGATGGCGGCGGCGCGGGCGTGGAAGCCATCCCGCTCATAGGCGCTGCCCAACCGCTTGTGAAGCTCCACCCCCTCCTTGATGCGGCCGATCTGCACGCAGAGGTCGCCGATCTGGTTCTGGGTGTTGTAGTCCTTGGGGTTGTCATCGACGAGTTTTTGGAACTCGTCAATGGCCCGTTCCACCTTGCCCGCCGTAAGGAGCCGATTCGCTTCCTTCTGGATTTTGGTGCGATCAATGGCCATTCAGCTGCCTCAGGTTGCCTGGCTGGGAGTTCGGAAAGTTTAGGCGGGGCGGGCTGCCTTGGATAGGGCTACCGAAAATGGGCGCCCGTAAAGGCGTGGGGGAGGAGATTTTCCAGCTGGTGCAGCTGGCGGGTCTGGCGATTGGCCAGCAGCACCGGCAGCGACCCCGCGAACTCCACCAGGGCCTGGCGGCAGGCGCCACAGGGGGGGGTGAGCTGGGCGACGTCCGTCACCACCACCGCCGCCACCAGGCCTCCGGGCCGCAGACCGTCGGCGACGGCCGCGCTGAGGGCCCCCCGCTCGGCGCAAAGGCAAAGCGGGTAGGCGGCGTTCTCCACATTGCAGCCGCCGTGCACCGCGCCATCGGAACCGAGGAGGGCCGCCCCCACCTGAAACCTCGAGTAGGGGGCGTGGGCGTGTTCCCGGGCCCGCCAGGCCGCTTCCAGCAGGGGGGTCCAGGCGGGATCAAGGGGATCGTCGAACACCATGGCCTCCAGGATCCTTCAGCTTAGCGGAGCGACGGCCTCCGCGTCCTGGCCGGGGCCGGCCGCCTGGGCCAGGGCCAGGGCCCGCCAGCAGGGCAGGTGGCCATGGACATCCCGGATGCCCTCGGGTCCATGCACTTCCAGGCTGATGGCCCGTTTTTGGAGGCGGGCCTGCAGCACGGCCCCCGAGAGCCGCTCCAGCTCACGCTCGAAGGGTCGGCCGGGGGTCCAGGCCGTCGTGTCCAGGCGCAGGTGGAGGCCCAGGGGGCGCTCCTCCTCGAAGGTGCGCACCCAGGGCTGGCTGCGCTGGGCCGTCCGCTTCCAGTGGACCCGGGCGGGCGCGTCCCCCTGCCGCAAGGGGCGGGTCCCCTCCGGGCTGCTGGTGCCCTCCCGGGGCAGGGAGCGGTGACCCTCGCCCCGCCAGCTGGCGGCCTGGGCTGGCGGGGTGCGGGGGTGGGGCAGTACCAGGACAGGGCGGTCCAGGTCGATGAACCGGGATTTCTCCAGCAGCCCGAAGGGAAACCGCGTCCGCAGCTCCAGGCTGCGCAGCTTGGCCCAGCCCCGGTGTTCGGCCCGGACCTGCAGCACCACCAGGGGGCGGCCCGTCGGTTGCCCCGCGGCCAGGAAGCTGGGCTCGACCACCCCGTCCGACAGGGTGAGGTGAAGCTCGAGACCCCGCTCACGGCCCGGGTGGGCGTCCCGCAGGTGCAGGCGCAGCCCCCCCCGAACCCGGGCGAAGAGCGCGCCCTCTTCCACCTCGCCCACCTCCAGGCCCGCCAGGGCGCGGCGGCTGAGGATGCCCGAGACCAGGAAGAGGCCGAGCATCAGGGCAAACACCAGGTAGAGGAGGTTGTTGCCCGTGTTGACGGAGAAGGCACCCACCGCCAGCAGGGCCAGCAGGTACTGCACGCCCAGCCCCGTCAGGGACAGGCGCAGGCGACGGTCGTTCCAGAGCCTCATGCGCTCCAGACTAAGCCCGGAACCCACCTGCTAGCATGGTCCTTCTCCCAAGGTCCCCATGTTCGAACGCCTCTTCCGCACCAAGTCCCTGGAGCAGCTCCGCGCCAGCGCGGAAGAGCCCGAGCATCAGCTCAAGAAGAACCTGGGTGCCTTCGACCTCACCATGTTCGGCATCGGCGCCATCATCGGGGCCGGCATCTTCTCCAGCATCGGCACCGCCGCGGCCGGCAACATGGCGGATGGCCGCCTGCCGGCGGGCCCAGGCCTGGTGCTCAGCATCCTCATCGTGGCCGTCATCTGTGGCTTCACGGCCCTGGCCTACGCCGAGATGGCGTCCATGATCCCGGTATCAGGCAGCGCCTATACATACGCCTACGCTACATTGGGCGAGCTGATGGCCTGGATCATCGGCTGGGACCTGCTGCTGGAATACGCCATCTCCAACGTGGCCGTGGCCATCTCCTGGGGCGACTACGCCCGTAGCTTCCTCTCCAGCGTGCTGCATGTGGACATCCCAGGCTGGCTGGGCATGGATCCACGCACTGCCCTGAAGCTGGTGCAGGGGGTTCCCGCCATGGACCTGGGCGCCAAGCTCCACGCCCTGGCCCAGGCCAAGGCCGGGCTCCTCAACGGTGCGACCACCTTCGTCAACTGGGACGTGGTGAAAACCGCTCCCACGGTGGCGGGCATGCCCATCACCATCAACCTGCTGGCGGTGGTCATCACCGGCGCCATCACCTGGCTCTGCTACATCGGCATCAAGGAGAGTGCCCGGGTGAACAGTGTCATGGTGGTGATCAAAGTGGCCATCCTCCTGGCGGTGGTGGGGCTCGGCATCCGGTTCATCCAGCCGGACAACTGGCACCCCTTCATGCCCCATGGCTTCAAGGGCATCCAGGCGGGCGCGGCCATCATCTTTTTCGCCTTCATCGGCTTCGATGCCGTGAGCACCACCGCGGAGGAATGCCGCAATCCCGGGCGTGACCTGCCCCGCGGGATCCTCTGGTCCCTGGTGATCTGCACGGTCATTTACGCCGCCGTGGCCCTCGTGGTGACGGGCATGCTGCACTACACCCGCCTGGGCGGCATTGCCGATCCCCTGGCCTACATCTTCACCGAGCACAAGATGGCGGGCATCGCGGGCGTCATCAGCTTCGGTGCGGTCATCGCCACCACCGCCGCCCTGCTGGTCTACCAGGTGGGCCAGCCCCGCATCTTCATGAGCATGAGCCGGGATGGGCTGCTGAGCCCCTGGTTCGGCAAGGTCCACAAGACCTTCAAGACCCCCTCCCATGCCACCGTCATGACGGGCTTCCTGGTGGCCATCCCCGCCGCGCTCCTCAACATCGACGAGGTGGTGGAGCTGGCCAACATCGGCACCCTCTTCGCCTTCGTCATCGTCTGCGGGGCGGTGCTCATCCTCCGTCATCGCCGCCCCGAGGCACCGCGGAAGTTCCGCATGCCCTTCGCCTGGGTCATCGCGCCCCTCGGCATCCTTGGCTGCGTCTGGATCGCTCGGGGGCTGCCGGCCCTCACCTGGTACCGCTTCTTTGTCTGGCTGGGCATCGGACTGGTGATCTACTTCTTCTACGGGGCTCGGAAGAGCCGCCTGGAGATGCCGACTGCGTCATGATAGGCGTGGAGTTGGCGCCATGTTCACCGGCCTGATCAGACACCTCGGCACCCTGGAATCCCGCTCGTCGCGCCCCGGCGGAGCGCGCCTGCGCATCGCCGCCCCGCCGGACCTGCTGGCCCGGGCGGAGCAGGGCGCCAGCATCGCTGTGCATGGCGCCTGCCTCACCAGCGTGGCTGCGGATGGCCGCACCTGGGAGGCGGATCTCAGCGAGGAGACCCTGGGGAAGACCACGCTGGGTCGCCTGGCGCTGGGGTCGAATCTGCACCTGGAGCCCTCCCTGCGCGTGGGCGATCCCCTGGATGGCCACCTGGTGTCGGGGCACGTGGATGGGGTTGGGCAGCTGGTCACCCGGCCCCAGGGGGAAGGCCTGTGGCGCTTCAGCCTGCCGACGGGGCTCGCGCCCATGACCGCCGCGAAGGGTTCCATCGCGGTGGATGGCATCTCCCTCACGGTGGTGGACTGCGGGACGGACTGGTTCACGGTGGCCCTCATCCCCGAGACCGTGCGGCACACGGCCCTGGGCGACCTGCGGCCAGGCGACCCCGTGAACCTCGAGGCCGACCCCATCGGGCGGTTCGTGGCCCGGGCGCTGGCCCTGAGGGCCTCGGATGCAAAGCTGTCGGCCTTCGCCAAACAGGGCTGGATGGAAGGGTCCTGACCTGGCCGCAGACCTGCAGAGAGCCGTCCCCAGGAATATGGGGACCACGGCATCGTGAATGTTGAGATCGCATAGTAAATAAAATTAAGGATCTTATACGTAACAACCGAAGACCTCCTTAGGCCGCCTGGGTCTCTGCCACCCATTCCAGCGGCCATGAAGGAGGACCCATGCCCAAACGCGATCCGCTGGTCGGAATCCTTGCCGCCCTCATGGTTGCGGGCCCAGCGATGGCCCAGGGCGCGAGCCAGGAGGCCTTCAGGTTCAGCGGTTTTGGTACCCTCGCCGCCACGAACAACAGCGAAAAGAATGGAGATTTCATCTCCAACTTCAGCCAGCCAAAGGGCCCCGGCTACAGCCGGAGCACAGATCTGGGGGTGGATTCCCGCCTGGGGGTCCAGGTGGATCTGCGACTTGGTGCGGGCTTCTCGGCGGTGGTGCAGGCCATCAGCGAGCGCCGCTACGATGACACCTTCACGCCCTACCTGAACATCGCCAGCCTGAAGTACCAGGCCCTGCCTGGCCTGGCCCTCAGGGTTGGCCGCGTACCCTATTCCGCCTATCTGATTTCGGACTATCAGAAGGTCGGCTACGCCCAGCCCTGGGTGCGGCCACCGGTGGAGGTCTACCAGTTCAACCCGCTCACCTTTGTGGATGGGGCCGACCTCACCTGGCAGACCAACCTCGGCTCGGTGGCGCTCTCCGGCCAATTCCTGGGGGGATCCACCAAGGTGAAGCTCGCTCCCAGTTCCCTCGCTCTGGCCTACGCTGGCCCGGGCCAGGCACCGCCCGACTCGGAGTGGAAAGGCGACGATGTGTGGGCCGGTTCTCTGGCCGCCAACTACGGCCATGCCACCTTCCGGGGCTTCTACCTGCAGATGAAGGGCACCTTCAGCGATGCGGGGTTCGATGGGGCCGCCGGACCCTTTGGCGGTATGGGGCCTTTCGTGGCGCTGCGCACCCTGCCTGCCATGTTCGGCGGCAATTCCGCACTGGCGGACCAGTTCCAGATCCGCAAGGACACCATCACCTACCAGAGCGTGGCCTTCAACTACGATCCCGGGAGCTGGTTCCTGATGGTCGAGGAAACCCGCAAGGCTGGAGACGAGAACATGTTCCTGCATTTCACTGCGGGGTACGCCACCGTTGGCTGGCGCCTGGGGGATTGGACGCCTTATGTGACGGCAGGCTGGAAGCACACCACCTCGCCGACCACGAATGCGAACCCCATCATCAATGCCCTGGTGAGCGGACTAGATCGGGGGCAGACCAGCTACTCCGCCGGGCTGCGCTGGGACTTCCGTGCAAACCTGGCGCTCAAGGCCCAGTACGACCACGTGTCCAATGCGACGGGCTCCACCGGGGCCCTCACTAACACGCAGCCCGCCTTCAAGACGGGGGAGACGTACAACCTTGCCACCCTCGCGCTTGATTTCGTGTTCTAGGAGGCGACCATGAACATCAACCGTCTGCTCTGCGCCCTCCTAACTGTGGCCCTTGGGACCCTGGCGACCTCTGCCCAGGCACAGGTCGTGCTCGTCATCTCCAGCAAGAGCCCCATTTCCAAGCTCACTCCGGACATGGTGTCCCAGATCTTTCTCGGCCAGGCCAAGACCTTCTACACCGGTGGCCAGGCCGAACCCCTCGACCAGCTTGAGGGTTCGCCGCTCCGAAAGGATTTCTACGAGAAGGTGACGGGGAAGAGCCCCGCCCAACTCAAGGCCTACTGGTCCAAGCTCACCTTCTCCGGGAAGGCCCAGCCCCCCCTTGCCCTGGCCGACAGCAAGGCCGTGATTAAGCTTGTGGCGGAGAACCCGAAATACATCGGGTACGTGGACAAGGCCGCCGTGGATGCCAGCGTGAAGGTGGTACTCACCCTCTAGCTGGGATCGCGCGCAGGGGAGTAGCGGGGTGTCCCAGCTGCCGGGGCGCCCCGCTTCTTTGCGTCAGGCTGGGGGTGGTGACTCTTTCCGAACCCAAAGGCGGCCCGGCCGATGTCCCATCCCCTCCGGGGCGAGGAAGCGCGCTCAGTGACTTCCTGGGCGGGACGCTTGCCGGCAGCCGTGTTTCCTCACTCCCGGGCGCCCTTTCGGATGCGGTCCATCTCGCGCTTCTGCTCGCGTTCCTTCAGGGCTTCGCGCTTGTCGCTGTGGGCCTTGCCTTCGGCCAGGGCCACCTTGACCTTGATCATGCCTTTCTCGTTCAGGTAGATGGCCAGGGGGATGATGGTGAGGCCCTTGCGCACCACCTTGGCGGTGATCTTGGTGATCTCCGCCTTGTGCAGCAGCAGCTTGCGGGCTCGAACGGGATCGTGGTTGGCATAAGTGCCGAATTCATAAGGCGAGATGTGAGCCTGCTTCAGCCAGAGCTCCCCGCCCACCGCGTCCACATAGGCATCCTGCAACTGGCCCAGGCCCGCGCGCAGCGACTTGACCTCCGTGCCCACCAGGGCGATGCCCGCCTCCCAGGTCTCGAGGACGTGGTAGTTGTGGAACGCCTTGCGGTTGCGGACGAGATCTTCACCCATTGCCTCCAGTCTACCGCTTCGAGCGCCTTCCCCGCGGAAGCCCTGCAGGTGGCGGGAGCGCAAGGGATGGCGTGACAATTCAGCGTGTCGTGCCTACAGTGTCTGGGATGCCGGGACGGGACGCCATCGCGTCCGGAACAGATTGGGGGCGCGATGCACGGGTGTGGAAGGACCTTGGGCCGACTGCGGTTGCTGGCACTCGGCTTGATGGCCGGAGGGGCGCTGCTGGCGCAGGGGGCTGAACCTTCCGGTCAGGCAGAGCCATTGCGGGAGGTCCCCTCCCTGACCGAGCGTCTGCGTCGCCTGGGAACCCCGAGAGACCCCGATGCCTTCCGCCTGCTGGAGGAAGCCTTGAATCGGGCCGTCCTTCTGGAAGTGGTTCCCGCAGAAAGCGTCGTGGCGCTGCCTGGCGGTGGTGTGACGATGCCGACGTTGGTGTTCGTTGACCCGCAGGGCCGTCGATGGCTCCCCCTGTTCACCGACCTGCCGGCGTTCCAAGCCTGGAGATCCGCGCCGGCTGACCCTGCGTGGAACCTTGGATTGGCGCACCGCATCGGGGATCCTTCGGAACGCCTTGAAATGAATCCCGCCGTCATTCAGGCCTGGCAGGCCGAGCCGAAGGATCGAACCAAGGTGCTGCCCTTTGCCCCGAAGATGGCCTGGAAATTCGCCCTGAAGGCCGCAGTGGTGGGGGTGGTCCTGAACCCCGGGTCTGGCGATCTCCGCCTTTCCCAGGAGGACTTGGGCCGGTTGAACCGCCTGCCCTGAGGCCTCTCGAGAGGCAGCCCCCGGTGTCTGGTCGCAACGAGTGCGGTAGGCGACCCCGCTAGACTGATTTCTTTTGGGATGCCTCCATGCTGCAGAAGCTCCTCGCCCCCATCGTCGCCTGGATGGTGGCCGTCATGGCCGCCATGGGCCCCCTGGGCGTCATGGCCCTCATGGCCATCGAGAGCGCCTGCATCCCGCTACCCAGCGAGGTCATCATGCCCTTCGCAGGGTATCTGGCCTACAAGGGCCAGCTCACCTTCTTTGGGCTTGGGGCCGGCAGTCCCGTGGCCCAGATCTGGATCGCGGGCCTCTTCGGGGCCCTGGGCTGCAACCTGGGCAGCATCCCCGCCTACGAGGTGGGTGCCTGGGGCGGACGCCGGGCGGTGGAGAAGTACGGCAAGTACATCTGGCTGCACACCGGGCACCTCGACCAGGCCCACCGCTTCTTTATGCGCTTCGGCACCTGGGCCATCTTCATCGGCCGCCTGCTGCCCGTGGTGCGCACCTTCATCGCGCTGCCCGCCGGCATCGCCCGCATGGACCGCACCCGCTTCCACCTCTACACCTTCGCCGGCAGCCTCCCCTGGTGCCTGGCCCTGGCCTGGATCGGGTACAAGCTAGGGGAGAAGTGGAACACCCTCGGCGTCTACTTCCACAAGCTCGACGCCGTCATCGGCGTGCTGATCGTCGCGGGCGTGGTGTGGTTCGTGTATGACCATTTCAAGAACCGGGCAAAAGGCTGAAATGCGAAGACAGGATTAGCAGGATTTGAAAACCGATTAACAGGAATCAAGCAACCTTCAGCCGGGCTTCAATCCTGTTAATCCTGTCCTCGATTTTATCGCGCGAACCGGTCCGTCGCCGCCACCAGGGCCCGCGAGATGCCCGCGTCGTAGGCGCTATGGCCGGCATCGGGCACGATCACCAGGTCGGCCCCGGGCCAGGCTCTGGAGAGGGCCCAGGCGCTCTCCATGGGGCACACCATGTCGTAGCGGCCCTGGATGATGGCGCCGGGAATGTCCTTCAGGCGGTGGGCATCGCGCAGCAGCTGAGCTTCACTCATCCAGCCCTTGTTCAGGAAATAGTGGCACTCGATGCGGGCGAAGGCCAGGGTGGTGGCTTCATCGCCGTAGGAGGCGATGAAATCGGGATCGGGAATGAGCTTGCTGGTGGCGCCCTCCCAGATGCTCCAGGCCTTGGCGGCGGGCAGGTTCACCGCCGGGTCGTCGCTCAGCAGGCGCTTGGCGTAGGCGGTCATGAAGTCGCTGCGCTCGGCCTCGGGGATGGCGTCCCGGTAGGGCTCCCAGGCATCGGGAAAGATGCGGCTGGCCCCTTCCTGGTAGAGCCAGTCCACCTCCCGCTGGCGCAGCAGGAAGATGCCACGGAGGATCAGCTCGGTCACCCGCTCCGGGTGTTTCTCGGCGTAGGCGAGGCCCAGGGTGGCGCCCCAGGAGCCGCCGAAAACCATCCAGCGGTCGATGCCCAGATGCTCCCGGACGCGCTCGATGTCGGCCACCAGGTCCCAGGTGGTGTTCTCGCGTACGTCGGCGTAGGGTGTGCTCAGCCCGCAGCCGCGCTGGTCGAACAGGATGATGCGGTACTGCTCCGGATCGAAGTAGCGGCGGTGCTTGGGGCTGGTGCCGCCGCCGGGGCCGCCGTGCAGGAAGATCACGGGCTTGCCCTCGGGGTTGCCGCTCTCCTCCACGTGCAGCTCGTGCAGGTCGGACACCTTCAGGCGCTGCACCCGGGTGGGTTCGAGGGCCGGATAGAGCCAGCTGAGGGGGTCTTTGCGCAAGGCCATGGGCACTCCCTAGACGAAGAACAGGGCTGCGGCACCGGCGAGGGCGAGCAGCGTGCCCAGGATGGCATGGCCGCCCACCTTTTCCTTGAACACCAGGTGGGACACGGGCAGCAGGATGACCGGGGACAGGGACATGAGCGTGGCAGCCACCCCCATGGGGGCCAGGGTGATGGCCACGAGGGAGAGTACCACCCCCAGCACTGGGCCGGACACGGCGCCCAGGCCGATGAAGGCCGTGGCCCGGGCATCGCGGGTGGCATTGAGGCTGCGACGCAGGCGTCCCGTCAGCGCGAACCAGGCCACCAGGCCGATGACCCCGGCCGTGACCCGGATGAGGTTGGCGGAAATGGGAGGGAAGCTCCCCGCCAGTCCGAACTTGCTGAACACCAGGCCGACCGACTGGCCCAGGGCACCGCCGATGCCCAGCAGGACGCCGCGCCAGAGGTGAGGGTGGGCCTGGTGGTCGCCGTCGCCCCAGACCACCCAGGCGATGCCGCCCAGGGTGACGGCCATGGCCAGCACCTTGGGCAGGCTCAGGCTCTGGCCCAGGAAGGCCCAGGCCAGCAGCGCGCTGAAGATGGGCGAGAGGGTCATGAGCAGCATGGCCAGCCGCGCGCCGATGAGCACGAAGGCCTCGAACAGCACCGCATCGCCCAGGGCGAAGCCGATGAGCCCGGACATTCCCAGCCAACCCAGGCGCGTCGCCCCCGCCTGAAAGGGGAACACTTGGCCATAGACCAGCTGGTGCACCAAAACAAGTACGCCCCAGGCCATGAGCAGGCGCAGCAGGTTCACGGCCGCCGAGCCCACCCGGCGGCCTGCCAAGGTGAAGCACACCGAGTTCAGGGACCAGCAGAGCGAGGTCAGCAGGGCGGCGGTTTCGCCGAGGTAGGGCACAGGGGGCTCCGCAACGTTCCCCGGGCTGCGGGGGCATGACCATCACTATACGAGGCCAGGAGCTGTTTTCAGTATTGGCGGTGTGCCGCGGCGCAGGTCAGCCGCACCTCGATGCGAATACAGACCCTAGACGAACATCTGCAGAATTCCGTTGCTCAGCAGCATGCCCCGGGGGCTGAGGTGGACCTGCTCGCCCTCCCAGACCACGAGGCCCTCCCGGGCGAGGTCCCGCAGGCGTGCCTCCCAGGCATCACAGAGGGGGCGGAGGTTCAGGCGGGCGGCTTCGTCGCGGACGCCGCGCCAGTCGATGCCCTGGTGCAGGCGGAGGCCCAGCAGGGGGAGCTCTGCGAGGGCCTCGGCTCCATCCAGTTCCTGGAGATCGACGCCGGTGCGCCCCTCCGCCCAGGCGGCGATGATGCCGGACTCGGTCCAGCGGCAGTCGCCCAGCTGGGAGGCGGCGCCGGGTCCCAGGCCCAGGTAGGGCCGGCGGCGCCAGTAGCGGGTGTTGTGGCGGGACTCGGCGCCGGGGTGGGCATAGTTGCTGATCTCGTAGGGCGCCAGCCCCAGGACCGGCAGCTCCACCTGCAGGGCCTCGAACACGTCGGCCACCTCGTCCTCCGAGGGCAGGGTCAGGCGTCCGGCGTCGATTTCGGCCCGCAGGGGGCAGGCCTTGTCGAGGTCCAGCAGGTAGATGCTGAGATGCTCGATGGCCGTGTCGGCCAGGGTCCGGGCATCGTCCAGGACTTTGGACAGCGATTGTCCGGGAATGCCCACCATGAGGTCGGCACTCCGGCGCTGGAACCCGGCCTGGCGGGCCAGGTCCAGGGCCTCCAGCGCCTGATCCGCCCCGTGGATGCGGCCCAGGTGCGCCAGCAGGGCGTCGTCCAGAGCCTGCACGCCCAGGCTGATGCGATCCCATCCGAGGTTCCTGGCCCGAGTCAGCCACTCCAGATCCACCGTGCCCGGATTGGCCTCCAGCGTGGCTTCCACCAGGGGGCTGAGGTCAAAGGCCTGTCTGATCGCCTCGGTGAGCGCCGTCAGTTCCTCTGCGGCCAGCAGGGAGGGTGTGCCCCCTCCCAGGTAGAGGGTGTCCACGGCAGGTCGCCCCAGGGCTGCGCCCCAGGCAACCACCTCAGCCTGCAGCCTGCGCAGGGTCTCCGGCTGCAGACTGCGGTCCCGCGTGGTGGTGAAGGAGCAGTAGGTGCAGCGATCCAGACAGAACGGGATGTGCAGGTAGAGCCCGAGGGGCTCCGTCTGGGCGGCCTGTCGGAGCGATCCCAGCCGAGCTTCCAGCTCAGGGATCAACCATCACCTGCTTCATGGCAGCCCGCACCCGCTCAACCTCGGCAGGAAAGTGCCAGGGGGCCTGGAGGGGCTCGGCGGCCTGCTCCAGGGCCTTGAGGCGCTCCTGGAGCAGGGCGTGACGCTCGGGCCTGGCAGGCTTCCCGGTGCCCATGTACTGCTCGAGGAGCTCCAGGTTCTGGCGGAGCCGGGCCGCCTGGGGGTGAAACAGGAAGACGTTCAGGAGCACTTGGCCAAAGGCCAATCCCAACAAGATGAAACCGGCCACGAGGGGGACCTTGGGGCCCGCCCTCAGGCCCAGGGCCAGCCACCAACCCAGCAGGCCCAGGAGGACCACCGACAGGATCGGTACGAGGGGCATGGCCCACAGGCCATTCCCCCAGAGGCACTTCTGGATCAGGGAGTCGGTCACGGCCTCCAGGGTCTGGCGATCACCAGTACCGCGGGCCTTGACGAGACGGAGGTTCAGGGCCTCCCAGGCCTGCCGCTGCACGGGGCTGAGCGGGGTCTGGGCTTGTCCGTTCCGCAGGGCACTCTGCCGGATCAGGTCGGGGCGGCCGGCCTTTCCCGGTTCCACCGCAGGGGGCGGGGGCGCCTCCAGCAGCTCCGCATCCGCCGGCGGCGGCGTGTTGGTGATGTGGGTCTGCCCGGCCGCATCGCGCCAGTAATAGGTCTGTGGCTGGGGCTGGCCCAGCAGGGCCACCAGCAGGCAACCGAGGGCGAAGCTCACCTGTGGGCCTCAAAAGTGGGCATCAAGGGCCTCGCACCAGAAGTGGTAGACCATCTGATGGACCTCCTGGATGCGGGCGGTGACCGTGGAGGGAACCACCAGGGCCTCGTCCATGAGGCCCGCGAGCTTGCCACCATCCCGTCCCAGCAGGCCGAGGGTGCGGACCCCCAGCTCCTTGGCCGAAGCGACGGCCCGGATCACGTTCGCGCTGTTGCCGCTGGTGCTGATGCCGATGAGCAGGTCGCCCGGGCGGCCCAGGGCTTCCACTTGGCGCGAGAACACCTGGTCGAAGCCATAGTCGTTGCCGATGGCCGTGAGGGCCGAGGTGTCCGTGGTGAGGGCGATCCCCGCGAGGGCGCGACGTTCCTTCACATAGCGCCCGCTCAGCTCGGCGGCCAGGTGCTGGGCATCCGCCGCGCTGCCGCCGTTGCCGCAGACGAGGATCCGCGCACCGCGCCGCAGCCGTTCAGCCATGTCATCCGCCTGGGCGAGGATGCGGTCGATCTCCTGCTCGAAGAAGGATTGCTTCAGCTGTATGGAGGTTTGGACGTGATCCAGAAAGGTCTGCTTCATGGCAGGGATTGTGACAGCAATTGCCTTGACGGATCTCAGGAGGGCGAGGGTCACCCCTGATAAATACCAGCCGGTACCGCGTAGGGCGGCGTTTGCACGTCGCCCCAGTCAGGTGACCTGAGCCGCCGTTGGATTGCGCTGCATCTCCGCATCCGCGAAACGCAAGGAGTGCTTGGAGGGCTGCGGAGAGACTGGCAGACTGCGGGGACGTCGTGCCAACAACATCGTGTGGGTTCCATGGACTGGATTGCGCTCAAACACGCCCTGCTTTCTCATCTCCCGGTGGCCGCCGGCCTGCTGCTGCCCTGGGCCCTGGTGGCCGCGCAGCGGCCGGGGCGGGGCATCCGGCCCTGGTGGACCGTGGCGCGCTACGTCGGCTGGGCGGGGCTGCTGGGGACTCTGGGCGCCTTCGTGAGTGGATTCGGCTCGGCCCGCCTGCTGGGCCTCATCCCAGCGCATCGGATGCTGCCCTTGGTGGCTTGGGGCGCCGGGCCCGCCGGGCTGCTGTTCCGGCACGTGCTGCTGGGGACGGCCTCCCTGGCGCTCGGCATCCTCGCCCTCTGGGCCATGAACCGCCACCGGCGCGACCACGAAAGCCTCGGGGTGTTGGCCCTCGTCTGTGGCCTGGCCTGGTCGGCGGCATTGCTCCTGGCCGGAGAAGGCGGCTATCGGCTGGCCCACGGAACGCCCAAGGGGATTGCGCCCGCGGCGGTCGCCACGCCGGTCGCGCCACCCAAGGCGCCCGAGGCCCCAGCCACGGTGCCCGTCCGCGCCCTGGACTACGCCGCCCTGGAGGCCATCCACGGGGACCCGGTGAAGTCCACCGCCCACGGAGGACGCTGGATCCGCGCCTGGGCGAGCCCCGAAGCCGCGACGGCCTACCGGGCTGGTCAGGCCCTGCCGCTGGGGGCCCTGGTGGTCCTGAGTTCCGTGGAGGACCGCTGGGGCCGCCCCGGACCCGAACTCGGCCCCCTCTATATCCTCGAGGCGAAGGCCTCGGGGCCGGAGCTGTCCTTCTATTGGCCGCGCATCCCCATGGACCAGCGCCCGCAGTTCGGCGGGGATTCCCGCGTCTTATGGCACGGCAACGATCCGCACCTGGAAGCCTGCCGGACCTGCCATGCCCAGGGGCTGGCCGATCCCGCCAGCCGCAGCCGGTGGCGGACTTCCCGAACGTCGGTGACACCGAAGGACTGAAAGGGGGCTGGCATGTCCGCCAGCCCCCTTGGATTGCTTGGAATCGGTCCCTAGTCGATGGTGAAATCGCCCGTGTCGATGATGGTGATCTCCGTGGGCAGGAAGACCGCCCGGTAGCCCTTCTCCGTTAGCAGGTGGTAGGCCAGCTCGGCCCGGATGCCCGTGGAGCAGTGGCAGACCACCAGCTTGTCCTTGGGGATCTCGGCGAGCCGCGCCATGAGCTGGGACTCGGGGATGAGGATGGCCCCCTTGATGGCGCCGTTCTTCGTCTCATCCGCATTGCGGACATCGAGAATCACAGCGCCCCGCTCCGTGGGACTCAGCTCCGCAATCCGGGTGAATTCCGCCGTGGAGATGGAGCCCTGACGCGGCTTGGGTACGAAGGTCACCTTGGCGGCCAGCGTCCCGGTTTCCACGGGCAGCGAGGCGGCCTGCCAGGCACGGAAGCCGCCCTGGAGCACGTTTACGCCTGCATAGCCGGCCTTCACCAGCTCGGAAGCCAGCGCCTTCGCCACCGCGCCGCCAGTCTCGTCCACCACCACCACCGGGGGCTTCAGCTTGGGGGAGGGGAAGGCGTGCAGCAGCTCTGCCACCTTGGCGGGGTCGACTCCGACGGCGCCCTTGATGCTGCCCTTGACCGCGTCAGCCATGGGACGGACATCCAGGATGACCAGTGGGTTCTGGGCATCCAGGAAGGCCGTCTTCAGGGACGCGGGGCTGAGCACGCCGTAGTTCTTCTTGGCCCAGCCGGGCAGGCCGTCCACGAACACCTTGGCGTTGGTGTAGCCCAGCTTCTTGGCCTTGGCCAGGGACCCAGGGCTCATGTTGCAGGTCTTGCCGCTGCAGAAGAAGATCACCAGCGCCTGCTTGTCGGCAGGCAGTTTCCCCACCTGCTTGTCGAAGGCCGGGAAGGGCATGTTCACGGCGGTAGGGATGGAACCCTCCATGAACCGTGGCGCGGGTCGCGAGTCGAAGAGGAAGTAGTGGCCCTGCTCTGGCCCCATGGCCACCAGCTTCTGCAGGGCATCGAGGGAGATGGCGTCCTCAGCCGCCACCTTCACGGGCGGTTTCACGGCCACCAGCACGGCAGTCTTCACGCCGTCCTGCTCGGTGTACTGCACCCGAACCTCATGGCCCTTGGCGATGCCCTTGAAGGCAGCTTCCACATCCGCCGCCGGTTCCGGCGTGATCACCTTGACGGTGGCCTTGTCGAAGCGCAGTACCTCGGTGCGGTCATCGATCTTGAGCTGGAAGGAGCTGTTCTTCAGCGCCAGGTTGTCGAAGTTGCCGCGCAGGTTGTCGGCCGCCGTGGTGTGGCAGGTGGCGCAGATCTTGGCGGCGGCCGGCCGGGCGGGCACAGGGGTCGTGTCGGCTGCACCGACAACGAGGGCCACTGCCGGGAGGAAGAAGGCAGCAAGGTGTGAGGGTCGCATGGGAGGCT
Organism: uncultured Acidobacteriota bacterium; assembly: GCA_963740385.1. Lineage (GTDB taxonomy): Bacteria > Acidobacteriota > Holophagae > Holophagales > Holophagaceae > Geothrix. Next base: position 603,705 of record CAVUDX010000008.1, read on the forward strand.
CCTGAGGCGATTTCCCCAGGAGTCTATGGTTGATTACCTATAAATCCAGAAAGATGTGATGTCGGTCTACGGCCACTGCCCTGGCGACTTCAGCGCACATGGAGGGGATCTGATCGGGCGCGTTTCGCCGCAGGTCAGTTGGCTTGGGCAAAGACTTCTCGGGGCTTTCCGGCACCCCGGTCGGGCCCGACAATCCCCTCCTCCTCCAGCGATCACACCCTCCCCCGGAGGGTGTTCCCACTCGCGCCGCTCGTGGAGCTGGAGCCTCCCATCCGGCGGATGGAGGACTCACTCTGCTTGGGCGAAGACTTCTCGGGGCTTTCCGGCACCCCGGTCGGGCCCGACAATCCCCTCCTCCTCCAGCGATCACACCCTCCCCCGGAGGGTGTTCCCACTCGCGCCGCTCGTGGAGCTGGAGCCTCCCATCCGGCGGATGGAGGACTCACTCTGCTTGGGCGAAGACTTCTCGGGGCTTTCCGGCACCCCGGTCGGGCCCGACAATCCCCTCCTCCTCCATCCGGTCGATGAGTCGGGCGGCGCGGCCGTAGCCGAGGTTCAGCTTACGCTGCAGCAGGCTGGTGCTCGCCTTCCGTTCCCGCGTCACCACGGCGACGGCACGCACGTAGATGTCATCCACTCCGGCCATGTCCGCTTCGTCGAAGAGGCCCGTCTCTTCCTCGGTCTCCATGGCGCTCACAAGGGACTGGTTGTAGTCCGGCCGCCCACGCTCGCGCAGCCAGGTGACGAGGCGCAGGGTCTCCTCCTCGCTGAGGAAGGGCGCGTGGATGCGCTTGGGATGGCTGGCGCCGTTGGGCAGGAAGAGGGCATCGCCCGCTCCCAGCAGCTGCTCGCCGCCGCCGCAGTCCAGGATGGTGCGGCTGTCGATCTTGGTGCGCACCCGGTAGCTGAGGCGGCTGGGCAGGTTGGCCTTGATGACCCCCGTGACCACGTCCACGCTGGGCCGCTGGGTGGCGAGAATCAGGTGGATGCCCACGGCGCGGGCCTTCTGGGCGATGCGGGCGATGCTGTCTTCCACCTCGCTGCGCGCCACCATCATCAGGTCCGCCAGCTCGTCGATGACCACCAGCACGTAGGGCAGCGGCTCCAGCACCGCAGGACGATCGGGCCAGCGGGGGTTGGGCGTGCGGTCCGTGAGGTCCATGGAGCCACCGGCATCGGCGATCTTGGCGTTGAAGCCCTTCAGGTCCCGCACGCTGAGCAGCGCCAGGCGCCGGTAGCGATCCTCCATCTGGGCCACCACCCACTTCAGGACGCGGCCCGCCTCCTTCATGTCGGTCACCACGGGCGCCCACAGGTGGGGGATGTCCTCGTAGACACCCAGCTCCACCATCTTGGGATCCACCAGGATGAGCTTCACTTCGTCAGGCATGGCCCGCACCAGGCAGGAGCAGATCATGGCGTTGACGCCCACGCTCTTGCCGCTGCCGGTACTGCCGCCGATGAGCAGGTGGGGCATCTTGTTGAGGTCCGCCACCACCGGCCTCCCGGCAATGTCCTTGCCCAGGGCGAGGTGCAGGAGGCCGCCGGCATCCCGGAAGGCGGGGCTGTCAATGACCTCCCGGAAGGTGATGATTTCCCGCTTGGGGTTGGGCACCTCGATGCCCACCAGGTTCTTGCCGGGGATGCGGTCCATGCGCACGGCCTCGGCCTGCAGGGCCAGGGCCAGGTCCTCCTCCATGCCCAGGATCCGGGACAGGGGGATGCCCGCATCCGGCTGGAACTCGAACACGGTGACCACGGGGCCGGGCTGCATGCCGGTGACGGCGCCCTTGATCTTGAATTCCGACAGCTTCTGTCCAATCTTTTCGCGGATGACCTCGAGCATGGCCAGATCCACCTTGGCGTGCTGACCCGGCGGATCGAAGAGGCGGCGCGGGGGCAGGGTCTCCCGCTCGGTGACCGAGGGCTTGGGTGGTTCCGGTGGCAGTGGGGGCAGTGGCTTGGCAGGTGTGGGTTCCGTCAGGGGCAGGGGGGGCTGCACGATCTCGCGGCCGAAGCGATCCTTCACGACGCGGGCCTTGGCCATGGTGGGCTTGGGCGGGGGCGGGGGCGGGGCTGAGGCCAGCAGCTTGGTGCGGAAGGAAGCGCCGGGCTGGCCGCCCGTGGCCACGGGGCCGCCCGCTGGGAGCGGTTGTGCGTCGAGGATGGTCATGGCCGCGTCGAGGTTCACCGAGTGGATGGGGGGCAGCAGGTCTTCGGGGCGCAGGAGGGGCTGCTTCTTGCGGGCCTCGCTGGCCTCCATCTCGGCCTTCAACAGGGATTCCCGCTGGTCCTCCAGGGCCTGCTGCCGCTGGGCCAGGGCCTGCAGGGCGGCTGCGTCTCCGGCATCGATGTCTGCCTGCTGCGGGTTCCGTCCGCGCAGGAAGGGCCGCTGGACCATGGTGAGGAAGCCCCGCAGGGATTTCGCTGGCATGGGCTTCACCCAGGGCCACGCTTTCTCGCCGAGCCATCGGTGCAGCAGTCGCCCGATGCCGCGGGTGAGGGCGGGCGCCAGCACCAGGGCGCAGACCACCACCACCAGGGATAGCAGCAGCGGAAGCCCCACCGGGCCGAGGAATTTCCGCTCCAGCGGCCAGAGGGTGCTGCCGAGCCAGCCGCCCCAGCGGAGCTGTAGGGTGCCGGTGTCCGCAAGGCCCGTCCAGGCGCGGTTGCCAAAGGCGCCCAGGGCGGTCCAGAAGGCCAGCCCCAGGCCCAGCCAGGCCAGACGGCCGGGCCAGTGGCGTCCTTCCCGGGGCCAGGCCTCCCAGAGCAGGTAGGGCGGCAGGAGCCACCCGCCGAGGCCGAGCAGGGTCTGCAGAAGCCCCGCCAGGGTGGCACCCACGGTGCCGCAGAGGTTCTGCACGGCCGCCACCGGGGCGCCCTGGGTGAAGGGGTGCGGATCGAGGGGGTAGAAACTGGCGAGCGAGAGCAGCATGACCAGGGCCGTGAAACCCAGGACAGACCGCAGCATCCACCGTCCGATTCCCTGCAATGAGCCTCCCCGCTGATCTCGCCCCAGTGTAGCCCGGACGAGCCCTCAGCGGGCCGGCGCGGAGCCGCCCTGCAACAGGGCCATCCGCTGATGGGGATCCCAAGTCGGCTTGCCGAGGTCGCTGAGGATGGCCCCGGCGGTGACGAAGGTATAGCCCTCCCGCCGGGCCCGGTCGAGGAAGGCGCCCAGGTCCTCCGTGGGGCGGTCGCCCTCCGCCCGGCCGGACCCCAGGTGCATGAGCACGATGAGACCGTCCCCGTCGCGGTTCAGCCGCTGCTGGAGACGCTTCAGGATGGCGTCGCCGCTGCGGTAGAGGCGGCGATCCTTGACCGTGGCCCAGTCGAGGGTGTCGGCGCCTTCGCTCCACCCGACATGGCGGTAGCCCAGTTCCTCCGCCCACTTCCGGATCTCCGCCGTGTGCTCCCCGTAGGGCGCCCGCCAGTAGGGATCCATGGGCCGCCCCAGCAGCTTCACCAGCATCGCGTCGGCGTCCAGCAACTCCCGTTGGATCCGCTCGCGGGTCCAGGCCGGATCGCGCTTCATGCCGGGCGCCATGTGAGGATGGTTCATGGTGTGGTTGCCCAGCTCGTGGCCCTCGGCGGCCATGCGCCTCACCAGGGCGGGATAGCGCTGGATGAAGGCGCCGGTGAGGAAGAAGGTGGTGTGGATGCCCCGGGCCTTCAGGAGGTCGAGGACTTCCGTGGCGACCTCCGCAGTGGAGCCGCCATCGAAGCTGAGGAGCAGGCGCTTCTGACCACTGGGGCCGCGGGTGAGGTTCAAGCCTTCGCCCCCACCAGGCCACCCCGCAGCGGTCCCCGAGGGGATGCGGACGGGCGTGGTCCGCGTGGCGGGCGCCGGGAGGGGTGCCGCAGGCCGGGGGGTGACCAGTTCCGGCGCCAAGGGGGTAAAGGCGGCGATCCGTCGCGGGAGTTCCACGGGGCTTGCGGGCGCCGTGGACACCGCCAGGGGTTTGCGGAGCGGAATCGGCGCCGCAGGCTGGGCGCGCAGCCGAGCCTCGGCCCGGATGGGCGGGGCTGCCCCTGCCGGGGGCCGCTGCGGGGACGCTGGCGCAGGGGGAGGCGTGCGTCGGGCGAGGGGCGCCGGGTGCGGCTGGGCCTCGGGCCGTGCCGGAGCCACGGTAAAGGTGAACCGGGCCAGTTCCTGGCCCTCCGGCGTGCGCAGCACCGCCGCTTCACCTTCCGGGGGACGGAAGAACTCCCAGCGCACCGGACCCGGTTCCGCATACCGCCGTTCCCGGATGGACGGTCCTTCGAGGATCAGCTCCGTGTCGGCCTTCACTTCGCCCTCGACCACTGCCAGGGGGCCGAGGGGGTGCCAGGACCAAGCGCCCACGGACGGGTCGGCTGGGGGCGCGGCCACCGGTGGAGAGGCGGGCCGCTCGGTGCGCCCGCAGGCCACCAGAATGAGCAGGACCGCAAGGCCGAACCCACGCCTCAAGGGGCGCCCTCGATCCTGCACAGGGCCCAGTAGTTGGCCTTCTCGCGCACCTTGACCCAGCGGGGTTGGAGGCGTGCCGATTGGAGCTCACGGAAGGCCCACTCCGCCAGGGCCTCAGCGGTGGGGTTGCGGCCCTGCAGGGCCGGCAGGTCGTTCAACAGGCGGTAGTCCACCGCCTGCACCCACTGGTCCAGGGCTGTCACGAAGCGCGGTTCGTCGTCCCCCAGCGGGAGCTCGACGGTGGCCTCCACCTCCCAGTTGTGGCCGTGCCGGTCCTCCTGGAAGCCCGGCAGGTCGTGGTAGTGGTCGGCCACGAAGGTGCGCCGGTGGGAGAGGAGGAAGGCCATGCTTGAGTATAGCGGTCAGGCGTCCGACCCGAGTTCCTGGCGCAGGGTGTCCAGGTAGCCGAGCATGGCAGCCTGGCGCGACGCCGCCAGGCGCCGTCCCGCCGCGGTCTTCATGCCCTCGGCAAGCTTCAGGAGCTTGGTCTGGAAGTGGTCGAGGCTCCAGGCCTTGTCATCCAGATCGCGGCCCGTGCCCCAGGGATCGCCCGGGTGCCACAGGCCCGCGCCGAAGCTGCCCCCGGTGGCGAAGACCCGGGCGATGCCGATGGCGCCCAGGGCCTCCAGGCGGTCCGCATCCTGCACCACGGCGGCCTCCAGGGTGGCGGGGGTGCCGCCCCCGCTCCAACTGTGGCTGGCCACGGCGGCGGCCACTGCCTGGGCGTGGGCCTCCAGCCCCGGCGTCTCCAGGCACCAGCGAGGCACGAGCTCGGCGGCCATCTGGGCCGTGCGGGGCGATTCGGGGTGGTTCTTGGGCCGGTAGACCAGGTCGTGCAGCAGGGCCGCGACCACGCAGACCTCGGCGTCTGCGCCTTCCTCCAGGGCGAGGCGCTGGGCCAGGTGGGCCACCCGCAGGATGTGGCCCAGGTCATGGGCTCCATCCCGGGCGAAGGGCTCCTCCGCCAAATGGGCGCGGAGCCGGACGAGCAGCGGGTCGGACCAGGTGAAGGGGAAGGTGGCGGCCATGGGTCCAGGCTAGTGCAGCTTGGGATGGGGTGAGGGTGTGACGTGAATCATAAAATTGCTCTTGAGACTCGTTCTCATAATACTATCCTGGTGTCTGGAGGGTCCGATGTTCCTTTGCGTCTGCAGTGCCATCACGGAAGACCAGGTCGAGTGGGCCGTGCGGGTGCGCGGGGCGGACTCGGTGGAGGGCGTGTTCCAGGCCCTGGACGCCCGGCCCGACTGCGGCCGATGCCAGGCCTTCCTGGAGGAGAGGGTGCTGGCCATCCGTGCCGGGGAGCGCGTGCGGGTCACAGGCCTGGACGAGGGCACCACGCCCTGGGGCTGTCGTGGCCGCTGCCGTCCTGCCTGGACCACACCAGCCGCTTCCATGGACCTTGCCAGCTGACCAGTTGTCATTGGGAATGGGCTCAGGCTACCTTGGGCCCCCGACCCCGACAGGAGACCCCATGCAAGGTGACGCCACCCTCATCCAGCACCTGAACCGGATCCTCCGGAACGAGCTCACGGCCATCAACCAGTACTTCCTGCATGCGCGCATGTGCCGGAACTGGGGGCTGAAGGAGCTGGGTGAGCACGAGTACAAGGAATCCATCGACGAGATGAAGCACGCCGATGTCCTGGTGGAGCGGATCCTCTTCCTTGAGGGTCTGCCAGCCATGCAGGACCTGAACAAGCTCCGCATCGGCGAGGATCCAAAGCAGGTGCTCGAGGGAGACCTGGCCCTGGAGATGGACGCCATGAAGGACCTGCGAGAGGCCATCGCCCATGCCGAAGGCATCCGGGACTACGTGAGCCGAGATCTCTGCCGGGCCATCCTCGAGAGCGAAGAGGAGCACGTGGACTGGCTGGAGACCCAGCTGGATCTCATCGACAAGATGGGCCTGCAGAACTTCGTCCAGAGGGCCGCGGGAGGCATCTCTTAATCCACGGGCAAAAGCCGGCCCTACCAGGATGCGGGAGGGTTCCCGTCCGCCTGGGCGCGGATGCCTTAAGCTGGAAGCTCCCGGAGGATCCATGCGGAGCCTGAAGACCCTGCTGATGAGTTTGCTGCTGGCCATGTCGGCCTTGGCCCAGCGGGCGGATCCGGGCTTCGACCCCGTCAAGGACGTGAGCCTGCGCTTCGACCGGGGCGCCGTGGTGCTGCGGGTGCCCGCCGGGGCGCACCTCAAGGCCTCCTTCATGGCCGTGGAGAAGATCGCCGGACCGGGCACCCTCACCATGGGCAAGCTGCCCCCCACCACCGCCAAGGACGAGCTGGGGGATGGGATCTGGCATGACCAGGTGAGGGTGCCGGTGAGCGGCGAAGGCCTCTCGGGCACCGTGACCCTCGGGGTGACCTACCAGCCCTGCACCGAAGGCGAAGGCGGCGTGTGCTTCCCGCCCACCACCCGCAGCCTGGAGGTGAAGGCCCAGGACATCCCCACCTCCAAGCCTGCACAGCCTGTTCCAGCGGCCGCCGCGGTCTCAGCGCCTGTGCAGGGTGCCCCGTCCCCGGCCGTCACGGCTGCTCCCGAGGTGGGGGTCCCCGCCACCTCCTCCACCGCCCCGGCGCCCGCTCCCCGCACGGGGCTGCTGCTCTCGCTGCTGCTGGTCTTCCTGGCGGGCATGGGGGCCTCATTGACACCCTGCGTCTACCCCATGATCCCCATCACCATGGCCATCGTCGGGGCCAAGGGAGGGGGCAAGGCGCGCGGCTTCGCGCTGTCGGTGGTGCTGGTGCTGGGCATGGCCGTCACCTACACCACCCTGGGCGTGTTGGCTGCGAAGAGCGGCGCCGCCTTTGGCGCGTTCGCCCAGAAGCCGGCCTTCCTCATCCCCGTGTCCGTGCTGTTCGCCGTCTTCGCCCTCTCCCTGTTCGGGGCCTTCGAGCTTGCCCTGCCTCCCAGCCTTGCCATGAGGCTTCAGGGCGACGGCTCGCGGAAGGGCTTCGGTGGGGCCTTCCTCATGGGCCTGGTGCTGGGCCCCCTGTCGGCCCCCTGCGTGGGGCCGGTCATCGGCGCCGTGCTGGTGGGCATCGCCCAGAAGGGCGATGTATTCATGGGGGGCCTCCAGCTGTTTGTCTTCGCCCTGGGCATGGGGGTGTTGTTCCTGGCGGTGGGCACCTTCTCGGCGGCGCTGCCGAAGAGCGGCGACTGGCTGACGCGCTTCAAGCAGATCATGGGCCTGGTGGTGCTGGGCTTCGCCGCCTGGAACGTGCGGCTCATCGTGCCGGAGTGGGCCAACTTGGCCATGTGGGCCTTCGTCATGCTGGCGGGAACCGCCGTCTTCGGTCTGTTTGAAGCCGCGGACGACCTGGTGGGACAGTTCCGCCGGGGCCTCGCCATCTTCCTGCTGGTCCTGGGGGCGCTGCTGGGCATCCGGGCCGTGGAAGGCTTCTTGAAGGTGGACCTGCTGCCCCGAGGTGGGGCGGCCGCAGCGGTGGCCAAGGACACGCACGCCGGCTGGCTGGAGCAGGACCTGGAAGGTGCCCTGGCCAAGGCCAAGGCTGAGCGCAAGGTGGTGCTGGTGGACGTGTATGCCGAGTGGTGCGCCCAGTGCAAGGAGTTGGATGAGAAGACCTGGCCCGAAGCGGGCGTGCAGCAGTGGCTGGCGCAGAACGCCGTGGCCATCCGCATCGACACCGATGCGAAGCGGAAGGACCTGGCCGAGAAGCTGCAGATCCGCAGCTACCCGACGGTGCTGCTGCTGGATGCCGACGGCAAGGAGCTGCGGCGCATCCTGGGGTTCCAGACGCCCGAGACCATGAAGGCCTGGCTGGAAGGGAAATAAGGGGGGCCCGCGAGGCGGGCCTCTCTCCTGAAAGGGCAGCTGCCCCTCGGCGGCGGGCCTAGTTCCCCAGGAACTTGGCCAGGGTCTGCTCCAGGTTCACGCCCCGCAGCTGGCCGCCGCTGGCGACGATGGTGCCGTCGGGGCCGATCAGCAGGGGCTTGGGGATGCCCTTGACGCCGTAGGCGACGCTCAGGGGCGCCTGGAAGCCGCCCTCGACGAAGGCGTGCTTCCAGGGCATGGGCGTGGCGGCCTGGGCGCGGTAGGGGGCGATGTGCTCCACCTTGCGGTCGAAGGAGAGCGAGAGGATGTCGAAGGGCTTTCCTTTGAATTTGGCCCAGGCGGCGTGCATGCCGGGCATTTCCGCGCGGCAGGGGGGGCACCAGGTGGCCCAGAAATCCAGCAGCACATAGCGCCCCTTGAAGCTGTCGAGGGAGTTGGTGGTCTTGGGGTCCCCCAGGGCCGCCACCGAGAAGGCCGGGGCGGCTTTGCCGATGCCGGTCTTCTGCTCGCTCTCCAGCAGGTCCTTGGCCTGCTTGGCCTCGCGGGAGTCGGCGAACTCCGTCTGGAGCGTGGCGAAGGCAGCGTCCATGGCCGGGACATCCTTGGCGTCGAGGCGATCCCAGAAGTACTCGAAGAGCAGGTGGCGGCGGATGGCGGCATCCGGGTGCTTGGCGCGGGCCTCGATGAGGTAGGGCCCCCAGCCCGGTGCGCTTTCGTCGGCGAGGTTCAGAATGAGACCGGTGTCGAGGCTCCAGGCCGTGGCGGTGGGCGGGACCTCCTTCCGCAGTTGGTCGAGGAGGCTGGCGGGCGGCTCGAGCCGGGCCAGCTGCAGGTGGTAGAGCTTGCTCACCAGCAGGGCCTGACGGAGCTCGGGGCTGGTCTCGGAAGCGAGGCGCGCCTCCAGGGCCGCCAACTCCTTGGTGCAGTCCGCCTTGAAGTCCTTGCTGTTGCCGCCGACCTTCAGGAAGGCGGCCCGGGCTTCCTTCACGGACAGGCCCTTGGCCCGGGCCGCGTCGAGGATGGCCGAGGCGTTCTGCGCGGGCGCAGGCGCCTGCAGGGCGGGGAGGGCCGTCATCAGGCAGATCAGGGGCAGGGGCATGGGTCCTCCAGACAGGCTTGGCTGGAGGACAGGATACATCGAAAGGTGAGGCTTGTTGGGGTTGAGGAAGCTAGGGCTGGCCGGGCGTGGCCGGGGCTGGTGGCGGTTCCGGTGCAGGCGCGGCCTTGGGCTGTGGCCGTTCGCGCAGCACCCGCGACAGGGCCTGGCCGACGAAGCCATCCTGGTAGCCGATGTGCAGTTCCGCGAGCTTGCCCTCCCGGTCCACCACGGCCAGCAGGGGCACCGAGTAGATCATGTCCATGAAATTGGAGGGACCTTCCTTGCCAAGCCCCGGGGTGTAGACCGGCATCTTGCTGGTTTCGAAGAACTGCCGGTTCCGATTCATGAACTTGTGGATGGCCCGCCAGCCGCCCTCGATGCCGCCACCATCCTGCTGATTCTCATCGAAATTCACGGCCAGGATCGCAAAGCCGTACTGGGCTGCCTTTGGGTACAGCGTCGCGAATTCCATGAGCATTTTGGCGGAAGGGTCGCAGTTCTTGCTCCATAGCCCTACCAGCACGACCTTCCCCTTGAGGCTGGCAATGCTGAGGCCCTTGCCCGCCTCGTCATGGGCGGCAAAAAGGCTGACATCCTTGCGCTCCGCCTGGGGATAGAACCAGTCCCCCTGCTGGGTATAGAGCTTGTGGGAGGCGTTGGCAGAATTCCGGCCGTACTGGCTGTTGTATTCCAGGTAGGTCTTGTCTTGCATCACCCGCGGGCAGGTGGGATCGCCCGGCTTGTTGACGTTCGTGAAGATGCCCTGGCCGGCAAGGGAAAGCCCCGTGAGGGCGAGGCATAGGCCGTGGACTTGGATGCGCGTCATTGCGGGTCTCCTTGCGAGATTTGAGGACCACCTTATCCCAAGGTTCGCACCAGGTCCAAGCCTGCCTCCGTCCGGCTCAGATACCAGGTGAGGGCCTGCCCATCCAGAAGGATTACCCGGGCCTCTGGAAAGCGCTTCTGCAGCTCCGCCCGGTGCCTGGGGCCAAACCGGTAGGGCTCGGTGGGCAGGAGGATGAGCTGCGGTGCCAGGGCGGCCAGATCCTCATCCGTGAGGACGGGATAGCGATCCGGTCCGATGGGGGTGAGGCCCCCCCGGCGCAGCAGGTCGCCCAGGTAGGTGTCGGGTCCGGCGCTCATCCATGGGTCCTTCCAGATCAGCGCGAGGGCCCGGGGGCCCCGCCGCCGCCGACCCTTCAGCGAGGCGGTGAGGGCGGCGGCCCGGGACTCGGCCGCGTGGTCTGCCCCGAGGACCTGGCCGAGCTGGCGCATCGCCGCGACGCAGTCCTTCACGGTGCGAATCTCGAGGGCCAGCCAGGGGATGCCCAGGGCGTCCAGCGCGTCCGCCACGGCCTTGGGGTTCTCGTCGCGTTCGAGGATCACCAGGTCTGGGGCCAGGTCGCGGATGCGGTCGAGATCCGGATCCTTGGTGCCCCCCACGGCGGGCACGGTGTTCCGGATCCACCTTGGCTCGATGCAGTAGCGGGTGCGCCCCACCAGGCGGGCGGCAAGGCCCCACTGCACCAGCAGCTCTGTCACCGAGGGCACCAGGCTGACGATGCGCTGGGGCCCGTCGGCGCCCTGGGGGCTGGGGACGGACACCTGGGGCTGGGTGGAGGGCTTCGGCGTGGTCGGCCGGTGCGTTCCTTCCGCCACCGCCAACTTCACGCCCGAATGGGGATCCTTGATCTGTCCGAGGCCCGTCGGGCAGAGGTCCCGCAGGGTGCAGCTGGCGCAGTCCGGCCGCCGGGCATCGCACACGCGGCGGCCGTGGAAGATCAGCTGGTGGTGCAGCTCGATCCAGTCCTCCCGGGGGAAGGCGCGGCAGAGGTCGGCCTCCACCTTGTCGGGCGTGGTGGCCTTGGAGAGACCCAGGCGCCGGGCCATGCGGAAGATGTGGGTATCCACCGCCAGGGCCGGCACGCCGAAGGCGTTGGCCAGCACCACGTTGGCGGTCTTCTGCCCCACCCCGGGCAGGGCCTGCAGGGCCGTCGGATCCGAGGGCACCTGGCCGCCGTGGCGCGCCACCAGAGCCTGGCCCAGGCCGAGGAGGTTCCTGGCCTTGTTGTGGTAGAAGCCCGTGGATTTGATGAGGGCTTCCACCGCTTCCAGCGGGGCCGAGGCGAGGCTCGCCGCATCGGGAAAGCGGGCGAAGAGGGCCGGCGTGGTGAGGTTGACTCGGGCGTCGGTGCACTGGGCGCTGAGGATGGTGGCCACCACCAGCTGGAAGGGATCCTGGTGGTCGAGGGCGCAGCGGGCATCGGGATAGGCGGCCCGCAGGCGTCGCTGGAGGTCGGCGGGTCGGGGCTTCGAGGGGCGCATGGCTCCAGGATAGGGGGCCAGGCGCCGGGTCCGTCGCAGGATTCGCTAGACTGGGGAGGAGGTGCCGCATGCCCACCACGCTTACGGGAAGGCTGGACTGCCAGGAAACCGCCCGCCACTACCTGGCCCTGGTGCGATCCAACATCCAGAAACTGGGGTTCGTCCCGGGGCTGGGTGTCATCCTCGGCAGCGAGGATGCGGGCAGCCTCACCTACCAGCGGTGGCTCATGAAGGACTGCGAGGATGTGGGCCTCAACGCCGCCGACCTGCGGGTGGAGAACGGCATGCAGCTGGTGAAGCTGGTGGCGCGCCTCAACCAGGACGAGAAGACCCACGGCATCTTCATCTTCTACCCCCTGCGCTACCCCGAGATCAAGGACGACGAGGTGATGGACCTGGTGGATCCCGGCAAGGACATCGAGGGGCTGCACGCCATCAACATCGGCTTCCTGAACAAGTACCGGAAGCGCATGGACGATGGCACCCAGCACCGCTGCATGACCCCCTGCACGGCTCGGGCCATCGTGAAGACCCTCAAACGCGGGTTCGGGGAGAACTGGCTGGCGGGGAAGACCGTGCTGGTCATCAACGACAGCCTGCGCATCGGCCGGCCCCTCACGGCCATGGTGGCCAACCTCAAGGCCACGCCCATCCTCTGCCACGCGAACACCAACAAGGCCCACCTGGAAGGCTTCATCCGCATGGCCGATGTCATCGTCAGCGCCGTGCCGGCGGCGGGGTACCAGATCCGGACCGACTGGATCAAGGACGGCGCCATGTGCTTCGACCTCAGCGGCGAAGGCAACTTCGACTACGAGGCCCTCGACCGGCGTGGCATCCCCTACACCGACACCACCAAGAACAGCGTCGGCAAGGTCACCCGGGCCATGGCGCTGCTGAACCTCACCTACGCCGCGGGGCTGGGCTGAAGCGGACGTCACCTGGAGTCGCCATGGGCGCCCAACACATTCTGGCACTGGTGTGGTCCACCACCCTGGCGGTGGGTCAGGGCCTGCCCATCCCTCCCTCGGCGCCGGTTCATCCGGTTCAGGTGTCCCCCTCGGAGCTCAAGATCATCTATCGTCCTGCAGCCCCGGTGTATCCGCCTCTGGCCAAGCTCTCGGGGGTTCAAGGCACCGTGGGACTGCAGCTGTCGGTGAATGAACTGGGAATGCCATGGAATGTGAAGGGAGTGGAAGGCCCCCTTCCCTTGCGCCCGGCCGCGGAGGCCTTTGTGAGGCAGTGGCTGTTTGAACCTGTCTGGAAGGATGGGAAGCCGGTTTATGTCCACTCCGAGTTGCGGATCGCCTTTCGGCTTCAGGATGTCCCCAACCTCGACGCCCCCCTCCCCACCGTCCAGCTTGTCGTGGAGTCCCCCGATGGGGGGCCGAAAATGCCGGTGGACCTTGCGCCCCTCAAGAAAGGTGTGACCGAGAAGCTGGAGGCCTTGGGGTTTCCGGTTCAGGCCGCAGACACGGGGCTGCCCGAGGATGCGCTCTCCATCCGCCTGCGCGTGCGCACCCTGAAGACCGCCTCCGGCTCGGTGATCTGCGAGGTGGTGGGGCGCCTCTCCCGCTGGAGGGACCGCCTCCTGGAGGACAACGAGCCCGGGAAGCCCCAGCGGGTCTGGCAGGTGGGCTGTGTGTCCGGCCAGAGGGGGACGGTGGGGCTCGCAGACCGGGTGAGCCAGAACCTCCTGCGAATGCTGGGTGAGCTGGCGGCACCTCCCCTGCCTCGGGCCGAGCGGGCACGGGAGGGCGTTGCCCGGGCCGAGGCGGAAGGCGCACCCATGCGGCGCGATGCCGCGGGTGCGTTTCCGGTGGTGGATGTCGATTTTTCGCAGCTCAGGGTGAAACACCAGCCGCCAGCCCCACCGTACCCGAGCCTAGCCAAGGCCAATCGCATCCAGGGACTGGTCATCGTCCTCCTGACCATCGACCCAGAAGGTCGCCCCATCGAGGCCGAGGCCCAGGAGGGACCTCCAGAGCTCCTGGTGACCGCCCTCGACTACGCCTTGCAGTGGTCGTTCGAGCCAGCTCGCCTCAACGGTGTGGGCCAGTATGCCCGCTTCAAGCTGACCATGCCTTTCCGGCTGCGTTGAGGCCCATCCCCGGGCTCAGAACCGTGCGGTCAGCACCAGGCCCAGGGCACTGCGCCGGCGCGGCGCGAGGCCGTCGGCGAAGGGGCGTTCGAGGTGCTCCGCCTCCAGGCTCACGGCCCAGGCGGGGTGGAAGGCCCAGCCGACCCGCAGGCGGGGCCCGAGGAAGGCACCTTCGCCCTGGGGGACTTCCACGATGGCGCCGACCCCGAGGAAGACCTCGTTGGCGAGGGCGTTAGCGTCCGCCACGAAGCGGATGCCGTTGTCGCCGTCGTCCCAGTGGCGCAGGCCCAGGCCCACGCCCAGGTGGAGGTGGGTGAAATCCCCGTGATCACGCACCTGGAGTTCGGTGATGGGCACCGTGAACTCGGCGGCCGTGGCCCGGGGCTGGCGGATCACCGAGACCAGGGTCGACTGGGCGGACAGGGGCAGCATGGACAGGAGGAGGATCGGCAGGATCAGGCGCATGCCGGGTCTACTGCGAGGGACCGGGGGCGGTTTAGCGGGTCCGCCACTCCGAGGCCAGCAGCCCGTACACCGCGTGATCGACCCAGCGGTCGGCGAGGCGCTCGGCCTGGCGCAGCGTGCCTTCATGGCGGAAGCCCAGGCGTTCGGGAATGGCTCGGCTGCGGCGGTTCCGCACCCCCGCCCGGATCTCTATGCGGTTGAGCTTCAGGGTGCGGAAGCCGTGGCGCGCCAGGGCGGCCACGGCCAGGGTCATGAGCCCTTGACCCTCCGCCGCCTGCCCCAGCCAGTAGCCGATGGCTCCACTCTGGTTGGCGGCATCGATCCAGACGAAGCCCGCCACGCCGACGAGGCCGCCCTTCCACCAGAGGCCGTAGGAGTGGCCTGCACCCAGGCGGGCCAGGGCCCGCACCCTCAGGATGTAGGCTCGGGAATCCACCACGCTGCGGTTGGCGTCGGGCCAGGGCAGCCAGCGTCGCAGCCGACTGCGGTTGGCCTCCACCAGCGCGAAGAGAGAAGCTGCATCCCGCAGCAACAGGGGGCGCAGTTCCAGACCGCGGCCTGCCTTCAGCACCTCGCCCATGGCCGTCCACTAGGTGGCGACGGGATCCTGGAGCGCGGCGGCCCGTCCGGCCCGCCAGAGCACCAGGAGCTGATCGAGCAGGTCCCCGAAGGCTTCCAGCCGCATGGCGTTGGGGCCATCGCTGTGGGCCTTCTCGGGGCAGTCGTGCACCTCGAAGAAGAAGCCGTCCACGGCGGTGGCGGCGGCCCGGGCCAGGGTGGGGATCATCTCCCGGGCTCCGCCGGTGGCGTTCCCCAAGGCGCCCGGCTTCTGCACGCTGTGGGTCGCGTCGAAGATGACCGGGCAGCCGGTCTTCCGCAGGTGGGGAAAGCTCTGGAAGTCCACCGCCAGGTTGCCATAGCCGAAGGTGGTGCCGCGCTCCGTGACCCACACCGGCCCGTGGCCGGGGACGGACTGGAGCTTCTCCACGCCATGCTTCAGGTCCCAGGGGGCGAGGAACTGGCCCTTCTTGAGGTTCACGGTGCGGCCCGTGGCGGCGGCGGCCAGCAGCAGGTCCGTCTGCCGGCAGAGGAAGGCAGGAATCTGCAGCACGTCCACGGCTTCGGCCACGGGGGCGCACTGGTCGCTCTCGTGTACGTCGGTGAGGACCGGCACGCCGTAGCGGCTGCGGATCTCCGCCAGGATGTCGAGTCCGTGCTGCATGCCCGGCCCACGGTGGCTACCGCCGCTGGTCCGGTTGGCCTTGTCGAAGCTGGACTTGTAGATGAAGGGGATGCTCCGGGCTTCGGCGAGGTCCCGCAGCTTGCCCGCCATGAAGTGGGCGTGGTCCCGGTCCTCGATGACGCAGGGCCCGGCGATGAGGAAGAAGCTCTGGTAGGTGAAGGGGCGGGTGAAGTCCATGGGCACCTCAAGCCCTCCAGTTTAGCCTCGATGGGAGGCGTTGACGGGTTGTCATCCATCCGGTTTGAACTACTGTCATCATGTCCAACCGAGGCCCAGTCCCTTTTGTCCGGAGCCACTCATGGCGAAGCTGCTGATGGAAGACGATCTGAACCGGCGGCTGGTCGCGCTGCTCCAGCAGGAAGGCCGCATGAGCCACGCGGAGCTGTCCGAGCGCCTCGGCGTCAGCCGCCCCACGATCATCGACCGGGTGAAGCGCCTGGAGGCAGATGGCGTGCTGGGCGGGTATGCGGCCCGGGTGAGCCCCGCCGCCGTCAACAAGCCCACGGTGGCCTTCGTGGCCGTACGGTACAAGGACAACAACGAGGTCATCGAGCAGCGCTTCATCAAGGCCCTGGAGGACGAACCGGACATCCTGGAGGCCCACACCATCGCCGGGGACGATGCCCTGCTGCTGAAGATCGTGGCGGATACGCCGGCGGGCATCGCCGAGCGGCTGCGCCGCATCCGCGCCCTGGGCCCCATGGTCACCACCCGGACCACCATGGTGCTGGAGACCCACTGGGAGAAGGCCGGGCCAAGCCCCTTCCCGGCGGACCGGGATGCGAAAAAGGTCAAGAAGTGATCGCAGCCACTCCGGCGCCGCCTTACCTGGCCGTGATCTTCAGCAACCAGCGCGCCGAGGGTGACCTGGGTTACGGGGCCATGGCCGAGCGCATGGTGGCCCTGGCCCAGGCGCAGCCGGGATTCCTGGGGGTGGAGAGCGCCCGGGATACCCAGGACTTCGGCATCACCGTCTCCTACTGGACCGACGAGGCCGCCATCGCGGCGTGGAAGGCCAACCTGGAGCACCTCGAGGCCCAGCGGCTGGGGCGGGACCAGTGGTATGAAGCCTTCCAACTCCGGGTCTGCCGGGTGGAGCGCGAGTACGGCCTGGGCGCCCGCTGATGCTTGGCTGGCTGGCCTTCCTGACCGTCTCGGTGGTGTGGGGCTCCACCTATTTCGCCATCGCCCTGGGTCTCGAATCCTTCACGCCCTATGGCATGGTGGCGGCCCGGTTCTCTGCGGCGTCCCTGCTGGCCTTTGTGCTGGGTCGGGCCCGCCGGGAGCCCTGGCCCTCCCGACGGGAGACGGGCCACCTGATGATCGTGGGCGCCCTGCTGCTGGGCGGCTCCAACGCGCTGGTGGCCTACGCCGAGCTGCACCTCTCCTCTGGGTTGGCGGCGGTGCTGGCGGCCCTGGTGCCCTTATGGCTGGCGGTCTTCGCCATGGCCAGGGAGCCGCTGGGTCCCAAGGGCTGGGTGGGGCTCCTGCTGGGCATCGCCGGGGTGGCAGTGCTGGTGTGGCCCGCTGCGGGCCTGCGGCTGCATGCCGGGGGCCTGGCGGCCATGATCGCGGCCCCCATCATCTGGGCCTGGGGCACCCTGCACGGCAAGCACTTCGTCCATGGCGGCGGCCTGCTTACCAATGTCGGCATCCAGATGCTAACGGCAGCCGTCATCGGCTTGGCGGTGGCGCCCCTCTCGGGCGGCTTTCTGCGTGGGCCGTTGACCCCCAAGGCCCTGCTGGCCGTGGGCTACCTGGCCCTCTTCGGGTCGGTGCTGGCCTTCTCCGCCTACATCTACCTGGCCAAGGCCTGGCCTCCGGCCAAGATGGGCACCTATGCCTACCTGAACCCCGTGGTGGCGGTGCTGCTGGGGGCCTTCTTCCTGCATGAGGCCTTCGGCCCGCGCGAAGTCATGGGCATGGCCATTGTCCTGGTGGCGGTGGCGCTGGTGCAGCTGCGGCCCCGCCCGATGGCCGGGGAAGGCTAGACTGAAGGGGATGGCATCCCCCGAAGGCACGCACATGAACCTGCCCGACTCGGTCCTGCGGGCCCTGGATGAGGTGGTGTCCGGGCAGCGGGTCGACCCGCTGCCGGAGACCGGCCTCGAGCCGGGCTGCCAGGCGGTGGTGGGCCGCATCAACCAGCTCATCGGGCGGCTCCGGGAGGCCGAGGTGAACGCCCGGCTGCTGCTGGAGGGGGAGACCCTCCCCACCTTCGTCTCCCGGGTGTCCGACGGGCGCATGCTCTTTGCCAACGCCCGGGCCAAGGCACTGTTCCCCGAAGCCGTGGCGCAGGACATCACCAGCCATGCGGCCCAGGACATCTGGGTCGACCCCAGCCTGCGGCGAGTCTACGTGGCCCAGGTGTGCGAGGCGGGGCGGGTGGATGGCTTCGAGGCCGACCTCCTGGACCGTGAGGGTCGGCCCTACTACGCCCTGGTGTCCGCCAGCCGGATCACCTTCAAGGGGATCGACGCCATCCTCTCCAGGTTCCAGTCCATCACCGAGCGGCGGCATCTGGAGGCGCGACTGGAAGAAGCGTTGGACCTCAACCAGAAGATGCTGGATGCCTCGCCCCTCGGGGTGACGGCCTACCGCATCGACACCGGGGCCTGCGTGCTGGCCAACCGGGCCATGGGCGCCATCATCGGCGCGACGCGGGAACAGGTCCTGGCCCAGTGCTTCCGCACCATTCCCTCCTGGCGGGAATTCAGCCTCCTGGAGGGTGCCGAGCGGTGCGTGGCGACGGGCGAGACCACCCACGTCACCACCCGGATGGTCACCAGCTTCGGCCGCGACATCTGGGTGCTCGCCACCTTCACCCCCTTCACCACCCAGGGGGAGCCGCACCTGCTGCTGATCCTGAAGGACGTGAGCGAGCGGGTGGAGGCCGAGCGGAGCCTCAAGAAGAGCCATGACCTCCTGCTGCAGGTGGGGTCCATCGCCCGGGTGGGTGGCTGGGAGCTCGACCTGGTTCGGAACACCCTGACTTGGAGCCCGGTGGTGCGGGAGATCCACGAGGTGGGCCCCGACTACCAGCCCGAGGTGGCCACCGCCATCTCCTTCTACGCCCCGGAGGCGGTGCCCGTCATCACGGCGGCGGTCCAGCGGGCGGTGGCGGAGGGCACTCCCTTCGACCACGAGCTGCCCCTGGTGACCGCCAAAGGCCGTCGCGTCTGGGTGCGGGCCATTGGCCGGGCCCATCTGGAAGCGGGCAAGGTCACCCGCGTCGATGGGGTGTTCCAGGACATCACGGACAAGCGCGCGTCCGAAACCCGCATGCGCCAGCTGGCCCTGGCCGTGGAGCAGAGCCCGGTCTCGGTCCTGATCACCGACACGGAAGGCCGCATCGAATATGTCAACTCCACCTCCTGCCGGCAGACCGGGTATGGCCGGGACGCGCTGCTGGGCCAGAATCCCCGGCTCCTCAAGTCGGGTTGCCAGCCCGATGGCTTGTATGCGGAGCTGTGGACGGCCATCGCCGCCGGCCGGGAGTGGCGTGGCGAGTTCCAGAACAAGCGGAGGGATGGCGAGCTCTACTGGGTGGAATCGGTCATCTCTCCCCTGCGGGACGAGGGGGGCGCCATCACCCACTTCGTGGCCGTGCAGGAGGACGTGAGCGAACGACGGCGCTTGGAGGACGCCACGCAGGCCCTGGTCACCAGCCTGCAGCAGGCCCTCGACGATGTGAAGCTGCTGCAGGGGCTGCTGCCGATCTGCGCCGGGTGCAAGAAGATCCGCAACGAGACCGGCTACTGGGACCAGCTGGAGCACTACTTCGCCGAGCACAGCGACCTGAGCTTCACCCATGGCCTCTGCCCCGACTGCGCGCGGGAGTTCTTTCCGAAGAAGCCGAAGGGCTGAGCCTGGTTTCAGCCGCTACTGGTCTGCCGTCCTGAGCAGCCGCCAGGCAGCCGCCCCCAGTACCAGCAGGGCCAGCCCCGCCACCCACGGCATCCAGGGCCGCGCCCGCTGGTCCGCGCCTTCGCGCCGGGGGACGCCCTGGTCGTCTGGGATCGCGGGGCCGAGGGTCAGCGGGTCGCGGTGCGTGAGGGTGCGGATGGCGGGCAGGGCCCCGAGGTTTCCCGGTGCGGGTTTCGCTTCGCCCCCCAGGTGCAGGGCGTAGGCCACGCCGACCTCGGCGGGGAACAGCAGGGTCTGTCGCCGCACGAGGGCCCGCACGCGCCTGGGTATGGCTCCCTCGGGCAAGGTGAGGGTGAGGGTCCGCGCCTCGACGGGTGCCAGGGCGATGCGGCTGGCGCGGGTGTCCAGGGCGGGGAGGTTCCAGACCAGGTCACTGCAGGACCAGGCGCGTTCGGCCTCGGGCCCCGCTCCGATGCGGACCTCGGGCCGCAGGGGCGCGGCCGGCGGCTCCAGCTCCAGGTCGAGCCCCACCAGGCGGTCAGGCTCGGCCAGCGAGAACCGCCAGGTTCGGGGCTGGCCAGGCTCCGGGGTCAGGGTGCCCTCCAGGGCCAGCTCCGCCTCCAGGGCCTCGGGCCGGGTCTGAGCCTGCACAGACAGGGCACGAATGCGCGGGGCCGCACCCTGGGCGGCGAGGAGGGTGAGGCGGTAGCGGGTCCCGTCCCAGGGCAGGTCGAGGGTTCGGCGGCTGCCCGACGGCGAGAGGTCATAGAGGTGCAGGGGCGCTGGCGGGTCGTAGGCGATGAAGGCACCGCCCTCGCGCTGGCGCTCCGCCTTGACCTGGGCCACCCAGGGGGCGGTCCCGTCCAGGTCGAGGTCCAGCCGAAGGGACTCGCGCTCACCCACCTGCCAGCCATCGGGCAGCTTCAGGGTGAATTCCGCCGTGGGATGGCCCTCGGGGTCCCGGCCCAGGATCAGGTGCTCCAGCGGGAGCGACCGCGCTTCCCAGAGCCCCTCCCGGGCCACGAGGAAGGGGATGCTGCGGCCGGCGGCGTCTCCGATCCAGGCACCGTGGACCTGCCGTTGGGCCGCGGCGTCCAGGGGCACCCGCGCCCAGCCGGAGGTGGCCACGGGCGGGATGGGGCGGCGGTTCAGGGCAGCCCGATCCTCGCGGACACAGGCCAGGAGCAGGAGCGGCAGCAGGGCGCAGGGTCCGAGGCGGGTCATGAGGGGGCTCCCGTGCGCTTGCGGTTGGCGAGGATGGCGGCGGCCATGCCGATGCCACCCACGCCCAGGAAGGCCAGGGCCCGCAGCGGGGTGTCCGCCCGGTCGAGGTCTGAGGCGATGAGCTTGAAGCTGGCCAGGCCCATCCAGGCATAGCCCGCGATCATCAAGGCCCGGCGCGACGCCTCCTGCTGGCCGAGGCCCCGCATCCACTGCCAGGCGCCTGAAAGCGCCCAGACCAGGGTCATGGCGATGGAGGCCGCCCGGGTGGGGCCATAGCCGCCATGGGCGGGTGTCTGGAGCCGCTGCACGAGCCGCGCGGCCTCGAAGGCCAGGGTGACGTTGGCAGTGACTTCGAGGGCTAGGAAGGCGATGAGGCCCAGGGGACCCCCGCGCCGGGTCAGCAGGAACCAGGAGGCAGCCGCCAGGGCGCCTTCGGCGAAAGCCGCATTGGCGAAGGGGACGAGCGCCGCACCCTGGAGGAAGAGGCTGTCGAGGCCATGGAAGGCCCAGCGCAGGGTGGTGAGCAGGGCCAGGGCGGCCGCCAGCCAGCGGAGGGCCGTGGCCTCTTGGGCATAGGTACCCGCTTCGGCCTTGAGCGAGGCCCAGGCCAGTCCCAGGGCGAAGACGCCCCAGAGGGGGCCCACCCAGCGCCAGGCCAGGGCCACGGGCACGGCCAGGGCCAGGTGGCCCACCGCGAGGGCCAGCAGCCCCCAGTCGGCCCGGCGGTCGCCGAGGCGCTGGCGGAGCGGCTTCACCAAGGCGAGGTTCAGGGCGGCGGCGGCGATCACCGGCAGGGCAAAGGTCTCGGCGCTGAGGTTCAGGTCCTTCCAGAGCAGCCAGCCGAAGCTGGTCGCCAGGATGGAGGCCACGAGCCAGAGCACCGTCGGGGTGCCCGGTGCCTCCTGGGCGCCCGGCAGCCAGGCCCAGAGGCCCGCCAGAATCAGATGCACCAGCAGGAGGGCGCCCAGGACGCCGGCATCGGCGCTCTGCACTTCCATGCAGGCGGGCAGGAGCAGCAGCCAGACCCCCACCAGGGCGGTCCAGCGGGCCCCGTGCCAGGATCCCCCCGTGCGGGCCAGGTACGGCACAGCCAGGGCGGCGGCCATCAGCACCGCCAGGTAGACGGCCAGTGCCACTTCGTGGTGGCCGCCCTGACTGAAGACCAGGGGCGCTGCCAGGCCGGAGACCAGGGCCGCCGTGAGGGCACCGCCGCTGCGACCCCGGGCGGCCAGCCCGCCAGCCAGGAGGGTGACGAGGGCGGTGGCGGCCAGGCCCAGGGGCGCGGCGTAGAAGTGGTATTCCATGGCCCCGGCACGGAAGGTGAACTGCAGCGTGCCCAGGCCCGCCAGCAGCAGGGCGACCCCCAGGCGACGGCTGTCGCCCGGAAGCAGCCGGGCGGCAAACGCGGTGATGCCCCCCCCGGCCAGCAGGCCGAGGACGAAGCGCAGCTCAGCGCCCACCCAACCTTGCTGAATGGCCCAGCGGAAGAAGAAGATGGCCCCGAACAAGAAGATGGCCGCGGCAATGCCCGCGATCCAGACCACCGGGGACAGCTCCTTCCGGGGAGGGCCTTGGGGCACGACCAGCCGGGGTCGCGCGGGGGGCGCGGCTTTGGGCAGCGGCACGGTCTGGGGTTGGGTCTGGGCTTGGCTCTGGGGGTCGGCGGCCGGGACTGGCTGATGCTGCAGCAGCCAGGCCACCTGGGCTTCCAGGCGGCTCACGCGTTCGACGAGATCCTGCGGGGATTCGGGATCCATGGCATCTCCATACGGAAGCGTATGGAATCATGCGATCCCACCCGGGGCCCTGTCAAGTGCCCCGGGACGTTCAGCCGATGACCCGGTTCCGGCCTTCCGCCTTGGCCCGGTAGAGGGCCCTGTCCGCGCGGGACAGCATATGTTCCGGCGTGTCCTCAGGCCCCTCCCAGGTGGCGAGGCCGATGCTGAGGGTGACCCGGTCGTTCACCGGCAAACCGGGAATGGCGTCTTCGATCACCCCTTCGCGGAGGCGCTCCGCCAGGGCCCGTACGCCCTCCCCGTCGGTCTGCGGGCAGTAGGCGAGGAACTCCTCCCCGCCGATCCGGCCCAGCTGGTCCACTTTGCGGAGCCCGAAGGACATGCGCTGGGCCATGACACTCAGCACCTGGTCGCCCGCGGCGTGGCCGAAGCGGTCATTGACGGCCTTGAAGTGGTCGAGGTCCACCAGCATCACCGACAGGCCATGGCCGAACCGGCCGCACTGCTCCAGCTCCATGTCCAGCATGTCCAGGATGTGTTTGCGGTTGTACAGGCCCGTCAGGGGGTCGCGGATGGCCTGGTGATAGAGGCGCAGCCGGGAGTCTTCCAGGCTCATGAGCCGGCCCAGCTCCTCGCCGGCGATCTCGAAAAGCCGCTCGAAGTCCTCCGCCGCCCGGCGCTCGGTCAGGAAGGCAAGGCAGCCCACCACCGGGTAGCCGGGGGTGGTGGCGGGGAACACGCGCAGTACCGGGTCCCGGAGGCTCCGACGGCGCTCGTCGTCGTCCGAGGCCGGGTGCCAGTGGCAGCGCAGGGTCGTCTGAATCTGGCCGCCATCGGCCACCGCCTGCTCCAGGGCCAGGCGGTCTTCGGCGCTGGCGGAGGTGCCGTGCACGCCGTGGCACCAGAGGCCCTCCTCGCCGAGGTAGGCCACCAGGAGGGCGCCAGGCAGCACCAGCTCCTGCAGGATCTCGATAAAGCCCTGGATGAGCCGGGAGGTATCGTGGTCGGCGGTGTAGAGCCGGGCGATGGAATCCCGCAGGGCCGTCTCCACCAGGCGCTGCTCCAGGGCCAGCGCCAGGCGGCGCTGGATGGCGTCGACGCCGAAGTTCTCCTGGGCCAGCTTGGGTACCGCGTGGGGGACCCGGGGCCGGGTGGACTGGGCGGCCAGGGAGGCGGCCACCTCGACGACATGGTCGAGGTCGCGGCCTTTCACGAGGAAGCGGTCGGCGCCGCAGGTCTTGGCCCAGAACCGGGCCAGGCCCGTGCCCTGGGCCGTGAGCAGCAGGACCGGAAGGTGCCGGGTGGCCCGGTCATCCTTCACCAGGCGGCAGAACTGGTAGCCGTCCAGCAGGGGCATGACGCAGTCGCAGACGACCACATCGGGGTACTCGGTGGCCAGGACGATGAGCGCCTCGGCGCCGTTGCGTGCCTCCAGGGTCATGTGCCCGTGGCGCTGGAAGAGATGCCGCAGCAGGCTGAGTTGGATGGGGTTGTCGTCCACCAGGAGCACCTGGAGCGACTGGGGGGCCTGGGGAACAGGTTGGGTCATGGGGTCCGTGATGGGAGGAAAGCGCCCGGCTCGGGCCATCGGAGCTGGCGGCGGGAGGAGGCCCGGTCCGTGGGATGCTGAGTGGGACTGGACGCACCATCATGACCACGGGACTTGGGAAATGACAATGAAAGACGGCATCGCCAGGGCCGGGCACTAGCCATGGAAGCCCCGCTCCTGCTGGCCCTTGCCCGCGCCTGGCTGCGGCACCGCGCGGAACTTCCCATCGAGGCGGCCTGGGCTTCGGGCCGGGCCCTGGGCCTGCAGTGGGCCGGCCGGAAGGGCTCCGAAGGGTGGGTGTTCCTGCTTCAGCCGCAGCCGGAGCTGTGGCTGCTGGGCACGGATCAGCCCGCCTGGAAGCGGCTGCAGGCGGAAGCCCCCCGGGACAGCGGCAAGCTCTGGGGGCCCTGGCTCCAGGGGGCCCGGCTCCGCGCCGTCGCGGGCGATCCCCGGGAGCGGTGGCTGGGCCTCACGTTCCAGCGGCGGGCCATCAACGGGCGCCTGGAGGCGCTGCAGATCACCTTCCAGGGGATTCCCGGCCGGGCCGGGGTGCGGGTGGATGGGCTGGAGGGCCTGCAGCTGCCGAGGCTGGGCCTGGGCGTGCCCTTCCCGCTGGCAGCGCCGGTTCCCACCGACGATCCGCCGCCCTTCCGCCGCTGGCGGGAGCGCTGGGGCGACCGCCTGGACGCGGCCTTGGCTGGCGAGGAGGCCGACATCATGGACGGCGAAGGGGAGTTGCTCGACCGGCACCGCGCCTGGTCCGTGGCGCGGGCCGAAGCCTGCATTCTGGGCCCCGCCCGGGCTGCCCAGGAACGCCGGCTCGCGGCGGAAGCCGCCCGCATGGCCCGGTTGGAAGAAGCCCTGGCGCGTGACAGGACACGGCACCGCACTCAGCTGGAGGTGAAACCGCTGGCCCAGGCCGTATCGGCGGAGCTCTACCGCCTGCGGGGCGCCACGGGGGACGTGACCCTGCTGGATGGCGCCCGGGTGGCGCTGCCCGAGGGGCAGACGGCCGAGCGGGCGGTGCAGGGCTGGTTCGCCGCCGCCAAGAAGGCCGAGCGGGGCTTGGCGCGCATCGGCGAGCTCGAAGCGGAACTGGCCCGGGAGCGGGCGGCCTGGGAACGCCAGCAGGCAGCGGGTCCCGAAGGCCTTGCGCTCGACCCGGTCGCCGCGAGACAACCAAGGGGACGGAATGTCGCGAAGGCGAAGGGGAAGTCGAACATGCAGGCCAGCGAAGGCAAGCGCAAGGACGGGAAGGGCACGGCCTTCCGCAGCGTCATGGTGGACGGGTTCGAGGTGCTCATCGGCAAGGGCGATGCGGAGAACGACCAGCTCACGTTCAAGGTCGCCGACAACACCGACTTCTGGTTGCATGTGGCCAGTGTGCCCGGCAGCCATGTGGTGATCCGCAATCCCGACAAGCTGAGCGAGCTGCCACGGACCGTACTCGAGCGCGCGGCCGAACTGGCCGCCTACCACAGCAAGGCCCGGGACGGGGGCAAGGTGGAGGTGCACCTCGCCCGCATCGCCGACATCAGCAAGCCCAGGGGCTTCGCGCCCGGCAAGGTGATCCTTAAAAAGTGGGTTGGCCTCCGCGTCTATCCCAAACCGTAGGCTGCCTGGGCGCCAGCCGGATCGGCTCGGCGACCGGTCGGGTTCAGGGCGCCGTGGGATCGAAGGGTGGGCCGAGGATCGGGCGCCACTCGAGGAGACCCGCGACCTCCCAGGTCGGGAACAGCTTGAAGAGGTCGATGAGGACGCCGACGCCGTGGAAGGAGATGTAGACGCCGCGGCCGAAATAGGGGAGCTGGCGGATATCCAGGCCCGAGAGGGTGCGGCTGCCGAGGTTGGTGGCGATGGTGGCGGTGCCGGCCGAGCTGGCCATCGTCAGCAGGTTGGGGTTGCTGGTGACGCTGAGAGAACCCCGGCTGCCTCTGATGGTGAAGGTGTTGGAATTCCGCTCGAAGGTCACGGCGTCCCTGGGATCGGTGGTGGTGAGGGTGTAGCTGCCGTTCTGGGACCGCAGGGTCCAGGCCTTCTGTTGCCACTGGAAGGTCCAGCCGGAGGTGTTCGGGTTGATGGTCAGCACATCCCTGCCGGAGGTGAGCCGGTAGCCGTTCACATCTGACCCGGAGATCCTTACTTCCCCTCGGCTGGACTTGATCCGGTAGGTCTCCAAGCCAGACTCGAACAGGTGGGGGCCGGTGGCCACGGGATCGTAGAAGAGGGTTCCCCACGCGGTTGTGGCGATGGTCCAGTGGTTGGGGCCCGAGGCGTCATCGGCGCACAGGGGCAGGTAGGTCAAGCCGAGCCAGCCGAGCAGCAGGAACCACTTCATGGCGGTTCTCCTTGGGGAATGGAAACGGCGGGGGGGTTACTCCGCCTTTACGGCGAAAGGTTTGAAGCCGGCCTTCTTCAGCTTGTCGGCGGTCTTGTCCATGGCGGGGCGGTCGGCGGAGGCCTTGAGCCGCACCTTGAACTGCCCCTTTTCCTTCAAGGTGGTGGTGGCATAGCCCGCGGCCTTGGCTTTCTCGGCGGTGCGCTTGGCCTCCGCTGCATCGGGGGTGGCCAGCAGCTGCAGGGTCCAGGTCTCCGGGGCGGGGGCCTGGACGGCGGGCTTGTGGGATTCCTTGGGCGCCGTGGCATCCACCTTCTGGGTGTGGACGAGCTTATCGGGACCGTCGCCCTCGAAGATCTTCAGCTGGTCCACCAGGGGCTCGGGCAGGTCCTTGAGGTCCTCCTCCAGGCCCTTCTGGATGGGACGGCGCAGTGCCGCGCTCTGCTTGCCCACCTGTACGCCCAGCACGAAGGCCAGGGTCAGCAGGCCCACACCCACGCCCGCCACCCAGAGGATGGACTGGCCGCCGATGCTGATCTGGTCCCGTTGGTTCATGACGGGTCCAGCGTAACGCCTTCGATCCGGGCCGCGAACTGGGCCCCGCTGCTGGCCGGGGCCGTGACCAGGACCGATGCGGCCGGCACCAGCAGGGCGGCGGCCAGCAGCTGGCCGCCCGATCCGCAGAACTCACCCCAGAGGGCCTTGGGATGGCTGGCCTGGGGCCATTCCGGATGCCGGGCGGCCAGCGCCTGCTCCAGGTCATCCAGGCGGGGCAGGCCGTTGGCCCCGCCGACCCAGCGTGCGGGGGACTCGGCCCCGATTGCCGCAGCGGCCTGGGCCAGGGCCTCGGCCCGTGCTGCCGAGTCACCCGTGGGGGCGGAGCGGCTGGCCAGGTTGGCGAGCCGCGCCCGGGACCGCGCGCCCCGGGACTCAGCATGGGCACGCGTCTCCAGCACGAAGGCCTGGGCGCCTTCGCCCGGCAAGAAGCCGTGGCCCGAGCCCACGGCGGGGTCCTGGTGCCGGGCCAGCAGGCGCGCGCCCCGGCACAGGTCCAGCAGCAGGGGGAAGAGCCCGTCGGTGCCCAGCACCAGGGCCACGTCAGCGAGCCCAGCGCGCAGCCACACCGAGGCCTGGTCCAGGGCCACGAAGGCGGCGTTCTCCCGGTCGACAAAGGTGCCGCTGGGGCCCTTCAGGCCAAAGGCCAGGGCCAGGTGGCCGCTGGCGGCGTTGGCCACGCAGTTGGGGAAGATCAGGGGGAGGCGCCTTCGGGACCGCGCTGGAGGTAGGGCCGCATGAAGGCCTCGCTGGCTTCGCTGCCACCTGTCTGGGTGCCCACGGCCACGGCGATCCGATCGCCCATGGCCGCAGGCGCGAGTCCGGCGTCCTGGAAGGCCTGGTGGGCGGCCACCCAGGCGAAGCGGGAGGGCCGATCCAGGCGCCGCAGCTGCATGGGGGGAATGACGCCGGTGGGCTGGAAGGCGGAACAGGCCGCGCCGCGTCCGATTCCCAGGGTCTCGGGCAGGTCCCCGAAGCAGGCGCGGCCAGCGGCCAAGCCCTCCCGGGCGGCCGCGAGACCATCGCCGCAGGGCAGCACCAGGCCCAGGCCCGTCAGGAGGAGGTCGTCGCCGCGCCTCACCGTCCCTCCCAGCGTTGGAGGGCCAGCGACAGGTTGTTGCCGCCGAACGCAAACGCATTCACCAGCGCCGCCCGAACGGGCCGTTCCTTCGCCATCAGCGGTGTACAGTCCAGATTGCAAGCCGGATCGGGATCCTCCAGCCGCAGGGTGGGACTCACCACCTGGTCGCGCAAGGCCAGCACGGTCATGGCCGCACCGAAGGCCCCGGCCGCGCCCAGGGTGTGACCGAACTGGCTCTTGGTGCTGGTGACGGAAACCCGCTCTGCGGCGGGGCCCAGGGCGCGCCGGATGGCCCTGCATTCGGCCCCGTCGTTGGCCGGGGTGGCTGTGCCGTGGGCGGAGACGAGGTCAATCTCCGACGGGTCCAGCCGGCCGGTGCGCAGCGCCATGGCCATGGCCCGGGCCGCCCCTTCGCCCTCGGGATGGGGGGCGGTGGGGTGGTGGGCGTCCATGCTGGCGCCATAGCCCAGGACCTCGGCGTAGATCACGGCGCCTCGGGCCAGAGCCCGGTCCAGGGGTTCCAGCAGCAGCTGCACGGCCCCTTCCCCCAGGTTCAGGCCCGCGCGGTCACGGCTGAAGGGCCGGCACTTCCGGGCGTCCACGGCCTTGAGGCAGGAAAATCCGGCGTAGGTGGTGCGGCAGAGGTTCTCGGCGCCGCCCGCCACGGCGAGGTCCAGGGTCCCAGCGACCAGCCGCTCCCAGGCCTGGCCCAGGGCCAGCAGGCTGGAGGAGCAGGCGTTCATGACGGTGCTGCGGGGGCCGGTGGCGCCCAGACGTTCCGCCAGGGCATCGGTGACGGTGCAGGGACCCTGGTGGGCGGGCTCGGCGGCACGGCCCCGGCGACCAGCCAGGCGCTCCTCCAGGAAGGCCTCGGCGCTGGGAAGGCCGCTGGTGCCGGCGCCCTGGAAGACACCAATCCGGGCGGGGTCGAGGCCGGGGACCCATCCTTCGAAGGCTTCCTCCAGCGCGTGGAGGGCCATGCGGGCGCAGAGGGTCTCGTGCCGGCGGGGCACCAGGTCCACCTGGCCAGCCAGCTGGGCGGGCTCCAGGGGCAGGTGGAGCCGAGTGAGGGCGCGCAGGCCGTCCCGGCCCGCGAGGGCAGCCTGCCAGGTGCCTTCCCGGTCCAGGGCCAGCGAGGACACCATGCCCAGGCCAGTGATCACCACCCGCTGCGAAGTCATAGGCGCTTGACCACGAGGGTGGCCTTGCAGAGCTCCCGGCCGTCGCAGCGCACCGTGCCCCGGACCTTCATCATCCCGGCGAAGGCGCCGTCGGCATGGACCTCCAGGACCAGGCGATCCCCGGGGAAGGCAGGGCCCTTGAAGCGGGCGTCCTGCACGCCGGCCAGGAAGATCGCCGCTCCGTGGAGGGGCTCGGCTTCCAGGAACCCACCCGCCTGGGCGAGCATCTCCAGCAGCAGCACGCCTGGTACCAGGGGCCGGCCCGCGAAGTGGCCCTGCAGGTAGGGCTCGCCGTTGGTGACGAGCTTCTCGGCCAGGACGCGCACGCCCGGTTCCCGCTCCAGGACCCGGTCCACCAGGAGGAAGGGATAGCGGTGGGGCAGGTGGGCCGGGATGTCCATCAGGGCGCCGGCGTCAGGCCGTGGCGTGCTCGGCGATGAAGTCCGTGAGGGCCTGCACGGACTTGAAGGCCTTGAGCCCCGCCGCCTCGTCCTCGATCTTGACCCCGAACACCTGCTCGATGCCCAGCACCAGCTCCAGGGCGTCGATGGAATCCAGGCCTAGCCCCTCGCCGAAGAGGGCCGCCTGGTCGTCGATCTGGTCGGGCGTCATGCCCTCGAGCTTCAGTCGCTCGATGATCATCAGCTTGACGCGCAGTTTGAGGTCGCTCATGGGGTTCCCGGCAGAAGGGTGGCAGGCTCAAGTCTAACCGCGAGCCCGGGGCCCTGGTTCCTTGTGATCTTGACACGGCCCTCCCGTCCGCAAAGGGCGCTAAGCTGGTTTCTCGCGGAATCCTCCGCCCGAGAGCGCCATGGCCCATCCAGCATCGCCCTTCCTGTCGATTCTGATCCTGATGCTGGTCGCCGCCGTGACGGCCGCCGCCATCCTTGTGCTGTCCGGCAAGGTGCTGCCACTGCTCAAGCCCCGTAATCCCCAGGCAGCCAAGCTGCGGCCCTACGAGTGCGGCGTGCCCCCCATCCAGACCGGGGCCCGGCACAAGTACTCCGTGAAGTTCTACCTGACGGCCATGCTGTTCATCCTGTTCGACGTGGAAGCCGCCTTCCTGCTGCCCTGGGCCGTGAACTACAAGCACGCCCTGTGGACCTTCGGCGCCATGCTCAGCTTCATGGCCACGCTGCTGGTGGGCTTCATCTACGCCTGGGGCAAGGGCGCCTTCGAGTGGGAGCGCTGACATGGCCGAGCTGGACATCAACGACGCCGTCCTGACCACCCGCCTGGACTCGGTGGTCAACTGGGGCCGCAAGAACAGCCTCTGGCCCATGCCCTTCGGGGTGGCCTGCTGCGCCATCGAGTTCATGAGCATGATGTCGTCGAAGTACGACCTCAGCCGCTTCGGCGCCGAGGCCATGCGCTTCAGCCCCCGGCAGAGCGACATGATGCTGATCCTCGGCACCATCACGAACAAGATGGCGCCGGTGCTGCGCACCATCTACGCCCAGATGGCCGAGCCCAAGTGGGTGATCAGCGTGGGCGTCTGCGCCTCTTCCGGCGGCATGTATCGCACCTACGCCACCCTGCAGGGCGTGGACCGCGTCATCCCCGTGGACGTCTACGTGCCGGGTTGCCCGCCGCGGCCCGAGAGCATGATCTACGGCGTCATGAAGCTGCAGGAAAAGATCGAGAAGGAATCCCTCTCCATGCGCAAGGACCACATCGCACGGTTCTACGAGAGCCTGGAGCGGCAGGAAGCCCTCCAGACGGCAAAGGGCCTCACCAGCCAGCAGGCCATCCGCGAGATGTTGATGGATGCGGGCGAGCGCGGCGTCGGCACCATTTTCTAGGCGGAGCACCCATGGTCATCGAGCACATCGACGCACAGCTCCCGGGCGCCATCACCGACCGCCATGCCTTCCGGGGCGACCAAACCATCGTCATCCCCGTGGCGCAGCTGCTGCCCGTGGTGGACCTGTTGCACCGGGAGGGCTTCCAGTTGCTGGTTGACATCACCGCCGTGGACTGGCCCGGGCGGCCCGAGACCCAGGGCGTGGGGCGCTTCGACGTGGTCTACCACTGGCTGAACCTGGCCAGCCAGGAGCGGCTACGGGTGAAGGTGCCCGTGGCGGATGGCGACTCCGTGCCGACCCTTGCCACCCGCTTCAAGACTGCCAACTGGTTCGAGCGGGAGATCTTCGACCTCTTCGGCATCCGGTTCGAAGGCCACCCAGACCTGCGCCGCCTGATCACCTGGGACGACTTCCCGGGCCACGCCCTCCGCAAGGACTTCCCCCTCGACGGTGGGGATGTCTTCTGCATGGAAGGCTGCACGGCCCCCTACAACAACGGCGAACGGGCTTGAGGACGACCACCATGGATTCCATCGCCATGACCCGGCAGCAACTCGACGGCGACAAGATGATCGTCAACATGGGGCCGTCCCATCCCACCACCCACGGCACCCTGCGCATCGTCCTGGAGCTTGAGGGCGAGACCATCACCAAGGCCACTCCCGAGATGGGCTACCTACACCGCGGGGTGGAAAAGCTGGGCGAGAGCCTGAGCTATCAGCAGTTCATCCCCCTCACGGACCGGCTGAACTACTGCAGCTCCATCATGAACAACGTGGGCTACGCCACGGCCGTCGAAAAGCTGATGGGGATCCAGATTCCCAAGCGCGCCGAGCACATCCGCGTGCTCATGTCCGAGCTGGCCCGAGTGGCCGACCACATCGTCTGCGTGGGCGTGAACGCCGTGGACATCGGCGCCTTCACCGCCTTCCTCTACCTCTTCAAGCAGCGCGAGACCGCCTACGACCTCTTCGAGCTGGCCTCGGGTCAGCGTCTGCACACCAGCTTCACCCGCATCGGCGGCCTCTTCCGGGATATCCCCGAGGGCTTCGTACCCCTGGCCGAGCGCTTCCTGGTGGAGTGTTCCGACGCCATCGACGAGCTGGAGCGCCTGCTCACCCACAACCCCATCTGGGTCGACCGCACCAAGGGCATCGGCGTCATCAGCGCCGAAGAGGCTGTGAACTGGGGCTACACCGGGCCCTGCCTGCGTGCCGCCGGCGTTCCCCAGGACCTGCGCAAGGCCCAGCCCTACCTGGGCTACGAGACCTACGACTTCGACATCCCCATCGGCACCACCGGCGACGTGTTCGACCGCTACCTGGTGCGCGTCGAGGAGATGCGCCAGAGTTTGCGCATCATCCGCCAGGTGCTGGATCGCCTCGAGCCCGGGCCCATCATCGTCGAGGACCCCAAGGTGGCCCTGCCGCCCAAGGAGAAGGTCTACACCCGGATGGAGAGCCTCATCCACCACTTCAAGCTCATCATGCACGGCATGGAGATGCCCGTGGGCGAGGTCTACAGCGCCACCGAAGCCGCCAACGGCGAGCTGGGCTTCTACCTCGTCAGCGATGGCGGCAAGAACCCCTACCGCATCCGCGTGCGTCCCCCCTGCCTGCCCATCTTCAGCAGCTTCGAGGACCAGGTGAAGGGCGGGCTGATTGCCGATGCCGTCGCCGTCCTTGGTGCCATGAATATCATTGCCGGCGAACTGGACCGCTAAGAATTCGATACCTCAAACGGCGCAGGCGCCATGAGGCCGAAGCAGGGAGGCTCCGCCTCCGCGAGGCGCAAGCCAAGTGGGAGCACGCGCAGCGGGCGATAGGTGGAGCGGAGTGCGACCGTGCGCGAAGCGCATGACCCCGAAGGGGCGAGGCCCAGGATGGGCCGAGTCAGCATTATTGCGGGCGAGTTGGACCGTTAATTAACCAGGCTCTCAACGGCACCTGCGCCATGAGGCCGAAGCAGGGAGGCTCCGCCTCCGCGAGGCGCAAGCCGAGTGGGAGCACGCGCAGCGGGCGATAGGTGGAGCGAAGGCCGACCGCCCGCGCAGCGCGTGACCCCGAAGGGGCAAGGCCCAGGATGGGCCGAGTCAACATCATCGCAGGCGAATTGGATCGATAAGGGATCACCGTCGAGTCGACCAGGACGCCCAGGGGCGATGGCCAGGATGCCCGCGTGGCCTTCGGGGCACCGCCAATGAGTCTCGTCGGTTCACCTCGAAGGGAGCCTACTCAGGCTTCAGCGCCTCCAGCTGCCCCCGGTGGTCATTCCGCAGCCGCTCCAGGAGGCCCAGCAGCACCTCTCGCTCCTCGGGCTTGAGGCACCGATCCACCTGCTGGCACAGGTCCTGGTGGCGGCCGTGCATGCGGGCTTCCAGGGCGAGGCCCTTCGCCGTGATCTGCACGCGGCTGCCCCGGCGATCGGCGGGATTCTCACAGCGCTTGACCAGGCTGCGCCCCTCGAGACGGTTCACCAGCCGGGGCACGTCGGCGAAGCGGTAGATCATGCGGCAGCGGATGTCCTTCACCAGGTAGCCCTCCTTGGGGCCGCCCTTCAGGATGCGCAGCACGTTGAACTGCTGGTCTGAGAGGCCTTCGGGTTCGTACAGGCCCTGCTCGAAGAGGCGCGCCACGTATTCCCGCGTCAGCAGCAGGGCCAGGGCCACCTCGTGACCAGGTTCCAGCGGCTTGGTGATCTGGAGTTCCTCGCGGATGTGCATGGGCTGCCCCTGGGCACCAGGATGACAGAAAAGGACGAAAAAAGGTGTTGCAACTCGTTAAAGACGGCCTAGACTCGGGTGCATGGTGAAACACCTATTTTCCGGAGTCCCCATGCGCCACCCCCTTCGTGCCCTGCTGGCCACCCTCGCCTTGGCGGCCCTGCCTGCCCTGGCCCAGGATGCCTACACCATCGACCCCGTCCACAGCGAGGTCAGCTTCAAGATCCGCCACCTGCTGGCCAAGACCAGCGGCCGGTTCACGAAGTTCAGCGGCACCATCAAGGTGGACCCGGCAGACATGGCCAAGTCCAGCGTCGAGGTCACCATCGACGCGGCCAGCATCAACACCGACAACGAGAAGCGGGACACCCACCTGAAGACGCCTGACTTCTTTGACGTGGCCAAGTACCCCACCATCACCTTCAAGAGCACCTCCGTGAAGGAAGTGGCCAAGGGCAAGCTGGAGGTCACAGGTGACTTCACCCTTCACGGTGTGACCAAGCAGATCACCATCCCCATCACCAACGCCGGCACCCAGCCCGGCATGCAGCCCGGCACGGTGGTGGCCGGTTTCGTGGACGGGACCGTCACCATCAACCGGAACGACTTCGGCATCAAGGCCTACCCCGGCGCTCTGGGGGAGGATGTGGTCATCAGCCTGAACGTCGAGGCTCGCAAGGTGGATCCTGCGAAGAAGTAGCTCCGCCACCCCAGTTTCCAGGGCCCATCCAGGTGGCGAGAGTGGAACAAGGGGCCGTACCGGCATCGCCATTTCAGTTGGATGGATTACCTAACAGCCGCAAAGGAGGCACTCATGCACGAAGGATTTCCCAAAGTGGCGGCCAAGGCGCCTGCGGTGCTGGACCTGGAAGCGGGTACCTACTGGTGGTGCACCTGTGGCCTGAGTGCCAAGCAGCCGTTCTGCGATGGGGCCCACAAGGTCTGTGACCTGCGGCCCATGAAGGTGGAGCTCACCGAAGGGGGGAAGCAGGCCCTCTGCCAGTGCAAGCACACCAAGACGGCCCCGTTCTGCGACGGAAGCCACTGCGCGCTCTGAGCCAGGGTCTGGACGTGATGGGGGGCACCGGGTTTAACCCCGTGCCCCCCATCGCCTTTCCGCTAAACTGGGCGCTCATGCGAGTGCGCCCATGAACCATCCCCAGCCCCCCGAGACCTCCCTCGAGCCCCTGGCCCCGGGCCAGCGGTTGCCGGAATCCGAGGTGAAGGCCTTCAGCCCTGCGGCCCTCGCGGAGATCCAGGCCATCATGGCGCAGTATCCCGACAAGCTGGCCGCCACGCTGCCTGCCCTCTACATCGCCCAGCGGGAGTTCGGGTTCGTGAGCCTGGCGGCCATGAAGGCCGTGGCCCAGGCCATCGGCATTCCCGAAGGCCATGTGTTCGGCGTGGCCACGTTTTACACGATGTACCAGAAGCGGCCCGTGGGGAAATACCACTTCCAGGTCTGCACAAACATCAGCTGCGCCCTGCGCGGCGCCGCCCAGCTGCTGGAAAAGGTCTGCGAAAAGACCGGCGTGAACCCCGGCGAAGGCCCCAGCCCCGACGGGCTGTGGAGCGTCGAGGAAGTGGAGTGCCTGGCGGGCTGCAGCATGGCGCCCTGCATCCAGGTGAACCAGAACGTCTACGACGAGCTGGTGGACGAGCAGCGGCTGGTCGACGTGATGGAAGCTTGCAAGCGCGGTGACTACCGCCCCTGGGCCGAGTGAGGGGAAGCGACATGGCAGCCATTCGAACCAAGCGTGATCCCCAGATCTACACCTTCCCGGGCTTCGGCTCGGAGAAGTTCCCGAACCTGATGCTCCGGGGCGCCGGGGACCTCGACAACTGGCATCTGAAGGTCTACGAGGAGAAGCACGAAGGCTACGCGGCCATGCGCAAGGCCCTGAAGATGGAGCCGGTGGCCGTCACGGACGAGGTCAAGTCCTCCGGGCTTCGTGGACGGGGCGGGGCGGGTTTCCCCTGCGGCCTGAAGTGGTCCTTCATGCCCAAGGACACCCCCGAGCGGAAGCTCACCCGCTACCTGGTGTGCAACGCCGACGAGGGCGAGCCTGGCACCTTCAAGGACCGGGTGATTCTTGAATACAACCCCCACCAGCTCATCGAGGGCATGATCATCGGCGGCTGGGCCATGCAGTGCGCCATGGGGTATGTCTACGTGCGCGGCGAGTTCCTCTGGCTCATCGAGAAGCTGGAAGCCGCCATTCAGCAGGCCCGGGACGCAGGCTACCTCGGCAAGAACATCCTTGGCACCGGCTGGGACTACGACATCCTGGTCTACCGGGGTGCCGGCGCCTACATCTGCGGCGAGGAGACGGCCCTGCTGAACTCCCTGGAGGGCCGCCGGGGCGAACCCCGCGTGAAGCCCCCCTTTCCGGCGGCCAAGGGCGCCTTCGGGCAGCCCACCACCGTGAACAATGTGGAGACCCTGGCGGCCGTGCCGCCCATCCTCCGCATGGGCGGGGCCGAATACGCCAAGATTGGCTCGCCCAAGAACTCGGGCACGCGCATCTTTGGGGTGAGCGGCCACGTGAAGCGCCCGGGAATCTACGAGCTGCCCATGGGCACGCCCATGAACTTCCTGGTGGAGGAGCTGGCCGGCGGCTGCAGCACGGGCCGGAAGATCAAGGCCATCATTCCCGGCGGCGCCAGCTGTCCGATGCTGGACGAGAAGGATTTCGACGTCCCCATGGACTTCGACAACCTGAAGGCCCGGGGCTCCATGGGCGGCTCTGGCGGGCTCATCGTGATGGACGAGGACACGTGCATCGTGCAGGCCACCCTTCGCCTCATTCGCTTCTATGCCCACGAGAGCTGCGGCCAGTGCACGCCCTGCCGCGAAGGCTGCAACTGGATGGAGATGATCCTCTACCGCATCGAACATGGGCAGGGCCGCATGGAGGACCTGGACACCCTGGCCAGCCTCACGCCCCGCATCAGCATGCGGACCCTCTGCCCGCTGGGTGACGCCGCCTGCGGCCCCATGGACTCGGCGCTGCAGAAGTTCCGCCACGAGTTCGAGCATCACATCACCCACAAGACCTGCTACGCCCAGGGCTCCAACCTGCTCGCCCGGGTGGGCCACCACTAGGCCTGGCGCATCCTCACGGAGCAGGGGCGCCGAGGGCGCCCCTGCTCCGTTCGGGGGATAATGGCGCCATGCGCACGCTCCTCGGCTTCCTCATCTGCCTGCTGCTTCCGGCCCAGGCGCCCTTCCTGGTGAAGCCCTACCTGCAGCTGGGGGATGCGCCCCGGGTGGCGGCGGAGGAGCGCCTGGACCTGCTCTGGCACACGGAGGATGCCGACCAGCCCTGGCAGGTGGACGTGAAGGTGGGCAGTCGCTGGAAGCCACAGGCTGCGCCGACGTTCCGTCGCCTGGAGGTGCCGCCGCTGGCCGCGCACCGCATCTACCGGGTGACCCTCCGGCACCTCCCTCCGGGCGCCCAGGTGCCCTACCGCGTGAAGGCGGGCGGTGTGGTGGTGTTCGAGGCCACGGCCCAGGTGCGCAAGCCCCGAGCCCACCGCGTGGTGGTGTTCGGCGATGCCGCCGACGGCACCCCCGAACAGGCGGCCATTGCCAAGGCCGTGCTGGCCCAGCGGCCGGACCTGGTCTTCATCACGGGGGATCTCGTCTATGGCCGGGGCTGCGCCTCGGAATACCGCGACCACTTCTTCCCCGTCTACAACAGCGAGGCGGTGCCACTCATGCGGCAGGTGCCCTTCCTGGGGGTGGTCGGAAACCACGACATCCCCTTCAAGGGGTGGCCGGATGCCTCGGCCTACTTCGCCTACTGGTCCCTGCCCTTGAATGGCCCGGCCCTGCGTGCGGGTGACCCAGGGGCCGCCCCGGTGAAGGCCGGGGTCCACGATGCCGTGGTGGCTGCGGCGGGCCCTGCCTTTCCGCGCATGGCCAGCTACAGCTTCGACTGCGG
Source organism: uncultured Acidobacteriota bacterium (assembly GCA_963740385.1). Lineage (GTDB taxonomy): Bacteria > Acidobacteriota > Holophagae > Holophagales > Holophagaceae > Geothrix. The sequence continues at coordinate 641,190 of CAVUDX010000008.1, forward strand.
CCGGGTGCACTGGACCGTGCTGGATTCCAATCCCTATGCCGACTGGGAAAGCCCAGCCCTCAAGGCCTGGCTCGAGGCGGACCTGAAGGCCGCCCAGGGTGCGGACTGGCGGGTCGTGGCCCTGCACCATCCGCTGTTCCAGAGCTCCCTCAGTCATGCGGACGACCAGTGGATGCGGCCCATCAGCCCCCTCCTGGAACAGTACGGGGTCGACCTCGTGCTGGCGGGCCACGTCCACAACTACCAGCGCACGGCCCCCCTCCGGTTCCAGCCCACGGGGGCCGGGCCGCGGGGGAAGCCCGTGGCGGGCCGCTTCACGGTGGACGAGGCCTTCGACGGGCGCACCGTCACCCGCGCCAAGGGGATCCTCCACGTGGTCACCGGGGCCGGCGGGGCGGAGCTCTACGACCGCTGGCAGACCGATGTGAAGACCAGCTGGCAGCCCTGGACCCGGGCCTTCGTCTCCGACCGGCACTCGTTCACCGTGCTGGACGTGGACACCAGGCAGCTGAAGCTGCGCCAGCTCGATGCCCAAGGGCAGGAGCTGGATGCCATCACGCTGACCCGCTGAGGGCCTGCGGCTAGGGTGCCGCCTTCCGCGGGCAGGTGGAGATGCCCAGCAAGGTGTAGAGCGGGCACAGCCCGGTCAGCCCGGTGGCCAGGAGGATGAGTCCCAGCCAGCCCCAGGGCGTTTTGGGCCCCACGAAGACCAGGGCGAGGAGGACGATGCCGGCGAGGACGCGGACCACCCGCTCGACGGGATGCTCGGTGACGACCGTGAAATCCATGGTGATCTCCTGCGGAGTGAACGCCCTGAGGAGGGCTCAGCGGCCAAAGGTGATGGTGTAAGTCAGCGGCTTGGGGAGCTTCTCGCTCTTCACGGTGACCGCGAGCACCAGGGCCTTGCCGTCGGCGCTCAGCTTGAACAGGTTGGTGCGCTCCCCTTCGTCATTCTTGAAGGTCTGGATGAGCTGGGCCGGGGTGGCCTGCGCCGCCACCATGAACTTCTCGCCGTCCTCGCGGGTCCAGGGCGCGCTCTGGCCGCTGGCCGGCATGTGGATGGGGGCCCGGTCCTCGAGCTGCACCACCACTTCCTTGTCGGACAGGGTGATGGCCACCTTCTTGTAGGCGGGGTTCACATTGGTGAGGCGGTGCCGGGCGATGGGGCGCTTGATGAAGTTCATGCCGGCCACCGTGGACTCGATGGCGGCGGCGATGTCGTCGGTCCGGGTCTGGTGCCAGGTGCCTGCCAAGGACGGGGCCTGGGCGGCCAGGGAGAGGCAGGCGAGTACGGGGACAAAGAACAGCCGGGCTGCGCGCATGGGGACTCCGTGGGGGATGTTGGCTCCCACCATAGCACCCCCCATGGGAAATGGCCCCGTTCGGGGCCATTTCCTGGTGGGGTGGGTCGCCCTCAGCCGATGGTGGCCACCATGACGGCCTTGATGGTGTGCATGCGGTTCTCGGCCTCGTCGAAGACCACGCTGTGGCGGCTGCGGAAGACCTCGTCCGTGACCTCGCGGATGTCATGGCCCTGGGCCTTCATCTCCTTGGCCAGCTTGGTCTCAAAGTCGTGGAAGGCGGGCAGGCAGTGGAGGAACTTCACGTCGGGGTTGCCGGTCTTCTGGATCATGTCCATGGTGACCTTAAAGGGGGTCAGCAGCTTCACGCGGGCGGGGATCTGGTCCTCCTCGCCCATGCTGGCCCACACATCCGTGTAGAGCACGTCAGCGCCCTTCACGGCGGCGGCCACGTCATCGGTGACTTCGATGGTGGCGCCCGTCTCCTCGGCAGCCTTGCGCGCGGCGGCCAGCACGGCCGGATCGGGAGCCAGCTCCTTGGGGCCCAGGGCCACCATGTGCATGCCGGTCTTGGCGGCGCCATACATCAGGGCGTAGCTCATGTTGTTGCGGATGTCGCCGCAGAACACCAGTTTCACCTTGTTCAGCGGCTTGGCCACGTGCTCCTCGATGGTGAGGAAGTCGGCGAGGATCTGGGTGGGGTGATCGGTGTCCGTGAGTCCGTTCCACACCGGCACGCCGCTGTGCTGGGCCAGGGCCTCCACCACCTCCTGCTTGTAGCCGCGGTACTCGATGCCGTCGTAGAAGCGGCCCAGCACCTTGGCGCTGTCCTCGATGGATTCCTTCTTCCCGACCTGGGAGCTGGCGCTGTCCAGGAAGGTCACATGCGCGCCTTCCTCGAGCGCGCCGACTTCAAACGCGCAGCGGGTACGGGTGCTGGTCTTCTCGAAGAGCAGCACGATGTTCTTGCCCTTCAGGAGGTAGTTGAACACCCCCATGCGCTTCTTGGCCTTCAGGTCCTTCGAGAGGTCGAGGAGATAGCGCACCTCCAGCGGGGTGAAGTCCATGAGGGTGAGAAAGCTGCGACCTTTCAGATTGACGGCCATGCGGTCCTCCAGAACCAGGGAAGGCCCCAGAGTAGCGCTGGGCCCTCCCAAGGGGCCTTCCAAAGGTCGCCAGCCCGACTCCAGTTGACAGAGTGTCAGGGCCGCCACAGGTACAGGGCACACTCCGCTGGCCAGCCGCCCCACCGGGCAGCCTGCGAATGGCGCCAGTCCTCCAGACTGACCCGCCCGGCGCCGAAACAGGGGTGGGTCCTCCCCTGAGGTCAATATCGGCTTCAAGATTCGGCAAGTCGTTTGTAAGATGACCTCAAAGTCAACTCTATCTCAGGTTTCCTTCGGACGTGCTGCCATGGTCCAGGAACAAGCTCAGAAGGTTCGGGTGCTTGGGCATGAACTGGCCTATCACCGGCTGGGGCAGGGCCCCCCCCTGCTGCTGGTCCACGGCATCACCACCTTCTCGTTCATCTGGCAGAACCTGCTGCCCATGCTCACCAAGCACCACGAGGTGGTGGCGGTGGACCTGCTGGGCTGTGGCGACTCGGACAAGCCCCTCGATGTGCCCTACAGCATTGTCGCCCATGTGGCCCGGCTGGAAGCCTTCACCCAGGCCCTCGGCCTCGGCCCCTTCGCCTTCATCGGCCACGACATCGGAGGGGGGATTGCCCAGCGGTTCGCCGTCGAGCACCCCGAGCGGCTCACCCATGTGGCCGTGCTGAACGGCGTGGCCTACGATTTCTGGCCGGTGCAGCCCATCATCGCCATGCGGACTCCCATCATTCGGCAGATGGCCATGGCCACCCTTGATTTCGGGGCCCTGGAACTGATCGTGAAGCGCGGGGTCTTCCACAAGGACCGGGTCACGCCGGAGCTCATGGAGCAGTTCTGGAAACCCATGCGGAGCCGGGAAGGGCGCAAGGCCTTCCTGCACTTTGCCGCCTCTCTGGACAACCGGGACCTCACCTCCATTAGCGCAGCCCTGCACCGCACGGGGCTGCCCTTCCTCATCCTGCGCGGGACGGAGGACGTCTACCTGAGTGGCGAGATCGCCCACACCCTGCACCGGGAGATTCCCGGCAGCCATCTGGTGGAGATCCCCGAGGCGGGCCACTTCTTCCAGGTGGACCAGCCCGAGCGGCTGGCGGCGGAACTCGCGGCCTTCCTGGGGGACACCCCGTGACGCCGGACGCCGAGAGCCCGGAGGACATGAGGGACCGGCTGCGGGTCCTGGAGAAGGAGAACGAGGCCCTGGCGGAGCGCGCCGAGGACATCTCCCTGCTGGGGCTCGTGGCCGAGCAGGTGGGGATCGAGGCTGATCCACAGGAGCTGCTCACCGCAGTGCTGGAGCGGGTCTGCATCCTGAAGGCCATTCCCTTCGGAGTCTGCCTCGAGGTGACCCGGACCAGCCTGATGCCCGTGGCGGTCTACGACCTTCGGCACGCGGAAGCGTCCAGAGAGGACTTGTTCTGGTTGCGCGACCCGGCCGCCTGGCCCCTCCCGTCCGCCCGCGTCCTGGATGCGGCGGGATGCGAGCAGCTATTCAAAAAGCTCCTCATCCAGGGCTTTGAGGAGGGGGCGCCCGCCGTGGTCCTGGTGCCGCTCCGCTGCGCCAACGGCATGAACGGCTGTCTCCTCTTCGCCGATGACACGCGCCTGCCGGGGGAGCTCGCCGCCCGGCTGCCGCTGCTGGAGCGGGTGGCCGACCTGGTGCAGGCCCGCCTGGACAACCTCGGCCTGATCGCCCGGCTGCAGCGGCTCAACCTGGACCTGGACCACGAGGTGGCGGCGCGCACGGTGGCGTTGCGGCGCAGCGAGGAGCGCTACCGCATCCTCTTCGACCATGTGCCGGACGGCGTGCTGATGGTGTCCGCCGACGAGGAGGGCCACTTCGGGCGGATCGAGGATGCCAACGAGCAGGCGGCCCGCATGCATGGCTACACCCTGGCGGAGCTGAAGCAGCTGGATGTGGAAGCGCTCAGCTCCGCGGTGCCCGGTCCGCGGCTGGAGTCCTTCGAGGCCCGGGTCTGGCGTCTCCAACCCGGCCAGACGGTCCAGGAGGAACTCACCCATCGGCGGAAGGATGGAACCACCTTCCCTGTGGAGGCCATCGGCACGCTGGTGCGGATCCACGGTCGTCAGTACATCCTGGCCTTCTCCCGGGACATCACCGACCGCAAGCAGGCCGAGCAGGCCCTCTTGCGCACCCAGCGGGTGGAGAGCATCGGCGTCCTGGCTGGGGGCATTGCCCATGACTTCAACAACCTGCTGACGGCCATCCTGGGCCAGACCGGCATCGCCATGGAGCTGGTGGGGCCTGATTCCGAGGCAGGGGACCACCTGGAGAAGGCCCTCCGGGCGTCGGAAAAGGCCGCGACCCTGACCCAGCAGATGCTGGCCTATTCCGGGCGGGGGAAGTTCACCATCCGCCCGGTGTACCTCAACGAGGTGATCCAGGAGAACCTCGGCATCCTTGAGGCGGCCATGCCCAAGCAGGTGCGGTTCCAGCTCCACCTCGACCCGGACCTTCCGGCGGTGACGGGCGACCCCAGCCAGCTGCAGCAGGTGATCATGAACCTGGTGATCAACGCGGCGGAAGCCATCGGTGACCAGCCGGGTGTCATCACCCTGCGCACCCGGGCCCTGCATCTGGAAGCGGTGGACCCCCTGGCGTGGCCCCTCAGCGGCAACAGCCTGGGCGCGGGAGACTACGTGTGGCTGGAGGTGGCCGATACCGGCTGCGGCATGGCACCGGAGGTGCGGACCCGGGTCTTCGATCCCTTCTTCAGCACCAAATCTAAGGGGCATGGGCTGGGGTTGTCCGCGGTGCAGGGCATCATCCGGGCCCATCGCGGCGGCCTGGGGGTCGATAGCCTCGAGGGGCAGGGCACGACCTTCCGCATCCTCCTGCCGGCGGGCTCGCCAGACCACCCAGGCGCGTCGTCCCTGACGGGCAGGGGCCTGGGCGCGGAGGCCAAGGTCGTGCTGGTCATCGATGATGAAGACTACATGCTCGAAGTGGTTGCCGACACGCTGGACATGGAAGGCCACCGGGCCCTGCTGGCCGCCAGCGGGGAGGAGGGCCTTGAGCTGCTGAGGCAGCAGGGCCAGCGCATCGACCTGGTGCTGCTGGACCTGACCATGCCTGGGTGGGGCGGGGTGGAGACGTTCCGTCGGCTCAGGGCCCTGGATGCGGAGCTGCCCGTGGTGCTCTGTTCGGGGTTCGCCCAGGAGGAGGCCATGGCCCAGGTGCGGGGCCTGGATCTGGCGGGCTTCCTGCAGAAGCCCTTCCTCATCGGGGACCTCCTGCGCCTGGTGGGCACGACCTCCCGGTCGAACGCACGGCGCTGAGGCCCCACTACCGGAAGCACACCAGCAGCTGGCCCCGGGTGACGTTCTGGCCAGAGGCCACATGGATGGATTCGACGATGCCGTCCTCAAGGGCCGCGAGGTGGTTCTGCATCTTCATGGCCTCCAGGACCAGGAGGCAGTCGCCGCGCCGCACCGCCTGCCCGGGTGTCACGGCCACCTCGAGGATGAGCCCCGGGATGATGGCGGACAGCCGCTTCGGGTCCTTCGGTACATGGGGTTTGCGGGTGGCGAACTTCCGGGTGAAGGTCGTCTCGTAGGCCACGTCGTTCAGGGTGATGGTTTGGCGGGCGGGGGTTTGTTCGGGGAGCATGGAACCTCGCAATCGAAGGGTTTCGAGTGGTCGAGCCGCCTCAGAAGGGAGGCACGCCATGCTTGCGTGGGGGCCGCTGCTCGGCCTTCTGCTCCGAGATCTCGAGGGCGTGCAGCAGGAAGTCCCGGGTCTGGTGGGGGGCGATGACGGCGTCCACATGGCCATTGGCGGCGGCCACATAGGGGCTGGCGAACTTCTCGGTGTACTCCTTCACCTTCTCCTTCCGGAAGGCCTCGGGATCGGCGGCGGCCGCGATCTCGCCCTTGAAGATGATGTTGGCCGCACCCTCGGGGCCCATGACGGCGATCTCGGCGCAGGGCCAGGCGAACACGAAGTCGGCGCCCAGGTGCCGCGAGCACATGGCGATGTAGCCGCCGCCGTAGGCCTTGCGGAGGATCACGGTGATCTTGGGCACGGTGGCTTCGCTGTAGGCGTAGAGCAGCTTGGCGCCGTGGCGGATGACGCCGGCGTGCTCCTGGTCGATGCCCGGCAGATAGCCCGGCAGGTCCACGAAGGTCAGTAGGGGGATGTTGAAGGCATCACAGAAGCGGATGAACCGGGCGGCCTTGTCGGAGCTGTCCACATCCAGCACGCCCGCCAGGACCATGGGCTGGTTGGCGATCATGCCGACGGTGCGGCCGTTCATGCGTGCAAAGCCCACCACGATGTTGGCCGCCCAGAGGGCCTGCACTTCCATGAAGTCGGAGCCATCGCAGACCGCCCGCAGCACATCCCGCACGTCGTAGGGCTTGTGCGCCTCGGCCGGGATGACCTGCTCAAGGGTGTCTTCGGTGCGCGAGGGGCTGGAGGTGAAGGTGTCGGCCTTCTTGCGGTTGTTCCAGGGGATGTAGGTCACCAGGCGCTTCACCTGCTCGAAGCACTCGGCCTCGCTCAGGGCGTAGAAGTGGGCATTGCCGGACAGCTCCGCCTGCACCCGGGCGCCGCCCAGGTCCTCCATGGAGATCTCCTCGCCCAGCACGGTCTTGATGACCTCGGGCCCGGTGATGAACATCTTGGAGATCTTGTCCACCACGAAGACGAAGTCCGTGAGGGCCGGGGAGTAGACCGCGCCGCCAGCACAGGGCCCCAGGATGATGGAGATCTGGGGGATGACCCCCGAGGCCAGGGTGTTGCGGTAGAAGATCTCGCCGTAGCCCGCCAGGGAGTTCACCCCCTCCTGGATGCGCGCCCCGCCCGAGTCATTGATGCCGATGAGGGGGATGCCCAGCTTGATGGCGTGGTCCATGATCTTGGTGATCTTCCGGGCGTGGGCCAGGCCCAGGGAGCCACCGGCCACGGTGAAGTCCTGGGCGAAGATCGCCACCGGGTGGCCGAGGATGGTGCCCGTGCCCGTGATGACGCCGTCCCCCGGCAGCTGTTTCTTCTGCATGCCGAAGTCAGCGCACTTGTGCTCCACGAAGAGGTCGTACTCGTGGAAGGAGTGGGCGTCGAGGATGGCGGTGATGCGCTGACGCGCCAACAGCTTGCCCTGGGCGGCCTGTTTCCGGGCGGCCTCCGGGTGGGGTTCGGTGGCCTCGGCATGCTTGGCGGCGTGGTCCTTCATCTTCTTGGGGAGGGACATGGTGGGGACCTCGGAGGGCGCTGGGGGGGCAGGCGGGAGCGCATGAGAGAAAGACGATATAGCGATCAGGAAAGACTATGGCAGGGGGCGCCTGAGGCAATGATCACGGTTACCCCGAGTCAGGGTCGAGCGTTTTCTCCGTCCCCAGCCACCGGGTTCGCCGTATAGTCAGGGCCACCCCATCCACACCCGTCCAGGCGGACGGAACCCCACAGGAGGCAGCCATGCGGCCACTGGAGCAGCTGATTGCAAACAAACGGGCCACTGTCACCGTCGGCCCTGAGGACACAGTGCTGACGGCCCTGGACCTGCTGGCCCAGTTCGACATCGGGGCCCTGCTCGTGCTGGACCACGGCAAGCTGGTGGGCATCTTCTCGGAGCGGGACTACGCCAGGAAGGTCATCCTGAAGGGCAAGGCCTCCAAGGACACCCGGGTGCGTGAGGTCATGAGCGAAAAGGTGAGTTGCGTGAGCCTCCAGAAGACCGTCGAGGAGTGCATGGCCCTCATGACGGACAAGCGCATCCGCCACCTGCCGGTGCTCGGTGAGCACGGGGAGGTGCTGAACGTCCTCTCCATCGGCGATCTGGTGAAGGAGGTCATTTCGCACCAGAAGTTCACCATCGAACAGTTGGTGTCCTACATCCAGACCTGAGCCGGGGACGGCTTAACGCCGGTTCGTCGGGACGAACGAGCGAAAGCCCCGGGTTGCCCGGGGCTTTCGCTATCGAAGGGTCTTGCCTTCTTCCGTGGGATCAGTGGCCGGCTTTGACCTTGACGGTCTGGGCCTTGGTGCCAGATCCCTTGACGATGGTCAAGCTCAGCACGCCGTCCACCAGGTGGGCGTCCACCGAACCGGCCTCGATGGATTCCGGGAGGGTGATGGAACGGGTGAACTCACCCGTATAGCGTTCGGAGACATGGTAGAGATCCTGATTCTCATCCTGTTCGAGGATGCGGCTGCCGTGGAGAATGATTCGGTTGCCGATGATGCGAATGTCCAGGTCTTTCAAGCTCAAGCCAGGGACATCGGCATGAATCACATAGGCCTGACTTGTTTCCTTGAGGTCGAAGGAGGCCCAGGATGGGCGGGTCAGGTTGGTCATTCCCTCACCAAGAAAAACGGGATTCCTCCAGAGATCATTGACCAGACCATTGCGGTTGCGGGTCATCATCGGGTCCTGGAAACCCAGGTTGAAGGGCGTGAGGGTGGTGGTGCGAGGGTTCATCATGGTGGTGTTCATATGATTGTATTCCTTGTCTTAAGGGAGATTGGACCTCGGGTTACCCATCCCTATGTGGGTGACCTGCGTCATGAAAGATGGCGTCGAACTTCTGATTTAAAAGTCCCGAATCAAAGGATGATGGGAACCATCGTTTGAGTGCTAGTTCGTGATTGCCATAAAACAAGTATTTCATTAATAATCATAAAAGTCAAGCATAAAACATTGAATACAGAAAACAATTAATTTATAAATATTAATTTAATTTATTTTATAATTAATAAATTTAAATATAGAACATTATGTTCTGGGCTTCCTCCGCCGGCTCAGGCAGGGCGCTTGGAGGCCTCCCGCCAGGTGGCGATGAGCTTGGCTTCCTGCTCGGCGCTGGGCCCCGCGAGCCGCGTACGGCCCTTCTCTGCCTTCTCCTGGGTCTTGAACCAGGCCAGGGTGTCCTTCACGGTTTCGGCCGCCGGACGGAACACGAGGCCCGCCTTGACGGCGCGGTCGTTGCGCCAGGTGTGGAACCCCTTGGTCTCGCCCTCGAAGGGGGCCCAGATGGGGAACTCCAGCTCCTTCTGCTTGGCGACGAACTCGGCGGGCAGCCACACCGGCGTGGCCTTGGGATCCCCCGCCTGCTGGCAGGCCGCCACCAGGCTGCCCCAGGCCAGGCGCCGCTCCGGGCCGCAGGCATTGAACACGCCCGTGGTGCCCTGCTCCACAAGGTGGATGAGCCAGGCACCGAGGTCGCGCACGTCGATGATCTCCACCGGGTCGCTGGGGGCGCCGGGGACGGCGACCTCACCCCCCTTGGCGAAGCGCACCGGCCAGTAGGTGAACCGGCCCGTGGGATCGTCCGGGCCCACGATGTAGCCGGGGCGGATGATGGTGGCACGGCCGGGCATGGCCTTCTGGGCGGCCTGCTCGCAGAGGGCCTTCAACCCGCCGTAGTTCTGGAATTCCTTGCCCATGGTTTCCACCGTGGGATCGGCCAGGGTGGCCAGGGGTGCGTCCTCGGTGCCGTTCTCGGGGTTCGGCTCCTTGTAGGCGCTGATGCTGGAAATGTAGAGGTACTGCTTGGCCCGGGGCGCCACCAGGGCGGCGGAGGCGCCCACCAGGCGCGGGTAGTAGCCGCTGTTGTCGATGACCGCGTCCCAGCTGCGCCCTTCGAGGGCCTTCAGGCCTTCGCCTTTCTTGGGATCCCGGTCGCCATGCAGCTTCTCGACCCCGGGGAAGAGGTCGGGGCGCGTTTTCCCCCGGTTGAACATGGTCACCTGGTGGCCTCGGGCCTGGGCCACCTCGATGGTGGCGGGGCCCAGGAAGCCGGTGCCGCCGAGGATCAGGATCTTCTTGGGGGCCCCCTTGGCAGGGCTGGCGGAGAGGTCGAGCCCCGTGGCGGCCAGGGCGGTGGCGGCGGCGGACCACTGGATGAATTCGCGGCGGGAGACGGTCATGGGGACCTCCGGCAGGGGGACTGGGGTTGATACCTCGTGAATCGATATATACTCCTCCCAGTCCCCTTCGCAACACCTTTTCCGGATCCCCCATGTCACCCGCCCGCCTGCTTCGTCGCCTGGTGCTGCTTGAGGCGGGGGAGGCCCCGGCCCTGCTGTGGTCGGCCCTGTACTTCTTCCTGCTGCTCTTCGGCTTCTACCTGCTGCGGCCCGTCCGCGAGGCCATGGGCATCGCCCGGGGCGCGGACAGGCTGCCCTGGCTCATGACGGGCACCCTGGTGGCCATGGCCCTGGCGAATCCGGCCTTCGCGGCCCTGGTGTCGCGGCTGCCCAGGCGGCGCTTCATCCCGCTGACCTACCGCTTCTTCGCCGCCAACATGGGGGCCTTCTTCCTGGCGTTCCGCCTTCTGCCCCAGCACGGTGGCGCGGCCCTGGGCTATGCCTTCTACATCTGGCTCAGCGTCTTCAACCTCTTCGTGGTCTCAGTGTTCTGGGGCCTGATGTCGGATGTGTGGTCCGAGGGCCAGGGCAAGCGCCTCTTCGGCTTCATCGCCACCGGCGGGACGCTCGGCGCCATTGCCGGTGCGGCCCTGACCGGCGCCCTCACGAAGGGCTTCGCGATGGGTGGACTGGCGGTGAAGGTAGACCCCCTGTCGCTGCTGCTGCTGTCGATCCTGACCCTGGAAGGGGCGGTGCAGTGTGTGAAGCGCCTGGCGGCGATCTTCCAACTGGGCGATGTGGCCCATGGTGCCCGCGAGCCCGGCCCCGGCCCTCTGGAAGGCCTGCGGCTGGTGGGCACCTCGCGCTACCTGCAGCTCATCTGCGCCTACATGCTGCTCTTCACCATCACCAGCACCCTCCTGTATCTGGCCCAGGGCAGCATCGTCGCGCAGACCTTCACGGGCACCGCGGCGCGCACGGCCGCCTTCGCTCGCATCGACCTGTGGGTGAACGTGCTGACGCTGGTGACGCAGGTCCTGCTGACGGGCCGTCTCATATCATGGGTGGGCATTCCGGTGGTGCTGGGCATCCTGCCGGTCCTGACCCTGGGGGGCTTCGGGGCGCTCTGGCTCTGGCCCACCTTCGGTGTGATGGCCGCCTTCCAAGTGCTGCGCCGGGGGTTGCACTACGCGGTGGACCGCCCAGCGCGTGAGCTCCTCTACATTCCGCTGGGGGCCGAAGCGCGCTACAAGGCCAAGCCCTTCATCGACACCTTCATCTACCGCGGCGGCGACCTGCTGGGCGTCTGGGCGCCCACCGTCCTGGCCACCCTGGCCATTCCCGTGGGCCTGGCGGCGGTGGGCTGCTCGGGCCTGTGGCTGGGCAGCAGCGTCGCCCTGGGCCGGCGTGTCCGCAAAGCGGGTTGACTTTCCCCGGGCTTCCCTGAAGATATCGGACATGCTTCTGCCGGTGGACGTCCTCTCCTGCCCAACGCGGTCTTCCGCGCGCGGCGGCAGCCTGGGCTTTATGACCACCACCGGTACGATTACGCTCGCCGTTCCGCGGGGCGCCTGACCTGATCCTCTTCTTCAGACTCAGCCCCGCGGTCACCCCCGCGGGGCTTTTCCGTTCCAGCCATCCGGAGCCCCCATGCAGCCCAGCGCCCTCCGTGTCATGAAGTTCGGCGGCACCAGCCTCGCGGACGCGGACCGGTTCCGTACCGTGGCAAACCTGGTGCAGGCGGCCCGGGCGGAACATCGGGTCTGCGTGGTGGCGTCGGCCATGGCGGGCATCACCAACCTTCTCCTGCACGGGGGGCGCGTGCCCGACCGGGCCGAAGCCGACCAGCTGCTGGCGGAATTCCAGGCGCGCCACCTTGCGGTGATCGAAGGGCTGGCTGGGGATCTGGGGCAGGGGGCAGAGGCGGTGGTGGCCGAACTCAATGGCCTGGTGGCCCTGGGCCAGCGCCTGCTCCACGGCATGGCCCTGCTGGAAGAGGGTCCACCTTCGGTGCTGGCCCAGGTCTCCAGTCTTGGCGAGCGGGCCTCCTGCGCCATCCTGGTGGGCCTGCTGCGGGCCCGGGGCGTGGCGCCCCGGTATCTCGACCCCGTGGCCCATGTCCTGGTGGAAGGCGATCCCCTGCAGGCGCGGCCGCGCCTCGCGGAGATCGGGGCCCGGTTCGCCGCCGTGAAGGCCGAGGCCGGAGACCTGTGGGTGCTGCCCGGGTTCTTCGGAGGCGACGCCCAGGGCCGCATCCTGTCCCTGGGGCGCGGGGGTTCGGACCACAGCGCGGCCCTCGCCGCGGCGGCGCTGGATGCGGATCTGCTGGAGATCTGGACCGACGTGGCGGGGCTCTACAGCGCCGACCCGAGCCTGGTGCCCGAAGCTTTTCCCCTGCCGGAGGCGAGCTTCGAGGAGGCCATGGAGCTGTCCTACTTCGGCGCCAAGGTGCTGCACCCGAAGACCATTCCCCCGGTGCGGGAGAAGGGGATCCCGGTCCGAGTCTGCAGCACCTTCGATCCCGCCCACCCCGGCACCCTGATCCGGGAAGCGGTGCCGCCCCCGCCCAGCGGGGTGCGCGGGCTGTCCTTCCTTCGGGACCTCTCCGTGGTGAACCTCACGGGCCCCGGCATGCCGGGCGTACCCGGCATCGCGGGCCGCGTCTTCGGGGCCCTCGCCCGGAAGGGCATCTCGGTGGTGCTCATCACCCAGAGCTCGTCGGAGCTGTCCATCTGTTTCGCCGTGCGCCGGGCCGATGGCCCTGGGGCGGTCGTCGCCATCGAGGAGGCCTTCCCAGCGGAGCTGTCGGCCGGGTTCATCGATCCCGTGGCCCTGCGCACCGGCCTGGCGGTGCTCAGCATTGTGGGGGATGGCATGCGTACCCGGCCCGGCGTGGCGGGCACCTTCTTCGACGCCCTCGCGGAGGTGGGCTGCAACGTGGTGGCCATCGCCCAGGGCGCCAGTGAGCGCATCATCTCGGCGGTGGTGGAGGAAGTCGACGGCGCGGGGGCCATGGCCCACATCCACCGGCGCTTCTTCCGGGCCCAGGTGGTGGTGGATGTGCACCTGCTGGGGGCCGGCAACGTGGGGGGCAGCCTGCTCGGTCAGATTGCGCGGCAGCACCAGCGGCTGCTGGCTCAGGGGCTGGACCTCCGGGTCACCACGGTGGCCACCAGCCGCCGCATGCGGATGGCCCCGCAGGGCCTGGACTTGGGTCACTGGCGGGAAGCCCTGGATGGCGGCGAGCCCATGGACCTGGACCGCCTGCTGGAGACGGTGCGCACCGGTCCGCCGGCGCTGTCGGTGCTGGTGGACTGCACCACCAGCGGGGAGCTGGCGGCGCGTTATCCCGACATCTTCGAGGCCGGCTTCCATGTGGTCACCGCCAACAAGAAGGCCAACAGCAGCACGCAGCCCTTCTACCGGGAGTTGCGGCAGCGCTCGACCCGGCGCGGACTGCGGTTCCTCTACGAGGCCAACGTGGGGGCCGGCCTGCCCATCATCGACACCATCAAGAACCTGGTTCTCACCGGGGACCGGGTGCTGCGGGCCGAGGGCATCCTGTCGGGCTCCATGTCCTACATCCTGGGCCTGCTCGGCGAAGGCGTGGCGCTCTCCGAGGCGGTGCGCCGGGCCAAGGAGAACGGCTTCACCGAGCCCGACCCGCGGGATGACCTCAGTGGCATGGACGTGGCCCGGAAGCTGCTCATCCTCGCCCGGGAGCTGGGCATGGAACTGGAACTCGCCGACGTGGCCGTGGAGGGGCTCCTGCCGCCAGCCTTCGATGCCACCGGCGACATCCCGGACTTCCTCGATCGCCTGCCGAGCCTGGATGCCCCCTTCCGCAGGCGCCTCGCCGAGCTGCAGGCCGCAGGCAAGACCCTGCGTTACGTGGGCTCGCTGTCCGACCATGGTTGTCGCGTCGGCCTGCTCGAGGTGGATGCGGAACACCCGTTCATGGCCATCAAGGGCGGCGAGAATGCCCTGGCCCTGCTTACGGAGCGCTACCAGCCCCACCCCATGGTCATCCGGGGCTACGGAGCCGGTGCAGAGGTGACCGCCGCCGGCGTGCTGGCAGACATCCTGCGCCTGGTGCCCCCGGGCTCCCGTCCCGCCCGGAGGCCGTCATGAACCTACTGACGCAGCCACCGGCCCAGGGCCTGGTGGCCTACGCTCCGGCCAGCATCGGCAATGTGGCGGCCGGCTTCGACCTGCTGGGGGCGGCCCTCGCCCCGCTGGATGGCAGCCTCCTGGGTGACCTGGTTCATGTGGCCCGGGCGGAGGCGTCCTCGTTCCACCTGATCGGCCCCTTCGCCGGGGACTTGGCTGGGGACACCCGGCCCAACCTGGCCCTGCGGGCCCGGGACCTCTTCCAGGCCGCAGCCCGCGCCGCCGGGGCCGAGCTGGGACCGGTGGCCCTCACCCTGGAGAAGCGGCTCCCCGTGGCCAGCGGCCTGGGCTCCAGCGCCAGTTCCATCGTGGCCACCCTGGTGGCCCTGCAGGCCCTCTTCGGGGAACCGCTCAGCGGCTCAGACCTGCTGGCCCTGGCGGGGGAGGCCGAGGGCCTCACCAGCGGCGAGCGTCACCTGGACAATGTGGCCCCTTCTCTATTGGGCGGCCTGCAGCTGATGGTCCCGGGGCAGGCCGGGGCCGCCGCCACCCGTCGCCTCCCCTGGCCTGCGGACCTGGTGGTGGCCGTGGTGCATCCGGACTTCCACCTCGCCACCGCCGACAGCCGCAACGCCTTGCCCGCGCATCCCACCTGGCACGACACGGTGGCCTTTGCGGGCAACCTGGCGGGGCTGGTGGAGGCGCTGCATGCGGGCGACCGGGCGCTCCTGGCCCGCTGTCTGCGCGATCCCCTCGTGGAAGTCCACCGGGCGCCGCTGGTGCCGGGCTTCCGGGCAGGCCAGGCCGCCGCGCAGGCCCTGGGCGCCCTGGGTTGCAGCCTCTCGGGGTCGGGCCCCTCGGTGTTCGCCGTGGCCACGGACGAGCCCCACGGAGAGGCCCTGCTGGCGGCCCTGCGCGCCGCCTTTGCCGACGTAGGGCTGAAGAGCCGGGGCTGGCTTTGCACCCTCGATCCGGAGGGCGCCCGGGTCATCACCCCAGGCTTCTCCCATCCCGGGCGGGAGGCCCACCCATGAAGCTCGTCAGCACCCGGACGCCCACCCTCCAGGCCACCTTCCTCGACGCGGTCCACGCAGGCCTCGCGGCCGATGGGGGCCTCTTCGTGCCCGCGGTCATTCCGCACTTCGCGGATGTGGCTGAGCTGCTGCCCTTGGACTTCCCCACGCGCGCCACGGAAATCCTTCACCGCCTCCTGGGAGACGAACTGTCCCGCGCCGAAGTGGACGGACTCGCCCGCGCCGCCTTCACCTTTTCCGCGCCCCTTGTGCCGGTGGGAGATGGGGTCTTGGCCCTGGAGCTCTTCCACGGGCCCACCCTGGCCTTCAAGGATTTTGGCGCCCGCTTCCTGGCCCAGGTGCTGGCCCGGGACGCCGGGGCGCGGCCCCGCACCGTGCTCACCGCCACCTCCGGCGATACCGGCGCGGCGGTGGCCCAGGCCTTCCACGGCCTGCCCGGCATCCAGGTGGTGGTGCTCTATCCGGCGGGCCGCGTGTCACCCCTGCAGGAGCGCCAGTTCGCCACCTGCGGCGGCAACGTGCTGGCGCTGGCGGTGGAGGGCGCCTTCGACGACTGCCAGCGCCTGGTGAAGGGCGCCTTCGAGGATGCCGAGTTGGTGGGCCGCCTGGGCCTGACCTCCGCCAACAGTATCAACATTGCGCGGCTGCTGGCCCAGACCCTCTACTACTTCGAGGCCGCAGCGCAGGCGGGCCCCGGCGACCCCTTGGTGGTGTCGGTGCCCAGCGGCAACTTCGGCAACCTCTATGCTGGGCTCGTGGCCCGGCGGCTGGGGGCGCCCATCCATGCCTTCGTGGCCGCGACCAACGCGAACCGCGTGGTGCCCCAGTTCCTGGACACGGGGATCTATCGCCCCAGGCCCTCCGTCGCCACCCTCTCCAACGCCATGGACGTGGGCGCCCCCAGCAACTGGGAACGCATCTTTGCCCTGTTCGGCGGTGACCACGGGACCATGACCCGGGCCCTCCGCTGGGGCAGCTGCAGCGACGCCGACACGCAAGCGACCCTCCAGGCCCTGGATCGGGTGGGGTACCTCGCCGATCCCCACGGAGCCGTGGCGCACCGGGTGTTGCAGGCAAACCTGCGCCCGGGCGAGCGGGGCATCTTCCTCGGCACCGCCCACCCCGCCAAGTTCATGGAGGCCCTCGTCCCGGCCCTCGGCCGCGAGATTCCGCTGCCGAAGTCGCTCAGTGATCTGCTGGCCTTGCCTTTGCTCAGCGAGCCGCTGGCAGCGGACCAGGCCGCGCTGCGAAAGCGGCTGAGCTGAACCCGAGTCCCCGCCTATTTGACCTGCAGCTGCTCGAGGTGGCGGGTGAGGTTGGCCACGCGAATGCGCACCACGGGCTCCTGGCTGTGGTCGAGGCTGCGGAAGAAGGGCCCCCACACGGGCATCTCCTGCAGGCCGTGGCTGGCCACGCCCACCTGGCCCTGGATCACCTTCGCTACGTGCTCCCGGGGGAATACGTTCTGGTTCTGCCGGGTCAGGATGGTCAGGTCGGGTACGGCGGCTTTCAGGTGCGGAGCCACAGGGCCGTCGCCCAGGCCCTTGGTGCCATGGCAGCTGGCGCAGTAGGCGAGGTACATCTCAGAACCCGAAGCGGGCGACGTGTAGCGGGCGGGGACCTGCTTGACGACGGGGGTCTGGGCCGAGGCCAGACACCCGAGCGGGAGGGCGATGAGCAGGCTGGCGGCAAGTCGGGACACGGAACACTCCTCGGTGGGGGCAGTCGAGTTTAAAAATGACCCAAGTGTCATGTTCAACCCCCACGAGGTCCCTGGCCAGTGACCCACGACACAGATCTGGGAGTTCCCACCGGCGGTCTTCGACGCCGCTCACCAGAGGGCGTAGGGGACCTCCCGGTGCCACTGGCCGCCCGGCAGTCCGTGTCGGCGGATCTCATTCGCCACCAGGTCATAGGTGTAGGCCTGGCGGAAGGGCCGGAACCGACTGACGCAGTAGAGCCGCAGGTAGCGCGCCTGAGCCAGGGCGGTCCCCCGCAGCTGGATCCAGGTGGCGTCGAAGCAGGCGGCATGAACCAGCCGCTGCTCGCCGAGGGCCGGGTCCACGTCCACCAGGTTGAAGTCCGGATCGTTCAGGACAGCTTCGAGGAGCAGGCTGTAGGGAGCGGTGGTCTTGAGGGCCTCGTGGTCCTGCCTGGCCTGGCTCAGCTGGTCCTTCGCGAAGGCCGTGTCCGCCAGGGTGGAGAACCACAGGTGGCCCAGCCAGCCGAAGCACCAGGTCTCCGCCAGGGCTCCCCAGAGCGAGCCACGGGAATTCCCGGTGGCGACGGTGCTGAAGGCGACCTCAGAGGCCATCCGCGATCACCACGGCGGGGACGAAGGGCAGGCCTTCCGCTTCGGCGGGCGTCTTCATGCCCCAGAGGGCGAGGCGGTGCGCGTAGGGTGCCCAGAGCTGCGGCTGGACCTTGGCCGCCTTCAGGGGGGGGTGAAGCCAGAGGGCGTCTGGCAGGTCCGCCAGCTCCTCAGCCGTGAGTTCGAGTGCCTCGTCGGTTTCCCAGAGGAACCCACAGCGGGCGGTGGGGCAGGCGGCCCAGAGCTGGAGCACCTCGCTGTGCTCGAAGCTGCTGAACAGCACGCGGTCCAGAGACTCGGAGGCTTCCACGGCGGCCAGAGCCTGCTGCCAGCCCGGCTCACCTTTCAACTCCACATTGATGAGGCGGGCGGGCAGGTCCAAGACGTCCGCGAGCCGGGGCAGGGGCTCCCCGTTCTTGAGGGGAGGCAGTTCCGCCGCCTTCATCTGGCGCAGCAGCCCCCCACCCTGGGCGGTACGCGAGAGGTCCTCGTCGTGCAGCACCACGCAGACACCGTCCCGGCTGGGCTGTACGTCCAGCTCGAAGCCGTCCATGCCCGCCGCCAGGGCGGCACGGAAGGCCTCCAGGGAGTTCTCCAGGTGCGTGGCGGAGAGACCCCGGTGGCCAAGGACAAGGGACGTGGGGGAGGACATGGCGGCTCCGGGTGCGGACCTTTGATTCTGCCTGCTTTCCCACGCGCATGGGGGCCGGTGCCAGAACTCGCCTGCCGTCCTCCGGGCGCCGATGACAAGAATCTGGGCCATTCGGGGCCCCCGGAGCGCGTGGAGGATGAGGATCCTTCTGGTGGATGGGGACGGCGACCTGCTGCAGGGGCTGCGGCGGGCCTTCTGGGCCAGCCACCGCGCCTGGGAAGTCCTGGTGGCGGTCACTGGTGCGGAGGCGCTTGGGGCCCTGGCACGGGATCCCGTGGACATCGTGATCGCCAACCTGCACCTGCCCGATATGGTCGGCGCCCAGTTACTCCACCAAGTCCGCGACCTCCAGCCCGGTGCCGTTCGCATCGCCACGGCGGACCATGCCCTGGCGGAGCTGGATGAGGTGGCGGAGGGGGATCTGCACCGGCTCTTCGTCAAACCGCTGGAACCCTCCTTCCTGGTAGGGGCGGTGGAGAGCCTGAACATCGAGGACGATGAAACGAATGTTCGTGCCGTCCGCGCCTTCGTGGGTGGCATGGGGAAGCTGCCCAGCCTGCCCAGCCTCTACGCGGAGCTGGTGGCCCTGCTCGCCCGCGAGTCGGCGGGGATGGGCGAGGTGGCCGGGCTGGTCCGGCGTGATCTCGGGGTCGCCAGCCAGGTGCTGCGCCTGGCGAATTCCGTGCACTGCGCCTCGGACCGCCCCGTGGCGGAAATCGGCCAGGCGGTGGCCATGCTGGGTATGGACACCCTCAAGGCGCTGGTGCTGTTCCGAGGCCTCATCGCCGGCTGCGACTCGCCCCGGCCCCAGGGGCTCGACCTGGAAAAGCTCTGGTACCACTCCTTCCAGGTGGCCACCGGCGTGCGCAAGCTGGCGGTCCTGGAGCGGCAGGCCCAGCTGGCCGACCAGGCCTTCTCGGTGGGCCTGCTGCATGACATCGGCCTCGTGGTCCTGGCAACCGAACCCTCTGGGCGCTACCGGGCGCTGCTCGAGCAGGCCATGAGCAGCCGCACGCCCCTGGCGGTGCTGGAACACGACACCTTCGGGGTGGACCACACCCAGATCGGTGCCCACCTGCTGGCCCTCTGGGGGCTGCCCCCGGAGTTCTGCCGTCCCGTGCGCGAGCACCATGCGCCCCCGGTGGGCGACGGGGCAACCTTCCCCCTGTCTGCCGCGTTGCACCTGGCCGACGCCCGGCATGGCGGCGGGCCCACGGCGGGCATCTTCGCGGATGGCCGCTGGGGGCTGCATCCCCATGTGCTGGCTGATGGGGACCGCTTTGCCCGCTGGAAGGCATGCCTGGCGGCGGACTAGGGTCTGTTCCGGTTCAGGCCTTCACCCGCAGGGTGCCGGCGACGGGCGCACTGGACAGCAGGCTGGCGGCGAGCGGGGTGCGGGTGAGGGAGGGGGCGATGGCGTTCACGCGGATGGTCGGCGCCAGCTCGGCGGCCAGCGACAGGGTCAGCCCCGCCACCGCCCCCTTGGCCATGCCCAGCGAGGCGTGCAGGGGGAAGCCCTGCTGTACGGCCACGCTGGAGAACAGCACCACCGACGCGGCGCCGGCCGCCTGCTTCAGGGCCGGCAGCGCCGCCTGCACCGCCAGGGCCGCGCCCAGGGCGTTCACCCGGTAGTCGTGAAGGAAGTCCTCCTCCTTCAGCCGCTGCAGGGGCTTCAGCTGGAGGGTGCCCACGGCGTAGACCAGGCCCGCGAGGACCGCGCCCGCCTCGGTCGACACCCGCGGGAACAGGCCAGGGTCGGTGGCGTCCCCCACGGTGAACCCAGCGCCCAGCTCCGCCGCGAGGGCGGCCAGGGACTCCGGGTTGCGCCCCACCAGGTGCAGGCTGATTCCCTGGGCCTGAAGCCGCCGGGCCGTGGCCGCCCCGATGCCCCCGGAGCCGCCGTATATGAGCACCTTGCCAGTCATGGGACCTCCATCAGAAGCGACCCTTCAGGGAGTGGGCATAACCCGTGAGCTCCAGGTAGGCCTCCCCCACCTCCCGGCCTGTGCCGTCCAGCACGCGACAGGCGCCCTCCCAATAGGTGATGCCCGTGCTGCGGCCCGTGCGCAGCTCCTGGTCCAGCAGGATGGGCACGAGGGTGAACCGCTCGCCCCAGGCCTCCAGCCGCAGGGGCAGCGGATAGGCGGCGCCGCTGGCGGGGCTGCGCCACTGGCCATCGGCGGTGAGGGTGAAGGCGCCGGTGCGGCGGCGGACGCGGCCCTGGGCATCCACCTCGCTCACGGTCGAAAAGGGATCCTGGCTGCCGTCGGCGCGGCGCAGCCGGTAGGCCATGAGGCTGCGGCCATCCCGCAGCTGGATGCCCGCCCAGTCCCAGCCCACCTGGTCCTCCGCCAGCTGGTTGGAGCTGA
The DNA here is from genome assembly GCA_963740385.1 of uncultured Acidobacteriota bacterium. Lineage (GTDB taxonomy): Bacteria > Acidobacteriota > Holophagae > Holophagales > Holophagaceae > Geothrix. The sequence goes on from CAVUDX010000008.1 coordinate 661,904, forward strand.
ACTCGTGGTCCATCCAGCCCTGGCCCTGGACCGTGAACGACGCGCCCTCCGGCAGGCGCAGGGTGCCCTGGGCCGCCAAGCGGGGGAAGGTGATGTAGTGGCTGGCGGCGCTGGGATCGGCGCCCTTGCGGCTCACGCCATCCTCCCCGAAGATCACCGGCGGCGTGCCGGGCACCAGGGCCAGCTCCAGGCGGGCCCCCCGCACGGTGAACTGCAGGTGGAGGGTGCCGCCCGCATCCTGCCGCGCAGACCAGTCCTGCTGGAACACTTCCAGGCCCGTCTCCGAGGCGCCCGCCAGCAGCCCCGCGCGGTCCAGGCGCTCATCCACCAGCAGGCGCTGGCCCGCCTCGTCGGTGAGGGCGGCGTGGGCCAGGTGCAGCTGGTCGCTGCGCCAGTGGGGCAGCCCACGCCACGCCGAGGGTGGGCTGGCCTGCCGGAAGAAGGTGAGCTGGTAGCCGAAGCGCCGCTGGCCATCGGCGGACCAGAGGTGCCCCGTGAAGTACCACCACTCGGTGCGGAAGGCGGGATGGCTGCCGTGGTCCCGGGGGAAGGCGAAGGCGTAGCCTGGTTGCGCGATGGCGAAGGGGGCCGCGGGAGGCGCTGCCAGGAGGGTCAGGTGGAGGGCCAGAACCAGGAACCACTTCATGCGCCTTCCTCCACTTCCCGGTCGGCGCCGAGGCGCGCCCCCCAGCGGGCTGCCGGGGCCAGGGCGAGTCCCGCCGCGCCGAGGGTGGCGAGGGCCACCAGGCCGAGGAAGCCCGGGGGCACCTGGAACGCCAGGGTCCATCCGAACACCTGGGGGTTGAGCACGTCCACCAGGATGCGGGCCAGCAGCAGGCCCAGGCCCAGGCCCGCCAGCAGGCCCGCCAGGGCCACGCCCAGGCCCTCGAGCATGAGAATGAGGGTGAGGTCGGTCTGGGTGGCGCCCAGCGCGCGGAGGGACCAGATCTCCCCCCGGCGGGCCAGGGCCAGGCCCGTCAGCCCCTGGGCGAGGCCCAGCACCGCCACGACCAGGCCAATGGCCTCCAGGGCATAGGTGAGGGCGAAGGTCTGGTGGAAGATGGTGGTCACCTGGGCCCGCAGGGCGCCGTTGCTGCGGATCTGCAGGCCCGGGTGGTCGCGCCGGAGCCGCGCGGCCACGGCGTCGGCGGACGCACCGGGCCGGAGGTACAGGGCCAGGCTGGCCACCCGCGCATCCTGGAACCAGGCCAGGAAAACAGGACGGTCCAGGATCAGGCTGCCCCGCTCATTGCCATAGTCGGCGAGGATGCCGCGCACCGTGACCTGACGAGTGCCGCTGGGCGTGGGCAGGTCCAGCGTCTGGCCCACCCGCACCCCGAAGTGGCGGGCGAAGGTCTCGGAGGCCAGCACGCCAGGAGCGGCCGTGCCGCCGGTGCGCAGGGCCAGGAGCGGGGCGGGGAAGGGGTCTCCCGCCGCCAGGATCAGCCCACCGCGCGCCGCCTGGATGCCCATGTCGCCCGCCCCCAGGAAGGTGGGACGCCCCCGGAAGGTGATGGGCAGCATCTGGAAGCGGTCCGCAGCTTCCACCGTCGGGTCCGCGGCCACGGCGTCGGCCATGGCCGCGCTGAGGCGATGCTGGCTGGCAGCCCCGGCGGCTCCAATGGGCGCCACATAGAGATCTGCCCGGAGGCTGCTGCCGATCCAGGTGAGCACGGTGTGCTCGAAGCTCTGCACCATGACGCCCATGCCGGCGGTCATGCCGACGGCCACCGCCAGGGCCGCCGCGGCGAACCCATGCCGGCTGGTGGGCCGCAGCAGCGGCCGCAGGGCCAGGCGCAGCCACCACCGGTGGGTGCCCCGCCCCGGCAGGCCCAGGAGTGGCAGGATGGCCACGGCCAGGAGGGAGCCGCCCGCCAGGACCAGCAGGGAGCCACCATAGGCGGGCCAGGCCACCCCGGGAGTGGTGGGCACGCCATAGGCCAGGCTCAGGCCCAGCAGCAGGGCGGCGGCGCCAGAGAATCCCAGTACTCGGGTCGCCACCGGTGGCGGACCGCCCTCCCGGGCCAGGAGCTGCACGGGCGGAATGCGGGCCGCGCGCCGGGCGGGCACCCAGGCCGCCACCAGGCAGGCCAGGGTGCCGAAGAGGACGGCAAGGGCGGCCTCGTCGCCATGGAGGGCCGCACTGCGGGCCGCGCTGGCTCCGTAGAGGGCGTTCACGGTCTGGCTCACCGCCCGCACACTGACCTGGGCCAGCAGCCAGCCCAGGCCCAGGCCCAGGCCGCTGCCCACCAGGCCCAGCCCTGCGGCTTCGCCGAGCACCAGGCGCAGCAGGGCCGCCGGGGGGTGGCCCAGGGCCCGCAGGGTGGCCCAGGTTTCGCGGCGCTGGTTCACGGAGGCGTCGAAGGCCTGGAACAGCAGGTAGGCGCCCACCGCCAGAGCAATGAGGCTGAGGATCGTCAGGTTGACGCGGAAGGCGGCGATCATGGTGCGCCCGCTCTCGGCCCGCTGCTCGGGCGGTTCCAGCTGAAGGCCGAGGGGCAGAAGGCGGCGCGCCTGGGCTTCCAGGTCCGCCAACTGGCAGCCCGCTCGCAGGCCCCACTCCACGCGGTCCACTTCGCCCACGCGCCCCAGCAGCTGCTGGGCGGCGGGCAGGTCCATCACCAGGAGGTTCCGCTGGGGCCGGGGCCGGTTGGGCGGGTCCGGCAGGACGCCCGCCACTCGCAGCCGTACGGGCCGGTCCTGCACGAAGCCCTCCAGCGCCGCGCCCGGGGCCAGGCCTTCGGCCGCCAGCTCCGAGGAAATCAGGACGGCCTGGGGGTCCTGCAGGAGGGCATAGAAATCCACCGTGGCGCGGGCAGGCGTCCGATCGTCGGGGGTCGGCGTGGCAGCCTCTGGAGCCCCGGCCCCCAGGCCCACCAGGTCCAGGCCCAGGAGCTGGAACCCCTCCAGCGTGTCCTTCCGGGCGAAGCTGCCTTCGATCACCGGTCGCATCCAGCCCCAGGCCAGCAGCGGGCGCAGGGCCGCCAGCTGGGTCTCGCGCACCGGGCCCGCCTCGGCCCGCAGCACCAGGTCGGAGCCCTGGCCCACCCCCTGGGTGAACTGTTGGAAGCTGGCCACCGCAGCGCGGTTCGCCAGGCGGATGGAGAGGAACACGGCCACGCCCAGGGCCACCGCCGCCAGGGTGAGCAGGGTCCGGCCCCACTCCCGGCGGAGGCCTCGGACCACCAGTCGGCGGGCGAGCCAGGTCACGCGGGACCGGCCAGGAAGCGGCCGTCCTCCATGCGCAGCACCCGGTGGCAGATGGCGGACGCCGCATCGGAATGCGTGACCATCACGAGGGCCGTGCCCTCCAGTTCGGAGAGTTCCGCCAGCAGATGCAGCACCGCCTGTCCCGAGGCCCGGTCCAGGTTGCCCGTGGGCTCGTCCGCCAGCAGCACGGCGGGTCGGGCCGCGAGGGCCCGGGCCACGGCCACCCGCTGCATCTCCCCGCCAGAGAGCTCGGCGGGCCAAGCGGCGGCGCGGTGGGCCAGCCCGACGGCCTGGATGAGGGCCGCACAGCGGGCCCGGATCTGGGGTTCCGGCCAGCCCAGCATCTGCAGCGGCAGTTCGATGTTCTCTTCGGCCGTGAGGGTGGGGATCAGGTGGAAGAACTGAAAGATGGTGCCGATCCGCGTGCGCCGCAGGGCCGCCAGGCGGGCGGGGGTGGCCTGGTCCAGGGCCTCGCCCTCAACGAGCACCCGGCCCTCGTCCGGCCGGTCGAGGCCACCCAACAGGTTCAGGAAGGTGGTCTTGCCGCAGCCAGAGGGGCCGAGGAGGGCCACCCGCTCGCCCGCCGCCAGGGTCATGTCCAGAGACCGGACCACCCAGCGGGACTCGAACCGCCTGCCCACCCCCTGCGCCTGCAGCACCGCCATCGGCCACCTCGATCCCCCTTTGAGGGTGAGGGGAGCGTGACTTATTGTCTATAAAAATAATTAGACTTTATGAGGCCTCGGCGCGTCGCTACAGGACCTTACCAGGGTTGAAGATGCCACGGGGGTCGAGGGCCTGCTTGAGGCTGCGCAGAAGGGCGAGTTGGCCGGGATCCGTGAGGGCCAGGAAGGCCTCCCGCTTCGCCAGGCCGATGCCGTGCTCGCCACTGAGGGTGCCGCCCAGGCTCACCGCGAGACGGAAGAGGTCCATGAGCTGGTGCTCCAGGTCGGCGGGGTTCGTCTCCCCCGCCGCCAGCAGGTTCACGTGCAGGTTGCCGTCGCCCAGGTGGCCGTAGCTCACACACGGGAGGCCCAGGCGCTCGAGGCCCGCAAAGAAATCGGCGAGGCGGCTTCGGGGCACCACGATGTCTTCGCTCACCTTGCGGGGGTGCCGCTCCTTCAGAAAGGCGCTGGTCATCCGGCGCATGGCCCAGATGGCCTCGCGCTGCCGGGCGTCCGAGGCCACCTCCAGGCCGTCGGCCATGGGGCCCAGCAGGTCCAGCAGGCCCTCCAGGAAGGTCTCCGACGTGCTGCCCCGGTCATCGAACTCGAGGATGGCCACCGCCTCGCCGGGCAGACGTCGCGCCGCGTCGGGCCCGTGGGCGCGCAGCTCGGCCAGCACCGCCGGGTCGAAGAACTCGAAAGCGCTGGGCAGGTAGCCTGCGGCGCAGAGGCGGCCGGGCAGATCCAGCAGGTCGCCCCAGCGCTTGGCTGGCAGAAGGAGGGTGGTGAACTCCCGGGGCTGCGGCGTGAGTCGCAGCGTGGCCCCCACGATGAAACCGAAAATGCCTTCGCTGCCCACCAGCAGCTGGGCGAGGTTGGGGCCCGCATTGGCCTTGAGGCCGTCGATGCCGAAGGTGTGCACCTCGCCATCGGCCATGAGGGCGTCCACCGCCAGCACCCAGTGCCGGGTCATCCCGTACTTGCAGGCGTTCGGTCCGCCCGCGTTGGTGGCCAGGGTGCCGCCCAGGGCACAGCTCTCCCAGGAGTTGGGGTCGGGCGGATAGAAAAGGCCGTGCGCATCGGCAGCGGCTTTCACCTCCCGCAGCGGTGCGCTGGCGGGGGCCCGCAGGCTGAGGTCCTGGGGGGAGACGCGCAGGTCCCCTGGCCACTCGGAGAAGTCCACCACCACGGTGCGCTCCGTAGGGACGCAGCCACCTGCCTTGCCCGTGCCCGCGCCTCGGGGCACGAGGCCGAAGCCTTCGGCCTGCGCGTGGCGGACCAGGTCCCGCAGGGCCCGGGCCGTGCGGGGCTTCACGACGGCGAGCGGCAGGACTCCCAGCACGTGGGACTCATCCCGGCGGAAGGGCTGCAGGACGTCGGAGTCAAGGATGACCGTGGCGTCGGGAAGGCCTGTGAGGACATTCATCGCTACAGTCTGACGGAATCGGGGCGCGCAAGGTAAGCTGGCCGGCATGCCTCTCAGCGCAACACCGTCGCCCCGCCGCCGGGGATGGATGGTCCAGTCCCTGGGCCACGGTGCGCCCTGGCTGGTGCTGCTCCTGGGCCTCGGTGGCACGGCCTGGGCCTGGCGCGCCCTGGCGGTCCAGGAACAGGCCTTCCAGACGGGCCGGATGGAAGGCCTCCTCGACCAGACCCGGGAGGCGGTGGATCATCGCATCGAGGAACAGACCCAGCTCCTGCATGCCTCCCAGGGGCTGGTGGTGGGTCGACCCCGCCTCAGCGAACGGGAGTGGCGGGCCTTCATCGCCAGCTTGGAGCCGCGTCAGCTGTCCCCCGGCACCCGCCTCATGGGCTACTTCCCCCGCCACACGCTGGAGGGACGGCAGGGGGCCGCAGCCCTTTTGGAGTCCACAGGCGAAGGGGTGCCTGTGGGCGCCCAGGCGGAGCGGCTGCTCAAGCTCCCGTCCTTCTGGGAAGCCGCCGCCCGGGCACGGGACCTGGGGACTTTGGCCCTGACCGGCCGCGTCCAGCTCTCGGGTCAGCCAGGTGCCCTCATCGCCATGATGCTCCCGGTCTACCGGGACTTCTCCATTCCCAGGACCACCGAGGCCCGGCGCTCGGACTTCCAGGGCCTGGTCGTCTGCCTCGCGGATGGGGGCGAACTGTTCAAACCCCTCTATGGTGCCAGTCCCATCCCCGACCTGGATGTGGAGATCTATGACGATCCCGCATGCCGACCCGAGCACCTGCTCTACGACCGGGACCTCTGCCTGGCGAAGACTGGACAGTCCATGGCCCAGACTCCGGGCGCACGCCGCGCGTCCCTGGACATGGGTGGCCAGTCCTGGACCCTGGTGGTGGGGTACATATCCCATGCGGCGGGCTCATGGCAGGGCCGTCCACGGGTGGTGGCCATGGGCGGGCTGCTCCTCAGCCTGCTGGCCTTCGGCCTCACCCTGCACCTGGCGGCCAGCCGCGCGCGGCTGGCGGGGCTCGCCCATCGGCTCCGCGAGAGCGAGGCCCGGTTCCGCTCGGTGGCGGAGACTGCCTCCTGCGCGATCTTCATCTATGGCCAGCAGATCGAGTACATGAACGAGGCGGGCTCCACGATCACTGGCTATCCGCTGGGGGAAATCGTGGGCCAACCCCTGCTGAAGCTGGTCCATCCCCTGGACCAGGAGCTGGTCCGGTCCCGCGCGGAGGCCCGACTGCGGGGCGAGTCAGTGCCGCCACGCTACGAGTTCCGGATCCTTACCCGGCAGGGGGAGACCCGCTGGATCGACTTCGCGGCGGGGACCGTGCTCCTGGGAGAGCGCGTGCTTGGTCTGGGTACCGCCTTCGATGTCACTGACCGGGTGGCGGCCAGCGAGGGCATGCTGCGGGTGGAGCGCCGCCTCCATGAGGCCCAGAAACTGGAGAGCCTCGGCCTCCTCGCTGGTGGCGTGGCCCACGACTTCAACAACCTGCTCACCGTCATCCAGGGCAACACCTCCATGATCCGGGACGCCCTGGATGAACCGGAGGTGGCGCAAGCCTGCCTTGTGAACATCGAGGACACCTGCCGGCATGCCTCGGAGCTGCTGCGGCAGATGCTCACCTATTCGGGGCGCGGGAGCGTCCAGGCACGGATGCTCGACCTCAACCGGCTCGTCCAGGAAATTGCCCAGCTGCTCAGCATCTCCCTTCCCAAGGGCGTGTCCCTTGACTACGAGCTGGCGGAGGCGCTTCCCCAGGTTCAGGCCGACGCGGCGCAGCTGCAGCAGGTGGTCATGAACCTGGTCACCAACGCGGCCGAGGCCATGGGGGGCCGGGAGGGAACGGTGACCTTGCGCTCCGGCTTCCGCGAGCTCACCCGGGAAGAGCAGGCACGGCTCCGGGGGCTGGATACCATGGAGCCCGGGCCCTATGTGTTCCTGGAGGTAGAGGACACCGGGGAGGGCATGACCGAGGCGACCCTTTCCCGGATCTTTGATCCTTTCTTCACCACCAAGAGCACCGGGAAGGGCTTGGGGCTGGCCGCCATGCGGGGCATTGTCCGGGGCCATGCCGGTGGGGTGGAGATCAAGAGCCAGCCGGGCGTGGGAACGGTCTTCCGGGTATACCTTCCTGTCCAGGGGGTCGCCGAGGCGGCTGAACCTCAGGTGCCTGCGGACGGTGAGGCGAGGTTGTCGGGCCTGGTGCTGCTGGCCGATGACGAGGCCGGGATCCGTGACTTTGCCCGCCAGGTGCTGGCCCGGGCCGGCTTCGAGGTGCTGGTCGCCTCCAATGGCCTTGAGGTGGTGGAGCTTGCACAAATCTACCGAACCAAGCTGCGGCTCGTCATGCTGGATCTGACCATGCCACTCCGCAGCGGCGATGAAGCCCTGGCGGACCTGCGGGCCATGGGATACCAGGGCCCCGTCCTCCGCTGGAGCGGCTACGTCCAGAAGGAGGGCCCCCCGCCAGAAGGCCGCACCAGCTTCCTGCGCAAGCCCTTCGGGGCCGAGGAACTGCTGGCCGCCGTCCGGCGGATCCTGTCTTGAGATGCCTCAGCGCTCAGCGATGAGGGCATTGATGCGCTTCAGCAGCAGGTTCTCCTGGTAGCCGGACCAGGTGGAGGCCAGGTTGCCGTGCCGGTCGACCAGGAATACGGTGGGCAAGGAGTCGAGGGTATCCACCAGCTGGCTCAGCCCGTGGTCACCCAACCCGAGGCGCTTTACGTTCACGCCTTCGAAAAATCGATCCCTGGTGCGGAGAAAGCTGAGGACCTCGGGCCAGGGCTCGAAGTGCACGGGCCAGAGGACCAGCTTCATTCCGTGCTGCTTGGCCTGTTTCTGGAAATTCCGGAATTCCTGCAACATTCGCGTCGAGGGATCGCAGCGCGTGCTCCAAAACCCGATGGCGACGATCTGCCCCTTCAGTTCTCCCACGGTTTGCAGGTGCCCTTCGAGATCGGTTACCCCGAAGTCGGCGACGGACCGGCGGGCACCCAGGGCAATGACTTCATCCTTGGCGCTGTCCATCAGGGGGCGATCGGCGGCCATCCGGTGGGCACCCGCAGACCCGTGGTCCGTGCGGGGGCAGCCGGGCGAAGTGCTGGAGAGCTGCTTGAAGGATCGGACATCCTGGGCGCTGAGCATCGCGCCCATCACAAGTATTACTGCCACTGCAGCCTTGAGCATGGTTTCCCCTTTTCCAACTCATCCCAGCAGTTTCAGGGGCCCAGGGTCAAGCCTGAAACGGCTTGCGGCAAAACCGGAATTCCTGACCCCAGAGCTGGCAAAAGCTGAAAGAGGTGAGGCGCTAGCTGACCAGGGTGCCGACGTTCTCGCCTTTGACCGCGGCGACGAGATTGCCGGGCTTGTTCATGTCGAAGACAAGGATGGGCAGCTTGTTCTCCATGCACAGGGCGATGGCGGCCGCATCCATCACCCGCAGTCCCTTCTCCAACACCTCCTGGAAGGTGATCCGGTCGTAGCGGGTGGCGGAGGGATCCAGTTTGGGGTCGGCCGTGTAGATGCCGTCCACGTTGGTGGCTTTCATAACCACTTCGGCATTCACCTCGTTGGCGCGCAGGGCGGCGGCGGTGTCGGTGCTGAAGTAGGGATTGCCGGTGCCGGCGCCGAAGATGACCACGCGGCCCTTCTCGAGGTGCCGGGTGGCGCGACGGCGGATGTAGGTCTCCGTGACCTTGGGCATCTCCAGGCCGGACAGGGTGCGGGTGTGCACGCCCTTGTGCTCCAGTGCGTCCTGCAGGGCCAGGGCGTTGATCATGGTGGCCAACATGCCCATGTGATCGGCGGTGGTGCGGTCCATGCCCTTGGTGGCCCCCGCGATGCCGCGGAAGATGTTGCCGCCCCCGATGACGAGGGCCACTTCGACCCCCAGTTCGCGGATGGTCTTTACCTGATCGGCCACCATGGAGACCACGGCTGGGTCGATGCCGCCCTTCTGCTCGCCCATGAGGGCCTCGCCGGAGAGCTTGAGCAGGATGCGCTTGAACTTCATGGGGACCTCGGGGCTGGATAGAGCCTAGCTCAAAAAAAGGGCGGCACGGAGGCCGCCCTTCGAAGGAAACCGCAAAGGGCTACTTGGCGGCGGCGACTTCGGCGGCGAAGTTCTCGCTGCGCTTCTCGAGGCCCTCGCCCATGATGTACTTGGTGAAGCGGCGGATGCTCAGCTTCTCGCCGATCTCCGCGGTCTTCTGGGACAGGTACTGCTGGATGGTGAGGTCGGGGTTCATGATGAAGGGCTGTTCGAGGAGGCAGACCTCCTTGAAGATGCTGTTCATCTTGCCCTCGACGATCCGTTCGACGATGTTCTGGGGCTTGCCAGTGGCGAGCGCCTGCTCGGTGGCGATGCGCTTCTCGGTGTCGAGGAAGTCCTGGGTGACCTCCTCCTTGGTGACGAATCGGGGGGCGGGGTCGGCGGCTGCGATGTGCATCGCAATTTCCTTGACCAGGCGCTGGAAGGCCTCGTTGCGGGCGACGAAGTCCGTCTCGGAGTTCACTTCGACCAGCACGCCCACGCGGCCGCCGGGGTGGATGTAGGCTTCCACGATGCCCTCGCCGGCGATGCGATCGGCCTTTTTCGCCGAGGCCGCAAGGCCCTTCTTGCGGAGCCACTCGACCGCCTGCTCCAGGTCGCCATTGCTCTCTTCCAGGGCCTTCTTGCAGTCCATCATGCCGAGGCCGGTCTTTTCGCGCAGTGTTTTCACATCATTGGCGGTGAATGCCATGGGGTCTCCTCAGTGCGGGTGGGATCTCAAACAATCAGCCATCAGCGGGGGAACCACCGATGGCTGAGGATCGGGTGGGCGTAGGTCTAGCCTTCGACTTCCATTTTCTCGGCCATCATCTTCTTCATGTCCTCGCTGTCGCCCTTGTCCCTGAAGGACTGGCGCCCTTCGAGGATGGAATCGGCCACACGCTCGGAGAAGAGCAGGATGGAGCGGATGGCATCGTCATTGGCAGGGATCACGTAGTCCACCATGTCAGGATCGCAGTTGGTGTCGACGATGCCCACGACCTTGATGCCGATCTTCTTGGCTTCGGTGACAGCAATGTCCTCGCGGTGCGGATCGATGACAAAGATGACATCGGGCAGCGAGCGCATGTCGCGGATGCCGTGGAAGGACGCCTCCAACTTCAGGCGGGTGCGGTTCAGGGTCAGCAGTTCCTTCTTGGAGAGCATCGCAGTGCGGGCGGGATCGGCCAGCGTGGCCTCGATCTCGCGGAACTTCTCGAGGCTCTTCTTGATGGTCGTGAAGTTGGTCAGCATCCCGCCCAGCCAACGGTTGTTGACGTAGAAGGCACCGCAACGGGCGGCCTGCTCGGCGATGAGCTCCTGGGCCTGGGGCTTGGTGGCCACGAAGAGGAAGTTCTTGCCCTCGCTGGCGGACTTGGTGAGGAAGTTCGCCGCAGTGTTCCAGAGGCGCAGGGTCTTCTGGAGATCAATGATGTAGATGCTGTTGCGCGCCCCGAAGATGTACTTCTTCATCTTGGGGTTCCAGCGCTTGGTCTGGTGGCCGAAGTGGGCACCGGCCTCGAGGAGTTCCTTCATCTGGATGGCAGCCATGCTGGCCTCCCTGGTCAAGCGGCGCATAGGGGTGAAGGAGCGCCGCGGGTGGGATGAAAGGCTTGGGGTTGGTTCCCTTCGCCCGAATCGTCCGCCCAAGGAAGCCCTGGGTGCGGACCGGAAAAGCAGAAGGGGGATCCGAGGATCCCCCTTCCAGAGTAAAGACTAGCGCTTGCTGAACTGGAACCGGCGACGGGCCGCGGCACGACCGGGCTTCTTGCGCTCCTTCATGCGGGGGTCGCGGGTCAGGAGACCGGCGCCGCGCAGGAGGGACTTGAGCTGGTCGTTATAGCTGAGCAGGGCGCGGGAGATGCCCATGCGGATGGCCGAGGCCTGGCCGGCCGGGCCGCCACCGCACACGCTGATAAGCATGTCGAACTTGCCTTCGAGGTCGGCCAGCACCAGGGGCTGATGGACCATCATGCGAAGCACGGCATTGGGGAAGTAGCTCTCCAGGCTCCGGCCATTGACGGTGATCTTGCCGGTGCCGGGGCGCAGGAAGGCGCGAGCGGCAGCGCTCTTGCGGCGTCCGGTTCCGTAGTTCTGGGAAATGGCCATGGGGTCCTCGCCTCTTACTTCTGGATGGTCAGGATCTGGGGCTGCTGAGCGGCCTGGTCGTGCTCGGGGCCGGCATAGACCTTGAGCTTGCGATACATCGCCCGGCCCAGGGGGCCCTTGGGCAGCATGCCCTTGACCGCGCTCTCGATGATGCGCTCGGGGAAGGTCGTCTTCAGGACCTCGGCGCGCACTTCCTTCATGGAGCCCGGCTGGGTGGTGGTGCGGCGGTACATCTTCTGCACGCCCTTGCGACCGGTCAGCACCGCCTTCTCGGCGTTGATGACGATGACGTGGTCGCCGGTGTCGAGGAAGGGGGTCCAGGTCGGCTTGTTCTTGCCGGAAAGGACATCGGCCACAGCCGTGCTCAGGCGGCCCACGGCAATTCCCGTGGCATCCACCAGGAACCACTGGCGCTTGAGATCATTGGCTTTAGGAAAGTACGTGCTCATGGCCTGCTCCGGAAACTCGATCAGCCTGCAGAGACACCACCCCAGGGGCGGCGAGTCCACAGAAGGAAAAGCTTATCGTTGGGAGTCGGCAGGGTCAAGCCGGGATTTCAGCGGGCCTCCTCGGCCAGCCGCTTCAACTCCTGCGCCACCCGGGCGGCCGCCATGCCGTCCACCAGCGTCATGCCATCCCGCACCTGCTCCTGCCGGTTGTCCTGGCCTTCGGGACCCAGCCACTGGGCCAGGGCTTCCCGGACGATGGCGAGATCAGCCCCAGGCCCCATGCCCAGGTCGAAGCATCCGTTGGCCAGGGCGAGGTCGGAGAGGATGCCATGCTGGCGTTCGTTCTGGCCCCAGACGGTCGCGGGAACGCCCATGCAGAGGGCTTCGGCCAGGGTGACGCCAGCGGAACACCAGATGGCGTCGTACTCCGGAATCCGCCCCGTGAGTCCAGGGAGGCTCGGCAGCACCGTACAGCCGAGGAAGGGCGCCCCCTCGATGCCGTTGGGGGCGAGGAGGGTGCAGGCACCCCGCCAGTGGTCCTCCAGGGCGAGGCGGGCCAGCGTGTCGAAGGCCGCCTGGGCCAGGTTGGGGCCATCGCTCCCCCCGAAGGTGACCAGGAGCCGATGCACCGCCAGGGGCTGAAGTGGCATGCGCTTGGGTCGGCGGGCCAGGGCCGCCTTGTCCACGACGATGAAGCTGGCGCCGCGCAGCACCCGGCAGGCCCCGGAGCGGGTCTCGAAGGGGCGCACCTTGCGGCCATCCACCACCTTGACGGGATGGTCGGGCCAGCGGACGCCCTCGAGGAAGGGCTGGAAGAGCAGGTCGGCCCCTTCGTGGGCGTCGGTGTCGTCCTCCATGACGGCCACTTTCAGGGGCCGGAGGGACTGGATGAAGGCCGCGGTGGTGTCCCACTGATCCACCAGCACCACGGCGGCGCGGGCCTTCAGGTCGGCTGGCAGGGGGGCGTGGAGGTCGGTCCCCAGGTCCACCACGTCGCAGGGGAATGGTTCATCCAGGAACGGGTGCAGGCCACCGCCCACCCGGCGGGCCCGGGCATCCCCGGAGATGGCCAGGCAGGCCTGGCCCCCGAGGGCGCGCCAAGCCTCCTGGAGGGCGAGGGCCCTGGCCACATGGCCCAGCCCGAGGCGCAGATCAGCGTGGACGCGGAGGATCAGCAGGGGGGACATGATCCGGAGAGTCTATCGGCATGATTCGGGAATGGGGAGTGGTGGGCAAAAAAAAGCTTGAGGGGAGCGTCAGCCGCATGAAAGGCTGGCCCATCCCATCGGAGACAGGCATGTCCACAACCACGCTCCCCCAGGCGCCGGGCGCCAGCACGGCGAAGACCACGGGAATCCTGTCGATCGTTCTTGGCTTCCTGTGCTTCCCCATCGGGCTGGTTCTGGCCATCGTCGCCCTCGTCCAGCACCAGAAGGCCCAGCGGGCCTTCGCCGCCAACCCGGGGAGCTTCCTGCCCGTGGGCAGCACCGGGCTGGTCACTGCCATCGTCGGCCTGATCATGCCGGTGGTGCTGGCCCTGATCGGAATTGTCGCCGCCATCGCCATCCCGGCCCTGCTCGGACAGCGGAGCCGGGCGCGGGACAAGGCTTGCATTGCCACCCTGACCACCACCACGGCAGACCTGCTGGGGGAATACGATCGCCTGGTGGCGAACCGAACCCCCCGGGAGGCGATTCCCTCTGCGCTGGAAGGCAGGCTAAAGGTCCTCGGGACCACCCAGAAGAATCCCTGGGACCCCCGCGCGGCGGCCTTCGCCGACACCATTCAGGTGACGGACAGCGCGGATCGGGAGCTACTGACCTTGCAGGTCCAGGCCTTGGCCCAGGCCAAGGGAACCGTGGTCTTCCTGCTCTCGCTGCCGGATCCCGAACGGACCAGGAGTGGCTACCTGGCAGGCGCCGTGCGGGTCCAGACCCCTGTGGACGGCTCCCCCATCCTCTTCAAGATCATCCAGCTGGATTGACCATGGACCCCCTCGTGAACAGCTCCGTCTCCCCGATCCCCGCGCCCGGCGCGAAGACCGCCAAGGTCTGCGGCGTGCTAGCCATCCTCTTCGCCCTGACCTGCATTGGCTTCCCGGTGGCCCTCGTGCTGGGCACCGTTGCGCTGGTGAAGTACCGCCAGGCCAAGCGTCTGGCCCTGGCCGACCCGGAGGCCTATCTGCCGGTGCCGGCCACCGGCCTGGTGACGGGCATCCTCGGCCTCGTGCTGCCCCTGGTACTGCTGCCCCTGGCTGGGCTCCTCGCCGGCGTGTCCCTGCCGGCCCTCCTGGCCCAGCGGGAGCGGGCCCAGGCCATGGTGGTCCAGGCCAACCTGGACCTGGCCCGGGAAAAGGCCGAAGCCGCGGTGCAGGCCATCCACGCCAAGGCGCCGGGGCAGGTGGCCTCGGCCGAGGCGATCATCCAGGGGCTGTCCCGTGACCCCGGGATCCTCGCACTCAACAATCCCTTCACACGGGGCGCTCCCGCGTTCCAGCGGGGCACCGAAGGCCCCCTGGGGACCGTCATGGTGGCGGAGGGTCGGGAGGAGGTGGGTGGCGTCACCACCTGGTCGGTCTCCTTCCGAGCGACCGTGAAGCACGGCGGTCAGGAACGAACCCTGGAAGCCCAGGTCATCACCCACACGGAAGAAAAGGTGCAGGGCCATACGGAGGACGGCTGGGAAGTGGTCAGCCCGCCGCCCCCGGTGGGCACCCCCGAACCGTCCGCCGAGCCGCCCAAATAAAGCGACTCGCCCCGGTCGAGGTACGGGTCAGGGAAAGGGATGACCTTCCGCGAAGCCCGGTCTCGGGGCCTCGATGACGGGGGCTTCCACCTGGGGCCACCCATCGGCGAAATAGGCTTCCTTGTAGCGCACATAGCGCTGCCACACGCTGGCCACCAGATCCCGCTGCGCTTCGCTGAGCGGGCCCTTCACGGTGGCCGGCCACCCTGCCACCAGGCTGTGGGGCGGGGCCTGGAAGCCTTCCCGGACGAGGCTCCCGGCGGCCACGAGGCAGCCCTCGCCGATCTCCGCGCCGTCCATGATGGTGGTGCTCATGCCGACGAGGACGTTCCGCCGGAGGGTGCAGCCGTGCAGCATCACGTTGTGGGCGATGCTCACTTCCTCCTCGATGAGCAGGGGCCACTTCCCGTTGGTGACATGGAGGCAGCAGCCGTCCTGGATGTTGGTGCGTGCGCCCACGCGAATCCAGTTGACGTCGCCCCGGAGGACGCAGTTGAACCAGATGCTGGCGTCGTCCCCGAGGGTCACGTCCCCCAGCACCAGGGCGCTCTCCGGGATGAACACGCGGTGGCCGATCACGGGGACCATGCCTTGAAAGGGGCGGATCATGGGCGTTCTCCAGGGGGCGAGTCTACCCCACCGAGAGCAGCCCCAGCTTCACGGCGCCCAGCCCCAGTGAGCCCACCAGCACCCAGAGCAGCAGGCCCTGGAGGAAGGGCCGTGCCCCCACACTGCGCAGGGCTTCCCGGCTGAGCCCAGCCCCGATGAGAAAAAGGGTGAGCACCAGGGCCCTGCGGGCTGCGAGGGCCACCAGGTGGCCCGGCGCATGCAGCCCAGGTACGAAGGTCACCAGGGCCGCCATGGCCAGGAACCCGGCAATGAACCAGGGCTTCTTCACCGGAGGAGCGTCGGGGGCGGACGGCTGCCTGCGAGCCACGACCCAGCCGATGACCAGGGTCAGGGGGACGATCCACAGGGCCCGGGCCAGCTTCACGGTGGTGGCCACCTCCAGGGCCCGGGGCCCGTAGGCTAGGCCGGCGCCCACCACGGAGCTGGTGTCGTGGATGGCCAGCGCGGCCCAGAGGCCAAAGCCATCCTGGCTCAGCCCCGCCGCATGGCCGATGGGCGGAAAGAGCACCAGCGCCGCGGCATTGAGGAGGAACACCGTGGCCAGGGCCACGGAGATCTCGTGCTCCTTCGCGCGGAGCACCGGGGCCACGGCGGCGATGGCGCTGCCCCCGCAGATGGCCGTGCCCACCGAGATGAGCAGGCCCGCGTCCCGCTCCACCTTGAGCCACCGGGCCAGGCCCCAGCCGAGGGCCAGGACGATGGCGAGGCTGAGGGCGGTGTAGCCCAGCCCATGGAGGCCCGCCTTCGCCACGGCCCGCAGGTTCATGTCCGCCCCCAGGCCCACCACCGCCAGCGGGAGCAGGCGATGGGTCCAGGCACGGGTCCGGGCCTGCAGGGGATTGCCGACGGTAAGGGCCAGCACCGCCCCGCCCAGCAGCGCGGCGGCCGCCGGGGTGAAGGGCGCGAGGGCGAGCATGCCCCCCACCGCGAGGAGGGCCAGGGCGGGACGGGCGACGGGCGCGGACGGGCTCATGGCTTCAGAGTACATTGGGGAGATGACGGACCAGCTCATCCCCTCCCGCCGCGCCTTTCCGGCGGACGATCCCATCTTCGCGTTGAACGCCGAGGCCCAGGCCCGCCAGACGGCAGGTGATTCCGTCCTCAACGCCACCGTGGGCGCGTTGCTGGATGACGCCGGGCAGCTGGTGGTGCTGGAGTGCGTCATGGACCTCTGGCGGACCTTGACGCCGCTGGAGGTGGCGCCCTACGCCCCCATCGCGGGGGATCCCGCCTTCCTGAACACCCTGGTCCAGCGGCACTGGCCCGGCCAGGCGCAGGCGGGTGCCGCCTGCAGCACCCCCGGTGGCAGCGGCGCCCTGGCGATTTCGCTCCGGAATTTCCTGTTGCCGGGCCAGACCCTGCTGACCACCGCTCCCTACTGGGGGCCCTACGCCACCCTGGCGGCCGAGAACGGCATGGGCCTCGTGACGGCCCCCTGGCCCGCGGCAGGAGCGGCCCTGGACGCCGGGGCCTGGGCAGAGGCAGTGGACAGGCTCCTGCGGTCCCAGGGCCGCGTGCTGCTCTGGCTCAACGACCCTTGCCACAACCCCACGGGCCGCAGCCTGACGGCCGAGGACCGGCAGGCCCTGCTGGCCGTTCTGCGGGATGCTGCCCAGCGGGGGCCGGTGACCCTGCTGCTGGACTTCGCCTACCTGGACTACACCCGTGAGCCGGAGGCCGTGGCCGCAGCGCTGGCGGACTACGCCACCCTGGGGGCCGAAGGCCAGGTGCTGGTGGGGGCCTCCCTGTCCCTCTCCAAGTCGCTCACGCTCTATGGCGCCCGCAGCGGGGCGCTGGCCTTCCCCTGGACCCAGGATGCCGCGCTCCAGGCGGCCCTGACGCAGGCCTGCCGGGGCACCTGGTCCAACTGCGCCCGGGCACCCCAGGCCCTCCTGGTGCGGCTGGCCCGGGATGGGAAGGCCCAGGCACGGCTGGCGGATGAGCACCGCCATTGGTCCGAGGTGCTGGGGGCCCGGGCCCGCGCCCTGGACCTGGCCCTGGTAACTGAAGGCCTGACTCCGCTCCACTGGCAGGGCGGATTCTTCGTCACCCTCCCGGCCACCGATCCCGAGGCCACCGGTGCCCGGCTCAGGGCCCAGGGGGTGTTCACGGTGCCGCTGCCGGAGGGGCTGCGGGTGGGCCTCTGCGGCATGCGCGCTGGCGATGCCGCCCGGCTCGCCGGAGCCTATCGCGAGGCGGTGGCGGGACGCTGATTCAAGCTTGGAATCAGTCCTGGCATGCAGTATTCTGATCGGCCGTGGGCGTATAACTCAGCGGTAGAGTGCTACCTTCACACGGTAGAAGTCCCAGGTTCGAATCCTGGTACGCCCACCACTCGAAACCAAGGCCCTGATCGTGATCGGGGCCTTTTCTTCGAGCTTTCACCCCTTCCCTCCGGGAGCCGCCATGCCACTGATCCTCGCCACCCAGGTCCGCGCCGGGATGATCGTCAACTTCGAGAACGAGCTCTGCCGCGTCATCAGCGTCGAGCACCAGACCCCCGGCAACCTGCCGGCCCGGGTGCAGGTGAAGATGAAGCGCCTCAAGGACGGCATCAACCGGGAGAATCGCTTCGGCAGCTCCGACAAGGTGGACAAGGCCAGCCTGGAGCAGCACATGCTGGAGTACCTCTACGAGGATGGGGACCACCTCGTGTTCATGAACAACGAGACCTACGAGCAGCTCGACGTCAGCAAGGAGCTGCTGGGCGACGACCTGGTCTTCCTCGAGCCCAACATGCAGGTCGAGATCGAGTTCTATGAGGGCCAGCCCATGGGGGCCACCCTGCCGCCCAACGTCGTGCTGGAGATCGTGGAGACCGATCCCGTCATGAAGAACGCCAACGCCACCGGCTCCTACAAGCCCGCCAAGCTGAACAACGGCATCACGGTGGGTGTGCCCCCCTACATGGAGGCGGGCCAAAAGATCCGGGTGAACACGGTGGACCGCAGCTTCATGGAGCGCGTGAAGTAGCTTCCTTTCGAAAACCTGAACATTCAACGGACCCCGATGGGCAGAACCCGCCGGGGTCTTGTCTTGTGTGATTTTCGGCAATCGAAATTCCAACCACGCGGTAAAGTACTGGTTGCTCGGTTCCCGGGGTCGTGACCTGCATCACATTCCGTGGTTACTATGCGATAACTGTCACAGCATCCGGTGGAGTCCCATGCCTCAAGCCGTTCTCAACCTGCGAAGGATCGAGTTCCTGGCCGGCCTGCCGATGAATGCCGCTGAGGAACTGGCCAGCATCGCCGAGCTCCGGCGCTTCCCGGATGGCGCCCGGGTCTACACCCAGGGCGATCAGGTTCCGGGCGTCTACGTGGTCGTCAAGGGTGGACTGAAGGTGTTCCGCACCGATGGCCGGGGCCGGGTTCAGGTGCTCCAGTTCCTGAAGGTCGGCGATTGCGTCGGCGAAGTGCCGGTCTTCGATGGCGCCCCCATCCCCTCCAGCGCCGAATCCCATGGGGAGACGGAGTGCTGGCTCATCCCCGCCGCCCCCCTCCGCCAGATCGTGCACCGGCACCCGGAAGTGGCCGAGATGCTCATCCAGCACTTCACCGCCAAGGTGCGGCACCTGGTGACCCTGGTGGAGACGCTCAGCCTGCACAGCGTGCCCGAGCGCGTGGCCCAGCTGCTGCTGGAATCCCATGAAGCCAATCCCATGCGGTCCCTGGTGGAGTTCCAGGAGACCCAGGAGGACCTGGCCCAGTGCATCGGCGCCAGCCGCGAGGCCTTCAGCCGCGCCCTCCGCCTGCTGACCGACCTGGGGCTCATCCAGAGTACGTTCCCGGTGGTGCGCATCCTCGACCTGGGCAAGCTGCAGCGCTACGCCAAGGGCTGAAGCCCTAGACCACGGCCAGCCAGCGGGTCTTGGCCCCGGCGTCGAGGCCGCCCGGCTCGATCCACGCGAAGGCATCGGCCTGGGCCAGGGTGATCAGGTCGGCCGAGCCCTTTCCGGGGAGGGGCTGCAGCTGGTTGTCCACCAGCCGGCAAGGATGCAGCAGGGGGCGGTCCCCCTTGTGCTTGACGGCTTCGGTGAGCCGTCCCCGGCGCCAGGGATCCGGCTGGGCGCGGCCTTCGAGGCGGGCCAGCGCCAGCGGGAGGAACAGCAGGGCATTCACGTAGGCCGACACCGGGTTGCCGGGCAGCCCCAGCACCAGCAGGTCGCCCAGCAGTGCCGCCAGCATGGGTTTGCCGGGCTTGAGGCGGATCTTGTGGAAGAGGATGGTGGCGCCCAGGTCCTGCAGCACCGCGGGCAGGTGGTCGTGCTCGCCCATGCTCACGCCTCCGGAGGTGAGGAGGATGCGCACGTCGCCGGGGTGCCGGAGGGCTTCAGCCAGGGCGACGGGATCGTCCGGCAGGGCGGGACGGCGCGCCACCTCGGCGCCGAGGGCATGGGCCAGGGCGGCCAGCATGGGGCCGTTGGAATCCCGGATCTGGTGCGGGGCGGGCTCGGCCACCAGCTCATCGCCCGTGGAGGCCACCGCCACCCGGACGCGGCCATTGGGGGGCACCGGCAGGCCCACCCAGGCGCGCAGGGCCACCCGGGCCGGGTTCAGGGGCTGGTCCGCCGCCAGCAGGAGGGCCCCGGACCGGGCCTGGCCCCCGCGGGGGCGCACGTGGTCACCCGGGCGGGCAGCTGACTGGGGAAGCACGTGGTCACCCTCTACCGTCAGCGCCTCGACGGGGAGGATCGCATCGGCCCCGGCGGGCAGGGCGGCGCCGGTCATGATGCGCACGGCGGTGCCGGGCACCACGGTGAAGGCGGCGGGATCGTCCCCGGCGAAGAGGGTGCCCAGCAGGCGGCGGGGCGCGAGCCCCTCGTCAGCTCGCAACGCCACGCCGTCCATGGCGGCCAAGTCGGCGGCGGGGTCATCCCGGTCCGCCCGCACCGCAAGCCCCGGTGGGGCGGGCAGTGCCTCCCAGAGGCGCCGCAGCGCCTCGTCCAGGGGCAGCAGGTCGGGGTGGTCGCAGCTCAGGGCCATGGGATTGATCCTACCCGGGCTGCCGGGCAGGGCCGTGCCTCAGCCCTGCTTGGCCTCGGCTTCCTTCTGGTGGCGCAGGTCCATCAGCTGCAGATCCCGGATGGTGGCCTCGGTCATGGAGGAGGCCACCTGGGCCTTCACGGCGCCCCAGGCATCATGCAGGGGGCAGGGATGGTCGCCGCCACAGGTGGGGAAGCCCATGATGCAGCCCTCCATGGCATTGGGGCCTTCCATGGCCGCCACCACCTCGCCCACGGTGATGCGGTGGGCGGGCCGCGTCAGCCGGAAGCCACCCTTGGGGCCGCGCACGGATTCCAGGATGTCCGCCTGCACCAGCCCCTGGAGGATCTTGGCGAGGTATGGCCCGGGCAGGCCCAGGCTGGAGGCCAGGTCCTTGGCGAGGCAATAGCTCCCATCCTCGGGCAGGGCCGCGAGGGCGCGCAGGGAATAGCCGGTGGCGGTGCTGAACAGCATTCAGGAGCCTTTGTTCTGTTACCAGCATCACGGCGGGGGGGGGCAGAGTCCAGCGGGTTGTGATGCAGGTCAGGCCAGAGCCAGCCCCAGCAGCAGCAGGCTCAGGACACTCAGGCCCCCCTCCCGCCAGCCCAGGGTGCGCGCAGGCGTGGGCCGGAAGGGGAGGAGGGCCCGGCAATAGAGCAGGGCCGTCCACCCGGTCCAGGCCAGACCGGCGGGGCCCCGGGGGGCCAGCACCAGCGCCGAGGCCCCCAGCAGCAGCAAGTGCAGGGCATGGACCGGCAGCCACCGCTGCCGGAGCGCCACGGCATCAAGTCCATGGGCGTGGCCGAGGAGGCGGCGCACATGGGCGAGGTTGGCACCGCCCACCAAGGCGGCGAAGAGCCAGGCCAGGGACCCGGCGCTCCAGGTTGCGCCTCCGGCCACCAGCAGGATGGCCGCCAGCCCGGCGAAGGCCGCCTGGGCCACCAGCTCCACCGGAAGGGTGCGGACAGTCCGGGCCACATCCGCCCGCAGGGCCAGGCCCACCAGGGGCGCGCTGAGGGCGAGGGGCACCAGGAAGCGGGGGCCCGCCAGCAGCAGGGCCACGGCGCCGAGCCCACCCGCCAGGCCCAGGAAGAGCAGGGCCGCCCGTCGCTGCAGCGGGTCCCGCTGTCCCCCCAGCACGCGGCGGAGCGGGGGGCGGGCCAGGAAGATCGCGCCCGCAGCCAGGGCCAGCAGCAGGCCCGCCAGGCTGGGGCGCAGGGCGAGCCCCAGCACCAGCGGGAAGCCGAGCATGAACCAGCTGCCGTGCTCGGCGGGAAGCAGGGTGCGCCAGGGGGGAAGGGTTCGGGGCATTTCAGGCCTTTCTGGTCTGAAATCCAGTCTGACCCCGATCCCTCTGCCCGGCCATGCCCCGGGTCACAGCTCCGAGGCGATGAGCCGCAGGCCCTCCAGCGCCTCCTCCATGGTCAGGAAGACGGGCAGGCCCGCCGCCCGCAGGCCCTGGCGGTAGGCATCGTAGAGGGCGCCGCCCTCCACCGCCACGCCCAGCCACTTGCCGGCGGACCGGGCCTGGTGGGCCAGGGCTTCCGCGAAGGCGCGGATGGCCTCGGGGGTCTGGGTGTCGAGGCGGACCGTGAGTGGCACTAGCCCCACCACCACCACGTCGGCCTCCGAGGCGAGCAGCACCCGGGCCGTGGCCAGATAGGCCGACTCGTTGGCCATGGGGGTGAGGTCCAGTGGCAGCCGAGGGCTGACAAGGCCCGTGAGCCCCTCCGCCTCGATGGTGATGGTGAGGGCCCGGGTTTCGGCGTCCGTGAGCGTGGCACCCCGGAAGGCCCCGGTCAGCAGGTCGGCGGAGGCCACGGATTCGAAGCCCGCGTTGGTCATGATGGCGATGCGGGCGGGGCGGCCGCTGGGGTGGGCGCCCAGCCAGGACAGGGCGGCGTCGAAGGCCTCCATGCGCTCGGCGAGCATCACCCCGGCGCGGCGCAGCACGCTGGCCTGCAGGGCGTGGTCCCCCGCCAGGGCCCCTGTGTGGCTGCTGGCGGCGGCCATGCCCTCCTGGCTGCGTCCCCCCTTGTACAGCAGCACCCGGCGGCCCGAGGCACGCAGGGCGCGGGCTGCCTGGGCCGTGGCCTGGAGGTCGCCGGGGGCGAAGCCCTCGAGGTAGGCGCCCACCACCTTCACGGCGGCATCCCCGGCGAAGCTGGCGAGGAAGTCGGAACAGCGCACATCCATCTGGTTGCCGATGGCGACCGCGACCCGCAGGCCCAGCTCCGGTCGGCGGCTGAGGCGGGTGATGAGGAAGGCGCCGCTCTGGCTGACCAGGGCCAGGTGGCCGGGGTTCGGCACCAGGGGCAGCTTCAGGTTGGGGATGAAGAGGGTGTTCAGGTTGAGGTCGGGGCTGAAGAGGCCGAGGCCGTTGGGACCGATGACCGCCGGGGTCCACTTCCCGTCGCGGCGATGGCGCTCCAGGCAGGCCACCAGACGCTGGCCGAGGCCGTCGGTGTCGGCCCCGTCGCCGAGGCCGCCCGCCACGAGGTAGACCACCGTGGCGCCCCCGCCCTGGCGGCAGAGCTGCTCCACCGCCTCGAGGGTCTGGAGCGCAGGGAGCGAGAGGATCAGCTGATCCGTCGGCGCTTCGGCCAGCTCCGTCACCGAGTCCAGGCAGGGCAGGCCGAGAAAATCACTGGCTCCGGGCTTGATGAGGCGGAGCCCGCCTTCGGGCAGGGTGGCCCGCTGCGCATTCTCCAGGATGATGCGGCCCACGGTGCCCGGGCGGCTGGAGACTCCGGCGAGGACCAGGCTGCGGGGGTTGACCAGGGCTTCGTACCACGCCGGGTTCAGCGCGGCGGCCTTGGGGGCGGTCTCGGCCTCGAGGGTGCCCACCCCGTCCAGGGCCGTGGGCTGTCCCTCTGCATCCAGCACGACGGGATTGAGCTCCAGCAGGGTCACGCCCTCGTTCTGGAGGCCCGCCACGGCCCGCCAGAGGCCCTGCAGGAAGCCCAGGAGCTTGGGCTCGTCCGTGAGGGGTTTGGTGCCCCGCTGGTGGCCCAGCCAGGTGCGGCCCAGCCAGTGGGCGCGGAGGTCGGCGAGGGCCTGCTCCGGAGTGGCGAGCGCGACGGGCCAGATCAGGGGGGGCGCCAGGGCGGCCCAGGCATCGGCCTGCAGGCCGCCGATGCCGCAGACCACCAGCCAGCCGGCCTCCGGATCGCGCTTCAGCGAGACCAGAGCCTCGGTGGGCAGGCCCGCCAGTCGCTGGAAGGCGACCTTCTCGCAGACCAGGCCGCCGATCCAGGGGTGCTCTGGCACCCGCTGCCGCATGGCCTCGGCTTCGGCCGTCAGGGCCTCCGGGTCGAAGGTTCCGAAGTGCACCGCGCCCTTGTCGGACTTGTGCCAGAGCTGGTCGGCGATGCCCTTAAGCACCACGGGTTCGCCGGGCGCGAAGGGCAGGGGGCCTTCACCCAGGAAGCCGTGGCGGGGCACCCGCAGTCCGGCAGCGGCGAGCAGGCCGTAGGCCCGCTCCTCGTGGAGGAATCCCGCGGCGTGGTTCATCTCAAGCTCCTACCGTGTCCTGGACCAGGCCGCGTCCCGCCGCGAAGGCTTCGAGGTTCTTTTCCGTCACCCGGACGCCCTTGGCTTCGAAGCGCTGGGCGATCACCTCATGCCAGACCTCGTCCGGCACCGGAAGGTACTTCGACGCCATGCCCAGCAGGGCCATGCCGCCTGCCTGGCGGTGGTTGAGGCGGCGGGCCAGGTCCTCGGTGTCCACCAGGTGGGCGCCGGGCACGGCCTTGAGGGCCGCATAGATATCGTCGAGGGGCGGATAGCCGTCCATGGCCATCTGGGGCTCCTCCGAGACCACCAGGTGCCCCGCCATCCGCAGCATGGCGACGTAGCGGAGGGCTTCGAGGGGCTCCAGGGCGATGAGCAGGTCCGCGCAGCCCTCATCAATAATGGGCGAGGTCAGGGGAACCTCGGCGAAGCAGACCTGGGCGTGGACGCTGCCACCTCGCTGGCTCATGCCGTGGATTTCGGACTGGAGGGCGTGGAGGCCGCTGCGGCGCAGGGCTTCGAGGACGATCTGGGCGAGGGACAGGACGCCCTGGCCTCCCACCCCGGAGAGGACGATGCCGTGGATGCGGGGATCGCTCATGGGCGGGCCTCCGTGACGATGCCTTCGGATGCGCTGCAGCAGGCTTGCTCGGCGCAGGCCTTCACATCGCGGTCATGCTCCTTCAGGACACCCCGGCGCAGGGACTGGATGCACTCCCGCTTGAACACCACCACGGAGGGGCCGGGGTGCTGCAGGGCAGCCTCCACGGCCTTCACGTTCGCGTCGTGCTGCTTGGGCAGGGGCGTCAGCACCTGCAGCTGGGCTTCGGGGATGCCCATGCCCCGCACCAGCCGCTCCACCTGGTCCAGCGCCTGGCTGGGCTGCTGACCGGTCATGCCCACCACGCGGTTGTCGAGGATCAGGACCGTGACGTTTACGCCGCTGTCGGCGGCGGTCAGCAGCGCCGGCAGACCGCTATGGCCAAACGTTGAGTCGCCGATGACGGCGACGGAGGGGGTCTGTCCGGCCAGGGCGGCGCCCACGGCCATGCTGATGCTGGCGCCCATCTCCACCACGGCATGGATGGCCGCCATGGGCTCCTGGGCGGCCAGGGTGTAGCAGCCGATGTCCCCGAAAACGCGGGCATCTTTCACACCGAGGTTCTGCAGGGCCTCCTGGAGGGCTTCGTAGGCATCCACATGGCCGCAGCCGTCGCAGAAGCGGGGGGCGCGGACCGGCAGGTCGAGGAGGCTCGCAGCCTTGCCGTCGGCGGTGCTCAGGCCCAGGGCGGTCTTGAGCAGGCGTGGGGTCAGTTCGCCCGTGCGAGGCAAGGAGCCATCCAGCCGGCCGTGGATCTTCCCGGCCCGCTGGAAGGTGAGGCGCTCCTCCAGCACGGGGTAGTCCTCTTCGAAAACGTAGACCTCATCGACCTGGGCGAGGAAGGCGGGTTCCATGCCCGGGTCCATCGGGTAGGCCGCCACCTCCAGGCGGGGGAGGGTGCTCAGCTCCGGGTGCTCCAGCCGCAGCTGGTCGAAATAGGCCCGGCCCATGCCGGCCAGGGCCACGCCCCGTCGGCCGCTGCCGGGCACCACGCGGTTCATGGGGGCCAGCTCCGCGACCATGCGGGGCTGCTTGTCCAGCAGGTCCACATAGCGGCGACGGGCATTGGAGGGAATAAGCACCCAGTCCTGGATGGTCTCCCTGGGGGCCACGCCCAGGCCAGTGGGAGCCTGCACCGCTTGCCGAACGAGGGGGGCGCGGCAGTGGGCGAGGCGCGTCACGAGGCGCACCATCACCGGCACCTGCAGGGCCTCGGACAGCTCGTAGGCGCGGAGGGTGAAGTCGTAGCACTCCTGCACGGTGCTGGGCTCGAGCACCGGCAGCCAGGCGAACTTGGCCAGCCGGCGGCTGTCCTGCTCGTTCTGGCTGCTGTGCATGCCGGGATCGTCCGCCACCAGCAGCACCAGGCCGCCACGGACCCCGGTCAGCGCCGAGTTGGCGTAGGCGTCCATGGCGACATTCAGGCCCACATGCTTCATGGTGACCAGGGAGCGGTGCCCGGCGTAGCTGACGCCCAGGGCCAGGTCATAGGCCACCTTCTCATTGGCAGCCCACTGGGCCACCCGGCCTTCCGGAGCCGCGTGGATCATGGCCTCGACATACTCAAAGCCCTCGGTGGAAGGGGTGCCCGGATAGCCGAACGCGCCTTTGATGCCGGCATCAAAGGCGGCGCAACCCACCGCTTCGACGCCCAGCGCCAGGGTGCTCTGGTCCATGTCAACCTCCAGCCAATTCCAAGGCAGAAGTATGTTTGGCCGCGGGCGTGTCCAGGGTCACACGGGGTCGGGAAGGGCTGGGCGAGTGGAGCGAAAGGTGATCGTAAGGTTGATAATCAGATTCACTTGAATCCAGATTACTTAAACCTTACTTCTCGTGAATAGTGTCACAAGGGGTTGGTTGTTTAGAATAAGAAATAAACAATTATTTGATTAAAATAATCTTTTTTTTCTAAAACTAACCTTATTTAACTCGTTTTTTTTCAACATTTTTTTATGACGGGAGAAAAGTCACGCATTTGTCTTTCGATACGCTTACTTTCCTATATTCCCAAGCAGAATTTTGCGTAGATCGGCTTGAGTGCAGCGTTTGGGCGCAGTAGGTTCATTCATGATCGTGGAGTCCACTAATTCTGGATTGCGCTCAGGAAAGCTCACCCAACCGCCAGCCCCCCTCCTCCATTCGCCCAGAACCCACATCAACCGCGCACTGAACCAAGAGGCAAACCATGAGACGACACGGAACTGTGGCCCTGTTGGCCAGCCTGGTGGCGGGGAGCGCGTTCGGGCAGGAAGTGAGCCTGTACGGGACGACGATGGCGCAGATGTGGAAGTCGGAGGTGGCGGGTTTCGACAAGGCCACGTATACGCCGGCGACGCAGTATCTGGGGATCGACGCGACGAAGCTGGGAACGGAGAACCTGTCGCTGCACCTGTTCGGGTGGGGGCGGACGGACCTGAGCGACTCGACGAATTTCGATGGCACGAAGTCATCGGGGTATCTGAACTACGGGTATCTGCAGTATCGGTTCAACCAGGCGAACGCGGAGATCAAGGCGGGCCGGTTCACGGTGAACCAGAGCACGGGCTTCGAGCAGGTGGACGGCGTGAGCGTGCGGACGGACCTGCGGGGCGGGTTCACGTTCTCGGCGTTCGGCGGGAAGCCGGTCCTCTATAAGACGGTGGATCCGGTGAGCCAGACGGACTACGACTTCCAGCGGGACGTGATCTACGGGACGCGGCTGGGCTGGCGCATTCCGAAGATGGGCGAGATCGGGGTGTCGTATCTGGTGGACGGTACGAAGGCGGCGAAGGATCTGACGATCCCGTCGGCGACGGACTACACGCGCAAGCAGCTGGGTGTGGACATCCGGATCGTGCCGGCGCCGGTGTTTGATTTCCGTGGTCGGACGGTGTTCGACCTGGCGGATCATCCGGCGGTGGCGCCTGGCGCGAAGAGCCGTTCGAACATCGCGGAGCACGACTACACGGCGACGGTGAAGCTGGGTGGCCAGGTGACGATGTCGGGGAACTACGCGGAGCGGAATTTCTTTGCGTATTTCGCGGGGACGAACCTGCCGTCGCTGTTCCGGCAGAACGACAACGACATGTTCAAGGGCTGGGGGACGAACCTGACCTGGAACGCGAGTGCGAAGTTCCAGGTGCTGGCGGACTACCGGCACATGCACCGGGAGACGTTCGGGGACACGAACCGTGCAGGCGGCGAGCTGCGCTGGATGCTGAACGAGAATGCGCTGCTGATCGGCGTGGGGGCGCACTGGGTGAACGCGGTGGACACGAAGTTCGTGGATCCCGCGGCGCCGTCGCGGAGCCTGAGCCACAAGGAGGCGCGGGCCTGGACGATGGTGACGAAGGGGAAGCTGACGCTGAGCGTGGACGGGATCGTGCAGAGCTACGAGAGCGGGAATCCCTACCTGGCGGGGCTGAAGACCCTGTATGAGGCGGTGGGTTCAGTGGGTTACCAGGCGACGGAGAACCTGAAGGTGTCGGGCGACCTGAGTTACGGGAGCACGCCGGTGGCGAAGGGCGAGACCCGGGGCCTGCTGCGTGCGGAGTATCGATTCGGAGTTGGCAAGAAGGGAGGTCAGTGATGGCCCGGAAGACCGTTTTGAAGGTTCTGGGCGCCGCGCTGGGCCTGGCGATGCTGGTGGCGTGCGGCCTGGTGTCCCCGGAGACCAGCTTCGCGGCGACGCACCCTGAGGGGTTGGGCGTGGGCAAGCCGATCTGCTCGGACTGCCACAGCACGGACGTGGCGAAGGGGGCGCTGAAGCCCTACGCGTCGTTCGACCACACGGCGACGTTCGTGAAGGACCACCGGTTCCAGGCGAACCAGGACGCGAACACGTGCGCGTCGTGCCACGCGCAGTCGTTCTGCGTGGACTGCCACGGCGGGAAGGTGCCGATGAAGCCGGCGGTGAAGCTGAGCGATGCGCCGGAGCGCATGGCGCCGCACCGTGGGGACTACCTGACGCTGCACAAGATCGAGGGGAAGCTGGATCCCTCGAGTTGCTACAGCTGCCACGGTCGCGCGAACAACGACAAGTGCCGGGCTTGTCACCGGTAGTGATCCGCTGAGAGTCGAAGGGGAACCCCATGAGCAGAATGAAATGGATGGCGGGCAGCGGATTGGCGGTGGCACTGGTGCTGCTGACCCTGGGCTGTGCCGGGAAGGCGAGCAAGGCGGCGCCTTTCGATGAGGCGAAGGGCGAGCATCCGGCGACGTGGATCCAGACCCACTGGGCGGAGTATGTGAAGAGCCCGGACCAGTGCCGGAGCTGCCACGGATCGACGTCAGACCCGGCGCAGGCGGGGGGCATCTCGAAGGTGAGCTGCTTCACGTGCCACACGGCGGTGAACCACCCGGCGGGCTGGGCGGATCCGATCCAGCACGGCCGTGCGGCCAAGCAGATGCCAAGCACGAATCCGATCGCGATGGTGGGTTTCGCGCACTGCGCGAAGTGCCACGGCGACAACTACAGCAACGGCCTGGCGATCTCCTGCAAGGCCTGCCACACGAAGGCGCCGCACCCGGACAAGCCCTGGCACGGGACGACGGCATCGGGGACGAACCATGTGTTTGCCGACGAGGCGAACGCGCCGGAGTGCTTCAAGTGCCACGCGGCAGGGGCCAACTCCACGCTGAAGCCGCTGACGACGCCCCCCGCCGGGACGGCGCCGGGCTGCCTGAACGACACCATGTGCCACAGCACGGGCTTCTCGACGCCCGCGGCCGGGCGCGTCCTCCTGTCCCGCTAGCCCACGAGGCAGCGGGCGGATCGAACCCGAGGAGGTGCCCATCCCACATGATTCCGACCGAGCGCACCACCTGATGTCCTGACCACACGCAAGCACCAAACAGCACTACCCTTCACCACCCAGCCCCTCACCCAGCACCACCTCACTTCCAGGAGAACCACCATGAAACACCGTCCTCTGAAACAGCTCTGCGGGCTCCTCGCCACCGCCGCCATCGCACTCGTGCTGATCGGCTGCAACGGCAAGGCCGGGCAGACGGGTGCCGCTGGCCCCGCCGGCCCCACCGGCCCCACCGGCCCCACCGGCCCCACGGGCCCCACTGGTCCCTCCGGGGCCCTCATCGACGCAGCCCAGCTCAGCCCCGAGCAGTGGGCGGCCCTCAAGCCCAAGGGCGCCGTCACTGGCGTCACCATGGGTGGCGCTCCGGTGGTCAACTTCTACCTGACTGATCAGGGTGGCAACGGCATCAAGGGCCTGGGTGGCTTCACCTCCACCACCAGCTCCGGCACTTCCTATCCCAACTTCGGGTTCGCGGTGGCCAAGCTGGTTCCTGAAGATGCGACCACCAAGGCCCCCAGCAAGTGGGTGAGCTACATGGTCCTGGGCAGCACCGGCACTCCGGGCCGGCCGAGCACCGAGCGGACCGGCACCCTGGCAGATCATGGCGATGGCACCTACACCTATACCTTCGCCCTCAACATCGCAACCGTTCAGGCGGCCCTCGATGCCGCGACGTATACCGGCAACAATACCCGTGCCGACCTCGGCGACGTGAGCTACCAGCCCAACCTGCTCCACCGGGTGGCGGTCCAGTTCTACGGCAACGCCCGTGGCACCGGCAGCAACACGCCCGACGGCGTGACCGTGGCCGCCTCCGTGCCCATGAAGGACCCCGTCAATGTGATCTACGACTTCGTGCCCGCCACTGGCACCCCCGTGGCCGCCGGTACCGACATTCGCGACGTCATCTCCATCAACAAGTGCAACGAGTGCCATGACAAGCTCGCCTTCCATGGCGGCGGTCGTGTGGAAGCCCGCTTCTGTGTGGTGTGCCACAACGATCAGCGGAAATATGGCTACGCCGAAGCGACCACCACCGCCACCGGCTTCGATCCCGTCGCCGGCCAGCGCAAGATCAATGGCTCGGCTGTGGGCGACTTCCCGGCCATGGTGCACCGCATCCACATGGGCACCAACCTGACCAAGACGGGCTACAACTACGCCAATGTCTACTTCAACAACATCGGCTACTCGATGCTCGATAACGGTCAGCGCATGTGCATCAAGTGCCATGCGGATGTGCCCCAGGCAGACAACTGGAAGACCAAGCCCAGCCGTCTGGCCTGCGGGACCTGCCATGACAGCGTGGCCTTCGCCTCGGGCCACGGCCCCGGCGTGCCCGCACTGACGGACGACGCCACCTGCGCCGTCTGCCACAAGGCTGCCGACATCACCACCTACCACCTGACCTCGAACGTGACCAAGCACAACCCCACGGTTGCCGCCGGTCTCACGAACTTCACCTACCAGATCAGCAGCGCCACCCAGACCACCTCGGGCAGCGATGTGGTCGTCAAGTTCCGCATCCTGCAGTCCACGGATGGTTCCACGCCGGCGCCGGTCACCTTCCTGGCGGCCACCACCCCCATGACGGCTCCGCTGGCCGGCTTCACTGGCTCCCCCAGCTTCCAGCTGGCTTGGTCCATGCAGCAGGATGGCGTGGCCACCCCCGCCGACTTCAACAACCTGTTGACGGCTGACGGTGCGCCCTCGTCCTCCAACTTCCAGCCCCGCAGCGTCTCCATCGCGGCCCTGCTGGATACCGCCAAGGCCACCACCGACGGCACCCTCGCCGGCCCGGATGCCAGCGGCTACTACACGGCCACCATCGTGGGCGCGTCCAGGATCTTCCCCGCCGGTGCGAAAATGCGCCAGGTGGGCCTCCAGGGCTACTTTACCCAGAACGCTGGGTCTTGGGATTCCGACAGTAATGGCGTAATCAACGCGGCCGACACACTCACCGCCGCCCGCCATGCCATCTCGGTGGTCAAGACCATCACGGGCGACACCACCCGTCGCGCCGTCATCGACAACAACAAGTGCGCCAACTGCCACGAGTGGTTCGAGGGCCACGGCGGCAACCGTGTCTTCAGCGTCGAGATCTGCGTCCAGTGCCACGTGCCTGGCCTGGTCACCAGCGGCAAGGGCATCAGCGATACCGAGCTGTCCACCTACTACAACGCCGGGAACCTCTCGGCCAACGACAAGGACAGCCTCACCCGCTGGACCGGGCTCGACTTCAGCACCAACCCGGTGACGGCAGGTGGGGTGAACGTGGCCCTGGCCTTCCCCCAGACCTCCAACAACATGAAGGACATGATCCACGGCATCCACGCTGGCAAGGACCGGACCAACCCGATCCAGATCACCCGCAACCGCCTGCCCGCCGCGATGAACATCATCGACGGCTCGCGCATCGGCTTCCCAGGCATCCTGAGCAACTGCCAGAGCTGCCACACCTACAACGGCTACAACGTGCCGACTTCCGGCGCCCTCCTGCCCACCCGTGAGCTGGCCGTCAATCCGGCCGGCATGACCACCACGGTGTTGGCCAAGGCCGCGCTGGCTGCCGCGAACGCGACCGATGTCATGACCACGCCGTTCACCGCGGCCTGCGTCTCCTGCCATGACAGCGCTCCCGCCCAGGCTCACATGACCCTGAATGGCGGCCAGATCAAGGTGGTCCGCACCGCCTTGAACATCGCGGGCGAATCCTGCGCCGTGTGCCACGGTGCTGGCTCCACCTACGATCCTGTCGCGATCCACAAGTAGAAGCCCCAGGGGAGGCATGGGGACACCCGTGCCTCCTCACGATTCCAGCAACCCGGATGCGTGACTGCATCCGGGTTGTTTTTATGGTCTGCTTTCAAGGGCGGCCCGCGTCCGCCTGAATCCAAGGAGGTCTCATGATGAAGAACCTGTGGCGCGCCGGTCTGACCATTGGCGTGTGCGTCTTCGGCACGGCTGCCATTGGTGCCGCTGACGATGCCCCCAAGCCGAAGGCCAAGGCCAGTGCGACGGCCAAACCCGCGGCCCAGACCGCCAAGGCCAAGGGCAAGCTGAAGCCCGTGGACATCAACAGTGCCCCCAAGGACGTGATGATGTTCATGCTGAAGATCGACGAGTCCCTCGCCGCGCGGATCATCGCCGGCCGGCCCTACCTCAGCAAGGCCCGCCTGCTGACGAATCACATCGTGACCGAGGCCGAGTACGCCAGCCTCAAGGACCGCGTCATCGCGAGGCAGGGGCCCGCCCCCCGCTGAATCGAAATTCCCGCCTCATTCGGCGCGAGGATCGAGACCCCCCACGGAGTCCGGCCTGGCGCCGAGTTTCTGTCTCGACATCACTGGTAAACGGCGCAATAAAAATAATTAGAGCCAATCGAAACCGTTTTTCACCATGAAGGATGCCCAGGTCGGATTCAGTGCAATAGGTCACAACTCTGTCATTCACTTGAAAACCACTGAGTTCTAAAAAGGTATAGCTGGTCGTAAATTTCAAGATTGTTTGAGTATTTAAATTCAATCAAATAAAACTTTGAACACATTAATGGAACAATTGTATTTATTTTTATTTGGACCCTCTAGAAGCATCCAGGAATACCTGTATCCACATTCTTGGCCTTGAGGTCGGCTGAAGTTGGGCCTAGTTTCAGACCTGCACCCTTTCCATTCGATTACATCGATGGGTCTGGGTGATCCCAGAACCAAAGCGGTACCCCGAAGGACACAGCCAGACCTGGCAGACCTGAGGGGCGTTGACTGGGCTTCCCCTCCTCCATTCGCCCAGAACCCACATCAACCGCGCACTGAACCAAGAGGCAAACCATGAGACGACACGGAACTGTGGCCCTGTTGGCCAGCCTGGTGGCGGGGAGCGCGTTCGGGCAGGAAGTGAGCCTGTACGGGACGACGATGGCGCAGATGTGGAAGTCGGAGGTGGCGGGTTTCGACAAGGCCACGTATACGCCGGCGACGCAGTATCTGGGGATCGACGCGACGAAGCTGGGAACGGAGAACCTGTCGCTGCACCTGTTCGGGTGGGGGCGGACGGACCTGAGCGACTCGACGAATTTCGATGGCACGAAGTCATCGGGGTATCTGAACTACGGGTATCTGCAGTATCGGTTCAACCAGGCGAACGCGGAGATCAAGGCGGGCCGGTTCACGGTGAACCAGAGCACGGGCTTCGAGCAGGTGGACGGCGTGAGCGTGCGGACGGACCTGCGGGGCGGGTTCACGTTCTCGGCGTTCGGCGGGAAGCCGGTCCTCTATAAGACGGTGGATCCGGTGAGCCAGACGGACTACGACTTCCAGCGGGACGTGATCTACGGGACGCGGCTGGGCTGGCGCATTCCGAAGATGGGCGAGATCGGGGTGTCGTATCTGGTGGACGGTACGAAGGCGGCGAAGGATCTGACGATCCCGTCGGCGACGGACTACACGCGCAAGCAGCTGGGTGTGGACATCCGGATCGTGCCGGCGCCGGTGTTTGATTTCCGTGGTCGGACGGTGTTCGACCTGGCGGATCATCCGGCGGTGGCGCCTGGCGCGAAGAGCCGTTCGAACATCGCGGAGCACGACTACACGGCGACGGTGAAGCTGGGTGGCCAGGTGACGATGTCGGGGAACTACGCGGAGCGGAATTTCTTTGCGTATTTCGCGGGGACGAACCTGCCGTCGCTGTTCCGGCAGAACGACAACGACATGTTCAAGGGCTGGGGGACGAACCTGACCTGGAACGCGAGTGCGAAGTTCCAGGTGCTGGCGGACTACCGGCACATGCACCGGGAGACGTTCGGGGACACGAACCGTGCAGGCGGCGAGCTGCGCTGGATGCTGAACGAGAATGCGCTGCTGATCGGCGTGGGGGCGCACTGGGTGAACGCGGTGGACACGAAGTTCGTGGATCCCGCGGCGCCGTCGCGGAGCCTGAGCCACAAGGAGGCGCGGGCCTGGACGATGGTGACGAAGGGGAAGCTGACGCTGAGCGTGGACGGGATCGTGCAGAGCTACGAGAGCGGGAATCCCTACCTGGCGGGGCTGAAGACCCTGTATGAGGCGGTGGGTTCAGTGGGTTACCAGGCGACGGAGAACCTGAAGGTGTCGGGCGACCTGAGTTACGGGAGCACGCCGGTGGCGAAGGGCGAGACCCGGGGCCTGCTGCGTGCGGAGTATCGATTCGGAGTTGGCAAGAAGGGAGGTCAGTGATGGCCCGGAAGACCGTTTTGAAGGTTCTGGGCGCCGCGCTGGGCCTGGCGATGCTGGTGGCGTGCGGCCTGGTGTCCCCGGAGACCAGCTTCGCGGCGACGCACCCTGAGGGGTTGGGCGTGGGCAAGCCGATCTGCTCGGACTGCCACAGCACGGACGTGGCGAAGGGGGCGCTGAAGCCCTACGCGTCGTTCGACCACACGGCGACGTTCGTGAAGGACCACCGGTTCCAGGCGAACCAGGACGCGAACACGTGCGCGTCGTGCCACGCGCAGTCGTTCTGCGTGGACTGCCACGGCGGGAAGGTGCCGATGAAGCCGGCGGTGAAGCTGAGCGATGCGCCGGAGCGCATGGCGCCGCACCGTGGGGACTACCTGACGCTGCACAAGATCGAGGGGAAGCTGGATCCCTCGAGTTGCTACAGCTGCCACGGTCGCGCGAACAACGACAAGTGCCGGGCTTGTCACCGGTAGTGATCCGCTGAGAGTCGAAGGGGAACCCCATGAGCAGAATGAAATGGATGGCGGGCAGCGGATTGGCGGTGGCACTGGTGCTGCTGACCCTGGGCTGTGCCGGGAAGGCGAGCAAGGCGGCGCCTTTCGATGAGGCGAAGGGCGAGCATCCGGCGACGTGGATCCAGACCCACTGGGCGGAGTATGTGAAGAGCCCGGACCAGTGCCGGAGCTGCCACGGATCGACGTCAGACCCGGCGCAGGCGGGGGGCATCTCGAAGGTGAGCTGCTTCACGTGCCACACGGCGGTGAACCACCCGGCGGGCTGGGCGGATCCGATCCAGCACGGCCGTGCGGCCAAGCAGATGCCAAGCACGAATCCGATCGCGATGGTGGGTTTCGCGCACTGCGCGAAGTGCCACGGCGACAACTACAGCAACGGCCTGGCGATCTCCTGCAAGGCCTGCCACACGAAGGCGCCGCACCCGGACAAGCCCTGGCACGGGACGACGGCATCGGGGACGAACCATGTGTTTGCCGACGAGGCGAACGCGCCGGAGTGCTTCAAGTGCCACGCGGCAGGGGCCAACTCCACGCTGAAGCCGCTGACGACGCCCCCCGCCGGGACGGCGCCGGGCTGCCTGAACGACACCATGTGCCACAGCACGGGCTTCTCGACGCCCGCGGCCGGGCGCGTCCTCCTGTCCCGCTAGCCCACGAGGCAGCGGGCGGATCGAACCCGAGGAGGTGCCCATCCCACATGATTCCGACCGAGCGCACCACCTGATGTCCTGACCACACGCAAGCACCAAACAGCACTACCCTTCACCACCCAGCCCCTCACCCAGCACCACCTCACTTCCAGGAGAACCACCATGAAACACCGTCCTCTGAAACAGCTCTGCGGGCTCCTCGCCACCGCCGCCATCGCACTCGTGCTGATCGGCTGCAACGGCAAGGCCGGGCAGAATGGCGCCAATGGCACCAACGGGACCAATGGGACCAACGGCACCAACGGCACCAACGGCACCAACGGCGTCGTGACCCTGAACGCAGCCGCCTTGACCCCCGAACAGTGGGCCAACACCGCGTTCAAGGGCAGCGTCCAGAGCGTGGCCGTCTCCGCCACCGCCGGCCAGCCTGTCGTGAACTTCACGATCACCGATATCAACGGCGTGCCCGTGGTGGGCATGGGTTTCACTACCTCCACGGGCACCCTGAACAACATGGGTTTTGCCATCGACAAGCTCGTGCCCGGAACGAACGGCAGCCCCAGCCACTGGGTTGACTATGTCGTGATGAGAAACGGCGCGCCCAGCGGCTCCAGCTGGGAGCAGAACGGCACCCTGGTCGACCACAACAACGGCACCTACACCTACACCTTTGCCACGAACGTAGCTACGGCACAGGCGACCCTTGATGCCTACACCGGCTATGACGCCACCCACGTGAAGACCGACCTGGGCGACTTGACCTTCCAGCCGACCTTGACGCACCGCGTCGGGATCATGGTTGGCGGCGCCTATCCGGCCGACTCATCCGTGTCGGCCCGGACCTCCGCAAACCTCATCTACGACTTCATTCCGTCGACCGGGACACCGGTCACGTCCACAGACCTCAACCGCAACATGGTTGATACCGCGGCCTGCGCAAGCTGCCACAGCAAGGTGAACTTTGTCCATAGCGGCCGCATGGTCGACACCCGGTTCTGTGTGATGTGCCACACCGACCAGCGCAGGTACGGCAAGGTCGAAGCCACCGTGGATGGCAGCGGCAACTTGACTGGCGCCACCAACATCGTCCGTGGCGAATCCATGGCCAACTTCCCCGTGATGATTCACAAGATCCACATGGGCGAAGAGCTGCAGAAGACCGGCTACAACTGGGATGGCCTGAAATTTAATGAGGTCACCTACCCGCAGGATCAGCGGAATTGCACCCGGTGCCATACCGGTGATGTGACCGCCGTCGCCCAGAAGGACAACTGGAAGATGGTTCCCAGCCGCAGGGCCTGTGGCGCCTGCCATGACAGCGTGGACTTCGTTGCGGGCCATGGCCCCGGCGTGCCCACCCAGACCGATGACGCCGCCTGTGGCATCTGCCACAAGGCCGCCGACATCATGACCTACCACATCCCCGTGTCGCCCTCGAACCCTGCGTTCGCCACCGGTGGCTACACCAACGGCTCCTACCTGGCCGGCGACCCCAACAACCTGCCTCCCGGCGCCATCAAGATCGACTACGACCTCAAGAGTGTCGCCCTGAATGGCACCCGCAATCCCGTCTTCACCTTCAAGTTCAAGCAGACCCTGAACGGCACGACCTCCGATGTGGTCTTCAACACCTACGCGGCCGGCACGGTCACGGAGATGATGAACAACTTCGTGGGCAGCCCCAGCGTCTACATGGCGTTCGCGGTGCCGCAGGACGGCATCACGGCCCCTGCTGACGTGAATGCCACCGCCTCCGCCTACATCAAGAAGGTCTGGAATGGCACGGCCACGGGCACCGGCGTGGGCACCCTGTCGGCGACCCCTGACGCCAGCGGCTACTACACCCTGACCATGACCGGCGTGGTGATTCCCGCCAACGCCACCATGATCCGCGGCGGCCTCGGCTACACCTACAACAAGAACAGCCAGCCGCTGACCCAGACCAACGTGCCCAAGCTGAACAGCAACGACTTCACCTACGATCCGGTCACCATGCTGGGTGGCTTCAGCGTGCCTGCTCCCAACAAGTTCCTGACCGTCACTGGCTCCACCGCACGTCGGAACATCGTGGACAGCGCCAGGTGCAACGACTGCCACAAGGTCCTCGGCGTCTTCACCGCCGCGGCCTACCATGCGGGCGAGCGCAACAACGCCGAGTCCTGCCACTTCTGCCACAACCCGAACCAGAGCAGCAGTGCCTGGTCCGCCAATGCCAGCACCTTCATCCACGCCATCCATGGCAGCAGCAAGCGCAGCGTGGACTTCAACTGGCATGCGCCCGCAGCCGGCGACACCTACGCCAAGGTGACCTACCCTGGGATCCTGAACAACTGCGAAGCCTGCCATGTGCCCGGCTCCTATGACTTCAGCGCCAGCGCCAATGCCGCGGCGGTGCCGAACATGCTGTTCACCACGGTCGCCAAGGGCAAGTACAACACCGACCCCGTCACCAACCCCACGGGCTACTTCTCCATCTCGCCCTACGTGGTGGGTGACAACACGACGGATTACGGCACGGGCCCCAGCTACAGCGCGGCCACCGGCGTTCTTACCGGCAACGCCACGACCGACAACAACCTGGTCAACTCCCCGATCACGGCCGCCTGTGCGTCCTGCCACGACAGCAATGTCGCGCTGGCCCACATGCGTGGCAACGGTGGCTCCTTCTATGCCACCCGCGCTTCCGCGAAGCTGAACGTCGAGCAGTGCCTCATCTGCCACGGCAACGGCAAGACGGCGGATATCCGCGCCGTCCACATGACCTGGAAGTAACCCGACCCCTGGGGCCCGGTTCGCCGGGCCCCACCGGCCGCAACCAGGAAAGGACCCGGACGCCTCTGGCGGACGGGTCCTTTCCCGTTGGCTCGAACCCCTGCCGGAAGGAGGGGGGCTCGCAGACGTCCAGGCCAAGCTCCCCAACCCTCGGCCGGCGCTTCAGGGCCAGACAGGGTTCCCCGGGCAGGGTGACCCAAGTCACAAGACCCGTTGACTCGTTAAATTACCGGAGGATCTTCATTAGATAAGGCCTTTTCTGGCTTGATCTTTCATGGAGGTCCGGATGCTCCCACTCTCCCAGACGACGGGTTACGCGGTGCGGGCCTTGCGCTGCCTCCAGGAACCCGGCGGCCAGCCGGTGCTGGTGGAGGAGGTGGCCGAGTACACCGGCATCCCCCGCTCCTACCTGTCGAAGCTGATCCACAAGCTGGCGAAGCGAGGCCTGGTGATTGCGCGCCGGGGGCATCACGGCGGGGTGGTCCTGGCCCGGCCCTCGACCGAGATCACCCTCGAGGACCTCTCCGAGGCCATCGATGGCACGGCGTGGCGGAAACGCTGCCTCATGGGCCTCCTGGGGTGCTCGGACGCCTCGCCCTGCGTGCTGCACAGCTTCTGGCAGGAGACCCTGGACCAGATCATGGCCCGGCTGCGCTCGGTCACCCTGGCGGACCTGGCCGACAGCCCCGACCCGGGGGTGGACCGCTTCCGCGCCATGCACGGCTGGCCGGTCCAGGCTGGGGGAGCGAACCCCTCCAGTGGTGGCTCCAGCCTCATCGTGACCCACTGAAGGTCGCGGGGATCCCAGGGCTTTCAGAGTCCCGCTATAACGAAGCAGGCCGCCCTCTGGCGGCCTGCTTCGTTATAGGCCGGCAGAAGATCAGGCCTTCTTGACCGGGGCCTTCTTGGGGGCTGCGGGCTTCTTGGCGGCGGGCTTGGTGCCGGCGGCCTTCTTGGCGCGGGGCTTGGCCTTCCGCTCGGGCAGGGCATCCGCCAGCCGCCAGGTGCGGCTCTGCTGCTCGAAGGTGCGGATCTCCTCCAGGGAGATGTCCTTC
This sequence comes from uncultured Acidobacteriota bacterium, assembly GCA_963740385.1. Classification (GTDB taxonomy): domain Bacteria; phylum Acidobacteriota; class Holophagae; order Holophagales; family Holophagaceae; genus Geothrix. Next base: position 701,272 of record CAVUDX010000008.1, read on the forward strand.
AGGCAGCGGTGGATGTGATCGCGCTCGGCCTTCCAGAACGTATGCGAGGGGCAGGCGCGCTCGTCGGAGCAGTCCTTGAAGCCCAGCAGGCACTGGTTCCGCCACTCGGAGCCATCGACCGCCTCGGCGATGAGATCGAGGGTGATCTCATGGGCGGCGAGGGCCAGGACGACGCCGCCCTTGTTGCCGCGCTTGGCCATGACCAGGCCCACCTTCGCGAGCTTGTGGATCATCTTGGAGAGGTAGGGGCGGGGGAAGCCGGTGCGGGCGGCCACGTCGACCACCAAGGTGGGTTTGCCACCTGGATCTTCAAGGCAGCTCATGGCCAGGACCGCGTAGCCGGAAGACTGGGACAGAGGGAGCATGGTCACCTGCGCAGATGAAGAGGATTAGGTTGTTTTGAAATAATAGACGATCTTCAGGTCAATCACATCCAAAGACTGTGATTCAGCGCACAATGCACAGGACCCCCGGCGCGCCGGGGGTCCTGGAAGGGCGGAGGAGGCTCAGGGCTTCCAGCCGTTGAGGATGCGCATGTAGTTCGCCCGGGTGAAGGCTTGGGGATTGGGCGACTTCTGGAGGCTCATGCTGCCCCGGGCCTGGGCCAGGGACTCGTATTCGTGCTCCTCCAGCCACTCGGCCAGGGTGGCCTTGGTCTGGGCCAGGCGTTCCGGGCCATGGATGAGCAGGGCCGAGACCATCTGGACCGCGTCTGCACCCGCCATGACGGCCTTCAGGGCGCCAATGCCATCGTGCACACCACCCGTGACGGCGAGGCTGCCCTTGACGTGGCCATGGAGCACCGCCAGCCAGCGCAGGCGCAGCAGCAGGTCCGAGGGGCCCGACAGCTGCAGGCTGGGCTCGGCCAGCAGCTCTTCGACGTTGATGTCGGGCTGGAAGAAGCGGTTGAACAGCACGATACCGTCCGCCCCTGCGGCTTCCAGCTCCACGGCGAAGTGGGCCAGGGCCGAGAAGAAGGGGGAGAGCTTCACGGCGACCGGGATCTTCACCTCGGCCTTCACGGCCCGGACGATGTCCAGGGTGCGCTTCTCCACTTCGCCGGCGGTCTCCTTGGCATCCGTGGGGATGTAGTAGACGTTCAGCTCGAGCGCGTCGGCGCCGGCCTCCTCCATGAGCTTGCCGTAGTGCAGCCAGCCGGCGGGGGTGGTGCCATTGAGGGAGGCGATGACGGGGACCGACACGGCGTCCTTGATGCGCCGCAGCTGCTCCAGGTACTTCTCGGGGCCCAGACGGAAGTCGTCGGGGGCCGGGAAGTAGGAGAGCGCCTCGGCACTGACGTTCGAGGACAGCTGCATGTCCATGATGGTGCCCTGCTCTTCGCGGGTGATCTGCTCCTCGAAGAGGGAGTGCATCACGATGGCGGCGGCGCCGGCGTCTTCCAGGCGCTTCACCATGCCCATGTCATCCACCATGGGGGAGGCGCCCGCCATGAGGGGGTGGTCCAGCTTGAGGCCGAGGTAGGTGGTCGAGAGGTTCATGTCGTCCCCCTTAGCTCTTGGCCGTGACGGACAGCTTGGCGAGCTGCTCGTAGACGGAGTAACGGTTGGTGGTGTCGAGCTGAGCCTGGTCCATGAGCTTCTTGAAGTGCTCGGGATTCTGCTGCTCGATCATGCGGTAGCGAGTCTCGTTGCGGACGTATTGGAGCATGGGCACCTTGGGCGCACCCGAGTCCATCTGCAGGGGGATCTCCCCCTTGTCAAGGCGGCGGGGGTCGAAGCGGAACAGGGGCCAGTGGCCGGAATCCACGGCCAGCTTCTGCTGGTCGCAGCCGTGGGCCAGGTCGTAGCCGTGGGCGATGCAGTGGCTGTAGGCCAGGATGAGGCTGGGGCCGTTATAGGACTCGGCTTCCTGGAAGGCCTTGACCGTCTGGGCATCGCGGAAGCCGAAGGCCACCTTGGCGACGTAGATGCCGCCGTAGGACATGGCGATCATGCTCAGGTCCTTCTTGGGCATGGCCTTGCCCGCCATGGCGAACTTGGCGCCGGCGCCCATGGGCGTGGCCTTGGAGGCCTGGCCGCCGGTGTTGGAGTAGACCTCGGTGTCGAGCACCAGGACATTGACGTTGCGGCCGGAGGCAAGGACATGGTCCAGGCCGCCGTAGCCGATGTCGTAGGCCCAGCCGTCGCCGCCGACGATCCAGACGCTCTTGTTGACCAGGTAGTCGGCCAGGTCGTAGAGCATCTTGGCCTCGGACTCCTTGAGGCCCGTCAACTTCTGCTTGAGGGCGTCCACCCGCTCACGCTGGGCCTTGATGCCGGCTTCGGTGGTCTGATCCGCCGTGGCGATCCCGGCCACGAGCTCGTCCCCGACCTTTGAACCCAGGCGGTGCATCAGCTCCAGGGCGAACTCCTGGTGCTTGTCCACCGAGAGGCGCATGCCCAGGCCGAATTCCGCGTTGTCCTCGAAGAGGCTGTTGGCCCAGGCGGGACCGCGACCGTCCTTGTTGGTGGTGTAGGGCGTGGTGGGCAGGTTGCCGCCGTAGATGCTGGAGCAGCCCGTGGCGTTGGCGATGAGGGTGCGGTCGCCGAAGAGCTGGGTGAGCAGCTTGACGTAGGGCGTCTCGCCGCAGCCGGAGCAGGCGCCGGAGTACTCGAAGAGGGGCTCCAGGAACTGGCTGCCCTTCATGTCCAGCTTGACTGTGGTGCGATCCACTTCCGGCAGGTCGAGGAAGAAGCTGAAGTTGGCGGCCTCGGGCTCGCGCAGCGGGGCCTGGTCGACCATGTCGATGGCCTTGTGCTTGGGATTGCTCTTGTCCTTGGCGGGGCAGACCTCGACGCAGAGGGTGCAGCCCGTGCAGTCTTCGGGGGCCACCTGGATGGTGTACTTCTGGCCCTTGTACTCGGCGCCCTTGTAGTCCACGGCCTTGAAGGTCTCAGGCGCACCCGCGAGGGCGGCGGGATCGTAGACCTTGGCGCGGATGGCGGCGTGGGGGCAGACCATCACGCACTTGTTGCACTGGATGCAGATGCCGGCATCCCACTCGGGGATTTCCAGGGCGATGTTGCGCTTCTCCCACTTGGTGGTACCCGTGGGCCAGGTGCCGTCGATGGGGAAGGCGCTGACGGGCAGGAGGTCGCCCTTGCCTTCCATCATCACGGCGGTGACGCGCTGCACGAAGTCCGGCGCCTCGCTGGACACCATGGGCGGCCGCATGCGGGCGGAGGTGGCGGTGGCGGGCACCTTCACCTCGTGGAGGTGGGCCAGGGTCTCATCCACGGCGTGGTAGTTCTGCTGGACGACGGCGTCGCCCTTCTTGCCGTAGGTCTTCTTGATGGCCTTCTTGATCTGGGTGATGGCCTCTTCGCGGGGCAGCACGCCGGAGATGGCGAAGAAACAGGTCTGCATGATGGTGTTGATGCGGACGCCCATGCCGGTGTTCTTGGCCACCTCGTAGGCATCGATCACGTAGAACTTGAGCTGCTTCTCGACGATGGCTTCCTGCACTTCCTTCGGCAGCGTCTCCCAGACCGCATCCTTGCCGTGGGGCGTGTTGATCAGGAAAGTGGCGCCGGGTACCGCGGCCTCGAGCATCTCGTATTTGTCGAGGAAGCTGGTCTGGTGGCAGGCGATGAAGTTGGCCTTGGTCACCAGGTAGGCGCTCTTGATGGGGCGGGGGCCGAAGCGGAGGTGGCTGATGGTGATGGCCCCGGACTTCTTGGAGTCGTAGACGAAGTAGCCCTGGCCGTAGTTGTCAGTCTCTTCGGCGATGATCTTGATGGAGTTCTTGTTGGCACCCACCGTGCCATCGGCGCCCAGGCCGTAGAACAGGGCCCGGGTGACGTCCGCCGGCTCCACATCGAAGCTGGCGTCGTAGGGCAGGGAAGAGTGGCTGATGTCGTCCACGATGCCGACGGTGAAGTGGTTCTTCGGCTTGTCCTTGGCCAGGTTGTCGAAGACGCCCTTGACCATGGCCGGGGTGAACTCCTTGGAGGAGAGGCCGTAGCGGCCGCCCACCACCATGGGGTCGAGGGTGGTGTAGCCTTCCTCGCGGCCCTCGCGCAGGGCGGTGATGACGTCCATGTGCATGGGATCGGCGGGGCAGCCGGGCTCCTTGCAGCGGTCCAGCACCGCGATCTTCTTGACGGAGGCGGGCAGGGCGCGGACGAACTCGGAGATGGCGAAGGGCCTGAAGAGCCGGACCTTGAGGACGCCCACCTTCTCGCCTTTCTTGGCGGCCCAGTCCACGTACTCGTGGGTGGTGTCGCAGCCCGAGCCCATGATCACGACGACGCGCTCGGCCTCGGGGTGGCCGAAGTAATCGTAGAGGCGGTACTGGCGGCCCGTGAGGGCGGCGAAGCGGTCCATCTCCTGCTGGACGATGGGGGGGAAGGCTTCGTAGTAGGGCGTGCAGGCCTCGCGGGCCTGGAAGAAGGTGTCGGGATTCTGGGCGGTCCCGCGAATCACCGGATGGTCGGGCGTGAGGGCCAGCTTGCGGAAGTTCGCCACCAGCTCGTCCGGCACCATCTGGCGAAGGTCCTCATCGTTCAGGATCTCGATCTTGGCGACTTCGTGGCTGGTGCGGAAGCCGTCGAAGAAGTGCAGGATGGGGATGCGACTGCGGAGCGTGGCCGAGTGGCAGATGGCGGCGAAGTCATGGGCCTGCTGCACGCTCTCGGAGGAGAGCATGGCGAAGCCGGTCATGCGGCAGGACATCACGTCCGAGTGGTCGCCGAAGATGCTGAGCGCATGGGTCGCCAGGGTGCGGGCGCTGACATGCATGCAGAAAGGCGTCAGCTCGCCGGCAATCTTGTACATGTTGGGGATCATCAGGAGCAGGCCCTGCGACGCCGTGAAGGTCGTCGTGAGGCTGCCGGCCTGGAGCGCGCCGTGGACCGCGCCGGCGGCGCCGCCCTCGGACTGCATCTCGATGACCGAGGGAATGGTCTTCCAGACGTTGGTCTTGCCCTGCGAGCTCCACTCATCGGCCCACTCGCCCATGTTGGAGGAAGGCGTGATGGGGTAGATGGCGATGACCTCGCTGAGGCGATGGGCGACCGAGGCGGTGGCCTCGTTCCCATCCAGGGTTTTCATAAGGCGCTTGCTCATGGTTCGCTCCTCCCGGTCATTCGCATGGCGGAACCGGCAATAGGTCTCAGGACAGGCAATACATCCAGCCCATCATACCCGATGGATGGGTCAATTTCATCACAGTTGGTCCGGTGGTCAGACCGCCCCCTGGGGGACCCCCGAGAGGCGCTGGTGGATGGCGGCGGCGGCCCGCCGGCCCTGGCCCATGGCCAGGATCACCGTGGCTCCGCCTGTGATGACGTCACCCCCGGCATAGACCCCCGGAATGGAGGTCTCCCCGGTGTCGTTGTCCACGACCACCACTCCGCCCTTGAGGGTCTTGAGGCCCTTTTCGGTCATGGCGATGAGGGGGTTCACGTCGAAGCCCAGGGCAACCACCAGGGTCTCGCAGGGGATCATGAGGCGCTCATCGGTCATCTTGGGGCTGCGGCGACCATCGGGACCGGGCTCGCCCAGTTCCATGACGGCGCACTCGGCGTGGGTCATCCAGCCCTTCTCGTTGCCGTGGAGCTGGACGGGGGTGGTGAGGAACTTGAACTCGACCCCCTCCTCCATGGCATGCTCCAGTTCCTCCTTGCGGGCGGTGGATTCCTTGATGGTGCGTCGGTAGACCACCGTCACCTTCTCGGCCCCCATGCGGCGCGCGGCCCGGGCGGCGTCCATGGCGGTGTTGCCCGCGCCGACGATGATGACGTTCTTGCCCACCGTCACCGGCGTGCCGTACTGGGGGAAGAGGTCGGCGCGCATGAGGTTGATGCGGGTGAGGAACTCGTTGGCGGTGTAGACGCCCTTGTACTCCTCGCCGGGGATGCCCATCATCTTGGGCAGGCCCGCGCCGGTGCCCATGAAGAGCGCGTCGTTCTCCTGGCGGAGGTCCTCCAGGGTCATGCTGCGGCCCACCAGGGTGTTCATGACGAACTTCACACCCAGGCCGCGGAGGGTGGAGACTTCCTGATCGACGATGGCATTGGGCAGGCGGAACTCGGGGATGCCGTAGAGCATCACGCCACCGGGCTTGTGGAAGGCGTCATAGACCGTGACCTGATGGCCCTTCTTGACGAGCTCGCCCGCCACGGTGAGGCCCGCAGGGCCAGCCCCGATGACCGCCACCTTTTTGCCCGTGGGGGGGTCGACCGGGGGCAGCTCCGTGGAACCCAGCATGGAGTCCGCCGCGAAGCGCTCCAGGCGGCCGATGGAGACGGGATCGCCCTTGATGCCCACCACGCACTTGATCTCGCACTGCTTCTCCTGGGGGCAGACCCGGCCGCAGACCGAACCCAGGGAGGAGCTCTCCTTGATGATGCGGGCGGCGCCCTGGGGATCGTCCTGGACGATCTTCAGCAGGAAGGCGGGGATGTCGATGCTCACCGGGCAGCCGTCAATGCAGGCCGGGTGTTTGCACATGATGCAGCGGGCGGCTTCGAGCTTGGCCTGCTCGGGCGACAGGCCCAGGCTCACCTCGTCGAAGTTGCACACGCGCAGCTCAGGAGGCTGGCAGGCCATCTCCTGGCGGGGGATCTTCATCTTCTGGCTGGGCTTGATGGCGCCCAGGTCGATGGTCTTCCAGTCCACCAGGTCGGTGACGGGGTCGTTCAGGTACTGGGAGTAGTCCACCGGACCCGTGGCGGCGACGCGGCCGATCTTGCAGTCGCTGGGCTCGCACTGCTCTTCGGCCTTGTACCAGTCCTGGCGGTTGCGCAGCATGTTGAAGTCCACCTTGTGGCCATCGAAATCAGGACCATCGAAGCAGGCGAACTTGACCTCACCCCCCACGCTGACGCGGCAACCGCCGCACATGCCCGTGCCGTCCACCATGATGGCGTTCAGGCTCACCAGGGTGAAGATGCCGTGGGGCTTGGTCAGGTCGGACACGGCCCGCATCATGGGCAGCGGACCCACGGCCACCACTTCGGCCACCGGCTCGCGGGCGATGATGTCCTTCAGGGCATCGGTGACCAGACCCTTCCGGCCCAGGCTGCCGTCGTCCGTGGTGATGATCAGCTCGGCGGAGGCGGCGCCCAGCTCGTCGGCCAGCAGGACCCGCTCCTTGCTGCGCCCGCCCAGGATGGTGATGACGCGGCGCCCCTTGGCGTGCAGCTCCTCGGCGGCGGGCAGGATGGCGGCCGACCCGTAGCCGCCGGCCATGAGCACGATGGTGCCTTCTTCCACCAGCTCGGTGGGGGCGCCCATGGGGCCGGCCACGGCGTAGAGGCGGTCACCGGCGCTGAGCTTGCCCATGGCCTGGGTGGTGGAGCCGACCTCCTGCATGATGAAGTGGATGTAGCCCTTGCGGGCATCGCCGCCCGCCAGGGTCAGGGGGATGCGCTCGCTCTCGGGGAAGGGCGCCACCATGAAGAACTGGCCGGGCTTCCGACCCCGCGCCACCTGGGGTGCCTGCACGACGAAGGACCAGGTCTCCGGGGCGACGAGCTTCTTTTCGAGGATCAGGTAGCCGTCTTGCGTCTCGGCATCCGAGGCATAGAGCGACTTGCCCTTCAGCAGGGGCAGCATCAGGGATTCCTCGGCCTCGATGTGGTCGCGGATCAGGTCCACCAGGCGCTGACCCAGCAGGGTGAGGGACCGGGGAGCCCGTACCTGGCCCTCGCTGATCTCCGCGAGCATCTGGAGGGTGAGGTCCCACATCTGGCGGTGGTCCTCGTGGAGGCGCTGGTGGAGGGCATAGGCCCCGATCTCCTCCAGCAGCGGGAAGAGTTCCCGCTCCTCGGCCTCGTTGTGGGGGCGGAGCACCTCGTAGATCCACTTCGCGCCCTGGTCCACGCCGTTCCAGTCCCCCCGGGCGAGGGCCTCGGCCATGCGGGTCAGGCGTTCCTGGGCTTCCGTGTGGGTGGCATGCCAGTTCGGGGTGGGCAGGTTTTCGGAGCTGATCTGCGGTGCGGCCGGGTTGGACATGGATGCCTCCAGATCCGTCCAGCATGCGATGGACAACCGATGATTTCTGTGTCTAAAAACCTAAATGGGAACAGTTGTGATCCCTGGCACAGGAGCTTGGAATCGCAAGGACTTAGTGAGCAAATTTAATATAACAGGTTGCTTATGTATTCGTAGAATCGGGGGCTGCCGCCCGGAGGATTTCCCGTACCCGGCCCACCAGCTCGCGCACCCGGAAGGGCTTCTGGAGGAATCCGTCGGGCGGAAGGTCCACCAGGGACTCCAGCGATTCCCGCTGGGTGTAGCCGCTGGTCAACAACACGCGGGTGGTGGGGGAGAGGGCGTGGATCCGGCGGAAGGCCTCGGCACCGCCCATGCGCGGCATGGTCATGTCCAGAAGCACCAGGTCGATGGGGTGCCCGCCCTGCTCGAAGGTGTCGACCGCCTCCTGGCCGTCCCGGGCTTCGAATACACGGAACCCCGCATCTTCCAGCGCATTGCGGGCCAGGTCGCGGATGATCGCCTCGTCATCGACCACCAGGATGGTTCCGGACATCGCCACCCCAGCGTCCAATTCCGGGGTCGGCTCGACCACCGTGGCCTCCGAGGCCGGGAACAGGATGATGAAGGTGGTGCCGGCGTCCTTGACGCTCTCCACGCGAATGCCCGCCCGGTGGCCGCGCACGATGCCCAACATGGCGGAGAGCCCGAGGCCCCGGCCCGTGAATTTGGTCGTGAAGAAGGGGTCGAAGATGCGGCCGATGGTCTCGGCATCCATGCCACAGCCGTTGTCGGCCACTTCCATCCGCACGTAGGGCCCGGGCTCAAGCACCTGCCCCGGGAATCCCGCGCTCAGGTCCTGCCGGGAATAGGTCTGGGCCCGGGTCCGCAGGGTGACAATGCCCGCCCGGTCGCCGATGGCCTCGGAGGCGTTGATGACCAGGTTCATCACCACCTGCTGGAACTGGGCGCTGTCCGCCTCCACCGGGGGCAGGTCCCGTTCCAGGTCGGTCTGCAGCGACACCTTCTTGGAAATGGAGAAGGAGAGCAGGTCGCCCATTTCCCGGATGAGCGCGTTGAGGTCCAGGGGGCGGACGGCGAAGTGGGCCTTCCCCGCATAGGCCAGCAGCTGCCGCGCGAGGTCGGCTCCGCGCTGAGTGGTGGCCTCGATGCGCTGGATGGCGCTGCGCAGGGGGGGATCATCCGGGATCCGGGCCAGGGCCACCTCGGTGTTGCCCAGGATGGCGGTCAGCAGGTTGTTGAAGTCGTGGGCGATGCCCCCGGCGAGGACGCCGAGGCTCTCAAGCTTCTGGGCCTGGCGCAGGGCCCCTTCCGCCCGGCGGCGCTCCGTTACGTCGTCCGCCAGGAAGATGGCGCCGATGAACCGGCCTTGCTCGTCCCGCAGGGCCGTGTTGTACCAGTCACAGATGATGCGCTGGCCAGTCCGGGTAACGTTCTCCATGGTGACCCGGGCCCCGGTGGCGCTGGAGAGGAGCGCCTCCCGGCGCATCGCCACCTCGGCTTGGCCGCTCTCCGGGATGAGCATCCGGGGATCCTTGCCCAGGACGTCCTCCCGCGGGTACCCGAACATCCGCTCGGCGGCGGCGTTCCACTCGCTCACCCGGAAGGCGAAATCGGTTTCGATGACTGCGAGCGGGGTGTGGGCCAGGTGGCTCTGGTTCCGTTGCAGGGCTTCCCGGAGGGAGGCGTTCATGCTCTGGGCCAGATCCAGGGCCCGGCGCCGGGTGCCGGCCAGGGACCAGACGACGAGGGCAAGGGACAAGCTGATGCACAGGCCCCCCACCAGCAGGATCAGGGGCTGGTTGCGACCATCCACACGGTAGAAATCCGGCTTCCGGACATAGCGGATCTGCCAGCCCCGGCCCCCGATGTCGAGCATCCGAATCTCGTCGGGCTTGGCGTCGGCCGGCCAGTCCGGAGAGGCGTAGAGCCACTGGGGACCCCGGGCGGAGAAGGCATCGACTAGCTCGAAGGCCACGCCCTGGGCCTCGCCGCGGAGGACATCCTGCACCAGGGGCTTGAGGAGGATGCCGGCCGAAATCCAGCCCTGGAAGGCCTGGCGCCGTCCCTCGGGGGGCACATGGTCCCCCTGGTAGACCGGGACGAAGAGCGCCACGGCGTCCTCGCGGCCCGCGGCCTGGGTGAAGTAGAGCAGGCCGGAGAGCACCGGCTGGCCGCTGTCCCGGGCCCGTTCGGCGGACAGGCGCTGGGTGAGGCTGGTGCCCACATCCAGGCCCAGGGCGCGGCCCGACCGCTCCCCCGGCTCACAGAGCTCGATGATCATGCAGTCCCCATCCTGGCTCTCCGCCTTCAGGGCCATGGGGTCGGCTTTGGGCAGGTGGTAGCGCCCCGTCAGCTGGGGGCGTTCCCGGAGGAAGGCCTCGAGGCGAGCCATGGGGACCGGCGCGATGAAGGCCAGGCTGGTGAGGCCCGGGTGGCGCTGGGTCAGTTCCAGCTGGTTCACGTAGCCCCGCCACTCCTCCACGGAGGGGTGGCTGCTCCGGCCCCGGAAGAACCCCTCGGCACCCCGGGCGATGTCCTCGAACCGGCCCAGGCGGTTCTTGAGGCTGTTCTCCGTCCGGCTCACGAAGCGGGCGAGGCGGGCCTGGTCCCGCTGCTCCTGGGCCTGCCGGGCCGTGACCCAGGCCACGAGGGTGGCTCCCAGGCTTACCCCCAGTACGACCAGGGTGAGGGCCCAGGGGCGACTGGGAGGTCTTGCGTCGAAGGTGCGGGGCTTGGTGGAAAGAGGCATTGGGGGCTCTTGGGTTCCCCATGGTAGCGATGTTTGGGGCGCGGGGCGGAACTCCAGCCCAGTTCTAAGGGGCCGCCTGCGGTAGGGTGGAAAGCTCGGGAGGCTGCTTGGATTGGCTCGATGAATTCCTGCCCTATGCCCAGGGCTGCTTGAGGCACCCTTCGGAGCGAGCGCGGTTGGCGGCGCTTCTGGAGCTGTGGACGTCCCGCTGGCGGGGCAAGCAGCGCGTCCTCGAGTGCTCCCGCAGCCACCATGGCGCCTTCCTGCATTTCAACCAGCTGCTGGACGGGAAATGGGTCCAGGCCTTCACTTTCGTGGCCACCAAGCGCGAAGGGGTCTGCCTGCGGGGGCCCGAGCCCGATCGGGTCCGCAAGGCCCACAAGCTGCGTCGCAATCCCCTGAACGCGGTCCCGCTGGATGCCCTCTTCGAGGCCTGGTCCCAGCATCCCGAGGCCCGACCCGCAGGCCATGCGGTGGAGTTCTTCCTGGAGGAGACGCCCGATGAGGTCTGGGCCGCCTGCCTCGCGGAAGTCCTCGCCCACCTAGGCGCCTGAACCCGATCAGCTTCGGTTCTCCCTTGCGAATGGCGCCAGCCTCTGGATAAGGTGTCTGGACTGCCATGCTGACCTCCCGCCGCTTCTTCGCCTTTACCATTCGCACCTCGGGTGCGAGGGATGGCGGCGTCTAGATCCAGTTCCGCGCTGACCTTCGCCCCCGAGACCGCACGGCTCGGGGGTTTTTCTTTGTGGGGACCCCATGACCCAGCTCGACCCCGATTCCCTCGCCCGGCTTCGCCAGGCCATCGATGCCGTGGACGACCAGGTGCTGGCGCTCCTCAACCAGCGGGCCGGCCTCGCGGCGGAGGTGGGCCGCCTGAAGGCCGCCACGACCCCCGAAGCCCTCTTCCACGCCCCCCGCCGGGAGCGGGAGGTGCTGGCCCGGCTCGAGGCGGCCAACCCGGGCCCCTTTCCCCCCACCGCCGTGCGCACCGTCTTCCAGGAGGTGATGAGCGCCTGCCTCAGCCTGGAGAAGCCGCTGCGGGTGGCCTTCCTGGGGCCTGAGGGCACGTTCACGCACCTGGCCGCCCGGCACCAGTTCGGCGGCTCCAGCCAGGCCCTGCCCCAGGGCACCATCGCAGCGGTGTTCCAGGCGGTGGAGCGGCAGCGGGCCGACTACGGCGTAGTACCCGTGGAAAACGCCACGGAGGGCGCCGTGGAGTCCACCTTGGATGCCTTCCTGGACAGCCCCATCCGCATCTGCGCGGAGATCCTCCTGCCGGTGGACCAGGCGCTGCTGCTGCGGCCCGAACTGGACCTGGGGGCCATCCGCCGCGTCTACAGCCACCCCCAGGCCCTGGGCCAGTGCCGGCGCTGGCTGGAGGCGCACCTGCCCCAGGCGGACCGCATCGAGGCGCCTTCCACCTCGGAGGCCGCCCGGCTGGCCCGGGAGGATGCCGAGGGGGCCGCGGTGGCCTCCGAACTGGCCGCCGAGCTGTTCGGTTTGAAGGTCGCTGAGACGAAGATCCAGGACCTGGCCGCCAACGCCACGCGCTTCCTGGTGCTGGGGCCCACGACGCCAGAGCCCACTGGGCGCGACCGCACCACCCTGCTGGCCATGGCCCAGGACGGCCCCGGCGCCCTGCTGCGCCTGCTGGAGCCCCTGGCCAACCGGGGCCTCAACCTGAGCCGCATCCAGAGCCGCCCCACTCGGCGGAAACTCTGGGAGTACGCCTTCTTCCTGGATGTGGAAGGCCACGCGGCCGACCCGGCCATGGCCGCCGCCCTGGAAGAGCTGCGGGGCGCCTGCGCCTCCCTCAAGGTGCTGGGCAGCTATCCACAGGCCGTGCTGGAAGGTGCGAAATGACGATGACCTGGACCCCCGATTCCTGGCGGCAACACCCCGCTGCCCAGCAGCCCACCTACCCGGATCCCGCCGCCCTGGAGCTGGTGCTGGCGGAGCTGCGGGAGCTGCCCCCGCTGGTGGTGGCCGAGGAGGTCAACCACCTGCGAGGCCTCCTGGCCGAAGCCGCTGCCGGGCGTCGTTTCCTGCTGCAGGGCGGCGACTGCGCCGAGGCCTTCGCGGACTGCCGGGGCGGCCTCATCCAGGACAAGCTCCGCGTGCTGCTGCAGATGTCGGTGCTCATCACCCACGGGGGCCGCACGGGGGTCATCCACCTGGGCCGCATCGCCGGTCAGTACGCCAAGCCCCGCAGCGGCACCATGGAGGTGGTGGAGGGGCGCGAGGTGCCCGTCTACCGGGGTGACCTCATCAACAGCCTCGATCCCGACCGGCGGGAGGCCGATCCCCGCCGGCTCATGGAGGCCTACCACCGCGCCGCCGTCACCCTGAACCACCTGCGGTCCCTGGTGGACGGGGGCTTCGCGGACCTGCACCACCCCGAGCACTGGGACCTGCCCTGGAGCCGCGAGGATGCGGGCCACTACCTGGAGACCCTGGACCAGGTGCGAAATTCCCTCGACTTCGTCCAGCGGCTCGGCGGCCTGCCGGAGCACCTGCGCACCGGCGAGCTGTTCACCAGCCACGAAGCCCTGCACCTGCCCTTCGAGACCGCCCTCACCCGCTGGGTGCCCGAGCACCGGGCTCACTACAACCTCGGCGCCCACTTTCTCTGGATCGGCGAGCGCACCCGGCAGCTGGACGGGGCCCACCTCGAGTACATCCGGGGCATCGCCAATCCCATCGGGCTGAAGGTGGGTGCGTCCATGACCCCCGAGCAGCTGAAGCAGGTGCTGGCGCAGCTGGATCCCGAGCGGCAGGCGGGCCGCCTGACGCTGATCACCCGCTTCGGCGCGGGCAAAGCCGAAGCCGTGCTGCCGGCCCTCATCGCGGCGGCACGGGCGGCAGGCCATCCGGTGCTGTGGAGCTGCGATCCCATGCACGGGAATGGCCGTACCACGCCCGGCGGCCTGAAGACGCGGTACTTCGGCGACATCCTCCAGGAGCTGCAGGAGGTGGCCGAGCTCCACCGCCGACTGGGGTCGCGCCTGGGGGCCGTGCACTTCGAGCTGACGGGAGAGCCAGTCACCGAGTGCACCGGAGGGGTCGAGGGGCTGGTGGAGGCGGACCTCCAGCGGGCCTACCGGAGCGGCTGCGATCCCCGCCTGAACCGCAGCCAGAGCCTGGAGATGGCCTTCCTCATCGCGAAGATGGTGCGGGAGGGGTGATCGCCACGCTCCAGGCCATCTGGTTCCGGTAGTCCGTCACGAATTGCTTCTGCTCGGCGGAGAAGTTGCAACCGCCCCCGGTGCTGGTGGGGCCGATGGCCACGAGGCCCAGGTCGATGGTGGCCGGGAAGGCCGTGAGGGTCTCATCCACGGCCTCCTGGGCTGAGCGCCCCTTCGCCAGCAGGTCGTAGGTGGCCTTGGCCACCAAGTGGCGGACGATGTCCTCGCCATTGCCCGTGCAGGCCACGGCGCCCTTGGGCCCGGCGTAAATGCCCGCGCCGAACATGGGCACATCCCCCACGCGGCCGTAGAAGGTGATGGTGGTGCCGCCGGTGCTGATGGCGGCGGCGAAGCGGCCCTGGGCATCGCGGGTGACGCAGCCCACGGTGTCCGGCGTCCCCAGCGCCTCCTTCAGCGGCGTGGGGAAGTTCCAGCCCCGCTTCCAGTCGTAGCGCCTCCAGGCGTCGAGCTGGCGCGGGTCGGTGCCCTTGAGAATGTCCTGCACACGCTTGAAGCGGGCCCGGTTTTCGGCGCAGGTGGGGTCGTAGTCGGGGAAGCCCATGGCCCGGGCGAAGCGCGTGGCGCCCTCCCCCACGATCAGGAGGTGGGGTGTGTCCATGACCTTCCGGGCCACGCGCACGGGGTTCTTCACCCGCTCGATGGCGGCCACGGCCCCGAAGGCCCCGGTGCTTCCATCCATGCAGGCCGCGTCCATCTGGATGGTCTTGCCGTCCAGGCGGAGGTTGGCGCCGGTGCCGGCGTTGAAGCGCGGGTCGTCTTCGAGGTCCACAACGCCTGCCAGCGCCGCATCCAGGGCCGTCGCGCCGGTCTTGAGGGCCTCCAGCGCCTTGGCGGCGGCCCTGTCCGTGCCGTCCATGCGGGTGCGGGGGCTGCCGGCGCCGCCATGGACCACGGCGGCCGGGGGCGCGGCGGACAGGAGGGCCGCGAGGGTGGCGAGCAGGAGGAAGGTGCGCATGGGACTCCGGGGTCAGCCGCCGATGTGGGACATCTCGACTTTCGGCAGACCCGGCGTATCGGCCCGCCGCAGCTCCGAGTAGCGATCGGTGCGGCGGCGCCAGTGGGACGCGAGGATGGCGGCCACATCGCCATCGGCGTGGCCGCTGCGGAGGAAGCCCTTCAGGTCGAGGCCGTCACCCGCGAACAGGCAGGTGTAGAGGTGGCCATCCGCCGAGAGGCGGGCCCGGTCGCAGCCCCGGCAGAAGGGCGTGGTCACCGAGGAGATGAGGCCGACCTCTCCCTTCCCATCGCGGTAGCGCCAGCCCCGCGCCACGGCGCCCTCGGGCGTCGTGAGGGGCTCCAGTGGCCACTGGGCATGCAGGAGGTGGTGCACCTCGGCGGCGGGGACCACGGCGTCCATCCGCCAGCCGTTGGTGGTGCCCACATCCATGAACTCGATGAAGCGCATGGTGTGGCCGTGGTCGCGGGCGAAGGCGGCCAGCGGCAGGATGTCCGCCTCGTTCACGCCCCGCTGCAGCACGCAGTTGAGCTTCAGCGCGCCGAAGCCCGCCGCCTGGGCGGCCTCGATGCCCTCCAGCACCCGGGACAGGGACAGCTCGGTATCGCTGAGGGTGCGGAACAGCTCGGGGCGGAGGGTATCCAGGCTGATGGTGAGGCGGGTGAGTCCGGCGGCCCGCAGGGCCGGCGCCAGCTCCGGCAGCAGCACGCCGTTGGTGGTCAGCGCCAGGTCCTCGATGCCCGGGATGGCGGCCAGCATGCGCACCAGGGCGGGCAGCTCCCGCCGCAGCAGGGGTTCGCCGCCCGTGAGGCGGATCTTGCTGACCCCCAGGCCCTGGAAGACCCGGGCCAGGCGTGTGATCTCCTCGAAGCTGAGCAGGCCCTCCCGGGGGAGGAAGGGATAGTCCGGCCCGAACACCTCACGGGGCATGCAGTATCCGCAGCGGAAGTTGCAGCGATCCGTCACGGAGACGCGGAGGGCCTTGAGGGGGCGGCCGAGGGTGTCGAGGGGCTCCATATCCCTACAAGCATAATTCCCCCCATGCGGTCACAATGGATTGTTTAGGTGGATTGGCAGATATGGGCTTTTTTGATCGATTCCGTTCCCGCGCCGACGAGGCGTCCCTGCCGGACCTGGGGGTCCTGCTGGAGGCTCGGGGGCTGTCCCCGGACCTACCGGGCCTTGCGGCCCTGGTGCCGGCCTTCGAGGCCCACCGCAAGGCCGGTGAGCGGGAAGCCTGGGCCGACGCGGTGGCCGAGATCCATGCCCTCGGGATGGTGCTGCCCGAGCCCTGGGTCGATGCCCAGGAACACCTGCTGCCTGAGCTGGTGCCAGCCTGGCAGGCGGAGCGGGAGGTGGCGTGGAGTCGCCACTTCATTGAAGGTCTGAGCGTGCGGTTGCGGGTCGGGGATGTGTCGTTGCCCGCACCTTGGCTGATCCTCTGGGACCAGCCCGCCGAAGAAGTGATGGAACTGGCCCTGGACCACCTGCGGAACCGCACCGAAGGCAGCTTCGAACGGTTGCCTTCGGGCGCCTACCGCAGCCCCTGGCGGGATGGGCACGATGCCGCCCGGCTGCTGCTGCCTGAGGTCTGGCAGCCCCTCTTCAAGAACCAGCACCCCTTCCTGGCCATTCCCACCGCCGACACCCTGCTGGCCGTGCCCCAGATCCTGCTGCCCCAGCTCATGGAAGAGGTGAGCCGCAGCATCCAGTCCGGCACACCCCCCCTGCAGCGGGCGGTGATCGAGTGCATCCACGACCAGCTCATGACGGCCCGGCTCCAGGAGCCCCACCCCATGTCCTCGCCCCAGCGCGAGCTGAAGCACCTGGACCTGCTGGAGGCGCTGCGGTACCAGGACCGGGACCTCGATCCGACCCTGGGCCGGTCCGCCCCGGTCTCCATCCTCAAGACCGGGCAGGGCAAGCCCATGACCATGGCGCTGTGGCAGGAGGGAGCGCCGGTCCTGCTCCCCGAGGCGGACCTTTTGGGCTTCCTCAGCGCGAAGGGCGAACCCCTCGGCGTCTATGCCCGTCAGACCCTGCCCCGCATCCAGGAACTCCGCGGCGAGGCCGTGGCCATCTGGGGACCGCGCCGGGTGCGCTACGAGGGCTTCCCGAATGCGGAGCAGCTGTCGCGGCTGGAGCGCTTCGCCACCGGGGAGCAGCTGAAGGCGATTCTGGCGCCCGGGGGCAACCGGCCCGCGGCCCCTCGGCCGGGCCCGGCGCCCGCGCAGGCCTTCGGGGCTTCCGCCCCCGGGTCGCTGCCACGCCACCTCCGGGGGGCCGGTCTGGGCGTGCAGGACGCGGAGTGATTCCCTGGCTGGGGATGCTGCTGCTGGCCTCCCCGCCGGTGCCTGTTCAGGAAACTGTGAGCCCCGCGCGGGTCAGCGCCAGCGTGGTGTTGGTGCGCAGCCGTCTGGGCGGCATCCATGCCTCCCAGGGCAGTGGCGTGGTGGTGGCTCCGGGTCTGGTGGCCACCAATGCGCATGTCACGCAGGGCGCCTTCGGAATCTCGGTCCATCAGGGTGCCCTGGCCTGGCCGGTGACCCGCGTGACCATGGATCCGGGGCGGGACCTCTGCCTCCTGGCGGTGCCTGGTCTGCAGGCACCCGTGGTGCCGCTCGCGCCGGAACCCGAGGGCGTGGGTCAGCGGGTGCTGATCGTGGGGTATCCAGGGGGCCATGGACCGGTGGTCTCGCCGGGCCGCCTGCGTGGCGTCTGGCACCTGGGGAACGCCCGCCTGTTCCAGAGCGACGCGCCGAGCCTGCCAGGGAACAGCGGCGGCGGGCTGTTCGATGAGCAGGGTCGGCTCCTGGGGCTCACCACCCTGACCTTCACCCCAAGCCCCCGGCTGAATTTCTCGATTCCCGCGGCGTGGGTGCGGGACCTGCTGGAACGGCCCGGAGAGGCGGAGACTCGGACCCCGGCCTGGCGTCAAGCGGAGCGTGGCACCGATCTGCTGGAGCGGCTGGCCAGGGATCCCCGGAACTGGCCCGCCTGGGAGACCGCCGCCCGCCAGTGGGTACTGGACCTGCCGGGGGACGCCAACGCCTGGCTGGCCCTGGGCCTGGCCCTGGACCGGGCGGCGCGGGTCGCGGTCGCGGCAGAGGGAGGGGCCACGGCGGAGGCCACGCTCCTGCCGGAGGGGGTGGCGGCCTACCACCGGTCCCTGGTCCTCCACCCGGACCCGAAGGCCTGGAACAACCTCGGCGTGGCCCTGGACCTCCTGAACCGCTTCAAGGAGGCCGAGCAGGCCTTCGGGGCGGCCCTGAGGATGGACTCCGGCTATGCCCTTGCCTGGATGAACCTGGGTGCCGCCCGGATGAACGCAGGCCATTTCGCCGCCGCCATCGAGGCCCTGCAGCAGGGGCTCCGGTTCCACCCGGATGACGCCGAGGCCTGGATTCGCCTTGGCCACTGCCAGCGCCTGGGGGGCCAGCGAGAGGCTGCCGTCGACACTCTGCGGCTCGCACTGCGCTACCGGCCCCTGTCGGCGGAGCTCTGGCTGGACCTGGGGCAGCTGCTGGGGGACCTGGGGCGTCGGGACGAAGCCCTCGGGGTACTGGGACGGCTGGAGGAGCTGAACCCCGACCTGGCTGGTCGGCTCAAGGCCAAGCTGCATCCAGTCAGATCAGGCCGATCTCGCGCAGGCGCTGCAGCAGGAAAGCCTGGGCGGTGATGGGTTCGAAGCGTCGGACCTCCCCGGGTTCGAGCAGGGCCTCCGGGCAGTCCAGGACCACCTCGGGCCGGGGGTGGCAGAAGAAGGGCATGGAATAACGCACGGCTTCCGGATCGTCCGGATTGACCACCCGGTGCGTGGTGCTGGGGAGCTTCAGGTTCAAGTGGCGGCTCAGCATGTCCCCTGCATCGGCGACGATCTCCCCGGCGAGGCCGTCCACGGCGTGCCAGCGGCCGTCGCGGTCCAGCAGCTGCAGCCCGGCGTCCGTGGCGGCGGGTAGCAGCGTGATGAGGTTGATGTCCTCATGGGCCGAGCTGCGCACGCCCCCCTCCAGGTAGCGCTCCCGCAGGGCCGGGTAGTGGATGATGCGCAGGATGGAGTTGCCGTCCACGATCATGTCGGCCAGGCTGCGTTCCGGCAGCCCCAGGTAGAGCGCCAGGGCCTCCAGCAGGGTGCCGGCGCAGGCTTCCAGGGCGCGGTACAGGGCCAGGGCGCGGGCCTTGAAGCCCGGCACGTCGGCCTCGGGCCAGAGGTTGTCACCGTAGACCGCCTTCAGGGGATGGTCCGCCGGCAGCTCCTGGCCCACGTGCCAGAACTCCTTGAGGTCGCCCACCGGGTTGTCCTTGGCGTGCTCGCTGCCGAAGGCGGTGAACCCCCGGGCGCCTCCGGAACCAGGCACCAGGTAGCGGCGCTTCACCGCTTCCGGCAGGGCGAAGAAGGCCTTGGCGGCCGCGTAGGCCCCCGCCACGTCCGCAGGCTGGACCCGGTGACCCGCGACCTTGACGAAGCCCGTGTGCCGGAAGCTGTCACCCAGCACCCGGATGAATTCCGTCCGGTCCTTGGGACTGCCCTCGCGGAACTGGGGCAGGTGGACGGTCTCGACCTGGAAGGCGGGGCTGGCCATGGGCACCTCGGAGCGATCGGCCATGATAGCTGGCGTGACAGGCATCCGAGGGTCGGCCGCTTGGGCCAGGCATGAAAAACGGCGACGGCCCGAGGGCCGCCGCCGTCTGCCGACCCCTTCCAAGGGCGCGCAGGGGGATGCGATGGGGGGTGCAGGAAGCCAGGATCAGACGCTGACGGGCGCCTTCATGCCGAGGCGCTCACGAATGAGGGCTTCGACCTCGTCCGCCAGCTCGGGGTTGTCCGTGAAGAGCTTCTTCACGTTCTCGGCGCCCTGGCCCAGGCGGCTGTCCTTGTAGCTGTACCAGGAGCCGCTCTTCTGGATGATCTCCAGCTGGGTGCCCAGCTCCACCAGCTCGCTGGTGCGGCTGATGCCCTCGCCATACATGATGTCGAAGGTGGCGACCTTGAGGGGCGGCGCGACCTTGTTCTTGACGACCTTCACCTTGGTCTTTTTGCCGATGACGGAGGAATCCTCGTCCTTGGCCGCCACCAGGGGATCCCCCGTGTTGCCCTTGATGCTCTGGATGCTGCGCACGTCTAGGCGGACCGAGGCATAGAACTTGAGGGCATTGCCGCCGGTGGTGGTCTCGGGGCTGCCGAACATGACGCCGATCTTCATGCGGATCTGGTTGATGAAGACCACGCAGCTGCGGGTCTTGCTGATGGTGCCAGTCATCTTGCGGAGGGCCTGGCTCATGAGGCGCGCCTGCAGGCCCACGTGGCTGTCGCCCATTTCGCCGTCGATCTCGGCCTTGGGCACCAGGGCCGCCACTGAATCGATGACGATGATGTCCAGGGCACCGCTGCGCACCAGCTGGTCGCAGATCTCCAGGGCCTGCTCGCCGCTGTCGGGCTGGCTGATGAAGAGGTTGTCCACATCCACGCCCAGCTTCTTGGCGTACTCGGGATCCAGGGCGTGCTCGGCGTCGATGTAGGCCGCCAGGCCACCCTTCTTCTGGGCCTGGGCCACCATGTGCAGGGCCAGGGTGGTCTTGCCGCTGGCTTCCGGTCCGTAGACCTCGACCACGCGGCCCTTGGGGACGCCTCCCACGCCTAGGGCGGAATCGAGGGCGATGGAGCCCGTGCTGATGACCTCGATGCCCTCGGCAGGGCTCATGCGGTCACCCAGCTTCATGATGGAACCCTTGCCGAAGGCCCGCTCGATGTCGGCGACGGTGCGGGTGAGGGCTTTGAGGCGATCGTCTTGCTCGGCCGCGGCCATGGGGTCCTCCGGAAGGGATGCTTTCCAGGATGAGGCAAAAAGCGAAAAAAACAAGAAATCTTTTTTCAGGTTCGAGGCCAGGTCCGCCGAAGAGGATCGGGCATGCCGACCGACGCCCCGCTTCCCGCCACCCATCCGGCCACCGACTCACTCGCGGCCCGGCTGGCCCAGGCCCAGGCGGAGGCCGACCGCTACCGGACCCTGGTCGAGGACCTGAAAGAGGTGGTGTTCCAGATCGACCGCCAGGGTCGATGGGCCTTCCTGAATCCGGCCTGGACGGGGCTCACGGGGCTCTCTGTGGAGGCTTGCCTGGGCCAGGCCTTCCTCGGCTTCCTGCATCCGGCGGACAACCCCCGCTACCTGAACATGCTCACCTATGCGGTGGACACAGGGCAGGCCGTCTTCGACGGGGAGTTCCGCATCCCGACCCAGGCAGGAGAGGTGAAGTGGGTGGAGGCCCACCAGCGCATCGCCTTCGACGAGGCCGGGGTGGTGCTTGGGATATCGGGCACCCTGAACGACATCACCGAGCGCAAACACACGGAGATCGTGCTGCGGGTGGCCACCAGCCGGCTGCGAGCCCTCATCGAGAACATGCAGGCCGGCATCCTGGTGGAAACCGAGGGACGAAAGATCGCCCTCCTCAACGAGACCTTCTGTCAGATGTTCCAGGTACCGGTGCCCGCCCATGCGCTGACGGAGAGCGACACCCGCGACCTGCTGGAGGCCTGCCTGCCCCTGCTGGTATCGCCCCAGGGGTTCCTGCCCCGGCAGGAGGAAGTGGCCGCGACGCGGGTGCCGGTCCAGGGGGAGGAACTGGAGCTGACCGATGGGCGCGTGCTCTCTCGGGACTTTGTGCCGATCTTGGTCGGCGAGGAATACCTGGGCCACCTCTGGCAGTACCACGACATCACCGAGCGCCGCCGGGCCGAGCGCAACCTGGAAGAGGCCGCCCGCGAGCTGGCGGTGGCCCGGGATCGGGCCCTGGAGCTGTCTGGCCTCAAGAGCGAATTCCTGGCCAACATGAGCCACGAGATTCGCACCCCCATGAACGGCATCATCGGCATGACGGGCCTGCTGCTCGACACGCCCCTGGGCGCGGAGCAGCGCCAGTACGCGGAGACTGTCCGTTCCTGTGGAGAGGCGCTGCTCACCCTCATCAACGACATCCTCGACTTCTCGAAGATCGAGGCCGGCAAGCTGGCCTTCGAGGCCCTGGACTTCGACCTGCTGGCGGTCATCGAGGACGTGCAGACGGTGCTCGGCGTGAAGGCCCAGGCCAAGGGTGTGGAGCTGGGGGTGGTGGTGGATCCCGCCCTGCCGCGCGCCGTGACCGGCGATCCCACCCGATTGCGCCAGATCCTCACGAACCTGATGGACAATGCGCTGAAGTTCACCCACGAGGGCTCCGTGGAAGTGCGGGTGCGCCCGGAACAGATGGACGCCACCTCGGCGCTGATCCGGGTGGAAGTGCGCGATTCGGGTATCGGCATGGGCCCCGAGGTGGTCGAGCGGCTGTTCAGCTCCTTCTTCCAGGGCGACAGCTCCACGACCCGGAAGTACGGCGGAACCGGCCTGGGCCTCACCATCTCCAAGCGGCTGACAGAGCTCATGGGTGGGGGCATCGGTGTCACCAGCGAGGTCGGGGTGGGCAGCACGTTCTGGTTCACCCTCCGGCTGGGCCTCAAGGAACGCCCGGTCCCCCGCAGGCCCCGGTCAGCTTCGGTGGTGCTGGTGGGTCTGCCCCACGCCACGGGTCGGCTGGTCCTCGAGCAGCTGAGCGCCTGGGGCCTCCAGCCCCGTCTGGCCCTCACCGGAGCCGAAGCCACGGCCGGTCTGACGGGGGTACCGGACCAGAGAACCATCATCCTCGCCGGGCCCGAGGCCCTGGAGACGGTGTGCAAGGCCTCAGCCCCGGCAGAGGTCGTGGCCCTGAGCCCCCTCTACCAGCCGGAGCTCCGGGAGAAGGCGGTACGGCTGGGCGCAGGTGCGTTCCTCACCTGGCCCGTGCGGCCCAGCCACCTCTGGGACCTCCTCGAGCCCAAGACCCTCCCCACAGAGGGCCAGACCCCCGCCTCCGCGTCGATCCCGGGTGGAAGCCCCCTCGCCGTGAGAGTGCTGCTGGCCGAGGACAACCTCATCAACCAGAAGGTGGCCCTCCTCATGCTCCAGAAGCTGGGCATCAAGGCGGACGTCGCAGCCTCGGGGCTGGAAGCGCTCGATGCGCTGGTGGGCGTGGCCTATGACCTGGTGCTCATGGACTGCCAGATGCCCCACATGGATGGCTACGAGGCCACCCGGCGCATCCGCGAGCGCGAGCGGGGCAGCCGCCGCCTGCCGGTGGTGGCCATGACCGCCAACGCCATGGTGGGCGATCGGGAGAAGTGCCTGGCCGCCGGGATGGATGACCACATCCCCAAGCCGGTGCGCGCGGAGGCGCTACATGCCGCCCTGTCGCGGTGGCTGCCGCAGGGCGCCCTGGGGCCGCTCCCGGAGGGGCTGAAGTGACCAAGGCCAGCGCCCTCCTCGAGGATGCCACGGCCATCCGCATGGCCCTGCAGCGGCTCTGCCTGACCGGGGCCCGGCTGGAAGTGGCTTTCCGGGATCAGCGGGCATCCTTCCCCATCCTCACCGAAGATGGCGAGCGGTTTGCCTTCCGCATGGCCTTCGAGGACATGGACGCCTGGGGTTTCAAGGCCGGCGAGCACCTGGCCTTGAAGCTGAAGGATAGGGGCCTGGAATACGAGTGCGTGGTGACCCATGCGGGGCGGGAGGTGCTGGAGGGCACGGAGGCCTGCCTGGCTGGCATCCCACGGGTCTTGCGGCGCTCGGACCTGCACCGCCTGGCCGACTTCATCCCGGATGCCACCCACATGCCCGCCAAGGCGGCGACCTTCACGAACACCCGGAATGCCCTGATTGATGGCACGGTGCAGAGCTTTGGCGAAGAGGGCCTGGAGCTGGTGCTGCGCAACAGCAAGCAGGACATCCGGGAGTTGCTGCGGATGGGCGAGGAGTCGCTGCTGGACGTGCCCCTCGACGCCCACCTCCGCCTGCAGGCCCCCACCACCGTGGCCTACTTTGGCGAGAACCTCGTGGGCCTGCGCTTCACCAAGCAGGCGGATGCCGAGCTGCTTAGCCAGTACCGCACCTGGATCCAGGAGCAGCAGGTCCTCCAGGCCCAGCAGGACAAGGACAGCTTCGCCCCCCGGGGCTTCCAGGAGGCCACCGCCCGGATCAACCGGGCCGCGGCCCTCCCCACGGCCAGGCTCGTGGTGGACCGGGATCCCCTGATCCTTCTGTTGAGCGAAAAGGAGGACTTTGCCCGCCGCCTCGGCGAGTCGCTGAGCCGGAAGTTCGGCCTCGCCATGCTTGACCACATCAAAGGCCCTGTGAAGGGCCAGCTCAAGGACCTCGGAGCCGACGAGCAAGGCTGGGGCCGGGTGCGGCTGGTGGTGATCCACAACCAGCTCCGGCTGGCCAGTCCCCTGGAACTCTGCCGGCAGCTCATCGACCAGGAGGGCTGCCCCGTGCCCGTCATCCTGGCGGGGTCCGATGAGGACGAGGCCAAAAAGCGGCACCATGCCGTGGCGGCGGGCGCCGTGGACTACGTGGCCGTGGAGCCCTTTCGGGTCCTCGCCATCCTCCGCCGGTTTGACGAGACCCTGCGCCTCTTCGAAGGGGCTTGAGACTACCTCAAGGGCACCGTCCGGCCCCGCCAGTGGTTCACCCCGCGCAGGCGGTCCACCAGGGCCCAGGCGGTACCGGCGGCGAAGACCAGGGCATTCAGGGGCCACAGCGCCCACAGCAGGTCCATGGGGCGGCCCGTGAGGCGCTGCTGCACGTCGCCCACCAGGGCTGGAACCAGCAGCCAGAGCAGGAGGGCCAGGCCCGGGTGGCCGGCGAAGGGCAGCCAGAGCGGGGCCAGGACCAGCAGGGTGGAGAGGGGCAGGAGGGGGATCAGGAGGCCCCAGGCCGGCACCGCCGCCGCGTTCTTGCGCATGGCGCGGATGAGCTCGCCCAGGCCGTGGTACATGCGGAGGTGCAGGTCGGGCCCACCCCGGGCCACCCGGTTGACGAAGCCCGCGGCCTTCACCCGGCGCGCCAGCATCATGTCGTCGATGGCCTCCAGGGGCGCCGCGGCGTGGCCGCCCACCGCGTCGTAGGCGGTGCGGTGCACCAGGGTGAACCCACCCACGCCACAGAAGGCGGGGTGGCGGGGGTTCGGCACCTGATGCGGTGGCACCAGCAGCAGAAAGGCGGAGGCCGCCAGGGGCAGCACCAGGCGCTCGGCGGGGCTCACCACGTCCACCGCGGGCAGCAGGGCCAGCAGGTCGGTGGGCTGGTCTTGCGCAAACGCCATGGCGCGGCGGAGGAGGTCCGGAGAGGCCTGCACATCGCCATCCACGAAGAGCAGCCAGTCCGCCGCCAGCGCCTCCGGTTGAATCGACGCCAGGTGCAGGGCGTGGTTCTTCCCGAGCCAGCCAGGGGGCAGGTGGTCGTTCCGGAGCACCCGCAGGCGGCCACCCCGGTGGGCCGCGCGCAGCTGCAGGATCTCGCTGCTGCCATCCGTCGAGCCGTCATCCACCACGAGGATGGCCAACCGGGGGTAGTCCTGGGCCAGCCAGGCGTCGAGGGCGGCGGGCAGCTCGCGGACCTCGTTCCGCACCGGCATGCAGAGGCAGACTGAGGGTGGATCGATCAGCTGCAGGCCCCCGGCCTCCAGGGCGGGCAGCCGGTTCCAGTGCCGGCGCAGGGTCACCAGGGCCGCGAGGATCACCCCGGTGCTGCCCCAGGCGGCCACCTCCAGAGCGATCACGGGGCCCCCTCCGTCACTCGCATGGCAGCTCCGGGACGAGGCTCTCCACGAAGGTGGCCTCCACGCGGAAGACTTCACGGAGCAAGGGAGCCGTGAGCACCTCGTGGGGGCGCCCATTGCCCACCAGCCGGCCGCGATCCAGCACCAGCACGCGGTCGAAGCGGTAGGCGGCGCGCAGGTCATGGAGGCTCACCACCACCGTGCCCCCCGCCAGGGTGAGGCCCCGCGCCAGGCGCACCACTTCGAGGGCGTGGCGCACATCGAGCTGGGCCACGGGCTCATCCCAGAGCTGGATGGGTGCCTGGGTGGCCAGGGCCCGCGCCAGTCCCACGCGGTGCCGCTCACCGCCGGAGAGGCGCGTCACGGGCCGCGTGGCGAGGTGGGTCAGGTCGAGCTGCGCCAAAGCCTCGGCCACGCCCGAGGGATCGTCCCCCCAGGCATAGCGCCCCTGGGCCACCACCTCCTGCACGGGGAAGGCGAACTCGAAGTGGGCTTCCTGCCCCACCCAGGCCAGGCGCCGCCCCCGGTCCAGCATGGGGATGTGGGCGAGCGGCTCGCCGTTCCAGGACACGGTGCCCTGGGCCGGCAGCAGTCCGGCCAGGGCCTGGATGAGGGTGGATTTCCCCGCCCCGTTGGGGCCCACCATGGCCACCAGCTCGCCGGGACCCAGGTCCAGGGACACGGGCTCCAGGCGGCCGGGCACCGCCACGTCGCGGGCCCGCAGGGCGGGCATCACCGGGGCCTCCGCAGCAGCCAGAGGAAGAAGGGGCCACCGATGATGGACGTGACCACGCCCAGGCGCAGGCCCAGGGGGAAGGTGCGGGTGAGCAGGTCGCAGGCCAGGAGGAAGCTGGCGCCCCCCAGCATGGAGTAGGGCAGCAGGCGGCGGTGATCGGGCCCAAAGGCCAGGCGCAACACATGCGGCACCACCAGCCCCACGAAGCCGACGATGCCTGCCACCGCTGTGGCCAGCGCCGTGAGCACGGTGGACAGGAAAATGAGCTGGCGACGCAGCCGGCGCACATCCACCCCCAGGCTCTGGGCGCCCTCCTCCCCCAGACTCAGCAGATCCATGGGCCGCCCCAGGGGCAGCAGCAGCAGGCAGGCCACCAGGATGGCGGGAACCCCCATCCACACGTGCTCCCAGCTGCGGCTTTCGAGCCCACCCATGAGCCAGAAGAGGATCTGGGCGTTCACCTCGAAGTGGCCCACGGTGGTGGTGAGGAGGAAGCTGGTGCCCGCGCCGAGCAGGGCATTGAGCGCCACGCCGGACAGCAGCAGGCGCTCGGTGCCGGCCCCGCGCTGGGCAAGCATCAGTACAACCCCCGTGGCCGCGAAGGCACCCACCACCGAGGCCAGCGGCAGGGCCCACAGCGTGGCCGCCGCGAAGCCCAGGGTCGGCCCCAGGGCCAGCACCGCCACCGCGCCCAGGGCGCCGCCGCTGCTGACGCCCAGGAGGCCGGGGCTGGCCAGGGGATTGCGGAAGAAGGCCTGCATCACCACGCCGCTGGCGCCCAGGGCGGCCCCCACGGCGGCGCCGACGAGGGCCCGGGGCAGGCGGAAGTCCCGTACCACCGTGCGCGCCAGCTCGTCCCCGCCCCCCGTGAGCGCGCCCACCACCTCGCCGAAGCTGAGCCGCAGCTCGCCGAAGGCGAGCGAGGCCACGAAGGTCAGGACCAGCAGGCCCAGCAGCACGGGGACGGCGAGGCGGGATCTCACCGGAAGCGCTCCGGATGCAGGGCGCGGGCAAGGGCTTCATAGGCGTCGATGCGGTGGTGGGAGACGCTCGACATCATGGGCCCGGGGAGGATCACGATCCGTCCTGCCCGAAACGCGGGCAACACCCGGTAGTGGGGGATGGTGCCCAGCTGCTTGCGCACGTCGGCGTCCTCCCCCGAGGCCACGAGCACCTCGGGGTTCCAGACCAGCAGGCGCTCCGAGGGGGTCGGCGCGTGGCCCTTCAGCCCCGCCTCCGTGGCGACGTTCAGGGCCCCGGCATGGTCGCAGAGATCCTGGAAGGTGGTGCCCGCGCCGGAGGTGAAGGGATAGAGGCCGGCGCTGAGCACCCGGACCGGTTGCACCCCCTGCAGGCGCAGGGCGAGGGCGGCCACCCGGGCCTGGCACTGCGTGATGAGGGCCTCGGCGCGGGCGGTCTGGCCCAGCTCCCGTCCGAGGATGCGGAGGCTGGCGTAGACATCCTCCAGGGTGTCGAAGCGCTCCAGCACCACCAGCCGCACCCCGGCCCGCTTCAGCAGGGCCAGGGTCTCGGGGCGGGTGAAGCTGGCGGCCAGCACCAGGTCCGGCCGGAAGCGCAGGACGCTTTCCGCATCGCTGTCGCGGAGGGCGGGGAAGCGCTTTGCCTCCGCCGCCACGGGGCTGAACCGCACGTCCTGGCTGATGTGGCTGAGGGCGGCGATCTGGCCGGGATCCGCGAGGGCCAGCAGCAGTTCATCGGTACCCACCGCCTGGCTCACCACCCGCTGGGGGTGCGCCGCGAGTAGGGGAAGGGAAGTGATGCAGAGGGAAAGCACACCTTTCACCGCCAAGCCGCCAAGAAAAGCAAGGACCCCCTCGATGGCACGTCTTGGTGCCTTGGTGTCCACCCGGCCATCGGCGGCGCCGATTCTGGGGCCAACAAGCGTCTTGTGGTGATCCTCGGTCATGGCTGTTTGGTCGAGAACCATCACCACCTCCACGTGGCACTGAGGGTCCAGCGGGGGCCCGGGGCGGGGAAGCCATAGACCAGCGCGGCGTCGCCCTCCTGGTCGTAGCGGCCGCTGAGCCAGTCCTGGACCGTCTGCCTTCGCTGGAGCAAGTGCTCCCCGCGCAGGGCCAGCACCAGGCTCGCCAGGGGCTCGAAGGAGCCGCCCAGGCTGAGGTCGCGGTAGGGCTTGCCCGTGGAGATCACCTGGTAGGTGGTGTCCTGGATGTCATACCGGGCGCCGATCCGATCGAAGCGGAGGTCCGTGCGCCAGCGCTGCCCCTGGGCGAAGGCGGCCAGGGAGCCCGTGAAAAACGGATGCCGCACGATGGCGGGGTTCTGCTGGCCGAACCGCTCGCCATCCGTGTTGTGGTCCAGGTCGCGGGTCTCCTGGCTGCGGAGGATGACGTCCCAGCCGAAGGCCACAGCTTCGCCGCCGCGCCACCCGAGGGCGCCTTCGAGGCTCTGGGCCCGGACGGCGCCCTGGTTCGCGTAGTGGGAGGTGAAGAGAGGCGGATAGGCGTAGCTGGTGTCGTAGACGTAGGCAAGCAAGTCGCTGATGCGCGTGCGCTGGGCTTCCAGGCGGTATTGCCAGTGCTCAGCCACCAAGCCCGTGGCCCCCACCTGCACCGTGCGGCTGCGCTCGGGCGCAATGGGGTAGGGTTTCCCATCCTGGCTTTCCGCCTGGGCATTGAGGGTGAACTCGGTGGTGTTGGGCATGCGGAACCCCTGGCCCGCGCTGGCGTAGACGCGCAGCGCCGGCGCCGCCACCCAGTTGAGCCCCGTCCGCCAGGTGCCCGCCTCGGCGCTGCCGGCGCGGCTGCGAACCTGGGTATCCGAGCGGGTGAGGTCGCGGTGGCCCCCGTCCCGGCGCAGACCCGCCACCCAGTCCAGGCCTTCGATGATTTCCCAGTGCGATTCCACTGCGGCCGCCAGGTCCCGCCCCTCGCCCCGGTAGGGCACGGCGGCGTAGGTGGCCGGGTCGTAGTAGTTCGTGGCGTGGCTGACGTCCTCGCGGCCCTCCAGGCGGCCTGTGAGGCGAACGGCGGCGAAGGGGGTCCAGTGCAGCGTCAGCTGGTTCTCCACGCGGCGGAAGTCCCGGTCGGTCTGTTGGCGCAGGGGGCCGCTGGGATCGCCGGTGCTGCCTGACAGCGTCTGGGCGGTGCTCTCCAGTCGGAGGCTCGGCGTGAGGGTCCAGTGCAGGGTGGTACCCCAGCTCTCCTGGCGGGCGTGGGTCTCCCGCTGGGGCTCGTAGCTGCGGCCGAAGCCGGGCCAGGCCTGGGTGGTGAAGGGCACGGAGGCCGTCTGCCCGCTGTTGCGGTAGAACCCCGTGAACTCGGCATCCTCGAAGCGGGTGCCCAGGCGCAGGAATCCGCCAGCCTGGCGGAAGGCCGCGTCGGGGAACCCGCTCTCCTGAGCCTGGGCCTCGGCCCCGGCGGCCAGCCAGAGGCGGTCGTCCGTCAGCTGCACCTGGGTGGATCCGCCCCGCAGGCGGTCGGTGCCGAGCTTGAGGCCGGCCTGGCCATGGAAGCCGGTGGCCCCCCGTCCCAGGCTCGTGAGGGCGATGACCCCCCCGATGGCGTCGCTGCCGTAGAGCACCGAGGAGGGCCCCAGCACCAGCTCCACCCGGGCGATGCCCACCAGGCTGAGGGTGCCGAGGTCGGGGCTGGTGGCGGTGGGATCGTTGAGGCGCAGGCCATCCAGGATCACCACCACGTTGCGGCTGAGGGTGCCGTTGAGGAAGGCCGAGGCGGCGGCGCCGGGGCCACCGCTGGCCATCACGGCGCCGGGCTGGAGCACCGTGAGCAGCTCGGCCAGGGTGCGGCTGCCCAGGCGGGCCAGCTCGTCGGCTTCGACGATGCGCACCGGGGCGGGGGTGCGCGCCACCGCCACCGGCTGGGCCTCCGCGCTCACCGTGACCGTGGCCTCGTTGGGCTTGCGGTCCGGCTCGGCCGCCGGGAGGAGGGCGGACATGGCCGCCAGGAGAAGAAGGACTCGGGAGTGACCCATCATGCCTCCACGCATGAGGTCGCGGCGGCAGGGCGTCCCGAGAGGGGAAGGCCCGGCCCGTTCCCGCGACGGGGGGTGAGGTGGTGGACCGGTCTCCGGGCTCGCACGCGACAGGGGCCTTGCGGCTCCCCCCGAACCTTCCCAGGACGCTCCCAGTGGCTCGGGCTTGAGGTCTCACGGCCCTGATCCCGGAGGGGGTGGCCGTGGTGCATACCGTTGCGGGGCAGCGCAGGATTCGAACCTGCTTCCCGAACATCCAACACGTGAATTGTCAGAATCCCCAGACAATCACGGATGCCCGGCCCTCCGCAAGTACAATGCAAGGATGCGAGCACCCATCGGCATCATCGGCGGCAGTGGCCTCTACCGGATGGAGGGCCTGGCCCTCGACCGGGCCGTGGCGGTGGAAACCCCCTTCGGCGACCCCTCAGGTCCCGTACATCTGGGCGCCCTGGACGGCGCCCCCGTGGCCTTCCTGGCCCGTCATGGCGAAGGGCATCGCTTCACCCCCACCGAAGTGAACTACCGGGCCAACCTCTGGGCCTTGAAGTCCCTGGGGGTGGAGCGGCTCATCTCGGTGTCGGCGGTGGGCAGCCTGCAGGCGCGGCACCGGCCCGGCGAGCTGCGGCTGGTGGGCCAGTTCATCGACAAGACGCGGCACCGCAAGGACACCTTCTTCGGGGAAGGCCTGGTGGCCCACGTGAGCTTCGCCGAGCCCACCTGTGCCCACGTGACCGGCGCCCTGCAGGCGTCGGGCCGGGCCCTGGCACTGCCCATCCAAGGCGACGCCCTCTACGTCTGCATGGAGGGCCCGGCCTTCTCCACCCGCGCCGAGAGCCGCCTGCACCAGGCCTTGGGCGCGGACCTCATCGGCATGACCCAGGTGACCGAGGCGCGCCTCGCCCGCGAAGCCGAGCTCTGCTACGCCTGCATCGCCCTGGTGACGGATTACGATGCCTGGCGCGAGGAGGAGGAAGGCGTGGATGCGGCCTCGGTGCTGGAGGTGATGCACGCCAACGTGGACAAGGCGCAGCGGCTCTTGCGCAAAGTGGTGCCGGAGCTGTCGGGCACGCCGCGCCCCTGCGCCTGCGGCGAGGCCCTCAAGGCGGCGCTCTTCACCGCGCCCGAGGCGGTGACCCCTGAAGCCCGCCAGCGCCTCGACCTGCTGGTGGCCAAGTACGGCTACGGGGTGGCGCGCTGATGGCCCGGCCCCAGGGCCCGACCCTGCCCAGCCCCAAGCTCCAGGCCCTGCTGAAGGACTTCCAGCAGATCGCCAGCATGTCGGGCTACCTGAACCACTCCTTCGACCCACCGCAGCTGCGACTGTTCTTCACCCTCTACGGGCGGGTGATGGTGGCTTCGCCCGAAGAAGGGCTGGCCCTCGCGCCGCAGCTGCAGGCCTGGTGCGAAGCCCTGGCCATCCGGCTGCGGGAGGGCAGCTCGGCCACCATCATGGCGCCCCAGATCCAGGTGAGCGCCCCCCAGATCATGCCCGACGGCCGGGACTACCTGGTGGCCACCGTCACCTTCAACACCAAGGTCACCGAGACCTCGTACCTGCGCATCCGCACCGCCATCCTTGCCGCCTACCAGGACGCCGTGAAGATGCGGGAGGTGGGATTCCAGGCCGAGGCCGGTCTGGCCGTGCCGGTCGCTCTGGACCCGCCCCCGCCGGGGGAAGGCGCTCCGCCCGCGCCATAAGCCAGCCCGTATTCCACCCCGTAGTCAGGGCATGCGCCGACTCACGGTCCGTGTGGCCCTCGTCCTCCTCCTGCTGTGGCTGGCCATCAGCCTCGGAGTGGGGCTGTGGCTGCTGCCGGGCCTGCTGCTGAACCCGCCCGGGCCCCAGCGCACCGAGGGGGATCGAACGCGGATCCTTCGCGACCTCCTGGGGCCCGGGGACCGGCTCGCGCGCCCCCAGGTGGCGGTCGGTGAGGGCCGCCGGTTGGACCTGGTGCACCTTCGTCGTCCCCATCCCAAGGGGGCCGTGATCTACCTGCACGGCTTCGGGGACGACCTGTGGGGCACCCTGGGCCGGTCACGGTCCCTTCCGGACTGGGATGCGGTGGGGTTCACCTTCCGGGGGCGGGACCGGGATGCCTCCGTGCCATGCACCCTGGGCGGCTGGGAGCGCGCCGACGTGGTGGCGGCCTTCCGCTACCTCGAAGGCCAGGGCTTCCCCTCCGAGCACATCCTGCTCGCGGGTTGGAGCATGGGGGCCGGCGTCGCCCTGCTGGCGGTGGCGGACCTGGAAGCCCAGGGGACGCAGGTGGGCGGGGCCCTCCTGGAATGCCCGTTCGAGGATCTGGCCCAGGCCGCGCGGGATCACATCCGTGGGGTCCTCGGACCTTTCGAGCCACTCGCGAGGCTGGCCGAATGGGTGGCCATCGGGCAGGCCGGGCGCCGAGC
Organism: uncultured Acidobacteriota bacterium; assembly: GCA_963740385.1. Lineage (GTDB taxonomy): Bacteria > Acidobacteriota > Holophagae > Holophagales > Holophagaceae > Geothrix. Next base: position 733,890 of record CAVUDX010000008.1, read on the forward strand.
CCACTTCGACCCGGCCCGGGTGTCCCCGGTTCTCGCCGCCGCCGGACTGCAGGGCCCCATCGCCCTGATCACGGGCGATGCCGACCGGGAGACTCCGGTGGATGGGGTCCGCCGCATCGCCAGGGCCCACCCTGACCTGACCATCGTTCCGGGGGCCGGCCACTGCGAAGCCAGCAACCAGCTCCCCGGCGGCTGGGAGGGCTGGGCCCGGCAGCGCCTGGGCACCTGGGGCCTCGCGGGTTCAGCCCCCCGGTGACCGGCTGGCGTCCGGTGGGCCAGCCGGGTTTCCAGGCCATCCCATTCATGCGAGGGTGCTGGCATGAACTTGACGCGAACCATCCCCCTCCGAAGGGCCCTGGGCCTGATCGCTTGGACCCTGGGCTGCGGGGTCATTGGCTCGGAGCCCGCAGCCCCGTCCTTCAAGCCCTTGCCGGTGCCCGGCGGCGTGGCGGTCGTTGCGCTCAAGGGCAGCAGCCAGGCGCCCAAGGCCACCTTCCTCGGGGAGCCGGTGCTGGTTCGGCGGGAGGGGCAAGGCTGGCAGGCCGTGGTGGGCATCCCCCTCAGCGCCAAGCCGGGCCCGGCCGAGTTGCTGGTGGCGGGCCAGGCCGTGCCGTTCCGGATTCGCCCCAAGCGCTACCCCGAGCAGCGGCTCCACCTGAAGAACCAGCGGCAGGTGACGCCCGACCCCGACGACGAAGCCCGCATCGCCCGGGAGCAGGTACTCACGGCGCAGGCCTGGAAAGCCTGGCCCGAGGGCCTGGTGCCTGAGCTGGCCTTCCGCCAGCCCACGCCCGGCGGGCTTACCAGTTCCTTCGGCCTGCGCCGGATCTTCAACGGCCAGCCCCGCGCCCCCCACTCGGGCCTGGACATCAAGGCGCCCCAGGGCCAGCCGGTCAAGGCTCCTGCCGCCGGGGTGGTGGTGCTCACCGGCGACTTCTTCTTCAGTGGCAACGCGGTGTTCATCGCCCACGGCGAGGGGGTGGTCAGCCTGCTCTGCCACCTGTCGAAGATCAGTGTGAAGGAGGGCCAGGTGCTCAAGGCCGGCGACCGGGTGGGTGAGGTGGGCATGACGGGCCGCGCCACCGGACCGCACCTGCACTGGTCCCTCAGCCTCAACAACGCCCGGGTGGATCCCGGGCTGTTCCTGGGGAGCCGCCCATGATTCGACGCCTGGCCGACCTGCCGGTGGAACCCAAAGCCAACATCCGGGGGGGCCTGGGCACGGGGTCTGGCATCGACCTGCTCGCTCGGGGCGAGATGGCGGGCATCCTCAGCCTGGGCCGCATCACCCTGGAACCGGGAGCCACCATCGGCGAGCACGCCCATCCGACCACGGAGGACCTCTACCTGATCCTTGAGGGCCGAGGCACCGGCGTGCTGAATGGGCAGCGCTTCCCCCTTGCGGCGGGCGACTTCTTCCTCGTGAAGGCGGGCGGCAGCCACGGCCTGATCAACGACTCGGACGCGCCGCTCACCTTCCTGGGCGTCCTTACCGCGGGGGCCGGATCCCCGCCTCCGGAACCCTGACATAGCCCAGGGTCTGCACCAGGATCACCCCGAGGATGGCGAGGCTCCCGCCGAAGACCGTGAGCAGGACGGGCAGTTCGCCCAGCCACACCCAGGCGATGAGGCTGGCCAGCACGGGCGACAGGTAGAGGAAGCTCGCCAACAGGGAGAGCGGCATCCGGGCGAGGGCGTAGTTCCACAGCACATAGGCGATGGCGGCGGGGAAGAGGCCCAGATAGACCACGGCGAGGGTGGCCTGGGGAGCCGCGTGGGGCAGCCGCTGTGCCAGGTTCGGCAGGAACACCAGGAGGGGCAAAGTGCCCAGCCAGATGGCGTAGCTGGTGAACTCCAGGGCCGAGTGGCGCTGGAGGATGCCCTTGGAGAGAATGGAGTAGATGGCCGCGGCGGCGGCGGAGAGCAGGATGAGCAGGGCGCCGGAGGAGAACCGCAGGCCCCGGCCGCTGCCCAGGGCGATGAGGGCCACCCCGGCGAAGGCCAGGAGGATGCCCGTCCAGCCCAGCCGGGTGAGCCGCTCCTTGAGGATCGACACCGAGAGCAGGGCCGTGAAGACCGGGGCCGCCGAGATGAGCAGCGAGGCGGCGCCGGCCTGGACGGTGACCTCGCCGAAGTTGAGGGCCACATGGTAGAGGCTGATGCCCAGGAATCCCGTCACGGCCAGGCGGGGCAGCTCGCGCCACTCCGGCAGGCGCATCCGGGTGGCCAGCGCATAGAGGCCCAACGCCACGGAAGCCGTGCCGAAGCGCAGCAGGGCCAACTCGCCAGGGCCGTAGCCGTCGGAGCCGGGGAGGCCGGCAGGGGTCAGCCGCATGCCGGCGCGGATGCCCGCGAACGCCGACGCCCAGAGCAGGAGCATGCCTGCAATGGCCAGCCAGGTCCGGGGTTCCCGCTTCCACGTCATCGCTCGGTCTTCTCCAGGCGTGGAGAGGTTCAAGTGCGCACCGCGTCCAGGCGATTCCGCAGGGCCGCGCAGGCCCGAGCCCGGTGGCTGAGGCGGTGCTTGATCTCCATGGGCAGTTCCCCGAAGGTCTGGTTGTGGCCCTCGGGGATGAAGATCGGATCGTAGCCGAAGCCGCCCTCGCCGCGCGGCTCAATGGCAAGGCGCCCCTCCACTGCGCCACTGACGGTGAAGGCATCGCCCTGGATGGGGACACAGGCCAGCACGCAGACGAAGCGGGCCCGTCGACCGACTCCCTCCGGGAGCAGGGTCAGGAGGCGGCGGTTCTTGTCCGCGTACGTGGCCAGGTCCGGGGCGAAGCGGGCGCTCAGCACGCCCGGCCCGCCCCAGAGCGCGTCCACGCAGAGGCCGGAGTCATCGGCCAGCACGGCCTCCACCGGCTCGCTGCCATGCTCGCGCCACCAGGCCATGGCCCCTTCGGCCTTTTGCAGGGCGTTGTCTTGAAAAAAGGCGCCGGTCTCGGGCAGCTCCGGGGCGTCCGCAGGCCAGCGCACGACCTGAAGCTCAGGCAGCAGCGCTGCGAACTCGCGCAGCTTGCCGGCGTTTCTTGAGGCGAGAAGCACTTTCATCATTGGGACTTCACCTGGTCATCAGAAAAGATTCGAGGAAAGCGGAGACATGCCGAGGAGCGGAGGAAAGCGGAGAACTGAGGTCTTGTTTCTGGCTTTTCTCCGCTTTCCTCCGCTTCTCCGCCAGCCTCTGCTTATTCAACTCCTTTTGCATGACGCATGTCCTGGGGTTCAGCACCCCACCACCTCGGTGTACCAGCCCCGGGCCCGCTCGGGGGTCATGGGGCCGTGGATGAGCGCCCGGCCATCGGCGAAGAGGGTGATCTCGTCAGCGCCTTCATGTCCCTTGAGCATCAGTCCTGCCTGTTTCCAGGGGCTCTGGGTGCGGGTCTCGAGGCGCGCCTTGAGGGTGGCGAGGTCCAGCTTCCCAGGCGGGTTGACGCGGATCTGCACACCCTCCAGGCCGCAGAGGGGGCTGGCCTTCAGGGTCCAGCGGGCGTCCAGAAACTCGGTGATCCGCTCGGTGCAGAAGCGGCAGCGGCTTCGGGGGGGCTTCAGGAACTGCCGCTCGTCGTGCCAGAAGTCGAAGCGCACCAGGTCACCATGAGGTGCTTTCCCGGTGAGGATTTTGAGGGCCTCCAGGGCGGCCCAGCTGGCCACCACGCCCACGGCGGGGCCGAGCACCCCGGCGCTGTCGCAGGTGTCCACGTCGCCCCCCGCCGGCGGCTCCTCCAGCAGGCAGCGCAAGCAGGGCGTGTGGGGCGGTTGCAGGGGCCAGATCACCCCCTCGCCGCCGATGGCCCCGGTGTAGATCCAGGGGGTGCCCGTGAGGATGGCCACGTCGTTGAGGAGGAAGCGGGCCTCGAAGTTGTCGGTGCCGTCGCAGATGAGGTCGAAGCCGGACAGCAAGTCCCGGGCGTTGCCCGAGGTCAGGTCGGCCACCACGGCCCGCACCTGGGGCTCGGGATTGGCCTCGCGCAGGTGGGCCGCGGCGGCTTCCGCCTTGGGGGCGCCCAGGTCTCCCTCGGTGAAGAGGATCTGCCGCTGCAGGTTGCTGAGTTCCACCAGGTCCCGGTCGATGAGGGTGAGGTGCCCCACGCCGGCCCGGGCCAGCCAGGCTGCCTGGACGGAGCCCGTGGCCCCCAGGCCGAGGATGGCCACCCGCTTGCCGCGCAGGGCCTCGTCGGCCTCGCGGCCGAGAAAAATGCGCTGTTTGGCGGTGCGGTCGGACATGCAAAGCCCTCGGTCTTCAGTCTAAAAGCAACGGCGCCCCGCTGGGGCGCCGTTGCTGCAGTCTGGGCGGGAAACCAGGGCGCTAGTTGCTGGTCTGGCCGGATTCGGCCATGGCCTTCTCGTACTCGGCCTGGAGGCGGCTGGCGTCGGAGATGGCGAACTTGTAGACATACTCGAAGCGGTCGGCACCCTTGGTCAGGGCGATGATCACCTCGTAGACGCCCTCGCCACTCACCTCGAAGGGGCTGGCGATGACATTGAAGGTGCCTTCCTTCGCGCCATCGGGGATCTGCACGTCGCTGTCGCGGATCACGTCCTTGCGGTCGCCGGTGGGGCTGACGATGGAGAACCCGAACTTGAACTGGCCGTCCATGCGGGAGAACCGGGTGTAGAAGCACACCTTGGGCAGGGTGAAGGGCACCGAGGGCACCACGATGTGATGGTCGTACAGGCCCATCAGCGAGGTCTTGCCGCCCATTTCCTGGCGGATATCGTCGCAAAGCAGCGTGAATTCGTGCTTGGGGGCCTTGATCTGGACTTCTTGCATGGGGGCTCCGGAAAGAGGGGGCATCCTTTGGGTGAAGGGTAAGTTTACCCTTGAAGCGGGTCCCTTCCAACCACGCGTTGGTGAGTGGACACGGAGGCTCCATGCGGCATTGGTTCCTGATCCTGCTCATTGCCCTTGGGCTGCATGCCCAAGAGGCCCGGATTCAGATTCTTGGAACCACGGACATGCATGGGCACCTGCTGGCCCAGGACACCTTCAGTCTCCAGCCCGCGAACCGGGGCTGGGCCAAGGTCGCCACCCTCATCCGGCAACAACAGGCGCAGAACCCGAACACCATCCTGGTGGATTGCGGGGACACCCTCCAGGGGGAGCCGGTCAATTACATTCGCAATGTACTCCGCCGGGACCTGCCGGAGCCGAGCATCGCCATCATGAACGCTCTGGGGTACGCGGCCATGGTTGTGGGCAACCACGACTTCGACTTCGGCATGGAGGTGCTGAGGGAGGCCGAGCGGCAGGCGCACTTCCCCTTCCTGTCGGCCAACACGGTGGACGCCAAGGGCCAACCGGGATTCCCGACCCATGCCCTGGTGAAGGTGGCCGGCATCCGCGTGGCCCTGGTGGGCTTCACCACCCCCGGCGTGCCCCGCATGACGGAACCTGGAAACTATCGAGGATTCGTCTTCCGGGACATCGTCACCACGGCCCGGAGCCTAGTGGCCCGGCTGCGGCAGCAGGACAAGGCGGACGTGGTCGTGGCCCTCCTGCACTCGGGACTCGGCGAGGTGAACGGGGGCGAGGGCGATGAGAACGAGGCCCTGAGGCTCGCGGAGGAAGTCCCGGGTCTGGATGCCATCTTCACCGGGCATACCCACCAGGCCATTCAGACTCTGCACAAGGGCATCCCCATTCTGCAGGCCCAGGCCTACGGCCAGGCCCTGGCGCGGGTGGACCTGGACCTGCGGCTGGAGGAGGGACAATGGCGGGTGGTGGGGCGGTCGGGCCAGTTGTTGAAGCCCGATGACCAGACGGCCAGCGATCCGGAGGTGCTGTCACTGACCACCGAGCTTCGTGGGGCCACGGACAAATACCTCGACACCGCCGCCACCAACCTGCTGGTGGACCTGGACAGCCGCTGGGCCCGCATGGAGGACACGCCCCTCATGCAGCTCATCCACCAGGTCCAGCGCGCGGCCACGGGCGCCCAGCTGTCGGCGGCGGCGAGCCCCGGCCCCCGGCTCTTCATTCCCAAGGGGCCCACCAGCGTCCGCCAGTTTTACGCGCTGGCGCCCTATGAAAGCCACCTGGCCCGGATCCGCATCACGGGGGACCAGCTCAAGCGCTACCTGGAACATGGTGCCCGCCACTACACGCGCAGCTGGGAACCCGAGCTCTACAACGCGAAGGTGCCCTTCTACAACTACGACATGGTGGATGGCGTCAGCTACGCCCTCGATCTCGGCAAGCCGGAAGGGGCCCGGGTGATCAACCTCAATTTCCAGGGGCAGCCGGTCAAGCCGGACCAGACCTTTACCTTGGCCATCAGCACCTATCGCCTCCAGGGGGGCGGCGGCTACCTGGCCGCCATTGGGTTTACGGGCGCCCCGGAGCTGATCACCGAGGCGTCTCAGCGGAACCTGCTGCTGGCCTACGTCCTGGGACAGCCCACCCTCAATCCGGTGCCCACCCATGCCTGGCGCACCATCCCCTACCTGGACCGCGAACGGGTCCTGGGCCTGGCCCGCTGAGGGCGAGCTACTTGATCCGCACCAGCATCAGCCCGCCCCGCGGGTTGACGAAGATGGCATCCGATTCGAGGACCCCCACCAGCGTGTGGGTCTCATCCAGGCCCGTGGGAAGGAATTCCAGCTTCGACTGGGCATAGTCGATTCGCCCCAGCACCATTCCCTGCATGGATTCCCGTTGGGCGGCAGGCAGCTGGACGGCCTTCACCGCGGCAAAGACGATCCCCTTTCCCGGCCAGAGGGCCAGGGAGCCCCGTTCCACCGCACTGCCTTCCAGAACAGGGGCGGGCTGTCCGCCGGACAGCGTCAGGTTCGTCTCGGAGAGCTTTTTGCCCGATTCGCTGTCCAGCACGGCGAGGTTGAGCGAGTTGCCGTCGGCCATGAGCACATGCCCAGAGGCATCCATCACGATGGGACGCCGGTTGCGGGGGGCGGGGCCGTCCCCCTTGGAGGGCTTGGCGCCGAAGGACCAGAGCAGGGATCCCTTGAAGTCCCGCTTCTCAAGGTAGGGCTCGAAGGCCCGGTAGGAGAGCATAAAGCCCTTGGCATCCCAGCAGAGGTCACCCACCTCGGCCGGGAGCTTGACGTTGTCGACGATGCGCCCGTTCTTGTCGAGGAGCGTGAGGGTGGTGCCATGGGCCACCCAGGCCTGGCCCCGCGGATCCATGACCCACCGGTCGAGGGGGTCGTCGATCTTGGTTGTGGGGACGCTGGCCAGCACGCCCCCATCCCGCATCCAGGTGTGCAGGGTCCGGGTGCCGGGGTCGAAGAAGGTGAAGGAATCGTCCTTATCCTGTTTGGCCCAGCTGCGGGCCTGGCTCGCGGCATCCCAGGTCTGGGCCCGCAGGACCGGCATGGTGACGCCGATCAGGGCGCTCAGCAGCGACACGCGGATGCAGGAATGCCTCACTTCATGCCTCGGGGGACGGTTTCGCAAGGGGACGGGTGATGTTCCAACCTTAGGAAATCCCAGGGGCGTTCGCAAGTTTTTACTTAGAGCTGATGGGCGAAGGCTTGAATCCGTCGCAACAAGGACCTGGGGCTGAGTCCCTCCTCTTCCAGCAGCAGCTTGGGATCGCCATGGTGGACCAGGTGGTCTGGAACAGCGCAACGGAGGTGCGGCCTGAGCAGGCGGGCATCCGCCAGGGACTCGGCCACGGCCCCGCTGAATCCGCCCGGGGTACAGCCTTCCTCGAGGGTGACCACGCCCTTGCAGCGGCCGGCCCAGGCGTGGATGAGGGCTGTGTCCAGCGGCTTCACGAACCGGGCGTTGATGACCGCGCAGGAGAGGCCCTCCTCGGCCAGGGATTCCGCCAGCGCCAAGGTGGGGGCGACCATGGAGCCGAGGGCACAGAGCAGAAGGTCTTCGCCCTCGCGCAGCAGCTCCGCCTTGCCCACTGGCAGGGCCACGATGGGTGACTGAAGCGGCACGCCCAGGCCATTGCCCCTGGGGTAGCGGAGGGCCGCCGGGTGGCCGCAATAGATCGCCGTCATCAGCATCTGCCGCAGCTCGTTCTCATCCTTGGGAGCCATGAGGATGATGTTGGGCAGGCAGCGGAGGTAGGCCAGGTCGTAAAGGCCATGGTGGGTGGGCCCGTCCGCGCCGACGATGCCCGCCCGGTCCAGGGCGAAGGTCACGGGCAGGTCCTGGATGCAGACGTCATGGGCCACCTGGTCGAAGCCCCGCTGCAAGAACGTGCTGTAGATGGCCGCCACCGGGCGCATGCCCTGGGTGGCCAGCCCTGCGGCGAAGGTCACCGCGTGCTGTTCGGCGATGCCCACATCGAAGCAGCGGTCGGGGTACGCCTTCTGGAAGAGGTTCATGCCGGTGCCATCAAGCATGGCGGCGGTGATGCCCACGATGGTCTCGTCGGCCTTGGCCAGCTCGACCATGGCCTTCCCGAACACGCTGGTGTAGCTGGGTGGGACGGGCTTGGCCGGGTCGGCGGCCACCTTGATGATTTCGCCCGCCTCGGCATCGAAGGCGGTGACCCCGTGCCACTTCAGCGGATCCTGCACGGCAGGTTCATAGCCATAACCCTTCTTGGTCTGCACATGCAGCAGCACGGGGCCGTCCTTCATCTTCTCCTTGGCCTCGGCCAGGGCCTTCGAGGTGGCCTGTACGTCATGGCCATTCACGGGCCCCAGGTAGCGGAAGCCGAGGTCCTCGAAGAGCAGGCCCGGCACCATGAGGCGCTTGAAGCTTTCCTCGCTCCACTTGGCGGCCTTGGCCACACCCTTGCTCACGGATTCCAGGGGGATGGCCTTGATGGCGTGCTCGATGCGGTCCCGCCAGCGGTGGTAGTACTGCCCCGACATGATCTGGTTGAGGTAGCCCTGGAGCGACCCCACGTTGGGGTTGATGCTCATGTCGTTGTCGTTGAGGATCACCAGGAAGTGCTTCGTGGCCAGGTAGCCCGCCTGGTTCAGGCCCTCGAAGGCCATGCCCGCCGTCATGGACCCATCGCCGATCACGGCGATGCAGGCATGATCCTGGTGCTGAAGGTCTCGGGCCTTGGCCATGCCCAGCACGGCGGAGATGCTGGTGCTGGCATGTCCGGCTCCGAAGTGGTCATAGGGGCTTTCGTCGCGCTTGAGGAACCCGGACAGCCCATGGTGCTGGCGCAGGGTTGGGAAACGGCCCCTTCGGCCCGTGAGGATCTTGTGCGGATAGGCCTGGTGGCCCACATCCCAGACGATGCGGTCCTGCAGGAAATCGAAGTGGTGGAACAGGGCCACCGTCAGCTCCACGGTGCCGAGGTTGGAGCTGAAGTGTCCCCCGGTCTCCGACACCGAGGCGATGAGGAAGGCCCGCACCTCGGCGGCCAGCTGTTCCAGCTGGGCGGGGGTGCAGTGCTTGATCTGCTGGGGGGAGGCCAGGGAGTCAAGCAAAGGGTAGGGTGTGCGGGGTTCGCTGCTCACGCCGAGGCCTATTTGGCCCGCTGGGCCAGGAAGCGCGCCCAGGCTTCCAAGGAGGTTCGGTTGGGTAGGGAGGCTAGATGACATAGGGCGGTCTCGGTGGCTTCCCTCAGGGCGGTCCGGGCACCTTCAAGGCCCAGGAGGGAAGGGTAGGTGATCTTACCCCTGCCAGCATCCTTTCCGGCCCGCTTGCCCAGATCTGCGTCGGAGGCGGTGGCGTCCAGGATGTCATCCTGGATCTGAAAGGCGAGGCCAATGGCCGCGCCGAACTCGCGCAGGGCCGACCGCTCGGGGGCGTTGGCACCGCCGAGCACCGCTCCGATCTCGAGCGACGTGCGCAGCAGGGCGCCGGTCTTCAGGCGGTGGATGCGCTGAAGGTGCTGCAGGTCGTAGTGCTCGACCTGCTCACCCTCCAGGTCCAGGGCCTGGCCCCCGGCCATGCCCCGCCTGCCGGCGCCTTCGGCCAGAAGCTGCAGGGCTTCGGCCCGGCGGGTGGGATCCAGCGGGGCGGCGGCCAGCACCCCGAAGGCTTCGGTCAGCAGGGCGTCCCCCGCGAGAATGGCGTGGCCCTCCCCGTAGACCATGTGATTGGTGGGCCGCCCCCGGCGCAGGTCGTCATCGTCCATGGCGGGCAGGTCGTCATGGATGAGCGAATAGGTGTGCACGTATTCCAGCGCCAGGGCCCCCGGCAGGGCCTCCTGGGCTGTCCCCCCCACAGACTCGGCGGCAAGCAGGCAGAGGACAGGGCGCACTCGCTTCCCGCCCGCCTCAAGGCTGTACCGGACGGCCTCACCCAGGCGGGCGGCATCCCCCTCGCGGAAGGGCTCAGTCAGCACCGCCTCGAGCAGGGGCAGCAGGCGGTCCAGGTCAGCCTGGACCTGGCCTGAGGCCTCCGTCACCGGGCCTCCCTGGCCTCGTCGAGGGGATCCACCCGGTACTCCCCGCCCAGCCCCGCTTTCAGCACCTCCACCCGGCGCTGGGCCTCGGCCAGCTGTTTCTGCAGGGCCTGGCTCAGCTGTACCCCCTCCTCGAAGCGCGACAGGGCCTCTTCTAGGCTGAGGCTGCCGGTTTCCAGCTGCTGTACCAGGGCCTCCAGGTGGTCGAGGCCATCGTCGAAGGAGGGTTGTTCGGTCATGGGGGGTCCGTGGCGAGGGGCCCGCGCAGGGCCCCGACCAGTCTAGGTGAAATGGGCCGGGTGCGCTCGATGGCGGGGCCGTGAGGTCGGGTCAGCGCTCCTTGGTGAGGCTCTCCCGCATCTTCCGACCGGTGTCCTCCACCTTGTAGTCCGCGGGCATTTCGAAGGCCGAGGCGGGGATGGGGCCTTCCTTCAGGGAGGTGGTGATCGTCGTCACTTCGCCCACCAGGGGCAGGACAGTATGGCTTTTCAAGGCGATGCCCTGGATCTTGGCCAATTCCTCGCCCAGCTTCAGCATGGAGGCCGCGCCGGGGCCCATCTGCCCGATGGCGTTCTGGAGCCGGAGGAAGCGCTTGTAGGACACGGCCGGAATGGGGGGCTTGAGGCTCGGATCGTTGCTGGTCTCGAAGGCCAGCTTGCCCATGGTCACTTTCCATTTGTGGCATTTGCGCCCCAGCAGGGTCTCGGTGCCCTGATCCTCCACCGTCACCTGGCCATCGCCACCACCCATCAACTTCAGCGCGAAGGCCGGCAGGTTTTTCATCCGCTCGGCCGACGCCTCCAGGGCTGCTTCCAGATCATCCCAACTCATCTTCTGGATGAGCTTCTTCTTGTGGTTGATGGTGTAGGAGATGCCCTGGGTGAAATCCACCATGGAGTCCATCTGGGTACCAGTGTGGTTGGTCCGCATGAACCGGGCGGACCACAGCTGGGTCTGCTCCCCCTGCTGGCTGCGTCCCGTGGTGGTCTGGGTGAGCATGAGGTCGCCTGCGAGCAGGCTGACCGATGACAAAAGAATCACGATGGCCGATGTCATAAGGATGCGCATGGAAATTCTCCGTTGAAAGGTGCTCCGAGCATACGCCGGGTTGTTGCCTGGAACCAGGGCGGTCTGGGATACCTTCAAGGTAGGGGGTGCCCATGGCCCGGGTGCTGGTGGTCGATGACAGCAAGGAAACCTGCGAGTTCCTGGAGGAGTTGCTGGGCTCCATGGGACTGGAGGTGGCCAAGGCCACCCACCCGGACAAGGCCATTGACCTGCTCCACCGGGAGGCGTTCGACCTCCTGTTGTCGGACATCAATCTGGAGGCCAAGAAGGATGGGCTGGACCTGCTCCGCGAGGCGAAGCCGCTGGGCGTGGACACCATCCTGCTCTCGGGGTTCGGCACCCTGGAGACCGCCATCGAGGCCGTCCGGGAGGGGGCCTTCGATTTTCTTAGCAAGCCCTGGAACAACGAGGAGCTGAAGGCCCTGGTCAGCCGGGCCCTCGCCCGCCGCCAGTCCAGCGGCCAGGGGGTGGCACAGGGCGGATCCCCCAAGGGCAAGCGCAGCCTGATGATCGGTTCCAGCCCCAGGATGATGGCGGTCTACAAGACCATCGCCAGCCTCCAGAACAGCCGTGCCACGGTGCTGATCACCGGCGAGAGCGGCACGGGGAAAGAGCTGGTGGCGCGCAGCATCCATCTCTCCAGCGACCGCCGGGAGCGGGCCTTCGTGGCGGTCAATTGCGGAGCCCTGACGGAGACCCTGCTTGAATCCGAGCTGTTCGGACACGTGAAGGGGTCCTTCACCGGGGCCATCGGCGAAAAGCCGGGGCTCTTCGAGGAAGCGTCTGGAGGGACGATCTTTCTGGACGAAATCGGTGAAACGAGCCCGAGCTTCCAGGTGCGGCTCCTGCGGGTGCTGCAGGAACAGGAAATTCGGCGAGTCGGCGGCAACAAGACCATTCGGGTGGACGCCCGGGTGATCGCCGCCACCAACCGGGATCTCCAGGCCATGGTCAAGGCGGGGGCCTTCCGGGAGGACCTCTACTATCGGCTCAGCGTGGTGGAGCTTGCCGTCCCCCCCCTGCGGGAGCGCCGGGAGGACATCCCCGCCCTGATCGAGCATTTCCTGTCGGAGTTCGGCGCCAAGGATGGGCAGGCCTACCAGCTGCAACCGGAGGCCCGGCGGGTCCTGGAGGCCTACTCCTGGCCGGGCAACGTCCGGGAATTAAGCAACGCTGTGGAAAACCTGACCCAGCTTAGCCGCGGCTTGGAGATCACCGTCGACGATCTGCCTGCCAAGATCCAGGCGGATGTCTTGAAGCGGGCCCTCCGGCGGCCGGAAGCCGGGGAAGACCTGCCCCCCCTCATCGAAGACTGGCCCACCCTGGATGACTTGGAGCGCCGCTACATCCAGATCCTGTTGGGCCGCCACAAGGAAAAGCAACGGATCGCGGAGATCCTGGGCGTCGATCGCACCACCCTCTACCGCAAGCTGAAGCGGTACGGGTTCCAGGAGGGCGAGTGAGGGGCCGGACTGACCAGTTTCGTCGCAGGCTGCCACAGGTTGCAGATCGCAACGGGAAATTGAATGTGTTTTATTTTTAAAGTTAATAATAACAACAATAAAATTGTGGCGTGATCCCTGCTTTCTTTCGGGCACTTCCGGCCGTGCCGGATCACCCATTCGGAGAAACCCACATGAAGAAGCTTGCTGCGCTCCTGATCGCCGCCGCTCTCATCAGCCCCGCCTTCGCGGAGCAGGCCAAGAAGCCTGAGACCAAGAAGGTCGAAAAGGTTGAGAAGAAGGTCGAGAAGAAGGAAGTCAAGAAGGCCGAAGCCAAGAAGGCCCTGACTTCTGAAGAGAAGAAGGCCGAGGCCGCACCCAAGGCCGAGAAGAAGGCCAAGCACGCCAAGAAGGCCGAAGCCAAGAAGGAAGAGGCCAAGAAGGCCCTGACCGCCGACGAGAAGAAGGCCGAAGCCGCTCCCAAGGCCGAGAAGAAGGCCAAGCACGCCAAGAAGCACGCCAAGAAGGCCGAGGCTGCTCCCGCCGCCGAGAAGAAGGCCCTGACCGCCGACGAGAAGAAGGCTGAAGCTGCTCCCAAGGCCGAGAAGAAGGCCAAGCACGCCAAGAAGCACGCCAAGAAGGCCGAGGCTGCTCCCGCCGCCGAGAAGAAGGCCATGACCGCCGAAGAGAAGAAGGCCGAGGCCACTCCCAAGGCCGAGAAGAAGGCCAAGCACGCCAAGAAGGCCGAGGCCAAGAAGGAAGAGGCCAAGAAGGCCCTGACCACCGAAGAGAAGAAGGCCGAGAAGAAGGAAGCCAAGAAGACCGAGAAGAAGGCTGAGAAGAAGGCCGAGGCCAAGAAGGCCCTGACCGCCGAGGAGAAGAAGGCTGAGGCCGCTCCCAAGGCTGAGAAGAAGGCCAAGCACGCCAAGAAGGCTGCCAAGAAGGCCGAGGCTGCTCCCGCCGCCGAGAAGAAGGCCCTGACCGCCGAAGAGAAGAAGGCCGAGAAGGCTGCCTGCCCCAAGGACTGCCAGAAGGCCTGCTGCAAGAAGACCGAGAAGAAGGAAGAGGCCAAGAAGGCCCTGACCGCCGAAGAGAAGAAGGCCGAAGCTGCCCCCAAGGCTGAGAAGAAGGCCAAGCACGCCAAGAAGGCCGCCAAGGCTGAGAAGAAGGAAGAAGCCAAGAAGTAGTCGGTTTCAGACCTATTGAAAAAGCGGGCTTCGGCCCGCTTTTTCATGTCCGCCTTACGCATTCGAATGAGCCCGGCCATGATGGGAGCCATGATCGATCCCCTGCTCGACCTCACGGCTGAAATCCGGGCCCGAGCCCCGGAACCTCCTCGCCCGGGCGTCACCCAGCTGCTGGGCTGCACGGGTGGGCAGGCCCTCTTTCGGGATGCCCGGGGCCTGCACCATCGCGCCTGGAGTCAGGTCGCGGCAGCCGAAGGCCCCTGGGACCTCTCCCCGCTCATCGACCATACCCTCCTGAAGGCCGAAGCCAAGGGTTCCCAGGTGGAAGCCCTCTGCGCCGAAGCTCGTGCGTATGGGTTTGCCTCGGTCTGCGTGAATCCGCTCTGGGTGCCCCTGGCCACCGCCGCCTTGAGAGGCAGTCCTGTCCGGACCTGCACCGTGGTGGGCTTTCCCCTGGGCGCCAGTACGAGCCTTACCAAGGCGCGCGAGGCCGAGGCGGCCCGGACGGACGGTGCCGGGGAAATCGACATGGTGCTGGCGATCGGCCCGGCCCTGGCCGGTGACTGGTCCCTGGTCCAGAAGGATCTGGAAACCGTGCGGTCCGCCGTACCGGAACCGGGGGTCCTCAAGGTGATTCTCGAGACCTGCCTGCTCGATGAGGCCAGCATCAGCCGGGCCTGCGAACTGGCCAGGGATGCGGGCCTGGATTTCGTGAAGACCTCCACGGGATTCTCCACGGGCGGGGCGACCGAAGCCCATGTCGCCCTCATGCGGCGGGCCGTGGGCCCGAGCCTGGGGGTGAAAGCTTCCGGTGGCATCCGGACCTATGAATCCGCGCTCTCCATGGTCCAGGCCGGGGCCACGCGACTGGGGCTGTCCGCCTCGGTGGCGGTGGTCCAGGGCGGCAGGGGCTCAGAGCCCTATTGAAAGTGCGGTATCCTCCAGCAATCAGTCCCCCGGAGGCAGTCGTGGCCAAGTTGGATCTCATGTTGTATGAGGAGGAGTACAAGCTTCTTCAGGAGATCATTGGCCGCCTCGAGAAGGACGCTTCGGCCAAGGTGGTCTTTTTGGTTGATAAGAACGGCCAGCAGATTGCTGCAGCCGGGGATGTGAAAAGCATCGATGCCACCAGCCTGGCGTCCCTGACCGCGGGCAACGTGGCCGCCACCGATGGTCTGGCCAAGCTCATTGGCGAGAAGGAATTCAGCCTCCTCTTCCACGAAGGGGAGAAGGACAATCTGCACATCTCCATCGTGGGGAAGCGGGGCATCCTGGTCGTGATCTTCGACCAGAACTCGAGCCTCGCGCTGGTTCGTCTGCGGGTGAAGAAGGCCAGCAAGGAACTCCAGGAGATCTTTGACCAGGTCGAACAGCGCGCCCAGAAGGAGTCCGACAGCGGCAGCCGCTTCGAGAGTCCCTTCTCAGAGATCACAGACGAAGACATCGACCGCCTCTTTGGCGACTGAGTTCAAGGCGTTCCATGACCTTCATCAATTACGCATCCCGCGAGATCAACTGCAAGATCGTCTATTACGGTCCGGGCCTTTGCGGCAAGACCACCAACATCCAGTGGATCTACGAGCAGGCCAACCCCGAGAAGAGGGGGAAGCTGGTCAGCCTCGCCACCGAGACCGATCGCACCCTGTTCTTCGACTTCCTGCCGCTGGACATGGGAACCGTGAAGGGCTTCAAGGTGCGGTTCCACCTCTACACGGTGCCCGGCCAGGTCTTCTACGACGCCAGCCGTAAGCTCATTCTCCGAGGCTGCGACGGCATCATTTTCGTGGCGGACAGCCAGCGCGCGCGGATGGAAGCCAACATCGAATCCATCGCCAACCTGGCCACCAACCTCAAGGAGAACGGCTTCGACATCCGGTCCATCCCCTACGTGCTGCAGCTGAACAAGCGGGACATGCCCTCCGCCGCTACCGTGCCCGAAATGGAGCGCCTCCTGCGGTTCCGGAACGAGCCCATGATCGAAGCCGTGGCCAACAAGGGCACCGGCGTGATCGAAACCCTCAAAGCCTCTGCCCGCCAGATCCTCATGGAACTCCAGCGGGCCTAGGCAAGGGACCTGCATCACAGGACCCACACCCTCCCGCTTGAAACCCCGCCCCCATCCGGTAGAATGGATCTTTGCCCTTCCGGAGTAGCTCAGGGGTCAGAGCGGGTGACTGTTAATCACTAGGTCGGGGGTTCAAATCCCTCCTCCGGAGCCAGCAAAACCAAGCACTTACGGCCACCTTCGCGGGTGGCCGTTTTAGTTGTTACCGCTCTGTTACCACATCTGATCGAATTCGACGCCTTTTTTGGGTTCAGCGCGCACCCCAATACTGTGGGGGTTCCCCTCACGAAGGGGGGAAGGCTCAATGAACCCTGTCGATGACAGCGGCCTTGAGTTTTTCGTAGGTGTCCATCCCAGGGACAATCAGCGGGGCGAGTGAGTCACGCATGAAAGCTTCTGTGGTATTCCCCGGTCGCTGCAGGCCAAGTAATTGCTTGAGTCCGGTATATATCTCTCCCCCGGCAGACTTCAGGTCATCTGCAGGGTTACCTCGCCCAACACTGCTGACTATTGCCGCAGTCTTGATTGTTCGCACGGCGTCCAAGAGTTCTAGTTTCCCCTCACGCGTCACGAGTGCTTCAAGGACATCGTCAGCAAATAGGAACGACTCAAGATTTCTCTCAGGCAATACGAGGTTGCCCTTTTGCTCCCATTCGGCGACTTCGGTGGAGGATTTGTCGTCTCTGTCGCACAACGCATAGACTTTGGTCGTCGGAAGGATACGGCCCAGGGTCTCGCGCACGGAAATCCCAGCAGCTGCTACTTGCTGGGAAGCACCCCCTGACATGAACAGGACTCCTGGTGCATGTAGACCTAGGACCCGGTTGTATATTTCGGCATCAAAATCTTTGCGCCGATTGCCTGTGGAGGAACCTTCACAAATGATGATGACCTCGGGTGCAATTCTCTGAGAAAGATCATCTAGAGCGATAGACAACAATTTTTCCCACGATACGCGACCAAGCGTCGAAGGAACCAACTCCCTTGCGGTATCTGGGTCTACGCCATCAAAATCAAGGATGCAGACAGTTCCTGGGTTGGCAACTTCGATCTCTTGCGCCGCTCGTAAGACGCCTAGCGAATGAGTGGTCACCCAAAGTTGTGACTCTCCGGGAATGATGCGCAATAGTTCATGTAGAAGAGCACCCTGAACTTTTGTGTGTAAGTGTGTTTCAGCTTCATCAATGCAATAGACCGCATCAGGGTAATACTTTCTTTTGATATGGAGATCGAGGAGCAGGTCAAAGGCTGCCTTCTCTCCACCAGAAAGGTTCTTGTAGTGATAGGACTGGATTGCGCCCTTCTCGAAAAAGAAGGCACCTGCTCCAAGGGGGTCAGTGATGTTATTCAGTAGCAGATCTCCAAATACCCGCGTCATCGAAGCTCGAATTTGGCCAATCAATTCTTCTCGCAGGGCTTGGACGGTCTTTGAGTCATTTGCGGTATCAAAGATGGCCGATGTTGTGTCATACACAAGCCGCTGATAGTTCTCAGATACTGTCTGGTCATTCTCAATAACCCTTGAGAACCGGGAGGTCTCTGAAGGAATGTTGGGGCGGTTTATCCCCGAGATTGAGAAATCTGGATCGTTTCGGTAGGCGGTTCGCACATAAAAACTACCCTTCCCGCAAGCGCCGCCCCCATGGACTGTCACCTCCACGCTCTCATGCCAGCCGAATGGTTGCTGCCCGTCCTTCTTACTGTAGACTTCGTCACCCTGAACACCAAAACCAGCACGGGTACGGAACCACTGCAAGAAACCATCAAACAACGATGACTTCCCACAACCGTTCGGGCCTACAACGACCACTAACTTCGCGGTAATTGGGATATCACTAATGACCAAATCAGTGAACCGTTTGAAATTTTTTAAGCGGACACCGCTGATTCGCATATTTCAGTGCTCCCAAGTGTCATGGATGACTCGCCTGATCGGAACCGGAGCAGCTACCCCTTCCGAGGTAACAGCTGCCATGGACCACTTCCATACAGGTTGCATATTGGTTGAAACCCACAAGGCACATCAATAGAAGATGCCTAAATCCATGGTAGAGATAGTGGTTGCTCGCTGTTTCTAGGTTATGTAAGAGGTAAGGATGGAAGCAGCACGGTAACCCGAGGGCGAGTCTTCAGGCGAATCCTTGTGTCAGGCGATCGTTCGACTCGCAGCGCGTTGGGCCTTGTATTGGGCCCTCATGTACTTTTCCATTTGACGCACGGATATCCCAGCGGCCGCGAGGTCGGGAGCCATCATGGCGGCGAGGGAACCTCGGTCCCACCTGTGGGCGTCCTGTGACGATTCATAGGCCAAATTCCAACAGCTGCAGCACCGATAGGATGCGGTTTCGGGCGGTGAGAACAACTTTCGGCACTTCTTCCTGCACTTCGGGCAGAGCAGGAATAGAGAATGTCCGCCAAATCGAGGTGTCCAGATGGATACCTCAATCTGATCCCTCACCCTGCAGCCGTCTTGTTCATCACGGAGAATCAGGAAAAGAGAACCTGCGAGCCGCACCTGGTCTATCCGCCAGGTCCCAACCGGGGCAGTTCCGAGAACCTGTCCACCAGGCTTCACCTGAAGGAAGAAGCATAACTCTACCGTTAGGCGCTTTCTGTGCCAGCCCCAGCGTGTGCTTCCGATTCCGCCCATCTGATTGATCCGGTTTTCCAAAATTTCTAAGAAATTGTAGGTGGTCCCAACAGAACAGCATTGTCTTCAATCGTGCATCAGTGTTAGCTCTGCGGCGAAGTGATGAGGCCATCTCGACTGCCTATGCCTATCTTCCCAGGCACGCCTGCCACAGTAACCAGATGCCGGATGGAGGGGTGAACATAGCACAGCAGGTGGGGCGGGAAAGGAACCACCCTGCCCGCATCCAGGCTCTCCTTATGGGCGGCGTATAGGCGGGCATCCTCTTCCAGCAGGGCTAGCAGGCCGTCCCGGTGCTCACGGATCAGGGCCAGCACATCGGGCGGCGGTTCACTCGCACCCGTGAGACGAAGGCCACCAGGCCGGAGAGTCAGCCGGAAGCCCAGCCCCTCGACCTCTGTCTGAGCCTCTCGGGGCGTCACAGGTCCACCTCGAAGGCTTCATTCGGGCCAGCAGACTGGAAGGCCAGTTCGATCGGGTCCACCCCTCCAGATTCCTTCCTTCCATTCCGGGTCCCTAGAGGCTCGGAAGGGAAGGAAGGAATAGTCCCGGCCTTTTCTTCCTTCCCTTCCGTTCCTTCCGTCTCCCCACTTCCGGGCGGAAATGTCAGCGTTTCCGGGCCTCCCGCCGTGTTTGGCTTCCGGGCCATCTTCCGCCCGGAAGGATCGCGTCCGAGGGTTTCCACCTTGGCCCATCCGGCATCGGTAAGTGACAGGTCTCGGAGCCATCCTTCCTTCCGGAGGGCGGAGAGCATCTTGTCCCACTGGCTCTTGGGGTTCCCAGAATCGGGCCAGATCGTCGCGGCGGCTACCGCTCGATCCAGCTTTGCCAAACCGCCCGCCTCAGCAATCGCCAATAGCACGTGGTCCCGCTTGTTGAGCTTCAACACTGCGACGGCGCCCTGGACCACGGCAAGGATCCGCTCGGATTCGGGATGGAGGCTCAGGAAGCCCGCGCCGGATTCGTTCGTCTGTCGGCGTTCCAGCAGGACTGTGGACCCTTTTTCCGCGGCGCTCATCTTGGACAGGTGCAGAGCCACATACCCACCTCTGAGGGCCTGGTCTGTTTCAAGTCCCGCGGCCTGGGCTTCAGAAGGCGAGAGGGCGGCAAGCTGGATGATGAACCGGGCCGCGGCCTCAACCGCGCTGGACCCTCGCAGGGCCTCGGGATGAAGCCGTTCCCACAGCTTCTTTTCCGAGTTCCCATCATTTCCTTTGCCCACGTGGTGGATGGATAGCACCGCCGCGCCCGTGGCTTGAACCAGGGCGGACACGGCCTCACTGAAGGGCCGCATGTCCTTCGCCGAATTCTCGTCACCCCCGGCCATGCGAGAAAGCGTGTCCAGAATGATCAACCCGCACCCGCCAGGGATGGTCGCGGCCTTCTCTGCTAGGGTCTGCCATTGTGCTTCCAGGTTGAAGGACGCCCCGGAAATGCGGTTTGGGAACAAGGGCACCAGCCGAAGCGAGAGGGCGGCCTGGTGATCAGGCGTCCACTCGGAATCCTCTTCCAGAAGAGCGATGCCACGTCGAACCCGCCGATGGAATTCAGCCTCGTCATCCTCGAGGCCGACGAAGAGCACACCGCGGGCTTCCTCGGCGCTCACGGGACGTCCCATCACCCCAAGGCCCGAGGCAAGCCCCATGCTGATCAGCAGGGCCGTCATGGATTTCCCGGCGCTGGCCCGGGCCGCCAAGATGCCCGGCACACCTGCTGGGATCAACCCTTCCACTAGCCACCGGATGGGCGGCGGATCTTCGGCAAGCATCCGGGCCACATCCCCAACGATCCAGGCGGGGAGACGGGGAAGGGTTGGGTGGGAGCGAGTGGGCTTGCCGATTGCCTCGTCCTCTCCTGGGAGTGGCGGCAGTTCGAACCCATCAGGTTCAACTGGCGCCTTGGGCTCTGCTCGAGGCTCTGCGAATTTGGAAAGGTCCACGGCCATCACACGGTCCCAGCGGCGCGCAGCACATCCACCAGGCCCAGGTGGGCATGGCAGGCGTGGGAACAGGACCAGGTGGGCCAGCGGCCCGGTTCATGGATCACGAATCCTGAGTCGTCGTCCAGGCCGTGGGAATGCTCATCCGGCCAGAGGCAGTGTGTGCGCCACTTGGTGCCGCTCTTATATGGCCGCCCAGTACCTACTTTTACACCCAGCGAGGCAATTAGATCCACAAGGCGAAGGGTGGTCAGGTCTACCGGAAGTGACGCGGTCCAAGGGTAACCCGCGGTTCGGCGGCGCTCTCGCTCCCGCTTGATGTGAGGGAGCCTTGGGACCTCGGGCACCTCGACCCCCGGCAGTTCATCTAAGGGGATGAGAAGGGCCTCACCTGAGATTTCCTGGCGGTGGATGGCATCGGAGCCGCCTGGGTGACCCGGCAGGAAGTAAATTCGGGCCACATCTCGGAGCGCGCCCAGATCCAAGCCCCTACGTGCGTTCAGAAGGCCCAGGTGGGCCAAGGCCCACTCTGTGGCCCGCTCCCATTGGGAGGCGGGGATGGGCACTGTCAGGGGCACTACAGCGCGATGCTTGGGCCATTCGTCCCGGTTGCTCCAGGTCGACCACAAATAGGCAGCGGCACCTGCATCCCAGAGAGCCTGGGAGACCTCTTCCATCGTCACCGGATCATCGATCATGACTTTTCGTGTTTTCGGCGCACCGCTCTTGTGAAACTCACCCGGAATGACCTCGTCTTGGGCGTTGTCATAGTCCAGCCCAAGCAAGGCTAGAACCTGGGCCTCTTCCTTCCCGCGGTGCAACGGTTCAAAGGTGGCCGGTGCGATGGCCGGAAGGCCCTTTTTGGGATCATCGCCCTTCGTTCGAGGCCGCGGGCGGTTTGTCCTTTCGAGGATTCCTAACAACTCCGGCCAAGAGCCGCACCAAGGCTTGGGCAGGGCATCCTCGGCGTGTGTGAAGAATGAGCAGGCGAGGTTAGCTGCACTGCCGCGATCTTCCCCTCGGCGCCCCGCAGCGCCTTCCCGCTTCGACATGGAGTTACCCCACCTTCTTCATGCCGTGTTCGGAAGTTGAAGCCGCAGTGTGGGCCTCCACCCATTCCGCCAGGGCGGTGGGCGAGTAGCGGACGCGGTTGCCCAACTTGCAGAACCTCGGCCCTGTGCCTTTACATCGCCATGCGGCAAGCGTCCATTCTGAACATCCCAGGAAAGCTGCGGCCTCCTTGGGGCAAAGGAGGGCATCAGAATTACGTGGGGTGGTTTCTTTGTTGGTCTTGTTCATTCTTGCCTCCAAGCAGTCGCATTGTTCAACGGACGGGGGTGCTCATCGCCTCGGAAGCCCTCTCGAGGTTGAGAGAGAACCTGGTTCATTCGGCCATTCGTGCGGGGAACTCTGACAATTCGGCGATGGGGATGAAGATTCGCTTCCCCACTCGGAATGACCGCACCCTGTTATCTCGGACCAACCGATAAGCCACCGTCCGGCAGATCCCGAGCGAGGTCCGGAACTCTTCGACACTCAGGTGAGTCCTGCTCAATGGCGGGCTCCCGACCACTTTTGCGGGTTGTGGGGTAACGCTCATGATTGCCTCCGAAGCAAGGTGGGTATCCGAATAGCCCTGGACAGACAAAACCTCACCGCCCAATAAAGGCCGCGCATGTGGGTTTGGGTCTTCGGCGAAGTTCTAGGTCCGGTAACTCGGTGGGTTGGATCCTCGCGAAGCGGAATATTGGGAGAATCAGGGACGAGGTGCCCTGCCCCGGCACTCCACAACATAGCCCGGCACAAGCAATCATCAACTCTAATTTTATCATAATCTTACAACACGCACGGTTGGGCAACAGGGCGGCACTCGCGAAGCAGTTGAGGGAAGGGTGGTTGTTCTTCCGCAAATGCAAAATCCCACTCGACGAGCCCTGTCACTTCGAGAAAAGCTCGCCTGTTGGCCGAAGCGACCACCTATTTTTTGGCGACTTTCACCGGAGATCTCGCCCTGGCGCCTCGCGATGGATCAGGCCGTGCCGATCAGATCATCGCCTCAGCCACGCTCCGTGAGATTAAGTGCGGTCCCACACCCAATGGCCTGCAACATGCTGGCAGAGCAGGACACTTGCCTGATTCGCCAGGACGGCCGCAACTAGGGAGGTCTGCTCCCGGTCGGGATACCGGACGTTGGGGCCGCAGTTCACTGCACGAACAAGGCGCTCCTCACAGGGTGGCAGCCCCACTTTCCTCGCCAGTTCATCCAGGTGAAACAGATCGTGAAGGGCCCCGCCCTTCGGCCTTGACCGGGGGTTTCCCCCCATCCGGCTGATGAAAGCGCTCAAGGTCTTTTCGGCCGCTTGTTGAGATGCCCATTTTGAAAGGCCCGGTGCGGCTGGTCTCTGAAGGACATACCTGGGAGCGGCATCAAGGTCAGCTGTGATTGAAGGCGGAAGCTTTGACCGGATCTCGTTGAATGCCTGATACCCACGCATGATGGCCGTCAGGAGATCCTCGACCGCATCCGAGGGAAGAGAGGTCAAGAGGCCGTCTGTCACCTTCTCGATCCACTTGAGGGGCTCGACCTTCACGGTTCCATAGATCACCGGATAGGAAACCAGGAAGGGGTCCCCGTTGATGTGAACCAGCATCCTCCCGACGTTCATGTCGATGAGTAGGCGGTCACCATAACGCGATTCAAACCACCCGTGGATGCGAATGAAGATGTCGCTGCTCATCGTGAAACTGACATGGCATTCCTGAGAAATTAGGCCACAGGCATGAAGGGGGCGGGCCGGAATGTCTACACCTTGATCCCTGAGCCGCGCGTCCACCGACTCCATGTAGGCATTGAAGGCAGCCGGAGATTCGAGATCCCGCCAACGCATCGCCTAGACCTCAGCACCCTCGGACCGTTCCAGATTCAGGGCCAGTAGGCGCCCCAGAAGGGCCTGTCCGGGCTCGGTGCGGCCGAGGGCCAGGCCGAGGGCATCCCCCTGGGGATTGGCGGCACGGAGGGCATCCTCGGCGGCGAAGAACGGCTCGGCGAGGTCGGTCCAGCGATAGGTGTTAAATAGGCACCGGTCCAGGTCGCGGTGCAGGTTGTTCAGCCAGGTGGCCTTACCCGCCTCCCGGGCGTTGTAGAGGGCCGTGAGGGTGCGCTGCTTCAACTCCGCCTCGCTGGCCCCCTCCGGATTCAGCCAGTGCTCCCGGGCCTCGTGGAGCTTCCGGGCAGCCTCAGCCACGGCCTCTGGTGGGTCAATGCGAAAACCTGCCGGGAATGGGAAGGTCTCGAAGGTGGTGTTGGGCGTGTAGCGGGGGCGGTCTTCCAACGCCGACCCAAGGGCTAGTGCCCAGACTTCGTGGATACGGCTGTGGAGTAGCCCGAACATGGCGTCATGGGTGGTCGTAAATACGATCAGGGCATGATCCGGTAAGACTCCGCCTGGAAGCCAAGCAAAGAGGCGATGCTTTGCCAAACAAGGAGTCACGAGCACTCGGGGCATGCCAGCGAGAGCAGCGCGCATGGCTGGCCGGGGCTCTGCGTGGACGAACCACTCTCGCCGATGCCCGGTTTTGGAGGAGGCCCAGGCAGGCTTCGCCTGTGCCAGGGCGTAGTGGTAAGGGGCCTCATAGAAGCTCAGTTCCGGTTCGGAAGCATGCATCATCCCCGGAATGGCTGCCTGACCTGCCCGCAGAGGCCCCATTCCGAAGTCGATGATCCACATGTCCTGGGGCCGTCGGGTAATGTCCATTCCATTGGCCCAAGCCTTCAGCACATCGCTGTTCGGCTTCCCGTTGGGGTTTGGGGGTAACGCCATCCATTTTCTTGCCAGGTCACCGGGGATATCAAAAGGTCCACCCTTGGTGTCACCCATGAAGCTCATCCCAGTGTTTTCAGGCAGCCGCCGCGCCTGGCTGAGGTCTGCCGTGCTGGTGAGATCTGGATTGATGGTGGCCACTTCTCGTCCGTCTAATCGATGGGGCTCACCCTCTCCCAGCTTGCCAAAGCCGACCATGCTGACCCGGACAGCGGCGCCTTTGAGAATCCACTTTTGACTGCTGACAGCGAAGAATATCTCCGAACTTGCCAGGATTCGTTCTAGGACAACTCGACTCTTCCCCTGACGGATGCTATCCGTGGCCAGGAGGCCTGCCCGCTTTGCCCGGCCCGTTGTTACGGCCTCTCGGGCCTTCTCGAACCAGTAGCAGACATAATCGGCCTCATGGGGCACGCGGCCGTCCCAAACCTTGAACAGGGCATCAACGGTGACATCGCCAAGGGCTTTGCGGAGCCGCTTGCCACCGATGAATGGCGGGTTGCCGATGATGGCATCCACGGCGGGCCACTCGAGAACCAAGCTGTCCCCCTGCACAATGGGCTGCAGCTTCTTGAGGATGGGGCGCTCCTGGATGCGGTAGCCGTGCAGCCGCAGCCACTGGAGATGACCTATCCAAACCACCACGCTGGCCAGGGCGTGGGGGAAGGCCAGCAGTTCGATACCGTGAAGCTGCTGGGGGCCCACATGGAAGCTGAGGGCCTGGGTGTGGAAGCGCTCGGCCTGGAAGCGGACCACCTCCAGTTCCAGGTCGAGCAGCCTCTGCATGGCCACCACCAGGAAATTGCCGCTGCCGCAGGCGGGATCGAGGATCTGAATCTGGCCCAGGGATTCGCGGAAGGCCTCCACGCGGCGCTGGAGGGTGGCCAGGGCCTTGGCCTTGGGCCGAGTGGCGAGGGCGGTGTCCACCTCATGCCGTAGGGCCGCCCAGCGAAGCTGCCAGGGCCGTAGAAGCACGGGTTCGATGAGGTGGAGGATGTCCTCGCGGCTGGTATAGTGGACGCCCCGTTTGGCCCTGCTCTCGGCCCCCAGGCCGTACTCGTAGAGGTTGCCGAAGATGGCCGGGTCCACGCTGGACCAGTCCAGCCCGGCGGCAGCCTTCAGGGTATCCAGGTCGGTGGCTTCCAGGTCGAGGGCAGAGGGATCCTCGAAGAGCCCACCGTTGAAGTAAGCGATCTCGCGGGTGAAGGCCAGGCCCTCGTCACCGTCCCGCATGGCCGTGAAGAGCTTCTCCAGCAGCGGCCGGGCCAGGGCAGGCCTCTGGCGGGCCTGGGTGAGCAGGCCCTCCACCAGCTTCTCGGGCAGCAGATCGGCGTCCTCGGCGAAGAGGGCGAAGATCACCTTCATGAGGAAGCGGGCGGCCTGCATGGGTTCGATGCCCCGGGCCTCCAAGGCCTGCGCCAGGGCGGCCACCTTACGGGCGGCCTCCTCGGAGACGAAGGCGATGGTGGCACCGGGCCGCAGCTTGTCGGGGGCGTTGAAGAGGGCCCTCAGCAACTCTAGGGAGCCGGGATCGGCCAGGTTGGCGACACTCAACTCGTAGGTGCGCTTGGCCGTGTTGGTGAAGTTCGTGTGGATCACCAGGCGGTCGGTGTCGCAGACGGCCAGCAGGGGCGGGTTCTCCAGGTCCTCGCGGTACCGCAGGAGTTGCTCGTAGGCGGCGCCGAGGTCCTTGCGCTTGCCCTTGTATTCGATGGCGAAGAACCCCTTCTTCCAGACGTCGGCGAAGCCGTCCGAGCCATCCAGCTTCTCGGCGAACCGCTCGAAGCAGAACGACTCACCCGTCGGGTCGGCTTCGGCAGGGGTCGGGTGCCCCACCAGATGGCAGAGGTCGAGGAAGTGCTCCTGGCAGGCGGAGCGCTCCTTCAACTCGGACTTCGACCACTTGGCGACAAAGGATTCGGGGGTCATAAGCTCAGCCTATCTCATGGCAAGGCTGTTAGGTGATCAGCACCTATAGCGTTGAGGAACGAGATGTAGAAGCATGGAAGACCTGTGAGATCGGTGAAGCATTCTATCTAACTTAAGAAATAAAACAGTATATCCATAGAAATTAAATACATACCCGGTACATAACTTGTACTTGCGTTTGACTGGATGTGGCATATAATGGTTGTTAACAGAGGAGACCCTCATGGACCCCGGAATCGAGAGGCTGTTGGAGGAATGGCGAAAGCTGGATGACCAGATGAGGGCAGCCGAAGCGGCGCGGCCTCGGTGGGGCACTCTGATGAGCGCCCTTCACGGTCTGTTGCAGGCCGATCCCAGTCTTTTCCCTGAAGAACTTCAGCACGAACTGCGGGTGCCTTTTAGCTCCACCCCACGGGTTGAGGCGATGGTGGGCAACGACTCTCACGCCGAAAGCCTTGCCACCTTACTTGCTAGGTCTCCTATCGTCACCAACGCTCCAGTGACCGTCCAAAGCAAGGTTCAAATGTGGCCACTTGCAAAGAGGATATTGGCCGAGAAGGGGTCTCTTTCTTTGCAGGAATTGCACAAGGAGCTTGTTGCCAATGGTTGGAAACATGAACTGCGACCTGGAGATCGTCGAGTCTTGTACAACACCTTGACTGCAATGCCTCAGCGATTTGCCAAGGTAGAGGGTAAGTGGACGAATCTGGAGCCAAGCATTTTTGAATAACTTGCGGAGGTGGTTATGAAAAGAAGATACCGAGTCCTGCTGGATCAAGGGAGATCGTCCAGCAGGCCAGCCTAACGGCAAGTGAGTGCCCCGGGGAGCGCCAAACCGCCCGGGGCACATGCGAGGTTTCCCACGCTTGGTGATGGCCATGTAGTTCAGAGAGAACACTCCCCTGCTAAGGGAGAGGTCGCGGGTCCAAGCCCCGCCATGGCCATTACAAAACTTACGGCACAGATCGCGTGAAGTCAAAGTTGATCAGCACCCTTCTTCGATTTCACATCCTTTCAAGGAAGCACCATGTCCAACAGGACTGTATACAAACACCCGGATGGGTGGGCCGACAAAGACAATTCTGCCTCCCGGCCAGCCAAGATCCACAACACTCAGCGCGAAGCAGAGGATGCCGCCCGCGAACATTTGAGGAACCACGGTGGTGGGGAGCTAACCATCCAGGGAACCGACGGCAAGTTCCGTCAGAAGGACACCATTCCACCTGGAAACGACCCCTATCCACCGAAGGGGTGACAGCAGATCGAATCTGCAGGCGGGGGCCTTAATGGGCCCCCGTTTTTCTGTCACTCGCCCTCGGTTACTTCGAAATGTGACGGTTTCTGGCGGGCAGGGACAGGCCCGACTGATCCGAGGGTGCCCCGGCCTCTGGAAGTGAAGCCCCAGGTGGTTGTTACTTGGTCCCTTTGAGCGCGGCCAGGAATGCCGCATTGACCGGCGTGACTTTAGGCGCGGCCTGTGAACTGGTTGAAGTCTGGCTCGCCTGAATCGCAACGGGCCGAGCGGAAGGCTGTGAGGGAACTGAATCCCGACCAAGGGTGGGTTTGGTATCCGGCCGAGCGGAAGGCGTGGATGGGAACGATTTCTGGGTGCTTCGGGGGTTTTGAGAGCTCATCTCCCCTCCGGGGGGTGTGGCGGTTCATGAACAGAAACATGGTGGAGGACACCACGCCCAGTGAAAGTGTAATGCACATAGCAACCAGGAGGTATCGGCAGGCGTCCGCATACTTATTGGATAATCCTGTTCCGTAATCATGAGATTGGTACTGGATCAGAAGGTTTTCTTGAGACCGCTCATAGGCGAATTGGCTCAGGAGTAGTTCCAGGAAGGCCATAAGAACCGCCAGAACGGTGAAGATCCAGGCCCACCGCACCATCCCATCACCGCGAATTTCCGTGAGCTCCTTAGCGACCGAAAGCGTTCCGAGGAAGATTGCGCTGCTAATCGCAAGGACCATACCGTTGTAGAGCTTGAACATCTCAATGCGTTGACCGTCGAACCCCTTGTGGTCCTCCCGGTATATTTTGAATTCCTGTCGGTTGGCCTTCTGCTCAAATGCCTCTTCTTCAGGGGAGAAAATTGGAGTCCCTGGCTGCGGGCTGGGCTGAAGGTTGGGTTGCCAAGTGAACTCAACGGGGATTCCCTTACTCATGTCCGGGTTCTCCGCGGAGAAAACCACCGCCTTGATTTGATTCTTGGAAGCGGGGTCCCTTTCTGGATCCGCACCATCCTCAGCTGAGTGCTTGTTCATCGTGACCCCGCGTTCCTGGTGATGTCGCCCGACCGCTTGGGTAGGGACGCTAGTTGAACAGGATGCCGGGATTTGGTCCTATTGCTATCAATCTCTCCTCGTGTCAGGAGGGCGAGACTCACACTGAATTCCGCCCTCAGTTCGGGAAGGAGTCCACCTCGCTCAACTGCCCACCGAGGCGGGTGAGACCTGATCCCGAATCAGGCAGTCTTCAAGGCATCCCCCTCTCAAAGGATGTTTTCATCCCTGCCAGCGCTTAGGTGGACTTTCGTGGCCTTCTGGCCGATGGTGAGGTCACGCGGTTCGGCGAACCGAGTAATTAGGAATGAGCCATGACCGACCCCTTCAACGCCCTCATGAAAAACGAGAATGTGACCTGGGCTGTCCAGCGCATCCGGGAGCGGGTGCTTTGCGGGAAGCCCGATGAGGGGCCGGACGACCTGGACCAAAGGATCGAATCCCTGATTGTCACGGTAATGAAGGTCACCTTGTCTCATCACGAAGAGTTCATGCGAGGGGGAGGCGGGGGCTTCTACTACGACGGGAAGGGAAAGCCCCAGGATGCGGACTTCTTCGGCGACAGCGAGCCTGCGAATCCCGATGGGTTCAATCGGGAGATGTGGAAGCACGGGCTGGAGAATGGCTTCACCCCGGAGGGGCTGACCCAGCTTTATGGGCCTCGGCCTGAGGGAATTTAAGAACATTCCAGGCAGGGCTTTAGCCTTCCTCCTTCCCACCTAGCAGATGTGGGTGAACCATATTGGCGACCATCAGGGGCGGGGGGTTACCCCACCACCACCCAAACCGGGCGGCCCTCTTCACGGGCCTTCCGGATAGCCTCGCTGGCCTTCCTGGCCGTAATAGGCTGGGTGCTCTCATCCTCGCGGTGGACGAGCAGGAGGCCACCATCGCCTACTTTGGGGAGCCGGACCAGGTCCACGGCGTAGGCCTCAGCCACGAGAAGGTGGCCCAGCTGC
Organism: uncultured Acidobacteriota bacterium; assembly: GCA_963740385.1. Classification (GTDB taxonomy): domain Bacteria; phylum Acidobacteriota; class Holophagae; order Holophagales; family Holophagaceae; genus Geothrix. Next base: position 763,531 of record CAVUDX010000008.1, read on the forward strand.
CGTGGGGGAGCCGGAACCTTGAAGCCCTTGCCGGAACGCAGGGCCTGGATGGTCAGGCCGAAGAGCCCTGAGAGCGCGCCGAGAGCGGGGTCCCCTGGTTCCTGTTTGTCCAGTTCCCACCGGGAGAGGGTCTTCTGGTTCGTGTGGATGGCCTCGGCCAGTTGAGCCTGGCTCCACTTCCACGCAAGCCGGATGCGCCTGATCCGTTTCCCAAGTGTGTCCGGGTGGGAAGGAGCCTTGCCGTAACCGCCACGCAGAGGGCGCTTCATGGCATCCCCCCGCTTGACGAGGAGGATGGATTGATACCCACCATGAGTAATTCGCGGTGCCCACCCCTCCCGCCCCAGAAGACGGAGCGAGAGCGGTGGCGTTGCACCATGCCCCAACTGTAACGGGAATCACCAACCGATCAGACGGCCATTCATTGGTTGTGGAGAGGGGTCTGGGGTGCTCAAAATACCCAAAACGAGAGTTTCGCAATTGGGAGGCATGCCGTGACGACGACCTTGTGGGGCATCCATGGAGGCCGAGATGGTTCGGCCGATCCCCTGTTCAGAGAGAAGAACCTGCTTGCTTTGGCTTGGACGGCCCTGGGGGATTTGAGCCAACTTGGGGCTGACCGCGCGGCCTTCCGAACCGCACTGGTCGAGGCCTACCCAGAGACCGTGGCTGGGGCCGTGCCCGTGGAGGCCGGTGTGCTGTTCCGGTTCGTCCACGAGATGGCCGTGGGCGACCTGGTGGCCTACCCCAGCCGAGAGGACCGCTGCATCCACCTCTTCGAGGTGAAGGGCCCCTACCAATACGACGCCTCCGAGGGAGCCGACTTCCCGCACCGTCGCCCGGCGAGGCTGGTGAAGAGCCTCCCCCGAGGCAGCTTCAGCCAGCCTGCCCTGAACGAGATCGGGGCCGCCATCACCCTGTTCAAGATCAAAACCAACACGGCAGAGTTCCTGACTAAGCTGGCCGACCAGGCCCCGGAGGCCCCAAGGCCAGCAGGTGCCGACCCCGAACCGGAGCCCCCCAGCAGCGGGCCGGACTTCTCTGAGAGCACCCAGGACTTCGTGATCGGACGGCTGGGGCTTCACCTAAAGGGCCACCCCTTTGCTCACTTTGTCGGGCACCTGCTGAACCTCATGGGCTACCGCACCCAGATCTCGCCCCCGGGGCGCGACGGCGGCATCGACATCCTGGTCCACAGCGATCCCCTCGGCATGCAGGGGCCGGTGATGAAGGTCCAGGTGAAGTCATCCGAGGCCCAGGTCGGAGAGAAGGACGTGCGGGACCTTGCGGGGCTTCTGCACGAGGCTGAACGAGGCCTGTTCGTCACCCTGGGCACCTTCAACCTGGACGCCCGGAAGGTGGCCCGGGGCCCGAGGGGCATCCGTCTGATCGACGGCCCGGAGCTTGTGGACCTGATCTGCGAACACTACGACCAAATTGACCACCGCTATCGGTCGCTGTTGCCCCTCCGCAGGGCCTGGGTGCCCGATGCCCCCATCGCCACAGGTGAGTAGCCGGAGGCGCTGAATTCGGCCTCCTGGGCGCTCATATCGCTTCCCTGTGCCAAGGAGTCGCCCCATGCTCTCTGGTTCCGCGAGGAAGGCCCCAGTGCCTTGCTCCCACCCACCACACCAATTGCCCATTCCGGGTAATCGAGGGCAATTAGAGCCCCCCTGAAACAGGAGACATGATGCGAAACCCGAACGCCCTTTTCCTTTTTACACCAGCCCTTTTCCTGGCCTGCGGAACCGTCCCCGACGGGTTCTCCTCGGAGGCCTGGGACCGCTACCAGCGAGAGAACCCGAACGGAGCCCAGGTCGTCCGTTGGATCCATGAAAGCGGGTCGAGGCGGGAACTGCTGCAGACCTACACCAGGGTCTGCCAGGAGTATGGGGTGCAGCCGAGTGACGCCAGGCTGATGTTTTACATCCCGGCCGAGCAGGCCATGCTCACTGGGGCTGACCTAAAGGGCTTCATTCGCGCTTCCTATGAACAGTTGGTGAAGGACGAAGAGGATAGCCTTCGCCGTGCCACAACGGGCTTCTCCCCGGATCCGGCAAAGGCTGAGATCGTGAATCGGCGGCTTGCCCGTGACCGGGCTGTCCTCGCGGCCTTGCAGAAGTAAGACCACCCCCCTCAACACAGGAATAGGATCGATTTCCTTGTTTGACATCCCGCCCGGTAAGGGTGGAGGCGGGCGGATCTAGGAGGAGAATGGCCCATCACCAGGAGGGTCAAGGTGCTTCCACCACTCCCATCCAAACCTCTCACCGATTTGACTGAAGCCGACCTGCTGCGCCTCGTGGAAGATGAGGTTCGAGAGGATGTGGAAATCGACTACAAAGTAAAACTTGAGTCGGACTGCCAGGAGTTCGCCCGGGACGTCAGCTCCTTTGCGAACACCAAAGGTGGCTACCTCGTCTACGGCATGGACGAGGAGAATGAGCTACCGACCCGACTGGTGGCCCTGGAGGGGTTCGATTCAGGAAAGACGATCGGTCGTTTGAACTCGTGGGCCCAGGAGCACATTCGCCCGCGACCCACCCTGCGCTTCAAACCAGTCTCACTCGGTGGCGGGGGTGAAGCCCTTGTGGTCGAGGTCCCGCGCAGCTGGATCGGGCCCCATGAGGTACGCCAGGAGCACCGCTTCTATCATCGAACCCAGCACGGGAAGGCCCCCATGGATGTGGATCAACTGAGGCAGGCGTTCAGCCAGGATCGGGACTTCCTCCAGGCTGTGGAAGCCTTCCATTCCCGCCGAATCAAGCACTGGCAGACCCGAACCCAGGGACTGGGGGATGACTGCGCCATTTTCGTCATGCACCTGCTCCCGGCTGAGGGACTGCTGGGCCGTCGAAGGTTCGCCATCGGGGGGGCCCCAAAAGGATCGCGGCACCCCTTCCCACCGCCTGATGGATCAGACGAGTCAGTGAGGTGGGTTTGGAGGGGGGGCCTGGACGGAGGCCACAACCTAGATGGCTATTTCTTTCAGGAGTTCTCCGGCGTTGCCGGGGAAAGAGCCTCTTGTCAGATCTTTCGGAACGGCGGGGTGGAGCACAAATGGGTCAGCCGGAAGGAACTGGGTGACCCAAGCATCTCGAGTCAGCTCTTCGACCAATGGCTATTTGCGGCAACAAACCACGCCCTCTGCATCATTCGACAGCTTGAGGCCCAAGGCCCGGTCGCCATGCTGGGGTCCTGGCTTGGGACTGCGGGTTGGGGTTGGCCGCACCCCGGTAGTTCATCGAAGCCCAGGCCGATCCAGGAATCAGAACTTCGCCTCCCCGAGATTCTTCTCGATGGCCCAGATGTCGAACCCGGCGCGGCAGCCGAACAAATGAGCCACTACCTGTGGAATGCCATGGGCCGGGACCGTTCTCCGAATTTCCAGGACGGGGAGTTCAGGCCCAAATGACTCCTCTGGATAGCAAAACATCGTGGTGTGCCCAGGGGTAATCGGCAAGTAGTGTGAAGGGATCCCAGGATGCCGAAGCCGAATATCCGTTGCAAACTCTGCGAGGAGATTGGACCTGCAGCCAATTTCCACGTCATCCCCAAGCCAAGGTTTTCTACAAACCATCCAAGGGCAGGCATGACCATCTAAAGCATTTGGCCCTTCTACCAGTTAGGCAGAAGGGCCAAGTCGAACTCCAGGAGGAAAGGGAAAATCAGTGCTCTGAGACCTGATGGGTCTTCCGTCGTTCCATGGCATCGCCGTATACAAAGCGAATCAGCGCCTTGAGAGTGTCGTTGCATCCCTTGAAGACAACGGTCTGGGCAAGGGTCTCACCGTAGACCAGCACCAGATTTCCGAGAAAAGCATTCATCCATGACTGAGTAGTATTTCGGACCGCAGTGAAGTCCAATTCAATCCTGGTCTCACCATCAAGAATTCGAGCTTCTACTTCCCGGCGCAGCTCTAGTGCATGGCGGGCATCCGAAAAGAAATCACTCCCCTCGGCGATAGGGGCCGAAGGTGCGGTCTGGGGGTTAATGGTGATGTGGGTCATGTGAAGTTACTCGAAGATGAGGTCATCTTGGCGATTTGCCAAGCCCCGTTTCTTAGATGCCTCTCCCAGCAGTCGTGTTAAATCCATTCCACCATAGGGGAACCGGAGGGAGACCAGAGTTCCTGGGAATGAACATTGTAGCGGCTGAACCCGGGTTCGCTCCCCCCAGATATAGAGAGCCCAGCCACCGCTAGCTAGTAAAAATTTGCCGCCCGCCTCGCGAGCCAGGAATGAGAGGGTGAACAGCCCATTCCCTGAGTTTTCCCGGGTCCCATATCCCGGTGCTCCCGCCCAGTCTTTCCCTGAAGTGTTGGGGCGGATAGCGAGTTCCAAGGCTTCATCTTCGCTGGCCAGGGCAAAATTCGGATTCTGAGATAGCCCCTGCCTTATCCCGATACCCCAATCCCCAATGGCAAATTCCACTTCGTGGCTCGTTGGGTAAGCTTGGGCCATGACGATTCCAGGTCTACCAGCATGCTGGCGAACATTTGCTACCAACTCTCCCAGGATGTATTCGAAGAGACGCCGAAGTCCTTCGTTCCCTTGGGACATGACAGAGGCGATTTGCTGACAGAGTGCAGATGACTCCGGGGGAGCCATCGCTTGAGTCACGGTGGTCAACTCAGTGAACCGTTCACCAGCGGAGCCGTGGTGGCGAACATCAGGCTCGGGGTGCCCCAGGATTTTATGGAGCCCCATCCTCATGGCATAAGATTCGACTTTGGGGTTGATTCTCAACGCGGTAGGACTGACGCCGGTCTGAAGGGCTTTGACCGCTAAGGCCACCATTCCAGAAGGGAAGACCCACGATAGACCGGATCCATCGAGGTGCCAGGCTTCTCCGCCATCAGGGGGGCAGTTCCCCTCCCAGGAGGGAAGGTTGGGCCATCTCAATTCCCCGCGCGCGATGAGTCTTTTCATGTGCTGTCCGAGTAGGAATTGTAGCGGGATGGCGAATGAGGGGACTGACCTAAGCAGTGGCGGTTGAGCCTGTGGAGACTACGCCGCCTCGTTTCGTCCTGCGTGCCTCGGCTTCTTCCTTGGCCGCCTGCGCTTCAGCCTCTAGATCAACGGATCCTGCCAGGAGGGCGGCCATGCGGGTGCCGATGGCTTCCACCGCGTCCCTCAAGGGATCGAATCCCAGTCGGGCGTAACCCTGGGTCACGGAACCAGCACTGTGGCCCAGAAGCGCACCAGTAAAAGAGTCCGGGTAACCCAACCGTGCGGAAAGGCTGGCGAAGGATCGCCTCAAGTCATGGATGGTCACATCAGAAAGGTTCACCCAGTCCTTCTTGGGCACCTTTTCCTTCTTCTGGACCTTTGGAACCGCCTCTCGCACCCGTTCCCAGATTTTCTGGAGGCCGACCAGCGATTCACCGATCCTGGCTCCCGGAATCACATAGGGGTTACCCAGAACTTTCGGCAAATTCTCGAGCAGTTGGCAGGCCGCAGCACATAGCGGCACCATCCGAGTCCCCGCCTTTTTGGCTGTCTTATGGTGTTCAAGGCGGATTCGGGCTGCGTCCAGATCCACTGCGGTCCAGGGCAGGGCGGGGATTTCCTCGATGATGGTGCGGGTCACCTTGTCCCTCTTCCTGTCTCCGATGAGTTCGGACTTCCGCATGCCCGTCATCAGGTAAAGACGAAGGGCCGCCAGAGCGTGGGTGTCTTCATGGTCCAGGGCGTCCTTGGGCCGTTCCTGGCCGTCGGGTGTGGGCTCCAGGTGCCGCAGGGCCGCGCCCAAGGCGATCAACTCGCGGTCTGACAGATGCCGTTCCTTTTTCTTCTCGGGTGCGCGGGCCTGGCCCTGGGCTGGGTTAGACCCAGCAGAGCGAAAGCCCCAGACCGCCGCGAGGGTGAACAGCTTAGACAAGACGGCCCGGGTTCGGTTCGCCAAGATGCCCTTGGGTGTGTCCAGGCGAATCTGAGACAGCAAGGCTGCTACATCGGATGGCTCGACATCTTTCACGCGCATGGAGCCAAGGGCGGGGAGGATGCGGTTATCCAGGAGGTGCTCGTATTGGTATTTTGTGCTGGGCTTGACCGTGGGCAGGTGCTCCTTCCTGAATTGATCGGCCAGTTCCTTAACCGTCTTGGCCGCCCGCTCGGCCTTCCGCTTGGCCTGCGGGTCCTTTCCGATCGAGATATCAGCCATCAGGGTCAGGGCGTTAGACCTCGCCTTACTCACCGTCAGTTCCGGCCATCGACCCAACGAGTGGGTCTTTTCGCGGCCATGGACTCGGAACCTGATCACCCACGACAGCACCCCCGCTGGGGTCATCTGGATATACAAGCCGCGGGTCTGGGCGTCGGGCACCCGATAGACCTTCGCCTTTGGGGTCATCGCCTCGATGAATGCCTTATTGATGACCCGGCCCTTTACCTCACCCATCTTGTACCCCGCTGTGGTTTCAGCTTAATCCGTTACCGCACTGTTACCACAGACTGGGCACAAAAAGGCCCCATGAAATTACAAAGTGACCCAAAATTAGATCAGCATAGATTCAGTAAATACGGTCTATTACACAAAGTGACCCATTCGATACACAAAATGACCCAAGTTCTAAAAAAGGACTGTTAATCACTAGGTCGGGGGTTCAAATCCCTCCTCCGGAGC